>JACJWZ010000003.1 GCA_020636895.1 Thermoleophilales bacterium | reverse complement strand
TCCAGCGAGCCCGTGCTCGTCGACTTCTGGGCTCCCTGGTGCGGTCCCTGCCGCGTCGTCCACCCGATCCTCGAGGAGATGGCGGCCGAGCGAGACGACGTCAAGATCGTCTCCCTGAACATCGACGAGAACCAGGACACGGCGAGCGCCTACCAGGTGATGTCGATCCCGACGATGATCGTCTTCAAGGGCGGCCAACCCGCCAAGACCATCATCGGCGCGATGCCCAAGAAGCGCCTCGAGGCCGAGCTCGAGCCCGCGCTCGCCTGACGGGCCGGGAGGCGCCAGCTCGGCGTCATCGGCCGGCTCGCGGCCAAGAGGCCACGTCGCCGGGCTCTTCCTTGATCTGACGCCTCCTGACCTCGTCAGGAGGCGTCAGTCGTTCTTGGCGGCTCAGAGGATCTGACCGCAGACGAAGCCGGCGATCAGGATGGCCACCCCACCGATCTCACCGGCGATCAACGCCCACATGAAGGGTTGCTGACCGGGCGGCTCGTCGCCGTCGCGGAACTGGTTGTCCGTCTCGGCCCGGGCACCGTTGACGCAGTAGCTGGCGATCGCCGTGACGAAGAACGCGACCGGGACGAACGCGGCGATCGTGTTGACGAGCGTCGAGAAGTCGCTGAGCTCGACGAAGACCGCGAGGAGCAGCGTCGCGAAGCTGTACAGCAGCGCGGCGCGGTGGGCGACATCGACGTAGGGATGCGCGCGTCCCTCCGGGCTCGCCGCCATCTCCCGGTACTTCCAGACGCCGATCAGCAGCGCCCAGAGGAAGATCAGCCCGGCGGCGAGTAGGACAGCCTTGGTGTCGCCACCGAGCTCCACGGCGGGATCCTACGCCGCATCACCCCACTCTCGCCACGAACGTACGCAGCGCGTCTCCATAGCGCCCAACGACGTACGTTCGCCAGGGCGGGGAAGCATCTGGGCCGGGGCTTACTAGCTCCTCCATGTCGCCGAACGTCGATTTCCTACCCGTATAGCCCCACACGGTTGACGTTCGGCGAGGAGCGCCGTGTTCGCGCTGGTCCGGCACGCCCGACCTGCGGCGAGATGTAGCCGCCCGTCGGGTCAGCCGGTCCGACCGACGCCGACCGACAGCTCACGACCGCCGATCTCGATCGGCTCGCCGCCGGAACCGTCGTAGGTGACCGACGTCGCGAGGGTCTCGCCCGTCACGTAGTCCTCGTGGGCGCGCGCGGCGGCGAGTAGGTCCTCGTCGCCGCCGAGGCGGAGATCGATGCGATCGGTGATCTCGAGGCCGGCGTCCTTGCGCGCCTGCTGCACGGCGCGGACGACCTCACGGGCGAGACCCTCGCGGATCAGCTCGTCGTCCAGCTCGAGCGCGAGGGCGACGGCGCGCCCGGCCTCCGCCTCCACCTGATAGCCGTCAAGCGGCTGCATGGCGAGCGTCATGTCCTCGGGGTGGAGCGTGTGGTCGACCCCGTCGATCGCGATCCCGATCTCGCGCTCGCCGGCAATCGCCGCGCGGGCGTGGTCGGGGTCGAGCGCCTCGATCGCCGCCTTGGCCTGAGGCACGTCCTTGCCGAAGCGCGGGCCGAGCGAGCGGAAGTTCGGCTTCACCGTCCACGAGGCGAGCTCTCCCTCCTCGCTGACGAACTCGAGCGCCTTGACGTTGAGCTCCGCCTCGACGAGATCGGCGAACCGCTCGATCACGGCGCGCTCCTCCTCGGTCGCGACGATCACCGCCTTCGCGAGCGGCTGGCGCATCTTCGCCTTCGCCTGCGCCCGGGCGGCGCGGCCGAGCTCGACGGCGCGGCGGGCGGCGTCCATCCCCGCCTCGAGCTCGGGGTCGCGGAGAGCATCGGCGGGCTCGGGGAAGTCGCTGAGGTGGACGGAGTCCGGCGCGTCGCCGAACTCGCCGTCGGCGCCCCCGACC
Source organism: Thermoleophilales bacterium (assembly GCA_020636895.1). Taxonomy (GTDB): domain Bacteria; phylum Actinomycetota; class Thermoleophilia; order Solirubrobacterales; family 70-9; genus RHKX01. The sequence continues at coordinate 200,214 of JACJWZ010000003.1, read as the reverse complement.
AGGTTCACGTAGATCGCGTCGGCCGTGAAGGGGACGAACGGGGCGATGAGCTTCGCGGTTTCGACGAGGCAGTGCCGCAGGGTGGCGAACGCGGCGACGTCCCCCTCCCAGAACCGCCGCCGGGAGACGCGCACGTACCAGTTCGACATCTCATCGACGTAGTCGGCGAGCGCCTTGCCGGCGCCGACCGAGTCGAAGTCGTCGAGCCGCTCCCCGACCTCGGCGCTTACCGCCTGCAGCCGCGAGACGAGCCAACGGTCGAGCTCCGCCTCGGCCGCGTCGGGCTCCGGGCCGGCCTCCTGGCCCTCCGCCGCGTTCTCGTACATGACGAGAAAGCCATAGGTGTTCCACAGCGTCAGCAGGAACTGGCGCAGCGACTCGCCGATCGTCTCGACGCTGAACCGGTAGCCCGCCCAGGGCTGCTGGGAGGTCAGGTAGTACCAGCGGAACGCGTCGGCCCCGTGCAGGTTCAGCACCTCCCACGGGTCGACGATGTTGCCGCGGCTCTTCGACATCTTCTGGCCCTCGGGATCGAGGATCAGGCCGAGGCAGACGCAGTTGCGGTAGTTCGTCTCGTCGAAGAGGAGCACCGACTCGGCGAGCTGCGAGTAGAACCAGCCGCGGGTCTGGTCGATCCCCTCGCAGATGAAGTCGGCGGGGAACCGCGACTCGAACTCCGTCTCGTTCTCGAACGGGTAGTGGAACTGCGCGAAGGGCATCGCGCCCGAGTCGTACCAGGCGTCGATCGTCTCGACGACGCGTTGCATCTCGCCCTCGCAGCCGTCAGCCGGGCAGCGCAGACGGACCTCGTCGATGTAGGGGCGGTGCAGGTCCTCGGGGACCTCGCTGCCCGCGGCGACCCGCTCCCGCAGGTCGGCGATCGACCCGGCGCAGAAGCGCTCCTCGCAGTCCTCGGCGGTGCACTCCCAGATCGGCAGCGGCGTCCCCCAGTAGCGCTCGCGCGAGAGCGCCCAGTCGACGTTGTTCTCGAGCCAGCGCCCGAATCGGCCGTGCTTGATGTGCTCGGGGTGCCAGCCGATCCTCTCGTTCTCGGCGAGCAGCCGGTCCTTGACCTCGGAGGTCCGCAGATACCAGCTCGACTTCGCGTAGTAGAGGAGCGCGGTGCCGCAGCGCCAGCAATGCGGGTAGGCGTGCTCGTAGTCGACGACTCGGAACAGACGCCCGCTCGCGCGCAGCGCCTCGACGATCTCGGGGTTGTGGTCGTAGACGAGCTCGCCCTGGAAGTCGGTGACGCGGGAGTCGAAGCGGCCGTTCGGCAGGACCGGGTTCTGCAGCGTCATCCCGTAGCTCTCGCCGAGCCGGAAGTCGTCCTCGCCGAAGGCGAGCGCGGTGTGGACGAGGCCGGTGCCGTCCTCGGTCGTGACGAAGTCGCCGAGGAGGACGGAGTGGCCGAGCGGGCCGAAGTCCTCGCCGTGGATGTAGCCGAACGGCGCCTCGTAGCGGATGCCTTCGAGGTCGCGCCCGGTGAGCGAGGCGAGCTCCTCCCACCCCTCGCCGAGAACGCGTTCGGCCAGGGCCTTCGCGACGACGACGACCTCGTCAGTGGGGTCGTCGCCACCCGGCCGCGCCCGCACGTACCTGATCTCAGGCCCGGCGGCGATCGCGGCGTGCGAGATCAGAGTCCACGGCGTCGTCGTCCAGACGAGCAGGTTGTCGCCGGACTCGAGCCCCGACCCGGCGGGGTCGGTCACCGGCATCCGCACGTAGGTGCTTGGGTCGACCTGATCCTCGTACCCGAGGGCGACCTCGTGGGAGCTCAGCGCCGTCCCGCAGCGCGGGCAGTAGGGGACGACCTTGTGACCCTGGTAGAGGCGATCGCGGTCCCAGCTCTGGCGCAGCGACCACCAGACCGACTCGATGTAGTCGTTGTCGAGCGTCCGGTAGGGGTCGTCCATGTCGACCCAGAAGCCGATCCGCTCGGTCAGCCGGCGCCAATCGTCGACGTAGCGGAACACCGAGTCGCGGCAGCGCTGGTTGAACTCGGCGATCCCGTACTCCTCGATCTGCTCCTTGGAGGAGATCCCGAGCTCCTTCTCGACCTCGAGCTCGACCGGCAGACCGTGGCAGTCCCAGCCCGCCTTGCGGGGTACGTAGTGGCCGCGCATCGCCTGGTAGCGGGGGTAGATGTCCTTGAAGACGCGGGCGAGGACGTGGTGGGAGCCGGGGCGGCCGTTTGCGGTGGGGGGTCCCTCGTAGAAGCTCCAGACCGGTGCGCCCTCGCGCTCGGCGAGCTGCCGTGCGAAGACGTCGCGCTCGCGCCAGCGCTCGAGGATGCGCTCCTCGAGCGCCGGGAACGACTGCTTGGGATCGACCGGCTCGTATCGCTTGCCTGCGGGCATGAACCGCCGATTCTACGTTCGACGCGGTGGCGGGCCGCGCGGGGTTGACGCGACGTGGACCGAGACGGTGTGAGCTCGGCGGCCCGGCGGCCGGGACGCCCGCGCAGGTAGCCTCAGAGAACAGACTTCAGAGAGAACTAACGGAGGTTCCAGATGACCGAGATCAGCGACGTGAAGGCGCCCGAGGGCGAGAAGCTCTGGGGCGGGGAGACCGACAAGGCGATCGGGAACTTCCCGGTCTCGGGCCACCCGATCCCGGCGCCAGTCGTCCACTGGCTCGGCCGCCTCAAGGCCGCCGCGGCCCGCACGAACGCTGAGCTCGGCCTGCTCGACGCCGACATCGCCGAGCGCATCGGCGAGGCCGGCGACGCGATCGGCGACGGTGAGCACGACGGCCAGTTCCCCGTCGACGTCTTCCAGACCGGATCGGGCACCTCCTCGAACATGAACACGAACGAGGTGATCGCCTCGCTCGCCGGCGAGGGCGTCCACCGCAACGACCACGTGAACATGGGGCAGTCCTCCAACGACGTCTTCCCCTCGGCCGTCCACCTCGCCGCCCTCGACGAGGTCACCAACGACCTGCTGCCCGCGCTCGACGGCCTCGCCGAGGCGCTCGACGCGAAGGCGGAGGAGTTCAAGGATCACGTCAAGTCCGGCCGCACGCACCTGATGGACGCGGTGCCGGTGACGCTCGGCCAGGAGTTCGCCGGCTTCGCCTCTCAGATCCGGCTCGACGCCGAGCGCGTCCGCGGCACCCTCGGCCACGTCGGCCAGATCCCGCTCGGCGGGACGGCGACCGGAACCGGGATCAACACCCACCCCGAGTTCGCCGCGGGAGTGCGCGAGAAGCTCTCCGCCAGCTCCGGCCTCGAGATCTCAGCGCCCGACGACCGCTTCGAGGCGCAGGCGAACCGCGACGCCCTGGTGCTGCTCTCCGGCGCGCTCAAGGTGTGCGCGGTCTCGCTGATCAAGATCGGCAACGACCTTGCGCTGATGGGGTCCGGCCCGCGCGCCGGCCTCGCCGAGATCCGCCTGCCGGAGCTGCAGAAGGGCTCATCGATCATGCCCGGAAAGGTCAACCCGGTGATCCCGGAGGTGGTGATCCAGGTCGGCGATCAGGTGATCGGCAACGACGTAGCGATCACGCTCGGTGGCGCCCAGGGCCAGTTCGAGCTCAACGTGCGGGTGCCGCTGATCGCGCGCAACCTGCTCGACTCGATCAAGCTGCTCGCCTCCGCCTCGCGCCTGCTCGACACCAAGTGCGTCAGCGGCATCGAGCCGAACGAGGAGATGCTGCGCAAGCACGCGGAGTCGACCCTGCAGGTCGCCACCGCCCTCAACCCCCACATCGGCTACGACGCCGCGACGGAGATCGTCAAGGAGGCCGCGAGCTCGAACCGCACGGTCCGCGAGGTGGCCAAGGAGAAGGGCGTCAGCGACGAGGTCTTGAACGAAGCACTCGACTTCGTCGGGATGGCCCGCCCCCACGGGTGAGCCTTCCCGTCGCTACTTCAGCTTGACCTTGGAGTAGTCGACCGAGCCCGCTGAGTTCTCCGACGTCGCCTTGACGCGGACGCGGAGCTTCCGCTTCGCGTCGGCGTCGATCCGCATCGGCAGCTTCAGCTTCGCCACCTCCTGCGGCTCGAGCGTCTTCAGCTTCGCGCAGCGGCCCGGCTTCGCCTTGCGCGTGCTCAGGCAGACCTTCACGCCCTCCGCCGTGACCAGGCCGGTGTTCTTGAGCTTGGCGCGGATCTTCGCCTTCTTACCCGCCTTCGCCCGCTTCAGGCCCTTCGCCCGGAGCTGCAGGGTAGGGCTGCCGCCGCTGCCGCCCTTCGTCCCGAGCGAGATCTTGAGCGGCTCGTCGACCTGGGAGGCGTACTTCTCGGCGGTTGCAGCGGTGCCACCGGGCCCGCCGAAGAACAGCGTCCGCTTGCCGGTGAAGTCGTAGGCGGTGCCGAGGGTCGGGTCGGTGTTGATGCCGCCGGCGACCCCGGGCATCTGGACCGCGGCGCCGCTGGCGCCGTAGGCGGCCGAGTCGGCGTAGCCGCTGCACTGCGAGGCGACCGGCGTCGTCGAGTCCTCGTAGTAGGACCCCACCGTGACGCCCTCGATGTTCGTCGTGTAGCGGTTGATCGCGGAGACGGTCCCCTGCGGCCCGGTGGTCTGCTCCCAGGTGGACTGCGGCCCCATCCCGGTGCCGGTTTGCACCGACGGGTCGGCGACGCCGTCGATCGTCACGCCGCCCGGGTCGGTCGAGTTCCGGTAGGTCATCCCGATCGCGTCCGCCGAGTAGTCGAGGAACTGGCTGATCCGGTTGATGCCCGGATGGACCCGGAGGTAGGTCGTGTCGACCTCGGAGCGCTGGTAGTAGATCTGGTCGCGCTGGGTGAAGGTGCCGCTGTTCGCGCCGATGTAGGAGCGGATCGCGCGGACGGGCCCGTCGATGTTGGCGATGAAGCCGCCGCCGCCACGTGAGAACGTCAGCTCAGAGCGGACGCACCCGTAGGCGACCTGAGCCTTGTCCCCGTCGAGGATGTCGGCGCCCGTGGCGCCGCCGGCGCGGAGTTGCAGGCCATCTCCGATCCACCGCGACGCCAGATGGGCTCGGTAGTAGTCGGTGTCGACCGTCGAGTCCTCCGGGTTGGCGGGAGCGCCGCTCGTGGTGCTGTCTCCGCCGGAGACGCCGCTGAAGGAGTACGTCGTCTTGTAGTCGCCCGAGAGCAGGTTGAAGTCGTAGTCGACATAGTCGCGCCCGGCCGACTGCTGGAGCCCGCCCGAGGGATCGGAGCGGAACAGGTAGAGGAAGCGGGTCGGTCCGGGGTCGACCGAATCGACGATCCGCAGCTCGACGCGGGATCCCGGCTCGACGCCCTCGGGGTCGGCGGCTCCATTCGCCACGCCGTCTCCGGCATCCATCGCCATCGCCGCGATCTCGTCGTCGCCGTCGAGGGCCGGGTCGGGATCAGCGCCGGCGAAGGTTCCCGGGTCCGCGTAGGCGAGGGCGCTGAATGGGCGCCCGCTCGCCTGGTTGCCCTGGCGGACGGTCACGTAGTCGACCACCTTGCGCTCGTCGACCTGCACCGGAACTTGGTGCCAGCCCCCGTCCCAGTCGAAGGCGACCACCTTCGCGGGGTCCGCGCCGAGCAGCCCGGGAACGTCGTTGCCCGTGACGACGATCGGCTCGGACTCGCGACCGGGAACCCCGGTGGAGGCATCGGCGGTGGCGGGTGCGATCAGGGATGCGGCGACCAGGGCCGCGAGGAGGCGAGGCTTCATGTGGCCGTGGACGGTAGCTTCGCGGCGCTCAGGAGGCGCTGCTCAACCCGATCCCGGCGGACAGGCGCGACTCGTGCAGGGACTTCGCGAAGGGTGCGAGCGCGTTCGGGAGCGCCACACAGGTCCGGTCGACCCCGACCGGGAGGCCGGTCGCGTCCGCAACCGCGGCTGCGGCCTGCGGGCTCGAGAGCCGCATCAGCTCGGTCTCGAGGCGGCAACCCATCGCGAGCTCGAGCGGGGAGGAGCCGTCGGCGCCGGCCGCGGGCAGCTCCTCGAGCGACTCGCAGCTCTGGGCATGGCGGACTCGGTTCACGAAGTCGAGGACGTACACGTTGGGGTTCCTATCGGACGAGGAGGTCGTCCCTTTAGTCCTGGTGGACGAGTCCGGACGGCTGTCATCATCGGGCGACCCCGCAGGCAACCGAGGAGCGAGCCATGACCGAGACCGAGACCGACGGCGCACCCTTCGACGGAGAGACCGAGGTCGCCACCTTCGGGGCCGGTTGCTTCTGGAAGCCCGAGGCCGAGTACCGGAAGGTCGAGGGCGTCGTCGACACAGCGGTGGGCTACGAGGGCGGCCACGTTCCCAATCCGACCTACGAGCAGGTCTGCACCGGAGCCACCGGCCACGCCGAGGTCGTCCGCGTCACCTTCGACCCGAAGCGGATCTCCTACGACGAGATCCTCGACCGCTTCTGGGACATGCACGACCCGACACAGGTCAACCGCCAGGGTCCCGACATCGGCGACCAGTACCGCACCGTGATCTTCACCCACACGCCCGCGCAGGAGGCCGCCGCGCAGGCGTCCAGGGAGCGGCACCAGGCCGACTACTCGGAGCCGATCGCCACGTCGATCGAGCCGGCCACCGGCTTCTACATGGCCGAGGACTACCACCAGTGCTACCTCGAGCAGCGCCAGTCCGGCGGCCTGCTGCGGCAGTTGCTGGGTCACTGACCCCGGCCGCCCCCGCCGCGCGCCGGCCGCTGGAGCGCGGCCACCGGGGGCGCCAGCCGCCGCGCACTGACGGCCGGAGCGCGGCTGCCGCCGACCTGTCACCCGGAAGTGGACCTATTCCCCGCTTGCGGGTGACACGTGCGCTCCGAGGGACGCCGCTCCGCCGTCCCCGCCGACGTGTCACCCGGAAACGGACTTCTTCTCCGTCCGCGGGTGACAGGTCCCGGGCCGTGCGCGTCGCCCGACTGGCACCCGCCGACGATCTCCTTGTTGTGCCGTCATGCGGACGTGGGAGCGGTCGCCCGCTCCCACGCCTAGACGTTGATGGCGACGTACTTGGTCTCCAGGTACTCGAAGATCCCCTCGTTGCCGCCCTCGCGCCCGATCCCCGAGGCCTTGACGCCACCGAACGGGGCGCCGGCGTTGGAGACGAGACCCTGGTTGAGCCCGATCATCCCGGTCTCGAGCGCCTCGCAGACACGGATGCCGCGCTTGATGTCGTTCGTGTAGATGTAGGAGACGAGGCCGTACTCGGTCGCGTTGGCGGCGTCGATGGCCTCCTCCTCGGTCCGGAACGTGCGCACGGGCGCGACCGGGCCGAAGATCTCCTCGGTGAGCAGGTTCGCGTCGTCGGGGACGTCGGTGAGCACCGTCGGCTCGAAGAAGTATCCGGCGCCGTCGCGGGCCGCACCGCCGCAGAGCGCCTTCGCGCCCTTGCCGACCGCGTCGTCGACGAGCTCGGCGACCTTCGAGCGCTGGTCGTCGTCGATCAGCGGCCCGACGTCGACGCCATCCTCGACGCCCCGCCCGACCTTGAGCGCACCCATGCGCTCGGCGAGCTTCGTGGCGAACTCCTCGGCGATGTCCTCGTGGACGTGGAAGCGGTTCGCCGACGTGCACGCCTCGCCGACGTTGCGCATCTTGGCGATCATCGCCCCCTCGACCGCGTCGTCGACGTCGGCGTCCTCGAAGACGACGAAGGGTGCGTTGCCGCCGAGCTCCATCGACGTCTTCAGCACTCCCTGCGCCGACTGCTCGATCAGCTTCTGGCCGACCTCCGTGGAGCCGGTGAAGGTGAGCTTGCGCAGTCGCGGGTCGGAGATGATCGGCGCCGACACGGCCCCCGAGGAGGAGCTCGTGATGACGTTGAGGACGCCATCGGGAAGCCCCGCATCCTGTAGAAGCTCGGCGAGTTTGAGCATCGAGAGCGGGGTGAGCTGCGCGGGCTTGATGACCATCGTGCAGCCCGCCGCGATCGCGGGGCCGATCTTCCGGGTCCCCATCGCCATCGGGAAGTTCCAGGGGGTGATCATGTAGCAGGGGCCGACGGGCTGGCGCATCACGAGGACGCGGCTCGCGGCGTTGCCCGCGGGCTTGTAGTAGCCCTCCATCCGCAGCGCCTCGCCGGCGTTCCAGCGGAAGAACTCGGAGGCGTAGGTGATCTCCGCCTTCGACTCGGCGACCGACTTGCCCATCTCGAGAGTCATCAGGACCGCGAGCTCCTCGACCCGCTCGCCGAGCAGCTTGAAGACGTCGTGCAGGAGCGAGGCGCGATCGTTCGGGGCGCTCGCCGCCCACCCGGCCTGCGCGTCGCAGGCGGCGTCGAGCGCCGCCTTCGCGTCGTCGGGGGTGGCGTCGGCGATCTCGCAGAGGGTCCCACCGGTCGACGGATCCTCGACCGAGAGTGTCCCGCCGCCCGTGGCGTCCCGCCATTCGCCGCCGATCAGCAGTTGTCCATTGACGCCCTCGATCACCGCGCGCTCGTCGGCTGCCATCTCTTCTCCTCGATCGTCGTAGGTGGGTGGGACCTCACACTACCCGCGCGCCGGAGTGGGCAAGCGTCAGGCGGGGAGGCTCGCCATGACACCCTGTCGGGGAGTGACTTCAGAAACCGAAAGCCCAGCGCCCGGATCGTTCTCGCGCGTCGTCCTCGGCGTGCTCACGGTCGTCCTGCTCGTCGGCGCCGCGGTCGCCGGGACGGTGATGTCCCTGAGCTCGGACGATGATGCGGAGGGGTTCGACGCCGACAGGATCGCGGCGATCGCCACCTCCGATGACTCTGAGGATCCCTTCCAGTGGGAGGCCGAGCGCAGCGACGGCTTCGCCGATCGCGCGGCCCTCGCCTACGCGCACGTGCTCTTCGAGAAGAGCCCCGGCGGAGTCGTCGCCAGCGCCAGGCGAACGGCGAAGTACCGGCAGCAGATCGAGCGGGCGGCGTCCGCGCACGGCGTCGACGCCGACACGATGGAGGGGATGGTGCTGCTCGAGAGCGCCGGGCGCCCCGACGTCATCGCGGGCTCGAGCGCCGACGACGCAGCCGGCATCGCCCAGATCGTCGGCTCGACCGGGGTCAGCCTGCTCGGGATGGACATCGATCTGCAACGCAGCCGGGCGCTGACCCGGCGGCTCGCGGAGAACGCCGGTGCCATCGAGCGGGCCAAGGAGGACGCGCAGTCGAACAAGCCGAAGGTGCGCTCGAAGGCCCTGCTGAAGCTGCGCCGGCTCGAGCGCGAGCAGGAGCGCCTGGTCAGGGAGCGCCGCGCGATCGACGCGCGCTTCCGCCCCGCCGACGCCCTCGACGGGATGGGCACCTACCTCGAGCGCGCGGGGCGGCGCTTCGGCGACGCCGACCTCGCGACCGTCAGCTACCACATGGGGATCGGCAACCTCGAGACCGCAATCGGGGACTACCTCGGCGTCGATGCCTCGGGCGGCGCGGTCGGCGGGCTCGTCGCCGACGAGGACATGACCTACACGCGGCTCTTCTTCGACTCCTCGCCGCTCGAGCACGCCGAGGCCTGGGACCTGCTCAGCTCGCTCGGCGACGACAGCTCCACCTACCTGTGGCGAGTCGATGCAGCCAAGCGGATCATGAGCATGTACCGAGAGGATCCGCAGGGGCTGAAGGACCTGGCGAAGCTGCAGACTGCGAAGGCCACGCAGGAGGAGGTGCTCCACCCCGAGGGCTCGACCGAGGTCTTCGCCGACGCCGCCGCGATCCAGAAGGCCCGGGACGACTCCGAGCTGATCGCGATCCCGACGGACGGCGACTACGGCTACCGGCTGGACAAGGACCTCGGCGAGCTCGCCCCGAACTTCGGCGCCAAGCCCTCGCTGTACCGGGCGCTGCGGCCCGAGGCGCTGGCGACCCTCATCTACATGTCGGAGAAGGTCCGGGAGATCAACGACGGCAAGGGTGTCCTGCACGTCTCCAGCGCGGTTCGCGATCAGGCCTACCAGGACCAGCTCGTCGGAGTGAACTCCGAGGCGACGCCCAACTACTCGCTGCACACGACCGGCTACGCGTTCGACATCCCGCGCAAGTACTCGAGCGACTCGCAGGCCGCCGCGTTCCAGTTCGTCCTCGACCGCCTGCGCGCGCTGAACGTCATCGACTACGCGGTCGAGCCGTCGGCGATCCACGTGGCGGTGGGCCCCGAAGCCCAGGCGCTGCTGGACTAGTCGGTCGAATCCAGGCGCTCAGGTGTGCTTGACGGTGATCACGTCGCCGTCCTGCATCACGTAGTCGCGGCCCTCGACCCGCAGCAGGCCCTCGTCGCGAGCCTGCGAGTAGCCGCCGAGGCGGACGAGGTCCTCCCAGCCGATCACGTCGGCCTTGACGAAGCCGTCCTGGATGTCGGTGTGGATGCGCCCGGCGGCGTGCCAGGCGGTGAGGCCGCGGCGCAGGCTCCAGGCCCGCGCCTCCTTGGCCTCGCCCGCGGTGAAGAACGTGATCAGGTTGAGCAGGCCGTAGGCGGCGCGGACCATGCGGCCGAGGCCGGACTCCGAGATGCCGAGCTCCTCGCGCATGATCGCCGCCTCCTCAGGATCGAGCTCGACCAACTCGGCCTCGATCTTGGCGCTGAGCGCGATCGCCTCGTCCCCCGACTTGCGAGCGTGCGCGACGAGCGCGGCGGGCGGCTCGTCCTCGCCCTCGTCGACGTTGGCGATGTAGAGGACGGGCTTGGAGGTGAGGGCGCTGAGGTGGCGCGGGCCGGCCTCGCCGACGGCGTCGGGAACGGGGACGGAGCGCACTGGCTCGCCGCGCTCGAGGGCGGCGACGACCTCGGTCAGCCAGTCGCGCTCGGCGACGACCTCCTTGTCGAGCGCGCGGGCCTGCTTGGTGACCCGGTCAAGCCGCCGCTGCGCGGTCTCGAGGTCGGCGAGCATCAGCTCGGCCTCGACCATCTCCGCGTCGGCGACCGGGTCGACCTCGCCGTCGGGGTGGGGAACCCCGTCATCGTGGTGGGCGCGCACGACGTGGCAGATCGCGTCCGTCTCGCGGATCGACGCGAGGAACTGGTTGCCGAGCCCCTCGCCCGCGGAGGCGCCGCGGACGAGGCCGGCGATGTCATGGACCTCGAGCGATTCGTGGACGACCGGCGTCGCCGCGACGGTCGCGGCGACCTCGTCGAGCCGCTCGTCGGGGACGGCGGCGATCGCGACGTTCGGCTCGATCGTCGTGAAGGGGTATCCGGCCGCCTCGGCGCCGGCCTGGGTGAGCGCGTTGAACAGGGTCGACTTCCCCGCGTTCGGCATCCCGACGATCCCGACCTTCACGCGATCGCCTCCCCCGGAGGTGCGGAGGCCCACGGCGACTGCGCCGGTGGCAGCGGGTAGGCGCGGCCGAGCAGCGTCCCGAGCGCGACGCCTGCGAGGACGTCGGAGGGGTAGTGCATCCCCAAGTAGGGACGGCTCAGGCAGATCGCCGCGGCGAGCGCGAGGAGGGGGACGCGGGCGCCTGGGGCGACGCGGCCGAAGACCGTCGCGGCGGTGACGGCGGAGGTGGAGTGGGCGGACGGGAATGAGAGCTTGCTCGGGGCCCGTGAGAGCGGCGGGTGCTCCTCGATCAGCGGGCGCTCGCGGCCGACGGCCAGCTTCACCCCGTAGTTGACCGCGACCGAGAGCGGTGCGGCCGCGGTCGCGCGCAGCCAGCGCCCCCGGTCGCCGCCGTGGAGCGCGGCTCCGGTGAGGCCGATCGCCGTCCAGCCGGCGCTGAACTCGCCGAAGTTCCCGAGAGCCCGGGCGGCGCCGTCGAGAGCCGGTGAATGGCCCCGTCGCCGCAGCATCAGGAGCAACCGCTGATCAGCCCAACCGACCGCGCGCAGGGTGCGCCCGGCGCGCGCCCAGCGCACGAGGCGGCGTCCGCTCTCGGCGGCGGGGGCGGGCGATGGGGCTTTGGGCCTCTCGAGCACGGCGGGGGAGGATAGGCGGGCGGCGCGGCCCGGCGGGGTTCGCCTCCCCGATCCCGAGTCGGGGTCGCCGAACGGCGCGATCGACCCCATGTGGCGAGGCAAGGGGAATCTCGCGTCCGGCGTCCCAGGTGGAATGGGCGTCGTGACCGAGGCCGAGCGCGCTGACCGCATCGCCGCCTGCCGTGCCCGCTTTCGCGAGGCGGGGCTGCCGCTTCTCGACGAGGAGTTCACGGCTTCGACCAACGTCTTCAACCGAGCGGCGCCGTTGCTGGCGCTCGTCTTCCTCGGCGAGATGCTCGGCGCGATCCAACTCGACTGGTCACCGCTCGCCAACGTCGCCGCGGCGCTCGGCGGCCTCGCGATCCTGCTCGGGGTCTGGATGGTCCTCAACCGGATCCGGGAGCGGCCTCTGCTGGCGATGCCGGAGGACGTCGGCAAGGTCGAGCTGGCCGCATTCGTGATCGTGCCGGCGCTGCTGCCGCTGATCTTCGGCAACCAGGGCCGCAGCGCGATCGGCACCGCGCTCGCCAACCTCGCGCTGCTCGCCCTGATCTACGCGGTGCTCGGCTACGGGCTCTTCTCGATCGTGGGTTGGGTCTTCCGCCGCCTGATGAGCCAGCTGCAGGCTTCGGTCACGCTGCTCGCCCGCGCGGTGCCGCTGCTGATGATCTTCGCCCTCCTGGCCTTCATGAGCACCGAGATGTGGCAGGTCTTCTCGCTGATCTCAGACGGGGACCTGCTCGCGATCGCGCTGCTCTTCGTCTCCCTCGGCACCGGCTTCCTGCTCGCCCGGCTGCCTCGCGAGGTGCGCTCGCTCGAGGCCGAGGTGGGGAGCGAGGCCGAGCCGCTCGAGACCCGCCAGCGTCGCAACGTCGGCCTGATCCTGTTCACGAGCCAGGCCATCCAGGTGCTCGTCGTGAGTGCTCTCGTCGCCGCCTTCTTCATCGTCTTCGGGGCGATCGCGGTCAACCAGGCCGTGCGCGAAGCGTGGATCGGTGAGGCGGGGAACACGCTGCTGACGATCACCGTGCTCGGCGAGCAGTTCCAGATCACCTCGGAGCTGCTCAAGGTCGCCGCCGGGCTGGCGGCCTTCACCGGCCTCTACTTCGCGATCTCGATGCTCACCGACTCGACCTACCGCGAGGAGTTCCTCGAGGAGGTCACGGCGGAGCTGCGGTCGGTCTTCAGGGTTCGCGAGGAGTACCTGCGACTGCTCCGCAGCCCATCCGCGGGGGAGTCCGGCTGAGAGACTGGGTCGCGATGGACGCGGCGCGTGGAGCAGGGGTGGGGTCGACAGAAGCGCACGGGCGGGCGGAGCCCGATGTCAGCGCGGAGCCCGTTCTCGTTCCCGGCTTCGAGCACCTCCCCGGCCATCACTGCGGATCGACGGCGTTGCGCAACCTGCTCGCCTTCCACGGAACCGAGATCAGCGAGGAGCTGGCCCTCGGCCTCGGCGCCGGTGCGAGCTTCCACTACTTCACGGCCCCCGACCTATCGCCGACCCGCTTCACCAACGGTCGCACGGGACGGCTCGAGGAGAACTTCCTGGAGCTGACCGGTGCGCCGTTGCGCCTGCGGACCACCGGCGATCCCGACGAGGCCTGGGAGCTTGCCCGCGACGTCGTCGACGACGGCCGCCCGATCCTCCTCATCACCGATCTCTTCCACCTCGACCACTACGGCAACTCGGCGCACTTCCCCGGCCACGCGATCGTGCTCGCCGGCTACGACGAGGACTCCGCCTACGTCGCCGACACCGGCTTCGAGGGGCTGCAGCGGACGTCGCTGAAGGGCCTGCGGCTCGCTCGTCACGGGGAGCATCCGCTGTTTCCGCTCGCGGGCCACATGATCGACCTGCCCGGCGCGGTGCCCACCCGCGCGGAGCTGCTCGAGGCGGCACCGGCCGCGATCGCCCTCGCCGCGCGATCGATGCTTGAGCCGGCCGCCCCGGAGGTCGAGGGGCTGTCGGCGCTGCGGCGCCTCCGCGACGAGGTCTCCGACTGGCCCGCCGCCGCGCCCGACTGGAAGTGGTGCGCGCGCTTCAACTACCAGGTGATCGAGCGCCGCGGCACCGGCGGCGCCAACTTCCGGTCGATGTACTCGCGCTTCCTCGCCGAGGTCGGGCGCACCGCCGGGGCGGAGCTCTCCGGGATCGCCGCCGAGCGCTGGAGCGCGCTGGCCTCCGCGCTCTACGCGGCGAGCGAGTCCGAGGGCGCCGACCCGGCTGCCTGGGAGCGGATCAGGATCGCGACCGCCGAGGTCGTGGAAGCCGAGGATCTCCTCTGGAACGCGCTGGCGAGCGCCGGAGGGTCCCAGAACTGACTCACGCCCACGCAGGGCCGCCCGGTGACGGGAAGGGTTCCGGCGCCGGACGTGTCACCCGGAAGTGGACCTCTTCCCTGTTTGCCGGTGACAGGTCCTCCGAGGGCTCGGCGAACTCCGTGCCGGGGACGCCTTGGGGCAGGATGGGCTAGAAGCCGACCTTGGTGCCGTCGCCTGCGGTCTTCACGAAGACGAGCTTGCCGAGATCGACGTCGACCTCGGACTCCTCGGTGCTGAGCCGGTGCCAGCCGTCACCGCCGAGCGCCTTGCGCAGGCCCTCGAGGTCCTTCTCGGAGACGCGCAGGGCGATCACCTGACCGCCGTCGAAGCCGAGCTCGATCCGCCGGGCCGAGTCGGCCATCTCAGTGGCCCTCCGCCGGCTGGACGATCTCGGTCAGCACGCCGCCGGTCGACTTCGGGTGCAGGAAGGCGACCTGGCTCTTGCGGATGCCGATCCGCGGGGTCTCGTCGATCAGCTCGACGCCGGCGGCGGTGAGCTGCTCGAGCGTCGCCTTGATGTCGCCGACCGCGTAGGCGACGTGGTGCAGGCCGGGGCCCTTCTTGGCGAGGTACTTGCCGACCGGCGTGTCGGGGCCGAGCGGGCGCAGCAGCTCGACGTGCCCGTCGCCAACGTCGAGCAGCACGGCCTCGACGCCTTGCTCCTCGACGATCTCGCGGTGCACCATCGGCATCCCGAAGGCGTCCTCGTACAGCTTCAGGGCGGCGTCGAGATCCTCGACGGCGACGCCCACGTGATCGATGCGGTCCAGCATGGGCCGCGCAGTGTATTGACAGGCACGACGGGCCGAGCGCGGTCGGGCGCCGCAGCGGACTCCGGTCGCGAGGCCGGCGCTCAGGCCAGCGGCGGGGGCGGCGGAGGAGGAGGTTGACTCGATCCCTGCGGCGCGTCGGCCCCGGCGGCCGCGGACTTGATCGCCTCGGCGACGCGGGAGGCGGGCGCGCCCTCCGACTCCGGGCGCGGAAGGATCGGCGGTTCGTGCGCCGGCTTCGGCGACAGCGACGTGTCGCGGTGCTCACGCATGATCTGAGCGATCTCGGCCTGCTCGATCACCTCGTCGACGAGCAGCTTGTTGGCGATCTCGTCGAGCAGATCGCGGTGATCCGTGATCAGCCGCTGGGCGCCGCGGTAGGCCTCCTCAGCGATCTCGGTGACCTCCTCGTCGCGGCGCTGGCGCATCATCTCGGAGACGTTCCAGTCGTTCGCCGGGACCTGGTGGGAGCGGATCGACGTCCCCATCCCGTACTCGTAGACCATCGAGCGGGCGATCATCGTCACCTTCGAGAGGTCGTCGGAGGCGCCGGTCGTGACCCGACCGAACGTGATCTGCTCGGCGACCCGGCCTCCCAGCAGCACCTTCATGTAGTCGATGAGCTCCTGGCGGGACTTCAGGTAGCGGTCCTCCTGCGGCAGGTTCAGCGTGTAGCCGAGCGCCTTGCCGCGGGGGACGATGGAGACCTTCTGCACCTTGTCGACCGTCGGCAGCAGCTCTGAGACGAGGGCGTGGCCCGCCTCGTGCCAGGCGACGACGCGCTTCTCGTCGTCGGTGATCACCTTGCGACTCTGCAGACCCGCGACGACGCGCTCGAAGGCGTTGTCGAAGTCAGCCTGGGAGATGAACGAGCGCTGCGCGCGGCCGGCCTGGATCGCCGCCTCGTTGCAGAGGTTCCCGAGATCCGCGCCGGTCAGGCCGGAGCTGTGCTGGGCGACGCGCTTGAGGTCGATGTCGGGGCTCAGCGGCTTGTCGCGGGTGTGCACCTTGAGGATCTCCTCGCGGGCCCGCAGGTCGGGCGGCGGCACGAACACCTGACGGTCGAAGCGCCCCGGGCGCAGCAGCGCCGGGTCGAGCTTCTCGAGCAGGTTCGACGCGGCCATGACGACGATGTTCTCGGAGGCCTCGAAGCCGTCCATCTCGACGAGGAGCTGGTTCAGCGTCTGGTCGCGCTCGCCGGAGACATCGTTGCCGCGTGTGGTGCCGACGGCGTCGAGCTCGTCGATGAAGAGGATCGCGGGAGAGTTCTCGCGCGCCTCCTTGAAGAGGCGCCTGATCCGCGCCGCGCCGAGGCCGGCGAACATCTCGACGAACGATGAGGCCGACTGGCTGAAGAAGTTGGCGCCGGACTCGTGGGCGACCGCCTTGGCGAGCATCGTCTTGCCCGTGCCCGGTGGGCCGTGCAGGAGGATCCCCTTCGGGACCTTCGCGCCGAGGGTCTTGAACCGCTTCGGGTCGGAGAGGAACTCGACGACCTCGCGCAGCTCGTCCTTGGTCGCCTCGACGCCGGCGATGTCGTCCCAGGTGACCCCGCTGCGCTTCGATGCCTTGATCTCCTGAGGCTTGGTCTTCGGCATCACGCTCAGCATCCGGAACATGACGTAGAGCATCCCGAGCACGAAGACGACAAAGATCACCCCGTAGAACCTGTCGATCTGACCGGTGACGTCGTCGATCAGATCCGCTGCCGTGATCGGGTTCATGAACTCACCCATCGGCACAACCCCCCAACTCGCTTAGCCGCGTTCGGCGGCGAGCACCGCGTCGAGCGCGGCGGCGCCGACCTTCATCTGCTCCTCGTCCGGTTCGCGGGTCGCGAACAGGCGCTGGATCGCGTCTCCGCTGAAGTGCACCGCCCGGCCCAGCGGCGAATCGGGATGCCGCTCGGCATGGACGAAAGTCTCAACCGAGAGCGACAGGCCGGCGACTCCGCTCAGCGACTGCGTGACCCGCCCCGGGTTCTCGACCAGCTTGTTGACGACGACCTGGCCGGCTACGGAGAAGATCAGCATCGGGACGATCAGGTTGGAGCCGCAACGCTGATGCTCCTTGGGGACCGCGGCGGCGTCCTTGCCCTGCTCGTATCCGCCGATCGACTTGTGCTCGACCGCGTGGTAGTAGGCGAGGTCGGAGCCGCCGAGCGCGACCAGGGCGGGGGCCAGGCCGAGCACCGCGGTGGCGGCCTCCCGGGCCGGGCTCATCTCGCTCGGCGCGCGCCCGCGACCGCGGATCGCGGCGCTGACCGCAGTCGTCGCGGCCGCGGCGACGATCACGCGCGGGTCCTCGAAGGGGAGCCTGGCGGAGGGAAGGTTGAAGCGGGCGATCGGGATCACGGCGAAGGCTTCCGCCATCCGCAGCGGGCCGCGGAGGATCGGCACCTTGGCGAAGCGGTTGCCGCCGAAGTCGGGCTTCGGGCCCGAGGCGACCTGGATCGAGCCGTCCTTCGCGCGCGCGGCGGCGCCCCACGAGGTCGGGCCGTGGATCAGCAGGCCGTTGCGAAGGGCCATGCCGCCGAGGCGCAGCTTCTCCTCCTCCGTGGCCGGGCCGTGCCCGTTCGCGGAGGCGCCGTTGGTCGACGGTTCCGGCGTCGCGAACAGGTCCGGGGTCGCGCCGCTGGTCTCCTCCGGGTCGGGCATGGCGGGGAGCGTAGCGCCGCCGCGGTGGCGGCCCGCCTCCCTGCGCAGTCCTGGGACGCCTCAGCCGGCGATCGCCGTAGCGGCCATCGCGAGGCCGCTGACGACGAGGACCACGGCGACGACCCGCAGCAGCGTCCGGGTCTCGAACCTCCCGACGAGATGGGCTCCGAGCAGGGCTCCCGGGATCGCACCGGTGGACCCCGCGAGCGCGATGTTCCAGTCGATGTCGCCTCCGAGGTGGCCGATCACAGCTCCCAGCGCAAGCATCACTCCGATCGCGGAGTTCGTCGCCACGGCGCCCTGCGCGTCGACCCCGACCCATCGCAACATCGCGGGCAGGCGCAGGGTTCCCAGGATCAGACCGACGATCCCGCCGAGCACGCCCACCCCGAGACCGGTGGCCACAGCGGCGAGACGGTGCGGCTCCGAGGCCGGTGCGGGTGCCTGGCGCTGTCCGTGCCGCGCGGTCTCGACCGCGCCGTAGAGGACGACGACGGAGATGACCCCGAGCAGCACCCGGCTCGGGAGTGCTCCGCTGATCACCCCGCCGACGATCCCCCCGACCAGCGACGGGGGACCCATGAGCCACAGGAGCCTCCAGTTGACGCGCCCGGCGCGGATGTGGATGCTCGCCGCCGCGGCTGCGGCGACCCCGCTGATCGCGACGTTCGCTCCGGCCCCCGCCGCCGCCGACGTCGCGAAGAGCAGCACGACCGGCAACCGGAGGTTGCCGAGCACGAGCCCGGCAGTACCGCCCGCGAGCGCGACGGCGAACGACCAGCTCGCGATCAGGAGAAGGGAGCCGGGGTCCATATCGCTTCAATACACCTTGTGTGCGGCCGAGTGGTGATCCGACGGTGACCGACCGTCTCTTCGAAGGCGGTGAGAGCGGGCCAGGCGCCGAAGGCGGCGCCGACGCGCCGCTGGCGGTGCGGATGCGGCCGCGCTCGCTCTCCGACCTCGCCGGGCAGGAGCATCTGCTCGCGGAGGGCTCCGCGTTGCGCACGGCGATCGAGTCGGGCGAGCCGCACTCGATGGTCCTCTACGGGCCACCGGGAACCGGCAAGACGACGATTGCGCGGATCGTCGCGACCGCCGCCGATGGCGCCTTTGAGGAGCAATCCGCCGTCAACGCCGGTCGAGCCGAGGTCAGGGCGGTGCTCGGCCGCGCTGAGGAGCGGCGACGGGCCGGGCGGCGGACCGTCTTTTTCCTCGACGAGATCCACCGCTTCAACAAGGCACAGCAGGACGCGCTGCTTCCCGCCGTCGAGGACGGCCTCGTGACGCTGATCGGAGCCACCACCGAGAACCCCTTCTTCGAGGTCAACTCGGCGCTGCTGTCCCGCTCCCAGATCTACGAGCTGCGGCCGCTCGGCGACGATGACGTCGAGGCGCTCCTGCGACGGGCGCTCACCGACCCCGAGCGCGGGCTCGATCCGCCGCCCGCCGTCGACGACGAGGCGCTCGCGATGCTGGCCGACCGCGCCGGAGGAGACGCACGGGCGGCGCTCGGCGCGCTCGAGCGGGCGGCGGCGACCGTCGGTCCCGAGGGGCGGATCACGCTCGCCGTCGCCGAGGACGCGTTGCAGCGCAAGGCCGTCCAGTACGACAAGTCCGGCGACAAGCACTACGACTACATCTCGGCCTGGATCAAGTCGACGCGCGCCTCCGACGTCGATGCGTCGCTGTACTACCTCGCGGCGATGCTCGAGGGTGGCGAGGACCCTCGCTTCATCGCTCGGCGGATGGTGATCTTCGCCTCCGAGGACATCGGCAACGCCGACCCGCAGGCGCTCGTCGTCGCCACGTCCGTCGGCGCCGCGGTCGATCGTGTCGGGCTGCCCGAGTGCCGCCTCAACCTCGCGCAGGGCGCGGTTTACCTGTCACTGGCGCCGAAGTCGAATGCCTCTTACGCGGGCTTGCTCGCCGCCGAGCGCCACGTCCGCGAGCACGGCGCCGGCCAGCCGCCGGCAGCCCTGCGCAGCGCCGCCTACCCGGGCGCGAAGGAGCTCGGCCGCGGGATCGGCTACGAGTACCCGCACGATGCCCCCGGCGGCCTGACCGACCAGCGAGCCCTGCCGGAGTCGGTCGGCGAGACCCGTTTCTACGAGCCGACCGGCCGCGGTTTCGAGGCCGAGCTCGCGGAGCGGCTGGAGCGGATCCGACGGGTCCGCGGGGCGCCCGAGGACGCCTGAGGACGCCCGATCCGGGAACGAAGTGGCCCGGGCCTCAAGGAACGATCGCCGGAGGCGATTAGGGTGGTCAGGAGAAGAGGATGGGAACGCTCGAATCGTTTAACCCCGCGACCGGGGAGCCGCTCGGCTCCGTTGAGACGACCGATCCCGGCGACGTCCAGGCCGCCGTCGACGACGTCGCCGAGGTACAGCGCTTCTGGGGTGAGCTCTCGCTCCGAGATCGCGGCCGCTACCTGCGCCGGACCGCGGATCTGCTCGCCGCCGACCTCGACGAGGTCGCGACGTTGCTCTCGCGGGAGCAAGGCAAGCCGATCACCGAGGCCTACACGATGGAGGTCGTGCCGACGATCGACGGGCTCCACTGGCTCGCCGAGGAGGGTCCGGAGATTCTCGACGATCAGCCCGTCCGCATGGGTCAAGGCCTGTTCATCGGCAAGCGCGCAAGATTCGCCTTCGAGCCGCTCGGGGTGGTCGGCGTGATCGCCCCCTGGAACTACCCCTGGTCGATCCCGTTCGGCGAGGTCGCGATCGCGCTCATGGCCGGCAACGGCGTCGTCCTCAAGCCCGCCGAGCTGACTCCGCTGATCGGCGAGCGGATCCGCGTCGCCTTCGAGAAGGCGGGCGTGCCCGACGGGCTCGTCCGCGTCCTCCACGGCGAGGGCGACGTCGGCGCCGCGATCACCGAGTCGAGCGTGCGCAAGGTCTTCTTCACCGGATCGGTCGAGACCGGCTACAAGGTCGGGGCCGCCTGCGCGGCGCGGATGAAGGGCTCGGTGCTCGAGCTGGGCGGCAAGGACCCCGCCATCGTCTGCGCCGATGCCGATCTGCAGAACGCGATCAGCGGCATCGTCTGGGCCGGTTTCGCCAATGCCGGACAGACATGCGCCGGGATCGAGCGCGTGTACGTCGTCGAGGAGGTGGCCGAGCGCTTCATCTCCGGAGTCGTCGCCGAGACCGAGCGGCTCCGCGTCGGCGACCCGTCGAGTTGGGACGTCGAGGTCGGGCCGATGGTCTCCACGGATCAGCACGAGATCGTCTGCGAGCTCGTCGACGACGCGATCGCCGACGGCGCCGAGCGACGCTGCGGCGGCCCGCTCGAGGTGAGCGGCTCGAGCGGGAAGTACATCGAGCCGACGGTGCTGACCGGCGTCAGCCACGAGATGCGGATCATGCGCGAGGAGATCTTCGGGCCGGTGCTGCCGATCGTCGTGGTCGCCTCCGAGGAGGAGGCGATCGAGCTCGCCAACGATTCCGATTTCGGCCTCGGCGCCTCGATCTGGACCCGTGACCGGAAGAAGGGCGAGCGGATGGCGCGGCGGATCGAGTCGGGGATGGTCTGGATCAACGACCACGCCTACAGCCACGCCGCGATGCAGTGCGCGTGGGGAGGCGTCAAGGACTCCGGCCTCGGCCGCACCCACTCCCGCTTCGGCCTCCGCGAGTGCGTCGAGGTCAAGAACGTGACGTGGAACTCGGCCCGCAGCCGCGACCTCTGGTGGCAGCCCTACGACCGCACCCTCGGCGAGGCGGTCCGCGCCGCCGCGGGCCTGCTCTACGGCGGCGCCGGCTCGCGGGTCAAGGTGCTGCGCGAGGGCGGCGGCTCGCTGCTGCGGACCGGCGCGAAGACGCTGCGGCGGTAGCCGCGGGCGAATCCGGCGTCCCGCGCCGCGCTCCTCTCACCGAACGTCGATTTTGCATCCGTATAGCCCCGTACGGTGAACGTTCGGTGGGCGATGGTGCCTCAGCCGACCATCTCGCGCAGGCGCGCGAGGGCCTTCTGCTCGCCGGCGAAGGCGGGCTGCGGGAACTCGGCGAGCGGGAACCAGCGGGCCTCGCTCGACTCCTCGGAGACGTCGAGATCGTCTCCCGCGCCGCCCGTGATCCGGCAGTGGAAGGCGACGTCGAAGATCGGCTTGGCGTCCTCGCCGAATCCGTAGGTGGAGTCGAAGATGCCGATCAGCTCGACGACCTCGACCTCGAGGCCGGTCTCCTCGCGGACCTCGCGGATGATCGCCTCGTCGCCGCGCTCGCCGACCTCGACGAAGCCGCCCGGCATGTTCCACTCGCCCTGCAGCGGCTCCTCATCGCGACGCAGGGCCAGATAGCTGCCGTCGTGGTCGATCCACGCCTGCACGGTCGGCGTCGGGTTCTCGTAGTGGACGAAGCCGCAGTTCGGGCAGGTGGAGCGATCGGGATCTGGACCGGTGGACGGCCGCAGCTCGAGCTCGGTCGCGCAGCGGGGGCAGTAGCGGAAGGTCATGCGCGAGACCCTAGAGGGGCGGTTCCGTGGAACCTCCCCCGAAGGGTAGGTCGCGACGGAAGCGTCGCGGGAGCGGGTGCTCAGGAGTCGGCCGCCGAGGGCAGCATCGCCGGCTAAGCCCGCAGGCGCGACTCGCGGGCGTGACGGGCCATCGCCTCGAAGGCGGCGTCGATCTCGTCCTCGCTGCGGCCGGTCGATCGGGCGAGCGCGGGACCCGGATCGGCCTCGGCCCTGGCGAGAACCCGTTCGATGCCGGTCGGGGTCGAGGTGGGGAGCTCGGCTGCGAGGGCGGTTGCGAGCTGCCGCCGGTGGGCCGCCATCTCCTCGCGCCGCATCACCGCGAGGGTCTGCTGGGCGCGGTCGCTCTCGGCAGCGGCGACCCGTGTGACCCGCGGCTTCGCGCTGCGTGGATGGCCGCCGTTTCGTTGCTGGCTGGCTGCGGCGGGGCCGGCGACCGCGAGGGCGGCGGACGTGGCTGCTGCTGCGATCCGGCGTTTCACTGAACCGATCCTGCTGCAGCCGCCTAAGCCAAGGGTCAATCGCGACTGAGCATCTTCTTAGGCTGCCGGGCGGAACGGCGTGGGAGGCCGTTCTCGTCATCGCAAGGGGCGTCGAACAAGAGCGCTTCCAAGGGCCGTGAGGGCCGGTCGAAGCTGCCGCTGTAGCTCTAGCCTTCCGGGGGTGGCCGAACCCGCCCCCGAGCCCGCGCTGCGGGCGAGCTCGCTGAGCCAGGCCTACGGCGAGAGCTGGGTGCTTCGCGACGTCTCCTTCGAGCTCCCGGCAGGTGGGACGCTCGCGGTGATCGGACCCAA
Organism: Thermoleophilales bacterium; assembly: GCA_020636895.1. Lineage (GTDB taxonomy): Bacteria > Actinomycetota > Thermoleophilia > Solirubrobacterales > 70-9 > RHKX01. The sequence goes on along the minus strand of JACJWZ010000003.1, from coordinate 177,407 downwards.
CGGAGCCGGAAAGTCCACGCTGCTGCAGGTGCTGGCGACGCTGCTGCGTCCGAGCAGCGGATCGGTGTCGGTGCTCGGCTCGGAGCTGCCGGGCTCCGCCTGGAAGCTGCGCGGGCGCCTCGGCTACCTCGGGCACTCGCCGCTGCTCTACCGCGACCTCGCCGCCGCCGAGAACCTCCGCTTCCACGCCCGCCTCTTCGGCCTGCCGGCCGAGGGCGCCGAGCGGATCGCCGACCTGCTCGAGCGCGTCGGACTCGCCCATCGCGCGAGCACGCGGGTGGGCGAGATGTCGGCGGGGATGGTCAAGCGGCTCGCCGTCTGCAGGGCGCTCCTGCACGACCCCGAGATGCTCGTCCTCGACGAGCCGCTCGCCAACCTCGACCCGGCGGGCGCCGATGTCGTCGCGCCCCTGCTCGGCCCGCGCCGGGGGCGCAGCCGCGTGCTCGTCACCCACGACGTCGCCGCCGCGCTCTCCGGGGCCGACCGGGTCCTCGCGCTCACCCGCGAGGGGTCGGTCGCGTTCGAGGCTCCCGCCGCCGAAGTCGATCCCGATCGCGCCCGCTCGATCTACTCGGAGGAGTCGCTGCGGGGGGCGATGGCGTGAACGGCCCCTCCACCTTCAGCGCCGTCGCGACGATTCTCGGCAAGGACCTGAGGGTCGAGCTTCGCACCCTGCAGTCGATCCCGGCGATGGTCCTGTTCTCGACGACGATCTACGTGATCTTCCGCTTCGGGCTCGATCGCACCCAGCTCGATGGGGGCCTCGCGACCGGCGTGCTGCTGGTGACCATCCTCTTCGCGGCGCTGCTCGCCATCAACCGTCTCTTCGTCGCCGAGCGCGAGCAGGGAGGGTTCGAGGCCATCCGCCTCGCCCCGGTCGACGGCACGGCGCTGTTCCTGGCGAAGGCGCTCGCGCTGCTCGTCTACCTGACGATCCTGGAGCTCTTCGCGATCCCCGTCTTCTGGCTCTTCTTCCTCGACAGCGGCACCGGCCTGCTGCCGATGCTCCCGGTCGTGCTCCTTCTCAACGGCGCGCTCGCGACCACGGGAGCGCTGATCTCCCCGATCGCGACGAACTCCACCGCCCGCGATCTGATCGGCCCGTTGATCCTGCTGCCGCTCCTGGTGCCGCCGATGGTCGCCGCCAGCGCCGCGGGCGCGAAGCTGCTGCTCGCGGGAGGTCCCGACTACGACAAGTACGCAAGCTGGCTGGGCGCGCTCGGCTTGTACGATGCGATCTTCCTGCTCATCGGCTGGGCCGTGTTCGATTTCCTCCTCGAGGACTGAGCGGGAACACCGATTTCGGCATGAACCCGAACCGCCTGCGGACACTCGCGATCATCACCGCCGCCCTGATCGGTGCCGGCTTCGCCCTCGTGTTCTTCTGGGTTCCCAACGAGGCCGACCAGGGGTTCATCCAGAAGATCTTCTACCTGCACGTGCCGCTCGCGATCATCGCCCTCGCCGGCTTCGTCATCGGCGGGATCCACGCGATCCGGCACCTCCGCACGGGAGACCCGGTCCACGACATGCGCGCCTACGTCTCGATCCACACGTCGGTGATCTTCGGCGTCGCCGTGCTGATCACCGGCGCGATCTGGGCGAAGGCGTCCTGGGGGCGCTGGTGGGTCTGGGATGAGCCCACGCTCGTCAGCTTCCTGATCGTCTTCCTGCTCTACGCGACCTACTACCCGCTGCGTTACGCGATCCCCGACCGCGAGCGGCAGGGGCGCTACGCCTCGGTCTTCGCGATCGCGGCCGGGGCCTTCGTCCCGCTCAACTTCATGGTCGTGCGGATGGCCCAGTCGCTGGTCCATCCGCGGACCTTCGCGACCGCTGACGGCGGGCTTCCCGGAGACATGTGGGTCGGTTTCCTCGTCTGCTTCGCCGGGATCGCGATGCTCTGGCTCACCCTCGTCTGCTTCGAGATGACCGCGAAGCGCACCTCCGCACAGCTCTCGCGCCTGCGGCGCGCGCTCGACGGCACCGCCCGTGCAGGCGGCGGCGTCGGAGCGCGGATCGCGCCCGGAACCGCCAACGTCCCGAGTTGATGGACGCGCTGCTGACAGCCGCCCCCGCCCTGCCGCTCGACGAAGGCGGCAAGTACGTGGCCGCCGCCTACGTCGTCTTCGTGATCCTGCTCGTCGTCTACATCGGGATCATGGCCGCGAAGCTGGGCCGGATCTCGCGCGAGATCGACGAGATCGCCGACATCGCGGAGCGCGGCGCCGCCGAGCCCGAGCCCGGACCCGGGGAGCCGCGGGAGCGGATCGAGGAGCCCGTCCCGTGAGCGACCTGCTCGCGCTCGGGATCTCCCACAAGACGGCTCCGCTGGAGCTGCGCGAGCGGCTAGCCCTGACCGAGGGCCGAGCGACAGGCGTGCTCAGCGACCTCCTCGCCGCCGAGGAGGTCAGCGAAGCGGCGGCGATCTCCACCTGCAACCGGACCGAGATCTACCTCGTGGTCGGCGACGCCGTCGAAGCCGAGAGCTCAGCGCTCGGCGCGCTCTCCAGGCAGGCGGGGATCCGGCCGACCGAGCTGATGGAGAGCCTCTACTCGTTCCGGGGACCCGAGGCGGCTCGCCACCTCTTCCGGGTGGCGGCCGGGCTCGACTCGATGATCCTCGGCGAGGCCGAGATCCAGGGGCAGGTCAAGCGCGCCTACGAGCTCGCGCTCGTCGAGGGCGCGACGGGCCCCATCCTGAACAGGCTTTTCCGGGGTGCTCTGACCGCCGGCAAGCGGGTGCGCGGGGAGACCGGCATCGGCGAGGGAGGGATCAGCGTTCCCTCCGCCGCCGTAGAGCTCGCGACCCGCACGTTCGGCGACCTCGCCGACCGCCGCGTCCTCCTGATTGGCGCCGGTGAGACCGCCGAGCTGACCGCCCGCGCGCTGGCCGCCCGCGGCGTCGCCGCGGTGTTCGTCGCCAACCGCCGTTATGACCGGGCGATCGGCCTCGCGCAGCGCTTCGGCGGCGAGGCCGTGCGCATCGACGACCTGCCGATGCAGCTCGAGAGCGCCGACATAGTCGTCTCCTCGACCAACTCGCCGCATCACATCGTCGAGCGCGATGAGCTCGAGGTCGTGGCCCAGGCGCGCGGTGGGCGGCAGCTCCTGCTCGTTGATCTCGCCGTGCCGCGGGACGTGGATCCCGCCTGCCGCGAGGTCGCCGGCGTCGTCGTCCGCGACGTTGACGACGTGCAGTCGATCGCCGACCGCAACGCGAGCGGGCGAGAGGCCGAGGCCCGCCGTGCGGAGCGGATCGTCAGCGCCGAGCTCGCGCGCTTCGAGGACTGGCTCGCCTCGCTCGAGGTCCTGCCGACGGTCGCGTCCCTGCGTGAGCGCGCCGACGAGATCGTCCGCCGCGTGCTCGCCGAGAACGAGGACCGCTTCTCGGCGCTCGAGGACGGCGACCGCGAGCGGATCGAGGCGATGGCGCGAGCGATCGCGAGCCGCATCCTGCACGAGCCGACGCTGCGCCTGAAGCGCTCCGCCGAGGAGCCCGACGCCTACCGCCAGGTCTCGGTGCTGCGGGATCTCTTCGGTCTCGACTCCGCCACCGAGCCCGAGGGCGCCGACGCGCAGGTCACCCCGCTGCGCCGCGCCGAAGGGCGCCGGGACTGAACCCCGACGGCTCCAGCGAGCCCGAGCAGCTGCGCATCGGGACCCGGGGCAGCGCCCTCGCGCTCGCCCAGGCACAGCACGTCCTCGACGCCCTCGCCGTCCCCGCCGAGCTCGTCCCCATCCGCACCTCCGGCGACGAGCGCGGCGGCGTCCCCGTCGCGGCTGCGGGCGACGACAAGTCGAGGTTCGTCCGCGAGATCGAGAGCGCCCTGCTCGACGGGCGCATCGACCTCGCCGTGCACAGCGCCAAGGATGTTCCCGGAGAGCTTCCCGAAGGCCTCGCGATCCTCGGCGTCCCCGCGCGTCTCGATCCCGCCGACGCCTGGATCGGACCGGGGGGGTCGCTGGCCGAGATCCCCGAGGGCGCCCGGGTCGGCACCGCCAGCCTGCGCCGGCGCTCGCAGCTTCTCGCGCTGCGGCCGGATCTCGACGTGGTCGAGCTGCGCGGCAACGTCGACACGCGGCTGCGCAAGCTCGCCGACGGCGAGGTCGACGGGATCGTCCTCGCCGCCGCCGGGCTCGAGCGGCTCGGTCGCGCCGGAGAGATCGCCTTCCGCTTCGGCGCCGAGGAGCTCACGCCGGCCCCGGGCCAGGGCGCGCTGGCGCTCGAGGGGCGAATCGAGGGCGTCGAGCACATCGCGCCGGCGCTCACGCTCACGGACGGGCCGTCGCTGATCGAGCTCACGGCCGAGCGCGCCGCCGTCCGCGGCCTCGACGCGAGCTGTCACACCCCGGTCGGGATCTGCGCGCGCTTCGCCGAGGGCGGCGGGCTTCGCATCACCGGCTTCGCGGGCCTGCCCGACGGCGCGAGCCATGTCCTCGACTCGGTGCTGGGAGACCCCGAGCAGCCGGTCGCGCTCGCCGAGGCGCTCGTCGAATCGATGACCGACGCGGGCGCGCTCGACCTGCTCGCGCGCGCCGAGGAGTGGAGCGCGTGAGCCCGCCCCGATCCACCGACGCGCCTCAGACCGAGTCCGGCGGGGGCGCCCGTCCCGGCGTCGTCTACCTGGTCGGCGCGGGCCCGGGCGACCCGGGTCTGATGACCGCGCGGTCGCTGGAGCTGATCGCCACCGCGGACGCGATCCTCCACGATCGCCTGATCCCCGCGGGCGCGCTCGCGGGCGCCCGCGCCGACGCCGAGCTGATCTACGTCGGCAAGGCGCCCGGCAGGGTCGCGATGGAGCAGGCCGACACCGAGGTTGAGCTCGTGCGGATCGCGCGTGAGGGGCGCTCGGTGGTGCGGCTCAAGGGCGGCGACCCCTTCGTCTTCGGCCGCGGCGGCGAGGAGGCGGAGACGCTGCGCGAGGCGGGCGTCGAGTTCGAGGTCGTCCCCGGGGTGACCGCCGGGATCGCCGCCCCCGCCTACGCGGGCATCCCCGTCACCCACCGCGACGATGCCAGCGCCGTCGCCTTCGTGACCGGGCACGAGGACCCCGACAAGGAGGAGTCGGCGATCGACTGGCCGGCGCTCGCCGCCTTCCCCGGGACGCTGGTCCTCTACATGGGCGTCAAGAACCTGCCGCGGATCTCCGAGCGCCTTATCGCCGCGGGCCGCGCCCCCTCCGACCCGGCGGCCGCGATCGAGCGCGGAACCCATCCCGGGCAGCGCACCGTCGTCGCCACCACCGAGGCGCTTCCCGGCGCCGTCGCCGAGGCGGGGATCGGCGCGCCCGCGATCCTCCTCTTCGGCCCGGTCGCGGCCCGGCGCGAGGCGATCGGGTGGCTCGAGCGCCGCCCGCTCCACGGCCGCACCGTCGTCGTCACCCGCGCCCGCGCCCAGGCGAGCGGACTGGCATCGACCCTGCGCGCCCTCGGCGCCGAGGTCGTCGAGCTGCCGGCGATCCGGGTCGAGCCGCGCATCGACAGCGCCGAGGTCGCCGCGATGGTCGAAGGCCTGCACGCCTACGCGCTCGTCTGCCTGACGAGCCCCAACGGCGTCGACCTCCTCTTCGAGGCGATGGCGGAGCGCGGATTCGACGCGCGGGCGCTCGCCAACGCCACCGTCGCCGCGATCGGTCCCGGCACCGCGCGCGCACTCCGGGCCCGCGGCGTCATCGCCGACATCGTCCCGCCGCGCTCGATCGCCGAGTCGCTGGTCGAATCACTGCGGGAGGTGGACGTCGAGGGCCGTCCCGTCCTGGTCGCCCGCGCCGCCGAGGCTCGCGACGTGCTCCCGGAGGCGCTCGCCGAGCGCGGCGCTCAGGTCGATGTCGTGCCGCTGTACGAGACGGTCCGGGGCGACGCCGCCGAGGAGGCCGTTGCCCGGGCGCGCGACGCGGACTACGTCACCTTCACCTCCTCGTCGACCGCCCGCTACTTCGACGAGACGGTCGCAGGGGAATGGCCGCCCGCGGCGCGCCTCGTCTCGATCGGACCGGTCACGAGCTCGACGCTGAGCGAGCTCGGCCATCCGGCTGACGTCGAGGCCTCCCGCCACGATCCGGACGGGCTGCTCGAGGCGCTTCTCTCCGACGCCGCGTCGCGCTGAGCCCCACCTCCGCTCAGGCCGGCGTCGCGACCCGTCGAGCCGATCCCGCGCCTAGCGGCGTGAGCCGCTGCGCATCGAACGCCACTCGGCGAGCTGCGCGACCTCGATGTCGCTCGGGTCGGGGTCGGATCCGAGGCCGAAGTCGTGGGCGGAGTCCGAGCACCAGAAGTGCGGGTGGCGGCTGATCCAGCGGCGCGCGTCGCGGCGGCCGGCGTCGATCAGCGCCGCGATGAACTGCTCATCGAAGAAGAGGAAGGTGAGGAGCTCACCGCGGCTCGGCCCGCCGCCCATCGCCCGCGCCATCAGCGCGACGTCGAGGTCGCGCAGCGCGCGTAGGCCTCCGTAGCGCTCCTTCAGCACGCGCTCTGCAAGCCGCGCGAGGTGGCGGCGCTCGCGTGGAGCGACGAGCGCGTAGGGGATCTTGCGCCAGGGCCGTCGCCCGCGGGCGCGGCGGTAGGCGCGCGCGGCACCCGAGCTGCGCTCGATGTCCTCGGCGAAGAAGGAGTTGACCGCGACGAGGCGCCCGACGTCGGCGACGATCTGGTCGGCCATGAGCCCGTCGAGCACGTTCGCGGCGACGTCGGCGAAGCCCGGCTTGCGGGAGCCGACCCTGCCCGGAGCACCGCTGACGAGCGGCTCGAAGCTGATCACGATGATGCGCTCGGCGCCGAGGTCGATGGCGGGCCGGATCGGAGCGTTGAGACGGGTCGCTCCGTCGACGAAGTGACCAGCGGCGCGGCCGCGGCCGGGCACCTCGACCGGCGGGAAGATCCCGGGGATCGCCGCCGAGGCCCGTACGTGGACCGGCTCGAGCTCCACCGGCGCGTAGTGGATCTCCTCCGCTCCCTGCTCGACGCGCCCCTTGCCCGCCGTCTCGACGAAGCCGACCGGCTGCCCCTTGCTCAGCGACGTGGCGATGGCGCACACGGCTCGCACGTGATCGGTGGCGACGTTGGCGTGCAGCTGGTCCCAGTCGATCCAGGAGTCGAGGTTGCGCCGCAGCGGCTTCGGGTCGATCAGGCCCCGGAAGCGCATCCCGGGAACGCCTACGGCCTCGCCGGCGAGGCTGCCGATCCCGACGAGCAGGTCGGGGCTGAGGAGGCGGCCGATCACCTCGCCCTTGGAGATCCCGCGCCAGCGCTCGACCAGCGCCTCCGCCTGCCCGGTTCCACCTAGGTGAGCCGTCGACGCCAGCATCGCGCCGTTGATGGCGCCGACGCTCGTGCCGCAGTAGATGGAGACGCTCTGCCCGTGCTCCTCCAGCTTCGGGAGCAGCACCGAGAGCGCGCCGGCCTCATACGCGCCCCGGGCGCCGCCTCCCGGCAGCACGACCGCCACGCGCGGGGGTCCCGGGCCGTCTCCTCTCGGATTCACCATGGTCTCGGGAGCATCGCGCGCGCTCGGCGCCCCGGCCTTATCCGCAGGTCCTAGTTCCACGCTCATCGACCCGCCGCCGCGTCCGGGCCGATCACCGCGAGCCTCTACAGTCGATCACCGCGAGATGAGCGACAGAGGCATGCCCATCACCTTCCTCACCGACTATGGGGTCGCCGACGACTTCGCGGGCGTCTGCCGGGCCGTGATCGCCCGGATCGCGCCCGACGTGCGGGTCATCGACATCACCCACGGGATCCCCCGTCACGACGTCCGCGAAGCGGGCGCGGTCCTCGCCGAGACCGTCCCCTACTCGCCCGATGCGGTCCATCTCGCCGTCGTCGACCCGGGCGTCGGGGGCCACCGGCGCGCGCTCGCGGTACGCCCCGCCGAGAGCGGCCACCTGTTCGTCGCCCCCGACAACGGGCTGCTGCCCCCCGCCCTCGACGCGCTCGGCGGCCCGGCGGAGGTCGTCGACATCAGCGCCTCGCGGTTCGCGCTCGAGCGCGCATCGGCGACCTTCCACGGGCGCGATCTGTTCGCCCCCGTCGCCGCCCACCTGGCGCTGGGCGCGAGCCTCGCCGACGCGGGAGAACCGGTCGATCCCGGCTCGCTGGAGCGGACGCCGCTCTCGCTGCCGGAGATCCAGCAGAACCGCGCCTTCGCGCACGCGATCCGGATCGACGGCTTCGGCAACGTCTCGCTCGACCTGACGGCCGAGCACATCTCCGGGCACCCCCTCGCCGGAGCAGCGCGGGTCTCGGTCGGCTCCCGCAGTCGCCGCCGAACGGCCGCGCGAGGCCGGACGTTCGGTGACGTCTCCGACGGGTCCTTCCTCCTCTACGAGGACTCCTCGGGGAGCATGGCGCTGGCCGTCAACCGCGGCGACGCCAGCGAGGTCCTGGACGTCCGCGTCGGCGACGTCGTCGAGCTCGAGCCGGCGCCCTGAGCTCGACTCGGTCCGCCTAGGGAGTCCGCCGCCGCAGGGTCACCGCTCCCAGCGCGAGCGCCGCGATGGTGATGCCGATCACGGCGAGGACGTCGATCGTGAAGTCGCTCCCGAGCGGCGCGGGGCTGGTGACGCGGGCGAGCGCGTCGTATGCGTAGGTCAGCGGCATCAGGTAGGAGACCGTGTCAAGCAGGCTCGCCATGTCGTCGCGGGGGACGAACAGACCGCAGAGCAGCAACTGGGGCAGGATGAACGCGGGCATGAACTGGACCGCCTGGAACTCGGTCTGCGCGAAGGCGCTGGCGAGCAGTCCGAGCGCCATCCCGAGCACCGCGTTGCCGATCGCGAGCAGGGCTACGAGCCAGGCGCCGTGGGCGGCGTCGAGGCCGAGGGCGAAGAACCCGACCCCGCAGACGACGATCGCCTGCAGGGCCGCGAGCAGGCCGAACGCGATCCCGTAGCCGAAGAGGATGTCGGCCTTGCCGATCGGCAGCGTCATCAGCCGCTCGAGCGTTCCGGTGGTGCGCTCGCGCAGCATCGCGATCGAGGTGATCAGGAACATGATGATGAAGGGGAAGAGTCCGCAGAGCGGCGCCCCGATTCCCTGGAAGACCTGCTGCTGGCCGTCGAAGGCGAAGTAGAGGAGGGTGAGCAGCGCCGCCGGGACGACGAGCAGGAGCGCGATCGTCCGCGGGTCGCGCCTGATCTGCCAGAGCACCCGGCGGGCGGTCGCGAGGGTGGCGCTCGGCGTCAACTTCCCTCCGACTCGATCACGGCGAGGAAAGCCTTCTGCAGGTCCTCCTCACCGCTCTCCTCGCGCAGCGCGGCTGGTGTCGTATCCCGCAGCATCCGCCCCTCGCGCATCAGCAGCAGCCGGTCGCATTCGCCGGCCTCGTCCATGACGTGGCTGGAGACGAGCAGGGTCGTCCCGGAGTCGGCGAGCGCATGGAAGGTGCGCCAGAGCTCGGCGCGGATGACCGGGTCGAGGCCGACCGTCGGCTCGTCGAGGACGAGGACCTCGGGGCTGCCGAGGAGGGCCGATGCCAACGACACCCGCGAGCGTTGCCCCCCCGACAGCGAACCGGTCACCCGATCCTCGAAGCCGTGGAGGCCGACGGTGTCGATGACCTCGGCGATGCGGTCCCTCCCGGCGCGCGCGATCTTCGCGAAGTAGCGCAAGTTCTCGGAGACGCTGAGGTCGGCGTACACGGAGGGAGCCTGCGTGACGTAGCCGACGAGGGAGCGCAGCGACGCGGATCCGGCCGGCTTCCCGAGGACTTCGATCCGTCCCTCCACATGGTCCTGGACGCCGACGATCGCGCGCATCAGCGTCGACTTGCCGCAGCCGCTCGGCCCGAGCAGGCCCGTCACGGTTCCGACCGGCGCCACCAGCGAGACGGAGTGCAGGACGTTGCTCTCGCCCCGGCGTACGTCGATGCCGGAGACGGTTATCGCCGCCGGCTGCTCCGCGATGTCCACCGTCTCACTCATGAAAGGGGTGCTCGGCCGGGACCGAGGCGATCACGTGGCCGTCAGCTTCGCACCTTCATCCAGGCGATGACGAGCAGCGGGACGATGACGACGACGGTGATGATGACTGGCCACATCGGCGGGGCGGTCTCCTTGGTCTCGGTTGGCGCCGATTGTCGCTGACGCGTGCGACGGCGGGTAGGTTCGTGCGGTGCCCGCCTCCTTCGGAGATCCCCACCACCATCACGAGATCGTCGGCTCGACCAACGCGGTCGCCAAGGAGCTGGCAGCGAAGGGCGCTCCCTCGGGAACGGTGATCACCGCCTCCGAGCAGTCGGCGGGACGGGGGCGCGGGGACCGCGTTTGGAGCGCGCCCGCCGATGAGGCGCTGCTCTACTCGGCGATCCTGCGGCCACTCGATCTCTCGCACCTGCTGCTGCCGCTGGCGGTGCCGCTGGCGGTGTGCGCGGCCTGCGAGTCGGTGGCCGACGTCCAGTGCCGGGTCAAGTGGCCCAACGACATCTGGGTCGAGGAGCGCAAGCTCAGCGGCATCCTGATCGAGGCGCGGCCACCGGATTGGGCCGTGATCGGGATCGGGATCAACCTCGCGACCGAGCCGGAGCAGTTCCCGCGCGATCTGCGCTGGCCGGCGATCTCGCTAGGCGGCGGGATCACCCCCGAGAGCATGCGGCCGGCGCTCGACGCCGCGCTCGGCGAGTGGGTCGAGGCCACCGCCGAGCGGGTGCTCGCCGAGTTCCGCGCCCGCGACGCGCTCGCGGGCCGTGAGATCGGCTGGGAGGGTGGGCCGGATGAAGGCGATCGCTCCGGCGTCGCGGCCGGGATCGACGAGCGCGGCAACCTCCTCGTCCGCACGGCGACGGGCGAGACGGTCGCGCTCGGCTCCGGTGAGGTCAGCCTGCTGCTCGGCTGACAAGGGCGGTCGCCACTTGCATCGAGCCGCGGATATCGGCCGTACTGGGTCCGATTTCTGCGACTCGCCGCTGCGGCTCAGGCGAACGCGATCAGCAGCAGGAGCGCGAGGCCCACGAAGCCCATCCCGATCAGGCGAGCGCCGGGGGCGCGGCGGCTGCTCCCGAACGCGATCCAGATACCGGCGAGGATGGCGACGGCGAAGCCGCTGCGCGCGAAGCCCCCGCCGACCGTGAGGTCGAAGCGGGCGTCTCCGGGTGAGCTCAGGAGCCCTCCGATCGTCCCGGCGGCGAGCCCGATGATGGCCAGAACGAGTGCGGCGATGGGGATCCGCTCGTCGCCGCGGCGCGGCTTGCGGAACGCCGGGTCGCGCTCGCTGAAGCCGTCCCGGTCGGGCGTCGTCCCCCAGCCTGCGTCCCGCATCGGGTTCTCGCCGGACACCGGGGCGCTCTCGTCCAGCGGTCTACGCCGCGCGGTCGCCCGGCTTGCCGTGGTCGGACTTCGAGACCGGCGCGGAGGAGGGCTCGATGTCGTCGGGGTCGATCGCAGCCTCTCCCTCGCCGTCGAGATCGTCGGCGTCCTCCCCGGGGAGCGGATCGTCGATCGGCTCGATCTTCTCCTCGCCGTCCTCGATCTCCTCGGTCCCGTCCGTCTCCTCGACCGCATCGACCTCGGCGTCGGCCCCGTTCTTGGACGGCTTGCCGTTCTCGCTCCCGTTCTCCCCTTCGCGGGAGCGCTTCGAACGGCGGCGGCGCTTCTTGCCGCCGCTCTTCGGCAGGTTGCGGAGCAGCTCGCGGGCGACGGCGGACGGCTTGCGGGCCATCCGCATCCGGGCGCCGCGCAGCACCTCCTCGGCCTCGGGCGTGTGGGCGACGGCGGCGGCGAGCAGCGCGACCGCGAGCCGCCGGTCCTGTGCGCGCGCGGCCTGCACGAGGCGGCGGGCGTTCTTGCCGTGGGCGCGACCGGAGGAGTTGACGAACAGCCCGAGCAGGCGCTTCGTCTCCGGCCAGCGCGCGACGGCGTACTCCTCGTGGGAATCACGGGTGAACTCGGCGAGGCGCCAGACCCACGCCTGGGCCTGATCGCGACGGCCGATCCGGCTCTCGGCAAGCGCCTGCAGCAGCACCTTGACGCCGGCGCGGCGCTGGTCGCGCTGCCAGGTGCCGACCATGTCGATCGCCTCGTCGAAGGCGTCGGCGTCCTTGGTCAGGGCGAGCTCGCTGAGTGCCTTGAGCTTGAGCTGGGTCGAGCGGTTGCGCTGGATGCAGGTGAGCAGGAAGCGGCGGCGCAGCTCCTTGGCCTGGTCGTGCTGCAGCATCGCCTTCGCCTTGCGCCAGGAGTTCGGCTGCACCCGCGCCCCGGCGAGTGCCGCCCAGACGTGCTGCTCGGAGTAGTCGAGGCGCTCGACGGCTGTCCGCCACATCTCCCGCTCCAGCACCTGCATGCGCCGCTCCGGATCGGCGGAGACCGGCACGACGCGCTTCTCGACGCGGACCCGGCGGCCGCGGCCGCGGCGGACGGGGCCGACGACGATCGCGCCGCCGCGATAGACGTCGCGGTCGAGCAGCGAGTGCAGGGTCACGATGTTCTCGTCGTTGCGGGTCGCGGGGTGGACGAGGTCGATGACGAGCCCCGCCTCCTTGCCCGGGTTGCGGCGGGTGACGCGGCCGACGCGCTGCTGGTAGATCCGCTTGGACGCGGTCGGCGCGAGGTGCATGCAGATCGTCGCGCGCGGGGAGTTCCAGCCCTCGGCGAGCAGCATCGCGTTGCAGAGGACGTCGACCTCGCCGCGCTCGAAGGCGGCGAGCGTCTCGGCGAGCTCGCGCTTCGGAGTCTCGCCGGAGACCGCGCGGGCGTTGATCCCGAAGTCGCGCATCGCCGCGGCGACGTTCACCGCGTGCTTGACGCCGGCGGTGTAGACGATCCCCGGCACCCGCTTGAAGCGCGAGCGGTAGAGGTCGGCGATCGCGATGTTGAAGGGGCCCTGGTCGAGCAGCTCGGCGAGCTGCTCCTGGTCGAAGTCCTGATCGACCTCGCCGCGGCGCAGCGGCACGTTGGCGAGGGTGCGGACGCCGGGGCCGGGTGGGATGCGGATGCAGCGCAGCGGCGCGATCACGCCGCGCCGGGCGGCTTGCGCGAGGTCGAAGCGCGAGGTCTGGGTCGGGAAGAGGTCGGCCACGTGGCGGGCGATCAGCGCGCCGGTCGCGGTCATGCCGATGAAGACGGGCCCCTGCCAGTTGCGGATGCAGGCGCTGGTCTTCTCGCCGAGCGCGGTGTGGGCCTCGTCGCAGATCACGATCGAGTAGGCGCTGGAGATCTTGCCCGCGTTGCGGACGAACCACTGGTAGGTCTCGACGGTGACCGGGCCGTCGGCGCGGTCCTTGCCCTTCAGCAGCGGCGGCGACAGCCGGTCGGCGTAGCCGCGCGTGGAGATCTCGCTGATGAACTGATCGACGAGGTTGCGGCGGTGGGTGAGGATGAGGATGCCGCCGGTGCGCGAGGCCTCGACGAACCCGACCGCGGCGACCGTCTTGCCGGCGCCGGTCGCGTGCTCGAACCAGAAGCGGCGGTTCGCGCCGGGGTCATCGGGCGCGTCGGTGACGATCTCGTCGTCGTCATCCTCGTCGACCAGGTCGTCCTCCCAGTCAACGGGCTCCTCGTCCTCGGCGAGCGCCTCCTCCTCGTCCTCGACGTCGCCGGCGGCGCCGTTCCCCCCGTTGCCGTTCTGCGGCCCGGCCTTGCTGGAGCCGGGCTCCTCGGTCTCGGCGATGATCGCCGCGAGGGTGCCCGAGAGCGCGTCGACCTGGTGCTCGTTCAGTTGAGCGCCGTCGCGGAGCTCCGGGGGATCGTTGGCGAGGACGCGCTCGAGGCCGAGCAGGAGCGAGTAGGTGCGGCGCCACTCGGGCGAGGGCTCCTCGAAGCCCTCCTCGATCTCGGCCAGCGCGGAGTCGAAGGCCTGCTTGCGCGCGCCGCCCTCGGCGAGGTCCTCGTAGGACTCGCCCTCGAGCAGGATCGGCTCTCGCGTGAACTTCTGAACGCGCTCGATGTCGGCGCCGGTAGGCGCGGCGGCCGCGGATGCGGCAAGTGCAGTGCTGTCAGCCATGTGAAGGCGGTGACTGCCCGGGACAGTTGAAACGGGCAGTGAGGTGGTCGGGACGAAGCGGGTCGGTCTTCAGGATGAGAACCGACCGTGTCCCCGCGGTCCGAAGTCCCTTCGAACCGCTCCACCATTAAAGCAGGGGCGCGGGCGGTTGTTCGGTTGGGAGCGCGGGCGCACGACGGCGCCCGCTCCGGCGGACTACTTGAGCTTGACCCCCGGCTTCGCCTCGAAGGTCGCGCCGAACGAGTCGCTCAGCGTCACGAGGAGCTTCGCCTTCGCCTTCCTACCCGAGCCGAGCGCCTTCACGACCTTCTTCGTGTCCTTCTTCGAGGTGGGCTTCAGCTTCAGCGTCGCCGGCGATCCGGGCCCGACGTCCGCGCTCACGGTCTTCAGCATCAACTTCTTCTTCTTGCCCTTGATCGAGATCGATCCGGAGGCCGTTGCAACCGCCGTCTCGTCGGCACCGGCCTTGACCTTGATCTGGATCTTCTTGCCCTTCTGCTTCTGCGTGGTCTTCACGTTGATCGTCCCGCCCTCGACGGTGCCGAGCTCGACCGCTCCGATGTCGGTGCCGCCGCCGGAGGTCCGGGGCGCGCCGCGCTGATCAGTCGCGAGGGCGTTGCTCGTGCCCGCGTTGATCACCGGGCTCCCGGCGGCAGGGAGCATCGTCTGCGTCGGGCCGCCGTTGTCGGCAAGTGGGCCGAGTCGCGGATCCACGCCCGTCAGGTTCGGGGCGCTGGTCGTGACCGGGGCCGTGCCGGGGTTCTGGATCAGCGAGTTACCGATGATGAAGCTGCCGTTGACCGGCGGTGGAGGCATCACCCCCTGCGCGATGTCCGGCCCGGTGCCGGCGGTGTTGCCGGCGATGATCGTGCTCGAGACGACCAGGTTGTCGTCGCCGGGCTGGCCAGGGTCGTCGTATCCGCGGCGGTAGACGCCGCCGCCGGTCGCTGCGGTGTTGCCCGTGATCGTCGAGTTCTGCAGCTGGGTGGTGACGTCGCGGGCATTGGTGTCATCGATCGCGCCGCCGGTGGCCGTGGCGGTGTTGCCGGTGAACGTCGAGTTGCGGATCGTCCCCGCGGCGGTCGGTCCGAAGAGCAGCAGCGCGCCCCCGTTGTTGGCCTTGTTGCCGGTGAAGGTCGAGCCCTCGATGAGCAGGCTCTGCATCGAGCCCGCGACTCTGATCGCCCCGCCGTCGTCACCGCTGATGTTCCCGGCGAAGGTGCTGTCGGCGATGCTCAGGTTCAAAGGGGAGCCCGTGATCGCGCCCCCGGAGTCGCCGGCGGCGTTGTTGACGAAGCGCGCGCCCGTCACCACGACGTTCCCTCCTGCGGCGTCGAGCGCGCCGCCGCCGTCGCTCGCTGAGTTCGCCGTGAAGGTGACGCCGTCGACCGTGAGGGTCGAGTTCGTGGGGGCGGTGTCGAAGAGGTAGATGCCGCCGCCCTTCGTCGCGTTGCCGCCGGTCACCGTGAGGCCGGCGATCCGTGCCGACTTCGGTTCCGTGCGCACGTAGAAGACGTTGTCGAGCCCGTTGCCGTCGACGGTCACCGCATTCGCGCCGGGGCCCTGCAGGTTGGTCTCGTCATAGATCTCGAGCTGACCCTGCGTGAGCTCGATCGTGCCGCTGAGGCCACTCGCGAAGGTGATCGTGTCGGGGGTGGCGTCGGCGGCGCCGGCGTCGATCGCGTCGCGCAGTGTGCAGCTCGCGTCGCAGGCGTTCGCGGGCGCGTCGCCGAGCGTGGTGACGGTGAAGCTGCCGGCCTGGGCGCCCGGGGCGAGCGCGGCGCCCGTTCCGAGCGCGATCGCGGCCGCGGTTCCCGCCAGGCGTGCCCGCCGCCGTCTCGATGTCCTCTCGTGTGCCCTCCGGATCGATCGCGCCGACATCGTGTTACCTCCCCTGATGACCTTCCGGACCCCCAAGTTGTACCTGCTGGGACGGGTACGGCGCCCCGGTACATTCGGGCGGGGGCCGAAGCCGACGATGCAAGCGATGTCCACACCGAGGAGAAAGCGAACCGCGCTCACCCTTGCGGTCCTCTGCGCCGCGTTGGCGCTCGCCGCGTGCGGTTCCTCCGATACGACGTCCAGCGCGCCCGATTACAAGGCGGCGGTCGCGAAGGCGCCACGGGCGCTGGCGGACCTCTACGCCGACGGCGATGCCGTCCTCGACGGCGGCGAGGAGGCCTACGACGCGGCGATCGACGGCGTCGAGGGCCACCCGGTCGTCGTCAACAACTGGGCTTCCTGGTGCATCCCCTGCCGCGACGAGTTCCCCTACTTCCAGTCGCAGGCGGCGAAGCACCTCGATCGGGTCGCATTCCTCGGCGTCGACTCAGAGGACTCGAAGGAGGCCGCGGAGACGTTCCTGAAGGACAACCCGCTGCCGTATCCGAGCATCGAGGCCCCCGACAAGGGCGACCTCGGTGACTGGGCCGGGACCACCCTCGTCGGCTACCCCAACACCCTCTACTACGACGACGAGGGCGAGCTCGTCTACACCCACCAGGGTCCCTACACGAGCGAGGACGACCTCGCCGCCGACATCGAGAAGTACGCGTCGGGCGAGGGCTGACCCGCGCGATCGCCGCAAGGCGTAGGATCGGCGCTGTGAAGGCCAGCGTCAGGGGAGCTATCGGGGTGATGGGGGCGATTGCCGCGCTCGCGCTCTCGGTCGCAGCCAACGCGCAGGCGGCCCAGGATCCGGGCGGCGGCGCCGACATCGTCGGTGGGCAGCCGACGACGATCGAGCAGTGGCCCTGGCAGATCGCGCTCGAACGTCCGCCCGACGGCGTCAACAGCACCTTTCTGCGCCAGTTCTGCGGCGGCTCGCTGATCTCCCCGACGACGGTCCTGACGGCGGCGCACTGCGTCTTCGACGACGACCCGGGTGTGCTGGCCTTCCAGCAGCCCACGGACTTCTCGGTGCTTACGGGCCGGACCAATCTCGGCGGCGACACCAGCGGCGCCGGCGAGACGGCGGTGACCGATGTCGTCTACTTCGCCTACGAGGGTGGCACCGCAGTTCCGCAGTCGGTCACCCAGCCGCCGGTCGGGCCGCAGCTCTACAACCCGGAGTCGAACGTCTGGGACGTTGCGATCGTCGAGCTCGCGACGCCCGCGCCGGCCCCCGCGCAGGCGATCCCGATCGCCGCCCCCTCCGAGCGCAGCCTCTGGGATGCGGGCGACACCGTCTATGCGACAGGGTGGGGGAACCTCAACTCGACCCCCCCGGCCAGCTTCCCCGACGACCTGCGCTCGGTCGCGTTGCAGGTGATCTCCGATTCCGACTGCGGTGACGCCCTCTCCTACGGCGACGGGTTCGACCCGGCGACGATGGTCTGCGCGGGCACGCCTCCCGCCGGCGGCAAGGACACCTGCCAGGGAGACAGCGGCGGCCCGCTCGTCGCACCCGCCGGTGACGGCACCTACCGCCTGATCGGCGACACGAGCTTCGGCGTCGGCTGCGCGCAGCCCGAGAAGTGGGGCGTCTACGGCCGCGTCGCCGACTCGACGATGCGGCAGGCGATCGAGTGGGGCATCCAGATAACGCCCGGCGGGCCTGGTACCCCGGTCCTGGACGCCAAGGCGCCGAAGACGAAGCTGAAGAAGAGCCCGAAGAAGAAGACGACGAAGCGGAAGGCGAAGTTCACGTTCTCCGCCTCCGAGCCCGCGACCTTCACCTGCGCGCTGGACAAGGCGGCGGCGAAGCCGTGCAGCTCTCCCTACAGCAAGCGCGTCAGCCTCGGCAAGCACCGGCTCGCGATAACCGCCACCGACACAGTCGGCAACAGCTCCGCCGCGACGACCTACAAGTGGAAGGTCGTCAAGAAGAAGCGGAAGCGCTGACGCCTGCTTGCCGCGGCCGCTCGGCCCGCGGATAATCGGTCCGTGGCACGTCGGCTCCTCCTCGCGGCGATCGCCGCCCTCGGGGCGGCGCTGCTGCTGCTGCCCACCGGCGCCCCCGCCGCCTCGCAGACCGTCCCCTCGATCGAGCTCGACGGCGAGATCTCCCCGGCCACCGAGGCGTGGATGGGGAGCGCACTCGACGACGCCGCCGATGACGATGCGCCCCTGGTGATCGTCCGCCTCGACACCCCGGGCGGCCTCGACTCCTCGATGCGCGAGATCGTCAAGGACATCATCGCCGCGCCGATGCCGGTTGTCGTCTACGTCTCGCCGAACGGCGCGCGCGCGGCGTCCGCGGGCCTCTTCGTGACCCAGGCGGCCGACGTCGCCGCGATGGCGCCGGAGACCAACATCGGCTCCGCCTCCCCGATCTCCTCGACGGGCGAGGACCTGGGGGACACCCTGGGACGCAAGGTGACCAACGACGCATCCGCGTTCGTGCGCGCGCTCGCCGACAGCCATGGCCGCAACCCCGAACTCGCTGAGGAGATGGTCCGCGAGGCCACCAACGTCACCGCCACCGAGGCGCTCGACGCGGGCCTGATCGATCTCGTCGCGAGCGACCAGGACGCGCTGCTGGACGACCTCGACGGCTTCGAGGTCAAGGGACCGAAGGCGCAGACGCTCGACACGGCCGGCTACACGCTCGAGGAGCGAGACATGCCGTTCCGCTACGAGCTGCTGCAGGTCATCACCAACCCCAACGTCGCCTTCCTGCTCCTGCTGATCGGGATCGCCGGCATCGCTCTCGAGATCCTCGCCCCGGGGTCGTTCATACCCGGCACGATCGGCGGCGTGGCGCTGCTGCTCGGGATCTTTGGGTCGATGCAGCTCCCCGTCACGGTCGCCGGGATCCTCCTGCTCGTGCTCGCAGCCGTGCTGCTGATCGCCGAGGCGCACCTACCGGGCGGGTGGATGGGCATCCTTGGGGTCGGAGCGCTGATCGCGGGTGGGCTCCTGCTCTTCGATGCCGACGGCGACGAGGGCGGCGTCAGTCCCCTGCTCGTCATCGCGATCGCAGTCGCGGTCGGGGGGTTCGTCGCGTTCGCCGGCCAGCGTGTCCACGCAGCGGGCAAGCAGCCCTTCGCGACCGGGGAGGAGGATCTCGTCGGAGCCCTCGGCGACGTGAGGGTGGCGCTGGACCCGGTCGGGCAGGTGTTCGTGGACGGAGCCCTGTGGCGCGCTCGCCCGAGCGACCTCGAGTCCCCGATCGAGGCCGGGTATAGAGTCAAGGTCGACTCGATCGACGGCCTGACCCTCGGGGTCTCGCCGGTCGGGGAGCCTGACACCGAACCGGAGGAGAGCTGAGCTTTGGCAGGACTGATCGTCGTCGGCATCGTCGTTCTCGGGGCCCTCTTCATCTGGGCCTCGGCGATCCGGATCCTGCGCGAGTACGAGCGCGGCGTCGTCTTCCGGCTCGGCCGGCTCGTCGCGCTGAAGGGGCCGGGTCTGCGCTTCCTGATCCCGATCGTCGACCAGATGGTCCGGGTCGACCTGCGGACGGTGACGCTGAACGTGCCGCCGCAGGAGGTCATCACCAAGGACAACGTCACGGTCCGGGTCAACGCCGTCGCCTACTTCCGGGTGATCGAGCCGAACAAGGCGATCACCGAGGTCGAGAACTACCTGATCGCCACCTCCCAGATCGCCCAGACCACGCTCCGGTCGGTCCTCGGCAAGGCCGAGCTGGATGCGCTCCTGACCGAGCGCGAGCGCCTCAACCAGGAGCTGCAGGCGATCATCGACGACCAGACGGAACCGTGGGGGATCAAGGTCTCGACGGTCGAGGTCAAGGACGTCGAGCTGCCGCAGGACATGCAGCGGGCGATCGCACTGCAGGCGCAGGCCGAGCGCGAGCGGCGCGCCAAGATCATCGGCTCCGAGGGCGAGTACCAGGCCGCGCAGAAGCTCTCCGACGCCGCCGACATCATCAGCCAGAACCCGGCGACGCTGCAGCTCCGCTACCTGCAGACGCTGCTGCAGATGGGCGTCAACCAGAACACGACCATCGTCTTCCCGCTGCCAATCGAGCTGATGAACGCATTCAGCAAGTGGACCGGGGAGGACGGAGACGGTGGCGAGCGGTCGCGGCCGAAGCCGCCGCGCGGGCCGATGCCGGACCTCCCCGAGATGCCGGAGATAGATCCCGACACGGGTGCCCCAGTGCTCGGCGAGGACCCCGGTCCCGGCAACGAGCCGCCCGAGCCCCCGCCGCCCGGCCCCGGCGACCCGCCGCCGCCCGGAACCGGCCCGGGCGCCTGAGCCCGACCGCGTGAGCGACGCCCCCGCGCCCGAGCTCCGGATCGACCAGCTCACCGGGCTGCGGGCGCTGATCGCGCCCGGCCGGCAGGGGCGTCCCGACGCCTTCGCCTCGCAGCGGGTCGCGGTTCCCGCCGACGGTGCGGGCGGCTGCCCCTTCTGCGAGGGGCACGAGCACGAGACCCCGCCCGAGGTCTGGGCGAACCGGCCCGAGGGCGGCGAGCCGGACACGCCGGGCTGGCGGCAGCGCGCCGTCCCCAACCTCTATCCGGCGCTGACGAGCGGATCGGAGCCCCACGATGCGGGCGCGATGAGCGTCTCGGAGTCCGGCCTGACCAGCTCCGCCGATCCGTTGCTCGCCTCCGCGCGCACGGCCGAGTCCGACCTGTTCAGCGCGGTGCCCGCGACCGGGGCTCACGAGGTGATCGTCAACGCGCCGCGCCACGCCGCCTCGCTGGCCGAGCTCGAGCCGGACGAGCTCGCTGGTGCGATGTCGGCGTGGCGGCAGCGCGTCGCCGCTCACTCCTCGGAGGCGTCGCTCGTGCACCTGATCGTCAACGAGGGAGCGCGCGCCGGGGCGACGCTGGAGCACACCCACGCGCAGCTCCTCGCGCTCCCGTTCGTCCCCGCGCAGGTCGCCCGCGAGCGGGAGCGCTTCGCTGCCTACAACCAGCGCACCGCCGGCGCCCATCTGCTCGAGGACGTGCTCGTCGAGGAGGTGCGCCGTCGCGACCGTCTCGTCGCCATCGACGGCGAGGCTGCCCTGATCTGCCCGTGGGCGTCGCGTTGGCCCTTCGAGATGCGCCTGATCCCGCGCTCGACCGCGCCGCGTTTCGAGGAGGACGACCGCGGCGCCGAGCTCCTCGGCCGTGGGCTGCGCGCGCTGGCGCAGGTGGTCGGCCCGGGGACCGGGCTGAACCTTTGGGTCCGCACCGCCCCGCGCGCGACCGAGGAGTTCTGCTGGCACCTCGACATCGCGCCGCGCGCCTCGACCCAGGGTGGGATCGAGCTGGGCACCGGCCTCGACCTCAACACGGTCAGCCCCGAGGAGGCTGCCGAGCGGCTCCGCGGCGCGCTGAGCGACTGAGCCGGTGAGGACCGGACCCTCTAGGAACGCGCCCGGGCCAACCGGATAGCCTCACCGCCTCATGCCACCCGTCGCACGCCCATTTCCCAGGTTCATCTCCGACTCCCCGCAGGAGGGCCGTCCCTACGGCCGCTGGGAGGAGCGCCTCGCGGAAGCCTTCGTCGGCGCCTGCGGCGACATCGCCTCCGAGGCGGGCACACAGGTGGATGCCGAGAGCCTGCGCTGGTTCCCCGACCGCACGTGGGGAGGGCGCACGCACGTCCCGGTGATCGGCCGCGGCTCCGGTGAGGTCGACGGGGTGGTGCCCGAGTTCTTCGGCCACGTCTCCTTCCTCCGCACCGAGACCGGTGAGCCCGGTCAGCTCACGCCCTGGGTCGACTTCACCGACGTCACCGCCGAGGAGAACGACGACTGGCAGATCGACCTCAACGACGACGTGATCGGCACCTGGCACGCCGATGGCGGTCGCGGCGGCGAGGTGACGCTGATCTGGGGGACGCCGCTGGTCCGCGGTGCGATCGCGGCCACCGCCGAGCTGGCCGGCGAGGTGGTCGATCAGGCGGCCGTCAACGAGGGCCGCTTCACGTTGATCGCGGTCGACGCCGTCTCCGGCTTCGGCGACGAGATCTTCCTCGACGTCAAGCTCTGGGACCGGCGCCTGCGCGAGATCGCGACGGAGAGCCTGTACGCCGACGAGGACGACGACGGGGACGAGGCCGAGTAGCGGCGTCGCGGGAGACTGCGGTCCCAGCCCCGAGGCGTCAGTCCGCGGGGCCCTTGGCCGAGTCGTAGTGCTCGCGCGCAGCGGCGACGACGAGCTCGTTCGCCTCCGCTCCCGGATCCACCTCCGGAGCGGTCTCGATCACCTCGGCCGTGTACGGCAGGAAGACGCGGTCGCCGCCCCCGATCGCCTCGGCGATGGGAGCCAGGAAGTGGTGGCTGCGCCTGTGCTTGATCAGCAGCCACTCGGGATGCCCCTCGACCGCGTAGACGTCCTCGACCTTGCCGACGGTCTTGCCCATCTCGTCGGTGGCGTTCCACCCGACCCAGGAGACGACCTCGTCGACGGTCGGCTCGTGCGAGAGCCGCTCGATACCCGGGACCTCGGGCGTCTCGTCGCTCTGGGGGTGCCGCACGGGTGACGCGTCCTTCCGCCGGACCGGGATGTGTCCGTGGCTCTCGGATTCGACCATCGACCTGCTACCTCTGCCTCGTATCGCTTTGCTTCTCGCTCGATTGCGCCCGGAGCGGACGCCGTGTGAACTCATCGAGAGGCGCGGACGCCTCCGCGAGCCGCTCACGCCCAGAGTAGACGCACGTCCAAACGGCAACGGGCACCGCAACTTCAATTGCGGCCATGCTGTTGGGGAATCAATGGGAGGGATCACCAAAGCGATAGGCGCCGTCGCCATCGCCATCGCCATCGCGCTCGTGAGCACCGCGGCTTCCGCGTCGGCGGCTGAGAGCCGCGATCTCGCCGGCGGCGCATCGTTCGGCGCCCAGATCGACCCGTTCACGACGCCGGCCTTCTGCGACCGGCTCCGCGAGGACGGCTCCGTGGCCGCCTCGGTGTTCCTCACCCGGGGCTTGATCGAGCGCAACAACGGGACGCTGAACACCACGGCGATCGACAACCGGATCGAGCCGGGCCGTGCCTGCGGAATCCAGCTCGGCGTCCGCGTCCGCCCGACGACCTCCTCCGACCAGGACTCGTTCCTGCCCTCCGGCGCCGAGCTCGACGAGTACCTGAGTCTCCTCACGCAGCTCGCCCAGTACCTGGACGGGCGGGTGCGCAGCTACGCGATCGACAACGAAGCCGCCTCCCAGGCGCACTTCGACGGGACCGCGGACGACTACTTCGAGCTCCTGCGACGCTCGGCCGCCGCGCTTCGCGCCGGTGATCCCGACGCCGAGATCCTCGACGGGACGATGGCGAGCGGGTCGATGACGGCGGTCATGGTCACCGACCTCTACGACCAGGGCCGCTACGGCGAGGCGATCACCCTCGCCCAGGAGACGCAGGCGAACGAGCTCGGCGGCGGCGCCCCGGTCACCGACATGGCCTCGCTTACCGCCTACGTCAACGACTCCCGCGTCAAGCGCGCCGTCGCGTTCTTCGCCGGCGCGGTCTCCAACCAGCCCTACTACGACGCCTTCCAGCTCCACTACTACGGCCCTTGGCGTGGCCTCCCGAAGATGTACGAGTACGTGCGCTCCCACGGCATCGCGCTCCCGATCGAGACCTGGGAGGTCGCTCACCGCTACAAGGACGGGCGCCCGTTCACCGAGGACGACTTCGCGGCGGAGACCGCGCGCCTCCTGGTCACCGCTGCCGGCGAGGGATCCGCGTTCACGGTCTTCAGCTCCTTCCTCGGCAACGGCGACAACAACGCGGTCGGCCTCTTCGACTGGGACGGGACGACTCCGCATCTGGCGCGCTCCTCCTTCCGGACGGTGGGCGCCCAGCTAACCGGCGCCACCTCGGCGACGAGGCTCGATGTCGGAGGCGACGCATGGGGCTACGTCTTCCAGCGCCCGCGGGGGCCGGTCGCGGCGGCGTGGGCGGACCCCGGGCCGGCGAGGATCGGCGGCGAGCTCGGGATCGACGCCAGCACCGCGCTCGTGACCGCGGCCGCCGGCTCTCCCCAGCACGTGCGCCTCGCGCCGCTCGAGGTCGGGCCGACGCCGATCTTCGCCGAGCCCGACCTCGTCGAGCTCGAGCGCCGCGGCAAGCGCTCGCGCAAGAAGCTGAAGCTCTCCTTGAGCTGTCCGCCCGCGAGCCCGACCTCGGCCTGCAGGGGCAAGGTGAAGGTGATGCGCGCCTACTCCAAGACGGTGCGGCGCAAGAAGGCGAAGCGACCGCAGGTGCTCGGCAAGGAGCGCTTCAAGGTTGCGCGCGGGGAAAGCGAGACGGTGCGGGTCCGCTTCGAGAAGCACGGCGTCGCGGGTCAGGCGATCGCGCGGACGAAGCCCTGCACGGTGCGCGGCAGGGGCGGCTGCGAGAGCTGGCTCGCGCTGCGCTGACGCACGCTAGATTCTCCCGTCATGGGAGAGAGAGCCATTAGCTTCAGCCGTCGTCCGTCCACCCTCGCCGTCGCCTCCGCGCTGGCCTTCGCGTTCGCCGCGCTGATGCTGCTCGCCCCCGCCGCTTCGGCCAAGAAGGCGAAGTACGACGTGCAGGTGACGCGCGACAAGGCCGGGATCCCGCACATCGAGGCGGGCGACTTCCGCTCGCTCGGCTACGGCCAGGGTTACTCCTACGCGCAGGACAACCTCTGCCTGTTCGCGGACGCGATCGTCACCGTCCGCGGCGAGCGCACCAAGTACTTCGGCGCCGACGGCTCCTCCTACTACTACTCCAACTCCGCGGTCGATCCGAACCCGAAGTCGGATGGGTTCTGGAAGTGGGCGCAGGCCGCGAAGCTCACCAAGGGCGTCGACAAGGGCTTCAGCAAGAACGCCAAGGACCTCTTCAAGGGCTGGGTGAAGGGCTACAACACCTACCTGAAGAAGAACAAGGTCAAGGACCCCGCCTGCAAGGGTGAGCCGTGGGTCAAGCCGATCTCCTACAACGACCTGCTCCTGCGCGGGCTGCAGATCGAGATCGGCGCCTCGAGCGGCCGGCTCATCTCCGGCTTCTACGACGCGCAGCCGCCGAGCGGGGGCGGCAACTCCGACGGTGACGGCGTGCTCGATGGCGCCGACGGCGCTGATGCCGGTCTCGACATCCCGGCGCTTCGCGAGCAGGTCGGTGATCTCGCCGGTGAGTCCGACCTCGGCTCCAACGGGCTCGCGTTCGGCAAGGACGCGACCAAGAAGAAGGGCGGGGTTCTGCTCAGCAACCCGCACTTCCCGTGGCGCGGGATTGACCGCTTCTGGATGGCGCACCTCGAGGTCGACGGCAAGTACGACGTGATGGGCGGCGCCCTCGGCGGCCTGCCGCTGATCGGCGTCGGCTTCAACGACGACATCTCCTGGACGCACACGGTCTCCACCGGCCGCCGCTTCGTCATCCGTCAGCTTCAGCTCGCCCCCGGCGATCCGACGAGCTACGTCGTGGACGGGCAGACGATCCCGATGACCCAGACGACCGTCGACATCGACGGAACCCCCCACACCTACTACGGGACCGAGTTCGGCCTCGTCGTCAACATCCCCGACGCCGGCTACGCGTGGGACAGCACCACCGCCTACGCGCTCACCGACGCGAACCTGGACAACACCGGTGTCGTCGACCAGTACCTGAAGATGGGGAAGGCCGACTCGGTCAAGGACCTGCTCAAGATCGAGAGCAAGGGCCGCGCGGTGCCGTTCTTCAACACGATCGCGGCAGACAGCAAGGGCAACGCCCTGTATGCGGACGTCGGGCGCTACTCGAACGTGCCGAAGTCCCTCATCGACACCTGCACTCCGGCCGGCGTGCCGACGCTCGTCTACCAGTCGGCGCGCGTGATCACGCTCGACGGCTCGAAGGCGAGCTGCACGCCCGACGGGCTGCTCCCGGCCGACCAGATGCCGAGCATCTTCCGCAAGGACTACGTCGAGAACTCCAACGACTCCTACTGGCTCGCCAACCCGAATGCCCCGATCACCGGGATCACACCGTTGATCGGGCTCGAGGGCACACAGCAGGCGTTCAGGACGCGCCAAGGCAACCTGATGGTCCAGGACGCGCTCGACAAGGGCACCAAGTTCAACGTCCCCAAGCTGCAGAAGCTCTGGGAGAACGACCGCAGCTACCAGGGTGAGTTGCTCGGATCCCAGGTTGTGTCCATGTGCCAGGCGAACCCGTCGATCACGATCCCCGACGGGCGCACCGTCGACGTCACCGAGGCGTGCCCGATCATCGACGCCTGGGATCGCACCGGGAACCTCGACAGCAAGGGGGCATGGCTGTGGGTCGCGTTCTCGCGCTACGCGCCGAGCGGCGCCAGCGCCTTCAGCGACACGTTCGACCCGAACAACCCGCTGACGACGCCGAGCCAGCTCAACACGTCCAACACGAGCGTCGTGCAGGCACTCGGCAGGGCGGTGCAGGAGCTGCGCGACAACGGCATCCCGCTCGACAGCTCGCTGCGCGGCGTCCAGGTGGCCACCCGGGGCAAGAAGCGGATCTCGATCCATGGCTGCGGCCAGTGCTTCCAGAACATCAACTCGTCGAACGGAAGCACCTCCGCGAACGCCCCCTACGGCGAGGTCATCCAGGGCTCCTCGATCGTGCTCACCACCGAGCTGACGAAGAAGGGGCCGAACGCCGAGGGGATCCTCACCTACTCGCAGGCGACCGATCCCACCTCGCCGTACTTCGCGAACATGACCAAGATGTTCTCGAAGAAGAAGTGGGCGAAGCTCGCGTTCACGGACAAGCAGATCAAGCAGGCGCCGAAGGGCACGAAGGTCAAGCTGCCGAACGCGGGGTGAGGTGCGGCGAGGGTGCGCGCCGGGGCAGGCGCGCGCTCGCCGCTGACATAGTCCGCGGATCGCGGACGATGTGAACAGGCCGAAGGCGGCTCCGACGGAGGGCTCCGGCCGCACCATGTGGCCGACGTTGATCGCGATGACGCTCGCGGCCAGCATGATCCTGGTCGATCAGACCGCCGTCCCGCTCGCCTCCCCCGACGCGATCCACGACCTCCACGGCAGCCTCGACGAGGGGCAGTGGCTCTTGACCGCGAACATCCTGCCGCTCGCGGCGTTCATGGTCTTCGGAGGCAAGCTGGGTGATCTGCTCGGCCTGCGCCGCGTCTTCCTCGCCGGCGCCGTGATCTTCATGGGCGCCACGGTGATGGCGGGGATCGCACAGGACATGGCGTGGATGCTGAGCGCGCGGGTCGTCCAGGGGATCGGCGCGGCGTGCATGATGCCGACGTCGGTTGCGATCGTCAGCGCTGTGGCTCCCGAGGACAGACGCGGGATGGCGCTCGGCGTCCTCGCCGGCGGCTCGGCGTTCTTCGCCGCGCTCGGCCCGGTGCTCGGGGGCGTGCTCACCAGCGTCGACTGGCGGCTCGTGTTCCTGATCAACGTCCCGCTCGCCGCCGGGGCGATCCTGTTGACGTTGAGCTCCTGCCCGCCCCTGCCGGCGCTGGCGAAGGGGCGGGTGCGTGACCTCGACTTCGCCGGGATGGTCACCCTCGCGCTCGGCGCGGGCCTGCTGCTCTTCGGCACTTCGCAGGCGGGCGACGTCGGCTTCGACGACCCGGTCGTGATCGGCCCGATCCTCGGCGCGCTGCTGTCCTTCGGGGCCTTCGCGGTGATCGAGCTCCGGATCGAAGACCCGCTGATCGACTTCCGCCTCTTCGGCCACGACAACTTCCTCGCCTCGAACATAAGCCAGTTCCTGAGCGGTGCGGTCGAGCTCGGCATGGGATTCCTGCTGCCGTTCGTGCTGCTGCTGGTGATCGGCGTCGGCCCGGTCGCGGCCGGCATCGCGTTGATTCCGGCGACGGTGCCGATCATCCTCGCCGGCCCGCTCGCCGGCCGCGCCTTCGACCGCATCGGCGGCCGCGTGCCGCTGGTGGTCGGCTTCCTGGTCCTCGCGGCGTCGGGCGTCGCCCTCGCGGTGGGCGTCGGCGATCAGTCAGCGGTGGCGCTGATCCCGGGGCTGGCACTGCAGGGACTAGGACTCGGGATCGTCCTCACGGTCAACGACCCCGTCGGCCTCAACGCGGTCCCCGAGCGGGACCGCGGCCGCGCCGCCGGGATGATCAACACCTCCGAGCAACTGGGTGGGGCGCTCGGGATCTCGATCCTGCTTGCGATCGAGCTCGGCTGGTACCGGCACCAACTCGACGTCAAGCTCGCCGAGCGCGGCATCAACCCGACCGAGCAGCAGATCGCGGACGTCAAGAACTTCGTCCTCGAGTCCGAGCAGAAGGGCCTCAAGAACGTCGACGAGTCAGCGACCGTCCACTCGGTCATCGGCATCCTCGCCGACGCTCACGTCGCCGGCTTCCGCCTCGCCTTCCTCGTCGCCGCCTGCATCGCCCTCCTCGGCGCCGCGATCTCCTTCGTCCTGGTCCGCAAGGAGGACCGCGTCAGCCCGCACGGGCCCACCTTCAGGCGCTCGCGCTGGCGTGTGTGGGCGACTAGGCGCGAGGAACCCCAGGACGAACCGGCCGCCGACGCGCCTCGCCTGCCGGCGACCCCGCCGCCCAACCCGCCCCGCTGAGCGGGCCGCTCCGCCGCCCAAGCCTGCCCCGGTAAGTCACCGCCCCTCCGCATCCGGGACGCAAGGCAGCCTTTCCCACCGGATACGTGGAAAAGGCGCCACGCGCCCGCAGCGAATGCGCCCGCCCGAGCGGGAGGACCGTCGCCGAGCATCCTGCGCGGGGGTAGGCTCCGGGTCGCTCTCCGGCTGGTGGTTGCCGGAACCGTAGATTTGGAGAAAGCTCACCGTGAACCATTTCTGTCTGGTGTCCTCCGCTGCCCTCGCGCTGGCCGTAGCTCTGCTGCTTCCCGCCACCGCCGGCGCCACCACAGACACCTACGACTACACCGGCGACGTCCAGAGCTGGGTCGTTCCCGCCGGCGTCACCTCCGCGACCTTCGACCTGTATGGGGCGGAGGGCGGCACCGCGTACGACTCCAGCTACGGCGCCGCTGGACTGGGAGGGCGCGCGACGGCCACGCTGGCGGTCACTCCGGGTGAGACGATCGAGATCAGGGTCGGCGGGCAGGGTGGCGCCAGCGGTGGCTACAACGGCGGAGGAGCCCCGAACACCAACGGACCCGGCGGAGGCGGCGGAGCAACCGACATCAGACAGGGTGGCGGCGCGCTTGCGGATCGGACGCTTGTGGCCGGTGGAGGCGGTGGAAGCGGAGCCTGCTCAGGGCCAGGCACTAAGTCGGACGGCGGCGCAGGGGGTGGTTTGGTCGGCGGCGATGCTCCGAATACCGGGGCCTGTTTCTCGGCTGCCGATGCGGGTCTGGGTGGAACCCAGAGCAGCGGCGGAACCGGGGGAGGCAGCGCCGGCACGCTGGGGCAGGGCGGTGCCGCCGCGCCCGGTGGGACCTACTACCGGGGCGGGGGAGGAGGCGGCTACTACGGTGGCGGCGGCGCTTCCTACAACCAGGGTGCCGGCGGCGGCTCCGGCTACGGACCCTCCGGGACCACCTTCGAGACTGGTGTGCGAAGCGGCAACGGTGCCGTCACCGTCACCTACCTCCAGCCGTTGACGCTGACCGCCGCGACGTCGGGCAACGGATCGGGCTCGGTCACCTCAACCCCCTCTGGCATCGACTGCCACTCCGGCTCGTCGTCGGACTGCACCAAGAGCGCCATCGAGGGTAGCGACATCACCCTGCAGGCCAGCGCCGACGCGGGTTCCACCTTCACCGGCTGGAGCGGCGGCGGCTGCTCGGGCACCGGCTCCTGCGTAGTGACGCTGGATGCGGCAAAGACCGTGACCGCGGACTTCACGCTGCAGAAGCGTGGGCTCTCGGTGACGCGGTCGGGAAGCGGCACCGGCACCGTGACCTCATCGCCCGCGGGCATCGACTGCGGAACCACGTGCGCGGCCGACTTCGACTACGGCACCGAGGTCACCCTGCAGCCGAGCGCCGACGCGGGTTCCACCTTCACCGGCTGGAGCGGCGGCGGCTGCTCGGGCACCGGCTCGTGCACAGTCAAGCTCGATGCGGCCGCATCGGTCGACGCCGCCTTCACGGACGACCCGCCGGTGATCACCTCACTTCGCGTGACTCCGAGCTCCTTCAGCCCCGATCCGACGCCGGTCAAGCCGAAGCAGCTCGGCGCGACCCTCGAAGTCGGTCTGAGCGAGAAGGCGCGGGTCCGCTTCCGGGTGCGGCGTAACCCGGCTCGCAAGTCCGGCAACCCCGGCTCCACCGCGCGCGTCTTCACCCGCGAGCTCGAGCAGGGGGAGAGCTCCATCCCCTTCAGCGGCACCTTCCGCAAGACGCTCAAGCCGGGCCGCTACCAGGTGATCGCCCGAGCGACCGACTCCGCCGGCCAGCGGTCGAAGAGGGCGCGGACGAAGTTCAGGGTCAAGGGCTGACTCAGGCTCCGCGCCGTAACCTGACCGCCACCCGCCCCGATAGCTCAGCCGGATAGAGCGACTCCCTCCTAAGGAGTAGGCCGCTGGTTCGAATCCAGCTCGGGGCATCGACCGCGGACGAGCGCGGACCGCGGCGGCCTCAGCCGCTCTTCTTGTTCCCGCAGCTCGGCTCGGTGTCGGGGAAGCCTTTGTGGGTGAAGACCTCGCCGTTGACGCAGGGGTCGACCGCGCTCTCGGGGGCGTAGCCGCCGATCAGGATGTCCTTGTCGGGACCCCCGTCCAGGAAGTCGACTGAAGTCGACTCCGTCGACGCCGCCGATGTAGTCGTCGCCGCGGCCGCCGATGAGGCGATCCGCCCGACGGGGGCGGCATCCCCGTCAAGACTCATGGTGAGACGCTGAATTGGGACGTCATGCGTCCGAGTTCTGCGACTCGGTGAATACGATCGCTCGATGGAGACCGAGTTGAGCGGCGGGAGCGGGGCCAGCGGCGGTAGCGGGGCGACCGGCGAGAGCGGGGCCAGCGGCGAGAGCGGGGCCAGCGGAGGGCGCGGGGTGAGCGGCGCCAGCGGGGCGACCGGATCCACCGAGACGACGCTGCGCGAGGTGATCGAGATGCTGGCGCCGATCGAGCGGCGGGCCGGCTCCGACGGTGAGCGGGCGGCCGCGGAGTGGATCGTCTCCAGGCTCGAGGTGGCCGGCGCCCGCGACTCCCGGATCGAGGAAACCACCTTCCTCGACGGCTATGCACCCCTGATCAGCGCCCTCTGCGCCGCCGCCGCCGCTGCCGGCGGAGCCGCGCTGTGGAGCCGCCGCGCCCGCATCCCGGCTGCCGCCGCCGCCCTCGCCGCCGCCGGTCTGATCGCCGACGACGTCTCCAACGGCCCGCGTTTCGCCCGCCGCGCCACGCAGGAGCCCAAGCCGACGCAGAACGTCGTCGCCGAGGCCGGCGATCCCGGCGCCGAGCGCACGCTCGTCGTCATGGCCCACCACGACGCCGCCCCGACCGGCGCCTTCTTCGACCAGGGCGGGCAGCAGTGGGTCGCCGACCACCTACCCGGGGTGATCGAGCGGATGGACACCACCTTCCCGAATTGGTGGGCGACGCTCGCCGGCCCCACCCTCGCGGGGCTCGGCGCCCTGACCGGAAGGCGCGGACTCACTGCGGCCGGCGCGGCCATGAGCGCGCTCGCGGCGGCGATCCTGGCCGACATCGCCCGCAGCCCGATCGTCCCCGGCGCCAACGACAACCTGACGGCCGTCGCGACGCTCGTCGCCCTTTCAGAGCGCCTCGCGGAGCGGCCGATCGCCGGCGTCCGCTTGCTGCTCGTCTCTCTCGGCGCCGAGGAGGTCTGCCAGGGCGGCATCTACGGCTTCGCCGAGCGCCACTTCCCCGAGTTCGACCGCGAGCGCACCTGGTTCCTCAACGTCGAGACGGTCGGCTCCCCGCACCTGGTTCTGATGGAGGGGGAGGGGACGGTCGTCATGGAGGACTACTACGACCGCCCCTTCCGCGACCTGATCGCCCGCGAGGCGGAGCGCTCGGGCATCCCGATGCGCCGGGGGATGCGCTGGCGCAACTCCACCGACGCGGTGATCCCCAGCCGCGCCGGCTACCCGATCGCGACGATCGCCTCGATGAACCGCTTCAAGGCGATGTCGAACTACCACCTGATGAGCGACACGCCGGAGAACATCGACTACGCGACCGTCGAACGCGCGGTCGATCTCGCCGAGGCGATCGCGCGCGCACTCGCCCCGACGACCCGCTCCTGATCGCGCCAGGAGCGGGTGGGGCCTTGCGTCGGCGTTGCTTCCCTACGGGGTCGAGGGCAGCGTCTCGACGCTGCCGACCCGGACCGCGGTCAGCACGAGGTTGCGGATCGCCGCACCTGCGTCAGGGTTGCAGCGCAGCCGCACGATCCCGCCGTCGGAGACCCCGGTCAGGCTGATCGAGTCCTGGAAGGTGTTGAGGGAGGTCAGCGCGGTGATCGACGACGCGACAGGGTTGTTGGCGTCCAGCAGGTCACATGCGACCGAGTTGGCGGCCCCGCTCGAGTTGCCGATCTCCGCTGACACGGTCATGACGAAGTTGCCCGTCGGCAGAGTCGCCTGGATGGCGACCGTGTCGGTCGCGCTCGGGAGGCTCACCTGGGAATGGCTAGAGGCGAACGCCTCCGAGCGCTCGGACGGATCCAGCTTCGATGTGGTCACCGCTTCGTCGGCGATGGCCCCGGAACCGACCGCGCCAGGCGCGATCTTGTCCGCGGTCACAGCGCCGTTGGCGAGCTTCTTCTCCTTCACTGCGCCGTCCTTGATCTTCGAGGCCTTGATCGCGCCGGACTTGATGTCCTTGCCGCCGATCTTCCCCGCTGCGAATGCGACCCCACTCATCGCGACGAGTAGAGCGATCAGCCCCACGATCAACCCCGGCGACGGCAGTCTGGATCCTGTCTTCACGTCGAAACCTCCTCGGCTCGCTGCCACTTGCGTCCAACATAGTCGGGATCGCGCGCCGTGTGAAGGTGTCTTTGCCG
The DNA here is from genome assembly GCA_020636895.1 of Thermoleophilales bacterium. Taxonomy (GTDB): domain Bacteria; phylum Actinomycetota; class Thermoleophilia; order Solirubrobacterales; family 70-9; genus RHKX01. The sequence goes on along the minus strand of JACJWZ010000003.1, from coordinate 144,673 downwards.
TGGTCTTCGTTGCCGGCGCCTGCCGCACGTGGCGGCGCAAGTCGCTTAGATCTGTCCGCGATGAATCGACCAGTCGTCAACAGCGCACGGCTCCGCGGCGCTCTGTCTCGCCGGATCGGCCCGCTGCTCGGGGCCATCGTCCTCGCCGTCACCCTCGCCGTCGTTCCGGGATCCGCGTCCGCGCGGCAGACGGCCGTCACGCCTGAGCAGGCCGCATCGCTCGGCAAGCAGGCCTACGACTACGGCTTCCCGCTGCTCGAGTTCACTCGTGTGCGGCGGGAGATGACGAGCGTCAAGTGCCCGACCGACCACGGGGAGGCGCCCGTCAACTCGTTCTCTCACGCGGGCGGCTTCGCCAACGCGACCGCTCGGACCGTGGTCGCGCCGAACACCGACACCCTCTACTCCATCGCCCATCTCGACCTAGGCAAGGGTCCGATGGTGATCAGCCACCCCGCCATGGGCAAGCGCTACTACAGCTTCGAGTTCCTCGATCCGTACACGAACGTGATCGACATCCCGGGCCTGCGCGAGGACGGCGGCAAGGCCGGCAGCTACGTGATCAAGTGGAAGGGCCACGCGGGGAAGGGCAAGAAGCCGAAGGGCGCCCGGGTGATCAAGTCCGACTACCGCCGCGTCTGGCTGATCGGGCGCACCCTGGCGACCGACGCCAAGGACCAGCGCAAGGCCCAGAAGTTGATGTCCAAGTACGGGCTCACCAACCTCAAGGGCAAGGCCAAGAAGTTCAAGAAGGGCTGCAAGCCCGGGGAGCCGAAGACGTTCCCGACCCCGACGACCGGGCCTGAGTTCATCGCCGCGCTCAACAAGGCGCTGGACGACAACCCACCGCCGAAGCGCGACAAGCCGTTGCTCGACCAACTGGAGACCGTCGGCATCGGACCCGGACTGCCCGGTGACGGCCAGGGCCTCGGCGCCGACGCGCAGGCGGCTCTGTACAAGGGGATCGCCGACGAGGCGGCCGGGCTGCCGGGACGCGCCCGCCTCAACGTCCTCACCGAGGCCCAGAAGACCGCGGGTTGGCTCCTGCCCCCCTCCAACATCGGCGACTACGGCACCGACTACGAGTTCCGGGCGCTCATCGCGATCGTCGGGCTCGGCGCCAACACTCCCGACGAGGCGATCTACCCGTCGGGGATCACCGACGGCACCGGCGCCCTCTACAACGGCGCGAACCAGTACCGGCTCACCTTCGCGCCCGGCGATGCGCCGCCCGCCAGGTTCTTCTGGTCGCTGACGATGTACGACGGGTCCGGATACCTCGTCGACAACCCCCTCGACCGCTACTCCATCGGCCCCAGTCATCCGCCGCTCGTCAAGCAGTCCGACGGCTCCATCGTGATCGCCATCCAGGCGACCGATCCGAACGACCCGACGGTCAACTGGCTGCCCTCGCCGGCGACGGGGAACTTCCGCCTCAGCCTCCGCCTCTACGGGCCGAGCAAGGCGGCCCGCTCCGGCGCCTGGCGGCCGCCGGGAGTCGTCCAGGTCGGCTGAGCCGGGCGACGCGAGCTGGCGAACCCACACCGAACGTCCCGAGAACGTCGACCCTCCGCAGAGCTCAGGTCGAACGTCCCGCAACGGGGCCTCCAGCGCCTACTCCGGGACGTTCGACGGGAGTCGCTCCGGCCGGCACGGCCAACGGCTAGGGTCCGGGCTGGTCAGCGACGGCAAGGAGCGGCGAGATGAGCGGTGATCTGAACGAGGGCGACGTCGAGCGCCTGCGCGAGACGATCGGCGGCGACGTGGTCCTTCCGGGCGAGGCGGCTTACGACCCCTCGCGGCAGGCCTGGAACCTCGCCGCCGACCAGCACCCGGCGGCGGTCGTCCTCGCCGAGTCGGCCGACGACGTCGCCTCCACCGTTCTCTTCGCGACCGACAACGGGCTTCGCGTCGCGCCGCAGGGAACCGGCCACGGCGCCGGCTCCGTCCCCGACCTGAGCGGAGCCGTCCTGCTCAAGCTCTCGCGCCTGACCGACGTCTCCATCGACCCCGCCGCGGGCGGCGCCCGGGCGGGAGCCGGGGCGCAGTGGCGCAACGTCGTCGGGCCCGCGGCCGAGCATGGGCTCGCGGCGATGCACGGCTCCTCGGGGACCGTCGGCCTCGTCGGCTACCACGCGGGCGGCGGCCACGCCTGGGTCGGACGCTCGCGTGGGTGGGCGTGCAACAACGTCCGCAGCTTCGACGTCGTCACCGCCGACGGCGAGCAGCGGACAGCCGCGGCCGACTCCGAGCCGGACCTCTTCTGGGCGCTGCGCGGCGGCGGCGGGTCGCACGCGATCGTCACCGGGATGGAGGTCGACCTCTTCGAGATGACCTCGGCCTACGCGGGCGGGCTGCTCTGGGAGATCGAGCGCGCGTCCGAGATCGCGACCGCCTGGCGGGACCTCACCGCGGCGGCCCCCGAGGAGCTCGCCTCGACCCTCAAGCTCGTGCGCTTCCCGCCGTTCCCCGAGGTGCCGGACCCGCTTCGGGGCCGGGCTCTCGTAGGTGTCACCTTCGCGTTCCGGGGCTCGGCCGACGACGGCGAGGAGCTGCTCGCGCCGCTGCGCGCGGCCGCCGACCCCTACCTCGACCAGACGGGGGAGGTGCCCGCGCCGGCGCTCGCGGAGATCGCCGGTGACCCGCCCGACCCGGTTCCCGCGCTGGCCTTCGGGGCGCCGCTCGACGAGCTCGGCGACGACGCGGTCGCGGCCTACGTCGAGCTCGCCGGACCGGAGGCCGACGTGCCTCTCATCCACCTCGAGATCCGCCACCTCGGCGGCGCCCTCGCCCGCGGCGACGCCGCCAACGGCGCGCTCGACTCGCTCTCGTCCCCGTACATGCTCGGGGCGATCGGCCCGGTCCCGGTGCCGGAGGCGCGGGCCGGGGTGGAGGCCACGTTCGCGGCGATCGGCGAGCGGATGGAGCCGTGGACATCGGAGCGCACCCTGCTCGGCTTCGCGGAGCAGAACCCGGATTGGCGCGGATCGTTCCCGGAGGAGGCGGCGGTCCGTCTCGCGGATGTCCGCGCGGCCTACGACCCCGGCGGTCTCATCGTCTCCAACCACGACGCGGGCTGACCGCCGACCTGCGAGTCTGAAGGCCATGCCCGTGGAGACGGTGCATCGGCAGTGCAACCTCTGCGAGGCCCATTGCGGTCTGCGCATTCACGTCGACGGCGCCGAGGTGAAGCGGATCGAGGGCGATCCCGACGACCACATGTCGCGGGGCTACATCTGCCCGAAGGCGGCCGCGCTGGTCGACCTCTACACCGATCCCGACCGCCTTCGCCGGCCCGTCCGCAAGGTCGCCGACGGCTGGGAGGAGATGGATTGGGACGAGGCGCTCGACCTCGCCGCCGCAGGGTTGCGCCGCGTCCGCGAGGCGGGCGGCGAGGATGCGGTCGCCACCTACTTCGGCAACCCGGCCGCGCACGGCTGGTCGCTTCTGTCGGCGACCTCCCTGCGCGAGGCGATCGGGGGCCGGAACCACTCCTCGGCGACCTCGACCGACCAGCTTCCCCAGCACCGCACCTCGGCGGAGATGTTCGGGAACCTCGGCCTCTTCCCGATCCCCGACATCGATCGCACCGACTACCTGCTCGTGCTCGGCGCCAACCCGTCTGTCTCCAACGGCTCGCTGATGACCGCGCCCGGCGCGCGCCACCGCCTCCGCGACATCGTCAAGCGCGGCGGCACGGTGGTCGTGGTCGATCCGCGGCGGACCGAGACGGCCGCCTCCGCGTCCCGCCACGTCGCCGTCCGGCCCGGCGGCGACGTCCATCTGCTGCTCGGGATCCTCAACGTGATCTTCGCCGAGGGCCTCGACGAGGTGCCCGATCTCTGCACGGGCGCCGACCAGGTCGCCGCCCTCGCCGCCGACTGGAACCCGGAGCGCGCCGCGCCGCTCGCCGGGGTCGAAGCCGCCGAGATCGAACGGCTCGCGCGGGAGTTCGCGACGGCGGACTCGGCGGTCGCCTACGGCCGCGTCGGCGTCTGCCAGCAGCGCACCGGCACCCTGGTCCACTGGCTGATCAACGTCCTCAACGCGGTCACCGGCAACCTCGACCGCCCCGGCGGGGCGATGTTCCCGGAGCCGTTCCTCGACCTGACGCTCACCCTCCGCCTCGCCCGCCGCGGGGGCGAACGCGGCCACGGCCGCTGGCATCAGCGCCTCAGCGGCCTGCCGGAGCTCAACGGCGAGGTGCCGGTGGCGGGGCTCGCCAAGGAGATCACGACGCCGGGGGAGGGGCAGGTCCGCGGCCTCGTCGTCTACGCCGGCAACCCCGTCATGTCGACGCCTGGCGGCCGGCAGCTCGACGCGGCGTTCGAGCGGCTCGACTGGATGGTCTCGATCGACGCCTACGTGACCGAGACCTCGCGCCACGCCGACGTCATCCTGCCGCCGGTGTCGGTGCTGGAGAGGGGCGAGGTCGACGTCGTCTTCCCGCTCGTCTCGGTCCGCAACACGATTCGCTGGAACCCTCCCGCGGTACCGAAGCAGGAGGGCGGCAAGGAGGACTGGGAGATCCTCAACGGGCTCACGCGCAGGCTCGGCGGCGGCGTGCTCACCCGCAGGCGCGCGTTCTCGCTCGCCGCCCGCGTCGCCTCGCCCGCCCGGATCGTTGACGCCGCGCTCGCGTCCGGCCCCTACGGCGTCCTTCGCCGCGGCCCCTTCAAGGGGTTGACGATGAGGAAGGTGAAGGCGGCGAAGCACGGGATCGATCTCGGCCCGCTGGAGCCGCGCCTGCCGGGGGCGCTGCTGACCGCGGACGACCGGGTGGCGTTGGCGCCGGCGGTCTTCCTCGAGGCGGCCGCGGACCTCGACGAGCAGGTCGCCCAGGCCGAGCGCGACGCCGAGGACGGCTTTGACCTGACGCTGATCGGCCGCCGGAACCTGCGCTCGAACAACTCGTGGATGCACAACAGCCGCCGCCTCACCAAGGGCGCCGACCGCTGCACGGCGATGCTCCACCCCGACGATGCAGGGTCACGCGCGCTCGAGGAAGGGGCGGTCGTCAGGGTCATCTCGAGGATCGGCGAGATCGAGGTCCCGCTCGAGATCAGCGAGGACGTCCGGCCCGGCGTCGTCTCCGTCCCGCACGGATACGGGCACGGGCGCCGCGAGGGGGTCGGTTGGAAGCATGCCGCCTCGCTGCCGGGCGCGAGCGTCAACGACATCACCGACCCCGCGGTCCGCGACGCCGTCACCGGCAACGCCGCCTTCAACAACGTCGCCGTCCGCATCGAGGCGGCGTAGACGGTGTTGGGGATCTCGAGGGTGCCAACCGGCGCCTCTGGTTGAACCAGTCGTTAACTTCTCCGGCGCCCTGCCGGGTAGGTTTCGGGAGACAACACGGGCGCCGCGGCGCCGCGGATGAGCGGATCGGAGAGAGAGATGAGCGAGAACGGAAGCGAAAGCGGCCTGCGTAGGCGCGAGTTCCTGGTTGCCGGTGCGGCGACGGGGTTCGCCGTCGCCGCACCGCCCCTGATCAACCACGCCGCCGTAGCGCGCGCGGCGAAGGTCCCCGTCGCGAGGGGCGGAAAGTTCCTGCACGGCGTGTCCTCCGGCTTCCCGACGCACAAGGCGATCACGCTGTGGACGCGCGTCTCCGAACTCGAACGCACCTCGAAGGTGACGCTGGAGATCGCCCGCGACAAGCACTTCAAGAAGATCGTGAAGTCGAAGGAGGTGAAGGCCAGGAAGAACCAGGACTTCACCGTCCACGAACGGATCAACGGCCTGAAGCCGCACAAGGAGTACTACTACCGCTTCGAGACCAAGAACAAGAAGTCCCGGGTCGGCAAGTTCCGGACGATGCCGCCGCCGGACTCGAAGATGCCGATCAAGATCGCCTACATGTCCTGCCAGGACTACGAGGCCGGCTACTACAACGCCCACGCGGCGCTGGCCAAGGAGGACCTCGACCTCGTTCTCTTCCTCGGCGACTACATGTACGAGCACCGCTACTACCCCGGTCCCGACGACCGCCTCGACACGCTCGGCGCCAACGGCGACGGCGACGTGCAGACGCTCGACGAGTACCGCTCCAAGTACCACCAGGCGCAGGCCGACCCGGACCTGCAGGCGCTCGCGGCGGCGCACGCCGTCGTCAACGTCTGGGACGACCACGAGGTCGAGGACAACTACGCGGGCAGCCAGCCCGACTCGGCCTCCACCGATCCCGAGAACCTCGAGAACGACAACAAGACCCCGCGTCGGGTCCCCTATCTCGAGCGGCGGAAGAACGGCTACAAGGCGTTCTTCGAGTCGATGCCGAGGATGCGCTACAAGGGCGACAAGAACCGGATCTACGGCTCGGTGCGTCTCGGCGGCCTCGCGGAGCTGTTCCTGACCGATCAGCGCCAGTACCGCGACCTTCAGCCGTGCAACGACGTGCTGCTGGCCGGCTGCGCCGATAGCGACAACCCGGCGCGGACGATGCTCGGTGCCGATCAGAAGGCGTGGTTCAAGAACGCCGTTCCCGCCTCCGACGCGAAGTGGAAGCTGTGGGGCAGCGAGGTCATGCTGATGGCCCTCGATCTGCCGGCCAACAACCACGTCAACCAGGATCAGTGGGACGGCTACGGGGCGGAGCGGCGCGAGATCCTCGAGCACTTCGTCAACACCGGGGTGGAGAACCTGGCGACGCTCGTCGGTGACATCCACACGTTCTTCGCCGGCGATCTGACGACCAACGGCGAGGCCAGCGGTACGCCGGTTGGTGTCGAGCTGGTCGGCGGTTCGCTGACGTCGCTGGGGATCCCGGAGTCGCTGGGTGTCAGCGCCGACTCGATCACGGCCCTCGGCATTCCGGCCAACCCGCACATCAAGTTCTTCGATCTGAAGAACCGCGGCTACGCGGTCGCGACGATCGGCAAGAACGAGATGACGGCGGAGTTCCGGACCTGCGACACGCAGACCCGCGGGTCGAAGCCGGTGACGTCGGCCAAGTTCCAGGTGGCGTCGGGGGTCCCCCAGCTCAACGTCGTCAGCTGAGCCGGAGGAGCCCGGGGGATGCGCCATCCATCGGAGCCGGCGCATCCCGCCTTGGGCATTGACAACACCGCTCCGGCGAATATGCTGACGCCGTGTCAATAAGGGTTCGGAGAGAGAAACGGGGGGCGAAGACGGACGGGCGCGACGCCGCGCGCGTGCGGCGGGAGATCGCCTCGGCGCTGGGGATCGTCCTCGCGCTGCTCGGGATCGCCGGGATGGCGCACGCCGTCAAGAACGCGGTCGATCCGGCGAACCTCCCGATCGGCGACGGCAAGTACTCGACGACGGCGGCCCAGCGCGGCTACGTGTACCTGTGTCACGCCCAGGCAGGCGGTGGCGGGGCCACGGTGCAGGGCCCGTGGATCCACGACGACGGGACCTGGGACTCGACGGCCAAGGCCGAGGTCGACGGGTCCGTCTCGTGGCCGACCGCCTACGTCTCCATCACCAAGTCGGGCGGCACCAGGACGATCACCAGCAACGACCTGCCGACGAACCACACGACGGGCGTCTTCCCGATCCAGCCGAGCGACGACGCCTACCAGTACGACCCGAACCCGGGCGCCATCGCGGCGTCCTCGCGGAGCTGGGAGCTGCCCGCGAAGCCGAAGAAGGGCCCGCCGCAGTGCATGGGCGGCGAGGCCGGGATCGCGGTCAACGGCGTCGACATCTACAACCCGCTCGACGCGCTCCTGCGCGACGCCAACGCGCATGAGCTGCAGGACCATTGCGACGGCCATCCGAACGCCCACGGCTACCACTACCACTCGATCCCGAAGTGCCTCTACTCGGGCCGCTCACGGAAGAAGCCCCCGGTCACGGTCGGCTTCGCCTACGACGGGTTCCCGATCACGAGCCCGTTCGAGGACGGTGAGCGGCTGACGAACGCCGATCTCGACGTCTGCCACGGCAAGACGAGCAAGGTCAAGGTGGACGGGAAGCTGAAGCGGACCTACCACTACGTCGCGACCCGCGAGTACCCCTATGTGGTCGGGTGCTTCCGCGGCACCCAGATCGCCGCCGGCGTCCCCCGGTAGCCGGGCCCTTCGCCTCCTCAGCCCGGGTTGCGGACCCGGAAGCCCCGCGCCGGTCGCTGGTACTCGCTCCAGCCCGGGCCGCTGCGGTCACCGTCGGTGATGTAGGAGGTGTCGAAGCGTAACCCGGCGACGGTCATGAAGACGTGGTCCTTGGCGGCGAAGATCGAGACCCACTTGCCGCGTCCCTTGCTCCCCCACCTCATGAAGCCCCTCGAGTCGAGCGCGTAGTCGAGCATCCCGGCGCCGTGGAGGACGAACGAGACGGCACCGGAGCAGTCGTAGCCCTTGTCGGCCCAGTCGCCGTGGCCGCCTCCCCAGACGTACCTCTTGTGGCGGATCTTGTTGCCCGCGCGGATCATCGCCTTGACGTAGTCGGGAGCGCCCTTCGGCGCCACCGCCTTCGTCCCGTTCAGGTGGGCAGGCGTGTACCCGGCGGAGGCTCCTGCGGGGAGAGCCACCGCGAGCAGCGCCGCCGCGGCCAGCGCGGTGCCAGCTGCGCGCCAACGGATTGGTCCCGGCCTTCCCTGCCCCATCCCCCTGCCGATCGGCTGGTTCCCGCGCCCGCTTGAACGCGAAGCGTCCGAGTTGGACCGAGGTTGGAGTCGGTCGGCCGCCGGACCGCTCCCCCGACGAACCCCGGCGGAACCTCAGGTCGAAGCCGTGCAGCGGCAGGAGTCGGGGGGCGCTCCTTGAAGCCCGTCCGGTGCGTTCCTATCCCCAAGCCGAGGCGCCCAGCATCGACCAGGTGACGCTCCTGCCCGACCGCCGCCGTCTGCTCGAACTGCTCGCGGAGGCGCTGCAGAGTTCCGGCGGATCCGTGGCGGTCCTGCTGGTCGACATCGACGGCTTCCGCAAGATCAACCGCGACCGTGGCCACGACATCGGCGACGAGCTCCTCTTCAGCAGCGGCCGGCGGATCCGTTCGGCCGTCGGCGCCGACGACATCGTCGCTCGGGCGGGCGGCGACGAGCTCGCCGTCGTCTGCACGGAGCTGAGCGAACCCGGGGAGCTCGCCGACCTCGGCAAGCGCATCCTCGCGGCCTTCGACGACCCCTTCGCGCTCGGCGAGGGTGAGTTCGACGTCACCGTCTCGGTCGGGGTCGCGGTCGCCGACGATCCCGGGACGCCCCCCGAGGGGCTGATCGCCGAGGCGGAGGCGGCGCTGGAGCTGAACCCGCACGGCATTCGCCGCTTCGAGATCTTCGACGCAGAGCTGCGCGAGCGCCTGCGCGGACGCAGCGAGCTCGGCCGCGAGCTGGCGCTGGCGCTCGGTGCGGGGGACGTGAAGCTCGTCTTCCAGCCGATCGTCGACATCGCCTCCGGGCGGATCGCCTCCGTGGAGGCGCTGGCTCGGTGGGAGCACCGCAGCCGCGGATGGGTCTCGCCGGAGGTGTTCGTCGAGCTCGCGAACGAGGTCGGCCTCGGCGGGGAGCTGCGGAGCTACCTCCTCGAGCGCGCCGGGACCGAGTTCGCGGCGATCGCCCGCGAGGACCCGACCCGGAGGGTCAGCCTCGCTTTCAACATCTCAGCGGCCGACCTCGGCGCCGAGTCGCTGATCGCGGGCTTCGAGGAGCTCGTCCGGCGCAGCGGGGTCGAGCCGGGGCGGATCGTCGTCGAGATCTCGGAGTCGGCCCTGACGGGAGCTCCCGACGACTACATCGAGCGCGTCACCGTGCTGCGGGCGCTCGGGGTCAAGATCGCCCTCGACGACTTCGGCACCGCCTCGACCTCGATCGCGCAGCTTCGCTCGCTGCCGATCGACCAGATCAAGCTCGACCGCTCCTTCGTCGAGGGGCTCGGTTCGGCGTCCCCGGACGCGGCGCTCGCGGCGGGAGTGCTGCCGATCGCCCGCGCGCTCGGCATGGAGGTGGTCGCCGAGGGGATCGAGACCGACCAGCACCTCGCCCACCTCTTCGCGCTCGGCTACCGGCTCGGGCAGGGGTACCGCTTCGCCCCGCCGGCCTCCGCGGAGGACGTCGCGTCGCTGATCGCCCGCGGGCCGCTCGCCTCCGCGAGGATGCCGGCTTCCGAAGCGGCGGCCGCCTCGCGCGAGAGCTTCCGCCGGGCACTGCTCGCCGGGGACGCGAAGCACGCGGCGGCGGTCGTCGATGCGGCGCTCCGTGCCGGGATCGGGCCGATGACCATCCAGTCGGAGGTGATCGGCCGCGCCCTGCATTGGATCGACTCCGAGTGGGAGGCGGGACGGCTGCGCGCCGCCGACGAGCACCTCGCCGCGGCGATCTGCGAGCGGGAGCTCGCCGCCGTCCTCGAGTCGGCGGAGCGGTCGGGCCGTCGCGTCGGGCCACGGATCCTGATCGCCGCGGTCGGCGGTGAGGTGGGAAGGGGTGAGTTGGCGAGCGCCGCCGAGGCGCTCGAGGCCGCCGGCTACGAGACCGTCTCGCTCGGAGAGCACGTCGGCGACGACGAACTCGAGCGCGCGATCGGCGCCCACCATCCGGGCGCGATCTGCCTCAACGTGCCGCACGAGCGCGGGCGGGCCGCGCTGCGGGAGACGGTCAGCCGCCTCGGCGCCGTCTCAGAGCCGCCGCTGGTACTGATCCGCGGCGGCGAGGAGGAGGACGCCCCAGGCGCCGGGACGATCCCGATCACCTCGACCGAGGACGCGATCGAGGTCCTCGCGAGCGAGCTCGCGGGCTCCGAGAGCGCGTGAGCCCCTGGGCCGGGCGCTCTCGGGCTCTGATCACATCCCCGCCGAACGTCGATTTCGCCCCCGTATAGCCCCACACGGTGAACGTTCGGCGGGCGCCGGAGGCACGGACGAGGACACCGGGGACGACCGGGGCCGGGATGGAAGACGGGGCGGGGAGCATCGGCGCGATGACGGCGGGGCCGTCGCGCGCCTAGCGGTCGTCGCGCTCGGGGTGGACGTCGTCGATGGTCGCCAGCGGCGTGTAGGGGGCGCCGCCCGCGGCTTCGATCGCCTCCGCTCCCCCGGCGAGGCGGTCGAGCACGCTGACCGTGCCGACGATCTGGAGTCCCTCCTCGAGGCAGCGTTCGATGGCCTTGACGGTGGAGCCGCCCGTGGTGACGACGTCCTCGACGATCAGGCACCTCGTCCCGGGGCTGAGCAGCGGCCCTTCGACCCAGCGCTGCAGACCGTGGGCCTTCTTCTCCTTGCGGACGAAGAAGGCGAGCAGGTCCTCGCCACCGGCGCCCGCCAGGGCTGCGCTGGCGATCGGGTCGGCGCCCATCGTCATCCCGCCGACCGCCTGCGCGTCGCGCCGCCGCGCCTCGGCGGCGACGAGCTCACCGAGCGCGGCGAACCCGGGCTGGCGCAGGATCGCGCGCTTGGCGTCCACGTAGTAGGAGGCCGTTGCGCCGCTGGTCAGCGTCACCTCGCCGAGCACGAGCGCGTGCTCGCGAAGCTCCGCGATCAGCGTTTCCTTGGCGCTCATTCAGCGGCGCTTATCGGTAGACGTAGATCGGGTCGCCGATGTCGATCCACTTGTAGATGTGGAGCGAGTTCGGGATCGGCGAGCGGATGCAGCCGTGGCTGGCTGGGTAGTCGGGGACGGACGCGTAGCCGTGCGTCGCGTAGCCACCCTGGAAGTAGACGGAGTTGACCATGCCGTGGCTGTTCGTCCCCGGCTCCTTGCGGTAGAAGCGGAAGTGGCCGAGGATCGTCGGCGTCGTCGACTTGCCGGTCGAGACGGAGTAGATCTCGTCGACCTTGTCGCCCTTGGCGAGCACCATCACCTGCCGGGAGATGTCGGCTTCGACGTGCTTGCCGTTGACCCCGGGCTCCTTCAGCTTGTAGCCGCCCTTGCCCTTGGCGAGCTTCTTGAACGTCGAGCTGTCGGCGTTCTCCGAGCGCGCGTTGTTGTTCACCTTGTTGAAGGCGAGCACAGCGCGTCCGGTCGCCTCGTCGTAGGTACCGCCCTCGTCGTTGACGTACCCGAGGCGGGCGAGCAGCGTGTTGAAGAGCTTGACCGTGTTGTTGTTGTCGCCTTTGCCCAGGTTCGGGTAGTGGATGTGGAAGCGGCGGCTGTGGTCCTTGGAGCCGCCCACCGTCGCGTTCTTCTTGTGGATCGCCTGGATCGCGTAGCGCCCGGGCTTGATCAGGCGCTTGCTGAACTCGAAGCGGCCGGCCCCGCCCTTCTTCCGCACCGGGACGACCACGCGCTTGGCGGTCTTCTTGCCGCGGCTCAGGATCACCGTCACCTTCTGGCCCTTGACGTAGGGCCGCATGGTGCCGACGGCGACGATCTTCTTGCCGACGGTGAGGTCGCCCTTCTTCAGGCCCTTGAGCTTGACCGAGAGCCGCGACGGCGTCCGGTCACCGGCCTTATCGCCCTTCTTGTCACCGTGCGCGGCGGCGCTTGCGGTCACGGTCAGAACCAGCGCGGCGGTCAGGAGGGCAGCGACACGGATCAGGGCGCGGGTGCTCATCGGGGCCGATTGTAGGGAGCGTCGCGGTCCCAAGCGCCCGCTGCGAGGTCAGTTGCTGACCAGATACGCGAATGCGATCGCGTTGTTGAGCATGTGCGCGAAGACCGGCGCGTAGAGCGATCCCGTGTGCTCGTAGACCCAGGCGAGGATGACGCCGAAGACCGCGAGCTGGATCGCGACGCCGGCGTTGCCGCCGGTCAGGTGCAGCGACCCCCAGACCGCGGCCGAGATCACCGCCGCGACCCACATCGGCATCGACCGGCGCAGGCCCGCGAACATGAAGCCGCGGAAGAAGGTCTCCTCCGAGAGCGGCGCGACGACGACGATCAGGAACCCGGCGATGATCATGCTCAAGGCACCGCCGCTGTCGCTGCCGATCTCCTTCGTCACGTCCTCCTGCTCGGGGCTGAGCAGCGGCGAGAGCACCAGCGCGCAGACCAGGTAGATGCCCCAGGCGAGCGCGCCGAACCCGATGATCCGCCAGGCGAGGCCCCGGTAGCCGAGCCTCCGCAGCGCCTCCCGCAGCATCCCCTTCGCGTCGATCAGGGCGAAGATCAGCGCCGCCCCGACCAGCGCGACCCCGACCATGAGCTGCGCGACGTCCTTGCCGGCGGTCGTCTCGATCTCGGGGTCGAAGAAGGCGATCGGGAACGTCCCGAAGATCGTGATCCCGATCGCGGTGAGCACTCCGAACAGGACCGTCAGGGCGGTCCACCCGGCCGCCGGCACGCCGACGTCGAAGCGCAGCCCACGCGGAGCCGGCGGCGGGGGCGGAGGAGGCGGCGGGGGAGGCGGGGGAGTGCTCGCCGGAGGTGGCGGCGGGGGCGGAGTGGTCTCGCTCATCGCTGCGGATCCTGACCGATGGGCCGGCTCGGCCGCAGCAGCGCCGGGACCTCGGCAAGCGATCCGACGTCGCCGCCGCCGTCGCGCGCGAGGCGGAGGACACGGATCCCGACCGCCTCCGCGCCCTCGACGTCCTCGCGTGAGTCGCCCACGTGCACCGCCTCGCCCGCAGCGCATCCGGCGAGGGCGAGCGCTCGCCGGAAGATCGCCGGGTCGGGCTTACGGGCACCCGCTGTCGCTGACGCGACGACGGCGTCGAAGCGGCCGGCCAGGCCGACCCGCTCGAGGACCGCGGGGAGGTCGCAATCCCAGTTCGAGACGCAGACGAGCCGCAGCCCCATCGAGCGCAGCTCGTCCATCGCCGGCGCGGCGTCGGGGTAGGCCTCGAAGACGATCGAGTCCATCAGCTGCTCGACGCTGACGGCGCGCCCGAGACCGTCCGAGAGCAACTCGGCACATTCCCACCTCAGGGCGGCGAGATGCCCGGCGTCGACGGCTTCGTGGGCGTGAGCGGCGTAGTGGGCCATCTCGGCCCTGAACGCCTCGCGCACCCGCGCCGGCGGCATGCCGCTCACGAGGGCCGGGTCGATGCGCTCCCAGGGGGGGAGCAGCCGAACCGTGGTCCCGAGCGCGTCGAGCATGCAGGCGCGGTATCCGCTCGAGCCGGTCCCCACGGCCGCCCATTCTCCCGCGTGGGCTCCAGCGGCGGCGCTAGCCTTGGCGGCGATGGCGCGGCGCCGGTCGATCGCGGCCGCATTGGCGGCCCTGGCGCTGGTCCTGCTCTCGGTCCCGCTGGCCGCGCCCGGACTGCGCCTCGTCCCCGGCGCCGATGCCGGCGACCCCGGTTGGCTCACCGGGCTCTACGGCGGCGGCTTCGCGCTCTCGCCGAGCACCTACGAGGTGTTGCTCTTCGGTGCCGTCCTCGCCTGGGGGCTGCTCCTCGCCTCGCCGGGCGGGCTCGGCCGCCGGGCCGTCACCGCGCTCGCCGGGGCGCTCATCCTGCTCTTCGCCCTGTCGCCGCCGCTGCTCTCGCTCGACGTCTTCTCCTACATCTCCTACGCGCGCCTCGGGGTCGAGCACGGTCTCAACCCCTATACGGCTGCTCCGGAGGCGATCCCCGCCGACGCCGCGGCGATGCGCGTGCAGGACTTCTCAGACGCGGTCTCCGTCTACGGACCGCTGTTCACGTTGCTCAGCTACCCGCTCGGGGCGCTCGGCGTTCCTGCCGCGATGTGGTCCCTGAAGGCGATCGCCGCGCTCTCGCTCGCCGGCATCGGGGCCGTCTCCGCGCGGCTTGCGCGCCTGCGCGGCGTCGACCCGGTGACGGCGGTGATCTTCGTCGTCCTCAACCCTCTGATGCTCGTGCACGTCGTCGGCGGCGCCCACAACGACGGCCTCATGGCCCTGCTGGCGATGCTCGCCGTGGCCGCGGCGCTGACCGCGCGCCCCGTGCTCGCCGGGGCGGGGCTCGCCGCCGCCGCCGCGGTCAAGGCCGCTGCGGCGTTGTATGCGCCGTTCGCGCTCGCCGGAGCCTCGGCGGGCCGTGACCGCCTGCGCCTGCTCGGCGGCCTGGTCGCCGCCGCGGTCGTGGCCGCCGCCGTGGGCCTCGCGGTCTTCGGCGCCGACGTCCTCGAGGCGCTCGGGGTCGCCGGCGGCAACCAGGGAACGGTGAGCCATTGGAGCGTCCCCGCGACCCTCGCGCGGATCAGCGGCATCGACGTCGACGTCCTGCGCGCCCTCCTCGCGATCGCTTACGCCGCCGCGGTCGTCTCGCTGCTGATCTGGGTCATGCGGGGCGGCGACTGGGTCCGGGCGGCGGGCTGGGCGGCGTTCGGCCTGCTCGTCGCCTCCGCCTACATGGCGCCCTGGTATCTCGTCTGGCTGCTGCCGCTCGCGGCCGTCTCGCGCGACCGCGCCTTGCAGATCGGCGCCGTGGCGTTCACCTTGTTCCAGGTGGCGAACGGGATCCCCTGATGCCGAAGGAACCGCAGATGCGCAGCTCCCCGGAGTTCGACCTGATCGCGCGCGTGCGTGAGCGCATGCGGGCGACGCTGCGAGCGTCGCCGAGCGCGTCCGCCGTCCGGGTCGGGATCGGCGACGACGCCGCCGTCACGGTGCCGCTCCCCGGCCGCGGCGCGACCGCGACGAGCGTCGACGCCCTCGTTGACGGGATCGGCTTCCGCCGCCGCTGGTGTCCGCCCGGGGCCGTCGGCCGCAAGGCGCTCGGCGCCGCGCTCAGCGACCTCGCGGCGATGGGGGCGCAGCCCGGGGAGGCCTACGTGTGGCTGGGGATGCCCGAGGACTTCGATGCGGAGGAGGCACTCGAGCTCTGCGACGGCCTCGCTGAGCTGGCCGAGCGCCACGGCGTCGCGATCCTCGGCGGCGATCTCACCAGGGCGCCGGCGCTCGCAGTCAGCGTCACCGCGGTCGGCTACGCGGCTGATCCGGAGCATCTCGTCGGCCGCGACGGCGCCCTGGAGGGCGACGCTCTCTGCGCGACGGGCAGCTTCGGCGGTGCCGCCGCCGGGCTGATGCTGCTCGAGCATCCGAGGATGGAGGCCGAGGTCGAGCCGCTCGTCCGCGACGCGTGCGTCGCCCGCCAGCTCGACCCCGAGCCGTTGCTCAGGGGCGGGGCCGCGCTGGTGGCGGCGGGGGCGCGGGCGATGGTCGACGTCTCCGATGGCCTCGGTGCCGATGCCGGGCACCTCGCCGCCGCCTCGGGGCTGGGCATCGAGATCGAGCTCGACCGGGTCCCGGTTGCCCCCGGCGTGGCCGAGGTGGCCACCGCGGCCGGGCGCGACCCCACCGAGCTCGTCGTCTCCGGTGGCGAGGACTACGAGCTGCTCTGCGCGGTTCCCCGGCTCGCGCTCGCCGACTGCGTTGCGGCTGCTGAGCGATGCGACACGCGGCTGACCGAGATCGGCCGCTTCACCGACGGTGGTTCGGTTCGGGTCAGGCTGCCCGGAGGCCGGTCAGTGCCCGCATCAGGGCACGACCACCTTCGGCCTCGCTGACGCGCTCCTGGTGGGAGACCGTCGCGCCGATCCGCTCGAGCATGGCGGTCGCCACCTGCTCGGAGTCGACCACGTACTCGCCCCGGGTGACACGGCGCTGAACCGATTCGACCTGTTCGCTGTGGGCGCTGCTGGTTCGCATCTTCAGCAAGATCATCGACTCGCCTCCGGACGCCTTTAGTCGCCCATCGGACGCCCGTCCAAGACTGGGGGCGCGACCCCAGGGAAAACCACCGGCAGCGCGTGGAAACGCGGTGTTCGGACCCGCAACGGGCCGTCCAGCCGTCCAGCCGTCCAGGACGGCGACCGGGTCCGCGCCGGCGCGCGGTCAGCGCAGGCGCGCTTCCGCGGGCGGCGTCGCGCCGAGCGCGCCGGGACCGATGTGGGTGCCCGCTCCGCGCAGGCTGCCGCCGAGTGGCTCGACCCCGCGGCGGTCGGCCGCCGTCGCGGAGACGGCCGCGATGAGACCGCCGAGCAGCACGCACCAGACGAGGCTGGTGCCGAGCCCGACCTGGCCGTCGGCGACCATCAGCAGGAGGTGCCATGGCGCCGCCGGTCCGAGGTCGAGCTGGACCGCGACGGTGGTGGCGGCGGCGAGCGCACCGAGCAGGCTCGCGACGGCGAAGGCGGCGACCACGAACGCCCGTGGCGGCCCGGCAGCCCGCGCCGGGAGCAGCCAGACGTTGGCGGCCGGGAAGAGGAGCAGGGTCAGGTAGGGGTTGAGGAACCAGAGGACGACGAGCGCGCCACCCGTCACCAATCCCGATGCCGCCGCGAGCGCGTGGGGCTGCGAGTCGAGAGGCGTTCGCATCGGCCGCACGAGCAGCGCGGCCAGCACCACCGCGGCGATCAGAAGCACGAGCACGATCGGGCCCTTGACGCCGGGCGGGTAGGCGGCCGGGTCGAATGGGAAGGGAGGATCGGGGATCAACCCGACGATGCTGAGCGCGTAGGCCAGCAGCAGTGCCGCGAGCGGCAGCAGCGCACGCTCGAGCGCCCAGGGGATCGTCCGGCGGGTGCGCCAGTTCTGGCGCTGCTCACGCCCCCACGCCTCCATCGCCGTGAGCAGCGGGGGCAGAAGCAGCGTCAGCGCCAGCAGCGCGATCGACCAGCCGGGGATCAGGTTGCCCCCGAGCCGCACGTAATCGTCGGGCCCGCCGGAGGGCGCGCCCCGCTCGGCCTGGTCCAGGGTCAGGATCAGATCGAGCGCCGCTGTCCCGGCGCGCTGCATCGTCTCGCTGGAGACGGTGGTGTCGTCCTCGGGTGGGACGAGCCGCTCGCCATGGGCGCTCAGGCCGATCGCCTCGACCCCCTCGCCCCGCAGGGCAGCGGCCTCGCTGAGGCCGGCCGGGAAGGCGAGGCGCGACAGCCCGGCCCAGGTTCCGGGGTTGGAGTCGCGCTCCCCGAACGAGCGCGAAGCCACTTGACGCGCGGTCTGCAGGAGCTGGGCGTCGGCGCTCTCGGGGCCGGTCCCCCAGGGCAGCACGAACGGCGGCTCGGGGTCGGCGACGCCCGACTGCGACAACGCGATCGCGACCTCGATGTCGTCGCTGCGCGGCAGCGAGTCGATCAGCTCCCGCGCCCCCAGTGCCCCCTCGGCGGAGCCGTCGGTGGAAACGAGCATGATCGTGCGCTCGTGGCGCTGGGTGCCGAGCGCGCGCGCGAGGCTGATCAGCTCCGCCGTCGCCGAGGCGCTCGATGCGGCGCCGAGGTGGCGATCGGAGTCGCGCGGGGCGATCACTAGGACGGTCCGCTCCGAGGCTCCCGGGATCGTCAGGATCACGTTCTGCATCTCCACGTCCTCGCCGCGGAAGTCGCCGCTGAAGTTTTGGACCGACACCCGCCCGCCCTCGATCGACTCGAACGCGTCGCGGACCTGCGCGGCGATCGTCCGGTCGCCCTCCGAGCCGGGGGTGCGGTCGTCCGCGCGCAGGGCGATCTGCCGGGCCAGGCGCGCGCTCGCCGTGCCCGCGAACTCGGGCGTTGCGACCGGCTCCTGAAGCGCATGCGGGATCGGTTCGAACGAGAACATCATCACGACGAACGCGATCACGGCGGGGATGAGCGCCGCCCGGTAGAGCCTTGCGTTGAACATGGGAGGGGGCGAAAGGTAGTGACCGTCCCCGGTCGCGTCGGGCGGTTCTGACCGGCGCACTAACCTGCCCACATGGGCGAGGCCTCGGCGCGAATCCTGCTCGTCGACGACGAGGAGGCGATCCAGACGCTGCTTGCGTATCCGCTGCGCAAGGAGGGCTACGAGGTGGTGGTCGCGAGAGACGGACGCGAGGCGCTCGACACCTTCGCCGCGCAGCGCTTCGACCTCGTCGTCCTCGACGTGATGATGCCGCGCGTGGACGGGATCGAGGTCTGCCGCCGGCTCCGCTCCCGCAGCCAGGTGCCGATCATCATGCTGACCGCGCGCGACGACGAGGTCGACAAGGTGCTCGGCCTCGAGATCGGCGCCGACGACTACATCACCAAGCCGTTCAGCGTCCGCGAGTTCCGCAGCCGCGTCAAGGCGGCGCTGCGCCGGACCCGCATGTCGGGTGGCGGGCTCGACGAGGAGGAGATCGAGTCGGGGGAGATGGCGATCGATCGCTCCCGCCGGCAGGTGGTCGTCCGCGGCGACCGCGTCGTCCTCACCTACGTCGAGTTCGAGATCCTCACCGCGCTCGCGACGAGCCCGGGGCGGGTCTTCGACCGCGACACGCTGCTCGAGCGCGTCTGGGGGGACAGCGCCTACCGCGACCCGCGCACGATCGACGTCCACATCCGCCACCTGCGGGAGAAGATCGAGCTCGACGCCAAGCAGCCCGAGTACCTCTTCACCGTTCGCGGCGTCGGCTACCGCTTCCGCGACGACGGCTCGCTCGAGCGCGACGGGTGAGCCGGCCGTGAGCGGAGGGCCGCGGCGGACGAGGAGCTGGACCCCGACGACGCCGCTGGCGAGCGTTCGCAACCGCCTCGTCCTCCTCTTCTTCGCGATCACCACCGCCGCGGTCGGCTTCGTCTATCTCTACGTTGTCCCGCAGCTCTCCTCGAGCCTCACCGCCGAGCGGCTCGAGCGGCTCGAGCAGCAGGGGACGGAGGAGCTCGACCGCCTGCGCTCGGCGTCCGCCCGGGAGCTGAACCAGCGCGATCTCGCCGAGCTCGTCCGCAAGAGCGCCGCCGACGTGGACGCGCGGGTCACCCTGATCGGTGTCCGCGACGGCAGCCCCGCGTTCGTCATCGCCGACTCCGAGCTCGAGAGCGAGGCGCTCGACGCCTCCTACCCGGCCGCGGTCGGAGCGGTCCTCAGCGGCGAGGTTCGCTCCGCCGTCGAGACGGTGCACGGGCGCCGCATCGGGGAGACGGCGTTCCCGGTCCCGGAGGGCGACCCGGGCGGCGCCGACTGGGTGATCGTGCTCTCGACCCCGCTCGACGACGTCGCCGACAACGTCGCCCTGATCCGCCGTCAGACGCTGATCGCGGGCGCGATCGCGCTCGTGGCCGCTCTGATCGCGGCCTACCTCGCCGCCAGCTACCACGCGCGCCGCCTGCGCCGGCTCGAGCGCGCCGCCGAGCGCGTCGCTCAGGGTGACTTCAACGTCCCGATCCCGGTCGGCTCGCCGGACGAGGTGGGCCAGCTCGCGCTGACGCTCGACGAGATGCAGCGCCGTCTGCGGCGCCTCGACTCCGCTCGGAGCGAGTTCATCGCCAACGCCTCCCATGAGCTGCGGACGCCGATCGCCTCGCTCGGCGGCTTCGTGGAGCTGCTGGACGAGGAGCCCGAGCCCGATCGCGAGAGCCGCCGCGAGTTCGTCCGCACCATGCGGGGCCAGGTCGACCGGCTGACCAAGCTCTCGGTCGATCTGCTCGATCTCTCGCGGCTCGACGCCGACGCGGTCAGCCTGCGGCTCGAGGAGTTCGATCCGGCGCGGTTGGCGAAGGAGGTGGCCGGGGAGTTCGAGGTCGCCGCCGGACGTCATGGCACGGAGATCGAAGTGGAGGTCGAGACGGACGAGGGCGCCCTCGCGCTCGCGGACCGGGCGAGG
The DNA here is from genome assembly GCA_020636895.1 of Thermoleophilales bacterium. Classification (GTDB taxonomy): domain Bacteria; phylum Actinomycetota; class Thermoleophilia; order Solirubrobacterales; family 70-9; genus RHKX01. Next base: position 124,336 of record JACJWZ010000003.1, on the reverse strand, counting down.
AGCGCGCAGATCATGCGTATCCTGATCGACAACGCGATCAAGCACACCGCGTCGGGAACCGGGATCACCATCACCTCCGCAGCCACAACCGATACCTGCCGCCTGTCCGTAGCCGACAACGGCCCCGGCATCGACCGCGCCTCCGCGGACCGCGTCTTCGAGCGCTTCTACACCGCCGATTCGGCCAGCGGAACCGGCCTCGGCCTCGCGATCGGGCGCGAGCTCGCCCGCCTCATGGACGGCGACCTCGACCTCGAGACCCGCCGCCGCCACACCGTCTTCACGCTCACGCTGCCGAGGGCCAGCGCGTGAGCCGCGCCTCCCGCCTACGGCTCCCGGCGCTCGCCGCCGGGGCGGCGATGATCGCGCTCGTTCTCGGCGCCTGCGGCGAGAACATGGCCACGCCCGACGAGACCGACACGACCGCCACCGACGCGACGACACCTACGGTCGCCGTCAACTCCTCGGTCGCGGGCTTCGACGCGCAGCAGGTCTACGCGGACGCCGCGCCCAGCGTCGTCACGATCATCTCGATCCTCGGCGACGGTGGCCTCAGCGGCGGTGGCGGCCAGGGCTCCGGCTTCGTCATCTCCGACTCGGGCGAGATCGTCACCAACGCTCACGTCGTCACCGATGCCGAGGACACCGGCGCGTCGAACCCCTCCGACATCCACGAGGCCAAGCAGGTCTACGTCGAGTTCGGAGACCACAACCAGGTTCCGGCCGACATCGTCGGCTTCGACCCCAACGCCGACGTCGCCCTGATCAAGGTCGACCCCGACGGTCTCGACATCCAGCCGATCGAGCTCGGCAACTCCGACGACCTCGCGGTCGGTCAGCCCGTCGCGGCGATCGGCAGCCCGTTCGGCCAGCAGCAGTCGCTCTCGACCGGGATCGTCTCCGCGACCGACCGCTCGATCGACTCGCTCACCCAGTTCAAGATCGACGGCGGCATCCAGACCGACGCCTCGATCAACCCGGGCAACTCCGGTGGCCCCCTGATCGACGCCGACGGCGAGGTGATCGGCATCGACCAGCAGATCAACACGACCTCGGGCGGCAACGAGGGCGTCGGCTTCGCGGTCCCCATCAACCTCGCCAAGCGTTCGATCGACCAGCTCCGTGACAACGGCGAGGTCTCCTACCCCTACCTCGGCGTTGCGACGATGACCCTCTTCCCGCAGCTCGCCGAGCGGCTCGGCGTCGACACCGACCACGGCGTCCTGATCACCCAGGTCAACCCCGGGAGCCCCGCCGACGAGGCGGGTCTGAAGGCCGGTAACGACCGCTTCCGCTTCCAGGCGCAGCAGGTGATCGGAGGCGGCGACGTGATCGTCGAGGCCGACGGCGACCAGCTCGAGCAGGACGGCGACCTCGCGACCGCGATCCTCGACAAGGAGCCGGGCGACACCGTGACGTTGAAGATCATTCGCGACGGCAAGACCGAGGACGTCGACGTCACGCTCGGCGACCGCAACGACGCCGAGTCCGGCTGAGGCCGCCGGGGCGGGATACGGTCCCGGCGTGAGCGATCTCGCCGACCTCGTTACCGGCCTGGCGAGCGAGCTGCGCGAGGAGGTCCTGCCGGAGCTCGGCCGGGCGGCGGGCCGCGAGCACTCCGGCGACGGCGCCGGTGGCGACGTGACCTTCGCGATCGACGAGCGCGCCGAGGCGCGGATGGAGGAGTTCCTCGCCGAGCGCGCTCCCGACGTCGCCTTCTACTCGGAGGACCGCGGCATGGTCATGCCCGGAGAGGAAGCGCGTTGGGTGCTCGTCGTCGACCCGATCGACGGGACCCGCCCCGCGATGGCGGGACTCGAGTCGGCGTGCGTGTCGGTTGCGGCGGCGCCGATGCGGGGTGCCAAGGGTGACGGGCCGACGATGGCCGACGTCGCGGTCGGGTGCGTGGTCGAGATCAAGTCCGGGGAGCGGTTCCTGGCGGTGCGCGGCGAGGGCGTCGAGCCGGCGCCGGCGCTCTCGAGGGAGACGCGGATCGAACGCATGCTCTGGACCTACGGCTTCCGCGGGCGCCCCGTGGTCCCGACGGCGATCGTGATCGAGGAGTTGATCGACTCCTCCTCGGTGTCCGGCGGCACCTTCGACCTCGGCTCGGCGACCTACGACATGACCCGCCTGGTGACAGGGCAGCTCGACGCCTACGTCGAGCCGGGTCCGCGGATGATCGACGAAGTGCCGTCGGTGCGGGCGGAGTTCGAGCGGGTCGGTCGCGGCGCGATCCTCAACAACTCGCCCTACGACCTGGCGGCCGCGGCGCTGATCCTCGAGGAGGCCGGGGCCGTGGTCACCGATGCCGCGGGGCGACCGCTCGGCGACCGCCCCCTGCTCGGCTCCGGGCACGAGTTCCAGATGTCCTGCGTGTGCGCGGCGACCCCCGAGCTGCACGCGGCGATCGTCGCCTCGCTGGACGGCGGCATCGAGCGCCTGCGCGCGGCGAGTTGAAGCCACGGCGGCCGGTGGGGTAGAAGTAGCTCCGATGCCCCACCGCAAGGACGAGCCGCTCATCATCGTCTCCAACCGGGGGCCGGCCGAGTTCGAGCGTGGACCCGACGGGGAGCGGCGGGTCAGGCGCGGCGGCGGCGGGCTCGTGACCGCGCTCACCGGCCTCGCGACGCACCGCAAGGTCCTCTGGGTCGCGTCGGCGATGGGCGACGAGGACGTCGCGGTCGCCGAGGAGGCCGGCGGGCCCGTGGAGATCGAGATGGACGACTCGAGCTACGAGGTCGACCTCGTCGTCTCCGACCCCGACGCCTTCGACGCCTTCTACAGCGTCATCGCCAACCCGCAGCTCTGGTTCGTCCAGCACTACCTCTGGGATCTCTCCAACGCGCCGGACATCCGCCGCGAGGAGAAGCGCGCCTGGGAGCAGGGCTACGAGGTCGTCAACGAGGACATCGCCCGCGAGGTGCTGCGCCAGGTCGAGGGCCGCGAGAGCCCGCTGGTGATGTTCCACGACTACCACCTGTACACGGCGCCGGGGATCGTGCGGCGGGCGGTTCCCCACGCGTTCCTGCACCACTTCGTCCATATCCCCTGGCCCCACCCGGACGCCTGGCGGATCCTGCCGCGGGTGTGGCGGGAGGACCTCTTCGACGGCCTCCTCTCCAACGACATCATCGGCTTCCATACCAACGCCTACGTGCACAACTTCCTCGATTGCTGCCGAGAGCTCGTCGGCGCCGAGGTCGACTACCGCAACGCGACCGTGCGCTGGGACGGCCGCGAGATCTGGGCGCGGGAGTACCCACTCGGCATCGATGCCGAGCGCTTGCGGCGCGTCGCCGACAGCGAGCAGGTCGGCGAGCACGAGAAGCAGATCCTGGCGCGGCGCCGCGAGCACCTGATCATCCGGGTCGACCGCGCCGATCTCTCCAAGAACGTTCTGCGCGGCTTCACCGCCTTCGACCAGTTCCTCACCGACCATCCCGAGTTCCTCGAGCGGGTCACGTTCATCGCCCAGCTCGTCCCCTCGCGGACGGACGTTCCCGAGTACCAGGAGTACCTGGAGCGGATCGAGGCGATCGTCGCCGTCGTCAACCACCGCCACGGCACGACCGACTGGATGCCGATCGACCTGCGCATGTACGAAGACTTCCACGAGGCCGTCGCCCGTTACAAGCACTACGACCTGCTGATGGTGAACTCGCTCTTCGACGGGATGAATCTCGTGGCGAAGGAGGCGCCCGCGGTCAACACCCGCGACGGCGTCCTGATGCTGAGCGAGAACACCGGTGCCCACGAGGAGCTCGGCGAGTACGCGCTCAGCGTCAACCCCTTCGACATCGAGGAGCAGGCGGAGGCGATCCACGAGGCGCTGACGATGAGCGCGGATGAGCGACGCCGGCGGGCCGACGGGATGCGCAGGATCGTCGACTCGACCGACCCCGGCGGCTGGGTCGACCGCCAGCTCGCCGACATCGCGGCGAAGCAGCGGGGCGACTAGCGGGGGAGCGGGCACCGCGCCGAAAGGAGCCTCGCCGCCCCAGCCACCGCGCCGAACGTTCACCGTGTGGGGCTATACGGGGGTGAAATCGACGTTCGGCGAGAGCGCGGCGCCGAATGCGTGGTCACGGGCCGAATTGGTGGAGGCCGGGTGGCTGCTGAGGCGGGGGCGGACTCGGCGCGGGCGTCTGGGGGTCTGTCGCCGGTGGTGTGGTCGCGGGCGGCACCGGCGCCACCGGCGGCGGTGAGGGGGAAGTCGGTGGCGTCGCCGTCTGCGTCGGCGGCGCGTCGTCGGCCGGGGGAGGGTCGGGATGCCCGGGCCGCCCGCCGCCGCGATGGCCATGCCCGCCGTTGCCGTCGTCGTCCCCGCGGCGCCCACGGTACTCGCCGCCGGCCTGCCCGCGATCGCGCCCGCCGCCGCGACCCCGCTCCTCGGCTCGACCAGGTTTGCCCTCTCCGCCGCGCCCGCCGTTCGCCGTCTTCCGCCCGGGCCCGCGTGCTCCCTCGCCCTCCGGGCGGGCGTCCTCGGGGTCCTCGGGCTCGGCCGCCGCTTCCATCTCGCCGGTGCCCGTCAGCCCGATCCGCGGGTCGAGCGGGGGAGGCTCCGGCGTCCGCAGCAGGGAGGGAAGCAGCGCCAGCGCCCCCACGACCGCAGCGACCATCGCCGCCACCCGCAGGGCCCTCGGCCAGCTCACGCTCATGCCTCGCACATCCCCGTCAACCCCGAGGCTCCGCCGCCCGCCCCCACCCCCGCCCGACACGCACCCCCGCCGGCGCGACTGCCGCCCGCCCCGCTCGCGAAGCGGCGCAGACCTCTATAGTCCGCCGCCGCAAATGGCCGTACTTGACTACGAACTGATCCTGATGCTCGACCCGGAGGCGGCGGACGACGCGCGCGAGAAGGTCGCCGCAGACGCCAAGGCCAAGCTCGAGGCAAAGGGCGAGATCAAGAACGAGGCGAACTGGGGCATGCGCAAGATGGCGTATGAGATCGACCGCCGCGGCGAGGCCGACTACCGCGTCTGGCGCTTCACCGGCGGCAAGGACCTCCTCGACGAGCTCGACCACTCGCTGAAGATCACCGACGGCGTCCTGCGCTTCCGCATCTTCAAGGTGCCGGCCGACTCCCCCAACATCGTCCCGCCCGATACCGAGCAGATCATGCGCCGGGACGAGGACGACCGCCCGCGCGGTCGTGGCCGCGACGATCGTGGCGGTCCCCGTCGCCCTCGCTACGAGGCCGAGACCGACGATTCCGCCGGCGAAGAGGCTCCCGTGGCATCGGGCGCCGACGCCGGGGCCTAGGCACCGAGCCGCTTTCCCCGCTGTTTGCGGGTACCTGCCGCCGGCACCCCGAAGTGCCGCGTACTCCGGTGCCTACACTCGGTCGGGACTGAAACAAGCCTTCGAAGGAGCACCTACTCAATGGCGAACATCAACCGCGTCACGATCACCGGGAACCTGACGCGCGACCCGGAGCTCCGCTCCCTGCCCAGCGGGATGAGCGTTTGCGAGCTCGGCGTCGCGGTCAACCACCGCCGCAAGGACAACGCGACCGATCAGTGGATCGAGGAGCCCAACTACTTCAACGTCGTCGTCTTCGGCTCGCAGGGGGACAACTGCGCCCAGTACCTGAGCAAGGGCCGCCCCGTCGCGATCGACGGACGCCTGCGTTGGTCCTCGTGGGAGGACAAGAACGGCGGCGGCAAGCGCTCCAAGGTCGAGATCGTCGCCCAGACCGTCCAGTTCCTCGGCTCGCGCGGTGATGCTCCCGGCGGTCCGCCGCAGGGAGGTGGCCAGGGGTACGTGCCGCAGAACGACGCTCCCGCCGACACCAGCGACTTCTCCAACCCGGCGCCGGTCGCAGCCGGCGGCGGCTCCGAGGACGACATCCCGTTCTAGGGCCGGCTAGGCGCTCGCGCTCGCCGCGTGGCGCGCCGCCACCGCCGCGGGGCGCGCAAACCACGCCTTAGGTGGTCCATGCGCCCCGCGCGCTCGTAGAGGAGTCCGCGCGGCACCGCGCCACGCCCGTCGTGGCCGACGTGTCACCGAGAGACGGGGAATAGTTCCGTTTCCCGATGACAGGTCCCGCGTGTCGGAGCGCCGGCCCGACCTGTCACCCGGGAGCAGGGAATAGATCGGTTTCCGGGTGACGGGCCCACGACGGATCCGCCATGGCTGGCGCCGGGGCGGTGGGCAGCGAGGGGAGCATGGGAGATCCCGCTGAGGCCGGCCGTCGCGAGGTGCTCCCCACCTCCTTCGCGGTCGATCGTTTGCAACGCACCGCGCTGGGGCGATGCCCTGTCAAGCCGGCATCGCCGGCCAAGGAGGGGGCGCGATCGGTGGGGGCGGGGTTCCCATGCTCGAAGCCATCGAGCGAAGGAGCATGGGATGTCCGCTGCCAACATCAACCGAGTCACGATCACCGGGAACCTGACGAAGGATCCCGAGTTGCGAACGACCCGCGAGGACGGGCCGCAGGTCTGCGAGATGCGAATCGCGGTGAACGGTCGCCGCAAGAGCGGGGAGGAGTGGGTCGATCGCCCGAACTACTTCGACGTCGCCGTCTGGGGAGGGCTCGGGAAGCTCTGCAAGCAGTACCTGAGCAGGGGCCGCGGAGTCGCCATCGACGGCCGGCTGGAGTGGAGCGAGTGGAAGACCAAGGAGGGCGCCAACCGGCAGTCGGTCCAGATCGTCGCCGACACGATCCAGTTCTTTCCCCGCCCGCAGCAGCCCAAGGACGACGAGGCCAACGCCGGGGACGAGCCCGCCCCTTCGGTGGCGACGACGGACGCGCCCGCCGACAGCTCCGGCTTCGAGGCGCCGCCGGCGGCGATGGCCACCGCGGGGGCCGACGACGACGACATCCCGTTCTGAGCCCCGGCTGGGCGGGACCGTCGATCCGAGGGGCGGCCGGCGGTGGGAGGGGCGGGAACGCCCGCCGCCCGGCTCGCCGGCGCCTCGGCTACCCCGCTGGCTGCGCCGAGCGCCGCGGCTCCCTACAATCCACCGCCGCGTGAAGCACCCCAACGAAAACCCGACGGGAGCCGTTCGCTGATGGCGACTCAGGCACCCCCGCGCCGTGGCGGCCGTCGCGCGTTCGACAAGAACCGCCCCCGCAAGTACACGAAGATCCCCGTCGACTACATCGACTACAAGGATCTGACCCTGATCCGCCGGTTCATCTCCGACCGGGGCAAGATCCGTTCGCGCCGCGTCACCGGTCTCTCGCGCCGCCACCAGCAGCAGCTCGCGCTGGCGGTCAAGCGCGCTCGCGAGGTCGGGTTGCTGCCGTACGTCGGCGAGCGTTGATCCGGGTCGAGGGGCTGACTGGCTGATGGCTCAGGCGATCCTGCTCAAGGAGGTCGACGGTCTCGGCGAGGCCGGCGAGGCGATCGAGGTCTCGCCCGGTTACCTCCGCAACTACCTGGTCCCGCGCAAGCTCGCGCAGCCGGCCACGAAGGCCGCTCTCGAGGAGGCCGAGCGCCGCAAGGTCGCCGCCGAGAAGGCAGCCCGCGAGGCGCTCGAGCGCGCCGGCGAGACCGCGGCGGTGCTCTCCAAGACCGTGCTCACGATCAACCACCGTGCCGGCGAGGACGGCCGTCTCTTCGGCTCCGTCACCTCCAAGGAGATCGCCGAGGCGATCCAGGAGGCACGCGGCATTCGCGTCGATCGCAAGCGCATCCGCCTCGAGGAGGGCATCCGCGAGGTGGGCACCTACATGGTCGAGGTCGAGGTGCCGGGTGGTGCCACGGCCAGCGTCAAGACCATCGTCGCCGAGCAGCGCTGACGATCACGCGGATCCGATCTCCGCGTCCTCGCTGCCACCACCGCGCCTCCTCCTCGGCGCCTTCGCGCTCGCCCTGGCCGCGCTCTCCATATGCCTGGCGCCCGCCGCAGCTCAGAGCCGGCCCGCCACGCCCGTCTGGGCTCAGGCGATCGGCGAGACCGACCCCGAACCTGACGAAGTCGACGGAATCGCCATCGACGCTCACGACCGCACCTACGTCTCGGGTGTCTTCCGGGGCGAGGTCCGCTTCGGCGAGACGACGTTCACGAGCGCCGGTGAGGGCGACATCTTCCTCGCCTCCTACGCGCGCGACGGCGAGCTCAGGTGGGCGCGCCGGATCGGCGGCAGCGGCGACGACAACACCTTCGACCTGCAGAGCGACGGTCGCGGTGTGGTCGCCTCCGGCTGGTTCGCCGGGACGGTCGACTTCGGCGGAACGACGCTGACGAGCGCCGGCTCGCAGGACATGTTCCTGGCGCGCTTCGACTCCCGCGGGCGGCTGCAGTGGGCCCGCTCCTTCGGCGGCCCGACGGGCGACGGCGGCAACGAGCTCGACGTGCTTCCGGACGGTGAGATCGCTGTCGCAGCGATCTCCGAAGGGCCCTTCACCGTCGATGGCACGACCTACCCGTTCGGCGGCGGGACCAGGGACACCTACGCCATGCGCGTCTCGGCCGCCGGTGAGGTGATCTGGGTCCGCCCCTTCAACGGGCCCGGGACCGAGCGGATTCGAGCGATGGCGATGAACCGGCGCGGCGAGGTCTTCGTGGGCTTTCAGTACCGGGGATCGGTCCTCGCCGGGGACTTGAGCGTCGCCAGCCGCGGAAGCTGGGACGGGGCGGCGGCGAAGCTGACCCCGGCCGGGGATCCCGTCTGGCTGCTCCCGTTCGGAGGTCCCGGAGTCGACAACGTGCGCGGCATCGGGCCCGGCGACGACGGCGCCGTCTACGCGTCCGGGGTCTTCGAGGGGGAGGCTGACCTCGCCGGGCGAAGCGTGAACGCCGGGGCCGACGGCGACGACTACCTGATGCGCATCTCCGGGGGCGGCGCGCCCGAGTGGCTCGTCCTGCAGTCGGGACCGGGCCCCAGCACCGGAGCCGAGATCCGCTCCGACGAGCGCGGGGTGATCGCCTCCTCGGTCCTGAGCGGGCCGACCGAGCTGACTCGAGACGGCGCCCATCTGGGCAGCCTGGCCCCGCCCGGCGGCAACCCGACGAGCCTGCTCGACGCCTACGGTCCCGACGGGAACCTGCGCTTCAGCTACTCGCCGACGGCGACGGGCGCCGGGTCGGGTGCGCTCGGCGACGGGTTGGCGATCTCCCCCGACGGCCGCTGGGTCGCGCAGGCTCTCCGCTTCACGGGCACCCTTGATACCGGGGCAGCTCAGCTGAGCACTCCCTCGGCGCGGGATTCCGGGGTCGTCTTCCTTCGCGGCGACGCCCGCTCGCGGGTCCGCGTCCGGCGCGTTTCCCCGCTCCGGCTCCGGCTCCGTCCCGGGCGGCGGGGGAGGTTGACAGTGGCCGTCCGCAACGAGGGAAACGCCGCGGCCGATCCGGTCAAGATCTGCCCGCAGCTGTCCCGGGCCGCCCGCCGCCGCGTCCGCATCGGCCGCTGCGTGAGCGGGAGACCGCTCAACGCGGGCGCGCGGCGGAAGATCCGGATACGTGTCAAAGCCCGCCCGCAAACGCCCGCGGGGCTGGCGCGCATCCGGCTCCGGCTCGTCTCGCAGGACTCGAAGAGCGTCGGCATCCGCGCGCGGGTCCGGATCAGCCGCCGCTGAGTTGGCTCCGCTCGTTCCCGCAAATACCCCGGTAACGGCAAACGCCCCGCCGCTGCCCGTGCTTTCTTAGACGGGCACCAGCTAGGGGGCGGCATCCGCCGCGTCGGGGTGCTTCGAGCATGACCGAGATGATCGAGACGAACGGGTACGAAACGGCCTCAGGGGCCCCGCTCCTGCAGCCCCACAACCTCGAGGCCGAGGAGTCGGTGCTCGGGGCGATGATGGTCTCGGAGGCGGCGATCGATCCGGTCGTCTCCGATGCCCGTCTCAAGGCTGAGGACTTCTATCGAGGGCGCCACGGGGTCATCTACGACGCGATCCACGAGCTCTACTCGCGCAACGACCCGGTCGACGCACTGACCGTGACCGAGCTCCTGCGCAGCAAGGGCAAGCTCGAGGAGGTGGGCGGCCGCGACGCGGTCACCTCGCTCGCCTCGAGCACCCCGGTCCCCGGGAACGCGGGCCACTACGCGCAGATCGTCAAGCAGAACTCGATGCTGCGGCGGCTCCTCGGGGCCGCCCAGCGGATCGAGCAGTCCGTCCACAGCCGCGAGGGCGAGCCCCAGGACCTCGTCGAGCAGGCCGAGAAGCTGCTGTTCAACGTCGCGCGCGCCGAGCAGGCCGGCGACTTCTCCTCGATCTCCGACATCCTCGACGCCGAGACCGAGCGCCTCCACAAGCTCGCAAGCGGCGACACCGCGATGACCGGGACGCCCTCGGGGTTCCGCCGCCTCGACGAGATCACCGGCGGCTTCCAGCCCGGAAACCTGATCATCCTCGCCGCCCGCCCCGCGATGGGGAAGTCGACCTTCGTCTGCAACGTGGCGGAGAACGTCGCCTGGAAGGCGCAGCTCCCGGTCGCTTTCTTCTCGCTCGAGATGTCGGAGACCGAGCTAGCGCACCGCTTCATCGCCTCGCGGGCGCGGATCTCCTCCGACCGCCTCCGCAAGGGGCAGGTCACCAAGGACTGGCAGAAGGTGCTGAAGGCGTGCAACGAGCTCGCTGAGGCGCCGCTGTGGATCGACGACTCCTCCGACCTCAGCCTGCTCGACCTGCGCGCCAAGTGCAGGCGCCTGCACTCGAGCGCGGGCGGGCTCGGCGTCGTCATCGTCGACTACATCCAGCTCATGCGGGCTGACGATCCGCGGATCAACCGCGTCGAGCAGGTCGGGCAGATGAGCCGTGGGCTGAAGATCCTCGCCCGCGAGCTGCAGGTGCCCGTGATCGCGCTCTCGCAGCTCTCGCGAGCGCCCGAGCAGCGGACCGGCAAGGAGAAGGGCGTGCCGATGCTGTCGGACCTGAGGGAAAGCGGAAGCCTCGAGCAGGACGCCGACATCGTCGCCTTCCTGTTCCGCGAGGACTACTACGACGAGGACTCCGAGCGCCCCGGCGAGGCTGACCTGATCATGGCCAAGCACCGCAACGGGCCGATCGGCAAGGTGCCCCTCGCCTTCCAGCCGCAGTTCCCGAAGTTCGTCAGCCTCTCGACCAACGAGAGCTACGACGGGGGCGCTCCGTGAGCGAGCAGGAGCGCGGACCGCTCGGTGGCCTGAGGGTGCCGGGCGGGTCCGGCGGGACCGATCCACTCGGCGTCCCCTTCCAGCACGACCCGCTGGGCGGCCCCGCCCCATCAGCTCGCTCCGGTCGCGGCAGTGAGGAGGAGGTGCGGGCGAGCGCCGTCTGCGCGGTCGGGATCTGCGACGGCTCCGGGTGGGTGATCGACGACGACGGGGAGGCGCGGCCGTGCGAGTGCCGCAAGCGCAAGATCCGCCGGGCGCGCACCCGGGGAATGCAGAGCACGATCCCCGAGCGCTACCGCGGGGTCTCCTTCGACCGGCCGCCGATCTCGAACATGGCGGCTGACCCGGGGACGGCCGCGGTCGTGCGCGAGATCCGCGATTACTGCGAGAACATCGACGCTGAGCTCGACGAGGGAAACGGCGTCTGGCTGCACGGCAGCGCCGGGACGGGCAAGACCTCTCTCGCGATGCTGATCTCCAAGACCGCGCTCGAGGCCGGCCACAGCGTCGCCATCTACTCGATGCCGCGCCTGCTGGCGCGGATCCGCCGCACCTACGACGCCGACTCGAACGAGGAGGGGTACCTCGCGTTCTTCGACCGGCTCACCTCGGTCGATCTGCTGCACATCGATGACCTCGGCGCCGAGAAGCGGACCGACTGGGTGCTCGAGCAGCTCTACGCAATCGTCGACCGCCGCTACGAGGAGCGGCGCTCGATCGTCGTCACCACGAACCTCGACACCGACGACCTGAGGGAGCAGATCGGCGACCGCACGGTCTCCCGCCTGCTGCAGATGTGCGACATGGAGAAGCCGGTCTTCGGCGACGACTGGCGTGAGCGCCGGGGTCTCGTGATCCCGCCCGCGCCGGATGCCCGCGCCTGACCCTCCATAATCCACGCCCTATGCCGGGAATGGTCATAGTCGGCGCCCAGTGGGGCGATGAGGGCAAGGGCAAGGTCACGGACCTGCTCGCGGAGCGGGCCGACCTCGTCGTCCGCTTCCAGGGCGGCAACAACGCCGGCCACACGATCGTCCGCGAGGGTGAGGTCTTCAAGCTCCACCTCGTGCCATCGGGGATCCTCCACCCGGGGACCGTGTGCGCGATCGGCAACGGCGTCGTCATCGACCCCGAGATCCTCACCGGGGAGATCGAGGGGCTCAAGCGCCAGGGCGTCAGCACCGGGAACCTGAAGATCTCGGCGAACGCCCATCTGATCATGCCCTACCACGTGTTCCTCGATATGGCCGGGGAGCAGAAGCTCGGCAGCCTCTCGATCGGCACGACGCGACGGGGGATCGGCCCCTGCTACGCGGACAAGTCCTCGCGTCTCGGTATCCGCGTCCAGGACCTGCTCGACGAGAAGATCCTGCGCAAGAAGATCATGGCCGCGATGGAGCCGAAGCGGCAGCTTCTGCGCCCGCACGCGAAGGACCCGGCCCTCGATCTGCACGCGATGACCGAGGAGTACGTCACCTACGGCCACCGCCTCGAGCCCTACATCGCCGACACCGCCCATCTCTGCTGGGACGCGCTCGACGCCGGCAAGTCGGTGCTCTTCGAGGGCGCGCAGGGGGCGCTCCTCGACCTCGACCACGGCACCTATCCCTTCGTCACCTCCTCCAACCCGATCGCGGGCTCGGCCTGCATCGGCGCCGGCGTCGGCCCCCGCGACATCGACGAGGTCTGGGGGATCACCAAGGCGTACTCCACGAGGGTCGGCTCCGGGCCCTTCCCGACCGAGCTCGACGACGAGATCGGGGACCGGCTGCGGACTGCGGGGGGAGAGGTCGGGACGACGACGGGCCGTCCCCGGCGCTGCGGCTGGCTCGACCTCGTCGGGCTCAAGTACGCGGTGCGGCTCAACGGCATGACCGGCCTCGCGATCACGAAGCTCGACGTGCTCAGCGGCATCGACCCGCTCCGCGTGTGCGTCCGCTACCGGGGGACGGAGGGGGCGCAGTTCGAGGAGTTCCCCTACCACCAGTCGGTCCTGCATCACGCCGCAGCCGAGTACGACGAGCTGCCCGGTTTCGCCGAGGACATCACCGGCGCCCGCTCCGAGGAGGACCTGCCGGATGCCGCCCGCGAGTACCTCCGCTACATCGCCGACTTCGTCGGCGTCCCGGTCGTCCTGATCGGCGTCGGCCCGGGTCGGGAGCAGGTGATCTGGGTAGGGGACCAGGAGACACCGGCGCTCAAGGCCGCCTGACAGGAGACGCCCATGAAGTTCATCTACAAGCCCTTCGCGATCATCGTCGGCCTGCTGGCCGGGATCCTCAGCAAGAAGGTCTTCGAGAAGGTGTGGGGGGCGATCGCCGACGACGACCCGCGTGACCCCGACGATCGCGACGCGAGCTGGGCGGAGGTGATCGCCTCGGCCGCTGTGGCCGGCGCGGTCGTCAAGGTCGTGCAGGCGCTGGTCCGGCGTGGCGGCGCGAAGAGCTTCGAGCGGGCGACCGGGTACTGGCCGGGGGACGATCCGGCCGGTTAGCTCGGCGGAGTCATCGCAACAACTCGAGCCTCCAGCGGCGTTTGGCGCATGAATCACGTAGGCGTGGTCGAGGCGCCCCGCATCCGCAGGCAGAGCAGCCTCCCGGTCGACGCTCGCCGCATCAACTGCGCATCGTTGGCCCACTCGCCCCGCGTCTAGTGCTCGGCCTCGCCTCGAGGCCCAGCGTCCAGCCGGACCTCGGACCTGTCACCGGAAAATGGACTTCTTCCCTGTTCACCGATGACAGGTCTTGCGGAGTGGGATGCCGGCCGCGGCCCCGCCCGACCTGTCACCCGGAAATGGACTTCTTCTCTGCTTCCCGGTGACAGGTCCCAAGGGCGGGCGGTGGTCCCCCCGGCGCCCCCCTGCAACCCAGGGAGGCCGGCAGCAACACGTCGCTCAACGATGGACTTCCTTTCCCCTTCGGTGACACGTCCGCCGGGGGTCGGCGGAGCCGGTACCGGAGATGGGACGGGCGGGCCGGGCGCCGCACCCGCACCCGCGCCCGGGTGCGTGCAGGCGTGCAACTGTCCCCCGGCTGGATAAGAATCCGGACCCGTGAGTGCCGGTGCAGCATTTCGGGCGGAGTCCGAGAACCGCAGGGCGACCCGTCGGATCGGGCAGCTCTTCCTGCTGGGCGCGACGCTGTTCGGGCTCGGCACCCTGCCGGGGGCGCAGGAGCTCAGCCTCGTCGGCGCCTCAGCGGTGATCTTCGCCGGCTCGGTCTTCTTCACCTCGGCCGCGGCCGAGCAGCTGCGCAGCTCTGAGGGCGACCCGCTCGACATCGGCAGCGCCGCCGTTCAGCTCGCCGGGACGATCATGTTCAACATGAACACGTTCGCCGCGTTGGACACGCGGCTCGAGACCAACTCGGTTGACTTTCTCGTCTGGATCCCGAACGCGATGGGGTCGATCTGCTTCCTGGTCTGCAGCGCGATGGCGTGTGTGGCGGTCCGGCACCAGGGCGTCATCGCGAGGCGGATCGCCGGGCTCAACATGCTCGGCTCGATCGCCTTCGGCTTCTCCGCGATCGCCTCCTTCGTCTCCCCCTCCACCGACGAGGCGCTCAACATGACGGTGGCCGCCTGGGGGACGCTGATCGGCGCGATCTGCTTCGGCATCGCGGCCTGGATGCTGATCCCGAAGGACGGGCGGGACGAGGCCCTCCAGCCCGTCGCTTCCGCTTCGGTCTCCTGACCTCTCCGCACCCGCCCGCGGAAAGTCAGCCCGCATCCACCCGGATACACTCCGCCGCCGTGTTCGAGAAGGTCCTCATCGCCAATCGCGGCGAAATCGCTGTCCGTGTCATCCGCACCCTCAAGGAGATGGGCATCGGCGCCGTCGCCGTCTACTCGGAGGCCGACCGCGACGCGCGTCACGTGCGCGAGGCCGACGAGGCGTACCTGCTCGGCCCCGCGGTGCCCGCCGAGAGCTACTTGAACATCGAGAAGATCCTCGAGGTCGCCGCGGAGTCCGGGAGCAGCGCGATCCACCCCGGGTACGGGTTCCTCGCCGAGAACGCCCCCTTCGCGCGGGCGATCGGCGAGACCGACATCACCTGGATCGGCCCGCCCGCCGACGCGATCGACGCCATGGGCTCGAAGACCCGCGCCCGCGAGATCATGCAGGCTGCCGGCGTCCCGATCGTCCCCGGCGCCACCGAGCCGTCGGAGACCGCCGCCGACGCGAAGAAGCTCGCCGACGAGATCGGCTTCCCGATCGCCTGCAAGGCGGCCGGCGGCGGCGGCGGCAAGGGCTTCCGGGTCGCGCTCACCCCCGACGAGCTCGAGTCCGCCTTCGAGGGTGCCGCCCGCGAGGGCGAAAAGTTCTTCGGCGACGCCACCGTCTACCTCGAGCGCTACCTCGAGGATCCGCGCCACGTCGAGGTGCAGGTCCTCTCCGACTCCCACGGCAACACGATCCACCTCGGTGAGCGCGACTGCTCGATCCAGCGCCGCCACCAGAAGCTGATCGAGGAGTCGCCCGCGCCGCACGTCGACGAGGAGATGCGCGAGCGGATCGGCAAGATCGCAACCGATGCGGCGGAGGCCGTGGACTACCGCGGCGCCGGCACCGTGGAGGGCATGCAGGTCGGCGAGGACTACTTCTTCCTCGAGATGAACACGCGCGTTCAGGTCGAGCACTGCGTGACCGAGATGGTCACCGGCATCGACATCGTCCGCGAGCAGGTCCGGATCGCCGCGGGCGAGCCGCTCTCCATCACCCAGGAGGAAGTGGAGATGCGCGGCCACGCGATCGAGTGCCGGATCAACGCCGAGGCCGCGCACAAGAAGTTCGCCCCCGCGCCGGGCAAGATCGGCGCCTACCTCGAGCCCTCCGGCCCCGGCGTCCGCGTCGACTCCGGCCTCGAGGCGGGGGGCGAGGTCACCCCGCTGTACGACCCGATGGTCGCCAAGCTGATCACCTGGGACGTCGACCGCGAGAAGGCGACGCGGCGGATGATCCGCGCGCTCGGCGAGTACAAGATCGAGGGCCTGACCACCCTGATCCCCTTCCACGAGACGATCATGGCCACCGAGCAGTGGGCGAAGGGCGAGACCTGCCGCGACCTGCTCGAGGACGCCGACTGGATCAAGAACCTCCCGACCGGCGACGTCGCCGCGCCCGCCGAGGGCGAGGACGGCGCTGAGCTGACCGAGCGCGAGTACAAGGTCGAGGTCGGCGGCCGTCTCTATCCCGTCAAGGTGATCGGCGAGGGCCTCGGCGCCGGTGCCACCGCCGCCCCGGCCGGCAAGCGCCCGCAGAAGCGCGAGCGCAAGTCCGGTGGCGCGGCCGCCGCCTCCGGCAACGACGTCGTCGCGCCGCTGCAGGGCTCGATCTTCAAGGTCGAGGTCAAGGAGGGGGACGAGGTCGAGGAGGGCCAGCTCGTCGTCGTCATCGAGGCGATGAAGATGGAGAACGAGATCACCGCCCACAAGGCGGGCAAGATCACGAAGTTGACGGCCGAGGTCGGCGCGGCGATCAACGCCGGCGACCCGATCGCCACCATCGAGTAGTCGCCGCCCGCGCGGCCGCTCCGGCCGATCGGGTGTTTCCACCTATACCGGTGAGGGAGTCCCGTCTCTAGGTTCGGCGGTATGAGATCTGCCTTCGCTTCGCGCTGCCGCCTGCTCGTCGTCCTCGTCGCTGCTTCGGTCGCAGCTCCCGCCGCAAGCGCCGAAGCGGCCACGTTCTCCGTCAACTCCATCGGCACCGGGTCAGACGTGGCGATCGACGGTTCCTGCGACACCGACGCCACCGCGGACGTCGACTGCTCGCTGCGCGCCGCGATCGAGGAGGCGAACGCGACAACCCCAAGCGACACGATCGTCTTTCAGTCCACGGCCTCGCCGACTGATCCGGACGACGTCGCATTCGACCTCACCGGCAGCCCTCAGGTGATCGGTGGGACCCTGCCAACCATCACCCACGCCCTGTTCATCAACGGGCAGGATTGCGAGGCCGCCCCGGACCTCCCGGCGACCCCCTGCCTGCGGCTGAACGCGCCGATCGCCATCAACGCCGACGGCGAGGTGAACATCCGCGGCCTCTCCTTCAGCGGCGCCGGCACCGCGATCGACGTCATCCACGTCGCGGGCACCAGTCCCGGGGTCCCCGACTTCGTTCTCAACGCCAGCTGGTTCGGCATCGACCCTGTGGGCGTTGCACAGGTGCCGCCGGACACCGCCGTCCTGCTCGAGGACGTCAGCGGCGCGCAGATCGGCGGCTCGACCCGAGGCGAGCGGAACCTCTTCGCACGACAGGGCACCGGGGTCGACGTCTTCGGCGCCGACAACACGAACATCTGGGGAAACTGGTTCGGAATCAAGCCCGACGGGACGTTCGCGCGCGCGGGAGAGGGCAGCGCCGCCAACGGTGACGCGATCGAGATCACGGGGGACTCGACCCCCAACCCTGACAACCAGGCGACCGGGTCCAAGGTCGGTTTCGCCTCGAGCTTCTCTGCAACGCCCGCCTGCGACGGCTTCTGCAACCTGATCGCGGGAGCCGGGCGGACCGGTTCGGGCGGTGTCGCGGCCGGTAGCGCCATCGACCTCGGCGGGGACGGCGGGGTCGAGATCCCCGCCGACGGGGCGTCAATCGCGGGCAACGAGATCGGCCCCGACGTGGCACCCAACAACTCGGGGATCAACGTCGGAGATGCCGATGGCGTCGTCATCGGCGGCGCGAGCTCCGACGCGGCGAACGTGATCGGGGCCAACGGGATCGGCAGCGGGTTCGGCTCCAGCGATCTCACGGTCAGCCACAACTCCTTCGACGGCTCCGGCTCCGGGGCCGGGGCGATCTCGGTCAACGGCAACGGCGAGATCAGCGACAACTTCGTGGCCAGCGGTACGACGCAGCCCGCGATCCAGCTCGTCAGCACGTCCGGAGGCGGGTACTCGGTCACCGGCAACGTCATCGGCGAGAGCGCCGATGGTTCCCCGGTTCCATCCGGGAGGTTCGGCATCAGCGTCAATGGCAACGGCAACACGATCGGCGGAACCGGTGCCGGAGACGGGAACGTGATCACGAACCTGACCAGCACCACACCGGCCATCAACACGATCGGGATCAACGTCGTCGGAGACGGCAACGAGGTCATCGGGAACACGATCGGAGAGGGCACCGACGGGACGCCAGGCGCGCAGCTCGTCGGCATCCAGGTCGGCGGCGACGCCGACGACAACGTGATCGGCGGGACGAGCGCGGCGAGCGAGAACGAGATCGTCAACACGACGCAGGGGACCGCGGTGATCCCCGCAGCAGCGATCCGGGTGGTCAACCAGTCGCCGGCGATAACGAGCAGCGGCGATCAGATCCTCAGGAACGTCGGCAGCGACAACGACGGGCAGTTCATCGACCTCGGCGAGGACGGCCCCGGCAACGTCGCCGGCGGCCCGAACCTCGGCATCCAGGCACCGGCGATCAGCACCGCTCTCGCCACCGGAGCCACAGGGACCGCTGCGCCGAACGCCGTCGTCAGGATCTTCTCCAAGGCCATCTCGGATGCCGGCGAGCTTCAGGGCTTCGTCGCCGAGACCACCTCCGCCGCCGACGGGAGCTGGTCGGTGGGCTACCCGGCGCAGGTGATCGGCCAGCGGCTGGTGGCGACCGCGACGACGGTCGGCGGCACGTCCGAGCTCTCCGCCGTCGCGTCCGTCTCCGAGCCCGTGATCCCGCCTCCGGCCGGCGACACCGATCCGCCCGAGACCACGATCGTCAAGGCACCGAAGGGGAAGATCAAGTCGAAGAAGGCGAAGTTCGTGTTCAGCGCCGACGAGCAGGGCGCGACCTTCACCTGCACCATCGACAAGGGAGGCCCGAAGCCGTGCACCTCGCCGCTCACGCTGAAGCGGTTGAAGAAGGGCAAGCACTCGTTCTCCGTCTTCGCGACCGACGCCGCGGGCAATGCCGACCCGACGCCCGCCACCAGCAGGTTCAAGGTGAAGCGCAAGAAGCACTGAGGGCGGCTGGCGACCTGGTCGCCGCCATCGAGCCGGCACAGCTCGCCGGGGCCGGGAAGGACGTTGCGGCCGCCGAGGCCAAGCGTCACAGCAGGATCGACGACGTCATCGAGTCGACCGAGCTGCGCTCCTTCTACGCGGTCTGCAGCGAGCACGATTTCTCGGGCGATCCGAAGGAGATCGTGCTGGGCTCGGCGGAGAGCATCCTCAGCGACCTCTAGCGTCGCCTCCGATGCGCCGCTCCGGCCTCCTGCTCCTCCTGGTGAGTGCCGTTGCAATCGCCGCTGTGGTCGTAGCTGAGCCCAAAGGGGAGCCCGATGTGTCCGGCCCGCAGCGGATCGTCGCGTCGGCGGCGCCCGAGGTCGGATTCGAGTCGGCTGTCGAGCGGGCGGAGGCGCAGGCGCCCGAGCCGCCGACCAAGCTCGCCGCGCGGTTCGGGCTCGAGCCGGAGACCGTGCCGCTGCCCGTCGTCCACGAGTTCAAGGACCCGCCCAAGGCGGGGCTGATGTTCGACGTCGGGACCGGGGAGATCCTCTGGGAGCGGCACCCCGACCGCGAGCTCCCGATCGCGAGCCTGACGAAGATGCTGACCGCGTGGATGATCGTCACCGGCCACCGTCCCGACGAGCAGGTCCGGATCTCGAAGTCGGCGACGAAGGCGGGTGGTTCGATGGTCGGGGTGCTACCGAAGGGCAAGAAGGTTCGGCTCGAGTCGCTGATGAAGGGGCTGCTGCTGGTCTCCGGCAACGACGCGGCCGAGGCACTCGCCGAGCATGACGCCGGCAGCGTCGGCGCCTTCGTCAAACGCATGAACCGCGAGGCGAAGCGCCTTGGGCTGCAGTGCAGCCACTTCACCAGCCCGCACGGGCTGATCGACCGCGGAAACCACTCCTGCCCGCGAGACCTGGCCCTGCTCGCCCGCGCCGATCTCTCAGAGCCGCGGATCCGGAAGATCGCCCGCATCGATCACGTGCGCCTGCCCTTCCCGATCAAGGGCGGCTTCCTCGACCTCTGGAACAACAACCCGTTCATCCGTGCCGGGGCGAAGGGCATCACCGGCCTCAAGACGGGCTACACCGACGCCGCCGGCCGCTGCTACGTGACCACGGCCGAGCGCGGCGGCCGCGAGCTCGGGGTGATCCTGCTCGATTCACCGAACCCGCTCGAGCAGGTCCCCAAGCTGCTCGATCTGGGAGTCTCCGCGGGATCGTGAGGAGGTTGAGTTGACCGGAGAGGAGCGCGCAGCGCTCGCAGCGCTTCCCTGGCGCGGGCCCGACGGCGAGCGCCCGGCGCTGCCGCTGCCCCCGGGGAAGATGCCGATGCGCTTCGCCGGGGGCTGGCGCAAGCGCTGGCGCTACGTCTCCGCCTTCGGGGGGCGGCTGATGATCTGCGCCGCCAGCGTGCAGGTCGGCCCCGGCTCGCAGACGTTCTGGGCGGTGCTCGACCGCGAGAGCGGTGAGCTCCACGAGCGCACCCGGATGCGCTTCCCCGCGGCCCGGGGTGAGGTCTGGAATCAGGACGCCGAGGGGCATCCACTCGAGATCGGCGAGGACGAGCGCGGCGCGGTCTGCCACTTCCGGTCCGGCGAGATCCGCGGCAAGCTCTCGATGGGATCCGGCGCCTGGGTGGAGGCCGTCTGCCTGGCGCCCGACGGCGGGACCGAGCGGTTCACGTGGACCCGCAAACGGACCACTGCCGTCGAGGTCGACGTGCTGCTTCCCGGCGGCGAGAGGGTGAGGGAGAGCGCGCGTGGCATCGAGGACGAGTCCGCCGGGTATCACCCGCGGCACACCTCCTGGCGGTGGTCTGCCGGCGTCGGCACTTCCGCGGATGGCCGGGAGGTGAGCTGGAACCTCGTCGCCGGGATAAACGACCCCGCCTCCGACAGCGAGCGCGCGATCTGGATCGATGGCGAGCCTGCCGCCGAGCCCGGCATCGTCACCTTCGACGGGTTGGAGGCGATCGCCTTCGGCTCCGGAGCCCGTCTCGACTTCGGCAAGGAGGCCGAGCGCTCCCGCGAGGAGCGCAAGGGCATCTTCAGCTCGAGCTACCGGCAGCCGTTCGGCACGTTCAGCGGATCACTCGACGGCATCGAGCTCGCCTCGGGCATCGGCGTCATGGAGAGCCACGACGCGGTCTGGTGAGGCGCTCGGGTCGTTCGAGGCCGGCCCGGCCTCGCGATCACTTCTGCTGCGCGTTGTCCACCCGCCACTCGCCGTCCTCCTGCACCATGTCGGTGACGTAGGTGACGCCCTGCGATCCGGTTACCGTGACCTTCGCCGTCTCGCCGTCCACCTGGCTGTCGGTGACCTCGGGAGAGTCCATGTCATCCCGCTCCGCGAGCACGGCCGCCGTCTGCGCGCAGCTGTCCGAGCCCGCTGAGCCGAAGAAGTCCGCGCTCATCTTGTCGCACATACCCGCGCCGTCACCATCGGCGTAGGCGTTCCAGTACGCCAGCGCGACGTCCTCCGGTGAAGCCGGCTCCGAGTCCGTGTCAGAGCCACCGCCCCCGCAACCCGCCGCACCGATTCCGATCAACGCTGTGGCGACTGCCACCGCCGCGATGAGCCTCTTCAACTGGACTTTCTCCTTCTCTGGACGACTACTGCTGCGGCCCCCTCCGCGGTTCACTGGCATGGGTGACCAGAGAGCGGAACCCTATTTGACGGGGAAGCGGCGACGGCGGCGACGTCCGCGAGGCCATAGGTACCACTGTAGGCGCATGAGCGGTACCGCTCAACGTCCCCACCTGCTTTCGACCTGACCACGCCACGGCGGCTCCTCGCCGGAGGCGAAGCGGGCGTCGTCGCGCCCGAGCGTCGTCTCCAGCGGGACGAGGACCGGGTCGGCGGAGTCGAGCAGCGGGACGCTCGCGTAGCCGGGGAGCTCGGAGCGGCCGACCCGCTGCGTCGCCCGCTCCCAGCCGAGCGACGGCCGGTAGCTCCAGTAGTCGATCGCGATCTCGGCGCCGGCCTCCCTCACTGAGGTGAAGAGGGTGGTGCGGCGGTTGGACGCCGTCAGGTGCGGGCCCGCCCAGGCCGCGCAGCTCACCTGCCGGCAGCGCCGGTAGTCGACGGGCGCGAGACCCGCCACCGCCGCCGGTGCGGGAGCAAGCGCCCGGATCGCCCCTGCCAGCCCGCGGCCGTACGCCTCGGTCAGCGGGTCCTGCCAGCAGGGATCGGGGAAGCGGACCGCGCAGCGCTGCTTGAAGGCGATCTGGGATGCGAGGGAGCGCTCGCCGCCGGGGCCGGCTCCCGTGAGCAGCCCGATGACGGCCGTCGCCGTGAGCGCGAGCAGCAGCACGAGGCCCACTTGCTCGACACCCGCGGCCCCACGCTCAGGCGGTGGGCCTCGCCGGGCCGCGCGTGATCGGGTCGATGCCATGGAGCGACCGTAGGGGGGACGGTGTCGCAGGTGGGAGACGCTGAGTGACTTTCCACCGACGATGTCGTGCCGTCTTCGCGACACCGCCGGGCGAGGCTGAGCTGCCTCCGCTCGCCGCTCCGAGCGGGTAGCTTGCAGGGGGATGGAAAGCGGGCTCACCAAGCCGAACGTCGACGTTCCCGCCGGCACCACGCCCTCCTACCGCCTCGAGGTCGAGGACCTCGAGGTCGGCGACGGGATGAAGGCCGCTCCCGGGCACGTCGTCGAGGTCCACTACGTCGGCCACGCCTGGTCGACGGGCGAGCAGTTCGACTCCTCCTGGGACCGTGGCGAGACCTTCAAGTTCGCGCTCGGCAAGGGCCAGGTCATCCCCGGCTGGGATCAAGGTGTCGCGGGGATGAAGCCGGGCGGGCGCCGGCAGCTGACGATCCCGCCGACCCTCGCCTACGGCAAGCGCGGAGTTCCCGGCGCGATCGAACCCGACGAGACCCTGGTCTTCGTCGTCGATCTCGTCGGCGTCAGGTAATCGCCAATCGCCCGCGGGCGCCGGCGGCTCCCGGCCGGCTAGCTCAGGCCCTGACGGGCCTCGGAGACGAGGGTCACCGCCTCGGGGAAGATCATCCGGATCGCGTCACGGATCTGGGTGGCCTGTTCGTCGGAGTTGCCCTCCAGCTCGATCTGACGGATGGCGGCGACCGTCATCGAGACGGCGAGCTGGATCGCATTGTCGGCCCAAGCGACCTTCTGCGCACCCTGCATCGAGTCGGCGAGCTCACCGAGCCGCGCCTGTAGGTCGTCGGGATCGCCGAAGAGTCCGAAGCCACCTTCCATGAACCCGAGCATACGCGGTCGCCGCCGTCGGCCCGCGTGGTTGCCGCGAGGGAGCGCGACGCGCACCCTCGAACTCTCAACCCGCGTCCTCGTCCGTCTTCCCGTTGACGACCAGATCGCCGCCGCGGCCGAAGCCGGCCGCTGCGAGCTCGATCGGGAAGGCGAACACCGCGCAAGGGATCCAGACCAGCCACGACACCACGTAGTCGAGCCGCTGCAGCCAGCGGTCGCGGCCGCTCTTCGGCGTCGGGAGCAGGCCGGCGTGAGCGTTGCGGAGGAAGTTGTCCCGGAAGGTGAAGGCGTTGATCAGGGTCTGTCGCATCAACGAGTAGGAGTCGCGGCTGAAGGGCGTCGAGACCTCCGTCACCTCGATTCCCCGCCGCGCGAGCAGCCGGCGAGCCGAGTCGGGGCTCAGGTGGAGGCGCCGCAGCTCCGGCTCGAGCCCCGCCCACTGCGAGCCGCCGATGCCTGCCTGGACGCTGGCGCCGTTGGCGGTCTCGATCGTGACCTCGTGCTCACCGGTGTCACGCAGGAGGGCGGCGACCTCGGCGTCCGCGTCTGGGGGTCCCGGCGCCCGGGTGACGGCGAGGCGACAGGTCTCGCAGCGATCGATCACGACCTTCGCTCCCTCGTGGAGGGGATCATGGGAGGCGACCCACCCGTACAGGGGCGAGCCGCAGGCCGGGCAGGGGTAGTGGACGACGTCGTCGGTGCCGCTCACCTCCCGCTCACCTCCTCGACCTCGTAGCTGAGGCCGAACGGCTCCAGCGCGTCCAGGAACGCCTTCGGTTCGAAGGCCTGCGCCGGGGCCAATGCCCCCGAGCGGTCGTAGCCGGGGGTCGCCATCCGGGCGGCGCCCTCGGCGATGATCGCGGCGGTGAGCCCGTAGATGTCGCTGCCGCGGACGACGCCGCGGCGCCTGCGCCCATCGGCCGTCTCCGCCTCGCAGACGACGGTGAAGCGCACCGCTCCGCGGGCCTTCTCGGTCGGCCCCTCCGGCATCCGGCCGATCAGGCGGCTGGCGGCGCGGCGGACCGGTCCGACCATCGCCATGCCGCTCAGCGTCATCGCCGGTGCGGAGAGCGGGCCGAGCGGAAGTCCCGTGAGCCCGCGCAGGTCGATCACCGACCGCACCGAGTCCGTCTCGACGTGGCGGGGAATCGTGATCGTCTCGCCGCACGGGTAGCGGCCGACCCGGCGCGAGCCGATCGGCGAGGGGAAGTCGAAGCGGCCCTCGCCGACGTGGCGGGAAGCGACGCGATGGGAGCCGTCTCGCCACACCACGTCGCCACCGCTCATCATCTCGAGCGCCGAGAGCGCGGTGCCGCGGGTCGGGCCGAAGCCGCGGACGGCGTAGGCGACGGTCATCTCCCGGAGCCGCCCGAGCCCGGCGGCGACGAGCGCCGCGAGCATGTCCCCGGGCGCGTAGTCGAAGCCCATTCCACTGGCGAGCGCCGCTCCGGACGCCGCCGCCGCGGCCCCGTGGACGTCGAAGGAGTCGTTGATGAACGGCTGCTCGCCGGTCGTGTCGAGGTAGTTGGTCCCGGTCTCGGCCGCCGCCGCGATCAGCGGCCCGCCGTGCAGCGTGAACGGCCCCGCGCAGCCGATCACGACAGCCGCCGGCTCGAGCAGCGAGCGCAGCGCGCCCGCGTCGTCGAGCGCGACCGCGGCGACGGGTCGCGGGTCGGGGAGCTGCGCCGCCACGGCCTCGAGCTTCTCCCGGGAGCGGCCGGCGAGCGTGAAGTCGAGCCCACGCGCGCAGAGCTCGGCGGCGATCAGCTTGCCGGTGAAGCCGCTCGCGCCGTAGAGGACGATCGGCCCGTGCTCGTTGGTCGAGGTCGTCTCGCTCATGGCTCGGGAGCCTAGTCGGAGCGCCCGGAGCACTCGGACCCCCGCGGGGCTCGGCCCCGCGTATCGTTGTCGGCGATGCCGAACCTGACGCCGGGACAGATCGCGACGCGAAAGCGCTTCGAGCAGGCGATCGGTCTTGCCGCACCGTTCCTCGACGTCGTCCTCGGGGTCGGCGAGCGCATCAGCCGCATCGCGGAGCCGACCGATCACGAGTACTACCCGATCCGCCCCGGCGGCCGGGTCGCCCTGCCGGGGGAGCCCGGCTACGACGCGGACTCCGACCTCGCCATCGCCGCCGCGCCGCCGCGGCCGGGCGATTCCCCTCAGGGCGAGTAGGTCCGCCGCCGGAAGACGTCGTCGACCAGCGAGGCGACGCGGTCGAGGAACAGGACTCCGTCGAGGTGGTCCAGTTCGTGCTGGATGCAGCGGGCCTCGAAGCCGCGGCTCTCGAAGCCGCCGCCGGCGTGCTCGACCCTGATCCGCTTCGCCCGCCGCACGTTCGCGGTCAGGTCCGGGATCGAGAGGCAACCCTCGCGGCCGACGTCCTTGCCGCTGGCGAAGACGATCACCGGGTTGACGAGCACGAGCCGCCCGTTGTTGCGATCCGCTCCACGCGGATGCTCGGTGACGTCCACCACCGCCACTCGGGCGGCCTCTCCGATCTGCGGTGCGGCCAGCCCCACGCAGTGGCCGAGGGAGTCCATCGTGTCGAGGAGGTCGGCCGCGATTCGCTCCGCGTCGGGACCCTGGGCCGGCGGCGCGACCTCCTTGAGGCGCCGGTCGGGGTAGAGCAGGACGTCGCGGACGCTCACGCCGGTCGTTCCGGGTGCCGGCTCAGAGCGCCTCGGCCTCGAGCGGCCGCATCTCGACCTCGACGACGGCGGCCTCCGCGACGCGGCTGAGGCGCTCGTCGAGGTCGGCCGCGTCGGCGTCCCCGAGCGCGACCTCGAGCATCATCACGTAGAGCGGGGAGGACCGATCGCCGGCGAGCCGCGTCTGCAGGTCGGTGATACCGATCCCCGCCTCGGCCAGCTCCGCAGTGATCGCGTGCACGATGCCGGGGTGATCGGAGCCGTAGACGGTGATCACGTGGTCGGCCGCGGGACGTGCGTCG
The DNA here is from genome assembly GCA_020636895.1 of Thermoleophilales bacterium. Taxonomy (GTDB): domain Bacteria; phylum Actinomycetota; class Thermoleophilia; order Solirubrobacterales; family 70-9; genus RHKX01. Next base: position 98,144 of record JACJWZ010000003.1, on the reverse strand, counting down.
GCCCCGGCGCCGACCTCGCTCACCGTCAGCGCCTCCAGCTCGAGCACCTCGCGAGCGTCGGCAAGCGCGGCCTCCACCGCGGCCCCGTCGTACTCATCGGGGGTGGAGACGAGCAGCATCACCGCGAAGTGCCCGCCGAGGATGGTCATGCGCGAGTCCTCGATGTTGGCGCCGATCCCGACCAGCCCGGCGGCGATCGCGGCGACGATGCCGGGGCGGTCGCGTCCGATGGCGCTGACGGAGAAGTGGCCCACGTCCCTAAGATAAGCGCCCCGCCGCCAGCTGCGCCGCGGGTGCACCCCGATGGCGAGCGAAGTCGACAACCAAGTGGTCGAGCAGGAGAGCCGGCAGGCCCGGATCATCCTCGCGACGACGATCCTCGGAGTGATCGGCGCCATGGCGGGCTTGATGATCCAGTCCTCCGGGCTGGACCCGAACGCGGAGGACGACGCCGAGCGCCTCGTCGACCGCGCCGACCACTTCAGCTCGATCCTCGTCGGCTCCATCCTGACCGCGGTCGGCTACGTGCTGCTCGGCTTCACGGTCCTCTTCCTCTTCAACGCCGTCGCGCGCCGCACCGACCGCGCCCGCGACTCGCTGAAGCCGCTGATCATCATCGGCCCGGTCCTGCTCGCGATCTCCGGGATCGTGACCTCGATCGGCTACGACTCCGTCGCCCAGGACTTCGTCGACGCCGGCCTGCCGCTCAGCGGTGACGCCGCTGTCGACCGCGCCCAGGATCTCGTCGGCGACTCCACCGTCCTGCAGATCGGCGCCTTCACCGCTCTGGCCGGCATCGCCGCATTCGCCTTCGGGATCATCTACTCGGCGATGTGGGCGATGCGCGTCGGCCTGCTCACCCGATTCTGGGGCACGCTCGGCATGGCCTTCGGCGCCGCCTTCCTGCTCTCGCAGTTCCTCGGCCCGATCGGCTTCCTCGGTGTCCTCTTCTGGATGATCCACGTCGCCTTGATCGCCAACGGGCGCTGGATGGGCGGCCCGCTCCCGGCCTGGGAGACGGGGACCGCGGTGCCGTGGCCCGACCCGAATGCGCCGCCTCCGGAGCCGGAGCCGGAGGAGTCGGCGAACCCTGAGGATTTCGAGGGCTCGGCCACCGACGTCTCCGGCACCCCGGGGCGCCCCGGCCGCCGCGACAACAAGCGCAAGCGCAAGCGCAAGCAGCGCGGCTGAGGCCGCCGCGGGCGATACCTCGCCGCCGAACGTCGATTTCACCCCCGGATAGCCCCGTGCGGTGAACGTTCGATGCAAGGGGGCCGCGCGACGCCCGCCCATCTCGCTCAGACGAAGCTCGCCACCAGCGCCGCCGCCACGACGAGCGCCGTCGTCCAGGTGATCGCCTCCGCCGTCGTCTCGAGGTCGAGCCCGTAGGCGTGGGCGACGATCATCGAGTTGAGCCCCGCCGGCATCGCCGCCATCAGCAGGTAGGTGCTCGGGAGGTCGATGAAGGGCAGCGACAGCGCGTAAAGCAGCGCCGGCAGGAGCAGGACCTTGGTGAAGGTGACGGCGATCGTCGGCGGGGTGATCGGCGGTGGCAGCTTCACCTCACCCTCGTCGGAGTCGTGGGCGAGCGCGGTTCCGACCGCGAAGAAGCCGACGGGGAGGATGAGGACGACGATCACGCGGGAGATGTCGACGGCGAGGCTCGGCGCCCACGAGTCGGGGGCCAGGAGCGCCGCGATCGCCGCGTAGAGGGGGAGGTTGCGGGCGAAGAAGGCGCCGCTGCGTTCGCGAACCCCCTCGCCGGCGCTGGTCCCGAAGGCCGCGCCGACGGCGAAGCCGCCGATCAGCAGCGCCGGGACGCCGACGCCGATGTCGTAGGCGACGCCCTCGCCGAGCATGTCGGAGCCGAGCAGCGCCGCGACCAGCGGGTAGCCGAGGTAGCCGGTGTTCGCGACGAGGGTGCAGGTGACCATCGCGCCGGTCACGTAGGCGGGAAGGCGCAGCAGCCGCGAGCCGATCAGGTAGGCGACGCTCGCCGCGATGGCCACCGCGAACCAGGCGATGACGATGCCGCCGGCATGGTCGGTGTCGAACTCGACCGCGGCGAGGTTGAAGAACGTCGTCGGCGGTAGCACCACGTAGAGGACGACGAGCAGGGAGCGCCGCGACAGCGCGGTCGCTCGCTCGGGGTAGCGGTGCTCCGCCCAGATCCCCGCGGCGGCGGAGAGCAGGATGGCGGCGATGATGGCGGGCATGAGGGGTGGGGAGGCTCCGCTGCGTGCGTCGCGACCGCCATCGTGGCGCAAAGCGAAGGCGGGCAGATCGCGGGGAGCGGCAGGTCCTCTATCCCGGGCAGCGCGGGGCTCGAGCCGCCGGCTCTTGAGATGTCGCCCGACCTGAGCTCGTTGCCGGCGTGGCTGATGATGCGCTGCGCGCCGGTTTCATCAGTCGGTCGCCCCGATCGCGAGGACGAAGAGGTCGTTGACGTTCGTGTGGGTGGGGCCGGTGTCGATTCCGTCTCCTAGCCTGGCTATCGCCTCACCGGAACGATGGGAGGCGACAGCGGCTCGAAGGTCGATGCCGGCCTCGCGGGCGCGGGAGGCGGTCGCCCCGTCGGCGACGGCGCCGGCGAGGTCGGTACCGCCATCGGAGCCGTCGGTATCGAGGAAGACGACCGCCACCGGAGCGCCGTCGAGCGCAGTCGCGGCGGCGAGCGCAGCCTCCTGGTTGGGTCCGCCCTGACCGAACTCGTCGCCGGGGCCCAGCTTGACGGTGCTCTCACCACCGCAGCCGACGAGCACGCTCGGGCTCGGGAAGGGGCGCCCCTTCGCGGCGCTCTCGCGGGCGAGTCCGGCGAGGATGCGGCCGACGGGACCGGCCTCCTCCTCGAGACCGGTGGAGAGGACGACCGCCTCGGCTCCGGCCTCGACCGCCTCGGCCCTCATCGCATCGCAGGCGGTCTCGCCGGTGACGATCAGCGTCGTGTGGAGGTCGACTCCGGAGAGATCCGGGTTCTCGGCGGGCGCAGCGGAGAGATGGGCGCGGACGCTCTCGGGGATCGCGTCCCAGAGCCCGTGGCCGCGGAGGATCGCGAGAGCGTCGGCGACGGTGGTGCCGTTCGGGACGCTCGGGTCGGTGATGACGTCGAGCACGTCGCCGGCGGCATCGGAGACGGTCAGGTTGATGACCGTGGCGGGGGCGGCCGCGAGGGCGAGGCGGCCGCCCTTGAACGCCGATACCTGCTTGCGGACAGCGTTGACGTCATTGATCGGCAGTCCGGAGCCGAGCATGACGCGGTGCAGCTCGCGCTTGTCCTCGGCGGAGACGCCTTCGGGCGGGAGGCTTGTGAGCGCCGAGCTGCCCCCGGTGAAGCAGGCGATGAGCAGGTCGTCGGGCCCGAGCTCCGTCGCCTGGTCGAGGAGCTGCTGCGCCCGCTCGGCGCTGCGCTCGTCGGGGATCGGGTGGGAGGCCTCGGCGAGCTCGATGCGCTTGAGCTCGCTCCCCCCGTCGCAGTGTCGGACGACGATCGTCCCGCCCGAGAGGCGGTCGCCGAGCACCCGCTCGAGGCCGATCCCGATCTTCAGGCTCGCCTTGCCGGAACCGAGGACGACGACGCGGCCGCCCGGCTTCAACGGGTAGCGGCTTCCGTCGATGACCAGGTCGTCACCGTCGAGGCTGACCAGCCGCTCGACGGCGAGTTGCGGATCGCAGGCGGCGAGCCCCGCCGCGGCGGCCCGAAGCGCCAGCTCGCGCGGCCCGCGCAGGCCGTGCGCCAGCAGCAGCTCGGTGTTGCGGACGCTCGCGGGTCTCATGGCCCCACCGACTCGCGCGTGGATCCGTGCTCGATGGGCGCTGACATGTCCACGATCAGGCGACGGCGGACTGGGGGAGGATGTCGCCGGGATGCCCAGCGGCCACCTCCTCTTGCGCCTTCAGCGCGTCGGTCAGGTTCTCGGTCGCTTTGTCGAGGTGGGCGCGGAAGCGCTTCTCGGCGAGCTCGAGGTCGCCCTTGGCGAGCGGCTCGAGCAGCTCACGGTGCACGCGGGCGACCTGCGACGGCTTGTCGTAGTGGGGCCGGAGCTGGGCCATGCAGAGCAGGATCTCCGACTGCACGCTGTCGTAGGCGCGGGCGAGCCGCTCGCTGCCTGCGCCGTCGATGATGGCGCGGTGGAAGGCCATGTCGGCGTCGACGACGCTGCGCCAGGAGGCGCTCTCGGGAAGGTTGTTGAGCTGTTCGACGGCGTGCTCGGCGTCGGGGAGCTCGGTGCCGGCCTCGATGACGAGCCGGACCGCCTCGAGCTCCAGCGCGGCGCGGAGCCGGAAGATGTCGGTGATGTCGTCGCTGTCGAGGACGGCAAGCTGCACGCCGCGGTTTGGGGAGCGGCGTAGGAGGCCCTCACCGATCAGGATCTGGGTGGCGGCGCGGAACGTGTGCCGGGCGATGCCGAGGCGGTTGGAGTACTCGGTCTCGCGGAGGCGGGCGCCGGGCTCGAGTGAGCCGTCGAGGACCATCTGGCGAAGCGCGTCGGCGGCTGCTTCAACGACGGATACGGTGCGCAGGCGGATCTCCGGGTCGGGCGCCGCGTCGGCGTCGGAAGAGCTGGAGATCGGATGAACCCTGCTGGTAGATTGTTCCACAATTCGACGATAGCACAGGAAGAGGAGAGAGCCTGAGATGACCGTGACCCCGTCCGAAGAGCGCGTCCGCACCCTGCTCGAGCGCGAGGAGGCGCGGTTTGAGGACGCCCACCCGCGCTCCCGCGAGATCCACGAGGCCGCCGAGCGCGACCTGCTCTCCGGCGTCCCAATGAACTGGATGACCCGCTGGCCGGGGCGTTTCCCCGTCTACGTGCACACGGCGAAGGGCTCGGAGGTGGTCGACGTCGACGGCATCACCTACGCCGACCTCTGCCTCGGCGACACCGGCGCAATGTGCGGGCACTCGCCGCCGGCGTCGGTCGCCGCGATCACCGCCCAGCTCGAGCGCGGCGTGACGACGATGCTCCCCAGCGAGGACGCGGGCGCGGTCGGCGAGCTCATGGCCTCGCGTTTCGGCCTGCGCCACTGGCAGTTCACGGTCTCGGCTACCGATGCGAACCGCTTCGTTGTCCGTCTCTGCCGCCAGGTTTCGGCGCGGCCAAAGATCCTTGTCTTCAACCATTGCTACCACGGGAGCGTCGACGAGACCGTCGTCAGGATCGGCGACGACGGCGTCTCCGCGGCTCCGCGCTACGGGAGCATCGGCCCGCCGATCGATCCCGCGGTGACGACGCGCGTCGCCGAGTTCAACGACCTCGAGGCGCTCGAGCGCGAGCTCCGCAACGAGGATGTCGCCTGCGTGCTCGCCGAGCCGGCGCTGACGAACATCGGCATCGTCCTCCCCGACGACGGCTACCACGCCGAACTGCGCCGACTCTGCACCGAGACCGGGACCCTGCTCGTGATCGACGAGACCCACACGTTGAGCTGCGGGCCCGGCGGCTACGCCGGCGCGCACGGGCTCGAGCCCGACGCGATGACGATGGGCAAGCCGATCGCCGGCGGGATCCCGACCGGCGCCTACGGCCTCAGCGACGACCTCGCCGCGCGCGTGCTCGACGCGACCATCTGGGACGCGGCCGACGTCGGCGGCGTCGGCGGCACGCTCGCCGGTAACGCGCTGCAGCTCGCCGCGGTCCGGGCGACGCTCGGGGAGGTCCTCAACGAGGAGGCCTACGAGCGCATGATCGGGTTGGCCGAGCGCTACGAGGCCGGTGTAAACGAGGCGATCGAGCGGCACTCCCTCGGCTGGAGCGCCGTCCGCCTCGGCTGCCGGGTCGAGTACATGTTCTCGGCCGAACCCCCGCACGACGGCGGCGAGGCGGCCGAGGTGATCGGCGGCCCGCTCGACGAGCTCATGCACCTCTACATGCTCAACGAGGGGATCCTCTTCACCCCGTTCCACATGATGGCCCTGATGAGCCCGGCGACCACCGAGGGTCAGGTCGACCGCCACACGGAGGCGTTCGAGCGGATCGCGGCCGAGCTGGTGGCGTAGGCCAACAGGCACCCCGATGAAGGGAGCGGAAGCCCCGAAGCACCTTTCAGGTCGATGTTCGGGCGAAGGGCACCGAAGGGAGGACGGAAGCCGGCCGGTGACCTCGCCCCCGTCCCCGCGACGGCGGTGACGCTCCCATGCTCCCCTCACCAGCCCATTGCTGCCGAGCCCACCCCGGAGCATCCAGCCTGACCGGTTCCGCAGAACCGCGCTACAGCTTTCCGGTATCCCATAGGGGCGGTTCCGCGGAACCACCCCCGGATGGCCTCCGGATGGCCCCCGGAACGGGTAGTTCGTGACGAAACTGTCACGAGAGCATCTGCCGGCGGCCGGCCCCCGAGGCCGGCGGGGTGCCTGAAGCCAACATGTTGGCCTCAGGTACCCCGCTGGAGCAATGGGAGATCGGTGGTCGGGCGGCGCTTCTCAAGGGCTGGGCCGTCGCTGCCGATAGCGGCGGCATGCGCGCAGCCTCCACCCGCCGAACCGTCTCCGTCGTGCTCTCCGTGCTCGCCTTCGCCGCGATGCTGGCGATCGCCCCCGACTCCGATGCCAAGGAGCCGGCGCGCAGTACCACGACCATCTCCTCCTACCCGAAGGGGATGTACGGCCAGGTCAAGAGCCCGCGGCCCTCATGCCGGACGAAGCGCACCGTCGTCCTCTACCGGGTGAGCGGGAAGCGTCCCGACCCGAACGCCGACGAGCGCATCGGCCAGGCGCGCGCGAAGCGTGACAAGGCTCGAGGGAAGCAGTCGCTGTGGGCGGTGCGGACGAAGGCCGACGGGCAGTTCTACGCCGTCGCGCAGCCGACGAAGGGCTGCAAGAAGGACACGAGCCCACGTGCCAAGGACATGCCGAAGGGCGCCGACGTCCCCGATTGCCCGAACGGGAAGGTCGGCGACTTCTGCCGATTCCCCAAGATGCACCTCGACATCCCGGGCGGCACCTACTGCCCGAGCTTCACGGTTGCGAAGTCCGACTGCCTGGGCTTCGTCGACACCGGCGCGATCCCCTGGTGCTGCTACGAGAACGACTCGATCTACTGGGCGTCAGCCGGCTCGGGCCGCGGGGTCCTCTTGAACTCAACCGGCAGGCACGGCGAGGGACTGCGCTGGGAGATCCGCGGTGGCCTCAACGGTCCGGGCGACGGCGACCTCAAGCAGGCATGGACCCGGATCATGCAGGGCATCGTCTTCGGCGGCTCCACCCCCGACCTTCCGGGAATGAGGGCCGGTTCGATGGGCGGACCGCTGCACTTCGACTTCTCCAGCGGCTACTGGGGCGCCGACATCTACGTCGACGGCTACTTCAGGAAGTGGGAGTAGCCCGCTAACTCGGCAATCCCGTTGGTGTTGCCGGGGGCGATCTCCGTCGCCGATCCACGCTCCGGGCGTCGCCGACCGCCGAACGTTCACCGCTCGGGGCTATACGGGGTGAAAACGAACGTTCGGCGTGGAGAGAGCCCCACGCCGCGGCGCGACTACTCCTTCACCTGCTCCTGCAGGTCCTTGACGACCTCGGGGTCGCGAAGGGTGGACACGTCGCCGAGCTCGTTGCCCGCGGCGATGTCGCGCAGGAGGCGGCGCATGATCTTCCCCGAACGGGTCTTCGGGAGGTCGTCGGCGAATGCCATGTGCTTCGGCCGCGCGAGCTTGCCGATCTTGTCGGCGACGTGGTCGCGCAGCTTGGCCTCGAGCTCGTCGCCTCCCTCGACGCCGCCCTCGGGGGTGACGAAGGCGAAGATCGCCTGGCCGGTGTCCTCGTCGGGGACGCCGATGACCGCGGCCTCGGCCACGCCCTCGGCTGAGACGAGCGCCGACTCCACCTCCATCGTCGAGAGGCGATGGCCGGAGACGTTGATGACGTCGTCGGTGCGGCCGACGATCCAGAAGTAGCCGTCCTCGTCGATCCGGGCCGCGTCGCCGACGAGGTAGACGTCGTTGCCGAATCGGCTCCAGTACGTCTCGACGAAGCGCTCGGGCTCCTTGTAGAGGGTGCGCGCCATCGACGGCCACGGCCGCGTCAGCACGAGCAGCCCCGCTCCCTCCTCGACCTCGTTGCCGTCCTCGTCGAAGATCTTCGCCTCGATCCCGGGGAGGGGGACGGTCGCGGAGCCGGGCTTGGTCGTCGTCAGCCCCGGGAGCGGCGAGATCATGATCGCGCCGGTCTCGGTCTGCCACCAGGTGTCGACGACCGGGCAGCGGCCGCCGCCGATGTTCTCCGAGTACCAGAGCCACGCGCGTGGGTTGATCGGCTCGCCGACCGACCCGAGCAGGCGGATCGAGGAGAGGTCGTGCTTCTGGGTGTGCTCGACGCCCCACTTCATGCAGGCGCGGATCGCGGTAGGCGCCGTGTACATGATCGTGACGCCGTAGCGCTCAACGATCTCCCACCAGCGGTCCTCGGCCGGGAAGTTGGGAGCGCCCTCGTACATCACCGAGGTCGCGCCGTTGGCGAGCGGCCCGTAGACGATGTAGCTGTGGCCGGTGATCCAGCCGATGTCGGCCGCGCACCAGTAGATGTCGTCGTCCTTGAGGTCGAAGACGAGCTTGTGGGTCGCGCTGACGCCGGTCAGGTAGCCACCGGTGGTGTGCTGGATGCCCTTCGGCTTCGCGGTCGAGCCCGAGGTGTAGAGGATGAACAGCGGGTCCTCGGCGTCCATCGGCTCCGGCGGGCATTCGGGGTCGGCGGCGTCCACGAGGTCGTGCCAGAAGTGGTCGCGGCCCTCCGTCATCGGCGGGTCGCTGTCGCCGCGGTTGACGACGATCACGTGCTCGAGGGACTCGACATGATCGAGCGTGCCGTCGATCGACGCCTTCATCGGCGTCGGCTTGCCGCGCCTCATCGTCGCGTCGGCGGTGATCAGGGCCTTGGCCTCCGAGAACTGCATGCGCTCGACGACCGAGCCCGCGGAGAAGCCGCCGAAGACGACGTTGTGGATCGCCCCGATCCGCGTGCAGGCGAGCATCGCGACGGGCGCCTCGGGGATCATCGGCATGTAGATCCCGACGACGTCGCCCTTGCCGATCCCCAGGCCCTTGAGCGCGTTCGCGAACTTCTGCGTCTCGGTGTGGAGCCACGCGTATGTGAGCTCCTTGCGCGTTCCGTCCTCGCCCTCCCAGTAGTAGGCGACGCGGTCGCCGTTGCCCGCCTCGACGTGGCGGTCGAGGCAGTTGGCGGAGACGTTGAGCTTGCCGCCGCCGAACCACTTGGCGAACGGCGGGTCGGACCAGTCGAGGATCTCGTCGAAGGGCTCGATCCATTCGAGCTTCTCCGCCCACGAGCCCCACCACGCCTCCGGGTCCTCGTTCGCGCGTTCGTAGATGCCGGGGTCGGAGGCGTTGGCCTGCGCGACGAACTCGGGGGGAGGCTCGAAGCTCTCCTCCGTCTTCATCAGGACGCGGATACGCCCTTCGCCGTCCTCGCGATAGGCACCGTCAGCGGTCATCTCGGCCTCTCCTCCTCGTGACGTGGGGTTCGGATATTGCCACGCCGCTGTTACATCCTCGCAACGTGACCGCCGCAACCGCAGCTTCTCCGCTTTGCTGGTGTTCTCCCAGTGACGGGCCGAGGCGGGCGGCCGACCTTCTGATGCGACGAACGATGACCCAAGCACCCCGGACGATCCTTGCTCTTGCGGCAGCGCTGCTGGCGCTGGCGACGTCGTTGCTCTTCGCTCCGGGAGCCGTCGCGTCGCCGACCGTCGCGACCGGCGACAGCCCCGCGGCGGTTCGTGACTACTGGACGATGAGCCGGATGCTCGCGGCGACTGACGCCCAGGAGCCGTCGAGCGATGTGACCGGCGCCCGCCCCGACCCGACGACCGCGCCGAGCTCGGGCGAGGCCACCTACGTTCCCGCCGCCGGCCCCGAGGGCGGCCCGACGGCGCTCCGCTCCGGGACTCCGGGGACGGGAGGCGTCGCCGCCTCCGGCACGGCCGCCCCCGCTCGCCGGGCGTTCACCCGCCAGGAGATCACCGATCCGTCAGCGGCCCAGGTGCGCATGCACGGCAAGGTCTTCTTCACGATCCCGTCCGGGCCCGAGGCGGGCGACTACGTCTGCTCGGGGACCGCCCTGAACAGCCGCAACCGCAGCGTCGTCTGGACCGCGGGCCACTGCGTCTTCGACACCGACGGCCGCGTGTTCGCGACCAACTGGGTGTTCGTGCCCGGGTTCTCCGCCAAGGGCGCGCCGTTCGGCGAGTGGCCCGCGCGCCGCCTCGGCACGACGAAGGGGTGGAAGCGCTCGGCCAACATCCGCTATGACCTCGGCGCTGCGGTCGTGACCCGCGATTCCTCCGGGCGCCGCCTCGGGGACGTGGTCGGCGGGCGCGGAATCGCCTTCAACCAGCCTCGCGACCAGCGCTATCTCGCCTACGGCTATCCGGCCGAGGGCAACCCGATCGAGTTCACCGGCACGCGGGAGTACCGCTGCGTGAGCCTGATGACCGGCTCCGACTCCCCGCTCGGCTCGGGCCCGGCGACGCTCGGGATCGATTGCGACATGAGCGGCGGCGCCAGCGGCGGCGGCTGGATGGCCGGCTCGACGTTGCTCTCGGTGACGAGCTACGGCTACGTCAACGAGCCGAACCGGCTCTACGGGCCCTACCTGTCGCGGGGCGCGAAGGCGCTCTACCGCGCCGCCGCCGGCATCAAGAAGAAGAAGACGAAGAGCGGCAAGTCCGGCAAGCGGCGCTAGGCCGCGACCCGGCGCTCAGGAGGCGCGGGCCGCCGCCTGCTGCTTCCGATGCGTGCGGATCTCGCTCATGATCCGCTCCAGCCGGGGCTCGGAGCTCGAGTCGACGTGGCGCATCGCCGCGCCGATCGCCGGGTGCACGGCGCTGATCTGCTCGTGCATCGCCTGCGCGACCGCGCGGTAGGTGGGGTGGCCCTCACGCCCGGATCGGAGCTCGCAGACGTGCATCGCCTCGCGGGCGTTCATGTCGAGGACGTAGCGGATCCGGTAGCCGAGGCAGAGCGCGTAGGGGGCCGCCTCCGGCATCCCCGCCGACTCCAGCCGCTCGAACTCCCTGCGCGAGATCTCGAGCGCGCGCTCGTAGGCGTCGCCGACGCCCGCCTGCACGACCTCCTCCGGGACCCCGGCGCCGAGGTCGGGGGAGAGCGACTGCCACTGGCAGGTCAGCATGCGGTGGCGCTGCATGTCGCGGAAGCCGCCGTAGTCAGAGACGATCTCGAAGCGGTATCGCACCGTCTCCCACCCGCGCCCGGGCCGGTGGCGGCGGTTGCCACGCGCGCCGACTAGGTCGCCGAGCAGGTGCTCGCGCTCGATCGGGTCGAGCGCTCCGAGCCGCCCGACGATCTCCGCCTCCGGTAGCCCCGTCGCCTCGTACAGCGACGCTGCCAGCAGCGATTCCTCGTCGCCGTCGACGTGGATCAGCTCGACGGTCGGTGCGTCCTCGCCGCCGCGGCGGTCGAGCCCGAGCCGTGCCACCCAGCGCTCGGTCGCCTCGCGGCGCTCCTGCAGATAGGAGATCCACTCGCCCCCGCGCTCGGGCCGGCCGACGCGGGAGATGAAGCTCGGGATCACGGCGCCGAGCTCCTCGTGGGCCATCGCGCCGATCTCGCGGGCCTCGGGGAGCGGTGAGGAGGCGAGCCGGAGCAGGAGCTGCTCGTAGGCCTGTCCGGAGGCGTAGATCCCGACGTGGGAGAGGGTCGCGGCGGGAAGCAGCCCGCGCAGGAGGTCGAGCGCCTTGGCGCGGATCGAGCGCTCCCAGGCTCCCTGCGGCTCGTCCCCGCGTGGCCAGCGATCCTCCGCCCAGGCGGTGACATCGCGCAAAGAGGCCGAGTAGATGGAGAAGATCTCGTCCATCGCGGCACCGAACTCGGGACCGAGCTCCTCCGAGCGCCAGTAGCGCCACGAACCCGGATCGCCCTGCGCCGCGTCCTCGTACATGGGCTGGTCGTAGGCGATGTAGCGGGTCGACTGCTCCAGGTAGGCGGCGAGGCGGCCGCGCTGCAGGACCTTGGTGAGCACGTTGGAGACCCACTCGCAGGCGAGATGAGCGCCGCCGAGCTGGGCGACGGAGTCGTCGCCGTAGCCGATGAAGATGCGCTCGTAGAGCTCGGCGGCCCGCTTGCCCTCCTCGCCGTCGAACGGGCGGGCCGCGGAGGAGGCGTCGGCGGCGAACTCGTCCAGATACAGACGCCGCAGGGTCCCCCGGTAGCGCGAGTACCGCGCGAACAGCGCGCCCTTGACCGTCTCGGGCAGGTTCGTCAGTGCGAAGACGGGGCGGTCGAGGTTGGAGAAGTGCGGCTCGAGGGCCGCCCGCTCATCCTCGGTGAAGCTTTCGACGGGGTAGCGCAAGGGGCCGACGACTTTACGGTCTGAGTCGGCGGGCTCGTCTCGCCCCCGGCTCGCAAAATGCGGGGTCGCGGGGAGCCGGCAACGCCCGCTCCGAGCGAACCTCCGCATCCCGCCAATCGCGCGTGGAGCTCCGCCGCACCGGGCTCGCGCCGATAGCGAGTCGTATCAACGCCAATCGGGGTCCCCATAGAGCAGCGATTGGCAACAGAACGGGCGAGTGACAGCTGGGATGCTCCGCCTGCGCGGGTGCACCCGTGTACGTGGACTCGGGGCTGCGCGGGGCCCCTGTCAGCTCGGTGGCGCCTCCATCAGCTCCATCCGGTGGCCGCTCGGTGCGAGAACGAACGCCCGCCGCTCCCCCCAGAGCTCGCGTGCCTCGTGGACTTCGAATCCGGCGTCGGCCAGCGCGGCCAGCGTCGCCTCGAAGTCCGGCGCGACGAACGCGGCGTGGCCGAGCACGGGAGCCGTAGCCGCCTCGGTGAGGATCAGGTGGACCTGGGTGCCCTCGCGCTCGTACCAGCGCACCGCGTCGCCGAGCACTTCGGGTGCGGGAAGGGGCTCGAACCCGATCAGCCCGAGCAGCTCGCCGAGGCGTTCGCCGTCGGCCGGATCGATCTCGAGGGAGACGTGATGGAGCATCTCGCCGGATTCAATCAGCGCCGCTAGCCTTCAGGCACACGGGCCGTTGCGGGACGGCCGCATCCATACGCAGGGAGGTTCCCATGACCGCGAAGGCGGCCAGAGCATCAGCGCGCGGATGGCGCCGCGCGCTCACGATCGCGATCGCGGCGGCGGGTCTGCTCGCCGTGCTCGCTGCGTCGGACGCGCGCGCGGCCGACAAGCCCGACGGCCTCGAGGTCTCCGGCCAGTTCGCCGGCGCCTCGGTGCCAGACGCCGCCGGTCGCCGGGCCGCCGGCTTCTGGACGCCGGAGCGCATCGCCCGCGCCAAGCCGCTCGACGGCGACGGCGAGGTGGAGCTCGGTGCCGACCGCCCCTCGCCCCTGGCAGCGCCCAGCCCGGCGCCCCTCAAGAGCGTGCAGGTCAACCCCATCGGCTACCCCAACCGGGTCCACGGGAAGATCTTCTTCCAGCTCCCCAGCGGTATCTACAGCTGCTCGGGGACGATCGTGACCAGCGCCTCCGGGAGCCTCGTCAGCACCGCCGGTCACTGCGCCTACGACCACGCCACCAACGCGGTCGCGGCGAACATGATCTTCATCCCCGGCTTCTCGGCCTACGGCGGCCCCTATTCGATCTGGCCGGTGACCAACATCATCCTCAGCAAGCGCTGGGTGAAGAAGCGGAACGCCTACGACGACGACTTCGCGATGGTCCGGGTGCAGCCGATCTACGGCACGATCCAGAACCTCGGCTCACGCGGCATCGGCTTCAACCAGCCGCGCCGCCAGCACTACCAGTCATATGGCTACCCGGCGGAGGGCCGCCCGAGCTACGACGGCAACCTGCTGATCCGCTGCGACTCGGGCTACCGCCGGGAGCTGCGCGGCTACGGCGGCCCGCGGGGCATCGGCATGAAGTGCGATTCGCAGGCCGGCGCGAGCGGCGGTGGCTGGGTCTCCCAGCGCAGCTTCATCGTCTCCAACACCAGCCACGGCTATCCCTCCTACAGCGACAACCTGCTCTTCGGGCCCTACTTCGGCTCTAAGGTGAAGCAGATGTACAAGGCCAACAACGCCTTCTGGCCCTCGATCGGGCCGATCCGCTGCGGCGGCGAGGTCGCCTCGATCATCGGCAGCGGCGCCAAGGACAAGATCCGCGGGACGAACGGCCGCGACGTCATCGCCACGGTCGGCGGCCGCGACAAGATCAACGGCCGCGGCGGCCGCGACGTGATCTGCGGCGGCCCCGGCAACGACAAGATCAAGGGCGGTGGCGGCAAGGACAAGATCGAGGGCGGAGACGGCCGCGACAAGTGCGGCCGCAAGCGCGGCGACAAGCACCACGGGTGCGAGTAGCGGTGCGCCGTGCGCTCATCATCCTCGCGACGTCGCTCGCCGCCCTGGGAGCTGCCGCTCCAGCCGTCGCCGCGCCACCGGGGCTGACCGCCGAGGACGGGTTCCTCGGCCCGGCAGGTCCCGCGCGCCCGTCGATGGACCGCGCCGCCGCGCGTGATTACTGGACGCCGGCCAGGATCGCCGCCGCCGGGCCGCTCGATCTCGGCGCGGAGGCTCCCCCGCGCCCCGCTCCCGAGCGCCTGTTCGCCGCGCCCCAGACCCTGAAGGCTTCGATCCTCACCAACCCGGGCGCCTACCCCAACCGCGTCCACGGCAAGCTCGTGGGGACGTTCCCCGGTCTCGGCGACTACTCCTGCTCGGCGACGGTCGTCTCGAGCGGCACCGGCGGGCTGCTCACCACCGCCGGCCACTGCGCCTACGACGTCGACAGCGGCACCGTCGCCGTCAACATCGCCTTCGCCCCCGGCTACTCGAAGAGCAGCCTCCCCTACGGCGTCTGGCCTATCACGCACCTGATCGTCGACAAGCGCTGGGGCCGGGGAAGCCTCGACTTCGACTACTCGATGATGCAGGTCGATCCGGATCCCGCCGACGGGACGCTGCAGTCGGTCGTCGGCTCGCGCGGTATCGGCTTCAACCAGCCGCGCAAGCAGCGCCTGCAGGCCTACGGCTACCCGGCGAAGGGCAACAAGGAGTACAACGGCGACAGGCTGGTCCGCTGCGAGTCCGGCTACCTGCCCGACCCCTACCGCTCGGGCGGGCCGCGCGGTAGGGGCATGCGCTGCAATCAGAAGGAGGGATCGAGCGGCGGCGGCTGGGTCTCCAAGCACAAGTACGTCGTGTCCAACACCAGCCACGGCTACCCGCGGATCAGCAGCAACCTCTTCTTCGGTCCCTACTACGGCGCCGCGACCAAGCGCATGTACAAGGCGAAGACGAGCTTCTGGCCGTCCATCAAGCCGCCGAAGCGCAAGGGCGGCGTCCCGAATCTGATCGGCCCCAAGCGCGGGCAGAAGTAGCGCCTCCCTCGCCTCGCAACGCGTTCGCGGCCGGAGCGCTCAACCATCGGCGCGCCGCCGGAAAACCACGTATTCCGTGGAAAAGGCGCCACGCGTCCGAGCGATGGGCACCGAAGGGGAGCATCGGCGCTGCCGCTCAGGCCAGCCATCACCGGAGGGCTCCCGAGCTCCTTTCGGTGCAGATCGAGCAGACGCATGGCTCCTTTTCCACGTATTCGGTGGAAAAGTGGCCGTGGGCTGGTGGCGGGAGCGCTCAACCATCGGCGCTCCGCCGGAAAACCACGTAATCCGTGGAAAAGGCGCCACGCGTCCGAGCGGTGGGCACCGAAGGGAAGCATCGGCGCTGCCGCTCAGCCCCAGCCATCACAGGAGGGCTCCCGAGCTCCTTTCGGTGCAGATCGAGCAGACGCATGGCTCCTTTTCCACGTATTCGGTGGAAAAGTGGCCGTGGGCTGGTGGCGGAAGCGCTCAACCATCGGCGCGCCGCCGGAAAACCACGTAATCCGTGGAAAAGGCGCCACGCGGTCGAGCGATGGGCACCGAAGGGGAGCGTCGGCGCCCGCGGGTGAGGCTGGCCGCCCACCGAGGGCTCCCGCCTCCCTTCAGTGCAGATCGTGCGTCCGGATGGGCCCGCGCCCGGCCCCCGGCTCGCGCTCAGGTCGGGATGTTCGCCTTCGCGAGCCCGGAGGGGATGCTGCGCTCGAGGCCCTTGGCGACGATGAACGCGACGCCGGGAACGACACCCCCGAACGAGATCTCCCAGTGCAGGTGGGCGGTGCCGTCGGCATTCGGGGTGAAGCGCAGCTCGCCCTCGTGATCGCGCAGCGGTGAGCCCTTCGTGATCCGGTAGCGGATGAGCTCGTCCGGGACGACCTCGGTGACCGTCTCGACGAAGGACGGCAGCGGGCCGATCTTCATCTCGCGGGCTGAGCCCGGTCCGTTGCGGGTGCCGTCATCGCCGTCGCTGAGGCGAGTCACCTTCGCCCCGAGGAGGGGCTCGAGGTTCTCGTGCTCGGCGAGGTAGGCGAAGGCCGCCTCGACCGGCACGTCGAAATCGTGGTCGATGATCACGCGCTGCATGGCGGGGATTCAATCACCGCGCAGCGCCGCGCGCTTGACGCGGCCGCCGGTTCAGCCGATCGCGACGGCGAGCGCCTGTCCCGCGTGCTGGGCGAAGTCGACCAGCGGCGAGGGGAAGATGCCGAAGAAGACGCTCGCAGCGGTGGCGATCAGCATCGCGCCGAGCACCAGCCAGCAACGGCCGCCGCTCGGGGTGCCGGCCGGCGTCAGGCCCGGGCGCACCTCGCCGGGGCGGGCGGTACCCGGGACGTCGTCGCTGCCCGCGGCCGCGTCCTCCTCGTCGGCCTCCGGAGCGCCGCCCGCGATCGCCGGGCGCAGGCGCGGCGCGGGCTTCATCCACATCGCCGCGATCACCCGCAGGTAGTAGCCGAGGGAGATCATCGACCCGATCACGATCATCACGCCGAGCCAGGTGTAGTCGCCGCCGACGGCCGCCTCGATCAGGTAGAGCTTGCCCATGAAGCCGACGGTTCCCGGCAGCCCGGCGAGCCCGAGCATCGCGATCGTCAGCGGCCAGGCGAGCAGCGGCCGGTCCTTCGCCAACCCCTCGACGGCCGCGACGTCGTCACCGAAGGTGGTCTCGCGCTCGCGGATCGCGATCACCGCGAACGCGGCCAGGTTCATCAGCGTGTAGCCGGCGAGGTAGAAGACCATCGCGTCGACGCCGGCCTGGGTGGCGACGAGCAGACCGACGAGGATGTAGCCGCCCTGCGCGACGCCCGAGTAGCCGAGCATCCGCTTCAGCGAGCGCTGGCTGAGCGCGCCGACGTTGCCGACGATGATCGTGATCGCCGCCAGCGCCGCCAGCGCCGGCTGCCACTGCTCGTAGGAGGGGCCGAGCGCCTCGATGAAGAAGCGGGCGAAGACCGCGAACGCCGCCGCTTTCGTCGCCACCGCCATGAAGGCGGTCACCGGCGTCGGCGCGCCCTCGTAGACGTCCGGCGTCCACTGATGGAAGGGGGCGATCGAGACCTTGAAGGCGAGCCCGACGGCCGCCATTGCGATCCCCATCAGCACGAGCGGGTCGTCGAAGAGGTCGGTGCCGAGCGAGGAGGCGATCGTCCCGAAGAATGTGGAGCCGGAGCCGCCGTAGATCAGCGCCATGCCGTAGAGCAGGGTCGCCGAGCCGATCGAGCCGACGATCAGGTACTTGAGGCCCGCCTCCAGCGACTTCGGCCGCGTCCGGTGGGATCCGCAGAGCACATACAGCGGGATCGAGAGCAGCTCGAGGGCGATGAAGAACGTGATCAGGTTCTCCGCCTGCGCCAGCATCACCATGCCGAGCACCGAGCCGAGCATCAGCGCATGGGTCTCCGCGTGGCCGGCCTCCTCGGCTCCCGGGTCGCGGAGCTGCAGCACGACCGCGAACGCCGCTGCGAACAGCGTCATCAGGCTGATCGTGATCGCCAGGCCGTCCATCCGCAGGGCGCCGGAGACGAGGTCGATCTCAGGCTCACCGAGCCGCCAGATCAGCAGGCCCGCCGTCGTCCCCAGGACGGCCAGCGTCAGGAAGGAGGAGAGCCAACGGTTGCCGCGCGGGGAGACGAGTCCGGCCAGCAGGACGATCACGAGCCCGGCCGTCAAGGCGATGATCGGCGAGAGCCCGCCGTAATCCATTGTCGGGGTGTCGATCACTGCGCGTCCTCAGAGGGGGAAGAAGGGGTACCAGGGGAAGCGGGGGCAGAAGGGGAAGCGGGGATCGGCGCGTAGGCGGTCCAGCTCGGGCCGAAGCGACGCTCGGCGAGCCCCTCCGAGGCGGGGTCCTCCGACTCGCCGGGCGAGCCGGGGTCCTCCGACTCCGGCGCGGTGCTGTCGGGGCAGGCGTCCGCCTCACACAGCGCCGCGAGGCTGCGGTCCACGCTCGCCGCCCCGCGCGTCGTGATCAGCCCCGGATACAGCGCCAGCCCGATGATGCAGAGCACGAGCGGCACCACCACGACCGCTTCGCGCAGCGTGATCTCGCGCGACTCCATTCCCTCGGGCAGGCGGTTGTGCATGATCCGCTGGTACATCCGCAGCGCGTAGAAGGCCGCGAAGGCGATGCCGCTGGAGGCGATCAGGGAGATCGCGACCTTCGAGTGGAAGACCCCGGCGAGGATGTAGAACTCGCCGACGAAGTTGGCGGAGCCGGGGATCGCCAGCAGCGCCATCGTCACGATCACGAAGAGGATCGCGAGGATCGGCGCGCGCATCGCCATCCCGCCCATCTCGCGGATGTCCTCGGTCCCGGTCCGGGCGGCGATCAGGGCGATGATGAAGAACACCGGCGCGACCACGAGCCCGTGGTTGACCATCTGGATGACCGCGCCGTCGCCGCCGTCGGAGACGAGGCTGAAGATGCCGAGCGTGATGAAGCCCATCTGCGCCATCGACGAGTAACCGGCGATCAGGCGCACGTTGGTCTGCGTGAACGCCATCACCGAGCCGTAGAGGATCGAGCCGAGGGCCACGATCAATATGAGCGTCTGGAAGTGCACCGCGGCGTCGGGGAAGAGCGGCAGCGCCACCCGCAGGAACCCGTAGGCGGCCACCTTCGAGAGCACGCCGCCGAGCAGCGCCAGCACCGGCAGCGGGCAGGCGCGGTAGGCGTCGGGCATCCAGCCGTGGACGAGGAACGCCGGCATCTTCACCAGGAAGGCGAGCGCGAAGAAGCAGAAGATCCAGTACTGGGAGCCGTCGGCCAGCGGGACCGAGCGCAGCGTCTCCAGCGAGAAGGTGAGCCCGCCCGCCGCGTCGGCGCTCAGCACCGCGGTCGCGATCGCCGCCGCCAGCATCAAGAGCGACCCGACCAGCGTGAAGATGATCATCTTGATCGTCGCCGCGACCCGGTCGGGACCGTCTCCCCAGACCCCGACGAGGAAGTAGAACGGGATCAGCATCAGGTCGAAGAAGAGGACGAACAGGAGCAGGTCCTGAGCCATGAAGGCGCCGAGCGTCCCGGTCTGCGCGATCCCCAGCATCAGGAAGTAGTTGCGGGCGCGGTCGGGCACCTGCATCGCCGACCACAGGATCGCCGCCGACCACAGGACCGAGGTGAGCAGGATCAGGAACAGGCTGAGGCCGTCGACGCCGAGCTGGTAGCTGACGCCGAGGTCGGGGATCCACGACTCGCTGACGTAGTGCTGCAGCTCGCCCGAGGCCGAGTCGAAGCCGGCGACGAGCGCGATCGCGAAGCCGACCGACACCAGCGAGCCGCCGAAGGCCCACCAGCCGCTCAGCCGGTTCGGCAGCAGGCAGCCGAGCAGCGCCATCCCCAGCGGGATGAAGAGGATCGCGGTCAGCATCCGGGCACCTCGCTCACGACGCCACCACCAGGAAGTAGAGCCCGAGCCCGACCATGCCGGCGATCACGAGCAGCGCGTAGAAGCGGACGAAGCCTGACTGCGCTCCCCGCACCGCACCGCTGAGCCCGCGGACGGCGCCGGTCGCGCCGCCGACGACCGCGCCCTGCACGACCACCTTCTCGAAGACCGAGTTGCAGAACCGCCCAACGGCGATCACCGGCCGGTAGATCACGAGGTCGATGAGCTCGTCGAAGTACCACTTGTTCTCGAGGAAGTCGTGGACGGGGCGGAAGCGATCACGCAGCCGCAGCGTCGAGCCCGGAGCCACCAGATACAGGTAGAACGCCGCACCGATCCCCAGCAGCGAGCAGAGCGCGCCCACGGTCATCCCGATGTAGGAGTCGCGCGTGGTCACGTCGACCGTGTGGGCGATGATCGAGTTCTCGAACGTCGGCTCGAGGAAGCTCTCGACGACGTGGTCCACCCCCGGGATCTGCAGGAACCCGAGGAACAGCGCGCCGAACGAGAGCACCGCCATCGCGATCCGCATCGGCAGCGCCCGCTCGGCGATCCAGTGGTCGGGACCGGGGAAGCCGACGTCGGTGTCCTCCTTCTCCCCGGTCGCGGGGTTCTCCGGCTCGCCGTGGTGGAGGTGGCCCTCCTCGAGCTCCTTCGCCTCCGGCACCGCGTCCCCGTAGACGACCCGGAAGACGATCCGGAACGCGTAGAAGGCGGTCAGGATCGCCGCGAAGTAGCCGCCGATCGCGAAGATCCAGTACATGCCGCCGCGCGCCGCGGCGAACGTGAGGATCTCGTCCTTGGAGAAGAAGCCCGACGTCCCGGGGAAGCCCGCCAGCGCCAGCGCGCCGATCGTCAGCGCCCCGCAGGTGAACGGCATCGCCTTGCGAAAGCCGCCCATCCGGTCGATGTTCTGAAGCGACGCCATCGCGGCGATGACCGAGCCGGCCGCCATGAAGAGGAGCGCCTTGAAGAAGGCGTGGGTCATCAGGTGGAAGAGCCCGGCCGAGTAGGCGCCGATCGAGACTCCGACGACCATGTAGCCGATCTGGCTCATCGTCGAGTAGGCGATGATCCGCTTCAGGTCGGTGACGACGAGCGCGATCGACGCCGCGATCAGGAGCGTCGCCAGGCCGATGAAGGCCGAGACGTCGGCGGCCGTAGGGGCGAGCTGGAAGAGCGGGTAGGAGCGGGCGATCAGGTAGACGCCGGCCGTCACCATCGTCGCCGCGTGGATCAGGGCGGAGACCGGCGTCGGGCCCTCCATCGCGTCCGGGAGCCAGGTGTGCAGCGGCACCTGCGCCGACTTCGCGAACGCGCCGACGAGCAGGAGCAGGCAGATCGCGACGATCGTCCACTCGTTCGACTGGAAGACCTCGGGAGCCTTCTCGAAGACCGAGCCGTAGTCGCTGACGCCGAGCTCCTGGATCAGCAGGATCGCCGCGAAGACGAGCCCGATGTCGCCGATCACGTTGATCACGAACGCCTTCATGCCGGCCGTCGTCGCCGTCCGGCGCCGGTACCAGAAGCTGATCAGCGCGTAGGAGGCGTAGCCGACGAACGCCCAGCCGACGATCAGCAGGACGTAGTTGCCCGCCAGGATCAGGAGCAGCATCGAGAAGACGAAGAAGTTGAGGTAGGCGAAGAAGCGCCGGTAGCCCTCGTCGCCGACCATGTAGGCGAGGGAGTAGAGGTGGATCAGCATCGAGACCCCGCTGACCACGAGGATCATGTAGACCGACAGCGGGTCGACGAAGATGCCGAGGTCGAAGGGGATCCCGGCCGCTCCCGCGTAGTCGTAGAGCGTGTCGGCGAGGTGGCGCGCCTCGGCGGGCTCCGCCTGCAGCTGGACCAGCGCGCCGATCGCGCAGAGGAAGGCGAGGGCGATCGCGGACGTGCCGATCACACC
The DNA here is from genome assembly GCA_020636895.1 of Thermoleophilales bacterium. Lineage (GTDB taxonomy): Bacteria > Actinomycetota > Thermoleophilia > Solirubrobacterales > 70-9 > RHKX01. The sequence continues at coordinate 76,539 of JACJWZ010000003.1, read as the reverse complement.
GGCGGTGCGTCCCGGGAGCCAGCGCCAGGTCAGCCCGATCAGGATCGAGCCGGCGAGCGGGAAGGCGAGGACCAGCCAGGCGTAGGTGGTGGCGCTCACGAGATCACCCTCGCAGCCCCCTCGACTCGTCGACGTCGAGCGCCAGCCGGCGCCGGTACATCGCGACGATCAGGCCGAGCCCGACGACCACCTCGGCGGCCGCGACGACCATCACCACGAGGGCGAAGATCTGCCCGTCGGCGTTGCCGATGTTGCGGGAGAAGGTGATCAGCGCCAGGTTGGAGCTGTTGAGCATCAGCTCCAGGCAGAGCAGGATCACGAGCGGGCTGCGGCGCACGAGCACGCCACCGGCGCCGACGCTGAAGAGCAGCGCGCTCAGCACGAGGTACCAGTTGGCGCTCATCAGACCCCGCCCTCCGGCGGGTTCAGGATCGACGGCTCCTCGACGTCAGGCGAGTCCAGCGGTGGGCGTCGGGCGGCGAGGACGACGGCGCCGACGGCCGCGATCAGCAAGAGCATCGAGGCCGCCTCGAACGGGATCAGGAAGTCCTCAAGCAGCGACTTGCCGATCGCCTCGGGGCTGCCGAAGCCGAGGGGGATCGTCGGCCCCTCCGAGCCGAGCGACTCGAGGCCGCTCGCCAGGATCGCAATCGAGAGTTCGATGAAGAGCGCCCCGGCGACGAGCGGGGCGAGGATCCGCTGCCCGGGGATCGCATCCCAGAGCGGCTCCTCGATCCCGCCGACGTAGGCGGCGACGAAGACGTAGAGCACCATCACCGCGCCCGCGTAGACGACCACCTGCGCGGCCGCCAGGAACTCGGCGTGCAGCAGCAGGAAGAGCCCGGCGAGCGAGAACAGGTGCACGACCAGCGCGAGCACGCTGTAGAAGGGGTTGCGAAGCAGGATCACCGCGATCGCGCCGCCGAGGGCGCCGATTGCGCCGGCGAAGAATGCGACTTGCTCCATCGGCCCTCACTCTATTGCCGCGTGGCCGAGGGCGTTCCTCGGCCGGAGACTGCTCATCGGCGTCGTCCACGACCCCGCGGTGGCGTTGTTCAGGCGGGCAGACGTTGGTGGCGAGAGCTAGTCGCGGGGGCGGATGCTGACGCAGGTCCCTCCTTCCGCGGGACGCTCCACTCGCAACTCGCATCCCACCGCGGCGGCTCGCTCGCGGGCACTGACCAGTCCGAGGTGTCCATTCTTGAGCGCATCCAGCCGCTTCTCCTCGGCGATCCCGATGCCGTCGTCACTGACGACCATTGCGATGCCTGAACCGTCGCGCCTCAGGGATATGTGGACCTTGCTGGCGCGAGCATGCCGGACCGAGTTGGAGATCAACTCGCGGGCGATCGCGAAGTACGCGTGGTCCTGCCGGGGATGTGGCTCGAGTGCTTCGCAATCCATCGATATCTCGATCGTTTCTCGCCGGCCCTCCTCCTCGGCGAGAAGGCGGATTGCCTCACACAGCCCCAGTTCCTCGAGCGCGTAGGGGCTGAGGTCGAATGCCGCCTTCCGGATCGTCGCCTCGGCTTCCTCGATCTGCCTGCCGAGTTCCTCCTCCGCGCCGCTTCGCCCGGCCTTCACCGCCCCGAGCTCCATCCGTGCTGCTACAAGAAGCTGCAAGGGCTCGTCGTGGAGCCATTGCGACAGCTCTCGACGTAACTGCGAGGGGCCGCTTTGAAGTTCGGTGACCAGACGACTGTCCGGCCCCCGTAGTTCGGTCGTGAACGGTCGAGGCGGAGGCCTCAGCCATAGTGATAAACGGTGTCAAGAGTGGTACTAGGTTGCTCCTGCATTATCACTACTCGACCTCCGGACCACTCTCATGAAGGGCCTCACCGAGATGTCGAGGGCTGACGGCGCCGGCCGCGTGTGTGAGAGGTGCTGCTGTTTGGCAGCGACACCGCGAAGGTCTTAAGGGGACCTCGCGATCCAGGGCGCTGGTCGTCAACCACCACCGGGATGGCTCGGCTAGATTCGCCCGCGTGCAGTCCCTTCTGAAAGCGATCAACCGGCTGATGATGCGGGTGCTGTTCAAGGCGGTCGTGCGCCCGTCGGTGCCGCTCTCGCTGCGGCGGCGCTGGGTTCGGGCGCTGCTGGCCGCGGTCGGGGGCCCGCGTGGGATCGAGCGGACCGAGCTTCGGGCCGGTGAGGTGCCGATGCTGCGGCTGCGGGCCGGGGCAGGGTCGGCGGTCGGGCCGCTGCCGGCGGGCGAGCGCGACGCGATCCTCTACATCCACGGCGGCGGTTACGTGCTCGGGGGCGAGGGCGCCTACGCGGGATTCGCGGCGCGCTTCGCCGAGGAGACCGGCGCCGACGTCTACCTGCCCGACTACCGGCTCGCGCCCGAGCACCCCTTCCCGGCGGCGCTCGACGACGTGTTCTCCGCCTACACCGCGATGCTCGAGCTCGGACACAGCCCCGGGCGGGTCGCGGTCATCGGTGATTCCGCCGGTGGCGGGCTGGCGACGGCGCTGATGCTCGTCCTGCGGGAGATGACTGTCCCCGCTCCGGCGGCGCTCGTGCTGATCTCGCCGTGGCTCGACCTCACCCTCTCGGGTGCGAGCGTGGCTGCGAACGACCGCCTCGACCCAGTGCTGCGCCACGACTTCCTCGGCGAGGGCGGCCGCGCCTACGCCGGTGATCTCCACCGCTCGGACCCGCGCGTCTCGCCGCTCTACGCGGACCTCCGGCGGCTGCCGCCGACGCTCGTGCAGATCGGCTCCGACGAGGTCCTCCTCGACGACTCGACCCGCTTCGCCGACCGCGCCTGGGCGGCCGGGGTGGAGGTCGAGCTGCAGCGCTTCGAGGGCATGTGGCACGACTTCCAGACCGCCGCGATGACACTCGCCATCTCGCGCGAGGCGATCACGGCGATCGGCGCGTGCATCAGGAGACGACTGGCCGACGAGGGAGGGCCCGGAGTGTCCCGCGGGTGAAGCCCCGATAGCAACGCCGGTGCCCGCCGGAACACGCGGCACTCGAGGAGCCACCAGCGAGAGATGAGGGAGAGAACCGTTCGCACTTGCTCGTGAGCCGCGCCACCATCTCCGCTCTCGACCATCGATCGTGCCACCGGGATCGCTCCAGCTGCCTGCTCGCCTTCGATGAGATGGGTCCGATGCGCCATATTGCGGGTGATGCGCATCACGGTCTCGATCGACGGCAGCCTGCTCGAGGCGGCGAAGGAGAAGGCACGTGCGCGAGGCATCACGCTCTCTCGGGTGAAGCCGTCGAGGGAGCGGCCCCGGTGCCCTTCCCCGACCGTGGGTCCCGCGGTGCTTGGGAGCTTCTGCCCCTCCAGCGGGCAGCCTGAGTCCAAGATGTTGGACTGAGGCATCCCGCTGGGCCCAGCGGGTGGGATCACTCATCTAGGAGCGTGATGCCCGACGAGTAGCGCGCCCAGCCTCGCCCGCCACGCGGACTCGGCGGCTTTCATCTAAAGAGAAGGGGGCGATGTTGCTCGCCCTCCGACATGGGACGTTCCGCTGGCTGTTCGCGGCGCAGGTCGCGAGCGCGTTCGGGAACTTCGCCTTCACCGTCGCGGTCGCGGCGCTGCTCGTCGAGCACGGGGCGGGGGCGGGGACGATCGGGACGGTGCTCGCGGTGCAGGCGTTCGGGCTCGTGCTCTTCGCGGTTCCGGCCGGGGTGATCGCCGACCGGTTCCCGCGGCGGCTCGTCTGTGTCGCGGCCGATCTCGCCCGGATGGGGGCGGTGGCGACGATCGCGGTGATCGGCGGCGGCGCCTCGACCGGGGTGATCGCCGCGCTGGCGTTCGTCGTCGGCATGGGCGAGGCGCTCTTCGAGCCGGCCTTCCGCGGGCTGATGCCGCGGGTGCTTCCCGACGATCTCCTGCAGTCGGGCAACGCGCTCGCCGCGCTCTCCTCCCAGCTCGCGCTCTTCCTCGGCCCGGCGATCTCGGGGATCGTCATCGCCACCGCGGGCGCCCGGCCCGCTCTCGCCATCTCGGCGGCGATCTTCGCCCTGAGCTGGGTCGGGATGCTGCGGGTGCAGGAGTACATCGCCGAGGCGCCGACCGGCGAGCATCCGGGTGAGGCCTCGGCCCTGAGCGAGGCCGCCGAGGGCTTCCGTGCGATCTGGGCGCGCCCGTGGATCGCGATCGTCGTCGCCACGGCGATGATCCACGTGCTCGTCCTGATCGCGCCGTTCGAGGTGCTCGCGCCGCTCACCGCCGAGGACGAGTACGGCGACGTCGCGATCTACGGCTGGATGCTGGCCGCGCTCGGCGCGGGCGCGGTCATCGGCGCCGTCGTCGCCGCGCGGATCCGCCCGCGTCTGCCCGGCGTCCTCAGCCTGCTCCTGCTGATCCCCTTCTGCGTCCTCATGGTGGCGCTCGCGGTGGTGCCGTCGGTCCCTGTCCTGCTCACGGTGATCTTCGTCACGGGCTTCGGCGAGGCGACCTTCGAGGTGCTCTGGACCACCGCCGTCCAGCGCGACGTTCCCGACCATCTGCTCTCGCGGGTGATCTCGATCGACTTCCTCGGCAGCCTCGCGCTGCTGCCCATCGGGCTCGCCCTGGTCGGCCCCGCCGTGGACGCGTTCGGCCGCGAGGAGGTGCTCATCTCCGGCGCGATCGTCTCCTTCGTCCTGATCTTCCCGCCGATGCTCTCCGGGCAGGTCCGGAGGCTGAGCAGCGGGGAGGTCGTGACACGCGAGGGCGTCCAGGAGTAGATTGCCGCGCGCATGAGGAGTGCCGGTCCGCTTGGGGTGGGCCGGCTGGGGCAAACCGCGACTGGGAGGTCGTCACATGATTCGCACTCGGAAGTACTTCGGAGCGCTCGCGCTTGCGCTGCTCGCAACCGGGGCGCTGATCGCCTCAGGCTGCGGCTCCTCCGACGATTCCTCTTCTGGGGGCGGCACGATCATCCGCGGCACCACCGACCAGCCGATCTCCTACGACCCGGCGGGCTCCTACGACCTCCCGTCCTATGACGGCATCTACTCGATGTACCAGAACCTGCTCACGGTGGAACCGGGCGGCAACAAGGCCGTTCCCGAGGCCGCCGAGAAGTGCGACTTCACGAACAACGACAACACCGAGTACGAGTGCACGATGAACGACGGCCTCACCTTCTCCGACGGCTCCACGCTCGACGCCGAGGACGTGCAGTTCTCCTTCGAGCGCAACGTCGACATCGCCGATCCCAACGGCGCCTCGTCACTCCTGGCGAACATGAAGAGCGTCAAGGCCTCCTCCGACGGCAAGACCGTGACCTTCGAGCTCAACGAGCCCGACGCGACCTGGCCGCTGGTCCTCACCACCGCCTCCTTCGCGATCGTCCCCTCCGACGTCTACCCGGCCGACAAGCTGCAGCCGAGCGACAAGGTGGTCGGCTCCGGCCGCTACACGCTGGCCGATTACGAGCCCGGCAAGCAGACGGTGATGGAGAAGAGCGACACCTACCAGGGCGACGCTCCGGCCAAGAACGACCGGGTGATCATCCAGTACTTCGACAAGGCCTCGGCGCTCAAGCTCGCGGTCCAGAACGGCGACGTCGACATCGCCTACCGCAGCCTCAGCCCGACCGACATCGACGACCTCGACGGCGCCGACGGAGTCAACGTGGTCTCGGGCAACGGCACCGAGATCCGCTACCTGGTCTTCAACACGAAGCTCCAGGAGGGCGACGACGACGCGCAGAAGCTGGCGATCCGCCAGGCCGTCGCACAGACGATCGATCGTCAGGCGATCGCCGACAACGTCTACAACGGCACCGTCCAGCCGCTCTACTCGATGATCCCGCAGGGGGTCGAGTTCGCGAACGAGGCGTTCTCCGACGAGTACGGCGAGGGCCCCGACACCGACGCGGCCGCCCAGACCCTCGAGGACGCGGGCGTCGACACCCCGGTCCCGATGGAGATCTGGTGGACGCCTTCCCACTACGGCGCCTCCTCCGGCGACGAGTACGCCGAGATCAAGCGGCAGCTCGACGACAGCGGCCTCTTCGACGTGACGCTGAAGTCGACCGAGTGGAACCAGTACTCGACGGCCGCGTTCACCGACAAGTACCCGCAGTACCAGCTCGGCTGGTTCCCGGACTACCCGGACGCCGACGACTACACGTCGCCGTTCTTCCTGCCGGACAGTTTCCTCAACATCCACTACGACAACCCGCAGATGAACAAGCTGATCGGGCAGGAGAAGTCCTCCTCCGATCCGCAGGTCCGTTCGCAGGCGTTCGAGCAGATCCAGAAGATCGCGGCCGAGGACGCGCCGACGATCCCGATCTGGCAGGCCGATCAGGTGGCCGCCGTCCGCGACGGTGTCAGCGGGGTCGAGGAGACGTTCGACCCGTCCTTCATCTTCCGCTACTGGCTGATCTCGAAGAACTGATGAGGCTCCGCCCAGCGCACTGGGCGGAGGAGGAGAGCCCGCGATGAGCCGTGGGGGCGGTCTGCGCACCTACGTGCTCACGCGCGTGCTGCTGGCGATCCCGACCGTCTTCATCCTCGTGACGATGGTGTTCCTGCTGATGCGGGTGGCGCCGGGGGACCCGATCACGGCGGCGCTGGGGGCGAAGCTCCCCGCCAAGGAGCTCGAGAAGCGGAAGAAGGAGGCCGGCTACGACCGGCCGATCGCCGACCAGTACGTCGAGTACCTGGGACAGGTCGTCACCCTCGACCTCGGTGAGTCGGTCACCGACAACCGCTCGGTCAAGTCGATCATCGTCGAGAACGGCAGCGCGACGCTCGAGCTGACGCTCGCCGCGTTCTCGATAACGCTGCTCGTCGGCATCCCCATCGGGCTGCTCGCGGGGCGCTTCCGCGATGGACCGATCGACGTCGGCGGGCGCCTGTTCGCGATCGTCATCTACGCCTTCCCGGTCTTCTTCCTCGGCTTCCTCGCGCAGCTCTTAGCCTCGAAGGTGGGCTGGCCGACGTCGGGTAGAGCCTCACCGATAGTCGACTTCGACCTCGACAAGATCAGCTACTTCTACGTCCTCGACTCGCTCATCGCCGGGGACTGGAACGCCTTCTGGGACGTGCTGCAGCACCTCTTCCTGCCGGCGCTGGTGCTCGGGCTGACGATCAGCGGCGTGATGATCCGGCTCGTGCGCGTCAACCTGATGCAGACGCTGCGCGGCGACTACGTCGAGGCCGCCCGCGCCCGCGGGATCAGCGAGCGCCGCGTGGTCATCAACCACGCCTTCCGCAACGCGCTCGTGCCGGTCATCACCGTCGCCGGGCTGCAGTTCGCGATCCTCCTCAGCGGCGCCGTCCTCACCGAGGAGACCTTCAACTGGCCCGGGATCGGCTCGGAGCTGATCCGCTACCTCGACGAGCGGGACTACATCGCCGTGCAGGGCATCGTCGTCGTCTTCGCGATCGCGGTCGTCTTCGTCTCGCTCCTGATCGACCTCGTCAACGCCTTCATCGACCCGCGGGTGAGGTACCGGTGAGGGGCCTGAAGAACATGAAGCTGCCGCGCTGGCTGGCCCCGATCCGCGACACCGTCGGGGTCTCGCGCTGGATGTTCTGGGCGGGTGTGGTGATCGTCGCCGTCTTCGTCGTGATGGCGATCTTCGCGCCGCTGCTCGCCCCTTACAGCTTCGACCAGGTCTCCAGCGGCGGCGTCGACTTCCCCAAGCAGCACGCGCCCGACTCGACGAACCTGTGGGGGACGACCGTCGGCCGCTACGACGTCCTCTCGCGGGTCGTCTGGGGATCCCGGACAGCGGTCGAGGTGGTGCTGCTCGCCGTCGCCTTCTCGCTCGTCGTGGGTGTCCCGCTCGGGCTCATGTCCGGCTACATCGGCGGCAAGCTCGACCGGATCCTCGTCCTGATCATGGACGCGCTCTTCGCCTTCCCCTACCTGCTGCTGGCGATCGTCATCGCCTTCCTCCTCTCCGACAAGCTCGAGGGCTTCTTCCTCTCCGACCTGTTCGGGGCCGGGGTCGTGACGGCGGCGATCGCGATCACCGCGGTGTACGTGCCGCAGTACTTCCGGGTGGTGAGAAACCACGTGATCAGCGTCCGCGAGGAGCCCTACGTGGAGGCGGCGCGGGCGCTCGGGGCGCCGCGGCGGACGATCATCGGCCGCTACGTCCTGCAGAACGTGATCCAGAACGTGCCGGCGCTCGCGACCCTGAACGCCGCCGACGCGATCCTCACGCTCGCCGCCCTCGGGTTCCTCGGCTACGGGATCCAGCCGACCGAGGCGGCGGAGTGGGGCTACGACCTGCAGCGCGCGATCGACGACGCCGGTGCGGGGATCTGGTGGACGGGGCTCTTCCCGGGCCTGGCGATCGTGATGCTGGTGGTCGGCTTCACGCTGCTCGGCGAAGGCCTCAACGACGTCATCAACCCGCTCGTGCGCTCGCGGCCGACCGAGGCGCCGGATATCCCCGCCGCGGGCGGCGAGGTCGGGGGCTGGGCGCCGGAGGCGCCGGTCGGCATCGACCGCGGGAGGGACCCATGAGCGCGGCTGAGGAGAACGCGGCGATCCTCGAGGTCGCGGACATGCGGGTCTGGTACGGGACCCGCGGCGATCCCGTGCGGGCGGTGGACGGCGTCAGCTTCTCGATCGGCGCCGGGGAGACCCTCGGGCTCGTCGGCGAGTCCGGCTGCGGCAAGTCGACGCTCGGCCGCGGCACGCTCGGCCTTCTGCCGCCGATGGCCTCGGTCTCCGGGTCGGTCCGCTACGACGGCCGCGAGCTGGTCGGAATGGACCCGAAGGAGCTCCGCGACATGCGCGGTCCCGAGCTCGGGCTGATCTTCCAAGAGCCGATGACGCGGCTCGACCCGCTGCAGACGATCGAGAAGCACTTCCGCGAGACCCTGCGCACCCACGAGCCCGACCTCGACGACGACGAGGTGCGCCGCCGCTCGCTCGAGGCGCTCGCCGGGATGGGGATCCCTCCGACCCGCTTCAAGCAATACCCGCACGAGTTCTCGGGCGGGATGCGGCAGCGGATCATGATCGCGCTGGCGCTGGTGCTGAACCCGAAGGTGCTGATCGCCGACGAGCCGACGACCGCGCTCGACGTGATCGTCGAGGCGCAGATCCTCGGCATCCTCGCCGACCTGCGGCGCAACTTCGACACCGCCGTCCTGCTGATCACCCACAACCTCGGGATCGTCGCCGAGGCCTGCGACCGGGTCGCGGTCATGTACGCGGGCGAGATCGTCGAGCAGGGGGATGCGCGCGAGGTCTTCGCCGAGCCCGCGCACCCCTACACGCGCGAGCTCCTGCGGGCGACGATCTCGCTGGAGACGACGGGGCTCAACTACATCGACGGGGCGCCGCCGAGCCTGATCGACCCGCCCCCGGCCTGCCGCTTCCACCCGCGCTGCCCGAACGCGATGGCGGTCTGCGCGGAGCTCGCGCCGGAGGAGACCACGGGTGGCGGTGGCCAGCGGGTGCGCTGCTGGCTCAACGGCCCCGAGGAGCGGATTCCCGAGGGCGGCCGCGAGCCGCTCGAGCGCGAGGAGATCGCGGCGGCGGAGGAGGCGTGAGCGAATGAGCGACGCGGACGACAACGTGGACAGCGGCGAGGACCGCAGCGAGGGCGACGTGGCTATCGCCCCCGGCGAGCCGCTCGTCGAGCTCACCGACCTCGAGACGACCTACTCGGTCCGCGGCTCCTTCCTCGACCGCCTGCGCGACCGCGACAGCGGCCAGGTCCTCGCGGTCAACGGCGTCTCGCTCGAGCTGCGCAAGGGCGAGGTGCTCGGGCTCGTCGGCGAGTCGGGCTCGGGGAAGACGACGCTCGGCCGCACCCTGCTCGGCCTCGTGCCGGCGACGAGCGGCTCGATCAAGGTCGGCGGCGAGGAGATCACGGGGCGCTCGGAGGGGCAGATGCGGGAGCTGCGCCGGCGCCTGCAGATCGTCTTCCAGGACCCGCACGCCTCGCTCAACCCGGCGCTGACGATCGGTGCGCTCGTCTCCGACCCGCTGCGCTTCCACGGGATCGAGCGCGACCGCGAGCGCCTGCGCGAGCGGGCGACGGCGGCGCTCGAGCGCGTCGGGCTCAGCCCCGCGGAGGAGTTCCTGGACAAGTACCCGGCCGACCTCTCCGGCGGGCAGAAGCAGCGCGCCGTGATCGCCCGCGCGATCATCCTCGAGCCCGAGGTGCTGGTCGCCGACGAGCCCGTCTCGATGCTCGACATGAGCGTGCGGGCGAAGATCCTCGAGCTGATGCTCGAGCTCAAGGAGGAGCTCGGCCTCACCTACCTCTACATCACCCACGACCTCGCCACCGCGAAGTTCTTCTGCGACCGGATCGCGATCATGTACCTGGGCCGGATCGTCGAGATCGGCCCGGCCGAGGAAATCTACCGGGAGCCGCGCCACCCCTACACGCAGGCGCTGCTGCGGGCGATCCCCGAGCCCGACCCGCGCCGCGCCGTCCCTCGCGACCTGCCGCGCGGGGAGGTTCCCGACGCCGTCTCGCCGCCGATCGGCTGTTCCTTCCACCCGCGTTGCCCGCGGGCCTTCGAGCCCTGCGGCTGGGAGCCGCGGGATCTGCGCACCGCGCTCGAGTCGCGCTGGACGGAGCTCTCCGAGGAGGAGTTCGACGCCGAGCGGGCGGTCCTCGGTGATCTCGGGGCGCTCGACTCCTCCGAGCGGGAGGTGGTGATCCCGGCGGGCTCGGGGCACGAGGGAGGCGACGTGATGGCGATCTTCGACTCGATCCGCGAGGCGGCGCCCGACGATCCACTGTGGCGCGGCGTCGAGTCGATGGAGGCCGCCGGGGATGGGGTCAGGGTCCGTTTCCGCGCATCGCTGGAGCCGCGGCCGCTGGACATCGGCGGCGCGGTGGTGCGATGCCACCTCCACGACCCCGAGGCAGCCGACGGCGGATCCGTGAATGGAGAGTAGGGTGGCTGGGCAAGGACTGGGAGTTCGTCACTCAATCTCGTCCACCAAGTAGGGCAGCTTGGAAGCAGGTCAATTCGGAGAGGAACATCGTGCGCCGGTGGGCGCGTCGGCCGAGCTCGTCGACTCGGATTTCGAGCTGCCCCCGCGCTCGCCGGGCCAGCTCTTCCGCGCGCGGTTCCGCGAGGACAAGATCGCGATGGCCTCGCTCGTCTTCATCGGCCTGCTGGTCCTGATGGCGATCTTCGCGCCGCTCGTGGTCTCGATCGTCGGCGGCCCCGACCCCGACGCCCGTGACACCGGCGCGCTCGATCCGCTCTTCGCGACCCCGACCGGCCCCTCCGCCGATCACCTCTTCGGCGTCGACCAGCTCGGGCGCGACGTCTTCAGCCGCGTCGTCTACGGCGCCCGCGTCTCGCTCACCGTCGCCTTCGCCGCGACGTTCTTCGCCACGGTCTTCGGGGTCATCGCCGGGCTCCTCGCCGGGTACTTCCGCGGCTGGGTCGACTCGCTGATCTCGCGCAGCGTCGACGTCCTCCTCGCGATCCCGTACCTGCTGCTCGCGACCGGCCTCGCCTCCGCGTGCACGCTCGCGCAGACGAAGGGCGGCGGCAGCGGCTGCCTCGGCGGCCTCGTCAAGCCCGGGCTCGGGGTGGTCATCTTCGTCATCAGCTTCACGAGCTGGACGTATATGGCCCGGATCGTCCGCGGCCAGATCCTCTCGATGCGCGAGAAGGAGTTCATCGAGGCGTCCCGCTCGATGGGCTCGACCGACGCGCGGATCGTCTTCAGCGAGCTGCTGCCGAACCTGACGGCGCCGATCATCGTCTACTCGTCGATCCTGATCCCGCAGGTGATCCTCTACGAGGCCGCGCTCTCGTTCCTCGGCGTCGGCGTCACCGACAAGCCGAGCTGGGGCCAGATGATCTCCGACGCCACCCCAAACTTCAGCACCGCCTGGTGGTACATGCTGTTCCCGGGCATAGCGCTCGTCCTCACCGTGCTCGCCTTCAACTTCGTCGGCGACGCCATGCAGGACGCCCTCAACCCCCGCAAGCGGAGGTCCTGACCCGTGCGCCCCGTCAGCTCATCCAACTCTTCGAACTCGTCCAACTCGTCCAACTTGTCCGAAAGAAGAAAGGAACGTCCATGAGAAAGAAGTTGCTCCGGGTCCTATTGCCCGGATTGATCGTGGCCGCGGCCGTGGCATTGGCCGCGTGCGGTGGCAGCAGCGACAGCACATCGAGCTCGGGGGATGCCAACAGCCAGTTCGCGGCGGTCACCGAGCCGCCCTCAGACGCGCAGCAGGGCGGTGACCTGACGGTCATCGCGGCCAGCGACGTCGATTACATCGACCCGGGCGCGGCGTACTACCAGTTCACCTTCATGGTGACGAGCGCGACGCAGTCGTCTCTGACGGCCTACGCGCCGGGCGACATCGAGAAGGCGTCGCCGCTGCTCGCAACCGGCGAGCCTGAGGTCAGCGACGACGGCAAGACGATCACCTACACCCTCCGCGACGACGTCAAGTTCTCGCCGCCGGTGAACAGGGTGGCCACCGCCGCCGACGTCAAGTACGCGATCGAGCGATCGCTGCTGCCGGGCGTCCCGAACGGGTTCGTGCAGACGTACCTGTCCGGCGTCCAGGGGATCGACAAGGCCATCAAGGAGGCCCAGGACAACCCCACGGGCGGAGCGCCCGACATCAGCGGGATCACGGCGCCGGATGACACGACGCTCGAGATCAAGCTCGACAACACGACCTCGATCGGCGTGATCGGCGCCCTGTCGCTGCCCGTCAGCGCCCCGGTTCCGGAGGAGTACGCCGAGAAGTACGACGCGGAGAACCCGTCGACGTACGGCGAGCACCAGGTCGCGACCGGTCCGTACATGATCGAGAACGACAGCTCGGGGAACCTGACCGGCTACACGCCGAACAAGGAGATCCACCTCGTCCGCAACCCGAACTGGAAGGCGTCCGATGGCGATTTCCGGCCGGCGTACCTGGACGACATCACCATCCAGGAGGGCTTCGCCGACACCGTCTCGGCGGCGAAGAAGGTCCTCACCGGCAACGGGCTGGTCAACGGCGACTTCACGACGCCGCCGGCGGCCATCAAGCAGGCCGCGCAGGAGGGTGAGGAGGGCCAGCTTTCGCTGACCCCGAGCGGTGGTAACCGCTACGTCGCCCTGAACACGCAGATGGCTCCGTTCGACGACATCAACGTCCGCAAGGCCGTGATCGCGAACTCGAACAGGGTCGACCTGCGCAACACCCGCGGCGGTGAGCTCACCGGCCCCGTCGCCACCCACTACCTCCCGCCGGACTTCCCCGGCTTCGAGGAAGGTGGCGGGCTCGAGGGTCCGGATCTGGACTTCATCGCCAACCCCGAGGGAGACCCGGATCTGGCGGCGGAGTACATGAAGAAGGCCGGCTACTCGAGCGGCAAGTGCGAGGGCGATTGCAAGATCGTCATGGTCGGCGATGACTCGCCTCCCGGCTCGGACACCGCCGAGGTCGTGAAGAGCCAGCTCGAGCAGCTCGGCTTCGACGTCGACCTGCAGAAGGTGACGCACGACATCATGTACACGAAGTTCTGCAGCACCCCGTCGAACGCACCGCAGGTGTGTCCGAACGTGGGCTGGCTGAAGGACTTCAACGACGGGCAGAGCATGCTCGACCCGACGTTCAACGGTGAGAACGTGGTCCCGGAGAACAACTCCAACTGGCCGCAGCTCAACGTTCCCGAGGTCAACAAGGCGATCAACGACGCGACGTTGATCGACGACCAGGGCGAGCGCAACCAGGCATGGGGCGACGTCGACACCATGATCGGCGAGCAGGCTCCGGCCATCCCCTACATCTGGGATGACCAGGCCAACATCCAGTCGGCTGACGTGGCCGGCGTGATCAACAAGGCCAACGCCAACTGGGATCTGGCGTTCACGTCCCTGAAGCCGTAACCGGCTGACGAGGAAAGGCCCGCCGGCTTCGGCTCAAGCTGAGCCGGCGGGCCCGCCCCTCGCCCCTCACGAGAACAACCCGCCACACCAAGCACCAACCACACCCACCCGAACCCTCGATTCCTTCAGATGGCCCGCTTCATCGTCCGCAGACTCATCGCCTCGATCTTCCTGCTGATCGTCGTCAGCGCGGTCGTCTTCCTCCTCTTCTACGTCTTCCCGTCCGCCGATCCGGCCCAGCTGCGCGCCGGCCGCCAGGCCAACGCCGACCAGATCCAGGCGATCCGCGAATCGCTCGGGCTCGACAAGTCGGTCATCGCCCAGTTCTGGATCTACATCAAGGGCGTCTTCACGCCGCTCGACCTGCCGGGGACCGACTCGCACGGCCCGCTCTACTTCGGGCACAGCTACCAGTCGAACGCCGACGTCAAGGACGTGATCTTCTCCGACCTGCCGGCGACCGTGATGCTGGTCGTCGGCGCCGTGATCGTCTGGATGGGGGTCGCGATTCCCACCGGGATCATCTCCGCCGTCCGCCGCCGCTCGTTCCTCGACCGGGCGACGATGATCACGACGCTGATCTTCATCTCGGCGCCCGTCTTCTGGCTCGGTCTCGTCTTCCTCTACCTCTTCGCCGACGACGTCGGCCTGATCCCGATATTCCCAGGCATCGGCTCCTACGGAGCGGCGGACACCTTCGCCGGGAAGGTGGGGGCGATGATCCTGCCGTGGCTGGTGCTGGGCCTGGCGACCGCGGCGATCTACGCGCGGTACCTGCGCTCGCAGATGCTCGACGTGATGGAGGAGGACTACATACGCACGGCGTATGCGAAGGGCCTGCCCGACAAGCGGGTGATCATGAAGCACACGCTGCGCAGTGCGATCACGCCGATCGTGACGCTGCTCGGGCTCGACGTCGCGGTCCTGCTCGCCGGCAACGCGATCCTCACGGAGACGGTCTTCAACATCCCCGGCGTCGGCGCCGAGACCTTCAACGCGATCAAGCGCTCCGACCTGCCGATGATCCAGGGGATCACGCTGTTCGGCGCGTTCTTCATCGTCACGCTGAACCTCGTCGTCGACATCGCCTACGCCTACCTCGATCCGCGGGTGAGGTACGACTGATGAGCGACTCGGCACACTCGGCAGAGACCCTGCTCAGCGTCGAGGACCTGAAGGTCCACTTCGAGACCGACGAAGGGATCGTCAAGGCCGTCGACGGAGTCTCCTTCGAGGTCAAGCGCGGCGAGATGCTCGGGATAGTCGGCGAGTCCGGGTCCGGCAAGAGCGTCGCGAACCTGACGATCCTCGGGCTCACGCGCGCCTCCAACGCGACGATCTCGGGCCGGATCATGTTCGAGGGCCGCGACCTGACCGAACTCGGGGGGGAGGAGCTGCAGAGGATCCGCGGCAACGAGATCGCGATGATCTTCCAGGACCCGCTGTCCTCGCTGCATCCGTTCTTCAAGGTCGGCGATCAGCTCATCGAGGCGATCCAGGTCCACCGCGACGTCAGCAAGGAGGAGGCGCGCAAGCATGCGACAGACCTGCTCGGACTCGTCGGGATCCCCGATGCGAAGCGGCGCATCGGGGAGTACCCGCACGAGTTCTCCGGCGGCATGCGCCAGCGCGTGATGATCGCGATGGCGCTCGCGAACGACCCGAAGCTGCTGATCGCCGACGAGCCGACGACCGCGCTCGACGTCACCACCCAGGCGCAGATCCTGCGGTTGATAGAGCGCCTCCGGGAGGAGCTCGGAATGGCGATGATCATCGTCACCCACGACCTCGGGGTCGTCGCCGAGGTCTCCGACCGGGTGATGGTCATGTACGCCGGCGAGGCCGTCGAGTCGGGCACGCTCGATCAGATCTTCTACGACCCCCAGCACCCCTACGCGTGGGGGCTCCTCGGCTCGCTGACGCGGATCGACCGACCGCGGACGGCGCGCCTGGCGCAGATCGCCGGCCAGCCGCCGTCGCTGATCCGGCCGCCGAAGGGCTGTCACTTCCGCGACCGCTGCCCGCACGCTTTCGAGAAGTGCACGGAGCACCCCGATCTCGAGGCTCGTGGGGGCGAGGCCGGCCACACCGACCGCTGCTGGATCGATCCCGAGAGGAAGCGCGAGCTGCGTGTGGTCTCGACCGGTGAGATCGGGCTCGAGGCCCCGGAGGAGGTGACGTCGTGAGCGAGGAGACCGAACCGCGGCCCGCGTCCGACGCGGTCGGCACCGCGAGCGCGGACGGCGCCGAGCCGATCCTCGAGGTCACCGACCTCGTCAAGCACTTCCCGATCAAGGCCGGGATCCTGATCGACCACGAGATCGGCGCGGTCAAGGCGGTCGACGGCGTCTCCTTCTCGGTCAACCGCGGGGAGACCCTGGGCCTCGTCGGCGAGTCGGGCTGCGGCAAGTCCACGCTGAGCCGCGCGATCCTGCAGCTGATCGAGCCGACGTCGGGCTCGGTCCGCTTCGACGGCCGCGAGATCACCGGCCTCAGCCGGGGCGAGATGCGGAAGTTGCGGCCGCAGATGCAGATGGTCTTCCAGGATCCCTACTCGTCGCTGAACCCGCGCAAGCGCGTCGCTCAGATCGTCGGCGATCCGATGAAGCTGCACGGCATCGTCCCGCGCGGGGGCGCCGTGAAGGCGGTGCAGGAGCTGCTCGAGCGGGTCGGGCTCAACCCCGAGCACTACAACCGCTTCCCGCACGAGTTCTCCGGCGGCCAGCGCCAGCGGATCGGGATCGCGCGGGCGCTTTCGCTGAACCCGAAGCTGATCATCGCCGACGAGCCCGTGTCCGCCCTCGACGTCTCGATCCAGGCGCAGATCATCAACCTGCTCGAGGACCTGCAGGAGGAGCTTGACCTCACCTACGTCTTCGTCGCCCACGACCTCGGCGTCGTCCGCCACGTCGCCGACCGGATCGCGGTCATGTACCTCGGCAAGATCGTCGAGCTGGGCCCGGCCGCCGAGGTCTACGCCAACCCGATCCACCCCTACACGCTGTCGCTGCTCTCGGCGGTCCCGATCCCCGACCCGCGCGCGAACGCCGCCCGCAAGCAGATCGTCCTCGAGGGCGACGTGCCGAGCCCGGCCGACCCGCCCGAGGCCTGCCGCTTCCACACCCGTTGCCCGTTCGCCACCGACGTCTGCTCGGTCGAGGACCCGCCGCTGATCGACCACGGCGGCGGCCACTTCGCCGCTTGCCACCACCCGCTCGATGCGGGCGGGAAGCCACGGGCGGCCGAGGCGTTGCCGTCGCCGGCTTGAGTGCCGGTCGCATCTCCCCCGAGCCGAGCCGAGCCGAGCCTTGCCGAGCCGAGCCTTGCCGCCGGCCGTATCTCCTCCCCACCCATCGCCCATCGAACGTCCCGGAGTAGGCGCTGGAGCGCCCAGTGCGGGACGTTCAACGTGGTGGTGGGGCCTGTGGGGACTCGCGTCGCTGTAGGGTCGCGCGCTGATGGCTCTCACCAAGCAAGGCCCGCTCTCGGGCGTCCGCGTCGTCGAGATCGCCTCGATCGGGCCGGGGCCATTCGCGGCGATGATGCTCGCCGACGCCGGCGCCGACGTGGTCCGGCTCGAGCGTGCCGACGCCTCCGCCGGACTCGGCTCCGGCTCCTGGAACCAGACGCACCGCGGCCGCCCCTCGGTGGGATGCGACCTCAAGCACCCTGAGGGCCGCGAGCTCGCGCTGCGCCTATGCGAGTCGGCGGACGCGCTCATCGAGGGTTTCCGGCCGGGGGTGATGGAGCGGCTCGGGCTTGGTCCCGACGAGGTGCTCGCCCGCAACCCGAAGCTCGTCTACGGGCGCATGACCGGGTGGGGGCAGGACGGCCCGATGGCCTCTCAGTCGGGCCACGACATCAACTACATCGCGATCGGTGGCGTGCTCGGCGCGTTCGCCCGCGAGGGGGAGCGGCCGCTGTTCCCGCTCAACCTCGTCGGCGACTACGGCGGCGGGGCGATGATGCTCGCCTTCGGGGTCCTCGCCGGGATCCTCAACGTGCGCTCGGGAGGGGAGGGGCAGGTGGTGGACGCGGCCATGGTCGAGGGTTCCTCCCTGCTGGCGACGCTGGTCCGCTCGATGGCCGACATCGGCATGTGGTCGGACGCCCCCGGAACGAACCTGCTCGACTCCGGCGCCCACTTCTACGAGGTGTACGAGTGCGCCGACGGCGGCCACTTCGCGGTCGGCGCGATCGAGCCGCAGTTCTACGCCGAGCTGCTGCGGTTGCTCGAGCTCGACCCGGCCGAGTTCCCGCAGCTCGACCGCGACCGCTGGCCGGAGTTCAAGGAGGCGTTCGCCGAGCTCTTCATGACCCGCACCCGCGACGAGTGGAGCGCGGTGTTCGAAGGTTCGGAGGCTTGCGCGACACCCGTGCTCACGTTCGCCGAGGCGCCCGCGCATCCGCACAACGCCGCGCGCGGCAGCTTCATCGAGGTCGGCGGCAAGGTCCAGCCCGGGCCGGCGCCGCGCTTCAGCGGGACCCCTGCGGGCGAGCCTTCACCGGCCCCGGAGCCGGGCGCGAACACCGACGAGGCGCTCACCGCCTGGGGTGTGGCCGCGGATGAGATCGCGTCGCTGCGGGACTCCGGCGCTGTGGCCTGAGCGCGAGGGCCCGCCGATAGCGCTCAGCTCCGCGCCCTTCGGTGCCCTCCTCGACGAACGCATGGCGCCTTTTCCACGTATTCGGTGGAAAAGGAGCCAAGCGCCGTCATCGGAAGCGCTCAACCATCGACGCGTGGCGCTAATTCCACGCATACGGTGGAAAAGGCGCCACGCGCTTGGGGCGATGGGCACCGAAGGGGGAGCATCGAAGCTGCCGGTGAGGCCGGCCGCCACCGGGAGCTCACGACCTCCCTTCGGTGCAGATCGAGCCGACGCAAGGCGCCTTTTCCACGCATTCGGTGGAAATAGCGCCACGCGCCGTCATCAGGAAGCGCTCAACAATCGACGCATGGCGCTTTTCCCACGCATACGGTGGAAAAGGCGCCACGCGCGGCGCGGGTTCCCGTTTCGCGCCTCGCGGTTGCGGTAAGGGTCATGGGAACCAACCGGAGGTGAACCCTTGATCCAGAACCCGTTCCGACGCAAGCGCGATCCGCTGACCCAGGTGCTCGACACCCTGGACGGCCTGCGTGCCGACGCCGCCGGCGTCGCCGCGGATGTCCGCGACGCCGCCGCGAAGGCCGCCGACGCACTCGGCGAGGCCGCGCCCGAGGGCACCTCGAGGAGGCTGCCGCTGATCGGCGCAGCCGCCGTGGGCGCGGTCGCGCTCGTGGTCGCCGCGAAGATCCGGCGCCGCTCCTCCGCGACGCCGCCCTCTCCGCCCGTCGCCGCTCCCGCCGCTTCGGCCTCTCCGACCGCGGTCGCCACCGCCGCGGAGTCGACGACGACGCCCCCGCCCTCCCACAGCAGCGCCGACGGGGTCAAGGATGAGCCCGAGGAAGCCGAGCACGAGGAGGCGAGCGCCCCGGAGCCCGAGGCTCTCACCGACCCGAAGGCGGACACGGACGAGAGCCGCGCCGCTGACGCGGAGGGCAACGGCAGCAGCTGAGTCGCCGTCGAGCGTCAATTCCTCGCCGAACGTTCATTACGACCCCGTATAGCCCCGTGCGGTGAACGTTCGGCGACGGGGGAGCGGCGAGCGGAGGCGGCGACGGCGCGGGGGCGGGGGGCGGCGAGCGGGGGGCGCTGGGCCGCCACTCAGGACGCCGGCCGGGCTACCAGACCTGGACGTTCTTGTAGGTGCTGCGCAGGAGCCGCGCGTAGCCGCGGCAGCCGGGGCACCAGGGGGAGTGGGCGATCGCCTTGATCTGCATGCCGTCGGCCTCGTCGACGCTCGCCATCACGTCGCGGTAGAGGGAGTGGCGGAGCAGCGAGGCGGTGGCGCGGACGCCCTTGTTGACGGTGCCGTAGCGCCTGCCGGGGCCGATGTTCAGGGGGTTGTCCTTGGGGCCGCCCTCGGCGAGCGTCCAGGCGCCGACGACGCGCAGCGAGAGGTCGGTCTTGTTCGCCAGCTTCGTCGAGAACTTCGTGTAGTAGGGGTTGAGGCCCTCGATCTCACCTTGGCTCGAGTCCTCCGTGCCGGCGCTTGTGTCGGTCCCACCCGGGCCGACGCCGCCGGAGCCCCCCGCATGGGCGGCCGCGGGAGCGATCAGGAGGGTGAGGGCGAGCGCGAGGGCTGCCAGGAGGCTCTTGGTATGTCCGCCGGTGATCTTCATCATCGTGCTGTGCGCTCCGCCGCCCCTTCGGCGGAAGCTCGCAGCCGCACAAGCGGTGCAATCTCCCGCTCACGTAGACACGGGGTAGGCGGTAAGCGTTCCGTGAGCGTCGCTCACCATACACTAATAATTCCCGGACGCGCGTCGCAAGTGCCGACGCTTCCAGGGGCCGACCCGTCGTCGAGGGGTCGGCGAGGCCCTACTCGCCCTCGTTGCGCAGCGGCACCTTCTCGATCGGCTCCGCGAGGAGCATCTCCTTGGTGAAGATCAGATCGCCGCGGTTGTAGTCGGCCATCTCGTACTCGTGGCCCATCGTGATCGCGTCGAACGGACAGGCGACCTCGCAGTAGCCGCAGAAGATGCAGCGCGAGAGGTTGATCTCGTAGACGGCGGCGTAGCGCTCGCCGGCGGAGACGCGGTCGTCGGGGTCGTTCTCGGCCGCGACCACCCGGATGCAGTCGGCCGGGCAGGCCGCTGCGCAGAGCGAGCAGCCGACGCACTTCTCGAGGCCGGTGTCCTCGAAGCGGTGCAGCTTGTGCCGTCCGCGGAAGCGCGGGTAGACGGGCGTCTTCTCCTCCGGGTACTGGATCGTCACGGGACCCTCCACGACCCGCGCCATCGTCGTGCGCAGGCCCCGAAGCGTCTCCCCGAAGGCGCGATAGAGGCCCTTCGCCCCGCCCGGCTCGGGACCGCGCTGGACGCTCACCACCGAGTCGTCCGGAAGGTACGGGTACGCGCTCGGAGCGGCGCCGTTGTCGGTGGCTTCCTCGATGCAGACGATCCTACGCGGAACGGCCTCGCGGCCGCCGCGCGAGCTGCGCTCGATCGCAGTGTGCGGAGGAACGGAGCCTGCGGGCGAGGGGCGCGCGAGGCGGCGCCCACCCGGCCCGCGCTCAGCGCAGCCGCACCCGCTCGGTCGCCGTGCCCGTCCGGTCCGTGTAGCGCTCACCGACGTCAAGGTGCGCCTTTGCGTTGAGACCCCGCCGCGGCGCTCTGCGGACCTTCTTCTTGCCGAGCTTCGTCAGCTTCAGCTTCACCGTCGCACTGCCGCTGTCGGCGCCGGGCGCGATCTCACCCGCGCCCCGGGCGAGCACGCGGCGCTTGCCGCGGACCTTCGCGTCGACCTTCACCGCGCACGTCCGCAGCTCGTAGCCACCCGCCTCGCAACCGACCTCGGTGCGGTTTCGCTTCACCTTCACCTTCAGCTTCTTCTTCGCGCGCAGGTCGACATCGAGCGCCGGCGGCGCGTCGGCGAGGCGCTGCCCGACCCAGTCGACGATCGCGCCGTTGAAGTCGGCGGGCCCGCCGGGAGCGGTGTTCGGATAGACGCTGGGCTTGACGGTCGTGACCACGTGGCGCAGGCAGTTGCCCGGAGGTCCGTTGTTGTTGGCGACGCAGACCTTCAAGTCGACCGAGTTGCGATCGGGCGGCAGCGCCCTGATCGCCTCCGAAACCCGCGCCTCGCGGCACTCCGAGCCGCTCAGCACCTGGGTGGAGCCGTCCGACATCGTGCAGGGAAGCTGCTCGTCACCGCACGCGTTCGTGTCGTTCTTGTTCCAGATGTTGAAGACGGGCGCGGTGGAGTCGCCATTGCCGATCAGCTGATCAGGCGGATGGCCGGCGAGGTCGGGATGGATGCGCGCCGAGATCGCCGCGAGGGCCTCGGTCCCACGGGCGCACGACGTGCCGGCGTTGTTCTGATCGATCTCGTTGGCGGGATTGGGGGCGCCGGAGTCGGCCACGTACCCGCTCACCGGCCGGTCCTCCAACTGCAGGCTGTAGGCGACGCTGAAGGTTCCAGCGGAACCCGCGCTGGTCCCGTGCAGGAACGTGCGCGTCGTCGGGTAGTGCTCCTGCACGTAGCGGATCGCTGCCTTGGTCGCGAACAGGCCATTCGTGTGGCGCGGCTGTCCGTCCGGGGTCAGGTTCGGGTTGTTGGGATCGACCTGATCGCCGCCGGCGTAGATGTCGTGGCTGCACATCGAGACGGAGACCGTGCGGAAGCCGGCCGGCAGCGCGCTGATCCGCTGGTTGAGGTCGTTGCCCTCGGTGAACTTGGTCAGCGTGTCGAAGTCGTTCTCGGTCTTGTTACCGGCCGAGGGCTGCGGCTGGCCCGCCGCGTTGAAGTACCCGACCCCGCCTCCGCGCATGCGCACCCACAGCGGCGCCGGAGCGCTCGGGTCGGACCCGGCCGCCGTCCCGACCGCGAACGTCTGGTACCCCGAGATCGAGCACGGGTAGTCAAGGTTCCGGAAGAAGTCCCACTTAACGCCGTCCTGAGTGGTTGTGGTGTCGACAAGCTGGATGCCGTCCACTTTGCCCGCCGAATCGAGCGGTGCCTGCGCTGCGGCGACCGCGGGGAGGGCGAGAACCGCGATGACCGCCGCGATCGCGATCGCCGAGCTGCGCACCATCAGTCGAGATCCCATGTCTGCTCCAACCCTTCCGGGCGCGGAAGTTTCGCACCCCGGATCTTGAAATAGGGTGCGTGCGTGGAGACGAAGGGGGTAGGAGACGTGATCGCCGGCCATCGCCTCGAGGAGGTGATCGGCCAGGGCGGCATGGGCATCGTCTACAGGGCCACCCATCTCGGGCTCGACCGCGAGGTTGCGCTCAAGATCATCAGCCCCGCCCTCGCTCATGAGACGAACTTCCGCGAGCGGTTCAAGCGCGAGTCGCGGATCGCCGCCTCGCTCCGGCACCCGCACATCGTCACGATCTACGACGCGGGGGAGGACGGCGAGCTCCTCTACATCACGATGGAGTACGTGGTCGGCGAGGATCTCGCCGAGATCCTCTGCGCCACCCCGCGCCTGTCGCCGGACTTCGCCGTCGACATGACCGGTCAGGTCGCCGCGGCGCTCGCCGCCGCCCACCGGCGCGGCCTCGTCCACCGCGACGTCAAGCCCGCCAACATCCTCGTCCAGCGAGGGGACGAGGAGCGCGCCCACGCCTACCTGACCGACTTCGGCCTGACGCGGCACGCGAGCTCGGTCGGGGATCTGACCGGCACCGGGCAATGGGTCGGCACGCTCAACTACGTCGCGCCCGAGCAGCTCCAGACAGGCGACGTCGACGGGCGCGCCGACATCTACTCGCTCGGTTGCGTCCTCTTCCAGACGCTGACCGGAACCGTCCCGTTCGACCGGCACAACGACCTCGCCAAGCTCTGGGCGCATGTCCACGACGAGCCGCCGCGGCCCAGCGATCTCGCGCCCGACATCCCCAAGGGGCTTGACGAGGTCGTCCTCACCGCGCTCCGCAAGGACCGCGAGGATCGCTACCCCACCGCCGAGGACTTCGCCGACGCGTCCCGCAAGGCGCTGCGCGGCACGCCGCCACCCCCGCCCCCCAAGGCGCCGGCGCCGAAGACGAAGATCGCGACCAAGCAGCCCCGGCCGAAGTCCCCCGAGCCGCACGAGCCCACCGAGGATGCCGAGGGTCCCGAGGGTGCCGAGCGTTCACCGAGACCTCCGCGCGGCTCGGAGGAGCCGACGCCGGTCATGGCGAAGTCGGGGGTCGAGGAGAGCAAGGCCCCGCACACTCGGCGGCTGCTCGTCGCGGCCGGAGCGCTCGCCTTCCTGGCCCTCGTAGTCGGCTTCCTGATCGCCCCCAGCGACGAGGTCGAGGCGCAGGACCAGGTGAGCGAGGGCAACCTCGCGGTCATGGAGCCCATGGGCTGGGAGCGCGACCTCTCCGGCGGACGGCCGATCGAGGGGCTCGAGCTCGACGACGTGATCGCCTTCGACTACCCGCCCTCGATGGGTCGCTCGATCATGCGGGCCGGCGCCGTCAGCGACCCGGGCTCCGCGCTCGACCCGATCCCGCCGGCGCTGGCGAAGCGCATCAAGGGCGACCCGAAGCCGAAGACAGTCGATCTGGGGGAGGGCATCGAGGGTATCCTCTACTCGGGCCAAACGCGATCGGGTGAGCGCGTCGAGATGCTCATGATCCCGACCGCTGACGGCTACCGCGCAATCGCATGCGAGGCGAAGAGCGCCGACTACGCAGCCATCGCTGCAGACTGCGAGGCGACGATGGCGAGCGCCGCGATCGTCAAGACGGACCCGGTCGTCGCCGGTCCGGATGAGCGTGTCGCCTCCGGTCTCGCCGGCGCGCTCCAGCAGCTCGGCCGCGCTCAGGAGGAGTCCGCCGCAGGTCTCTCGGCGGGCAACCCGAAGAAACAGGCGGACGCCGCCGGGAAGCTCTCAGGGGCTTACGCCGACGCCGCCGACGCGATCGACGGGCTCGACCCGCCGGCCGCCGACGCGGGCGCCGTGGCCGATCTGTCGAAGGCGTTCAGCGCCAGCTCCGACGCCTTCGCCCGCCTCGCCGACGCCGCCCGTGACGAGGACACCTCCGCCTTTGAGGATGCCCAGGCCGACGTGGACGAGGCGAGCCGGGACGCCGCCGAGGCGATCGATGCCCTCGAGAACAACGGCTACGAGCTGACTGGGTAGGGAGCGGCGCCGTGACCTGCGCCCCCGCGCAAGAACGCGGGTAGGATCGACGTCTCTTCTGCGAAACGCAATTCGCGATGACTAGGGAGATGGTCTTGGAGATGAGGGGTGTACCGCGACGGCGCGGAGCGCGCGGTCGTATCGCTGCCGCTGCCGTGGTCGCACTGCTCGGTCTCCTGGCGCTTCCGGCGGCGGCCGGCGCGGTGGGTCAGCCGGGAACCACCTACAGCCTGCAGATCGGGCGCGGTGCCACCGAGACGTCGATCCAGCGGATCGCCCCGGACGGGAGCGTCAGCCCCGTCCCCGCGATAAACGGTCCCGGGGTCGAGCCGCTCAACGCTCCGGTCGGGATCACCGTGGACGCCGAGGGCTACCTGATCGTCGCCGACGCCGACGGCTACGAGCATGCGGCGTATTGCGGCTACGTGGACGTCGGCGGTCCGGTCAACCCGGGGTGCGGCGCGATCCTCCGCATCAACCCCGACACAGGAGCGACCCAGGTGCTCTCGACGGGGGACAAGCACGCCAACCCCTACTCCGTCCTGCTCCCTCCCGACGGCAGCATCACCAACGGCGGCGACGACTCGCTGATCATCTCCGACTCCGCCGAGGGGCTGATCCGGCTTGACCCGCACGCGCCGTTCAACGCCGGCGAGTCCTACATGCCGTCGGGCACCCAGGATCTCTCCCACAGCCGCGGCAACTGGGGCCTCGCGCGAGACCCCGTTACCGGCGACATCCTTGCCACCAACAGCGGCGTGCCGGGCGTGCCGCTGAGCGGGCCCGGCTGCGAGACCCCGCAGACCACCGGCTACATCGCTCGCTACAGCTCCGACGGGACCTTCGAGCGCTACTACTGCGACCCGCGGATCACCGCCCCGCGCGGCATCGAGTTCGATTCGACGGGGACCGCCTACGTCGTCGATCCGATCACGCGGAACGCCGACGAGAGCTACGGCGCACTGCTCGAGATCACCCCACAGGACCAGATCAACTACAAGGCGGCCGGCGACCTCTTCAGGGCTCCCAGTGGTGTCGCCATCGACTACAGCGGCTCGCGGCTACTCGTGGCCGACGAGATCAGCGGAGGGGGCAGCGTCCTCGCCGTGGACGGCTTCGGCGGGGACCAGAGCGCGGTGGCGGCGATCGGCTCGTTCCCGATCGACCTCGCGGTCGACCGCCGCGGTGCCGAGAGCTCCAACCTCGACTTCGCGATCCCGGCGCAGATCAAGGTGCCCAAGAAGCCGAAGAAGAAGCACAAGAAGAAGCCCAAGAAGAAGAAGATCAAGCTCCAGTACACACGCGTAAGCGCCTTCGACGACAACCCCAAGGGCTCGGACGCGTACTACGACGGCTCTCAGACCACCGGCCTGAAGCTCCTCAACTTCGAGGCGGTCGAGCCCGGTTCGAAGATCCTCTTCGAGTGTCTCGACTCCGACTGCACGTCGAGCGCCGGTGGGCCGCTCGACGGGAAGGTCGTGCAGACGGCGCCCGGCGACGGCAAGCTCGCGCTGTCGTTCCAGTCGACGGGCCTGGTCGGGAAGTTCCGGATCTTCTCCTACTTCGACTCGACGACGAAGGGGCGCTCGATCGGGTTCGTCAAGGACTTCAAGGCCGAGCTGATCGGCCCGAGCATCGCCGTCTCCGACGGCAGTCGCTGCCAGGTGCTCCCGGTGTACAAGGTCAAGGGAGGCAAGGCGCCGAAGGTCAAGCGCGCGTGCACGACGCAGGCGCAGATCATCGCCAAGGACAAGCGCGTCCTGCGGAAGCTGCTCACCCGGAAGGTGGTCGGAGGCAAGAAGGGCGGCCGCTGATGCGCCCGTGGGTGAAGGCTGCCCTGGCGGGTCTTGCGGTGGTGGCCGCGTTCGCCGTCGGGTTCCTGATCGGCGGCGGGGACGATGGCGGGGCGAGCGTGGGGACCGGGTCGACGCTCGGGGACACCGGGGGCCTCGAGGCAGCCGAGGTCAGCACCGGCGAGTACCGGGGGGAGGTCGCGGTGGGCGATCTGGCGACGAGGTCGGAGCCGACCACGACCGGGACCGTGGCGACGACCACCACGCCTTCCGTCACGACCACGCCGACTCCCGCCCCGGCGCCGGCGCCCGCCGAACCCACCCCGGCGACTCCCCCTCCCGTCATCGAGAAGTAGGGCTCGCTCCGATCCTCACTCGGCTAGGGTGGCGCGGGAAGTGGTGAGCCCGGGGAAACCTCGATGAGCGCCCAGCGGCAGCAGTCTCCCAACGACGTCACGATCGCCGTCGTCGGTGACGGCTTCGGGGCGCTGCTCGTCTACACGACCGCGGTCTACCTGGGATTCAAGCCGGAGCAGATCGGGATCTTCGGCGAGCAGACCAACCCGGTGGCCACGTACCAGCAGTTCGCCTGGAACCTCGGCCAGACCGTGCTGCGCTCGGAGTCGGAGTCGCACTTCCTGCCGGCCGACTGGCCGACGTTCGCGCAGCTCGACGCCTACACCCGTCGCAGCCCCGCGGCGCTCGCGCGCTCGGTGCGCCGCAAGTTCAACCCCGGCGTCCCTGAGATCCTCACCGAGGCGGCGGTGGTGACCCGCAACCTCGGCTACCCCGATCGCGTCCTCGGCGGCAGCAAGGTCGGGTGGGTGGCACGCGAGCCCGGGGATGGGGGAGGCCCGCCCTACTTCTCCCTCTACGACGAGGACGCCCGGCTCCTCGGCCGCGCCCGGCACGTGATGATCGCCGTCGGCCATGGGCCCCTCGCATTCCCCGGCGTCTACGGACCAGCCCGCGAGGACCCCGAGATCGGCGAACGCGTCGTGCAGGCCTACGAGCCGAAGACCTACTTCCCCGGCGGCCGCTACCTCGTCGTCGGCTCCGGGATCGCCGCCGTCAACGAGTGGGTGAACGTGCTCGAGGCGGGCGCCCAGTGCATCGCCATGCGCCGCAACCCCGAGCCCGAGGACCAGGATCTGAACGTGCCGCGCTGCCTGTTCGACGGCAGTGGCATCGACGCCTTCCAGGGCCTCAGCTTCGACCAGCGCATGGACTTCCTCGGGCAGGCGTTGCGCGGCACCTCCCCTTCCCGGCGCAACTGGTCGGAGACGATCCGCGCGGGCGCCGAGCAGGGAAGGTTCGAGGAGGTGATCGGCGAGGCGACCGAGATCCGCAGGGGGCACGCCGGCCTGGGTCTCAACGTTCGCTTGATCGACGGGCGCGAGGGCACGATCGACGTCACCGGCGTGATCTGCGCGACGGGCTTCGAGAAGTCGGCGCTGGCGCTGCCGGTGATCCGGCGTCTCGCCCAGACTTACGACGTGCCGATCCACCGCGAGCGGGTCAGGCTGAAGACGAACTGCGGTGTGCCGCCGCTCGACCGCGACGACTCCCGCCTCTGCATGATGGGCTTGAGCGCCAACACGGTGGTCCCGAATGGGGACACGATCGCCGGCCTCAAGTACATCGCCCGCCGCTTCGTCGGCGACGTCGCCCGGGCCGAGGGGTTGCGGACGCGGAGCTTCCCCTCGCGCCTGAAGATGCAGATGGGCCTTGCCCGTAAGACCGTGTCCGCGCTGCGCGACGTCCACGAGACCGAGCAGCTCGCCTAAGGGGGAGGAGGAGCATGTGCCCCACACCGATCGGCAGGGTCCACTCCCGGGTCGCCTCCCTGATCCCCGGGGCGCTGCTCGCGACCCTGATCTCGATCATCACCGGCAACGCCGACTGGATCGTCCTCATCGGCGTCTTCCTGCTGCTCGGGATCAGCCTCGACACCGCGTTCTACCCGCTGGTGATCCGCTATCAGCCACCGTGGATGACCTTCGTGCTCGCCGTCTTCGAGTTCGGGCTGCTGCTCGTGCTCGCGAGCGTCCTGCAGCTCGACCTGATGATCTGGGCGGCGGCGATCTTCTATTGGGTCGTCTGGATCCTCGCCGTCGTGACGAGGATCGTCGTCTTCCCGATCGCGTCCATCACCTATCTGGAATCCGCGGCCGAGTTCCGGCGGACGCAGTGGTCGATCCCGGCCACACAGGCCTCGGTGCCGATCCTCGCGGCGGCCGACGCCCCGGGGCCGGGTCGCGGTGCGGGGATCTTCGAGCAGGGCGGCGGCGGGGGCGCGAGCGCCATCCAGCAGCCGATCTCGAAGCAGCCGAGCCCCTCCGGGATCCACGCCTCGCCGTTCGCCGCGGGCGGCGGCGTGGGCGTCGGCTCCGGCACGGCGCTGATGCTCGTGGAGACCGCGCCCGAGGCGGGGCGCGAGCTCGTCGTCCGCGACACCCTCACGATCGGCCGCGACGGCTGCGACGTGAACCTCGCCGATCCGCTGATCTCACGCCGCCACGCGGAGGTCGAATCGGGCGGCGGGACGCTGCGGATCAGCGACCTCGGTTCGAGCAACGGGACCTTCGTCAATGGGCGCCCGATCGGCGCCGACCACGACCTGGCCGAGGGCGACGAGGTTCAGATCGGCGACACGACTTGGAGCGTTCACGCAGGCCGCGCGAGCGACGCGCCGGCCGGGGTCGGCGGGGGCAACCTGACCCGCATCCGCGGCTCGATCCCCTCCCCGAGCGCCGACCCGATGCCGTCGGCGATCCAGCGCTTCCCCGGCTTCGCCCCGGGCGCGGCTGTCGCGCCGCCGGCGTTCTCGCAGCCGGAGCCGAGGCGGGGAGCTTCGGCCGCGCGACGCGTCGAGGCGACCTACGTCGCCTACGGGATCACGGGCGCGACGGCGATCGCCGTGATCGCGTTCCTGGCTGCGCGTTGAACGCTCAGCGCACGCCGAAGTAGATGATCACGACGAGCGCCGCGATCGCGATCAGCGCGAAGGCGGCGACGTTCGTACGCGGCTTCACCCGGTCGTCGGCGAGCCGCTGCACCGCGGCGTAGTCCTCGTCGGTCGGCGCTTCCGGAGCCGCCGGAGCGGGGGCGGGGGATCCGGGCCTGACCGGAGGGGGAGGGGGAGCGAGCTGCTGGTCGATCCGCCGCCCGACGGCGGTGTTGACGTAGCGAGGCTCCGAGCCCGCGACGCGCACCGCGCCGAGCTGCGGCTCGGCGGGCTCGGGGACCTGGGCGAGCTCGCGGCTCGGAACGGGGGCGAGCACGTCGTCGTCGATCTGGGTCAGATCGGGGACCGCGACGGCGGGGGAGCGGTCGTCGGCGCGGCGCAGCTCCAGCACGGTGAGGCCGACGCGGATCCGGTCCCCGGGACCGATCGAGGTCGGGATCTGCAGCGGCTGGTCGTTGAGGAAGGTGCCGTTGGTGGAGCCGAGGTCCTCGACCTCGGCGGCGCCGCCGACGGGACGGATGCGTGCGTGATGGCGGGAGACCTTGACGTCCTCGAGCGGGTGCGGGAGGCCGGGATCGCGGCCGAGCTCGACGGCGTCGTCGAGCGCCAGTCGCTCCCCCGCGCCGGGCCCCTCGACGATCTCCAGCAGCAGGCCGCTCACCCTTGCCTACGATAACCGACGCATGGCCCCCGATAACCCCCAGGCACAACCGGGCCCCGGCACCGTCGTGGCCGGCTTCGAGCTCGATCGCCTGCTCGGCGAGGGCGGGATGGGGCAGGTCTGGCTCGGCCGCCATGGCCGCGAGCAGGTCGCGGTGAAGCTGATGCGGGGCGAGCTTGCCAAGAGCGACCAGCACCGGCGCCGCTTCGGCCGCGAGGCGGCCGCCGCGCAGGCGGCGAGCAGCCGCCACGTCGTGCCGATCATCGACACCGGCGAGTGGGAGGGCGTGCCCTACCTGATCCAGAGCTTCGTCAGCGGCGGGTCCCTTCGCGACCGGCTCGAGCGCTCGCGGCGGCTGCCGCTCGACGAGACGCAGCGCATCTGCGCGGAGGTCGGCACCGGCCTCAACTCACTGCACGAGAACGGGCTGATCCACCGCGACGTCAAGCCCGAGAACATCCTCTTCGACGGCTCCGGAATGGCGATGATCAGCGACTTCGGGCTCGTCAAGGATCCCGGCGCGAGCATGCTGACGATGCCGGGCAAGACGATCGGCACCACCTGGTACATGGCGCCGGAGCAGGTCCGCGGCGAGGAGGTGACGGCGGCGACGGACGTCTACGCCCTCGCCTGCGTCGCCTACGAATGCCTCGTCGGCAAGACTCCCTTCGGCGACACGTCCGGGATGAAGACGCTGTGGGCGCACCTCCGCGACGAGCCGGCCAACCCCTGTGAGCTGCAACCCGATATCCCCGAGGGCGTCGGCTTCACCCTGCTCAAGGGACTGGAGAAGGAGCCGGGGGACCGGCCGCCGACCCCGGCGATGCTCGCGGTGATGCTGCGCGTGTAGGGCGGCGGCGCCCCTAGAACGGGTCGTTCGTGGCGGAAGCGTCACGGGCGCTGTTGGTCGGGGCAAGCCCCCAAGGCCAGCGGGGCGTCTGAAGCCAACATGTTGGCCTCAGGCACCCCGCTGGAGGGAGCGGAGGCTCCGGAGCACCTTCAGGCCCCATGGCTGGGCGAAGGGCACCGAAGGGAGGATGGAAGCCGGTCGGGGA
Organism: Thermoleophilales bacterium; assembly: GCA_020636895.1. Taxonomy (GTDB): domain Bacteria; phylum Actinomycetota; class Thermoleophilia; order Solirubrobacterales; family 70-9; genus RHKX01. The sequence continues at coordinate 45,575 of JACJWZ010000003.1, read as the reverse complement.
TTTCGTCCACGTCTCCGCGACGGCGGTCGCGCGCCCATGCTCCCCTCGTCAGTCCATCGCAGCGAACCCCACGCTGGAGGATCAAGTCAAGGCGGTTCCGCGGAACCGCGCTACAGCTTTCCGGTATCTCATGGGGGAGGTTCCGCGGAACCACCCCCGGATGGCCCCCGGAACGGGTAGTTCGTGACGAAACTGTCACGAGAGCATCTGCTGGCGGCCGGCTCCCGAAGCCAGCGGGGCGTCTGAAGCCAACATGTTGGCCTAAGACACCCCGCTGGAGGGGGCGGGGCTGTCCTCATCAGCCCATCGCAGCCTTCTCCACGTCATCGGTGGAAGAAGGCCAGGGTCCGGCCGCGAGGCGTGGGTCTCAGCCCAGGCGCGTGTGCGACCAGCCGAAGTTGGTGACGTCGCTGGCGGGCGCCAACGTCCCCGGGCGGGAGCCGCGGCGGACGAAGAGGACGGGGGTCCCGCCGACCTCGGCGAGCGCGGTCCGGGTGGCGCCCAACCCCTCGCTGCGCCAGTCGGCGGAGAGGCCGACGACCACGAGCGAGGACTCCGCGGCGCTGCGCATAACGGCACGCCGCCCCGGCTCGCTCAGAAGCGGGGCCGCGGAGACGCCCGCGAACTGCTGCACGAGCATGCTCGCGTCACCGAGGAGGCGGCTGACGTCGCTGGTCTCGGCGTCGGTGCCGGCGGCGCCGAAGAGGCTCAGCGGTACGCCCGTCGCGGCCGAGATCCAGGCGCCGAGCTCGAGCGCGGCCCAGTCGTGGTCGGAGCCGCCGAAGGGCACGAGGATCCCCTTGCCCTCGGCGCCGACCTCGATGCTCTGGCCCTCGCGGGCGACGAGCGCGGCGACGTCGCTCGGGGCATCGCGCAGCATCGAGGAGACCTCGCCGCCGGGGACGACGTCGCCGAGCAGCGGCCGGCGGCCGTCGAGCAGCACGAGGTCGATGTTGTCGGCCGTCGCCACCTTCGCCAGGTCGCGCTCCGGGTTCGCCGAGATGTAGGCGACCGAGCGTGCCGCGATGCCGTCGGCGGTGAGCCCGTCGCGGATGGCGTCCACCTCCGCCGATGCCTGCGCGAGCAGCTTCGCGTCGGTCTGCAGCCCGGCGCGGACGCCGTAGGAGGCGGCGCGGGAGGGGCGCACCTGCCGCGCGAGGATCAGCTCGCGGCGCGGCTCCGAGGTCGCGAGCACGCGCCCGAGCTGGACGAGCTGAACCATCCCGTGCTCCGACTGCGGCGCGAGCAGGATCGCCCGCTCCGGGGTCGGCAGGGAGGGGTGGAGCGCCTCGGCCTCGGTCTTGGCGGCGGCGTAGGCATCCTCGACCGGGGCGCCGAGCTCGTTGTGAGGGTCGAGCAGCTTCAGCATCGGCCCGGCCATGAACGTGGTCACCAGCGCCATGATCACGAGGGCCGCGAAGAGCGCCTCGGAGATGACCCCGATCTCCAGCGCAAGGTTGAGGACGATCAGCTCGGTCAGCCCGCGCGTGTTCATCAGCGTCCCCAGTACCGCCGAGCCGCGCCAGTCGATCCCGCTGACCCGCGCGGCGATCATCGCCCCGAAGAACTTGCCGACGATGGCGACGACGAGCAGCACGCCCGTCAGGACCCAGAGCTCCGGGCGGTCGAGCAGCCCGATATTGGTGCGCAGGCCGGTGTAGGCGAAGAACAGCGGCAGCAGGACGATCACCACGAAGTCCTCCATGCGCCCGGTGACGTCCTCGGTGAGCTCGGCCCGCCGCGGCATGATCAGGCCCATTACGAAGGCGCCGAAGATCAGCGCGATGCCGATCTCCTCGGTCGCGTAGGCGGATAGCAGGACGCCGGCGAAGAGGACCGCGAGCCAGCCGGCCGGGATCCGGCCCTCCTCGTCGTAGGCGCCGGAGACGCGCGCGATCAGCGGCCGCACCGCGAGGAACATGATCGCGCAGAAGGCCACCGCGAGCGCGATCGTCTTCAGCACCTCGCCGCCCGATCCCGACGTCGAGACCGCGGTCGCCAGCGCGATCAGGAACCAGGCGGTGACGTCGTCGATCGCCGCCGAGGCGATCGCAGTCGCCCCCACCGGCTTGGACAACATGCGCCGCTCGACGAGGATCCGCGCCAGCACCGGGAACGCGGTGATCGACATCGCCACGCCCATGAACAGCGCGAAGCCGGCGAAACCCTGGTCGGGCCCGATCACCTCGTAGACGGGGACCGCGACGAGGATGCCGAGCACCAAGGGGAAGGCGACGCTGGCGTTCGAGATCGCGATCGCCTGTCCGACGCGTCCCTTCAGCGCCGCCGGGTCGAGCTCGATCCCGACCATGAACATGTAGAAGACGAGCCCGAGGTTGGCGACGACGCCGAGCACCGGGATCAGGTCCGCGGGGAACACCGTCGCCTGCAGCTGCGGCGCGAGGGCGCCGAAGACGGTCGGCCCGAGGATGATCCCCGAGACGACCTCGCCCATCACCCGGGGCTGCCCGATCCGCACGGCGAGGCCGCCGAAGAGGCGGGCGGCGGCCATGACGACGACCAACGCCAGGAAGAAGGCGGCGATGGTGAGCCCGAACTCGCGCTGCTTGGCGGCCTCGATGCGCTCCGGCGCGGCTTCGGCGCCCGCGGGATCGGAGGCGATCGGGTTGAGCGTGAGCTGCAGGGTCCGGTTCGAGGCCGTGCCGCTCAGCGTCCGCGTCGAGCCGTCGCTGCACGTCACCTGACCCTCGAGCGCGCCGTTGTCGTAGCTGAGCTCGCCGTGCACCGAATCGGAGCCGTGCACCTCGAGCGCGCCGGAGTCACCTTCGAGCTCGAGGTGGCTGCCGAGGCAGAGCGAAGGTGGTGAGAGCTCGTAGTCACCGTCAACCGACTCCGGCACCACCGCGTTGCGCGCCTCCGGAGGGGGCGCGTCGGCGGTCCGCGTCGCCGCGATCTTCCCGGACCCGACCGTGCCGCTGATCTCGCCGTCGCCGACCTGCACGTCGACCTCGGCGCTCGAGCCGTCGAGGCAGTCGACCGTGCCGGTCATGTGCCCGTCCTCGATCGTCACCGACCCGCCCGCCGAGTCGTCGGCGTTGCCGATCGAGGCGAACTGCCCCGACTGTCGCACGTCGAAGCTCTCGCCGAGGCAGGCGTCAGGCGGATCGGACGCGTAGAGGCCTGCGACCTCCTCCTCGGGATCGTCCTTGGAGCCGAGCGAGAAGCCGACGATCAGCCCGACCGCCGTGAAGATCGCGAGACCCACGTAGAAGGCGGTCAGACGACCGCGCCGGCTTCCGTCCCCGCTCGCCACGGGGGCAGCCTATCGGCGCTCATGGCAATCTGACGACCCTTGACATCCACCGCAAAGAAGCTCGCCTGCCGACCCGTCCCTTCCATGTCAAGGAGGAAGGAGATGATCATGAGGTTCACGACGAAAGCCGCCCGGCTCACGCTCGCGGCGGCGGCGGCGCTGCTGCTCGGAGGCCTGCTTGCGCCGTCCGCCGGGGCGGCCAAGGCGGCGAAGCTCGAGGGCACGTTCGCGATCAAGGGGAAGGTCACAGACGCGGAGGACGCAAGCACCATTGGAGCCAAGGTCATCCGCACTTACAAGTTCAAGTGCAAGGACAAGGCCTGCAAGACCGTGCAGCTCTTCCGCGAGGGGTCGAACGGCCACATCACGAAGTCGATCCTGAAGCGGAAGCGTGGCGGCGTTTACGAGGGTGTCGAGGACTAGGGCGACCCGGTCTGCTCCGACGGAGAGCCGGCGGTGTCACGGGTCGGTCAGATCGAGGTGGACATCGTCAAGGCGAAGAAGGGGAAGGCGAAGAAGATCAAGGGAACGCTCCACTTCGACACCGAGGGGTGCGAGGGCGAGTCGTTCCAGGACGCCTCGTTCAAGGGCAAGCTGGTCTAGGCCGGCGACTCACCGAGGGGGCTCCCGGTGGTGGCCCACTCGGTGGGGACTGGGTGGGATCAACCCCGCTTCAGGATCCGGAACGAACGTCTCTCCGGCGACGCGTCGACGTTGCCGGTGGGATCGACGGCGCGCACCGAGAATCGATGTTGTCCGGCCTTCAGGTGGTAGTCCTTTGGCGACGTGCAACGCCGCCAGCCGGATCCGTCGAGGCTGCACTGGAACGTGGATCCCCGCTCATCGGCGGAGAACCTGAAGCGGACGGTAGCCGCGCGGCGTGCGGAGATCCGCTTCGGCGGGGCGGACTTGATCCGGGTCTGCGGGGGGTCGGCGTCGAGCGAGTCGTTCGGTGCGAAACCCCCGGGCACTGTCTGCGGAGCAGCGTCGCGATCGATCCGGAACGCGCGGATTGCGGGCTCGACCCCAGTGCTTCCGGCGTCGTCGGTGGCCCGGACCGAGAACGTGCGGGTTCCCGGCGACAGCTCCGGGCTCGTCCAGGGGCTGGAGCACGCCGTCCACGCTCCCGCGTCGATCCGGCATTCGTAGCCGTCCCACTGTTCGCCCGCCGCCGCGAACCAGAAGGTCGGCGTCGAGTTGTTGATTGTCCCGGACGGGCCGCCTGTAATCACCGTATCCGGCGGCCCCGGCGCGACGTAGATTTCGCCGGGATCGACGAACACGGTCCGCCCGCGGTCGTAGTCCTCGACCTCGACGCGGCCCTCGACCACGTAGGTGACGGTCTTGCCGTCGCAGGTGTCCCAGACCAGCCACTCGGTGCCGCGCACGCTCGCCGAGCTCTTGCCTCCCTTGCTCTTGTGACCCCTGCCGCCATGGCCCCAGACCTTGCGGCCGGCCATGAGCACCTGCTCTCCAGGACGTCCACCCATCTGCTTCAGCTGCTTGGGCGTGATGCTCTCCGGCTTGTCGCAGTCGAGCAGCGGCCCGGAGAGGATCGCCTCGCTCAACTGCTCGCCGCCGGCTGCCTGGTCTGTGACGAACTCGCCGTCGGACCAGACCATGTGGCGGAGCGGCTGAGCCGGGTCTGGGTCCTCGGAGAAGATCTCGAGCGCGCCGTCGTTGGCGTCGATCCTCGAGCCGACCGGGACCTGGGTGCCGCGCTTCAACGTCTCGAAGACGTCCGAGCCCGGCACCTGAACCCCGACCGGGCCGGTTTCCGGTGCGAGCTGAACCTTCTCCCCGACCTCGGGAGGGGCCGGATCGCCGGTGATCTGGCGGCGGAAGATGTGCCAGGTGGTTCGCCCCGGCGGCGGCAGCAGGCGGGAGTCCATGGAGACGAAGGCCACGTGGTCAGCGGACCCGGATAGCAGCCCCGCCGCGCCGATCTCGCTTTCGACCGGCAGACCGAAGCCGCCGTCGAGGCGGGAGACCATCTCGGTCTCCGACTCGTCTACGTGGCGAACGAAGAACCGCGGCCGGGCTCCGCCCGGTCTCGGCGGGGGCTCGGGGAATCCAGGCAGGCTGTCTCGGGTGAGGAACAGGACCTCGTTGCCGTCGCTGGATATGCCGCCGCCGCCCGTACCCGTCGGCGGGATCGCCCCGGCGGGGCCGTCCGCGCGGCTGACCAGGGTGGTCGTGCTCGCGTCGAGGTCGCGCACGTAGTCCCAGCTGTAGTTGAACGACTCGTTCTCGATCGGCTCGGGAAGCAGGTTCGTCGCCGCGGTGTTGAAGAGCACATCGCGTCCGCCGTCGGAGAGGAAGGCGCTCCTGATGATCGCGTTGGGCGCTTCCCCGGCGGCTCCGTCGGCGCGACTGGCGAGAACCGTGGTCCCGAGCGAGGTGTCGCGCACGTAGACGTCCACGCACGCCGACGAGCCGACGGCGGCATCGATGCAGCTCGAGCTCTGCTCCCGCGGAATCTGGAAGAGAACGTAGCGGCCATCGGCGGAGATGTTCTGCTGGGATTGGGTCGAGACGCCGTCCGATGGAACGCATGGGTCGCCATCGAGGCAGTCGGCGAGCTTGGTCGTGCCATTCACCACGTCACGCACATAGAGGTGGTACTCGCCCTCGCCCTCGATCTCGACGCGTGGGTCGACGCCCGTCGCATCGCTGAGGAACGCGACCTTCGTCCCGTCGGCGGAGATCTGCTCGTTCGCCACCGGGCTAAGCCAGCGGCTCTCGTCGTCGGGAACGCTGACGACCTCGTGCTCGCCGGTCTCGAGGTCGCGCAGGTGCGTAACCCGATAGCCGGGCTGGCCCGGGGAGCCGGCGCTGTAGACGACACGGGTGCCGTCAGCCGAAATCGTTCCCGTCCTCGCCCCGGTCTCCGGAATCCATCCATCCTCGACGTCCACGAGGACGATCTCGCCGGTCTGCATGTCGCGTCGGAACACGTGCCAGATGTCCGCATCTCCGACGGGGTAGTCGTCGTCTGTCAGCGCCGTGGAGGGTGTGGTGAAGAGGATGTAGCGACCGTCCGCGGACATGTCCAGCGCCACCGAGTCCTCGTTCGGAGTCACGCCGGTCAGGGGGTTGACGTCTACGGGCTGGGTTTCGTCGATGAACGTGGCCGAGGCTGAGGTCGCAGAACACGCCCCAAGCGTCAGCGCCAGACCGGCCGATAGCGCGACCCGCTTCGCAATCGAGAAGGGAGCGCATCTTCTGTGCGTCCAATCTCTGGGCTGGACGGCGCTACCCACGACGCACAATCCGGAACGAGTCCCTCGCGGGAGTCGGATCAACGTTTCCGGTCGCATCGATCGCACGAACTGCGAATCGGTGGCCGCCCCGCCGCAGCCGGTAGTTCTTCGGCGAGCTGCAACGCTTCCAGTCCGCACCGTCAAGCCTGCATCGGTAGCTCACGTCTTCCTCGTCGGCCGAGAAGCGAAAGCGAACGTTCGCGGCGCGGGCGCCGGTATCGACTCGATTCCTTGGTCCGGCGACGATCTTCGTTCGCGGTGGGACCGAGTCGAGGTTCACGGATGGTACGAAGCCCTCGGGGATCGGCTGAGCGGTCGCCGCGCGGTCGACTCGGAAGCTGCGGACGACCGGGGTGATGCCGACGCTCCCAGCGTCGTCGGTCGCTCGCACCGAGAAGGTGTGCTCTCCGCGGCTCAGCTCGTTGCTCGTCGTCGGGCTCGAACAGGAAGCCCAGGTTCCCTCATCCATACGGCACTCGAATGTATCCCAGGGTTCACCGGCGGAGAACCAGAAGCTCGGCGTCGAGTTGAGGATCGTCCCCGACGGTCCCTGCGTGATCGCCGTATCGGGCGGCCCGGGCGCGACGTAGAGCTCGCCGGGATCGACGAAGACGGTCCGCCCGCGATCGAAGTCCTCGACCTCGACCCGCCCGTCGACCACGTAGGTGACGGTCTTCGAGTCGCAGGTGTCCCAGACCAGCCACTCGGTTCCGCGCACGCTGGCCGAGCTCTTGCCGCCCTTGCTCTTGTGGCCCTTGCCGCCCTTGCCCCAGACCTTCCGGCCGGGGATCGGGACGTCCTCCGGCGGATGCCCGCCGTACTGCTTGAGGTCCTTCGGGCTCAGGCGGTTCGGCTTGTCGCAGTCGAGCAGCGGCCCGGAGAGGATCGCCTCGCTCAACTGCTCGCCGCCGGCTGCCTGGTCTGTGACGAACTCGCCGTCGGACCAGACCATGTGGCGGAGCGGCTGAGCCGGGTCTGGGTCCTCGGAGAAGATCTCGAGCGCGCCGTCGTTGGCGTCGATCCTCGAGCCGACCGGGACCTGGGTGCCGCGCTCGAGTTGCTCGAAATAGGGCGAGTCGGGAATTTTCACCTCGACGGTGCCGTCACGGGGTGCGAGCTCGACCTTCTCCCCGACCTCGGGAGGCGCTGGAACCCCGGTGATCTGGCGGCGGAAGACGTGACTGACTTCTGATCCCGGCACTCCGGTGAGCCGAGGGTCGCTCGAGGAGAAGACGGAGAACTTGCCAGCAGCGGAGATCTCCGCCCAGCCGCTGGTGGTCCCGTCGGGAGACGTGTCGCTGGGAAGACCGAACCCGCCATCGCGTCGTGTGACCATCTCGGTCCGGCCCGCTGCAAGGTGACGGACGAACCCCTCGATGCCGGCGTCGACCGGGAACCCCGCCAGCGAGTCGTCGGCGCTGGTGATGATCACATCCTCGCCGTCGGCAGAGATTCCCATCGCCATCGACCCGGTGGCGGCTGGAAAGCCGCCGAGCCCGTCGGCGCGAGCGGCGAGTGTCGTGGTCGTCGCGTCGAGATCGCGAACGTACGTCCACTGCCTGCTCAGGTACGCGTCGTTGGCGGGGAGGCCGGGCTCGAGGTTGGTTGCGGCGGTGTCGAAGGCGACGTTTCTGCCATCGCCCGATATGTGAGCGACGGAGGCCCAGGAGTTGGCTGGCTCACCGCCGGCGCCGTCAGCACGACTGACGAGCGTCGTCGTCCGTCCCGTGCGATCTCGCACGTAGAACTGAGCGCATGCGTAAGGAAGCTCGGGGCGGTCTATGCAGGAAGCGCCGGCCGGGTCGTGTCTGTGGAAGAGGATGTAGCGGCCGTCGGCGGATATCTCGGCGGAGTCGTTGATCACACCTTCGGGAGAAGGCACGCATGGGTCGGCGCCCACACAATCGACGATCTCGGTCGTACCGGCTGCGAGATCACGAACGTAGACGTGGTAGGCATCGGGGTCGGGCGGGAAATCGACGTCGGGATCGATGTCGGCTTCGTTGCTCAGGAACGTCACCTCGGTCCCGTCGCCGGAGATGTCGACCGCGCCGCCGACGGCGCTGATGATCCGACCGTCGGTGCCGTCGGCGCGGTTGACGAGCTCGAGCTCCCCCGTGGTCATGTCGCGGACGTAGATCTCGTCCGGCAACGGCTCCGGTCCGAGCTCGCTTCCAGGAGCGCGAAAGATGACATCGTTGCCGTCGGCCGACATCGCCCCTCCGATCGGCGCGCCGATTCTGGCGACGCGTCCGGCTCGGTTGACGTCTACCAGCTCCACCTCGTTGGTAGCCATGTCGCGCCGGAACAGATGCCAGATCGGAGCGCCATAGGGCGAGACCGGGTAGTCGTCGTCGGTGAGCGCACGGGAGGCCGATTGGAACGTGATGTATCGACCATCCTCCGAAATCGCCAGAGGCCCGCGCGCCTCATCCTCCGGCAGCTCGCCGCCCGACATCACGTCCACGGGCCGGGTCTCGTCGATGAACTCCTCCGCGCCCCCGCTCGCCGGCACGCACAGGCCGAACCCCGCGAAGAGAATCGCCCCGAAGGCCCTCTGCAATACCCGGCCTCGTCTCTTGCCCCCGGCGCCCATCACCATCCCCGCCATTCAGGATACGACGATCGTCCCCAGACCGCAGCACCGCACCGCTGCATCGGGTCTTTCCGATGGGCCGGCACCCTGGCGGAGGGGGGCGGGCCAGGCTCAGCAGAGGCTGCGGATGGCGCGTTCTGAGTCCTTAACGTCCCGGTTGCCTTCACGAATACCCTGCTTGGCGACGGCGGCCCGCTTCTTCGCCTTCTTCAGCGCCCGCCGATCGGCCGGTTCTTTGTCCTTGACGGACTTCAGCTTCCGGATCTGCTTCGTCGCCTTCGTCAGCTTCTTGCGGGCCTTGCGCAGGCCGACCCTCGCATCGTCCAGCGAGTCCTGAGCGTCGAGACAGTCGAGACTCGGGGGCGCTGCAATGACCTGATCCGCAACGGGATACTGCATGTAGCCGGCTACCGAGTCCAACCCCCCGTCGCGGGCCTCGACGTCCTCCGTGGCGTAAACGCAGAGGTGGTAGCTCCGCGTCGGAGTGGCAGATGGAGGCTTGGGTGGCGCCTCGACCACGCCCGGCCCGCTGTTGAGTATCCGATCCTCCCGCGAGATGTTGACGAACCAGACTGGCCTGATCAGGTCGTAGTCGTCGGCGACGGTCAGGTAGGGGCATCGCCCTTCGTTGTAGCGCGCGTCGACCACGAAGGCGCTTGCACCGCAGCCCATCACCTCGTAACTGCCGAAGAAGGGGTCGGAGTAGGGGCCGTCGTGGCACGGGTCGACGTCGACGGTGAGGTTGTCGGCCGACAGGTACACCTTCCCGGTGTCGTAGTCCGCCGTCGCCTTGGCGCCGGTGATCGAACCGGTGTATGGCTCGCCCGAGGCGAACTGCGCCGTCGCGGCGGACGGGACGAACAGCGCCGCCGCGAGGGCGGCCGTGATGGCGTGACGAAAGAGCATCAAATGGTCTCCTGGTTGATTCGAACTCCTCCCAACGGGACGGCGTCGGAGCCTTGTTTCTTCCCCTCGCTAGAAGGTGCCCAGCGCCGGGCGCATGTGCTCGAGTCGCGCCGCGACCACCGAGTCGGCGGCGCCGAGCGCGTCCGCGTCCCCGCTCACCGCCGCGACGAAGTCCGCGCCCTCCAGGCAGAGCAGCTCGACGTCGTCGATCGCCTGCACGGTCGCGGTTCGCGCGACGTCGCGCAGCAACGCGATCTCGCCGAAGTGCTCTCCCGGCCCCTCGACCCGCGCCTCGGCGCCGTCGACGAGCACCCGCACCTGCCCCTCGGCGATCACGAAGAAGCGGTCGCCGGCATCGCCCTGGTGGAAGACATCCTCGCCGGCCGCGACGCGGACTCGGCTGGACTTGCGCGCGAGCCCCTCGATCGCGAGCGGGCCCAGCGGCGAGAACAGGGCGAGTGGACGCAGCAGCTCAAGTGCCTGCGTCGGGGTCGCAGAGGCGGCGTCGATGGAGCGCAGCCGCGACCAGAAGATGAGCGCCATCGCCGGGAGGAAGAGTCCGCAGGCGAGGAAGGTCGCCTCGGTGCCCATCGTGGTCAGGAGCAGCGGGGTCACCAGCGCTCCGAGCGCCACCGAGGTGAGCATCGCCGCTTCGAGCACCCCCAGCACCCTCGCCGTCGCCTCCTCCGGGGCGGCTCGCTGGAGCATGGTGAAGCCGGAGACGTCGATCAGGATGTTCCCGAGCCCGATCACGCCGAAGAGGACCAGCGCGGCCGCCTCGTAGGGCAGCACCGCGATCGCTGCGAGCGGGGCGCCCCAGAGCGCCATCCCGATTGCGAAGGGCGGCCCCAGCGGGCGCCCGACGATGCCGGCCGCGGCAGCGGTGCCGAGCAGCGCGCCGACGCCGACGGCGGCGTTGAGCAGGCCGATTCCAGCGTCCCCCGAGCCGAGCAGCTCGAAGGCGGCGACCGGGATCAGGACGCCGAGCGCCCCGTCGACGAAGGTCTGAGCCACCATCAGCCCGACGATCGTCCGCAGGATCCGGTCGCTCCGCACGATCGAGAAGCCTTCGGCGACGTCGGCGAGCATCCCAGCCTCCGCCTCGGAAGCGCCGCTCTCGTCGGCATCCTCGGCGGTCGCTTCGACCGCGGTCCCCGCGCCCCGCTGCGGCTCCCGGACCGCCGCCGCCAACAGCGCCGAGGCCACGAAGCCGACGGTCGTCGCCGCGGCGAGCACCTCGGGTCCGCCGAACCCGATCACAAACGCCCCGATCGCCGGGCCGACGAAGATCGAGAGGCTCTCGACGGCGCTGTTGACCACATTGGCCGCGGTCAACTCCTCCGGCCGCTCGCAGAGCTGCGGCAGCAGCGAGGAGACGGCCGGCTGCAGGGCCGTGGTCAGGATCGTGAACACGGTCGCAAGCGCGATCACGAGCGCGACCGGAGCCTCGGCGAAGATCAGAAGCGCGATCAGGCCCGTGACGAAGCCCTGCGCGAGCCCCGCGCCGATCAGGACCCCGCCCCGGGAGCGGCGATCCGCGAGCGTCGCCAGCAACGGCGCCGCGATCGCGGCGGGCAGGATCTTGATCGCGATCGCGATCCCGACCAGCCCGGCGCCGCCGGCGTCGTAGGTGTAGACGACGATCGCGACCGAGTAGGCCCAGGAGGCGACGTTCGAGGCGGCCCATGCCGCCTCCAGCCGTCGTACGTCCCGGTTGCGGAGAACGACCGCGAAGGTCCCTAGCGATTCCCGCAGCTTCCTCAACTCCGCCGACCCCCCGAAGCAGCTGATCAGCGCTCGCGGAAGCGGATCGTCGGCGGTCCCTGGAGCTCCCCGAGCAGCGTGACCAGCCCGTCGACGAGATCCAGGGCCGCCCGCCGCCGGCCAGGATCTTCGATCTGACCGAGGGCTCTCGCGAGCCCGGCGAGCTCGTCGTCCTCGCCGCCGTCGGGCTCATCGCCCTCGAGCACGCCCTGCGCCCGGCGCGAGCGGTCCAGCAGGTCGAGCGCGATCGCCGCCTGGGTTCCGAACTGCGCGAGCAGGTGCATCTCAGCCGAGCTGAATCGCTCCCTGGGCCGGTCGAGGACCGAGAGGACGCCGATCGCCATCTCACCGCGCATCAGCGGCACGACCATCAGGCCGTTGGGGACGTAACCCGAACGCTCGGCGACGTCACGGGCGAAGCGGGGATCGGTGTTGACGTCCTCGATCACCAACGGCTCGCCGGAGGCGAGGACGAACCCGGCGATGCCGGTGTCGGAGGGGATGCGCTGGCCGACCAGGGTGTCCTCACCCTCGCCGACGACCGCCTCGAAGACCAGCTCGTCCGCTTCGGCGTCGAACAGCATCACCGAGGCCGCCTTCGCCTCGAAGATCGACCGCGCCACCTCGACGATCGAGCGCAGCAGCGCTTCGTGCCCCTCGGCGCCGGCGAGGATCCCGGTCGCGAGCGCGGCGCGCTCGCCGTCGCCCTCCGATGGCTCGCTCACGCCGCGGCCTCCGTCGTCGCGGGCACCGAGGCCGTCGCCCTCATGATCGTCTTCAGCTCATATGGGGTGAGCCCCGGATGCTTGGACAGGATCAGCGCCGCGATCCCGGTGATGTGGGGCGTCGCGAAGCTGTTGCCGCTGGCGCGGATCGTCTCGCCGCCGAGCCAGCCGACCTCGACATCGAGTCCGGGTGCGAACGCCTCGACCGGCGGCCTCGGGTTCCAGAAGAACTGCAGCGGGTCGGTGCCCTCGTGGCTGGCGACCGAGATCACCGACGAGAACCGCCAGGGATACCCGGGGTGGGGCATGTTGTTGGCCGAGGCGACGATCATCGTCCGCTTGAAGTAGGCGGCGTCGACGGTCTCGTAAAGCGACTCGAGGAAGCGCCGCCGCGTTGTCGCGAGGCTCAGGTTGATCAGCTCGAATCCCTCCCTGGCCGCCCAGGCGATCCCGGCGAGCAGGTCGACGCCCATCCCGCGCGAGCCCTTCTTCCCCCTGGTGAGCACGCGCATCGAGGTGATCTCGCAGTCGGGGGCGATCGAGCGGATCACGCTCGCGCACGCGGTGCCGTGGCCGCTGACGTCGCCTTCGGTGTCCGTGCTCACATCGGCAAATCCCTCGGGGTCCACGGAGACGGTCAGGGCATCTGCGACACCGCCGACGAGCGGGTGGCCGCCGTCCACCCCCGAGTCGACGATGCAGACCCGCACACCGCGGCCGGTGGAGCTCCCCCAGGCCCACTCACGATCGATCGCGATGGGCCAATCGGGCAAAGGGCCTGAGGCGACGCGGCCCGGGTCGTCGAGGCTCCAGGCAGGCAGGGGCTCGGTTGCCTCCGTGCCATCTGCTTCCCCGTCCTCCATCGCGCGGTGACTCTAGATCAACGGCGGTGAGGCGCCTCATGGTGATCGCGACATGATCAGGTGGCGGGGAAGATCCGGGCGCCCCGGGCCGTCTCGGGATACGTTGGACCAAACAGAGCCGGGCGAGCCCGGCGAGCGAAGGAGATGAGATGCCTTTCAAGCGTGGACGTGACGAGGACGAGGGTTCCGAGGTCGAGGAGCAGGGCCGGAAGTTCCCGGCCGAGGAGGAGTCGGAGGTCGAGGAGCGCGAGCGTATGCCGCGCTTGACCGGCCGCCGTGACGAGGACTCCGAGGTCGAGGAGCAGGGCCGCTTCGCACCGAACGAGGAGGACTCCGAGGTCGAGGAGCAGGCATACAGGTCGGGGCGCTGAGTCGCGGATAGCCTCCGCGGGGTGACGGCGCCCGAGACCGAGCTGCCGAACGGCCTGCCGCTCGTCCGGGTGGAGCTGCCGGGGACGGCGGCGCTGATGGCGCTGGTGGCCTATGACGCCGGCTCGCGCTCGGAGGACGAGCGCGAGCACGGCGTCGCCCACTTCCTCGAGCACATGGTGTTCAAGGGGGGCGAGCGGTTCCCGACCCACCGGGACGTCAACGGGGAGACCGACCGGCTCGGCGCCCGCCTGAACGCCTTCACGAGCCAGGAGCTCGTCGCCTTCCACGTCCGGGTCCGCGCCGAGCGGGCCGGCGAGGCGATCGAGCTGCTGGCAGACATCCTCGCCCGCCCGCGGTTCGATGCCGCCGACCTCGAGCTCGAACAGGGGGTGGTGGTCCAGGAGATCGCCCGCTCGGAGGACCAGCCCCGATCGCGCGCGCTGGACCTGAGCGGGCCGGCGACCTTCGGCGAGCACCCGCTCGGTCGGACGATCCTCGGCACCGAGGAGTCGGTGCGGGCCCTCGACGCAGACGCCGTCCGCGCCTTCCGCGCTCGCCGTTGGTCGGGCCGCAGCGGCGTCGCGCTCCTCGTCGGCAACTGCTCCAGGATCGATGAGACCCAGGTGGCCGCGCTGCTCGCCGAGCTTCCCGACGTTCCCGCCCCCGATCCGCATCCGCCGCCGCCGGGCTTCGAGCAGCGGACGCTGGTCGAGGAGCGCGACTCGAAGCAGTCGCACCTCGTCGCCACTTGGTGCCCGGCGATCGACGTAACCGATCCGCGGCGGCGCGCAGCCTTAGCGGCCTACGCGATGCTGCTGGGCGGCTCGCTCGGCTCGCGGCTCGTCAGCGAGATCCGCGAGGACCGAGGTTGGGCCTACTCGGTCCGCGCCGAAGCCGACGCGATGTCGGACGTGCCGGTGCTCTACGTGACGGCGGGGCTCGATTCCGCGAACGCCGCGAAGGCTTTCGACCGCACCAGGGAGATCGTCGCGGAGCTCTGCGAGTTCCCCCCGGGCGCGGAGGAGGTCGAGCGCGCGCGCTCCGCCGTGGCCGGCCGCCGCGCCCTCTCCTACGAGAACACGACGATCGCGGCCGGCGACCTCGCCGAGGAACGCGTCTTGCGCGGTCGTTCGGTCACCCCAGCCGAGCTGATCGCCGAGCTCGACGACGTCCGGGACGAGGAGGTCGCCGAGGTCGCGGCGGCGGTGCATGGCCCGCCGTCCCTCGCCTGCGTCGGCCCGCACGCCCAGAGCGATTTCTCCTGACGCACCCGCCATCGTGGAAGATCTCTGGCGCCGCACCGTCATGGTGAAACCCATCGAAATGCACAGGAGGCGTGATGAGAGACGAGGAGAGCACAGGCGACGTCGAGGAGCAGGGCTTCAAGTCGGGGCGCCGCGACGAGGATGCTCCTGAAGTCGAGGAGCAGGGCTTCAAGGCGCACAACGATGACGAGGACTCCGAGGTCGAGGAGCAGGGCTTCAAGTCGGGGCGCTGACCGAGGGCTGAAGGGGAGGGACTTGACCACGGTCCCTAGATTGGAGTGCGGCGCGTGAGCGAGCCGCTGCGTCGCCGCAGCAGAGGACGGCGCAGCCGTGCTCTCGCCTGTGCGATGGCCGCCACCCTCGGCCTCGTCGTGGGGTTCATCGTCTACGGCTTCGACTTGCTTCAGCGGCTCGAGCTGGAGACCGTCGACGCCCGTTTTTCCATTCGGGGGACGGAGGCGCCCCCCGACGACCTGATCCTCGTCCTGATCGACGACGTCACCTTCGACGAGCTCGATGAGCAGTGGCCGTTCCCGCGGTCGATGCATGGCGAGGTCATCGACGCCATCAACCGCGACGGCGCGACGGCGGTCGCCTACGACGTGCAGTTCACCGAGCCGACGGTCCCGAAGGAGGACAACTTCCTGATCGGCGCCGTCGGCCGGATGGGAGGCATGACCTTGGCGACGGAGGAGGTCGACAAGAACGGGGGGAGCAACGTGTTCGGTGGCGACGCGGTGCTCGAGCGCTTCGATGCGCGCGCCGGCAACACCCAGTTCTCGGTCGATCCCGGCGGTGTCCATCGCCGCTTTCCCTATGCGACGCGCGGTCTCGAGAGCTTCGCGGTCGTCGCGCAGGAGCAGCGCACGGGGGAGGAAGTGAGCCGCGCCGACTTCGACGACGATCGCCAGGCCTGGATCGACTACCGGGGGCCTGCGGGGACGTTCCCGGCGCTGCACTACTCGGACGTCCTCAACGGAGATTTCGAGCCCGGCACCTTCGCCGGCAAGACCGTCATCGTCGGCGCTTCGGCGGCGACGCTCCAGGATGTCCACTCGACCTCCGTCGCAGGCGACGAGCTGATGGCGGGGAGCGAGATCCAGGCCAACGCGATCGCGACCCTCGCCGATGGCAACCCCCTCCGTGATGCACCGGGGGCGCTCGACGTCGCGCTGATCGGGCTGCTCGGGATCGCCGTCCCGGGGATGAGTCTGCGGGTGCGACCCCTGTTGGCGCTGCTCGGCGGCGCGCTGCTCGCGGCCGGCTTTCTCGTTTTCGCGCAGATCGGCTTCGAGCAGGGCACCATCGTCGCCGTCGTTCCCGCCCTGCTCGCGCTATCGATCAGCGCCGCCGGCGCGATGATCGCCCACTACTCCCTCGATGCTGTCGACCGGATCCGCCTTCGCGACACCTTCGGACGGTTCGTGCCGGGGCCAGTGATCGAGGAGGCGCTGGAGGCCGTCGGCGACGACCTGAGGCTGAACGGAGTGCGCCGCGAGGCGACTGTTCTGTTCAGCGACCTCCGCGGCTTCACCTCGCTCGCCGAGAGCCTCACCCCGGAGCAGGTGATCGACGTGCTGAACCACTACCTGACCGAGATGAGCGAGGCGATCATGGGCCACGGCGGCACGCTCGTCGCCTACATGGGAGACGGGATCATGGCGATCTTCGGCGCTCCACTGGAGCAGCCGGATCACGCCGCGCGAGCGCTCGAGGCGGCGCGCGAGATGATCGGCCCACGACTCACCGCCTTCAACGAATGGCTGACCGAGACCGGAATCTCCACCGAGCCCGTGCGTATGGGCGTCGGGCTCAACAGCGGCGATGTGATGTCCGGGAACGTTGGCTCCCCGAACCGACTTGAATACACCGCGGTGGGAGACACGACCAACACGGCCTCCCGGCTCGAGGGTATGACGAAGGGAACGCCGCATTCGTTGTTCGTAGCGGGATCCACCCGGGAGCTCGCAGAGCGGACTGCTCCGAGCGGGCTGACGCTGATCGGTGAGATGGACGTACGCGGGCGCGCAGGCAAGCTCGATGTCTGGGGCCTCGAGGAGAGTGAAGGGCGATGAACGATCCGCTCGAGCTGGGCCTGGGTGGATTCATCGGTGCGGTCGCCGATCCGGATGATCCGATAGCGAGCAGCGTGCTCGCGGCCCAGGTTGTCGCGACCGCGGCCGCCCTGCTGACGATGGCATCGCGGGCGAGCAGCTCCCCTGACGGCTTGGGCCTGGCGGCGCAGGGCGAAAGCGTGCGCGCCCGCTGCGAGACCCTTGTCGGCCGCTGCGCGCAGGCGTTCGGTGAGGCATCGCAGCGCCTTCGTGCTCGCTCCTCGCCCGGGGACGCCGGCGCCGAGCGCGACTTCCTGCTCGGCCGCGCCCTCCACCGCGCCGCCGAGGGTCCCGCAGCCGTGGCCGAGGCTGCCGGAGACGTCAGCCTGCTTGCCCTGGCGGTAGCGGAGGTGTGCGAGCAGGAGCAGCTACCCGACGTCAGAGCCGCCACGCTGTTCGCGGATGCAGCGGCCACCGCGTGCGTGGGTCTCGTCGTCGTCAACCTGGTTGCCGGCAGCGACGAGGAGCTGCTCGCTCAGGCGCGTCGAGGCGCCGAGCTTTCAGGCGAGGCCAGGCGCAAGCTCCTCGCCGACGTTCCGTAGGTCGCCCTAAACGGGAACGCGCCCCTCGGCATAGGTGTCGCGCAGCCTGGTCAAGCACCGCGAGATGCGCGAGGCGATGGTTCCTGGCGGGATTCCCATCGCCTCACCGATCTGAGCGTAGCTTTGATCTCGCAAGAAGAAGCGGACGACGACCTCGCGGCAAGCCTCGGGGAGCTCTTCGACGGCGGCGCGGACATCGAGCGCGACCTCGAGCCGACCGAGCTCGAGGTCATCGGCTCCGAACGTCTCATCGATCAACTCCGGGTCGTGTGCGGGCGCTTCTCGGCCACCAGCGCGCAGCTTGTCGATTGCGAGCCGCCTCGTGGTCTGCCCGATCCAGAAGCGCACCGCGGAGTCGTCCCGGATCGTCTCGAGCTTCTCGAAGAGCCGCGCGAAGACCTCTTGGAAGACGTCCTCGGCATCGTGCTCGCCGAGCCGGAATCCGCGCGCGGCTATCGCGTAGACGTAGCCGGAGAAGAGCTCGACCAGCTCACTCCAAGCGGCGGCGTCACCTTGCCTGCAGCGTGCGACGAGCTCAGCGTCGTTCGCGCTCCCCGCTCCCATCGCCGCGCAGTCTAACGCGGCGGTTCGGGATCGATGGACAGAGCTATCCGCCATGGCTCGCCCGGCCCGGTGGGTCTCGGAGGCCCGTCTGACCCATGTCCTGAGGGGATTGTGTGTCAGTCCTCGAGCCGGGCGCGTAGTGCGGCGACCAGATTCGGAGACGGCTCTCGGCCCTCGGCCCTCAGCGCCTCCTCGAGGTCGCCCAAGACCTGCTCTCGGTAGGCGGCGTCCGCCTCGGCCCGAGCCACGATGCCGTCGAGCTCAGCCCGCATCGCGGGTAGCTCCTTGGCTGCATCTACCCAGGCGCGCGGGGGCTCCCGGACGTCCCGCAGGCGGGCCGCGAGCTGCTCCTCGCTCGGTTCGTTGGTGTCGCGACGCGCGTCATCCATCGGTTCGTCCACAGGACGTGGGGGCGTAGGCGCATCTTCCCACGATGGGCCAGCCAGCCGGTTCCACCCAGGGCTGGGCTTGCAACCGCCTAGAGCACGACGACCAGCACCGCCGTCACCAGCACGTTGAGCGTGGCGAGGGGGAGCAGGACCTTCCAGCAGAGGCTCATCAGCTGGTCGTAGCGCAGGCGCGGGAGGGTCGCGCGGACCCAGATGAAGAAGCAGATCAGCAGGACGATCTTGGCGAGCATCACCAGGACACCCACCAGCGCCGGGGTGTGGATCCCGAAGGGGATGATCGCCAGCGTCGCCGTGGCGCTGAGGATGACCAGCGCCGGGGCGATCGCCCACAGGACCGGGACCGCGGCCTCGGGCTTGTACGACTCCTTCGAGAGCAGCTTGAGCACGTCGGCGAGTGGCTGCAGCAGCCCGTAGGGACCGACCCGGTTGGGCCCGTAGCGCGCCTGGAAGCGGCCGAGCAGCTTGCGCTCGAGCAGGAGGATCAGGGGCACCAGCCCGAGGATCACCGCGAAGATCACCAGCGACTTGACGACCAGCAGCCAGTTCGCTTCGGCGAAGTCGACGTCGGCGAGCGGCAACAGGCTCGACGCGAAGCTCATGAGCGCCAGGCCACCGCTTCGCGCTTCTCGGTCAGGTAAGCGGGCTCCGGGGCCTCTTCCGGCTCCGGCGCGGCGGCGACGGTGACCACCTCGGCGCCGTCGAGGATCCCCGCACCCTGCTCGGCGATGCCCTCGATCAGGAACCCGGATCCCGGCAGCATCCGCTCGCGCAGCGCGACGTTGGCGATCAGCGAGCGCCCGTCGGAGGACACCTGCACCCGCTCCCCTTGCTGCACTCCCAGCCGCTCGGCGTCGTCGGGATGCAGCTCCAGCGTCTGCGAAGGCGACAGGAACCGCAGCGCCGGGTTCCGCTCCGCGACGTAGTCCCCCCAGAGGTCACGGTAGGTGCCGAGCCGGATCTTCCCGCGGTGCGAGCTTCGTCGACCTAGAACTCCTCGACGAGGACCTGCTCCGATTGTTGATCCGTGTTGCCCGCCTGGTCGCGGACCGTCAGCGTCACGTTGTAGGTGCCGGGGCCGGGGAAGAGGTGGACCGGGTCGCGCTCAGTTGAGCCACCCGTGCCGTCGCCGAACCCCCACTGCCAGCTCACGATCCCGTCGTCCGAGTCGTAGGAGTCGTCGCTGAATTCGACCAGGTTCACATCCGATTGGTAGTAGTAGAAGCCGGCCTCGGGAGCCGCCCCGGTTACATCGACCTTGACGCTGACCGAGCGACCAGGTCTTCCGAGCCTGCTCTCCCCGCTGATGATGTAGCAGTACGTGCCGACCTTGTCGATGTAGTCCTTGGCTCCGGTGCGCCCGCCGGCCACGCCTTTCCCCCTCTTCTTCGGGCACTTCCCATCGCTGCTGCCGCGCGCGTATGACACCCTCGCCGGGGCCTTCTTCTTCGGCAGCTTCCAGGTGAGCTCGACGACGCGGCCGCCGGGGTTGTACTCCGCCTTCAAATCGGTGACCGGCTTCGGCGCCGGCTCGCTGGCGCAGAACTCCTTGCCGAGTTTCCTCGCCTTGCCGCCGAACAGGGCGATCCCGCCGCGGACATCGTCGGCCTGGAGCGTCCGGCACCGGTAGAGCCAAGCCTGTTTGGGGCGCTTGCACCCACTCCACAGGCTCGCGTTCATCGTCGCGCAGCCGTGGTTCTCGTGGTCGAGGCCCATGATGTGTCCCATCTCGTGAGCGACGATCGCGTTCTGCTGCGCTCGGACATCAGCCGACTTACCTTTGATGTTCGGATTCAGCTCGATCAACCCGCGGTTACCGTTGAAGGAGGTGGCGAAGCCCGAGGCGGGGAGGCCAGGCGTCACCTTGACGATTACGTCCGCAGCACCCTTCGAGACCGGCTTCCAGCGCGCCTTCACCCCGCTTCGATTCCATGCCGCGGCACCCTTCTTGACCGCGCCACTGAACTGCTTGGCGGTGTTGAAGTAAGTGATGGTATGTGAGCGCCAGCGGGTAGCAGCGGGATACAGCTCGAAGAGGGGCACTGGCCCACTCGAATCAGTCCAGTCGTGCGCTACCCCTTCGTCGATCGGCGCCATGGGCATGGATGCACCCGCCGGTCCTGCGCAGGTAACCGACAGCAGTGCCGCGGCGATGAGCGCGATAGCCCCGCGCCCCATCACTTCTTGTCCTTGATCGGTGCGCTGCAGACCTCGAAGCCGTACTTCTTGCCCTGTTTGGCGTTGACCTCGAGCGCGTCGAGCTCGGCCAGAAGCGCGGCGTCGACCGTTGGCCCATCCGCCTTGCCCTTGCCGTAGTCGTCCCAGGTGTCGGCGAGATCGCGGGTAACTTCGATCGACTTCTCGCGCGCGGCGAAGTAGTCGCTGGGCCGGCCGGACGCGGGCGGCTCGAGCTCCCTCAGCGCGTCGGTCAGGTCCTGGCGCTGATCGGCGACTGCGTCCACCGCGTCGGCGACCTCGTCTGCCCCCTCCGTGCTCTGGGACGCGACGATCTGGTCGGTCAGCTTGGAGCGCACCTTGAAGACCTCCTGCTTCTTGTCGAAGCGGGTGCAGATCTCGTCGGCGGCGGCGATGTACTCGGCCTTGGTCGGCGGTGCGGGCGGGTCGGCCTCGACGGATGTGGTGTCCGCCCCATCCGCGCCGGTCGCAGCCGTGCCCTCGTCGTCCGACCCGCAGCCCACGGTGCCGGCCGCGAGAGCCGCCGTCAGCGCGACTCCCGCGACCAGCATCCCCCGCCGCAGCCTCAAGAATGCCGTCATCGTCCATCTCCGCTGAAGTTCGGTTCGACCCATCTCGAACCACAGGACGCGACAGCGGTGGGAGATCTTCCCTAGCTGTAGTTCCCAGCAAGGTTGTTCAGCTCAGCGAGCCGAGCTGCCGGCGGCCTCTTGCCGAGGGAGCCATGTCTGCGTCTGAAGTTGTAGTGATCGAGCCAGCCGGGCAGTGCGGCGGTCCGCTCGGCCGATGAACCGAAGATCGCCCCGTAGGCCCAGCGCTCGGTCAGGGTCTTGATGAACCGCTCGGCCTTGCCGTTGGTGCGGGGGCGGTAGGGGCGGGTGAAGAGGTGCCTGATCCCGAGCTCGCGGCAGGTCTCGGCATGGACCTTCGAGCGGTAGCAGGAGCCGTTGTCGCTCATCACCCGTTCAACGGAGATCCTCATCGAGGCGAACCAGCCAACGGCTCGGCGCAGGAAGCCCGCCGCGGTCGGCCCCTTCTCGTCTCCGAGGACCTCAACGTAGGCGAGGCGGGTGGCGTCGTCGATGCAAACGTGAACGAACTCCCAGCCCGACTTGCCGAAGGTCCGGGATCCGCTGGGCCGTGAGCGAATGCTCCGGTCGCCGGTCACCCGATGCCCCGGAGCGGTGATCCGCCCGAGCTTCTTGATGTCAACGTGGATCAGCTCTCCCGCTCGCTTGCGCTCGTAGCGGTTGGGAGGCTCGAGCGGCTCGAGGCGGCTGAGCCTGCCGAGGCCGATCCGCCTCAATACCGCTGAGACCGTCGATAGCGCCATCCGCAGCGCCTCGGCGATCTCGGCCGCGGTGAGCCGCAGGCGGCGGAGCTTGGCGATCGCCTCCTGGCGGTCTCGGGGCGTCTTGTGAGGGATGCGCTTGGGGGCGGAGCTCCTGTCGAGCAGGCCGGCCTCTCCCTCCGTGCGCCAGCGGGCGAGCCATTTGGCGGCCGTGCGGGTCGCTGATTCCGGCGGCCTCGGCCGCCTCCATCAGCGACCACCCGCCCTCGGTGATCCTCTCGACCATCAGCCGCCTGCTTTTCGGGCAGGTCCTGGCGTTAGCGTGGATCTTCATCCGGTTCCTCCTAGTGGTGGGTGGCTTCAGCACCCCCAGCCTCTAGGCGGGGCCGGATGAACAACGTGGTTAGGAACTACAGCTAGCTACTTCACCCGCACCGTGATGCTGTCCTCTTGACCGCTGAGGTCGGCGACGATCTTCCCGAGGACCGGCTTCTTCGCTTTCAGTGCCTTCTTGACGGTCTTCTCGAACTTCCCGTTGATCGGGAACTCGAGCTTCCAGCTCCCGTTTGCCGGAACCATCTTCGACGGCTTCTTCTTGACGTTGGCGTAGACCTTGTTGCCGACCTTGAACTTGACCGACTTCACCTTCGCTTCGCACGGTGAGGAGCTGGCTTTGACGGTGGCGGTTAGGGCTCCATTCGGCTTCTGAGGGCTCTTGGCCTTCAGGGCGCAGAAGCTGCGATCGAACCGGAGGTACGCGCCGTTGTTGTCGTAGTCGGGATCCCGGGAAGCGCTGCGACCGGAGCATGTTTGGCACGACCAAGTGCTGGCCCCGACGCCAGCGTGGAAGAAGGTTCCACCCTCAACGCTTACGTCCACGAAGACGGTCTGATCGAGCCCGAGCTCGCGCACGTGGTTACACGCCTTCGAGCCGACGATGAATGGGTCGTCTGCACACGGCACAGACGTTCCGACTACCGTCGCGTCGGTTCCGTACTGAAGCCAGAAGTTCGTCGGCGGATGACAGCCCCCACCCGGACAAAGGTCGTCGCCGGCATAGGCGGCGTCAGGTCCGAAGTTGGTTAGCTTCACCCGCACGGTTCGGCTCGTGCCTGCCTCCTTGACGATCTCGGCATCTACCTGCAGGTCGGCCTCTGCCTCCTCGGCGCTCGCACTTGCGGGCAACCCCGCCAGCGCTGCCGACAACACTGTGAAGAGTAGGAACCGTCTCATCACTTCACCCGCACCGTGATGCTGTCCTCTTGACCGCTGAGGTCGGCGACGATCTTCCCGAGGACCGGCTTCTTCGCTTTCAGTGCCTTCTTGACGGTCTTCTCGAACTTCCCGTTGATCGGGAACTCGAGCTTCCAGCTCCCGTTTGCCGGAACCATCTTCGACGGCTTCTTCTTGACGTTGGCGTAGACCTTGTTGCCGACCTTGAACTTGACCGACTTCACCTTCGCTTCGCACGGTGAGGAGCCGGCCTTGACGGTGGCGGTCAGGGCCTTCTTCACCTTCTGCGAGGCATCCCCCTTGAGCTTGCACTGGCTCTTCGATCGAGGGTGGTATGTGAGGTCCCAGGTCCAGATCGAGGTCCGGGTGATTCCGAACTCCGGATCCTGCCTGACGAAGGTCTGGGATCCGCGCCAGCGTTTGTCCCCGTTGCCTCCGACCTCAGGACCGCCGGGACCCGAAGCGGGAAGAAGGGGGAATGGTGATTCATCCGGATTCCCGAAGTCGTGGTCAGGAAAAGGTTCCTTCGCCCAGTCGGGGGTTTCGTATTCGGGCGGGTTGACACTCATGTCTCCCGAGCAGCTCCAGGTGCCCGAGAAGTTGAGCCCGAACTGACCGAGGCTGAACACGTCTTTGCCGTACTGCGTCCGCTCCAGCTCCAAGTACTGCGTATCCCCGCCGTCGAGCTGGGAAAGGGAGTGTGCGGTCAGATCGCATCTACCCGCGTTCTCGCCGTTGGTGTAAGCCGACATCTCGGACAGGGTCGCGTCGACGGTCCCGTTCAGGAGGTAGAGGTTGAAGCCGGGATCGGCGGGCGCATCAGCACCGGTGATCGTCGCCGAGGCGACCATCCTCCGATCCCGCGTGTCCGTCCCACCGAACGGGGTCTCCCCGCCCGATGTGACACGGTCGTCGAGCGTGACCGTGCCCGTCCAGCTGCCGTAGCTCTGGGCGGAGGACGCAGCCGGCAGGACGAGGGTGAATGTGACCGCCATCAGCGCGGCAAAGCAGATTCGTCCGATCGCCCCGTGTCCAGCCGCGCGTCGCGTCACGTCCAGCGGTGGAAGACTCGTCAACGTGTTGGAGGCACGATCTGCCGGCATGCTCAGAACCCCCCGCCGCTTTCGCAGTTCGACTCGTTCAGCGTGTAGAGCTGGTTCTTCAGCTTCCAGTTCGGCCTGATACCGGCGCGAACCCAGACGAACTCGACCTCGACGTTGTAGTCGCTGCCGATCGGCTCGAGGTTGGTTGAGAGACCCCTGGGCTTGTAGGTGTAGCCCTTCTTGTCGGAGTACTTAGCGGTCTTTGACGCGGCGACCTTGTAGCCGGGCTTCGACCATGGGAGCCCTGGGGTGGTGTCCGCGTGGACGAGTCTGTACTTGACCTCGAAGCGCCGCAGTGCATTGTGCTTCTTGGCGTTCGCTCCGATCGTGGCGGAGACCTTCGCGCCGATGGAGGTGCCAAAGGCCGTTTCCTTGACGAAGCATTCCGTCGAGTTGACGCTCGCGAATGCGTGGGGCGGGGGGTTCTTCGCCTGGGCAGAGGCCGACGTGAACAATCCCACCGCAGCGAGGCAGGCGATCGTGAGTGCGAACCGCACCGCCGCCCCCGGCCGATTCCGCCCTCGCTCCGTCTCTCCTTGCACAAGCACGTCCACTCCCTTCGTCCGCTGATCGTTGTTCCGAGCAGTAGACGGAGGGCGGGCCCGTGATCTTCCATCAACTCACTGGGGGCTCAGGGCACCTGAACGAGCGGTGCCGTATCGGGCGTCAACTAGGGGTCTCGGCCGCGCCGTCAGGGCGAGGTGGCGGGCTCCGGAGCGGGCGGGTTGAGCATCTCCCCCTCCTCGCTGGCGAGCGGGGTGTCGGGGACCTTAATCAGCCCCCGCGTCGGCCGGTCGAGGTCCGCGGTGATGAACAGCAGGAACCCGACCAGCGCCGAGATCAGGACCACGGCACCGGCGCCGAGGCCGATCAGCACGAGGTAGCCGGCCGAGAGGGCGAGGGCGACCATCGCTCCCAGCACCTCGAGCAGGAGCACCGCCTGCGGCACCAGCGCGGCCTGGCGCGTGGCCTGGGCGTCGATCATCTCGTTCAGGGTCTCCGTGTAGAGGCGTGGCCCCGTCGCGACCGGCTCATCGGCGACCGCGCGCCGCGCGAGCGCCCAGAGCTGCGCCCGGATCTCCTTCTCCTCGGCGGCGGCGCGGTCCTCCTCCTCCTCCTCGCTGCCTGGGACTCGGTCGGCGACCTGGATCGCGCTGTCGGTGGGATCGCGGAGGAGGGGAGCGGGCCTGCGGACCCGCTTCCTTTTGCCCGGGTCCGGCGAGCTAGGCGCCGACGGCGACCGGCGTCTGAAGGGCCGGCTCGACGTCGAGGGGCATCGGGGCCGCGTCGCGGGCGCGGGCGATCGTCTCCTCGAACTCGCCGCGCCAGCGCTTGACCATCGATGCGACCGGCATCGCGATCGCGTCGCCGAGGACGCAGAGGCAGTGGCCGATGATGTTCTCCTGGACCGAGGCGATGATGTCGAGGTCCATCGGGGTCGCCTCGCCCCGGACGACCCGCTCGAGCATCTTCACGGTCCAGTTGGTGCCCTCGCGGCACCAACGGCACCTCCGTCGCGTTCCAGAGCGACCCCTACAGCGTCACCGGCCCGATGTCGGACCTCAACAGCCCCGGCGCCGTCGCCGTCGGCGCGGTTGACCCGGGGCTCGGCACCACCATCGCCCCCTACAGCTCCGAACGCCCGGCGAACGACAACCGGATCAAGCCCGACCTCTCGGCGTCGTCGTGCTTCGAGACCTTCACCACCGTCCCGGCTGCTTCAACGGTACGAGCGGGGCGACCCCGGTGGTCGCCGGCGCCGCGGCGCTGATCGTCTCCTCCGGAGTTGCGAGCACCCCGCAGCAGATCAGGGACTTCTTGCTCACCAAGGCGGTCGTCGACCGCGGTGACCCCGGCCCCGACAACGTCTACGGCGCCGGCGAGCTCACCCTCCCGACCCCGACTTCACCGCCCCGTCGATCCAGGCGCTGAAGAGCAAGGGCAAGGCCGGCAAGCGGGTGAGGCTTCTCTACTCCGCCAGCGTCGACAGCGGCGTCGCCAACTACGTCGCCCAGGTCTTCCGCAAGGGCAGGGCGGTCGCGACCCTGAACCAGGACTACCGCGATTCCACCGGCGGCACCTACACCTTCACCTGGCGCGCGCCCAAGCGCTACAAGGGCAAGCTCAGCTTCTGCGTCTCCGGCGTCGACGCCGCCGGCAACGGCAGCCCCGCGAGCTGCGCCGCCTTGAAGCTGAAGAAGGCGAAGAAGCGGAAGCGCTGAGGGTCAGCGTAAGAGCTCCACGCGGAGCTGCGGCTCGTATAGAGCGACCCGTTCGAAGTCGGTATCGGCAGTGAGTAGCTCGGCGTCGGCGGACAGCGCCACGGCCGCGATGAAGACATCCGTGAGCGGGACGGTCTCACCCGCTGAGCGCAGCCGCGCGGCGAGCGATCCGGCTCGGACCCAGGCCCGGCGGTCGAGCTCCGGCCAGTCGAGCCCGCGCAGGGACTCCGTCAGCCGCTCCCGATCCCGCTCAGCGGTCCCAGCCAGAAGCTCGGTGACGACGGGTCCGCAGATCACCAGCCTCCCATCGGCCAGAAGGGAGTCGAGCCGCTTGCCCCACGGATGCTCTCGACCCTGGCGCAGGTAGGTGACCCAAACGGAGGTGTCGGCGAGGGTGGCGGTCAAGTCGTGCGGTCGCTACGGCGCAGCTCTGTGGAGAGATCCTCGACGTCCACGGTCCCCGCCAGCTCTCGAAGCCGCGCGACTGACCGGTGGCTGACGTAAGCCTCGATGGCGGTCTCGATCGCCTC
This sequence comes from Thermoleophilales bacterium, assembly GCA_020636895.1. Classification (GTDB taxonomy): domain Bacteria; phylum Actinomycetota; class Thermoleophilia; order Solirubrobacterales; family 70-9; genus RHKX01. The sequence continues at coordinate 18,345 of JACJWZ010000003.1, read as the reverse complement.
GGTCTTGCTCGCCGTCGGCAGTTGCTCCATCAGCGCACCGAGCAGCTCGTCATCGATGTCGAGCGTGGTGCGCATATGCCAGCAGTATGGCATAGCGGATCGCTGATAGATGTATAGTCCCGCCATACGTGCATCGCACCCAGGTCTACATCACCGATAATCAGGACGCGCTCATAGAGGAGCGAGCGCGGGATGCGGGTGTACCGAAGGCGGTGATCATCCGCCGGCTTCTCGATGAAGGGCTCGGCATCGACGACGGCGCTGAAGCGCGCCGCGCCGCCATCCGCGCTTCCGCTGGCAGCGCGGTCGGGGAGGACGACTGGCCCGAATGGCTGGCGCGAGTTCGCGCCCGATCGGCCGCTGATCGGCTGGCCGACCTCGAGCTTTGAGCAGGCTCTTCGACTCGACGATCCTGATCGCGCACCTGCGGGGAGACGCCCGCGCAACCGAAGCGCTGCTCGACACCGGCGAGGAGCCGATCTTCGCGAGCGTCGTCTCCCGCGTAGAGATCGAGGGAGGCATGCGCTCCGACGAGCGGGATGGGGTGGCGCGCCTGTTCGGCGGGTTGGAGCTGCTACCCGTCACCGATACCGTCGCCCGCCGAGCCGGCGCTGAGCTGAGGCGATTCCGCAGCTCTCATCAGGGGATCGACATCGCCGACTACCTGATCGCTGCGACCGCGCTCGAGGCGGGCCTCGAGCTCGTGACACTCAACGTCCGTCACTTCCCGATGTTCACGGGCTTGCGGGCTCCGTGGTAGTGAGCCGGACGCAAGCCGGCCTCAGGCGAAGAAGAAGCTCGAGGATGCCAGCTGCAAGCTCGGCAAGGTCAAACACAAGAAGGCGAAGTCCACCAAGCAGCACGGCAAGGTGATCTCGCAGTCGAAGAAGCCGAAGACGCAGCTCGACCCGGGGACGAAGGTGAACGTCGTCGTCGGGAAGTAGCGACCGCGACGAGCTTCGCGCAGAACCGGGCAGTAAGAGTAACACTGTATAACTCTTACATGCGCATAACCAGCAAGGGGCAGGTCACGATTCCGAAGGAGATGCGGGACCGGACGGGCCTGCTGCCCGGCGCCGAGGTCGAGTTCACCCTCGACGAGGACTCGGTCAGGCTTCGTCCGGCGCCATCGCGCGGCGACGACCTGGTCGAGCATCTGCGCCGGCATCGTGACGAGTTCACGATGAGCACGGAGGAGATCATGGCCCTGACCAGGGGCGAGGACTGAGCTCCCGGGATCAACTGGGGTATGAGCGCGCCGACCCTCGTCGACTCCAACGTTCTGATCGACGTGATCAGCGGGGATCCGACCTGGGAGTCTTGGTCGGCGGCGGAGCTGGCGGGTGCCGCGGCCTCGGGGACCGTTGCGATCAATCCGGTCATCTACGCGGAGGTGTCGATGGGTTTCGCTCGGATCGAGAGCTGCGAGTCAGCTCTCGGTGCGCTCGCGATTGAGCGTCGTGAGGTGCCGTGGCCGGCGGCGTTCCTCGCCGGGAAGGCCTACCTCGACTACCGCCGCCGCGGCGGCGGGCGCAGATCCCCGCTCCCGGACTTCTTCGTCGGCGCACACGCTGCCGTCGAGGGGATGCGCGTGTTGACTCGTGATCCCGCCCGTTACCGGACGTACTTCCCGCGCCTTGATCTGATCGCGCCGGGCTGAGAGCCGCCTACAGCACGACGACCAGCACCGCCGTCACCAGCACGTTGAGCGTGGCGAGGGGGAGCAGGACCTTCCAGCCGAGGCTCATCAGCTGGTCGTAGCGCAGGCGGGGGAGGGTCGCGCGGACCCAGATGAAGAAGCAGATCAGCAGGACGATCTTGGCGAGCATCACCAGGACACCCACCAGCGCCGGGGTGTGGATCCCGAAGGGGAGGTTCCAGCCGCCGAGGAACATCGCCGCGGCGATGCCGGAGACGACGATCATCTCCATGTACTCGGCCATGAAGTAGGAGCCGAAGCGCATGCCGCCGTACTCGGTGTTGTAGCCGGAGACCAGCTCCGCGTCCGCCTCGGGGAGGTCGAACGGCGGCCGGTTGGTCTCGGCGAAGCCGGCGACCATGAAGATGATGAACCCGACGAACTGCGGGATCACGAACCAGATCTGCTGCTCCTGCTGCTCGACGATGGTGACGAGGCTGAGTGAGCCGGACATCATGATCACGCCGAGCAGCGCCAGGCCCTGGGAGATCTCGTAGGAGATGAGCTGCGCCGCCGAGCGCATGCCGCCCATGAACGAGTACTTCGAGCCCGACGCCCAGCCGCCGAGCAGCAGCCCGTAGAAGGAGATCGAGCCGAAGGCGAAGGCGTAGAGGATGCCGATGGAGACGTCGATGCCGTATAGGCCGACCTTGTCGTCGACGGTGTCGCCGAAGGGGATGATCGCCAGCGTCGCGGTGGCGCTGAGGATTACCAGCGCCGGGGCGATCGCCCACAGGACCGGGACCGCGGCCTCGGGCTTGTACGACTCCTTCGAGAGCAGCTTGAGCACGTCGGCGAGTGGCTGCAGCAGCCCGTAGGGACCGACCCGGTTGGGCCCGTAGCGCGCCTGGAAGCGGCCGAGCAGCTTGCGCTCGAGCAGGAGGATCAGGGGCACCAGCCCGAGGATCACCGCGAAGATCACCAGCGACTTGACGACCAGCAGCCAGTTCGCTTCGGCGAAGTCGACGTCGGCGAGCGGCAACAGGCTCGACGCGAAGCTCATGAGCGCCAGGCCACCGCTTCGCGCTTCTCGGTCAGGTAAGCGGGCTCCGGGGCCTCTTCCGGCTCCGGCGCGGCGGCGACGGTGACCACCTCGGCGCCGTCGAGGATCCCCGCACCCTGCTCGGCGATGCCCTCGATCAGGAACCCGGATCCCGGCAGCATCCGCTCGCGCAGCGCGACGTTGGCGATCAGCGAGCGCCCGTCGGAGGACACCTGCACCCGCTCCCCTTGCTGCACTCCCAGCCGCTCGGCGTCGTCGGGATGCAGCTCCAGCGTCTGCGAAGGCGACAGGAACCGCAGCGCCGGGTTCCGCTCCGCGACGTAGTCCCCCCAGAGGTCACGGTAGGTGCCCAGGCGGACCTGTCCCTCGCCGGGCGCCGCTGCCGGCGTCGCCGTCCCCTCCGCCGTCCCGCTCGCCGAGCCGCCGTCCCACTCCATCTCCAGCTCCGGCCACCGCAGGCCCATGCCGCCGATCTGGTCGACGTCGATGCCGTTGAGGAAGGTGGCTTCAGCGGCGAGGAGGTCGAAGACCTCCGAGGAGGTGCCGGCGCCGTTCTCGTCGCCGAGCATCGCCGAGAGCTCTGAGAGCGCCTGCCAGAGCGGGCGCACGGCGCCGGGGTGGGGGACGCTCGGGCGTACCCGCTGCAGGCGGCCGTCGGGGTGGGTGACGGTGCCCTCCTTCTCGGCGTAGGTCTCGGCGGGGAGGCGGACGTCGCTGCCGGCGGCGGCGAACATCGAGGAGGCGAGGACGAAGTCGGCGTTGCCGATCGCGCGGCTCCAGCCCTCGGGATCGTCGAAGTCGCGGACAGGATCGACGTCCCAGAGGATCAGCCCCTGCAGCTCGCCGTCCTCGAGCGCCTGCTTGACCTCGGCGGCCGAGCGACCGGCGGGTGCCTCGCTGAGCCCGGGGCCGAAGCCTTCCGCGCAGCCGGCCTCGCGCAGGCCGCGGCCGTTGGCCGAGCGTGGGATCTCAAGCAGGCCGCCGCCCTCCTGGCCGTCGAGGCCGAGGACGTCGGCGAGCCCGAGCAGCGACTCGGCCGCCGCGCTGTCACCTGAGGCTCCGAGCATCCGCTCGCTCCACACGACCACGACGCTCTCGGCTCCGCGTAGAGCCGCGGCGAAGCCGTTGTCGTCGTCGCCGGAGGCGACCGCAGCACGGACCTCGTCGAGGAACGCGGCGGTGCCGCCGGGCGCGTAGCGCTGCGCCTCGAGCGCGCCGTTGGAGCCGATCGCGGCGCCGCCGTCGAGTGCGGTCGGGCGCTCGCCGGCGACCAGGAGGTCGGAGCCGTTCCGCCGCACCGCCTTGCGGATCCGGAGCTCGAGGATCGGCATCTCGTGCATCGGGTCGCAGCCGACGACGAGGATCGCGCCGGCGTGGTCGATCTCGGCCATGCCGACCGAGAGCGCCGGGTCGGCGAGCCGGCGGCGCAGCCCGAGCGGAAGCGAGGGGGCGGGGGAGGAGACGACGTCGGCCGAGGCGAGTGGCCCGCGGACGAGCCGCTGGATCAGGTAGCCCTCCTCGTTGGAGGTGCCACCGCCGACGATCGCGGCGACCTTGCCGCGCGCGCCCGCGAGGCCCGCGGCCGCGCGCTCGAGCGCGTCCTCCCAGGTGGTGTCGCCGAGGACGCCGCCGGCGCTCACCGCCGGGGCGAGCGCGCGGTCGGCGCTGGAGAACATCTGGTAGCCGAAGCGACCCTTGTCGCAGAGCCAGCCGTCGTCGACGTCCGCGTTGTCGCGGGCGAGCGTGCGGACGACGTGCTCGTCACGGACCGTGAACTTGACGTTGCACTGGCTCGGGCAGAGCGTGCAGACCGAGCCCGCGTCCTCGATGTCCCAGGGGCGGGCGCGGAAGCGGTAGGCCTGCGAGGTCAGCGCGCCGACGGGGCAGAGCTCGATGATGTTGCCGTGGAAGGGGGCGACGTAGGGGCGGTCGTCGAAGGTGCCGACGTAGGTCTTGGGGCCGCGCTCGAGGAGCTGCAGCTGCTCGTCCTCGGCAACCTCCTGGCTGAAGCGCACGCAGCGGTAGCAGAGGATGCAGCGCTCGCGGTCGATCTTGATCAGCGGCGAGAGCGGCAGCGGCTTCTCGAAGTGGCGCTTGGGGTCGGTGACGCGGCTGCGCCCGGCTCCCCAGCCCATCGAGATGTCCTGCAGCGGGCACTCGCCGCCCTTGTCGCAGACCGGGCAGTCGAGCGGGTGGTTGACGAGCAGGAACTCGACGACCGCGTTCTGCGCCTCCTTGACCCGCGCGTTCTGCGTGTAGACGACCATGCCGTCGCGCACAGGCGTGGAGCAGGCCGTCTGCAGTTTCGGGATGCCCTCGATCTCGACCAGGCACATGCGGCAGGCGCCGACCGGCTCGCCCAGCTTCGGCTCGTAGCAGAAGACCGGGATCTCGACGTCGCCGTGCTTGGCGGCGTCCACCAGCATCGCTCCCTCGTTCGCCTCGATCTCGACCCCGTCGACGACGAGGGTGATCGGCTTGGCGTCGGGGGCTGGCGTCACGCCGCGATCGTATCTATCGAGGCCGCGCGGCCCGGGTCCGGCCTCAGGGGAACCGCGTGCCCGACTCCAGCGTGTCCGTGATCTGACCGTAGTCGTTGGCGAGCGGAGTGTCGGGGACCTTGATCAGACCGCGCGTCGGCCGGTCGAGATCGGCCGTCACGAAGAGCAGGAAGCTGACCAGGGCGGCGACGAGGAAGACGGCGCCGGTCCCGCGCCCGATCAGCGCCAGGTAGCCGGCGAGCAGCGCGAGCGCCACCGCGGCGCCGAACAGCTCGAGTAGGAGCACGGGCGTCGGCACCCGGTTGGCGAGCGCGGCCTGCCGCGTGGCCTGGGCGTCGATCATCTCGTTCAGGGTCTCGATGTAGAGCCGCGGCGCGGTCTGGACCGGTTGATCGGCCACCGCGGCGCGCGCGAGCAGCCAGAGCCGGCCCTGGATCCTCTCCTCCGCGGCGATGGCGTCCATCTCCGCGTCGCTGTCAGGGATCCGGTCGGCGACGTCGACCGCGCTCTCGGCGTATTGGTCGAGCAGGCGCAGGGAAGGGGCGCTGAAGCGGGGCTCGAGCATCTGCGCGCGCAGGTACGTGGTCCCGATCGCGTTGGCCTCCGCGACGACGGTCGCCCGCCGGTCCTCATAGCGGGAGAGCGCGAGCGACAGACCGAAGGCGAGGATCAGCCCGACGACCCCGAGCAGGGCCCCCTGGAGCACCCCGAGCGGCTCGCTCAGGTTCGTCCCGAGGTGCCGCGAGCGGCTGCCGATCCAGGCGCCGAGGGCGGTCGCGCCGAAGACGACGACGACGATCGTCAGCGCGAGCGCCCAGGTGGGGAGGTCGAAAAGCACGGCGGCGACCGTACACGGCCGGTGGCTCGTTGCGGTGGCCCGGGCTCCGCGAGCTCATGCCGGAGCCCGAGGAGCGCAGGGTCGGCCGACCCTAGATGTAGACGTCCTCCGAGTAGGTCGAGGTGTTCCCGCTGTCGTCGCGCACGGTCAGCGTCACCGTGTAGATGCCCTCGGCCGGGAAGACGTGGAAGGGGTCACGTTCGGCCGAGCCGGCGGAGCCGTCGCCGAAGTCCCACGACCAGGACACGATCTCGCCGTCGGGGTCGAAGGAGCTGTCGGAGAACGAGACCGCGGTGTAGATGTCCAGGTCGTAGTAGTAGGTGAAGGAGGCCTCCGGGCTCGCGCCGGTCGACGTCACCTTGACGTTGGTCGACGGCCCCGGACGGCCGAGCTTGCCCTCGCTGGTGACGACGTAGCAGTAGGTGCCCGGGTCGAGGCCGTAGTCCGTCGCCCTGTCCCTGCCGACGTCGCTGACTTGGGCGCCCCTGCCCCGCTTCGGGCACTGGCCGTCGCCGGATCCCCGGCGGACCGTGACCGCCCCGGGGGCGTTCTTCTTCGGCAGCGACCACGACAGCCTGATCGTCTGGACCTCGTTGTTGTAGGTGCCGTTCAGGTTCGTGACCTTGGCGGGGGCCTTCTCGAGCGGGCAAGACTCCTTGCCGAGCTTCTTGACCTTGCCCCCGAGCAGCTTGACCGCGCCGCGGACGTCGTCGGCCTCGAGCAGGCGGCAGCGATAGAGCCAGTCCTCCTTGGGCGGCTTGCACCCCGACCACAGCACCGAGCTCATCGTCGTGCAGCCGTGGTTCTCGTGATCGAGGCCGATGATGTGCCCCATCTCGTGGGCCACGACGCCGGCCGCAGTCGCTCGCGCCTGCGGGGACTTGCCCTTGAGCGTCTGGGCGTTGAGCTCGATCAGGCCGCGTCTGCCGTCGTAGGAGGTGGCAAGTCCAGCCACGCCGATGCGCGAGTTGACCTTGATGACGACGTCGGCCCGGCCGCGCGAGACCGGCTTCCACTTGCCCTTCATGCCGCTCCGGTTCCATGCCGCAGCGGCTTGCTTGACGGCGCCGCTGAACTGCTTCGCCGAGTTGAAGTAGTTGAACGTGTGCGAGCGCCAGCGGCTGTAGGAAGGGAGGAGCTCGAAGAGCGGCATCGGCCCGGCAGCGACGTCCCCGGTGCCGCCGTGCAAGTTGCCGCCGTGGTCGACGAGCAGCCGCGAGGTGGGTTCGCGGTCGGCGGTGGTGGGCTCAACGGCATCGACAGCGGTGGGCGCGACGGCCGATGCGAAAGCTGCGCAGGCGACTGCGAGCAGGCCACGTCCTAGGTTCACTTCTCCTCCTTGGTCACTCGTCGCATTCGTCGCATGTCTGGCGGTTCAGGGCTGGGACGATTCCGGACCCGGCATTCTTCCGTGCGCACGCGGATGGAATCACGCCAACAGAGTGCCTCACCGGATCGGTTCGCCGCGTGGCTGGGCTCAGCCGCCCGACCATCGGGCCGCCCTCGACCGCGAATCCTCCCCGTCGCTCCAGTGGAAGAAATCTGCGCCCAGGGCCGTCTTCAGGGGTGGAAATGAAGCAGCTCCTCGTCATCGCGGATCAGGTGCTCGTGGTCAACGAGCGCACCGGAGCGATCGAGATGGTGCCGATTCAGGCCTCGATCCCCTAGCGGGGTCGGAGCCGTTCCCTCGGGGGATTGGAACGGTCGGGGGAGAGTGCCGGTCATTGCGGCCGGCGCTTGCCGTTCGGCTTCGACCGCGCTACTGACGGCAGTGGGTAGCGGCCACCGATGCCCACCCCACGCCGACCGGCCACCATGTGCGATGCACAAACGGGTCCGAGAGTTCGAGGAGGAGTGCCGATGGACGGCTCAGCAAGCGGTAAGAACGTCGTAATCGTGGGTTCGAGCTTCGCGGGCCTGTCCGCGGCGCTGGAGGTGCGCAAGCGGCTCGACCCCGTCCATACGGTGACGGTGCTCGACCCGCGCCCCGACTTCACGTTCATCCCGTCGCTGATCTGGGTCCCGTTCGGGCTCCGCGATGCCAAGGACGTCACCTTCCCGCTCGCTCCTCTGTACGAGCGCAAGGGGATCCGCTTCGTCAACGAGGCCGCCGCGAGCTTCGACCTCGAGGGCCGCAAGGTGATCACCACCTCCGGCCAGGAGATCCCCTACGACCGGATGATGCTCGGCACCGGGCCGCGGCTCGCCTTCGAGCGCATCCCCGGCCTCGGCCCCGGCGACGGCTACACCACCTCCGTCTGCAACCTCGAGCACGCGTTGTCGGCGCGCGAGGAGTGGGACCGCTTCCTCGAGGATCCGGGCCCGGTCGTGGTCGGCACCGCGCAGGGCGGCTCCTGCTTCGGCGCCTCCTACGAGTTCCTCTTCAACGTCGCCCACCGGGTCCGCAAGGCGGGCCTCGCCGACGAGGTGCCGATCAAGTTCGTCTCCGCCGAGCCGTTCCTCGGCCACTTCGGCCTCGGCGGCGTCGGCAACTCCGGCGAGATGGTCGAGAAGTTCTTCGACAAGCTCAACATCGAGGGCATCACGAACAACGTGATCGAGCGTGTCGAGCCCGACACCATGTACCTCGAGGGCGGCCGTGAGCTGCCGTTCAAGTTCTCGATGATCGTGCCGCCGTTCTCCGGCGTCGACGCGATCAAGGAGACCGAGGGGCTCGCCAACCCGATGGGCTTCGTGCCGGTCGACGACGAGTACCGCCATCCGGACATCCCCGAGGTCTTCGCCGCGGGCGTCGACATCGCGATCGCGCCTCCGGGCGAGACGCCGGTGCCGGCCGGGGTGCCGAAGACCGGGCACATGAGCGAGAAGATGGCCGAGGCGGCGGCGCAGAACATCGCCGCCGACATCCAGGGTGGCGATCGCCACAAGCTGGCGCTGGCGGATCTCGCCGCGGTCTGCGTGCTCGACGCCGGCAACAGCGGCGTCATCTTCAAGGCCGAGCACGTCCTCGGCGATGGCGGCACGACGCACGTGATGGCCGGTCCGCAGGCGCACTGGGCGAAGCTGGCGTTCGAGCGCTACTTCATCTCCTCGCGCAAGCGCGGGATCACGGCGTTCTAGCGGCCTGACGGCTAGAGCCAAGCCCAGATCCGGGCTTGGCCCTGGGGCTCTCCGGCGACAGCGCTACGCGCCGACGGCGACCGGGGTCGCCAGCGCCGGCTCGGCGTCGAGCGGCATCGGGCCGGCTTCGCGCGCCTGGGCGATCGTCTCCTCGAACTCGCCGCGCCAGCGCTTCACCATCGAGGCGACCGGCATCGCCATCGCGTCGCCGAGGACGCACAGGCAGTGGCCGATGATGTTGTCCTGCACCGAGGCGATGATGTCGAGGTCCATCGGGGTCGCCTCGCCGCGGACGACGCGCTCGAGCATCTTCACGGTCCAGTTGGTGCCCTCGCGGCAGGGGGTGCATTTGCCGCAGGACTCGTGGTGGTAGAAGCGCGCGGTCCGCAGGGCCATGTGCGGGATGGAGACGGTGTCGTCGGCGACGATGATCGCGCCGGAGCCGAGCATCGAGCCCGCCTCCGCGATCGTCTCGAAGGCGTAGGGGAGGTCGAGCTCCTCGGGGCCGAGCACGGGCGAGGAGGAACCGCCGGGGTACCAGGCCTTGAGCTCGCGGCCGGGGAGCATGCCCCCGGCGAGGCCGAAGATGATGTCGCGGCTCTTCATCCCGAGTTCGATCTCGTAGTTGCCGGGGCGCTGGACGCAGCCGGAGACGGAGACGACCTTGGTGCCGGTCGACTGCTCGGTTCCGAAGCTCTTGAACCAGTCGGCGCCGTTGAGGACGACGTGGGGGAGGTTCATCAGGGTCTCGACGTTGTTGATCAGCGTCGGCCCGCCGTAGAGGCCCTGGATCGCCGGGAAGGGGGGCTTCAGGCGCGGGTTGCCGCGCTTGCCCTCGAGCGAGTCGAGCAGCGCCGTCTCCTCGCCGCAGATGTAGGCGCCGGCGCCGCGGTGGACGACGATGCTCACGTCGATCCCGGTGCCGAGGATGTTCTCGCCGAGGTAGCCGGCCTCGTAGGCCTCCGCGACCGCTGCGTCGAGGCGGTCGGCGATCTCCGCGTACTCGCCGCGGATGAAGATGAAGCTCTTCGTCGCGCCCGCGGCCATCGCGCCGATCGCGACGCCCTCGACGAGCCCATGCGGGTTCTTGAACATCAGCTCGCGGTCCTTGAAGGTCCCCGGCTCGGACTCGTCGGCGTTGCAGCAGAGGTACTTCTGCATCTCCCCGCGCGGCAGGAAGCTCGCCTTCTTGCCCATCGAGAACCCGGCGCCGCCGCGGCCTCGCAGGCCCGACTCCTCGAAAGCGGAGACGAGCTCGCCCGGCTCGATATCGCGAAAGGCCCGCTTCAGCGCCGTGTAGCCGCCGCGCCTCTCGTAGGTCTCGATCGAGGTCAGGCCCGGCTCGTCGATGTCCTTGAACAGGACCCGGGTCTCGTGCGGCTGCGTGGCGGCTTCCACAGGCGGCAATCTACCGCTTGCCGTCCGCGCCGCTCGGGCGTGACCTGCGATGCCGCCGTCGCGGCGCGGGTTCGACGCGAACTCGCGGTGGGGCATTCACCCCATTCGAAGTGATGCAGGCTGGTTCCACCTTTCCGCCCGATTGCGAGAGACTGCGCGTGCAGCACCCATCGAGAAGGAGAGATTCTTGAACGCGCCCAGTGGTGAGCCCAACCCGGATGACTTCGTCGCCAAGTTCGGCAACAAGTTCCTGATCGAAGGGCCGCCCGACGGCAAGCTCCCCGAGGAGGGGATGCCTGCCGTCGACGCAATGCGGCTGGTCGCCGAGGAGATCGTCCTCGACGGCGTGCCGGAGCGGAACCTCGCGACCTTCGTGACCACGTGGATGGAGCCCGAAGCGCAGCGGATCATCGGCACCAACCTCCACCGGAACTTCATCGACCACGCCGAGTACCCGCAGACCGCCGAGATCGAGCAACGCTGCATCCGGATGCTCGCCGACCTCTACCACGCGCCGGGTGAGACGACCGGCGCGCGGACGCAGGGCTCCTCGGAGGCGATCATGCTCGGCGCCCTGTCGCTGAAGTGGAAGTGGCGCGAGCGGCAGGAGGCGGCCGGCCGGCCGACCGACAAGCCGAACCTCGTCTTCGGCGGCGACGTCCACGTCGTCTGGGAGAAGTTCTGCCGCTACTTCGACGTCGAGCCGCGGATCGTCCCGCTGCAGCCCGACAAGTTCACGATCGGCCCCGAGGACGTCGAGCCCCACATTGACGAGAACACGATCGGCGTCGCCGCCGTGCTCGGCACCACGTTCACCGGCCACGCCGACGACATCGAGGGCATCAACAAGCTGCTCGTCGACCTCAAGGGCGACAAGGGACTAGACGTCCCGCTGCACGTCGACGGCGCCAGTGGCGGGTTCGTCTGGCCCTTCCTCTACCCGGACCGGGAGTGGGACTTCCGGCTCGAGCAGGTGCGCTCGATCAACGTCTCCGGGCACAAGTTCGGGATGGTCTACCCGGGCATCGGCTGGCTGATCTTCCGCGAGAAGGCGGATCTCGCCGAGGACCTCGTCTTCTACGAGAACTACCTCGGCAAGACCGACGCCACCTTCACCCTCAACTTCTCGACTGGCGCGGCCATGGTCCTCGCCCAGTACTACAACCTCTGCCGCTTCGGCCGCCAGGGCTACACCTACGTGATGCAGGTGATGAGCGACAACGCGAAGGTGCTCTCCGACCGGCTCCGGGACATGGGCCGCTTCAACCTGATCGGCGAGGACGAGGAGCAGCTTCCGCTCGTCGCTTTCAACCTCGCCGAGGAGGGCGGCTTCGACGAGTTCGACATCGCCTGGCAGGTGGCCGCTGAGCGCAACTGGATGCTGCCGGCCTACACGATGCCGCCGGATGCGCAGGAGGTGAAGATGCTGCGGGCGCTCGTCAAGCTCAACTTCAGCCACGAGCTCGTCGAGACGCTCGCCGACGACATCGCCGCGGCATGCGAGACGCTCGACAAGAAGGGCGGTGCGCACGAGCGCGAGCGCAAGCAGGTGAAGACCGCTGTCGGCTACTAGGTCATACGCGCGGTCACGGGCGCTTCACCCCACGCGGGTGGAAGCGGAGCAGGGTGATGCACACAGCTTCATCCCACCATCAACCATGTCCACGTCCAAAAGGAGAATGAAATGAAGGGTGCCGGAAGGGTCGTCTTCGCAGCGATCATGCTGCTCGTCGTCGGGACGATCAACATCATCTACGGGTTCGGGGCGCTTGACGACGCCAACATCTTCCTCAACGACACGAGGTTCATCCTCAGCGATCTCAACACGCTCGGCTGGGTGCTGATCGTGCTCGGCCTGATCCAGCTCACCGGCGGCTTCTCGCTGTTCGCGGGCAACGCCTACGGGCGCGTGATCGGGATCATCGCCGGCACCCTCGGTGCCGTCGGCGCGCTGCTCTCGATCGGCGGCGCCTACCCCTGGTGGTCGCTCGCGGTGTTCTTCCTCTGCGTGTGGATCGTCTGGGGCATCATCGAGTTCGGTGCCGAGGAGGACACTGTCTGATGGGTTCCGCCGAGAACGAGCTCGACGAGCTCGGTCCGATCGACTTCATCCTGGTCGAGTGGCCCGATCGGCAGCCGAACGGTGAGGCGATCCCCCACCTGGTCGACCTGGTCGATTCGGGGATCATCCGCATCCTCGACATCGCGCTGCTGACCAAGGACGAGGATGGCGTCGTCGCCGCCGTCGAGATCGAGGATCTCGGCGGCGCGGCGGAGCAGCTCCGCGTCTTCGACGGGGCCTCCTCGGGCCTCCTCGACGACGAGGACCTCGGCGAGGCCGGCTCGGCTCTCGAGCCCGGTACCTCGGCGGCGCTCCTCGTCTACGAGAACTCGTGGGCGGGACCGTTCGCCGCGGCCGTGCGCCGCTCAGGCGGCCAGCTCGTCGCGAGCGGGAGGATTCCCGTTCAGGCTGTGATCGGGGCGCTCGACGCGCTCGAGGACTGAGAGAGAGGACAAGCAATGCCAGGACTGATACGAGGCGTCGCCCGCACCGCGGTCGTCGCCGGAACGGCGACGGCGGTCAGCAACCGCGTCTCCCGGCGTCAGGCGAACCGGTGGATCGACCAGGGGAGCTACCCCGGCCAGCAGCAGGCCGGCGAGGAGGCGCCGCCGCAGGCCGCGCCGGCTCCGCCGCCCCCGGCGGCGCCCGCTGCCGATCCGATCGCGCAGCTGAAGGAGCTCGGAGAGCTCCGCGACAGCGGCGTGCTCACCGAGGCCGAGTTCGAGGCGCAGAAGGCGAAGATCCTGGGCTGACCGCCCGCGCCTTCGGGGCATAGGATCGCGGCGATGGCCGCTTCGCAGACCCCGCCGGCTGGCGTCAACTCGGGGGGACCTGATCCCGCCGAGTTGATGCGCAGCCGCGCGTTCATCCTCGTGCTCGCGGTCGCGTCGGTCGTAGGCGTGCTGGCGTCGCTGGCCGCGTGGGCGTTCCTCGAGGCGATCCACCAGATCCAGGTCGGCGCCTACGAATCTCTGCCCGACGCGCTCGGCTTCGACTCGACCCCCGACTGGTGGTCGCTGCCGGTTCTCCTCTTCGCGAGCGTTCTGGTCGCTTACGCCGTGGCCCGGATGCCCGGCGGCGGCGGGCACATCCCCGCCAAGGGCCTGAACGCCTCGCCCACCGACCCGACCGAGCTGCCCGGCGTCGTGCTCGCGGCTGTCGCGGGCATCGGTCTCGGCATCGTGCTCGGCCCCGAGGCGCCGCTGATCGCGATCGGCGGCGCGGTGGGGATATGGGTCGTCAGGCGCCTCGCGCGGGAGGCTCCCGAGGCGCTGACGACCCTGATCGCGTCCTCGGGGCTCTTCTCCGCCATCTCCTTCCTGTTCGGTTCGCCGCTGGTCGCCGCGGTTCTGCTGATCGAGGCCGCGGGCCTCGACAAGCGCCGGCTCACGGTCGTCCTCATCCCGGGCCTGCTCGCGGCGGGCATCGGATCGCTGGTCGCCACCGGGATGGGCTCGTGGACGGGGGTGGACATGAAGGACCTGACGATCTCGCCGCTGCAGCTCGAGCACTTCCCGCGCCCGACCATCGTCGATTTCGTCTGGACGGTGCCGCTCGCGGCGCTGGTCGCTCTTGGGACGCTGCCGATCTTCGCGATCGGCAGGCGCGTCGTCGAGTTCGCGGAGGCGCGGCCTTTCGCGGTGCTCCCCGCTGTTGCGGCGGTGATCTCCGTGCTCGCCATCGTCTTCGACCTGATCACCGGCAAGGGGGCGGAGCAGGTTCTCTTCTCCGGCGAGACCGCGCTCTCGCCGCTGGTCTCCAACGAGGCAGCTTGGTCGCTCGGCGCGCTCGCGCTGCTGCTGGTCGTCAAGGGACTTGCCTATGCCCTCGCGCTCGGGAGCTTCCGCGGTGGCCCGGTGTTCCCGGCGCTGTTCCTCGGCGCCGCCGCCGGGATCATGGCCTCCCACCTGCCCGGCTTCGACCTGACGCCGGCGGTCGCGGTCGGGATGGGTGCGGCGGTCGCCGCGGTCCTCCGGCTGCCCCTGACCGCCGTGCTGCTCGCGGTCATCCTGACGGCCAGCGCGGGGCTCGGCACGAGCGCCCTGATCATCGTCGGGGTCGTGATCTCGTTCCTGATCGTGAACGCGCTCAGCCCGCCTGAGGAGGCCGATCCCCAGGAGGGGGAGCCGCAGCAGGACCCGGCTCCGGGCTGAGCGCCCTGAGCTGCTCGCGGATCTCGGCGAGCTGCGACTGGATCGCATCGAGGCGGGGAGCGAGCTCCTGCGTGGCGCTCTCGTGCCGACTGGCCTGCGCTCTCGTCACGAACTCGGTCGTGATCCAGCCGGTGATGACGGCGAAGAACGAGAGCCCGCCGATCATCAGGACACCGCCCACGAACCGGCCGACGCCGTCCCCGGGGACGATGTCGCCGTAGCCGACCGTCGTCACCGTCTGGGTCGCCCACCACGCCCCGTCCCAGAACGTCTTGAACGTCTCGCCGTCGAGCAGGTGCATCAGCAGCCCGAAGATGGCGATTGCCACCATCCACAAGACCGCGATCACAGACGCGGCGACTCGTGGTCGCAGCCCCTTAGAGTCGATGCGGCGCTGGAGGAAGTTGTCGCCCGCCGCCGGGGACTCGTCGGCCATGGGAGACGGTTCGCCGCGGCGGGCGGGTCCCCTGCCGGTGCCTGGCGGGCGGGTCCCCTCGAGTGGACCGAGCGTGGGCCTCGAGTGGTCCTAGCCGCCGAGGCCGGCTAGGACCTCGCCGAGCTGCTCGTTCTCGCGCTCGATGCTGGCGCAGACGTGCTCGCACATCGCCAGGAAATGCTCGTCCGCGATCGAGTAGAGGACGCGGTTGCCCTCCTTGCGGCGGCTGAGGACGCCGCCGGCGCTGAGCGCGCCGAGGTGCCGTGACACGTTCTGCTGACTCGTGCCCAGCTCCTCGGCGAGCTCGCCGACCGACGCCTCCTCTAGCTGCCGCAGGGCGTCGATGGCCCGCACCCTCATCGGCTCCCCGAGCAGACGGAACCGCGCGGCGATCAGGTCCACCATCGGCTCGGGGATCGGGGAGGGGAGGGCCACCATGGTCACTCTACGCCCGTGTTCGGAGCCGTCGGCTCACCGCCGTGACCGAAGGACACGTCCGGCAGGATCCGGTCGAGCCCTCGGGGCAGCGCCCAGGCCGCCTTGCCCATCAGCCGCAGGAGCACCGGCACGAGCAGCAGCCGCACCAGGAACGCGTCCAGCAGCACCGCGACGCCGAGGATCAGCCCCATCTCCTTCGGGGGCAGCGGTCCGGAGAGGGCGAAGGTGAAGAACACCGCCACCATCACGCCGGCCGCGGCGAAGATCACCCGGCCCGAATGGGCGAGCCCACCGACCATCGCCTCGCGCGGGTCGCCACTGCGCTCCCAGTGCTCGCGCGCCGAGGAGAGCAGGAACACCGTGTAGTCCATCGAGATCGCGAAGATCATCGCAAAGAAGAACACCGGTGCCCAGGCGTCGAGGAAGCCCTGGGACTCGAACCCGAGCGGCCCGGAGAGGACGCCGTCCTGGAACAGCCAGGTGGCGACGCCGAAGGCCGCGCCGGTCGCGAGCAGGTTGGTCAGCACGCCGGCGGCCGCGATCAGCGGCGCCTGCAGCGCGACCAGCAGCAGCACGAACCCGAGCAGGAGGACCACGCCGATCACGAGCGGCGCCTTGTCCTTGAGCGTCGCCTCGAGGTCGTGGTTCTCGGTTGCGGCCCCACCGACCAGAGCGGCGGCGGGGAGCTCCGAGCGGAGCCGGTCGATCGTCGCGGCGGCGGCGTCGGATGACGGGTCGTCTGTCGGCACCGCGACGATCAGGACGCTCTTGCCGTCAGCGGAGGGCTGCGCCGGCATCACCTGGGCGATGCCGGGGTCGGCGGCGGCGTCGCGCTCGACCGCGTTCGCCTCGTCGGCGGGCGCGACGATCTGCATCGTTCCCGGCGCGCCGGTCCCGAAGGCGTCCTGGATCAGCGCGTAGCCGGTGCGCGAGGAATCCCCCTCGGGCACGACCTTGATCGAGGGCATGCCGGTATCGAGCCTCAGCACCGGGATCGTCAGGCCGATCAGCGCGACCAGCGCGATCGAGCCGTAGATGAATGGGTGCCGCCACAGCCGCTCGCCCCAGCGCGCGAAGGCGGGGGAGCGGTGCTCGCCGCTGTGCGCCCACGGGAGCGCCAGGCGGTCGACCTTCGGGCCGAGCTTGCCGAGCAGCGCCGGCAGCAGCGTCATCGACGCGGCCAGCACGAAGATCACCGAGAGCATGATCCCGAGACTCATCGAGCGGAACGCGGGGCTCGGCACGAGCATCACTGCGCTGAGCGAGATCAGCACGGTGAGGCCGCTGAACATGACCGCCTTGCCGGCGGTGTCCATCGCGACCCCGGTCGCCTCGCGTGCGTCCAACCCGCTGCCGAACAACGCCCCGCGGAAGCGGTGGACGATGAACAGCGCGTAGTCGATCCCGAGCGCGAGCGCGAACATCAACGCGAAGTTCATCGCCCAGATCGAGACGTCGAGGAGCTGCGAGGCGGCCCACAGGGAGCCGGCCGCGGCCAGAAGGCCGGAGATCGTCAACACGAGCGGCAGCCCGGCGGCGACCAGCGAGCCGAAGGCGAGCACGAGGATCGCCAGCGTCACGGGCCATGAGATCACCTCGGACTTCAGCATCGCCTCACGGTTGGCCGTGTTGAAGTCCGACCACATTCCCGACGCACCGGTCAGCGCGACGTCGACGCCGTCGCCGGCGGCTTGCTCGAGCTGGGGGCGGAGGTCGTCGGCGGCGGCGACCATCTCGTTCGGGTTCTTGGCGGCGCCGGCCTGGACGACGGCGGTGTGGCCGTCGGCGGAGATCGTCGCGCCCTCCTGGGGCAGAGCCACGGTGGAGACCGCGTCGTCGCTCTTCAGGGTCGAGGCGACCTGTTCGACGGTCTGGTCGAACGCGGGATCGCCGTAGGTGGCGCTGTCGGAGTGGACGACGACCTGGATCGCGTAGCTGGACTGCCCGCCGAAGTCGCTGTCGACGGCGTCGCGGACGGCGACCGACTCAGAGCCGGTCGCCTCCCAGCCGGCGCCCGAGAGCGCGTGCTCGACGCGCGGGGCGAAGATCGCCGCGACCAGCAGGAGGATCCCCCAGGTCGTGAAGACGACGCGCCGGTGGTCTGCCATCCAGACCCCGGCGCGGCCGATGGGACCGAGGGCGCTCATCGGGCCCCTCCCATCGCGCTGCGGAACCCGAAGAAGCGGGTGAGCACGATCGAGGCGCCGCAGGCGCCGATCGTCGCGTAGGCGAGCTGGTTGACGGCCACGAAGGCCACCAGCAGCAGGAACCAGGGGGAGACGATCGCGCTCAGCAGGGCGCCAAGCGCGGTCATCGTGCCCGCCATCAAGAACAGGACCCGCTCCAGGGGCCATGACCGTGTTTCGTTCATCGGAATCTCTCCTGACACAGATGCAAAAGTAAACAACTAAACAGTTGTATACAGGAAGATCAGCGGCGCGTCAAGCCGGGCCACGCCGCCGCGTGTGACCTGTCACGCGGCGCGTCAAGCCGGGCCACGCCGCCGCGCGTGACCTGTCACGCGGCGCGTCAAGCCGGCCCCCGCCGCCGCGCGTGACCTGTCACCGGGGGACAGAGAAGAGCTCTGCTCCCGGGTGACACGTCAGGCGTGCCGAGGTGCCTGCACTCACTTCGGCGCCCAAGCGTCCTCTCGGCTGGCGAGTCACCGAAGGGAAAGGAGTCCATCGGGGAGCGACTCATCGTTGTCGGCCTCGCGCGGTCGCGGTGGGGCGCTGG
>JACJWZ010000002.1 GCA_020636895.1 Thermoleophilales bacterium | reverse complement strand
AGCGCGAGGGCGAGCGACTGGACGATCCGGCTGAGCCTTCCGTTCCCGTCGCGGAACGGATGGACGGAGACGACGTGCAGGTGGGCCATCGCCGCCCTGACGACGGGATGGGTGTCGTCGTCCGTCTGCAGGCAGGTGACGACCTCCTCCATGAGCTGCACCACCTCCTCGCCGGGGGGCCCCTGGTAGGCGATGCCCCCATGGCTTCCGGTGACGGCGATAGGCCCGGATCGCCAGTGGCCCGGGCTCCGGTCCTTCTGGAAGTGGCAGGCGTCGAAGTGCAGGTCGAGGATGACCCGGTCCGACCAGGTGAAGGTCGGGTCGGTGGCAAGGACGCCGACGTGGTCCATCGCGCGGGCGTAGCAGGCGAAGGCCAGCCGATCGTCGTCGTCGGGCTTCGCGGCACCTCCTTCGAGAAGTGCGAGCGCCTCCCCCTCTGAGACGTCGAAGCCTTCGATGGAGATCGAGCTTTCCACCGTCTTGGCCCGTACCTCACGCCGGAGCGTTCCCAGCCAGGGACTGAACGTCAATCCGTCCTCCCCCAAGCGCTTTCGCAGCTGGTCGAGTTCGGCCAGCTGGTGGTGCAGGTCATCAGGGACAGGCGGCGTTGCGTAGAGCATGGGTCAGATGAGCTTAGGTGGTTGCGCCTTAAGGATCAAACGATTAATCGTTAAGCGATAGGGCGTGTGCAGGCACTCGGGTGTCGGGCGTCTACGGGTAGCCTGCTGCGGTGCCGCCGTGGCTCCACATCCGGGTCGACCTTCTCCATGGCAACGGGATGGAGCTCGATCCCCCGCCGGGCCGGGTCATCATCTGCGGGCCCGAGCACACCTTCGGGGAGCTCGCCTATGCGATCAACACTGCGTTCGCCCGCTGGGACCACGGCCATCTCCACTACTTCGAGCTGACTGACGGGCGAAGGATCGGCTTCCCCGATGACTGGGGACGGGGGCTCGACCTCGGCTGGGAGGACCAGGACGAGCTGCTGCCGGCGAAGGAGCTCGCGCCCGGGGACGAGTTCACGTTTACCTTCGACCTGGGGGACGACTGGAGCCACCGCTGCCGGGTGCTGCAGGCGGAGACATATCTCGACGCCCTGGAGGCGCCCGACAGACCGGTGCCGATCCTGGGCTGGGGCACCATCCCTGACCAGTACGACCGCCTCTCGCCGGGCGACTTCGAGCTCGAGGACTGAGCAGCGACGTGGCGGCGGTCCCGGCATTGTTCGGCGCCACGCTCAAGCCCATAGGGACGCGATCGGAACTGCGCTGATTGAGCGGTCGAGCTCGAAGGTGCGGGGGCCCGTGTGGAGGACAACACCGGCGACGAAACGCTCCCCGAGCTCGTCGCGCAGCCATCTCAAGTGGCGGGCATCGTGAGCAGTCGGTGCGGCCGCCGCCTTGACCTCGATCGCAACCACCTTGCCGCCTCCAAACTCGAGAACGAGGTCGATCTCACGCTCACCCCCCTTTGTGCGGAGGTGGTGCATTCGCGGACCGGCCAGCGCAACAGCGACCTCCGGCCGAAGCTGTGCCGCAACGAACGTGTCGATGACCCGGCCGAGGAGGTCGCCGTCGCCGAGGACTCCGTCGACGTCTACCCCAGCGGCCGCTGCGAGGAGAGCGGGGTCGACCACGTACCGCTTCGGCGCGGTGACGAGCCGGCGGAGCCTGTTCGGGCGCCAGGCGGGTACCCGCTCCACCACGAACAGGTCTTCGAGCAACCCCTCGTACGCGACGGCTGTGCGGCGGTCTATGTCTGCGGCCTCATAGATCGTGGTGTCACTCGCCGTTCCCGCTGAGTTGAGGGCGTAGGCCTCGAAGTAGCGGCGCAGGCGCGAGGCGTCTCGCCTTCGCGTCGGCGAGGCCTCCATCGCGGGCACGTCTCGGCTGAAAAGGTCGTGGAGGTAGCTCTGCATCCAAGCCTGGCGCGCGCCTGTTGGCAGCTGGAGCGCCGGGTAGGGGTACCCACCGGTGAGGGCGGCCTCCAGGTAGTCGCGGAGGTCGAAGCTCTCCGCGGGATCCGGTTGGGGCTCTCCGGACAACACGCGATCGATGAAGGTCCCACCGTCGAGCCGTCCCAGTCGCTCGCGCATGGTCATCGGGTAGACGATCGAACGCGTCAGGCGCCCGGTACCGGGCCACGTCTCCCCTTCCAGCGGCGCTCGGACGGAGCCCGTCACCAGAAACCTCGCCGGACTCGGGTCCGCGTCGATTGAACGCTTCAGGGCGCCGAGCACTCCCGGCACGACCTGCCACTCATCCAGCAGAACGGGCTCATCAAGTCCGCGCAACGCCGCGTCGGGGTCGGCGGCGAAGGCGGCGGCCTCGGCGGGTTGGTCCAAGCGGACGACGGTCGTCGCACGGCGAGCCGCAGTCGTTGTCTTGCCCGCCGCCCGCGGCCCGACCAACATGAAAGCCGGAAGCTGAGGAAGCTGCGCGTCAAGCCACAGGTCGACCATGCGTGGGCGGTAGCCGGTTGGGCCTATCGCTCCTGAGGGGACCATTTGTGAGCGAGATAGTACCTGTTTGGACGGGCAAATAATGCTGATCGAGGCGTTGGGATAATGTCCATCGCGTCGCGCGGGGTTCGCGCGAGCCGTCGGATCGTGGTGGATCCGCGGGCTTCTCGTGGTGGATTTGTCGGACCGGAGCAACCGGCTGTACAGGTGTGCCGAAGCCCTCACGCCTCCTCGACGAGCCTGCGCAGGTCCTTCATCAACAGGATGAGGTGATGAGGGTCCGTCGGTGAGGACTCGAAGCCGTACTGGCCGTACCAGAGGCGCGCGTCGTGGTCGATGGCGTGGACGACTACGGCACGGGCTCCGATGGACTCCGCCGCGGTGTCCGCCTTGATCAGCGCGTCCTGGAGGAGTGAGCGGCCGATGCCCTTGCCCTGATGTCGTAGATCCACGGCCAGGCGCGTCAAGAGGATGACCGGCACCAGTTGGTTCGCAGGCATGCCCTTCATCAAACGGGTGGTTGCGTCACCGGGAGCAACGTTGCCGGCCGCGAGCGCATGGAAGCCCACCACCTGGGTCTCGTCATTGGTGGTGACGAAGACCCGCGAGGAACCCACGGCCTCAGCCTGCCTTGCGTACTTCAACAGCCAGCGGTCCAGCGAGGGCTCCCCGCACGAGAAGCCCTCCAGGACGTGCTTACCGCCGAGCGGCTCGGGCTGCGTGTACGCCGCCCCCGTCATGGTTTCTCTTACTCGCTGAAGACGCTGGGCTTCGAGAAGAGCCGGCGCAGACCCTCGGGAACCTCGGCGGGACGATCGAGAAGTTCGTTGAATTGCTGCATCTCGTCCTCGTCGATCAGGAAGAGCTGGCGGTCGGCCAGGACCCGCTTGGCCTCCTGAATGGCTGCGTCTCGGATGAACCCGGTAAGACCCTCCTCGGAGAGCTTGGCCGCCTCACGGACAAGGGCGTCCTCGTCTCGGGTGGCGCGCAGGTTCCAGCGCTCCGATCGGGTGTCGGTGGCGGGACTCATGACGCGGTGAGTGTACATACGTTGGGTGTACGTCGCACATGGGACCTCGGTTCTGACGGTTGACCGTCTCAGGTCGCGAGGCCGGACGCCGCAAGCGCGAACGGCACAACCCCGGGAACCCCCGCCCGGCGCAACGCGCCCCCCGCCTCGGTGATCGTCCACTTCGAGTCGATGAGGTCGTCGATGAGGAGGGCGGCTCCCGGGGGGATTGCGGCGCGGTCGGCGGTGAAGGCTCCCTGCACGTTCAGCCACTGCTTGCGTGAGTTCTCGAGCTTGGACTGCTCCTCGGTCCGCTTGACCGCGCTCAGCACAGATACATAGGGGAGCCCGGCGGCGCTGGCCAGACGTTCAGCGAAGTCCGAGACGAGGTCGGGGCGGCGCAGGGAGGGAACGGCGGTGACCCACTCGACCTTCACGGCCGGCTTCCAGTTCTTCAGGAGCGCGGCGGCAGCCTCGACCAGCTCGTCGGCGAAGTGCTCGTCTTCGAAACGCCCCTTGCGCACCAGCCTCCCCCAGCCGGGGTCGTTGATCTGGGAGAGCGCTCGGCCCTCCTCCAGCTGCTCGTCGCGCGGGATCTTCTTGAAACCGCCGACGGCCGTCGGCGTTGACCGCCGCGGTTCGATCACGATCGGCCGCGCCCGCAGCATGTCGATCGCCTGCAGCGCCAGGCCGCGATCGACCTCCGCGTCGAACCGCGGCTCCGTGCACACCGAGCAGCGCCCGCACGGCTGCGCCCCTGGGTCGTCCAGCTCCTCCCGCAGCGCCTCCATCAGGCACTTCCCGTCGGTGCCGTAGACCTCCATGGCCTTCTGCTCCTCGCGGCGGGCCGCGGTCACGGCGCGGATCCGCTCCTCGTCGTAGGTCCACTCGCGCCGGCTGCGCTCCCAGCCTCCCCGCACCTTGTTGAGGGCGCCCTCGACCTCGAGCTGCTTGACCATCAGCTCCATCCGGCCCTTGCCGAGGTTGATCTCGTTCATCAGGGCGCCGATGCTGAGCGGGCCGTCGGCCTCCTCGAACAGCTCCATCGCGCGGGCGACGAGCTCGGGCGGCGGGAAGGCGCTCTTGATGAAGAAGTCCTGGACGTCGCGGTCCTCGGTCCCGCGCAGCAGCACCGCATCGGCCTCGGCGAGCCCACGGCCGGCGCGGCCCACCTGCTGGTAGTAGGCGATCGGGCTGCCGGGGCCTTGGAAGTGGACGACGAAGCCTAGGTCGGGCTTGTCGTAGCCCATGCCGAGCGCGCTCGTGGCGACGACGCACTTGATCTCGTTGCCGAGAAGCTTCGACTCGATGCGGATGCGCTCGTCGCTCTCGACCTTGCCGGAGTAGGCCTCGCACTCGATCCCCTGGGAGTCGAGCCAGTTGGTGACGTTGAGCGTGTCGCGCACCGTCAGGCAGTAGACGATGCCGCTGCCCTCGAGCTGCGGGATCCAGGTCGCGAGCCACGCGAGCCGCTCTGCCTGACTCGGCAGGTCGCAGACCTCGAGGCGCAGGGACGGGCGGTCGAGCGTGCCGCGGATGGTGAATAGGGACTCGTCGGGGGCGGCGAGCTGCTCCTCGACGTCGGCGATCACGCGGTCGTTGGCGGTGGCGGTCGTCGCCAGGACCGCGCAGTCCTCGGGGAGCCTCCCGACGAGCCCCGCGATGCGGCGGTAGTCGGGCCGGAAGTCGTGGCCCCAGTCGGAGATGCAGTGCGCCTCGTCGATCACGAGCAGGCCGGTGCTCTCGACGAGCTTCGGCAGGACCGTCGCGCGGAAGTTCTGGTTGGCGAGCCGCTCGGGGCTGAGCAGGAGCAGGTCGACCTCGTCGCGATCGATCCGCGCGAACGTCTCCTCCCAGTCCTCGCGGTTGGATGAGTTGACGGTCGCCGCGCGGATCCCGAGCGCCTCCGCCGCGTCGAGCTGGTTGCGCATGAGCGCGATCAGCGGGGAGACGAGGATCGTCGGCCCGGCTCCCCGCTCCCGCAGCATCGCGGTGGCGACGAAGTAGACGGCGCTCTTCCCCCAGCCGGTGCGCTGCACGCAGAGGACGCGGCCGCGCCCTTCGACGAGCCGCTCGATCGCCTCGAGCTGGCCGTCGCGGAACTCGGCGTCCTCGCGGCGAGTGAGGCGGCGCAGGAGGTCGAGGGCGGGGGTGGTCTGGGTGCCGGGCACGGGCGGGGACGGTAGCTGGGCCAGGTGCCCGAGGTCCTGGGTTGAAGAAGAAGATCGTGGTCGCGGGTCGCCCGAGCGACACTGTCCCCGTTGGGACCCTGGCTAACATCCGGAAGACGAGCGGACTGGAGGATCTGAGGTGACCGAGTACGTCGCGATCTACGAGCAGGCTGAGGATGGCGGCTGGGGGGCGTACCTCCCTGATCTTCCCGAAGTTGTCGGCCTGGGTGCTACGCGTGTAGAGGTCGAGGAGCGGCTTGCCGAAGCGCTCGCTGTCTACGCCGAGTTCATGGCTGAAGAGGAGCGCCCGCTGCCGCAGCCGGCGAGCTACTCCGGCACCGTGACCCTCTGAGCGCGCCCTCCTCCCCTCCTCGGCCTTCTGGCACGAGCTCGTGCTCAGGCTCCGCCCCGGACGGGGCGCGGCGGTGGGGCGCGGCGGGTTCAGTGCGTATAGGCTGCCGCCCATGGACACGATCTTCTGGATCCCGATCGGCGTGATCAGCATCGCCGTCCTCTTGGGCCTCTACCTCGGCGCCCGTTCGACGACGGCCACCGCCAAGACCGGCTTCTTCGTCGCCCTCTACATCTCCGTGATGGCGACGTTCCCGCTGATCGCCATCGGCCTCGCCACTATCTGAGCGTCCCGCGGCTTCGCCCTCGACGCCCGGGCGGCTTACGCGGAACCTCCCCCTGTTTTTTCTGGGGTAATTCGTGACGGGAGTGTGTCGGGGCGGCGCCGCGTGGAGCCGGTGCGGCGGGGAGTGGGGTGGCTGAGAGCAACATGTTGCCCTCAGGCGCCCCGGTGGGATAGCGGCGGCTCGCGGGGTTTCGTGTGCGCGCACGCGCGCGTATATGCGCATGCGCGCGCGTTGCGCGTATGAAGCTGTTGCACATTGTGCGCAACACCTGTATGCCGTGAACAGCTGGCCTCTGCCACGGCTTTCCCAAGCCATGAATCTTCATCGTCAGATCAACTGTTGCGTGTGCGACACTGTTCCCTGCGATGGAGAACAACCCAAGAAGCAGCGCTGCATTTGCGAGCGAAATACAGCGGGAGAGCGACCTCATTCCGATGCTCGAGCGCACCGTGCGGGAGCGCCTGCCGAAGGCGTGGCGTGTCAGCACGGACCTGGCTCCCCGTGCGACGGGCTGGGGTGCGGACGCGGTCCTCACCGTGGCCGGACCGGATGGGACAAGAGCGAGCTGCCTGGTCGAGGCGAGACTGAGCCTCGAGCCGCGGATGATCGCCTCGAGCCTCAAGCGGATCAACCAGGCATCGCTCGACCTCCCGCCCAACGCCGGACAGCGAGGAGCGCCGCTCTTCGTATCTCGTTTCGTCTCGAGGGGGGTCAGAGACCGGCTCGCCGACGAAGGCTGCAATTACGCGGACGCGACCGGGAACCTGAGGCTGGAATTGCCCGCGCCGGCAGTGTTCCTCTTCAGCGAGGGCGCGAAGACGAACCCCTGGCGAGAGGAGACGCGTGGCGTCCGGTCGCTGCGGGGGCGGAAGACGGCACGCATAGTTCGTGCTCTTTGCGATCTCGCTCCTCCGTTCGGAGTCCGCGAACTGGCGGACGTGGCCTCGGTCGCCCCCGGGACCGTTTCCCGCACCGCCGAGCTCCTCGACCAGGAGGCCCTGATCGAACGCAACGGCACAGGGCGGATCGTCCGGGTCTCTCGCTCGGAGCTGGTCCGACGCTGGTCGCTCGACTTCCGCTTCCAGAAGCAGAACGAGATCGTCCGCTACCTCGAACCCCGAGAACTGACCGTGGTCCTCGACAAGCTCCGCGATCACGGCACCGACTACGCGATCACGGGGTCCTACGCGGCCAACGCAGTCGCACCGTATGCCGACCCCCGGCTCCTCGTCGTCTATGCGGAGGATGTGCCCGCCCTCGAGGCAGCCCTCTCCCTCAGGCGTGCCGAACGTTCCAGCAACGTCTGGCTGGCATCCGCTCCCGATGATCTCCCTCTGACCCGGACATGGATCAAGGACGGTCTTCGCTATGCAGCCCTCAGTCAGGTCGGGTGCGACCTCATGGACATGCCCGGCCGCTCCGCCGAGGAGGCTGAGGCACTCCTCCGACACGCCGATGTCTGAGATCAGTCCCACCTACGTCTCGGCACGACGCGCGTTGCTGGATGCGCTGGACGCGCTCGCAGATCACCTCGACGCACTGATCCTCGTCGGTGCCCAGGCGATCTACCTCCACACCGGAGATACGGACGAGGCGGTCGCGCCCTTCACGACCGATGGGGACATGGCTGTGGATCCGGACCTGCTCGGGGATGACCCGAAGCTTGAGGATGCTCTCGGCGGGGCTGGCTTCGCCCTGGGAGAGGGCGGCAATCCGGGCCAGTGGTTCGACCGGAAGGGCGTAGAGGTGGACCTGCTCGTACCCGACTCGGTTGCTCTGGGCGGGGGAACGCGCAGGGTGGAACTTCCGCCTCACTCGTCACGAACCGCCAGGAGGGCGCGGGGCTTAGAGGGCGTACTCGTCGACAAGTCGCCGTTCCGGCTCGCTGCATTGGAGCCGGGCGACGGCCGCGCATTCGAGATCGCGGTTGCCGGCCCGGCGGCACTCCTGGTTTCGAAGCTCCACAAGGTCCATGAGCGGGTGGCGGACGATGGCCGCGGAGTCAAGGCGAAGGACAGCCACGACATCTACCGATTGCTGCTTTACGTAGAGCCGACAGTTGTCGAGGCGGGCTTTGCCCTGCTTCTCGCCACCGAGGTCAGCCGAGAGCCTGCCGGCGTGGCCCTCGGCTATCTGCGGGAGCTGTTCGGCACCGGGGACTCACCGGGTTCGAGGATGGCCGCGGAGACGGTCGTCGGCGTTGCGGGTGATCCGCTGGGCGTCGCCGACCGCGCATCCGTGCTGGCGCTGGATCTTCTTGACGCCGTCGGGGGAGAGGCTACGCCCGACTGAGCGGGTGGGGCCTCCGCGGACCGGCGAGGCAGGTTCCCTCCCTCGCTGTCCACTTCGCATTTCCACCGATCGTACGTCGTTGGGCGCTATAGCGACCCATTTCGTACGTTCGGTGAAGAGCGGCTCCGCACGGGCCGAAGGTGCCCAAGGTCGACTGGCCTGTCGCCGCTCGCCGGGGGCGGGGGGCGCGGTTCCGGCCCGCGGGCTTGTAGAGGGCATGCCACCTCTCGTCGAACCGATCGAAGGGCCCGAGCTCGATCGCGTCATCACCGTCCTGCTCAACGCGACCGGCGCTGTTCACCAGCTCGTCGAGACCGAGGTCGACGCCGGGTACGTCGGCGTCGGCGTCGTCGACCGCGTCGCCGATCGGCTGCGCTCGATCCTCGTCCTGTTCGAGGAGCACCGCTCCGACGAGGAGCTCGCCGAGATCACCGAGTTCCTCGCGATCGCGACGATCATGATCGCCGAACACTGCGGCTTCGATGCCGTGTTCCACCCGGATCGGGGACCGGGACCGGACGGCGGAGCTCTGCTCTAAGTGAGGCCCGGCGAGTCCGGCGTCGGGGAATCCCTCGGGGTGCGACGGCATCACGATGCTACGGTGTCGCACATGGATGTCGGGGTGCGTGATCTCCGCAATCGGACCGCCGAGGTGATCGCCGCCGTCGAGGCGGGAGAGCGGGTGACGCTAACGGTTCGTGGAGCGCCGGTGGCGGACATCGTCCCCCACGGGAGGCGCTCGCGTTGGCTCGATGGGGCATGGCTGGAAGCGGAGCTGGTCGAGGCCGCCGCGGATCCCGGCCTGGCCGACGAGCTCGCGGCGGCGGGCCGGACGCTCGATGAGGACTTCGGCGGGCTCAGATGAGCGCTGGGCGGGCGGGCGACCAAGCACCGGCCGCGCTGGCCGACACCTCCGTCTTCATCGCACGCGAGAGCGGGCGGCGCTTGGAGGGGCTTCCAGGCAGGATCGCCGTGTCTGTCGTCACCGTCGGCGAGCTCCAGCTCGGTGTGCTGCTGGCGGCGGACCGCCAGACCCGCGCTCTTCGCGGCGCAACGCTCGACCTCGCCCGGCGCTCGGATCCGATCCCGCTCACCGAGGCCATCATGGAGGGCTGGGCCGCGATCGCCCAGGCCTGTATGACCTCGGGCGCCGGCAAGCTCGTTCGGACTTTCGATGCTCTCATCGCCGCCACCGCGCTCGTTCATGGGCTTCCGGTCGTCACACAGGACAACGACTTCGACCAGATTCGGGCTGCCGAGCCGCGCCTCGATGTGATCAGGGTCTGAGCGCTTCCCGGGCTTCGCGTACAGCGGGCATATGCTCGCGGTGAGCCGCCCTGAACCTGACCACCTCGTCTCCGTCTCGACGTGGAAGGCGGAGCCGGGGCACGAGGCGGGGATGGAAGCGCTCGGGGAGCGGCTGCTCGATCCCCCTCGTCCTGCTCAGCCTCGTGACCTACCTGATGATGCCGCTGGTGACGCGCGTTCTGGGCGGCTGGCTGTATCCCGACGGTTCCCGACGGTAACCGGAGCTGAACGGCGGCGATGGGAGTAGGTTCCCGCGCATGAGAAAGCGCACCCTGGTCAAGACCCTTGTCATCTCCCTCGCCACACTGACGGCGCTGACGGCGGCGTTCGCCGCGCAGGCGTCGGCGAAGCGGTTCGTCACCGAGGACGGGAACATCGCCTGCATCCTGCGGAGCAAGTTCGTCCGCTGCGACGTGACCAAGCACAAGTGGACGGCGCCGCCGAAGCCGAAGTCCTGCGAGTTCGACTACGGCAGCAGCCTCTACCTCGACCAGAAGAAGGCCGGGTTCGCGTGCGTCAGCGACGCCACTGGCGCGACGGTCATGTACCCCGCGGGCACGAAGTTCGTGGCTGGCCAGAACTCCTGCCGCCTGCGCAAGAACAGCAAGATCAAGTGCGTGCGCAAGGACGAGGACGGCACCCTGCTCTGGGGATTCACCGTCGGTCAGAAGACCTACAGCGTCTTCTAGGCCCCCGGACGCGGCGGCGCCGGATGCCTCCGGTGCCGGCGCCGTTCGAGCGCCCGCCACTCCGGGGTGCTGAGCCGCTCGACCGCGAGCTGCACGCCGGGGCCGACGCCGATCGCGAAGACGACGGTGCCGACGCCCACCGTCCCGCCGAGCAGGTAGCCGGCGACGAGCACGCCGAACTCGATGCAGGCGCGGACGAGGCGTAGCGACGCTCCGGTGCGGCGATGGAGCCCAGTCATGAGGCCGTCGCGCGGGCCCGGTCCCAACGCCGCCGTCAAATAGAAGCCGCTGGCGAGGGCGACGGTCGCCACGCCGCCGAGCATCAGCGCCCAGGCGAGTACGGGTGCTGGATCGTCGGGGAGGGCGTACAGCGTGCCCTCGAGGGCGACGCCCACCCAGATCGCGTTGCACACCGTGCCCAGGCCGAGCGGCTGGCGGAGCGGGATCCACAAGAGCAGCACGACGAAGCTGATGACGACGGTCGCCGCCCCGATGCTGAGCGGGGTCTGGACCGAGACGCCCTGCGCAAAGACCGTCCAGGGGGAGTTGCCGAGGCCAGCGGCGACGAGCCCCGCCTCGCCGACGCCGAACAGCGTGAGGCCGAGCATCAGCCGCGCGAAGCGGGACAGGGAGGGACGCCAGAGGCTGGCGGGATCGGGATCCCCGGTGGTGCTGTCGGCGTGGCGGACGATGCGGGTCTTGGAGTTTGGTCGGGCTGGGTGGTCGGGAGGCTGGGCGGGGTGTGGTCGGGTCCCCTTCTCGCGGTCGAGTACTCAGGGGTACTCGGGCGCACGGCAGCAGCATGATGGCGGCGGCCGTCGCGGGGGTGGGCGCGAGCGAGCAGCGGGCCGCTCGGGTCGGAGGCGATGCCGGTGCCGGGGGCCGGGCCGGGCCGGGCCGGAGGCGGGGCTAGGGTGTCGATTGATGAGGCGCTCGCTGCCCACCCCCCTCTGTGCCCTGCTGGCTGGGGCGGCGCTTGTCGGGTGCGGGGACGAGGAGGGAGCATCGACCTACTCCGGCGACCTCGGCGCGAGTACCCCTGAGTACTCGGCTGGGAATGGATCCCCCACAACCATGACCAACACCCTCACCGTGACGCGGGCCGGAGGGGGCAGCTTCACCGTTGCCGGATCGGACGTCGAGTGCGCTGGAGACCGGATCCGGATCGGTGCGCAGTCGATCCCGCCGGTGCGGCCCGACGAGCCGTTCTTCCTGCTCGAGGCCGTCGTCAGGGACGTCTCCGGTGAAGGGCCGGAGGGAGCCGCGGGCGCGACGGTCGATCTGCCGACGAAGTACGTCGCCGGTCCCCGCGGGGCGCGGCTGTTCGTCTACGACGCCGAGACCGGCACCGACGTGCTCTCCACCGCCCCGGACACCGGTGGGTCGATCACGTTCAAGTCGGTGAGCTGCGATCCGCCGAGCGCCGAGGTGGTGGTCGACGTTCAGCTCACGGACTCCGCGCCCGCGGCGGGTGGGGAGCTGACGAGGGTCAGAGGCAACCTGGACGTCGGCGGCTGAGGCGGGCGGGCGCGCTCGGCGCCGAGGGGAGAGAACACCGCGGATACCGCGGCGAAGTCTCCAGTCGGCGGCCGCGGGACGCGCCGGCCGCTACCGCTTGATCAGCAGCGGGGTGCCCGGCCCGACCAGGCGCTTCAGCTTCAGGATCACGCTGTTGTAGACGCGCAGGCAGCCGTGGGAGGCCTCGTGGCCGATCGAGCTCGGCTCGCTCGTGCCGTGCAGGCCGACGATGCCTCCCTGCGGCCAGTCGCTGATCGCCGCGTAGGCGCTGGTCTCGAAGGCCCACGGTCCGAGGAAGGAGTCGTCGGGGCGGAAGGCGGCGGTCAGGTAGAAGCTGCCGAGCGGCGTCGGCGCACCGGGCTTGCCGACGGCGAGCGGCGCGCGCACCAGGGTGCGGGAGCGACCGCGGTTCCCGCCGCGGCTTCCGCCCCGGGCGAGCAGCCGGATCTCGCGCTTGCTGCGGTCGACGACGAGTTGTCTGCCGCCGACGTAGTGGAGGCCGCGAAGCGCGCTCGCCTGCACCCAGCCGGTCTGGCCGTTCGGCCGCCCCGGGACGCGGATGCGCAGCCACACCGGCCCGGCGCCGCCATCACGCTTGCGGCCGATCACGAAGAAGACGGTCGGCCGGTAGTCGAAGCGGAGCCGGCTCATCGCCCCGATCCGCCTGGCGCCCCGCCGCGGCGCGCTGCGGACGAGAACGCGGGAGAGCGCCGCCTCGCCGGCGGCGGGAAGGCGGACGTCGGCGGCGCGCTTGTCGGCGGCGGCGCGAGCGGCTGACTCGCCGGCGGCCGCGCGAGCGGCTGACTCGCCGGCGGTGGCGCGCTCGGCCGTCGCGACGCCCGGCGCCGAGGCGAGAAGGAACGCCGTCACCCCCACGACGGCGGCGAGAACGCCGCGCCGCACGGGGCTACCCGGTGAGCTGGCCGCCGTCGTCGCCGGCGACCGAGCCGATCTGGACCTCGCAGCCGAAGGCCTTCGGCGCGGTCACGGTGATGATCCCGGGTTCGCTCGGCTTCACCCGGAGCAGGGCCTGGCCGGAGCGGTTGGTGCGGTCGCTCTCGTTGACGCCCGCGCCCTTGGCCCGAACCTGCACGCCGCTCAGCGGGTTGCCGCGCGGGGAGCGCAGCCGCACCCGCAGCTTCGATGCCTCGTCGGCGTCGACGCTCCCGGGCGAGACCATCAGGCCGCGGCAGCTCTCCACCCGCGTCGCCCGCACCTGCTCCTTCAGGCCGCAGTCGAGAGCGCGCACCGTCCAGCGCTGCTTGGAGCTGGTGGCCCGCACCTCGAACTTCGCGCGGCCGGCCGCGTTCGTCTTCGCGACGCGGTCGGGGCCGGGGCCGCTCAGCCGCACCTTCACGCCCCTGATCGCGTTGCCCTTGCTGTCCTCGACGGTCGCCACGACCTTCGAGTCCTCGCCGACGTAGATGAGCTCCGGCGTCACGCTGAGAGCGCCCTTGCGGCAGGCGCCCGTGTCGGGCAGGTTGCCGCCGTCGCCGTGCGGGGTGATGACCGTGTCGGTGTCGTTGTCGGGGTTGCGGTCACCGGGCAGCGAGACGCGCGCGGTGTTGGGGACGTCGCCGGTGCCGGAGAGATCCCCGGTCTCGAAGCGGATGCGGATCGGCGGGAAGCTCTGGCCGACGCCGAGCGAGTCGCTGCGGGTGCAGGTGACGAGCTGGCCGGCGATGTCGCAGGCCCAGCCGGTGCCGTAGGCCTTGGTCGGGGTCAGGCGCGGGTCGAGCTCGTCGGTGACGGTGACGGTCCCCACCGAGGGGATCGAGCCCGCGTTGGAGACGACGAGGACGTAGCCGCGGGTCGTCCCCTCAATCAGGCCGCCGGGGCCGGTCTTGTCGATCGCGAGGTCGGCGTTGTCGGACTCGACCGTGACCTCGTCGTGGTTGTTGGAGGGGTTCGGATCCGGAGTCGTCGTCGTGACGTCGGCCGGGTTGGTCACCGTCCCCGCGTCGAGCACCTGGACGTCGAGCTCGATCACGATCACGTCGCCCGGGTTCATGTCGCCGAGCTGGCACTCGACCCGCTGGCCGGTCGCCGCGCAGTTGGCGCCCCTCGTGTCGACGTAGGAGAGCTGGTCGGGAAGCGTGTCGACGAGCTCGACGTCACGGGCCGTGCTCGGGCCGTCGTTGTAGACGGTGATCCGGTAGGTCGCCTGGCGGCCCACCTCGAGCGCGCCGGCCGGGTTGATCAGCTCCTTGTTGACCCCGACGTCGGCGCTCGCGCTCGGCGTCACGTCGTCCTGGGACTCGTTGTTGTTCGCGTTCGTGTCGTTGATCGCGGGGTCGGTGACAGCCGCCGGGTTGACGATCGTCTGGCCCTCGGTATCCGGCGCCACCGTCGTCGTCAGCTTGATCTCGACGACGTCGCCGTTGCCCATCCGCCCAAGCTCGCAGGTCACGGTGCGCGTGGGTCCGTCGTAGGAGCAGGTCCCCTGGTCGGGGTCGGCGGAGACGTAGGTGAGCTCGGCCGGAAGGATGTCGCGCACCTCGACGCTGGGCGCCGTCTCGGTGCCGTGGTTGGTCACGGTCAGAGTCCAGGTGGTGTCGGTGCCGGCCACCGGGGTCGGGTCGTCGGCGACCTTCTCGATCCCGAGGTCGGCGTTCGGCACCTGCAGGTCGGCGGTCGCGTCGTCGTCGTCGCTGTAGGGGCCGTCGGCGCTGGCGGTCGCGCCGGAGACGTCCTCACCGCTCGCGGTGACGTCGTTGACGTGCACTGCTCCCTGGCCCGGGTCGATCGCGGCGTTCGAGTTGGGCTCGGCGTCGAAGGTGACGACGATCGTCTGCCCGCTGACGATCGAGCCGAGGTTGTTCCAGACGAGCGTGTCGCCGCTGGGGTCGGTCGTGATCGACGGGTCGATCTGGCCGCCGGGGGTCAGCGTGCCGGTGCCGGTCACCTGCGCGGAGCCGGCCACGTAGGACCAGTTCTTCGGCAGGACGTCAGTGGCGTCGATGCTCTGCAGGGTCGAGCCGGAGTTCGGGTTGGTGATCACGAACCGCCACGTGAAGGGGGACTCGACGTTGGCCGGGGCCGAGTCGGGGAAGCCGCTCGCGCCGGTCGTCTTGTCGACGGCCAGGTCGGGCATCCGGACTGTCACGGTGACCGTGTCGGGATCGACGTCGTCGTAGTTGCGGTACTCGACCCCCGGATCCTGATCGGCGGGATCGACGCCCTCATAGCTCGGCACGTCGGCGGTGTTGACCACCTGCTGGCCGTTGGTGAGCTGCGCGCTCGGGATCAGGTCGGCCGTGTAGGTGAGCACGACCGAGTCGCCGGGCTGGATCGGGCCGGGGATCGTCCACGCCATGTCGGGGTCGCCGCTCGTCCAGCCGTCGGTGATGAAGGAGGCGCCCTGGACCGGCACCACGTTCGTCAGCTCGGCGTCGGGCTGATCGGTGACGCGGATGTCGTAGGCGGGCGAGTTGCCGTCGTTGCTGATCCGCAGCGTGTAGGTGAAGCTCGAGCCGGGATCGGCGTCGCGCGCGTCGTCGTCGTCAGCGTCGCCGGAGACGTCCTTGTCGATCGTCAGGTGGGGCTCGACGACGTCGGTGGTCGTGGAGCTGGTCTGCGTCTGGTCGAAGGTCGAGGGGTCCGGCGGGGACGTGGGCGGCGGGCCGGCGTCGGCGGTGTTGTAGCCGAGGGTCGCGAGGTTGGTGAGTTGATCCCCGTCGGCGACGTCGCTGCCGTCGGAGTTGTAGGAGTCGGCGATGCGGGTCGTGTAGACGAGGGTGACCACGCGCTCATCGGGCGCGGAGGCGAGGTCGCCGAGGCTCCAGCCGATCCGGGTGCCGTCGCCGTTGGCGACCGAGCCCAGGGTCACCGGGGTGATGTTGGTCGGGCCCGCCGCGCAGCCGTTGGTGCAGGTGGCGCTGACGTAGCCCTCGAAGTCGAGCCCGTCGGGGATGTCGTCGACCACGGTCGCGTCGAAGAGCTGAATGTTCTCGGGGACGGTGACCGTGAGCGTGTGCGTGAGCTGCTCGCCGATCGTTCCCGACGACGGGGTGGTCGCCTTGCCGATGGTCGCGCCGAGGAGCCGGACCGTGACGTCGTCGTCGGCGCGGTAGCCGCCGTAGTCGTTGCCCGAGTTGAGGCCCGGTGAGCTCGCGGTGCGGCGACCCGAGTCGTTGACCCCGCCCGCCAGCGAGCGGGTGTTCACCTGCGCGTCGTTGGTCAGGGTCCCGGAGCCGATCGCGTCCTCATCCACCTGCACCGAGTAGTGGACGACCGCGTTGGCGCCCGGGTCGAGCGCGCCGACCGTCCAGGTGATCGTGCGGGCGGTCTCGTTCCAGGTGCCGCCGTCGGGGTTGACGGTGCCGCCGTCGGCGACCGGGTTGTTCGCGCCGTTGACCGGGGTCAGGCCGTCGGGAACGGTGTCGACGATCGTCGTGCCGTTGGCCCGCGAGGTTCCCGCGGCGTTCGAGTTCGTCGCCGTGAGCGTGTAGTCGAGAACGTCGTCGGGGGCCACCGTCGCGCCGGCGTTTGAGGTCTTGGTGATCCCGACGTCGGGCTCGACGAGCGCGGTGTTGACGCTCGCGTTCTGAGTGCGCGTCGCTCCCGCCGCGTTCTCGTAGACGAGGGTCGCCAGGTTGTTGATGTTCGACTGGCTGGCGTTCCCGCGCGCGGAGTTGGCGTTCACGTCGTCGACGACGATCGCGCTCATCGTCAGCACGATGATGTCGTCACCGGAGCCCTGCGCGTTCGCGTAGGTGGCGGGGAAGTCGATGCGGACGAGGTTGGTCAGCAGGTTCTCGCTCAGGGTCAGGCCCGCGGTCGGCAGCGGCACCGGCGCCGCTCCGCCCGGCCCGTCGGTGTCGAGGGTCGCCGAAGCGCTGCCGGGGACAAGGAACTGCTGGGAGCCGAGCGGGTCGGTGATCCGGGCCGAGCCGTAGAGGGTGGTGCCGGCCGGAATCGTCGTCGTCACCGTGTAGTCGATGCGCTCGCCGATCGTCGCCTGCGAGGCCAGGTTGTTGCCGGGCTCGTTGATCTGCGTGGTGCGCGTCTTCGTCATCGGCACCGCGAGGACCGTGACCTGGGCGGGATCGTCGGCCGGCCGCGCGTTCGCGTTCGGGTCCTGCGTCGGGTCGATGTTCTCGGCCGGGATGTTGATGAAGGGGCCGTTGCCGTTGGTGTCGTGCTCGTACTGGCGCACGCCGGCGTTGTTGACGAAGACGTCGCCGCTCGAGTAGCCGTCGGGGATCGTCACGTCGTAGGTGAGCGTCGTCGTCGAGTTCGCGGCGACGTCGACCCCCGTCCACTCGATCCGGTTCTGGCCCGCGTTGCAGGTCGCCGAGCTACTTCCCGGCGTGGAGATGTTGGCGACCATCGCGCAGGTGAACTCAGCGGGCAGCAGGTCCCAGATCTGCGCGTTCTCGGCGTCGACGGAGCCGGTGTTGGAGACGTCCACCTGGTAGGTGACGACGTCGCCGCCGACCACCCCGTCGTAGTTGCTGTTGGGCGGCTGGACGGGTCCGTTGTTGACGTCGCGAACGCCCTTGACGAGCCCGATCTCCGGCTGCGCGATCTCGAACGGGGTGGAGTCACGCAGCGGGAAGCTGACCCCGTCGGAGTTCACGTAGGAGCTCTTCATCAGGTTGTCGAGCAGGTCGCCGTCGATCGCGGCGGCGCGGCGGCCGACCCGGACGCGGAAGACGACCTCGAAGGTCTGCGCCTTGCCGACCGCGTCGGCGCCGTCGTCGAGCTTCCAGGTCAGGTTGGAGCCGTTGACGTCGGGCTCGGGCGGGCTCCCGGAGACGATCGTGACGTTGTTGTTCGGGGTCGCAAGCGTCGAGCCGGCGACGTAGGTGGTCCCGGGCGGGATGAAGTCGTTGACCTGCACGCCGCCGGTGCTGATGTCGGCGGGGAAGTTCATTCGCAGCCGGTAGCAGAGGGTCTGGCCGGGGCGGACGGTCGGGCCGTTCTCGACGTAGGCGCCGGAGCCGGCCGGGCACGGGACCTCGTTGACGTTGGGGGAGACCGACTTGTCGATCGTCGGGCCGTCGCCGGACTGCGACGCGCTCGAGCTGTCGGTGTCGGGCGTGCCGTCGGCCTCGTCGGCGTCGATCTTGTTGGGGTCACCAATCGGGCAGGGCGACGGCGCGCCGGGCGCGCAGATGATGAAGTCATTGCCCTCGATATCGACGTCGTTGCCGGCCGTGTCGCGGGCGAGGACCGGGCTCGAGTCGGTGAAGTTGCTCTGGTAGTTCTCGCGCGTCCGCGTCGGGAAGGTGATCGTGTAGCTGGAGGACGGCTCCAGCCGGCCGAGGTTCGAGTTTGCCGTGTTGTCCCAGGTCAGCGTCCAGGTGCCGTTGGCGTTCTCAGTGGCGCTCGTGTAGTCGGGGTTCGGGGACTCGCCGCCGACCGGGTCGCACTCGGAGTCCGCCGGCGGCGGTGTCGTCTCGAGGTTGGCGCTGCCGAGCGGGCAGTACGCGTTGCCGAGGGTGTCGGTGACGACGATGTCGTCGACGAACCGGTACTCGCCGGTGTCGATCTGCAGGCTCCAGTGGGAGATCATCCCCGGCTGCAGGGCGTCGTTGTCGACGCTCTTGAGGACCCGGAGGTCCTCGGAGGTGACGGTGGAGGTGGCGTCGTCGCTGACGGCGAGGCCGCCCTGCGAGCCGTCCTGGTAGGCGCCCGAGGCCTCGGCATAGTTGGTGTTGGCGGGCTCGTTGCCGCCGTCCTCGTAGGTCTCGGGGCCGGAGTTGTTGTCGAGGTTGGCGGCCTGCGCACCACCAGTTCCGGGCGCCGTGCCGTTGCCGGTCCCGGCGCCGTTCCAGTCCATCGTGTTCGCGCGCAGCGGGATCGCGGCTACGTACTGGAGCTCGAAGACCTGGCCGGGGTTGAGGTTGGTGACGTCGGTCCAGACGACGTGCGTGTAGACGCCCGCGGGCAGACCCGGCGGGTTCTGGACCGTCTCGACCGTGGTCGGCGCTACGCAGTCGGGGGCGGCGGGGGCGTTGCCGGGGTTGATCGGGCCGGAGCCCGGGTACTCCTGCGCGCTGCCGGGATTGGTGGGCGCGTCGGTCGTGTTGTCGACGGTGCCGCAGGCGAGGAACTCGAGCCCGGCCGGGACGTAGTCCTCGATGTCGAGGCCGAGCGTCGGGGCGACGCCGTTGTTGGTCGCGGTCAGCGTGTAGACGGTCTGGTGGTCGTGCAGGCCGCGCAGGAGCTCGCCCTCGGGAGCGTTCGCGACGGCCTTGTCGAGCTTGATGGCCTTGATCGTCGTCGTCGCCGACGCGGTGGCCGAGCCCGTGTAGGACTCCTCGGCCGGGGTCCCCGAGCAGGTCGCGTTGCCGCCGGTCTGCGTCGCCTGGCCGTTGGTCCCGAAGTCAGGGACATAGCGGGCGTCGCAGTTGATGTAGGCGCCGGCATTGTCGGTGTAGGTGTCGCCGACCTCGTAGGCGGAGGTGCTGTGGCGGACCTGGAAGCTGAAAGAGAAGGTGGAGTTCGGCGTCAGATCGGCGACGTTGCTCCAGATCAGGGTGGTCGAGCCCGAGGTGGGAGCGTTGTTGATGACCTGCGGCTCGCCGACGCTGCCGGGGGAGGAGCCCGCGACGTAGCTGATCCCGGGCGGGAGGACGTCGTTGAAGCTGAGGTTGTAGCCGGTGGGCTGGCCGGTTGGGTTGGAGGCCGTCAGCGTGACCGTGCCGTCCTCTCCGTAGAGGACGTCGGGAGCGCTCTTGGTGAGGGCGATGTTGGGCGTGCCGGCTCCCTGCGCGGCCGCGGGAGCGACGAGCAGTGCGAGGGCCGCGAGCAGCGCGACGCGTATGAGGACGTGGAGAGACTGTGTTTTCACGGTGGTACGAGGCGTTGATTTCGCATCGCAGGGACCGTTCCCTGCCTTTACCACTTCGGTTGCAGCGCTCCCTGCCTTTAATGGTGGGCGGCTAGGCTGCATTCGCCGTGGCCGATCTCGCCAGCGAGCTGCATCCCTTCGCCGAGTCGCTGCTCGAGCCGGGTGAGGAGCTGGTGGGCGCCTGCATCGCCTCCCAGCAGCGTCGTTTCAAGGGGTGGATGGTGGCGATCGCGGTCGCGCCGGAGCGGATCGTCATCCAGCGGATGGCGAGGGGCCGCGAGTTCAAGGGCGAGGGCGAGCCGCTGTCGCTGCGGCGGGAGGACATCGCCGGCGCGAGGGCGGGCGGAGCGGGGACGTGGGGAGCCTCCCCGACGGCACCGATCATGGACCGGGCGACGGTCGAGCTCAAGATCTCCACCACCGGCGGGGAGAAGATGAAGCTGATGCTGATGCGCTCGGGCAAGGCGCTCGGCATCGGCGCGGGCGCCGACATCCAGGCCGAGGGCGTCGAGTCGCTGGCGAGGTGGTTCGAGGAGGGCGGCGGGTCCCTCTAGATAGGTGCTTCGATCGCCGAACGTCGTTGAGTGCGCCCTATAGGGGGTACTAAGCGACGTTCGGCGGGGCGGGGTGCCGTGATGCTCGCGGCCGCGCGGGCTCGCGGCTAGCGCAGGCGGATCCCGTGGCGATCCTTGAAGAGGTTCCCCGCGTCGTCGGTGGCTGAGACCTTCAACCGGGCGACGGCCTGCGTCGCCTCGCCCGCGAGACGGACGCCGCGTTCGGAGAGCCTCAGCTTCAGCGTCCGCTTCTGACCAGCGCGCAGCCTCTTCGAGGTGCCCTTGACCTTGGTCTTCTTCGCCCTCACGCCCTTGCCCGAGAGCTTCACCCGGCCGACGACCTTGACGCGACACTCCGCGGGGCAGCGCAGACGCAGCTTCACGACCCGCGCCGCCCGCTGCCGGGGCTTGCCGAGGAACTTCGGGGCGAACGGGGTCATCGTCACGGTTGCCGCGTCGGATCCGTTGCAGTAGGGCGTGTGGCCGGCGGACACGAACGCGGTGGAGCAACCGGAGTCGTCGGCGACCGTCAGCGTCACCGGCGGGTGCTTCTTTCCCTTCCCGTAGCGCCGCGTGAGCTGCGCGCCGCCGTTGGCCGCGGTCGTCCCGTCGCCGAAGTCCCAGTCGTAGCGGCCGACGAGATCGCCGTCGGGGTCGGAGGTGCCGAGCGCGTCGAAGCTGACGCGGCGGTTGTTGACGGCGGTTGTGAACGCTGCGACCGGGGGCCGGTCGGGCGTGAGCGCCACCGAGCCGCCGAGCTGGCCCTCCACCCCGACGTCGAACGGCGAGCCGGCGAGCGCCGTCGGGACGGCTCCGGCGAGCGAGAAGCCGAATACCTGCGGGGCGGAGGAATCGTTGGCGTAGAGCCACTTGCCCGCGGAATTCACCGCCAGCCCCATCGGACTGCCGTTCGTCGGCACGTCCGGGATGCCCATGGTCGGCGAGCCGTCAGCGGCCAGGGTGAACCGGCCGATCCCACCGATCCCACCGGTGCCGACGTTGGCGACGTATAGATAGTGGCCGTCGGGCGTGACGAGCAGGTCGTAGGGCCCGGTGCCGGCCGTGGGCTGCGAGCCGCCGACCTGACTCAGGGAGCCGTCGGCCGCGATCGCGTAGGTGCGGATCGCGTCCCCGCCCATGGATCCGACGTAGAGGAAGCGGCCATCGGGGGAGATGGCGGTCGAAACGGGGTTCGCGCCGGCGGGCAGGGCGGCGCCGGGGGTCAGCGCGCCGTCGGTGCCGATCGTGAACGGGCGAACCGTTCCCGCCGTGAGGCTCGTCGCGAACAGGTGGCGCCCGTCGGGGGCGATCGCGATCCCGGTCGCGCCCGCGTAGTCGCTCCCGGCCCCGAGGGTCGTCAGGACGCCGTCGCTGCCGCGGCTCCAGGCGCGGACGCCCCCTCCCGCTCCACCCTCGACGGCGTAGACGAACCGGCCGTCGGGCGTCACCACCACGCCCAGGAGGTTCGCGGGCCCGGCGTCACCGGCGGCCGGGGTAACCGACCCGTTCTCCGCCAGTCCGAAGGACCGCAGGCCGGAGCCTGCGGAGGCGACGTACAGGTTGCGGCCGTCGGGCGAGATCGCCGAACCGAGAAGCGGGTCGGTCCCGGCCGAGGCGCTATCGATCTGCGCGAGCGCGCCATCGGAGCCGACCGATGAGCCGGCGACCCTGAACTCCCCCGGCGCGGCTCCGGCCACATAAAGCCGCTGGGCACCGGCGGCGTTCGCCGCGGGCAGAACCAGCACGGTGGCGGTCAGAAGGATCAGGAGCCTGCGCATCATGGACATGACAACACGCCTGCGGGGCGCATGTAGCGGAGCCGGGTAGATCCGGCCCATCGCAGCGCAGCTGGGGGCACTGCAGCGGGCCGTCCTAGACCAACATGTTGGCCTCAGGCATCCCGCTGGCTTCGGTGGCGTGCTGGCTGCCGGCTTAAAGCGTCGCGGGCGCGGGGAATCGCTCGTCTAGCCCTCGGTGAGCCTGATCACGCGATCGACGCGCAGCGGCCCGAAGCTGTCGCGACTGCCGTCGGGCCATCTCACCGTCGCCTCGCGGACGGTCGTGCAGCTCCCGAGGCCGAAGTAGAGCCGGTAGTGGCCCTGCGAGTAGCGGGAGTCGTCGCTTTGGCCGACGAAGCCGAACTGCCGGTGGCCGCCGCAGCGGATCCGCAGCCTGGCGCCAATCGCCTGCGCGTTGCCGGCGGGCCCGCGCAGATCGACCTCGAGCCAGTGCCCACCAGGGGTGCCGTTGCGGAACGAGCGCACCGTCTTGTCGTTGGAGAACGCGCTCGGGCCGGTGGCGATCACGGCGTCACGGAGGCCGTCGCCATCGGCGTCGAACCAGGTCGTGACCGCGGCCTTCGCGCCGTGAGCCTCGAGCGCGTGCGCCGGGCGGAAGGAGGAGCGGCCGGTTCGGTGGTAGAGGCCCTGGGGTACGAGATCGAGGTCGACCATGCCGTCGTTGTCGTAGTCGACGAAGCTCGCGGCGACGCTGCGCGACGGGAGGCCGAAGCGACGCGGCGGGACCGCGTGCAGGTGCCCGCGGCGGTTCTCGAGCACCGTGTTGCCGGTGTGGGCGACGGCGAGCGCGTCGAGGTCA
This sequence comes from Thermoleophilales bacterium, assembly GCA_020636895.1. GTDB lineage: Bacteria > Actinomycetota > Thermoleophilia > Solirubrobacterales > 70-9 > RHKX01. Next base: position 1,140,567 of record JACJWZ010000002.1, on the reverse strand, counting down.
CCGTCGGCGTCGAAGTCGGACAGCGCGAACTGGGTCACCTTCCCCTTGCGGGCGTCGGCGCGCACCCGGTCGACGGGGTGCGGCCCATCGGCGCGGAAGCCGTAGACGTGGACGCCGTCGCGCTCGGCCGCCAGCAGTTCGAGGCGGGCGTCGCCACGGGTATCCGCCCAGCGGAAGGTCGTCGCGATCGAGTCCGGTGCCGGGAAGGGTTCGAAGCGGGCGGGCGCGACCTGCCGGTAGATCAGAGGCGGCGCTCCCTCGCAGCCCTCGAAGACGTCGAGCAGCCCGTCGCCGTCGACATCGACCGACGCCGCCTCGCGTCCACGGCAGTCGCCCTTCTCCAGCCCGCTGTCGGCGCTCTCGTCGCTGAACGAGTTGCCGCGGCCGACGAGCAGCTCGTCCTGGACCTGGCCCCGGTAGCCGGGCAGCTTGATGCCGCCGCCGAGCCCGCCGCTCGCGGCGAAGAGATCAGTGCCACGGTCGCCGCCGAGGTCGGCGAAGGCGAGGCCGTGGCGATCGCGCAGCGTCAGCAGGAAGGAACGCTCGGTCGCCGCTACCGCGTCGCTGCCGACGAAGACGTCGGCCGGATCCGGCTCGTCGAAGTTGACCGCGATCGGCAGGTCGACGTGGCGCAGGGCGATGTCGATCACAGCGCCCGCGCGGGCGTCGAAGGTGACGACGGGTTGGCCCGCATCGCTGCGGCTCTCGTCGACGTCGGCTCCCACCCGCCGCTGGACGTCGACCTTCTCACTGCCGAAGGTGAGGCGGCCGCGCGCGGCGGTTCCGACGGTTCGGATCTGCACGTAGGAGCGGGCGCCCTTGCCCGAGGGCGAACGCACGAAGAGGTAGGCGCCGTCGGCGCTCATGTCGGGAGCCTTCATGCGCTCCAGCCCTGGGAAGCCGCGGCTCGGGCTCAGGCCGAGGGAGGCGAGCCCGTCGGAGAAGTGACCGCCGCCCTCGTTGAGCAGCAGCGCCGAGGAGAACTTGTGGTTGGTGGTGAAGAGGTCGAGTCGGCCGTCACCGTCGACATCGGCGGCGCCGACATCGAGCAGGTGGTGACCGGGGAGGTCGAACTCCGGCGCCGCCCGGAACTGGGCCCGCGCCGCCGCCGGCGCAGGAAGGGCTCCCAGCGCGAGGGCGGCCGCCGCGGCCAAAGCGGCGGCAAGGGCTCCCGCTCTCGTCCCCCGGTTCGTCCTCCGTCTGGCGCTGTGTGTTCCCCGCGGCGTCGGCATGCCCCGATGCAATCGCGGAACTCGTCCCCCGTCCGCCCACCCGAGGTGTCAGCCGACCACACCGGGGCGCCTGGAGCGTGGGCGGGATTGACGGTTGAGAAGGATCCGTCACAGGGGTCAGGAGATGCGATGTACGCTCTATACACCGTGCGACGAACGCAGATCTACCTTGACGAGAAGCAGTGCGACCGCCTCGCGGCGGCGGCTGCCGAGGCCGGAACCACGATGTCATCGCTGATTCGCGACGCCATCGATCGCTACCTCGATGCCGACGCCTCCGGATCTCGTCTCGGCTCCATGCGAGCGGCGCTTGCAGAGGCCGCCGGCTGCGCGCCCCACCTCCCGAGCGGCGAGGAGTACGTCGACGCGATTCGCCCCGACTACAGAGAGCGGGAGCGGGAGCTGTGGAAGCGCGGCGGCTGATGCAGCGGCTCCTCGACACCTCGGTTCTGGTCGATGTACTGCGCGGGGACGAGAGCGCCGTCGCGTTCGTCGCAGCCCTGGACGATGTACCGCTTTGCTCGGAGATCACGCGCATCGAGGTCCTGCGCGGCCTGCGGTCCGCGGAGCGGGGGGCGACCTCGCGCCTGCTCGGCGAGCTCGAGTGGCACCCGATCGACCGGCTCGTCGCGCGGCGGGCCGGGGAGCTCGGGCGCCGCTGGCGTCGCAGCCATCCGGGGATCGACACCGCGGACCTGGCCATCGCCGCGACCGCCGAGCTCACCGGAGCGGAACTGGCGACGGCCAATGTCCGGCACTTCCCGATGCTCGACGGCCTCGAGCCTCCCTACTGACGTAAGCCTCTCGGGGCGAGGGCGCCGGTCGGCTACTTAACTTGGATTGACCATGAACGCCGCACCGACAGAGCAGGAACGGCTCCTCGACGCGGGGCCGGCGGCGGGGGACGATTTCGAGGGCGAGGTCGGGGTCGTCTTCCAGCGCTGGTGCTCCGACGACGGCCAGTTCGCGGTCGTCGTCGTCGAGCTCGAGAGCGGCGAGGAGATGGTCGCGGTGGGGCCGATCGGCCACCTCGAGGAGGACACGCGGGCGCGGCTCGTCGGCACCTATGAGCTCCACCGCAAGCACGGCCTGCAGCTCGCGGCGCGCGAGGCGGAGCCGCTCGACCCGACCGGGACCGACGGGATCCGCCGCTACCTGAAGACGATCCCCGGGATCGGCGGCAAGCGCGCCGACGACTTGGTGGCGAGGTACGGGGCCGACGTCTTCGAGGTGATCGACCGCGACCCCGAGGCCGAGTTCCTGAAGATCCGCGGCGTCAGCGAGGCGACCGCGGCCGAGGCGGCCGAGGAGTGGGCGAACCGCCGGGCCGAGCGCCGTCTCTACACGCTGCTCGCGCCGCACGGGCTCGCCCGCTACGTCGGCGAGCTGATCGCGCTGCACGGGATCCACGCCGTCGAGGAGGTCCGCGACGACCCCTACGCGCTCACCGACGTCCCCGGCATCGGCTTCCTCGGCGCCGACAAGGTCGCGCTCGCCTCCGGCGTCGCCCCCGACTCCCAGCGCCGCGTTCGTGCCGCCGCGGTGCACACGCTGCGCGAGGCCGAGAACCACGGCCACACCTACCTCCCCCGCGGCGAGCTGATCGAGGAGGTGCGGCGACTGCTCGGCGGCACCGAGCCGGAGATGGCGGAGCTGCGGGCGGCGCCGGAGCTGCACGTCGAGGAGGTGCCGACGCTGAGCCCCGAGGACCCGCGCATCTACCGCGGCTGGACCTTCGCGGCGGAGGTCTGGCTCGCGGAGCGCTTCGCCGCAATGTCGCGCGGGGAGCCCGCCTGGAGCAAGCCGCCGACCGAGGCGGAGCTGGAGGTCCACGACCTGACCCCGGAGCAGCGCGATGCGGTGACCAACGCGCTCACGCGGCGCCTGTCGGTGATCACCGGCGGCCCCGGCACCGGCAAGACGCACTTGACCAAGGCGCTGAGCGCGATGTGCGAGCCGCGCAAGCTGGAGATCCGGCTGCTGGCGCCGACCGGGCGGGCGGCGCGACGGCTCACGCAGGCGACCGACGGCGCCCCGGCGATGACGATCCACAAGGCGCTCGAGTGGATCCCCGGCGAGATCCCCGGCCGCGACGAGGACGCGCCGATCGAGGCCGACCTCGTGATCGTCGACGAGGCCTCGATGCTCTCCCTCGAGATCTGCCGGGCGCTGGTCGCGGCGATCGGGCCCGACACCCACCTCGTCCTGATCGGCGACGTCGACCAGCTCCCGCCGGTCGGCCCCGGCAAGCCCTTCTGTGAGCTGATCGAGGCGGGCATCGTCCCGACGGTGCGCCTCGAGCACGTCTTCCGGCAGGCGCGGCGGTCGATGATCGTCGGCGCCGCCCACGCGATCCGCACCGGGCAGGCGCCGCGGCGCGAGCCGACCGAGGAGGAGGAGCGCGACTTCTTCATCCATTTCCGCAGCAGCGCCGAGGACCTCGCCGACGACGTGATCAAGATCGCGACCGAGCGGATCCCGGCCGAGTACGGCTTCGACCCGGTCCGGCAGGTGCAGCTCCTCGCCCCCCAGTACAAGGGGGTGGCGGGGATCGACGCGCTGCACGCGCGCATGCGCGAGGAGCTCTGCGGCTCGGCCGAGCGCGTCTGCGACGGCCGCTTCCGGGTCGGCGAGAAGGTGATCACGACCCGCTCGATCCCCGACCACGCGATCGCCAACGGGACGATGTTCGTCGTCGACTCAGCCGACGAGGAGGACGGCTCGTTGTGGCTGGAGAACGACGTCGGCGAGATCGTCGAGTTGCCCTTCCGCGAGGCGCGGGCGCTCCGCGGCGGGTTCTGCACCTCGGTGCACAAGGCGCAGGGGTTCGAGATCCCGGCCGTGATCGTCGTCCTCCACAGCACCCACGCGCCGCGGCTCGTCTCCCGCAACCTGCTCTACACCGCCGTCACCCGGGCGCAGAAGCTCTGCATCCTCGCCGGCGATGCGCGAGCGCTCGGCCGGGCGCTCGCCAACACCGACGCCATGGACCGCCACTCCCGCCTGGCGGAGCGGATGGAGGCGCTGGTCTAGGGGGATGGGCCCGCCGGGGTGGCTCGGCGGGGCTCTCGCGGCGGTTTCGCGACGCGACGGGGCCGTCCGTCGACCCGGTGCCGCGGTCGGGCGGCTAGCTCTGGCCCTTCATGTGGTGCCACGCCCGCTTGAGCTTGTCGGCGAGGTGGTCGGGCACCTGCTCGTCGGGGCCGGCCGCCAGGGCGCTGGGGTTCTCGGACGGCTCGGGGAGCGCCTCCGCGTCGGCGCCGCTGATCGTCAGGACGACGCCGCGCTCGTGGATCCGCTCGACCTGCTCCTCGTCGACGAAGCGATGCCCGCCGGGCAGGCGGCTGGTGTCGAGGATGATCCCCTCGAAGATGTCGTCGCCCGTGTCGGCGAGGACATGGAGGACGCGGCCGAGCTCGCGGCCGTCGCCGGCGTACACCGGGGTGCCGGGCTCGAGCGCCAGGTATGAGGTGGGGTCACCGAGGTCTTCCACGCATCGATCCTATTCCGCCACCGTCGCGGGCGGCCGTTCGCGGATACGATCCCGCAAGCGCACGCGCGACGCGCGCGCGACGACGAGGGGATTGGGGAGACGGATGGTGAAGACGCAGCCGAGGCTTCCGGTGATCTTCCGGATCGCGGGGGCACGCCGATGACTGCCCAACCCAACGCCGGGGACACCTTCGCCGGCTACCTGATCGAGGGGGAACTCGCCCGCGGCGGCATGGGCGTCGTCTTCCGCGCTCGCGACATCGAGCTCGACCGTGTCGTCGCGCTGAAGCTGATCCGTCCAGACGTCTCGGAGGACGATGCCTACCGGCAGCGCTTCCGCGCCGAGTCGCGTACCGCAGCGCGAATCGAGCATCCCAACGTCGTCTCGATTTACGAGGCACGCGAGCGCGACGGGATCCTCTACCTCGTCATGCAGTTCATAGACGGTCACGACTTGCGCTCCGAGATCGTTCAGGCGGGGAGGTTGTCGCCGCAGCGCGCGGTCGGCCTTCTCGAGGACGCGGCTGCCGGGCTCGACGCCGTGCACGCCGCTGGGCTCGTCCATCGCGACGTCAAGCCGGCGAACGTCCTCATCACCGAGATCGGAGGTAAACCCCGTGCGCTGGTAACCGACTTCGGCGTGGCGCGAGCGGCGGCCGCGACAACGAGCATGACCGAGACCGGTCAATTCGTCGGCACGCTCGACTACGTGGCACCCGAGCAGCTTCAGGGCCTCCCGGTCGATGCGCGTACCGACGTCTACGCGCTCGGCTGCCTGCTCTACGAAACCGTGACGGGCGCCGTTCCGTTCCCCGAGACGGAGGGCGCCGCGAAGATGTTCGGCCACGTGCACGGCAAGGTGCCGGCTGTGGATCCCTCGCTTGGGCCGAGCGCCGGCCAACTGACTCCCGTCGTCCAGCGCGCGCTCGCCAAGCGACCCGAGGATCGCTTCCCATCAGCCGGCGATCTCGGCCGCGCCGCCCGGGCGGCGCTCGAGGGCCGCAGACCCGTATCGGCCGAGCGCACGGTCGGGATCGGCGACGCGGCACCAATCGCTCCCGCGGCCCGCCCCACACCTCCCCCACCTCCGCCGGGGCTGCCGCCGCCACCGACCGCGCAGACCCGTCTCGACCAGACGACTCCGCGCGAGCGTGGAGATGGCTCGGACGAAGCCGGGCGAGCGAGTGCCGGCGGCAGGTTCAAGAAGGTGGCGGGGGGCGTCGCGGTCGGAGTGATCATGATCGGACTGGCGGTAGCGGCGGCACTCCTGGCAACCGGCGGCGGTGGGAGCGATCCGAGCACGACCGTCGTGCAGAGAAGCGGTGACGAGACCACCACAGTTACGAGCAAGCGGAAGGGGGATGACACGACCGTGACGACCACCGTCGGCCGCTCGAGCCCGGATGGGGCTGATCCCACCGCGGCGGCAGTCGCCGCGGTCGGCGCCGAGGGATACAAGGTCTCCGACCCCAGCGACTACGACCCTTCGAACACGCTCGGCGCGCTGGTCGGCTCCGGCGAGGATGGCGAGAAGGTCTTCTTCTTCGTCGACGGCGACTACATCGGTACCGACACGCTCGAGGCCAGCGGCGACATCGACATCGTCTCCTCCTCGGACACCGAAACCGAGGTCTCCTACGGCATCTACGTCCCCGCAGATCCCGACTGCTGCCCGTCCGGGGGGCGGCAGAGCGTCCACTACTCGTGGAACGGCTCCGAGCTGCAACCCCTGGACGCCATCCCACCCACAGATCCCGGGGCGGCGGGCAGCAGGCGGTAAGAACCGAGGCGGCCAAGACGTCGGCGCAATACCTTTCCTGATCGATGCATCGCAAGACCCCACTGCTCACCGTCGCTCTCTCCCTCCTCGCCGTCGCACTCGTCCCCTCGGGAGCCGCCGCGTCTCCCGGTGCTCCGGTCGTTCACGACGTCGATGGAGCCGGTTCTTCGGCCCGTGGGTACTGGACGCCCAAGCGAATGCGGGAGGCGCGCGAGCTTCGCGTCAGCCGGCGGGCCTCCGCCCGCGCTCTGCGCAAGGCCGGGCTGGCCGCGCTCGCGGGTTCCGCGGCCCCCCAGGGCTCCCCTCTCTCGGCCGACTCGCTCGCCACCGACATCGACCCCGTCACCTCGATCCCGCCACGACCCCCGGCGGCTGGGCCCGGCTCGGCGCCGCGAATCGTCGCTCCCCCCTTCCAGAGCGGCCAGGTCGATCCGGCCACGATGACCACCTACCCCTACTCCGCCAACGGCAAGGTCTTCGGCAAGTTCCCGCGCCGCGGCGGCAACTACAGCTGCTCGGCGACCGCGGTGGTCAGCCCCTCCCGCAGCGTCATCTTCACGGCGGGCCACTGCGTGCACGATCGCCAGCTCGGGTGGGCGAAGCGCATCATCTTCGCCCCCGCCTACCTGAGCGGGTCGGCTCCGTTCGGAGCGTGGCGCTCCACCCGCATCGTCGCCCCCCGCGGCTGGGTACGCTCGGAGAACTTCCACTACGACTACGGCGCGGTGAAGGTGCGCAGCGACGCCGGGCTGCTCGGCGACGTCGTCGGCGAGGAAGGGGTCGCCTGGAGCATGCCGCGCGAGCAGACCTACCAGGCGATCGGCTACCCCTACAACCGTGGGCGGACCGAGCTGATGTGGAACTGCGTCTCCGGCAGCGCCGGGGTCGACCCGCTCGACCACTCGCGAGGCCAGCCCGACACCGGCATCGGCTGCGACATGGGCAGCGGCGCCAGCGGCGGGGGGTGGACGGTCCATGACACGGCCGGCAACCCGTTCGTCAACGGCGTGACGAGCTACGGCTACAAGCGGCTCAAGAACGTCCTCTTCGCCGCCTACCTGACGGGCAGCGTGCAGAAGGTGCTCAACTCCGCGGATCGCGGCTGAGCGCGGGGGCGGCCGAGATGGTCGTGACCGCCATCGCGAGCAGGAGCATCGGCAGGAACCAGGGGATGTAGAGGTAGAACCAGTGCTCCAGCGTGAGCTGGATCGCGATCGTCACCGCACCGGCGAGCGCCGCGACCTGCGTCAGCGATCGCACCCGCGGCACGAACGCGACCGCGATCCCGAGCAGCACCGCCCCGATCTTGACGAGCGTGTGCAGCCACTCGAGATCGGTCTGCCCCCAGATGCTGAAGGGGCTCTCGCGGTCGAGTTGGCTCTTGATCGTGCGGTCGTAGAAGACCGACAGCCCGGGGTCGACGGCCGGATGGGCGAGGAAGAGGGCGGCGGCGGCGAGGAACCCCGCGGCCACCAACAGCGACGCCCGTAGCTGCGGGCGGCGCAGGCTGAGTGCGCGCTCCCCGGCGAGGTACAGCGGGAGGAGGGCGATCGGCGCGAACTTGGCCAGGCCGGCCGTCCCGAGCAGGGCGCCGCGGGCGATCGGGGTGGCGAAGGCGACCAGGCTCCAGACGAGCAGGGCGCTGATCAGCGCGTCGTTGGAGTTCGACTGCAGGGCGAAGTCGGAGTAGGGGTAGGCCAGCCAGGCGAAGGCGAGCACGAGGCCCAGCGAGTTCTCCGGCCGGCCCGGCGAGAGGGTCCCGGCGCGAGCGCGGAGGCGCTGCCACGGAGACGCGGCCGGGTCGGGTCGGCTGGGGCCCGCGCCCTCCCCGCCGCGTAAGTGCTCGGCGATGCTCGGCTCGGATGAGATGCCCGCCAGCCCCTCGCGTCGCCGCCGCGTGACGACCCCGCCGAGCGCATATAGCCCCAGCAGCGTCGCGAGGTCGAAGGTCACCGCGGCGGCGTGGGCGGCGGGCAGGTCGTCCCAGGCGCCGCTCCAGGGGAAGACCTGCTCGAACGGCACGTAGGCGAAGTAGTTGGACGGTCCGTAGGTGTCGCCCGTCTGGTTGTTTTCGGGGAACGATCCCTGCCCGTAGATCGGCTTCGCGTCGGTGATCTTGTCGGCGCCGATGACGCCCGCGTAGCCGACGTCGATTACCCCGGAGTCGACCATGTTCCCCGCGATCCGCACGGCCAAGAGGCCGATCGCGACCCCGATCAGGAGCCAGCGCGGCGCCGAGGGACGCAACCCCTCGCCGGCGCCGCCGCGGCCCCCCGGACCGCGGAAGCCGATCCACAGCAGGCGCGCGAGCAGGTAGACGAGCGGCGGGTAGTAGAGCGGGACGGAGACCCCGATCTCGGCCGCGTTGAAGTAGGCCTGGCTGACCCCGAAGGAGAGCAGCACGAGCAGGTCGAGGTGCGCCCACTTACGCAGGCGCCGGTAGTCGAGCAGGCAGAGCAGGAAGATCCCCGCGAGCGGTCCCCACACCCACGGCGCGTTGAGCAGATGCCCGAACTGGCCCTCGCGCCCGCGCGCCATCGGCCAGGAGACGGCGGAGCCGGTGAACGAGTCGGTCACCTCGCCGCTCTGGCCGTCGACGATGACGAGGTTCTCCTTGTCGCCGTCGACGTAGTAGGAGACCTCCCAGACGTTGACGGCCTCCGCCTCCAGGGACGCGGTCAGCCGCTGGCCCGGCTCGAGCTCCTCGCGACGCGCCTGGATCTTCGGATCGGCGTCGGCTGCGGCGAGGGCTGCGGCCGCATCGACCCCGTAGTTCTCGGGGGTCTCGGGAAGGCCGCTCGGTACCTCGGTCGCACCGCGTGCCGAGGGCTGCGGTGCGGTGGGCGGCTGCGCCTTCGCCGAAGGCGCGGCGAGCGCGGTGGCCGGCAGGGCCAGCGCCAGGATGGCGAGCAGGGCCAGCGCGCACGCGGCGCCCGTCGTACCCGCGCCGCCCAGGGCGCGAAGGACCCGGGAAACGGGATTGGGAAGGGGACCGGCCCGCTTCAAGTCGCCGACCGGCCCCCGGGGACCGTTACTGGGGAGCGGGCGGCTCCTCGCCCGTAGCACCCTGCTTGAACGGCTCGGCCGCGGGCTGAGCGCCCGGCGTCGCCGGCGCGGGCTCCTCAGGGCTCGGCTTCTCGCGGGCCGCGGCGGCGGCCGCCTTGGCCTTGTCGCTGACCGAGCCGGATCCCGACGCGGCCTGCTTCATCCGGTCCGCCCTCTCCTTGAGCGCATCGGTGCCGCCCTGCTTCTCGACGACATCCTTGGCGCGGTCCGCCAGCTTCTTGAAATTCACCATCTTGGTGCAATCACTCCTCTAGGTCATCTCGGTCGCTTGCGGCCATTCTCGCAGGGCCGGCCACGCGGGCCTCGCAGCGCCGCCCCTCAGCGGTCGAAGGTCCAGAGCTTGTTGCCGACGAAGTTGACCGGCGTCGCAACGAGGACGGCGATCGCCTGGCTCAGCAGCTCGGGGAGCCCGGCGCTGGTGACCAGCAGCTCGAGGACGAGCAGGTTGACGGCGAGGCCGACGAGGCTGACCGTGAAGAATCGCGCTGCCTGGAAGCCGGCGTGGGCGTCCTTGGCTCCCTGGTGGCGGAAGGTCCAGTGGCGGTTGAGGAGGAAGTTGTTGCTGACCGCGACCGCGAAGGCGCCGACCGCGGCGAGCAGGTGGTTGATCCCCGCCGGCCCGGTGAGCAAGGTGAAGACGATCAGGTTGACGACGTAGCCGCTCCCGCCGACGACGGCGAAGTGGAAGAGCTGCAGCCAGTTGCCCGGCTTGCGGGTGCCCAGGTGGATCCGCCGCATCACCCCCCAGGTCCAGTCCGCGGCCTGGTCCCAGTGATCGCGCGCGCGCTTGGGCTGCGCCTCCTCCGGAGGCGTCTCGGTGGCGCTCATCCGAGCGATCGTAGAGGTCGCGCGGCGGAGATCCGCCCCTCGGCCACGCTCTGCAACCCCCTCATCCCCCCGCCCGGAGGCGTTCAGCCCGCCGCGGAGGACGCGACGGCTCGGTCGGCGGTGGCGGCGGTGATCCCGAAGTGCTCGTCGACGAGCCCGGCGATGTCGCTGATCGCCCAGCTCTCCGGCCCGGCGCGATCGGGCCGCTCACCCTCGAGGCCGACGGTGAGCAGGGTCCCGAGGGAGTCCTCGGCCCGCAGCGAGCCGTGGCTGCCGCCGGGCGTGTGCGTCACCCCTCCCCAGTCCTCGCACTCCCAATCGGGAGCGAGGCTGAGCAGGATGTCGGCCGCGTTGGGGTTCTGCAGCGCCGCCCACAGGCGCGCCAGGGCGTCGGGGTAGTCGGCTGAGACGAAGGTTCCATCCCGGACCTCGGCGGTGAGCGTCGCCAGATCCCCCTCCACCGACCAGGTCTCGCCGCGGCGGTCGGTGAGGTCGCCGCCCGGAACGAAGCGGAGCTCGTGCTCGCCGCGGAGCACCGCCGCCTCGACGCCGCCGTCGGCGTCCCGGCTCAGCCACGCGATCAGCTCGATCTGCTCGCCGAGGTTGCGGTTGACATAACTCCGGACCTTCGCGGCGAGCCCGTCCCGCGCGCGGCTCGGCTCGCCCAGGACCCAGATCCCCGCACCGCGCCCGCTGGGGCCGACGGCGAGCTCGTGCTGGACGAAGTCGAGCTCGGCGTTCGGCTGCAGCACGTCCCAGTGCCCCCCCAGGCCGGCGGCCAGCGGCAGCGGCCTCGTCACGTGGCTTTGCGCGTGGTCGGCCACGACGATGACACCGTTCGCCTCGAGGAACGGCTCGATGCCGCCGTGGGCGTCGACGAGCTCCGCGAGGGCGTCGTCGGCGAGGGCGATCGACTCCTGCGTCTCCCGCGGCCCGTCGCGGTGGGAGAAGTAGTCGTTGTCGGGGAGCGAGAAGAGCATGAAGTCGTAGAGGTCCTGCTTGACGAGCTCGCGCCCGACGCACGCCGAGTAGGCGTCGCGGGTGGCCGGCCGCGCCAGGGTCGGCTTGCAGTCGACCTTCCGAGACGAGTAGAGCTCGCCGTAGAAGAGCTCGTCCGGACCCCACACGGCGTGGTGGAACTTCGCCGCCGACGCCGCCGCCTTCAGCAGCCCCTCGAGCCCGACCTCGTGCCTCGTCCGGCCCCGGTAGATGAGGAACGGGGTGCAGGCGGTGCGGAAGCCGGCGTCCCCGAGCCGCTCGAAGCAGGTGAGCGTCTCGTGGTTGAGGTGCCCCATGTTGAGGTTGTAGACCGTGTCGTAGAGCGAGCGGAAGAGCCCGAAGAGACGGGTCGCCTCGAAGGAGCTTCCGTACTCGACGTAGCGCTCCTCGGCCCGGTGGTACCAGTTCATCCCCGGGATCTGGTGCTGGTCGGGGCGGACGCCGGTCGTGATCTCGGAGGTGCAGACCGGCGTCACCGACGGGAACGAGGACACGCAGTCGGGCACCAGCTCGCCGCGGTCGAGGAGCTTCTTGAAGGTCGGCGCGTCGCCGGCCTCGACGGTGCGCAGGAGCATGTCGCTGCGCAGCGAGTCGACCACGACGAGGATGAGCTTTCGCTGGTTCGGCCTGGGAGCCATCGGCACCCAAGGTTGGCAGACGCTCAGACGCTCAGAAGCTCAGAAGCGCGGACCCTCAGGCGGTCGCCGTCGGTGGCGGGCGCGGATCAGTCGGCGAAGTCGAACTGGATCGCGCGGTCCCCCTGCTCGCAGCGGACGTCGTCGGCGCCGTAGAAGACGCCGGGCTCCGGTCCCGCGTAGCGGCCGAGGATGGCGCAGTCGAATCCCGCGACCGTGAACGTCGGGGCGAGCGCGCCGACCGATGCGACGGCGAGCTGGTGCGCCTCATCGCACGTCAGGTTCCGGGCGGAGAGTCGGTAGATGCCGGGATCGTCTCCGCAGTTGACGACGACGTCGGCGGCGGGAGCGAGGTTCCCGGCGAGGCTCGAGATCGTGGCCGACACGCGGGACACGGCGGCGCTCAGATCCCCGCTGAGGGCCGGGTCCCCGCGGAGGTCGGCGCTGACGTCGGTCGGGGCGACGACCCCCGCCCGCCGAGCGATCCGCTGAGCGGATCGGAGCAGACGTCGCAGCGCGGAGAGATGCTGCTCCTGGAGCTTCCCGACCCGCTCCGCAACGGGTTGCAGGTCCTCGGCGTCGGCGGCGAGCGCGGCCAGTTCGCTCTGGGACTCCGGCGAGGCGACGCGATCGCGATTGGCCTCGTCCTCGAGCTTTGCGAGCTCGCGGGCGAGGGTGGCGGCGCGATCGAGCGCTCGGGCCTGCAGCTTCGCGGCGGCGATCACGGCGGCCGGCAGCGGCGCCTTGGTGCGCTCGACCGAGTCGAGCACGCGAGCACTCCCGTTGCTCAGCCCGGCGAGCTTGCGGCGGAGCCCGCTCAGGGTCTTCGGGCCCGACCCGGGATCAGCGAGGGCCGCGATCGGCCCCGAGGTCCTGACGCCGAGGCGGGCGAGGGCGGACACCTGCGCGAGGGCCGGCCTGCTCGTCGCGCCCTCGTCCTGCGCGCCCGTCGTCGCGGCACCGCCGGTCGCGCCTGCGCCGCCCGCTGACCCGCATCCCGACGAGGCCAGCACGAGCGCCCCGAGCGCGGCGAGCAGCGCGCCGCAAGCGCGGCGGGTACGTCCCCAACCGTCCGTTTCGTCCATCACACCCACCGCGATCCTCACCGATCGTGGAGGCCCGGTCAATACCCGGCTTACTGGGTGCTTCCCGTGGATGCCGAGGTGCAGAGCGTCTCGAGGTCGGGAGGCCCGGCGGTGAGCGTCTGCTCGACGCTCGCGATCCGCCACGAGGCAGGGTCACCGGGGTTGCCGGGGTCGGGCTCCAAGGTCCAGGTGCCGGTGAAGGTGCGCTCCGCGGTGACGTCGCACGGTGCCCGCTCGACCGTGTCGACCACGACTGCGAACGCGGGCTCGGCGTCGTCACCGCCGACCGGCTCGGCCGAGGTGAGGGTGGTCGCCTCGCGCTGCTCGATCCCGAGGCTCCAGGTGTCGAAGCCGCCGAGCTGCCGACGGACGCGCGGGGACAGGAGCGCCCACGCGGCATCGGTCTCGCCCGCCGCGAGATCGTCGAAGTAGGCGCTGAGGGTCTCCGCCGGGTCCGCGTCGGGGACCCGTACCTCGGCGTCGCCCTGCCTGCCCGTCCCTTCGGAACCACCGCTCTCACCGCCGTCCCCGCTCCCCCCGGGCGGACTCGGCGCCGTCGATTCCGTCGCCGCGGACCCAGCGGTCGTCGCCGCGCCCTTCTCCCCCCATCCGCAGCCGGCGGCGAGCAGGCACGCGGCCAGGGCCGCGACGGCGAGGGCGCGCTGCATCCGGGGCTAGCGGAGGATCCGCAGGCCCTCGTACTTCTCGCCCGCCTTGCGGCGGCGGCGGAGGGCGATGACGAGGACGGCGGCCCCGGCGATCAGCGCGAGCGGCGGGACGAGCAGGGCGAGCGTGGCGATGAGGACGCCGGCGACGGTGAAGGCGACGACGAGGACGTTGGCCGCGTCGGCCTCGGGCGAGGGGCGGGTGTCACCGATGTCGCGGCCCAGTCCGCCGCGCCCGGCCCCGGCCGCCTTGGCGCGGTTGATGGCGCCGTCGAGGATCTGACCGGAGACCATGGCCGTGCCGAAGGTGACGAGCGCGCCGACCACGAGCCCGGGCCAGGCGGCGTAGCCCTCCTCCGCGAGCGACCCGGCGAACGCGATCGCGCCGATCGCGGCGAGGATCACCAGCACCGGCATCCGCAGCAGCTCGCGGCCGCGGGCGATGACGAAGAGGAGGACGACGGCGAGCAACATGACGAGGAACCAGGTCGCGGTCATGAAGCCGTAGTCGGTGCCCTCGGGATCGAACCCGACATCGAGGCTCCCCATCATCGAGGCGAAGAGCGCGGCGATCGGTCCGCCGATGCCGATCGCGAGCGCGAGGCCGAGCCCTTGGCAGATGGCGAGAAAGAGGTCCATCGAGCGGGCAGGCTAGTTCATCCCCGGCGGGCCGAGTGGCTCCGGGCGGTGGGTTTGGGGGACACTTGGCGCATGGACCACGCCTCGCGCGAGCGCGATCCGGCCGGCGACGGCCCTCCCACCGAGACGGGGCGCCACCGCCGCCCTCACTCCACCGCGAGCGACCTGCAGCGCTACGCGGGGCTGTTCGCGGCGCGGACGCGCGTGATGCGCTCCTCGGCGATGCGCGACCTGATGGAGATCACGGCGCGGCCCGAGGTGATCTCGCTCGCCGGCGGGCTTCCCGACACCTCGACGTTCCCGCCCGAGTCGTTCGCCGCCCAGATGACGCGGATCGCGCAGGAGTCGGCGGCGAAGGCCCTCCAGTACGGGCCGACCGAGGGCTTCGGCGAGACGAAGGACGTGATCTGCGAGGTGATGCGCGAGGAGGGCATGGACCCCGGCCGCGACGACGTGCTCGTGACGACCGGTGGCCAGCAGGCGATCGACCTGATCTGCAAGGCGCTGATCGATCCCGGCGACGTCGTCATCGCCGAGGGTCCGACCTACCCCGGCGCGGTGCCCACCTTCTGCTCCTACGAGGCCGACACCCGGCAGGTCGAGATGGACGACGAGGGAATGCGGATCGACGCGCTCGAGGAGCTGCTCGCCGAGCTCGAGCGCGAGGGGCGGCGGCCGAAGTTCATCTACAGCGTGCCGACCTTCCAGAACCCGGGCGGCGTGACGATGTCGCTGGAGCGGCGGCAGCGGCTCGTGCGGATCGCCCGCGAGCGCGAGATCCTCGTCATCGAGGACAACCCCTACGGCCTGCTCCGCTTCGGCGGGGAGCCGCCGATCCCGCTCTACTCGCTCGACGGCGGCGACTACGTCCTCTACGTCGGGACCCTCTCGAAGATCCTCTCCCCCGGGATCAGGATCGGCTGGGTCTGCGCGCCGCCGCCGGTGATGGCGAAGCTCGTGCTCGGCAAGGGGGCCTCCGACCTCTGCACCTCGACGCTGAGCCAGTACTTCGTCCGCGAGTACTTCGGCGAGGGCCGCTGGCGCGAGTACGTCGCCGAGCTCTCGCGGATCTACAGCTCTCGCCGCAACGCGATGATCGAGGCGCTGGAGCGTTACTTCCCGCCGCAGGCGACCTGGTCGGAGCCGGAGGGCGGGCTGTTCCTGTGGGCGACGCTGCCCGACTACATCGACACCACCGACCTGCTCGCGAAGGCGCTGCGCGACAACGTCGCCTTCGTCCCCGGCGAGGCCGCCTACACCGACGGCCGCGGCAGCGGTTCGATGCGGCTCAACTACTCGGCGCAGAGCGAGGACGAGATCCGCGAGGGGGTGCGACGGATCGGCGCGGTCATCGACGAGCAGGTGACGCTGTACGAGACGATGACCGGCGAGCACCGCGTCGTCGATCCGAACGAGGCCCGAGAGGCCGCTCGCGGTGATTCCGGTTCCGGCGGGGAGGGCGCGGTCCTCCCCTTCCACCGGCGGCCGCCGGAGGACACCCGCGACGGTCGCGACCGTGGGGAGCGACGGTCCCGCGGGGACGGGCGGCCACCCGGCGGGGACCGCGGGCGATGAAGGTCGCGGTGCTGATGGGCGGCCGCTCGCTCGAGCGCGCCGTGTCGCTGCGTTCCGGCGCCCGGGTCGAGGACGCGCTCACCGACCTCGGTCATGACGTCGTCGCGATCGACGCCGACGAGTCGCTCGTCTCGCGGCTGAAGAACGAGCGGCCGGACGTCGCGTTCATCGCGCTGCACGGCCCCGGCGGCGAGGACGGCACGGTGCAGTCGCTGCTCGAGCTGCTCGGCATCCCCTACACCGGCCCCGGCGTCGCCGCCTGCGTGCTCTGCATGGACAAGGTGCAGTCGAAGCACCGGATGCGCGAGGCGGGGATCCCGACGCCCGACTGGGTCGCGTTCGGAGCCGCCGCCTTCCGCGAGCTCGGCGCCGCCGACGCCATCGCGGAGATCGAGGCCGGCCTCGGCTTGCCGCTCGTCGTCAAGCCGGCCTCGCAGGGCTCGGCGCTCGGCGTCCGCTTTGCGGGCTCGGCGCAGGAGGTTCCCCAGGCGCTGATCGCGGCGCTCTCCTACGACGACCGGGTGCTGATCGAGCGCCACGTGCGCGGCCGCGAGCTCGCGGTCTCGATCGTCGCCGGCGAGCCGCTTCCGATAGTCGAGGCGATCCCCGAGAGCGGGGACGAGTTCAACTACGACGCGCGTTACGAGATCGGTCGCACCGCCTACGCCTGCCCCGCCGACCTCGGCACGGAGCAGACGGCTGCGGTTCTCGACGCCTCGGTCCGGACGTGGGAGGCCCTCGGTTGCGAGGGCTTCGCTCGGGTCGACCTGATGCTCGGCCAGGGTGAAGGGGACGGCGCGGACGCTGCCGGTGGCGGCCCGCAGGTGCTCGAGGTCAACTCGATCCCGGGCCTCACCGATACCTCGCTGCTGCCGATGGCGGCCGAGGCCGCGGGCCTCAGCTTCGAGCGGTTCGTCGAACGGGCGCTCGAGCTCGCCTTGAGCTGAACCGCGGGAGGTCTAGCAGGCGGGCGGCTTGCCGCCGCCGGTCGCATCGGCGTGATCGGCGATCCACGCGGCCACCTGGGTAGCGGCGTTCTGGCCGCTCTCGAAGCTGCCGTCGTCGGCGATCGCCGCGATCGTGATCGCGTACTTCGTCCCCCCCACCTCGACCTGGCCCATCTGCCGCACGAGGTAGTCGCCGTCGGTGCCCGGCCCCCAGCCGCCCTTCCAGAGCGCCGGAACGCCCGCCGAGCCGAGGCCCCATGTGTCGGCGGTGACGTTCCCCATCTGCTCGAGCACGAACTCGCGCCCGCTCGCGTCGCCGATGCAACCGTTGAGCAACGCGCCCATGAACGTCTGCTGGTTCTCCAGGGACCACTCGGTCTGCCCGTAGCTGGAGTAGCCGTCGCGACCCTGAGTCGAGACGGTCGTCTCGTCGTCACCCGCTTGGCGTAAGAGCTTCGTCACGGCATCGGAGGCGGCCTGGACGCTGCCGTGGCTCTGCACGAGCCCGTCGAAGAGCCGCGCCGCCGCCTCGTTGTCCGATTGCGTGATCGCCGCCGTGATGTCGGCCTTCTGGGCGCTCGAGAGGTTGTCGGCGCCGCCCGCCTCGTCGATCACCTGCAACGCGATCGGGACCTTGATCGTCGACCACGCGACGCCCTCCTGAAGAGAGCCCATGATCAACGGCGGCGCGCCGGGGATGCCGACGGTCCCCCCCACCTGCGCTCCCACCTGCTCGCCGATGCGATCGAGCTCCGCGGAGAGCTTCTTCTGCTCGGCCGCGCTCGGTCCCGCCGCCACGCCGGCGCCGGATCCTTCCTTGTCATTGCCGCCGCCTGGTGGCTTTGCGGTGGTCGTGGTCTCGGTCTTGGTCACGACCTGCTCGGTCGTCGTCTCGTCGTCGCCCCCGCATCCGGCGAGGAGGGCCGCTACGAGCGCGGCGAGGAGTAGCGCGAGGGCGGGCAGGACGCGGGCGGGCGCACCGGTCGAGTCGTTCAGGCGGGAGCGTCGGATCAACGTTCGGGCTCGAATCACGCGGGCTCGCGGCCCAGCCAGGTCTGCTCGATCGTCCCGCGCTCGTGCACCGAGACGACCAGCAGGGGCACGTCGCCGACGTTGCGGAAGCCGTGCGGGGTGTCGGCGGGAACGACGATGACGCCGTCGGGTTCGAGCTCGACGACGCTCTCGCCGCTCGTCCACCGGCCCCTACCGGCGAGCAGCACGAACGTCTCCGGATACGGGTGGACGTGCAGCTCGACGAACACCCCGGGCGGGGTCCGCGTCACGAACATCGACGAGTCGACGCCGAGGCCCGGCGCGTGCTCGTCGCCCTGGAAGAGCGCGGCGGTGGGGCTGACCAGCATGTCGCCCAGTTCGAGGACCGCGGGTTCGGACGCCGGGGTCGACTCAGGGCTCGTGCCGGGGTTCCGGTCCGACACGGAATCCTCGCCCGGGCTCATCGTCAGTGGGGCGGCTCGTCGGCGCCGCCGGCGAAGTCCTCGGGGGTCACCTCGTCGAGGAAGTCCTTGAACTTCTCGACGACCTCCTCCTGGTCCTCGACCTCATGCTCGAACTCGATCGAGGACTCCTCGATGACGTCCTCGGCGGCGAAGATCGGGCAGTCGGTTCGGACCGCCAGCGCCAGCGCGTCGGAGGGGCGCGAGTCGATCTCGACCTCGGTGCCATCGATCGACAGCGTGATAGTCGCGTAGAAGGTGTTGTCGCGGAGCTCGGTCACCGAGACGCGCTCGCAGGTGGCGTCGAGCTGGTCGAGCATGTCGGCGAGCAGGTCGTGGGTCATCGGCCGCGGCGTGCTCGCGCCCTGCAGCTTCATCAGGATCGCCGCCGCCTCCGGATGGCCGATCCAGATCGGAAGAAATCGGTTTCCCTCGGTCGTCTTCAGCAGCACGATCGGCTGCTTGCCGACCATGTCGAAGCTGACGCCGTAGATCTGCATCCGTTCCACATGGGCGATCCTGGATTCGAACCAGGGACCTCGTCCTTATCAGAGACGCGCTCTAACCGACTGAGCTAATCGCCCGCGAGACGGGCAGTCTAGAGGGGACGCGAGGGGACGGCATACACCGCGGTCTTCAGCCTCGCTTCATGGCCTTCGCCGCCGCGAGCAGCTCGTCGATGTCGTCGAAGTGGATGCGCGCAGTGAAGCCGCGAGCGCCGGAGCTGACCCGCACCTCGCGGCCGAGCGCGCGTTCGAGCGCGTCCTCGGCCTTCCCGATCGCGGCCTCCTCGTCGGGGTGCATGACCTTCGGCTTGCGAGCGCCTCCCCCCTCCCCCTTGGCGCGGCGCTCGGTTTCGCGGACCGACCAGCCGCCGGCGACGGCCTCGCGCGCCAGGGTGCGTCGGCGGTCCTGGCCACGGGCGGCGAGCAGCGCCCGGCCGTGACCCTCGGTGAGCTCCCCCGACTCCAGCAGTTCGAGCACCGGATCGGGCAGCTCGAGGATGCGGATCAGGTTCGAGACGGCGGAGCGGCTCTTGCCGAGCCGGCGAGCGGTCTCCTCCTTGCTGAGGTCGAGCTCCTCGACCAGCGCAGCGCAACCGCGGGCCTCCTCGACGGGGTTGAGGCTCTCGCGCGCCATGTTCTCGATTAGCGCCATTTGCAGGCGTTTTGTCTCCTCCTCTGTGCGGAGGATGGCCGGCACCGTCTCCAAACCGGCGATCTGGGCGGCGCGCCAGCGGCGCTCCCCGGCGATCAGCTCGTAACGACCGTCGTCAAGGGGTCGCACGACCAGGGGCTGCAGGATGCCGGCCTCGGAGATCGTCTCGGCGAGGCGCTCGAGGGCCTCCTGGTCGAACGCTCTGCGCGGCTGCGTCGGGTTGGGGCGGATCAGGTCGGTCGGGACATCCCGGTAGGAGGGCTCGCCGACGTCGTTGGAGGCCGGCAGGATCGCGTCGAGCCCGCGGCCGATGCCGGGTCGCCTAGCCACGGGCGACCACCTCCTGCGCCAGCGACCGGTACGCCTGCGCGCCCCGGGACTCGGGGGCGTGCGAGACCACCGGTGCTCCGAAGCTGGGCGCCTCGGCGACGCGGACGCTGCGCGGCACGACGGTGTCCAGCACCAGCTCGTTGAAGTGGTCTCTCAGCTCGTGCTCCACGTCTTGGGAAAGCCTTGTCCGTTCATCAGCCATCGTGATCAGGATGCCGGTCAGAACCAGCCCCGGGTTGAGTCGTCGTCGCACCGTCTGCAGTGTGTCGAGGAACTGCACGAGCCCCTCCAGCGCCAGGTACTCCGCCTGGACGGGAACGATGACGCGATCGGCGGCGGCGAGCGCGTTCACCGTGATCGGGTCGAGCGATGGAGGGCAGTCGAGGACGGTCGCGTGGAACCGCTCGCGAACCGGTCCGAGGCCATCGCGCAGCCGGTACTCGAAGTGGTCGAGCTCGGGGAGCTCGACGGAAGCCCCGGCGAGATCGCGGTTCCCGGGGACGATCCAGAGGTTGTCCGGCCCAGCGGGCCGTGCCGCCTCCGCGATCGTGCCCTCTCCGCACAGCGTGTCGTAGGAGGATGGCCGGGATTCACGGTCGAGGCCGAGCGAGACCGTCAGGTTGCACTGCGGGTCGAGGTCGACGGCCAGCGTCTGCCGGCCTTCGAGCGCGAGGCAGGCGGCGACGTTCACCGCGGTGGTGGTCTTCCCCACCCCGCCCTTCTGGTTGGCTATCGCGTAGACGAGTCCCATCGATGTCGTTCGGTATCGGTGCTTGCGTTCCGGGGCCGACTGGCGCCCGAGCGCGCCGACTCTAGATCACCCCCGCCGGGCTTTGGACCTCCCCCTGCAGGAATCTCCACTTCTGCGACGAAGAAGTACGCGGATAGTTGCGTTCAGCTGCCCGCGGGGCGCTTCTTCGCCATCCCCGGTCGCCTCGGGAGGCGCTCGGGTGTGGGTCCGCTCTTGCGGATCACGTGCAGGTGGCGGTTGCGGCTACCGGCGTAGGGCCCGACCCAACGGATCTCCTCCGGAGCCATCGCCAGTTCCGCCGCGCCGCGCGCGAGCTCGGCTTCCTCGTCCTCGTCGCGCCGTCCCTTCCAGGCGATCAGCGCGCCGCCCTCGCGGAGCAAGGGTGACGCGAGCTCGGCGAGCGTGCTGAGACGTCCGACCGCGCGGGCGGTGACGACGTCGTATGCCTCGCGCCCCTCACCTGCGGCCCACTCCTCGGCTCGCGCGTTGACCGCCCGGGCGTTGCCGATACCTCCAGCGGCGGCGGCTCGTTCGATGAACTCGCACTTGCGGCCGATCGACTCGATCAGGTCGACCCGCGCCTCCGGAAGCTGCGCGGCGAGGACGAGGCCGGGGAAGCCGGCACCCGCGCCGACGTCGGCGATCCGGCTTGCTGAAGCCAGATCCGGCACCACGAGCCCACTGAGGCTGTCCGCCACGTGCACGGACCAGGCGACCTCGGGTGCCGTGACCGAACTGGGCGATGACGACTCGCGGGCCAGCACCTCCAGCACGGGCTCGAGCTTGGTCCGGGCCTCTGCCGTCGGCTGGGGGACCAGGTCGCCCTGGTCGCTCCCGGGCTCCGGCGCGGGGGCGCCGCTATCCACGCGGGTTAGTCCTCGATCAGCGGCGCGACGACGATGCGCCGCTCGGGCTCGTCGCCCTCGCTGTAGGTCTCGACGTCGTTGCGGTCCTTGAGTACTTCGTGGACCATCCGCCGCTCGCTCGCGGACATCGGCTCGAGCCGGACCGCCTCGCCGTTGCGGTTAGCCCGCTCGGCGGCGATCTCGGCCTCCTCCTCGAGCATCTCGCGGCGGCGCTCGCGGTATCCGGCCGCGTCGATCGTCACACGCTTGCGATCGCTGACGCCCATCGACGCGGCGCGGTAGCAGAGCAGCTGCAGCGCATCGAGCGTCTGCCCCCGGCGGCCGATCAGGATGCCGAGCTCATCGGTGCCGTCGATCGTCGCCAGGATCTCGTCGTCGGTCTCGCTGACCTCGACCTCGGCGTCCAACTCGAGCTCATCGAGCACCCGGTCGACGAGCGCACGCACGCGCTCGGCCGGCTCCTCAGGCATCTCCTCGGGGAGATCGTTCACATCCAGATCCTCGCTCATCAGCGTCTCCTCCCCGATTTCTTCTTCTTCCTACGCGGTGGAGGCGGCGGCGCCTTGGTGGTTTCCGCCAGCTCCTCCTCCGTCGGCTTCTTCATCGGGCCCATCATCGAGTAGACGAGCTGCTGCTGCATGAAGGTCCAGATGTTCGTCGAGATCCAATAGACGGAGAGGCCGGCTTCGAAGCTGGCGACGAAGGGGGCGAACAGGAACGGCAGGCCGAAGACGATGAACCTCTGCGGCCCCTCGATGCCCTGGCCGCGCACGGTCATCGCCAGGCCGGCGGCGAGCTGGGTGACGATGAAGAGGACGATCAGCGTGACCGTGACCCACGTCGGGTCCGGGGGCTCGATCAGCGAGTTGATGAAGAGCCAACCCTCGGGAGGGGCGTTCTCGACGTCCTGCTGGAAGGACTCGCCCTTGAGCATGTAGTAGAGCGAGATGAAGACCGGAAGCTGCAGGAGCAACGGCAGGCAGGAGGCGAGGGGGTTGATCTCGTTCTCCTGGTAGAAGCGCATCATCTCCTGCTGCTGACGCTGCTTGTCGTTCTTGTACTTCTCCTGGATCGCCTTGATGTGAGGAGCGAGCTCCGACATCGCGCGCATCGACTTGATCTGCTTCAGCGAGATCGGCAGGATCGCGAGCCGCACCGTGAACACGAGCGCCACGATCGACGGCCCCCAACCGAGGCCCACGGTGTCGTGGAAGAACACGATGATCGCCTCGGGGATTTCGGTGAAGATGGATGCGACCGGAATGTTCATGCGGCTCGGGTGCTCTCCCTGGATGAGCGGAACAGCCGGCGTTCAGACACCGGATCGATCCCGCCTTTGCTGAATGGGTTGCAGCGCAGTAGGCGCCAGAAGGCGAGGATGGTGCCACGAATCGCCCCAAGCTCGCGGATCGCCTCCTCCGCGTAGGCGGAACAGCTCGGGTAGTAGCGGCATCGCGGAGCCATCGCGGGCGATATGAAGCGTCGATAGCCGCGGAGTGGAAGCAGGACCACACGGGCCAGTGGGCTGGGCTTCGGCGTTTCACGTGAAACGGTCCCAGCCGGGTGGGAATGGTCACATCCTCCCGTTTCACGTGAAACGGTCGCGGGGGCGGGGGCGGTCACGACTCGTCCGCCTCGTCCAGAAGCGTGGAGATCGAGGCCGTCAGTCCCTTCGCACCCTCCCGCTCGACCAGGCCGGCGACCCCGGAACGGCCCACGAGCACGAAGTCGTAACCCTCCGGAAGCCGGTCCGAGAGGCTCCAGAACGCCTCGCGCATGGCGCGCTTGACGCGATTGCGCTCCACAGCGCCCCCGACTTTGCGGCCGACGGAGATCCCCAGTCGGACCTCGCCGCTTGCACCTTCGGGGTCCCGGGGGAAGGCGTAGAGGACCAGGTGGCGATCGGCGTGCGACTGCCCATCCCGATACGCGCGGTCGAAGTCACCGCTGCGCGAGAGGCGGCCGCGCTTGCGCGGCTTCTCGCCCGACTCTTCGTCGCCCGCCATCAGATCGCTGACGCCGTGGCGCCGAGCATCGCTAGACGGTGAGGCGCTTGCGACCCTTGCGGCGGCGGCGGCTGATCGTGGCGCGGCCGTGGCGGGTCCGCATGCGGGCACGGAACCCGTGCGTGCGGGCGCGCTTTCGCTTCTTGGGCTGCCAGGTTCGCTTCATAGTCAGGGCTCCTAGGCGGGCGCGGCGCAGATCGCCGGGTGCCTCGGGTCGGGGCAGTATAGGGGGCGGCAGGCGAAGGTCGAGTCCGGTCGCCGCCCCGGGCCGTCACGACCGTTTGACGCGATTTGCGGAGTCTCCTCGTGGAGCCCTCGGCGAGGCTTGAAACCGGACCTATGATCGCCCGCAATCCACCCTCGGGAACCACCCGGGCGGCTGGCCCATTCCCAGACCTTGACCGAGACATCACCACACGACGCGGGAGCTATCTGGCGCGGGATCCGCGAGGAGCTGCGCGCGACGCTGCCCCCCTCAGCCTACGAGCACTGGCTCGAGCCGCTCAAGGCCGTCGGCGCTCAGGGAGGCAGGCTCTACGTCGCCGGTCCCGAGCGGGCTCGCGAGTGGTTCCGGCGGCGCTACGCCGTCGCCGCCAACGAGGCACTGCGACGGCGCGCGCCGGGGTTCACCGAGATCGCGTTCACCGACGGCTCGCTTGAGATCGCCGGCCCTGCTCGCGCTGGCTCGCCGGACGCGGAACCATCGGCGGGACCCGGAGGAATCCCCCGAGGCCTCGAGACGCTGGACTTCGACCGCTTCGTGATCGGCTCCGGCAACCGCTTCGCCCACTCCGCTTCGCTCGCCGTCGCCGAGTCCCCGGGGGAGTCGTACAACCCGCTGTTCCTCTACGGCGCGCCGGGTCTCGGCAAGACGCACCTGCTCGTGTCGATCGCCAACTACCTGCGCCGCCAGCGTCCCGACCTCAGCGTCGTCTACACCACCGCCGAGCGCTTCACCACCGAGTTCGTCACCGCCGTCCGCGTCAAGGGGGAGCGCTCGGCGGCCTTCAAGGAGCGCTATCGCGGCGTCGGCTGCCTACTCATCGACGATGTCCAGTTCCTCGAGGGCAAGCCATCAACCGAGGACGAGTTCTTCCACACCTTCAACGAGCTCTACTCCCAGGGCTCGCAGATCGTCCTCTCCAGCGACCGGCCACCGGAGGCCATGGAGCGGCTCTCCAGCAGGCTCCGCGACCGCTTCGCATGGGGTCTCACCGTCGAGCTCCAGGATCCAGACCTCCCAACCCGCATCACCCTGCTTCGCAGGCTCGCCGTGGAGCACGCGATCCCCGTCCCCGACGCGGACGTGCTCCGCCAGATCGCTCAGGCCGCCCCCGAGAACCTGCGCCGACTCGAGGGCGCGCTAACCCGCGTGACCGCCTTCGCTTCGATGATCGGCGAGACGCCGAGCGCCGAACTCGTGCGCCGAGCGCTCGGCGCCACCGATTCCCCGACGTCCCAGTCGCAACAACCGTCCGCGGAGGAGGAGCTAGAGCGGATCCAGCTCGCCGTCTGCGACGTTCTCCATCTCTCGCCGGCCGACATGCGCTCCGCGCGTAGGCAGCCAAACCTCGTGCGGGGCCGGCAGCTCGCCATGTACGTCGCCCGCAACCAGACCGACCTCTCGCTCGCCCAGATCGCCCGCGGCTTCGACCGCGACCACTCCACGGTGCTCTCGTCGATCCGCCGTGTCGAGAAGGACCTCGAGCCCGGTGGAGATGTCCACAGGGCCCTGGAGAGAATCCACGAACGGCTCCACATCGAGTCCCCTGCGTCTTGATCCGTCAGCGACTCTCCACCGAAGACGACCTTGCCAACACCCGTTCCCAACACCCCCGGATACGCTGGTTGAGCGGGATCCGTAGGTTTGTGGAGATTCCCACAGGCCCTACATCAACTCAGAAGATCAGAAGAGGAAGCAGATGCAACTGAAAGCCGAACGCGACCCACTTCTCGACGGTCTCCAGACCGCGGCCAGGGCGCTCTCGACTCGCACGACCCTGCCCTCCCTCGGGGGGATCATGCTGATCGCGGCCGGGGGCAAGCTGACGGCCCGTGCCACCGACAGCGAGCTCGCCGTCTCCGTAGAAGTAGACGCCGAGGTCGAGGGTGAGGGGCAGCTCTTGCTGCCGGGCCGGCTTCTCGCGGACGTCGCACGCGCTCTCCCGCAGGGGCCGGTGACGATCTCCGAGCGCTCCGCCGAGCACGACGTCGAGATCAAGGCCGGGACCGCCCAGTTCCACCTGCGCCTGCTCGACGCCGAGGACTTCCCGCGTCTCCCCGAGCTCGAGGGCGAGACGATCACGATGCCGGCGCCCGCGCTGGCGGAGACCGTGGAGCGGGTCGCCCGCGCAGCCTCTCGTGACGAGGTGCGGCCGATCCTGACCGGGATCATGGTCAGCGTCGAGGGCAACTCGCTGACGATGGTCGCCACCGACTCCTACCGGCTCTCGGTGAAGCGGACCGAGCTCGCCGATGCGGTCGCAGAGCCGTTCGAGGCGAACGTGCCGGCGCGAGCGATGCGCGAGCTCGCGCGGGTCGTCTCGCAGGGCGGCGTCGAGGAGGTGCAGGTCGCGATGCCGGGCAACCAGATCGTCTTCGGGGCCGGCGGGGTGACCCTCTCCTCGCGCCTGATCGACGGTCAGTTCCCCAACTACCGGCAGCTCCTGCCCGATGCCTTCGACCACGACGTGAAGCTGCCGCGCGGCGAGCTTCTCGACGTCACGCGCCGCATCCGCTACCTGGCCCAGCGCAACGCGCCGCTGAAGATGGCGTTCGCGGAGGGCGAGCTCACGGTCGCGGCGGAGACCCCCGAGATCGGCGACGCGTCGGAGTCGATGCCGTGCGCGTTCAGCGGCGAGGCGATGGAGATCGCCTTCAACCCTCAGTTCTTCATCGAAGGGGTCGAGAGCGTCGAGACCGAGGAGGTGGTGCTTCGTCTTACTTCGCCGTTGCGCCCCGGACTCCTGCAGCCCGCGGGTTCCGAGGACTTCTCGTACCTCGTGATGCCGATTCGCCTGACGGTGTAGGTGAGGTGGCGGCGACGGTGCGGCCGTGAGGGTCGCGAGGATCGAGCCGCTCGCGTTCCGCAACCTCGCCGACGCTCCGGTCGAGCTCGGCTCGGGCCTGACGGTTCTCCACGGTCCCAACGGGGCGGGGAAGACCAACCTGCTCGAAGCACTGTTCTTCGCCCTCACCGGCCGCTCGTGCAGGACGCGTCGTGAGCGCGAGGCGATCCGCTTCGGCGCCGAGCTGACCAGGGTGGAAGCGTGGCTGGAGCCCTCCGATGAGGGCGAAGGTGGCGGGCTCGAGATCGCCGAACCGATGACGATGCTGGCCTCGGTTTCCAGTGGCGAGGCTCGCCGCCGCCTCGTCGACGGCTCGCCCGCCCGAGCCGAGGACGATCGCCGCCGGCCGGCGCTGAGCGTCTTCATGCCGGATCGCCTCGCGCTCGTCAAAGGCCCGCCGTCCCCGCGCCGCGCTCACCTCGACCGGCTCGCCGCCGCGCTGCGCCCGGCTCGCGCGGACCTTCGCCGCGCCTACTCGCAGACGCTCGCGCAACGCAACAACCTGCTCGCGCGAATCCGCCGTGGGGGGGACCCGGCGACCTTGGCGGCGTGGGACCGCGAGCTCGCCGAGCGCGCCGCCCCCCTGGTCGAGGCACGGGCGGAGGCCGCGAGCGAGCTGACCGAGCCCTTCGTGGAGGCCGCGAGCGAGCTCGGGCTCGCAGGCGGCGCCGACATCGCCTACCGGCCGCGAACGGGCGAGCTCGACGTCGAGGGCATCGTCGCGGAGTTGGCGGAGCGCCGCGAGGGCGACATCGGGCGCGGTTTCACCGGGTACGGCCCCCACCGCGACGAGGTCGAGATCTCGTTCGGCGGCCGCTCCCTGCGCCGCTACGGCTCGCAGGGGCAGCAGCGGCTCGGCCTGCTGTCACTGCTCTTCGCGGAGCGGGAGGCGCTGCGGCGCGCTCGCCGCCAGCTTCCCTTGATGCTGCTCGACGACGTGATGAGCGAGCTCGACCCCGAGCGCCGGGAGCGCCTCGCACGGATGCTCGAGGGCGACGGGCAGGCGCTGATCACGGCAACCGAACTGGCTCACGTTCCCGGCGAGGGCGCTCACCGGATCGCGATCAGCGCCGGCGAGGCCATGCCCGAGGGGGTGAGCAGGTGAGCGGCGGCTCCAGCGGGGACGGGCGCATGCGCATGCCCCGGCGCCTCGGCGGCGCGCTCGAGCGGATCCTCGACGAGGAGGCTCCGGCGACCCTGCTCGCCGAAGTGCAGCGGGCTTGGCCGGGGGCGTGCGGCGAGGCGATCGCGGCCCACGCCGAGCCGGTCGCCGAGCGCGGCGGCACGGTCACGATCGCCTGTGAGAGCTCCACCTGGGCGCAGGAATTGGAGATGATGGGAGAGCAGCTCCGTGACCGGATCGCGGCTGCGGTCGGGCCCGGGAAGGTGCTGGCGCTCCGGTTCACGGCCGACCTCGCGCGTCACCGCTGAGATCGGTGCGCCATTCAGGCGCGAAAAGGTGCGATTTGCAGGTATTTCGTTACACCTGGCGACTTGGCCTGAATCGGGCTTCCTGATAGACTTATGTCCCCTACCGGCGTCCCCGAGCGCAAGGGCCGAGCCTCAACTCGCTCAGCCCCCGCAGACCGGGTTCTCGCGGCTTGTGCCGCCGCCGGAGGCGGGATCATGGACACGGCACCCTGACGGGAAAGGAACGAGTGGAGGGCAACGCGAAGGCGAAGACGACCGGGGGCAAGAGCGACTACGGCGCGGAGGACATCACCGTCCTCGAGGGCCTCGAGGCGGTGCGCAAGCGCCCGGGCATGTACATCGGCTCGACCGGTCCCCGCGGCCTCCACCATCTCGTCTACGAGGTGGTGGACAACTCCGTCGACGAGGCCCTGGCCGGTCACTGCGACGAGGTCGTCGTGACCATCCATCCGGACAACTCCGTCACGGTCGACGACAACGGCCGAGGTATCCCCGTCGGGATGCTGAAGAAGGAGAAGAAGCCCGCGGCGGAGGTCGTGCTCACGGTCCTCCACGCCGGCGGCAAGTTCGGCGATGGCGGCGGCTACAAGGTCTCCGGTGGTCTGCACGGCGTCGGCGTCTCGGTCGTGAACGCGCTGTCGGAGCGTCTCGAGCTCCGGATCGAGCGCGAGGGCCACGTCTGGACGCAGGACTACGAGCGCGGCAAGCCGACCGGCGAGCTGACCAAGGGCGAGGCCTCGAAGCGCACCGGTACCCACATCACCTTCCTGCCCGACTCCGAGATCTTCGACGAGCTCGAGTACGACTACGCGACGCTCGCGGAGCGCATGCGCGAGACGGCGTTCCTGACCCGGGGGCTCCGGATCAAGCTGATCGACGAGCGCGGCGAGGGCCACAGCGAGGAGTTCTTCGCCGAGGGCGGCATCGTCGACTTCGTCGCCCACCTGAACCAGACGAAGGACCCGCTGCACAAGAAGACCGTCTACTTCGAGGGTGAGTCCGAGGAGGGCCAGGTCGAGATCGCGATGCAGTGGAACACGGGCTACCAGGAGTCCCTGTTCTCGTTCGCCAACAACATCAACACCCACGAGGGCGGCTCCCACCTCTCCGGATTCCGCTCGGCGCTGACCCGGACGCTCAACGCGTACGCCCGCGAGAAGGGTCTGCTCAAGGAGAAGGACCCGAACCTCTCCGGCGACGACGTCCGCGAGGGTCTGACCGCGGTGATCTCCGTCAAGCTCTCGGACCCCCAGTTCGAGGGCCAGACGAAGACGAAGCTCGGCAACCCGCCGATCGAGGGCTTCGTGCAGGGGATCGTCAACCGGCGGCTCGCGGAGTTCCTCGAGGAGAACCCGGCCGACGGCCGCCGCATCGTCATGAAGTCGATCGACGCCGCCCGCGCCCGCGCAGCCGCTCGCAAGGCCCGTGACCTGACCCGTCGCAAGTCGGCGCTCGAGAACTCGACGCTCCCCGGCAAGCTCGCCGATTGCTCGGTCCGCGACCCGAGCCTGACCGAGCTGTTCATCGTCGAGGGTGACTCCGCCGGCGGTTCGGCCAAGCAGGCGCGCGATCGCTCCACGCAGGCGGTGCTGCCGCTCTTCGGGAAGATCATCAACGTCGAGAAGAACCGGATCGACAAGGTCCTCGCCAACGACGCCGTCCAGTCGCTGATCACGGCGATCGGCACCGGCGTCCACGAGGAGTTCGCGATCGAGGACGCGCGCTACCACAAGCTCGTGATCACGACGGACGCGGACGTCGACGGCGCCCACATCCGGACGCTGATCCTGACGTTCTTCTACCGGCAGATGCCGGAGCTGATCGAGCGCGGGTACGTCTACATCGCCAAGCCGCCGCTCTACCGCGCCAAGAGCGGGCGCAACGAGATCTACATCGAGAAGGAGTCGGAGCTCGAGGCGTTCCTGCTGCGCGACAAGCTCGAGAAGTTCGAGCTCGTCGACGCGGGGGGGAAGTCGTCGAAGCTGACGGCCTCCAAGTGGCAGCGCTTCAACCGCTCCTACAAGGAGTACGAGGGCTGGATCAGCTCGATGGAGGCGCGCTTCGGTCATGACCGGGTGCGGTTCCTGAGCGAGTCCCAGATCCTCGACGACGGCGCCGCTTCGCTGGCCGGCGTCAAGAAGCTGATGGAGGGCGAGACCCCCGAGGGCGAGGCCTACGAGACGGAACTGGTGTCCGCGACCGACGAGTCGATCACGGTCAAGGCGGTCCACCGCAAGTCGGGTCTGGCGCGGACGCACGTGCTCGAGGCGGAGATGTTCTCCTCGACCGAGTACCGGAAGCTGGTCGAGGTGCACGCTTCGCTGCTGAGCCAGGTCGGTACGCCCCCGATCCAGGTGACGCTCGGTGACAAGACGAAGGAGGCCGACTCCTTCGGTGAGCTTCGCCGCGCGATCCTCGATCTCGCGCGCCAAGGGGTCACCCTGCAGCGGTTCAAGGGCCTCGGCGAGATGAACCCGGATCAGCTCCGCGTGACGACCATGGCGCCGGAGTCGCGGACCCTCATGCAGGTCACCATCGACGACGCGATGATGGCCGAGAGGACGTTCAGCGACCTGATGGGCGACAAGGTCGAGCCGCGCAAGGAGTTCATCACCGACAACGCACGTGACGTCGACGTGCTCGACGTCTAGAGAAGGGACGACTGACTGATGGAAGGCTCGGACGTCCTCGGGGGCGGCAACGTGGAGCTCCGCGAGATCTCCACCGAGATGCGCTCGGCGTATCTCGACTACGCGATGAGCGTGATCGTCGGGCGCGCGCTGCCCGACGTCCGCGACGGGCTCAAGCCCGTGCATCGCCGCGTCCTCTACGCGATGCACGACCTCGGCCTGCAGCCGAACCGGCCGTACCGGAAGTCCGCGTTCATCGTCGGCGAGGTGATGGGCAAGTACCACCCGCACGGCGACCAGTCGATCTACGACACCCTCGTCCGCCTCGCACAGGACTTCGCGATGCGGATCCCGCTCGTCGACGGCCAGGGCAACTTCGGCTCGATCGACGACGACCCGCCGGCCGCGATGAGGTACACGGAGGCGCGACTCGCGCGGCTCTCCACCGAGATGCTCCGCGACATCGAGGCGGAGACCGTCGACTTCGGTCCCAACTACGACGAGTCATCGGCGGAGCCGCTCGTACTGCCCTCGCGGTTCCCGAACCTGCTCGTCAACGGATCCTCGGGGATCGCCGTCGGGATGGCGACCAACATCCCGCCGCACAACCTCAGCGAGGTGATCGCGGCGACGCAGGCGTACCTCGGCGATCCAGACATCGACGTCGACGGGCTGATGCAGCACGTCACCGGGCCCGACTTCCCCGGCGGCGGCACGATCTACGGGACCGAGGGGATCCGGCAGGCGTACCGGTCCGGCCGCGGTTCGGTGCGGGTGCGGGCGAAGGCGCACGTCGAGCCGATCAAGGGCGGCAAGGACGCGATCATCGTCTCCGAGCTTCCGTTCATGGTCAAGAAGGGCGGCGAGGGCGGCCTGATCACGAAGATCGCCGACCTCGTCCGCGACAAGAAGCTGACGGGGATCTCCGACCTGCGCGACGAGTCGGACCGCTCCGGCATGCGCCTCGTGATCGAGCTCAAGCGCGGCGAGGTGCCCAACGTCGTGCTCAGCAACCTCTTCAAGAAGACGGCGATGCAGTCGACCTTCGGCGTGAACATGGTCGCGCTGGTCGACGGCGTGCCGCGGACCCTCTCGCTGAAGGAGGTGATCCACCACTACGTCGGCCACCAGCGTGAGGTGATCATCCGCCGCACGCAGTACCAGCTGCGTCAGGCCGAGGCGCGGGCGCACGTGCTCGAGGGCATCCTCGTCGCGCTCGACAACCTCGACGCGGTGATCGAGCTGATCAGGGGTTCGGCGTCGCCCGACGAGGCCCGGGCCGGCCTGATGGAGAAGTTCTCGCTGACCGAGATTCAGGCGCAGGCGATCCTCGACATGCGCCTGCAGCGCCTGACCGCGCTCGAGTCCGACAAGGTCCGCGCCGAGCACAAGGAGCTGCTCGACCGGATCGCCGAGCTGCGCGCGATCCTCGGCGACGAGAAGCGGATCGATCAGGTGATCAGCGAGGAGCTCGCCGAGATCGACGAGCGCTACGGGGACGAGCGCCGCACGGACATCACCTTCGACGCCGGCGAGGTCGACATCGAGGACATGATCGCCGACCAGCAGATGGTGATCTCGCTGACGCACGCGGGCTACGTGAAGCGGCTGCCGCTGGCGACCTACCGGCAGCAGAACCGCGGCGGCAAGGGGGTGAGCGGCGGCAATCTGAAGGAGGACGACTACATCGAGCACCTCCACATCTGCTCGACCCACGACTACCTGCTGTTCTTCACCAACCGCGGCAAGGTCTACCGGCTCAAGGTCTACGAGCTGCCGGAGGGCGCGCGGACCGCGCGCGGCAAGGCGCTCGTCAACGTGCTGCCGCTGCGCGATGGGGAGCGGGTGATGGCCGTGATCCCGACCCGAGACTTCACCGAGGGCAAGTACCTGGCGTTCGCGACCTCGAAGGGGCTCGTCAAGAAGACCGAGTTCCCGAAGTACAACACGCCGATCCGCGCCGACGGGATCATCGCGATCAAGCTCAAGGACGACGACGAGCTCGTCCAGGTCCGCCTGACCACCGGCGAGGACGACATCCTCATGGTCTCCCGCGAGGGCAAGGCCTCCCGCTTCAGCGAGGACAAGATCCGCGCCATGGGCCGCGACACCTCCGGCGTGCAGGGGATGAACGTCTCCGACGACGTCGACGGTGAGCCCAACCGGGTCCTGGCGATGGACATCGCTCGACCCGAGACCGAGGTCTTCGTCGTGACCGAGAACGGCTACGGCAAGCGCACCCCGATCGAGGAGTACCCGGCCAAGGGTCGCGGCACGAAGGGGATGCTGACCGCGAAGCTGACCGCCAAGAAGGGCGGGCTCGCCGGCGCGATGATCGTCAAGGAGCACCAGGACCTGCTGTTCATCTCCGTCAACGGGATGGTCCAGCGGACATCGGTCAAGGGCATCAACTCGATGGGACGCGCCACGCAGGGCGTCAAGGTCATGAACATCGCCGACGACGACAAGGTGAGCGCCGTGGCGCTGGTCGTCGAGAAGGATGAGGGCGACGCGTTGCCCGAGGGCGAAGCGATGACCGCCGCCGAGCTGCCGATCGAGGGTGCTGCCGGCGACGTCGAGACGAACGGCGCCGACGCGTCGGCCGGTGCCGACGGCGCTGCCGACGCCGACGCCGAGTAGCGCCTCGTCCGGTTGAGGGCCCTTGCGTCGCACCCCTGCATGCGGGGGTGCGGTGCCTGCCGTTGGGCTGAGTTGGGGGAAGTGGTTGGAGTTGGGCGGTTGGACTTGCGGGGACCGTGATCGCGAACGCCGGTGCCGTCAGCTGCATCGAGTGGCCTGAAAGGGACGGGGCGCGTCCCATTTCTGCCACTCGCCGGCCGCGGATGCGACCGAGCAGGGACTCCTGGACCCTGGGACAGCGGAGCGAGGAAGCCCGACCTCCCCGTTTGCTTCAATCAGCGGACCAGAGAAAGGAGGTGGTCCTAAGTTGAGTGACATGAGTTTCGGGACGCTGGAGGTGACGGGCCGCTAGGCGGCACGTGTGCGCCGCCCGGCGAATCCAAACCCGGGCACCGGCAGGGAGATGAGATCGGGAGACGTCCCGCCCGGTCACCTACATCGCCTCCTTGCTTCAGTACCGCACCTGGCGAAGGGCCGCTCGAGAGGGCGGCCCTTCGTGTTTCGTGCTCCGGCGGTGCGGTCGGAGTGCCGCGGGCCTACGCGGCTTGCGCCAGACCCGTTGTGCCCGGTGCCAGGTAGGGCTCCCAGCTCGCCGGGACCCGCGGCGCGGCGACGCGGATGAAGACGTTCGGCCCCGGGGGCTTCGGCGCGTTCTTCGGGTGCATCTCGATCTCCCTCGGCAGCCGGTTCCCCTTGCGGCGGTTGCACGGGGCGCAGGAGGCGACGATGTTCTCCCAGACGCTTTCGCCGCCGCGGCTGCGCGGGATGACGTGGTCGACGGTGAGGCCCGTGAGCCGCTCGCTGCCGCAGTACTGGCAGGTCCACGAGTCGCGGGCGAGCACCGCCTTGCGGGTGATCTTGCGGCGGTGGACGTCGCGGGGGATGCGCACGTACTGAATCAGGCGGATCACGACGGGGCGGTCGATCGCCATCCGCTCGGAGCGGAGGGCGCGGTCGCCGTGCTCGATCATCTCCGCCTTCGCCTTCAGCAGGAGCACCGCCGCGCGCCGGGCCGTGCAGACGTGGATCGGCTCGTAGGTCGCGTTGAGGACCAAGACCCTGGAGCCGGTCGTAGCAGCGGCCCCATGTCCGTTGCTGTCCACGGCGCGCAGTCTAACCAGCGCGCCCGCCATTCAAACGGGGGGACGGAGGGCCGGCGAGCCGGCGAGCCCTAGAGGGGCGGCGGGCCCTCGACCTGGTAGCTGCCGAGGATCCGGACCGTCTCCGCCTGGCTCCGCAGTGCCTCGATGCCCTCGGCGACGACCCCGCGGTCGCCGCGGCCGTCGAGGTCGATGAAGAACAGGTAGCGGCCGAGCCCGCTGCGCCGTGGGCGCGATTCGATCCTCGTCATGTTGATGCCGCGGTCGGAGAGCTCGGCCAGCGCCTCGGTGAGCGCCCCGGGGCGATCCTCGCCCAGCTCGTGGAAGACGAGCGTCGTCCGCCAGCTCGCACCGGGGTCCTCGGCTGGAAGTTCGGCGTCGCGTGGCGCCAGCCAGACGAAGCGGGTGACGTTGCCCTCCTCGTCCTCGACGCCGCGCTCGAGCACGACGCAGCCGTACGGCTCCGCCGCGGCGGCCGAACCGAGAGCCGCCCACGGCTGCTCGGAGACGGAGACGCGGCGGACGGCGTCGGAGGTCGAGCTGACGGCGCGGACGTCAGCCCGTGGCATCCGCTCGCGCAGGAACCGCGCGCACTGCGCCGTCGCCTGCGGGTGGGAGATGACGGCCTCGATCCGCTCCAGTGAGATCTTCTCGCGGGCGATCAGCGCCTGCCGAATCTCGTGGTCGTGCTCGCCGACGATCTCGACGTGATCGGTGTCGAACGCGAGCGCATCGAGGGTGGGGCGGACCGTCCCCTCGATCGAGTTCTCGAAGGGGACGAAGGCACGATCCGCCTCCCCGCTCTCGACCGCCTCGATCGCGGCGTGGATCGTCGCCTGCGGAAGCCGCTCGTACTCAGCGGCCCCCGCGGCGTCGGCGAGAGCCTCCTCCGAGAACGTCCCGGTCGGGCCCAGGTAGGCGACCTTCAACGCCGCTCACCACCCTCGCCGGACTCATCGAAGCCACCGGACCCCGCAGCGGGACCGAGGTCGGGACGCTCCCGGCGTGCCTCCTGCATCGCCGCGATCTCCTCGGGTGAGAGGTCCAGCGCCGAGCGACCGCCGGTGATCGGCTTCGCGTAGACACGTGCCTGTTCGCGCTGCAGGATCGCCGAGAGGACGACCCCGTCGCCGCGGTCGTCGAGCAGGGCGATCGTGCTCGACTGGCGGCCGCTGGTCTCGTTGAAGGCGTCGTAGCGGACGACGGCGGAGTGGGTGACGGCGCCGTCGAGCCGCTCCTCCGCTTCGTTCAGCCGCTCGTCGAAGCGGAGGCTCTCGCGCTCGACGAACTGACGGAGCTGGGCGACGTGGCGGTTGAGCCCGGCCGCGTGGGCGACGAGGTCCTCGCGACGCTCCCCGAGCACCAGCCGCTGATCGGCGCGGAGCCGACGCAGCCGGACGGCGAGGAGCACGCAGAGGAGCAGCGCGAGCAGCGCGACGCCGGCGGCGGCGAGCGCCACGATCCCCGTTGTCGAGCTGAGCTCGTCCACGCGCTCAGGATAAGGCCGGACGTCTGGCCGCCGAGCGCCTCGCCGCGGCACCGAACGTCCTTGAGCACCAACCGCGGGGGGTAATGAGGGGCGTTCGGCGGGAAGTCGGGTGAACCGGCGCCGGCGGCTAGAACGTCACCGAGTAGGTGGCCGTGTTGTTCTCCTCCACCTGCTCGCAGGGCACCGGTGTCACCTCGACGGTGATCTCGACCGTCTGGCCCGCCGTGGCCTTGATCGGGACGCTCGCGGTCTCGGTGGCGCCGGCGGCGATCGAATCGATCGTGTCCTGGCCGCTGACGCCGTCTCCGCTGACCTTCACCTCGACGCCGGACTCGTCGGCCTCGCCCTGGTTCTGCACCTGGACGTCGATCGAGTCGTCGTCGGCGGAGGCCGTGACGGAGCCGCCGGCGATCAGTGCCGTTCCGGAGGGCTGCAGCGTCGCCCCGCCGTCGACGAGGCCGACGCCGTGGGTCTGGCCGTCGTTCTCGCAGTCGGCGTTGCTCGTGCCACCGGTGCCGACCCCGGCGCCCGAGACCGCGGCCTTGGTGACCGCCGGATCGAGGTAGTTGGGATCCTCGGGCAGGAACCGGCTGGAGGGAACGCCCTCGTCGATGGTGATGCCCTGGTTGGCCAGCTCGTCCTCGATCTGATCCTGGGCGCGGGCGTAGAGGATGTCGCTCGCCGAGAGGACCTTCATCTGCGTGTAGATGGCCTGCTCGGCCTTGCCGGCGTTCGAACCGCCGGTCTTGCCCACCTGCGCGGCGATCCCCTCGAGGGCGTCGTGCCGCAGCTCGAAGGCGAGCGCGATCTGCTGCTGGGCGCCATCGAGCTCGCTCGGAGCGTTCAGGTCCTGGGCGCGATCGAGCAGGTCCTGGGCGCTGCCGGCGGCGCTCTGCACCTCGTTCTGCAAGCCGATGTCCTCGGCCGCCTGGTTGCCGTTGCCGCCGTCGAGGATGTCGAAGAGCTGATCGCTGATCTGCTTCTCGGTCACGGTGATCGAGCTCAGGTCGCTGACGTAGTTCTTGAACGAGCGATCCTTGCGGGCGTTGAGGCAGCCGCGGATCGCGATCACGACCAGGATCAGCATCACGATCGCGCCGAGCAGGAACACGACCTGCCTTACGCGCGCCTGCTGCCGGTTCGCCGGCGGACCGCTGTGCGTCCCTCCGCCACCGCCACCGCCACCGCGCGCACCGCGCGGTGCACCGCGGGATGCTCTGGCCGTCCGTCCCTCAGGGGGCGAAACGGATCGCTCGGCTCGGCGCTCGGGGCGCTCGGCCTGCTCGTCGTCTTCGTCGAAGAAGTCCACGGGTGCGGGGGCTTTCGCCATCAGCAGTATGACCCCTGCCCAAGCGGGATTCTGCATCGTCGGTGTCGGGCGGAGGATCGGCGCCGGGCGCGGCGAAACCGGCGGCGTGATCGAAGGTGAGCAGTTACTGGGCCGATTCACGGTCGGCGAGCGCCTCGGAACCGGCGGCTACGGGACCGTGCACCGCGCCTGGGACGAGCGCCTGTGCCGCTGGGTCGCCGTCAAGTCGGTCGAGGGCGACGCCGCCGGCCGGGTCCTCCGCGAGGCCCACGCCGCCGCCCGCCTCAACCATCCGGGGATCGTCACCCTCTACGAGCTGGGCAGCCACAACGGCACCGCCTACCTCGTCTCCGAGCTGATCGAGGGTCCGAACCTGCGTGAGCTCGCCACCTCCGGCGCCCTCTCCGACCGCGAGGTCGCCGACTTCGGCGCTGAACTCTGCGGCGCACTCGAGCATGCGCACGCGGCAGGGGTGATCCACCGCGACGTCAAGCCCGACAACGTCCTGATCCGGCCTGGGGCGTCCAGGCTCCTCCCGGGGGGCTCCAAGAACTCGGGTGAGCGTGCGGTCCTCGCCGACTTCGGGATCGCCCGAATCGATGACGCTGCGTCGCTGACCGCGACCGGCCAGGTCGTCGGCACCCTCTCCTACATGTCGCCGGAGCAGGCCGCCGGCGCCGAGGTCGCCGCCGCGACCGACGTGTACTCCCTCGCTCTGACGCTCTACGAGCTCTGGGCCGGGTTCAACCCGGTGCTGAGAACGACCCCCGCCGCGACCGCGCGCGCGATCGGCGAGCCGGTCGAGCCGCTGTGGGAGATGCGGCCGGACCTGCCGCCGGAGCTGGCGGACGCGGTGGACGCGTGCCTGGTCGCGGATCCGGACGAGCGCCCCGGCCTCGCCCAGCTGCGCGAGTCGCTGGTGACCATGCGCGCCGAGCTCAGCCCCGATCGCGCCGTCCCCGAGCCCCTCGCCGACGAATCGGAGACCGAGCTGGTCGCCGCGCTGCCGCGACGGCCGCTGGCGGTGCTGCTCGCGGCGACGGCCGCGATCGTCGGCGCCGCAGTTGTCGGCGTCCCCGGGATCGCGATCGTGGCGGCCGTGCTGCTGGCCCCCGCCGCGGTCCTCCTCGCCCGTCCTGCGGAGTGGCTGCTCCCCGCCTTGGCCCCGGTGTTCGGCCTGCTCGGTGCGGCGCCCGCCTTCCTGCCGATCGCGGCCCGCCGTGAGAGCGTCATTACCCGGGCCGGCCTCGCGGCTCTGGCCTGGGCGTGGACGGGGATCGTCGGGACGATCCTCGGCCATGGCCTCGGCGCCGGCACGGGCGGCGGCGCGCCGGGCTGGGCCACCTCGGCGTCGGTCGCGCTGGCGGACGTGGTCGGCGTTCTGCTCGACCCCACCGTCCTCTCCATCGGGATGATCTGGGTCGGCTCGGCGATCCTCCTCGGGACGCTTCTCGACGTCGCTCGCCCCGCCGGGGCTGCGATCGGCAGCTTGATCTGGGCCGGGTGCGTGAGCGCGACCGTCGCGGCGGCGGGCCCCGAGGCCGCATCGACCTTCCTGCTCGCGCCGGCGCTGGTTCTCTCCATCGGCTGGGCGATCTGGGATGCGGCGGGCCGTCCCGAGCTCGGCGAGTGGATGCCCGAGGGCCACACGCCACGCGGGCTGCTCGCCCTCTTCGACGCCGGCCAGGGCCTGAGCGAGCACGTTCGCGACCCCCACGAGCCGCGCAATCCCGCCGATGCGCCGATGGCCGACGATCAGATCAGGGCGACGCGGGCCGCGAGAAGGCACGTGCGCGCGGCCCTCCACGGTGCGGGTTCTCGCGGTGGGTTGCCGTAGCATTCGCCGTTCTCCCGGGGACCCAGCCACCGCCGGGGAGACCGCATTCCCATGAGCGTTCTACGCAATCTCGAAGCGAGGATCGAGGGACTCGTCGAAGGCGTGTTCAGCCGCGCGTTCTCGTCGCAGGTCCAGCCTGTCGAGATCGCGCGCAAGCTCGCCAAGGAGATGGACTCCCACAAGACCGCGTCCGTATCGCAGGTCTACGCCCCGAACGCCTACACGGTGTGGCTCTCACCTGAGGACCACGAGCGGCTCTCCGGCTACACGCGGTCGCTCACCCAGGAGCTGTCCGCCTACCTGCTCGAGCACGCGCGGCGCCAGGACTACGCCCTGCTGACCCGCCCCGAGGTCACGATCGAGGTGGACGACCGCCTCCGCCTCGGCGAGTTCGGGATCCAGCCGCGGCTCGTCAAGCCGCCGGTGCGCCAGGGGGAGAGCGGGGAGCAGGGTCGCCACGGGCACACGATGGTCTACTCGGCCGCGCCGGAGAAGACGAAGGAGCCGCGCGGGAGCAAGCGGCACGCCGCGCCGCTGACGCAGACGCGCGCGATCGTGTCCATGCACGATCGCCGCTACGTGCTCGACGGCCCGGTGGCCGTGCTCGGCCGCTCGCGCGAGTGCGACTGCGTCTTCGACGACCAGAACGTCTCCCGCCGCCACGCGGAGCTGCGCCGCAACAACTCCGGCGACTGGCAGATCGTCGACCTCGGCTCCACGAACGGGGTCAAGGTCAACGGTCGCAGGGTTGATACATCCCGGCTCGCGCCCGGCGACGACGTCAACCTCGGAACCGTCTCCTTCACGTTCGACATCCAGGCGTGAAGGACGATCCCGCAGCGGTCGCCCTGAAGTTCGCCTTCCTCGGCGTCCTCTACCTGTTCCTGCTCGTGATCGCGCGCAGCGCCCTCAGGGACTTGCGCGGGCGAACCGCGATCGCGCCGCCGAGCGACGGCACCGGCCTGCACGACATCGCTGACGCCCGCGTCGCCGCGACCGACGCCGCACTGGTGGTCGTCACCGGCGGCGGGCTCACGCCCGGCGACCGCATCGATCTCTTCGGCGGGGTGACCATCGGGCGCTCGCAGGAAGCGGACGTGAAGATCGTCGATCGGTTCGCCTCGGGGATCCACGCGCGGGTCCATACGCGCGGCAACTCCTATTTCGTGGAAGATCTCGAATCCACGAACGGCACCTACCTCAACGGCGCCGACTTGCGCGGAGAGGCACCACTGAACGACCTCGACGAGATCAGGATCGGCGACACCGAATTCCGCTTCGAGCTCAGCTTCGAGGACGGCTACTGATGCTGCGGATCACCGAGGCCGTCCAGCTCACCGACACCGGCCGTCAGCGCGAGGCCAACGAGGACTCGCTGTTCCTCGGACCGCCGCTGTTCGCGGTCGCCGACGGGATGGGCGGTGCGCAGGCAGGCGAGGTCGCCTCCCACCTCGCGGTCGAGGCGTTCTCCGCCGCCGACCCGGACTCCGCGCCTCCCGAGGAGCTGCTGCGGACGACCATCGAGGCCGCCAACCGCAGCATCTACGAACTCGCGCAGGGCGACTCCTCCCGGTCGGGGATGGGGACGACCCTGACCGCGGCCCTGCTGCGCGGCGAGGAGATCAGCTTCGGTCACGTCGGCGACAGCCGGGCCTACGTCTTCCGCGACGGTCAGCTCAAGCAGATCACCAACGACCACTCCCTGGTCGAGGAGCTGCGCCGGCAGGGCCGGCTGAGCCGCGAGCAGGCCGCCGACCACCCGCAGCGTTCCGTGATCACCCGCGCCCTCGGCCCCGAGCCCGACGTCGAGGTCGACACGATGACGTTCCGCGGCCGGGACGGCGACGTCTTCCTGCTCTGCTCCGACGGGCTCACGACGATGCTCAGCGACGAGGACGTACACGCGATCCTGCGCCGCGAGGGCAGCCTCGAGAAGAAGGCTCGCTGGCTGGTCCGCGCCGCGAACGAGCGCGGCGGCCGCGACAACATCACGGTCGTCCTCTTCAGCCTTTCGGGGTCCGAGGTGGATCCGGACGCAACGGAGGAGGCGAGCCCCGACGAGGGCGTGACGCTGATCGGAGCCAGCGCCGAGGGCGCGGGGCTGACCGCGGGTGCCGTGCAGGCGGCCGCGGCCGAGGACGCTGAGGCGCGAGCCGCCGCCGCGCCGCCGCCGCGGCGCCGCC
This sequence comes from Thermoleophilales bacterium, assembly GCA_020636895.1. Taxonomy (GTDB): domain Bacteria; phylum Actinomycetota; class Thermoleophilia; order Solirubrobacterales; family 70-9; genus RHKX01. The sequence goes on along the minus strand of JACJWZ010000002.1, from coordinate 1,099,372 downwards.
CGCGCCAGGCTCCCGCCGCCCCGGCGACCGCGGACGAGCGGACGAGTTGGCCCAAGCGGATCCTCAAGACCATCGTCGCGCTCGCGGTCATCGCGCTGCTGGCATGGGGGGCGGTGACGGCGATGCGGCAGGTCTGGTTCCTCGGCGTCAACGACCAGGGTGAGGTCGCCATCTACCGCGGACTGCCCTACGAGCTTCCCTTCGGGATCGACCTCTACTCCGAGCAGGAGGCGACCGGCACGGAGTTCTCGGCGCTCCCCGAGGACCGCCGCGGCGTCGCCACCGACCACGAGTGGCGCTCCGAGGAGGACGCCCGCTCGCTCGCCGACGACCTGGCCACGGCGGCCACGGGCGTCACGCCCTCGGCCGCTGAGAACACCACGGGCACCGGCGATTCGCAGTCCAGCCCCGACGACGCGGTTCCGGGAGGGAACGGCGGCAGCTCCGGCGGGGGGAACGCCGGGCAGAACAGCCCGCCCGGGAGCTCGGGTTGAGCGCCCGCAACAAGGAGCTCCTCGGCCTCGTCCCCGTCGCCGGCCTGCTGATCGCCGGCTTCGCCTCCGTGTTCGTCGTCGGCGGCGACGACCTCGACAACACGAGCCTGATCTTCGGCGCCTACTTCTTCGCGATCTGCCTGGCCGCGCACATCTTCCTGCGCATCCGCCTGCCCTACGCCGACCCCTACCTGTTCCCGCTCGTCGCCCTGCTCGCCGCGATCGGGCTCGTGATGCTCTACCGCATCGACGAGAGCTTCGCTCGCGATCAGGCGAACTGGTTCGTCGTCGGGCTCGTCCTCTTCATGCTCACGATCGTCCTGCTCAAGGACTACTTCGTGCTCGAGCGCTACCGCTACCTGATCGTCACGGGCGGCCTGCTCCTGCTGCTGATGCCGCGGCTGCCGGGGATAGGCGCGCAGGTCAACGGCGCCTACCTCGGGGTCGACATCGGCCCGCTCGCCTTCCAGCCGGCCGAGTTCGGCAAGCTCGCCGTCGTCATCTTCCTGGCCAGCTACCTGCGCGAGCATCGCGAGGTGCTGGTGGTGGGCGCCAGGCGCTTCGCCGGGATCACGTTCCCGCCGATCAAGCACCTCGGGCCGATGCTCGTCGTCTGGGGAGCGGCCATGTTCCTGCTCGTCTTCATCCGCGACCTCGGCAGCTCGCTGATGTTCTTCGGCGCTTTCCTGGCGCTGATCTACGTCGCCACCAACCGGATCTCGTTCGTGCTGATCGGGCTGCTGATGTTCTTCGCAGGCGCCTGGTTCTTCGCCAGCACGGTCGGGCACGTCGGCGATCGCATCGACGTCTGGCTCGATCCCTACGCCGACGCCCAGGGCGACGGCTTCCAGGTGCTGCAGTCGATGTTCGCCCAGGCCGACGGCGGCCTCTTCGGGAAGGGGATCGGCGAGTCGCTGCTGACCGCGCCAGGCAATGACCAGCCGCTGATCCCCGAGGTGCAGACCGACTTCATCTACGCGCTGATCGTCAACGAGCTCGGGCTGTTCGGCGGCTGCGGCGTGATCGCGATCTACACCCTGATCGCCGCGCGCGGGTTCAAGATCGCGACGATCGCGCAGGACGGCTTCTCGAAGCTGCTCGCCGCCGGCCTGACGGCGGTGTTCGCCTTGCAGGCCTTCGTGATCATCGGCGGGGTCATCAGGGTGATCCCGCTGACCGGCGTCACCCTTCCGTTCATCTCCTACGGCGGCAGCTCGGTGATCGCGAACATGGTCCTGCTGGCGCTGCTGCTGCTGATCTCCGACCGCGCCCGCCGCCCCCAGCAGTCGACCCAGGACGTGATCGGATGAACGCGCCGATCGTCCGCCTCTTCATCGGCGTCCTCGTGCTGTTCGCGCTGCTCGTCGGCTTCACCAGCAACTGGGCCGTCTTCGACGCCGACGAGCTCGCGGCGAAGAGCCAGAACAAGCGGCCGCTGTTCGAGGCGCAGCAGATCGAGCGCGGCAAGATCCTCACCGCCGACGGGGAGGTGATCGCCGAGTCGAAGCCGAAGGGCAAGGGCGATCAGCTCCGCTACGTGCGCCGCTACCCGCTGGGGAGCCTGTTCGGCAACCCGGTCGGCTACAGCTTCCTGACCGAGGGCCAGACCGGGCTCGAGCAGACCCAGCAGGCCGTGCTGACCGGCGAGGACAACGAGTTCGTCTCGATCCTCGACCAGATCCGCGGCCGGCAGCAGGAGGGCTCCAACGTCGTGACGACGCTCGACTCGGGCGCCCAGCAGCTGGCCGTCGACCAGCTCGACGGCCAGTCCGCCCCCGGTGCGATAGTCGCGATCGAGCCCGACACAGGCGCCGTCAAGGCGATGGTCGCGACGCCCGGCTACGACCCGAACACGATCCCCACCGACAAGCAGCAGCTCCTCGAGGGCGGGCAGGCCTCAGGCCTCTTCAACCGCTCGATCCAGGGGATCTACCCGCCCGGCTCGACGTTCAAGGTGGTCACGGCGGCGGCGGCGCTGGACTCCGGCGCAGCCGATCCCGACACGACGCTCGACGGCTCCTCCCCGCAGACGTTCAGCGGCGTGCCGCTCGAGAACGCGGGCGGCGAGGAGTTCGGCGACATCGACATGCGCACCGCCCTGACCCACTCGGTCAACACCTACTTCGCGCAGCTCGGCGAGGAGGTCGGCACCGGGACGCTGCTCGACTACATGGAGCGATTCGGCTTCGAGAAGGATCCCGAGGTGCAGCTCCCGGACGATCAGATGGCGACCAGCGGCGTCTTCAACTCCAACGGCAAGCTCGTCGACGAGGGCTTCGACGTCGCCCGCGTCGCCATCGGGCAGGGTGGCGCCGAGGGTCAGATCCTCGCCACGCCGTTCCAGATGGCGGAGGTGGCGGCGGCGATCGCCAACGGCGGCAAGCTCATGCGCCCCTCGCTCGTGCAGGAGGTCAAGGACCCCGACGGCCGCACCACCTCGCGCCTCGACCCCGATGTGCAGAGCGACGTGGTCAGCGAGGACACCGCGGCCGAGCTCACGGACATGATGACCAGCGTCGTCGACGAGGGCACGGCGGCGGCACTCGCCGGCGATCTCGGCGGGGTCACCTTCGCAGGCAAGACGGGAACGGCGGAGAAGAACCTCGACGAGCGGATCAACCAGCCCTGGTTCATAGGATTCGCTCCCGCCGACGACCCGCAGATCGCGGTCGCGGCGACGATCGAGCAGTGCACCGGTTGCTTCGGCGGCGAGGTTGCCGGCCCGATGGCGACGGCGATGATGAACTACTTCGTGAACGGAGGATGAGGATCTAGATGCGACTGCGCCCGGACGAGGTGGTGGACGACCGCTACCGCCTGATCGAGCGAATCGGCTCCGGCGGCATGGCCGACGTCTGGCGGGCTCGCGACAACGAGCTCGAGCGCGACGTCGCGATCAAGGTCCTGCACGAGAACTTCGCCCGCGACAGGGAGTTCGTCGAGCGTTTCCGCCGCGAGGCCTCGGCGGCGGCGGGGCTGCAGCACCCGAACGTCGTCAGCGTCTACGACCGGGGTTCCTGGGAGGACACCTACTACATCGCGATGGAGCTGATCGAGGGCTCCTCGCTGCGCGACCTGATCAACAAGGGGCTCGACGTCGGCGAGTCGGTCGAGGTGACGCGCCAGGTGCTCGCCGCCGCGGGGTTCGCCCACTCCAAGGGGATCGTCCACCGCGATCTGAAGCCGATGAACGTGCTGATCGACCGCGAGGGCCGGATCCGCGTCACCGACTTCGGCATCGCCCGCGCCGGCGACTCCGAGATCACCCAGACCGGCTCGGTGATGGGGACCGCGCAGTACCTGAGCCCCGAGCAGGCGCAGGGGATGGACGTCACCGCGGCGGCCGACATCTACGCGATCGGGATCATGCTGTTCGAGATGCTGACCGGCCGCGTCCCCTTCGAGGGGGAGAACGCGGTCGCGATCGCGATGAAGCAGGTCGGCGAGGATCCGCCGCTCCCGAGCTCGCTGAACCCGGAGGTCGGCCCGGCGCTCGACGCCGTCGTCATGAAGGCGCTCGCGAAGGACCCGGCGGAGCGCTACCAGACGGCCGCGGAGATGACCGCCGCCCTCGATTCAGCCGAGGCCGACCCCGAGCACGGCGGCCACACCCAGCGGTTCGCGGCGATGGTCGCCGAGGACGAGGAGAAGAGCCGTCGAAAGTGGTGGATCCTCGCCGCCGTCCTGCTGCTGATCGCCGCGGGCGCCGCCGCCTACTTCCTGACCCGGCCCGAGATGGTCACCGTTCCCGACGTCGTCAACGAGACCGAGGCCGAGGCGACGAACGACCTCCGCGACGCCGGCCTCGAGGTCGGCGACATCAACAGGGTCGAGAACGACGCCGAGGCCGGCACCGTGCTGGCGACCGACCCGACCTCGGGTGACGAGGTCGAGAAGGGCTCCGAGGTCGACCTCTCGGTCTCGCTGGGGCCGGGGACCGTCGAGGTCCCGCGGGTGACGGGCCTGCAGCTCGGCAAGGCGAAGGCGGCGCTGAAGGACGCCGGGTTCGTGGCCCAGGTGGAGAAGTCCGCCTCGTCGCGCGTGCCGAAGGGCGTCGTCATCTCCTCCAACCCGTCGGAGGGCGCGCAGCTCGAGCCGGGTTCGACGGTCACGCTCACCGCCTCGACCGGGAGCCCGCGGACCGAGGTTCCCGACGTCGTCGGGCTCGACCGCGCCGAGGCCTCCTCGAAGCTGCGCGACGCGGGCTTCGTCGTCAACCAGGACGCCCAGGACTCCGACGAGCCCGAGAACCAGGTGCTGAGCCAGGATCCGGCCGCCGGTACCGAGGCGAAGGACGGCTCGGTCGTCAACATCGTCTACTCGAGCGGGGTCGGGACGATCACGCTCGGCGACCTCATAGGCCAGAAGCTGACCACGGCGCAGAGCAGGGTCGAGGGCCAGGGTCTCGACGTCGACGTGATCGAGCGCGACGTGACCGACTCCTCCCAGGACGGAGTGGTGCTCGACCAGGCGCCCTCGCCGGGTTCGCGGTTGAGCCCCGGCGACACCGTGACGCTCACCGTGGGGGTCTACACCCCGCCCGACGACACGACGACCACCACGACGACCACGGGGACGCCATGAGGGTCGCGGTCATCCGCGGCGGACGCTCGAGCGAGCACGCCGTCTCCCTTCGTTCGGGCGCGGCGGTCGCCGAGGGCCTGCGCGCCGCCGGGCACGAGCCCGTCGACGTCGTGATCGAACCGGGGGGCCGCTGGGTGACGGGCGCCGACGCCGAGGGCCACGGCGGCAGCGACGTCGACCTGCGCGCCGCCGCCGGGCTGCTCGATTGCGACGCCGCCTTCCCGGTTCTGCACGGGCCGTTCGGCGAGGACGGGGTCGTGCAGGGGCTGCTCGAGAGCCTCGACCTCCCCTACGTCGGCCCCGGCGTGCTCGCCGCCGCGACGACGATCGACAAGCTCGTCTTCAAGCGCCTGCTGCGCGATGCCGGAATCGCGCAGGTGGACTTCTGCGCCGCCGGCGATCCGGGCTGGCGCGAGCGGGTCGAGGAGATGGGGCTGCCGGTCTGGGTGAAGCCGTCGCGGCTCGGCTCCAGCGTCGGGATCCTCAAGGTGAACGAGCCCGGCGGCCTCGACCCGGCCGTCGAATCCGCGGCCGCGCACGACCCGCGCGTGATCGTCGAGGCGCACTGCGACGGCTGGGAGGTCGAGTGCTCGGTGATGGGCAACGACGAGGTGGAGACCTCGCTTCCGGGCCAGGTCGTGACCGGGGCCGAGTGGTACCACTACGAGGCCAAGTACTCCGCGGGCGGGATGGAGCTGGTCGTGCCGGCGCCGATCGGCGACGACCTCGTCGCTCGGGTGCGCGAGCTCGCCGAGCGCGTCTACCGGCTGCTCGGCTGCACCGGCCTGGCCCGCTGCGATTTCTTCGTGACCGAGGGTGGGGAGGTGCTCGTCAACGAGCTCAACACGATCCCCGGCTTCACCGAGACGAGCGTCTTCGCGAAGCTGTTCGAGGCGACCGGGGTGCCCTATCCCGAGATCTGCGACCGCCTCGTGGGGCTCGCGATCGAGCGCCACGAGACCGAGCGCAGCTACAAGTACTAAGCGACCGAGCGACCGAGCGCTCAGCGTCCGTCCGCTCAGCTCTGCAGCTGAGCGCCGAAGATCTCGGCCGCCTCGACGCCGTTCAGGTCCGTGATCCAGATCAGGAAGTGACGCCCGCTCGCGCCGCTGAGGCCGACGGTCATGTTCTTCCCCGCGGACTGGCCGGAGGCGAGGGGGTCGCCCCAGGCGCCGGTCGCGGCGCCCGCCTCGTCGAAGGGACCCTCGGTCGGGACCGCTTTCGAGTCCGACGCGTAGACGTCGAACTTCCAGCCCCCGCCGTTGGTCTGCAGGTCGAGCGTCGCGGGCGTGACGCTGCCGTCGGTGTCGAGCACGAGGCCGACGCCGTTCTTCGGCGCACCCGCGAGCCCGGCCTCGTAGGACTCCGTCGACCACGAGGTGCCGGCGTCGTCGTCGATGGCGAACCCGACGTCCTCGGAGTGCTCCTCGTCGTCGCCTTGGGGGTCGAAGTCCTCAGCGCCGACGATCGGGATGGTCTCGCTCGTGACCGGTGGGGTCTTCGGCTTCTCGGTCTGCTCGTCGCCGCCGGACAGCGCCGCGATCGCAATTGCGATCCCCGCCGCGATCGCCAGCACGATCAGACCCGCCCATGAGGCGCGGCGCTTGCTCGGCAGCCAGCGCCGCTTCTGGGGGACGGTCCGGAGCACGGTCGTCGCCTCGTTGGTCTGCCCGCCCGCCGCGCGGTGGACCTCGACCTCGAGCGCTCCCTCGAGGTCGGCGAGGAACTCGTTCATGTCGTGGTAGCGGTCCTGCGGCTGCTTGGCCGTCGAGCGATCGACGGCCGCGGCCAGCGCCGCCGAGGTCTCGGGGCGGCGGGCCTGCACGTCGGGCATGAGCTCGTTCACGTGCTTCATCGCGACGCCGACCTGCGTCTCGGCGATGAAGGGCACCTCGCCGGTCAGCATCTCGTAGAGGACGATGCCGAGCGAGTAGACGTCGGTGCGGGCGTCGACCGGCTTGCCCATGGCCTGTTCGGGGGAGACATAGTCGGTGGTGCCGAGCACGCGGCCGGTGGCCGTCAGGCCGTGCTCCTCGATCGAGCGGGCGATGCCGAAGTCGGTGATCTTGGCGCGGCCGTCGGGGTCGATGAGGACGTTCTGCGGCTTCACGTCGCGGTGCACGAGCCGGGCCGCGTGGGCGGCCGCGAGCCCGCGGCCGATCTCGATCGCGTAGGCGGTGGCTTCGTCGGTCGCCAGCCGCCCGCTCTCGGCGATGCGCTGCTTGAGCGTCTCCCCGGGCACGTACTCGAAGACGATGTAGGGGTGGCCGCCGTCCTCGCCCGCGTCGATCACCGCGACGAGGTTGGGGTGGGAGAGCTGGGCGACCGCGCGGGCCTCCCGCCGGAACCGCTCGAGCTGGTCGGGCTGATCGGAGATCTCCCGGTGCATGACCTTGATCGCGACCTTGCGCCCGAGCGTCTCGTCGATCGCCAGGTAGACGGTCGACATCCCGCCGCTTCCCAGCTTCGATTCGAGCCGGTAGCGGCCCGACATCAGCGTGCCGATCACTGCGGAGATCTCCGTGTGTCGACACAGCTCTGGCCCATGATCACGAGAAGTATTTTCGATGAGCGACTCCGGCGGCGCAGCGGGGCCTTCGCCGCGAACGTCGGATTGCGCAACCTGGCGCTCCCGGGCGGTACGTCATACGCTCGAGCAACCCGACACCGACACCGAGGAGATGCTGGAGATGGAAGTCAGAGGCGTGGATTTCGCGACGGTCCCGACCCGCAACTACGAGGCCGCGACGCAGTTCTACGGCGAGGTCCTCGGCCTGCCGTTCTCGAAGCAGTGGGGGGACATGCCGGCCGGCGAGTTCGAGACCGGGAACCTGACGATCGCCGTCATGCAGTCCGACGCGTTCGGCCAGGAGTTCTCCCCCAACGGCGGCGCGATCGCGCTTCACGTCGACGACGTCGCCGAGGCTCGCGCCGACCTCGAGGCCAAGGGTGTCAGCTTCTTCATGGACGACATCGACTCGGGCGTCTGCAACATGGCCTTCTTCGCCGACCCCGACGGCAACCCGTTCATCCTCCACCACCGCTACGCGCCGAAGGAGTAGCCGACCTCGGCCACTCCGGAGCTGGTCAGGACGAGCGCTCGACGACGCCGGCGCGATCGGTGACCGTGCCGATGCGCGCTGCGCCCGGGTAGGAGCCGCTGAGCAGGCCGATCGCGGCCTCGGCGTCGGGTTCGGGGACGATCACGCAGAAGCCGCAGCCCATGTTGAAGACCTCGTGCATCTCCTCGTCGTCGACCTCGCCGCGGTCGGCGATCAGGTCGAAGATGGGGGGGACCGGCAGCGGCGCCTCGATCGCGTAGCCGATCTCGCTGGTGTCGCCCAGCCGGAGCAGGTTGTTCAGCCCGTCGCCGGTGATGTGGGCGAGCCCGTTGACGGCGATGTCGGGAACGGCGAGGAGCTCGAGGATCGTCTCGACGTAGATCTCGGTCGGCTCGAGCAGGACGTCGCCGAGCGGCCGCCCGAGCCTGCCGTCGGGGTCGCGGTCGAGCGGGAGCCCGTCGAGCACCTTGCGGGCGAGCGTGTAGCCGTTGGAGTGCAGGCCGGTGGAGGGGAGGCCGATGATCGCGTCGCCGGCCCGGACCGTGGAGCCGTCGACGATCACGTCGAGCGCGACCAGCCCGATCGCGCTGCCGGCGAGCTCGATCCCCTCGACGACGTCGCCGACCTGGGCGATCTCCCCGCCAGGGATCTCGATCCCGGCGAGCTCGGCGCCGCGCCGCAGCCCCTCGCCGATCTGACCGCAGACCTCAGGATCGGCGGTGCGGCAGAGGATGAAGTCGAGGAGCGCGACCGGCTCGGCGCCGACGCAGACGAGGTCGTTGACGTTCATCGCGATGCAGTCGATCCCGATCGTGTCGTAGCGGCCGAGCTTCTCGGCGACGACCATCTTCGTCCCGACCCCGTCGGTCCCGAAGGCGATGCCGGTGCGGTCGTCGATCCGCAGGACGCTCGCGTAGTGCCCGGGGAGCGGGACGTTCCGCGACGGCTTGCCCGTCTCGATCCGAGAGAGGTGGGAGACCAGCGCCGCTACGGCGGAGTCAGCGTCGCTCTGGCTGACGCCGGCGCGTGTGTATGCGTCCTGGCTCACGGGCGAAGCATTCAACCGGACCGGCCGGTCACGGGTTCTCGCTAGCGCCGCGTCTTCCACAAGATCACGCCTGCGAGGCCGACCCTGTAGCCGGCGTAGGGCCAGAGCGCGCGGTCCCGTTCGATCAGGCGGATCAGGCCCTGGGAGGCGAGCGTCGAGGCGAACGCGACCCCCACGCCCACTGCGACCGCCCGCTTCTGCCGCCCGCTGACCGCTCGCCCGCCGCCCCGCAGCTTCGACCCCTTGCGGACCGCCGCCGCTGTGATCACCGGCAGCGCCACGGTCCGCGAGAGCAGGTTCGCGTGGGCGCGCCCGAACCCGCGCGCCCGCGCCGCAGCGAGCGTCGAGCCGTTGCGGGAGACGCCGGGGGCGAGCGCGGCGGCCTGCGCGCAGCCGATCACGAGGCCGTCGATCGGCCTGGCGTCGCCCGCCACACGCTCGCGGGGAGCGCGGTCGGCGACCACCATCGCCACCGACCCGGCGATCAGCCCCGCGGCGGTAGCTCGGGGGCCACCGAGGCGGCGGTCGATCCAGCTCTCTAGCGCCAGGCCGGTCGCCACCGCCGGCAGGAAGGAGAGCGCGATCACCGCGACCCTGCGTTCGTCGAGGCGCCGCAGCTCGTCGGCGATCAGCCGCCTCTGACCGATCAGGAGCGCCAGCGCCGCCCCGCAGTGAACCGCGACCTCGAACGCCTTGCGGTCCTCGGGGTCGACGGTCCGGTCGAGGTCCCAGCCGAGCAGCCACGGGACGATTCGCAGGTGCGCGGAGCTCGAGACGGGCAGCAGCTCGGTCGGTCCCTGCACCGCTCCGAGCACGGCGGCCCGCAGCGGGGTCAGCCCGACCCCGGAAGGGGCCGGATCCCGCTCAGGGAGCACCGGCGTCCGTCGCGGGCTCGTCGGCACCGGTGCTCGCATCGCCGTCCCCCTTGCCGCGCCGCCAGCGGATCAGCAGGTAGATGCCGCCGCCGACGATCGCCGCGGCGACGAGGTAGTCGAAGTAGTGGAGCTTGTCCTGCCACTCGGTCCAGTTGGACCCGACGGACTTGCCGATCAGCCCGAGGCCCAGCACCCAGGGGATGCACCCGAGCAGCGTCAGCAGCGTGAAGCGCCAGAAGGGCATCCGCGCGACGCCCGCCGGCAGCGAGATGAACGTGCGGATGATCGGCAGCATCCGGCACCAGAAGACGGTCGCGTCGCCGTGCCGTTCGAACCAGCGGTCGGCCGCGGCGATGTGCTTGGGGTTGACGTGGAGGATCTTGTGCCGCTCGAGCAGCTCGAGGCGGCCGTAGTAGCCGATCGCGTAGGCGATCCAGGAACCGAGCAGGTTGCCGAGCACACCGGCCGCGGTGATCCCGAGCAGCGTCATGTCGCCCTCGGCGACGTTGAAGCCCGCGAACAACATCGTCGCCTCGCTCGGGATCGGGATGCAGGCGCTCTCGAGCGTCATCAGGATGAAGACCCCGACCAGACCGACCTCGTTGATGAAATCGACCGCGAGATCGACGATCGGGTCGGTCAGCGAGGCTGTGAGCAGGGGCGGGAACATGGAGGCCGCAGGCGTCGAGAAGGGACTTGCGAACCGCTCGCAGCGGGTCCCGCACCCTTGACCGAAACTCTACCCTTTCGGTCATGAACCGCCTGCGCGCGCCGGTGCTCAGGCACCGCATCTTCCAGCTCGCGGCGGATGCGGCGTTGGCCGCCCTGGCCTTCTACCTCGCGTTCGAGATCCGCTTCATCGACGAGCCCGGGGGCATCCCCGACCGCTACGTCGAGATGCTCACGGGCTCGATCGTCTTCGTCGCGCTGGGCAAGACCGCGATCTTCGGTCTCATGGGCCTGCACCAGAAGTGGTGGCGTTACTTCAACCTCGGCGACATCTGGGCGGTGATCCGCGCCTGCTGCGTCGCCTCCGCGGTGCTGATCGCGTTCTTCGTGCTCGTCAAGCCGTTCCCGAGCCCGATGCCGCGCTCGATCATGATCTACGACCTGGTCTTCACGATCGGGCTGCTCGTCTCCGCGCGCAGCATCGCCCGCTTCCTCTTCGTCGAGCGCCGCATGCGCCGCCGCGCAAAGGACCACTCGCAGGGGGATGTGCTCGTCGTCGGCGCCGGCTCCGGCGGGCAGATGGTCGTCCGTGAGCTCCGGCTCAACCCCGAGCTGGGCCGCCCGATCGGGTTCGTCGACGACGACGCCCGCAAGAAGGGGATGCGCCTGCTCGGGATCGAGGTGCTCGGCGGCACCGAGGAGCTCGGCGGCATCCTCGAGGAGCTGAAGCCGCAGGAGGTGGTGATCGCGATCCCCTCGGCCCCGGGAGCGATCCGCGGCAAGGTCGTCTCCGCCTGCCGCGAGCGCGGCATCCGCGTCCGCACGCTGCCCACCGTCTTCGAGCTGCTGCGGGGAGGCGTCCAGCTCACCCAGCAGCTCCGCGAGGTGCAGGTCGAGGACGTGCTCGGCCGCGAGCCCGTGCGGATGGAGCTCGACACCGTCGGCTCCTACCTGCGCGACAAGATCGTCCTCGTCACCGGTGCGGGGGGCTCGATCGGCTCCGAGCTCTCGCGCCAGATCGCGCGGGTGCGGCCGCGGCTGCTCGTCCTCGTCGACCAGGCCGAGGACAACCTCTTCCAGATCGACAGGGAGCTCACCTCCGAGTGGCACTTCAGCGCCGTCGAAGCGGTGCTCGCCGACTGCAAGGAGGGCGAGCGGATGCTCGAGGTCATGCAGCGCTTCCGCCCCGACGTCGTCTTCCATGCCGCCGCCTACAAGCACGTGCCGCTGATGGAGGCCAATCCGCTCGAGGCCGTCCGCAACAACACGATGGCGACGCGGGTCACCGCCGAGACCGCCGCGGTCGCCGGCGCCGAGCGCTTCGTCCTGATCTCGACGGACAAGGCGGTCGACCCGCGCACTGTGATGGGCGCCTCCAAGGCGATGGCCGAGATGGTCGTCCGCACCGCTGCAGCGAAGTACCCGACGACGCGGTTCGTCAGCGTCCGCTTCGGCAACGTCCTCGGCTCCTCCGGGAGCGTCGTCCCGATCTTCCGCTCCCAGATCGAGCGCGGCGGGCCCGTAACCGTCACGCACCCGGAGATGACCCGCTACTTCATGACGATCCCGGAGGCCGTCCAGCTCGTGATCCGCGCCGCCGACCTCGGCGAGGACACGGGTGGCGGCGACGTGTTCGTCCTCGAGATGGGCGAGCCCGTGAAGATCGTCGATCTTGCCCGCAACATGATCCGGCTCGCCGGCCTCGAACCCGAGGCGGACATCGCGATCGAGTTCACCGGCGTGCGCCCCGGCGAGCAGCTGCACGAGCGCCTGCTCGCCGACAACGAGCGCTCCGAGCCCACCGCTGCCCCCAGGATCACCCGCGCCGTGCGGTCTGAGCCGCCGGATCCGGAGCAGGTCGAGGAGACGATGCGAGCGCTCCGCGAGCTGATCGACAGCGGCGACGAGGCGGGTCTCGCGGAGCGCGTGGTCGGCGTGATCAGCGCCGGGGTCTCGCCGGAGACCAGCTCCGGAGTGACCGAGAGCCTCTGATCGAACGCTCCCGCGCTCGCCGGGGTGACTCCCCGGCACCCTAAGATGCCGCCCGACGATGGACCTGCTGAAGGAGATCGGCTCGATCCTCGGCTTCGTCGCCTTCGGCGGCCTGGCCGTGCTCGTGTTCATGACCTTCCAGCAGGCGCGGCACGTGCGGCGCCTGCGGGAATGGGCCGGACGCTCGCCCGAGCGCTCCGCGATCGAGGCCGAGCGCGTCGCGGAGGCGGCCCAGGAGGCGTCGATCGCCCGCGCCGGAGGCGATGCGGGAGCGGTCTCGGACGAGCTCGACGCTCTCGAGGAGCCGGAGGGCCCCGGCTTCTTCGAGCGGCTCCGCGGAGAGATGGCCTACCGCTGGGAGGAGCTCGACCGCCGCAGTCCCGTTGACGCCAAGATCCTCGTCGGCGCCCTGGTCGCCGTGATCGTCGGCATCGGTGTCGTCACGAGCGGCTTCGGCTTGCTCGGCGGCTCCAGCGACGAGCCCGCGACGACGACTCAGTCCGGCAAGGGCGGCGGCAAGAAGGGAGGGGGCGGAGGTGACGAGGAGCCGGTCACCAAGGTCGCGGTCCTCAACGGCACCGCGCCGGAGGGCGGGGTCGGGATCCCCGGTGTCGCCCAGGCCGCGAGCTCGCTCGTGGAGGAGGCGGGGTTCAAGGTCGGCAACGTGACCGACGCGAGCAGCCCCTTCACGGTCAGCGTCGTCATGTACACGGACGGCTTCGAGGACGACGCCCAGAAGCTCGCCGACGACCTAACCGACCAGCTCGGGACAACCGAGATCCAGCCCATCGATCCCGCGGTCGAGGCGGACGCGGGCCGGGCCGACCTCGTGCTCGTGGTCGGCCAGGACGACGCGGCGATCGCGCAGTGATCGCCCGCCCCGCCTCGCGCTCATGACCTCCGTCGCGACGCTGCTCCCGGCGGCCGCGCAGTCGCTGGACACCGAGCTGATCGAGGTGCTCGGCGGCGTCGCCGCCTTCCTCGCCCTGATCGGGCTCCTGCTCGTCCTGCCGATCTTCCTCAGCCATCGCCGCGAGATCGAGCGCCTCGTCGAGTGGAAGGAGCGCGATCCCGACGCCGGCACCACCGAGTTCCGGGCGATCCCGGAGCCGTCCACCTCGCCCGGCCGCTCCACGGGCAAGATGACCCCGGCCGAGCGCGTGACGTCGGAGCGACCGGCGCTGAGCCGGATCGCAACCGGCGAGTTCGCGGTAATCGAGCCCGAGCCGCCCGGCTTCTGGCAGCGCGTCGTCGATCGCGGCCCCCGTCATCCGCTCGTGCTCGCGATCGCCGCGATCCTGATCGGGGTTGGAGCGTTCGTGCTCGGCTCACAGCTGATCCGCTCCGAGGAGGAGACGACGAAGGGCCGCGGGATCGATCCGGCTGACGTCTCGATCGCCGTCGTCAACGCCACCTCGGAGCCGGGGGCGGGCGACAAGCTCAGCAACCGGCTGCAGCGCAAGGGCTTCGTCATCGATTCCAACACGGTCGCCCCGGATCCGGAGGAGAAGAGCGTCGTGTACTACCGCCCCCGGCATCGCGCCGAGGGGAGGGCCGTCGCCAACTTCCTCAAGGTGCCCGACCCCAAGCCCTTCAACTCGAATGCCAAGGCGGCGGCCGACAACGCCGACGTGGTGGTAATCGCGGGGAAGGACGGCGCCGCGAGCGGTGACTCGGGGAACGGCGACTCCGGCGGCGGGGGCGACTCCGGCGGCGGGGGCTGAGCGCGTGGGCGGCGGCCCCGGCCGGATCGGCACCGCCCTCGGGACCGCGTTGTTCGTGGCCCTGGCCCTGCTCGCGATCGGTGGCTTCGCGATCACCCGCGCGGCCCGCTCCGGAGACGATCTCGTCAACTCCGTGGAGCTCTCGCCGGTCCTGATCCGCGGCATCCCGGCCCACGACGAGGCTCGCGTCAGCTTCACGCTCGCGAACGCGGACGACTCGGTCGACGTGCTGATCATCGACGGCGATCCCGGCAGCGACGACGAGCAGGTGCGGGCGCTCACGCTCGGCGAGGATCTCGGCGCGGGTGAGCACGTCTACCACTGGGACGGTCTCAGGGACGACCGTGAGCCGGCGGCCCCGGGCCTCTATGCGCTCCGCGTCGTCCTCGGTGAGGAGGGCCGCGACATCCTGCCCCCGGGCCGGATCGAGGTCATCGACGCCGACGACGTCCACGACGGCTCGCCGGACGGCGACGCTCCCGGCGACGAGGCAATCACCGCCGCCGCGGGCGCAGCGCGCCTGTCGGGGAGGGCCGGCTGATGCTCTGGGCCGGGACCGTCCTCTGCGCCGCGCTCGCCGCCGGAGGGCTCCTCGCGCGCGACCGCCGTACGCGCTACATGCTGCTCGCGGCGGCGCTGGTGCTCGCGCCCATCCTGGTGATCGGCGACAACTGGGACTCCGGCCGCGTCGCCGATCTCCGCGACCGCCCCGCGTTCGCCGCCGTCGGCCTGGCCGCCGCGCTGGCCGCGCTTTACCTCGGCGCGCTCGTGATCCGCGCCCGCCCGGCGTTGCTCGTGCCGCTGCTCGTGGCGGCGCTCCCGTTCCGGATCCCGGTCGACCTCGGCGGCGGCAGCTCGAACCTACTGCTGCCGCTGTACGCGGTGATCGCCGTGGGGGTGATCGCCGCCCTGATGGGGACGCAGGCCGCCGGGGCGGGCGCCACCTCGGGCGCCTCGGACGGCCCGGGCAGCTCCCCGTCCTCCCGCGGCCCGCTGCTCCGCTACATCAGCCTCGCGCTGGCGGTCGTCCTCGTCCTCTACGCGCTGCAGTCGGGACTGGCCGAGGAGATCTCGCCCGCGGTGCAGAACGTCGGCTTCTTCCTCGTTCCGTTCGCGGCGCTCTTCGCGCTCCTGGCGGAGCAGCCGCTCGATGGCGCAACGCTGCGCCGCGTCCTCTGGGTGCTGGCGATCGAGGGCGTCCTGCTCGCGCTCGTCGCCGGGTACCAGTACGCGGCCCGGGACCTGTTCTGGAACGACAAGGTGATCGCCGGCAACGAAGCCCATCCCTACTTCCGCGTCAACTCGCTGTTCTTCGACCCGAACATCTTCGGCCGCTACCTGGCGATCTCGATGGTGGCGCTGGCGACGGTGGTCGCCTACGGCCGCCGCCGGGCCGAGCTGATCGGCGCGAGCGTCGTCTTCGCGATCCTGCTCGCGGCCCTCGTCGTCACCTACTCGCAGTCGAGCACGATCGCGCTGATCGCCGGGATGCTCGTGCTGATCGCCGCCCGCTGGGGGATCGCTCAGGGCGTCGGCGCCGGGATCGCCGCGGTCCTCCTGGTCGCCGCCGCGATCGCGCTGATCTCCGGGGGCGGGCTGACCGACGAGGATTCGAGCGGCCGCAAGGGGTTGATCGAAGGGGGCGTCGAGATGGCCAAGGACGAGCCTCTGCTCGGGGTCGGCTCAGGCGCCTTCGCCGATGAGTTCAAGAAGCGCTACGGCGCCGCCGAGGGCTTCGCCGCCGTGAGCCACACGGAGCCGATAACTGTGCTCGCCGAGCAGGGGGTGGTCGGCTTCGCCGCCTACCTCGCGTTCCTCGCGGTGACGATCGGCGGCCTCGTCGCCGCCCTCGGCCCGCGCCTGGCGAAGCCCGCGCGCGGCCCCGCGCTCGCCGCCGCCCTGACGGGGATCTACGCGGTGCTGCTCGTCCACAGCCTCGGCTACGCGGCTTTCTTCACCGACCCGGTCACCTGGGCCGTGCTCGCTTTCGCGGCCGGGACCCTGGTCCCACTCGGTGAACGCGCCCCCCGCTCCGGCGGGGAGGAGACCACTGCGGCCGAGGGCTCAGGCGGAGACGGTCCGGCCGACGGCGGCGCAAGCGAACCACAGCCGGTGACCTAGGGGGAGGGGAGGCGCTTGCTCGACTACCTGCGCCGGCTCGCGACCACGGGCGCCGCCTACACGGCGGCGAGCATCCTCTCGAAGATCCTCGCGGTCGCGCTGCTGCCGCTCTACACGAGGTACCTCGACCCAGCGGACTACGGCGCCGCCGAGGTCCTGTTCTCGGCGGTGGTGGCGGCGAGCATCGTCGTCCGGCTCGGGATCATCGAGGCGCTCCTGCGGTTCTTCTACCTGCCGGACGAGGACGGGGACGAGGTCGTCCGCACGGGCTTCGCGTCGCTCTTCATGAGCGCCACGATCGGGGCGCTCGTCCTGCTCCCGTTCGCTCCGCAGCTCGCCGACCTGCTGCTCGACGACGGCGTCGAGAACGCCGCCAACCTCGTCCGCATCTCGATCGGCGGTCTCTGGGTCCTGACGCTCTACGAGTACCTCGTCTCCCTCTTCCGCCTGGACGAGCGCGCCCGCGCCTACTTCACGTTCACGATCCTCCACGTCCTCGCGGCGATCCCGCTCACCGTCTTCCTCGTCGTCGGCGAGGGCCTCGGGGCGGAGGGCCTGCTGCTCGGCAGCTACCTCTCCGGCGTCCCGTTCGTGCTCTGGATCGTGGTCGCCGACCGCGAGCGCCTCGGGCTCGTCCCCGACCGCGACCTGCTCAACCGGATGGTCAAGTTCGGGCTGCCGACGATGCCCGCGGAGGTCACCCTCTACGCCCTGCAGTTCATCGACCGGATCATCATCGTCCGCTCGATCGGCCTGGCCGAGGCGGGGCTCTACGCGCTCGCCTTCAAGTTCAGCCAGGCGATCCAGGTGGTCGTCCGCGGCTTCCAGCTCGCCTGGCCGCCGCTCGCCTACTCGATCCAGGACGACGAGGAGGCGCGCCGCACCTACGCCGTCGTCCTCACCGTCTTCAGCGCGCTCTGCATGTTCCTCGTGGTCGCGCTCTGGCTCGAGGCGCCGTGGATCGTCCGCCTCCTCGCGGCCCCCGAGTTCTTCGACTCCCACGAGGCGGTCGGCCCGCTCGCCCTCGGCGCCGCCCTCTACGGCGTCTACCTCGCGCAGCTGGTGATCCTCGGCCGGACCGGGAAGACCGAGCGCAACCTGCCCGCGACCGCCGCCGGGATGATCGCCAACGTCGCGCTGAACCTGCTGCTCGTCCCGCCCTACGGGATCGTCGGGGCGGGTGTAGCGCTGGTCCTCAGCTACCTCGTCGTGATCGCGCTCATGTACGCGTTCACCCAGAGCCTCTTCCCGATCCCGTGGCAGTGGGGGAGGCTCGCGGTGATCGCCGTCAGCGCCGCGGTCGTGATCGCCGCCGGTGAGCTGCTGCTGCCGACGGAAGGCGCGCTCGGGCTGATCAGCCGCGCCGTCCTCATCGCCCTCTACCCGGTGATCCTCTGGTGGGGAGGGGCGATCAAGAGCGACGAGCGTGAGGCGGTGCGAACGGCGTTGGCCTCCGGCGACCTGCGCGAGCGGCTGCGACGGATGCGCGGCGGCGGCGCGGCGGGCGACGTCCCCGAGGGCGCCCCCGGCAACGAGGACTCCCGCGCCGCCGGCTTCATGGACGCCGAGACGAGGGACCAGGACCGAGGCGGGTTCTGACGTGCCGTTCACCGCGACCGCCGTCGCCGGGGTCGCGCGGGCGGGTCGCGCGGCCCCGGTCCCAAGCCCGCAGGCCGCAGCCCGCCATGCGACGTGCGATGCCGTGGGCGTGGGCCGAGGGGCGGTTCCGCGGAACCGCGATATCAACTTCTGGTGTCCGCCGGACGCATGGCGCCTTTTCCACCGAATACGTGGAAATAGCGCCACGCGTAGTGGGAGGCCAGGGGGCGGCTCCGCGGAACCACCCCCCAACCGGGGTAATTAGTGACGAGAGCGTCACGGGAGCCCGTCCCCTCAGCGACCTCGTTCCAGCGGGCGGCCTGAGTCCAACATGTTGGACTGGGACTGCCCACTGCCCGGGAGAGTGGGCGGCCGATCCCGCCTTCTACCCCGGGTCTGCGGGCGAGGCACCGAAGGGAGGTGAGAAGGGTGCACTCCGTCGCCTCGGCGTGGGCAGTGGCGGCGACCGCCTCTCTCGCATCCCCTCGTCAGCCTCGCCTGAAGCAAGCCACCGGCCGCGTGCT
The DNA here is from genome assembly GCA_020636895.1 of Thermoleophilales bacterium. Taxonomy (GTDB): domain Bacteria; phylum Actinomycetota; class Thermoleophilia; order Solirubrobacterales; family 70-9; genus RHKX01. The sequence continues at coordinate 1,080,680 of JACJWZ010000002.1, read as the reverse complement.
CGGGGGCGGTTCCGCAGAACCGCCCCATCAACTCCGGATGTCACCGACCGCGCGGCGCTTTTTCCACCGAATACGTGGAAAAGGAGCCATGCGTGATGGATGAGACCCCCGCGCCCCGGCGGAACCTCCCGCCGTGGGCAGTTGCGAGCTACAGTCACCACATGGCGGAAAGCACCGAGGATCCCTTCGCGGAGCGCTTCGCGAGCTGGGACGACTGGCGCGGGGAGCGGCTCGCCGGGATCCGCGAGCTGATCAACGAGGCGGTCCCCGACGTCGTCGAGGAGATCAAGTGGCGCAAGCCCTCTAACCAGCTCGGCGTTCCGACCTGGTCGCATGGGGGGATCCTCTGCACCGGCGAGGTCTACAAGGACAAGCTGAAGCTGACGTTCATGAAGGGCGCCTCCGTCGACGACCCCACCGGGATCTTCAACGCCAGCCTCGACGCCGGCACCCGCCGCGCGATCGACATCCGCGAGGACGACGAGCTCGACGCAGAGGCCTTCAAGGCGCTGGTCGAGCATGCGGCCGAGCTGAACGCCTCGTAGGGCCCGGCCCGCCGCCGAGTACTCGTGAGCGCTCGGCCGGGAACGCGCTAGGTCGGCCCCGCGCGCCCAGAACGCTCCGCCAGCTCCCTGATCCCCTCGCCCCTCGGCGACCACGCCTTGCGGGCGTGGAGCAGGAACCAGCGCGGGTCGTGGCCGGGGAGGACGAGCGCCGCGAGCGCCCGGGGCAGGTAGGAGAAGGCGGTCAGCCCCCGTACCGCAGCCGCGGCCACCGGCCCGTGGTGCTTGCGCATGTAGAGGTCGCGGTTGCGGTGGAACTCGACGATGCGCCGCTCGCCGGAGCTGCGGTCCGTCGAGAGCTGCTCGTGGTGGATCGCCCGCGCGGCCGGCACGTAGAGGGTGTGGAAGCCGCCGTCATCCAGCAGCCGTTTGCAGAAGTCGGTCTCGTCCGAGTAGACGAAGAAGTCGGGGTCGAGGTAACCGACGGCCTCCGCCGCGCTGCGCCGCACGAGCAGCGCCGCGCTCTGCGCCCAGCCGACGACGCGCGGCGGATCGCCCGAGTCCCCGCCGCTCTCGGTGACGAGCCACTTGTGGAGGAAGAGCGCCTGCGCGAGCGCGGTCCCGACCCCCGGAAGCCGCCACGCGCACGGCTGCGGCACGCCGGCTGGATCGAGGAGCTGAGCGCCCGCCGCCCCCGCCTTCGGGTCCGCGCGCATCGCATCGAGCAGCGCCGCCGCCGCTCCCGGCTGCAGCTCGCTGTCCTCGTTCAGGAGCAGGCAGTACTCGCCCGCCGCCTCCTGCAGCAGCCGCGTGTCGTTGGCCGCCTTCCCCTCCCGGCGCTCGAGCGCGATCACGCGGAGCGCCGAACCGATTCGCGGATCGCCGGCGGCGAGCTCCTCGGCGAGCGCGACGGACCCGTCGTCGGAGGCGTTGTCGAGCAGGAGGATCTCGTGCTCGACCCCCTCCGGGTGAGTCTCGGCGATCGCGCCCAGGCACGCGGGCACGTGCTCGCGGCCGTTCGTGTTGACGATGCAGTAGGTCAGCTCGGGAGGCATCCGGGGAGAATCCTTCCCGATGCCGCACCCGAAGGTGGCCATGCTCGATCCCTCGGCGTTCACGCCGCCCTACGACCGCTCGCTCGCGGCGGCCCTCGCGCGCGCCGGGGCGGAGGTCGAGCTGATCACCTCGCGCTTCGCCTACGGCCCCGTTCCAGAGCCTGAGGGGTACGGCGTGACCGAGCTCTTCTACACCCGCGCGAGCGGGATCCCGCTGGGCTCTCGCGTGCGGCTGCCGCTGAAGGCGGCCGAGCACGTGCCGGGGATGCTCGCCGCGCGGATGCTGATCCGCGGCGCCGACGTCGCCCACTGGCAGTGGGTCACCTACCCGCCGCTCGACCGCTTCCTGCTCGGCAAGCCGCGCAAGGGCCAGCCGCGCGTGATCACCCTCCACTACCCGCTGCCGCCACCGGGCGAGGAGGACAAGCTCGATGCCGAGCGCAAGTTCCTCTCCCGCTTCGACGCCGTGATCGCCCACACCGAGGGCGGCGCGGAGCGTCTGCGCTCCGACGTCGGGCTGGATCCCGCGGCCGTCCACGTGATCCCGCACGGCCCCTTCGACTACCTGACCGAGCTGCCCGAGTCGAAGCAGGCCCCGCTCCCCGGCGAGCTCGCGGACGTCCCGCCCGAGCGCCCGGTGATCCTCTTCTTCGGGCTGTTGCGCCCCTACAAGGGGATCGACCTCCTGCTGGAGGCGTTCGCCGCGCTCGGCGAGACCGACGCGGAGCTCTGGATCGCCGGCATGCCGCGCATGCCGCTCGAGCCGCTGCTGGAGCTCGCCGACCGCGCCTCCGGAACCGTGCGCTTCATTCCGCGGTTCATCTCCGATCCGGAGATCCCGGCGCTGATGCGCCGCGCCGACGTGCTCACCCTCCCCTACCGCGAGATCGAGCAGTCCGGCGTCCTCTACACCGGCCTCGCCTTCCGCAAGCCGATGGTGCTGAGCGACGTCGGCGGTTTCTCGGAGGTCGGCGACGCCGCCCGGCTCGTCCCGCCCGGCGACGTCGACGCGCTCACCGCCGCCCTGGCCGAGCTGGTCGAGGACCCCGCCGCCCGCGAGCGCCTCTCGGCAGCCGCGGACGCGTCGGTGCGAGGCGACCTCGGCTGGGACGCGATCGCCGCCCGCACCCTCGAGCTCTACGCCTCGCTCGGCGCGAGGGGGGGATGATCGGGAGTCCGATGCGCACGCGAACCCTCGCCAAAGCGACGTTCTGGGCCGCCGCCGCCGGGATCGTCCACACGCATGTCACCTACCCGCTGACGCTCGTCGCGCTGCGCCGGGTGCGCGGGGAGCGCCCCGAGCCGCTGCCTCCGACCACGGACATGGACGCGATCGACCCGGCGGCCGCGGGTCCCGGGGAGGAGGCGGAGCCCGACCGGCCGCTCGTCTCCCTGATCGTCGCCGCCTTCGACGAGCAGGAGGTGATCGGCGCGAAGGTCGCAAACGCGCTCGCCTCGGACTGGCCCCGCGATCGGCTCGAGGTGATCGTCGCCTCCGACGGCTCCTCCGACGGGACCGTGGAGGCTGCCCGGGCCGCCGGCGCCGACGTCGTCCTGGACCTCCCGCGCGGCGGCAAGATGGCCACGCAGAACGCCGCGGCCGAAAGAGCGCGCGGGGAGATCCTCGCCTTCAGCGATGCGAACTCGATCTGGGAGCCCGCAGCCGTAGGCGCGCTCGCCGCCGCCTTCGACGATCCCGAGGTCGGCTACGCGAGCGGCGCCGTTTCCTTCACCACCGACGAGTCCGCCCCGGTCGCCGCCGGCGAGGCCAGCGAGGAGGGCGCCTACTGGCGGCTCGAGAACATGATCCGCCAGCTCGAGTCGGAGCTCGGCGGCATCACCGCCGGCAACGGCGCGATCTACGCCGTGCGGCGCGAGGCGTACGTGCCGCTGCCGCCCTCGCGCAGCCACGACCTCTCGTTCCCCTTCCTGCTCCGCAAGCGGGGTTGGCGCGCGGTGCACGTCGTCGCCGCCCGCGCCGGCGAGAAGATGGTGCCGACCATGGAGGGCGAGTTCGCCCGCAAGCGGCGGATGATGATCGGCCTTCCCGACATCGTTCTCGCCGACCGGATGTGGGACCCGCGCGGGTACGGGGCGATGTACGGCTACGAGATCCTCAGCCACCGCCTGCTCCGCTACGCGAGCCCGTTCCTGCACATCAAGCTGCTCGCGGCCAGCGTGATGCTGTCGCGCCGTCCACGCAGCGGGCGCGTTCCTCTCGATACCGGCGGACATCGTCGGCGCACGGGCATCTATCGCTTCGCCCTCGGCGCCCAGCTCGCGCTGCTGGTCCTCGCCGCCGTCGCCGACCGGCTCCCGGTCAGGCCCGCGCGGCTCGCCCGCTACTACGTCCTCACCACCGCCTCGATCGCCCTCGGGTTCTGGGATCGCTGGCGCCAGGGACCGCCCGCCGCCTGGGAGAAGTCCGAGGGGACGCGATGAGCGAGGAGGGGGAGGCCGGCGTCGACATCGAGGCCGCCTTCCGTGCGCCCTCGATCGACCCCGCCGATGCCGCCGCCGCGGCGCTCCGCGAGCGCCAGGGCGCCGACCCCTTCGCCGCGCCGCCCGCCGGGCTGCCGCAGATCGTCAACGCGCTCCTCGCCGCGACGGCGCTCGTCCTCCTCTCCCCGCTGCTGCTTGCGGCGATGATCGCGATCCGCCTGAGCAGCCCGGGTCCGGCCATCTATCGTCAGCGCCGCGTCGGCCGCGGCGAGCGCGAGTTCGAGATGCTGAAGCTGCGGACGATGGCTGCGGGGAGCGATCCGGTCGGCGTCGGCACGGCGGTCGGCGGGGACGATCCGCGGATCACGAAGGTCGGCGGCCTCCTGCGCCGCACCTCGCTCGACGAGCTCCCCAACCTCGTCAACGTCTTGCGCGGCGAGATGGCCATCGTCGGCCCACGCCCGACCATCCCCGCCCACCTCGAGCACTACGCGCCGTTCCAGCACCGCCGCCACGCGGTGCCGCCGGGGATGACCGGGTGGGCGCAGGTGAACGGGCGCGTCGGTGTCCGCTGGGGCGAGCGGATCGAGCGCGACTGCTGGTACGTCGAGAACCGCTCGCCGGCGCTCGACCTGCGGATCATCGCCCGGACCGTCAAGCAGGTGGTCACGGGCGAGGGCCTCGACCCGGGCTGAGCCGGGTAGCGCCTACGATTCCGCGCTCATGTCGACGAGCACCGCCGAACGAGGCTCAGAGGTCGAGGTCCGGATCCGGCCGTTCCGGCCCGAGGACTGGCCCGCCGTGCACCGCTGGTTCAACAACCGCGAGGCGATCTCCTCGTTGATGGAGGTGCGCGACTCCTTCGCGGAGGACAACGCCAAGGGCTGGACGAACGCGGCGGTCGCCGCCGACGGCGAGGACCGCAAGTGGGCGATCGAGGTAGAGGGCCTCGACGAGCCGGTCGGCTTCACCGCTCTCTACGGGCTCTTCCGGCAGACGGCTCCCGAGCTCGGCGCGCTGATCGGCGACAACCCGGGCGCGCGGGGAGTGGGCCGCGAGGCGGAGCGGCTCACCGTCGCCAAGGCGTTCGAGGAGTTCGGCGCCCATCGCGTCTACGGCCGCATTCCCTCCTTCAACGGCCCCGCGAAGAAGGCCGTCACCTGGCAGGGCTGGCAGCACGAGGGGACGATGAAGGGCCACATCCGCCGTCCGGACGGCGAGATCATCGACTGCGAGATCTGGGGCATCACCGCCGAGGGCTGGCGCGAGCGCTGGGGCGTCGACGCTCCCGACCCCGCGCCCGCCGACGGCTGAGGCCGATGGCCGCCGTCGAGCTGATCGAGGACGGCGGGAGCGCCGCCGTCGAGGACGAGTTCTTCCGCTCCGCCCAGTTCCTCGCCGCCGAGCGAACCACGCACACGCTGCTCGTCGCCGACGATGCCACCGGCACCGCCGTCGCCGTCCCCCTGCTCGTCCGCGAGATCCCCGGCTCCGATCGCCGCGACGCGATCTCGCCCTACTCCTATCCCGGCGCGCGGATCACGAGCGCGGGGGAGGGGGAGCCGATCGACGCCACCGCGGTCGACTTGGCCGCCAGCGGCCTCGTCTCGGCCTTCGTCCGCGACCGGCTCGGCGAGCCGCCGGCGTTCGCGAACCCGACCGACCGCTCCGTCGTCCTGCTCGCCGATCCGGAGCTGCCGCGCAAGTCACGGATGAGCGACCGACAGCAGATCCGCAAGAACGAGGCGGCCGGCTACGACGTGCGGATCGCCGAGGGGCCCAGCGCGAGCGACGCCGATCTCGACGGCTTCCTCTCCGTCTACACCGAGACGATGCAGGTGGTCGACGCCGCCGAGCACTACTTCTTCGACCGCGACTACTTCGCCGAGCTGCTGCGCTTCCCGCGCTCGTGGCTGGTCACCGTCGATGGTCCCGAGGGCGACGTCGCCGCCTCGGCCCTCGCCGCGATCAGCGACGGCTTCCTCCACTACTACCTCTCCGGCACCGCCGACGCTCACCGCAAGCGTGCCCCCTCCAAGAACCTGATCGTCGCCTGCACCGATCTCGCCGAGGAGCTCGGCCTGCCGCTGAACCTCGGCGGCGGCGTCAAGCCGGGCGACGGACTCGAGGAGTTCAAGCGCGGGTTCGCCAACCGCGAGCTTCCGTTCCGAACGCACGAGCTGATCTGCGACCGCGCCGCCTACGCGGAGCTCTCGCGCGGCCGCGACGACGACGGCTTCTTCCCCCTGTATCGGGCGCCGGCCGCCGGCTAGCGCCGACTGGCAGCGACCGACGGGCAGGCCTAGCCGCCGAGCCGCCGCGCGACCTTGCGGCGGATCTTCGGCACCTGCGCGTTCAGCGCCGCCCCCGCGCACTCGGTGAAGTTCGTCTCCATGTGGGGGAAGATCCGCGGGACGCGCATCCGCTCGCCCTCGGGCGTGCGCTGCGTGCTCCCCCCGGCGGAGGTGAGAGTCGCGCGGCCTGTCGCGGGGATACCGGCGATCCCGAACTTCCAGGCCAGGTACTTGACGATCGACTTGACCTCCTTCGGGCCCGCGGACTTCTCGCGGTTGTCGCCGATCGAGGCGATGCCGGTCGTCTGCGAGTTGATCCCCTCCGCCTGGGCGCCGATGACAGCCCGCCCGAGGCCCCCGGCCCGCCCCTCGTAGAGGTTGCCGAACCGGTCGACGAGAGCGTTGTAGCCGATGTCGTTCCACCCGTTCGCGTTGCGGTGGTAGCGGCAGATGCCGAGGACGAGCCCCGGCGCTTCGGCCTGCGTGTAGGTATTGGTGCTGACCGTGTGGTGGATCACGCCCGCCTTGATCCGACCGGTCTCCGGGGTGGCGCGGGGGATGCACCCGCCGACCGTGGCGTTGGCTCCCCACTGCGCGCGAGAGATGAAGGTCGGCTGCGGGGGCAGGCCTTTTCCGCCCTTGCCCCCCTTCTTCCCGCCGCCGCTCTTCCCGCCGCCGCTTCCACCGGGACCGGTGCCGCCGCTCCCGCGCGCGGCGAGGCGCGAGGCCGGGACCGTCCCGTCGTCGACGCTCACGTAGTGCAGCACGCCGCTGATCGGGACGCCGCGGCTGCGCACCTGGACGAGGTCGGCGCCCCCCGCGTAGACGGGGTCGCCGTTGTCGGCCTCGACCCAATTGGTCCAGGGGCGCCCGTCGCGGCGGGTGCGGTACTCGAGCGCGTGGGTCTCACCGGCGACGCCGACGAGGTCGAAGCGTTCGGGAGCGCGCACCGGCGCGGAGCGGTAGAGGACGGGGCCGTGATCCAGATACCCGTAGCCGCGGTCACCGTCGATCGCGGCACTCCGCGCGAGCGCGGGCCGGAGCGTCTCGACGGCCGGGAGATCCTGCGTGAAATCGGCCCCGCTGGGAGCCGCGCCGAAGGCGGGCGTTGCTGCTGCGAGGGCGCCCGCGGCGATGGCGAGCGCCACGGATGTCCGAAGGCGCTTGGAAACCAAGTCGAATGAACCAGATGAAGTATTAGCGATCGCTAACGTCTCCCACCCCTGGAACACGGCTCCAGGGGGGAAGTCGCGGTCGCCGAGGGATGGTTGCAAGGCGACCTCGCCGCCCGACCCGGCCGACCGCCCCATGCAAGCTGCCGACCGCTCGCGAGGCAGCCGAGGCAGCCGAGGCCGGCGGGGAGCCGCCGCTCGCGCCGCCGGCCGGCTAGTACGGCAGGTAGGGAATCTGCTCGGGGCCCTGCCCGCGGAAGGAGTCGCGGAAGGCCCGGATCACGTCGAGCGTCTTGGCGCCCTCGAAGGTCTTGCAACCGACCAGGTTCGTCCAGGCCGCCGCCGCGACGGCGTAGGGCATGTCGTCGTTGGGGAAGAGGTCGACGCCGGGCCGGTCCTCGTCGAAGACGCCCTTGAGCGCGAGCTGGTCCTCCTCGGGGAGGTCGGAGCTGTACTGGATCTGAATCCGGCCGTGCTCGAGCGCGTGGACGGCGCGGTTCCAGTTCGGGGTGTTGAGGTAGGCGCCGTCGGCGAGCGCGCCGCTGCCGTTCTCCGCCGACGCGTAGTGATCGCCGGAGGTCGGCGGCTCCGTCGCGTACTTGACGACCTTGTTGAGATCGCTGAAGTGGGTGCTCCCGGCGCTCTTCAGGTTGAGCTGGAGGTCGCAGTCGGCGACGTTGGCGGCGCCTTGGAGATCGCCGTTCTTGACCGGCGGAGGCGCCGTTCCTTCGCGGTTGTCGATCTTCATGTCGTCGTCGAGCGTGCCGTAGCGGGTGCTGACGTTCGCGCTGCCGCCGGTGTCGTCGCTGCCACTGGAGTTGAGGACGACGAAGATGATCCCGGCGAGCACGACGACACCGATCACACCGGCGAGCACGTAGCCCACCATCAGGCGCTGGCGCTGCGACGACTGCGCCCGCTTCTCGGCCTCGAGCCGCTCCTTGCGAAGCCGCTCCTTCTCCTCTTTCCTGCTCGCCATCGGCGGGGAAGGGTAGCCGACCGCGAGGGTCGGGATTCCCGGACGCGGGGGTCGCCTCCCGGCCTCAGCCGCTCAGAGCGCCGAGCCCGCCTCGCTGCTCGGCGCCCGCTCCCAGGGACGGGCGGCCAACAGGGCCCCCAGCACCGCCCGCACCGAGGCGGCGCGGTTGAGGACGAAGAAGTGGATCCCGGGGGCACCGGCGGCGAGCAGCTCCTCGCACTGGCGGGCGGCGTAGGCGATCCCGAAGGCGCGCTCGGCGTCCTCGTCGCCGCCGAGCGCCTCGAGCTGGGCGTCGAGCGCCGCCGGGATGTTCGCCCCGCAGGTCGCGCAGAAGCGGTGCAGGCCGGCGCGGGAGATGATCGGGAGGATGCCCGGGATCACCGGCACCTCGATCCCGGCCTCCCGAACGGAGGCGAGCCAGTCGAAGTACACGCGGTTGTCGAAGAAGAGCTGGCTGATCAGGAACTCGGCGCCGCTGTCCACCTTCTCGCGGAGGAACTCGATGTCGGCCTCGGGCGAGGCGGCCTCCTGGTGGATCTCGGGATGGCACGAGGCCCCGATCCCGAAGCCGCTGGTCGGCCCGTAGGCGCGGATGAAGGCCGCGAGCTCGGCCGAGCTGGTCAGGCCACCGGGCGTCGGGGTGAACGAGCCCTCGCCACGCGGCGGGTCGCCGCGGAGCGCGAGCACGTTCTCGATCCCGGCGTCGGCGAAGCGGGAGAGGATCGTCTCGATGCCCTCGACGGTCTCGCCGACGATGCTGAGGTGGGCCATCGTCTCGATCCCGAACTCCTGCTGGATGCGGGTCGTCACCTCGACGGTGCCGTCGCGGGTGGAGCCGGCGGCGCCGTAGGTGACCGAGACGTAGCCGGGGTTGAGCTGGCGCAGCTCCGCGACGCTGTCGAACAGCATCCGCTCGCCCTCCTCGGTCTTCGGCGGGAAGAACTCGAAGGAGAAGCAGGGCTCGGGGCCCCCGAGGATCTCCGAGATGCGCATCGCGGGGATCGTAGAGAGGGGCGATCGGCGTAGGCTGCGCCCATGGCGAAGACGGTCGCGTTCTTCCCCGAGGGCGCCTACGGGCCAACGAACAACTGCGTCGGCATCGCCGACGTCCTCCGGCAGCGGGGGTGGAGGGTCGTCTTCATCGCCGAGCGCTCGTTCGCGGGGACCCTGGAGGAGAAGGGGTTCGAGGAGCGGCTGGTCGATCTCACCGAGCCCGCGGAGGGAGCGGACGGGGGCGACGACGCGGGCCAGTTCTGGAAGGACTTCATCCGCGAGACGGCGCCGGTCTTCCGCAAGCCGACGATCGATCAGCTCGGGGACTTCATCGTCCCGACGTTCCAGGCGCTCGTCGACGGCGCCCGCTACGTCGACGAGCAGCTCGTGGAGATCATCGACGAGGTCCGCCCGGACGTGATCGTCGAGGACAACGTCGTCTCCTTTCCGGCGATCCCCGCCGCCGACGCGCCCTGGGTCCGGATCGTCTCCTGCAACCCGGCCGAGGTGAAGGATCCCTCGGTGCCGCCGGTCTTCTCCGGCTACGCGGCCGCCGACCGCTCCGGATGGGACGAGTTCCGCGTCGAGTACTCGCGGGTGATCTCGCCGCTGCACGACTCCTTCGACGAGTTCTGTCGCGAGCGCGGCGCACCGCCGCTCCCGCCGGACGAGCTCATCCACGAATCGACCGACCTCAACCTCTGGCTCTACCCGGAGGAGATCGACTACCCGCGCACGGACGAGCTCGGCGTCACCGATCTCTGGCGCAACCTCCCCTCGTGCGTCCGCGCGACCGACGAGCCCTGGGAGCTGCCCGGGGAGCTGGCCTCCGGGGAGGGGCCGCTCATCTACCTGAGCCTCGGCTCGCTCGCATCGGCCGACGTCGAGCTGATGCGCGGGTTGATCGCGACGCTCGCCGACTCCCCCTACCGCGTGATCGTCTCGAAGGGTCCGCAGCACGAGGAGCTGACGCTCGCCGACAACATGGCCGGCGCCGAGTTCCTGCCGCAGACTTCGATCCTGCCGCAGGTCGATCTGGTGATCACCCACGGCGGCAACAACACCGTCACCGAGGCGCTCCACTTCGGCGTGCCGATGGTCGTGCTCCCTGTCTTCTGGGACCAGTACGACAACGCGCAGCGGATCCACGAAACCGGCTTCGGCCGCCGGCTCTCCACCTACCAGCACTCGCCCGACGAGCTGCGGGGCGCGATCGACGAGCTGCTGGCCGACACCGACCTTCGCGCCCGCCTCGACGGTGTCTCAGCCCGGCTGCGGGCGGCGAGGGGAACCGAGCTGGCCGCCGAGCACATCGCCTCGCTCGCCTAGGGCGGGCCTCTCATGGTCGTGGCGCTCAGGGCGCCGGCAGCGGGATCGGCGGCCGCCCCGCCTCGATGCGGTCCGCCTCGATCCGCGCCGTGCGGTCGAAGCTGCGCCCGTTGCGGCCCCGCGCGACGGCCTTCGGTGACAGCGGCCTCGAGGTGCGCACCGCGCGGGTGACGGCGCGGTAGGCGATCTCGCGGCGCAGGTCCCACGGCAGGCCGTAGAGCTCGCGCACCCGCTCGGGCAGCGTCCCGACCAGGACGAGGTTGTGGAACTCCATCAGCGGCGACTCGAGGCGTGGGACCGGGATCCGGAAGGCGACGCCGCGGCCGACGTGGCGCGCCTCCTCGGTCAGCCCCATCTCAGCGCTGCCGAGGCGGCCGTCGAACCACTCGTGGAAGTCCTCCCAGCTCTCGGGCGCGACCGCGCGCGGCATTCCGAAGAGCTCGCCGAAGCGGACCCAGTCGCGCCAGAAGCCGTCGCGCTCGCCGTGTCGCATCGGCCTGACGAGCAGCTCGTAGAAGCGGGCCGAGGACTCGGCGGCGACGGCGATCGTCCACAGCATCAGTTCGGGGTCGAACGCCGAATAGGGGGTGCCGGCCGGGTAGGCGCCGCCGTCTGCGGGCAGCACCCCTTCGACATCTCCGTGCATCCCGTGGACGACGGCGAGGACGCGGTCGGCCTCCGCCCGCGTCCCGAAGAAGACCGTCTCGAACATCTTCGCCGTCGCGCTCAGCCGCTTGAACGGACGGTCGCGATAACGGGAGTGGAGCGCGGTGCCGACGTAGTTGCGCGCATCGAGCGCGCCGATCAGGAGCGCGCGCTGCCCGTACATGAGCCCGACGCTGCGCTCCCCCTGAACGCGGCGGAGCATGGAACGCCCACTGGGGAAGTACCCCTCGTCCATACCCGGATCATGTCAGCCGCATACGATGACCGCCTTGGCTGCAAGTCTCGGCAATGGGGAGCGGTTCGGCGACTTCGAGATCCTCGAAGAGGCCGGGCGTGGGGGAATGGGGGTCGTCTACCGGGCGCGTCAGATCTCGCTGCGCCGCTTCGTCGCTCTCAAGGTCATCGCGCCGGAGGTGAGCGACCAACCCGACTTCCGGTCGCGGTTCGTGCGCGAGTCCCACCTCGCCGCCTCGATCGACCACCCCAACGTGGTCTCGGTCCACGCCGCCGGCGAGATCGACGGCCTCTCCTACATCGCGATGCAGTGGATCGAGGGCACCAACCTCGCCGAGGCGATCAAGGAGGGCCCGCTGCCCCTCGACCGGCTCGTCGCGATCGGCGAGCAGATGTGCGGCGCGCTCGACGCGGCGCACGCGACCGGGCTCACCCACCGCGACATCAAGCCGGGCAACATCCTCCTGCGCCGGCTCGGCCGCCGTGACCACGCCTACCTGACCGACTTCGGGATCGCCAAGCGCCAGGAAGCCGCCGGCGGAACGGAGCTGACGCAGGCGGGCAGCGTCGTCGGGACGATCAACTACATGGCCCCGGAGCAGATCCAGGGTCAAGCCGGGCCCTCCTCCGACCTCTACGCCCTCGGGTGCGTCCTCTTCGAAGCGGCGACCGGCAAGCGCCCCTTCGAGCGCGAGAGCGAGGTGGCGACCATGTGGGCGCAGATGAACGCGCCCCGGCCGCGCCCCTCGGAGATGCGCTCCGGGATCAGCCCGCAGTTCGACGAGGTGATGCAGCGCGCCCTCGCGATCGAGCCCGCCGACCGCTACGCCGACGGGGCCGAATTCGCCGAAGCGCTGCGGCGGGCCGCGGCGGGTGTGCCGCTGCCGCCCCCCACCGAGCGGGTCGCTCCCCCCACCGAGCGGATCGCACCGCCGCCTCCTCCTCCGACCCAGCCGACCTACGGCGACCCCCGCCCCGAGCTCCGCACCGCCGAGCTGCCCGGCGAGCCCGGCGGTGGCGGACCCTCCCGCGGGCTGATCATCGGCGGCATCGTCGCCCTCCTCCTGATCGCCGGCGCGGTCGCGGCGCTCGCCCTCGGCGGCGGCGGTGACGACAAGGGCGGCGGCACCTCGACCAAGAGCAGCACCACGACGACCACCACCACGACGACCACGTCATCGACGGACAGCACCGACGACAACGGGAACTCGAACGGGCAGAGCGTCGCCGCCGCGCGCAAGGAGATCGAGGGGTTGTTGCACTCCTACGAGGACGCCTACTCGAACGCCGACCTCAACGCGATGAGCGCCCTGCTCACCGACGACGTGATCCGCTTCGGCGTCGTCGCCGGCGGTTGCGGCGAGCGCAAGGGCAAGCAGGCCGTCCTCGCCGCCTACGACGAGCAGTTCCAGGCCAACGGCCCGCTCGACTACACGCTGACCGGGCTGACGCCGCAGGCGATCACGGTCCGCGGCGCGGTGGCGAGCAGCAACCTCGGCTACCAGATCGGCGGCGGCTCCTCGGGCACGATCGACTTCCAGTTCGCCCGGCGCAACGGCGCCTGGCTGATCCAGCGGATCAACGCAAGCTGCGGTTGAGCCGAGCGCCGGGGGCCGGGCGGTATCCGCCGGGAGCGCCGCGCCCGCAGCGTGTCCTCAGCTGTCGTCTCCCGTCTCCGGGGCGACCATCTCGACGATCTCCTCACCGACCTCGATCGGGCCGAGCTCGGGCGGCAGGTGCTCGGGCGGGAAGCAGACGCGGCAGAAGGTGCGGCCGAAGTCGGTCAGGTGGACGCTGCGCCGCGTGATCTGCCCACGAAACACGGTGCCCCCGGCGGAGCGCAGCGCCTCGACGACCTCCGGCTGCGCCTCGATCACCTCGTAGGGTGCCTCGTCGTCGAGCGCGTCCCGGCGGATCGCAACGAGCCCGTGAGAGACGAGGTTGTCGAGGTAGGCGGGGACGAGCTCGATGTGCAGGCAGCCCGCCTCGTGGCCGATCATCGAGAGCCTGCGCGCGATCTCACGGGCGCCGATCCCGAACGGCGCCGCCTTGTTGACGTAGACGATCCCCTGCGGGCCGTCGTTGACGAGCAGCTTCAGGATCCGCGCCTCGTCCGGCGCGAGCTGGTCGATGATCCGGGCGAATCCGGGATGGACGACGTTCGGATCCTCCTCGACGTCGGACGCGCGGTCGAGCAGCTCGGCCCCACGCTCGCGCAGCGACCGGGCCTTCGGCGGCTCGCGGCGGCGCCCGCGGCCGCGTCCGGACTCCGCCTCCCGGCGTCCCTCCCCGGCGGCGTGCTCAGCCTCGACTCGAGCGTCGTCGGCGAGCCCGAGGCCGCCGAGGGCGATCGAGGTCGCCCGCTCTGCGGCGTCGATCCCCATCCCGACGCCCCAGAGCGCGCTCCGGTACCACGCTCCGGCCGCCACGCGGGCGATCCCGGGCACGCTGTTGAGACCCGGAAGCAGCTCGCCGCCGTCTTCGCTCCCCCCTTCCAAGGCCATGTTCAGCGCCCGGAGAGCTCCCGGCGCAGGATCTTCCCCGAGGCGGACTTCGGGATCTCCTCGATCCGCTCCAGCAGCCGCAGCTTCTTCTGCGGCGAGACGCGCTCGGCGACGAACGCCATGATCTCCTCGTCGCTGATGTCGGAGCCCTCGGCGACCACGACGAAGCCCTTCGGCAGCTCACCGGCCTCCTCGTCCGGCACCCCGATCACCGCGCAGTCGGCGATGCCGGGATGCTCGAGCAGGACCGCTTCGAGCTCGGCGGGCGGAACCTGGAAGCCCTTGTACTTGATCAGCTCCTTGAGCCGGTCGACGATCGCGTAGTCGCCGTCGGAGTCCATCTCGGCGACGTCGCCGGTATGCAGCCAGCCGTCCTCGTCGATGGTCTCGCGGGTCGCCTGCTCGTTGTTGAGGTAGCCCTTCATCACCTGCGGCCCGCGCACCCAGAGCTCGCCTCGGTCGGCGTCCTTGCCCGTCTCCGGATCGACGATGCGGCACTCGGTCCCGGGGATCGGCGGTCCGATGGTCCCGCCCTTGGTCGTGTCGAGCGGGGCGACGTGGGAGACGGGGCTGAGCTCCGTCATCCCGTAGCCCTGGATCGTCGGCACGTTGACGCGGTCGACGACCGCCTTGGCGAGCTCGTCGCCGAGCGGTGCCGCACCGGACATGATCAGCTTCAGAGACGACAGGTCTCGTCCCTCGACCGCCGGGTGCTTGGCGAGGCCGAGCGCGATGGGCGGCACCACGTAGGCGAGCGTCGCCTTGTGCTCCTCGACGAGGTCGAGCCACTCCCCGAGATCGAAGCGCGGCATCGTCACGATCGTGCCGCCGTTGTGCAGGCCCATGTTCATGATCACGGTCATGCCGTAGATGTGGAAGAACGGCAGGCAGCCGATCGAGGTGTCCTCGGGATCGGCCGGGAGCACGTGGCCGTTCTGCAGCACGTTGGCGATCAGGTTGCGATGGGTGAGCATCACGCCCTTGGGGAGCCCGGTGGTGCCGCTCGAGTAGGGGAGGACGGCGATGTCCTCGGCCGGGTCGATGTCGAGCTCCGGCGGCTCCGCGCCTTCCGCGAGGAGCTCGGTGAGCGTCGTCTCGTCCCCGTCGCCCTCGCCGACGACGAAGATGTCGGTGAGCCCGACCTCCTCGGCGGCCCGGCGCGCCGTGTCGAGGAACGGGCCGACCGTGAACATGATCTTCGCGCCCGAGTCGGTGAGCTGATGGGCGAGCTCGTGCCACGTGTAGAGCGGGTTCGCTGTCGTGTTGGTCGCGTTGGCCCGGAGGACGCCGTGGAAGAGCACCGCGTACTCGGGAAGGTTCGGCATGTAGATCGCGACGACGTCGCCCTTGCCGATCCCACGCGCCGCGAGCGCCCCCGCGAGGGCCGCGGTCGCCTGGTCGAGCTGCGCGTAGGTGATCGTGCGGCCGCTCGGCCCGTCGATGAGCGCCGGCTTGTCGCCGAGCTCGTCGCACATCTCGAGAACGAACGACGCGAGGTCCTGATCCGGGATCTCGGGTGCGGGGGCTACGGTCAAGGTCTCTCCTCCTGGTGGGCAGCTCTCGGGGTGCGAGCCTATCGGCCGCGGCACGAAGGGGGGCTGGTGTGACGGACGCCCACCGCGTCCGTACTCTCGGTGCATGCGCCGCGCCGCTCGCAGGACCTACATGCTGGGGCTGGCCCCGCTCGTCCTCGGGCTCCTCGCCGTGGGCGGTTGCGGCGGCAGCGATGAGGAGACGACCGCGCCGTCCTCGTCGCGCCCCGACGACTTCGCGTTCACGTTCGCGCACAGCGACGGCTCCGTACCGCCGCCGCATCACGCGGAATGGAGCATCGAGGTGCGCCCCGACGGCAGCGGAAAGGCGACGTTCACCCCGGACTACTCCGCCGAGGGCGTCCCGACCTACAAGTCGAGCTTCACCGTCAGCGCCGAGGACATGGACGCGATCTACGAGCGGATGCGTGACGCGGGCCTGCTCGAGCCGATCGAAGCGGCCGAGGATCCGCCGATCGGGGGAAGCGTCGAGACCGCGCGGATCTACGCCGACGGCGAGACCTTCGACGTGCCACCGTTCGAGGAGGGTGGTGGCGCTCCGCTGGCCGATGTCTCGGATGCGGTCGTGGCGCTCGTCCCGCCCGCCGACTGGGAGTCGTTCGAGAAGCGCCGCGCGGCGTACGCGAAGAAGGAGTACGGCGAGGCGCCCGCGGGTTGAGTGCGCCACCGAGCGCGAAGGACCGCGGGCGAGCGGGCGAACTGCCGGAGAAACACGAAGGCCCCGGTGTCCACAGGGGACAGACACCGGGGCCTCCACTTGCTGCGGCGAGGCTCCCCCCACCCCGCAGCACTTGTAAGACCATCGTGGCGCACCCCGGCTGGTCTCGCCATCGCCTCAAGCGCTACGAGGAGCTGACCGGGGCGGACCTCGCCGAGACCGAGGACGCCTTCTGCGTCTGGTGGGCGCTGCAGCGCGAGGAAGTGGGGCACGACGGCGACGCAGCAACTAGGCTTGCGGAGCAGTGAAGGCTCGGATGGGAACGGGGCTGGCCGCGGCGCTCGCGCTGGCGGTGCTCGGCGGCGCGCAGGCGCAGGCGACGACGACGCTCGACGAGACGATCCGCGTCGTCGGCAAGGGCCAGTTCAAGACCCTGAAGAGCGGACCCGGTGAACCCTTCATCGTGCGCGAGGCCGGCCTCGGCCACGCGAGGCGCAACCGCGCCAAGAAGCGCCGCTCGATCACCTACTTCAGCCAGCTCACGGATCCGCAGATCGCCGACGAGATGTCGCCGCTGCGCGTCGAGCTGATCGATCCCGCCGGGGGCGAGGTCAGTGCCGCGTGGCGCCCGCAGGAGGCGATGGGCACCCAGGTCCTCGACCAGATCATCCGCAGCGTCAACGCCAACCGCCGCAGCCCCGTCAAGCAGGGCAAGGGACGTGGACGCGCCAAGCTCAACTTCGCGCTCCTGACCGGCGATCAGCCGGACAACCAGGAGTACAACGAGGTCGAGTGGCATCTCGGCGTCATGGAGGGCTCCGAGATCACGCCGTTCTCCGGCACTCCGGTGACGACGTCGAGCTGCGGTGGGCTCACCCAGCAGCAGGTCGATGCGTTCAACGCAGACGTCGCCAACCGCCGCTACACCGGGGTCCAGGACTACGGCGATTACCCCGGCTTGCCCGCCGATCGGTACCAGGGATTCTGGGATCCGGACGTACCGGCCGGGGCGGGGCCGTACGCGTCCTTCCCGCAGTACCCCGGGCTGATGGATCGCGCCCAGCAGCCGTTCAAAGCGAAGGGCCTGAAGGTTCCGTGGTACATCACGAAGGGCAACCACGACGGCCTCATCCAGGGGAACATCCCGGCGACCTCGCCGCTCTTCCTCTCGATCCCGACCGGCTGCACGAAGTTCTACCCCGACGCGGCCTTCGATCCGCAGTCGCTCGTCGGCAAGGAGATCACGAGCCTCTTCTCCGACCCCGCCTTCCTGGCTGAGGTCACCGCGGGCGCCCGCACCGTCCCGCCCGACCCCGACCGCAAGCTCGTTTCGCCGGTCGAGTACAAGGCACTTCACGCGGGCGACGATCACTCCCACGGCTTCGACTACGTGAATCCCGAGCAGGACGAGGCCTCCGACGGCTACGCCAGCTACTACGCGTTCACCCGGCACGGCGTCCGCTTCATCGGCCTCGACACGATCGCGCTCGGCGGCGGCGCGAACGGCAACCTCGACGATCCCCAGTACCAGTGGCTGCAGCAGGAGCTCGATCGCAACAGCTCCGTTAGCTACAACGCCAAGGGCAAGCTCGTTCACGACGACGACCCCGATCGGCTGATCGTCGTCTACGGCCATCACACGATCGCGACGATGAACAACCCGACGCCGGACGAGGAGGCCGGGGTCTGCTCGGTGCCGCCCGAGCCGGGCTGCGACGGCGATCCCCGTGACTCCCAGCCGATCCACCTCGGGCGGACCGGCCCCGAGAGCGTCCGCTCCCTGCTGCTCAACTACCCCAACGTGGTTGCAGCGGTGACCGGCCACACCCACCACAACGACATCGTCGCCCACAAGCGCAAGGGCGCCAAGCGCGGGTTCTGGGAGATCAACACCGCCTCCCACGTCGACTTCCCGCAGCAGAGCCGCCTCATCGAGCTGATGAACAACGGCGACGGCACGCTCTCGATCTTCGGCACGATCGTCGACCAGGCCGCGCCGGTGAAGCCGCCGAAGCCGGAGCCGGCCGCGGATCTCAGCGACAAGGACCTCGCGTCGCTCTCGCGTGAGCTCGCGGCCAACGATCCGCAGACGCTCGAGGTCACAAGCGGCGGCGGACCGGGCAAGAAGAACGACCGCAACGTCGAGTTGATCGTTCGCAACCCGCTGCGGTTGGCTCAGAAGTAGCGATCGGCAAGCGACGGGGGCCGGCGGGGATGCCTCTCGGCCTTGACGCCTCGCTGCGCTCGGGACGGCGGCCGCGGGGCATCCCCCGCCGACCCCTTGGCACCGTCGCGAAGCAAAGCGCAGCCCTCGAAGCAGACCTGTCACCCGGAAGTGGACCTATGTGCCGTTTCTCGGTGACACGTCTTGGGGTGCGTGATCGGCGGGCTCGACGGCAGACCTGTCACCCGGAAGTGGACCTATGTGCTGTTTCTCGGTGACAGGTCCTGGTCCCGGCCTCGCGCAGCACCCCCGCCGGCACCCGGCGACCGTCGCATGAAGCTGGGTTCACCGGTTAACTTCCGGGACATGGAGGAGGTGACTCGGCGGCGGTTGCTGCGTGACGGGGCCGTGGCCGGTGCCGGGCTCGGCTTGGCCGGCTCGGGAGCGCTCGGTTCGCTGGCCGGGTCCGCAGGTGCTGCGGGGCTCGGTGGCGTCACCGCGGGCAAGGGCTCGAAGGCCCCCGAGTACGCCTACGGCTTCCGCTCGCTCACCGAGGAGGTGCGCCTGCCCAGGGTGCCCGTCGACGGGGTGCTCCCGAAGTGGCTGCGGGGTGTCTTGCTGCGCAACGGTCCGGCGCTGTTCGAGATCGGCGAGCAGAAGCTCAACCACTGGTTCGACGGGCTCGCGATGCTGCACGCCTTCTCCTTCGGCGGCGGGAAGGTGTCCTACGCCAATCGCTTTCTGCGCTCCAGCAACTACGAGTCCTGGAAGCGCGACGGGGTCATGGAGTACTCCGAGTTCGGGACCGACCCGATCCCCGATCCATGCCGAGCGATCTACAGCGGCGTCTCCTCGCTGCCGGTGCTCGGCCCGGTCCCGAACGCGAACGTCTCGATCGAGCGGCTCGGCAAGGCCTTCAGGGCGCACACCGAGATCCCGGTCCCTGTCCGGTTCGACCCGAAGACGCTGAAGACCCTCGGCGTCGACGGCGAGGTCCCGCAGGGCCGGCTCGGGACCGCCCACCCTCATCACGACCCCGCCACCGGCGAGCGCTTCTCCTACGAGTGCGAGCTGATCCCGCCGAGCGGCGTCCGCGTCGTCAGCGAGCGCAAGGGGAAGCGCCGCGAGCTCGCGTTCATCCCCCAGGACCGCCCCGGCTATCTGCACTCGTTCGGGCTCACCCGCCGTTACGTCGCCGTCTTCACCCAGCCCTGGGAGTTCGACCTGGCGAAGTTCCTCGCCCCTGACCGCGGCCCTATCGCCACGAACTACGTCTGGGACGGGTCGGTGCCGTCGCACATCCACCTCGTCGACCGCAAGCGCGGCGGGGTGGCGGCCAGCTTCGAGCTCGATCCGTTCTTCGTCTTCCATCACATCAACGCGTTCGACGACGGCGACAAGGTGGTGCTCGACGTCTGCGCCCACAAGGACAGCTCCGCCGTCGACGCCCTCTACCTGAAGAACCTGCGCTCACCCAAGCAGCGGATCCCGCAGGCGGCGCCGCGGCGGATCACCGTCGATCCCTCCAGCGGCAAGGTGCGGATTCGCGACCTCGCCGAGGGCAACATCGAGCTGCCGCAGAAGGACTACGACACGGTCAACGCGCGCCCCTACCGCTACGCCTACGGCGTCGGCGCCCGCAAGCCCAAGAAGGACGGCTTCATCAACCAAGTCGCCAAGCTCGACATCAAGCGCGGCG
This sequence comes from Thermoleophilales bacterium, assembly GCA_020636895.1. Lineage (GTDB taxonomy): Bacteria > Actinomycetota > Thermoleophilia > Solirubrobacterales > 70-9 > RHKX01. The sequence continues at coordinate 1,060,435 of JACJWZ010000002.1, read as the reverse complement.
AGATGACGTACTGGCGCGAGCGCGGCTCCTACCCCGGCGAGCCCGTCTTCGTCCGCCGCCCCGGCTCGACGCGCGAGGACGACGGCGTCCTGCTCTCGGTCGTCTTCGACGCCGGCCGCCGCACCTCGTACCTGCTCGTCCTCGATGCCCGCGACCTGAGCGAGATCGCCCGCGCCGCGGTTCCCCACCACATCCCGTTCGGCTTCCACGGGATCCACGCGGAGAAGGTCTGAGCGATGTCGCGGCTCGTTCTCCGTTTCGTCCTCCTCACCGTCGCCGCGTTCTTCGCCGCCGCCTCGACCGCCGCCGCCGTCGAAGTCGTCTACGTCGCCAACCGCAGCTCCGACAACCTCGGGATGTTCACGGTCAACGGCGGCGCTGACGGCGCAGGCGTCGTCGCCGTTCGCCGTCGGGCATCTGCCGGTCGACGTCGTCACCAGCCCGGATCGCCACCGGGTGTTCGTCGGCAACGTGGCCGACGGCACCGTCGGTGTCTATGACGTCACCACTGACGGCGCTCTGACGCCGGTTGCCGGCTCCCCCTTTCCGGGTGCGGGCGGGAGTGCCCTGCGCCTCAGCCCCGATGGCTCCCGCCTCTTCGTCGGGACCAACTCCGCGATCCACGTCTTCGACGTCGCCTCGAGTGGCGCGCTCACCGAGATCGCCGGCTCCCCGTTCACGACGGGAGCGCTGGGGACGATCGTCGAGCTCGACATGACCCCCGACGGGCGCTACCTCTACGCGGCGGTCTTCAGCTCCGGCAGCTTCAGCGGCTTCTCCGTCGCGTCGAACGGAGCGCTGAGCGAGCTCGCGGGCTCGCCCTACACCTCCGGCACGAATCCCAGCGGCGTAGCCGTCGACTCGCAGGGCAAGCACCTCTACCTCCTCAACGACGGCGGCTACTACACCACCGACGTCACCGTCTACGACATCGCCTCCGACGGCGAGCTCACCCAGCAGCCGGGGCCGGTGGCGACGGCGGGCGGCTACTCGGCCGCGTTGGCGCTATCGCCGGACGGGACGCATCTGCATGTCGCCAACAGCTACACCGCGAACATCTCCACCTTCGAGGTCGCCTCCGACGGCAGCCTCTCCGACCAGGTGCTGACGCCTGCGGGCGACTCGCCCAACGACCTCGCGATCAGCCCCGACGGCAGGTACATGTACGCGACCAACTTCACGGCGGCGACCGTCTCGGTGTTCACCATCGGCGCCGATGGCTCTCCATCCCCGCTGGGCCCCCCGGTCGATTCCGGCGGCGTCGAGCCCACGGCGGTCGCGCTCGGGTCGACCCCGGCACCGCCCCCGGACCCGCCCAAGGTGCAGCCGAAGACGAAGATCAAGGGCAAGCCGAAGTACGAGCAGTCTGAGAACACCCGGTTCCGCTTCGCCTCCTCGATCGAGGGGTCGACCTTCAAGTGCAAGCTGGACCGGGCCCGCTACCGCGACTGCAAGTCGCCGAAGAACTACAAGCACCTGAAGGCCGGCAAGCACACCTTCCGCGTCTATGCGATCAGCCCCGACGGCGTCGCCGACGCCTCACCGGCCAAGGCCAAGTTCAAGGTGAAGGCCAAGAAGCACCGGCGCAAGCACAAGGGCTGAGCCCCGACGCGGATTCCCGGGGCGTCAGGTCTCCGCGCGGTCGGGCTTGTGTCGCTGGTGTAGGGCGATGCCCGCGAGCCCGAGCGGCAGCGGCAGCCAGTACGTCATCAGCCGGTAGGCGAAGGTGGCGATGACCGCCTCGCTCGCGCCGACTCCCGCCAGCGCGAGCGTCGCCGTGAGCCCGGCCTCGACGAAGCCGAGCCCACCTGGGGTGAACGGCACCTGCGCCAGCACCTGCGCCGTGCAGAAGGCGAGCAGGACCAGGCCGGGAACGGGGTGGGAGCCGACCGCCGCTAGCGCGCCGAGCAGGATCGCGTAGTCGAACGCCCAGCGGCCCGAGCAGGCGATCAGCGCCCTCCAGACGTTGGCGCCGAGGGCGTCGGTCAGCCGGTCTCGCTCCCGGACGAGCCGGTCGGGGAGCCCCCGGCCGGCCGGGGGCTTGCGACCGACCTTGTTGATCGTGGCCTGGACGACGGCGCCGATCCTGCGCAGGATCCCCTCGCGGGTGAGGACGACCGTCGCCAGCGCCGCGAGCAGGACGAAGACCACGAGGCTGATCAGCCCGGCACGCTGCAGTTGGTCGTGGGTCCCGCCGGTGAGGAGCGCCGGCAGCGCCAGCACCGGCAGGGCGAGGATCATCGCGAACGTCAGCAGGTTGACGGCGGTGATCGCGGTTACGGCCCGACCCCGGTCCACTCCCCGTTCGACGAGCATCTTGTACTGCAGGCCCGCGCCGACCGCTCCTCCGCCCGGAGCGATCTTCGACAGCGCGTTGCCGGCGAGCTGGGAGTCGATCACGCCGGAGATCGGCGCCGACGGCAGCGCCAGCTTCTGCAGCCACCAGAGGCAGGAGAGGGAGGCGATCAGCAGGCCGAACAGGAGCGGAAACCAGAGCGGGTAGATGTCGCCGAGCTGCTTCCAGGCGGAGAGCAGGTCGAGCAGGCTCGGCGCCACCAGATACAGGGAGACGCCGGTGATCGTCAGCCAGATGACGGTGCTGCGAAGCTTGCCGCGGTCGGGCTCGGTCTCGGACGCGCGCTCGACCTCGCGTTCGCTCGTTCGGCTCTCGATCGAGCCCTCCATGCGCTCGGCGATCGTCTGGTGGGGGCGCACTTCGGAAGGCAAGGGGGCGCAGCGTATCCCGGCTCCACCCGTGCTCCCGGCCGCGACGCGCCCCACAACGACGACGACCGGCACGGGGGCCGGTCGTCGCGTCATGGAGTTGGGGAGCCGGGGGCTAGGGGAGAGCCTTGACCACCGGGCTGATGTCGGCGCCGCAGAGGCTGGTCTTGCCGACGCGGGCGTAGAACTTGCCCTTGCGGAGGCCGGTGTTGCCGGTTGCCCACATGCCGTCGGGGCCGTTGGGCTGGGCGATGTCGGAGGCGACCTTCTTGTCGACGTGCCGGTCGGGCGTGCTTCCGACCATCTTGAAGAGGGTCACCTTGCGGTTCGCCTCACAGCTGCTGTTGGAGCTGTGGACGTAGCCGAAGAAGTCGCCGCCGGACTCGGCCTGGATCGTGACCTCGGTCGGCGCCAGGTTGGCGGCCGACGCCTGCTCGGTCGCGAGGGCCCCGGTGAGGGAGATCGCGGCGACTGCCAGAACGGTCTTCAGGGTCTTCAGGGACTTGATGGTCATGTTGGATTCCTTTCGCTCCGGCCTCGCCGGGTCTCGTTCGCTTGCTGGATCAAGCTTCGCCCGGATCGGCTGCGGCTCCCAGGGTCCGGTCGCGTGGACGCCGAGGTCCGGTCGGGTGGAGCCATTCACCCGAGGGGGTGGCGGGGCACGGATGACCCGCCCCGGCGGCACCGGGCTACGATCACGGGCCGATGAGCGATTCCACTCCCCTCGACGCACCGGGCGCAGCGGTGCCGCCGAGTATCGCTGGAGACGATCGGCGCTCGCGGATCCTCGCCGCAGGGCTCGACCTCTTCGCCGAGCGTGGATTCCACGACACCGCGGTCGCCGACCTCTGCCAGAGGGCCGGAGTCTCACCGCAGGACTTCGAGCGGGAGTTCGGCTCTCGCGAGAGCCTGGTGGTCGCGCTCCACGAAGACGTCAACAACCGTGCGCTCGCCGCGGTGATCTTCGCGCTCGACGGCATCGATCCCGACGACGTGCCGGAGCGGGTCAGCCGCGCCACCCGCGCCTACCTCGAGGTGATGACGACCGACCGGCGCTGGGCGCAGATCGCGATCCACGAGTCGGTCGGCGTCAGCCCCGCGGTCGAGGAGCGCAGGCGAATCGCGATCGATCGGTTCGCAGCGCTGATGCAGGCCGAGTCGGACCGCCTGGTGGACGACGGGGTGATCCCGAAGCGCGACTTCCGCCTGACCGCCATCGCGTTGACCGGCGCCGTCTACGGGTTGATCAACACCTGGACCGCCGATGTCGACTGGGAAGCAGAGGTCGACAAGATCGTCGCCGAGGTGACGCGGTTGATCGTGCTCGCCATCGGCTACGAGCGGTAGGTCCGTGACCGCGCGCTTGCGACAGGCGGTCCTCTGCGCCCACGATCTCGAGGGAACGGTGTGGCGGCTCCGCGAGGAGCTCGGCCTCGGCGAGCCCTATCGCGATCCCGCCGTCGCCTACTTCGGCCTCGCCAACGCGGTGTTCGCGATCGGGGACACCTTCCTCGAGGTCGTCTCGCCGGTGAGTGACGAGGAGCCCGGCGCGAGGACCGCGGCGAGGCAGCTCGAGCGCTCGGGCACCGACGTCTGCGGCTACATGGCGATGCTGCAGGTCCCCGACCTCGCCGCCGCGCGGGAGCGCGCCCATGCAGCGGGCGTCCGCGAGGTCTTCGCCGTCGAGCTCGATGACATCGAGGAGGTCCACCTGCACCCGGGAGACATGCGCGGCGCGATCGTGGCGCTCTCCGTCCCCAAACCAACGGCGTCTTGGCGCTGGGGCGGGGAGGGCTGGGCGGAGCGGAGCGTGCCGGGGCGCGTCGCCGGGATCACGGTTGCGGCGACCGATCCCGCCGCCACCCGCCACCGTTGGGAGACCGTCGCCGGGGGGCCGCTGCGCGCGTGTGAGTTCGAGGCGAACGCGAACGCGCCGGGCATCGCCGCTGTCGAGGTCGAGGTCGGCGGCAGCCGGCACACGATCGAGCCGGGGCGGCTCTGAGGGTCGTCATCCCGGGCGGGCGAGCCCGCCCATGGACGCCCGCTCAGTCGCCGTCGCCGTCTCCGCCCTCGAGCGCGCGCTTGAACTCATCGTCACCACGGCGCTTGGTCTTCGCCACCCAGGCCTTGAGGTTGATCCGCGGGTCGTCGGTGTCGAAGCGAACCTTTCCCGACTTCTCGTCGACGAGCAGCGGTGCGGTGTCGCCCCTCGTCAGCGACGTCATCACCTTGCTGCCGAACTTCTCGGCCTCCTTCAGCTCGATGCGCTCCATGCCGACGCCCGGCCGCTCGAACTCGACGACGTACTTCATCCGGGTGTATTGAGCGCCGGTGTCGGTCGTGTGGCTTTTGTGCACGGCTTCAGCGATGACCGTGCCGTCGACGCGAATCTGTCGCCCCCGGCCGAACATGCGATGACCCTACTCCGACCCGCGTTCGCCGTGCAGCGGGTCGCGGGAACCGGCGACCGGCGCCTTGGGAGAGAAGGTTCCGTAATCTGCGCGCCGGAGAACGCCTCTCGTCGGGGGAGGCCGATAAGCCGGATGAAATAACCGGCTCGAGAGAGGAAGCTTCCTTGGGATTCAGCAGTTCACGGGTTGGGACATCCCCACGCGCCATTTCGATTCGCCTCCTGGCGATCGCAGCCGTCGTAGTCACCTCGCTGCTCACCGCCGCGACCGCGGGTGCAAGCGGCCCGTGCGGCGACTCTCCCTGGTGCGACTCCTCCCTCTCCCCGGCGAAGCGCGCGTCGCTGCTCCTCTCGGCGATGACGCCGGAGCAGCGGATCGGCCTGCTCGCCGGCGACCATGCCGCGCTCGCGGGCGCCGACGGCACCCACACGGGAGCCGCCGACGGCATCCCCGCCCTCGGCGTCCCGGACTTCTTCCAGACGGACGGCCCGATGGGGGTTCGCCAAGGGAAGGCGACGTCGATGCCGTCGGAGATGTCGCTGGCGTCGAGCTTCGATCGGAACCTGGCACGCAGCTACGGCGCGCTGGTCGGCAACGAGGCGAAGCTGAAGGGGAACGACCTCGTCTACGCCCCCACGGTGAACATCCTTCGCACCCCTCTGTGGGGCAGGGCCTTCGAGAGCATGGGCGAGGATCCGTTCCTGACGTCGAGCCTGGCGGTCGACTACATCCGCGGCATGCAGTCCGAGGGGGTCATCGCCAACGTCAAGCACTTCGCCGTCAACAACCAGGAGGGGAACGCGCAGGGGGGCAGCCGCTTCAGCGTCAGCGCCCAGGTCGACGACAGGACCCTCCGGGAGATCTACCTGCCGGCCTTCGAAGCCGCGGTCAAGCGCGGCGACGTCGGGTCGGTGATGTGCTCCTACAACAAGATCAACGGCGTCCACGGATGCGAGAACCCGACGCTGCTGACGCAGATCCTGCGCGAGGAGTGGGGCTTCAAGGGCCTCGTACTCGCCGACTACGGGGCCTCCAAGCACATCGACACGGGCTTGAGAGCGGGCCTCGACTACGAGCCCTTCCCGTTCGTCGATTTCGACGGCGGCGAGAACCTCACTCCCGCCCAGGTCACCGCCGCGCTGCAGGCCGGGCGGATCAACCAGGGCGATATCGACACGGCGGTGCGACACCAGCTCGAGACGCTGTTCCGGTTCGGGTTCTTCGACCGGACCCCGTTCGTGGACGATCCTTCGAGGATCAACAACGGCGCCCATCAGAAGCGGGCTCGGCGAGCTGCCGAGCAGGGGACCGTGCTGCTGCAGAACGATGGCGTGCTGCCGCTGAACTCGAAACGGCTTGGTTCGCTCGCCGTGATCGGCGCCGATGCCACTCGCTACGTCAACGGCGGCGGCTCGTCCGACATCGATCCCATCGAGTTCACCAGCGTGTTGGGCGGCATCCAGGCGCGCGCCGGCAAGGGCGTCGACGTCAGCTTCGATCCCGGCAATGACCTCGAGCAGGCCGCGCAGGCCGCGCGCGGCGCCGATGCCGCGGTGGTCGTGATCGCCGACGCCTCGAGCGAGGGTTCGGACAAGCCGTGCCTTGGGATCGACTGCGGGGCCGAGCCGATCGATGGGATGACGATCCAGCGCGATGCCCTCGTCGAGCAGGTCGCCGCGGCCAACCCCAACACCATCGTCCTGCTGGAGACCGCGGGACCGGTCCTGACGCCGTGGCGCGACCAGGTCGCAGCGGTCGTAGAGGGTTGGTATCCCGGTGGAGCCGCCGGCTCGGCGCTCGCCCGGGTGCTCTTCGGTGACGTCGATCCCGGCGGCAGGCTCCCGGCGACGTTCCCCGACACAGAGGCGCAGCTGCCGACCTCCGGGAATCCGTCCTCCTACCCAGGCGTGGACAACGTCGCGGACTACAGCGAGGGAGTGCTCGTCGGCTACCGGTGGTTCGACAAGAAGGGGCTGAAGCCCGCCTACCCGTTCGGCCACGGGCTCTCCTACAGCCGCTTCGCGTTCCGCGGGCTGAAGGTTCGACCGGACCGGCGCGGTGCGGGTGCCCGGGTCTCGCTCAAGGTCGCCAACGTGGGCGACCGCAAGGGCATCGCGGTACCGCAGCTCTACGTGAAGATGCCTGGAACCGCGAAGCGGGTTCAGCCGCCTCGGCAGCTGAAGGCGTTCAAGAGCGTGAAGCTGAAGCCCGGCGCAAGCCGGCTCGTCCGCTTCCACCTCGGGAGCCGCGCTTTCTCCTATTGGAGCGATCGCCGCAGCGGCTGGGACGTCGCGAAGGGCTGCTACCGGATCGAGGTGGGCAAGTCGTCCCGCAGCCTCGGCCGGGGCGCGAAGCTGGCCTGGTCTTCAGCGTCGGGTGAGATGCGACGCGGGTGCGGCTCCTGAGCGGGATAGAGTGCTCGCGATGTTCTCGCCGGATCGAGGCAAGCTCCGTCTCGCCGCCGCCGTTCTGGCCGTCCTGGGGGTTTGCGTGGTCGCCGCCCCGAGCGCGTCGGCCGGCGACACCTTCTACTTGAACAACAACTCGTCCTCGTCGCTCAGCGGCGTCTCCGATTACGGCGGACCGAACTACAACATCCCCAACGACATGTCGTCCTGCGTGACCGGACCGTGGCCCGGACCGAACGCCACGGCCTACACGTTCGGTCCCGGAACCAGCGGCTCCCTGTTTCTGACGGAGGATCTGTTCGACGCCTACTGCTACAGCGACGTCAACCCGCAGTCGTTCAGCGTCGAGTCGCCTCAGGACAACGGGGGTGGGTTCTGGGCGCCCCGCGACCCACTGATCGGGGACGCGACCCTCACCTGCGCCATCAACGGCAGCACCAACCCCGTGGTCACCGCGACCGTGAACGGCCTGAAGTGCAACGTCGCCGACGCGGCGGGGGCTCCGGCCGCGACGTTCGTCTCCTCCGCCGCGCCGATCCGCGGCAACTCCGCGGTCGCCCTCGTCCAGCACTTCCCGGGCTCGAGGAGCGGCACGTCCGGGAAGCCCGTCAGCGGCGTCCACAAGCTCACCATCAGCGACGAGCAGGGCAAGGTGCTCGGCCGTACCCGGGTGAAGCTCGTCTCGGGAAAGCCGAAGAGCGTCCGGATCTCGATGCCCAAGAAGCTTCGCAAGCAGGTCGCCAAGAGCGGCTCGGTAGAGGTCGATGCGACGCTGAAGCGAGTGGACGGCAAGCCGGGAACCGGCGATCGCGCGGTTCTCGTTCTGACGCAGGACGACGAGAACCTGCCGTTCTGACGTCCAGCCCGTCGAACAGCGCCAGCCCTTCGCGGCTCGAGGGGCGATGGAGCTAGGCGGACTCGAACCGCCGACCTCCTGGGTGCGATCCAGGCGCTCTTCCAGCTGAGCTATAGCCCCAGTGACGGGTCGGAACCCGTGCCCTGGAGGATACTCGGCCTCCTGGGGCCGTTCATCCCGGACTTGGGCGCTGATCGGGATCGGCCGATGGGGGACGGATGAGCTTCGGTGTCCGCCTACGCGTGTTCTTCGTCGCGATCGTCGCGGTGCCGATGGTGGTGCTCGCCGCCGCGATCGTGGTGATCACACGCGATTCGCAGGACGGGAAGACCGACGCGCGGCTGGCGTCCGGGCTGGAGACCTCCCGCGCGCTCTACGACGAGGCGCTCGCGGAGGCTCCCGACGAGGCCCGCTCGATCGCCCGCGACGTCGGTCCTGAGCTGGCCGCCCGCGACCGGGCGGCGCTCACCGCCGCCGCCGGCGAGGCGCGTGAGCGGACGGACGTCGTCGCGGTCACGATCCTCGACGCGAAGGGTGTGCAGCTCGCGGCGTCGGGTCCCGCCGACGCCATCGCGATCGGGGAGAGCAACGCCTCCGACGCCGCGGACGGCACTCCGCTCGGGACGGTCCGGGCGGCGATGCTCGATCCCGGCCACTTCACCGCGCGCGTCGCCGAGCTGACGGGCCTCGATGCCTCCATCGTCGACGGCGACGGCTCGATCGCCTCAACCTCCGGGTTTGACGGGACCGCGGTGCCCGCGAGCGAGGAGGCCGGCGATGTCGAGCTGCCTGACGGCGAGGACGGCCGCGCTGCCTCCCTCCGTCTCGAGGGAGCGGGTCCGGGCGCGCGGCTCGTCCTCGCTGCACCGCTCGAGAGCGGCTTCGTCGCCTCCGAGCCGCTCGTCGCGCTGGTGCTCGCGCTCTTCTTCGCGCTCGCCTTCGCAGGCATCTTCGTCCTGCTCAGGGACCTGCAGCGACGCGTCGCCAAGATGCTCGCCGCCGCCCGGCGGATGGGCGAGGGCGATCTCGATACGAAGGTCCCGGTCGAGGGCAACGACGAGATGGCCGGACTCGCCCGCGAGATGAACCGGATGAGCAGCCGCCTCGGCGAGCAGATGCGCGAGCTGAAGCTCCAGCGCAAGGAGCTCGACGAGTCGGTCCACCGGATCGGGGAGGCGTTCGCCTCCGGCCTCGATCGCGAGACGCTGCTCGAGCTCGTCGCCGAGACCGCAGCGTCGGCGTGCGGGGCGGAGGCGTCGCGCGTCGGGCTGCGCGATGGCGGCCGGACGCTCGTGACCCGCGAGGCGCCCGAGGCGTTGGCGGGCGTGCTCGAGCGGGCGGGCGAGGAGGCCTGGGAGGGGACGGGCGAGGGCGTCGCCGCCGACGGCGAGCACCACGCCATCGCCGATGCGATGGGAGGGAGCGACGGTGACGGCGAGATCCGCTGCGCGATCTCGGTCGCCCGCGACGGGGAGCCGTTCACGGAGGAGGAGCGGGGCACCCTCCGCTACCTGCTCGGGCGGATGGTCACCTCGGCGGAGAACATCGACGAGCACGAGCGCGTCGCCGAGCAGGCGCTCACCGACGAGCTGACCGGGATCCCCAACCACCGCCACTTCACCCAGTGGATGCGGCAGGAGACGGCGCGGGTGAGCCGCTACCGCGGGGAGCTCTCGCTGGTTCTGATCGACATCGATGACTTCAAGCGGGTCAACGACACGCGCGGTCACCTGCAGGGGGATCGGGTCCTGGAGATGGTGGGGGCGCTGCTCGCTGGGCAGGTCCGCGGGATCGACCTGGCGGCGCGCTACGGCGGCGAGGAGTTCGCGCTGGCGTTGCCGGAGACCCCGCGCGATGGCGCCGTGCTCGTCGCCGAGCGGGCGCGGCGGGCGCTCGAGGAGGCGACCGTGGAGGGGGTCGATGGCACCCCGCCGGTCAGCGTCACCGCCAGCTTCGGCGTCGCGACCATGCCCGGGGACGCGGGCGATGCCGAGGCCCTGGTCGCCGCCGCCGACGAAGCGCTGTACGAAGCGAAGCGAAGCGGCAAGAACCGGGTGGTGGCCAGTGAAGGCGAGAGTGGGGCGGCCGCGCAGGGGAACGAGGCGCAGCGGCGAAGATAGGCCCGCGAGGCGACGAAACCAAGCGGGTCCCAAGGCCTGCCCGCATCTGCAAACCTTCGGCTTAGACATGGGAATCCTCGACGACGCGATCCGCCAGCACCTCGAGCTGAAGCGCCAGCATGGCGCCGAGGACGAGGACCTCGAGCGACTCGAGCAGGAGGCCTTCGGGCCCGCCGCTCGTCCCGGCGACCCCGGTTTCGAGACGGGTGAGTCGGCCATCGAGCCTGTCGCCGAGCCGCAGACGTCGGAGGAGCAGCTCCAGGAGGAGGCTCCCTCCGAGGAGCTCGCAGTCGCTGACGAGCCGCCGGCGGCCGAGGCACCTCCTGCGGAGGAGCCGCCCTCAGAGGAAGCGCCCGTCGCCGAGGAGCCGCCGAGCGGCAGCTTCGGGATCTTCGACGCCGAGTCCGAGTTCGGTTCGGAGTCGGAGGAGATCCCGTCCGGCCTGAGCCCCGCCGAGCAGGCGCGGATCGAGCACTCCCACCTCGAGGACACGGCCGACCATCCGGCGCCCACCCAGCTCGGGCCCGAGGATGAGGCGGAGGAGCCACCTGCCGCGGCACCTCCCGCAGCTGAGGCGCCCGTCGCGGAGCCCGAGGCGATCGAGCAACCCGTCGTCGCCGAGCCCGAGTCAGGCGAGGAGCCCGTGGTGGCCGAGCCCGAGTCAGGCGAGGAGCCCGTCGTCGCCGAGCCCGCCGCAGAGCAGCCCGCCGAGGCTCCCGAGTCCGACATCTTCGGCGCCGACGACGACGACTTCGGCCTCTCCGATGCCGACCTATCGCTCGACGAGGAGGAGGGCGCGAAGAAGCCCGCCGCCGAAGGTGAGGAAGGCGAAGAGGGAGAGGACCTGCTGGAGGAGACGCCGGACTTCCTGCAGGAGAGCGAGGGCGAGGATCTCTGGTTCGAGCAGGGACCGCCCCGCGACTTCGACTTCGACGACGACTGATCCGCCTAACCGGCCACCTCTCCACCGCCGCTCGCCCCCCGGGATTACGGCCGCGGCTTGACCAGCGCGCCGCCGCCGCCCGCGCCTACCGCCGCCCCGCTCAGTCGAAGTAGCCGCGCGTCCGTGATGCGTCGACGACGCGCTCGATCGAGATCTCGAACGCGGCGGTCCGCAGCGTCTGCTGCTCGTGGTCGGCGCGTTGGTCGACCTCGTGGAAGGTGCGGCGGAGGATGTGGCCGAGCTTCGAGTTGATCTCCTTCTCGTCCCAGCGGAAGTGCTGGAGGTTCTGCACCCACTCGAAGTAGGAGGCGACCACGCCGCCGGCGTTGGCCATCAGGTCTGGGACGATGAGGACACCCTTGTCGATGAGGATGTCGTCGGCATCGAACGTGGTCGGGTTGTTCGCTCCCTCGACGACCATCTTGCAGTCGAGGAGGTCGGCGTTGTCGGCGTGGATCATGCCGCCGAGCGCCGCGGGGAAGAAGACGTCGCAGGGGATCTCGTAGAGGTCTCCGGCGGAGATGGGCTCGGCCGCAGGGAAGTCCTCGAGCTTGCCGCCCTCGTGGTGGAGGTGGCGGACGAGAGCCTGCGCATCGATGCCGGCGTCGTTGCGGATCGCCCCGAACGCGTCGGAGACACCGATCATCGTCGCGCCGAGCCCTTGCATGATCCGTGCGAGCCACGAGCCGACGTTGCCGAACCCCTGGACGACGAAGCGAGTCTCGTCGGGGACGAGTCCGACCTTCGGCGCCGCCTCCTGGAACATGAAGACGCAGCCGCGGCCGGTGGCCGCCTCGCGACCGTAGGAGCCCTCGAGCGAGATCGGCTTGCCGGTGACGATCGCCGGCGTGTGCCCGTGCAGCTTCCCGTACTGGTCCATCAGCCACGCCATCACCTGCGAGTTGGTGTTGACGTCCGGCGCCGGGATGTCCCGGGTCGGGCCGAGCACCTTCGAGATCTTGTCCATGAAGCCTCGCGCGACCCGCTGCAGCTCCGCGTCGTCGAGGTCGGCCGGATCGACGTCGACGCCGCCCTTCGCACCCCCGTAGGGAACGCCCGCGATCGCCGTCTTCCAGGTCATCATCGACGCGAGGGCGCGCACCTCGTCGATGTCGACCTCAGGGTGGAAGCGGACGCCGCCCTTGTAGGGGCCCCGCGCGCCGTTGTGCTGGATTCGGTAGCCGTGGTACACGCGCGTCGTCCCGTCGGACGTCTTGATCGGGATCTGGACGGTGACCTCGCGGTAGGGCTCCCAGAAGATCTGGCGGATGTCGTCCGGATAGCCGAGGCTGTCCCACGCGCGGTCGAAGTGATGGCGCACGACGTCGAGGTCCGAGACCTTCGCCCGCGCAGCCCGCGGGTCGTCGCCGCCAGTCCCTCCGCGCCCATCCGCGCGCGTCGAATGAGTCTCCGTGGCCACTGGTCTCTCCTCCCGTTGCCTCCGTGGTGCGTGCCGATCCTCGCACAGCGGGGCGTGGCGATGTGCACGACTTGGAGCGACAGGCGTGGCGACCTAGAATCTGGTCTCTGGGGCCATAGCTCAGTTGGCTAGAGCGTTCGCCTTGCACGCGAAAGGCCGTCGGTTCGAATCCGACTGGCTCCACTCATCGCACCACTTCAAAATCCTCAGCGTCACGGGTGAACCGCTTCTGGTTGTTGAGCGCTGGGACTAACCGCAGACTTATCAACCTCATCCCCGCCCCGAGCAGGTGCGCCGGAACGTAGAAGCACCGGTCGGTGGTCGCGTCATACGCCGCAAGCCAGTCAATCGTCTCATGGGTGTAGCGCTTGATCTTCATGACCTTGCCGTTGGTGAGTGAGTTTGAGCTGCAGCCGATCTGCACGACGCGGCCATTCGACGTCACGTACTTCACCTGCACTCGTTCGAACCGCTCATCTCGCAACAAGACGAGGTCAAAGTCGCAGTCTTCGCCAAAAGGGAGCGCGATTCGGTAGCCCTGACGCACGAGGTCGCTTGCGACTCGGAGCTCCGCCATGTCCCCCTTCTGCTTGGTCGGCGCCATGCGTCGAAGCTACGCGTGCGGCTGCGCCGCTTCAAGGCCTAGGTGTGCCAATTGTGTGTCGAAAGTGGAACTTTTCAGTCACGCGCGCCCCGTCCCCGCAGTGACCACGGAGGCTCGTCGGTGATCGCGCCGGATGGAGCCCAGGGCGCCCGCGCGTAGCGTCCTCGGCATGGAAGCGATGCACACGGTTCGCACTGTTGGTGGGGGCGAGCGTGCGCTCGTCGTCTTCGAGTCGATGTTCGGCAACAGCCACGCGGTCGCCGAGGGGATCGCGCGCGGCCTCTCGGCCGGGCTTGAGGTGAAGGTCGCTCCGGTCCATCTGGTCGATCCGGCCGATGTCGCCGCCGCAGACCTCCTGGTTGTCGGCGGGCCGACGCACATGCACGGGATGGCAAGCTCGATGAGCCGCAAGGCAGCGATCCAGATGGGGGTTGAGACCGGTGCCGACCTAGAACCGTCCGTGACCGTGGAGCCGACGCTGCGCACCTGGATCTCCGGCCTGCACGGGGAACGACGCCGCGCTGCGGCCTTCGACACCAGGATGGATCGCTCGGTGACGATCTCCGGCTCAGCCGCTCGTGCGATCGCAAAGCGCCTGCGCAGGCGCGGCTACGTGCTGGCGGCGGACTCCAACAGCTTCTTCGTCGACGAGGCCACCGGCCCGTTGGCCGACGGCGAGCTCGACCGCGCCGAGCGCTGGGGCGCGGGCCTCTCGCGGCTTATCACCGGCGAGTCTGCGGTTCCGGCCGGCGCTCGCTGAAAGCCGCGCCGCGGTCGCCTCGCCGCGCTCCCCTCAGTCCGTCACCGCATCCGCGCGGCGATCAGCCCCAGCCTCCCAGCGACGACGCCGTAGGCGAGGTAGAGGGCCGGGAGCCAGCTCGCGACGCCGGCGAAGCGGGCGATGTCGCCGGCGTATTCGAAGACACCGGCGGCCGCGAGGACGATCTCCGAGGTCACTCCGAAGAGGGCCGCGATCGCCGCGCAGACGAGATCGGCCGGTCCTCGCGCCCAGCGGGCGACGATCACCGCCGCCACCGCCCAGCAGATGACGACGGCGGCCGGCTGCGGCTCCCCGCGGACGAGCGCGGTCAGCGCGTAGAGGGCGATCACCGAGGCGATCATCGCGACGGCGTCGCGCAAGCCCTCGGTCATGCCGCGCTCGTCCCCGCTTCCCGAGGTCGCGAGGCGCACCCGGATCCACCCGAGCGCCGCGGTCCCGGCGCCCACCATCAGCGGGAACCAGAGCTGGCTTCTCCACACGTAGGGGAGCGGGTCCTCGAGGTAGGTGGTCGTCCCCGATTCGACGTGGCACATGTCGCCGATCAGCCCGCCGACGGCGCCGACCAGGAACAGCGCCGCGATCCCGGCGGCGGCGAGCCGCGGTGCTGCCTCGTCGTTCGCCTCGCTCCCGGTGGAGGCCAGCGCGCTCACCCTCCCGGTGGGGTGCGGATCGCCTCGACGATCGCGGTGATGACGGCGCCGAGCACGAAGAGCGTGATCACGGCGAAGACGACGGTTGCGAAGTTGAGCTCGGCCGTGGCGAAGGCGACCACCGACAGCGCTCCGAGCACGATCACGAAGAAGACGGCGGAGGCGATGAAGACCGCCCGGCGCCGGTCAGCCATGGACGGCCTCCCTGGGCTCGGGACGGGGCGCCGACTCGCCCCGCTCGAACGGCAGCGTCTCGCGGACCGCTAGACGCGCGACACCCGCGGCGATCGCGAAGACGGCGAGATGAGCGAGGTAGGTGATCGTCTCGTCGGCGACATCGGGTGTCACGAGGCGTCCCATTCCGGGCACCAGCTCAAGCAGCCACCAGGCGACGATCATCGCGTAGGCGGGAATCTCGACGAGCGTGCCGAACAGCGGCACGACCACAAGCCCGACGACGCGCGCGCGGGCGTAGGAGGCAGCGTAGAAGCCGATCACCCCCGCGACCGCTCCCGCCGCTCCGATGATCGGCCCGGTCGCGTTCGGGTCCCAGAGCACCTGCAGGTAGATCGCGGCGATGCCGCTGAGCAGGTAGAGGAGCAGGAACTTCGCCCGTCCGATCGTCGCCTCGACGGTGCGGCCGAAGATGAGCAGGCCGAGCATCGCGACGAGGAAGTGCAGGAAGTCGACGTGCATGAACATGGAGGTGAACGGCGTCGTCCACCAGGCCGGGTTGTCGAGGTCGTCCGGTACGCGGATCAGCTCGCTGCCCTCCTCGGTCGTGAGCGCGCCCTTGCCGCAGACGATGTCCTCGGCCGTCACCCCGCACTTGCTCCCGGGGTGGGCGAGGCGGAAGGGCACCGCGCCGTGCTCGATCGTGAAGGCGTCGCGCTCGGACACTCCGGCCATCGACAGCTCCAGCGAGCTCGCCCGGCTGTCGGAGAGCGTCAGCTGCCAGATCCCCATCAGCGTGCAGAGCGCGATCAGCACCACCGTCACGACCGGGAAGGTCGGGGAGTGGACGTTGTCCTTGAGCGGGATCACGCCGCGGGGAGCGTAGTGGGAGGGAGGCGCAGCGAGGCATCTGCGACTGAAATCTCGGACTCAGACTCCCGGCTGGCGGTGTACTCCGGCAAGCGCCACTGCTCGGCGCAAGTCGGCGTCCGCATCGGCGTCAGTCCGTCAGGACGATTCGCGTCCTGCGCAGACTGCATCGCTCGCCGGCCACTTGGACGTGCGAGGCCCGCACGTTTGCACGCACGCGAGTCGCCCGCGCGTCTATGGCGCCGGTTGCTCGGAGGATTCCTCCATGTGCCCGTGCCTTGAGTGCGAATGCACCGTCCGAATTCACGTCAGCCGACCCCGCCTTCAGCGAGACGCGGTGTCGTCCACCAGCGCATCTGAGAGGGGCGCCGTGGAGCTTCACGTATTGCAGCCGCCACGGTGCGCCGTCATGGAGGAGAAAGCGGAGCTTCACGGTCCCAGCGCCCGACCGTGGGCGCCCCTGAAAGTTCACCGTGCCGCGCCTGGGCCCTTCGCCGGAGTCCGCGTCGATTGCCGTAAACGCGAACTCTTGGTCGTACTCCAGGCCGCTCCAGTGCTCCTTCCAGTGCACGTGAACGAGATACCGGGTGTCGGCCTCAAGTGGCTTGGCGGGAATGACGACCGCGCTGTTGCCAAAGTAGCCCGTCTCGCCGGCCGCATGCGCGACGTCGTTGTTGACGAGCCGAGCATCAACCATCCCCGTGGGGCCCGTCACACTCGCGCTCTGCGATTCGAACCAAGCTGATCCGCCCGGGGTCGCCCCGTTCGCGAACGCGAGAATGTTGGGCCCTGTTGTTGCGTCGGCGGGAATGCCGACCAACTCCTGCGGAACGTAGGGGATCTCGAATGCCGTCTCCGCCCTGTAGATCGACTGCCCAGGGCCGGGATAACTAAAGAAGATGGGCTGCGGAGTCGAGTCGAAATCACGTCCGTCTTGGCGGAATCTCATGCAGCTGTACGTGGCATGGTCGAAGCCTGCCGATGTATTCGATGGCTGCAGCATCAACAGCAGATGTATCGGCGCGGACTCCCAGGGATTGTGGCCAGGCGCGTAGTCGTCGTACGCGAGGACCTCGGCGTGGAAGGCATAGGCGCCCTGCCCGGCGCCCGCCTCAGAGTACCCCGGCATTCCCGGCTTCTCGCCGTGGGCCAGGCCGCCGTTCAGCTCCATGTACTGGTCATGTGCCTCACACCCTTCGGTCAGGGATGAGCTCAGGGTCATCGGCGGAATCCCGTTGGAGACGCGCTGAGCATTCAGCAGGTCAACGGCTTCCGATGAGCTGACGGCAGCGGCGCTGCCCGCTGACGCCGCCAGCGCGAGGGAGACCAAGATGAGAGTGACGGAGAGTCTCTGCGGCATGCTAGTCACGTTGGTCACGCTGGCGGCGGGGCCCGCCCCGCGGTCGTCAGCCCGCCCGCGCGGCGAGCGCCTCGCGGGCGCTCTCGTCCGCGTGGTAGCTCGAGCGCACGAGCGGTCCTGCTGCAACCGACTCGAAGCCGATCTTCCGCGCCTCGGCGGCGAGCGCGTCGAACTCCTCGGGCTCCCAGTAGCGGACGACGGGGAGGTGACGCTCGGTCGGGCGCAGGTACTGGCCGACGGTCAGCACCTGGACCTTGTGCTCGCGGAGGATGCCGAAGGTCTCGACGAGCTCGTCGAAGCTCTCGCCGAGGCCGACCATCAGGCCGCTCTTGGTGATCACCTCGGGGCCGCCCATCTCCTTCGCGTTCCTCAGCACCCGCGCCGAGCGCAGGAACTGCGAGCCGCGGCGCGCCATCGGGTAGAGCCGCGGCACCACCTCGCAGTTGTGGTTGAAGACGTCGGGCTTCTCGGCGATGACCTTGGCGAGCGGCATCTCCTGGCCTCGGAAGTCGGGGGTCAGGACCTCCACCTTGCAGCCCGGCGCCTGCATCCGGATGGAGCGGATGACGCCGACGAAGGCGCTCGCGCCGTAGTCGGGGAGATCGTCGCGGTCCACTGATGTGATGACCGCGTGCTTGAGACCCATCTGGGCGACCGAGCGGGCGACGCGCGCCGGCTCGAGCGGGTCGTTCCAGGTCGGCTTGCCCGTGTTGACGTTGCAGAAGCCGCAGCGGCGGGTGCAGGTGTCGCCGAGGATCATGAACGTCGCGGTGCCGCGCTCCCAGCACTCGCCGACGTTGGGGCAGTTCGCCTCCTCGCAGACCGTGTGCAGGCGCTCGCCCTCGATCTGCTTCTTGAGCTCGCGGTACTTCGGTCCGCCCGGCGCCGGGACCTTCAGCCACGGCGGCTTGCGCTGGCCGCGGAAGGGGAGGCCCTCCACCTTCTCGATCGCGATCCCGCCGGGGCGGGCGCGTGAGCGGGTCTTGTGCTCGCGCTCGCCGTCGCGCCCAGCCTCGTCG
The DNA here is from genome assembly GCA_020636895.1 of Thermoleophilales bacterium. Classification (GTDB taxonomy): domain Bacteria; phylum Actinomycetota; class Thermoleophilia; order Solirubrobacterales; family 70-9; genus RHKX01. The sequence continues at coordinate 1,042,095 of JACJWZ010000002.1, read as the reverse complement.
CCGGCGCTCGCGGGAGCCGGTGCCGTCGGAGTCTCGAGCGGCGGCGTGGCCACGGCTACGTCGTCTGCTTCTGCGACGTCGAAGCCTTGCCGTGCAGCTGCATGAGCTTCGCCGGCGGACCCTCGACGATCGTCTTTCGCTCGATCGAGAGATCTGGGCCGATGTGGACGAGCTCGCCGACGCCGACCTCCTCCCAGCCCGGGTCGTCGTCCATCCGCTCGCTGGCCACGACCACGACCGGGCGGTCGGAGCCGTCGTCGAGCTTGAGCGTCAGCGTCTTCGCCTCGCTCTGGTGCTCGAGAGCATCGCCACCGCCGGGACCGCCCGCGGCGCGGTCGAGGATGTAGAGCTCGTTCTGCTCCGGGTAGCGGAAAGCCCAGATGTGCCCGCGCGTGGCGAGCAGGAAGTTGATCGCGTAGAGCTCGTAGCCGGCGGCGAGCTCGCGGACCGCGGCCGTGATGCCGGCCTCGATGTCGCCGCCCGCCTCGTGGATCGCCTTGGTGATGAAGGCGAAGTAGCGCTCGGAGTCGGTCTCGCCGGCGACGAGGACGTTGTAGTCGCCGAGGCTCTCCTCGATCTTGTCGAGGTCGCCGAGTACGCCGTTGTGCGCGAAGAGCCTGCCGCCCGCCGCGAACGGATGCGTGTTCTGCACCTGCGGCTCACCGTTGCTCGCGTAGCGGATGTGGGCGAGGAACTGGCTGCCGCCGAAGGCGTGTGCGACGCGCTCGTAGGTTCGCCCCGCGGCCGCCTTGACCGGGTTCTTGATCAGGATCAGCCCGTCGTTGGCGCTGAGAGCGCCGAGCCCGTAGCCGTCGGCGTTGCGCTCGCTCTGGACGGCGAGGGAGTCGGGGGCGTCGAGCAGCCAGAACTGCGCGGTGACGTCCTCGTCACCGGCGTGGAGCGCGAACAGTCGGCACATGCACCTGAGATTAGCGACGGCCCACGGGCGCTCAGGCCGCGGCCGCCTCGTCCCGCTCGTATGCCTGCGACTCGGCGGCCGTTCCCTTCAGGACCATCTGGTGGGTCGGCGGCCCGTCCACCACCACCTCGCGCTCGAGCTCGAGGTCGGGCCCGACGTGGATGAGCTCACCCGGCCGCACCTCCTCCCAGGCGCCGGAGTCGTCCATTTGCTCGCTCGAGACGAGCACGAGCGGCTCCGCGGCCGCCTCGGTTGTGTGCAGGCTCATGTTGCCGAAGGAACTGTCGGCCTCGAGCGCGCAGCCGCCGTCGTGCTGGAGGACGTGGAGCGGGTTGTGCTCGGGGTAGCGGAACGCCCACAGGTGCCCCCGCGTGGCCATGATGAAGTTGAGGCTGTAGAGCTCGTAATCGCTGGCGAGCTCGTTCACCGCCGCGGTGATCCCGGCGCGGACGTCGCCGCCGGCCTCGCGGATAGACAGCGTGATCAGGCCGAAGAAGCGCTCCGAGTCGGTCTCGCCGTTGATCATCCAGCGGGCGTCGCCGAGCCGTTCGTCGAGCTTCTCGAGATCGCCGACGACCCCGTTGTGCGCGAACACGCGGCCGTCCTGGAAGAAGGGATGGGTGTTCTGCAGGCCGACCGAGCCGGTGTCGGCGTAGCGGAGGTGGACCAGGTACTGGCACGCCTTCGCCCATCTCGACAAGCCCTCGAAGGTGCTCGACGACACCGCCTGCACCGGATTGCGGATCAGCATCAGGCCGTCGGCCGAGGTAAGGCTCGCCATGCCGTAACCGTCGGCGTTGCTCTCGCTTTGGCGAGCGATCGAGTCGGGGGCGTCGAGCAGCCAGAACTCGGCGCGGACGTCGGTGCGTCCCGCGTGAAGGGCGAAGAGGCGGCACATGCCGCGGCAGCCTAGTCGCGGGCGTCCTCCGGCGCTTTCGCACGCCCAACGTCGATTTCCACCCCGTATAGCCCCGCGCGGTGAACGTTCGGCGCGGCGGCAGCCCCGGCGCGGCGCGGCATGGCGGCGCAGCGGCAGCCCCGGCGCGGCGCGGCATGGCGGCGCAGCGACACCGGCCTCAGTGAACGTTCGGCGCGGCCCGTGGGGCTACGCGGCGGGCACCTCCTGCACCCGCGCGGCCGCGCCCTCGACGACCACATGGGTGAGCGGCAGGTCGACATCCCGGCGGATCTGCTCGATGACGCCGCGCTCGAGCCAGCGGGAACGCTCGGGCGGGTGGGTCGAGACGATCAGCTCGTCGGCGGCGAACGTGGCGAGCGCGTCGCGCGTCGCCGCGAACGGGTCGTCGTCCCCGACCACGCCACGGGCCCCCGGGTGGACGCGCTGGATCTCGGCGAGCGAGCGGTGCATCCGCTCCTCGGCCTCGGCGCGCGGGCCGTCGATGTCGGAGGCGAGGTGCTGCAGGCGCGAGCCGGCCAGCGCCGGGCAGACGAGCAGGATCTCGGCGTCGGGCCTGCCCGCTGTGCGGTTCTCGATCTCCGCGAGCAGCTCCTCGCCCTCGATCGTCTCGTTGGCGACGACGAGTACACGGTGGACGCCATCGCCGCGGCTCGCGACCTGCACGCGATCGGGCATCGATCCGCGCGAACGCGTGAGGAAGAGGCCGATCCCGACGCCGATCAGGGCCGCCGCGACGATCGCCGCCGCCGTGGCGTCGATCACGAGCGCGAGGACAGCGACGAGCGCACCGGCCAGGCAGAACACCACCACCCCCTTGAAGAAGTCCGTCTCCGACCGCACCGGGCTGTGCATCTCCGCCTCCTTCGCCGAGCAGTTGCTAGTGGCATATGCAACTTAGCACCGACCGAACGCAGGCAGGCGTGGCCGTCAGTCGAGCACGCCCACCCCTGCCTGGCGCCGAACGTCGTTTACGACCCCGCATAGCCCCGCGCGGTGAACGTTCGGCGCAGCGGCAGCCCCGGCGCGGCGCGGCATGGCGCCGCAGCGACGCCGGCCGCGGTGAACGTTCGGCGCAGCGGCAGCCCCGGCGCGGCGCGGCATGGCGCCGCAGCGACGCCGGCCTCGGTGAACGTTCGGCGCAGGTGGCGCTCAGGCTGGGAGCGTGATCACCGTCTCCAGGTACTCGGCGCGGAACTCGAGCTTGCCGTCCCCGCTCTCGTTCGCGTCGTCGTAGAGCGCGACGAGATCCTGGCGCGCCGCTCCCCATCCGTCGCCGAGCGCCTGCTTGGCCAGGATCACGGGGCCGAGCGCCTCCGAGTTGTAATCGACCCAGGCCTCCGAGGATTCGTCCTCGAAGGTGGAGAAGCGGCGCTCAAAGGAGAGCTCCGCTCCCGATCCGGCGAAGAGCTGGCGAAGCCGCTCCTCCGTGCCCCACAGCACGGGCGGCATGAACCCCTCCGGTGGCGGAGGCATGTGTGAGCCGATCAGCGCGAACATGCGCCCGTTGACGCCATCGGGCGTCCAGGCGCAGACGCCGATGCGGCCGCCGGGCCGGCAGACCCGCGCGAGCTCGTCGGCGGCGCGCTGCTGGTCCGGAGCGAACATGACGCCGAAGACGGAGACGACGCGGTCGAAGCTGTCGTCGTCGAAGGGCAGGTTCTCGGCGTCGCCCTCGAGGAGCTCGACGCGCAACTCCGCCTCCTGGGCCCGGCGGCGGGCCACCTCGATCAGCTTCGGCGTCAAGTCGAGGCCGGTGACCTCGGCTCCGAGCGCGGCCGCGACCAAGGCGGCGTTGCCCGTTCCCGTCGCGACGTCGAGCACGCGCTCGGTATCCCCGACCCCGACGCTGGCGACGACCGTCGCCGACGCCGGCTCGATCCACCGGGCGATGGTCGGGTAGTCGCCCGCCGTCCACATCGCTCGCTGCCGATCCTTGATCTCGCTGCTGTCGGTCATTGACGACCTCCCGGGGTGGAATCTCGGTGCCGGTGGCGAGACTAGGGGATGATGTCGCGCTTGCATAGCGCGCGCGAAAGCAACGGCCGTGAGGTCCGTTCCCCGGCGGGACGCACCTTCGCGGACGACCAGGAGCTCCTCATCGACGCGCTCCGGGAGGTGATCGCCGGGGCCGAGGGAGACGGGGCCATCGAGCTGCACGCGCGCACCGTTGAGCTCGCTATGGCCGCGCGCGATGGCGATGCCGAGGCGCCGGGAGCGCTGGCCGAGCTCGCCGCGGAACTCGACGGGGAGGAGGCGGAATTGCTCGTCCGCACGCTCGTCAAGTGGTTCGAGCTCACCAACCTCGCCGAGGACAGCGAGCGGGTGCGGCGGATCCGCGCCCACGAGATGCGCGACGAGCCGGCGCCGCGGCAGGGCTCGGTCCGCGACGCCATCGAGCGGCTGGCCGCCTCGGGAGCCACCGCCGACGACGTCCGCGAGCTGCTGGCCACCGCCGAGATCAGGCTCGTCCTCACCGCCCATCCCACCGAAGCGAAGCGGCGCACGACGCTCGCCAAGCTCGCGCGCATCTTCGGCGTCCTCCGCGACCTCGACCGGGGGCCGATCCCCGAGTCGGGGGCGGAGCTCGCTCGCGGCCGCATCCTCGGCACGGTCCAGGAGCTGTGGGGCTCCGACGAGCTGCGCGCCGCCTCGCCGACGGTGATCGACGAGGTCCGCGGCGGCCTCGCCTACTTCCTCTCGACCATCGCCGGCGAGATCCCGGTCATCTACCGCGACATCGAATCGGCGCTCGCCCGCGCCTTCCCCGGCGAGGAGATCGAGGTGCCGCCGCTCCTCACCTTCGGATCGTGGATCGGCGGCGACCGGGACGGCAACGCGAACGTGACGCCGGTGGTCACTCGCGAGACGCTCGAGCTGATGCGGACGTCGTGCCTGCGGATGCTCCGCGAGCGGGTCGCCCAGCTCGCCGGCAGGCTCTCGTTCTCCGAGCGCGTCGTCGGGGAGAGCCCCGACCTCGTGGAGCTGCTCGCAGACCTCGGCCAGCGCTTTCCGGACCTCGCCGCGGAACTGCAGACCCGCAACGCGGAAGAGCCGTACCGCCGGGCCTGCACGCTGATCGCCGAGCGGCTCCGGGTGACCAGGCGCCGCGGGCCGGGCGGCTACGAGAGCCCGGCCGAGCTGCTGGCCGACCTCGAGGTGATCCGCGACGCGCTGCGCCGGGACTCGGGAGGGCTCGCCGCCGCGATGGACCTGCAGGACACGATCCGCCAGGTCGAGGTCTTCGGCTTCCACTTCGCGCGCCTCGACATCCGCGAGAACGCCGATCGCCACCGCGCGGCCGTCGACGAGGTGCTGCGGGCCTTCGGCGGCTGTGAGGACCCCGCGGCGCTCGGCCACGACGAGCGGGTGGCGGTGCTCCGCCGCGAGATCGAGGGCCGTAGGCCGCTGATCCCCGGCGACGTCTCGGGTCTCTCAGACGACGCGAGGAAGACGATCGAGCTCTTCCGCATGCTGCGGCGCCTCCACGACGAGGGCCACGGCGGCGCTCTGCAGGCCTTCGTGATCTCGAACGCGGCGACGCCCGCTGACGTCCTCGACGTGATGCTGCTGATGAAGGAGGCGCGGCTGGTCGGCGTCGGGGGCGAGTCGGCGCTGCTGCGGATCGTGCCTCTCTTCGAGGCCGGTGCGACGCTCGCCGCCGCGCCGGAGACGATGGCGGCGCTTCTCGACATCCCCTCCTACCGGAAGGCGCTGCAGGCCAGTGGCGACGTGCAGGAGGTGATGGTCGGCTACTCGGATTCCAACAAGGACGCCGGCTACCTCGCATCGAGCTGGGGCGTGTACCGGGCGCAGGTCGGGATGGCGCGCGAGATCGGCGCGCGCGGGGCCTCCTGGATCTTCTTCCACGGCCGCGGCGGGGCGGTCGGCCGCGGCGGCGGACCGACCAACGTCGCCATCGCGGCGCTGCCGCCGGGCACCGTCGGCGGGCGCCTGAAGATGACCGAGCAGGGGGAGGTGCTCTCGAGCAAGTACGGGGTGGCGCCGATCGCCCACCGCGAGCTGGAGCTGACGACGAGCGCCGTGCTCTTCAGCAGGCTCGCCGAGCTCGAGGGCCCGAGCGGCGAGGAGCTCGAGGGCTTCGAGTCCGCGCTCGCGTCGATGGCCGAGGACGCCGAGGCCGTCTACCGCGAGCTCGTCCACGACGACCCCGACTTCGTCGAGTTCTTCCAGAAGGTGACGCCGGTGGACGAGGTCTCGAGGCTGCAGCTCGGCTCGCGGCCCGCCAAGCGCAAGCCCGGCGGTGGGATCGACCAGCTCCGGGCGATCCCGTGGGTCTTCTCGTGGACGCAGTCGCGGATCATCCTGCCGGCGTGGTTCGGGCTCGGCACCGCTTTGGAGCGGGCGCGGGAGGAGCGCGGCGAGGAGCTGCTGCGGACGATGCAGCGCGAGTGGCCGTTCTTCGCCGCCGTGCTCGCCAACGCGGAGATGGCCTGCGCGAAGGCTGACGACGGGATCGCCCGCCGCTACGTCGAGCTCTGGGATCAGGAGGAGCCGCGCGAGCGGATCTGGGCGGTGATCGAGGCCGAGCTCGCGCGGACGAAGGCCGAGCTGCGGCGGATCAGCGGGGAGGAGCGCCTGCTCGACCGCGAGCCCGTCCTGCAGGCCTCGATCCAGCGACGCAACCCGAGCGTCGACCCGCTCTCCTACGTGCAGATCGATCTGCTGAGACGACTGCGAGCCGGGGAGGAGGACCTCGGTCGCGTCAGCCTGCTGGCGATCAACGGGATCGCCGCCGGCCTGCGCAACACGGGCTGAGGGCTCGCGGGCGGCTCCGTGGGCGCTGGCTCCGCCGCGCCCCCCGGCGGGGCGTCCCGTGGGCGCGCTCGACCGGCCTCAGGCCGGCGTCAGCCTCATCGGCAGGCCGCCGCGCGGGGAGAGCGTCGGGGCCTGCTGGATCGTCAGCTTGTAGTCGTCAGGAAGCTCGAGGTCGAAGCGGCGGATGAGCGCGGCCGCGATCGCGTGCACCTCGGTGTAGCCGAAGCGCTTGCCGATGCAGACCCGCGGACCCATGCCGAAGGGGACATAGGCGCCGCGCGGCCACTTCGCCCGGGCTTCGGGCTCGAAGCGGTCGGGCTCGAAGTCGTGCGGGTTCTCGAAGACGTCGGGGAGCCGGTGGGAGACCCAGGAGCTGTAGGCGACCGGGAGCCCGGCGCCGACCTTGACGCCCTCGAACTCGTAGTCGCGGACGCAGCGCCGCGCCCCGATCCATGCCGGCGGATAGAGCCGCAGGGTCTCGTCGACGGCCCGGGTCAGAAGCGGCAGGCCGGAGAAGAGCTCCTCGGTGGTCGGCTCGCGATCGCCGCAGACCTCGTCGAGCTCCGCCCGCAACCGCTTGACCCACTCGGGATGGCGGGCGAGCTCGTAGGCGAGGAAGCTGACGGTGGACGTGGTCGTGTCGTGGCCGGCGAAGAGCAGCGTGAGGACGTGGTCGAGCACGTGGCTCTCGGCGAGCCGCTCGCCGTCCTCGTCGGTTGCGTCGATCAGCGAGCTGAGGATGTCGGCGCCGTCCGCCTCACCGCCGCCTCCGCGCTCGCGCCTCCGCGCGATCTCGGCGCCGACGAGCTCCTCGAGCCGGCGGCGGTCGGCGTGCATTCGCGACGCCGGGGTGAACGGTCCCCAGATGAGCTGCATCGGATACTCGCGGCCGTAGAAGCCGAGGCCCCGCTCGAACGTCGCGGCCATCTCCTCGGCCCGGTTGGAATCGGGGTCGAAGCCGAACAGCGCCTGCATCGCGATCCGCATCGCCAGGTCGCGGGTCCAGTGGTAGACGTCGAGCGGCTCCGCGGCGTCGATCGCGTCGGCGGCGCCGGCCGCCTCCGCCGCCATCACCTCGGCCGCGGCGACCACCCGCTCGCGGTGGAAGGCGGGCATGATCAGCGCGCGGGAGGTGTCGTGGAACTGCCCGTCGGTCGTCAGCAGCCCGTCGCCGAGCAGCGGGATCAGGTCGCCCATCCGGCCCTTGCGCCATGAGAAGTTCTCGCGGCCGGAGACGAGCATGAAGTGGTTGGCCTCCGGGCCGATCATGAAGACGTTGGCCCCGAACAGGACCCGGATCGAGAAGACCGGCCCGTAGCGCTCGTAGCAGTCGAGCAGCGGAGTGAGCGGGTCGCGCCGGAAGCCCCACGTCTTGCGCAGGTCGGGCCAGTTCTCTCCGGGTGGGACGGAGGAGCGGACGGTCGCGATCACCTCGTCCTTCATGTCGGCGAGGATCGCCAGCGGCGCGGGGTAGGGGGGGCGCGAGCCGGGGCTGCCGATCTTGGTGACGGGGCCGCTCACGCCGCTTCCTGGTCCGGGTAGAGCGAGTGCCAGGTGATCGCGGTGATCGTCTCGGCAACCCGGTCGAGTTCGTCGGCGTCGTCGCCGGCGAGACGGGCGCAGGCTCCCTGGACCATGCCGACGAGGGCGACGACGGTCTCGCGCGTGTGCAGGTCGCGAACCTCGCCGCGCTCCCGCCCGGCGTCGATGAAGCGGGCGAGCGGCTCCGCGTGCGCGTCGACCATCGCCTCCTGCACCGCTCGAAGCTCGCCGTCGTAGGCGGCGGTCTCGGTCAGCGCGGCGAAGACGGCGCGGTGGCGCGCGTAGACGCCGACGAGCTGGCGCGTCGCGTCGAGCAGCTCGCTGCGGTCGGCGCCGGGGACCCACCAGGCGCCGGCTGCCTCGCTGAGCTGGTCGAGCATCCGCTCCGCGACCCGGGTGACGAGGTCGCCCTTGTCGCGGAAGTGGACGTAGAAGGTGGAGCGCGCGACCCCCGCCTCCGAGCAGAGCTGCTCGACGCTCAGCCCGATGTAGGAGGTTCCCTCCGCGAGCAGCCGCTCGGTCGCCTCGATCAGCCGCAGCTCGGCGCCGGCCCGGCGGGTCGAGGAGGGAGAGCGGCGGGTGACGGAGGGCATCGAGGGCAGCCTACACGCTGACCGGACAGTGTGTCCGATCGCGGCGCGGAGCGCCGCCCGCCCGCGCGATGGCTGACGTCAACCCGACGGGTGGATCCGGGCGTCGCGCCCGGCGGTCAGTCGATCGCGACCTTCTTGGACTTCGCCGGCAGGCAGACGAGGCCGGTCGACTCGTTCGCGTACTGGTTGACCTTCGCGTAGTAGACGCCCGACTTCGGGGTCTTCATGATCGTCCACTTGCCGTCGGAGCCGGTGCGGGTCTTGCCGATCACCTTCGTCCCGCCGCGCTTCTCGCGGAACAGGCGGATCTTGCGGTTGGCGATGCAGTCGGGCGAATCGGACTGCACCTTCCCGTGGGCGAAGGGCGCCCGCTCGGTGAGCCGGATCTTCGAGTCGAAGGGCATGTCCTGGGCGGGAGCGGCGGCGGCGCCGAGCGCGACCGCGGCGATGGTGGCGACGCCGGTGGCCACGGTGACGCGGCGGGACTTGGGCGTGAAGCTCATTCTCTCTCGGGTTCCTTCCTGGTGGGTTGCGCAGGGAGTTCCCCGCGGGGGCGGCGCATCCTGCAGAGGGGTGGGTCCGATGTCAAGCGGGGAGCCGAGCGCGCCTCAGGCGACCCGCGCCGGGCTGTCCTCGCGGACGGGCGGCGGCTCCTTGCCCTCGCGCTCGGCGACGGCGGTGAGGAAGCGGCCGATCGCCTCCGAGATCCGCGCGGTGCGCTCGCTCGGCCACAGGTCGAAGGCGTGCTCGGCGTCGGGGAGCTCGACGTAGAGGACGCGCTCCTCCGACGTCGCTCTCATCGCCTCGACGAAGTCACGCGCGTCGCCGACGGGGACGAGCGTGTCGCGCTCGCCGTGGATGACGAGGAAGGGGGGCGCGTCTGCGTGCATCCGGTGCATCGGCGAGGCCGAGCGGTAGAGGTCCTCGTTGCCCACCAGCGGCCGCTTGAACAGCACCTTCTCGAACACCCAGTCGTTGAGCTGCGGGTAGTAGTGGCCGTTGGCGTTGGTCAGGTCGTAGACGCCGTAGAAGGGGACGGCCGCGGCGACGCTCGTGTCGGCGTCCTCGAACCCGGGCTGGAACTCGGGCGCATTCGCGGTCAGCCCGGCGAGCGCCGTCAGGTGACCGCCCGCCGAGCCACCGGTGATGCAGATCATCTCGGGGTCGATCCCGAGCTCGGCGGCGTTCTCGCGGACCCAGGCGATCGCGCGCTTGACGTCGACGATCTGCGCCGGCCAGGTCGCCTCCGGGCTGAGCCGGTAGTCGACGTTGAAGCCCACCCACCCGATCGAGGCGAGGTGGTTGAGCAGCGGGATGCCCTGCTCGAAGCGGGAGCCGGCGAGCCAGCCGCCGCCATGGACCTGGATGACGGCGGGATGGAGGACGTCGTCTGCGGGATCGTCGTCGGCAGGGCGATAGACGTCGAGGCGCAGGTTCGTCCCGTCCTCGGCCGTCGCGTACTTGACGCCGCGGGTGCGGCGCACGCCCCGCGTGACGAAGGCGATCGGCGGCACGATCAGGTGCGAGCGGGGTACCCGGGGGGAGGGGCCGTCGGTCTCGATGTCGGAGAGCGCCTCGTCGATGCGCTTGACGCTGCGGTGCGCGTTCCAGGCGTTGCGGAGCTCCCAGACGATCGCGGCGACCGAGAGAGCGCGCAGCGCCGTCGTCAGCCTGGCGGGGAGCCGGACGAGCCAGGTGAGCCCGAGCACGGCGACACCCGCGAAGGCGAAGTGAGCCGCGGACTCGCGCAGCACCGTCGCCCACCACCAGCGGCCGACCCGGAGCAGCAGCGACGGTGGGGCGAGCGGCCGGATGCGCGCGATCCGGGCCTGCTCCTGCATCGAGGAGCGCAGGAAGCTCGGCGGCCGGCCGGTGCTCTCATCGGGATGCTCGGTCACGCCCGGAAGCGTAGACGGGTCGCCGCCGCGTCCGCCCGGGTGCACGGGTCGGGCTCGGCTCGGCGTCGGCCGCCGCGTGCTCAGGCCCGGGCCACTGTCTCGTCGAGCCGCTGAACGCGGCGATCTCCCTCGCCGACCAGCGCCAGGAGGTTCTCGCGAACCGCTTGGGCGTCCAGGGTCTCGGCCTCCAGCATCGCCTCGATGTCGGCCCAGTCGCGGGTGCGGTCGAACATCGCCTTGAACGTCGCCAGTTCGATCGGTCCGAGGATCGGGATCTCGACTCCCTCGAAGGGGACCGTACGGCGGTTGCGGGCGGCGTCGGCGTGCAGCTCGACGTAGTCGAAGAAGAGGTCGACCGGGATCTCCTCCCACCACACCCGCACCTGCCCGTCGCGCTTGATCGCGGCGACGTCGGCTTCGCTCCACGCGATGTCCTCTGGCAACGCCGCCAGCGCCTCCTCGCACCGCGCCGCCGGGATGAAGACGTTGACGTCGATGTCGCTCGTCCCGCGTGGGTCGAGCGTCCAGTAGGCGAGGGCGATCGCGCCGCCGAAGGCGTGTTCGAAGCCGGCGTCGGCGAGCGCTCGGTCGATGGCGAGGAGGCGGTCGGGAAGGCGCAGGCGCGACGTCAAGCGGAAGCGGGGGAAGCGGGGGAGATGGGTCCGAGCCGCGGATAACGGAGCTTGCGCGCGGGCTTCGAGGGGAGAGACGCGGCGAGCTCGAGGACGTCGTGGAGCGCTCGTGCGGCGCGAGCGTTGGCGGCCGCGCTCGGGGTGCGTACCGGCCGCCGCCCGTTCTCGACGACGAGCGTGTGCCCGCTCGCGGCGAGGATGCGCTGGAGCGTCGCGGCGGAGGGCACCTTGCGCCCGTGTTCGTAGGCGGAGAGCGTCGCCTGCGACGTCGCGCTCCGAGCGGCGAGCTCGCTCTGGGTGAGGCCCGCCTCGAGGCGGGCGCCCCGGATCATCGACCCGAAGTCCATCGCTGGAAGCATATCCATTCAGATATGCGGCGCGGGCTGGGACAGGCTCGGTGCATGCATATTGCATGCTACGGTTCGCGAGCATGTCGATCATCCAGGTTCGCGACATATCCGAGGAGACCCACAGGCGACTGAAGGCCCGTGCGGCCGAGGAGGGCAGGACGCTCTCCGAGCTCATCCGCGACGAGCTCGACCGCGTCGCCGAGCGCCCCACCTGGGCCGAGGTGGCCGAGCGCATCGGTTCTCGCGAACCAGTCCGCCTCTCCACGGCTTCCGCCGCGGCCGTGCGCGCCGCTCGCGAGGAGCGCGACGAGCAGCTTGATCGTCCTTGACGCCTCCGCGCTGATCGACTGGCTCCTGGCGCAGCCATCCGCTCGCTCGATCACGCCACTGCTCCGCCGCTCCGATCCGGTGCACGCCCCGCACCTGCTCGACCTGGAGGTCCTGCAGACGCTGCGGCGACTCGTCCGCCGGGGGGAACTGAGCGCAACGCGCGCCGGTGACGCGCTCGACGACCTCGCGGTGATACCTCTCGAGCTCCATCCGCACGCACCCTTTCGCTCCCGCATCTGGGAGCTGCGCGATGTCGCGAGCGCCTACGACGCCACCTACATCGCTCTCGCCGAGGGGCTGAGAGCGACCCTCGTCACGAGCGATGCGCGGCTCGCCACCGCCGCCGACGACCTGGTGGACGTCCTCCTGGCCACGCCGTAGGTCGCGCCCCCTTCGGTCGGCGGTCTCCGCAGCCCCGCCTGACTGTCGGCGGTCGAACATGCACCGAGTGGTCTGAGATGGCGGTGCGACCGCCAGGTGGGACCACTCGGTGCACCTAGCCATCTCGATCAGGGCGCTTCGCCGGTCCTTGGGGGTGACTCACGACGTTCGACCGACGCCCCCGCACGAGCAGCGCGCCACGCCCTCAGCGCTGGTTGCGGTTCCACTCCACCCAGCCGAGGCCTTCGACGCCTTCGGCCGTCCGCACGCGGCACATCGCGCGGGGGAAGTGGGAGACGCGGCCGTCGGGAGCCTCGAGCAGCATCGCGCCGAAGGCCAGCGGCTCGAGCTCGACGTCGAGCTCGCCGGGGGGCATCCCGATCGCAGCGCTCTCGGTGAGGCCGTCGGCGCTCTCGACCGCGCTGGAGGTCACCGCGCCGAGCTCGCGCAGCTCCTCGCCGCGCTGCACGTAGCCGACGCCGAAGTCGGGATGCGTCGGGACAGTGACCGCGTGGGTGTGGGTGCCGTCGGCGAGGTGCAGGGCGCTCCACATCCAGTCGCTCGCCCACCAGTCGCGCCCGCCCCAGGAGTGGTCGCGCTGGCCGGGACCGTTGAGCTCGAAGCTCTCGCCGCCCACCGTCACCGTCCCGCTCACCCGGCAGGGGATCTCGTAGCGGGTGGAGAGCCGCCACTGGTAGGGGATGCCGTCGGTCTCCCAGACGAGGTCGAAGGCGATCTCGACCGGCTCGCCGGCCTCACCCCGCAGCGGCGCCGAGTGGTCGGCGTGCGCGCCGGCGGTTCCCTCCACCCGGACCCGGAAGCGTTGGAGCGGCTCCTCGCAGATCTGCTCGGAGTGGCCGCTCTCACCGCGTACCTCCTGATCAGGACCTGCGTCGTCCGGCAGCGGCGTCTCCTCGACGAGCATGATCGCCGGCTCTCCGGGCCGGACGATGCATACAGCCAGCATGCAGGCGCCCTCATCGTCCCAGTTGGGGAGACGACCCAGCCGGTAGTAGACGCCGAGCGAGCCGTCGTCGGCGATCGCGTCGAAGTACCAGCTCTCGTTCCAGAGGTCCTCGGGCCCGGTCTCGTGCGTGCCCTCGTCGCCGGGGTCGGGCCGCAGCGCCGAGCTGGTCCCCGGCGCCGGCAGGAGCTCGAGCGAGCCGAGGTCGAGGATCGCCTGCGCCGTGCGCTCGACGACGGCCATGAACATGTCGTCGCCGCGGTCGGTCCGCTGAACGATCATCGCCGGGGCGATGGCCATGATCAGCCCGAGGAAGGGCTGACGCCGGTACTCCTCCCAGCACGTCTCCCAGTCGAAGTTCTTCACACCCTGTGCGAGCAGTTCGTCGTGGTAGGCCCGGACAAGCGATTCCTCGTGCTCGCGGCGATCCTCGACCTTGAGCCCACCGGTGAGGAAGTAGGCGGCGTCGCGCATCGCCGGTCCGATCGACAGCGTCTGCCAGTCGACGACGGTCACCTCCTCGCCGTGGAAGAGCATGTTGTCGAGTCGGTAGTCGCCGTGGACGAGCCCCATCGGCGGACGCCGGTCCGACTCCCAGGCGTCGAGCACTTCGACGAGCCGCTCGCAGACCTCCGCGTGCTCGGGCGCGATCCTGTCGGAGTAGCGCTCGAGGAACTGCGGCAGCAGTGCCGTCATCAGCGCCTGGTTGAGCGGGTTGACCTGATTCAGCCAGCCCTCGGCCGCCAGCGCGAGGTCGCCCATCACCGGCGCGTGGATCCGCGCCAGCGCCAGCATCGCGGCGCGCGCCTGCTCCGGGGTGCAACCCTCGATCTGATCGCCCTGGACGCCGTCGGTGATGTCCTCGAGGACGAGTGTGAACCAGCCCTCCGCGTCGTCGTAGGCGGCGAGGTGGCATACCGCGAGCGGCCCGCCGATCCGGTCGCGGAGCTCACGGTAGAAGGTCACCTCGCGCAGATAGACACCCAGCGTCACGCCCGTCCCGCGGCTCGTCTCGTCGCTGGCGGCGAGCTTGACGACGACGCTTCCGTCACCCTCCGGCCCGCCGGTGAAGGCGACCCGGAAGCTGTCGCTCATCTGCCCGGTGCCGATCCGCTCGATCGAATCGACGGCGAGACCTTCGATCCCGAGTACGCCCCCGAGCCACTCGCCGGTGATCTCCTCAGACGTACGGATCAGCATCGGTGCGTTCATCGTCAGCTCCGGCCCGCCTCGCCTAGACCGCGTACCTGAGGATCGCCGCCGCCGGTCCGCCGCCGGGAACTTCGTCGCCGCGGACCGCGAGCACGTGGCCGTCGGTGAGCAGCACGCGCCGCGCGATCTCGTCGATGACGCCGTAGTCGCCCGGAGCCTCCTCGCCCGCCGGCTCCTCCACGATGGCACCGCTCTCGTCGTCGATCGTGCCGGGCACGTAGGCCTCGATGTCGACGAGCACGGTGTCGATCGCGCCGAACGTCGCCGCGCGGGCGACTCCGGAGAGCTCGACCACGCCGCGACCGCTCCCGCCGAGTGACTCGATGCGCTCGGTGATCGCCTTCAGCTCCCGCGCGTAGATCCCATCGAGGATGGGCCGGGATGCGTTGGCGAGCTCCTCGTCGGAGACCTCCTCGGGGTTGCCGTGGATCCCCTCCGCGACGAGGCCGGGGTAGCTGTTGATGCCGCGGAAGATCCCGTCGAGCGGCTGCGTGGAGGCGAGGATCAGCGGCAGCTCACGGCCGGTGAGCACGTGCCGCAGCGCGTGATCGACCTGCCGCGCGTACTGGCGCAGCCGCACCTTGTGGCCCTCCGAGCCCTGGACGGCGCGGTCGGCGCCGCGGTCGCCGAGCGACCCCTTGCCGACAGCCGAGGCGGCGTCCTTCGGCATGTCCGGGACACGCACGTCGTGCGCCGGCACGTCGGGGGAGACCTGCAGGAGCCGCACCGATCCCTGCGCGAGCGCCAGTACGTAGGCGGCCTGCGGGAAGGTGACGGTGCGCAGCAGCGGCTTGACGTAGAACCGGTCGCCGAGGTGGTGACCCTCGGGCAGGTTGTTGGGGACCCGGTAGGAGCGCAGCCCGCTCGGCGTCGCGAAGACGGCGAGGCTGTGCGCCTGCAGCGCCCAGAAGCGATCGTCGTCGTGGAGCGCGTCGAGCTCCTCGGCGATCGCCTGCCGGTCGCGCGTCGGGATCACCCGATGCGCGGTCAGCTGCTCGACGACGTCCGCGGCCGCGTTCTTGAACGCGATCCGCGACCCCTCGACGTCGGTCGTGATCGGAGTGGTCGGCACGTAGATCGATACGCAAGCGGGCCCACGGGCCTCGAGCAGCGAGACGATCTCGGCCTCGGTCGGGATGTCTGTGTGAAGTGCCATGGCCGGAGACCTTGCCCGAAACGCGTCGCCGATGCTTGCGCAATCGCTACGGATCGATCACGTCGATCGCGCGCGAGGCCTCAACCGTCGGCATTCGGCCACGGGCCGCGTGCCTCATCGAGCGCGGCCACGACGTCGGCGCGCTTGACGGATGAGGAGCGCCGGCGCGTACGCCGGAGCCAGGGTTCGACGGAGGGCTTGGCCGCCAGGCACTTGGCTGTGGCGAGACCGGAGCAGATTCTGGACCGCTTCATCCCGACAATCGTCGGACCCAGCTGACGGAGATGGCCGACGCGGCAACCTCGAACTGCACCGTCTCTTCGCGTACGCCGTCGTCCCGGAACCGAAGCTGGAATGCGTCGTGGTAGCCCAGGTTGTTGCGGAGATCCCAAGCGCAGTCCAACTGAAGCCCGATCAAGCCAGCCAAGGCTTCACATTTCACGATCGGCTCGCGACTGTCGCTCTCTGCGGTCTCGTCACCGGCTACCCGATGAACCTCCCGAGGAACCCGTGAACTCGCTCTCGAACGAGTACTACGAGCAGCTGGAGGCTCGCTTGGTCAAGCTCATTCCACAAGTTCGCCACCTGGCTAGCTCCGAGGATGCCCACTGGTACGAGGAGTTCGTCAGAGCCGGTGAGTACGGACTCGCCGTGGAGACTGCAGCAGCGGCGCTGGAGGCCTCGATTCCGACGGAGCCGCTAACGGCGCTCAGCTCGCTCCTACTTGCCGAGGCACGCACGATGGAGCTCGATTCGGACCTTCTGCAGAAGCTTGAGGAGCTGTCGGGCTCTTCCTAAGCCGTGGCTGCCGCGCCCATCGCTTTCTTCTTGCGGCTGAGAAGGATCCTAGCGCTCCCGAAATTGCCCCGGTAGACGCCCGCGAACCCCCTACAACCCGTACGTCTTCGCGACGATCTCCCGCTGGATCTCGTTCGTGCCGCCGTAGATCGACATCACGAGGGAGGTGCGGACGTGGCGCTCCATGTCGTACTCGGAGGCGTAGCCGTAGCCGCCCATCATCTGCATGCCCTCCAGCGAGCAGCGCTTGACGAGCTCGGTGGCCTTGAGCTTCGCCATCGAGGCCTCGCGGGGGAGCATCTGGGAGGGGTCGGCGTCGACCTTGCGGGCGACGTCGTAGACGAGCAGGCGGGTGCACTCGAGCTCGGTGGCGAGGTCGGCGATCCGGTGCTTGAGCGTCTGGAAGGTGCCGATCGGACGCCCGAACTGCTTGCGCTCCTTGATGTAGTCGAGCACGTCGTCGAAGGCGCGCTGGGCGAGGCCGAGGGCGCCGGCGGCGAGGATCAGGCGCTCGACGTTGAGGCCGGCCATGAGCTGCATCCAGCCGCCGCCCTCGGTGCCGAGCAGGCGGTCGGCGGGGACGGCGCAGTCGGTGAGGAAGACGTCGTTGACCTCCTTGCCGCCCATCGTCTGGATGCCGTTGATCTCGACCCCGTCGGCGTCGGTCGGCACCGAGACCATCGTCAAGCCCTCGTGCTTGGAGCCGGAGGAGTCGGAGCGGCCGATGACGAGGATGTGGTCGGCGATGTGGGCGGCGCTGATCCAGGTCTTCTGGCCGTTGAGGACGTAGCTGCCGTTCTGGCGCTCGACCTTGCACTTGAGGTTGCCGACGTCGGACCCCGCCTCGGGCTCGGACATCGCGATCGCCTCGACGCGGCCGTCGCAGATCCCGCGCAGCATCTCCTGCTTCTGCTCCTCGGTGCCGAAGCGCTCGTAGGCGCCGGCGACGATCAGGGAGACGCCGTATCCGGCGATCGGGAGCTGCCCGCGCGCGGTCTCCTCGAGGAAGATGCAGGCGTCGACCATCCCCTGCCCGGCGCCGCCGTACTCCTCGTCGATGGAGACCCCGAGCCAGCCCAGCTTCGCGAGCTTCTCGTAGATCTCCTGGCTGTGGAGCTCGGTGTAGCCGTCGGTCAGCTTCTCGCGCTGCTCGGCCGTGCCCGCCTCGCGCTGGGCGAAGTCGCGGATCGCCTCGCGGAAGTCGAGCTGCTCGTCGGTGAGGCCGTTGGTGGAGGTGGCGTTGATCGTGCTCATGCTGGGGTTCTCTCCTCGGGATGGACTTGGTGCGGGGTCGATGTGAACTGAATTGGAAGTGACGTGATCGCGCTCGCCCAGTTCGAGCGCACGCGCTGAGGCTCACCGGCGAGGCGGATCTCGCCCCAGCGCCGAAGGATCTCCTCGAAGGCGATCCGGAGCTCGAGCCGAGCGAGCCCGGCGCCGAGGCAGAAGTGGCGACCGCCACCACCGAAGGCCATGTGCTTGGCGTCTTCGCGGGTGACGTCGAAGCGCTGGGGATCGTCGTTGACCGCGGGGTCGCGCGAGCCCGCCGGGTACCAGAGCATCACCTTCTCGCCCTCGTGGATCGGGCAGCCCGAGAGCTCGGTGTTCTCAGTCGCGGTCCGGCAGAAGTAGTTGACGACGGAGGTCCAGCGGAGGATCTCCTCGACCGCGGCCGGGATCCGCTTGGGCTCGGCGCGCAGCAGCTCGAGCTGGTCAGGATGCTCGAGCAGGGCGAGCATGCCGGAGCTCATGGTGTTGCGGGTCGTGTCGTTGCCGGCGAAGACGAGCAGTCCGAAGAAGAGCAGGATCTCAGTCTCGGTCAGGCTCTCACCGTCGACCTCGGCCTCGACCAGCTTCATCACGAGGCTCTCGGATCCGTCGTCGCCGCGCTTGCGCTGGGCGGCGATCTGCTCGGCCAGGTAGCCGGACATCTCGATCATCACCGGGGTCCCGGCTTCGGGTTCGGGGCTGCGCTGGCTGTCTTCGATCCGCGCGACCCAGTCCTCGAGTTGCGGCAGGTCCGTGGCCGGCAGCCCCATCAGGCGGGCGAGCACGCGCAGCGGGATCGGCACCGCGACGTCGGTGGCGAAGTCGCCCTCGAGACCGCCGCCCTCGACCCCGTCCGGCGAGGCGTCCACCTCGGCTGCGTCGAGCACGGCGGTGACGATCTCCCGCACCATCGGCTCCAGCTTCGCGACTGAGTTCGGGACGAACGCCGTCTGCAGGATCTTCCGGTACTTGGTGTGCTGCGGCGGGTCCATGAACAGCAGGAGGTTGCGGTTCAGCTCAAGCGCGTTGACCTGGTCGCGGTGCGGGAAGATCCCGCCCTCCCAGGAGGACCAGAGCGCAGGATCCTTGCTGACCGCCTCGATGTCGGAGGCGCTGCAGGTGGAGACCAGCCGCGTCCCGGTCGGCCCGTGGCCGGACTCGGCCGGACCGCCCTCGCGGAGCTCGTCGAAGAGCTCGGAGGGCGGCCCGGCCGCGAACCGGTCCGGGTCCAGGAGTTCGGCGGCTGAACCCATCGGCTTTGGCTTACGCCGTCGCCTTGGTCTTCTCTGCGGGCTTGTAGACGGAGACGACGGCCGCGCCTCCCAGCCCGATGTTGTGCTGCAGGGCGACCTCGGCGCCGGTGACCTGGCGTTTGTCGGCCTCACCGCGGAGCTGCCAGGTGAGCTCGCTGCACTGCGCGAGCCCGGTGGCTCCCAGCGGGTGGCCCTTCGAGATCAGGCCGCCGGAGGGGTTGACCACGGGGCCCTCGCCGCCGTAGGTCGTGGCCTCCTTCTCGACCAGCAGGTGACCCTCACCCTCCTCGGCGAAGCCGAGCGCCTCGTAGGTGATCAGCTCGTTGGCGCTGAAGCAGTCGTGGAGCTCGCAGACGTCGACCTGATCGGCGGTGATCCCGGCCTCCTCGTATGCCTGCCGCGCGGCTTCCTTCGACATGTCGGAGCCGACGATCGTCATGCAGTCGGCGTTCTCGTCGAACGTCGAGGACATGTCGGTGACCATCGCCTGGCCGGCGATCTCGACCGCCTGATCCCAGAGGTCGTGCTCGTCGACGTACTTCTCGGAGGCGACGATCACGCAGGCGGCGCCGTCGGAGGTGGGCGAGCACTGGAGCTTGGTCAGGGGCTCGTGGATCATCCGAGCGTCCTGGATCTCCTCCAGCGTGTACTCGTCCTGGAACTGCGCGTAGGGGTTGTTGACCGAGTGCTTGTGGTTCTTCCACCCGATCCACGCGAAGTGCTCGGGCTTGGAGCCGTACCTGTCCATGTGGTCACGGCCGGCGTTGCCGAACATCTGCGGCGCGAACGGCGACTGCTCGGGCTCGCGCTCCTCGAACATGCGCTTCATGTGGTTGTCGAGCGCGGGAGTGCGGTCGTCGTACTTCATCCCGAGCGACCCCTTCTCCATCTTCTCGAAGCCGACCGCGAGGGCGCAGTCGACGAGGCCGCCCTTGACCGCCTGCCGCGCCAGGTACAGCGCCGAGGAGCCGGTCGAGCAGTTGTTGTTGACGTTGACGACCGGGATGCCCGTGAGCCCGAGCGCGTAGAGCGCGCGCTGGCCGTAGGTGGAGTCGCCGTAGCAGTAGCCGGCGTAGGCCTGCTCGACGTCCTCGTAGGGGATGCCGGCGTCGGCGAGCGCCTTCTCGCCGGCCTCCTTGGCCCAGTCGGGGTAGTCGCCCTCCTTGGTGCCGGGCTTGTCGAACTTGGTCATGCCGACGCCGATCACGTAGGTCTTGCTCATCGTCGTTTGTCTCCTGTCGTGGATGTGGTGGTTGCCGTTGCGGCGGGTGTGGTCGTTCAGGTCTGCTTGGGGATCGCCTCGTAGGCGTCGCCGACGAGGGAGGGAAGTGCTGCCTTCAGGAACGCGGCGAGCTGCTCGCGCGTCCAGCGGTCGCGCTCGAGCCATTCGCGCGTCGCCGCCTCGGCCATGCCGCCGTAGGCGCGCAGGACCGCGTGGAGCTCGGGGGGAGCGTCGGCGGCGGGGCCGAGGCCGAGCGTCTCGATGATGTTCGCGGTCGCCTGCTCGCGCGCTTCGTCGAGCACGGCCTCGATCTCGGGGTCGCGGCCGAGGCCCTCCGCGCCGACGGCGGCAAGCCAGGACTCGCGGTTGCGGGAGACCATCTCCAGCCAGCGGTCGATGCTGAGGCTGAGGCGTTCGTGGGGGGTGGCCCCGTTGACGTACTCGGGAACCTCCTGGGCGGGGCGCATCCGCAGCATCTCGCGGACCACCTCTATATAGAGGCCGCGTTTGGTCCCGAAGTAGTGGTTGAGGAGCCCACGGGCGACGCCCGCCTCCTCGGCGATCTCAGTCGTCGAGACGGCGCTGTAGCCGCGCTCGGAGAAGAGCCGCCCGGCGGCGGCGAGGATCTGCAGTCGGCGCTCGTCGCGCGCGGGCGCGACGGCGGTTCCGTGGGGCATGAGCAGAACGCTACCAAACGTTGGCAGGTTGCCAATCGCACCCCGCCGCGGGGGAGCCCTCCGCGGTCTCGAACCGACTCGCTCAGGCCAGCGGGACGTCTGAGTGCAACATGTTGAACTCAGGCTGCCCGCTGGGTGGAGGGGAGGGAGCCTCGGTCCTGGGTGTCATCGCCCAGTTCGCGGAAGCGGAGGGCAACTCCTGGCGTCTTGCGTGTTACCACCTAGGAGAGCCCGAACCCGGACGAAAGGAAGCCGCCCACATGTATTCGGCCCTGAGGAAGCCCGTAACCGCATTGATGCTCGCGCTGGCCGCGCTGCTGGCCATCCCGGCCGCAGCCTCCGCCGCTCGCAACGTCTACGTCGCAAGCTACGACGGTGACTCCGTCGGCACGTTCGCGGTCGACCTCAGTAGCGGAGTCCTCAGTCCCTCCCCGGCGCTCGGTACCGCGACCGGTGACGAGCCGCAGGGCGCGGTCCTGACCGCCGACGGCAAGTACCTCTACGTCGCCAACTCCAACGACAACGACATCTCCGGCTACGCCGTGGCCGCCGACGGCTCGCTCACATCGCTCGGCGCCCCGACGACCGCCGGCAACACCCCGACTGCCCTGACGGCCACCGCCGACGGCAAGTACCTCTACGCCGTCAACGAGGGCACCGGGAACATCCGCGGTTACGCGGTCGCCTCCAACGGGTCCCTGAGCGAGCTTTCCGGCTCCCCCTACGCCGGTTCCGCCAACGCTTCGACGATCGCCTCCACGGTCGACTCCAAGTTCGTCTACATCACCCGCCCCGACGCCGGCGGCGTCCAGAACGTCCACGGCTACGCGATCGCCGCCGACGGCGCGCTGAACGCGATCGCCGCCACGCCCGCGGACGCCGGGACCGACCCGGGCATGCCGGTCGTCACGCCCGACGGCAAGCGCATGTACGTCGCCTCGCCGGCCACCTCCCAGATCTACGGGTTCTCGATCGCCGACAGCGGCGCGCTCGCTCCGCTTGCGGGCTCGCCCTTCGCGGCGACGAACTCGCTCTACGGCCTCGCGGTTTCGCCGAGCGGCAAGTACCTGCTCGCGCCGAACTCCGCCGGCAACGGCGTCACCTCCCTGGCGATCGGATCCGACGGCGCCCTCGCGGCGGTCGCCGGCTCGCCCTTCGCGACGGCGACGAGCGACAACTCCGCCGTCGCCGTGACCCCCGACGGGAAGTACGCCTACTCCGCCGATCGCGCCGTGGCGAACGTGAACGCGTTCTCGGTCGCCGACGGCGGCAGCCTCGCGGCGGTCGCCGGAACGCCGTTCCAGAACGCCGCCAACGGCGCGGGCTACGGATCGGTCGTCGTCTCCCCGAACCAGGGTCCGAAGGCGAGCCTGACGGTGATCCCGAAGGCCCCGGGCCTGAAGGAGAAGACCCAGTTCAAGGGCGACGGCTCCACCGATCCGGACGGCACGGTGTCCACCTACGTCTACGACTTCGGCGACGGCTCGAGCAAGACCGGCACGGCCGAGAAGTCGAAGGTCAGCCACAAGTACAAGCAGGTCGGCACCTACACCGTGACCCTGACGGTGACCGACAACGAGGGCTGCTCGACGTCCGTCGTCTACACCGGCCAGACCGCCTCCTGCAACGGCAGCGCCGCGGCCGTGACCACGAAGCAGATCACGGTCAGCGACAAGGAGATCGAGAAGCCGAAGCTCAAGGCCAAGAGCAAGCAGACGCAGAAGGGCAAGACCGTCAAGGTCGAGGTGCAGGCCGGAGCGAACGAGGCCGTCACGGTCGTCGGCACCGGCACGGTCAAGATCAAGGGCAAGAACGACCAGCCGCTGCTCAAGGTCAAGAAGAGCGTCAAGGCCAAGAGCACCAAGGTGCTGAAGCTGAAGCTGAAGCGCGAGTCGTCCAACAAGAAGGTCCTGAAGGCCCTCAAGAAGGGCAAGAAGGTGAAGGCGAAGGTGCAGGTCAAGTACATCGACGCCGCCGGCAACCAGCTGCAGCTGAAGACGCAGCCGATCGAACTCAGGTAGTCAGGAGGGCGCCCACACCAGGGCGCCCGGCCGTCCGGTCAGCCGTTGTCGCGGGGCCATTCGCCCCGCGACTCCGGCGGCCAGAACGGCCACTCCTCGAAGGAGGAGCAGAGCCCGTCCTGGTGCAGGACGACGACCCAGAGGTCGCGGAAGCGCTGCTCGAGCGGGACGCCGTAGTCGACCTCCAGCCTGACGACGCCGGTGTCGCCCTCGACGGCGACGATCTCCCAGCGCATCTCGAACTGCTCGTCGGGACCATCGCGCTCGGCCTCCCACATCTCCTCGATCGCCTGCAACCCCGAGCACGGCTCCTCGAAGGGGTCGGTCCGGTAGGAGGCGTCGGTGGTGAAGAGCCTCGCGAGCGAGTCGGTGCCCGGCGCGCGCCATGCCGCCTCGTAGCGGCGCAGCCAGTCGGCGAGCTGATCGCGGGTCACCCGGCGAGCGTAGCCGCATCTCGCGAGCGCCACCGGCGTATGCCTCGTCCCGCGCACCTATAGTCCGTAGTTCGTATCCGCGAGGGAGAAGTCCACAGGGGAGGACACCAGTGAGCGCCCACCAGTTGAAGCTCGTCCGGATCGGCATCGCCGTGCTCGCGTGCGTCGCCGTGGCGTGGGCGTTCGCGTCGACCGCCTTCGCCGCGCCGTTCCTCTACGTGAGCAACCAGGGCAGCGACAACATCACGCCCTTCTCGGTGGCCGCGGACGGCACGCTCACCGCGCAGCCGCAGGTCCCCGCCGGCGAGAGCCCCCTCGGCTCCGCCGCCACGCCCGACGGCCGCTTCCTCTATGTGGCGCTGAACGGCCCGCCCGACCAGGTCGCCGGCTTCGCCATCGCGCCCGACGGCACCTTGTCGCCGGTCCCCGGCTCGCCGTTCTCGACGGGCCTCAACCCAACCGCCGTCGCGGTGGGTGAGCAGGGCAAGGTCCTCTACGTCGCGAACTTCGGAGCCGACACCGTCTCGACGTTCTCGATCGATCAGACGAACGGCACGCTGAGCGCGGTCGGCTCACCCGTCGCGACCCAGGACGGACCCTCCGCCGTCGCGCTCTCGCCGAACGGGCAGTTCCTGTTCGTCCCCAACTTCGGGTCGCAGTCGATCTCGGTGTTCTCGGTCGGTGGCGGCGGTGCGCTGACTCCGGTCGCCGGCTCACCGTTCAATCAAGGGGGCGCGTTCCCGGCCGCGGCGCAGGGGGATGCCGTCGTCTCTCCGAGCGGTACCCATCTCTACACCTCACGCCAGATGGGCAACCTGATCAACGTCTTCGACATCGCCCCGAGCGGCGCGATCACCCCGGTCGCCGGCTCACCGTTCCCGGCGCTGAGCCCGGTGTCGCTCGCGTTCGACTCCGAGGGGGCAACGCTTTACTCGGCGAGCAAGGGCAGCAACCTGGTGCAGACCTTCGCAGTCGATCCCAACGGCGCGATCGTCGCCGGACCGGCGGCGCCGGCGGGCAGCGCACCCGGCGGCCTCACCGTCGGCCTCGACGGCAAGACGCTGTTCGCCAGCAACTCCAGCGGCAACAACGTCTCCGCCTACACGATCTCGGGGGGAGCGCTGGCCGCCGTGGCGGGCTCGCCCTTCGCCACCGGCGGCTCCGCCCCCTCGGCCCGTCACAACGCGTTCGTCGACACCGACGACGAGGCCGCCTTCGAGCTCGCCGGGAAGACCAAGCAGAAGGTGAAGCTGAAGGGCAAGAAGACGAAGGTGAAGGTGAAGATCACCATCACCGCCAACGAGGGCCTGACGACGGTCTCCAGCGGCACCCTCAAGGGCAAGGGCCTGAAGAACGCAAAGCTGAAGTCGGTGACGAGCGATCTCAGCACCGCGCAGACGCTGAAGCTGACGCTGAAGGGCAAGGGGAAGAAGACCGGCAAGAAGGTCGCCAAGCTGCTCGGCAAGAAGAAGAAGGTGACGGCGAACGTGAAGGTCGACGGCACCGACCCCCTCGGCAACAAGCAGTCGCGGACGCTCAAGGTCACCTTGAAGGGCAAGGGCAAGAAGAAGTAGCCCGGAGGGGGGAGGAACCGCGGTTCCACTCGTCCCTCCTTCGGTGCCCTCCGCCCAACCATCGGGCTTGAAGGTGAATTGGAGTGCCCGCTCCCTCCAGGGGGGTGCCTGAGGCCAACATGTTGGCTTAAGACGCCCCGCTGGCCGTCGCGCCCAACCGGAGCGGGCGATCACCCGCCCTGGGCGCTGCCCCGATAGGGTCGCCTCCCACCCCGGAGAGGAGGCGACCACCACGATGAGCACGGTTCGCGAGGCCACCTACGACCTGCTGCGCAAGCACGGGATGACGACGATGTTCGGCAACCCCGGCTCGACCGAGCTGCCGATGCTCGCCGATTTCCCCGACGACTTCCGATACGTACTCGGCCTGCAGGAGGCGGTGGCGGTCGGGATGGCGGACGGCTACGCGCAGGCGTCCGGCACCGTCGGCCACGTCAACCTCCACACCGCGCCCGGTCTCGGCAACGCGATGGGGGCGCTCTTCAACGCGCAGGCCAACCACGCGGCGCTGCTCGTCACCGCCGGCCAGCAGGTGCGCGCGCACATGACGATGCAGGCGAACCTGACCAACCGCGACGCCACCCGCGTCCCCCATCCCTACGTGAAGTGGAGCTACGAGCCGCCGCGCGCCGCCGACGTCCCCGCCGCGCTCGGCCGCGCGATCCACACGGCCGCGCTCGCCCCCAAGGGTCCCGCGTTCGTCTCGATCCCGATGGACGACTGGACCGAGGAGGCCGACCCCGAGGTCACCCCGCACGCGCTCGAGCGCTCGGTCGACGGCCGCGGTGCCCCGGCTCCCGACGCCGTGGCCGCGCTCGCCGCGCGGATCGCCAACGCGTCCAACCCCGTGCTCGTCGCCGGACCCGACATCGATGCGAGCGGCGGCTGGGAGGCCGCGGTCGCGCTCGTCGAGTCGCAGAAGCTGCCGGTCTGGGGGATCCCCGCGACGGGCGGTGGCCGGATCGGGTTCCCCGAGGCGCACCCCGCCTACCAGGGCCTGCTACCGCCCGGCATCGCCGCAGTCAGCGAGACGCTCAACGGCTACGACCTGATCGTCGTCGTCGGCGCCTCCGTCTTCGCGTACTACCCCTACCTGCCGGGAGCGCTGCTCCCCGAGGGCGCCGAGCTCGTGCAGATCACCTCCGATCCCGACGAGGCCGCCCGCGCGCCGGTGGGCGAGGCCCTGGTCTGCGATCCCGCGCTCGCGCTCGCCGCGCTCAACGCCGCGCTCGAGCCCGCCGCCCGCGACGTGCCGCCGGAGCGCGACGGTCCGATGGAGCCGCCCGACATGGGCGAGGGGAACCCGATCAGCGGCACCGAGGCGATGGCCGCGCTCGGCGCCGCGCTTCCCGAGGACGCCGTCGTCGTCCTCGAGGCGCCGTCGGCGACGCTGGCGCTGCGCAATCAGCTGCGGCTCTCGCGCCCCGGCTCCTACTACTTCGGCGCGGGCGGGGGCCTCGGCTTCGGCCTCGCCGCATCCGTCGGCGTCGGCCTCGCCGTTCCCGACCGCCCCGTCGTCGCCGTCATCGGCGAGGGCTCGGCCCAGTACGCGATCACCGCGTTCTGGACCGCCGCCGCCTACGACGTGCCGGTCACGTTCCTGGTCCTGCGCAACTCCGAGTACGCGATCCTCAAGTGGTTCTCGCTCGCCGAGGGGGTGGAGGGAGCTCCCGGGCTCGATCTGCCGGCGCTCGACGTCGCCGCCGTCGCCGAGGGCTACGGCGTGCCTTCGACCAGGGTCGACACCGGCGAGGAGCTGCGCGAGGCGCTCGGCTCCCGGATCGGCTCCGGCAAGCCGCAGCTCGTCGAGGTCGGCGTCGCCCCCGGAATGTGGCTGGCGTAGGGACCGGGCTCCGGGCCGAGGCCGAGGCAGAGGTGGGGAGGGGAGCGCGACGATGCCGCTGATCGAGACGAAGATCGAGCGGATCGCGCCGGAGCCGCAGCCCGGCGACGATCGCGCGCCCGATGCGCTCGCGAGCGGGGTCGCGGAGCCGCTCGCCGCCGAGCTGCGCGGGATCGTCGGCGCCGAGGGGCTGCTCGGCCGCGCCAGCGACATCGTCCGCTACGCCTCCGACGCGAGCCCCTACCGGAAGCTGCCGCAGGCTGTCGTCCGTCCCCGCGACGTCGGCCAGGTCGCGGCGCTGATGGCCTACTGCCGCGAGCGCGACGTCCCACTCGTCTTCCGCGCCGGCGGGACCAGCCTCAACGGTCAGTCGCAGACCGATGGCGTGCTCGCCGACGTCCGCCACCACTGGGGTGGGATCGAGGTGCTCGATGACGCCGCCGAGCGCGTGCGGGTCAAGCCCGGTGCCATCCTCGGCCACGTCAACCGCGTGCTCGCCCCCTACGGCCGCAAGCTCGGCCCCGACCCGGCCTCGACCGACATCGCCACCGTCGGCGGCGTCGTCGCCAACAACTCAGGTGGGATGCGCTGCGGCATCGTCCGCGATTCCTACTCGACGATCGCGTCGATCAAGTTCGCGTTGCCGTCGGGGACCGTGATCGACACGGCCGACCCGGATGCCGCTGAGCGCTTCGAGCGCTCCGAGCCCGAGCTCGCGGCCGAGCTCGAGGCGATCCGCGACGAGCTTCGCGCCGACGCCGACCTGCGCGAGCGCGTGCGCCGCAAGTTCGAGATCAAGAACACGACCGGCTACCGCCTCTGCGCGTTCCTCGACGCCGACGAGCCGGTCGAGATCTTCAAGCGCCTGTTGATCGGCTCGGAGGGGACGCTCGCCTTCATCGCCGAGGTCGTCTACGAGACGGTGCCGCTGCCGGCGGTGACGACGACCGCTTGGGCGCACTTCGACTCGATCAAGTCGGCCACGGACTCCGTCCCCGAGTTGGTTGCGGCGGGCGCGACCGCGGTCGAGCTCATGGTCGCCCCGGCGCTGATGGTCGCGGCCAACTCGATCGCCGGAACGCCCGAGTACTGGAAGGAGCTGCCGCTGGAGTCGGCGGCGTTGCTGATCGAGTTCGGCGCCGAGGACGCCGAAGGGCTCGCCGAGGGGGAGGCCGCCGCGGCGAAGGTCTTCGAGGCCCACACCCCGTTCCGCGAGGTCGAGTTCAGCCGCGATCCGGAGCGGATCGAGATCAACTGGAAGGTCCGCGAGGGTCTGCACGGGCTGATCGGGCAGTTCCGGGCGCCCGGTTCGGCGCTGATCGTCGAGGACGTGTGCGTGCCGCCGGCGCGGATCGCCGAGGCCGCCGAGGAGCTGCGGGCGCTGCTCGGCGAGCACGGATTCCTGCCCGGCGTGGCCGGTCACGCCTCGGCGGGCAACCTCCACTTCATGCTCACGCCCGACTTCGGCAAGCCCGAGGACGTCGAGCGCTACGAGACCTTCATCGCCGCCCTCGTCGAGCTGATCCTCGATCGCTACGACGGCTCGCTCAAGGCCGAGCACGGGACCGGCGTCAACATGGCGCCGTTCGTCGAGCGCGAGTGGGGCAAGGACGCGACCGAACTGATGTGGCGGATCAAGCGCGCTGCCGATCCTGAGACGGTGCTCGGTCCCGGGGTCCTGCTCAACCGCGACCCCGACTGCCACCTGCGGGACCTGAAGACGACACCGGAGATCGAGGAGGTCGCGACGAAGTGCGTCGAGTGCGGCTTCTGCGAGCCGGTCTGCCCGAGCCGCGGGTTGACGACGACGCCGCGGCAGCGAATCGTCCTGCGCCGGGAGATGGCGCGCCAGCCCGCGGGCTCGCCACTTCTGCGCGCGCTGCTGGAGGAGTACGACTACGACGGCCTGCAGACCTGCGCGGCCGACGGCACCTGCAAGGAGGCCTGCCCGCTGGGGATCGACACCGGCGTGATGGTGAAGTCGATGAGGGGGAGCCTCCACGGCCCCCGCGAGGAGCGCGCCGCGCTGAAGGCGGCGAAGCGCTGGGCGAAGGTCGAGCGCGCCGCCCGCGGCGGGCTCAGCGCCGGCGCCGCAGTCAGCAACGTGATCGGGGACGGTCCGCTCGAGGGCGTGACCGGCGCCGCTCGCCGGATGATCGGCGCCGAGCTCGTCCCGGAGTGGGAGCCGCCAATGCCGCCGCCCGCGCCGACGATGCCGCCACCGACGGTGCGGCCCGGCGCCCACGCCGTCTATCTGCCCGCCTGCGTGAACCGGATCTTCGGCCGCTCGGCCTCCGACTACGGCTACGCCGACGGCGGCGCCGAGGCCCACTCCGTCCCGGAGGCGCTCGCCACCGTCTCCGCCCGCGCCGGCAAGCCGGTGTGGATCCCGAGCGACGTGGCGGGCACCTGCTGCTCGCTCCCCTGGACCTCGAAGGCGTTCAAGAGCGGCGCCGAGGCGATGGCGAACGCGACGATCGAGAAGCTCTGGCGCTGGAGCGAGGAGGGCGAGCTGCCGGTCGTGATCGATGCGACCTCCTGCACCCATGGCCTGCTCGAGGCGCGCGACGCGCTCACGGAGGAGAACCAGGGGCGCCTCGACGCGATGACGATCCTCGACTCGATCGAGTGGTGCGGCCGCCACCTGCTCACCGACCTCGAGGTCACGCGCAAGGTGAGCAGCGCCGTTCTCCACCCGACCTGCTCCTCCAAGCACCTCGGCCTCGACGGTGAGCTCCGTCTTATCGCGGGCGCCATCGCCGAGGAGGTCGTCGTTCCCGAGACCGCGACCTGCTGCGGCTTCGCCGGCGACCGCGGCTTCCTGCATCCGGAGCTGACCGCGGCCGCGACGAGCGAGGAGGCGGCCGAGGTTCGCGAGACCGGCGCCGACGCCCACCTCTGCGCGAACCGGACCTGCGAGATCGGCCTCGAGCGGGCGACGGGGGAGAGGTACGAGAGCTTCGTCTACCTGCTGGAGCGCGCGACGCGCCCGAGCTGAACCGGGGTGGACGCCAAGCCCGGCACCACCATTTCGTCACCGAGGGCTTCGGTGCAGCGACCCCGCCCGGAGGGTGGCGGTTACTTCAGCTTCACCTTCAGCGGGTCGGTGGACTCGTTCCCGGAGCCGTCGGTCGCGGTCACGACGACCTTCGCCTTGCCCTTGCCCGCGCGCTTCAGCAGCTTCGCCGGGCGCTTGGCGAGCTTCAGCTTCAAAGTGATGGAGCCGCCCGCGGCGACGCTGCCGCTCGCGCTCTTGAACTTCACCTTCTTCTTGCCGGCCCTGGCGGTGGCTGCGGCTTCGACCGTCGCCGCCTCGTCAGAGCTGACGACGATCTTCAGCGCCTTCCCGGCCTTCGCCTTGCCCTTCTTGCGTGCGTGCAGGTTCGGGCCGGTGGTGTCGGGGTCGTCGGCGGTCGGGCCGAGGTAGTCCATGCGGAAGACGTCGTCGGTGCCGTCGAGGTCGGAGGAGCTGAGGTTGCCGCCCAAGCTGTCGAACACGACCCAGCGCCCGTCACCGCTGATGTCCGATTGCCAGACGGTGTTGCCACTCGCCCCCGCGCCGCCGTCCGCCGGGCTCTGCTTGGCGACCAGCGTCGTCGTTCCGGCGACGGTGTCGCGCACGTAGGGCTCGGAGAACGCGTCCTGGTCCTCCGTGCTCAGGTTGGTGCCGATGGAGTCGAACACCACGTAGCGGCCGTCGTCGGAGATCGCAAGATCACCGGAGGACGGGAAGGTCGAGGGCTTGTTGTCGATCGCGCCCCCGTCGGCGTCGCTCTGGCGCGAGACGAGCGTCGTCGTGTTGGTCTGCAGGTCGCGGACGAACACCTGCTCGATGGTTCCGTTCGCGCCGAGGTTCGAGGCGTCGGACGTGAAGGCGACAAAACGCCCGTTTCCGGAGATCACGGGATCGTCGGAGTCACCGTTGGCGCCGGCGCCCCCGTCGGCGTCGCTCTGGCGGGAGACGAGCGTCGTCGTGCCGGTCTGCAGGTCGCGGACGAAGACGTTCCGCTTCGTGTTGTCGTCGAGGTTGCTGAGGTTGTCGGCCTTCGAGTAGAACGCGACGAAGCGGCCGTCGTCGCTGATCGTCGGGTCGCCGCTGGCGTCGTCCCCGGCGACCCCACCCGCCTGCGAGGCGGTCACGTTGGTCCCGAGCTGCAGGTCGCGGACGATGATGTCGTCGGTGTTGGTGCCGTTGACGTCGCCGATGCCGGAGGATCCGGATTCGAACGCGACGAAGCGCCCGTCGGGGGTGATTGCGGGGTCGATGCCGCCGGCGGAGCTGACGCCGTCGTTCTTGACCGAGACGAGCGAGGTGACGTTGCTCTGGCGATCTCGGATGTAGGCCCGGGTCGTCCCGGACGTCGGCGCGAGCGAGCTCAGGTTGGTCGCGTTCGACTGGAAGACGACGAACCGGCCGTCGCCGGTGATGTCGGGCTCGTCGGAGCTGGCGTTCGCGGGTGTGTTGCCCTGCGCCAGGCTCGCCCGCGAGATCAGGAAGATCGTCCCGGTGTTGACGTCGCGGAGGAACACCTGACCGCCGGTGGCGCCGGGCACCAGGTTCGTCGCGAAGGACCAGAAGGCGACGAGGTTCCCGTCGTCGCTGACGACGGGAACGCCGGCGTCGTCGTTGGCCGCCAGTCCGTTGTCGTCGCGCGAGATGAACTCGAGGTCGCCCACCGCGGCACTCGCCGGAGCCGGAGCGAGGAGCAGCAGGGCGATGACCGCCAGCGCCACTCCGATGAGCCCCCTTCGCTCCATCACTCAGATCAGCATACGCGACGGGGTATCGCGTTCCCCCCGCCGGTT
This sequence comes from Thermoleophilales bacterium, assembly GCA_020636895.1. Classification (GTDB taxonomy): domain Bacteria; phylum Actinomycetota; class Thermoleophilia; order Solirubrobacterales; family 70-9; genus RHKX01. Next base: position 1,010,526 of record JACJWZ010000002.1, on the reverse strand, counting down.
GCGGCGGGGACGCCCACGGCCGTGCCGTCCTCTTCCCGTAGCCTTCCCCGCTCGCGATGTCCACCCTGGCCGCCCTCACCCCCGACGCCGCTCGCACACCCGAGGCGACGCTCCGCGAGGTGATCGAGGCGCTCGCGCCGCTCGAGCGGGCGGCCGGGTCGGAGGACGAGCGGGCAGCCGCCCACTGGATCGCCGACCGGCTCACCGCCGCGGGCGCGCCCGCGGCGGTCGAGACGGCGAAGTTCCGCGGCGACTGGGCGGCGCTGATCGCCTCGCTGGCCGGCGCGGCGGCCGTCGGCGGTGCGGTCGGCGCGACGAAGCGCGGCCGCGGACTCGGTGCGGTGATCGCGGGGACCGCTGCGGCGCTCCTGGCCGACGACGCCTCCAACGGCCTGCGGCCCTACCGCAAGGCGGTGCGAGAGGAGCGCGACACCTGGAACGTCGTCGCCGAGACCGGCGACCGCGACGCCGAGCGCACCCTCGTCGTCCTCGCCCACCACGACGCCGCGCACACCGGCGCGATCTTCGATCCCTCGCTGGGCGAGAAGGTGCTCGACCGGATCCCCGGGATCGTCGAGCGTCGCGACACCTCCCTTCCCTTCTGGTGGCTGGCGATGGTGGGCCCGGCGCTCGCGACGGTGGGAAGCGCCTCGGGACGCCGCGGTGTCGCCGCTGCGGGAGCGGCGCTCAGCGCGTTCTCCGCAGCGACGTTCGCGGACATCCACCGTGGCGAGATCGTCCCCGGGGCCAACGACAACCTGACCGCGGTCGCCTCGCTGGTCGCGCTCGCCGAGGCTTTCCGCGAGCGCCCGCTCGAGGGGCTGCGCGTGCAGCTCGTCTCCTGCGGGGCGGAGGAGGAGCTGCAGGGCGGGATCTACGGCTACTGCGAGAAGCATCTTGCCGCGATGGACCGTGAGCGCACCTGGGTGCTCAACATCGAGACCGTCGGGGGACCGTCGCTGGCGCTTGTCGAGGGCGAGGGCTGCTTCGTCATGGAGGACTACTACGACCGCCCCTTCCGGGACCTGATCGGCAACGTCGCCGATCGCGAGGGGACGCCGCTGCGCCGCGGGATGCGCTCCCGTGCCAGCACCGACAGCGTCCTTCCGAGCCGGATGGGGGTCCCCACAGCGACCGTCGTCTCGATCGACCGCTACAAGCAGCTCTCCAACTACCACCTGCCCAGCGACACGCCGGAGAACGTCTGCTATCCGACCGTCGCCTGCGCCGTCGACCTCGCCGAGGCCGTCGCGCGTGAGCTCGCGAAGCGGGCTGGATAGCGCGGCCGTCCCCGCAGTCCGGCCGCGCTCCCAGGCCGCCTCCTACTTGCCCGAGCCCTTCTTCGGCGCCTTGTACTTCTTGGCGACGTAGTCGCGGAAGAAGACCGAGACCGTGTCAGCGGTGGAGGACCAGTTGGGCACGTTGATCTTCTCGACGTGCTCCTTGCCTCCTCGCATGACCTCGCGCACCGTGATCTTGCCCGAGTGATCCGCGCTCGCCGGCATGTAGTCGTCGACGCCGGTGAGGAAGCTGACCGCGTTGAACGGCGACAGCGCCGCCGAGGTGTCGGTGACGTGATCGGAGTTCTTGTCGAAGTTGAACACCGCCAGGACCCGCCGCGCCCGGGGAGCGATCGCGGGGTTGATGACCTCGAGGCCGTTCAGCTTCAGCGAGTCGTTGCCCACCGGGTCGGTCTGGTCCCCCCAGAACTCGCGCATGCGGGTGACCGTCAGGGTGGTGTGATCGTCGCTCCGGTCGATGAACGGACGCAGAGCCGGAGCGTCGAGCACGCGGTAGAAGTAGTCGCTGCGCTCGAACGGCTCCGGGTAGTTGTGGATCGTGTAGCCGGCGAGCGTGGTGACGGCGAACTCGTAGCGCTTGCGGCCGTCGACCTTGAACGGGCCGAAGTAGCCACCGGCGTCGAGAGCCTTCGTGTAGACGGGATTCTCCGAGACGCGCTGCCCGGTCTTGGTGTTGACCCGGTACACGTTGAGCGTGCCGCCGTCGATCCCGACGTTCTGTGGGAACTCGAGCGCGCGCCCGGCGACGCGGATGTGCCTGGGGTCCTGTGGCACGACGTACTTCACCTCGGGCTTCTCACCCTCGAGGAACTCGTAGACGCGCACGAACGTCGCCGAGGAGGAGGTCACCTCGGTGTGGGCGCGGTTCGGGAAGCGGACGTTCTCGGCGCCCGTGATCTCCCGCGTCTGATCACCCTCGCCCCAGATCGCGAGGGTCGGCACCCCGCCCGGGAGCGCGGTCGATGTGCGGCCGTCGAAGTTCACGTACTTGCGCACGCTGGCTGCCCGTTCAGGCGTGGAGAGGTAGGTGTGCATGACCGTCGTCCCCCGCGAGTGCGCGAGGATGTCCACCTGGGAGGCGCCCGTCTTGGCCTTGACGTCAGCGATGAACGCGTCGAGGTTGTTGACGGCGGCATCGTTGTTGGAGACGGCCGTGTCGTACTCGTATGCGAACAGGCGGTCCTGCGGGAACCCATTGCTGGAGAAGCGCATCATGCTCGTCTCGAACTGCTGGACCGAGCCCGAGTTGCCGTGGACGAAGATGATGGGTGTCGGCTCGCTGTCGTCCTGAGCCGCTGCCGCGCTCGGCAGCAGGCAAGCTCCGATGGCGACCAACCCGGCGATAACCCGCAGGCCCTTCAGCATCTCTCTCGTTCCTCTCCCGCGGGGGACGGCCCGCACGTTCGAATCTCTCCACTTGGCACGGTCCCCTTCCGCGCGAGCGTCGCAGCTTAGATGCCTCGGAGCGACCGCGCGCCGGTGGCCCGCGCGCGGTCGCGCGACCGTTGGATCTAGCCTTCGGGCCATGGAGCTCCACCCTCTGGCCACGCGCTTCGGCGGCGTCGCCGGCAACTACGAGCGCGGCCGCCCCGGCTATCCGCCCGCGGTGGCGGGGGCGGTCATGGCCGAGCTCGGCCTCGCTCCCGGCGACCCGGTCGCCGACCTCGCGGCGGGGACCGGGAAGCTGACACGGGCGCTTCTCGCGGCCGGCCTCGACGTCGTCGGCGTCGAGCCGCTCGACGAGATGCGGGAGGTGCTCGCGGGGCACGTCGGGGAGGAGCGGGCGATCGCCGGCGTTGCCGAGTCGATCCCGCTAGCCGATGTCTCGCAACGCGCGGTGACGGTCGCCGACGGCTTCCACTGGTTCGATGCGCCCGCAGCTCTCGCCGACATCGCCCGCGTCCTTGCGCCGGGAGGCTCGCTCGTCCTGCTCTCGACGATCCCGGACTGGAGCGGGGCGAGCTGGGCGCACGAGCTGGGCTCCCTGATCGAGGAGATGCGGCCAGAGCACCCCTACTTCGACGGACCCTCCTGGCGGGACGCGCTCGCGGCTGCCGGCGGGTGGAGCGAGCCACGCGAGCTTCGCGTCACGGTCAACCGCCCCGCGGACCCGGAGGGGATCCCCGACTACCTCGTCTCGATGAGCTGGGTGGCGGCCCTCGACGAGGAGAGCAGGAGGGAGATGCTCACGCGCGCCGCCGAGCTCGTCAGCGCGGGGGAGACGCCGGACGAGCTCCCCGTCCACTTCCGGATCGCGCTCGCGCGGCTGGAAGGTTCGAGCCGATGAGCGACGTGACGTCCGTCGACATCCGGCCCGCCGACCCCGCCGCACGGGCGTCGCTCGTCCTCGTCCGCGCGATGGAGGCCGAGGTCGAAGCCACCTACCTGGACGACGGTGGCTCGATCCACTCGGTCAGCGCGCCGCCGGAGGCGATGACCCCGCCCGACGGCGACTTCCTCGTCGTCTACGACGGCGAGCGCCCGGTCGGCTGCGGCGGGCTCAAGCGCCTCGACGATCGCACCTGCGAGATCAAGCGCATGTACGTGCTGCCCGAGTACCGAGGTCGTGGTCTCGCCGGACGGCTGCTGGGGGCGCTCGAAGCGCGCGCCCGCGAGCTCGGGTTCACCCGCTCCCGGCTCGACACCGGCGTCCGCCAGCCCTCGGCCAAGCACCTCTACGAGAGCGCCGGCTACGTCGAGATCCCCGACTACAACGGCAACACGCAGGCGAGCTTCTGGTTCGAGAGGGAGCTCGGGTAGGGCGCCCCGCCCGGCGCGCATGCGGTGCCGCCGGCGCCGCCGGTGCCCCCTGGCCCCCGCCCTAATCCTCCCGCCGCCACCGCAGCAGCGAGCTCGCCTCGCCGCCGTCCTCGGTCCGGACCCGCTGGGTCTCGAGCGTCAGGAACGCCGGAGCACCATCCGCGCCGCCGTCCTCGAGGGTGTAGCGCCGCTCCTTCTCCATCCCGAGCTGGTCGGGGTGCAGCGCCGTGTCGAGATGGTGGATGACGACGCCCTCGCGGGGCAGCGAGTAGGTACCCGCGTAGGCGATGTAGGTGCGGTAGGCCGCCGCCTGCGCGTCAGGCTCCCCAGCTTCGAGCTCGCGCGAGCCGAACGGCGTGCGCTCGTCGTGCTGGATCTGCACCGCCATCCGCCCTGAGGGCAGGTAGATGAGATCGCCCCGCGGCGCGTCACCGCCGTGGCGGACCTCCTCACCGGCCTCGTTCGTCCCGGTCCAGCTGACGAGCCGCCAGTGGCCATGGAGCGGGGAGGGGGTCACGGAGTCAGTGTCCCACCGCTGAGCACTCGGGCGGGCGCGGCCCACCCCTACCCTGCCCGGCGGATGAGCGAAGCGGTTTGCGACGATGTCCTCGAGGACGTACTTCGCCCCGGACTCCGGGCGGTCTTCTGCGGCACGGCGGCGGGCGCCGTCTCCGCCCGGGTCGGCGCGCCCTATGCCGGTCCCGGCAACAAGTTCTGGCCGACGCTGCACGCCGTCGGCCTGACACCGCAACGCCTCGAGCCGAAGGAGTTCCGCGAGATCGAGCGCTCCGGGCTCGGTCTCACCGATCTCTGCAAGACGCGATCGGGCTCCGATGCCGAGATCGGCGGCGACGGCTTCGACGTCCCGCGGCTCGTCTCCCTGATGGAGACGTACCGGCCCCACTGGCTCGCCTTCACGAGCAAGAGGTCCGGGCAGGTCGGGCTGAACCGCAAGCGCGTCGATTACGGTCCGCAGGACGCCTCGCTCGGCGGCGTTCCCACCTACGTGCTGCCGTCGCCCTCGGGCGCGGCGAGCGGCGCGTGGGACATCGAGTGGTGGCGGCGGTTCGCCGCGCTCCTCGACGACCCGAGCGGCTAGCCCGGCGGCCGCCCGGCGCAGCGCCGGGCGTCAGCGGATCTGCACGATCCTCACCTCGAGGCGGTCGAGCTGCGTCGCCGGCGTGCAGTCGGTGTCGCCGCGGACCTGGGCGGTGATCGTCAGCGGCGTGCCGGGGTCGACCAGCCCGAAGGGGCCGGTTGCGTCCCTGCCCGGAGACTGGACCAGCGTCGTCGAGTTCGTGCCGGTCTCGGGGCTGATGAAGATCCGGGTCTGCTCGCCGTTGACGAACACGGCCACGTCCGGGCTGCACTCGTTGAGCGCGTTCGTCGTGGCGATCGAGAACTTGGCTTCCGCGGCGATCGCCGAGACATCGCCTGCCTGCGGGGTGAACGTCGTGGTGCCGGTCAGCGGCAGCGGGTTGAAGGTGTTCGTGGTGAGCCCGGTGGCCGGCCCGCCGCTCGCGGAGCCGGTGACGTCGGCCTGAAGCTTCGAGACCAGGGCGGCCGCCAAGTCACCTTCCTCGATGGTGCCGTCCTTGACCTTGGAACCGTTGACCGCGTTCTTGGCCAGGTCGGAGGTCTTCACCGCGCCCTTCTTGATCGCCTTGCTGGTGACGGTGTTCTTGCCGAGCTTCGAGGCGGCGTAGACGGTGCCGCCGCCGATTGCGAGAACGAGTGCGAGCGTGGCGACGACGTTCGCGTAGGTCAACCTCGGGCGCAGCTTCATCGACTTCCTCCCTGGTTCGCGATGGCGCGTTGGCGCATTGTGGCCTCAGGTGAAGCTACTCCTGCCGGCACGCGGTGGCAAGTGGGATCAGCGGGCGCCGTCCACGGAGTTTGCGACCGTGTAGCCGAGGTACACGACCCCGCTACCGAACCGCCGCTCCTCGCGCAGCTCGAGCGCGAGACGGGCTCCCTCGGGCAGCGCCCGCTTGCCGCCGCCGACGACCACCGGGAAGAAGAAGAGCCCGATCTCGTCGACGAGTCCCGAGGCGAACGCGGCGGCGGCGATCTCGGGGCCGCCGATGCTGAGGTTGCGGTCGGCGCCCTCCTTCATCCGGCGTACCGCGGCGGGATCGAACTCTGCCTCGATGCGCGTGCGCCCGCTCGCCGGCTCGCGCAGCTTCCGCGAGTAGACGACCTTGTCGGCGCCGAGCCAGATCTCCTTGTAATCGGCCAGCTCGGCCGGCTCGCCCTCCGTCGGCATCGTCTCCCAGACCGCGAGCGTCTCGTACATGCGGCGGCCGAGCAGCATCGTCCCCGTCCCGCGCTCGCGCTCGTTGACGAACGCGTGCAGCTCCCGGTCGGGCATCGCCCACCCGAAGCCGCCACCGCCGTCCTCGATGTATCCGTCGAGCGAGCAGAGCGCGGTGTAGGTGAGCCTTGCCATCGGCCGCAGGCTATCCGTCGATAATCGGGACGATGGCCGAAGGGAAGCTTCCGACCAACAGGGTCCAGCGGCTCGCGCGCTTCGGCGGGACGGCCGCGAGCCAGGCGGTGAAGCGAGCCGGGACGAGGGCGGCGAACGTCGCCCGCTCCGAGGAGGCGGCGAGCGCGGCGATGGACAAGCGCCAGCTCGAGGCCGCGGAGCAGATCGTCACCGTGCTCGGCGGGATGAAGGGCGCGGCCATGAAGATCGGCCAGGTCCTCTCGTTCGTCGATCTCGGGATCGTGCCCCCCGAGTACCGGGACCGTTTCCAGGCAAAGCTGGCGACGCTGCGCGACGCGGCGCCCACGGTCAGCTTCGAGCAGATGCGCGACGTGATCGAGGCGGACCTCGAGCGACCGCTCGGCGACGTCTTCGCCGAGTTCGACCCCGAGCCGATCGCCGCCGCCTCCATCGGGCAGGTCTACCGCGCGTCCCTGCCCGATGGGCGCGACGTCGCGGTCAAGGTCCAGTATCCGGGGATCAACGACGCGGTCCGCGCCGACATGAAGAACCTCGGCCTGCTGCTGCGGCTGACGAAGACGATGACGCCGCAGCTCGACACGAAGGCGGTCGGCAACGAGATCCGCGAGCGCATCGTCGAGGAGCTCGACTACGAGCTCGAGGCCTCCAACCAGCGGACCATGGCCCGCCTCTACGAGGGCCACCCCTTCATCTTCATCCCCCCGGTCGTCACCCAGCTCTGCCGCGAGCGGGTGATCGTCACCGAGCTCGTCACCGGCGACGGTTTCGAGGCGATGCGCGGCGGCGACGACGCCGAGCGCGACCGGATCGGAGAAGTCGTCTTCCGCTTCTACTTCGGCTCGATGTATCGCCACCGGCGGTTCTCCGGCGACCCGCACCCGGGAAACATGATCCGGCTCGGCGACGGGCGCATCGCCTTCCTCGACTTCGGCCTCTTCAAGACGATCACCCCCGACGTCGCCGAGCTCGAGCTCGCCTGCCAGCGGGCGACGGTCGAGGGACGGGCCGAGGAGCTGCATCGGATGATGAGCGGCGCCGGGTTCCTGCCGCGCGGGGACCGGCTCGACGCGGAGGAGCTGCTGGCGTTCGTCCGCGACGGGATCTGGTGGTACACGACCGACGAGGAGATCCTGATCGACCAGGAGATCGTCAACCGCGCCTTCATCCAGACGACCGACCCGCGCTCGACCCACTACGCCACCGCCCGCCACCAGGACATCGCCCCCGAGCATCTCTTCGGCCGCCGTCTCGAGCTGCTCACGCTCGCCGTGCTCGGTCAGCTCGAGGCCACGAGCAACTGGCACCGGGTCGCTCGCGAGTGGATGTACGGGGACGCGCCGGTGACCGAGCTGGGACGGGCCGAGGCCGCCTACCTGGCCGTCGGCTGAGCTACCGTGATCACATGAGCGGCGAGGAGACGAGACCGCTGACCGAGGAGGACGAGCCCGATCCCTGGAAGCGGATGGAGCGGGCGACGACCGAGCTTCGCCGGCGTGAGTACCGAGAGACGACGATGGGCGAGCGCATCGAGCTGGCCTTCGAGCTGAACGAGCTCGCCAACGAGCTCCAAGCGGGGATGAAGCCGGAGGACGATTGAGCCTCGCGGCCCGCCGCGGGCTGCTCCGCGTCCTGACCGATCACGAGGTTCGCTTCGTGCTGATGGTGTCGATGATCGACGGTAACCACTGTCAAGAAGGAATCATCCGGAATCAGCCGGAATCAGCGGGACGGGACGGTCGCCAGCCCCTCCGGCTCGATCTCGACCAGTTCGCGGTCGAGGACTCGGCCGAGTTGGTCCCGCACAGTCGCCGTGAACTCATCGAAGTCCTGCTCGGCGCCGAGCTCCCGGGAGATCGAGGTCATCCGCGCCGACTCCATCCCGCAGGGGACGATCCACTCGAACGGCTGCAGGTCGTTGTTGACGTTGATGGCGAGGCCGTGGGAGGCGATGCCGCGGCTGACGTGGATGCCGATCGAGCCGATCTTGCGAGCATCCCCGGGCTTGGAGGCGAGCCACGGGTCGCGGGCGCCGACCTCCGTTCCCTGCGGGCCGACGACGCCGACCGGGATCGGCGGTGCGCCCGCGGTCCAGACGCCGGTGAGACCGTCGAACACCTGGGCGGGGACGCCGTGATCGGTGAGCGCGCCCGTCATCACGTTCTCGAGCGCGCGGATGTAGCCGTGCACGTCGGGGCGGCCGTCGCCGGAGACGCCGCTGATGTCGACGATCGGATAGGCGACGAGCTGGCCGGGACCGTGGTAGGTGACGCGGCCGCCGCGGTCCGTCTCGACCACGTCGATCCCCTGCATCCGGTACCAGTCCTCGCCCATCCCGAGCTCGCGCGGGTCGGTGCGACGGCCCTTGGTGAGCACCGGCGGGTGCTCGAGGAGAAGCAGGACGTCGCCGATCTCGCCGGCGTGGCGCCGCTCGGAAAGCGTGCTCTGGAGCTGCAGCGCCTCCTCGTAGGGAACTGTTCCCAGCCAGGTCCAGCCGAGCGTCGCGGTCATCGGTTCAGTTTGGCAGGCGGTGGCTGGGTCAGCCGACTTTGCCGCCGCTCCACTTGCGGGTCGAGCTGCAGCCGCCGTGCTTGAGGGTGATCGAGCCCTTGACGACGCCGGGCTTCGTCCAGCGCCCCTTCCAGAGCACCTGCACGAACTCGTCCTCGACGGGGGTCTTCTCCTTGAGCTTGAAGCGCCCGGTCGCCGAGATCGGCACCGTCTCCGCGGCGAGGGGGAGGTCGAAGTTGTCGCACTTGTTGTCGTCGGGGTAGTAGATGCCGAGGAAGCCGTCGGTGCGGACTATCCGGCGCTGCTTCCCGGCGCGCTCGACGCTGAACACACCGACCGAGTAGTTCTTGCTCGACGCGACCACGGGGGAAGCCTGGTAGTCGCCGACGGCGGCCTTCTTCTTGGTGCCCGCGGCGGACGCGGTCAGGGATCCCAAGGCGAGCAGGGCGAGGACGAGCAGGGCTGTTCGGCGGAGTACGCGCGACACCGCGTGGCTCAGTGACCGTTGACGCTGAGTTCGGCCCGGCGCTTGACGGACCGCAGCATGCGGTTGACGACGAGGATGTGGCCGCGCGTGCCGATCACGGCTGCCTTGTAGAGCTTGCCCTTGCCGGGGGCGAACTGGGCGCGCGTCTCAAGCCGCACCCGCGAGCGCTGGCCCGGCAGCAGGTCGATCCGGAAGACGACCGCGTACTTCGCGTACTTGTGCTCGCCGGCCATCGCGAGCATCACCGGCGCGATCGCGCGGGTCACGGTGAAGCCGGGGAGCGTGCCGCCGGGATGGTGGAGGTCGCCGTGCGCCTCGGTCTCGATGGCGCCGATCCGCTCGCAGTAGCTGTGGGCGAACTTGCTGCCGAGCGCGGACTCGAGCGTCGGGAAGAGGGCCGCGTAGGTGGACTCGGCCGGCGCCTCGACGTCGATGTAGTGCTCGTCGATCGGGGGCAGCTGCTCCAGCGGCACGTCGATGGTCCGCGGCTTGTGTGCGGCGGGTGTGTGTGTCGCGGTGTCCATCGGCGCTGCGCTCGTGGTCACAGAGCTAGGAACACGGGTTCCGTCAACAAGTCGCGCACCCGCGCGAGGAACTCGGCGCCGTCGGCGCCGTAGAGGATCCGGTGATCGCAGGCGAGCGTCACCGACATCTTGCTGCCGGGCATGATCTCGCCGTCGCGGACGACGGGAACCTCCTCGATCGAACCGACCGCGAGGATGCCCGCCTGGGGCGGGTTGATGACTGCGGAGAAGCTGGTCACTCCGTACATACCCAGGTTGGACACGGTGAAGGTTCCACCGGACAGCTCCGGCGGAGTGATCGATCCGTCGCGCACCCGAGCCGCCAGAGCGCGGGTCTCGGTGGCGATCTGGCGCAGGCCCTTCGTGTCGGCATCGAAGACGGTGGGGACGACCAGCGCGTCCTGCGCGGCGACAGCGACGCCGACGTTGACCCGTGAGTACTCCTCGACGCGACCGTCTTTGTAGGCGCCATTCGCGCGCGGGAACTCGCGCAGCGCGATCGCGCAGGCCTTGACGACCATGTCGTTGAAGGACGGGACGACGTCGCCCTCGCCGGCGGCCGCCTTGATCCGCTTGCGCGCCTCGACGGCGCGGCTCATGTCCACCTCGGTCGTCAGGTAGAAGTGCGGCGCCGTCGCCTTCGACTCGGCCATGCGCCGCGCCACCGTCTGCTGCAGCTTCGTCAGCTCGACGGCCTCGGTCGTGCCGCGCGCGGTCTCCGGCTTCTCTGAGGCGCCGGGGGTCGGCGCTGCCTTGACCGGGGCGGCGGGGGTTTCGGCGGTGGCCGCGGGCTCGGTCGCTGCGGGAGCGGATCCACCCGCGGGCGCCTCCTCGACGTCGCGCTTGATGATCCGTCCGCCGGGCCCGGATCCCCTCAGCGAGGCGAGGTCAACGCCGCGGTCGGCGGCGATCCGCCGCGCGATCGGGGAGGCCTTGATGCGCTCGCCGCCGGTCGATGTCGGCTCAGCCTGCGTCGAACGTCCCTCGTCGGGCGCTGGAGCGCCTACTCCGGGACGTTCAACGGGTTGGTCCGCCGACTCGGACTTCGCGTCGGCTGCGTCGGTCCCGTCGCCTCCACCGGCGGGCTCCTCCTCGGGCTTCGCCCCAGCCCCGTTCTCGGACCCGCCCGACGACACCTCGCTCGCGTCGCCGACCTTCGCGATCACCTCTCCGATCGGAAGCGTGGCTCCCTCCTCGGCGATGATCTCGGTCAGCGTCCCGGCGACGTCGGACTCGTAGACCATGTTCGCCTTGTCGGTCTCGATCTCGACGAGCTCGTCACCGACCGCCACCTCGTCACCGACCGCCTTCATCCAGGCGAGGATCGTCCCCTCCTCCATCGAGTCGGAGAGGCGGGGCATGACGATCTCGGCCACTAGGTGCTCACCTCGCTCACCCCGCTGTCCTACTTCGCGCCCGCGGTCGTCTCGAGCACGGCGCTGACGATGTGCTCGGGGTGGGGGATGGCGCTCTGCTCGAGGCGCTTGGAGTACGGCATCGGGACGTCGGCGCCGGTGACGCGCTGGATCGGCGCGTCGAGGTAGTCGAACGCCTGCTCTTGGATCAGAGCCGCGAGGTTCGCGCCGACGCCGCCGTGTGGCCACCCCTCCTCGACGATCACGACGCGGTTCGTCTTCCGCACCGACTCGAGGATCGTGTCGAGGTCGAGCGGGCGCAGCGTCCGCGGGTCGATCACGTCGGCCTCGATCCCGTGGTCCTCCGAGAGAGTCTTCGCCGCGCGCTCGGCCTCGTGGGCCATCTTCAGGATGCCGACGATCGTCACGTCCTCGCCCTCGCGCCGGACCGCCGCGTGGCCGAAGGGGAGCGTTACGTCCTCGTCGTCGGGAACCTCCCCGCGCATCCCGTAGAGCGTCTCGTGCTCGATGAAGACCACGGGGTTGTCGTCTCGGATCGCGCTCTTCAGCAGCGCCTTGCCGTCGGCGGCTGTCGAGGGGCAGGCGACGAGGATCCCGGGGATCTGCAGGAACATCGCCTCGAAGGAATGGGAGTGGGTGGGGCCGAGCTGGTGGCCGCCGCCGCCCGGCATCCGCACGACCAGCGGGACCCGGACCTGCCCGTTGAACATGTAGGGGATCGAGGCGGCGTGGTTGATGATCTGGTCGAAGGCGAGCAGCGAGAAGTTGACGGTCATCAGCTCGACGACGGGCCGCATGCCCGCCATCGCAGCGCCGACGCCGGCGCCGACGATCGTGTTCTCGGAGATCGGCGTGTCCCGGACGCGCGCCTCGCCGAACTCCTTCATCAGGCCCTCGGTGACCTTGAACGCGCCCTCGAAGACGCCGATGTCCTCGCCCATGAGGAAGACCGACTCGTCGCGCTGCATCTCCTCGCGGAGCGCCGCGTTGAGCGCCTCGCGCATGCGCATCGAGGTGGTCCCGGCCATCTAGATCGCGTCCTCCGGTTCGCCGTCGCCGCGATCGTCGTCCTCGTCACGCTGATCGTGGCGCGGGTGCCCGCTGCGTCCCTGCTCGCGCGAGTGGGAGCCGGATGCTCCGCCGCCCTGCGCTTCGTCCGCCGGCCGCCCCTCGTCGTCGCCCTCCTCCGCGTAGGCGGCGCCGGCCTCGTGCAGGTCGCGGACCCGATCGCGCTCGGCGGCCTCGCGCTCGCGCTCGCCGCGGAACGGGTCCGGGGTGCGCTCGTCGACCGCGTACCAGCCGCCGGACTCCTCGGGGAGCACGTAGAGGTTGTCGTAGAGCGAGTCGAGCGGCGGGTCGGGGGAGGCGTCGGCGAACTCGGCCGCCTCGACGACCTGCTCCTCGACCTGAGCGCGAACCTCCTCGAGGAAGCCGTCCGCGACCACGCCCTCGTCGACGAGCCGCTTGGCGAAGCTCTCGATCGGGTCCTTCTGGCGCCACTCCTCGACCTCGTGCTTGTCCCGGTAGACCTCGGGATCGGCGGCGGAGTGGCCGCGGTAGCGGTAGGTGAAGGCCTCGACCAGCGTCGGGCGGCGGTCCTCGCGGGCCATCCGCAGGTGGTCGGCGACGCATTCGCGGATCGCGATCACGTCCATGCCGTCGACGCGCTCGCCGGGGACGCCCATGCCCTCGGCCTTGTGGGAGAGATCGGTGACGGCGGAGTGGCGCTCGATCGCCGTCCCCATCCCGTAGAGGTTGTTCTCGACGAGGAAGACGATCGGCAGCGACCAGAGCGCCGCCAGGTTCATCGTCTCGCCGAAGTTCCCGGTGTTGGAGGCGCCGTCGCCGAACATGCAGACCGTGACCTCGTCGGTCCCCTTGAGGTCGGAGGCGAGCGCGAGGCCGGCGGCGATCGGGAGGTTGCCGCCGACGATCCCGTAGCCGCCCATGAAGCGGCGCTCGCCGTCGAAGATGTGCATCGAGCCGCCACGGCCCCGCGCGGTCCCGTCCTCGCGGCCGAAGATCTCGGCCATCACGTTCTTGGGGTCGGTCCCGCGGGCGATCGCGTGGCCGTGGGTGCGGTAGGTGCCGATCAGGTAGTCCTCGGGCTCCATCACCGAGGTGGTGCCGACGATCGTCGCCTCCTCGCCGATCGCGAGGTGCAGGAAGCCGCCTGCCTTGGCGCGCTGGTACTGGCGGCCGGCCTCCTCCTCGAAGCGCCGGATCAGCGTCATCTGGCGGAGCAGCTCGCGACAGGTGTCGGCGTCGGGAAGCGAGCGTCCGCGCGAGCTCTCGAGATCCCCGGCGGGGGTCTGAACGGTGCTCGTTTCAGGCTGCTCGGCCAAGTGTCCTCACCATACCCAAGCGCGACCCGGGCACACACGCCCCCGTGGATGAGATTCGGGACTTGCGGTGCGTTGGTTGTCCAAAGGAGGTGGAAGGGGCTCGGCGGCGGCGTCAGGAGCGCTCGCCCCGGAGCTCGGCGACGTAGTCCGGCTCGGCGATGCCCCCCGTGAGCCGCTCGTCGGGGATCGCCTCGCCGGCGACCGTGCGCAGCGGCACCGTGCCCGCCCAGTGCGGCAGCTCGTAGTCCTCGGGCTCGTCAACGGGGCCGCCGGTGCGGACCTTCGCGCTCGCCTCGTCGATCACCATGCGCAGGACGGCGGTGGCCTTGAGCTCCTGGCCGGTCGGCTCGCGGGAGTCGTCCCAGCGGCCGGGCATCAGCTTGTCGGTGAACGCGCGCAGCGCCTCGCGCTTGACTTCCTCCTCGGTGACCGGCTCGGGGTGGCCGAAGAGGACCGCCGAGCGGTAGTTGACGGAGTTGTGGAAGACGGCGCGGGCGAAGACGAGCCCGTCGACGAGCGTCGCGGTGACGCAGACCTCCGTGCGGCCGGCGGTCCGGAAGAGACGGCTGGCCGAGGAGCCGTGCAGGTAGAGGGTGTCGCCGACCCGGGCGTGGAGCACCGGGATCACGACCGGGAAGTCGCGGTCGTCGACGACGCCGACGTGGCAGACGGTCGCCGCGTCGAGGACCGCGTGGACGGTCTCGGCGTCGTAGCGGGCACGATCGGGGACGCGGCTGACGCGGTGGCGGGGACGGTCGGGCCGAGGGCTCATGGGTCCAGAATTCTGACTGGCCGCGAGCGAGCGGCGCGGCTAGGTTGCGCGTGGCATGACGCAGCAGCCCCCGCCCCCGCCGCCACCACCACCCTCGGGCCAGGCACCGCCCCCGCCGCCTCCTCCTCCACAGCGCGGGCCGGGTGGGCCGGTCCACCCTGGGAGGCCTGGCTCACCACCGCTGCCGCCGGCGCCCGAGGGGACCGGTCCCATCTGGGCGCTCGTCGTCGGCGGCATTCTGATCGGGCTCGCCTGCCTGGTCGCGCTCGGGGCGGCGCTGAACCGCGACTACCCGGCCGGCGAGGCGGTCGGCTTCGTGGTCGGCGCGCCGTTGATCCCGTTCCTGCTGATGCTCGGCGGCCGGGCGATCGTGTTGCGCATGCAGAACTCGCGGGCGCCGGTGCTCGACTGGCCCTGGATCATCTTCGGCACGGGGATCATCGCCCTCGTTCTCAGCTTCGCCAACTCCGCCCAGGACGCCGAGGACGACGGCGGCGGAGACGCGCGCGTCCCCGCCGTCACGGCCGCTCTCTAGCCGCGTACGACGAACGCCCACCTAGCTCGCCGCCGCGGCGGCTGCGACGGCCTCCTCGAGGCGATCGTCGCCCCAGAAGACCTCGTCGCCGACGACAACCGTCGGCACGCCGAAGACGCCGCGGTCGCCGGCGGCGTCGGTCGCCTCGCGCAGGCGCCGCTTGACTCCGTCGCTCGCGGCAGCCTTGGCGATGGCGTTGGGGTGGAGCTCGCAGGCGGCGGCCGCGATCGCGACGTTGTCGGGATCGGTCAGGTCGCGGCCACCGGCGAAGGCCTGGCGGAAGGCGGCGAGCGCGAATGAGACCGTGCGGCCAATCGATTTCGCGTACGTCGCGACGCGCATCGCGTGCAGCGAGTTCCCGGGCCAGGGATCGGGCCAGCGGACGGGCATCAGGCCGTAGGCGGCGGCGCGGCGCTCGACCTCGGCCATCCCGGCCGCGCGCATGTCCGTCTGCGACCACGAGCCGCGATCGAAGCGCGCGAACAGGCCGCCGAGCAGGACCGGCTGCCATTCCGGCTGCTCGATCTCGGCGTCGCTGAACAGCCGGCTGATGCGCTCGGCGCTCAGGTACGAGAAGGGGGAGCCGAGGTCGAAGTAGAAGGTCGCGAGCCGCGGTTCGTCGTACTCGGCGCGCGCTCCGACGTCGCCGCCGACGGTCACGACCTCGATCTCGATCGGGTCCGGCGTGCTCATCCGGTCCCTCCGGACCGACGGCTAGGCGTGCGTCGCCCAGCCGTCGACGGCGCGCGCGGCCTCGGGGATCGCCTCGGAGATCGTCGGATGCGGGTGGATGATCCGCGTCAGCTCCTGGTAGCCGCCCTCGAGGTCCTTGACGGCGACGAGCTCGGCGATCATGTCGCAGGCCCGGTTGCCGACGATGTGAGCGCCGAGGATCTCCCCGTACTTGGAGTCGACGACGAGCTTGACCATGCCGTCGCGATCGTCGTACACCGCGCCCGCGCCGACCCCTCCCAGCTTGAACTTGCTGGTCTTGATCTCATGGCCGGCCTCCTTGGCCTGGGCCTCGGTGAGGCCGACGCTGGCGACCTGCGGATGGCAGAAGGTGGCGCCGGCGATCGAGTCGAGGTCGATCGCGTGGACCTTCTGGCCCGCGATCTTCTCGGCGGCGACGATCCCCTCCTCCATCGCCTTGTGCGCGAGCGCCGGGCCTGGGGTGATGTCGCCGATCGCGTAGATGCTCTCGGTGGAGGTCTGCTGGCCGCCGTCGACGTCGATCTTGCCGTTGTCGCCGATCTTGACGCCCGCCGCCTCGAGGTTGAGCGCCTCGACGTCGGGGCCGCGCCCGCCGGCGATGATCAGGTAGTCGACCTCGTGGTCGGCTCCACCGGCCTTGAACTTGACGGAGCCGTCGCCGGGGGTGACGTCCTCGACCTTGGCGCCGGTCAGGACCTCGATCCCCTGCTTCTTGAAGGTGCGCTCGACGACGCGGACGACGTCCTTGTCCTCGGCGGGGAGGATCTGGTCAAGCATCTCGATCAGCTTCACCTCGGCGCCGAAGCGGATGTAGGCGGAGGCGATCTCCGAGCCGGAGGCGCCGGCGCCGACGACGGCGATGCTCTTCGGGAGCTCTGGCAGCGACCATGCGCCCCAGGTGTCGAGCACGCGGTCGCCGAACTCGGTGCCGGGGATCGGCAGCGCGACGGAGCCCGTTGCGAGGATCACGTTCTTGGTCTCGTAGACGGTGTCGCCGACCTTGACGTCGCCGCCCTCGGTCAGCGATCCCTCGCCCTCGATGAGGTCGATCTTGTTCTTCTTGAACAGGCCCGCGACGCCGCCGGTGAGGGTCTTTCGGACCGACTCGCGACGCTCGTGCAGCTTCGGGAAGTCGATCGAGACGTCCTTGGCGATCACGCCCTGCTCGGCGCCGTTCTTGGCCTCGTCAAGGAGCTCTGCCGCGCGCAGCAGCGTCTTGGCCGGGATGCAGGCGTAGTTGAGGCAGCGACCGCCGACCACGTCGTCGCGCTCGACAACCGCCGTCTTCAGCCCGAGCTGGGCGGCGCGAATCGCCGCCACGTAGCCCCCGGGACCCGTCCCGATCACGATCACGTCATAGGTATCAGCCATGCGCTCGACTCTACCTAAGGATCGGGGGCGTCAAACGAGCGGGTGGAGCGGGTGCGCGTCGGTCACGAGCCGCCGGGCTCGCGCGGGGTGGGCATCTGGATCCGGGCCAGCGCCTTGACGGTGAACCAGAAGAGCGTGCCGGTCCCGATCAGGATCGCCGCGGCGGATACCGCCTCGAAGATCGTCGTCGCTGCGATCAGCGTCAGGAAGGCACCGATCATGATGATCGCCATGATCGCCTGGAAGCCGAGCACGGCCCAGTAGCGCGCACCCCACATACCCCAGGCCATGACCAGGAAGAGGATGGCCGGTGGGAAGACCTGGAAGGCGTTGGGGCGCTCGTCGACGTTGCTGTGCTCGACGTCGACCTTCACCCCGGCCGCATAGGCGATGAGGATGCTGAGGGCGATCGCCAGCGAGATCAGCGCACCGATCGTGACCACCGTCGGCCGCTCCCCCTTCTCCAGCGGCTCGAGCTCGTCCCTGGCACGCTCGTTGCGAACCTCCGAGCGCGGGATGCCGCGGCGCTCGGCCTCGGCGGCGACGTCCTCGACGGTCTCGGGCCGGCCGTTACCGGCGGGCGTTGCGTGAGCGGCCTCCGGATGTGCCTCGGCGAGCGCCTCCGCCTCCGCCTCGGCGGCCGCGGGGGAATAGGGGCCCTCACCGGTGCGCCGGTCCTTGCGCTTGCGCCGAGCCGCGCGCTTGCGGTCGCGGCTGCTCACGGCGCTGCGGCTCCGGCCGGAGAGCTGAGCGCGGCGAGGAGCCCGCGGGCCGCCCCCTGGGGATCGCTCACGTCGCGCAGGGCGCGGACGACGACGACGCGGGAGGCTCCCGCCGCCGCGACCTCGCCGATGTTGGTGGCGTCGATGCCGCCGATCGCGAACCAGGGGAGATCACCGGCGTGGGCGGCCGCGTGGCGCACGTAGTCGAGGCCCGCGGCGGGGCGGCCGGGCTTCGTCGGCGTCGCCCAGACCGGGCCGATGCTGATGTAGTCCGGACGGGAGGGCCCGTCGGCGGCGAGCGCGGCGGCGAGCTGCTCGGGCCTGTGGCTGGAGAGGCCGACGATCGCGTCCTCGCCGGCCGCGGCGCGGGCCGCGGCGACGGGGGTGTCGTCCTGGCCGACGTGGACGCCGTCGGCTTTCGCCGCGGCGACGAGGTCGGGGCGGTCGTTGAGGATGAAGAGCGCGTCGTGGCGGTCGGCCGCGGCGCGGAAGATGGGTGCCGCGGCGAGGAGCGCGTCGTCGGAGGCGTCGTGGTCGCGGAGCTGGACGATGTCGACGCCGCCGCAGAGCGCCCGGTCGAGCAGGAGCTCGGGATCGTGGAGCGCGGGGGTCGCGTCGCAGACGAAGTAGAGCCGCGCGCGGGCGAGCTTGTCGAGGCGGGTGGCCACGGGGTGGGAAGGGTAGGCGACCGCGGCGCTACGACCCCACGGTCGCCGGGTTCGCCCCGACGACGCATTTCCCCGCCGAGTGGTCCCACCTGGCGGTCTCATCGCCAGGTTGGGCCACTCGGTGAGCTTCCCGGACCGGGCGGCCGGGGTGGGATGCGCGCGGCGCTACGATCCGGTGCGTCAACGGGAGCCGAACGCGATCGGCTGAGAGGGCGGCTGGCGCCGCCGACCGTCCGCACCTGAACCGGGTAATGCCGGCGCAGGGATGGACGTCGCAACCGCCGCCCTCGGCCCACGAGCCAGGAGGCCGAGCAGGCGATGCACACCATGCCGGAGCGACGAGCAGCGGGAGCGGATCTCCTCGTGCTCGGGGGTGGAGTCATCGGCCTCGGCTGCGCCTGGCGCGCGGCCCGCGCCGGTCTCGACGTGCGCGTCGTCGACGCGGGTGGGACCGAGCGCGCGACCGAGGTCGCGGCGGGGATGATCGCTCCGGTCGGCGAAGCGCTCTGGGGAGAGGAGGCGCTGCTCGCCGCCGCCGTCGAGTCGGCGGCGCGCTGGCCCGGCTTCGCCGGCGAGCTCGAGTCGGACGCCGAGCTCCCGGTCCCGTACCGGCGCTGCGGCTCCCTTCACGTCGGGCTGGACCGCGACGAGACCGCCGGGCTGAGGCGCCTGCATGATCTTCATTCCGAGCTCGGCCTCGAGGCGCGTTGGCTGCGCGGAAGCGAGTGCCGCCGGTTGGAGCCGGGGCTGACGACCGCCGTCACCGGCGGCTACGAGGCTCCCGGCGAGGCGGAGATCGACACGCGAGTGCTGCTGGTGGCCCTGCGCGCGGCCGCGGAGGCGCGCGGAGTGGAGGTCCGCGAGGGGCGGGCGGTGGAGCTCCTTGTGGAGGACGGGCGCTGCACCGGTGCCCGGCTCGAGAGCGGCGAGGAGCTGCACGCGGAGCGCACGCTGGCGGCGCTCGGGGCGCGGCTCGGGGGCGAGCTGCTCCCAGCGGAGGTGCGTCCCCCGATCCGACCGGTGAAGGGGGAGGTGCTGCGGTTGCGGGCACGTCCGGGGGAGGCGCCCTGCGAGCGCATCATCGCCAGCGAGCGGGTCTACGTGGTGCCGCGGGCGAGCGGCGACGTCGTGATCGGGGCGACGATGGAGGACCGCGGCTTCGACCTGCGCGTCACCGCCGGCGGGGTTCACGAGCTGTTGCGGGAGGCCTACCGGGCGGTGCCAGAGGTGGCGGAGCTCGAGCTGCTGGAGTGTCGCGCCGGCCTGCGGCCGACCACTCCCGACAACACGCCGGTCGTCGGCGCGACGGCCATCGAAGGGCTGATGCTCGCCGGCGGCCATCACCGCCACGGGATCATGTTGGCGCCGGTGACCGCCGACGCCGTTGCGGCTGAGCTGAGCGGGGGAGAGGTGCCGGCGTGCGCGGCGGCCCTGCGCCCCGGACGATTCGCTGCGAGGCTTGAGGGGACGACGGCATGAGGGTCGAGATCAACGGAAACGAGCACGAGCTGGCCGAGGGCGCGAGCATCCGCGACGCGGCCGAGGCGGTCGGCGTGCAGCCGGGGCGCGGGGTGGCGGTGGCGCTCGACGGCGAGGTCGTGCCGCGCGGCGAGCTCGAGGCGGTGCGGCTCCGCGAGGGCCAGCGCGTCGAGGTCGTCGCGGCGATCGGGGGCGGCGCGCCGGAGGGGGATGGGGAAGCCGGAGTCGGCGCCAACGGAGCGGCGGGTGCGACGGCTTCGGGTCGCGCGACCGCTGCGGCTCCCGACTCCGACGGGGCGGCCGCAGTCCGCGCGGGTGCGGCGTCTCCCGACCCCGACGCCTTCGAGCTCGGCGGGCGGACCTGGGGATCGCGGCTGATCGTCGGGACCGGAGGGTTCCGCTCGCACGAGGATCTCGAGGCGGCGCTGCGCGCGTCCGGCGCGGAGATGGTGACGGTGGCGCTGCGCCGCGTCGACCCGCTCGCTCGCGACTCGATCCTCGACGTCATCGACGGCCTCGGGCTCTTCCTGCTCCCCAACACGGCCGGTTGCTACACCGCCCGCGACGCAGTTCGGACCGCGCAGCTCGCGCGCGAGGCATTCGATACGGACTGGATCAAGCTCGAGGTGATCGGCGACGACCGGACGTTGCTCCCCGATGCCGTCGAGCTCGTCGACGCGGCCGAGCAGCTGGTCGACGACGGCTTCACGGTCCTCCCCTACACGAGCGACGACCCGGTGCTGGCGCGGCGGCTGGAGGAGATCGGCTGCGCGGCGGTGATGCCGCTGGGCGCCCCGATCGGCTCCGGCGCCGGGATTCGCAACCCGTACAACATCCGGATCATCGTCGAGCACGCTGCGGTCCCCGTGATCCTCGACGCGGGGATCGGCACTGCGTCGGACGCGGCGCTGGCGATGGAGCTCGGCTGCTCCGGAGTCCTGCTCGCGAGCGCGGTCAGCGGCGCGGCGGAGCCGGTTCGGATGGCGCGGGCGATGCGCGCCGCCGTGGCGGCGGGCTTCGACGCGCGACGGGCCGGGCGGATCCCGGAGCGGATCTACGCGCAGGCCTCGACGCCGGAGGAGGGGGTGCCCGAGCTTGGCTGAGAAGGACGAGGTGAACGCGGAGGTCGAGGAGCGCGGCGAGGCGGGAACGGCGGTGGACTCCGACGTCGAGATGGGAGCGGCACCGGCTGCGGAAGCCGAGGCATCCGACGCCGTGAAGCGCCCGGCGCTGTGGCTGGCGCGTCACGGCGAGACCGAGTGGAGCCGCGACGGGCGCCACACCGGACGCTCAGACATCCCGCTGACGCCGGCCGGCGAGGCGGAGGCGCGCGCGCTCGAGGACCCGATGAGCATCGTCGAGTTCACGCGGGTGCTGACGAGTCCGCTCTCCCGCGCCGCGGAGACATGCGAGCTGGCCGGCTTCCGCGACCGAGCCCAGCCGCGTGACGAGCTGCTCGAGTGGGACTACGGGGACTACGAGGGCAAGACGAGCGCCGAGATCAGAGAGGAGCGCCCCGACTGGCTGCTGTGGCGCGACGGTTGTCCGGACGGGGAGTCGCCGGGGCAGATCGGCGCCCGCGTGGACTCGCTGATCGGCGAGCTGCTCGACGAGGACGGCCCGATCGCGATCTTCGCCCACGGCCACGTTCTGCGGGTGCTCGCAGCTCGCTGGATCGGCCTCGGCCCCGAGGGCGGGAAGCTCCTCAAGCTCAACACGGCGACGCTGAGCCGGCTCGGCTGGGAGCACGACTATCGAGTCATCGAGAGGTGGAACGCCGAGGCCTGAGGGAGCTGCGTCCGGGTTGTCCCGGCACCGATCTCGCAATCACTGGTCCCAGGCACCAGCGATTGCGAATTCGTCCGGCTTCCGGCCTCCCGGCGATCTCCCCAGGAGGGACCGGTGCGCGCCGTGTCGCTAGAGCCCGAGGCCGCGGACGCCCCGCTCGTCCCAGCCGAGATGGTGCGCGACCTCGTGTCGCACCGTGCGCTGCACCTGCGCCCGCAGCAGCCGCGGATCGTGGCCGAAGTCGCGGGTCAGCGTGTCCTCGTAGATGACGATGTGGTCGGGGTAGACGTCGCGGGCCATCGTGCCGCCGATGTACTGGCCGTAGGCGTGATGCACGTGGCCCTGGTTGGAGACCGTGACCGGCGTGTCGTGGAGTACTTCGAGGAACTCCGGCGGCAACTCGTCGAGAGCGTCGATCACGAGCTCGTCGAACTCGCTCGGGACCCGGTCGGGCGGCGGCAGCATCGCGAGCCGGTCGCTGCGATCCACGATCCGGCGGAACTCCGCCTCGGGCATCTCCTCACCGATCATCATCACCGTCACCAGACCCATCGCGAAGATGATCAGCCCCGCCGCCGCGATGATGATCAGCGTGCCGCTGATCCCCGCGCTCGAGGGCGGGTCGAGCAGCAGCCAGGCGCACCCGGCGATGAAGGCCGTGAGCCCCGCCGCCCGCAGTGGTCCACCGAACGCCTCGCGCATGCGGTGAGGGTAGAGGGCGGCCGGGGTGGGTCCGAAGGAGGACTTTGCTGTCCGGTCCGCATGCGAACATGAGTTCGCTATGCGAGCCAAGACCGAGGAGAGGAACCGAGCTCGCAAACTGCGCTCAAAGGGGTGGTCGCTGCGCGAGATCGCCGCGGAGCTCGGCGTAGCCCTCTCATCGGTGAGCACGTGGGTTCGCGACGTCCCGATACCGCAACCCAAGCCGGCGACAAGGGCTCTGGTCGGTGGGGTTCCGTTGCGCTCCATTCCGGTCATTGCCGATCCCAGCAAGCTGCGGCGCTGCTGCAGGTGTCGGCTCCGGAAGCCGCTGTCGGCCTTCAACAGGAACGGCGACGACCGCCAGTGGTACTGCCGCGATTGCTTCCGCGATTACTTCAAGGCGCGGGGCGCTCTGCATCGCAAGCAGGTCGATATCGCTCGAGTCAGAAGGCGATCCAAGTCGCGTCAGCTCGTTGAAGCGCGTCGAAGGAGCGGGTGCGTCGACTGCGGCGTAAAGGATCCGCTTGTCTTGGAGTTCGATCATCGCGACGGCGACAAGGTGAGGCATGTAGCGGAGATGGCGTGGGAAGGAGCGAGCCCTGTCAGCGTCACTGCCGAACTGGCGAAGTGCGATGTCGTCTGCGTGAACTGCCACAAGCACCGCACCTACTCGCGGCTGCCATCCTGCTGGCGGTTGGATCCGATCGGGATCGAGACCAACCCGCGGCTCGCGAACGGCGCGAAGCGGAACCTGATCTACGTCCGGGGACTTCTCAACGTCTCCGAATGCGTGGACTGCGGCCTCACCGATCCGGTCGCTCTCGAATTCGACCACCGGCGGGACAAGCTTGGCAATGTGACAGTGATGGCCAAGGAGGCTTGCAGCCTCAGCCGGCTTCAGAAGGAGATCGCCAAGTGCGAGATCCGATGCGGGAACTGCCACCGACGGAGAACGATCATGGAACGCCGTTCGTTGCGTACCGATCCGCTTAAGCTCACCGGGCCCCCGTAGCTCAGTTGGTAGAGCAGCACGCTTTTAACGTGTCGCGCGTCGGTTCGAGCCCGACCGGGGGCACTCCTTCACCCCTCGACCACGCGCCCGCCGACCTCGGCGTAGCCGTCCTCGGCCGGGCGCGCGAAGAGGACCGAGCCCTCGCCCTGGTGCACCTCGATCTCGCGGCGCAGGGTGGCCGCGAGGGGGAGGGCGGCTGAGCCGGTCGCCTCGTCCTCCTCTACGCCCACCTCCGGCACGAAGCAGCGCGCGCGGATCAGGCCGGCCGTCTCGTCGACCCACGCCCATGCGTAGAGCAGGCCGCGCCGCGCGAGGGGCAGCGCGTCGACCTCCTCCGCCGTCGCGTACTCCCGTAGCTCCCAGGGCGGGCACCACTCCGGCTTCGCCCGCACCCAGGTGACGTCGCCCTCGCGGGTGACGGCGACCTCACCGGCGGGGGGCCGTAGGACGTCGAGCTCGAGGCCCTCCTGCGCGAGCACCCATGCGGTGCCGACGGTGGGGTGCCCGGCGAACGGCAGCTCCACCTCTGGGGTGAAGATCCGGTAGACGCCGCGCTCGCCGTCGTCGATGAACACCGTCTCCGAGTAGCCGAGGTGCGTGGCGAGGGCCTGGCGATCGTCCTCGGGGACGCTCGGCCCGTCGCGGACGACGCCTAGGGGGTTGCCGAAGCGACCGTCGGCGTCGCAGAAGACGCGCGGGACACGCACCTGGATCTCGGGGGGCTTGGCCATCGGCGCCGATGATCGCGCACAAGAGGACCGGGGGGCGGAGCGGCGATGCGTGCGTGCGCGCCCACCTCTCCCGCCGAACGTCGATTTCCACCCCCTATAGCCCCGGGTGGTGAACGCTCGGCACGGTGCCGCTCGGGATCGAGCCGCTCCACCCTGGGTGGAGGCGCCCGCCCGGTCTGCAGCTCCGCGCTAGTGCCGGAAGTGCCGGCGGCCCGTGAAGATCATCGTCACGCCGGCCTCGCGGCAGGCCTCGATGACCTCGTCGTCGCGCTTGGAGCCGCCGGGCTGGACGACCACCGTCGCCCCCGCTTCGATCGCCGCCTGCGGGCCGTCCGCGAACGGGAAGAACGCGTCGCTCGCGACCACCGAGCCGCGCAGCTTCGCCTCGGCCCCGTCTCCGAAGGCGTTGTGGCACTTCTCGATCGCGAGCCGCACCGAGTCGACGCGACTCATCTGCCCGGCGCCGATCCCCACGGTCGCCCGGTCCTTGACCATCACGATCGCGTTGGAGCGGACGTGCTTGCAGACCTTCCAGGCGAACGAGATGTCGGCCCACTCCTCCTCGCTCGGCTCGTCCCCGGCCTCGACCGTCATGCCGCCGTGGTCGTGGGCCACTGCGTCGATCTCCTGCACGAGCAGACCGCCGCGCACGCGCTTGACCTCGAGCGCACCCTCCTCGCCACGCTGCTCGGTGTCCTCGAGGATCCGGATCGCCTGCTTCTGCTGCAGGATCTCCATCGCCCGCCCCTCGTATCCGGGGGCGATCAGCACCTCGACGAAGTTCTGATGCAGGCGCTCGGCCAGCGCCTCGTCGATCGGCCGGTTGAGGGCGATCACGCCGCCGTAAGCCGAGAGCGGGTCGCACGCCAGCGCCTTCTCGTAGGCCTCGAGCGCGCTCGCACCCTCCGCCGCGCCGCACGGGTTGTTGTGCTTGACGATCACGCAAGCAGGCCCCTCCAGGTCGCTGAGCAGGTTCCGCGCCGAGTCAAGGTCGAGCACGTTGTTGAAGGAGAGGTCCTTGCCGTGCCGCTTCGAGACCCTGCTGAGGATGTGGGTCCGCCCGCCCGCCTGCGTGTAGAGCGCCGCCCGCTGGTGCGGGTTCTCGCCGTAGGAGAGGTCGAGGAACTTCTCCATCGAGAACGTCAGGTGCTGCGGGAACTCCTCGTAGCGGGCGCCGAACCAGCGCGAGATCGCGGCGTCGTAGCGCGCCGTGTAGGCGAACGCCTCGTTTGCCAGCCAGTGCCGCGTCCCGGCGGACAACTCACCGCCGCTCTCCTCGAGCTCGGCGAGGATCGCGTCGTAGCTCTCGGGCTTCACCACCACCGCCACGTAGCGGTGGTTCTTCGCGGCGGCTCGGATCATCGTCGGCCCGCCGATGTCGATGTTCTCGATCACCTCCGCGTCGCTCGCGTCCATCCGCGAGGCGGTGCGCTCGAAGGGGTAGAGGTTGGTGCAGACGAGGTCGATCGTCTCGATCCCCTCGCTCTCCAGCGTCTGCGCGTGCTCAGGGTCCTCGCGTACCGCAAGCAGCCCCGCGTGAAGCCGCGGGTGCAGCGTCTTCACGCGCCCGCCGAGGATCTCCGGGGCGCCGGTGAGGTCCTCGACGCTGCGTACGTCGATCCCCGCCTCCGTCAGCTCGCGGGCGGTGCCTCCGGTGGAGACGATCTCAACGCCCAGCCGCTGCAGCCCGACGGCGAAGTCGGCGAGTCCGCTCTTGTCGGATACCGACAGCAGCGCCCGCCTGATCTTCAGCGGTCCCGGCTCGGTCTCGAGCACCGGGTTCGCGGCGATCGTCCCGTCTCCGCTCACGCGCCCTCGATCCTCACTAGGCGCGGATTCTCCGGGTCGATCGACACCCTTCCGGCGGCGATCAGCTCGACCGCGTGCGGGAGCAGGCGGTGCTCCACGGCGTGGATCTCGTCCATGACTGCCTCCATCGGGCGAGTGTATGTGAGCTCGACGGCCTCCTGCAGGAGGATCGGCCCGGTGTCGACGCCCTCGTCGACGAAGTGCACCGTCACCCCCGTCACCCGGACGCCGTGCGCCACCGCCTGCCCGACGGCATCCAGCCCCGCGAACGACGGCAGCAGCGCCGGATGCACGTTGACGATCCGGTTGGAGAAGCTGCGGATGAACTCCCCCGAGAGCAACTGCATGTACCCGGCGAGCACCACGAGCTCGACGCCGAGCCCCTCGAGCCAGGCCGCGATCGCGAGATCCCGCGCGGTTCGATCGGCGTAGTCGTCGCGGGGGAACACGGACGTCGCCACACCGGCTCGGCCGGCCCGCTCCAGCGCCGTCGCTCCCGGCTTGTCGGAGGCGACGCCGACCAGCTCGATCGTGCCCCGCTCGTGCGGCCCGTCGATCAGCGCCTGCAGGTTCGAGCCGTTGCCGGAGGCGAGGACGGCGACCCGCAGCGGTCCCTCGCCGCTCAACTCCGCAAGGGGATCGGGCCCCGGGTCGGGTTCAACGGCCGCCGGCCGGGACGGTCGCGAGCTGCTCGAGCGCGAACTTGCCGCCGTTGCCCTCGCCGAGCGGGTAACGCCCAGTGAAGCACGCGTCGCAGTGATCC
Organism: Thermoleophilales bacterium; assembly: GCA_020636895.1. Classification (GTDB taxonomy): domain Bacteria; phylum Actinomycetota; class Thermoleophilia; order Solirubrobacterales; family 70-9; genus RHKX01. Next base: position 983,689 of record JACJWZ010000002.1, on the reverse strand, counting down.
TCGGCGGGCGTCCCGACGGCCTCGTAGACGCCGTCGAGTGAGATGTAGGCGAGCGAGTCGGCGCCGACGTGGTCGGCGATCTCGTCGATCGTCCGCTCGTGGGCCACCATCTCCTCGCGCGTCGACATGTCGACGCCGTAGTGGCAGGGGAAGCGGATCGGCGGCGCCGAGATCCGCAGATGCACCTCGAGCGCACCCGCATCACGCAGCATCCCGACGATCTGCCGGGTCGTGTTGCCGCGCACGATCGAGTCGTCGACGACGACGAGCCGCTTGCCCTCGACGATCTCGGGCAGCGGGTTGAACTTCATCTTCAGCCCGTGCTTGCGCAGCTCCTGACCCGGCTGGATGAAGGTGCGGGCCACGTAGCGGTTCTTGATCAGCCCGTCGTCCTTGGGGATCCCCGATGCCCGCGAGAAACCCGCCGCCGCGGGGTTGCCGGAGTCGGGAACCGAGATCACCAGGTCGGCGTCGACCGGCGCCTCGCGCCAGAGGATCTCGCCCATCTTGCCGCGCACCTGCTGCAGCACCCGGCCCTCGAGCCGGGAGTCGGGGCGGGAGAAGTAGATGTGCTCGAAAACGCAGTGGGCGATCCGGGTCGAGCGCACCGCCTGGCGCACCTCGAGCCCGCGCTCGCTCAGCGAGATCATCTCACCGGGCTGCACCTCGCGGACGAGCTTGGCGCCGACGATGTCGAACGCGCAGCTCTCCGAGGCCACGAGGAAGTCGTCGCCGAGCCGGCCGAGCGCGAGCGGCCGGACGCCGTTGGGGTCGCGGAAGGCGACGATCCCGTCGGGAGTCATCACCACGGTCGAATAGGCGCCCTCGAGCTTCGGCATCATCGCCTCGACGGCGTCCTCGATCCGCTTCTCGGGGGAGGAGGACAACAGCGCGGCGATGATCTCCGAGTCGGAGGTGCCGCGGAACTCGATCCCCCGCTCGCGCAGCTCCGCGAACAGCTCGACGGCATTGGTCAGATTGCCGTTGTGGGCGAGCGCCACCTCGCGACCGTCGTCGCGCCAGACGGGCTGGGTGTTCTCCCAGGCGCCGCCGCCGGTCGTCGAGTAGCGGACGTGTCCGATCGCCATGTCGCCGGCGAGCCCCTGCAGCTTCTCCTCGTCGAAGACCTGGGAGACGAGCCCGAGGTCTCGCAGGGTCATGATCATCCCGCCCTCGCTGGTCGCGATCCCGGCGGACTCCTGGCCGCGGTGCTGGAGCGCGAACAGGCCGAAGTAGGCGAGCCGGGCGACGTCATGGCCCGGCGCGTAGACGCCGAAGACGCCGCACTCATCGCGCGGTCCGTCGCGGTCTTCGAGAAGCCGCTCGGTCAAGGAAGCAAGGTGCCTTCCGGAATCGGGAGATCGGGACGGCAGGCCGCCCGTGGCCTGCAGGGGAAGGCTAGCAGCGGGTCAACCCCGCTCCGGGGTGCGAAGAAGCCTCAGTTTGCGGCGATCGGGGCCGCCAGGCGGTAGAGCACGTGCGGCCGCAGCTCGTGGCCGGGCTCGATCAGCGGGTGCTCGAAGTTCATCGCCGCGAAGGGATCGCGATCGGAGTCCCGCCATCCGCGCAGGAGCAGCCGCTCGGTGCGGATGGCTTCGCCGAGGCTCAACCGTCGCGGTTGGGGCCGGAGCGAGGGCTGGGGGCTCACTCCCCGTGGAAGGAGAAGCCGGGCTCGTGCAACCTGATCGTCTCGACGAAGCGCCCGACCTCGATGTACATCGTCGCCTTGTCGGTGGCGAACTTGTAGAGCAGGTCGTTGCCGGGGCTGACGGTGGTCGCGTCCGGATAGGCCTTCTTCACGTCCTTGGCCGTGCTCTTGAGCCGGATGCCCTTCGAGGTGTGGAATTTCGTTATCGAGCGGCGGATCGGCCGCTTCCCGTCGATGAAGAACGGCGACCAGCCGACCATGGCGGCGGAGACGACGCCGTCCTCGAACGAGACGTTGGCGTAGCCCTTGTTGAGGGCCGTCTTGTTGCTGCCCCAGCGGCAGAAGCTCTTCCCGCACTTGGCCCCGTCGCCCCACTGCTCGAAGACCTCGTCCTTCGTCATCCCGAGGGTGATGCCGCCGAGCGAGCCCGGGATCTTGATCTTGGTCGTCTGCGGTTCGGGCAGCGGGAACTTCGGCTTGCCCTTCCCGGCCGAAGCGGCCGCGGGCAGCAGGAGGGACGCGAGGACGGTCGCAGCCACGAGAAGGAAACAGACGGGCGAGGCATGCTTGCTGAAGCTCATGCCATGAAGTTAGCCGCCAGCACGTCGCCCGTGGTCGCCACCTTGCGTGCGGCTCCCCACACCCCGCCGCCCCGCGTCAGCCGTGGGCGGCTTCCATGCGCTCGCCGAGTGAGCCCCACGCGGCGGCGGCGGCGACCACGGTGACAGACAGCGACGCCTCGCCGCAGGCGATCTCGATCGCCTCTCCGCCGGCCTCGCCGACCCGGATCGCCATGCCCTCGCGGGTGAGCCGCTCGATCTCGTGCTCCTCGCCGGCGACGACGAAGCCTCCAGGTCCCTCGCCGAACAGCCACTCCTCGGGCCGGCCGCCGCGCTCGGAGTGGAGCCCGCCGAGGTCGGCGCTGAGCCCGACGCCACCCGCGATCGCGCACTCGGCCAGCGCGCAGGCGAGGCCACCGTCGCTGATGTCGTGGGCGACGCCGAGACGTCCCGCCCGGACGGCGACCCGGACGTTCTCGATCGCCGCGCGGACGGCCTCGAGCTCGAACTCGCCGAGGCCGAAGCGGAGCTCGCCGCGGCGCTTGGCGAGCTCCGAGCCGGCGATGTCGGGCTTGAACGGACCCATCACCGCGATCGCGTCGCCCTCCCGCAGCGCCACCCCGGCGGTCGTCGCGGGGTCGGGCAGCTCGCCGACCATCGCGACGACCGGCGTCGGGTAGATCGGGCCGAGGTCGGTCTCGTTGTAGAGGGAGACGTTGCCGCCGACGACCGGCACGCCGAGCGCCTCGCAGACATCGGCCAGCCCCTGCACCGAGCGGTCGAGCTGCCAAGCGACGGTCGGCTTCTCGGGGTTGCCGAAGTTGAGGCAGTTGGTGAGCCCGAGCGGCTCGGCGCCGACGCAGGCGAGGTTCTGCGCGCACTCGAGCACCGCCTCGACCGTCCCCGCGTAGGGGTCGCAGGCGACACGGCGGCCGTTGCCGTCGATCGAGACGCCGATGCCGACGCTCGCCTGCGGGATCTGCAGCACCGCGGCGTCGGCCTGCTCGGGGCGGCGCACGGTCCGCGACTGCACGATCGGGTCGTACTGCTCGAAGATCCAGCGCTTGGAGGCGACCGTCGGCGCCGCCAGCAGCTCGAGCAGGGTCGCGGCGGGATCGCCCGTCGCGTCAGCCCGGAGCGTCGCCTCGTTCGGGTAGGGCCACGCCTCGGGCTCGCCGGGCTCGATGTCGTAGAGCGGGCAGTCGTCGACGAGCAGCGAGACCGGCATGTCGCCGACCTGCTCGTCGCCGTCGAAGATCCGCATGTGGCCACCCTCGGTGACCGCGCCGATCACCGTGCCGCCGGTCTCCCACTTCGCACACACCTCGAGCACCGCGTCGACCCTCTCCGGCTCGACCACGGCCAGCATCCGCTCCTGCGATTCGGAGACCATCACCTCGAACGGCTCGAGGTCGGGGTTCCGGAGGGGGACCTTGGAAACGTCGATGTCGATCCCGACGCCGCCCGCCGAGGCCATCTCGCTTGCCGAGGACGTGAGGCCCGCGGCGCCGAGATCCTGCAGCGAGACGAGCAGGTCCCTCTCGAGCAGCTCGAGGCAGCACTCCATGACCTTCTTCTCCTCGAAGGGGTCGCCGATCTGCACCGTCGGCCGCTTGTCCTCGCTGTCCTCGAGCTCGGCCGAGGCGAGCACCGAGGCGCCGCCGATCCCGTCTCGTCCGGTCGTCGCTCCCATCAGGACGATGACGTTGCCGACCCCCGCCGCCGCCGCCCGCACCATCGAGTCGGTCCGGGCGAGCCCGACGCACATCGCGTTGATCAGGCAGTTCTGCTCGTAGGGAGGCTCGAAGGCGATCTCGCCGCCGATCGTCGGCACCCCGATCGAGTTGCCGTAGTGGCCGATCCCGGCGACGGCATGCTCGAGCAGGTAGCGGGAGCGGGCGGAGTCGAGCTCGCCGAAGCGCAGGGAGTCGAGCACCGCGATCGGCCGGGCACCGAGCGCGAAGACGTCGCGCAGGATCCCGCCGACGCCTGTCGCGGCACCCTGGAAGGGCTCGACCGCGCTCGGGTGGTTGTGCGACTCGACCTTGAAGGCGACCGACCAGCCCTCGCCGATGTCGACGGCGCCGGCGTTCTCACCGGGGCCCATGACCACACGTGGCCCCTCGGTCGGGAGCCGCCGCAGCAGCTTGCGCGAGTGCTTGTAGGCGCAGTGTTCCGACCACAGCAGCGAGAACATCGCCAGCTCGACGTCGTTGGGCTCCTTCCCGAGCCCGGCGCAGATCAGCTCGTACTCGCGATCGGTGAGGCCGAGCTCACGGTGCTTCGGCTGGGCTTCTGCGCTCACCGGGGCCATTCAACTAGAACGGGCGGCCCGCTTGCGCGAACCGCCCGTTCGTCAGCTCGAAGCCGGCCTCGACCTAGAAGTCGTGGCACTTCACCCCGAAGACGCTGATGTGGAGCTGACGGTTCTTGACCGCCCGGACGGAGATCTTGAACTCGCAGAGGTCCTTGCGGCCCTTGCCGTAGAGACCCTTGCAGTCGACTCGGAACTGCGTCTTCGACTCGCACTTCTTCACGCGCACACCGCGGCAGTTGTGCGAGCGGCAGTAGGCGTGCATGTACTTCTTGGCGGCGCGCTTGCCCTCGGCGATCCCGATCGGCGTCGGCGGTCCCGCGGACGCGTAGTTCGGCATCAGCATCAGGGCGCCGACGATCAAGGCGACTATCAGAGCGGTGAACTTCTTCACAGAGCACTCCTTGCTTCTTTGCCCCACGGACCCACGCCTGTCGTCGGGCCCGCTCCACCGTGGGCAAGGTTTGACGGGAGCACCCTATTCCCAATTGCGGGCGTCGGCAACGTCGAATCCTGGCCGGTGCACGCCGGGGCCTGGGAGCCGAAGACGCTCAGGCAGGCTGCGGGGCCGCGGTGCCGTACCCGAGCTCGATCAGCATCTCCGCGGCGGGCTCCTCGAACGCGGCGAGCTGCTCAGGGGTGAGCCGCTCGCGCCAGCCGCCGACCGCGCCGAGTCCGGCCTCGATCTCGGCACGCTCGGGCGGATCGACCATCACCGGGTCGAACTCGAGCTCGAGCAGCTCACAGAGGCCGCGCAGCGTCCCCTCCGGGTCGGCGATCAGATCCTCGTAGCGGACCTCGACGTAGTGCTCCATCAGGTGCTCCTGCTGGCGTGCTGATCGCACCTTCTTCTCCCAGCGCTGCCCGGTCGCGAGCGCCGAGCCGACGTCGATGTCGCCGGGCTTGGCGGCGAGCGTGTCGCGGCCGTCGCGGATCACGTGGATGAAGCGGGCCTCGAAGAGCGCCCGCTGCAGGCGCCGTTCGCGCTTCAGGTAGGAGGGCGTCTCGTCACCCCAGCGCGGCTTGCCGGCCGCCTCGGCGGCGGCCTCGTAGAACGCGCGCAGAACGGCGGCGGCCTTCAGGCCCTCGAGGGCGTCGAGCCGCCTGCGCATCTCCTCCTCGCTGACGCCGTGCTTCTCGAGCGGACCGGCGGCGGCCATCACCTTGAGCGTGCGCTCGACGGTCATCGGCTCGGAACGGATCATCTCCGCGAGCTGCGGCGCGAAGCCGGTCTCGCTGACAATCGCCAGATCCGGGTGGACGCCGAGCATCGCTCGCAGCAGCGACGTGCCCGAGCGCGAGGCGCCGATCAGGAACGGGGCCGGATCCCGTCGCTCGGCCGGCTCGCGGATCCCGGTGGCGTGCGCGGCGACGTTGGCGACGCGGCGCATCGGTCGCGGCAGCCGGATCCTGCGCTTCGGCGTATGGACCTCGCCGGTGTCGGGCTGGTCGAGCTCGTAGCCGAGGTCGGCGAGCAGGTCGCCGGCCAGAGACTCGTATGAGGCGCGGTCCTCCGGCGCCATCTTCTGCTTCCAGGTCCCGATCAGGTTCGGGTTCGGCGGCTCGAAGGTCTTGGCGTGGCTCTGCAGGCGCTTCTCGGCGGCCTGCGGGGCGCCGTGGGCGCGGGGGAGGGCCCGGGCCTTCTCCTGCAGCCGCTTCTCGGCGGTCTCGTGGTAGCCGAGCATCGCCGGCTCGAAGTCGAGCTCGACGAACTCGCAGATCCGTCGCAGCTCGCGCTCGGTGTGGAGGACGAGGTCCTCGAACTTGACCTCCATGTAGAAGCCGAGGTAGGGCTGCTGGGCGCGGCCGCGGAGCACTCGGCTGCGCCACTTCTCCGCCGCCGCCTCGATCGACTGCGGACCCCAGTCCTGCTTCAGCACCGACAGCGCGACGTCGCGGCCGTCGCGGATCAGGTGGATGAATCGGGCCTCCGGCAGGTAGACCTGGATCTCGCGCATCGACTTCACGTAGCCGGGCGTCTTGTCGCCCCAGTGCGCGTCGGGCTTGCCGAGCTTGCGGGCGTAGAGGTGGAAGAACGCGCGCACCGCCGCCGGCCCGGTGAGCGGGTCGAGCTCCGCCCAGGCGGCGTCGAGCTCCTCCGGCTCGAGCTGGAAGTCGCCCCAGCGGCGGTGGCTGGTCATCAGCTCGAGCATCTGCGCGCGGCTCGCGTTGTGCTTGTCGCGGGCGGCGACCAGCTCGGGGATGAAGTGGGTCTCCGAGGGGATCGCGAGCTGCGGGTGCGCGTCGAGCATCAGCCGCAGCAGCGTCGTCCCCGAGCGGGTCGCGCCGACGACGAACGGCGCCGGGGGCGGGGCCGTCTTCGCCCGCTTGACAGCGAGGCGGCGGCTGTTCCAGCCGGCGGTCCGGTTGAGGATCTCGCGGCGCAGCTTCACGACGAGGCCGCCTTTTCGACCAGCGACGCGTAGTCGGCGACCGTGCGGTCCCAGCTCAGCTCCTCGCGGCTCGCGCGGGCGCCGTCGCCGAGCCGCGCGCGCTCGGCGGGATCGGCGAGTCGCTCGATCGCGGCGGTCATCGCCGGAACGTCGGGGCGCATCGAGGGGATCCCCGACGGCGCGTCGTCGTCGTGGACGTCGGGGATGAGGATGCCGTTGACGCCGTCGCGCACCACCTCGTTCATCGGCGGGCTGTCGTTGGTGATCTGCGGCATCTCGAAGGCGACGGCCTCGTAGAGGAAGAGCCCGAGGCCCTCCCAGCGGCTCGGACCGAGGCAGACGTCGCAGCCGGCGAACAGCCGCAGATGCTCGGTCGTCTCCATGTCGTCGATCACGAGCTCGATCCGCGGGTCCTCGGCGGCCGCCTTCTCGAGGTACTTCATGCGGCGCTCGAGCTGCGCCTTGAAGATCAGCCGGAGGTTGTCGCCCTCGGCGGCGCGGAACGCTTCGACGACCTCCTTGTGCGGCTTGCGAGGCCCGAGCAGCGCCCCCGGGAAGTAGAACCTGACGAGCTCGTCGCGATCCCGCGGCGCCGCGGCGCGGGCGTCGGCGGCCGCCTCGAGCAGCTCCTTGTGGAGGCCCCACTGGACGTAGGGCGAGTCGATGCCGAAGGTCGCGTAGCGCTCCTGCTCGCAGCGGGTCATCGAGTAGAGGACGTCGTAGGCGCGCTTCGCCGGCTCGGCGTCCTCGGGACTGAACATCTCCCAGACGAACCGGCCGACCGTCTTCACACCCTGGGAGCGCAGCCGCGCGATCTCCTCGTGCTGGTAGCAGTTGTCCCAGTGCACGACCTCGATCCCGTTGTCGGCGATCCAGCGCTCGTACTCCTCCATCGGGACCTCCCAGTCGGAGGCCTCGGTTACGCCGGGCTGGTCCCAGACGCCGGTTCGATCGACGTGCGCCGCCATCGGGCCCTTGTCGCGGGTGGGGCGGGCGAGGATGAACGTCTCGTGGCCGGCCTCCTCGAGCGCGTCACGGATGTAGCGGGAGACGAAGGCCTGCCCGCGGTTGAACCACTTGGTGACGATCCCGACCCTCATGCCGCAGTCCCCGCTCCAAGTTCATACCCCAGCTCTCCGAGCATCTCGCCGGCCACGCCTTCGTAGGCCGCGAGATCCTCCGCAGACATCTGCGTGCGCCACTTGTCGAGCTTGCTCGGGTCGGGCGGCTTCGTCGTCGGCGCGTGGTTGTCGACCCGGTAGCCGGCCTCTTGGGTGGCGTGCGCGCCCTCCTGCCGGAGCTCCCCCGCCATCTCGCTCAGGCGCTCGGCGGCGCGCTCGTGGTAGCTGAGCATGCCCTCGTCCCAGGGCAGCTCGACGAACTCGCAGATCCGCCGCAGCGTTGCCTCGGGCTCGCGGACCAGGTCCTCGTAGCGGGCTTCGACGTAGCGTGGTCCCTTCAGGGTCGCAGCCTGATCGCGCGCCTTGCGGATGCGCTTGACCCAGCGGGCGGCCTGCTCGGCCGGCGGCGGCTGCTCGTTCAGGGCGCGAGCGGTTTGCGAGAGCGCGACATCGCGGCCATCGCGGATCAGGTGGATGAAGCGGGACTCCGGCAGGGTCCTGCCGATGCGCTGGATCGAGAGCATGTACGCGGGGGTCTTGTCGCCCCAGCGCTCCTTACCCTGGCGCTCGGCATAGGCGGTGAAGAACGCGCGGACGACCTCGGCCGCGCCGCCGCCGCCGTCCGCCTCGATCCGCCCCCGCATCTCCTCGGTGGAGATTCCGAAGTCGTTCCAGGTGCGGTTGTCGGTGAAGGCCGCGAGGACGGCGTCGGTCCCCGCCTCGGCTCGGACCGCCTTGATGACGTCGGGGACGAAGTGGGTCTCGGGCGGGATTGCGAGCTCGCGGTGGGCGTCGAGCATCATCCGCAGCAGCGTCGTACCCGAACGCGTCAGCCCGACGACGAACGGCGCCGGCGGCCGGTCGGCCTCCTCGCCGCGACTGCGGCCGATCATGCCCCGCTCTCGCCGGCCGTGACGCGGTCGCCGATCACCTCGTAGCCGAGCTCGAGCAGGAGCGGCGTCGCCGCGCTCTCGAATGCGGCGATGTCGTCGGGGGACATGTCCTCCTTCCAGCGCGCGAGCCGGCTCGGGTCCGGCGGCTTGGAGGTGAGCACGTGCGCCTCCTTGCGGTGGTCGGCGGGGCGCAGCGGCTTGCCTTCCTCGCCGGGAAGGTCGCGGTGCATCTCCGAAAGCCGTTCCTCGGCGCGCTCGTAGTAGCGCAGCATCGAGTCGTCCCAGGGGAGCTCGATGAAGTCGGCCACGCGGCGGAGCTGGGTCTCGGTGTCGCGGACGAGCTCCTCGTACTGGACCTCCATGTACTGGAGGTCGGCGCCGTCGCGGCGTGCGTCCTCGATCTTGCGGACCCAACGCTCGGCGACCGTCGACATGGGCGGCGGGTCCTTGAGCACACGCTTGAAGCGGGAGAGGGCGGCGTCGCGGCCGTCGCGGATCATGTGGATGAAGCGCGCCTCGGGGATCCAGTTCTCGATCTGCTTCATCCGCTTCACGTAGTTCGGCGTCTTGTCGCCCCAACGCGGCTTGCCCTCGCGCTCGGCGTAGAGCTCGAAGAAGGCGCGGATCGTCGTCTCCGGATCGATCCGGTCGAGCGCGCAGTAGCGCTCGAGGAGCAGCCCCTGGTCGAGGTTGAAGTCGCCCCACTGACGGTGCCCGGTGACGATCGCGTGCGCCTCCTCGCAGGTGATCCCGCGCTTTCGGGTCGCCTTGATCAGGGAGGGGACGAAGTGCGTCTCCGGCGGGATCGCGAGGTCGGGGTGCGCGTCGAGCATCAGCCGCAGCAGGGTCGTGCCCGAGCGGGTGACGCCGACGATGAACGGGACCGGGGGACCCTGCGCCTTGCGGTTGCGGCTGAAGGGGTTCCTCACGAGCCGGCCTCCGCGGCGTCCTCGCCCGTGGACCCGGGCTGGTCCTCGGCGGTCCGAGGCTCGGTATCGGGACCGTCGCCGGTGGCGTAGCCGAGCTCGCGCAGCAGATCGCCGGCGATCGACTCGAACAGCTCGCGGTCGGCGCGGTCCATGTGCTCGCGCCAGCGGCTGACGCGGCGCGGATCCGGCTTCTCGGTGGTGCGGGCGTGGGTCATCATCCGCCGCTCGACGCTGAGGACGGTGCGCTTGCCCTGGTCGGGAAGCTCCCGCTTCATCTCCTCGAGCCGCTCGGCGGAGTGCTGGTGGTAGTCGAGGACGGCGTCGTCCCAGGGAAGGGCGAAGAACTCGAGGATCTCGCGGAGCGTCGGCTCGGTATCGAGGATCAGCGCCTCGTAGCGGATCTCCTTGTAGTAGTCGAGACGCTTGGCCTGGGCGCGGGCGCGGGTGATCCGGCGCACCCAGCGCTCGGCGATCCTGTCGATCGGATGCTCCTTGGTCGCGCGGTCGCGGATCGAGAGCGCGACGTCGCGCCCGTCCCGGATCACGTGCACGAAGCGGGCCTCGGGCAACGCCGACTGGATCGCCCACATGCTCTTCACGTAGATCGGCGTCTTCTCCCCCCACCGCGGCTTGCCGATCCGCTCGGCGTAGGCGCCGTAGAACTCGCGCAGGGCGCCGCCGGCGGTGAGCGGGTCGAGCGCCTCGAAGCGCGCCAGCAGCTCCTCCTCGCTGAGCCCGAAGTCGCCCCACTCCCGCTGGGAGGTGATCGTCGCCAGCAGCGCTTCGGGGGTCGTCGCGCCGTCCTCGGCGGTCTCGATCAACTCGGGGACGAAGTGCGTCTCCGGCGGGATCGTCAAGTCCGGATGGGCGTCGAGCATCATTCGCAGCAGCGTCGTGCCGGAGCGGTTGACCCCGACGACGAAAGGGGCGGGAGTGCGGCCGGCGGCCGCGCCTTGGCGACGGCGGGACTCCCAGAGACTTTTCGGGTTGCGAGGCGACATGGATGCGGGCTGTCGAGGCGCCTCGGCCGGGGTGAAGTCGGTGAGCGCGCCTGCCGCGGCGTCGACACGAAGGGGCCGCGGGCGACGGCTGATTGTAGGGCCGCCCGCGCACCGTCGCAATCCCGGCGCGGCGACCTAGACGAAACTCACCGCGTGGTCCGACCTGGCGACAGCGTCACCGAATCGCACCGAGTGGCCTGACCTGGCGACGGCACCGCCATGTGGGACCACTCGGCGGGGACGCCGCCCGCACCGGCGCCGCCCGCGGCCAGCCGGAGGACCAGCCGCCGCGCCGCCCGCCGCCGCCCACGCGTTCACCGCAGCGGCTTCAAGTACCCCTTCAGCGCCCGCTTCTTGCTCGCGACCTTCTTGGTGGCCGTTCCCACCGCGCGGACCTTCCCCTTGCGGACGAGGTAGACGTAGCGGCTCTTGCCCTTCTTGGTTGAGACGTAGACGCCGCCGCGCTTCTGCGCCTTCCCGCGCAGGCTCCTCGCCTTCGAGCCGACGCGGACACCGCCCGCCTTCGCTTTCCGCGAGCTGCTCGCGATCACTGCGGCGCCCCGCTTGTCGAACGCCACCATCAGACGGGCCTTCGCCGAACCGTCGACGCAGTAGAGGTAGTGATCGTCCTCGCGCAGCGATGGCTGGCCGCCGCGCCTGAGCGCGTCGAAGGCGTCCTGCTTGAGCTTGAACACGCCGTAGCCGCGGCGCCGGATCCGCTGCTTCGCCGGACGGCAGCTCTCGGGCGCGACGCCGTAGGCGCGCTCCCACGTCTGCAGGTAGGCCTCGGCCCCGCGCTGGAGGTCGCGGGTGAGATCGCCGTCGCCGTCAGCGAGGCGCAGGTCCTCGAACCAGTCCGGCAGCAGTCCGTAGTGGGCGGTGCCGTCGGTGTTGACGTCGAAGGTGCGCTCGCCGCTGACCTGCCGGTCGAAGGTGACGCCGCCGTCGAGCGACTTGAAGGGGTAGCTGACGGGGTGGCCGTCCTCGCTCGGCTCGGGGAGCTGGCCGAGGCCGTTGGCGTCCGGTCCGTAGCCCCACCCGAAGAAGTACTTGGACGACCTCTGCTTCGAGTACTTCTCGTAATCGGCTACGAAGTCCTCGACGTTGTTGGCGCGCCCTCCGACCATCCCGCCGAGGCCGAGGATCGGCGCGTAGGAGTGCTTGTCGCTCCACTCATGGCCGCTGAGCACGCCCGAGTAGCCGCGCTTGCGGAGGATGTCGAGCACCGCGTCGCGCGTCTTCACGCTCATGTGGTCGACCTCGATCAGCATGTGGTTGTCGATCATCAGGTCGACCAGCTTCGCCCCGAGGTCGGTGAGCCCGCGCTTGTTGCAGTGCGGCGGATCCGGGTAGACCGGGAGCCCGGGGACCGGGTCGGCGTCGCTCTCGGTGCCGCCGTCGCCGTAGGCGGCGAAGCCGCCCTCGATCAGCCCCGCCTCCTCGTCGCCGGAGAGCTCGTCGGCGGCCTGCGAGGCAGACAGCGGCAGGAGCCCCCCGGTCGAGGTGGCGATCGTGTTGTCGGCTTCGTCGCCGGCGCAGGGCTCGATCTCCCAGAAGTGGCCGCTGAGGGTGAACTGCCCGGTGTTGATCACGCCCCCGACCGCGCCCTCGTCGAACCGCGTGCCGCCGAACGCGTTGTCGAACTTGTGGACGGGGTAGAGCGAGCTGACCCCGAGCTTCTTGACCTCTCGGATCCCGTCCTCGACGTCCTGCAGCGTGCATTGCGGGACGTCCTGGAACTCGGTGCATCCGAACAGCTCCGACTCCTCGATGCCGAGGACGACCGCGAGCTTGCCGTCGTTGATCACCCGCCGCGCCTCGAACGGATTGGTGACGATCCGGAAGAAGCCCTCGCCGGGGCCGCCCGCCTGCGCGTCGATGTAGTCCTGGAGCTGATGCATGCGCGCGGCCTGCAGCCGCACCGCGTCCATCTCGTCGCACGAGTTCTGCTTGTAGGGGTAGAGGCGGCAGAGCACCCCGTTCTCGACGAGGTTGTTGACCATCAGCCGCTCGCCGCCCATCCATGCGCGCTCGAGCCAGCGGTAGTAGGTCTGCTCGTGGGTGAGCGAGTCGTAGGCCGGCCAGCTCTTGAAGGTCGGCCAGCCGACCGGGTCGTGGGTGCGCGCCGGGTTGCCGTAGAAGAGGTTCTCGAGGATCGCGCCGGCGCCGTTGGGGTAGTGGTCGGGGCAGTCGACCAGCGCGTAGGCGACGCCGTAGGCGTCCCACGGCTTGCCGCAGTGGGCGCGGCCGCCGAGGAACTCGAAGGCGCTGACGTGGTTGTGCATGTCGGCCATCCCCGTTGCCTCGGTGAATGGGGTGGAGCCGCCGCGCGGCTTGCCGGTCGCGTTCAGGGAGATCTCCGGGTAGACGGCGCAGCCGGACGAGTTCTCGAACCCGAACAGCGTCGTGCGATCCGACTGGCCCGGGGATCCCTGAGCGACGACGCCGTCCGCGCGCCGCAGCAGTGGTCGGTCGGTGGCGGAGTTGCGGATCTCGAACTGGCCGTCGCCCTTCCCGACGACGGCCCAGTCGGCGGCCGGGCTGGGTGTGCTCGCGGCGACGATCGCGTCCCCGTCGCCGGCGGCGAGGAACTCGGCCTTCGAGCCGTAGAGCAGGTAGCGCCCCAGCGTCGTCGCTTGCAGGCGGAAGGCCTCCGAGCGCGGCGGCGCGGTCCCGAGGTCGTTGTAGCCGGCGCCGGCGCGCTGCAGGAAGCCGCCGCTGGCGGGCTGGATCGCCCAGCAGCCACCGGCGAGCGAGTAGCGGGTCTGGCGTTCGTCGTTCTGCGCATCGGCGGGGACCGCCGCGAGCGCGCAGGCCAGCGCGGCGCCCAGCGCCATCAACGCGGCAAGCCCCGCGCGGCTCGTCCCGATCACGTCCCGCATCGCCAAGGCGACGATACTGCCGCGGTTGCCACTCGGCGCAGGTGGCCGCCGCTCCGCCACCTCCCCATCGAACGTCCCGCACCACCCCCTGTGAGGGGTACTCAGGGACGTTGGCGCAGCAGGTGCTCGGCGGGAGGCGCTCAGCCGAGCAGCCCGCCGAGCGCCGCGACGGTGTCCTCCCAGCGGAAGCGCCGGCGCGAGCGCACCGCGCCTTCCCGCAGCTCGGCGAGCACGGCGCCGCCCCCAAGCCGCTCTATCGCCGCGCTCATCGCCGGGATGTCGGGCCGGCGCGCCGGGATGCCGGAGCGCGCCTCGCCGTCGGGGTGGGAGGGGACGAGCAGGCCGTTGTCGCCGTCGACGATCACCTCGTTCATCGGCGGGTCGTCGTTGCAGATCGTCGGCATCCCGAAGGCGACCGCTTCGTACAGAGGAAGCCCGAGTCCCTCCCAGCGTGAGGGTGAGATCGAGACGTCGTTGGCGGCGATCGCGGCGAGATGCTCCTCCCAGGGCTCGTCGGCGAGGCGCAGCTCGATTCGCGGATCGCCGGCGACCAGCGCCTCGATCTCGCTGAGTCGGGAGCGCTTCACCTGCGCCTTCACCAGCAGCCGCAGGTGCTCGCCGCGGGCCGCGGTGAACGCCTCGATGACCGGCTCGGCGGGCTTGCGGTGGCCGAGGAAGCCACCGGGGAAGACGAAGCGGACGAGGCCGTCGCTGGATCGCCGCGGCTCGACGGCGAGAAGCTCGGGGTGGATCCCCCATGGCACCCGCGGCGTCTCCAGGCCCCACCCCAGGTAGCGCTCCTGCTCCGCGTGCGTGACCGAGTAGACGACGTCGTATGCGGCGCGCGCAGGGTCGAGGTGCTCTCGCGTGAAGTGCTCCCAGACGAACCGCCCGATCACCCGCACGCCGCGCGCCCGGAGTTGAGCGAGCTCGTCGAACTGGTAGTTCTGGTCGCAGAGGACGACGTCGAGCGAGTTCGCCTCGACCCAGTCGACGTACTCGGCCAGCGGCGTTTCGAACGCCGAGGCGGGGGTGACGCCGGGCTGGTCCCATACCCCCGTCAGTTCGAGCGCGCCCGGCTTCGGCCCCTTCTCACGCCGCGGCTTGGCGAGGACGAAGCTGCTGTGCCCGAGGGTGTCGACCGCGGAGCGGAGCTGGCGGCCGACGACCGGCTGGCCGCGGTTGAACCACTTGCTGACGATCCCGACGTTCAAGAAGGCTTGTCGCCGCGGTGCTTCATCCGGCTGCCGCCGTTGACGCTCATGTCCTTCGGCCTGCGCGGCTGCAGGCTGCGACGATCGGCGCGCTCGCTCGGGACCGCGTGGAAGCAGGCGCGCCCGGCGGCGCCCCCGTCGCTCGGCTTGTCCCAGACCTTCGAGATCCCCGCGAACCCGGCGGCCGCGAGCATGCGCTCGACGCAGACGACGTTGGGAGCCCACCAGTGCGAGCGGTTGGGCGTCCCGTCGTCACCACCCTGGAAGAGGAGGACCGGATCGGAGCCGCCGACCTCGGTGACCGGTGTCTCGAGCACGAGCAGGTCGCCGCTCACATTGCGAAGCCGGGAGAGCAGGAGCGCCGGGCTCTGCGCGGTGGGGAAGAGGCCCGAGCAGAGAACGACGTCGAACTTACCCAGCGCCGGGAAGGATTCGCCGAAGACGTCCATCTGCGCGAAGTCGAAGCCGTAGCGCTCGACGTTGTCGAGTAGCTCGGGGCTCGTGCAGAGGTCGACGCCGACGACCTCAGCCGCCCCTCGCCGCACCGCCTCGGCGCAGTGGACGCCCTCCCAGCAGCCGACGTCGAGGAAGGTCCGGCCCTCGAGCTCGACCGGCAGCCGGAAGCGCTCCCACCGGGTCGGCCAGCCGGTCGCGCGAAGCTCCTGGTCGAGGTCCTCGAGCTTTTCGTTGGACGGGTTCATCTCGCAGCGGGCAGGGTAGCCGCGGTCAGCCGCCGAGCAGCTTCTCGAGGCCGGACACCGTGATCGACCAGTCACGCTCGCGCTGCAGCTCAACGACGCCGGCGCGCATGCGCTCGAGCTCTTCGCGCTCGCCGAGGCGCTTGATCGCGGCCGTGAGCGCGCGCACGTCCGGGTCCCAGGCGGGGATCCCCGAGCGCGCCTCGCCGTTGCGCTCGGAGGGGACGAGGATCCCGGAGCGGCCGTCGAGCACGAGCTCCGACATCGGCGGCTTGTCGTTGGTGATGATCGGGAGGCCGAACGCGGTCGCCTCGTAGAGGGGAAGGCCGAGGCCCTCCCAGCGTGACGGCGCGAGACAGACGTCGCAGGAGGCGAAGCGGCGCCGGTGCTCCTCCTCCGGCTCGTCCTCGAGGACGAGCTCGATCCTCGGGTCGGCGGCGGCCGCCTCGCGCAGCATCTCGTCGTTGCGCGGCACCTGCGCGTTGATGAGTAGCCGGAGGTGCTCCCCCTCGGCGCGCCCGAAGGCCTTGATGACCTTGCGGATCGGCTTGCGCCGCCCCAGGTAGGAGCCGGGGAAGTAGTACGTCACGACGTCGCCCCGGTCGCTCGCCTCGCCATCCCCGTCCATCATCAGCTCCGGGTGGATACCCCACTGCACGTAGGGCGAGTCGATCCCGAGCTCGGCGTAGCGGTCGCGCTCACCGCGATGCAGGGAGTAGACAGTGTCGTAGGCGGTCAGCGCCGGCTGCACGTGTTCGGCGCCGAAGTACTCCCAGACGAAGCGGCCGATCGTGCGGACCCCCATACGCCGCAGCGAGGCGACGGCCTCCCACTGGTAGTTCTCGTCGAACAGGATCGCCTCGAGGCCATGCTCCTGCGCCCAGCCGCGGTACTCGCCCGGCTCCATCTCGTGCTGGGAGCCCTGGGTGACGCGCGGCTGGTCCCAGACCGGGTCGAGCGGTCCCTGCGCGGCGAGCTGCGCCCGCGGGCCGGAGCCGGGACGGGCGAGGACGAAGGTCTCGTGGCCGAGGCCGTCGAGCGCGGAGCGGATCTGGCGCGCGACGACCGCCTGCCCGCTCGCCGACCACTTGCTGACGATCCCGACGCGCACGGTCAGTCCGGCTCCGCGGCTCGCCTCAGCGCTTGCGCGCGAGCGTGATCCCGTCGGCGACGCCGAGCATCGCGACGTCGACCCGCTCGTCGGTTGCGATCCGCTCGTTGAGCTCGACGATCGCGCGGGTTCCCTCGTCGCCGTCGCTGCGGTCGGGGGCGGTCGTCGCGGGGTCGAGGACAGCGCCGCCGCGCAGGACGTTGTCGATCACGATCAGACCGCCCGCGCGGACGAGCTCGAGGCAGCTCTCGTAGTAGCCCGGGTAGCCGGACTTGTCGGCGTCGATGAAGGCGAGGTCGAAGGGCGTGGTGTCGAAGCCGGAGGGATCGGAGCCCTCGGCCGCCAGCAGCGCGTTCAGCGTCTCCTGCGCCGGTCCGACGCGGACCTCGATCCGGTCGGCCACCCCGGCGTCGGTGAAGTTGGCGCGCGCGCTCTCGGCCCGCTCGGGATCGAGCTCGCAGGCGAGCAGTGTGCCGCCGGCGGTGAGGCCGCGGGCGATGCAGATCGCCGAGTAGCCGGTGAAGGTCCCGAGCTCGATCGCGCGGGTGGCGCCGACGAGCCGGGCCAGCATCGTCAGCAGCGCGCCCTGGTCGGGGGAGACCTGCATGACCGCGAGGTCGCCGAGCGCCGCGGTGCTTTCGCGGACGCGCGCGAGGGCGCCGTCCTCACGAGAGCCGTGGGCGACGATGTAGTCGTGGAGCTCGGCGCTCAGGGCCGTGAACTTGCCGCCGCCGTCGCTCATGGGGGAGGGGAGGCCGATCCGCCCTCGGCACCGGATGCGGCTCCCTCGGCCGTGCCGACCTCGTAGCCGAGCTCGGCGAGCAGCTCGCCGGCGGCGGCGTCGAAGGCCGCGACGTCCTCCGGCTTCATCTTCTCCTTCCACCGGTACATAGCGCTCGGGTCCGGCGGCTTCTGCGTCATCGCATGGGCCTGCATGCGCTCGGAGCCGGGCCGCGTCGGCTTGCCCTCGATCGCGGGGAGGTCGCGGGCCATCTCCGCCATGCGGTCGGCGGCGTGCTCGTAGTAGGTGAGGACGACCGGGTCCCAGTCGAGCTCGAGGTAGTCGCAGATCCGCCGCAGGTTGGGCTCGGTGTCGGTGACGAGGTCCTCGTAGCGGAGCTCCATGTAGTGGTCGACCTTCTTGCCGTGGCGCTGGGCGCGGCGGATGCGGCGCGCCCAGGTCTCGGCGACCTTCGAGGCGGGAGCCGGGTCCTTGTCGCCGAGCGTCCGCTTCCAGCGCGAGAGCGCCACGTCGCGGCCGTCGCGGATCACGTGGATGAACCGCGCCTCCGGCATCACCCCCTCGATCTTGATCATCGACTTCACGTAGGCGGGGGTCTTCTCCCCGTATCGGGGCTTGCTCATGCGCTCGGGGAAGATCTCGTAGAAGGAGCGCAGGGCGGGGCCCGCCTCGAAGCTGTCGAGGGAGCGCCAGCGCTCCAGCACCTCCCCGGGCTCGGTGTGGAGGTCGCCCCACTGCCGCACCGCGGTCATCACCTCGACGGCCTGCTCGGGCGTCGCGCCGCCCTCGATCGCGTCGATCAGATCGGGGACGAAGTGCGTCTCCGGCGGGATCGTCAGCTCCGGATGAGCGTCGAGCATCAGCCGCAGCATCGTCGTGCCGGAGCGACCGACGCCGACGATGAATGGGACCGGCGGGCGCGCCGCGTCGGCCTTCTTCTTGCGGGACAGCAGGGCCATGGGGTCGTGAAGCGTTGCAGAGATACCCGGGACCCGGGAGCCGGGCGGGGCGCCCGCGCATCGCCGCCGGGTCGTCCGGGGGCGCCTACCCGCAGGGGACCCCCCGCCAGGCGGCGATCGCGCAGTAGGCGGGCTTGCGGGTGCCGTTGTCGGCGGCGACCACGCCGAACCCCGCCTCGAGCGGGAAGTCCGAGCGGACCTCGTCGACGAGGCGGTGGACGATCGTCACCGGGATCGCGCGCTCCTGCATCTGCCCGAGGATCGAGACGAGCCCGTCGGCCTGTTGCCGCTCGGTCTTCGGCGGCTTGGAGACGGTGCTGATCCCGACCTCGGTGACCCACAGCGGCTCCTCGCCGGCGCCGCGCGCGTCCATGAACGCGCGCACCTTGTCGACGAGCGCCCCCGAGACCGGGCCGGGGTCCTCCTTCGGCGCCGTCCTCACGTAGGGGTGGAAGGCGATCGCATCGACGTAGCCGGCGGCCCCGTGCTCGAGCATCACCCCGAGGTAGGTGCGCCAGGGGATCTTGCCGTTCTTCGACCTCGCCACCGGGGCGAGCCCGCCGGCGATCACCGGCATCTCCGGGTCGACCGCCTCGACCCCGGCGCCCGCCTGCGCGAGCAGGGCCGTGTAGCCGACGGGGTCCTGGCCGTTGGGCCAAAAGCGCGGGTCGTTCTGCTCGTTGCCGATCTCGATCCCGAGCGACTCGGGGTAGCGCTGCGCCACGGCTGCCGCGAAGACGCCGAGGTCGGCGGCGTGGTCGACCCCCGGGGAGCCGGCGTTGTCGGCGCACGCGTAGCGCGGATCCCCCGCCCAGCACGGCGCCTGCATCAGATACCAGAGCGGTCTGATCCCCATCCCGAGAAGCTGCGTGTAGAGCTCGTCGAAGCGGCTCCAGTCGTATTGACCCTGCTGGGGCTCGACCGTGCTCCAGTTCATCCGCAGCCGCACCGTGTCGGAGCCCGACTCCGGCAGCAGCCCGAGCTTCGGCGTCCCGGCGTCGAGGCCGTCGTTGTAGCCGAAGCGCATCCCCTCGTCGCCGGCGCGGGGCAGCTCGGCGGCGCCGGCCGGCGCCGCGGGCGCGACGTCGGGGACCGGTGGCGGCTCCGGGAGCTGCGCGGTCACGTCGCCCGTGGTGGCGGGCTCGGACTTCTCGCCACAGCCGACGAGAAACGCGACAAGGGCGACGAGCGCGGTTGCGAGGAGGAGGGCTGAGGCCAGGCGCCGGATCAGGGGAGGAGCTCCGCGACGTCTGAGACCGTGCGGTCCCAGCTTCGCTCTCTCTTCATCTCGAGCGCACCGGCGGATAGCTCGGCGCGCAGTCCGGGGTCGGCCAGGCGCGAGATCGCTCGCGCGAGGCCGGGTACGTCGACGGTCCTCGCGGGGATCCCCGAGTTCGCGAGGCCGTCGTCGTGGGACGGGACGAGAATGCCGTTGACGCCGTCCGTGACGAGCTCGTTCATCGGGGCGTCGTCATTGCAGACGATCGGCATCCCGAAGGCGATCGCCTCGTACAGATGCAGGCCGAGCCCCTCCCAGCGGGCGGGCGCCATGCAGACGTGCGAGTCGGCGAACTTCTGCAGGTGCTCGTCGGTGGGCAGGTCCTCGAGGACGAGCTCGATGCGGCTGTCCCGCTTCACCGCCTTCTCGAGGAACTTCATGCGGCGTTCGATCTGCGCCTTGACGATCAGCCGCAGCTCCGGCTCCTTCGTCTCGGAGAAGGCGGTGATCACCTCCTTGAACGGCTTGCGCTTGCCGAGCAGGCCCGCGTGATAGTGGAAGTCGACGACGTCGTCAGGGCGGTGGGGCGTGTAGCGGTCGTACTCGGGATGGACTCCCCACTGGATGTAGGGGGCCTCGATCCCCATGCCGGCGTAGCGCTGCTGCTCGGCGCGCGTCATCGAGTAGACGAGGTCGTAGGCCTCCTTCGCCGGAGGGACGTGCTCGTCGCTGAAGCGCTCCCAGACGAACCGGCCGATCGTGAAGACTCCGGCGCCGCGCAGCCCGCGGATCGCGTCCCACTCGTAGTTCTGGTCGAAGAAGCAGGCGTCGAGCGAGTTGTCGTTCGCCCAGCCTACGAGCTCGTCCTCGGGGATGAAGAAGCTCGACGCCGCGGTAACGCCGACCTGCGCCCAGACGTCGTCCTCCCGCGCCTCCTGCGGCATCGGGAACGACTCCTTCGTCGGCCGGCCCAGGACGAAGGTCTCGTGGCCGAGCGCGTCGAGGGCCGAGCGCAGCTGGCGGGCGACGACGCCCTGCCCGCGGTTGAACCAGAAGGCGCAGATACCGACTCGCATGAAGCCGGAGAGGATAGGGACGTCGACCCGGGGCGGGGCGGTCGTTGGGCTACGCCTCTCTCAGAGGCGAGTGAGCGGCGCGAGGCGCCATCGAGTGGTCTCACCTGGCGACGAGAGCGCCAGGTCGTGCCACTCGATGGGTCAGGCCAGCGCCAGCGCGGCGCTCTCGAACAGGCGCAGACCGTCCACCGAGCCGGTGAGCTCGTCGACCGCGTGCTCGGGGTGGGGCATGAGGCCGACCACGTTGCCGGCCTCGTTGCGGACCCCGGCGATGTCGTTGACCGAGCCGTTCGGGTTCTCGCCGGGCGCGTAGCGGAAGGCGACCTGCCCGCTCGCCTCGATCGCTTCGAGCTGCTCGGGCGGGGCGAAGAAGCAGCCGGTGGTGTGCTTGACCGGGATCGAGAGCACCTCGCCGGGCTCACATGCCCGGGTCCAGGCGGATCCGGCGTCGACCACCTCGATCCCGACCTGGCGGCAGAGGAACCGCAGCGAGCGGTTGGGGAGCAGGGCGCCGGGCAGCATCCCCGCCTCGCAAAGCACCTGGAAGCCGTTGCAGATCCCGAGGACCGGACCGCCCTCCTGGGCGAACCGCGCTACCGCCTCCATGGCCGGCGCGAAGCGGGCGATCGAGCCGACGCGCAGGTAGTCGCCGTAGGAGAAGCCGCCGGGGATGACGATGGCGTCGACGTCGCCGATGCTCTCGTCGCCGTGCCAGATGATCTCGGCGTCGCCGATCCGCTCGCAGGCGTGGGCGGCGTCGACCTCGTCGCAGGAGCCGGGGAAGCGGAGGACGCCGAACTTCACGGGCCCACCGGCGGACCGGGCGCGAAGCAGAGGATCCGCCGGTCCAGGGCCATCTACTCGACGGACTCGATCTCGAAGTCCTCGATCAGCGGGTTCGCGAGGAGCTTCTCGCAGAGCTCGGGAAGACGGCTCTCGTCGTCGATCTCGAGCTCGACCATACGGCCGACCCGCACGTCGCCGACACCCTCGAACCCGAGCGTCGGGAGCGCCCGCTCGACGGCCTTCCCCTGCGGGTCGAGGATGCCCTCCTTGGGACGGATGAGGACGCGGGCCAGCACGAGGGTGAGGCTATCGAGGCGGGCGGCGCGGGACGCGCTAGAGGCGCGGCGCCCTCAGCGGCCGAGCAACCGCCCGAGCCCGCCGCGACCGGATCGCGACCGCCGCCTCTCCGGGACCGCCTCGAGCTCGGCAAGCTCCGGATAGCCGGCGTCGATCAGCGCGTCGCGCATCCCGAACGCCGCGAAGGCGCGTCCCCAATGGGGATCCTCGGGGTGGTACGGCTCCTCCGGCGGTCGCACCTTGTCGCGCGCCCACTCGGTCACCTCCGGCGGCGTCGGCTTACCGGCCGCCTCGTAGATCTTCGCGATCGTGCCCGCGGTGTCGGCGCGCAGGTCCTCGTTGCGCAGCAGCACATAGCGGTCGCCGAAGAAGAGCTGGCCCTCCGCGCGGGTGCGCTCGAAGGTGTGCTTCCAGACGAGAAGGATGCGCTCGAAGTTCGCGGGCCGCTTCAGGCCCGAGTACACCGGGTCCTCCAGCAGCAGCTGGGAGAGCTGGCGGCTCGACCACAGCTTGCGCCTCTCCCGCTCCTCGAAGAACGCGTCCGGGTCGGCGTAGGAGTCGGCCCGCTTGCGACCCCGCCCCATCATCATCGAGACGCAGACCGCGCGCGGGTCGCGAACGACGTGCACCAGCACCGTCCCCTCGGGAGCGATCCCGCGGATCGCCTCGAGCTTGTCGTAGAAGCGCGTCTCCTTGACCATCACCGGCTCGTCCCGCTCGAGCAGCGTCCGCAGGAAGCCGGCGCAGTGCTCGGGCACCTCCGGGCCGAGCTCGAGCGCCGGGTTGCCCGGCCCGCCGAGGTTGAAGTCGGAGAGCTCGAGATCTGGGTAGTGGGCGTCGCGGAACGCGCGCCGCAGCTCGCGCGTCTCCGTGAACGGGTCGCTCTCGCGCGCGTTCGAGCCGCCGCCGGGCGTCTCGGTGTCCTCGCGCCACGGCTCGTAGAAGCAGTGCAGCCCCGGGTCCTCCAGCAGCGCGTCGTAGAGGATCGTCGTCCCCGAGCGACGCATTCCCTGGATCAGGATGGCGGGACTCGTTGCCTTGGACATGAGGCGCCGCAGCGTAGCCGCGGCCCGCTCGCGGCGGTCAGTCGAGCGGCAGGTCCTCCGGCAGCGGAACGTCCCGCGGCGACGCTCCCTCCGCCTGATCCCAGCTCTCGAACGCCTCGGCGTCGCGGCTTTGATGCTCGCCCGCGCCACCGAGCGCGAGCAGGATCAGCCGCTCCGGCCCGCGGTTGACGAGCTGCCGCCGGACCCCCGGCCCGACGCGGATCAGCTCGCTCTTCTCGAGCGTCTCCTCGACCCCGTCGACCCCGATCGTCAACACGCCCTCGAGCACGAGGAAGACCTCCTCCTGCTCGTGGTGCAGGTGAATGCGCCCGCGCTGGCCGGGCTCGAGGACGATCTCGTTGATCCCGAAGGACGTCACCCCGAGCTGCCGGCGCAGCAGCACGAAGCGGTCCTCCGCAGTCGGCTCGATCCGGGCGCGGGAGGTGCCCTTCTCCATGGGAGCGACCGGAGCTGCCTAGCCGAGCTCGCGGCCGGTGATCCGCTCGTAGGCCTCGCGGTAGCGGGCCGTCGTCCCCTCGATGACCTCGGCGGGGAGCGGCGGGGCCGGCGGCTCCTTGTTCCAGTCCTGCTCGCTCAGGTAGTCGCGGACGAACTGCTTGTCGAAGGACGCCTGGCCGCGACCGGGCTCGTACTCGTCGGCGGGCCAGAAGCGCGAGGAATCCGGGGTCAGGACCTCGTCGCCGAGCACGACCTCCGCGCCGGGGGAGGCACCGAACTCGAACTTGGTGTCGGCGAGGATGATCCCGCGACCTGCGGCGTGGGTGCGGGCGTGCTCGTAGAGGGCGATCGAGACGGCGCGCAGCTCCTCCATCAACTCCCGCGAGCCGACGATCTCGGCGGCGCGCTCGAAGCTGACGTTCTCGTCGTGCTCGCCGATCTCGGCCTTCGTCGCCGGGGTGAAGATCGGCTCGGGAAGCTGATCGGACTCCTGCAGACCGCTCGGCAGCTCGATCCCGCAGACCGAGCCGGACTCCTTGTACTCCTTCCACCCGGATCCGGTGATGTAGCCGCGCACGACGCACTCGACCGGGTACATCTCGAGCCGCTTGCACCGGATCGCACGGCCGGCGACCTCGGAGGGGACGTCCTCGTCGATGAAGTGGTTGGGGACGATGTCGCCGGTCGTCTCGAACCAGAAGATCGACATCTGGGTCAGGACCTTGCCCTTGTCCGGGATCGGCTCCGGAAGGACCACGTCGAACGCGGAGATCCGGTCGGAGGCGACCATGATGAGCTCCTGCTCGCCTGCCTCGTAGATCTCCCTGACCTTGCCGCTGGAATGCAGCTTCAACTCTTCGATTGCGGGCATCGGCCGACCCTAGCAACGGGTCGGCGTAGCACGGGCGTGTACGGGTATGGATTGCCGCAATGAGCGAGGTTCGGCTGACGGAGGTGGTTCCCGGGGTCCTGCATTGGAGCGCCCTTCACCCCAGCCACGGGATGCTCGTCCACTCGGCGTTGCTCCCCGGGTGCGGCATCGCGATCGACCCGATCGCTGCTGATGGGCTCGCGGAGGCGATCGCCGACCGCGGCGGGCTCGAGCAGATCGTGCTCACAAACAGGCTCCACACCCGCGGCTCGGTCGAGCTCGCCGAGCGCTTCGGCGCCGCGATCCGGGTGCCGCTCGCCGGGATTTCCCGATTCGAGGGACCCAGCGGGCCCGAGGTGGTCGCCTACGACTGGGGCGACGAGATCGCCGACGGGGTCGTCGCCCACGAGGTCGGGGCGATCTGCCCGGACGACGGCGCCCTCCACATCACCGGGGACCCGGGAACCCTCGCCCTCGCGGACTCGGTGATGGCCGACGAGACCGGGCTCGGCTTCGCGCCCGACTGGCTGATGGACGATCCCGACACCGTCAAGGAGCGTTCGCTCGTCGCCCTGCGGCGCCTTCTCGACCTCAACTTCGACGTGCTCCTCATGGCTCACGGTCCGCCGCTGCCCGCAGGAGGGCGGGAGGCGTTGGCGGCCTTCGTCGAGGCGCCGCGATCGATCGAGTTCTGAGCGGCCAGCGGCGGCCCGCTAGCGTCGCCGGGGTGAGCGCCCTTCCTCCCGGCCCCCGCAGTCCCTCGCCGGTCCAGACCCTCGGCTGGCTGAGCCGCCACATCCCCTACCTCGAGGGGTGCCGGGATCGCTACGGCGACACCTTCACCCTGCGATTCACGACACTCGATCCGCTGGTCTTCGTCAGCAACCCGACGGCGATCAAGGCGCTCTTCGCGAACGACCGTGACAACACCCTCCCGTCAGGACGGGCTCTGACCCTGGAGCCGGTGCTCGGCCCACGCTCGGTGCTGCTGCTCGAGGGGGAGGAGCACATGCGGCGCCGCAAGCTGATGCTGCCGCCGTTCCACGGTGAGCGCATGCGCGCCTACGAGGCGACGATCGCGCGGGTGACGCGAGCCGAGGTGGCGAGCTGGCCGGCCGACCACCGCTTCGTGCTGCGTGCCCGGATGCAGGCGATCACGCTCGAGGTGATCCTGAGCGCCGTCTTCGGCGTCGCCGACGGCCCGCGCCACGACGAGCTGCGCTCGCTGCTCGGGGACGTGCTCGCCCAGACGCGCCGTCCACTCGCCTCGGCGTTCGCGGGAATCACCCGCCCGCTCGGCCGCCTGGGCCCGTTCGCTCCCATCCAGCGGATGCTCGACCGCACCGACGAGCTGCTGGTTGCCGAGATCACCGAGCGCCGTGCCCGCGACCAGTCCGGTGCGCTCGGGGAGCGCGAGGACATCCTCTCCCTTCTCGTCGGCGCTCGCTTCGACGATGGCTCGGCGATGGACGACCGCGAGCTCCGCGATCAGCTCATGACCCTGCTGGTCGCCGGCCATGAAACGACCGCGACGGCGCTCTCCTGGGCCTTCGACTTCCTCCTTCACGACCCTGACCGGCTCGACGACGCGCGCGAGGCGGCTGTCGCCGGCGAGGACGCCTACCTCGACGCGGTGGCCACCGAGTCCCAGCGCCTGCGGCCGGTGATCACCAGCGTCGGCCGCAAGCTCTCCGAGCCGCAGCGCGTAGGGACTTACGAGCTCCCCGCCGGCACCTCGATGATGGCGTCGATCTACCTCGCCCACACCCGACCCGACGTCTACGCCGATCCCTACGAGTTCCGGCCGGAGCGCTTCCTCGGCTCCCGCCCCGAGACCTTCTCCTGGCTTCCGTTCGGCGGTGGCGTGCGCCGCTGCATCGGTGCCGCGTTCGCGCAACTCGAGATGCGGGTGGTGCTGCGAGAGGTGCTTCGCCAT
Source organism: Thermoleophilales bacterium (assembly GCA_020636895.1). GTDB lineage: Bacteria > Actinomycetota > Thermoleophilia > Solirubrobacterales > 70-9 > RHKX01. The sequence goes on along the minus strand of JACJWZ010000002.1, from coordinate 957,534 downwards.
GTCGATCTCGCGCCGGCTTCGGCGGACCGCGAGCGCGCGAAGCTCGCCGGGATCACGCTTGTACCCGGCGAGGGAACTCCGGTTCGGATCGCAACCCGGGACCACCCCGCGGGTCTACCCTCGTAGGGGGTGCCGATCGAGAGGAGCGAGGGCATGAGCGGAGCTGGGAAGAGGACTGCCGTCGCCCGCCTGGGAGCGGCGCCGCTGGCTGCCCTCCTGCTCGCTCTGGTCTCCGTGCTCACCCAGGCAGCGGACGCCGAGAGACAGGACGACTCCCCGCCGGATCCGCTCGCCGGCGATGCGAGCTGGATCTGGAACGTGAGCTCATCGGGCGGCAGCGGAGAGACGATCGGCCGGCGCGCGGCGAAGCGCGGCCTCGACGCGGTATTCGTCAAGAGCGGCGACGGCGGCAACTACTGGAGCCAGTTCAGCCCCGGGCTGGTCGATGCGATCCACGCTGCGGGCGTCGACGTCTGCGCCTGGCAGTTCGTTTACGGCAACGACCCTGCGAAGGAGGCGCGGGTGGGCGCGCGCGCCGTCGACGCCGGAGCCGACTGCCTGATCATCGACGCCGAATCCGACTACGAGGGCAAGTACGCGTCCGCCGACGCCTACATCAGGAAGCTGCGCAAGCGGATCGGAGCCGACTTCCCGCTCGTCCTCGCGAGCTTCCCCTACGTCGACTACCACCCCGGCTTCCCCTACTCGGTCTTCCTCGGCCCCGGAGGCGCCCAGTACAACGCGCCCCAGCTCTACTGGTTCGACATCGGGGACAAGGTGGCGACCGCGTTCGCCCACACCTACACCTTCAACCGTCCCTACGACCGCCCGCTCTACCCGGTCGGGCAGACCTACGACAACCCGCCGCGCCGCCAGCTCAAGGACTTCCGGCGCTACGCCCGCGCCAACGACGCGAACGGGGTGAGCTGGTGGTCGTGGCAGGAGACCTCCGGAAGGGAGTGGCGCGCGATCACCAAGCGTGTCGGCGGGCGCGCGCCGGCGTCGCCCGACGACTCCTACCCGGAGCTCGCCCGCGGTGATCGCGGCGACCTGGTCGTCTGGGCGCAGCAGCTGCTGGCCGGCGGCGGCTACGACGTCCCGATCAGCGGCCGCTTCAACGGCCGCACCGAGCGCGCCGTTGTGGCGCTGCAAGCCGACGCCGGCCTCCCGGCCAGCGGCGTCATTGGCGAGGGGACCTGGCCGGACCTCCTCGAGCTGAAGCCGGAGCGGGTGTACTGGTCCCGCCGCGGCAAGGGCGCCCGCGGCCGGCTCGTGGCCGACGCCCCGGCGACCGCGAAGCTCCCGCCGTCGGCCGACGAGATCCCGTCCCCGCCGGGACGCTGAGCGGCCCCCCCGGCCGCCGCCCACCGCCGAACGTCGATTTCGACCCCCTATAGCCCCACACGGTGAACGTTCGGTGCGTCGCCCACCGCCGAACGTCGTTCTCACCCCCATAGGCCCCGCACGGTGAACGTTCCATGCGCCGCCCGCCGCCGAACGTCGATTTCGACCCCCTATAGCCCCACACGGTGAACGTTCGGTGCGTCTCCCGCCTCGCGAGTCGCCCCGGTCAGCCGCGGAGCTTCTCGAGCCGCTCGAACACCTCGCCCGTGTGGGTGAGGTAGGCGCTCGGGTCGAAGATCGCGTCGACGTCGATCGTCACCTCGCCGTCCGCGACCGCCTCGGCGAGCAGGTCGCGGAATGGCGTCCGCGTGTCCCAGGCCTTCTGGGCGTTCGCCTGGACGAGCATGTAGGCGTCGTCGCGGATCATCCCCCCGTCGACGAGCGCGGTCAGCGCCCGCTGCGAGTAGATCGCGCCGTAGGTGAGCTCGAGGTTCTCGGCCATGCGGTCGGTGTGGACGGTCATCCCACCGGCCACCCGCGTCGCCAGGTGCTGCATGTAGTCGAGGCCGATCGTCGCGTCGGGGAGGATCACCCGCTCGGCGCCGGAGTGGGAGATGTCGCGCTCGTGCCAGAGCGCTACGTTCTCGAGCCCCGCCTGCGCGTAGCCGCGGAGCACGCGGGCGAGCCCGGTGATCCGCTCGGTCGTGATCGGGTTGCGCTTGTGCGGCATCGCCGATGAGCCCTTCTGGCCCTTGCCGAACGGCTCCTCGACCTCGCGCACCTCGGTCTTCTGCAGGCCCCGCACCTCGGTTGCGAAGCGCTCGAGCCCGGCGCCGGCGAGGGCGATCGCGCTCAGCACCTCTGCGTGACGGTCGCGGGGGACGATCTGGGTGGAGGCGTCCTCGGCTCGGATCCCGAGACGGTCCATGACCGCCGCCTCGACCGTCGGCGGCAGCGACGCGTAGGTGCCCACCGCCCCCGAAAGCTTGCCGACCGCGCACTGCTCGAACGCCCGCTCGAGCCGGCGCACGTTGCGGTCGGCCTCGAAGGCGAAGCCGGCGAGCCGCAGCCCGAAGCTGGTCGGCTCGGCGTGGATGCCGTGGGTGCGGCCGACGCAGGGCGTGTCGCGGAACTCGAAGGCGCGCTCGATCAGGGCGTCGCGGAAGTCGCGCGCGCCGGAGACGACGATCGTCCCGGCCTCGACGATCTGCGTCGCGAGCGCCGTGTCGAGGACGTCGGAGGAAGTGAGGCCGTAGTGGATCCAGCGGCCCTCGGGGCCGATCGAAGCGGAGACGACATCGACGAAAGCGGCGACGTCGTGGTTGGTCGTCCGCTCCCGCTCCTCCACCGCCTCGACCGTGAACGACGCGCGCTCCCTGCACTCCGCGGCATCCTCGGCGGGGACGACCCCCGCATCGGCCAGCGCCTCGGTGACGGCGAGCTCGACCTCGAGCCAGCCCTCCATCTTGCGCCGCTGCGTCCAGACGGCGCCGATCTCCTCCCGGGTGTAGCGCGGGATCAACTCAGGCTCTCCTGTCGTCGCCCAAGGCCCCGGCGCTCAGCTCGACTGCGCCAGCTCGATGATCCGCGCCGCGAAGAGACCCGCGTTCTTGGCGCCGTCAACGGCCATGCAGGCGACCGGCACACCCGGCGGCATCTGCGCGATCGTCAGCAGCGAGTCGAGCCCGTTCAGGCTCTTGCCGAGGATCGGCACGCCGATGACCGGGAGGCTCGAGTAGGCGGCGGCGACACCCGGGAGAGCGGCGCTCATCCCGGCTCCGGCGATGATCGCCTTGAGCCCGCGCATCTGCGCGTTCTTGCAGTAGTCGGCGACCACGTCGGGCGTCCGATGGGCGCTCATCACCCGCACCTCGTAGGAGATGCCGGCCTCGTGCAGCGCCTTGCCCGCCGGCTGCATCTTGGGCTTGTCGTTGGGCGAGCCCATGATGATCCCGACCAGCGGGGAGTCCACCTCGATCTCCTCGAAGGCGCGCTCCACCTCCGCCATCACGTCCGGCGTGGGATCCCCACCCGCTTCGGGAATGGCCACGCCTCTGGCCGGGGTCGCAGTTGGGTCGGCCTCGGCCTCGTTCATGGTCCCTCCACTCGTTGTCCGTTCGTCGGTTGGTCAGCCGCCCGCCCGCTCCACCGCCCTGGCGGCGATGTCGGTGCGGATCTGGCGGCCGTCGAAGCTGATCTCGTCGGCGGCATCGTAGGCGCGGCGGCGGGCGACGTCGGCCCCCGACCCGAGCGCGGTCACGTTGAGGACGCGCCCGCCGGCGGTGACGATCTCCCCATCGATCTCCGCGGTCCCCGCGTGCGTGATCTCCGCGCCGGTCGCGGCCGCCGCGGCGAGGCCGCTGATCACGTCCCCCTTCGAGGAGCTCTCCGGGTAGCCGGCGGAGGCGAGCACCAGCGTCACCGCCCACTCAGGGGAGAACTCCGCCTCGACCCCGGCGAGGCCGCCGCGCTTCCCTGCGGCGAGGCAGAGGTCGAGCAGGTCGCTGCGCATCCGCGGCAGCACCGCCTGCGTCTCGGGATCGCCGAAGCGGCAGTTGAACTCGAGCACCCGCGGGCCGTCGGCGGTCATCATCAGCCCGGCGTAGAGCACCCCATGGAAGGGGATGCCGCGGCCGGCCATCAGCCGCACGATCGGCTCGTGCACCTCGGAGACGATCCGGGAGACGTCGTCGGCGGTCACCCCCGGAACGGGCGAGTAGCTCCCCATGCCCCCGGTGTTGGGTCCCTCGTCGCCGTCGAAGATCCGCTTGTAGTCCTGGGCGGGGGCGAGCGGCACGACGTTCTCGCCGTCGCAGATCGCCAGCATCGAGAGCTCCTCGCCGACCATGTGCTCCTCGATCAGGACGCTGGTCTCGCCAAAGCGTTGCTCGGTGAAGAACGCCTCCACCGCCTCGTGCGCCTCGGCCTCGTCGGCGGCGATGATCACTCCCTTGCCCGCGGCGAGCCCGTCGGCCTTCAGCACGACCGGGTAGTCGCAGGAGGCGAGATGGGCGAGCGCGTCCTCGCGGCTCGTCACGACCTCGTGGCCCGCGGTCGGGACGCCGGCCTCGGCCATCGCCTCCTTCGCGTAGACCTTCGAGCCCTCGAGCCGGGCCGCCTCCGCGCTCGGCCCGAACGCCGCGATCCCGGCCTCGCCCAGCGCATCCACCACGCCGGCGACGAGCGGCGCCTCGGGTCCGACGACCACGAGGTCGACCTCGCGCTCGCGCGCGGCCGCGACGATGCCGCCCACGTCGTCGACGCCGATGTCGAGCAGCTCGGCGTCGGCGGCGATCCCGGGGTTGCCGGGCGCGCAGAGCAGGTCAGGAGCGTGGTCGGAGCGGGCGAGCGCGCGGACGATCGCGTGCTCGCGGCCGCCGCCGCCGATCACCAGGACCTTCAAGCCACAGCCTCCGCTGCGCCCGCCGCCATCACCCGCCCGATTCCCTACAGCGACCCGGCGAAGTCGTCGCTGGGAATCGCGTTGAGGGTCTCGTTGACGGTCGTGCCCCGGGAGCCGAGCTCGACGGAGGCCTTGGCCATCGTCTCGGCGTCATCCGCCTCGACGACGCTGATGAAGTCGTACTGGCCGAGCGTCGCCCACTGGTGGTGGACCTTGAGGCCGATCTGCTCCATCTCCCGGTTCACCTCGGCGATCCGGTCGGGGTTGTTCTTGATCGTCTTCACGCCCTCGCTGGTCAGCTTGGTCAGCAGGATGAAATGCGGCAACTTCCTCTCCTCCTCGGTTGTGGGCTCGCATCCCGGGTTCTCGCAGATCGCCGCGTTCGGTGCAACGCGGTGCCCGAATGGCGCCGCTGTGCCGGGCCGATCCGGCGCTCAGCCGGCCTTCACGGCCACTCCCTGAGCGAGCGGCTTCGTGATCTCAGGCGCCTTGGGGGTGCGACCGCGTTCGAGCTCGCGCAGCTCCAGCGGCGAGGCCTCGATGGCGGCGACGGTGTCGCGGTTGGGACGGCAGCCGTGGCCGACGAAGCGCCACGGGCGCTCGAGACGATCCTGCTTGCGGGCGAGGCGCTCGTCATCGGGGGAGCGCACGTGCTCCATGAACAGGAGCCTGCCGCCGGGCTTCAGTACGCGATCGACCTCCGCCAGCGTCCCCGCGAGGTCATCGACCGTGCAGAGCACCAGTGTGACGGTGACGGTGTCGATGGAGGCGTCCTCGACCGGGAGATGCTCGGCCGGCGCAACGACCACGCGAGCCTCGCGACCGCTCGCGGCGACGCGCTCCCGCAGATGCTTCGCCATCGGCTCGAAGGGCTCGGTGAGGATCAGCTCGGTCACCGCGCCGGGGTAGTGCTCGACGTTGACGCCGGTTCCGGCGCCGAGCTCCAGCGTCCGGCCGCTCGCCTCCGCCAGCAGGCGCCCGCGCCGCTCACGGAGCCCGGCCTCCTCGGACGCCGCGAGCATGCGGTCGTAGATCGCCGCGAACATCCGGCCCCAGGTCGCGTCGTAGGCGCGCGAGAGCATCGAGCGATTGTCGCTCATGCCGCCGCGCCTCTCGCGAGCAGGCCCGGGATCGAGTCGCGACGGAAGTCGAAGATCCGGTCGAGGTCGCGGCGGACGACCAGACGCTCGACGATGGTCCCGAGCGGCCCGAGCCGGTGCGCGTAGCGGACGAGATCGGTCATCCGCGTTCGTGCGCCGCCGTCGAGCGGCTCGAAGCTGTGGGTGTGATGCCAGAGCGCGTAGGGGCCGCGCAGCTGTCGGTCGACGAACGCGTGCGGCGGATCCCACTCCTCGATCCGGGTCAGCCACGAGACCGGCAGGCCGTGCAGCCGCAGCCGGTACCGGATCAGGGTCCCGGTGCCCATCTCGACCGGCTCCGGGGTGACGATCCGGAAGCGCAGGAGGGGCGGCGTGATCGCCTCCAGGTTCTCCGCCCGCGAGAAGAACGCGAACGCCTCCTCGACGGGGACGTCGAGCACCTGCTCGCGGCGCAGGACGCGCTCTCTCACCCGCGCAGCTCCGCGTCCCGGGCGTCGACGAACCTGAGCAGCGCCTCGAGGTCGCGCACCGTCTGCTCCCAGTTGAGCTCCTCGCGCCGCCTCCACACTCCCTCCGCGAGCTGCGCCCGCTCACCGGGATCAGCCAGACGCTCGATGGCGGCGGTCAGGGCCGGCACGTCGGGCTTGTAGGCCCGGATCCCCGATCGCGGCGCGTTGCCGTCGCGGATCCCGGGGACGAGGACGCCGTTGACGCCGTCGTGGACCACCTCGTTCATCGGCGCGTTGTCATTGGTGATGATCGGGACCCCGAGCGCGGTCGCCTCGTATAGATGCAGGCCGAGACCCTCCCAGCGGCTCGGCGCCAGGCAGACGTCGGCGGCGGCGAACATCGCCAGGTAGTCGGCGGTCGGCAGGTCGGCGGTGACGAGCTCGATCCGGTGGTCTCGGATCCCGAAGCGGGAGCCGCCGCGGGCGAGCCGCTTGACGCGCTTCGCCTGCCGCTCGACCTGCGCCTTGAGCACGAGCCGGATCTGGCTTCCCTCGGCCTTGCGGAACGCCTCGATCGTCTCCACCAGCGGCTTCCGCTTGCTCATGAAACCGCCGGGGAACAGGAAGACGGCGTCGCCCTCGTTACCGCCGGGGAACCCGTAGGGGGAGATCCAGTCCGGCTCCGCGCGTTCGGCGCGCAGGCGATCCCCGAGTTCGACCAGCTCCGGGAAGCAACCCCAGCGCACCCGGTAGGTCTCGATCCCCATCTCGGCGTAGCGCCGGTGCTCGGCGCCGGTCAGCGAGTAGATCCGGTCGAAGGCCTCGACGGCGATGTCGACGTGCTCGTCGGCGAAGTGCTCCCAGACGAAGCGGCCGACCGTGCGGACGCCCTGCTCACGCAGCTGCGTGATCTCGGGGAACTGGTAGTTCTGGTCGAACATGACGAGGTCGAGCTGGTTCCCTTCGGCCCAGCGCACGTACTCGTCGAGGGGGATCTGGTAGTCGCTGGCGGCTGTCACGCCCTCCTGCGCCCAGACCCCGCTGCGGTCGATCCAGTCGGGGCGGATGTTCGTCTTGCGGGTCGGTCGCGCGAGCACGAAGGTCTCGTGCCCGAGGCCGTCGAGGGCGCTGCGGATCTGCCGCGCGACGACGGCCTGTCCGCGGTTGAACCAGTAAGCGACGATCCCGATCCGCATCACCGCAAGGCTTGCATGGCGAGCGGGAGGGCGCGTCGCCGCTCGCCGCTACCCTCGCCCGCGTGCGATGCATCGCCGAACGGGCCGCGTCCCCGAAGCTCCGGCTCGGACGAACCTCGTTCGCCCTCGCTTTGCTCCTCGCCGTCACGGCAGTCGGCCCGGCCTCGGCGGCAGGCCCGGCGCCCCTCAGCACCGCCGAGCTGCGGGCCCGAACCGCGGCGATCCCGCGCGAGGTGAGGGCGCCGGTTCCGCCCCGCCCGTCGCAGTTCGAGGAGGGCGAGCCGATCCTTCCCGCCAACCGCGTCGTCGCGATCTACGGCGCCCCGCAGCTCGGTTCGACCGCCCTCGGCGAGCGCTCCTCCCGCAGCGCCGCGAAGCTGGCGGCCCGCCAGGCGCGCGCCTACGTCAAGCGCGGTGAGCGCCCGGCGATCCCTGCGCTCGACCTGATCGGCGTGGTCGCCAACTCGACGCCGGGGCCCGACCGCCTCTACCGGACCCGCCAGCCCGACGACCTGATCGCCGAGTACCTCAAGCGCGTCCGCGCGATCGGCGGCCGGCTGATGATCGACATCCAGCCCGGCCGCTCTCCGATCCTCGACGAGATCGAGCACCTCGAGCCGTGGCTCGATGAGCCCGACGTCGATATCGCGATCGACCCGGAGTGGAACGTCGGCCGCCACGGTGTCCCCGGGCGGACCGTCGGCCGGGTCACGGCCAGCGAGATCAATGCCGCCTCGCGGGCGCTGCAGCGGCTCGTCGCCGACGAGGACCTGCCGCCGAAGATCCTCGTCGTCCACCAGTTCCACAAGGGCTCGATCCGCAAGCGGCGCAGGGTCAAGGAGCGCCGCGACGTCGAGGTCACGTTCAACTTCGACGGCATCGGCGCCCCGGGGCCGAAGATCGCCGGCTACGAGGCGTTGGCCTCGAGCACCCTGTTCAACGGCTTCTCGGTCTTCTACGACCTCGACACGAAGGTGATGTCGCCGAAGCAGGTTCTCGGCCTCGACCCCGTCGCCGACTTCCTGCTCTACCAGTAGGAGGTTGCCGGGCCTCCCGGCACCGGCGGCGCCGAGCAGGTATGACCGATGGCGTGAATCGCGACGACGGTCCTCTCTTCGGCGGGCGAGCTTGGCTCCCCGCGCTCCTGATCGTGCCGATGTTCCTCGGCTTCGCCTTCCTCGGCGTGCAGGGCGGCACCGTCATCGGAACGCTGACTCTGGCCGCCGTCGTGGTTTGGGCCATCCGCGCCAACCCGGAAGGTCCGATCGAGATCGCCGCTCCCGGAGAAGGGGTGCGGGGTGGCGTCCTCGTCGTCCTGCTTGCCCCGATCGACGATCCACCCGTCGCCGGTGTGCTGGCCGCGATCACCGATCCCTCCCGCCGCGAGGCGGGCGAGCCGCTGCTGCTCGCGCCGACGCGCATCGGCCGGCTCGATCGCTTCTTCGGCGACATCGAGGCCGCCCGCTTCGAGAGCCAGCGGGTCTTGGCGGTCTCGGTCGCCACCCTCGCGGCGGCCGGGATCGAGGTCGAGGGCCGCGTCGGCGACGACGACGTCGTCCTGGCCGCGGAGGACACCCTGCGCACCTACGCGGCGACCGAGGTGGTCGTCTTCGCTCCCGGCGAGGACGACGACGGCGCAATCGCGAAGCTGGAGCGCCGACTGGGGATCCCCTTGCGGCGCATCGACTAGATTCAAGGCCCGATCCATTCCCGAGTTGATGGTGGTGTGAAGATGAGACGTCTGGCACTGGGAGCATCTGCAGCGGTCGCGCTTGCGTTTGCCTTCTCACCCGCGGCGGGCGAGGCCGCGACGACGATCGGGGGGGCACCACCGGGCCCGGGCACGCTCGAACCGAGCTGCTCGTCCTCGGGCGGCACCGCGGACGTCGCCCAGATTGCCACCGGCTAGAGCAACAGCTACGCGGTGCCCGCTGGAGGCGGCGTGATCACGAACTGAAGGACGACCATGGCGGGCGTCGGGAGCCTTCGACTCCGGGTGTTCAGCTCGGCCTCGAACACCTCATCCATCATCCCGGTTGCTGAGTCCGATGCGATCAACCTGGCGGTGCCTCTGACTGGACAGCATCCGACGCGGATTCCCGTGAGCGGTGGCGAATTCATCGGGGTCGCAATTAGCTCCACGCTCGCCACCGATTGCTTCAGCAACTCTGGGCTGACGGAAGACGTCGCTGTGCAGGCCGCATCGGGACCGATCGGCCAGCCGGAACCCGTTTTCGTGTCCAGCGACTCGGGCGCGCTGCTCAACATCGCGGCGGTCGTCGAGCCCGACGCCGACGGCGACGGTTACGGCGACGAGACCCAAGACGGATGCACGACCGATCCGACGATTCACGATCGCGCCTGCGTCCAGTTCAAGGTCGGCAAGGTGAAGAGGAACACCAAGAACGGCACCGCGACGATCGCCGTCTCGGTCCCGGGTGCTGGGGTCCTGGAGCTCACCGGCAAGAACATCGCATCGAAGGAAGAGGCGCCGAGCGCCTCCGGCGACGTGGTCCTGACCGTCAAGGCGAAGGGCAAGGCGAAGAAGAAGCTGAAGCGCGACGGCAAGGTGAAGGTGAAGGCGCAGATCGCTTTCACCGCCACCGGCTCCGCCGAGCCGATCCAGGCCACCGCGAAAGTGAAGCTGAGGAAGAAGAGCACGAAGTAGCACCGCTCGCCGTCCACGGGGGTCGGCGACGTCGTGGTGCGCCGCTTCCGGATCTCGCCGACCCGACTGGCACCCCGACCATCGGGCTTCGACTAGATTGCCGCGCTGTCGGGGCCGCACGGACGAACGAGGGTTGAAGATGAAGAAGAGGACGGCGGTGCTCACCCTCTTGGCGCTCCTCGTCGCACCCACGGCCGCGGAGGCGGCTCAGCGCTACGCCTCGCCGACGGGGAGCGGAAGCGCCTGCACGCAGGCCAACCCCTGCACCCTCGATACCGCTGTCGAAGATCCGTCGGTGGTCGACGGCGACGAGGTCATCGTCACGCCGGGTACCTACTCGACGGCCGACGTCCTGGTCACCGACGCGATCACCCTCCACGGCCAAGCGGGACAACCGCGGCCGACGATCAACGTCTCGAGCGGGAGCGGTTTGAACGTCACTGACTCGGCGACGGTGCGTGATCTGAAGATCCAGGGTGCCTCGGTCGGGTTCTTCGCCGCCTATGGATCCGCGGGCAGCACGTTCGAGCGGCTCGACGTGAGCACCTCGGGTTCAGACGCGTTCGCCTGCATGGTGGCCGACGCGGTGACGATCCGCGATTCCGTCTGCTGGGCCAGCGGTGCGGGGGTCACGTGGGGTGTCGGCGGCAACGTGACCGCCTCCCCCGCGGGTACCTACGCGATCAAGCTCCGCAACGTGACCGCGGTGGCCGCGGCGCGGGGGATCTTCTTCAACATCACCGCACCCGGCGTGACCTTCGACATCGACGCGAAGAACGTAATCGCGGACGGCGGCACCTTCGACGTGTGGGCGGCGTCGTCTGGCGCCAGCGCGTCGACGGTCATCACCCTGGCCAACTCGAACTACGCGACGCAGGCCGAGACGCCAAGCGGCGGCAGCAACGCCACGGTGACCGATCCGGGAACGGGCACGAACCAGACGGCTGCGCCGACCTTCGTCAACGCCGGCACCGGCGACTTCCATCAGACGAGCAGCTCGCCGACGATCGACGCCGGCGTCACCGACGCCTTCACCGGGACGATGGATCTCGACGGCGACGCGCGCAGCACCGAGGGCAACGGCGTCTGCCCCACAGCGCCGGACATCGGCGCCGACGAGTTCGTCGGCGCACCGGTCGACTGCGACCCACCCGAGACCACGATCGCCGGCGGCCCCACTGGCACCACCTCCGACAGCACGCCGACCTTCGACCTGCAATCCGACGAGGCCGGCTCGACCTTCGAGTGCCGCGTCGACGGCGCCGCCTTCGCGCCGTGCACCACGCCCTTCACGACGGCGCCGCTCGCCGACGGCGCCCACACGCTCGAGGCCCGCGCCACCGACCCCTCCGGCAACACCGACCCGACTCCCGACTCGCGCGCCTTCACCGTCGACACGTCCGTCCCCGCCGACACCGACCCGCCGGAGACGACGCTGACGACGAAGCCCAAGCCCAAGGTGAAGACGAAGAAGAAGAGCGCGAAGGTGACCTTCGCCTTCTCCTCTGACGAGAGCGGCCGTTTCGAGTGCAAGCTCGACAAGGCGTCGTTCTCACCCTGCACCTCGCCCCTCACCCTGAAGGCGAAGAAGGGCAAGCACACGTTCTCGGTCCGAGCCGTGGACGCCGCCGGCAACACCGACGCCTCCCCGGCGACGGCGAGCTTCAAGGTGAAGCGGAAGAAGAAGCGCTAGGCAGCGGCGCCCGTTGCGGCCGCCGCCTTCGCGAACGTCAACTCGCCGTCGGCGGCGCCCACCTCAACCGTGTCGCCCTCGCCGAACTCGCCCTCGAGCAGCTTCAGCGCCAGGCGGTCGACCAGCTGCTTCTGGATCACCCGCTTGAGCGGGCGGGCGCCGTAGGTCGGGTCGTAGCCGAGGTTGCCGAGCAGCGTGCGGGCGTCGTCGTCGAGGACGATCTCGATGCCGCGCTCGCGGACGCGTTCGGTCAGCAGGCCGACCTGGACGTCGACGATGGCGCCGATGTCCTCGCGGCTGAGCCGGTGGAAGATCACGGTCTCGTCGATCCGGTTCAGGAACTCGGGCTTGAACGTCGCGGTGAGGACGTCCTGGATCCGCTCGCGGATGTTCTCGTCGATCCGCTCGGCGGCGATCTCCTGGGAGCCGACGTTCGAGGTCATGATCAGGACGGTGTTGGTGAAGTCGACCGTGCGGCCCTTGCCGTCGGTGAGGCGGCCGTCGTCCATGATCTGCAGCAGCACGTTGAAGGCGTCGGGGTGGGCCTTCTCGATCTCGTCGAGCAGGATCACCGCGTAGGGGCGGCGGCGCACGGCCTCGGTGAGTTGGCCGCCCTCGTCGTAGCCGACGTAGCCGGGGGGCGCGCCGATCAGGCGGCTGACCGCGTGCTTCTCCATGTACTCGGACATGTCGATGCGGACGATCGCGTTCTCGGTGTCGAACATGAACTCGGCGAGGGCGCGGGCGAGCTCGGTCTTGCCGACGCCGGTCGGGCCGAGGAAGAGGAAGCTGCCGATCGGCCGGTTCGGGTCGGAGAGGCCGGCGCGGGAGCGGCGCAGCGCTGCGGAGACGGCCTCGACGGCCTCGTCCTGGCCGACGACGCGGTCGTGCAGACGTCCCTCCATGTGGATGAGCTTCTCGACCTCGCCCTCCATCAGGCGGGCGACGGGGATGCCGGTCCACTTGCCGACGATCTCGGCGACGTCCTCCTCGGTGACCTTGTCGTCGAGGATCGAGCCGCCCTGCGCCTGCAGCTCCTCGAGCCGGGCGCGCTGCTCCTCCATCGTCCGCTCGAGCTCGGGGATGACCCCGTAGCGGAGCTTGGCGGCGCGCTCCAGATCGGCCTCGCGCTCGGCCTTCTCGGCCTCGCGCTCGGCGCGCTCGAGCTCCCCGCGGGCGTGGTCGATCGCGTCGATCACGTCGCGTTCGCCCTGGTAGCTGGCGCGGAGCGCACCGACCTCCTCCTTGGCGTCGGCGAGCTCGGTCTCGAGCGCCTCGAGCCGCGCCTTGGAGGCGTCGTCCTTCTCGTTCTGAAGGGCCTGCTTCTCGATCTCGAGCTGGGTGATGCGGCGGTCGATCTCGTCGATCTCGACCGGGGAGGACTCGAGCTCGGTCTTGAGCCGCGAGGCGGCCTCGTCGATCAGGTCGATCGCCTTGTCGGGGAGGAAGCGGTCGGCGATGTAGCGGTCGGAAAGCGTCGCGGCGGCGACGATCGCCGGGTCGGTGATGTCGACGCCGTGGTGGGCCTCGTAGCGCTCCTTGAGCCCGCGTAGGATCGCGATGGTGTCGGCCATGTCGGGCTCGCCCACGTAGACGGGCTGGAAGCGGCGCTCGAGCGCGGCGTCCTTCTCGATGTGCTTGCGGAACTCGTCGAGCGTGGTCGCGCCGATGGTCCGCAGCTCGCCGCGCGCGAGCATCGGCTTCAAGAGGTTGGCGGCGTCGACAGCTCCCTCGGCGGCGCCCGCGCCGACGATCGTGTGCAGCTCGTCGATGAAGAGGACGATGCGACCGTCGGCGTCCTTGACCTCCTTGAGGACGGCCTTGAGCCGCTCCTCGAACTCACCGCGGTACTTGGCCCCGGCGAGCAGGCCGCCGACGTCGAGCGCGACTAGGCGGCGGTCCTTGAGCGAGTCGGGGACGTCGCCGGCGACGATGCGCTGGGCGAGGCCCTCGACGATCGCGGTCTTGCCGACGCCGGGGTCGCCGATCAGGACGGGGTTGTTCTTGGTCCGGCGCGAGAGCACCTGGACGACGCGGCGGATCTCCTCGTCGCGGCCGATGACCGGGTCGAGCTTGCCGTCGGCGGCGGCCTCGGTCAGGTCCTGGCCGAACTTGCCGAGGGCGTCGAGCGTGGACTCGGGGTCGCGCGTGGTGATCCGGTTGGTGACCACGGCGTTGGCGGCCTTCGCCAGCTCCTCCCGATCGGGGAGGAGATCGGCGACGCCGGAGGAGCGATCCGCGAGCGCCAGAAGCAGATGGTTGGCGGCGATGAACTCGTCGCCGAGAGCGGTCATCTCGCGCTCGGCGCGCTGGATGACCTGCGTGAAGGCGGAGGAGAGGCGTGGTTCGATGGCCTCGGTCCCGGAGAGGGTGGGGAGGTCGCCGATCGCGGCGATCGCGCGTCCCTCGATGTCGAGGGAGTCGGCGCCGACCTTGCGGAGGATCGGGCCCGTCATCCCATCCTCGCTCTGCAGCATCGCGACGAGCAGATGCGCGGGAGCCACCTCGGTGTTGCGGTGCTGGGTGGCGAGCCGGAGCGAGGCGGCGACGGCCTCCTGCGACTTGGTGGTGAATCGGTCTGCGTTCATGTGCTCTCCAGGCTACAGGCTTGATGACAGTTTGTAAAGAAATCTGCTACGAACTGACTAAGATCCTAGATCGCCCGCGAGACGCTGCGCAACCGCACCTCGTAACTATGCTCCCCGCGTGGCATCAGCGCCGCTCACACCACGGGTCGAAGCCTGGCGCGCGGAGGGGTCCTCCGAGGATTTCCGCGGCCATGACGTCTTCGTCCACTCGCGCGAGGGCTCCGGCGACGGCCCGCTGACCCTGCTCCTGCACGGGTTCCCGTCCAGCTCCTACGACTTCCGGACGCTGATCCCGCTGCTCGGCGACGGGCCGCTGCTGGCCTTCGACTTCCTCGGCTTCGGCCTCTCCGCGAAGCCGCGCGGGCTCGGCTACAGCCTCTTCATGCAGGCAGACCTCGCCGAGGAGATGGTCGCCCGTCGGTTCCCCGGCCGCGACGTCGCCCTCGTCGCCCACGACATGGGCACGTCGGTCGCGACGGAGCTGCTCGCCCGCGACGTCGACGGCAGCGGCAAGCTGCGGCTCCGCGACGCGCTCCTCTTCAACGGCAGCATCGTCCTCGACCGCGCTTCGCTGACCCGGGGACAGCGGGTGCTGCGCTCACGCTTCGGCGCGGTCGCCCAGCGGCTCGCGAGCGAGCGCTTCTTCCGCCGCGAGTTCTCCGCGCTCTTCTCCGCCGCCCACCCGCTCACCGACGAGGAGGCCGCCGACCAGTGGTCGCTGATCTGCCACGCCGGTGGGCAGCGCATGGGACACGAGCTGATCGCCTACCTCGACGAGCGCATCGCCTACGCCGATCGCTGGCACGGAGCGATCCGGGACTGGCCCGGCTCCCTCAGCCTCGCGTGGGGGCTGAAGGATCCGGTCGCGACCACGGCGGTTCTCGCTGCGCTCCGGGACATTCGCCCCGGGATCCCCGTCACCGAGCTCGAGGAGCTCGGCCACTACCCGCAGATCGAGGACCCGCCACTCGTCGCCGAGGCGGTCCGCGCCGCGATCGCCGGCGGGGACGACTTCGGCGGTTGAGGGGAGCTCACACCTGCGGCGCGTATCCAGTCGGTTAGTCGGACCGGACACGTAAGCGACGGTCCGGGCCGGCTGCCCAGGCTCCCGCCCTCAGGTCACCGCCACCCGGCAGATCGTGGTCAGCGACTGGTAGTAGACGTCACGGCCGAATCCCGGGGCGGGGAAGAGGAAGCCCTGGGAGGGGGAGGGGACGTCGACGCTCGCCTTCGTCTCACCGGTGTCGAGGTCGAGGACCGCGAGGCGATCGTGTCCCAGGGGCAACGACCTTCGCCGGATCGCGGCCGAGCGACCGAGGACTCCGAGCGGCCTGCGCAGCGCGCCGCGCGCTCGCGGGTGGCTCAGCACCCCCTTGTCCCACCAGTCGCCGACCACCAGCTCACGGGTGTCGGGGAAGAGGATCAGGTGGCAGGCGTGGGCGACGTCGTCGCGGCGCCACAGCGGCACCAGCTCGTCCCCCTCCATCCGCCAGGCGCGGGTGACTCCGTTGCCGGCGTCGTAGGCGATGGCGATCCGGCCTTCGGGATCCCAGCCGGGAGGATTCGACTCGGTGCCGAACGGGAGGCCGCTGATCTCGGTCGAGCGGATGGAGCCGTCGTCGAGCCGAGCCCACCACAGCCGCACCGGGTCGGGCTGGGTGCCGGTGCCGACCATCGAGCGGTCGACGCTGTTTCGTCCTTGGTCCATCCACAGCACGTGCTCGCCGGTGATCACCGGGTCCCAGCCGAAGCTCCGCCCAGGCGAGGGGCCGTAGCCGGGCTGCCATTCCTCGTCGATCACGAGCCGCCCGGCGTCGCGGTTGAGTCGCAGCATGAAGACCTTCGTCGTGCCGACGGCGATCACGCGCTCGCCGTCGCTGGAGAGCCGCGCGATCGACGGCTCGGGTAGGCGCAGGGGCGGCGCCACCGGGAGGAGCGTCTCCGGGTCGAGGACCGAGAACGTCGACGGTTCGAGCCCGGCGGGCGCGTCGCAGTCCTTGGTGACGAGCTCGCCGCCGTCGAGGATCACGAACGAGTTGTGGGGCCGCTCGACCGGCAGCCGGTGGGAGGCGATGACCTCGAGAGCGGGGGAGAGGCGGTGCGCCCAGCGCCCCAGGACCATGTGGATGGAGCCGTTCGCGTGGGCTGCGAGACCGCCCGGCCACCATCGGCCCGCAGGGAGGCGCGGGCTCGAGGCGACGACCTCGAGCGTGTCGGGATCAAGGCGCTCGACCCAACCGTCGACGGGGCTCGTCTGCTCTCCGCGCATGGGGATGGGGTGGCGGAGCGCGTAGAGCTCGCCGGGGTCACGGCGCAGCAGCACGTCGGTGGCGAAGGCGTCGGCGACGGCCTCGACCCGCAGTCCCTCGCCGGGGCGGATCCCGAGACCCGTTATCCCCTCCGCGCAGCCCCAGCGCCGGGGGCCGCCATCCTCGCCCGTCCAGGGTTGCGGCCAGTAGGCCCCGGGCATCGCGGCCGTCCCGCCGTCTACTCGAACGCCGTGAGCTTGGCCTCGGGCCCGGACTCGCAGCAGATGATCGCGGCGCGTTCGAGACCGGCGCGGCGATGCTCGAAGGCGGCGAGGATGCGCGGGTCGGAGGTGAACTCGAGGAAGGCTGAGCGGCTCGGGTACCAGACCGCGAGCACCTCGTCGTAGTCGTCGTCGCCGGTGCCGATGAAGGTGTCTGAAGCGTTCGCGTGCCAGAGGACCGTCGCCCCGATCTCCTGGAGCTTGATCCCCGCGACCGCCATGTACTTGGTGTACTCGCTGCGGTCGGCGTAGCGGTTCAGGTTCAGCATCACGATCGGCGAGCTGTCCTCGGCCGCTCGGGCGGCGATCGTCTCGAGCTGCTGCTGGTCAGGTTCGATCGGCATCTGCGGGTCCTCCCGTGGTCGGTTCGTTGAGGTGGGCGTGGGTGAAGGTCAGTACGAGGTGACGGCGACCCAGATCTGCGTCAGGGTCTCGACGGCGGTGTCGATCGAGACGCGCGGCCCCCGACCGAAGGCGTCGAGCAGGTAGTTCTCGTTGAGGCGGTTGAGCGCCCGCGCGGTCTCGCCGACATCGGCGAATCGCTTGCCGCGCTGCCGCTCGAGGTCGTGCAGCATCTCGGCGACGAGCCCGTCGAAGCGCCCGCGGAGCGCCTCCTCGTTGACCATGTGGAGCTGGTTGGCGGCGGAAGCCTCGAACACGGTCCGCAGCAGCGGCCCGTCGCGATGGAAGACCGTCGCGGCGAGCACCATCGCCTCCCGGATCGTCTCCGGGTCGAAGCTCTTGTTGGTGTCGGCGATCGCCGCCTGGGCCTCGTAGAGGTCGAGGATCGCCTGCCGGCCCGCCGAGAGGACGAGGGCGCCGACGTTCTCGAAGTGGCGGTAGAAGATCGTGCGCTCGAGCCCGGCCCGATCCATGATCTCGCCGACCGTGAGCTCGGCGAACGAGCGGTCGCGGACCAGCTCCCCGGTCGCCTCGAGAATGCGCTCCCTGGCCTCCTCCCGGCTCAGTCGAGGCCGAGTTGTGACACTCTGTGGCACAGTCTGTTACGTTAGCAGAGGAGCCGGAAAGCGAGTCATTGCTTTCGCGCGAGTGTTGAGGAGAGTCGACACAGACCAGGAGAGACCTTGATGCGCACCGCCCCACGCCTACTCACCCGCACCGCCACGGTGCTCGCACTCGCCGCCCTCGCGTTGCTCGGCCTCGCGCAGAGCGCCTCCGCCCGGCCCGTGAAGGCCGACACCGACGGCCGCCCGAACATCCTCGTCGTCATGACCGACGACATGGCGACGACCGACGTCAAGTTCATGCCGAACGTCCGCAAGCTCCTCGCCAAGCAGGGCACCACCTTCACCGACGCCGTCGACTCCTTCCCGCTCTGCTGCCCGGCCCGGGCGACGTTCATCACCGGCCAGTACGCCCACAACCACGGCGTCAAGGGCAACTTCAACCCCTACGGCTGGTACGGCATGAAGGACCGGGGCAACATCCTGCCGCGCTGGCTGCAGAAGAGCGGCTACCGCACCGCTGCGATCGGCAAGTGGCTGAACGGCTACGGCGCTCTGGACGGCCGCGGCGAGATCCCCAAGGGCTTCGACACCTGGCGCGGGCTCCTCGACGTCTCCGCCTACGACTACTACAACTTCGTGATGAACCGGGACGGCAAGCTCAAGTACTGGGGCGACAAGGACTTCGCCAGCAAGCTGGTCGAGTTCGCCAACATCGAGGTGACCCCGAACCCGGCCGGCGTCGGCGGCATCCTCGGCAAGCTGCACGAGGTCTTCGGCAACCCCCCCTACACCTACTGGGGCGCCGAGAACGAGGAGGACTACTCCCCCGACGTGACCGGTCAGGTGGCCGAGAACATCGTCCGCCGCGAGGGCAAGGAGAAGGACCCGTTCTTCGTCTGGTGGTCCCCCGCCGCTCCGCATCGTGAGGACGTCTCGACGACGCTCCTCGGCAAGCCGGGTCCCGACCCGCGCCCGGCGATGCGCTTCGAGCCCGACGTCAACCAGCTGATGCTGCCCGAGCCCCCGAGCTTCAACGAGGCCGACATCTCCGACAAGTCGTCGAACCTGCAGGACAAGGCGCCGCTGCTGGATTCGGATGACATCGCGCAGCTCCAGCTCGACTACCAGGGCCGCGCCGGCTCGCTGATGGCCGTCGACGAGGGCGTCGGCGACCTTGTGAAGACGCTGCGCAACACGCACCAGCTCAAGAACACGACGATCGTCTTCCTCTCCGACAACGGCTGGCTGCAGGGTGAGCACCGGATCCCCGGCGACAAGTACCTGCCCTACGAGGAGTCGTTGCGAGTGCCCTTGATCATCCGCGGCCCCGGCATCCCGAAGGGCGTCAAGCGCGGCGGGCAGGTCTCGAACGTCGACTTCGCCCCGACCCTGCTCGACATCGCCGGCGCCAAGCCCGGTCGCACCATGGACGGCGTCTCGCTGCTGCCGGCGACGAAGAGCAAGAAGCGGATGCCCGACCGGGCGATCGCGATCGAGGCGCTGGCGCGGCTCTTCGAGAACCCGAACGTGCCCGCCAACCAATGGGATCTGCCCTACACGGGGGTGCGCACCGACGACTACACCTACATCGTCTGGACCGAGACCGGCGAGAAGGAGCTGTACGACCTGAAGAAGGATCCGTACCAGCTCGACAACGTCGTCGACGATCCCGCCTACTCGTCGGTCCGCGACGAGCTCGCGGCGAAGCTGACCAAGCTCGAGAACTGCAAGGGCAAAGCATGCGACGTCCCGGAGTGAGGCCCGCCCTCGTCGCTCTCGTCGCGCTCGGCGCGCTGCTCGCGGCCGCGCCGGCGAGCGCCGTCCGCAGCCATGGCCTCGACATGCACAACGCCCGCTACTGCGAGATCCTCGAGGTCAAGCAGCTGCCGCCCGACGGCAAGGTCGTCGTCTGGAACACGATCGGGCTCAACGACTGCCCGCAGGAGTGGTGGGAGGGCTTCGACGCCCCCTCGCTCGCCGCGGAGCTCGGTGATCCGTTCGTCGTCCTCAACGGTCCTCGCCACTTCCTGATGGACGCGGCGAAGGCCCGCACGGCGCAGATCCGCCGCTTCCACGGGGAGCGCATGCGCAAGGTCGCGACCCTGCCGGTCCCGACGTTCGCCGATCTCGCCCAGGCGCCGTACGTCGAGCGCTCCGTCTCGCGGCTCAACACCTGGCATTGGAAGAAGGGGCGGAAGGTCTACGAGCTGCTCGCCCCCGACGGCGCGACCTACATGATGCAGGCGTACTCGCAGATCGTCGATCCGGATCTGCGGATGTCGGATCTCAGGGGCCTCGGCGATCGCCTGGCCCTCCCGACGGGGTGGGAGTACCGCGTGCGCAAGCTCAAGGAGCCGCTGACGCTCCGCGCCAAGGGCAGCGCGACGATCCTCCAGGACGAGCTCAAGAACACCTACCAGCGCCTGCCCGACGACACGAGCAAGCTGAAGACGCGGCAGCTGGACCTCACCGGCGCGACCAAGACGGTCGGCGCGCCCTCCCCTGGCCAGCTCGAGGACGAGGGGACGGTCAAGGGCCGCCCGTTCGGCTCCGCGGACCTGTCCCTGACGGCCACGTTCGGGCCGAACTCGACGATGACCGCCCCCTTCACGATCAGCAACAAGCGCGGCAGCGCGTTCGGCAGCGCGACGACCACCTACGTGATCGACGGCAACGAGATCACCTTCACCGGCACCGCGACGCTGACCGGCGGCACCGGCCGCTACCGCGGGATCCGGGGCAAGGGCCTGGAGCTGGTCGACCGCAACACCCTCGACGGGCAGAACGGGGTCGTGACGCTCTCGGGCAGGGTCAGGTTCTGACGCACCCGTGAGCACCCGCCCGCCGAGCTTCCTGCTGCTGATCACCGACCAGCAGCGCCGCCCCCGTCACTGGCCCGAGGAGAGCGGCTGGCTGCAGTCGCTGATGCCCGGGGATGCCGAGCTCGCACGCACGGGGATCACCTTCGACAACGCCTTCTGCAACACGGCGATGTGCTCGCCGAGCCGGACGACGCTGTTCACGAGCCGCTGGCCGGCCGAGCACGGCGTCGAGCTCACCCTCACCGCCGCCGACCTGCGCCCCGACCCGCGCAACACGCCCGCTGTCGCCGCGACGATGGCGCGCATCCTCGCCCGCCGGGAGGCCCCCGCCCCGCGGCTGCTCCGCCAGTTCGCGAAGGGGGCACTGCGGATCGGGGAGTCCCGGGGGCACGAGGCGGAGCTTCCGAACAACCTGCCGAACATGGCGAGGCTGCTCGCCGCGCGGGGCTACCACGTCGCCTACAAGGGCAAGTGGCACCTGACCCATCCCAGCGGTGGGGAGGGAGCGCTGCTCGGCGGCTGGACGCCCGCCGACGCCAAGCGGCTCGAGACCGAGTTCGGCTTCGGTGAGTGGGAGGTGCCCGACGCCGGCGAGAACGCCAAGGCCGAGCACTTCGGCGGCGGCAACGCCGCCGAGGGGGAGGGCTGGGACGAGGTCTACACGCAGCAGGCGGAGCGCTTCCTCGCCGACGTCGATCCCGAGAAGCCGTTCTGCCTCGTCGTCTCGCTGGTCAACCCCCACGACGTGCTCGGCTACCCCGCCTCCTACGAGCGCGGCGGCTACGAGCTCTCGGAGTTCCGCGACCTCGGCGTCGGCCTGCCCCCGACGGTCGATGAGACGCTGCACAACAAGCCCGCCGTCCACGCGCTGATGCGGATGGGCATGAACGCCTATCTCGGTCCGCTCCGCAACGAGCGCGAGCAGCTCGACTACGTCAACTTCTACGCGCACCTGCACCGGGTCGTCGACGAGAAGATCAGCCGCATCGTCGGCGCGCTCGGTGATCCGGACGATCCCGACTCGCTGCGCTCGCGGACCGTGGTCGTCCGCTGCGCCGACCACGGCGAGATGGGCCTCTCCCACGGCGGTCTGCGCCAGAAGGCGTTCAACGTCTACGAGGAGACGATCAACGTCCCGATGGTGATCTCCAACCCGGTCCTGTTCCCACGACCGGCGGGAAGCGACGCGCTCGTCTCGCTCGTCGACGTCCTGCCGACGATGCTTTCGATGGCGGAGGGCGCCGGGGACGGTGCGGCCGCGGAGGCTGACTTGCGCGGCAAGGACCTGACCCCGATCCTCGCCGATCGCGCCGTCGCCTCCCGAGAGCGGGCGGGGATCAGCCCCGTCGACCTGACGTCCGTCCTCGAGCATCCCGAACCGGCACCGTCGGTCCAGGACGCCATCCACTTCACCTACGACGACCACCAGGCGGGCACCGCGATGCGCGAGGCCCCGGGCCAGCCGAACCGCGTCCGCGCGGTGCGCACGGCCGACGCCAAGTACGCCGTCTACCTCGACCCGAAGGGACGCGCGGATTCCGAGTACGAGATGTACGACCTCGAGCGCGATCCTGACGAGACCCACAACCTGGTCGGCGTCGGCGACGGCCGGCCGCTCGACCGGACGGCGGCCCGGCAGCACACCGAGCTCGCCGAGCGACTCGAAGTGGCGATGGACGACGCCCGGACCCGGATCGGATCGGGCGCCGCAACCCGCCACTGAGCCGAACGGAGCGCTCCGTTCAGCGTGAGGTCGCTCACTGCGAGAGCGACCTCGACCTCGCTACAACTAATCGCGTGAAGCGCATCTACGGCAGAGCGCGCGACCGCACGAGCAACCTGCGCGCATTCGAATCCCGAACGCAGGTCTGGCAGGAAGCCGGCCTCGGAACCGAGATCGACCGCACCGACGCCCGCCGGGCGCGGCGCGAGGCGGTCGTGCTCCTGATCCTGATCGCGGGGGTGCTCGTCGTCTTCGGGATGCGCCATTCGATCTTCCCCGACGACTCGGGCAAGCTCGTCCGCTACGGGACCGCGATCATCCTTGCGATCCTCGGCTGGCTGCTCGCGCGCACGGTCGCTCGCGGCCTCGCTCCGGCCCTGTTCCGGCGCATGCAGCCCGGCACGGCGGGGACGATGGGCTTCCTGATCAGGCTCGCGACGATCGTGATCGTCGTCATCGCCGCGCTGCGGATCGCCGGCGTGAAGCCGGAGACGCTCGCCGTTGGCGGCGCGTTCACCGCGGTCGTCCTCGGTCTCGCCGCGCAGCAGACGCTCGCTCATGTCTTCGCCGGGCTGGTGCTGCTCACCACCCGGCCGTTCCAGGTCGGCGATCGCGTGCGGCTGCGCGGAGGCTCGATGGCCGGCGAAGTCGAGGGCATCGTCGGCTCCCTGGGGCTCTTCTACACGACGCTGATCAGCGGCGGGGACAAAACGATGATCCCCAACAACGTGCTGATGCAGCTCGCCGTGATCCCGATATCCGAGCCGGAGCGCGTCGAGCTGAAGGCGAAGTTCAAGGCCGAGGTGACCCCGCAGCATCTCCAGCGGATGATCGAGAAGGCGGTGACCGTGCCGCTGCGCAACCCGCCCAGCGTCGCGCTGGAGGAGCTCGACGGCGACGAGGTCACGGTCAGCATCACTGCGGCACCGCTCAACCCGGCTGATGGCTCGAGGCTTGCCAGCGACGTCCTCGAGGCCGTCCGCGACTCCGACCTCGATGGCATACCCGACGCCTACGACCTGCCGACCCCGGCCGAAGGTCACGTCGGTCCGGGTGGCCCGAGCTCGGCGCGGCCGGGCGGCTCCGGCAACGGCGGCGGCTCCGGCAGCGGCGGCTCCGGCAACGGCTCCTCGCGCTAGGGCCGCCCCGGGCGGGCAGCTGCTGACGCGAGGACGACCGGGTGCGACCGGGACAGGTGCGATTGCGCCGAACGTGCACCGTGTGGGGCTATAGGGGGTCGAAAGGAACGTTCGGTGCGTCGCGCGTCCGGGTGGGCCGCACCAGACGCGGACGCGGAATGCGTCCCCGGCGATGCGTCGCGCGTCAGCGACTCAGCGCGTCAGCGGCGCAGGCGCGACGCGACCCAGGCACCCGCGACGACCGCCGAGGCCGCGATCGGCAGGTTCCGCAGCGCCGTCGAGTCGATGCCGTCACGCGCGGCGAGGGCGGCGCCGAAGGCGAACGCATCCCCGGCGTCGACGGCCGCACCGAGCACGGACGCCTCGCGTAGCCGATCGCGCTCGTCCCGGACCGCGAGCGCGTGTAGGCCAAGCGCGACGTCGCGAACCCCGGCCATCCGCGCGAGGACGACGGTGGCGGGATGTGGATCCTCGAAGCCGAGCGCGGCGAGTCCCGGGCGCGTCACTGCGAGCGCCGCGGCCCCGATCCCTATCCGGCCGAGCGCGATCGCGATCGCGCCGGTGCGGGCGAGGTCGTCGGGCCGGTCGGGCTGGGTTCCTTCAGCGGGCCTCATTTGAGGGTGACGTTATCCGATGTCGCATGTCTTGATGAAATCAGCTACGTTCCCGGACATGAGGAGGAGTTGTCTCGCTGCGGTGATCGCCGCGACGGCGCTCGTCGCCCTGCCCGCATCCGCGTCCGCGGGGACCCTGACGAAGCCCGCCGGGCCGGAGAGCTGCGTCGCCGATGCCGCCTCGACGCTCCCGCCGGGGACGTGCACGACTGCGAAGGGGATCGACGACGCGACGGATGTCGCGATCAGCCCCGACGGCAGGTTCGCCTACGCGGCCGCGACCTCCAGCAACTCGATCGCGGTCTTCTCGCGCGACGCCGACAGCGGCAACCTCACCCAGCTCGACGGAACCGACGGCTGCATCGCCTGGGACGGCGATCCGATCGACGGCTGCGCAGAGGCTCATGGTCTCGAGGGGCCGACCTCGCTGGCGATGAGCCCCGACGGCAAGAACGTCTACGTGACGAGCTTCCAGCTCGACACCTCCTCGGCGACGAGCCCGGTCATCGCCGGCCAGCTCACGAGCTTCTCGCGGGACGCTTCCACGGGCGTGTTGAGCGAGATCTCCTGCGCGGCCGGTTCGATCAGCCCCGTTCCCCTTCTCATCCAGCCGTCATCGCCGCCCGCCGGATGCGCGAACGCGGTCTTCCCGCAGGCGACCGCGCGCAACGTGCCGCTCGCCACCGCATCCGACGTCGAGGTCAGCCCCGATGGCAAGAGTGTCCTCACCACCGCGTTCCTGCCGAGCGCGATCACCAACTGGGACCGGAACGCGACGACGGGCGCGCTGACGCCGAAGGAGTGCTGGGGGAGCGGGCGCAGCCTCTTCCCGGCGACGACGCATTTCCTCACCCCGGCGCTCGCGCCCTGCATCAACGATCTCGGGTTCGACACCGGCGGCCGGGTCGACGGGATGACCTACCCGCTCGACCTCGACATCAGCGCCGACGGTCACCGCGTCTACGTCGCCGGCCTCGGCCTCGAGCAGGCGGCAACCGTCGTCGTCGGCATCGAGATCGTGCCCGCCGAGAACGAGCCCGGCTCCGTCGCCATGTTCAACCGCAACTCGGTCAGCCGGGCGATCACGCAGAACGCCACGACCCCTTGCATCGACGACTCCCGCGACCCGGTCCCCGGCGACGTCTGCGACCACCGGACCGCGCTCCTCAACCCCTACCGGGTCAACGTCAGCCCCGACAACGACAGCGTCTACGTCGGCACCCTCAACGTCTTCCCGCCCAGCGGCCTGGCCGGACCGGGGCCGGGCGAGCTCTCGCAGTTCGACGCCGACCTCTCCCAGCTCGATCCGCCGTGCATCCAGCAGATCGGCCTGCCGTCGGGGAGCTTGCAGCCGACGACCGGCTGCTCGCTCGCCGGCCTCGGAACCATCCTGCCCTCCGACATCGCGTTCAGCCCGGACGGAAGCAGCGCCTACGTCTCGTCGCTCTATCACGGTGTCGGCTCCTTCCAGCGGGACGACGGTGGGCTGCTCACGCAGGACGCCGCTCCGGTGGGCTGCTCGATCGACCCGCGGAACCTCGACGAGGCCACCGCCCTCCTCGGATCGATCTGCCAGAAGGCGACGCCGCTGAACGCCCCGACCTCGATCACCCTGAGCCCGGACGGCCGCGACGCCTACGTCACCTCCGGGGGGTTCTTGACCGGGAACGCGAACTTCGGGCCGCAGCTCGCCGACGCCGGCATCGAGAGCGACGACGCGATCACCCAGCTCAGCCCGACCCCCGCGCCGGAGGAGCCTGAGGAGCCGGTCGATCCAATTGATCCGGTCGAGCCGACCCCGCCAGGCGAGACGAGCACTTGCAAGGGTCGCGTCGCCACGATCGTCGCGAGCGGCGCCGGAACGGTGCGCGGCACCGCAGGCGCCGACGTGATCGTCGGCACCGAGGGCAACGACAAGATCCGCCCGGGCGGCGGCGACGACCTGGTCTGCGGCGGCGGTGGGAACGACGCCATCTCCTCCGGAGCCGGCGACGACACGGTTCTCGGCGGCGGTGGCAACGACAAGGTCAAGGCCGGAAGCGGGAACGACAAGGTCAAGGGCGGCGGCGGCAAGGACAGGATCAAGGGAGGATCCGGCGACGACCGTCTCGCCGGTGGCCCGGGCAAGGACCGCCTGAGTGGTGGCCCCGGCAAGGACCGCTGCGCGTCGAAGGGCGGAGATCGCCTGAGCGGCTGCGAGTAGCCCCGCCGCCCGCGCGGAGGCCCGCCGCGGCCGTCTCGGCGTCATTCGGTGGGGGTGTCACCGAGAAGCGGGGAAGAAGTCCACTTGCGGTCGACACGTCCGGCGCCGGGACCCTTCTCTCGACGGGCCGCCCACCGCGAAGCGAGCTCAGGCGCCGGGACGGCGCCGGCGATCCTCGATGGGGATCCGTACGGTCGAAGGCGGGATGTCTTTCGACTCGTAGGCGCCGTAGGGGACGAGCTCGGCGCGGAGTGAGCGGCGCGTCTGCTCGATCTGCGCGTTCATGTGCCGCTCCATCTTCTCCGTCCGCTCGCGCATCGCCCGCAGCTCCGCGCGCATCGCCTCGAGCCGGTCCTCGAGCTCGAGCACGGTCTCGACGCCGGCGAGGTTGAGTCCCTGCTCACCGGTCATCTCCTGGATCCGCCGCAGCCGCTCGACGTCCTCGTGGGAGTAGAGCCGCGTGTTCTTCGGCGAGCGCTTCGGCTGGATCAGGCCGCGGGCCTCGTACATCCGCAGCGTCTGCGGGTGCATCTCCGCGAGTTCGGCCGCGACCGAGATCATGAACACACCACGCTCGCGGTCGATCTCGGTCTCGACCCTTGTGGTCCTGACGACCTTGGTGCGACGCGGGCCCGAGGTGCTCATCACGCCCCAACCTTCTCCGACTCGTCGGCGGATCCGGCTCGGCGCCGCGCGTCCCGAAGGATGCGCTCGCGCGGGTCGGCTCCGTCGAGACTGCGCGAGAGCTCGTCGAGCGCCTCGCGCTGCTTGCGGTCGAGCTCGGTCGGGATCTCGATCTCGAAGCGGTAGTAGATGTCGCCGCGTCCGCTCGCGTTGGTCCGGGGAGGACCCTCTCCGCGCAGCCGGTGCACGGTGCCGTGCTGGGTGCCGGGGGCGATCCGGATCCGCTTCGTCCCGCGCAGGGTCGGCACCTCGACGTTGGCTCCGCCGATCGCCTCGGCGACCGTGATCGGGACCTTGACCTCGAGGTTGCCGTCGGCGCGGCGCGCGAACACCGGCGAGGCGGCGACGCGCGTGGTCACGAAGAGGTCTCCGGAGGGGCCGCCGAGCGGGCCATCCTCGCCCTTGCCGGCGAGCCGGATCCTGGTTCCGTCCTTGACGCCCGCCGGAACGTTCACCCGGTAGCGCTTGCGCTGCTTGGTGACGCCGCTGCCACGGCATTCGGGGCACGGCGTCTCGACGATCTGACCGCGCCCACCGCACTGCGGGCAGGGCTGGGAGATCGAGAAGAAGCCCTGGCTTTGGGCATCGATGCCGCTGCCCTCGCACCGCGGGCAGGTGACCGGCCTCGTGCCGGGGGCGGCGCCGTTGCCGCTGCAGGTTCCGCAGCGCGCCTGCTTGGGCACGGTGACGGGGATCTGCGCGCCCTCCATCGCCTGCTCGAAGGTGAGCCTGATCTCGGTCTCGAGATCACGGCCGCGCTGTGGCTCGGGGCCGCCGCGCCCACGGCCGAAGATGCTGGAGAAGATGTCGCCGACGTCGCCGACGTTGAAGCCGCCGGGCCCGGCGCCGGGGCCACCGCCGCGGCCGAATCCGAACATGCCGCCTGAGTCGTAGGCCTTGCGCTTCTCAGGGTCCTTAAGCGTGTCGTAGGCCTGTCCGATCTCCTTGAATCGCTCCTCGGCCTTCGGGTCGTCGGGGTTGCGGTCGGGGTGGTAGTCGCGCGCCAGCTTGCGGTACGCCCGCTTGATCTCCTCGTCGGACGCCTTCTTGTCGACGCCGAGCACCTCGTATGGATCTCGGGTTGGCATCGGTGTCCCTACCCGCTGACCACGACGCGCGCCGGCCGGATCACCTGCTCGTCGACCTTGTAGCCGAGCTCCAGAGTCTCGAGCACGGTGCCGGGCTCGACGCCCTCGGCGGGGGCCGTGGAGACGGCCTCATGCAGGGTCGGATCGAACTTCGACCCGGCGGGGTCGAACGCGTTCACCCCGCTGCGCTCGAGCGCGGTGCGCAGCTCGTCGTGGACGAGCACGAAGCCCTTCGTCAGCTCGTCGTCGGCCGCGCCGCCGGACTGTTCGTCCGCGGCCGCCGCCAGTGCGCGCTGCAGGTTGTCGATCGCCGGCAGCAGGTTGCGGGCGATCGCCGCCCGGCCGCGTTGCTCGGCCTCCTTCGCCTGCATCGCCGCGCGGCGCTTGTAGTTCTCGAAGTCGGCGCGGGTGCGCTGCGCGAGCTCGAGGTACTCGGCGCGCTCGCGCAGGGCATCGGCCAACGGGTCGTCCTCGACCGCGGCGGCTTCCGCCTCTGTCTCCGGCTCGCCGTTCGCGGCGGCGTCGTGCACGCCGTCGCCATCGACGACCTCGGCATCGAGCACCTCCTCCTCGACGACCTCGGCATCGACCACCTCAGGCTCAGAGGAGGCGGCCGCAGCCGCCCCCTCGGGTCCCGAGCTGTGAGCTCCGTGATGGGTGCTCATGGATTACTTGTCTTCCTCGACGACCTCGGCATCCACGACCTCCTCTTCGGGGTCGCCCCCGTTGGTGGAGGAGCCGGAGCCGGCGTCCTCACCGCTCGCACCCTGGGCCTGGGCGTTGGCGTAGATCTGTTCGGACACCTTGTGGAAGGCGGCCTCGAGTGCGGCGGTCTTCGCCTTGATCTCCTCGGGGTCGGCCGAGTTGAGGACGCCCTTGAGGTCGTCCAGTGCGGAGCTGATCTCCGCCTTGGCGGACTCGTCGATCTGCTCGCCGAGCTCCTCGACCTGCTTCTCGCCCTGGTAGACGGCCTGCTCGGCGACGTTGCGGGCCTCGGCCAGCTCCTTCGCCTTGCGGTCCTCGTCGGCGTGCGACTCGGCGTCGTTGACCATCTGCTGGACCTCGTCGTCGGAGAGGCCGGAGCCGCCCTTGATCTCGATGGTCTGCTCCTTGCCGGTCCCCTGGTCCTTGGCGGAGACGTTGAGGATGCCGTTCGCGTCGATGTCGAACGTGACCTCGATCTGCGGCATGCCGCGCGGCGCCGGCGGGATGCCGGTGAGCTGGAACTTGCCCAGCGACTTGTTGCCCGCGGCCATCTCGCGCTCTCCCTGGAGGACGTGGACCTCGACCTGCGTCTGGTTGTCGTCCGCGGTCGAGAACGTCTCCGACCGCTTGGTCGGGATCGTCGTGTTGCGCTCGATGAGCTTGGTCATCACGCCGCCCTTGGTCTCGATGCCGAGGGTGAGCGGGGTGACGTCGAGCAGGAGCACGTCCTTGACATCGCCGGCGAGGACGCCCGCCTGGATCGCGGCGCCGACGGCGACGACCTCGTCCGGGTTCACGCCCTTGTGCGGGTCCTTGCCGGTCAGCTCCTTGACCTTCTCCTGGACGGCCGGGCTGCGGGTCATGCCGCCGACCATGACGACGTGGTCGACGCTCGTGTCGGCGTCGGCCAGCGCCTGCTTGACGGGCGCGACGACGCGCTCGAGCAGGTCGCCCGTGAGCTCGTTGAGCTTCGCGCGGGAGAGCTTCATCTCGAGGTGGCGGGGCTGGCCCTCCACCGCGGTGATGAACGGCAGGTTGATCTGCGTCTCCTGCGTGGTCGAGAGCTCGATCTTGGCCTTCTCCGCGGCCTCGTAGAGGCGCTGCAGCGAGTTCTTGTCGGCGGCCAGGTCGATGCCCTGGTCCTTCTTGAACTCGGCGACCAGCCAGTTGACGATCGCGGCATCCCAGTTGTCGCCGCCGAGGTGGTTGTCACCCGCGGTCGACTTGACCTCGAAGACGCCGTCGCCGATCTCCAGCACGGACACGTCGAAGGTGCCGCCGCCGAGGTCGAAGACGAGGATCGTCTGGTCCGTGCCCTCCTTGTCGAGGCCGTAGGCCAGCGACGCGGCGGTCGGCTCGTTGATGATGCGCTTGACGTCGAGGCCGGCGATCTTGCCGGCGTCCTTGGTGGCCTGGCGCTGGTCGTCGTTGAAGTAGGCGGGGACGGTGATCACCGCGCCGTCGACCGTCTCGCCGAGCTTGGCCTCGGCGTCGGTCTTGATCTTCTGCAGGATCATCGCCGAGATCTCCGGCGGCGAGTACTGCTCGTCGCCGATGCGGACGCGGACGTCGCCGTTGGGGCCCGGCTCGACGTCGTAGGGGACGATCCGCTCCTCCTCCTTGACCTCCGCTTCCTTGCGACCCATGAAGCGCTTGATCGAGTAGATGGTGCGCTCGGGGTTCATCACCGACTGCCGCTTGGCGACGGTGCCGACGAGCCGCTCGCCGGAGTCCGTGAACGCGACGACGGAAGGCGTGGTGCGACCGCCCTCCGAGTTCTCGAGGACGGTCGGCTCGCCGCCCTCCATGACCGCGAAGCACGAGTTGGTCGTGCCGAGGTCGATTCCGATGGTCTTGCCCATGTCTTTCAGTTCCTCTCGTTGACTGTGTGAATGAAGGTCTGCTTTAGCTTCGAAGCAGAGGAAAATCTGAGTCGCAGCGTAGCAGATATATGCCTATCGGCCAAACTGGCGACAAATGGCTTGGACAAGCCGGAATCGCGCTCAGCGCAAGGGCCGCCGACGGGGCGGCGGAAGGGGATAGGTGTGAGGTGGGGAGGCGGGCGGCCGGATCAGCGGCCGGCTTCGCGCGCGACGAAGTTGGCGACGATCTCGACCTCGGACGCCTGCAGGATGCCCGCCGGCATCGCGCCGTCGCCCAAGCCGTTCTTGATCGCGTTCTCGACCCGGCTCTGCATCGCCGCGATCGCCTGATCGTCCTGCGCGGGCCCGGCCGCGCCGGCGAGGCGGGCATCGAGGTCGGGCCCGACGACGCCGTCGGTGCCGGCGCGGGCGAGCGTGTGGCAGGAGCCGCAGTTGGTCTGGAAGAGCTCCCGCGCGTAGTCGTCGGATGCGGCGACGGCGTCGGACGACGAATCCAGCGAGCCGTCCTTCTTGTATGCCCACAGCGGGATGATCGCGACGAGCAGGAGGGCCAGAAGGCCGAAGGAGATGAAGGTCTTCTTGTTCATGCGCCTGAGACGCCGGCTACCCGGCGCGGCGCGGATACTACCTGCGCGGCCCGCTCAGATGACTGGCTCGACCAGGCCCTCCCTCCGCGCCACGCACATCCGCGTCAGCGCGCACTCGCCGCAGCGGGGTCGCGGGCGGCAGATCGAGCGGCCATGGGCGATCAGGTTGAGGTGCAGCTCGTACGCGTCCTCGGGGTCGGTGATCGCGAGCATCTCGTCGTGTGCGCCCTCGAAGGAGATCCTCGGCGGAAACAACCCGAGCCTTCCACCGACCCTGTAGACGTGCGTGTCGACGGGGATCTCGGGTCGGTCGAGGCCGAAGATCATCACGCAGGCGGCGGTCTTGCGGCCGACGCCCGGAAGGCTCGTCAGGTAGTCGATGACCTCCTGCCTCGGCGCCTCCCGGATCCAGTCCAGCGATGCCTCCGGGTCCTCGCCGCCGAGCTCGCGGAGCACCTCCTGGATGCGCGGCGCCTTCGTGTTGGCGAGCCCGCCGGGCCGGATCGCATCGATCACCTCGTCCACCGGCGCGTCGCGTACCTCCGCCCAGTCGTCGAAGCGGTCGCGCAGCCGCCGGTAGGCCACGTCGCGGTTGTTGTCGTTGGTGTTCTGGGAGAGGATCGTCAGGACGAGCTCGTGGACGGGGTCGTCGTGGGGGTCGTTGCGGCGGGAGCCGTAGAGCATGCGGAGGCGGTCGCGAATCGCCCGCACCCGGGCCTTCGACGGCCGCTTCCAGCCCGCCGGCACCGGGAAGCGAGGCCGGCGGTCGAGCTCCTCGTCGCCGGCCGACCCACCGCGTCCGCGGGCGTAGCCGCGCTCGCCGCCCCCGCTCACGACTCGAACGCCCCGAGCCGGCCGCACGCCTCGGCGCCGGCCGCGGCGGCCATGCGCAACGCGGGCTCGACCGCTCCTCGCGCCCAGCCGTTCGCAATCAGCTGCGCCGCGAGCACGCCCATGAAGACGTCGCCGGCCCCGAGCGGGCTGACCATCTCCGTCTCCGGCGGATCGAGGTCGATGGTGCAGATGCCGCGAGCCGCGAGTGGCGCGGGCCCGGCGGTGACGACGACGAGCTCGGATCCGAAGCCGAGCAGCGCCTCAGCGGCTTCGGCGGCGCTCGCCCCCGGGTACCCGGCGAGCCAGCGGGCCTCCTCGCGGTTGCACTTCAGCACGCGCGCGGCCTCGGCCATCTCGATGCAGCGCACGCGGGCGGCCTCGAGGTCCTTCCAGCGGCCGGGACGCAGGTTGGGATCGAAGAGCAGCGGCACCCCGGCCGCGAGCGCGGCATCACGAACCGCCCGCGTCACCCCGAGCGAGGCGCCGGCGACGCACGTGTTCGAGCCGAAGCAGATCGCTCCCGCGGGCCCGGCGAACTCGGCGATCTCGGTTTCGCGCCCGGTGAGGCTCGCGACCGCCGCGTCGATCCCGGCTCCGTGGATGTCGAAGCTGGGCTCGCGCTCGTCGTCGAGGGTCGCGAACGCGAACGGCGTCGGAACGTCCGCCAGCTCGGCCTGGAAGCGCAGGTCGACCCCTTCCGCGTCGAGCCGCTCGCGCAGGAACCGTCCCCAGAGGTCGTCCCCGGCGCCTCCCGCCAGAGCCACCTCGGCACCGGCGCGCCGGGCGGCGAGCGCGACGTTGGACAGCGCCCCCCCGAAGCGGACCTCGAACCGCGTCGGGCCGCTGCCGTCCGCGACCGGATCGGGGCAGATCAGGTCGACGAGCGCCTCACCGAGGCAGACCAGCGGGGCGCTCCTGCGCGTCATCGCAGGCGAGGATAGGTTCTGGTGCATGTCGGGCGAGGCCGAGGAGCCGACGGAGGCCGCGGAGATCGTCGAGCGGACGATCACGGTCGACGGCATCGAGGTCTTCGTCCGCGAGCGCCCCGGCACCGGC
Organism: Thermoleophilales bacterium; assembly: GCA_020636895.1. Lineage (GTDB taxonomy): Bacteria > Actinomycetota > Thermoleophilia > Solirubrobacterales > 70-9 > RHKX01. The sequence goes on along the minus strand of JACJWZ010000002.1, from coordinate 924,257 downwards.
CCCCCGGCCGTCTTCGTGCACGGCAACCCGACCAGCTCGTGGGACTGGATCCCCTTCCTCGAGCGGATGCGGGGCCCGGCGCTCGCCTTCGACATGCCGGGCTTCGGCCGCTCGGCGCGACCGGACCCCGCGGAGTTCGACCACTCCCTCTGGGCCTACGCGGACTTCATCGAGCACCTGCTCGACCAGGAGGTCGGCGGGCCCTACAAGCTCGTCGTGCACGACTGGGGCGGGGTCGCGGTCGTCGCCGCGCAGCGGCGTCCCGAGCGCGTCGAGCGGCTTGTGGTCATGAACACCGTTCCGCTGAACGGCGACTACCGGTGGCATTGGATCGGGCGGCTGTGGCGGCGCCGGGGCGTCGGCGAGGCGTTCAACGCGACGACCTCGAAGTCGGGGATACGACAGCTCCTGCGGCTCTCCAGACCGGGGCACAAGCCGATGCCCGAGCCGATGATCGACGAGATCTGGTCTAGCTGGGACAAGGGGATGGGTCGGGCGGTGCTCGGGCTCTACCGCTCAGCCGATCCGGAGGAACTCGCCGCCGCCGGCGCGGACGTCGGCCGGCTCACCTGCCCGGCGCTCGTGCTGTGGGGGACGGAGGATCCCTACATCGGGGTCGACCAGGGCCGGCGGTACGCGGAAGCGCTTCCGAACGCCGAGCTCGAGTTGGTCGAGGACGCCGGCCATTGGCTGTGGATCGACCGGCCCGACGTCATCGGGCGCGTCATCGCGCACCTCGAACCGCCCGCCTGACCGGTTACCGGTTCTTTACAATTCCGACCCCATGGCTCGCCCGTTTCGCTACATCGGGAGCCGGCTGCCGCGTGGTTGGTGGGACCTGATCCTGCAGTTCGGCCTCTTCTACGTCGCCTACCAGGCGTACGGACTCGTGCGCGGGATCGTCGACGGCAAGGCGGAGTTGGCCTACGCGAACGGCCAGCACATCATCGACATCGAGAAGAGCCTCGGCATCTACTTCGAGCCCGACCTGCAGAAGGCGGCGCTCCCGCACGACTGGATCATCGACGCCGCCAACTGGCTCTACCTGAACAGCCACTTCACGATCACGGTGACCTTCCTCGCGTGGCTGTACCTGTTCCACAACGACAACTTCTATTTCGTGCGGAACATGTTCATGGTCGCGATGGGGCTGGCCCTCGTCGGGTACGGGCTGCTGCCGACGGCGCCCCCGCGGCTGATGCCCGACGCCGGGTTCACCGACACGATCGCGAGCTTCACCGGCGTCGCGCAGGACTCGCAGACGGCGAGCGCGTTCATCAACAAGTACGCCGCTGTGCCGAGCATGCACATAGGGTTCTCGTCGATGATCGCCGGCACCGCGTTCTCGATCGTCAAGAACCCGGTGGGCCGCTACCTGTGGCTGCTCTACCCGGTCGTCGTCTTCTTCGTGATCGTCCTCACGGCCAACCACTACTGGATCGACGCGGCCGCGGGGTTGACCGTCGCGATCTCCTCGGCCCTCGTCGCCAAGTTCGCGCTCGCTCCGGTCCGGCCGGAGCAGTGGGCGTTCCAGCCCGAGGAAGCCGAAGCCACAGCGGAGGCGACGGCCTGAGCTCGCCCTCGCCTCGCCGCCAGCGCGGTGAGTTCAAGGAGATCGCCCGCGACCGCCTGATCGAGTCGCGGCTCACCCCGAACGCGATCTCGATGACCGGCCTCGTCCTCAACCTGGCCGCCGCCGTCCTCATCCTCGAGGGGATGTTCGTCGCCGGCGCGTTCGCGTTCATCATCGGCTCGATCATGGACACGCTCGACGGCCGCTACTCGCGGATGTCGGGCAAGGGGACGCAGTTCGGCGCGTTCCTCGACTCGACCCTCGACCGGATCGAGGAGGGCGTCGTCCTCGGCGCCGTCTGCTGGCACTTCGCCGACGACGGCAATGCCGCCGTCGCGGCCGCTTGCCTGCTCGTCGTCCTCGGCTCCCTGATGGTCTCCTACACGCGCGCCCGCGCCGAGGCGCTGGGCGTCGAATGCAAGGTCGGGATCGCGACCCGGCCCGTCCGCGTCGTGATCCTCTCGGCGGGCCTGATGTTCGCCGACGGCGAGCTCATCTCCGACTTCGACCTGCTGCCGGCCGCCATCTGGGTGATGGTCGCGCTGACCGCCTTCACGGTTCTGCAGCGCGTCTGGCACGTGCGCGGGAAGCTGCGCGCGATCGACGCCGAGGCCTGAGCCGCGCTCAGGTCCGCTGAAGGGCGGCCCGACCCCTCCGAAACGCGGGGTTGTCGCTGTAACCAATCCGGGGGTATGGTGTCTAGGTGCGTCCCGGAGCTTCCGGCGCTTGATCTGCCGCCCCGTTGGAGGGGTGCCTGTCGCGCCGACGACGAGCCTGAGCACCGGGCCCTACGAATGACTTAGACCAGGAGGCATTGCTTTCCCATGAGCAGCACCAACGGAGCGCAGAGCAACGGGCACGGAAGGTCCGACGACGGCAAGGTTCGCGTCGCGATCGTCGGTGTCGGCAACTGCGCCAACTCGTTCATCCAGGGCGTCCAGTACTACAAGGACGCCGACCCGGCGGATCAGGTCCCCGGCCTCATGCACGTCGATCTCGGCGGCTACCACGTAAAGGACATCGAGTTCGTGGCCGCCTTCGACATCGATGCGGAGAAGGTCGGCAAGGATCTGGGCGACGCGATCTGGTCGGGCCAGAACGACACGATCAAGTTCGCTGAGGTTCCGAAGCTCGGCGTCAAGGTCGAGCGCGGTATGACCCACGACGGTCTCGGCAAGTACCTCAAGCAGAAGATCACCAAGGCGCCCGGCGAGACCGCCGACATCGTCAAGATCCTCAAGGAGACGAAGACGGACGTCGTCGTCTGCTACCTGCCGGTGGGCTCCGAGGAGGCGACCAAGTGGTACGTCGAGCAGGCTCTGGCCGCCGGCGTCGGCTTCGTCAACTGCCTGCCGGTGTTCATCGCTCGCGAGGACTACTGGGACAAGCGCTTCCAGGAGGCCGGGCTGCCGATCATCGGCGACGACATCAAGTCGCAGGTCGGCGCCACGATCGTCCACCGCCAGCTCGCCCGCCTCTTCCACGAGCGCGGCGTCGAGATGCAGCACACCTCGCAGCTCAACGTCGGCGGCAACATGGACTTCTTCAACATGCTCGAGCGCGAGCGCCTCGACTCGAAGAAGATCTCCAAGACCAACGCGGTGACGTCGATCATGGGCACCGAGCTGCCCGAGAAGGACGTCCACGTCGGTCCCTCCGACTACGTGCCGTGGCTGACCGACCGCAAGTGGGCGCACATCCGCCTCGAGGGCAAGTCCTTCGGCGACGTGCCGCTCAACGTCGAGCTCAAGCTCGAGGTCTGGGACTCGCCGAACTCGGCCGGCGTCGTCATCGACGCGGTCCGGCTGATCAAGCTGGCCCTCAACAACGGTATCTCCGGTCAGCTCGACGGCCCGTCCAGCTACCTGATGAAGAGCCCGCACACGCAGCGTCCCGACGCGGACGCGCGTGAGCAGACGGAGGACTTCATCGCCAAGAACGCTCGCAAGGCCGGCAAGAAGGCCGACGCCGACGCGAAGGCGGAGGAGAAGGCGCAGGCGTAGCGCGTTCCTCTCCGGCGCTCGCCGGCCAAGACTGCGATCGAAGGCCCGTACAGTCGTCTGTGCGGGCCTTCGTCGTTCGAGAGAGGTAGGAGTTGGGCGAGGTGGCGCACCCGGTTGTCAGCACCCGGGTTCCTATCCGTCCCCGTTGCCGATCCGCGCCACCAACTCGGTGCGCGAGCTCACCCCGAGCTTGCGGAACGCACGGTTGAGGTGACCTTCGACCGTGCGGGGGCTGAGGAAGAGCGCCTCCGCTATCTCGGCGTTGCGACGTCCCGCCGCGACGAGAGTGGCGATCTCGCGCTCGCGGGGGCTGAGCGCCCCATCGTCTCCGCGCGCGGGTCGCGGCACGCGGACGCCGAGCTTGCGAAGCTCCCGCGCCGCCTCGTCCCGGTGGTGAGCGGCACCGACCTCGTCGAGCTGTGAGCGCGCCGCCTGGAGCTCGGTCGCTGCGCCTTCGCCGTCGCCGCTCGCGGCCAGCGCCCGTCCCAGGAGGATGCGGCCCCGGGCGGCGTCGATGGGCAGGCCGGCGGCACCGGCGGCGCTCGCCGCCCGTTGCGCGGCTTCAGCCGCGGCGGTCGGGTCGCCCTTCGCAAGCTCCAGCTCGGCGCGGGCGCGCGCCGCGTCGGCATCGCGTCCACGGATCTCCATCCCCGCGGCCGCCTGCTCGGCGAGAGCGGCCCACTCCGCGGCCGCGGCCGTTGCGCCCTCGGTGAGCTCCGCCCTGGTCAGGAGCTCGTAGGGCCGGGCGCGGAAGCCGCGCTCGACGAGCGGCAGCTCCCTGCCGCCGTTGGCTTCGAGGACCAGCGCTCGCGCCCTCGCCGCCGCTCCCGAGGCGAGCAGCGCCTCACCGATGTAGCAGGCCGCCGTGGCCGACATCGGGTCGTTCCCGAAGCCTTCGGTCGCGGCGCTCTCCTCGGCGATCCGTGTGGCGGCCACGATGTCGCCGCCGATCAGCGTCGCCCAGGCCTGCAGGGCGAGCGCCCAGGAGAGGAAGATCGGGTTCTTGGTGAGGATCGAGGCGTCGATGGCGTCGTCGAGGAGGGCGCCGGCCTCGCCGTGACGGCCCGTCCAGATCAGAGCCAGTGCCCGGTTGGTGCGGATCAACGCCGGCAGGTGTCCCTTGCCGGTGGCGAGCGCCACGGCCTCGCAGCGGTCGAGCAGCGCGGCGGCATCCGCGAAGCGCTCGAGTGAGATCGCACCGAGCGCCGTCCACGTGTGGGAGGGGAGGTGCTCGGCGAGCTCCTCGTCGCTGAGCCCGGCGATCAGCTCCAGAGCCTCGGTCAGCGCGACCCGCGCCTCGGGCGCGCGGTCGTGCATGTACAGCCCGGCCGAGCGCAGCCCCGCGGCCGCTGCGACGACGGGCCTCTCGTCGTGCGCGCGGGCGCTCTGGAGAGCTTCGCTGATGAGCGTGTCGGTGGTGGCGAAGTCGCCCTCGAAGAACGAGTCACCGGCGAGCTGGAGGCGCAGCGAGGAGGCTTCGGGCGCATCGGCGGGCAGCGCCTCGAGCGCCGCCCGCAGCTCCCCGTTCGCTTCCCCGTGGCGGCCGATGAGCTGCATCACCCGGCCGGCGGAGGAGACGACGCGGGCGCGCAGCCCGACCTCCTCTGGCGGGATCGCATCGAGCACGCGGTCCATCGCCGCAAGGGCGCGCTCGTATTCACCGCAGGCGGCCAGGGCCCGCGCCTGGGCGCCGAGCAGCGCGAGCTGTCGCGGGTCCTCCTCGTCGGTCAGGAGCCCGATCGCGATCTCGTACCAATGCGCGGCCGCCGCCGGCGCCCGTGGCGAGGCCGCCTCGGCGGCGGCGGTCAGGTCGGCGATCGCGCTCTCGTCACCGACGCGCGCGCACCGTTCCAGGTGCGGCGCACGTGCTGTCGGCGGTGCTCCCTGCTCAGCGAGGGCGATCGCGACCCGCTCGTGTGCGCCGAGTCGCCAGCCCTCCGGTGTGGACTCGTAGACCGCCCGCCTGATGATCGGATGCCGGAACCGGAACCGCCGGGGCGAGTCGGTGGCCCGGATCAACCCGCTGGCGACGATCGTGTCGACGGCGCTCAGCGCGCTTGTCTCCGTCAGCCCGGCGGCGGCGGCGGCGAGCTCGAGCTCGAATGGCTCCCCGACCACGGCGCCGCCGCGCAGGAGCGCCGCGTCGTCGCCGAGCTCCTTGACCTCGGCGGCGATCGAGGCCGCGATCGCTGCGGGCAGTCCCGCCCGGGTGAGAGAAGCACCGGGGCCGGGGTGGAGGTCGCCGCGGGAGAGCTGCTCCAGGTAGAAGGGATTGCCGCCGCATTCATCGAGGATCTCGGCGCGACGCGCTCCGGTGATGGCGGCGCCGAGCAGGAGGTCGGCTTCGCCTCGGTCTAGGCCGTCCAGCCCGACGCGCTCGACGCGCCCCGCTCGTTCTGCGGTCGCGAGCGGAGCAGCCAGGATGGGCGGCGGTTGCGATCCGCGATGGCCGATCGCGATCAGCGCCCGCCCGCGGGGAGGGTGGCGCAGGAGATGGCCGAGGAGCTCGAGCGATGCGGCATCGGCCCAGTGGACGTCGTCCAGAATCAGGACGACGCGGCGTTGGGATGCGAGCCGTTCGAGCAGGGCTCTGACCGCCTGATGGGAGCGGTACCGCTCCTCGCTTACCGGCGCCTCTTCGCGAACGGCCGGTTCGCCCTTCGGCATGGCCGAGGGAAGGACCCGGCCCAGCTCGTACCCCGGACGGAGCTCACGCGGGTGCATCGACGCGACGTAGTCGTCCATGGCGTCGCGGAAGACCGAGAACGGGACGTCGGATTCGACCTCGTCGCCGCATCCTTCGAGCACGAGCGCGTGCTCTCCGTCGGCCCGCCCTGCCAGCTCGGCGAGCAGGCGCGTCTTCCCGATTCCAGGCTCGCCGTGGACGGTGACCGCTCGCACCGCGTCATTCGAGAGCGCGGCTTCGAGCCGAGAGATCTCGTCGTCGCGGCCGATGAGCTCGGTTCGCCGGGTCCGTTGATCCATACGCGCCTACGCCGTCTCTGGACGAATCAGGTGGTTCCACCTATACCGCTTACGGGCCCGAGAGGCGAGGGTGACCGGACATGAGGTTCATGCTCAGGCATCGCCATGACGCGTCCGAGTGCGCGGTCGCCTACGCGGCGTGGCGCGGGTTCGAGAGCCCGCTCCGACGCGAGTCGACGCTCGCGACCTGTGCGGTCCCGGCCGGTCCCGACGGCCCCGAGCACCTGCTCATGTGGACCGTCGAAGCCCCCAGCGTCGAGGAGGCCCTCGCTCAGCTTCCGCCCTGGCTCGCGGCGCGGGCGGAGGCGAGGCCCGTAGCCGAGGTGCTCATCCCCTGATCCGGGGCTGGGGCGCCGCCGGGGTTCGATGCGGGCGGCGCTAGGATCGGCTCCCCGCGTCTGGAGGAGCATTGAGATGAGCGACTACGACTACGTCATCGTCGGCGCCGGATCCGCCGGGTGCGTGCTGGCGAACCGGCTCAGCGCCGACGGCGCCGAGGTGCTGCTGGTCGAGGCCGGAGGCTCGGACCGATCGCCGAAGGTGAAGATCCCCGCGGCCTTCGCGCAGCTCTTCCGGACGAACGTCGACTGGGACTACTCCTACGGCCCCGAGCCGGGATGCGACGGTCGCGAGCTCTTCGTGCCGCGCGGGAAGATGCTCGGTGGCTCGAGCTCGATGAACGCGATGCTCTACGTCCGCGGCCACCGCGACGACTACGACGGCTGGCGTGACGATCACGGTTGCGAGGGCTGGGGCTGGGACGACGTGCTGCCGTACTTCATCCGCTCCGAGCATCACGAGACGGGTCCGTCGGCGACCCACGGCTTCGGCGGGCCGCTCAACGTGGCGCCGCCGCGCAGCCCGCGAAAGCTCACCGATCTGATCGTCGGTGCCACCCGCGCGCGCGGCTTCGACTTCCAGGTCGATTACAACGGCGGCGATCCCGATGGCGTCAGCCTCGTCGAGACGACCCAGCGCAACGGGCGGCGCTGGAGCAGCGTCGACGCCTTCCTGAAACCGATCAAGGGCCGGCCCAACCTCGAGGTTGCGAGCGGGGTGAGCGCGCTCGGGCTCGAGCTCGACGGCGATCGCGTCAGCGGCGTCAGGCTCGCCGGCAAGGCGCCGTTCGCGACCGCGCGGGCCCGTCGCGAGGTGATCCTCGCCGCCGGCGCGATCGGCTCCCCGCAGCTTCTGATGCTGTCGGGGATCGGTGATCGCGACAAGCTCGCCGCCGTCGGCATCGACGCCGCCGTCGAGCTGCCGGGCGTCGGCTCGAACCTCCAGGATCACCCCTTCTGCGTCGGGATCTGGGAGTCCGCGATCGGCAAGTCTCTGGCCGACGCCGAGAAGCCGCAAGCGGCCGCCGAGTGGCTGCTGCGCCGGACCGGGCCGCTCGCATCGACGGTGGCCGAGGCGTTCCTCTTCACCCGCTCCGACGGCGGCGACGGACCCCCCGACCTGCAATTCCACCTCGCGCCCGCGTTCTTCTCCGACCACGGGTTCGAGGAGTTCGACGGCCACGCCTACACGGTCGGCCCGGTGCTGGTCGAGCCGAAGGCGCGAGGCGAGATCACCCTGACGAGCTCCGATCCGGCGGCGAAGCCGCGGATGATCGGCAACCACCTGAACGACGATGGCGACATCGCGGCGATGGTCGCCGGGATGAAGCTCGCCCGCGAGATCGCCGCTACCGAGCCGCTCGCCTCGGCGACCGCGCGCGAGATCTACCCGGGCCCGGGCGTCGGGTCCAGCGACGAGGAGATCGCGGCCGACGTTCGCCGCCGCACCGAGATGCTCTACCACCCCGTCGGGACCTGCGCGATGGGGGCGGGCGCCGACGCCGTCGTCGACGCCGAGCTGCGCGTCCGCGGGGTCGATGGCCTGCGCGTGGCCGACGCCTCGGTGATGCCGGTGATCACCCGCGGCAACACCAACGCACCGACCTACATGATCGCCGAGAAGGCCGCCGACATGATCCTCGGCAAGGACCCGTTGCCGGCGGCGTCGGCGCACGCCGCCGCTCCCGCCTGAGCCGCGCCCGCGGTCGCGCCCCATCTATCCTCGAGCGGTGCCACCGCCCGAGCGCCTGACCATCGCCCAGGTCACCCCTTATCCGTGGGGTGAGCATCACGAGGTCAACGAGTTCGTGGCGCACGCCGCCCGCGAGCTCGCCGGCCGCGGGCACCGCGTCGTCGTCGTCGCCCCCGGTGGGTCGCTCTCGGACGTTCGCCGGGCGACGCGGGCCATCGAAGCCGCCGCCACGAACGACTCGAAGCTGCTCGGCGCCGGCTGGGACGGGCAGCGGATCGACGGGGACGGCCCGCCGGTGCTCTCCGTGGCGCCGGCGATCCCCCTTCCCGCCGGGGCGCGGCCGCGGCCGGCGCCGGTCCCGGTGGACGTCGGCAACGCGCTCGAGAGCCTCTTCGCCGCGGTCGACTTCGACATCGTCCACGTCCACGACCCCTTCGCGCCGAGCCTCTCGTCCGCGGCCCTGCGGCAATCGTGGACGCTGAACGTGGGGAGCTTCCACCTGCCCACCGAGCGGGTGCTCTCCACGCAGGTGGCACGACCCCTGGTGGAGATCTTCTTCGGCCGCCTCGACGCCAGGATCGTGTCGGGGCGTTCCACCCGGGAGCTCCTGGAGCGGTTCTTCCCAGGTGGCTACGACGTCGTCGAGCCCGCCGCGGAGGTGCCGGCGGCGGCCTCGAGCTCCGACGACGGACCGCCGCGGATCATCTACTGCGCGCGCGAGGAGCGCGGTGCCCTGCGTCTCTTCATCCGCGCCCTCCGGCGGCTGCCGCTCGACCAGCCTTGGGTGGCCGACGTCTGGCTCGAGGGCGACATCCCGACCCCACGGATCAACCGCCAGCTTCGCGAGCGCGTGCGCTTCCTGCGGCCCGGCAAAGCCACCCCCGAGGAGCTGATCGCAGCGGCCGACGTGGTCTGCGCAACCTCCGGCGGCCCGCGCCCGGCGCCGAGCATCGTCAGGGACGCCCTCGCCGCCGGCGCCGTTCCCGTCGCTGCTCAGATCGCCCCCTACGCGGAGCTGCTCGACGGCGACGGGCCCGAGCGTGGGTTCCTCTTCCCACCGGGTGATCCCGAGACGCTCGCCGGTCAGATCACGCGGCTCCTTCGCAACGAGCGGATGCGGGCCAGCATGGCGAAGGCGGGGCGCAGCTCGCAGCGCTCGTGGGCGGACGTCGGCGACGACCTCGAGGCGATCTACGCGCGGACGGTCGGGCGCCGTCACGCGCCGGACGGGAACCCCGAGGTGAGACGGCGGATCTCGAAGCGACGGACGATCGACTGCGATCTGCACATGCACACCGATCACTCCGGCGACTGCGCGACGCCGGTCGAGGTGCTCGTCGAGACGGCCAAGGACCGTGGCATGGGGGCGATCGCCGTGACCGACCACAACGAGATGTCGGGGGCGCTGCTGGCGCGCGAGTACGCCGAGAAGGTGGGGGGGATCCAGGTCATCGTCGGCGAGGAGGTGAAGACGGCCGAGCAGGGAGAGGTCATCGGCCTGTTCCTCGAGGAGAAGATCGAGCGCGGGATGACGATGGCCGAGACGATCGCCGAGATCCGCCGCCAGGGCGGGCTCGTCTACGTGCCCCATCCCTTCGACCGGCTGCACTCCGTGCCCGACTACGAGCACCTGCTCGACATCGTCGAGGAGATCGACATCATCGAGGTGTTCAACCCGCGCGTCGCGTTCAGCGCGTTCAACGAGGAGGCGGAGCGCTTCGCGTCCAAGTACCGGATCGTCCCCGGCGCCGGATCCGACGGTCACGTGGCGCAGGCGCTCGGGAGCGTCCGTATCCGGCTGCACGACTTCCAGGGTCCGGAGGAGTTCCTGGAGGCGATGCGGAGCGCCGACATCGTCCGCAAGCACAAGAACCTCGTCTACGTGCAAGCGCTCAAGTGGATGCAGGCGGCGAGCGGGAAATCCGGGGGTCGCAAGCAGGTCGACGACCCCCGTCCGGTGCGCGGGGGCATGCGCGCGGAGACCCGGCGGCGGCGGGCTGCGGGAGCCGGCGGTCGCGGCAAGAGCTAGTGCAGGGGGCATAACGGCGGTGCAACCACAAGGAGACGGCGAGGGATCGTCAAAGAGATCGCCCGCCATGACGACCACCGAGGACCAGATCAAGGAGAAGTACCTGGAGCGCGCGATCCGCGAGCTCAACTCGCTCACGCATGAGCTCCAGGACTGCAGGGAATGCCCGCGCGGCAACCTGATGCCGGTGCTGGGCTCCGGCCATCCGCAGGCCGACGTGCTCCTGCTCAAGCACGCCCCCAGCGTCGCCGAGATCGAGGAGGGCGTCGCCTTCTACGGGCGCTCGGGCAACGCCGTGATGAAGTCGCTGAAGCGACTTGGGATCGATCCTCTGGTCGTATACGGCACGCTCTGCGTCAAGTGCCCGCTCTCCGACCCGGCGCTCGCATCGCCGAACTGCGTCTCCCGGCTGCTCAGCGAGGTCGAGATCGTCGAGCCGCGCTGCATCGTCGTCATGGGCGAGCCCGCTCTCGAGTGCCTCAACGACGTCGGCATGCCGATGGCCCGCCCGGTCGGCGCGCGCCCGGGCGAGATCCAGGCGCTGACGCCGACGATCGACGTGATCTTCACCCCCGACGTCGACCAGTCGCTCGACTCCGAGGGCGCCAAGCGGGACTTCTGGCGCGCCTTCCGCGCCCTCGGCGAGTGGTACGAGGACCTTCCGCCCTACTGAGCCGCTGAAGTCGAGGGTGAGTTGGCCCCTGGGTCTGAGCCCGGCGGACGGCTACCCTCCCACCCGATGCGAACCATCGGCACCATCATCACCTTCGCCGCGACCGTCGTCGCGGCTGCGCTCATCGGGTTCGGTGTCCCGCTGGCCTGGATCTGGATCGGTTCGCAGCTGCAGGGTGACTCGGGGGCGACGACGACGAGCTTCTCCGTCGCGATGGCGATCCTCTTCGGGATCATCGCCACCTACGTCCTGCTGCTCTACCTGGCCGGGATCCTGATGGCGCTGCTCGAGCCGCGCGAGGGCACCGAGATCGGGCCACGGGCGCCATGGATGCGCGGGCAGACGGAGACGCGCCCCGCGAGCAGCCGGCACACCATCATCAACGGCGTCGAGCGGCTCTTCGTGGTCACGACGATCGTCGTCTCGATCGCCTTCTGGCTCTGGTTCGCCTTCAAGGCGGGCAGCCCGCTGCCGAACCAGTAGCCCGGGTGGGCGTAGCGGCCTGGCCGATGTGTCACCGGCGCGGCACGCTCGCGCCCGGGCCGACGTGTCACCCAAGAATGGACTTCCTTCCCGCTTTTCGGTGACAGGTCCACGGCATCGCGCGGCACGCTCGCGCCTGGGCCGACGTGTCACCGGAAAACGGACCTATTCCCTGTCCTTCGGTGACAGGTCACGTTCAACGGTCGCCGGCGCCACCCGGCGCCACCCACGCCCGTCGCTCCTTCATCCGCCGCGCTCGCCCCAACAACCGCCGAACGTACGCCCCCGGGCGCTATGAGGACCCGTTGCGTACGTTCGCCGCGATCGATCCGGTGAGTTGAGCGGTTACCTGGGCGCCGCTGCCGTGGCGACGCGGTCCATCGCATCGAAGTTGGCGCTGGCGAGGCCGCGGACGACGACGGTGTCGAGGGCCGCGTAGGCGCTGAGCCGCTCGTCGGCGGTGTCGGGGTCCTCGGCGGCGACGCCGACGGTCCCCGGCGGCTCGCCGAGGCGCTCGAAGTGGTTGCGGTAGCCGTCGTGGAGGTCGCGGTAGAAGCCCTCCTCCTTGGCCAGGCGCGTCTCCGCGTCGGCGCCGACCGAGGTGCGTACGTAGCCGTAGACCTTGGGCGCGGGGCGGCCGGCGTCAGCGGCGCCCGCTTCGACCTTCTCGCGCGCCTGCGCGGCGAACTCCGGCGTCATCCAGTTGAAGAAGGCGCCGTCGTAGTGGGAGCCGGCGAGCGCGCACATCTTCGGGCCCATCGCGGCGAGGATCAGCTTGACGCCGGGGATCTCCTCCCTGAGCTCGTCGTGGGCCTCGCGCATCTTCGTCAGCGGCTTCTCCGAGAAGCCGGCGCCAACCCCGATGAGAAGACGCGAGCGGTCGAGCCCGGTCTCCTCGATCTTCGCGTTGATCTCCTCCGGGGAGTGGCGGTCGAGGGCGATGACGGCGACCCCGAGCTGCGGCGCCGCGGAGCCCTCGGCGAAGTCGGCGAGGGTCTCGAGGCCGCTCGCGGCAGGATGGTCGTTGGACCACATCGAGGTGTAGCCGAGCTCCTCGCAGCGGCCGGCGAGCTGGGTGGCGACGGCCGAGTCGAGGCCGGCGGCGACGCCGAATCCACGCGCGCTCACGGGCTCAGCCTCCCTGGCGCTCGAGCAGCGCCACGCATTCGATGTGCGGGGTCTGGGGGAACATGTCGACTGGTCTCACGCGGGTGAGCGTATAGCCGGCCTCGACCATCTGCCTGGCGTTGGGCGCCATCGTCGTCGGGTTGCAGGAGACGTAGACGATGCGCTCGGCCTCGCACTCGAGGACGCGGCGGACGATCTTGGCGCTGAGCCCGGCTCGTGGAGGGTCGATGACGACGACGTCGGGCTTGCCCGCCTCCTCGATCAGCGGGCGGATCCCGAGGCGCGCGTCGGCGGCGTGAAAGTGGGCGTTGGTGATGCCGTTGAGGTCGGCGTTGGCCTCGGCGTCGACGATCGCCTCCGGGACACTCTCGATCCCCCAGACCTCGCCGGCGTCCGCGGCCATGCTGAGGCCGATCGTGCCGATCCCGCAGTAGAGGTCGAAGAGCCGCTCGCCTTGACCGAGAGCGCCGTACTCGCGGGCGACCGCGTAGAGGCGTTCAGCGGTCTCGGTGTTCGTCTGCAGGAAGGCGGTGGGGGAGACGCGGAGATCGAGGTCGCCGAGGCGCTCGCTCAGGTACTCGGCGCCGAGCGCGCCGGTCGGCCCGTCGGTGCCGCTGGATTGCGCCGCGACGATGGTGTGGAGGTCGACCGGCGGACGCGGGATCTCGGCCTCGGTGGTGACGAGGCGCGTCTGGATCTGGCCGGTCCGGCGGCCCTCGCGGACGATCAGGTTCTTCAGGACCCCGGCCCCCGACGCCGTGTCGAAGGCGGGGACGGCCTCGGCGGCCGCCCACTCGCGGACCGCGTTGCGGGCGGCGTTGTTGGCCTCGGAGGCGAGCTTGCAATCGTCGACGTCGACGACCTCGTCCCAGCGGCCGCGGGCGTGGAAGCCGAGCGCAGGGGCGTCCTGGGCGGTGGGTGCACCGAAGGAGTACTCGAGCTTGTTGCGATAGCGCCATTGCTCGACCGCCTCGACGATCGGCTCGGACTTCGTCTCGATCTCGGCGGCGTCGAAGCCGCCGAGGCGGACGAGCGCGTCGGCGACCTGCTCGGCCTTGTGCTCGAGCTGCCGCTCGTAGGGGAGCCCCTGCCAGGCGGCTCCGGGGCAGGGCTCGCCTCCGTGGATGCAGGTGTCGGGGATGCGCTCGGGGGAGGGCTCGACGAGCTCGATCAGGGACGCCTCGGCGTAGGAGCGCTTCGCCTTGCCGACGCGGGCGCGGACGACGTCGCCGGGCAGCCCACCGCCGATGAAGACGACGAACCCCTCCGGCGTGCGGGCGATCCCTCGCCCGCCCTGGGCAAGCGCGGTGATCCGCAGCTCCAGCTCCTCGCCCCTGCGGGGACGGGCGGACTTCTTGTGTGGGGCGGTGACCTCTTCGCTCACCGCCCCATGTTGGCAGCCGCGCTCAGCCGAGCTTGGCGTCGATCTTGCTCAGGATCCCCTTGCGGGCCTTGTTGTTCTTCTCGTACGTGCGCACCTTGCGCAGCTCCGGCTTGCTCAGATCGCCGAGCCGGGCGCCGACCTGGGCCGCTGTGAGCTCGTCGTAGCCGGTGATCGGGAAGCTCGAGCCGACGCCGGCGCGACGGCGCAGCTTGTCGGCCTGCGCCAGCGGCTCGTCGGCAGCGTCACGCGCCGACCTCGCGACCTTCCCGGCGGTGCGCTCCGCCCGCTTGCGCGCCTTCGTCGTCCGCTTCTCAACGGTCTTGCGGGCTTTCGCGGTCCGACCCTCGACCTCGCCACGGGCGGACTCGAGCACCTTCTCGAGCTCCTTGACCAGGTCCTCGGTCTGGCGGCGGCCGCGGGCGACCAGCTTGGAGACGATGTCGTTGGCGTCGTCACGAGTCATCCGCCCGCGCTTGACGGCATCGTCGACGACCTCCTGGATGCGCTCGCGGGAGAGCGTCACGCTGCGCTCGAGGGCGTCGCGGAACGCCTCGACGCTCTTGTCGTCGCGACTGGCCGAACGGGACGCGGCCGGCTTCCTCGTCGCCTTGGCCTTACCCGTGGAGCCTGCCTTCTTGCGAGTGCTCGAGGCGCTCTTGGCGCTCTTCTTGGTCGTACCGCTCTTCTTCGTGGAGCCAGTGGCCATGTCGTCCTTCCGGGAGGTGGGCTGGTTGTGAGGAATATCTCACCTGGAGGCCTCCGTTGGGAGGTGACTTCAGGGATGGTCGTCCGATTGCGCCGGCTGGGGGAGGGCGAAGCGTCCGAATACGGGGGCGTGGTCGGAGAGCCGGATCGGCAGCGGGAGCGATCCGGGCTCCGCCGTCGGGTCGGGGACCTCCCGATCCTCGGGTGGAAGCTGCGCCGGTGCCTCGACGACGTCGAGCCCGCGGACCAGGAGGTGGTCGATCGCGTCGCCGGGGGTGCGCGGGTGCAGGCCGAAGTCGCGTTCGAGAGCGTCGAAGACGAAGCTGCTGCGAGCGGGGCGGATGTTGAAGTCGCCGCCGAACAGCAGCGGCTCGCCCCCCGCCCATTCGTCGGCCATTGCGGCGGCGCGGGGGAGCTCGCGCTCGGCCTGCCTGTGTGGCGCGCTCGCGTGCAGGTTGGCGACGCAGAGGCCGGCTCGCAGGCGGCTGAAGGCCATCACGCGACGCTCCGGCCGGGCGGCCAGGTTGAGGGAGCGGCGCTCGACGATGGCCGACTCGCCTACGGCGGAGGTGCGGACCAGGATCAGGTTCGAGCCGCCCTCCCAGGACGCGATCAGGTCGGGGTTGATGCGGGCGCCGAGGCGCTGCAGGGAGGGGACGGGGAGGTTGCGGCTCGTCAGCGCCAGGTGCGGCTCGGCGCCGCAGTCGACCGCGAGCTGCTCGGCCCAACGCGGTGGGCACTCCTGCAGTAGCGCGACGTCCCATTCCCAGCTCGAGATCAGGGAGGAGAACTTGGCGTAGAGGTCGCGGTTGACCTGGGCATGCGAGGCGCTGCGCTCGGTCCTGCGGAGCAGGCGGGAGCGCCACGTGCGCAGCCCCTCCTCGGGCGGGAAGTCGCGGCCGTGGAAGAGGTTCCAGGAGAGGGCGACGAGGTCCACCGGGAGCCGATTATCCGCTCGTCCCCGGCGGTGCGCCGCCGCGGAACGGTCCAGCGCAGTAACCTGCCGCGCCTCCCATGGCGCCCGACTTCCTCACCGGCGAGGAGATCAGCGAGGGCCTCGGCTCGGTCCTCGAACGTGCCGCCGCGCTGAAGGACGGGCGGCCGCGCACGGGCGCCGATTCGCTCGCCGGCAAGTCGGTCGCGTTGATCTTCGAGCACCCCTCGACCCGCACCCGCGTCTCCTTCGAGGTGGGGATCGCAGAGCTCGGCGGGACGCCGATCGTCCTTCGCTCCGACGAGATGCAGATCAAGCGAGGGGAGTCGATCGACGACATCGGCCGGGTGCTGTCCCGATACGTGCACGCGATCGGTATCCGCTCCGGATCCGACGATGAGGTGAACGCGCTCGCCGCCGCGGCCGACGTTCCCGTCATCAACATGCTCACCCCGCACCACCACCCGTGCCAGGCGCTCGCCGACCTGATGACCCTGCAGGAGAACTTCGGCGAGCTCGAGGGCCTGCGGCTTGCGTTCGTCGGCGATGGCAACAACGTCGCCCGCTCGCTCGCGATCCTCGGCCGCGCCGCCGGCGTCGAGGTCGTCGTCTCCTCGCCGCCCGGGTTCGAGCTCGATGGGGAGGAGGGGGCGATCCTCATCTCCGACCCGGCCGAGGCCGTCGCCGGTGCCGACGTCGTCTACGCCGACGTCTGGATCGGGATGACCGAGCAGGACGCTGAGTCGAAGCGCAAGGCGCTCGCGCCCTACCGAGTCGACGAGGAGCTGCTCGCGAAGGCCTCCGACCGGGCTGTCGTCATGCACTGCCTGCCCGCCCACCCGGGCGAGGAGATCAGCGAGGCCGCGCTCTACGGCGAGCGGTCGGTGGTCTTCGACCAGGCCGAGAACCGCCTGCACGCCCAGAAGGCGCTGCTCGAGGAACTGGTGGAGTAGTCCACCCCGGACGGCAGATCAGGCACCCTCCCTAGACTCACTCGCCTGCGGCCCCGTGGTGTACCGGTTAGCACGCAGCCCTTTCAAGGCTGAGGAGATTCGGGTTCGATTCCCGCCGGGGCTATTTCATGTATCCAGAGATCTCAATCGGCCCGGTGACCCTGCAGACGTTCGGGCTCATGTTCGGGCTCGGGTTCATCGCCGCGGGGCTGGTGATCGCGAGGCGGTTCGGGGAGGTGGGGAAGCCACCGGACTGGGCCTACGAGATGACGTTCTCGGCGCTGGTCGGCGGGCTGGTCGGCTCGCGCCTCTACTTCCTGTTCGAGAACTGGAGCGACGTCAAGGACGATGTGATCGGGAGCCTGTTCAGCGGCTCGGGGCTCGTCTGGTACGGCGGCGCGATCGGCGGCGCGCTCGCGGTGATCATCTGGGCTCACTTCCGCGGGTTGCTCAGCCTCGCGCTGCTCGACCTCGCCGCGGTCCCACTCGCGCTGGGCTACGCGATCGGGCGGGTCGGCTGCCAGCTGTCCGGCGACGGCGACTACGGGAAGGCCTGGGACGGGCCGTGGGCAATGGCCTACCCCGACGGCACGGTTCCGACCGACACCCCGGTCCACCCGACGCCGATCTACGAGACGCTCGTGATGGGACTCGTCGCGATCGTGCTGTGGCGCCTTCGTGACACGTTCAAGCCGGGGATCCTCTTCGCGCTCTACCTCTTCGCCGCCGGTCTCGAGCGGTTCCTCGTCGAGTTCCTTCGGCGCAACAGCGACGTCGCCCTCGGGCTCACTCAGGCGCAGCTCCTCAGCCTCGGGATGATGATCGCCGGGGCGGTGTGGATCGCCGTCGTCAACGGCCGCGGCGGGTTGCGGCGGGCGGACGACGATCCGTTGCCGTTCGCGACCGCACCGGCCTGAGCGGCGTCAGAACCACGGGCTTCCGCTGCACGGCGGTGGGCCGCCGCCCGCGCGCCCCTCAGGCCTGGCCGAAGAGCAGCAGCCGAGTGCGATCGTCCGGATCCGCCTTCGCCTGGAAGCGAGCGCCCGGCTCATACAGCGACTCGTTCCCCGGCGGGATGTACTGGGTGACGGTGGCGTCGTAGGGATCGCCGTTCCCCTCGACGGCGACCTCGATCGCCCACTGGTCTCCCCCCGGGTCCTTCTGCCCCGTCGGAGCCGCCGACTTGATCTCGGCGACGCAGGGGACGCCGACGCTGGCGAGCTTGTTGGCGAGCTGCCCGTAGGCCATGTCGCCCTGGTTGGGCGTGTAGGTGGCGGCGGCCTGCTGGGCCTGCTGCGCCATGTCCTTGAACTTGTCCATGAAGCCCACGGGCCTCACCTCCTGTAGACACCGGCTGCCGATCGCCGGACTCCTCTTGCGACCCTAGCGCGGCCGGATCAGGAGGAGCGGGTGAGGCCGCCGTCGAGCGGGATCACGGTGCCGGTCAGGTAAGCCGCGCGCTCCGAGCAGACGAAGGCGACGAGGTCGCCGAACTCCTCAGGGGTCCCGAGGCGCGCGGCCGGGACCTCGTCGCGGGCGACGCGAGCGGCCTCGTCGAGCGAGCCGCCGTAGCCCTCGGCGAGCCGCTCCGTCGCGAAGCGGCCGGTGGCGATCGTGTTGACGGTGATCCCGTCGCCGGCGACCTCGCGAGCGAGCGTGTTGAGGAACCCGACGGCGGCCATCCGCGTCGAGTTCGAGAGCGCGAGGTCCGGGATCGGTTCGCGGATCGAAGAGGAGGCGACGTTGACGATGCGCCCCCAGCCGCGCTCCCGCATGCCGGGAACGACGGCCTCGGCGAGGATCCGCGGCGTCAGCACCAGCGACTGGTAGGCGTCCTCCCAGGCGTCGGTGCTGTGCTCGAGCGAGCCGCCGCGCGGCGGGCCGCCGGTGTTCAGTACGAGGATCTCGATCGGCCCGAGATCGCGCTCGATCTCACCCGGCAGCTCGCGGATGCGGACGAGGTCGCCGGTGTCGGCGGGATAGGCCGCCGCCTGCTCGCTCCCCAGGTCGGCGACGAGCGCGGCCAGGTTCTCCTCCGAGCGGGAGGACACGGCGAGCCGCGCTCCCTCGGCGGCGAGCGCGGAGGCGATGCCGCGGCCGATGCCCTTGCTCGCTCCCATCACGAGCGCGACGCGTCCCTCGATCCCGAGATCCATGCCTTGAGCCTAGCGTGCGATCTATACCCCTGGGGGGTATAATGACGATACATCCATGAGCGCGACTCCCACGACACCCACACGAGAGCGCGTCGTCCTTCCGATCCAGGGGATGACCTGCGCGTCCTGCGCGACCCGTGTCGAAGGCCGGCTGAACGACCTCGAGGGGGTCGAGGCCACCGTCAACTACGCGACCGAGCGCGCCACGGTCGACTACGACCCGAAGGGGATCGAGCCGGAGCGCTTCCTCGAGGCAGTCGCCTCGGCCGGCTATTCGGCGACGCTTCCGGAGGCCGGCAGCGGCGCACCGCAGGCTTCCGACGACGCGCCCGCCGCCGAGGACGAGGAGGCGCGGGCATTGCGCCGGCGGCTCGTGATCAGCGCCGCGCTTTCGCTCCCGGTGCTCCTGCTCGCGATGGTGCCGCCGCTGCAGTTCGACAACTGGCAGTGGCTGTCCCTGGCGCTCGCCTCGCCCGTGGTGGTCTGGGGCGGCTGGCCGTTCCACCGCGCCGCCTGGCTCAACCTCAAGCACGGCGCCGCGACAATGGACACGCTGATCTCGCTCGGCACTCTGGCTGCCTACGGCTGGTCCCTCTACGCGCTCTTCCTCGGCGATGCCGGGATGCCGGACATGCGGATGGACTTCGTTCTCATCCCCTCCAAGGGTGCTTCCACCAGCGAGATCTACCTGGAGACGGCCTCGGTCGTGACCACCTTCATCCTCGCCGGGCGCTGGCTCGAGGCGACCTCGAAGCGCCGCGCGGGGGAGGCGCTGCGCTCGTTGCTGGAGCTCGGAGCCAAGGACGCCGCCGTGCTGGCGCCCGACGGGAGCGAGCGCCGCGTCCCGATCGCCGAGCTGGCGGTCGGCGACGTGTTCGTCGTCCGTCCCGGCGAGAAGGTCGCCACCGACGGCGTCGTGGTCGAGGGCTCCTCCGCCCTCGACATGAGCCTGCTGACCGGGGAGTCGGCGCCGGTCGAGGTCGGTCCCGGCGCCGAGGTGGCTGGGGCGACGGTCAACGCGGGCGGCCGCCTCGTCGTCCGCGCGACGAAGGTCGGAGCCGACACCGCCCTCGCCCAGATCGCCCAGCTGGTCAGCGACGCGCAGAGCGGCAAGGCGCCGGTGCAGCGGCTCGCCGACCGCATCTCCGCGGTCTTCGTCCCGGTCGTCATCGTGATCGCCATCGCGACGCTCGTCTTCTGGCTCGCGACGGGGGAGAGCTCGACCTTCGCCTTCACCGCGGCGGTTGCGGTGCTGATCATCGCCTGTCCCTGCGCGCTCGGCCTGGCGACGCCGACCGCGCTGCTCGTCGGCACCGGCCGCGGCGCGCAGCTCGGGCTGATCATCCGCGGCCCGGAGATCCTCGAGTCGACGCGCCGGGTCGACACCGTCGTCCTCGACAAGACCGGGACCGTCACGAGCGGCGAGATGGCGCTCACCGGCGTCCACGCCGTCGCCGGAGCTGACGCCGACGAGACGCTCGCGCTCGTCGGCGCGCTCGAGGACGCCTCCGAGCATCCCGTCGCCCGGGCGATTGCCGCCGCCGCCCGTGGGCGCGGCCTCGAGCTCAGCCCCGTCGAGTCGTTCACCAGTCGCGAGGGCCTCGGTGTGGAGGGAGTCGTCGCCGGACACGCGGTCGTCGCCGGCCGCCCGGCGCTGCTCGCCGACTGGGCTCAGCACCTGCCGCCGGAGCTGGACGAGAAGCGCCGCGAGCTCGAGGCCGAGGGGCAGACCGTGATCGCGGCGGGCTGGGACGGTGAGCCGCGGGCCCTGCTCGCGGTCGCCGACGAGCCCAAGCCGACGAGCCGCCAGGCGGTTGCCGGTCTGCGTGAGCTCGGTATGCGGCCCATCCTCCTCACCGGCGACAACGAGGCGACGGCGCGAGCGGTCGCGGCCGAGGTCGGCATCGAGGAGGTCATCTCCGAGGTGCTGCCGGCCGAGAAGGCGGCGACGGTGCGACGGCTGCAGGCCGACGGGGCAGTGGTCGCGATGGTCGGCGACGGCGTCAACGACGCTCCCGCTCTCGCCCAGGCCGACCTCGGGATCTCGATGGGGACCGGGACCGACGTCGCCATCGAGGCGTCCGACCTGACGATCGTCTCCGGCGACCTCCGCGCCGCCGGCGACGCGGTCCGCCTCTCCCGGGCGACGCTGCGCACGATCCGCGAGAACCTCGCCTGGGCCTTCGGCTACAACGTCCTCGCGATCCCGCTCGCCGCCGCCGGCTTCCTCAACCCGGTCCTCGCCGGAGCGGCGATGGCCGCATCGAGCGTCTCTGTCGTCTTCAACGCTCTGCGCCTGCGCGGCTTCCGCTCCTCGATCGCTCCCTAGCCCTTGGCGTGAGGGAACTCCGCCGAGCGGCCCTGGAAGGAGAGGATCTTCGGGTTCTGGATCACGCCATTGCGGATCTCGATTGCCGGGCCGACCGTGGGGTCGGAGTCCCAGGCCTCGCTTCCGCCCATCACAGCCGCGAGGTGGGGGATGAAGGCCTGGCTGACCTCCCAGGTGGCCGAGTCCCAGAGCAGCGAGGGGCTGTGGTCGACGGCGTAGCAGCGCATCCCGTCGCCGACCGTGAACATCGGCTCGTCGAAGGTCGTTGGCCGCGACCACCCGAAGCCCATGCCGACGTCCGCGGAGACGTCGACGAACAGAGTGCCGCGGGAGAAGCGCTCCAGCTCCTCGCCGCTGATGAGGATCAGCGGCGCATCGGTGTCCTGGAGCACGCAGTTGACGACGACGTCGTGCTCTGAGAGGAACTCGGCAACCGACTCGTGCTCGCTGTCGAGCTCCAGGGTCCGTTCGGGGGAGTCGGGGTCGCGCTCGTAGGTGACGAGCCGCATCGAGTGGATCTTCCCGGCGACCGCAGCCGCGTCGCGCCTGGTCAGCACCGATACGTCCGCGATGCCCATCGCCTCCAGAGCGGTGACGGCGCCTCGCCCTGTCGCGCCGAAGCCGACGACCGCTCCCCGCAGCTCCCTGCCGTACTCGCCGGTCACCCCCGCGAGCTGCAGGGCGTGGATGACGGAGCAGTACCCGGCCAATTCGTTGTTGCGATGGAAGACGTGGAGGTCGAAGGACCCGTCGCTGTGCCGGTGATGCATCTCCTCCCAGGCGATCAACGTCAGCCGGCGATCGATGGCGAGCTGCGTGATCTCCTCGTCCTGGACGCAGTGCATCCAACCGCAGAGCGTCTTGCCCTCGGGCATCTCCATCAGGTCCGCCGGCATCGGCTTCGGCAGGACCACGACGTCGCAGCTCTCGAAGATCTCCTCACGCGACCCGATGCCGACCAGCGGCGCCAGGTCCTCGTCGGCGAAGCCGAACGGCTCGCCGTATCCGCGCTCGAGGAGGATGCGCCCGGAGAGGGCGCCATCGATCGAGCCCACGTGCCGAGGATGAACGGGCAAACGCCGCTCGTTCTCCTTGTGGGACCTCCCGAGAAGCCCGAGGCTCAGCTCGTCCATCGTCCAGCGAACGTAGCAAGCGACCGCGCCTACCCGCGCGCCCTTAGCTACTCTCGCCCGCCCAGGGCGGTTAGCTCAGCTGGGAGAGCGCCTGCCTTACAAGCAGGAGGTCACTGGTTCGAGACCAGTACCGCCCATGAGCACGTCTCGTCAAGTCGCGGCTGTCAGGAATCGTGTTCGCCCTGCGACCCTGTCCGTATGACCGACACGCCGCAACCGCGTGAGCCGATCTTCCCTCCTGAGGATGTGGCGGCGAGCATCGCCGATGGGTCACTGCAAGGCAGGCATCGAACTACGGAGCTCGATCCGGGCATCCAGTCGGACATGGAGGAGGCACGGCAGCGCGTAGTCGCCGAAGGGGCGAGCCCGTTGACCCGGTGGATCTACTTCTCGTCCCCTTCCTGGACCTGGGAGCAGCTCTGCGGGCGTGAGGGCTGGCTGCTGTACGACCCGGAGTCCGAGCGGCAGTTCCAGTTCGTCATGACCGTGATGAACTGACGGCGGCCGTGCGGGCCCCTCACCGCCGCCTCAGCGAAGCAGCAGGAACCGGCTGGCGAGTGAGGTGCGGTCCCACCAGTCGCCGAGGCCGAGGTAGCGCCCGGCTCCGACGTATGCGATCCCGGCGAGGATGATCGCGACGACGTTCATGTCACCGGCAAGTGAACCTACGCCGGACTTCTCGGCGCCAGGTCCCGGGCGGCGCGAAGGCCGCTGCGCAGCGCTCCCTCGATCGTGCCGCTCCACGATCCCGCCGTGTACTCGCCGGCGAGGACGAGCCTCGGGCTGCCCGTGTCCAGCGGCCCCTCGACGTCGGTTGACCGGACCGAGTAGGCGCCCCGGGGCCAGGCGGTCTCGTCCCAGCGCGTGAGCTCGGCGGCTTCGTGGTCCAGTTCGAGCTCCGGCCACAGCTCCTCAAGGCGCTCCAGCCAGCGGCGGGGATCGCCGGAGCGTGCGTTCAGCTCGTCGAGCACCGGCAGCGAACCGGCCCACGCGCCCACGACGCGTCCGTCCACCTCGTCGCTCGGTGTCGTCCACGCCCAGAACCGGTGCGGCACCGACATCACCGCCCGGGAGGCGAGCGGGGAGCGCAGCGGCACGGCGAGCTTCGCGGCGGCGGACATCGGGATGCCTTCGATCGCCGACGATGTCTCCGGAGGAAGCGCCGGGTCGATCGCGATGTCTCCCAGCAGCGAGCTCGGCACGGCGATCACGCAGGCGTCGGCGTCGATCGATTCGGCCTCGGTCCGGACACACACAAGGGACGCGTCGTGGCTGATCGCGACGACGCGCTCCCCGAGGGCCACATCGCGTGGGAGACCCGCCGCGAGTTCCTCGGCCAGCCGCTGGTTGCCGCCGCGGACGCGTCGCGTCTCGGCCCGGTCCACGAGCTTGGGGACGTCGCCGAGCCAGCGCGCGTCCATCCGATCGAACGCGTAGGCGGCCGCGCTCTGCACCCGCGCGGCGAAGAGGTCACGGATGGCGGGATCGTCGACGGCCCGCTCGAGCACGACCGTCGCGGGAGCGTCCGGCTCGGCCCTCGCCGCCGCAGCAACCACCTCGGCGGCCTCGATGACGGCTTGACGTCGCAGGCCCGGATCGGGCTCGAGCTCGCGGTCGGGGTAGCGGATGCCCATGCCCTCGAGCATGAGGCCGAGCCGGGAGGCGACGGATTCGGTGGCGTCGTAGCCGGTGGTGATGAACTCCCCGCCGCGTTCGATCAGGCCACCATTTGAAAGCCGCTCGGACCAGACCCGGCCGCCGACTCGCTCGCCGCGCTCGAGAACGGTCACGTCGGCACCGTTCCGCGCCAGGGACTCGGCGGCTGCGAGGCCAGCCAGTCCGGCACCGATGACGCAGACCTTCATCCCGTGCAGCTTGACCGGCTCGCGCTTCCGTCGCGCTTGGACGGCTGGGAGCGGCGACGCCGGTTCGCCGTTCAGCCCGCGACGAGCGAGGCTCCCCTCAGTCGGCGAGCATCCCCGACATCGCCTTGAGGCCCACATCCATGGCCTGCCAGGCGGCGCCGGCGTGGAACGGCTCGCCGGCGTGGAAGCGCATGGGGACCGAGAACCCGAGCATCTTCTTCCCGATCCGCCACATCGGCGACGTCCCGACCTTGTAGTCCTCTTGAGCGTCCGGGCGCACTCGGACCGGGCTGTCGGGATCCCCGGTCAACTCGACGGGTACCTGCGCGAACGTCGCCTTGTCGAACATCTCCATGACGCACATGCTCACCGAGTCGAACGGCTGGTCGAAGGGGCGCCCACTCACTTCCGCGGTGATGTGGTTCGCGACGGCATCGGCCTGGAGGAAGGCCAGGAACGCCTGCTTGATCGGGAAGTCGCCGGCATCTCCCGGCACGTAGACGTCGGGGTGGCCGACGGCTTGGCGCGTCTCGAGCTCGGTGTGGACGAAGCCACGCTCGTCGGAGTCAAGCCCGTCGTAGCGGACCGCGGACACGTACGGCGGGAACGCGATCAGATGATCGAAGCCGCGCGTGCTGCCGTCCGCGTAGTGCACCTCGTCCGCGGTCACCTCCGTGACCACCTCCTCGAGGTGCCCGTCGATCTTGCGGTCGGCGAACTCCTCGGTGACGAGGTCGTTGAGCCGCGGCCCGAAAGCCTGGATGAACCCGTGCTCGTAGGTCGACCAGGTGATGTCGACGTGCTCGCGAACGTGCTGCCGGCGCAGCCACGTCTCGAGCATGAAGACGATCTCGTAGAGCGGGCCTGAGCACTTGTTGTTCGGCGGCACGAGGAACAGGATCCGCTGCCGCTCGCCGCGCTTGGCTCGGTCGCGCGCCTCCTCGAAGCGCTTGCGCACCTCGAGCATGGAATCGGTCGTCCAGATCGTCGCGGAGTTCTCGGCGAGCCCGGGGATCTCCTCGACGTTCGTATCGGCGCCGGTCGCGACGACCAGCTTGTCGTAGCTGAACCGCTGACCGTCGGCGGTGCTCACGAACTTGTGGTGGGGATCGACCTCCGCGACGGTGCCCTGCTCGAAATCGATGTCGCGCTTACCGAATGCCTTGTGAAGGTCCACGCGCAGCGACTCGGGATCGGCGCCGAACGGCACGTAGATGCTGTTCGGGCGAAACAGGAACTCCTCGCGCTCGGCCACGAGCCGGATGTCGACCTGCTCGTGAAGGCGCATGCGGAGAAGAAACGCGGTCTCCAGCGCAGCGAATCCGCTGCCCAAGACCAGGACCTGAGGGGTAGCCGGCATGTCGTTCCCTTCGGGGGTTGGGTGGACCCAGAGCTTCCCCCCGGTGGTCCGCCGTCGCATCCGGGTTAAGGGCGGATCTTCGGTTATGACTCGAGCGCCAGCTCCGCCAAGCGCTCGACGCCCTCTCTCGACCTCGCCACCGCAAGGAAGCGCTTCGCGTGGCAGAAGAGGGCATCGTCGACGCCGGTCACGCGCGCGAGGTCGTCGTTCTCCAGGCCCGCCCACTCGGCCGGGAGATCGAGACGGTTGTCGAAGGTGCCGAGCGCGACGGGTACCGTCTCGACGCCGAAGCCCTGGCGCTTGGGGTAGATGACCAGGAGCGCTTCGGGCGCCTCGGTGACGACCACCTGCTTCCACGGCACGTTGTCGGGGAGCGTCACGATCCGCGCGTCGCCGGACTCCGCGGCGGCCGCGATCGCGTCGCGAACGATGCGCACCGCGCGGCGGCCGGAGGCGGCTGAGGCGATCTCCCTTGCGATGATCCCGGCGGCGAGCTCGACCGCGGCGTCGAAGCGCGCCCGCTCCTCCGCCGCCGTCAGGTCCTCGTCCCAGCGGGCGTTGAAGCCGCCGACGACGCCGTTGACGCTCATCGGGCGCACTCCCTCGATCAACGATTCGGTGATCCGCTGGCCGGTGTCGTTGGCGTCGACCGACTGCACGAGCGTCTCCTCGACGACGGCGGCCACCTCCTCGTCGCCGTCGCAGATCCGCGCCCCGAACTCGCGCCACACGAGCCCGAAGGAGGCGTAGCCGACGCCGTTGGGCCGGACCTCGTCGAACTCCCGCTGGTGGTGGTCGAAGTCCCCGGCCGCCGGCTCGAAGCGGAAGCCGACGTCGACCCGCAGGTCGGCACCGGCGAGCAGCTCCGGATCACGGGTGCGGATGACCTCCATCGGTTCCGGCAGGAGGCCGAGTGCGGCGATGGCGAAGACCTCGTCGGCGTGGAAGGTGCCGTTGTGCGTGGCGACTCGCATCGGCGGATCATGACCGCCCGGGGCCTCGCGCCGTCCGGACGCTAGGTTGCCCCCATGAGCACCGCAGTCCGCGACCACGACATCGTCGTCTACGGGGCCACCGGCTTCGTCGGCATCCTCACCGCCAAGTACCTGGCCGAGCACGCGCCTCCGGACCTGGACATCGCGCTCGGGGGGCGCTCCCGGGAGAAGCTCGAGCGGACCCGCGCCGAGCTCGGCGTCGAGTGGCCGCTCGTCGTCGCCGACAGCGCCGACCCCGAGGCGGTCAAGGCGCTGGCGGAGTCGACCCGCGTCGTCGCGACCACCGTCGGTCCCTACTTCAAGTACGGCAAGCCGCTGGTCGAGGCGTGTGCGGCCGCCGGCACCCATTACGCCGATCTCACCGGCGAGGTCCTGTTCATGCGCTGGTCGATCGACAACGCCGACGCGGCGGCGCGCGAGAGCGGCGCGCGGATCGTCCACACCTGCGGCTTCGACTCCATCCCCTCCGACATCGGCACCTTCCTCCTGCACGAGGCGGCCGAGTCCGGCGGCCACGGTGGGCTGGGGGAGACGTCGTACGTCGTCAAAAGGATGCGCGGCGGCGCCAGCGGCGGCACGATCGATTCGGCTCGCACCACGGTCGACATCGTCAAGAAGGACCCGCCGACGAGGCGCACCCTCGGCGATCCCTACGCGCTCAGCCCCGACCGCAAGGCCGACCCCGCCGGCCGCGACGAGCGCGACTCGCTGAAGCCCGTCCGCGACGAGCGGCTCGGGGGCTGGCTGGCGCCGTTCTTCATGGGCAGCGTCAACACCCGGGTCGTGCGGCGCAGCAACGCTCTGCTCGGCCACGCCTACGGCGCCGGGTTCCGCTACCGGGAGCTGATGCTGACCGGAAGCGGGCCGCTCGGGCTCGCGAAGGCGTCGGGAACCTCCGCCGGTATCGCCGGGATGTTCACCGGGATGGCAGTTCCCGGAGCGCGGCAGCTGCTCGACCGCGTCCTCCCCGATCCCGGCGAGGGACCCTCGGAGGAGGCGCGCGAGAAGGGCTTCTTCAACATCGACGTCCACACCACGATGGGCGACGGCACCCGCTTGCGCTGCGAGATCCGTGTCTCCGGCGATCCCGGCTACAAGGCGACCGCGGTGATGCTCGGCGAGAGCGCGCTCTGCCTCGCGCTTGACGACCTACCCGACGCCGCCGGAGTGCTGACCCCGGCGACGGCGATGGGCCAGCCGCTGGCCGACCGCCTGAACGCGGCCGGCCACCGATACGAGGTCGTGCCGGACTGAGGCTTCCGCCGGCTCGCCGGCCCGGCGCAGCGTCTACGCCACCCGGACCGGGATCGTGCTGTATTGGTTGAGGAAGGTCGAGCTGATGCGCTCCGTGTCGCCGTCCTGCTCGATCGTCGGGAAGCGGGCGAGCGTCTCCTCGATCCACAGCTTCAGCTCGAGCCGGGCGAGACCGGCGCCGAGGCAGAAGTGGCGGCCACCACCGCCGAAGCCCTGGTGGGGGTTGGGGTCGCGGCGGACGTCGAAGGTGTCAGCGTCGTCGAAAATCGTCGCGTCGCGGTTGCCCGACACGTACCAGAGCGCCAGCTTGTCGCCGGCGGCGATCTCCTGACCGGCGATCTCGGTGTCGCGGGTCGCGGTCCGCCGCATGTAGGCGAACGCCGGATGGAAGCGGACGAACTCCTCGACCACCTGCTCGAGCGGGACGGCGCCGGAGCGGACGAGCTCCATCTGCTCGGGGTCGTCCATCAGGCTCTTGATCCCGGACGTGAAGACCGCGCGGGTCGAGTCGTTGCCCGCGACCATGAGCAGGAAGAAGAACATCAGCACCTCCTCGTGGGAGAGGCGCTCGCCGTCGATCTCGGCCTGGATGACCGCCGTCGTCAGGTCGTCGGTCGGGTTCGACTCCCGCTCGGTGACCATCTCGTTGACGTAGGGGATGAACTCCTCGAGCGCCCGCCAGACCTCGCCGAGGTCGGGGACGATGCGCGGGTCCTCGAACGCCGTCGTCCGGTTCGTCCAGTCGACGAGCCGGTCGGCGTCCTCGCGCGGGACCCCGAGCATGTCGCCGATCACCATCGAGGGGACGTAGATGCCGACGTCCTGGACGAGGTCGATCCGGCCGTCGGGATGGGCCTCGAGCGCCCGGTCCCAGATCAGGTTGATGATCTCCCGCATCCGTTCGGTGTGCTCGATCGCGCGCTTCGGCGTGAATGCCCGCTGGACCAGTGACTTGAGCCGGTCGTGGCGGGGCGGATCCTGCGAGATCAGCATGTTCGCCGAGATGTCGATCGGGTCCGGCTCGCCCTCCGGCGCCAGCTTGTCGACGAGGATGATGCTGCGGTCGGAGGAGAACGTCTCGTGATCGCGCCCGACCGCGGCGATGTCCTCAAAGCGGACGACGGACCAGAAACCACCCTCGGTGGGGAAGTCACCGAGTTCGCTCCAATGCAGTCCGGGCATCTCCCGGAGCTCGCGGAACACCTCGTGGGGCGGGCCGTGCTGCCACAGCTCGAGGTTGCTGACGTCGAGCTCCTCGAGCGAGGGCATGGTCGTGGGGGTCATCTCTCCGTCCTTCCGTTTGGGCTCTCGATCCCTGGGTGAGATTGCACCCTAACCCGGATGCAACATCATGTCAAGACGATGCATAAGCATCGAGCGTGAGGTACGTCGCACCATCTGGGTAGGGTTCACGGCATGGCCCCCCAGACCGCCGCGCCGATCATCAGACGCCCGACCGCCGATGACGCGCTGGCGCTCGCCCGCGAGCAGTTCCTCGCGGGCGAGAGGGTCGAGATGGGAGCGCTCGCCGGTCAGCTCGGGATCAACCGGACGACGCTCTACCGCTGGGTCGGCGAACGCGAGCAGCTCATGGGGACGCTCTTCAGCGCCCTCATCGACGAGTGGCTCCAGGCGGTTCGCGACGAGGCGGACTACGAGGGGGTCGAGGGTTTCCTGGACATGCTCCGCCGCGTCCTCGAGCTCGGCTCCGAGTTCGAGCCCCTGACCGAGTTCACGCGGCGCGAGCCCGCCCTCGCCCTCCGCATCCTCAGCGACCGATCGGGAGCGGTGGCCGCGAACGCCGACGCGACGATCGCTCGCCTTCTCGCCGAGGTCGCGCCCGAGGTGGATCCGCCGGAGTCGGTGATCCGCGCGATCAGCGTCGTCTCGCGGACGCTCGTCTGGGCCAACATCGCGACCGATCAGGAGCCGGACGTCGAGGGCGTCATCGAGGTCTCGCGGACCGTGCTCGAGAGCAGCCCGCGGAGAGCCCCGGGCTGACCGTCGCGCCGAACGTTCACCGCTCGGGGCTATGAGGGGTGGAAATCGACGTTCGGTGAGATCCCGGCCGCGCCCGGCCGCGGCGCCTACTTGCGCTTGCGCTTCTTCTTCACCTTCATCGTCGTGCTGATGTCCGCCGTTCCCAGGCGGGCGTCGGCGATGATCCGGTAGCGGAAGTTGCGCTTCAGCTTCCGCACCGGGAGCTGGACGCGGGCGCCGTCGTAGCCGACGAGGCCGTCGACCGCGGTCGAGGAGCGCTTCCTCTTCCCGCCCTTGCCCTTCCTCCGGCGGACGACGGTGATCTGCACGTCGCTGACGTCGGAGGCGGTCGCGCGGACGAGGATCGTCGGCTTGCGCCGCTTGTGCTTGAGCCCGGCGAGGAGGACGCCGCTGGTCAGCTCGACCTTCCCGGGTGGCTCGGCGAGCGGGGTCAGCGCGTTGCCCGCCGCGATCGGGCACCCGCTGGTGGCGGGCAGGCCTGCGAAGCGCTGCTGCAGGAACGAGACGGCGATCGGTGCGAAGCCGGCGAAGGCGGCGGTGTGGTCCATCCCGGTCAGCTCGGTGAACTGGACGGAGAGCCCGCGGTCGCAGTAGGTGTGGGCGAGCTCCTGGACGTCCTTGGCGATCATGACGCTGTCGCCGGTGCCGTCGTCGTTGCCGACGGCCATGGTCAGCGGGATGTTCGGGGTGCCGTCACGACCCATGATCGACTCGTTGAACACCTTCACCAGCGAGGGCACCTTGCGGAAGTCCTTGTACTCCGGCTTCAGCATGTCCTCCAGCGTGAGCCCGGGGAACCCGCCGGGGTCGAGGCATCCCTGCTGGACCTTCGCGGCGACCTCCCGCCCGCGGTCGCTGAGCATCTTGCCGAGGTCGATGCGGCTGCCGCGAGCGAGGCCGAGGCCGACAGCGGGGATCGCGCCCGCCCAGTCCTCGCTGCCGCCGATGTAGCCGAGGTTGTGCTCGAAGTCGGTCGGGATGCCGCCCGCGGCGACGCCGATCAGCTTCAGCTCGGGCGCGTACTCAGGGGCGAGCTGCGCCGCCCACATGCTCGCGATCGAGCCGCCGGAGTAGCCGACGAGGCCGGTCGGGGTCGAGCCGGGCTGCGAGCCGAGCTGGGTCTCGGCCGCGCGGATCGCATCGAGTGTGCCGTGGCCCTCCTCCTGCCCGGCGCCGAAGTCGTCGCTCGGGCCCTGGTAGTCGCTGGTCACCACTGTGTAGCCCTGCAGCAGGTAGGCGCCGATCAGGCCGCTCTCGGCGGTGACGATCGAGTTGCCGCCGGAGTTGCCCGGCTGCAGCGCGTAGGAGGGACGGCAGGTGGAGGCCACCCCGTCGTAGGCGGTCTGGTAGCTGAGCAGGCGGGTGGAGCCGATCGGCGTGGGCGGGGGGATCACCGTCGCCACCGTCGCCGAGGGCTGACCGAGTTGGTTGACGGTCCGGTAGAGGACCTGCGTGGCGCCGACGGTCCCGGGCGAGCCGCCGAGCGCTACGTCGACATCGCGCTTGCGGAGGATCTCACCGGGCTTCGCGTTCGCCAGCCCCGCGGGCTGGTCGTAGAACGGATCCTCGGTCGGCGCCGGCCCCGCGGCGCGCGCCGCCGTGGCAAAGGTGAGCGCGCAGAACAGCGCGCAGACGAATGCAGTACCCCTCATGATCCTCAGCTCCTCCCTGCCGATCCCTGGTCCCGGCGATTCTTACACACGCCCGGTGGGACGAGCCGCATATCCTCGTCGGGACCGTTTGATGTGCCCGAAGGGCCGCGAGAGGAGAGCGATGAGCGAGAGAGACGAATTCGGACGGGTGGGAGCCACGGACGCGACGCTCGCCGCCAACGACGCGCTCGCCGCGGACCTCCCCTGGGAGGACACCCGCGACTTCGAGGACTCCGCCCGCGGCCTGATCGCGCCGCTGCCCGACGGTGGTCGCGTCAAGGACGCCGACGGCAAGCTCGTCTGGGACCTCTCTCGCTTCGACTTCGTCCACGACCACGAGGAGGCGCCGGACACGGTCAACCCGAGCCTCTGGCGGCAGATGCGGCTCGTCGTACAGGGCGGCCTCTACGAGGTGGTTCCCGGGCTCTACCAGGTGCGCACCCTCGACCTCTCCAACATTACCTTCGTCGAGGCGCCGGAGGGGCTGATCGCCTTCGACCCGCTGATCTCGGCGGAGACCGCTGCGGCGGCGCTGAAGTTCTATCGCGAGGTGCGCGGCAACGACGACCCGATCGTCGCCGTCATCTACTCGCACAGCCACGCCGACCACTTCGGCGGGATCCACGGCATCGTCGACGAGGCCGATGTCGAGGCGGGCAAGGTCCGGATAATCGCGCCGGAGGGCTTCCTCGAGGCGGCGATCTCGGAGAACGTCCTCGCGGGCAACGCGATGAGCCGTCGCTCGAGCTACATGTACGGGAACCTGCTCCCGGCCGACGCGCGCGGCCAGGTCGGCGCCGGCCTCGGGGTGACGACGTCCTCGGGGGCGATCGGCCTGCTGCCGCCGACGGAAATCGTCAGCGAGACGGGCGAGCGGCTCAACATCGGCGGGCTCGACTTCGAGTTCATGATGGCGCCGGACTCCGAGGCGCCGGCGGAGATGCATTGGTTCATCGAGCAGCTCAAGGCCGTCACCGCCGCCGAGAACTGCTGCCACACCCTCCACAACACCTACACCATCCGTGGCGCCAAGATCCGCGATCCGCTGAGCTGGTCGAAGTACCTCGAGCAGACGATCGAGCTCTGGGGCGACCGCGCCGAGGTGCTCTTCGGGATGCACCACTGGCCGGTGTGGGGGAGGGAGCGGATCCACGAGATGCTGGCGATGGGCCGCGACGGTTATCGCTTCATCAACGACGAGACGCTGCGGCTCGCCAACCAGGGGCTGACCCCGGCCGAGATCGCCGAGGAGATCGAGTTCACCCCCGAGCTGGGCCGCCACTGGGCGATGCGCGGCTACTACGGCTCGCTCAACCACAACGTCAAGGCCACCTACGTCAACTACCTGGGCTGGTTCGACGGCAACCCGGCGAACCTCCATCAGCACCCGCCCGTCGAGGCCGCGAAGCGGTACGTCGAGTTCATGGGCGGTGCCGATTCGGCGCTGGAGAAGGCGCGGGGCGCATTCGAGCTCGGCGATTACCGCTGGGTCGCTGAGGTTGTCAACCACGTGATCTTCGCCGACCCGGAGAACGAGGAAGCGAAGGCGCTGCAGGCGGACGCGCTCGAGCAGCTCGGCTATCAGTCGGAGTCGGGACCCTGGCGCAACTTCTACCTCTCGGCGGCGAGCGAGCTGCGCCACGGTGTCCGCGACCTGCCCACCCCGCAGACCGCGAGCCCCGACAACGTCAAGGCGATGAGCATGGAGCTGTTCATCGACTACCTCGGGGTCCGACTGAACGGCGCCCGCGCCGGTGACAGGCGCCTGACGCTGGCGTTGGGGATGCCGGACAAGGACGAGGAGTGGACGCTGATGGTCCGCCACGGGGCGCTCACCCACCGCACCGGGCTCGCGCCGGACGCAGACGTGACGGTGATCATCAACCGCTCCGACTTCGACAAGGTGATGTTGCAGATCACCCCGCTACCTGACCTGATCGCAGCCGGCGAGGCCAAGCTCGAGGGCGATCCTCAGGCGCTGGTCGAGTTCATCGGACTGCTCGACGAGTTCGAGTTCTGGTTCAACATCGTCACGCCGTAGGGCGGGGAGGCACGCCCCCGGCACCCGGGTCACCCCCCGGCGCCGGCGCCCGCGGCGCGGGCTACGGGATGTAGTAGAAGGGGTTCGGCAGCTTGAACGGCCGGACCGCGTGGCCGCCGGCGAGATCGGAGTCCTGGTCACCGATGTTGATCAGGATCTTGTAGCCGAGCTCGTTCTCGATGCGGGCCCGCTCGCCGCTCTTGTACTCGATCGTCGTCCCGGCGCCCGACGGCTTCGTGATCACCGTCTGCGGGGAGTCGTAGCCGGCCTGCTGGAGGTTCGTCTCCGCGACCGACTGCAGTGCGTCCGGGCGACCGGTGATGAAGAACGGGGTGACGCCCTTGGAGACGGCGTCGTCGTAGAGCTCCAGGGTGGGCCCGATCGCCGGGAGCCCGCCGCCGACGATCCCGGCGACGCTGCCGCCGGCGGAGAAGTCCGCGGCGTTGAGACCGGCGTAGTTGGAGAGCGAGGTCTCGTCGATGTCGAAGACGATCGCCGGCTTCACCTCCTTGCACTTCTTGCCCTTGCTGTTGCACTCGTTGAACTTGCCGGGGCCGGGTGCCTTCTCGAGCCGCTTCACCTGCTTGCCGAGCGAGCGCTCGGCGTTGTTGCCCACGGTGGCGAGGTCGCCCTCGTACTCGCCGGAGTCGTGGTAGTTGCGCAGCGCCCCCGGCATCTCGGCGATGCCGTAGGTGGAGGTGGTACCGATGTCGGGAAGTCCGGCCGAGGTGATCTTGATGCCACTGACCTGGGTGCCGTCGTTGGTCACGTACTTGGCCGCGAAGGCGCCGCCGACGGCGACGGCGCCGACGAGGATGCCGGCGATGAAGATGGTGAGGGCTCTGACGATGCGCATGGGCGCGAGTGTATCCGCGCCGTGCGGAGCCGGGCGCCGGTTAGTCAGCCCTCTGGCTCGACCGGGTCGCCCACCGACACCTCGCCCTCCTCGAGCACGCGCCCGTAGACCCCGAAGGGGAGAGGCTCGAACGACTCGACGTCCTCGCGGTAGGCGGCGAGGTGGTGGAGGGTCTTGAAGTCGACCACGCCGGTGTCGGCGTTGCGGGTCGTCACCGCGCAGCGGCCGACGTGCGCCTCGACGCGGACGAGCGCCGTGCCGAGGCGGACGCGGCCCCGCACCCAGTCGTCCTCCTGGTGCGGGGTCGCCCCCTCGACCCCGAAGTTCATCCGGAAGCGCCGCGGGTCGACCTCCCCGTCGGCCCCCGCCACCTCGCGGAGGCGATCGAGGGAGGCGTAGGAGAGGATCGTCGCGGCACCCTCGAAGCCGCGGTCGGCGCCGGGGCGGTTCGGGGGCGCTGCGAACAGGCGCAACTCCTGGCCGCAGAAATCCGACAGCGCGGAGGAGAGCGGGCCGAGGAGCGGGCGCGCCTGCAGCGTCAGACCGAAGAAGGCGACGTCCTCGGGATCGCCGAGCTCGATCTCGGCCCGCACCTCGCCCCCGTCCGGGAACGCGAGCGTAAGCGTCCCTATCTCGGCGTCGTGGGTGGGGACGACGCTGATCAGCGGCCCCGCGCCCTTTCCGTTGACCATCCGGCCTTCGGAGTCAACGACGAGGAAGGCGCGGTCGCCTGGGATCCCCGCCTTCGTCAGCTCGGTGCGCTCCAGCGACTGCAGGCGCATCCCCTTCACAGGTGCGTAGGAGATCCAGCCGACGCGCATTGGGGCAAGGTAGCGACCCTTGCAGAGCGGGCCGGCTACGGGAGCTTCGTCTCCTGGATCGAGATCTGGCCCTCGCTGCGAGTCACCGTCAGCGTCTTCTTCGGCACGCCGTCCTCGCTGATCGTGAATGCGCTTGCGTCGCCGAGCGGCGTTGCGGCGTCGGCGCGGATGACCTTCTTGTCGTCGAAGGAGAGGGTCGTCACGTTGTCGACGTCGGCGCCCTGCGCGGTCGTCGTCTCGACCCAGCGGGAGTCACGATCGCGGAAGTCCTCCCAGACGTAGCCGAGCAGCGGATCCTTCTGCCCGCGGGTGACCGCCCGCTGCAGCGGCACGGTGCTCTCGTTGAAGACCTGGACCTGCTCGGCGCCGTTGAAGAGGCGGACGCCGTCGGTCTCCTCCTGCAGCCCCCAGTCGGGGCCGAACTGCAGGTAGCTGCGGTAGGTGTGGGTATCGGTGGAGCGCAGCATGTCGGCGACGATCAGCGCGCTGCCCGGCTTGTAGAGGAGCAGCCGGTTGTGCGTCACTCCCTGCTCCGCCACGGTCGGGTTGGTCGCCAGCAGCGCGTACCAGCCCGAGCCCTCGCCGGCGGCGATGTAGCCGCTGCCGTAGGCGTGCGCGTCGTCGCGGGGAAAGTCCTGGCCGTCCACGGTGACGACGCTGTGCGCGGGGGAGGAGATCGCGTACAGGTAGGGCGTACCGAAGTCCTTGTCGGGGATGCCGCTGTCGGAGACGATCCGGCTGCCGTTCTCGTAGAGGTCGAAGCTGAGGTCGTCGGAGTGGCGGTGGACTGAGGAGTGGTAGTTGAAGAGGAACGAGAGGTAGTTCTTCTTCTTGCTGGGCTTGACGAAGGCGATGCCGCTGCCGCCGAGCGCGCGCATTCCCTGCTGGGTCCGGTTGATCGACTGCGCGAAGCGAGCGGCCTTGTCCTGGTAGGAGTCGCCGTTCTGCAGGGTCCGCTGGTCGGGCATCGTCATCCAGGCCGCCGTGTCCTTCATCGTCGGCAGGATCTCGTCGAGGAAGGGCTTCTTCCCCTTGATCACCTCGAGGTAGCGCTCGATCGCGCTGATCGTCAGGAACTGGTAGGTGCTCGAGTGCTCCAGCCACATTCCCTCGCCGGGGAGGACGTGGTCCTGGACGTTGCCGACGAAGCGGCGCTCGCCGCGGTTGCGCGCCTTCGTCGCGCCGGGCAGGAAGCGCATCTGCCGGCCGCTGAAGATCAGCCCCAAGTCCATGAACAGGCCGCGGTTGGTGTCCGAATAGCGCTTGCGATCGCCGAGGAAGCGGATGTGCTGCTCGACCGAGCCCAGCAGGGTGCGGGCGAGCTTGCCCTGCTTGAGGAGTCCCTCGCAGGCGGCGGCGCGGGTTCCGTAGGCGATGTAGGGGGCGCGGTCGCCGGCGACCTTGTCGAACCAGGTCCGCGGCGTCGTCGGCTTCTTCAGCGGGTTGTTCTTGACCCAGTCGACGATGATCCGCTTCGCTTCCTTGAGCGCCCTGCGATCACCGTTCTCGCGATAGGCGTAGAAGAGGATGTCGAGGTAGCGGAGGTCGTGGAGCCGGGCCTGGAAGGCGAGCGAGCCCTTCGGGTTGTAGGCCCAGTTCGTGTTCCATCCGAGATGCACCTCGGTCCCCTCGATCGTGAACCTTCCCCGCTTCGCGGCGGCGATCTCGGCGGGATCGGCCGAGCGCGACACGCGAACCGCGTACTTCGGCGGGCAGGGCTGCCTGAGGAGCTTCTTGACGGCGCCCTTCGGCACGCGGCTGACCGCGCCGGCCGGTTGAGTCGGCAGCAGGAGCAGCGTGAGGGCCAGTGCGAGCAGCACGACGAAGCCGGCTCTGAGCCCGGCTCCTCCCCGCCCGGAGGTGTCCCGTGCCATCAACTGCATGCTAGGAACCTTGAACCCGCGCCCAAG
The DNA here is from genome assembly GCA_020636895.1 of Thermoleophilales bacterium. GTDB lineage: Bacteria > Actinomycetota > Thermoleophilia > Solirubrobacterales > 70-9 > RHKX01. The sequence continues at coordinate 887,003 of JACJWZ010000002.1, read as the reverse complement.
GCGGCAGTTGCGCCTCGCACGACATCGCCCGCATTCCGGTTCAGCCACACTGCTGCCGATGAGCGGTCCGACCGAGAGCCCGGTGACGCCGAGCGAGCCCCCCGCCAGGTCGTCCGTGTCCCGGCGTGCGATCGCGCGCGTTCGCACCGAGCTCTCCTCGCGGCTCACCCCGGAGCGGACCCGGCGCGCGACTCTGACCGAGCGGCTCACCGTCTCGCGCCTGTCGTGGGAGACCTGCGTGCGACTCAACCGCTACCTCGAGTTCTTCGGTCGGGTGACGACCGTCATCTACGCGGCGTTCGTCGTCACCTTGGTCTTCGGGGTCGACTGGAAGACCCTCGTGGAGAGCACCTTCAACTCCGGCGCTCCGGTCCGCGGCGCGATCGCCCTCGTGGTCATCCTCGTCACGCTCTTCTTCGTCGCGCTGCATTCGATGATCGGGTGGGGGAGATGGCGCCTGCAGCGTGAGCTCTGGCGCCGGGACGTCGCCACCGTCATCGAGCAGCCGGCGGGTGGATCGGGTGATCCGTCGCCACCCGGGACCGACGTCACACGACACCCTCCCGCGCATCGGCCATGATGTGAGCATGCCGACGGGCGACGGCGCCGTCACCACCTCCGCGAACGGCGCCTCCGCCGCCGGGGGCCGAGAGCGGCCCGAGCACCACGACGTGATCGTCGTCGGCGCCGGGATCTCGGGAGTCGGGACGGCCTGCAGGGTCCGGACCGAGTGCCCCGACAAGTCGATCGCCGTCCTCGAGGCCCGCGATGCGATCGGCGGCACCTGGGACCTCTTCCGCTATCCCGGGATCCGCTCGGACTCCGACATGTTCACCCTGGGCTACAACTTCCGGCCCTGGCAGGAGGCCCGGGCGATTGCCGACGGCCCCTCGATCCGCAAGTACGTGAGCGAGACCGCCGAGGCCTACGGTGTCGACGAGCTCATTCGCTTCGGCCACCGCGTCGTCCAGGCCGAGTGGTCGACCCCGGACGCTCGCTGGATCCTCCACATCGAGCTCGCGGGCGGCGGCACCGAGACTCTCACCTGCTCCTACCTCGCGGCCTCGACCGGGTACTTCGACTACGAGAGCCCGTACTCGCCCGAGTTCCCGGGTGCCGAGCGGTTCTCCGGGCCGATCGTCCACCCCCAGCTCTGGCCCGAGGATCTCGAGTGGGAGGGCAAGCGGATCGTCGTGATCGGCAGCGGCGCGACGGCGGTGACCCTCGTCCCGGCGATGGCGGCCGAGGCCGAGCACGTGACGCTGCTGCAGCGCTCGCCGACCTACGTCGTCACCAGGCCCGCGGTGGATCCGCTGGCGGTAGCCCTCCGCAAGTTCCTCCCGGCTCGGTTCGTCTACCCGTTCATGCGCTGGTGGAACGCGCTGCTCATGGTCGCCACCTTCAACCTGATGCGGCGGTTCCCGAACCGCGCCCGCGCGTTCCTGCGCCGCTGGGTGGAGCCGGAGGTCCCAGAGGGCTTCGACTTCGATCGCCACTTCAGCCCGCGCTACGACCCCTGGGACCAGCGGCTCTGCCTCGTGCCCGACTCCGACCTCTTCCTGGCACTTGGCGATGGCTCCGCCTCGATGGTCACCGACACGATCGAGACGTTCACCGAGCGCGGGATCATGCTCGCCTCCGGAGAGGAGCTGGAGGCCGATGTGATCGTCACCGCGACCGGCCTCAACCTGCAGATGTTCGGCGGCGCCGAGATCGTCGTCGACGGCGAGAGCGTCGACATGGCCGAGACCGTCAGCTACAAGGGGATGATGTTCAGCGGCATCCCCAACCTGGTGATGACCATGGGCTACACGAACGCCTCGTGGACCCTGAAGGCGGATCTCGTCAGCGAGTACTTCTGTCGCCTGATCCACCACCTCGACGCGACCGGGCTGCGGCAGTGGACGCCGCAGGAGCCGCCGCCGTCGGTCGAGCGGGAGCCGTTCCTGGATCTCAAGGCCGGCTACGTGCTGCGCACGATCGACATCCTGCCCAAGCAGGGAGCGAAAACCCCCTGGCGGCTGCGGCAGAACTACCCGATCGACGTGCTGCAGCTTCGCCACGGCGACATCGTCGACGAGGGCATCGTCTTCTCGAACCCGAGTCTCCCCGCGGGCGCCGAGGCGCCGCCGACGGCCGTGCCCGCCGCCGCCTGAGGGGCCAACCCGGTGGCGACCGTCTTCGAGGAGATAACCGACCACCACCGCGAGTGGATCGCGCAGCAGGCGCTCTTCTTCGTGGCGACCGCGCCGCTGTCGGAGGACGGGCGGGTGAACGTCTCGCCGAAGGGGCCGATCGGCTCGCTCGCCGTACTCGGACCGCGTCGCGTCGCCTACCTCGACGCGCATGGCAGCGGTACCGAGACGATCGCGCACCTGAGGGAGAACGGCCGCATCTGCGTGATGCTCTGCGCCTTCGAGGGGCCGCCGCGGATCCTGCGCCTGCACGGGCGCGGCGAGGCGGTGCTCAACGACGACCCTCGCTACGGGGATCTCCACGCGTCCGCGGACTTCGCCGATGTCTCGATACCCGAGGCGCGACGCTCGATCGTCCTCGTTGAGGTCGAGCGGATCGCCGACTCCTGTGGCTACGGAGTGCCGTTGATGAGCAGCGAAGGTCACCGCGACCACCACGCGCTCAGCTCGGCGAAGCGGCTCCGGACGATGGGCGACGCCGACGCCTTCGAGGACTTCCAGCGCGAGCGCGGCGCCGAGAGCCTCGACGGGTTGCCGGCGCTGCCGCCGAGACGCTGAGCGGTTGCTTCCCCGGACCTCCGCCGCCGGCACCGGACGCGGTTGGGTACCCGCTCGGGCGTACGCTCGCCCTCCCTCTTCGGACGAGTCTCATCCGCTTTCGGAGCTCCACCCGCTTGGAGCAAGACTTGCCCTCCGTTTCCGGACGATCCGCGTCCGTTTTCGGAGTTTCACCCGCTCCGAGCAGGACGATCGGCACCGAATGGAGCGGGCGCCCCTCCTCGCGCACGCCGGTCGCCGGGGAAGGGACCCCGCCCGGCGAACGAGCCGCGTACCTGAGGACGCCTCAGGCGACGACGCCCGCGGCGCTCGCCTCGAGCAGCAGCTCGGCGATCAGCTCGGGCTCGTCCCAGTTGGGGGTGTGCCCGCATTCGTCGAGGATGAGGAAGCGGCTTCCGGGTGGGCGGCGCTCCGGGCGCGCCGGCGAGAGCAGGCGGTCGTGCTCCCCCCACGCGATCGTCGTCGGGACGGCGACGCGATCGAGGTCGGTGCAGATGTGGGCCCGCATCTCGGCGTTGGCGGCGTCGTAGCCGGGCGCGTCGATCCAGGTCGTGATCAGCTCGCGGGCCTCGCCGGGGGGGATCAGCGCCGGGCGGGCGGCGGTGGTGCGCAGGAGCGCCTCGCGGCCGCGGCGGCTGCGGACGAGCGGCCCGACGAGCGGCTTCAGGCGCTTGGCCACGCCGCGGGTGTCGCGCGCGCGCGGCCCGAGCGGCCGGCGCCACAGCCCCGCCGGCGAGATCAGGCAGAGGGTGGAGACCTCGTCCCGCTTCGCCATCTCGATCGCCACCCAGCCGCCGAGGGAGTTGCCGGCGACGTGCGGACGCTCGATACCGAGCTCATCGCACAGGCGCGCCAGCGCCGCGGCGAGCGCCCACGGCGTCGGAGATTCACCCCCAGTCAGGAGTGGCGAGTCGCCGAAGCCGGGCATGTCGACGGCGATCACGTCGCGCTCGCGGGCGAGCCGCGCGACCTGCGGGTCCCAGATGCGCAGGCTGGCGCCGAGCCCGTGGACCAGCAGCAGCGGTGGCCCCGCCCCGGGTCCGCCCGTGCGCTCGAAGACGACCCCCGCGGCCTCGCCGCGGATCGTGCCCGCTCCCGAGGCCGGGTCGGGATCAGTAATCGCCCGCGACCTCGAACTCGCCACTGAGGTCGCCGACGTCGGGGACGTCCCTTTGGATGACGACCCGGTACTGGCCGGGCATCAGGTCCTTGGGGAGCTTGATCTCGATCGGCGGGCCGCTCTCGCCCGGCTCGGCGACGAGGGCGATCATCGGCGTCGGGGTCGGCGGCAGCTTCACCTTGACGAAGTCCTCGCCCTCCTGGCGCTCGAGCTCGAAGGCCTTGCCGTAGGTGAACTGTTTCTCGGTGCCGTTGACGACCGTCGCCTTCACGGTGTCGCCGGCCTCCGCCCGCTCGGGCTCGACCAGGACCTCGAGTCCGGCGTCGGCCGGCTGGGAGGAGTCGGTGTCGTCGCCCGAGTCGCTGCCGCAGGCGGCCAGCGCGACCGCGAGAACCGCCAGGACGGCGAAGGCGATGAAGGTGTGCGGGCGCGGGGAGCTGCTTGTGCGCATGGATGCACTCTATGGACCCGCGGCCTCGCGCCGGCGGGTTGGCTCGTCTTCGGCCCTCGCGGCTCGTCCCCGCCGTTCATGATGCGCCCGATGGGATCCTCCCCGCCCGCCCGTGCGCTGCTCCTGGCCGCGCTCCTCTGCCTGCTCGTCGCGCTGGCCTCGACCCTGCTCCTCGCGCCGGCCGCCGCTGCCGACGAGAACCCCGCGCACCAGCCGCCCTTCGGGGACGAGCCGCTCGCACCGCTGCACGCGGTTGATGATCCCGATCGGGTGCCGCCCGGCTTCGAGCTCAGCGCCGGGGAGGCGATCGCGATCGCCGACACCGCGGAGGCGGTCGTCGCCGAGCGCGAGGAGAGCCCGGACATGGAGCCGCGCGCCTCCACCCGCGGCGACGACCGCTGGCAGATCGACTACTACGTGGACCAGACCGACGTCGCGCAGGCGGTGATCGACGACCGCACCGGAGACGTGATCGAGTCGTGGCGCAACCAGCAGGTCGAGGTGAAGCTCGCCCGCGGCTACGAGGACGCGGTCGCCGGCAACGTCAACGAGTGGTACGTCTGGATCCCGCTCTGCATCCTCTTCGTCGCGCCGTTCTTCGACCCGAAGCGGCCCTTCCGTCTGTTGCACCTCGACCTCCTGGTGCTGCTCTCGTTCTCGATCTCGCAGTTCTTCTTCAACAAGGGCGAGATCACGCTCTCTGTCCCGCTCGTCTATCCGGTGCTCGCCTACCTCTTCGTGCGGATGCTGCTCGCAGGCCTGCGCCCCCGCCCGGGACATGGCCCGCTCGTTCCCGTGGTGCCGATCCGCTGGCTGGCGATCGCCGCGGTCGTCCTCGCGATCTTCCGGATCGGGATGAACGTCGTCGATTCGCAGGTGATCGACATCGGCTTCGCCAACGTCGTCGGCGCCGACCGGATCGCCGACGGCGAGGAGGTCTACGACGGGGACTTCACGCCGCTCATCGACCGCGGCGACTCCTACGGCCCCGTCTCCTACCTCTCCTACGTCCCCTTCGAGCAGGCGTTGCCGTGGGACGGCGGCCTCGACCCGTTGCCCGCGGCCCACGCGGCGGCGATCGTCTTCGATCTCGCCGTCGCCGGGTTGCTGCTGCTCGCGGGGCAGCGCCTGCGGGCGGGGAGGGAGGGCCGCGACCTCGGCGTCGCGCTCGCGTTCGCCTGGTTCGCCTACCCCTACTCGCTGTACGCGCTCGACGCCAACGGCGGCAACGACGCGCTCGTCGCGGCGTTGCTCGTGGCCGCGGTCATCGCGTTCAGCGCCCCCGCCTGGCGCGGTCTCGTCGTCGGCCTCGCTGCCGCGACCAAGTTCGGGCCGCTCGCGGTGGCGCCGCTGCTGGCGGCGGGATCCGGGAGGCGGCGCCTGCGCTCCACCGTGATCTTCGGGGCGGTGTTCGTGGTCGTCTGGGCGGTCGTGCTGATCCCACTCCTGCCGAGCGGCGGGTTCTCGGAGTTCTACGACCGCACGTTCGGCTACCAGGCCTCGCGCGGCTCACCCTTCAGCATCTGGGGGCTGAAGCCGTCGCTGGAGCCGCTGCAGACGCTGACGCGGATCTTTCCGGTGCTGCTGGGCATCGCCCTCTACTTCGTCCCGAAGCGACGCGACGCGCTGCAGGCCGCGGCTCTCGGAGCAGCGGTCCTGATCGCCACCCAGGTCGGCTCCCAGCACTGGTTCTACTTCTTCATCCTCTGGTGGGCGCCCTACGTGCTGATCAACGCGTTCGGCTCCCAGGAGGCCATCGCCGGGCGCGGCGGGGCCGCCGCGGATGCAAGCGCCGACCCCGGCGCGGGTGCGACCTCCGGCTAGCCCAGCGTCGTGCGCAGCTCGCCGAGCTGCGGCGAGCTGACGACGAGCTCGTCGCCGGGCTTCAGCCAGATGCGCGGATCCCTGGTCGAGCCGACGCCGGCCGGAGTTCCCGTCGAGACGATGTCACCGGGGACGAGCGTCATCAGCGAGGAGAGGTGGGCGACGAGGTCGGCGACGCCGAAGATCAGGTGCTCGGTGCTCGACTCCTGCATGCGCTCGCCGTTGAGATCGAGGGCGATTCCGATCGCGGCCGGGTCACCGACCTCGTCGGCGGTGATGAGCTCCGGCCCACACGGGGCCGACCCGTCGAAGACCTTGCCGGGGATCCACTGCGGCGTCTGGAACTGCAGGTCGCGTGCCGAGAGGTCGTTGAGCAGCGTGTAGCCGGCGACATGGTCGAGCGCGTCGGCGGCGGCTACGTCCTTGGCGGGGCGACCGATGACGAAGGCGACCTCGGCCTCGAAGTCGACCTTGGTGGATGAGGCGGGAAGGGGGACCGTGGCGCCGTCCGGCACGAGCGCGTTGGCGAACTTCGCGAAGAAGGTCGGGACGGGCGGCGCCTCGATGTTCGCCTCGGCCGCGTGGTCGGCGTAGTTGAGGCCGATGCAGATGATCTTCTGCGGGTTCGGAATCGGCGGCAGCAGCTCGGCGTCCGCGAGGGCCAGGGTCGGGTCAACGTCGGCGGCTGCCTCGGCTACGAGGTCGAGCGGTCCGGCGCCGAGCAGCCCGCGCAGGCTCTCCGGTCCCTCCCCGATCGCGTCGGCGACGTCGATCAGCCCGCCGTCACGGACCACGGCCGCGCGATCGCCACGCTCGGATCGGTAGGAGACAAGACGCACGGCGCGGAGCCTATTCGTCCGTTGAGTGCCGGGGCTCGCGGAGCGATGTGCGCCCGGCCCGGGGCCCGAGGCGCTGCAAGACCCGACCCCGGGCGCCGCGGGCCCGGACCCCCGGGCGCCGCGCGTCCGGACCTCGGCCCGCCCGCCTCGGCGTGCCATAATCGCCGCCCCCCGGGAGCTCACGCGCCCGGTCTCTGTGGGGGCGTAGCTCAGTTGGTTAGAGCGCCGGCCTGTCACGCCGGAGGTCGCGGGTTCAAGTCCCGTCGCTCCCGTCCCCGCCTGCCCGAGCCTTCGCGAACAGCCCGGAATCGCGTCGCGTTGAGCCAAGCGATTCCCGATGGTTCGCCCGGGAGTGCGCGGCGACGGCGACGTGTCACCGGAGAACGGAGCCCTTGTCCATTCCCGGGTGACAGGTCGGCGAGTGGTTGTCGCGCGCCGGCTGACCTCGCGATCACCACCCGGCGTGCGGACCCCACCCCTTGCCCTACCCTCGCCGCGCATGTCCGCGCCGCTCACTCGCCGCCAGGTCCTCAGAGGTGCTGCCGGCGCCGCCGTCGGCGCCGGGGCGCTCAGCGCGGGGCCGCTGCTGGGCACCGCCGCCCGCGCGGCCGGCAAGCGCGACCGCGTCGCCATCGTCGGCGCAGGCGCGGGCGGGATCGCGGCCGCCTACTTCCTCGACGGCACCTACGACGTCGATATCTACGAGGGCCGCACGCGCATCGGCGGGCACTGCGACTCGCGCTGGGTCGACGTCGGGGGCGACCAGGTCGTCGTCGATCTCGCCGCGCAGTTCTTCCACCCCGACACCCACCCGATCTACGTGACCCTGCTCGAGCAGCTCGGCCTGTTCGATCGATCGGACCCGAACGGGCTGCAGACGCGAAAGTCGGTGGGCAGCCTGACCATCTTCCCGACCGACGGTGGCGCGCCGCGCTTCACATCGACCCACCCGCTCGACGACCTGCCCACCGCGCTCGCCTTCGCGAGCTTCACCCAGCAGGCGCGTAGCGCGGTGATCGACGGTCTCGCCTGGGAGGTGACGGTCGAGGAGTGGATCGCATCGCTGCCGCTCGACGCCGCCTTCAAGGCCGACGTCCTCTACCCATGGATCACCGCGACCATCGGCTGCTCGCGGGCCGACGCCGCGCGCGTCTCGGCGCGGTCGATCCTGCAGACCTTCGCGCTCTCCTTCCCGGAGGATCCGGCTGCCGGCGCCTCCACGTTCAGCTCGCGGATCGGCCTGCAGGGGAACCTCCAGCGGTTGCTCGCCGAAAGCCGCGTTCGGCGGGTCCGCCGCAACTCCCTCGTGACCTCGCTCGGGTACGGCCGCGACGGCTGGAGGGTGGCCACGCCGAACGGCACCAAGGGCGGATACCGCTACCTGGTGATGAACGCGCCCCCGCACGTCTCCCGGGGTCTGCTGAAGCGCCTGCCCCACTTCGCGAAGGTCGCCGCGGTGCTTCGCGAGTACCGCTACTTCAGCTCGCGCCTGCTGGTCCATCGCGACCCGGCCTACGTCCCCTCCGACCCCTCCTACTGGACCGCCTACAACGCCGGGATCACCGGGAGCGAGTGCGAGGGAAGCGCCTGGATGGGAGCGCTGACCGACCCGCTGCCCTCGGGCACGCCGATCGACCTCTTCAAGTCCTGGGCGCAGCGCCGATCCGCCGACCCCCGGCGCATCGTCTTCCAGCGCGAGTTCAAGCACCCGCTGATCACGCCGGAGGCGATCGCCGCCGCCCGCAAGCTGCAGCGGTGGCAGGGTCGCCACGGCCTGTACTTCAGTGGCGCCTTCACGACCGGCTCCGACCTACAGGAGACGGCGCTGTATTCGGCGATGAAGGTCGCCGAGGAGATAGCGCCGGGAAGCCGCAACCTCCGCTCTTTGCAGAAGCGCTTGCGAGCCAACGGCATCGCCGGCATCTCCTACGACCTGTAGAGCGGCGGCTCGCGGCGCGCCCCAACCCGGCCCCGGAAGCAAAACGACACCCGCTGGGCGGGTGTCGTGTTGCTCTCCTCCTCCCCTCCCCGAGAGCGGGTTGGACTCCGCTCCGAAGGTGGTGACCCCGAGGACTTCACGTCGTCTCCCACGGTCGGGATCGCAACCGTAGCGGATTTCGGTGAGGTTCGTGCCGATCGTCACATCTACCCCGTTGGGGGTATGTGGCCGACCCGCTCGGGGGATGCCGAGGACGCCCCTCGGCCCGGTCCCTCAGATCTCGCCGAGGACCTCGTTCGCGGCGCGCTGACCCGACTGGATCGCGCCATCCATGTAGCCGGCCCACTCGGTCGCGGTCTCAGTCCCGGCCCAGTGGATCTCGCCCACAGGCGTGCGGATCGCGTCGCGGTAGCCGAGCAGCACGCCCGGCCCCATGAAGCCGACGTAGCAGCCGCGGCTCCAGCGATCTGCCGCCCATGACTTGTCGAGGTAGTCGGTCGCGTTGCGCGCCTCGTCACCGAAGTAGCGGGCGAAGGAGTCGATCACCGCGGCCTTGCGGTCCTCCTTCGAGCTGCCGGCGAAGTCGCGCGCCTCCTGCCCCTCGATGAACCCGAGCAGCACTCCGGGGGAGCCGTCGGGCGGCGAGTTGTCGAAGGTGAGCTTGACCGGCCCCGTGTCGGAGGTCGCCATCCCGCTCAAGCCCTGGTCGCGCCAGAACGGCTTGTCGTAGATGGCCATGCACTTGTAGACCGTCCCCATCGGGACGCGCTGGTCGAGCTGCGCCCGCTGCGCGGTCAGGTCGGGAAGGAAGCGGATCGAGCCGCAGAGCGCGGGCGGGAGGGTGACGATCACGCGCTTGCCCTTCCACTTGCCCGACCCGGTCTGGACCTCGACGCCGCCGTTCTTGCGGCGGATCGTCCGCACCGGCTGGTGGAGCTGCACCGCCTTACCGAGTTGCTTGGCCATCTTCAGCGAGATCTGCTGGGAGCCGCCGACGATGCGCTTCTCCTGCGCGCCTCCTTCGGTGTCGATCAGCAGGTTGAAGTCGCCTGCCGCCGTCGCGACGTAGAGGAGGACGAAGAGCAGGGAGAGGTCCCGCGGCTCGGCGGAGAACACCGACTGGATTCCGAGGATCACGAGGTCGCGGGCCTCCGCCGTCAGGTTCTCGTCGCGGAGCCAGGTGTCGAACGTCTGGGAGTCCCAGGCGTTCGCGTTCGGCGCGTTCCAGGGAGCGTCCGCGGGCACGGTCGCCGCCATGTCGTTGAGCTTCTGGATCGTCACCGCGACCTCGACCAGCGAAGCCGGGTTGACCGGAGGGATCGGTCCCGTGTACTTCGTCAAGGCGCCGCCGCGGTAGTAGACGTTGTCGCCTGTGACGTAGGTGTCGAACGTCTGCAGCCCGAGCTCGTCGATCATCGAGAGCACGTGGTTCTGCGTCGGGCCGACCCACTGACCACCGATCTCGACGATCTCGCCACCGCCGATGTCGTGGTTGAGCGTGCGGCCGCCGACGCGCTTGCGCGCCTCGAGCACGACGACGGACTTCCCGGCCTTGTCGATCTCGCGGGCGGCGGCGAGGCCGGCGAGCCCGCCCCCGACGACGATCACGTCGGCCTTGCGCTTCGGCTTCTTCTTGAGCGCGGCCGAGGCGCCGGGGACCTTGGTGACCGCGTAACCGGCGGCGCCGGCCAGCGCGCCGCCGACGACCCCGCGGCGGCTGACCCCGCGGGGCTCGCCGCCGAGCTTCCCGGCGCCGTCGGCGGCGGCGCTCAAAGCGCGCCGCCCGCGGCCGCGGGCGCGGTCGGGTCGTTGCCCCCGTCGCCGAGGCTCTCCCGGGCGAGGTACTCCTCGATCAGCAGCGGGCTGTCCTTGGCGCGCTCGACGATGCGCAGCAGATCGGACATCGTCGAGACCTCCTCGGTCTGCTCCTTGATGAACCACTGCATGAACTGCTCGCCCTGGTAGTCGCCGGCGTCCCGCGCCTTCGCGGCGAGTGCGCTGATCTGCTCGGTGACGCGCTTCTCCTGGGCGAGCGCCAGCTCGACCGGGGCGACGATGTCGTCGAAGCGGCTCTGCGGCGCCTCGACGCCCGGGGTGCTCACCTCGAGGTCGGCGTCCATCATGTACTGGGTGAGCATCATCGCGTGGTTGCGTTCCTCGACAGCCTGGCGGTAGAAGAACGCGGCCAGCTGCGGCAGCGTCTCCCCGTCGTAGTGGACGGCGATCGCCACGTACTGCTGGTGGGCGGCGAACTCGTTGCCGATCTGCTCGTTCAGCGCCTCGGCGAAGCTGGTGTCGCTCATCTGACCTCCGGTCTCGGGTTGCGCTCACGACCGTAGTGGAAAGTCCGGATTCGGCTGCCCGAAGAGGCGGCGGCCTCGTATCGACAGCGCCGAACGTTCACCGCTCGGGGCTATGAGGGGGTGAAATCGACGTTCGGCGACGGCGCCGCGGTCAACTAGCCCCAGCGGAACCCGGTCTCGCTCGGGACCGGGTCCATCGGTGCGGTCGGCAGGCCCTCGGGGACGCTCGGGTCGTTGTAGCCGGAGGGCGCGCAGTCGTTGGGCGTGTCGGCGTGGAAGAGCGAAGCCAGGTACTGGATCTGGCCGCGGCCGCACTCGACCTCGCCCTGCCCGCCGCTGTAGACGGCGATGCCCTCGGCCGCGCAGTAGTCGTAGACCGACAGCACCTCCTCGATCGAGCCGAAGCGTGAGGGCTTCGAGTTGATCGCCTTCGGCTTCCACTCGAGGCCCTTGATGTCGTCGAGCGAGTGCAGCGGCGCGTCCCAGGTGCAGCGGTCGCGCATGGGTTCGAGGATGGGCCGCGTCTCGTCGTTGACGTCGGGGTCCTCGAGGTACGCCTCCGGGAACGCCTCGGCCACCGCGGCGTACAGCTCGGGATCGGTGTCGACGTCCACGGGCGTCCCCTTGTAATGACCCTTGAGATCAAGCACGCGGACGGGCGCCAGCCCCTCGATCTCGGCGATCAGCTCCGCGGTCCAGTCGTTCTCGGGGTCGAGCTTGAACTCGAGCGTCGGGTACCTCGCGAGGCGCTTGGTGACCGGCTCGACCGAGGAGCCCTCCTCGCTGTCGAAGGTCGTCAGCCGCGTCGAGCAGATGAAGTTGAGCGGCTTGGGGTCACGGCCGAGGACCTCGTGAAGCGAGGTGCCCGCCTGCCGCAGCGCCAGGTCGAGCGCGGCGCTCTCGTACGCCCAGCGGCGATAGTGGCGCGAGGCCTCCATCCCCGGTGCTGCAAGCGGGAACAGGTCGGTCTCGGCGATCTGCGCGCAGAAGTCCCCGAGCGTCGAGACGTCGCTGAAGTCGAGCGGGGTGCCGTTGTCACGGTGGGCGATCTGGTCGAGCGTGTCGTAGACGACGTCCTCCCCGATCCCCTCCTCGCCGCCGCCGCGCAGGTGGACGACGGTGGAGGGCCGGGTGAAGCTCCCGTAGTCGCGGTCGTGGTCGCTGAGCCCGTAGCCGTCGATCGTCAGCGCCAGCCCCGCCAGCGTGTCCCAGTTGCTCATCCGGTTCAGCTCCTTCGTCTCGTCGTCCGCCACGGGGGCCACCACAAAGGGCCGCCGCGAGATCTGGGGCAGCTTATGGGGCGCCCGTCGCCCGCTCGGTCTTGCCCTTGCCGGGGCGGTGACCGCCGGCGTAGGCGACGAGCCAGAAGGCGAGGCCGAGCAACAGCAGCAGCCCGGCCCGCACGAACACCTCCGCCTCGTTCTCCGCGATCAGGTAGATGGACGCGGCTATGCCGACGAGGGGTGCGAACACCGGCGCGGTGAAGTGATCGTGGTCGACCGGATCCCGGCGCAGGACGAGAACGGAGATGTTGACGGCGGTGAACGCGATCAGCAGGAGCATCACCGTCGTGTCGGCGAGGCTCGCGAGATCCCCGGTGGAGACGAGGATCAGCCCGAGCAGCGTCGTGAAGGCGATCGCGGTGATCGGTGTCTTGCGACCGGGAAGGACGCGGCCGAAGAACCCCGGCGCGATCCCCTCCTCGGACATCCCGTAGACGAGCCGTGAGGCCATGATCATGTTGATCAGCGCGCCGTTGGCGAGCGCGAAGAGCGTGATCGCCGAGAAGACCTTCGGGTCGACGCCGAGCGGGCCGGTCTCGCCGACGAGGACGAGCGGGGCGCTCGACTTGGCCAGCTCCCCGGTTGGGATGACCGTCGAGCTGACGAGCAGCACCGCCGTGTACAGGAGACCTGCGATGGCGAGCCCACCGAAGAGGATCCGCGGGTAGTTCCGGCTCGGCCTCTCGGTCTCCTCCGCGATGTTCACCGAGTCCTCGAAGCCGATCAGGGCGTAGAAGGCGAGCCCGGCGCCGGAGAGGATCGCGAAGATCGGGCCGACCCCCTCCTTGAACTCGAGGTTGCGGCCGAAGTCCGATGCGGGCTCGCCGAAGGCCGCGAGCCCGATGACGATGACGAGGAGCAGGCCGCCGACCTCGATGCACGTGAGCACCGCGTTGGCCCGGACCGACTCGGCGATACCGCGGGCGTTGATCAGGGCGATGACCAGCATGAACGCGATCGCGACCGGGATCACCTTGATGTCGACGAACGCCGAGAGCGCGTCGCCGCCGAACCCTCGGGCGAGCGTGCTCGCCGAGGTGATGCCCGACGCCATGACCGCGAAGGCGATCATGAAGGTCAGGAAGGGGATGTCGAAAGCCTTGTTGACGTAGAGCGCCGCGCCGGCCGCGCGCGGGTACTTCGAGACGAGCTCGGCGTAGGAGCAGGCGGTGAGGAGCGCGACCACGAACGCGGTCAGGAAAGCGAGCCAGATCGCCCCGCCGACCTCAGCGCCGACGGCGCCCGCCAGCGTGTAGATGCCGCCGCCGAGGATGTCGCCGACGACGAAGAGCAGCAGCAGGACGGGTCCGACGTTGCGCGCGAGCTTGGTTTCCTCCTCCCCCGCGGATTCGTCCCGCTGCCCAGTGGTCTCCGCCGGAATGGTCTCCTGCTCCACGTCTGCCTCCCGCCTCGAGGGTAACGTCCGGGTATGCCGATGCCCGGGCGCAGGTACTTCGAAGCGGTAACTGCGACCGGAGTGCTGCTCCTGACGCTGCTCGCCGCGGCGTGCGGCGGCTCGGATTCCACCTCAGGTGGCGCGGATGACGACTCGAGCGCGCCGTTCGCGGCGGCGGTCGAGGGTGTCTCGATTCCGCCGGGCGAGGCGGTCTCGGTTCAGTGGGCGGATACGGCGCGGCTCCGCGAAGCCGCGGGGCTGAGCGAGAGCGCCGAGGACGCGGTCGGCGACGAGCGCTGGCAGGTCCCGGTCGGCTACGCCTTCGGCGATCAGATCGCCACGCAGTACTTCGCGGTCGACTTCGGCTTCAACCCGGTGGCGGGCGAGCGGACGCTCGGGCTCGGCGTAGCCCCCAAGCGGGCGACGCTGTACGAGGGGGTCGATACCGACGCGGCCCGCGAGGCGTTCGCCGATCTCGGCTTCGAGGATGAGGGGGAGTTCCTGGCCTCCGGCGAGGAGGGCTCGGTCGGTCTCGATCCCGGCAACGCGGACGCGAGCGGCGCTCTGATCGGGATCAACCGGGTCGGCACCGAGGGCGAGGATCTCGCGATCGGCGCCTACGAGGCCCCGGTTGCGGCCGCGCTCGGGCGCGAGGGCGATCCCCTGGCCGACGTCGACGGGATCGCGGCCACCGCTGACTGCCTCGGTCCTGAGGCGCTCGCCGCGCAGGTCGACGAGCCGCAGGACGGTGCCGCCGCGGACGCGGTGGCATTGCAGGCGGTCGGAATCAGCGAGCCGGACGAGAGCGACGTCGTGCCCGAGGTCGTCTGCGCGGTCGGCGCGCCCGGCGAGTCGCTCGACGACGTCGCCGCCTGCATGGACGCGAGCTTCAACGACGGCGGCGTCGACCCCGTTACCAACCGCGCCTACGAGGACGAGCTCGGCCCGGCGCAGATGGCCGACGGCGAGGCGGGGGGCTCGAGCTGGGTCCGGGCGACATTCGAGCCGCCGGCGAAGGACCCTGTCGGGAGGGTCTTCGATCTCGCGTTACGGAGCGCGCTGGCCGGACCACTCGGCGGCGATCCCCTCGCCGCGGTGGGTGCGTCCGCCACCCCGCAGAAGCTGAAGGAGCTGCAGCAGCAGATCCCGGACGCCTGCTAGCCGGGAGCCCGCCCCAGCACCTCGGCGGCGAGCGCACCGAACGCCTCGACCCCCGCGGTCAGGTCGGCCTCGCTGCTGTCCTCCTCGGCCGCGTGGCTGATGCCGTCCCGCGACGCCACGAAGATCATCGCGACGGGAACGCGCGAGGCGACCTCGGCCGCATCGTGGAGGGCGCCGCTGACCATCGGCTCCGCGCGTCCGCCCGCCGTCGCGACGACGGCTGCCGCGCGAGCGACGAGCTGATCGTCGAAGCGCGTCGGGGCGATTCGCCACACCGGCTCGCCACCGAACACGCAACGCCGTTCGTCGGCGATCGTCGCGGCCGCGGTCAGCGCCTCGGAGATCATGTCGGCGAGCGGCTCGGCCTCGGCGTGGCGGAGGTCGACTCCCAGCTCGGCGCGCCCCGCGAGGGCGGTGATCACGCCGGGCTCGAGGTCGAGTGTCCCCGTCGTTCCGACCCCGTGGTGGGCTCGCGCCACTCGCTCCACCGCGAGCGCGGTCTCGGCGGCGGCTAGGCCGGCATCTCGGCGGAGGTCCATCGGCGTCGTCCCGGCGTGGGAGGCCTGGCCGCGGAAGGTGAGGCGATGCCTCTCGACCCCCGCGCATCCGGACACGGCCGAGCAGCTGATCCCCTCCGCCTCGAGCGCGGGGCCCTGCTCGATGTGCAGCTCGAGGTAGGCGCCGAGCGTGTCGAGCAGGCCGTCCTCGTGCGCACGCGCGGCGCCCTCGAGGCTGAGGTCGTTCTCAGCGAGAGCTTCCTCGATGGTGGTCCCGGCCGCGTCCCTCGCGCCTGCGACCTCGGCGGGATCGAGATGCCCGGCCATCGCCGAGCTCCCGAAGAGGCTGCGGCCGAAGCGCGCACCCTCCTCGTCGGCGAAGTCGATGAGGACGATGTCGCGCGGGGGAGGGGAGCCGGCCTGCGACCACGCGCGCAGGACCCCGAGCGCCGCCATCACCCCGAGCGCGCCGTCGAGCCAGCCGCCGTCGGGGACGGAGTCGATGTGGGAGCCGACTGCGAGCGCGGGCGCCCCCCGGTCGGCCCCGGGGAGCCGTGCGATCAGGTTCCCGGCGGCATCCACCTCGACGTCGCTCCCTTCGATCCCGATGTCGGCCAGCCGCGAGCGCAGGAACGCCCGCGCCTCGCGCCAGGTCTCGCCGAAGCAGAGGCGCTGGGCCCCGCGCTCGTCCCCGGTCAGGCGCGCCAGTTCCCGGAGGTCGGCGATCACCTGCGCCGCGTCGATCCGGGGCGCGTCCATCGGGCTCACACGCACCGGACGCGAAGCAGAGGATGCGCGGTCACGCGCACCGGACGCGAAGCAGAGGATGCGCGGTCATCCAACCGACATCTAACCGACGCGCTCACGCCGCAGCGGCTGCGCGAGGCAGTGGGCACCGCCGCCTCCGAGCGTGAACATCTCGAGGTCGGGGTCGAAGACGGTGAGGCCGAGCGCGCGAAGCTGCTCGTTGAGCCGCTCGGAGCGCTTCGTCGAGATCACGCGGTCCTCGCCGAGCGAGATCGCGTTGACGCCGAGCCCGAAGGCATCGGCGACGGAGACGTCGAGGATCTCGAAGCCGGCGTCGTGGAGCCAGGCGACGAGGCCGGTCGAGGCGACCTCTGTGCAGACCGCGGCGAGCTTCGGCGCGAGGATCGAGACGAGCACGTCGATGTGGACGAAGTGGGAGGGGATCGGCTCGATCCGGACCTCCCATCCGAGCTCTTCGAACCAGACGCCGAGCTGGGCGGCGGCCTTGGTGTCGGTGCGCTCCTCGCCGTTGCCGATCAGGAGCTTGCCGGGCTCGACGATGACGACGTCGCCGCCCTCGAGCGTCCCGGCGGTGGCCATCCGGTGGATCGGGATGCCGGCCTCTTGGCAGAAGCGGATCACCGGGGCGTATTCGCCGCGGCGCCAGGGCTGCGCGAGCTGGGTGACGATCGGCCCGGCGGGCGTCGCGACGCTCGAGTCGCGCGCGAACACCTGGTAGGGGAGGGCGGGGTCGGGCTCGAGCAGGTGGACCTGGACGCCCGCCTGGTCGTAGGCCTGGACCATCTCGCGGTGCTGGGCGGCGGCGAGCTCGGCGTCGTAGCTGCGGCCGCTCTCGAGGGTCCCCTTGCTGATCACGCTCGTCGGAAGCCAGCGGAAGTTGTCCGGCGGGCAGAGCAGGACATCTCGCAGCAGCCCGTACTCGGAGTCACTGCCCCACTCGATCGATTCGGTGCCCGGGATCTTCTCGGTTGCGCTCACGTCCACATCACTCCTCGACGACCACTCTGACGGTTCGCAGGGTCCGGTCGCTGGCTCCCCGCACCTGGCCGCCGTGCGCGAGCGAGTCCTCGATGAAGTCGATCGTCTCGTCGCTCAGCCGTTCGCCGGGGAGGACGTTGGGAACGCCGGGGGGGTAGGCCGCCAGCGATTCCGCCGCGATCCTGCCCGTGGACTCGCTGAACGGCACGACCTCCTGATCGCCGAGGAAGGCGGCGCGCGGCGTCATCACGGTCGGGCCCCAGGGCGGAGGCGGTGCGAAGGGAGCGCGCTCGCCGTGGACCGGCCGGCTCAGCTGCTCGACCGCGTCGCGCAGTCCGCCGATCAGGCGCTTGCCGGTCTCCGCCACCTCCTCTCCAATCCCGAAGACGGCGACGATCACGTTCTCGGCGTAGAGCTCGAGCCAGATGTCGTGCTGGAGGCGCAGGTGACGCGCTATCTCGTTGCCCGTCGCGCCGGTCCCGCGCACGTCGACCGACAGCCGCAGCGGGTCCCAGGCGAAGACGCTCGGCGCCTCAGCGATCTCCTCGTCGAGGACGTCGAGGCCGTCGATCGCGACGACGGCGCGGCGCAGGCCCTTGAGCGAGGCGATCGTCTCCGAGAGAAGCTCGTGGCCGTCGACCACGTTGTGGCGGCGGGCGGCGTCGAGCGAGGCGGTCAGAAGCGCGCTCGGGCTCGTCGTCTCGACCAGCGTCACCGAGCGGTCGACGATGCGGCCGTCGATGCGCTCGGTCCCGAGGTGGAGGATCGCCGACTGGGTGAGGCTGCCGCCGAGCTTGTGGACGGAGTTGAGGACGACGTCGGCGCCGCAGGCGAGCGCGTTGGCGGGGAGCTCGTCGGAGAAGGCGAGGTGGGCGCCCCAGGACTCGTCGACGACGAGCGGGACGTTGCGGGCGTGGGCGGCCTCGGCGAGCGCCGCGACGTCGGCGACCGCGCCGAAGTAGGTGGGGGAGACGACGAAGACGGCGACCGGGAGCGGGTCCTCGTCCAGCGCCCGCTCGAGCGCCTCGACGGTCATGCAGTTGGCGATGCCGAGGTCGTCGTCGACGGCCGGGGCGACGAACCGCGGCTTCAGGCCGCTGAGGACGAGCCCGTCGATGACCGACGAGTGGACGTTGCGTTGAACGATCGCGACCTCGCCGAGGTGCGCCAGCGCCATGCAGATCGCATGGTTGCCGCCCGAGGCGCCGTTGACGAGGAACCACGAGCGCCGCGCGCCCCAGGCCTCGGCGGCGAGCCGCTGCGCCTGTTGGAAGGGCGTGTTGAGCGGGTCGGGGCCGATGTCGAGGTCCTCGGTCCCGGCCGGGAAGTCGAGCGCGAGCGCCAGATCGCCGACGGCCTTGCGCCAGCGCGCATCGGCCCCACGCCCGCCCTTGTGACCGGGGATGTGGAAGCGCCCGACCTCGCGTTCGGCGAGATCGACGAGCGCGTCGAGATAAGGGGTCTCGTCCTGGTCCATGCGGTCACGGTAGTACCCCTCGTGCAGTGGCGCCGACGCCGCCCCCCGGCGCTGCTAGCCTGCGCGACGTCGCCCGTGAATGACGACCCTCCTCGAAGTACCGGTCCCCGCCCTGACGGGCTGGGGTCCAGCGCAGCGCTCCACCGTGAGCCGGGGCGCATGAGCATCCTGCCGCGTCGGGAGGCCTCCCCATGACCGAGGTCCTGCTCCTCGTCATCGTCTTCATCCTCGTCCTCGTCAATGGGTACTTCGTCGCGGCCGAGTTCGCGATCGTGCGGGCGCGCCCATCGAAGCTGCAGCAGCTCTCCCAGGAGGGGGACCCACGGGCGAAGCGGGCGCTGCATCAGATCGGGCACGTCGACGAGTACGTCGCCACCTCGCAGGTCGGGATCACGCTCGCCTCGCTGGCCATCGGCTTCCTCGGCGAGCCCGCGATCGCGCGCCTGCTCGAACCGGTGCTCGGCGGGTGGGTCGGCCATGCCGCCTCGATCGTGATCGCGCTGATCATCGCCTACGCGATCGTCACGCTCCTGCACGTGATCCTCGGCGAGCAGGCGCCGAAGATGGTCGGCATCGCGCGCGGCGAGCAGCTGCTGCTGCGGATCGGTCGCTCGCTCGAGTTCTTCCGCGGCGCCTTCAAGCCGCTGATCCTGCTCACCAACAAACCCGCCCGCTGGATCGTGCAGAGCGTCTTCCGGATCCCGATCGTGAGCGAGGACGAAACCTCGCCCGAGGAGCTGCGGGTGCTGATCAGCCGCGGCTACGAGCAGGGCGATCTCGAGGAGAGCGAGGCGGGGATGCTCGGCGGCGTCTTCCACTTGCACGAGCAGGAGGCGCGTGAGGTGATGACGCCGATCCCGGCGGTCGTCACCGTCGACTCATCCGACACCGTCGAGGACGCGCTGCGCCGGTGCGTCGCCTCCGGCCATACGCGCCTCGTCGTGATCGAGGACGACAACCCCGACCGGGTCCGCGGCGTCGTCCACAACAACTCCCTGGCGCGGCTCTACATGAACGCCGGCGCCGACGCCTCGATCGAGCCCGCCGTCCGCGACGCGCCCATCATCCCCGAGACGAAGCCGCTCGACGATCTGCTCGCGGAGCTGCAGCGGCAGCGCAGCTCCATCGCCATCGTCGTCGACGAGTACGGCCGCACGGTCGGGATTGCGACCGTCGAGGACATCCTCGAGGAGGTCGTCGGCGAGATCGAGGACGAGACCGACCCGCGCGGCGAGCACGTGCGGCGGCTCACCGACGGCGATTGGTACGTGCGCGGACACGTCTCGCTCGGCGACGTCGAGGACGCCGGGGTGAAGCTCCCCGTGGACACCGACGCCTACAACTCGATCGGCGGCTACGTCTTCAGCGAGCTCGGCCGGCTGCCCAAGCGTGGCGACACGATCCACGCCGGCGGTCACACAATCCGCGTGGAGTCGGTGCGCGAGAACCGCATCGTCGCGCTGCGCATCCACCCCGACGGCCCGGCGACCCAGGAGCACAAGGCGGTCGAGGCGCGCGCCCAGGGCGACGACTCCCAGGGCTAGGGGATCGGCGTTCGCCGAGTGGTCCGACCTGGCGACGAGACCGCCGGTTCAGACCACTCGATGGTCGCCGCGGGTCCTCAGATCTCCCCGACCGCCCCTCGCGCCGGCTCCGGTTCGCTCGGCTCGCTCTCGGCGTTACGTCCGTCCACGGTCCTAGCTTGACCATTCGTCACAAGCGCGTACCGGGAGGCAAGCGCCATGTGGGTCGTCAGGCTCAGCGACAAGCAACTCGAAGTACTGAAGGCTTTGGTCAACGCCGAGGAGCGGCACGGACCGACGCTGGCGCGGGCGCTGGAGTCGCTCGAGCTCGCCCGCTGGGACGAGCTCCCCGACGCGCAGCTCCCGTGGGACGAGGTCGACGACCTCGCCGGCAAGCAGGGCATCTCCGAAGCCGACGTCGTTTGGGATCTTGCCGGCAAGGGCCACTGACCCGGCCCCGGCGACCTGAGCGTCAGTAGCTGTAGAAGCCCTCGCCGCTCTTGCGGCCGAGCTTGCCCTCCGACTCCATCTGCAGCAGCAGCTTCGGCGGATGGTGGTGATCGTGGCCGTTGGCCTCGTGGAGGCTCTCGCCGATCGCGACCGCGACGTCGATGCCGACGAAGTCGAGCAGCTTCAGCGGCCCCATCGGCTGGCCGGTCCCCATCGCCATGCAATCGTCGACGTCCTTGGCGCTGAGGTCCAGGTCCTCCATCAGCCGCACGGCCTCGAACAGGTAGGGGAAGAGCAGCCGGTTGACGACGAAACCGGTGTGGTCGGGGACCTCGACCGCGTGCTTGCCGAGCGCGGCGCAGAAGGCGCGGGCACGTTCGGCGGCTCCCTCGCGCAGCCCGTCCGGCAGGCAGAGCTCGATCAGCTCCATCCGCGTCACCGGGTTGAAGACGTGGAGGCCGAAGAAGCGCTCGGGCGCGCCGGAGCGCTCGCCGAGATCGCCGACCGAGAGGGAGGAGGTCGTCGTCGCGAGGTCGGCGTCGGGGCACGCCTCGCCGAGCATCGAGAGGAGCTCCACCTTCGCGTCGGCGTCCTCGACGATCGCCTCGACGACGAGGTCGCACCCAGCCAGGTCCCCGGCCTCGGTCGTCACCTTGACGTTCTTGGGGTCGCCCCCCTCCAGCTTCGAGCAGAGCTTCACGGCGCTCTCCTCGGCCTTCCAGGCGGAGGCGTCGCTGCGGGCGAGCACCCGCACCTCGCCGAGGGTCGAGGAGACCGCGGCGACGCCGAGCGCGATCGCGCCGGTTCCCGCCACGCCCGGGCTCAGGTAGCCGTTGGACGGAGTGGAGCTCATCTGGGGACGGAAAGCTATCCGTGATCGCCGTCGTCGCGTCCCAACGACGATGGCAGCCAGATGCGGCGCCCGAGATCGAGTGAGATCGCCGGTACCAGGATCGAGCGCACGATGAAGGTGTCGAGGAGGACGCCGAAGGCGACGACGAACCCGAGCTCGGTGAGGAAGACGAGCGGCAGGACGGCCAGTGCCGAGAACGTTCCAGCGAGCACGATCCCGGCCGAGGTGATCACGCCGCCGGTCACCGCGAGCCCCCGCAGCACACCCTCCCGCGGACCCGAGCTGAGGGTCTCCTCGCGCACGCGGGCCATCAGGAAGATGTTGTAGTCGACGCCGAGCGCGACCAGGAAGATGAACGCGAACAGCGGCAGTGAGGGGTCGCTGCCCGGGAAGCCGAAGACGACGTCGAAGACGACGAACCCGACGCCGAGCGCCGCGGCGAAGGAGAGGATCACGGTTCCGATCAGGACCAGCGGCGCGACCACGGCCCGCAGCAGCAGCATCAGGATCAGGAAGACGACGAGGAGCGCGATCGGCGGGATCAGCTTCGAGTCCTTGGCCGCGGCGACGCGCAGGTCCTTCTCGATCGCGGTCGGGCCGCCGACGAGCACGTCCTCGCCGCCGGCCTCCTTGGCCGTGTCGCGGATCTGGTCGATCTCGTCGTAGGCGTCGGTCGAGTAGGGATCGTCGGCGAGCGTCGCCTGCAGCAGCACGCCGTCCTCTCCCCGGCCTGCGACGGTCACCTGCTCGACCCCGTCCTGCTGCTGGAGCGCGGCCTTCACCTCGGGCGCCTTTGAGGCGTCGGGGACGATCACGTCGGTCAGGCCGCTCGCGCCGGCCGGGAACGCCTCCGAGAGCAGCTCCTGCCCGCGCACCGACTCGACGTCGCCGCGGAAGGAGTTGCCCTGGGTGAGCCCTGTGTCGAGGTTCAGCCAGCCGAGCGAGAGGAGCAGCAGCAGCGCCACGGTCCCGATCCAGATCCGTCGCGGCGAGGCCGCGATGCGCTCGCCGATCCGGCGCCAGGTGCCGTGGGTCTCGTCGGAGGCGTCGTCGCCGACGTGGGGGACGAACGGCCAGAAGACCCAGCGGCCGGCCACGACCAGCACCGCGGGCAGAGCGGTCAGCATCGAGAGCATCGCGATCGCGATCCCGACCGCGCCGATCGGCCCGAGCCCGGCGGTCCCCTCGACCTCGGCGATCGTCAGGCACAGGAGCGCCGCGATCACGGTCAATCCGGAGGCGACGATCGCCGGCCCCGCCCGGCGCAGCGCCTCGGCCATGGCCTGGTGCTTGTCGGAGCGCTGGCGCAGCTCCTCCCGATAGCGGGCGACGAGCAGCAGCGCGTAGTCGGTGCCGGCGCCGAAGACGAGCACCGGGAGGATCCCCGCCGACTGCCCGTTGACGGTGACTCCGATCTCAGTCAGGCCGAAGCCGATCGCCCGAGCGGTGAGCTCGGCGAAGCCGACCGCGAGCAGCGGGAAGAACCAGAAGATCGGGCTGCGGTAGACGATCAGCAGCAGCAGGAAGACGATCGCCGCCGTGGTCAAGAGCAGCGTGCCGTTGATGTTGTCGAAGACCTTGATCGCGTCGGCGGAGAAGCCGGCACCGCCGGTGACGGCCGTCTCGACGCCGGGCTGCGCCGACTTCTCGAGCTGGTCGCGCGCCGCCTCGACGGGGTCGATGATCGTGTCGCCCTCGCCGTTGGTCTTGACCTGAGCCTGCAGCAGCGCCGTTGTCCCGTCCTTGGAGATGACCGGGCCCTCGTAGGGGCTCGTGCGCGGCGGCAGATCCTCGTTGAGGGCGTCGCGATCGGAGACGATCCGTTGCTTGTCCTCGCCGGTCAGCCCCGCCTCGCGGCTGTAGACGACGACGATCGGCGCCAGCTCGCCGCCCTGGATCTCCTCGGCTGCTGCGAGCGCCTTGGTCGACTCGGCGTCGCCGGGGAGGAAGGAGGAGGACTCGTTGCTCTGCGCCTCGTCGAACTTCTCGGGCAGCTTCGCGGCGCCGATCGCGAACATCGACGCGAGCCAGGCGATCAGGAAGACCCACTTCAGACGGGGGCGGGACGGCAGCGTGAGCAGGGACGAGAGCACGGGTACGCGAGGGAATCACACGGGCCGACCCCATGTGTGAGGCGGTCACGGACCGTGGCGGGAGGGGCCGGCGGTCTATCGTCCCGACGGCACACCGGCGGATCTTCGAGGAGAGGGAGCGAGAGCATGAGCGACGACAACGGGAACTTCGGCGGCCGCGAGGTCGTGATCGTCGAGGCGGCGCGGCTGCCCGTCGGCCGCGGTCACCTCGAGAAGGGCTACTACAAGGACACCCACCCCTCGACGCTCCTGGCCACCGTGTACAGCGCCATCTTCGAGCGCTCCGGCATCGACCCGATGGAGGTCGGCGACGTGATCTGCGGCTGCGTGCAGCAGTTCGGCGAGCAGGGGCTGAACATCGGCCGTAACGCCTGGCTCGAGGCCGGGCTGCCGATCGAGGTTCCCGCCACCACCGTCGACCGCCAGTGCGGCTCCGCCCAGCAGGGCATCAACTTCGCCGCCGCGCTGATCGCCTCCGGCGTCCACGACGTCGCCATCGGCGGCGGGGTCGAGCACATGGGCCACATCTCGTTCGCCGACAGCTTCGAGGTGATGAAGGAGCACGGCTTCGCCTTCTCCGAGCAGCTCAACGAGCGCTTCAACCTGGTCCCGCAGGGGATCTCGGCGGAGATGATCGCCGACCAGTGGGAGATCCCCCGCTCCGAGCTCGACGAGATCGGCGTCCGCTCCCACCAGCTCGCCGCGCGGGCGACCGAGGAGGGCCGCTTCGAGCGCGAGATCGTCCCGTTCAAGAACAACGGCGACACCTACGTCACCGACCAGGGCATCCGCCCCGACTCGAGCGTCGAGACGCTGAGCCAGCTCAAGCCCGCCTTCAAGGAGGACGGCAAGATCACCGCGGGCAACAGCTCCCAGGTCTCCGACGGCGCCGCCGCCGTCCTGCTGATGACGGCCGACAAGGCGAAGGAGCTCGGTGTCACGCCGCGGGCGAAGATCGTCGATCAGACGACCGTCGGCGTCGATCCGGTGATCATGCTCACCGGTCCGATCCCGGCGACCGAGCGCATCCTCAAGCGCAACGGCATGACGATCGACGACATCGACCTGTTCGAGGTCAACGAGGCCTTCGCCTCCGTCGTCGCCGCATGGCGCCGTGAGCACGATCCCGACTGGGACCGCGTCAACGTCAACGGCGGCGCGATCGCCCTCGGCCACCCGCTCGGCTCGACCGGCGCCCGGCTGATGACGACGCTCCTGCACGAGATGGAGCGCGCCGACAAGGAGACCGGCCTGGTGACGATGTGCTGCGGCGGCGGCCTCGGCACGGGCACGCTGATCCAGCGGGTCTGAGGGTCGGGAGGGCCGTACCGGCGTCATCGGGCGGCTTGCCGCCGGAGGGCCGCGGCGCCTGACCGGACCATCCAGCGCTTGGCGCCTTTTCCACCTATGACGTGGAAAAGGCGCCACGCGTCAACCAGGTGGCTGGGCGGCGGGCTCTGAAGGGGCGGGCCCTCTCTAGAAAGAGGCGGCGAGCTGCTTCAAGCCCGCCAGGTCGCGGCTCGGGGGGCCGTGGCCGGCGCAGATCAGGGAGGGCTCGAGCTCGGCGAGGAGCTTGATCGACTCCCGGTTGCGCGCGGGGTCGAGGCTGAACGCGTCCGGGGGCTCGCGGATCCCCGGTCGCATCGTCAGCAGGTTCATCGCGTTGACGACGTCGCCGCAGATCGCGACGCGGTCGGAGTCGCGGAAGAAGATCACCTCGCTGGGAGCGTGACCGGGGGCGTGGATCACGCGGAAGCCGGCGACATCGTCTCCCTCGGCGAGGACGCGCCCGACCGGGTGCGGCGGCCCCTCCCAGACGGCGCCGATCACCTTGTTGACCGGGTTGTTCGGATCCGAAGTCTGGACCGGGGCGCGCCCCTCCATCGCGTCGACGCCGTCGGCGTGGCAGGCGAGCGGGATGTGCCGCGCCTCGCAGATCGCGTGCGAGGCTCCCTGGTGGTCGGGGTGGACGTGGGTCAGCGCGTGCAGCGACAGGGGCCGGTCCTGGATCTGGCCGAGGATCCGCCGTGAGGAGAGCTTCGTCGCGGCGTCGATCAGCACGTCGCCGGCGAGGTAGACGTTGATCGCGTTCGGGATCAGCCCGCGAAGCTGGAAGAGACCGGGCGCGATCTCCCTCACGCCTCGAGCCTCCCGCCGACGAACTGCACGAGCCCGGAGACGCGCTGGTGGATGTCGCAGAAACCGAGCGCCTGCAGCTTGGCGACGATCTCGTCGTGCTCGAACACGCGCATGCCGCTGCCGCGCTCGATCAGCGGCTTCAGCGGCGGCAGCTGCACCTGGCGCCGGACCGACGTCATCACCGCGATGCGGCCGCCGGGCGCGAGCACCCGGGTCATGTCGGCGAGCGCCGCGAAGGGGTCGGAGAACAGGTGGAGCGCGGCGAAGCAGCAGACCGCGTCGAAGCTCCCGGCGAGGAACGGCAGGTCGGTCGCGTCGCCGCGGATCAGCGCGACGTTGTCGGCGCGATCGCGCAGCAGGTCGTGGGCGCCGCGCGTGAGCATCGTCGGCGAGGCGTCGATCCCGACCGCGAGCCCCCTCGATCCGACCGTGCGCCCGAAGGAGCGGGTGAAGTTGCCCGGGCCGCAGGCGACGTCGAGCACGGTGTGCCCGGCCGAGAGCCCGAGCAGCAGCCGCGCGATCCGCACCTCCTCGCTCATGCCCGGGCCGGTCACGCCCTTCATGGCACGCCCCAGCGCCGGCCGCCACCAGCGCTCGTAGACCATCGGTACGAGCCGGGTCAGCATCAGATCCTGCGTGGGGCCGGTGCTCTCGGGCGCGGTCTCGTCGTCAAGCAGGTCGAAGTACCCGGGCTCCGTCCAGCGCCCGCGTTCGCGGGAGCGGCTGTCGAGCAGCGTCAGCGCGCGCTCTCGCGCTGATTGCGTCTCAGCGCTTGCGTCCACCGCTTCAGTCTCGCTGGCGCGAGGGTCCGGGTCCGCGGGGATCGCCGGTGTGGCGGGCGAGCTCGTTCAGCCTCGCGATCTGCCGCTCGCCCTCGACGCGGGCGGGGTCGTCGGCGGGCAGGCGCTCGACCAGCGTCGCGATCCGGTTGCGGATCTGCAGCGCGAAGTGGGGCGTCGAGGGCCCCGCGAGTGCGCGGATGTCCTCGGCCGTCGGTCGGTGATCGGGATGACGCCGGTCGGCGCGTTCAGCCTCGCTCATCGTCGCGCAGGTTATCCGCAGGCACGCGTGACGGCGAGATCGACCGCGGTCAGGGCGCTCGGCCCGAGCCGCTGCCGGAGTCGTCGCTGGTCGTGTCCCCGCCGTCGCTGGACGTCGTGTCATCGCTCGAGGTGGTGTCCCCGTCGTCCGTCGACGTCGTGTCGCCGTCGGTCGAGGTGGCGTCCCCGGACTCGTCGGAGCCCGTGTCGCCCGATGTGTCCTCCGGGATCGTGTCGGCCTCCGAGCCCTTGACGGGAGCGAGCCTCGTCAGCTCGTCGACCTGCGCCTGGAAGCCGACGGAGATCGCCGACTCGTCCCCGAGGATCCAGATCCTGTTGAAGACGGCGCGCGAGGGGTCCTCTACGTAGCCCGGCTGCGTGTCCATGAGGAAGCTGCGGAGCGCGTCCGGCACCTTGTCGGGATCGTCGGTGAGCAGCATCGGCCCGGGAGTGCCGCCGGTGGCGGCGAGCGGCGCGGCGGCGGCGGCGTCGAGCGGCCGGTCGGTGTTGGCGATCGTGAAGCCGTGACCGGGGTCGTTGATGTTCCAGCCGAAGTCGCCGTCGACGTAGCGCGCGAACGTAATCGCGTTCTCGACGGGATCCTCGGCGCCGACCCTGGTCACGGTCCCTCCGTCCTTGCCGAGGGTCTTCAACGCCTTGTTGGAGATCACCGACTCGGGTCCGAGCACGTAGATGGGGGTGTCGGCGTGGCGCTTGACGACGGCGAGCGTGTTCGCGGGCACGTCGTCGCCGTCGGCGAAGAGGATCGGGTCGCCGGAGCGGGCGGCCCAGGAGGCTGCGGGCATCGCGTAGGGAGCATCGGTCGAGGAGACGACGAGCAGCGCCCCGGGGTCCTTCTCGCCGGTCAGCTTCGTCATCTGGGAGTCGACCTGATCGGCGATCGCGGTCTCGTTGATGCCCTCGATGGGCAGCGAGACCAGATCCGTCGGAGCGGCCACCTTGCCGATCGTCACCACCTGCGCTCCCTGCGCGCCGGAGAGACCGCGCGGCTTCAGCGCGTCGAGCGCCTCGGTGGTTATGGCGGGAACGGCGTCGGGCTCGCTGAGCAGGATCGGCGCCCCGACAGGATCGGCGACGAGCGGGGTTGCGGCCAGCGCCTCCTGCCAGGACTCGACCGGCGCGAGGACGACCGCGCTCGGACCGTCGACTCCCCCACCCGTCGGATAGGAGGCGAGCGCCACGGCGGCGGCGTCGGCGGTCGCGTCGGGGCCGCCGATCCTGGTCGTGTTGCGGGTGGCGAACGTCGGGAACGCGATCGCCGGCGTCTCGTCGTTCCCCTTGACGACCACGGTCGACGGCGCGGATTCGTCGTCGTTGCCACCGAAGACCAGGTAGCCGACCCCGAAACCGATCGCGGCGACGACGAGGATCGCGATCCCCGAGACGACCCGGCGAGTCGTGTCCGACCACAGCGAGGGCGGGGTCGGTGAAGGCACCGTTGGAAGCGACGGCATCGCGCGGCAGTCTTGCGCACCGGCGCGGGGGACGGCGCAGGGCTTGCGATCGGAGCCCCCGCCCGGCGTCCGCAATACACTGGTTGACTGACCAGTCAATCAACGCGCCGACGGCTCGCCCTGCCGCCGACCGATCCGCACGGGAGGCACCCCGATGAACTTCGCCCTCAACGACGAGCAGCTCGAGTGGCAGCAGCGCTGTCGCGCTTTCGCCACCGATGTGATCCGGCCGGCCGCGCCGATCCACGACCGCGAGGAGAGCGTTCCGTGGGAGGTCATGAAGGCCGCGAACGCCGCCGGTCTCAGCGGTCTCGCAGCGATCGAGCGCACCGGCTCCGACCCCGATGGTCTGCTCGGCCCGATCTACGCGGAGGAGATGCACTTCGGGTGCGCCGGCATCGCGCTGGCCATCTCCGGCTCGACCCTGGCCGCCGCCGGCATCGCCGCGTCGGGCACACCGGAGCAGATCGGGCAGTGGGTCCCGCAGGCGCTGGGGATCGGTGACGAGCTCGGCCTCGGCGCCTACGCGGTGACCGAGCCACAGGCCGGCTCCGACGTCAAGGGCCTCCGCACGACCGCCAAGCGCGACGGCGACGAGTGGGTCCTCAACGGCACCAAGGTCTTCATCACCAACGGCGGCATCGCCGACGTGACCGTCGTCGTCGCCACGGTCGACCCGGCGCTCGGCCACCGCGCCCAGGCCTCCTTCATCGTCCCCAAGGACACCCCCGGGTTCCGCCAGGGCAAGAAGGAGTCGAAGATCGGCATCCGCGCCTCCCAGACGACGGAGCTGATCTTCGAGGACTGCCGGATCCCGCTCGAGAACCTGCTTGGCGGGATGGAGAAGCTCGAGCGCAAGCTCGAGCGCGCCCGCTCCGGCGAGACCTCGGCGAAGGGGGCCTCGAACGCGCTCGCGACCTTCGAGCTGACCCGGCCGATGGTCGGCGCCTCGGCTCTCGGCATCGCCCAGGCAGCCTACGAGTGGACGATGGAGTACTTCCTCAGCGGCGGTGACGTCGCCGATCCGGTCGAGCTCTACCTGGACGACAGCTCGACCGCGGGCAGGCCGCCGATCGAGCGCCAGAACGTGCAGCAGGTTCTCGCCGACGTCGCCACCGAGATCGAGGCCGCGCGCTTGCTCGTCTGGCGCGCCTCCTGGATGGGCCGCAACGGCATCCCGCTCGCCGGGGGCCAGGGTTCAATGTCGAAGCTGAAGGCCGGCGACGTTGCCATGTGGGCGACGACGCGGCTGATGGATCTCGTCGGTCCCTACGCGGCCGAGACCCCGCTCGAGAAGTGGTTCCGCGACGCCAAGATCTACCAGCTGTTCGAGGGCACGGCCCAGGTTCAGCGGCTGGTCATCTCGCGGATGCAGGCCTCCGAGTTCCGGGAGCGGATGGAGGGCGCTCGCGCTGCGGTCGAGTCCGCCGAGCGGATCGTCGCGGAGGCGGCCGACGACGTTCAGGCGACGGCGACTACGGCGTAGTTCCCAGACACGACGCGGGCCGGGCGGAGGGCGGCCGCTCGGGTCGTCCGCCGCACGAGCGCGCAATCGCTGGTCGTTCAGACGTGCGATTGCGAGTTCGTGCTCCGGGCCACGGTCCGTTCGTGCTCCGGGTCACGGTCCTTCCGGGGCCGCGACGGCCCACGCAAGGACGCCCCCGATCCCCGGCGGCGCCGGGCGCCAACCCCGCAACCGCAAGCAGCGATCTCGCCCTCGGCGAACCCCTCCATTTGCACGGAAAATTGCCTCCGGCAAGCCCCATTGCAGACCCTGTGAAAAGTGTTAGTACCTGCTCACAAACGGGGTTTTCGCTGGTACTGTGGCGCCTCGCTTCTGGGCCATGCCTTCGCCTTCCCGGACATCCCGACGTGCCACCACCGCGCTGCTTGCGCTCGCTGTGCTGGTCCTTGCCGGCCTCGCGCTTGCTGCGATCGCGCCCGCTGATGACCTGCAGGGGAAGCTCGACAAGAAGCAGGACGAGCTCGGCAAGGCCAAGGACAAGAAGGTGCTGCTGACCACGGAGGTCAGCCGCTACAACGACCAGATCGAGCAGCTCACGGGGGAGGTCGCCGCGCTCCGCAACCGCGAGGCCGCCGTGCAGGCCGATCTCGACTCGGCGCAGGACCAGCTCGATTCCGCCCAGCACGACCTCAAGGTCCTGCGCGAACGTCTGCGCCGCTCCATCGACGCGCTCGAGGAGCGGCTGGTCGACATCTACAAGGAGGACGAGCCCGACACGCTGACCGCGATCCTCGAGAGCGACGGCTACGACGACGCGCTCAGTCGCTACGAGTACCTGCAGACGCTGCAGTCGCAGAACTCGGACCTGGTCGGCCGCGTCCGCGATCTTCGTGACGACACCGCCGCGACCGTCGAGAAGGTGCGCACTACGCGCGACTCGATCCGGTCCCGGCGCGAGGAGCTGCGCGCCACCCGCGCCTCGCTCGAGCAGCGCGAGGCCGAGCTCGACGCCGCCCGCGCCCGGAGCAAGAAGGCCCTGTCGCGCGTCGGCAGCCACGTCGAGGATCTCCACGACGACGTCAGCGACATCGAGGACAAGATCCAAAAGCAGCTCGCGGCTGCGGCTCTCGCCGACAGCGGCGTAGCCGCGCTCCCGGCCGGCGCCATCCAGGACGCCGGCGGCGGGTTCATCTGGCCGGTGAATGGCCCGATCGTCTCTCCGTTCGGCATGCGCTGGGGTCGCCTCCACGCGGGCGTCGATATCGCGGTCCCCGCCGGGACGCCGATTCGCGCCGCCAAGGACGGCACGATCGTCCTCAACCAGACCGAGGCCGAGAGCGGCGGCTACGGCAACTACACCTGTATCGACCACGGTGGCGGCGTCTCGACGTGCTACGCCCACCAGTCGAGCTTCGCCATCACCTCGGGTCCGGTGAAGCAGGGCGAGATCATCGGCTACGTCGGCTGCACCGGCCACTGCTTCGGTGACCACCTCCACTTCGAGGTGCGCATCAACGGGGTCCCCACGGACCCCATGGCGTACCTGTAGGGCGCTCGTCGCTCACGCCACGCCGGACCGCTCTCGCCATCGCGCCGGGTGACGTACCTGAGCGCAGCCTCAGAAGCGGTACGCGTTTCAGGCCGGCGAGGTAGCTGCCGATCAGGGTGGGGACGGCCGAGCGGGACGTCCTGCCACCGGCCGGAACCACACCGTGCCCCACACTCGCAGCTACATCGCAGCAATCGGCTCCAGCGGCGCCCTGCTGGCAGCGATCGTCGTCGCCTGCGCGTCGCTCGGCGGGCTCGTCGGCTCCGGCGCCCTGACCGGTGCCTCCGGTGCCGCAGGCGGCTCCGACGTCCTGGTCGACTCCGCTCCGGACGACGATCTCTTCGCCGCCGCCGATCCGGCGCTCGACGCGGCGGTCGGCACCGGTGCGCGGGACGCCGGTCCGAGGGGAGCAGGTGGCGCGAGCGGGGGAAGCGGTGGCTCCGATGGCGGCTCCAACTCGCCGGGCGCGCGCGATGGTGCGGGCAAGGGGGATCCGAGCGGCTCTGGGGATGGGGGCAGCGGTGCCGCTGATCCGGGCGGTGGCGGCCCGGGCGATCCCGGAGCCGGCGACTCGGGCGCCCCGGGCGGTGGCGGCCCGGACGATCCCGGAGCCGGCGATTCGGGCGCCCCGGGTGGTGGCGCCGAGCAGCCGCCGACTGCCGAGCAGCCGCCCACCGCGGAGCCGCCGGCTCCACCCCAAGCCGACGACGGCGATGGGCTCGTCGGTTCGACGGTCGGCCAGGTCGACGACACCGTCGGCGCGATCACTGGTGTCGACCCGGGCCTCGCCCCGATCACCGATCCCATCACCGAGCCGGTCGACGGGATCGTCAAGGGTCTGACGGGCCGGGCCGACGCCGCCCCGGTCTCCGCGCCGTCTGGCCTGTCACCGACAACCGGTGAATAGCTCCGTTCCCCGGTGACACGTCTGCGGCGAGCGGCGCGTCGCAGGCCGGCGCGCCGCTCAGTGCCTCAACGCCTTCGTCAGCCACTTCAGCGCCGTCGCCTGCAGCTCCGGGTCGTGCTGGACCGAGCGGTGATGGCCGCCGGGGAGGATGAGGAGCCTGCTCGTCGCGCCGGCTCGTTCGTGCAGCTCCTCCGACCAGGTGTAGGGGACGCGCTCGTCGCCCTGCGCGTGGAGCAAGATCAGCGGCTTCGGCGCCAGCGCCGCGGCGGCCTCGCGCAGGTCGTGCTCGGCGAGCCAGGCGTCGAGGGCCTCGACGTCGGCTCGCATCTCGAGGGAGCCGTCACGGAGCCCCCGCCGCAGGCCGTCCTCGCCGGCGGGACAGATCGCGATGGCGCCGGCGATCCCGTCCTCGGTGGCCGCCGCGTGGATCGCCAGGTAACCGCCGAGGCTGGAGCCGCGGGCGCAGACCCGCCGCGGGTCGACGCCGTCGCGGGCCGCGAGGAAGGCGGCCATGCGGCCGATGTCGCCGAGCGCAGCGGGCGACATCACGTCCTCGCTCTCGCCGTGGCCACGTTGGTCGTAGGTGATCGCGACCCAGCCGGAGGCGGCGCAGAGACGGGCGAAGTCAGCGTGGCTCTCCTTACCGGAGCCGGCGCCGTGGACGATCACCATGGCCGGCCAGGGCGGTGGGAAGGGGGGCTGCCACAGCCAGTAGGGACGTCCCATGTGGACGCCCCGCTCGCCGGGGCCCTCGGGCGTTCGCAGGCGCACGTCGCCGCCACTGTAAGCGCGCGGATGCGCACGTAGCGGACCAGCGACGGCGGCATCTCCCGAGTGCTGTGACAATGCCTCGCTGATTCCGATGACCTCCGGACAGGCCACAGCCCCATCCACGGACCCGATCGCGGGCTCCGCCGTGTACCCGCGCGGTTCGCGGGTGAACGAGGCGGGCCACCTCGAGATCGGCGGCTGCGACGCGGTCGAGCTCGCCCGCGAGTTCGGAACCCCCTGCTACGTCTACGCGCCCGACGACATCCGCGCCCGCGCTCGCCAGTTCACCGCCGCGCTGAGCGACCGCGACGCCGACGGCGAGGTCCTGTTCGCGAGCAAGGCCGCTCCCGTGACCGCGATCTACGCGATCGCTCGCGAGGAGGGCCTGAGCGTCGACGTCGCCTCCGGCGGCGAGCTGCACACGGCGCTCCGTGCCGGCTTCGATCCCGAGCGCGTCTACATGCACGGCAACAACAAGTCGGAGGCCGAGCTCGCCTTCGCGTTCGAGAGCCGCGTCGGCTGCATCGTCGTCGACTCCCTCGACGAGGTCGCCCGCGCGGATGCCCTGCTCGCGGAGCGCGGAGGCGGTCAGGACGTGCTGATCCGGCTCACCCCGGGGATCAAGCCCTCGACCCACTCCTACGTGCAGACCGGCCAGGTCGATTCGAAGTTCGGCTTCGGTCTCGCCGACGGCCAGGCGGCCGAGGCGGTGGCGGCCGTGGAGTCGGCGGCCAACCTGCGCCTCGCCGGGTTCCACGCTCACATCGGCTCCCAGATCTTCGAGCTCGAACCCTACGTCCGCGCGATCGAGGCGCTGGCCGAGTTCGCCGCCTCGATGCGACCGCGCCTGCTCAACGTCGGCGGCGGTCTCGGGATCGCCTACACCTCCGGCGACGAGCCGCCCTCGATCGACGAGTACGTCGGCGTCAAGGTCGACGGCGTGCGCCGCCTCTTCGGCGACGTGCCGCGGATCCTGATCGAACCGGGCCGCTCGCTCGTCGGCAACGCCGGAGTGACCCTGTACACGGTGGGGACCGTGAAGGAGATCCCCGGCGTCCGCTCCTACGTGGCCGTCGACGGCGGCATGTCCGACAACCTGCGGCCGATGCTCTACGGCTCCCGCTACGAGGCGCTGATCGCCGACCGCGCCGCCGCTGCCGCGGACAGCCGGGTGACGATCGCCGGCAAGCACTGCGAGTCCGGGGACGTACTGGTCACGGATGCCGAGCTCGCCGATCCGAAGCCGGGGGACGTGCTCGTCACCCCGGCGACCGGCGCATACGGCTACGCGATGGCCAACAACTACAACGGGATCCCCCGTCCGCCGGTGATCTTCTGCTCCGGGGGCGATGCCAGGGTCGTCGTGCGCCGGGAGACCTACGAGGACCTGACCGCGAGGGATGTGACGGATGACTGAGCCCGTGACCGAAGCGCCCGTCGTCAAGATCGGCCTGCTCGGCCGCGGGACGGTCGGTGGCGCCTTCCACGACCTCGTCGCCGATCGCGCCGAGGCGGTCGCCGCTTCGGTCGGCGCCCGCCCCGAGATCGCGGGGGTTCTGCGTCGCGGCGAGGGCAGCTTCGAGGAGATCCTCGCCGCCTCCGACCTGATCGTCGAGTTGATCGGCGGGACCGATCCCGCGCGCGAGTACGTGCTCGCCGCGCTGGAGGCGGGCAAGCCCGTCGTCACTGCCAACAAGCAGTTGATCGCCCAGCACGGCGACGAGCTCTTCGCCGCGGCTCGCAAGGCGGGGGTGGAGCTCCGTTTCGAGGCGGCGGTGGCGGGGGCTGTGCCGATCATCCGCACCGTCCAGGAGGGCCTCGGGACGATCGAGATCGAGCGGGTCTCCGGAATCGTCAACGGCACCACGAACTTCATCCTCAGCGAGATGGCGAGCAGCGGCGCCTCCTACGAGGAGGTGCTCGCCCGCGCCCAGGAGCTCGGCTACGCGGAGGCCGATCCCAGCGATGACGTCGAGGGCGCGGATGCGGCGGCGAAGATGGCGATCCTCGCGCGGCTCGCCTTCCACACCCCGGTCGGGCTCGACGCGGTCTCCTACGAGGGGATCACCGAGATCCGGCCCGACGACATCGCCTACGCGAAGGAGCTGGGTCTGTCGCTGAAGCTGCTCGGGATCGCCGAGCGCCACGGCGACGGGATCAGCGTCCGCGTCTTCCCCTGCCTGCTCTACGCGGGCCATCCGCTTGCGCCCGTCGAGGGGCCGTTCAACGCGGTCACGGTGGAGGCGCCCGCGATCACCGAGATCACGATCTCCGGGCCGGGCGCCGGCGGCGTCGAGACCGCCTCGGCGGTGCTCGCCGACGTCGTCTCGATCCTCGGCGGCGAGGCGCCCCCCCACCACGCGGAGGAGCGCCTCGAGGTGCTCTCCGACCTCGAGTCGTCCTTCTATCTGCACCTTGAGGTCGCCGACCGCCCTCGAGTCCTCGCGGCGATCGCCGACGTGCTCGGCCGCCATGAGATCTCGGTCAAGAGCGTCGTGCAGCGCGGGGAGGGGACCGACGCGCGATTGGTCATGGTCACCCACCGGACCCCGGAGGCCGCTTTCTACGACGCCTTGGAGGAGATCTCCGGTCTCGACTTCATGCGGGCCCCCGCCCGGGCGCTCCGCGTGGTCGAGGAGGAGTACAGATGACCTGCGGGGGCTTGGGACTGACCTGCGGGGGCTTGGGACTGACCTGCGGGGGCTTGGGACTGACCTGCGGGGGCTTGGGACTGACCTGCGCCGGGATCGAACTGACTCGAGAGAGTTCGGAGCTGAGTTGCCCGGGCTGATCGAGAGATACCGCAAGCACTTGCCGATCGGCGAGGACGATCCGGTCGTCACCCTGAACGAGGGCTCGACGCCGCTGGTCGAGGCGCCGGTCATCTCCGAGCGCGTCGGAGCCCGGGTGCTGCTCAAGGTCGAGGGCGCGAACCCGACCGGATCCTTCAAGGACCGGGGGATGACCGTCGCCGTCTCACGGGCGGTCGCCGGGGGCGCGGAGGCCGTGATCTGCGCGTCGACCGGGAACACGGCGGCGAGCGCCGCCGCCTACGCGGCGCGCGCGGGCCTCCGCGGCGCCGTGATCGTGCCGGAGGGGAAGATCGCCATCGGCAAGCTCGCCCAGGCGCTGATGCACGGCGCCCGCGTCGTCGCCCTGCGAGGCAACTTCGACGACGCGCTGCGGATCGTCCGTGAGCTCGCCGACCGGCACCCGATCGAGCTCGTCAACTCGGTCAACCCCTTCCGGATCGAGGGGCAGAAGACGTCCGCCTTCGAGATCTGCGACGAGCTCGGCGCCCCCCCCGACGCTCTCGCGATCCCAGTCGGCAACGCCGGCAACATCACCGCCTACCGGCGCGGCTTCGACGAGTACGGAGCGCATCCCCGCCTGTTCGGTTTCCAGGCGGCTGGAGCCGCGCCGCTCGTGCTCGGCCACCCGGTCGAGAACCCGGAAACGATCGCCTCGGCGATCCGCATCGGCAACCCCGCCCGCTGGGAGGAGGCGATGGACGCGGTCACCTCCTCGCGCGGCCGCATCGCCGCCGTCGACGACGAGCAGATCCTCGACGCCTACCGCCTGCTCGCCTCCGGCGAGGGTGTCTTCTGCGAGCCCGCCTCGGCCGCGTCGGTCGCTGGGTTGCTCGCCCACGGCCTCCCCGTGGAGGATGGGGAGCCGCCGATCGAGACCGTCGTCTGCGTTCTCACCGGCCACGGCCTCAAGGACCCCGACACCGCCCTCGGCAAAGCGCCGTCGGTGATCGGCTGCGAGCCGGACCTGGCGGCGGTCGAGAAGGTCGTCTTCGACTGAGAGGCGATCAGGTGCCGGGCTCGTCAAGCATCCCGTAGTCGCGGGTCGAGCCGCCGTCACCCGCTCGCGTTCGCTGGGGCCGCAACCCGGCGAGGATCCGGGCCCGCTCC
This sequence comes from Thermoleophilales bacterium, assembly GCA_020636895.1. Taxonomy (GTDB): domain Bacteria; phylum Actinomycetota; class Thermoleophilia; order Solirubrobacterales; family 70-9; genus RHKX01. The sequence goes on along the minus strand of JACJWZ010000002.1, from coordinate 850,029 downwards.
AGGCGCTCGGCCTGCTCGCCGAGGAAGGCCGGAGAGCGCAGCCGTACGAGTTCGGCGCGCAGGTCGGGCCCGACGGCGAGCCGGGGCTCGGAGGCGACGACGGCGAGCCCATGCCAGCCGGGGATGACCGCGGTGGTGATCTGCTCGTCGGCGTTGGCCACGAAGTCCTCGATCGCGGTCAGTACCCCGTTGCGCCGGCCACCCTCATGGGTCGCGTTCCAGTGCCCCGCGTTGATCCCCTTCGGCGAGAGCTCCGACCTGCCGGGGAGGACCCCCGAGCGGACGGCGTCATGCCGCGCCTCGCGGGGGAGGGAGTGCGGGTCGTAGTACATGTCGCGACGGCCGTAGGGCCAGCCCGCGTCGTGGGCGATGATCAGCGGCAGCGGCTGCGACCCGGCCGCGGCGACGCGCGCGAGCAGCGTCAGCTCGGAGTGGACCGTGTGCCAGTTGTGATCGCCATCGATGAGGGCGGCATCGACGGCGGCGAGGGTCGGGAGCGCATCGACGCTACGGGCGCGGTGGAATCGCAGCCGCTCACCGTGCTCGAGCTCCCAGCGGCTGACGTCGAGCCGCGGAGCCGGGTCGATCGCCTCGACCCGGCCGCCCACCCGGGCGGCCCGTTGGAGCAGCATACGCGTCGTGCGGCCCTGCTCGGCGCCGATCTCGACGATCGTGCGCGACCCGGCCGCGTCGAGCAGGGGCGCGATCACCGAGTCCCAGAACGGCCACATCAGGACCCTCCTCTGGCGGCGATCTCCTCGTAGAACTCGGCCATCTCCGGGAACGTGACGTCGAGCGCGTAGCGCTCTGCGACCGTCGCCTCGGCCGCGCGGCCGACGGCCTCGCGATGGCGGGACGGGTCCGCCAGCACCTCCAGCGCGCGCTCGGCGAAGGCGGCGTCGTCGAAGAAGTCGACGAGGTAGCCGTTCTCGCCGTCGCTGATCACCTCGCGGACCGGAGCCGTATCCGAGCAGAGCATCGTCGCGCCGCACGCCATCGCGTCCAGACAGGACCAGCTCAGCACGAACGGAACCGTCAGGTAGAAGTGAAGATCGGAGAGGCTGAGCAGGTCGGCGAGGATCGCCGGCTTGACGTTGCCGACGAAGTGGATCCGGTCGAGGTCGTAGTCGCCGGTGGCGAGGACGTGGTCTTTGAAGCTGCGGCCGCCGGTGTGGCGCAGGTCGCCCCCGTAGGCGACCCGGTCGGAGCCGACGACGACGAAGCGGACGTCGTCGCGGGCGTCGCAGATCCGCTTCGCCGTCTTCATGAAGACGTCGAAGCCGCGCATCATCTCCATCCCGCGGGAGACGTAGGTGACGAGCCGCTCTCCCTCGGCCAGGCGCAGATTGCCGATCCGGCGCTCGGGCAGCTCGCGCCGATGCCAGACCGAGGTGTCGATCCCGTCGTGGATCACCCGGACCTTGTCGTGGTAGGGCTCCGGCATCAGGTCGTGCTGGTAGGCCGTCGGCGAGTACCCCGCGTCGCAGTACTCGAGATCGAGCAGGATCATCGCGTTGCGGGCGGGGCTGCGGAGCCGGTCGATCTCGCCCACGGGGATCTCCTTGCGGAAGTCGAGATCGGAGTCGCGCGGGCGGTAGAAGTACTCGAAGTAGTTGATCACCTTGGCGTCCGGGTAGAGCTCGCGCAGAAAGAGCGTCGAGCCCCAGCCGGAGTGGCCGACGATCAGGTCGGGGCTGATCGCCGCCGAGACCGGCTTCAGCGCCTCGTAGACGCCTGCGGCGTGCCAGATCCCGTTCTCGAACGTACGGGAGAGGTAATGCGTGCCCTCCGACGCCCCGCCGCGCGGCCGGTACTGGACGTTGCGGACCCCACCGGCCTCCCCCGGCGGCTTCTCGGAGACGAAGGTCGCCGTCCACCCGCGCTCGGCGACGCCGCGAGCGCCGATGTGGCCGAACTGGGCGGGGAAGTTCTTGTGGACGAAGAGGACGTGCACCGGCCTGATCCTAAGTCGATTGGGATCCGGCGCGTGAGATGCGAGATAGGGGAAGCAGCGCTCCCCTCCACGAGAATCGGTTACGGTGCGACTGCATCCGGGGAGCTACGAGGACTACATCCCAAGGGGGGATGAGCCGTCAACAATTCCGATCGTGTCGCTAGGGGTGGCTAGGGCCGTTGCGCCCTACGCAGAGACGCCTGCATAGCTACCGTCGGCCCCCGGACAGGGGCCTGCCCGGGATCGGAGCGCCCACGCTCTCCCGCGGGGCGACCCCACGCCTCGAGGGCGATCAGGTGGTCTTCTCCACCGATCTCGCGGGACACGCGGTCGAGGTCCGCCTCCCGCACCGACCGCGCGCCCTGGTGCTCGGAGCGGGGACGGGTCCGATCCCATCGTCCGACCTGGCCGGCTCCGTTCGCCTGCTTGCAGCCGGCCCGGATCCACGGGCTCTGGTCGACGTCGCCGCCGAGCTGGCGCGCCTACCGGAGACCCGTGGCCTGCCGCTCGCGCTGGCGGGCGCCGGCGCGCATGCGAGCGCGGCGCTCGACGCCGCGGCGTTGCTGGGTCCGCGGGTCGGTGCCCTCCTGCTCGACGTCGCTTCGGATGGCCCTCTTTGTCTCGCTCCCACGTATGTGGGGCCGCTCTCGAGCTCAGAGGCCGTGGCCTTCCTGGAGTCCGAGCTCGACCCGCCCGAGGCGCCGGGCCTGAACCGGCGCGCCCGGCGCCAACTCGGCCGCCGGCTCGAACGGCGCCTGCGACGCGACTGCCGCCAACGGGCGCCGGGCCCGATCGCGGGCCGTGTCCGCGCCGGTCTCGCCGCGCTCGCGGCAAGCGTCGCGTTCGGGCTGTCGTTCGGGCTCTCCGCCGGGCTGGCGCAGGCGAGCTGGACGACCACGAGCTGGAACACGAGCACCGGGGCGCTCACCTTCGTCTCGAACAACGGCTCCGACCAACTGACGGTGACCTGCAACGGGCTCTGGGTCGAGTACGACATCGGCGGCGGCCCCCAGCAGTTCCCGAGCGGGACCCCATTCCCCGCACCGTGCTCGGGGACCACCTCGATCTCCGTCTCCGGCGGCGGCGGCGCGGATTCGATTGATCTCAGCGGCGTCCTCAACACCGACTACACCGCGCTCGCTCCAGCGGACGTCACCGTGCTCGGCGGCGCCGGCACCGACTCGATGCAGGGCCCGCAGGGGACCACGCAGAACAGCCTCTCGGGCGACGACAACGACGACACGATCGTCGGCGGCTCGGGCACGGACCTGATCTCCCCTGGGACCGGGGACGACTCGGTCAACGGCGCCGGCGCCAACGACACCGTCGACTTCAGCTCTGCCGTCAACCCCATCTCCGCGGACCTCGGCGCGGGCAAGGCGACCGGGCAGGCTCCCACCGCCGACAGCCTGACCGCGATCGAGAGCGCGATCGGGGGTCCCGAGGACGACACGCTCACGGCCGCGGCCGCCAGCAGCTCGCTGGTGGGCAACGGCGGCTCCGACGAGCTGGACGGGGCGTCCGCAGGCGGGTCGACCCTCTCGGGCGGCAGCGGCAACGACACGCTCGACTCGCAGTCGTCGACTCACGCCGACTCGATGCTCGGTGGCACGGGCAACGACACCATCAACGGCCGTGGCGGCAACGACACGATGCTCGGCGGCGACAACGACGACACCATCCAGGGCGGTGACACCGGCAACGACGTGATCGACGGCGAGGCGGGCACAGACATCGCCTCCTACAGCCAGGCCGGCAGCGGGCTGACCATCGACTTGTCGGGAAGCGTCTTCGCGAGCGACACCGTCACGGGGGCGGGCACGGACACGCTCGACTCGATCGAAGGCGCCTTCGGTACAGACTTCGACGACACGCTGATCGGCGACGACAACGCCAACACCCTGTTCGGAGACGCCGGCGACGACTCGGTCGACGGCAACCAGGGCGCGGACTTCATCGACGGGGGCGACGACGAGGACACCCTCGACGGGGAGCAGGGAGCCAACACGCTCGAGGGGGGTGGCGAGAACGACCTCCTGAGCAGCAGTCCAACCAGCGCCGGCGAGAGCCTGCTCGGCGAAGGCGGCGCGGACACCCTGGAGGCCGGCACATTCACGAGCACCCTCGACGGCGGCATCGATGGCGACAGCCTCGACGGTTCGGGTGCCGCGGACTCTCTGGTGGGCGACGACGGGATCGACACCCTGGAAGGGGAGGGCGGCGGTGACACCCTGTCCGCGGGCAACGATGCGGACTCGATCATCGGTGACGCCGGCGCCGACTCGGTCCTCGCCGGCGCCGGCAACGACAGCATCGATCTCGACGCGACTCCCGGGGGCGGGGCCGACGACGATGACGACACCCTGGCGGGTGGCACCGGCATCGACACGCTGTTCCAGTTCGACGGGCTCGGCAGCGTCGCCTACAGCTTCGACGACAGCAAGTTCGCGGGTGCCGGGACCGACGAGATCAACTCGATCGAGCGCGTGTCGCTCTCGACGGGCGTCGGCGCCGACAGCCTCGACGCCTCGGGATTCAGCGGCTCGGTCACGCTGGCCGCCGGCGATGGGGACAACACGCTGATCGGCGGTGTCGCCGCCGACTCCCTCTCCGGCAACTTCGGCCTCAACCGGGTGCTCGCAGGCGGGAACACGAACCACACCCTCACATCGGGCCAGCTGACGAGCGGGATCGTCACGGACACGCTGAGCGGGATCGACGAGGTCTCGATCACCGGGGGCGCGTCGGCCAACTCGATCGCGGCATCGGGGTTCGCGGGGTCGGTGACGCTCGACGGCGCCGGCGGCAACGACACGCTCTCCGGCGGCCTCGGGTCCCTGGCGGAGGACTCGCTGATCGGCGGCACCGGGACCGATCGGATCGTCCACGCCGAGGATCAGAACCAGGTCCTCACCAACAGCTCGCTGACCAGCGGCCTCGGCGGCGGCGCGGAGATCGACACCCTCAGCAGCATCGAGCAGGCGTCGCTGACCGGCGGCGCGACGTCGAACAGCTTCGACGCCTCGGCGTTCAACGGCGCGGTGTCGATCGATGCGCTCGCCGGCAACGACACGATGCTCGCCGGCAGCGGTAGCGACTCGCTCGTCGGCGGCGCGGACTCGGATCGGGTGGTTCAGCAGGCCGACGCCTCGCAGACGCTGACCAACTCCCAGTTGACCGGCCTCGGCACCGACACCCTCTCCGGGGTGGAGCGCGCGTCCCTGACCGGCGGCGCCTCGGCCAACAAGCTCGACGCGAGCGCTTTCACGCCCGGCGCGGTGAGCCTGGACGCCGCCGGGGGCAACGACACGCTCCTCGGCGGGTCCCAGAACGACAGCCTGAACGGGGGCTCCGGCACCGGCGACCGCATCGAGCAGGTGTCGGACACCAATCAGACGCTGACCGGATCGGCCCTGGTGGCGGCCAGCAACGACTCGCTGGCTGGGATCGAGACCGCCTCGCTGACCGGCGGCGCCTCGGCCAACAACATCGATGCGTCCGGGTTCGCCGCCGGCGCCGTCACGCTGAGCGGCGAGGGCGCGGGCGACACGCTGACGGGCACCGCCTTCGGCGACTCGCTCCACGCCGGCAGCGGCACCGACCGCGTGGTCGCCTCGGCCGACGCGGATCTGACCCTCAGCGACACCCTGCTCGGGATCAGCAACGCGGAGGACGACACCATCTCCGGGTTCGACGAGGCATCGCTGACCGCGGGCCTCTCCGCCAACGCCATCGACACGTCGGGCTTCGGCGGCCCGACGACCGTGCAGGCCGGCGGTGGCGACGACACGATCACCAGCGGTGACGCAAGCGACCAGATCTTCGGCGGCGGCGACGCAGGCGACCTCTACGTACGGGTCGCGGACACCGACTTCAGCATGGCCGGCGTCCAGATCACCGCGGCCGGTCAGGGCACCGACACGGTCAGCTCGGTCGACAACATCTCCCTGACCGGAGGCGCGGGCGACAACTCGATCGACGGATCGGGGTCGGCCAGCTTCGAGACGAAGGTCCTCGACGGCGCCGGCGGTAGCGACACGATCGTTGGCGGCGGCAACCCTGAGACTCTGCTCGGCGGCGCCGGCAACGACAGCCTGCCGAACGCCGGGACCTTCGCCGATCTGGTGGACGGCGGTGCCGACTCCGACACGATCGTCGGCGACGGCCAGGACTCGATCCGCGGATCCGGTGGCAACGACCACATGACGACGACCTTCAACCCCATGGAGGTGCTCGGTGGCGCCGGGACCGATCGCGTGATCCACACCGGCACGGACATCGACCTCGGCGACACCCAGCTCATCGATGGCGCCGACACCGTGGACATCTCCTCCTTCGAGACGGCCTCGCTGTCTGGGACCACGGCGGCCAACTCGTTCGACGCGTCCGATTTCTCCGGACCGGCGACGATGTTCGGCGATGCCGGATTCGACGACTTCATCGGCACGGCGGGCAGCGACAGCATCGACGGCGGCGACGACTTCGGCGACCGGGTCATCCAGGCCTCCGCCGCCGACGTCGACCTCGGCGACTCGCTGATCACGGGCGCCGGCAACGACACGCTCGCCGGCGTCGAGCGGGCATCGCTCACCGGCACCGCCGGCGCGCAGGAGCTCGATGCCTCGGACTTCACCGGTGGCGCATCGGCCGGCGGGGTCACGATGGCGGCGCTCGGAGGCGACGACACCCTCCTTCCAGCCGCCGACAGCGGCGGCGACAGCCTCGACGCGGGCGGCGGCACCGGCGACCTGCTGATCAAGGCCAACGACGTCGGGCAGATGGACCTCGGCGACACCATCCTCGACGAGACCGGGTTCAACGACGACAGCCTCGCGGGCTTCGAGCACGCCTCGCTCACCGGAGGCGCCACCGGCAACGACATGGACGCCTCGGCCTTCACCGGCGGCACGGTCAGTCTCGTCGGCCTCGGCGGCTCGGACACCCTGGTGGGTAGCCCCGCTTCCGGCGATTCGCTCGACGCCGGTCTGGGGACCGACCGGATCAGGGGCAACGCGGACGCGGACTTCCTCCTCACCGACTCGCTGCTCACCGCCGGCGCGGACACCGACACCATTTCCGGCTTCGACGACGCTTCGCTCGACGGCGGCGGCAGCGACAACAGCTTCGATGCCTCGGGCTTCTCCGGACCGGTGACGATGTCCGGCTACAACGGCAACGACGACTTCGTCGGCGGCGCGTCCAGCGACCTCATCACCGGGGGCGCCGGCGGCAACGAGATCTCCCAGTCGGTGGACGCCAACCAGACGCTGACCGACACGCTGCTGACCGGAGCCGGAAACGACAGCATCACCCAGATCGACTCCGCGACCCTCACTGGCGGCGCTTCGAACAACACCCTCGATGCGAGCGGGTTCAACTCCGGGCCGGTGGAGCTCGACGGAGCGGCGGGGAACGACAGCCTGCGCGGCACCGACGACACCGACTCGCTGATCGGCGGCGCCGACGACGACACGCTCGAGGGGCGACTCGACGACGACACGCTGAGCGGGGGCACCGGCACCGACCGGATCGTCGACGAGGGGGGCGACCAGACGCTCACCGACACCCAGCTGACCGGCTCGGGCACGAACTCCCTGAGCTCGATCGAGCAGGCGTCTCTGACCGGCTCCCCGACCTCGGAGACGATCGACGCCGGCGCGTTCTCCGGCGCGGTGACCATCGACGCGCTCGGCTCCTCCGACACGGTGATCGGCGCGGCCGGCAGCGACTCGCTGATCGGCGGCGCCGGGGTGGTCGACTACCTGTTCCAGACCTCGGACGCCGCGGTCCAGGAGTTCAGCGACGTGCTCGCGACGGGTGACGGCAACGACACCCTGAGCGGCTTCGAGCGCGCCTCGCTCACGGGCGGCTCCTCGGCGAACCGGATCGATGCCGAGGCGATGACGAGCTCCTTCGGCGTGACGATCGACGGCGCCGGCCAGGCGGACACCATCACTGGGACCATCTTCTCCGACTCCCTGCTCGGCGGCGCCGGCACCGACGAGATCCGCCAGCAGGGGGCGACCCCGAACCAGACGCTCAGCGACACCCTGTTGACCGGCTCGGGCAGCGACTCGCTCGATTCCTTCGAGCAGGCCTCCCTGCTCGGCTCGGTCGGCCCGAACATCATCAGCGCCGTCGCGTTCACCAACGGGCCGGTGTCGATCGACGGCGCCGGCGCCAACGACACGCTCTCGGGGTCGGGGGCGAACGACCTGATCGACGGCGGCGACCAGAACGACGTCGCGACCGGCGGCAACGGCGCCGACACCCTGATCGGCGACTTCGGCCTCGATTCGCTGGAGGGCGGGATCGGCGCCGACGAGATCGACGGCGGGGGCGACGAGGACGAGCTCGACGGCAATCAGGGGGGCGACACGATCGACGGTGGCGACGCTGCCGACACGATCGACGGTGGCGACGGATCCGACCAGCTCGACGGCGAGCTCGGCAGCGACTCGGTGCTGGGGGCGGCGAACGACGACACGATCGACGGCCAGAGCGGGGTCGACACGCTCGACGGTGGCGACGGCGGCGACCGGATCAGCGGTGGCGGCGACGGCGATCGGATCGACGGCGCAGCCGGGAACAACGTCCTCTTCGGTGACGGCGGGTCGGACTCGATCACCGCGCTCGGGGGCGCCGATCAGCTCGACGGGGGAACGGAAGCGGACACGCTCGACGCGGGCGACGGCGTCGACCTGCTGAGCGGCGGCGCCGGCGGGGACTCGCTGGCCGGCGGCAACGCCGCCGACCTGATCTCCGGCGGCTCGGAGAACGACTCGCTGCTCGGTGGTGCGGGCGACGACACGATGGCCGGGGGCACCGGCGATGACTCGCTCGACGGCGAATCGGGCGCCGGCGACTTCCTCGCTGACACGATCGACGCCGACCTGACCCTGACCGACACCCTGCTGAGCGGAGGCGGCGACGCCGACTCGCTGGCGGCGATCGAGGAGGTCTCGCTCACCGGCGGCGCGGCAGCTAACACATTCGACGCGACCGGCTACACGGGCGGTGGCGTGACCCTCTCGGGCGAGGGCGGCGCCGACGAACTGCTGGGCTCCGCCGGCGCCGACCGGCTGCTCGGCGGAGCCGACGCCGACCTGCTTCGCGGCGGCGCCGGAGCGGACGACCTCGACGGCGGCCCGGGCGCCGATCTCGCGGACTTCTCCGACGCGCCGGGCGGCGGCGGCGTCACGGTGAACCTCGCCGCTGGGACGGCGACGGGCGCCGGCTCGAATTCGCTCAGCGGGATCACCGACGTGACTGGCACCCCCTTCGCCGACTCGATCAGTGGCGACGCGAGCGCCAACGCACTCGCCGGCGCCGGCGGCAACGACACGATCGACGGAGGCGCCGGGGCGGACGTGCTCTCCGGTGGGGCTGACGACGATCTGCTCGAGTCGCGCGACGGCGGCACGGCGGACAGCGACGACTGCGGCCCCGGCATCGACGTCGCCAACGCCGACGTCCAGGACGCGACCATCGGTTGCGAGAGCGTGACGACGCCCGGCACCAACCAGCCCGGCGGGCCGGTCGACGGGCAGGCCCCGCGCCTCAGCCTCTCCGGCGACAAGCAGCAGAAGAGCAAGAAGAAGATCGTCGCGAACGCCGTCTGCGAGGACGAGGTCTGCGACATCGAGGCCGGCGGGACGATCAAGGTGAAGATCGTCGACAAGCGCGGCAAGGTCAAGAAGAAGAAGACCTTCAAGCTCAAGGGCGACTCCGAGCAGGGGGTCGCCGCGGGACATAACGTGAAGCTGAAGCTCAAGTTCGACGGCAAAACGCAGCGGAAGATCAAGAAGGTGATCAAGAAGAAGGCCTCGAAGGCGACCGTCGAGGTGACCGCCACCGACCAGTTCGGGAACTCGTCCGGCACCTCGAAGCTCAAGGTCAAGGTCAAGAGGTAGCGCGGGCGAAGCCGCCGTCGCGCGGGTCCGGTATCTGAACCGGCACGAAGTCGACACTCGCGGTCACTCACCCGGGGCGCTCGCTGCGCGACGCTTGGCCGGTGCTCGCCCCGCCCACCTGCCTGATCTGCCGCGCGCCGCTGGCGCGACGCGCGCGAGGCCCCGCGCTCTGCACGCGCTGTACCGCCGGGCTGGAGTCCGCCCCGGGCGCCCTGCTGCGCGCCGACGGGCTCGACGGCGGCTTCGCCGCGCTCCCCTACGCCGGAGTAGGGAGGAGGCTGGTCGCCGCGCTCAAGTTCGGGCGCCTTCGGAGCGCCGCCGAGCTGGCCGCGGCGCTAATCGAGGAACGGGCGCCGGCGGGGCTCCTCGACGGGGTGCTGGTCCCGGTCCCGGCCTCACCGCTGCGCCTGGCCCGGCGGGGGATGGATCCGGCGCGGGAGATCGCCTCGGCCCTCGCCGCCCGCACCGGCCTCGCCGCCGCCGACCCGCTGCGCCGCCGCGACCTTCGCCGTCAGCGCGGCGGTGGCAGGGCGAGGCGGATGCGCAACCCGCCCAGGGTCCGCGTCACCGGGCCACTTCCTGAGACGGTGGTGCTGGTCGACGATGTCGTCACCACGGGCGCGACGATCGACACCTGCGCGCGGGCCCTGCGTCGCGGCGGTGCCCTGCGGATTCGCGCCGTCGCGCTCGCCGCGGTCCCGGGTGGACGAGGTGCATAGAGTGGGCGAGGTCAGCGACCGCAGGAGGAAACCGTGGACATCGATGTCGTCGGCCGGGGCTACGAGGTGGACGAGGAGATTCGCGACCGGATCCGCAAGCGCTTCGAGCGGGTCGAGAAGCAGGTCTCCGAGCACGCACGGCTCGAGCTGGTCCTGCGCGAGGAGGCCAACCCCTCCATCTCCGAGAAGTTCGTCGCCGAGGCGACGCTTCGTCTCAAGGGCGTGACCCTGCACGCGGAGGAGCGAGCGACGCGGATGGAGGCGGCGGTGAAGTCGGTCTCGCAGGACATACGCCGCCAGGTGAAGCGACACCGCGAGTTGCGCCGCAATCGCGCGGCGACGCGGCGCACCGTCGGCCGCGCCAAGGGTGACGCAGCCTGAGCGAATCGAGGGCCGTGGAGCCGTACTCGGCGGTGACTAGTCTGAGTTGATGATCCGAGGTGGCTCCAATCCGCGGCCCGAGGTCGAGCAGGTTGCCGTGAGCGGTTCGGCCGTCGCTGAGATGCGCAGTCGCGCTCTTGCCGATCCAGCGACCTCCGTCCTCCTCGTCGATGCCGAGCTGCGGATCCGCATGTGCTCGGAGGGGGCGTCCGGCGAGCTCGGTGCCGAGCCTCTCGTCGGGGCGCCGCTGCTGGACGTGCTCGAGGCCGGGGCCGGGGCCGATCGACTCGAGCGCGCCGCCGAGCGGGCGCGCGCCGGGACCGAGACGAGGGTCGACACACGGATGCCTGCGGGTACGCGGACCCTGCGGTTTGTTCCGCTCAGCGGAGCGACCGACGGCGCCGAGCCGCTGACCCTGATCGCGATCTCCGAGCCGCACGCCGACGGCGCCGAGATCGAGGAGCTGCGCTCACGTGCCAGCGACCTCGAGACCCTCGCGACGGCGGCCCGCGCTCTCGCCCGCAGCAGCTACCCGGTCGAGGCGCGCCGCACGATCTGCGAGGCCGCGATCGACGTGGCCGGGGCCGACGTCGTCGCGCTCGTCGAGCTCAATGCCGACGGACACGGATTGGTCGTCGCGGCGGCGAGCGGGGCCGACATCGAGGGCCGGACGATCGACATGGACCGCACCGACCACGCCGCCCGCGCGTTCGCCACCGGCCGCGCCGAGTTCACGCCCGGGATCGGCGGCGAGAACAGCGCCTCGGCTTGGCCGCTGGGGGGGTCGGGAGCCGACGCGGCATCCTGGCACCCGGTTCGCCGCTCGATCGGGATCCGTGCCGTCATCGCGGTGGGCTGGCGCCGGCCCCAGCCGCCTCCGGGCAACCGGATGATGGGCTCGATGGAGCTCCTCGCCGGCGAGGCCGCCGTCGCGATCGACCGTGCCGCGGCGCTGGAGCAGCTCACCGAGATGGCGCGCACCGATCCGCTGACGGAGCTCTGCAACCGCCGCGCCTGGCAGGACGAGCTCTCCCGGGAGCTGGCCCGCTCCGAGCGGGGTGGGCAGCCGCTCGCGGTCGGCCTCCTCGACCTGGACGAGCTCAAGAGCTACAACGACCGCTGGGGCCATGCCGCCGGAGACCGGGTGCTGCTGACCGCGGCCGCGCGTTGGCGCCGCCGGCTGCGCCTCACCGACGTGCTCGCTCGGATCGGTGGAGACGAGTTCGCCGTGACCATGCCCGGCTGCACCCTCGAGGGGGCGACCGAGGTCGCCGACCAGCTCCGGGCTGCGCTTCCCGACGGGCTCTCGTGCTCGATCGGTGTCGCCGAGTGGAGCGGTGCGGAGTCGGCGTCGGAGCTCCTCGGTCGCGCCGACGAGGCGCTCTACGCCGCCAAGAACGCCGGTCGAAACGCGACCGTCTCGCTGCCCACACCCGCGGGGCCGAGAACCGGTCGTCCGCTACCCTCGTCCTAGATGGCGAGAGGACTGATCGACAAGGCTCTGCGGCTCGGTGAGTCGCGGCAGTTCAAGGAGTACGAGAAGCGCGTCGCGGAGATCAACCGCTTCGAGCCGGAGATGGAGCTGCTCGAGGACCACGAGATCCGCGAGGAGGCGGACGAGCTGCGCGAGCGCGCCCGCGACGGCGAGTCCCTCGACGACCTGCTTCCGCAGGCGTTCGCGCTCTGTCGCGAGGCCGGCAAGCGCACGCTCGGCCAGCGCCACTACGACGTCCAGCTGATCGGCGGGATGGTCCTGCACTCGGGCGGGATCGCCGAGATGAAGACCGGCGAGGGCAAGACGCTCACCGGCACGCTCGCGGTGTTCTTGAACACGCTCGCCGGCGACAGCGTCCACGTCGTCACCGTCAACGACTACCTCGCCCGCCGCGACGCAGAGTGGATGAAGCCGCTCTACGACATGCTCGGCGTCACCGTCGGCGTGCTCCAGGACAACGACCTGCCCGAGCACGGCGACCGTCGCCATGCCGCCTACGCCGCCGACGTCACCTTCGGGACGAACTCCGAGTTCGGCTTCGATCATCTGCGCGACAACATGGCCCCGTCGCTCGAGCGCTGCTTCCAGCGCGGCCATCCCTTCGCGATCGTCGACGAGGTCGACAACATCCTCATCGACGAGGCGCGCACGCCGCTGATCATCTCCGGCTCCCCCGAGGCCGCCGCCGACCTCTACTACACGTTCGCCCGGCTCGCCAAGAGCCTCGAGGGCGTCGAAGCGAAGCCGAAGCTGAAGGCGCTCGGCGAGTCGAAGGACACCTCCGAGGCCGAGTACGACTACGAGTACGACGAGAAGCACAAGACCGTCGCCCCGACCGAGCGGGGCGTCGAGAAGGCGGAGAAGTTCCTCGGCGTCGAGAACCTCTACCTCTCCGAGCACGGCACGCTCGTCAACCACCTGATCCAGTCGCTGAAGGCGGAGTCGCTGTACAAGCGCGACAAGGACTACGCGGTGGTCGACGGCGAGGTGATGATCATCGACGAGTTCACCGGCCGCATCCTCGAGGGCCGGCGCTGGTCGGAGGGCCTGCACCAGGCGGTCGAGGCAAAGGAGGGCGTCGCGATCCGCGAGGAGAACCAGACGCTCGCGACGATCACGCTCCAGAACTATTTCCGCCTCTACGAGAAGCTCAGCGGCATGACCGGCACCGCCCTCACCGAGGCGACCGAGTTCATGAAGATCTACGAGATCCCCGTCGTCGAGATCCCGACCAACCGGGACATGGTCCGCGACGACATGAACGACCAGATCTACAAGACCAAGGAGGGCAAGTGGAGGGCGGTCGTCAACGAGATCGCCGAGCGCCACGAGACCGGACAGCCGATCCTGATCGGCACCGTCTCGGTCGAGACCTCCGAGATGCTCTCCCAGCAGTTCAAGAAGCGCGGGATCAAGCACGAGGTGCTCAACGCGAAGCCGGAGTACGCGCAGCGCGAGGGTGAGACGGTCGCGCAGGCAGGCCGCCTCGGCGCGGTCACGATCGCGACCAACATGGCCGGGCGCGGCGTCGACATCAAGCTCGGCGGCGACCCCGAGATGCTCGCCGAGGGCGAGCTGCGCAAGCTCGGCGTCCGCCCCGGCGACGAGAACTACGACGAGGAGCTCGCGGCGCTCATGCCGGGGCTCGGAGAGCGCTGCAAGGCCGAGGGCGAGAAGGTCCGCGAGGCGGGTGGCCTCTTCATCTGCGGCACCGAGCGCCATGAGTCGCGCCGCATCGACAACCAGCTCCGCGGCCGCGCCGGACGTCAGGGCGACCCCGGCGCCTCACGCTTCTTCCTCTCCGCGCAGGACGACCTCGTCCGGCTCTTCGCCGGCGACCGGATCTACAAGATCCTCGACCGCCTCGGACCGGTCGACGAGGACGGGGAGGAGTACCCGCTCGAGGCGAAGATGCTCTCGAAGCAGATCGAGAGCGCGCAGAAGAAGGTCGAGGAGCAGAACTACCTGAGCCGTAAGCGCGTCCTCGAGTACGACGACGTCATGAACGAGCAGCGGCGGGTCGTCTACAAGTACCGCCGCGAGGTCCTCGAGGGGCGCGACATGGGCGACGTCGCCCGCGAGCAGCTCGAGGGGGTCATCTCCTCGAAGGTGCTCGAGTACACGGCCTCCGACGTCTTCGAGGAATGGGACCTCGGTGGCCTCGAGACCTACCTCAACACCCTGTGGCCGGTCTCGGTGGATCTGACCGAGCTCGACGCGCACACCTCCAGTCGCGAGCAGGTCACGGAGTTGCTCGTCGAGGACGCGCTCGCCGCCTACGACGAGCGCGAGGAGGAGTTCGGCGAGGAGCTGATGCGAGCGCTCGAGCGCCACATCCTGCTGCAGATCATCGACACGCGGTGGAAGGAGCACCTGCACGAGATGGACTACCTGCGCGAGGGCATCCACCTCCGCGGGTTCGCCCAGATCGATCCGCTCGTCGCGTACAAGAACGAGGGCTACTCCATGTTCGAGGCCCTCATGGAGGCGATCTGGGAGGAGTTCGCCCGCCTCATCTTCCACGTCAACGTCGAGCTTCAGCCAGCCGAGGTCGAGGAGGCCTTCGCCCCCGAGGAGGAGGACGTCGACGTCAGCTACTCAGGCGGGACCGAGGAGGAGCAACCCTCCGCGCTCGCCGAGGCCCGCGCCGCCGCCGCCGCCGGTGGAGCCGCCACGGCGACCGCCGCACCCGCCGTCGCCGCGGCCGGCAACGGCTCCGGCGGCACCAACGCGACCACGGTCGTCAAGGGCGAGGACGAGAAGATCGGCCGCAACGATCCCTGTTGGTGCGGGAGCGGGAAGAAATACAAGAAGTGCCACGGCTCCTGAGGCGGGCCAGGCGCCGCCCTCGGTAGCGGCTACCGGCGTGCCTCGCCGCGCGCATCTCTAGCCTGCCGCGTCATGCGTAATCGAATTCTTGGGTTGACTGCCCTCCTCATGCTTCTTGTCCCTGCCGCGGCGTCCGCTGATGACCCCGTGACGATCTCCGGCAAGGCCTACGTCTTCAACCACATGGACACGCCGATCCCCGGAGCGACGATCCGGGTCCGCGAGCTTCCGGACGTCACCGCAACGACCGACGCCAACGGCGACTACGTCCTCACGGTCCCCGACGACACGACCGTGACGCCGTACATCGATCCGCCGGCCGGCTACAACGAGATCGACCTGCAGACCTTCCACACGCGCGGCGAGAACCTCGTCAACGCGAACTTCCAGACGCCGGCGGACGCCGAGTTCCTCGGTCTGAAGCTCCTCCTCGGCGTGCCGGCAGGGCCTGACGGCAGGCCCACGGACTGCGCCATCGTGACCACGGCCTCGGCCCGCAACGTGCGCGACGTCGACTACCAGACGTTCTGGGACAGGACCCCGCACGGCGTCCCCGGTGCGACCTCCATCGAGTTCCCGGAGATCCCGGGCCCGATCTACTTCAACGAGCACGTGATTCCGGACGCGACCAAGACCGAGACCTCCGAGGACGGCGGGATCGTCTGGACCGAGGTGCCCGCCGGTACCTACCGGATCGTCACGCGCAGCGAGACCACGCGGTTCGCCAGCTTCCTGGCCACCTGCGAGCCGGGTCGCATCGTCAACGCGAACCCGCCGTGGGGCGCCTACGAGCTCAGCCCCGGCGAGAGCGACATTCCGGCTGGGGTCGCGGTGGCGAACATCGGTGAGGCCCAGGTGAAGAAGTCGACGTTCAGCATCGACATCAACGCCGGCGAGGCTCTCAACGGCAAGGTCGTCCTCAAGGATCGGAAGGGCAAGGCCGTCGGCCGTCGCAAGATGGCTCCGCTCGAGGTCGGCGATCAGACGATCTCCTTCGACGTCCGCGACGGCACCAAGGGCCGTGTCACGGCCACCGTCACCACGCGCGACACGGCCGGGAACAAGATCCAGGTCACGCGCAAGACGAAGATCAAGAAGAAGGGCTGACGAACTGGCCGGGACGCGCGTTCCGCGCCGAGTGGCACGAATCGGCGATGGGGTCGCCGGATTGGACCACTCGGCGCGGTTGCCGCCCCGCCGTGCAGCGCGCCCGCTAGCCTCCCGGCCCGATGACCGAGGCGATCGACACCGACGCCCGCATCGCGGAGGTCCGCGAGCAGCTCACCCTGCTCCGGGACTACCTTTGACCCGGCTGGGCTGCAGAGCGAGGTAGAGCGGCTCGAGGGGGAGATGCAGGCGCCGGGCTTCTGGGACGACCAGGAGAACGCGGCGAAGGTCTCCGCCGAGCACACGCGCGCGAAGCGCAAGATCGACCTCTGGGAGGGGATCTCCCAGGACGCCGACGACCTCGCCGACCTCGCCGAGATGGCGGTCGAAGACGAGGAGATCGCCGCTGAGCTCGGCTCCCAGCTGACATCGATCGAGTCCAGGCTCGCCGAGCTCGAGGAGCAGCGCCTCTTCTCCGGCGAGCACGACGCGGGCGACGCCGTCGTCACCGTGCGCTCCGGCGCCGGCGGCACAGACTCCCAGGACTGGGCGGAGATGCTCCTGCGCATGTACCTGCGCTGGGCCGAGGCCCGCGGCTTCAAGGTCGAGATGAAGGAGGCCTCGGAGGGGGAGGAGGCGGGACTCAAGTCGGCGACGTTCCTCGTCCACGGCGAGAACGCCTACGGTCTCTTCGCGGCCGAGCGCGGCGTCCACCGGCTCGTCCGGATCTCACCTTTCGACTCGCAGTCACGCCGCCACACGGCCTTCGCCCAGCTCGACGTCGCGCCGCTCGTCTCCGACGACGTCGAGATCGACCTCGACGAGAGCGACATCCGCGTCGACACCTACCGCGCCTCCGGCGCCGGGGGCCAGCACGTCAACAAGACCGACTCGGCGGTCCGGCTCACCCACATCCCGACCGGGATCGTCGTGCAGTGCCAGAACGAGCGCTCGCAGACGCAGAACAAGGCGACCGCGATGCAGATGCTCCGCGCCCGGCTCATCGCCGAGGAGGAGCGCAAGCGCGAGGAGGAGATGGCGAGCGCGCGCGGCGAGCAGAAGGCCGTGGAGTGGGGCTCGCAGATCCGCAGCTACACGCTGCACCCGACCACGCGGGTCAAGGACCACCGCACCGGCTTCGAGATGGGCGACGCGCAGCGCGTCCTCGACGGCGACCTCGACGGCTTCATCCGCGAGTACCTCCTGCAGACCGCCTCGGAAGCGTCATGACCGCCAGGCCGGGGGAGGGCTGGCGGGACTTGATCGCGCGAGCGCTCGAGGAGGACATCGGCCCAGGGGATGTGACCGGCGAGGCCACGGTCCCCGCGGAAGCGCACGCCCGCGCCGTCATCGTCCAGAAGCAGGCGGGGGTGATCTTCGGGCTCGGGGTGGCGGCGGAGGTCTTCCACCAGGTCGGAGCCGGAGACCTCGACCGACTCGTGCCGGAGGGGGAGGCCGCCGCAGACGTCCCGCGGGAGATCGCCGTCATCGCCGGCCCCGCGCGAGCGCTGCTCGCCGGCGAGCGCGTCGCCCTCAACCTGCTCGGCCGCCTCTCGGGGATCGCCACGCTGACCGCCCGCTACGTCGAGGCGGCGGCCTCGCAGGGAGGCATGGCAACCGTCCTCGACACGCGCAAGACGACGCCTGGTCTGCGCGAGCTCGAGAAGGCGGCCGTCCGCGCCGGCGGCGGGCGCAACCACCGCATGGGTCTATACGACGCGATCCTGATCAAGGAGAACCACATCGCGCTCGCCGGCGGCGGGCTCGGCGAGGCCGTTGCGCGGGCGCGCCGCGCGCAGCCGGATCTCGAGGTCGAGGTCGAGTGCCGCAACCTCAGCGAGGTCGAGGACGCCCTCGCGTGCGCCGCCGACCGGCTCCTCCTCGACAACATGGATCTCGACGGTCTTCGCGCCTGCGTCGCCGCCCGCGACGCGGACGAGGGGCGCACGGGCCGCCGTCCCCACCTCGAGGCCTCCGGCGGCGTCAACCTCGACACGATCGGCGCCATCTCCGCGACCGGGGTCGAGTTCGTCTCGGTCGGGGCGCTCACGCACTCCGCGACGACGCTCGATCTGTCGCTGCTCCTCGAGCCGGCATGAGGCGGACGGCGCTTGCCGCGTCTCAGCCGCCCGGCCTCGGGTAGCGGGTGACGTCGAGCCAGCCGCGGCGCAGGACGTCGTAGCGGTCCCCGGGCCCGGCCTCGAGCTGCTTCGGCCCGACGATCATCACCAGGTTCACGTACACGGGCCGCGGCTTGCCGCCCTCTCGGGCGTTGGTGGAGAAGCGCAGCACGCCGACCTTGCGGGTCGTGCAGGTGTCGTGGTCGGCGGTGCAGTTGAAGCCGTTGGACTCGCTGATCTCGCCCTTGCCGCCGAGCCGCCGGGCGAAGGGTCCGGGCTGGGTCTCGGTCGGGCTCCCGGCGAGGACGAGCTGCGCCGACGTGCGCACCGAGTACGGCAGGTGGGCGCGGTCGGTCACCACCTTCGCCTCGACCGCGAGCTGCTCGCCCCGCTCGACGCCCCGCAGCTTCTGCGAGTAGACGACGCGCCGCTTCAGGTCGAGCGGCAGCTCGGCCAACTCACGCCGCTTGGTCCGGCGCGGCTTCGGGTAGTCGCCGCCCGCTGGGTGAAGCAGCACCGCGTTGATCCGCCCGCGGTCCTGCGGGATCGAGCCATCGGGCTTGTTGCCGCCGACGAGCAGGACATCGTCCTTGCCCGCCTTCGGGCTGCTCGCGTCCATGACGAGGTTGACGAAGCAGCGGTCGGCGGGGCAGGGGAGCTCGCCCGGATCGTCGATTCGCAGCCCGGCGTGGGTGGTGACGATCACGCAGTGGTGCTCACGCGGCTGCTTCTGCCCGCATTCGGCCCGCTTCGTCGGACCGATCTGCAGGCCGCGCTTGGAGCCCGCCGAGTCGGTGAGCAGGAGACGCACCCTCACGTCGGGGTCGTAGCGGTAGGGGGGACCGATGCAGCGCTTCACCCGCTTGGTGCAGTTGAGGGTCACCTGCACCTCGGAGGTGAGCTCCAGCTCGTCCCCCTGGCGCAGCCGTGGCAGCTTCTCCGGCCCCAGCGACATCACCACCCGCGACTCCGCGCCCGCTCGCCTCGTGATCGGGAGCTTCTCGATCCGCTCCGAGTAGCTGCCGCTGGTCGCGACCCGGACGACGCCGGTGTCGTCACCGCCGGCGGGTGCGGCGACGGCGAGCGTTGCCCCCGAGAGGGCGAGCAGCAGCGTGATCGGGGCGAGGAGCCGCATCGTCTGACCCTACAAACGGAGGCAGACCCGGTTCGCCGGTCGTCCCCGCGTCCGCCGCCTGACCGGGGCTACTTGAGCAGCCGCGAGAGGCGCCGGTCGGCGAGCACGCGGCCGCCGGTCTGCTCCCGCGGGCAGTAGCAGGTGATCCGCTCCGCATAGTGGATCGCGGCGATCGTCTCCCCGCAGCGCGGGCAGGGCTCGCCCTCGCGCCGGTGCACCTGCAGCGGCATCGGCATCTTGTCGGGGATCGTCTCGCCGATCACCTCCTCGTAGTGGTCGATCGCGCGGCCGAGGACGCCGAGGGCGCCGTGCAGCGCCTCGATCTCGGCGTCGTCCATCTCGGAGGCCTTCTTGAACGGCGAGAGCTTCGCCTCCCAGAGGATCTCGTCCACCCACGAGCGGCCGATCCCGGCGATCGCGCGCTGGTTGCGCAGCAGCGAGTGCAGGTGCCCGCTCGTGCCGAGCACCCTGGCCAGCTCCTCGGGCGACGGAGCGGGCCACGCCTCCGGCCCCAGCGTCGCGACCATCTCCTCGGCGGAGACGTCGGCTTCGTGGAGTAGCTTCGCCCAGGCTCGCTGCTTGGTCCCGAACTCGCGCAGCCGCAGCTCGCGGCCGTCGGTGAGCCTGATCAGAACCCGCGAGCGCCGATCACGCAAGGAGGCTCTCTCGCTAAAGAGCTGGAGCCTTCCGGCCGACATCAGATGGACGAGGAGGGCGAGCCGATCGCCCTCCGGACCGAACTCGACGATGGGCATCTTCCCGACCCTGCGCACCCCGACGACCTCGCGACCCGCGAGCGCGTCGAGCGGCAGCTTGATGCTCTTCAGCGCGACCATCCCGGGGGCCAGCGCGGATTCGACCTCGGCGCCCTCGAGCGCGGTGGCGAGCCGCCGCGCGGTGATCTCGACCTCCGGTAGCTCGGGCACGCGAGCAGAGTAGATGAGCCCGTCGCGCTCCCTGATTCGTCTTGCGACGGTGATCGCCGTCGCTTCGCTCGCCCTCGCCGCGCCGGCCGCCGCCCTGCCCCCGGACCCGCCGAACCTCTGCAACGTCACCCACATCCTCACCGACGGCCACGACGATTTCGAGGGGACGGGGCTGAACGAGGCGGTCTACGGGCGCGGCAGCGACGACAACCTGCGCGGCAACGGGGGCTACGACTGCCTCTACGGCGAGAGCAGCGGCGACAGCCTCCAGGGCGGCGCCGACGACGACTACCTCGACGGTGGCGATGCGGGCGACTACGTGATCGGAGACGGCGGTGAGGACCGGGTCCTCGGCGGACCCGGGGTCGACTCGATCTACGGCGGCAGCGGCGACGACTACCTCGACGCCGGCAGCGACACCGACTACGCCAACGGGATGGAGGGTGACGACGACGTCTACGGCGGCACCGGCAACGACAAGCTCTTCGGCGGCGGCGACAACGGCGCCGACCTGCTCGACGGTGGCGACGGCACCGATGACGTGCACGGCGAGGGCGGGCCCGACACGATCGACGGAGGCGCCGACGACGACACCCTCTACGGCGACCCCGGCGACGACGAGATCGACGGGGGCAGCGGCAACGACCGTCTCTGGGGTGGCAGCGACGACGACGATCTCGACGGCGGCGCCGGACTCGACACGATCGAGGGCGAGGACGGCAACGACACGCTGACCGGTGGCTCCGGCGCCGACACTCTGCTCGGCGGCGACGGCAACGACACCATCGAGGCGGTCGACGGCGAGGTCGACACCATCGACTGCGGGTCGGGGACCGACACCGTTCGCGCCGACGCCACCGACTCGATCTCCTCGAACTGCGAGGTGATCCTCGGGGCGACCCCGTGCTCGAACCCGATCATCGGCACGGCGGCCGGCGAGACGATCAACGGCACTCCCGGCGGCGATCAGATCGAAGCGCGCGATGGCCCCGACACCGTCAACGCCGGCGCCGGCGGCGACTGCCTGTTCGGCGAGGAGGGCGCGGACATCCTCAACGGCGACGCCGGAGCCGATGCGCTCGACGGTGGCATCGGGCCCGACACCTTGAACGGCGGTGACGGCAACGACCTGCTCGACGGCAAGGCGGGCAACGACACCGTCAACGGCGGCAACGACAGCGACATCGTCGCCTCACGCGACGGGGAGATCGACACCGTCGACTGCGGTCCGGGCTCCGACTACGCCCTCGCGGACACGATCGACGCGGTCAGCAACTGCGAGGTCGTCGACATCGATCGCGCCACCTGTTCGCATCAGCTCTTCGGGACGTCCAGCTCCGACAGCCTGATCGGGACGGAGGGCCAGGACGAGGCGTTCGGCCGCGGCGGCAACGACGTCATCAGCGGGCTCGGCGACGACGACTGCCTCAACGGCGAATCCGGCTCGGACCTGATCTCCGGTGGCTCGGGGGACGACGACATCGACGGTGGATCCGAGGGCGACGGGATCGATCCGGGGCCGGGAGCCGACACGGTCGACGCCGGGGGCGGAGACGACGCGATCTCCGCGCTGGACGGCGAGGTCGACACGATCGACTGCGGGCCCGGCACCGACGCCATCGACGCCGATCCGGACGACGTGGTGACCAACTGCGAGGTGACGCTCGCCGCCTGCTCCAACCTGAAGACGGGCACCTCGGCGCCGGAGACGCTGATCGGGACCGTCGGCGGCGACGAGATCGAGGGGCTCGGTGGCGGCGACGTGATCAGCGGCCTCGGCGCGGACGACTGCCTGGACGGCGGCGACGGCGACGACAGCATCAGCGGCGGCGGCGCGAACGACCGGATCACGGGCGGGCCGGGTCGCGACAACCTGGCCGGCGGCGATGGCGACGACGCCATCGCGGCGATCGACGGCGAGGTCGACACGATCGACTGCGGCCCCGGAGACGACACCCTGGACGCCGATCCAAACGACAACTTCAACGACTGCGAGCGGATCACGCTCAACCGCTCCTACTGCTCGCATCTGCGCTTCGGGACCTCCGGGCCCGACGACCTCAACGGCAGCGACGCCGACGACGAGCTCTTCGGCCGCGCCGGCGACGACAGGATCAACGGCCTCGGCGCCGCCGACTGCCTGCACGGCGAGGACGGTGCTGACACGATCGACGGCGGCCCCGGCGACGACACCATCGACTCCGGCGCGGGCAACGACGGGATCAACGGCGGCGGCGGCGCCGACGTCCTCGACGCGGGCGACGGGGATGACTCCCTCGTCGGCGGCGGCGAGGTGGACACCTTCCTGGCGGGCTCGGGTGACGACAGGATCGACGCCGCGGACGGCAACGCCGAGACGATCGACTGCGGCCCCGGCGACGACACCGTGACCGCCGCCGACCCCTCCGACACGTACGTGGGCTGCGAGCGCTCGACGCTGACCGGCGGAAGCTGCGCGCGGGTCTACATCGGCGGCGCCGGCAACGAGCTCCTCTACGGAAGCAACGAGAGCGACACGATCCTCGCCGGCGCGGGCAACGACCACGCCGAGTCCTTCGACGCGAACGACTGCCTCGACGGCGGTGATGGCCGCGACAAGCTGATAGGCGGCCGCGGCCGCGACGACATCAAAGGTGGCTCCGGCAACGACAAGCTCGCCGGCGACGCCGGCAACGACACCATCGACGGCGGCGACGGCAAGGATCAGATCGACGGCGGCCCCGGCAACGACACGATCAACGCCTCCGACGGCTTCCGCGACAAGGTCACCTGCGGCAAGGGCAAGCACGACAAGGCGGTGCTCGACAGGCGCGACAAGCAGAAGGGGTGCGAGAGCGTCCGCCGCGTCGCCCCGGGCTGATCCCATCCTCCGGGCCGGCCTGAAGGCGCGGCCCAGCGCCTCGTCCGGCCCTAGGCCGGCGGTCGTTCCGGCTACACTCGGCTGAGTCATTCGCCCGTCCGAAGCCCGGCTGGCGAACATCACGGATTCCACCGCCCGCAGGGGTGGGTAGGAGGTACCCATGCAGGAGCTTCCAACGATCCAGGCGCCACCCGCTCAGGGGCCTGAGCTGACCCCCGAGGAGATCAAGGCGATGTCGGCGGAGGTGCGCGAGCTCGCCAAGGAGCGCGACGCCGTCATCCTCGCCCACAACTACGAGCTTCCTGAGCTGCAGGACCTCGCCGACTACGTCGGCGACTCGCTCGGCCTCTCCCGCGCCGCCGCCGCGACCGACTCCTCGGTGATCGCCTTCTGCGGCGTCCACTTCATGGCCGAAACCGCATCGGTCCTCTCGCCGGAGAAGACCGTCCTGATCCCTGATCTCGACGCCGGCTGCTCGCTCGCCGACTCGATCACCGCGCCGCAGCTGCAGGCGTGGAAGGACGAGCATCCCGGCGCGCTCGTCGTCATGTACGTCAACACCTCGGCCGAGGTGAAGGCGCTCACCGACTACTGCTGCACCTCCTCGAACGCCGTCAAGGTCGTCGAGCACATCTGGGAGGAGCACGGCGCGGAGACGGAGATCCTCTTCGGGCCCGACATGTGGCTCGGCGCGTTCGTGGAGCGCGAGACCGGGTTGGTCGAGGATCCCGAGCGCCGCGCCCGCTTCCACGTCTGGGACGGCGAGTGCCACGTCCACGCCGGGATCCGGCCCGACGACATCACCGAGATGCGCGCCGAGCACCCCGAGGCCGAGTTCCTGATCCACCCCGAGTGCGGCTGCTCGACGCAGGCGATGGAGTACGTCGCCGCCGGCGACATCTCCGGCGAGGGCGTCCACATGCTCTCGACCTCGGGGATGCTCAGCTACGTCGAGCAGAACCCGACCGGCTCCTTCATCGTCGCCACCGAGACCGGGATGCTCTACCCGCTCGAGAAAGCCGCCCCGCAAGCGCACCTGATCGCCGCCAACCGGATGGCCTTCTGCAAGTACATGAAGATGATCACGCTGCCGAAGCTCCGCGACTGCCTCCGCGACATGACCGGCGAGGTCAAGGTCCCGCCGGAGATCGCCGAGAAGGCGCGGATCCCGATCGAGCGCATGGTGGCGATCGGGTAGGGAGTCGATGCCAGACGCGGCTGCGCCGTGGCCTCCAGCGCCCTTGCTAGCTTGCGCCCGTGGAGCTGCTCGTACGGCTGATCCTGGCGGGGGTGCTGGTTGCCGCCGCCGGGGCGAAGCTCGCGCGACCGCGGCAGGCCACCGCGGCGATGGCCACCCACGGGTTCCGGACGCCGCTGACGCGGAGGATCGCCTTCGCGTTCGTCGTCGCGGCTGAGCTCGCGCTCGCCGTCGGAGTCGCGCTCGGAAGTGATGACGCCGCCTACGGCGCGGCCCTGCTGATGGCGCTCTTCGCGCTCACACTCGGCGGCGAGATGCTGCGCGGCAAGGCCGGGGAGCCCTGCGGCTGCTTCGGCGGCGACTCCAGGGTGGGGTGGGGGGCAATCGCGCGCAACGTCGTGCTCGCCGCGGCCTTCGCGGCGGTGCCGTCGCTGCCGGAGTCCCTCTCCCTCTCCACCGACGGGTGGCTCGCCCTCGGCCTCGCCGTCGCCCTGCTCGCCTGCGCGGGGCTCGCACTCGCCGTCCTCGCCCTCGCCCGCGAGGTCGGGATGCTGCGACTCCGCCTCGGCCCGGAGGCCGCGCTCGAGATCGCCCACGAGGGCCCCGAGGTCGGCGGGCGCAGCGCGCTCGTCGAGCGCTTCAGCTTCGAGCCCCGCAACGAGCTCGCCCTCGCCGTCTTCACCTCCGAGGGCTGCCACGTCTGCCGGGCGCTGGAGCCCGCGGTCGACTCGCTGCGGCGCGAGCCCGCCCTCGCGGTCGAGGTCTTCCCCGAGGGAACGGAGTCCGCGCTCTGGGAGGAGCTCGCGATCCCCGGCGCTCCCTACGCGGTGGCGCTCGACCGCGGCGGGACCGTCGGCGCCAAGGGCACCTTCAACAACCTCGCCCAGCTCGAGAGCATCCTCGCGACGGCCGAGCGCCGCGGCGCCGAGCGGCGGCGGGTGGAGGCACTCGGTGTCTGAGGAGCAGCGGGGGTCGGCGCCCGACACCGATATCGATGGCGTCGGCGGGGCGCGGCCGGCCGAGCCCGAGGCCGGGGTGCGCGAGCCGGGGCCTCAGCGCGGCCGAATCGCCCGCGCCCTCGAGGGCATCGCCTCGAACACCTCCCGCCGCGGCTTCCTCGCGCGGGTCGGCAAGGGGATGGCCGCGGTCACGGCAGGAGGCGCGGTCGCCAAGCTCGTCCAGCCCGGGGAGGCGGACGGCTACCACTTCTGCGGCCACATCTACACGACCGACTCCTGCCCGCACCCGCTCGGTCCCTCGCTGCCGCGGATCGACCGCGCCGGCTTCCCGCTCGAGCCCCACTCGGGCAAGCCCATAGACAACCTCGGCCGGCGGGTCAACGGCAAGGGCGAGCCCGTCGACTCCGACGGCAAGGCCCTGACCGACCCCGACGGCCGACCGCTGCCGCCCGGACCGCGGACGAAGGTCTGCCAGGAGGGCGTCGCCCGCGAGTTCGGCTTCAAGACCCACGTCGACGGCGGCTGGTACCGCTGCTGCGGCGGGCAGGTGCGCAAGCTCGTCGACTGCTGCTCCCAGAACAACAAGCGGATCAACGGCGACGCCGCCCTGGAGGGCTACTGCTACCACGGCCGCAAGGTCTTCTGCGTCATGTACTTCGACACGAACGTGCCGTGCTGAGGGGCCGCGTGCAAGCGCCGCGGCATCGGCGGCCGCGGTCGCATCGCTCGCTAGCTCCGGGCCGCCGCCATGTCTGAGGCGCTGCTGATCGCGCTCGCGCTCGCCGGGTTGCTCGTCGGCGGCACCGGGACGTGGTCCCCCTGCGGCTTCTCGATGATCGAGACGATCGGCCCGACGGGCCACACCGGCGGTATGCGGACGACGATCGCCGCCTGCGCGACCTTCGCTCCCTTCGCCGTGCTCGGCGGCGCGATCACCTTCGGCCTGCTGGCGCTGCTCGGCGAGGCGGTCGGCGGTGCGGGAGGGACCATCGCGTACGTGGTCGCGGCTGCGCTCGCCGTCGCCGCGGCGGTCGCCGAGGCGCGGGGGACGCCGATCGTCCCGCAGGTGCGCCGCCAGCTCCCGATCGCGTGGCGACGGATCATGCCGATGCCTCTCGCCGCCGCCGGCTACGGCGTCCTCCTCGGCCTCGGCTTCACCACCTTCGTCCTCTCCTACGGCGTCTGGGCCCTGATGGGCATCTCCCTCGCGCTCGGTGACGTGCAGGCGGGCCTGGTCGTCGGCGTGGCCTTCGGGATCGGGCGGGCGTTGCCGATCGTCGTCCTCGCGCCGCTGGCCGACCGCCGCTCGGGCGAGCGCGCCTGCGAGGCGATGGCGATGCGCCCGGGCCTCCTGCGCGGCGCCCGCGCCGGCGACGCGATCACCCTGCTGCTCGTCTCCGCGCTCTTGATCGGGAGCGCCGCCTCGGCAAGCGCGGCCCGCAAGGAGGCGAACCCCGGCTCCGACCCCTCGGTCTCGGGTCCGGCGCTCGTCTACGAGGGCAAGGACGGGCAGGTGCTGCTGCGCACCCCGTCGGGCCGGGTCGATCTCCACGGGAGCGAAGCCGCGGTCGGCGGTCGCTACGTCGCGGTCGCCCGCGGCTCCGAGATCGCCGTCCTCGAGCTCCATGGCCTCGAAAAGGTCGCCTCGCTGCCCGCCTCGGGCGTCGACGCGCTCGCCGTCGGCAACCGCTGGGTCGTCAGCCGCCATCGCGAGGGGAAGCGTGATGTCCTCAGCGCCCGCCGCACCGACGGCTCCGGCTCCCCGGTCTTTGTCGCGAGCGCGAAGTCACCGGCCCAGCTCTCGCGCCCCGCCGTCGACGGCAGCACCGTCGTCTGGGCTCTCGGCAAGAAGTCGCGGAACTCGCTCGTCCGCGCCAAGCTCACCGGAAAGGGGGTCAGGGCGAAGCGCCGGCTGATCTCCTCGAAGTCGGTTGCGATCACCGGCCCCTCGCTCTCCGGCGGCAAGGTCGCCTACGTGGCGACGACGCGCAAGCGCCAGACCATCCGCGTCCGGCGCCTCGGGGGCCGTGGCCTCGGCAACACCGTCTACCGCCAGCGCAAGGCACCGCCGACGCTGTGGACGACGGCGCTCACTCCCGACAGGGTCTACGTGACGAGGGTCGCCCGCGGCGGCCACGGGACGTTGGTGAGCGTCAACCGCTGAGACGTCGTCGCCCCCGATCGCCCGTGAGCAGCGGCGCTGCGCAGCGTCACTCCACCGTCGCTGACTCAACCCCCGCAAAGGTCACCGAGTGGTCTAACCCGGCGGGCTGACCGCCAGGTTGAGCCACTCGGTGGTCTGATCCGCGCTCAGCCCCGCGGCGGGACGATTACGTCCGGCGGCGGCTCCACCCCGATTGCTCGGTAGATGGCTCCCGACGGCTTCGCCAGCCGCCACCTGCCGCCCACCCGCTTGAGGTAGGCGATGTCGCTCTCCACCGAGGGCTCGTCGCGGTCGGCGAACTCGGTGACGATCGCGGCGGTGATCCGCGCGGAGGCGAGGCTGGCGGCGACCTGCGTGCCGTCGATCCCGTTGAGGAGCGTGCGCTTCCAGACCGGGAGGCCGCGCGGATCGCTGTAGCCGATCGAGGCCCGGAGCGTGGCCGCGCAGGAGCTGCGCTCGACCGGCGGCTTCAGCTTCCGGACGGAGGCGGGGGAGAGGAGGTCGCAGAGCGTGGCGCCGTCGCGCGCGTTGATCGCGTCGATGTAGTCGCGGTAGGCGGCTTGGGCCCGCTCGCCCACCGCCTCACGCTCGGCGTCGGTCGGCCTCCCCGAGCCGCCGCCCACGCCCTCGCGGTCGGGTCGCTCGTCGCCGGGGGAGTCGCCCGGATCGCCCGGATCGCCCGCATCACCCGGGGCGCCCGCGGTCGTCTCGCCGGCCGCAGCCGTCCCCTCGCCGCCGGACGGCGCAGTCGAGTCGCCATCGCCCTGGGAATCCCCGCACCCGGCGATCAGCAGCGCGCCCCCGCAGAGCAACGTCAGGAGAGAGAGGCGCACCGTCCGCGAGACCACCGAAGGGAGGCTAGCCGCAGGTGCGATCGCCCTCCCGAGGCCACTCGCGCCACCACGAAAGGCGCAATTTGCGACTCCCGCAGCCGCCGGTTCCGTCACCGCCACAAGGACAATCGACGCCATGGAAGCCGCCCGCCTGCCGGATCGCTCTACAGTCCCCGCCGTGAACCATCTCCGCCCCGTCCCTGACCCGAAGCCACCGGCCGCCCCGATCGAGGGCGAGCCCGCCTCGATCGAGGAGCTGGAGCGCTGGGCGACGGTGTTGCGGATCGACTGCGTGCGCATGCTCGCGGTCGCCAAGTCGGGCCACCTCGACAGCTCGCTCTCCTCCGCCGACATCCTCACCGCGCTCTACCACCGGGTCCTCAAGCACGACCCGAAGAACCCCGAATGGCCGGCGCGCGACCGCTTCGTCCTCTCCAAGGGACACGCGGCCCCGATCCAGTACGCGGCGCTCGCCCGCCACGGCTACTTCCCGCTCGAGGACCTGATGGGCCTGCGCAAGATCGGCGCACAGCTCCAAGGTCACCCGGACATGAACAAGACGCCCGGGGTCGAGGTCTCCACCGGCTCGCTCGGCCAGGGCCTCTCGATGTCGCTGGGGATCGCCCTGGCACTCCGCCTCGACGGGCTCGACGACTCCCACGTCTTCTGCGTCCTCTCCGACGGCGACTGCCAGGAGGGCCAGACCTGGGAGGCGGCCACCGCGGCTCCACACTTCAAGGCCTCCAACATCACCGCGATCGTCGACTACAACCACCTGCAGACCGACGGCACCACCGAGGAGGTCATGGACATCGGGAACATGGCCGCCAAGTTCGCCGCCTTCGGCTGGGACACGGTCGAGATCGACGGCCACGACATGGGCGCCGTCGTCGAGGCGCTCGAGCGCAGCCGCAGCCTCGACCGCCCGGCGGCGATCGTCGCGCAGACGACCAAGGGCAAGGGCGTCTCGACCATGGAGGGCCGCTTCGGCTTCCACGGCAAGGCCGCCGTCAGCCCCGAGTTCGCGGCTGACGCGCTCGCCGAGCTCGAGGAGACGCTCGAGCGGCAGACATCCGAGCTGACCGAGGGGGCGCCGAGCTGATGGCCTCGACCACCGCACCGGGCGAGCCGAAGGCCACCCGCGCCGCCTACGGCGACGCGCTCCTCGCGTTGGGAACCGAGCACGAGGAGATCGTGGCGCTCGACGCCGACCTCGCCGGCTCCACCCAGTCGCTGAAGTTCGGCAAGGAGTTCCCCGACCGCTTCTTCAACGTCGGTGCCGCCGAGGCCAACATGATGTCGATGGCCTGCGGCCTCGCCGCGACCGGCAAGGTCCCCTACTGCTCGACCTTCGCGATCTTCGCATCCGGCCGCGCCTACGACCAGGTCCGGCTGGGGATCGCTCACAACGAGCTCAAGGTGCGGATCGGCGCCAGCCACGGCGGCGTCTCGCTCGGTGAGGACGGCGCCTCCCACCAGATGATCGAGGACATCGCGCTGATGCGGGCGATGCCGAAGATGCAGGTGATCGTCCCCGCCGACTACAACCAGGCCTACGCCGCGGTCCAGCACTCCTGGAAGAACCCCGAGCCGATGTACATGCGCTTCGGCCGGCCATCTACGCCGCAGGTCTACGAGGAGGTCCCCGAGAGCCTCGGCGACGGCGTCGACGTCCTGCGAGAGGGCAAGGACATCAGCCTGATCGCCACCGGCCACATGGTCTGGCGCGCGCTCGAGGCCGCCGAGTCGCTCGAGCGGGAGGACGGCGTCGAGGCCGAGGTCCTCAACGTCTCCATCATCAAGCCGCTCGCCAGCCAGACCGTCATCGAGTCGCTCGCCAAGACCGGCCTCGCCGTCACCGCCGAGGAGCACCGCGTCGTCGGTGGTCTCGCCGACGCCGTCCGCGAGGTAGCCGCCGAGCAGCACCCGGTCCCGGTCTTCGCCGTCGGGATGGGCGATGAGTTCGGCATCTCCGGCACCGGCGAGGCCTGCATGGAGCACTTCGGCCTCACCGCCCGCGGTATCGCCGACCGCGCGCGAGAGGCGCTGGTTCTGAAGCCGATCGTCAGCCACCCGCCCCTGCACGGGCCGGAGTGGGTGTAAGCGCCGTCGCGCTCGCGGCGAATCGGCCGAAGCCTCGCCCGCGCTTCCGTCACGAACTACCCCGGTAGGGGGAGGTTCCGCGGAACTCCCCTCGCCCCGCCATCACGCGCGGCGCCTTTTCCACCGATTCGGTGGGAAAGTGGCCGCGCGTTTCGCACCACACCCGAAGTGGACGTCGGGTTCCGCGCGGAACCGCCCCCTGCTCTCGGGGGTGGGGGGCGGAGGGGTCGCTCCGCCGCCGAGGCCCGGCGCGGACCGGCCTCAGTGAACCGACGGTTCGTACCCCTTGTCGCCCTCGCGGCGGCTCTTGCCGATCGGCAGGCCGGCGTCGCGGCGCGAGGGGTCGCGAAGGTGGGCGCGGCGGCGGCGGACGTAGCGGCGGCGCTGTATGTACAGAGTGGTGAAGCCGGCGATGAAGATCGAGGTCAGGTTGACGAGGAGCTGCGCCGTCGCACCCCAGGCGGTCGACCAGTCGTGGTAGGCGGCGGCGACGCCGATGTTCGCGGCGGCGGGGATCGTCGTCACCGAGATCAGGACGCCGACGAGGACGCTCGACTTCGCGGTCGTGAGCGAGAGCACCCCGATGACCCCGGCGGCGACCGCCACGTAGACGGAGAAGAAGTCCGGGTTGGAGATGAACCGCGTCAGCGTGTGCAGGTCGAAGTTGATGTCCTTCGGAAGCGCGCCCGCCCACTGCAGGAGCAGGGTCGTGAAGAAGCAGAGCACCACCCCGACGGCGATGCCGACGAGGAGCGCCCGCATCGATCGCCGCGCGAGCCTGATGTCCCTCTGGACGAGCGCCACGCAGACGCCCGCGATCGGGCCGAAGTCGGGGCCGACGACCATGGCGCCGACGATCAGGATCGGCTGGTTGAAGTAGATGCCCACGGCGGCGATCTGCATCGCCAGGGCCATGAAGATGAGGAAGCTGTGGGAGAGCTCGACGCTCTCGGAAGTGCGGCGGGCGACGTTCTCCCAGACCACGGGATCGGCGGCGCCGATGTCGTCGCGCCGCCGCCGGTGCAGGTCGGTCGACCCCATCCCGATCTCGGCGTCGATCTCCTCGATCGAGATGGAGCCCTCGCGGTCGACGTTGAGCTCTCGGAGGTCGGCGACGAGCAGGGAGACGTCGCGCGTGGCGACGTCGCAGAAGATCATGTCCCCCGGAGGCTTCATCACCGCGTCCTTGAAGTAGGCGACGTTGACGACCGTCTCCGTGTCCTCGAGCAACTCGAGGACGTGGGAGCAGTTGGAGCGCGGTGCGACGATCCGGAGGTGGACCACGCGGCGATCCTACGCGCCGAGCGAGCGGCCAGGGAACCTACGAAGGAAATGTGTGTGATCGGTTAGCATCTGCTAATGACAGGAGGTCGCCGAGCCGTCAAGGCCGGCGGTCGAAATGCAACCGATCGCCCAGGATGCAGGGCCGCGTTCAGCGCACCCGAAACCCTGGCACCGGACGGAGAGAGGAAGCACACTTCCGCCCCATGGCCAGAGCACGCACCGGTAGCCGGCTCCGCACCCGCCGCTCGCGGATGGAGGAGTCGCACGCCCACACCCGCCCGTCGCGCCCCCCGATCGTCGAGCTCAACGACGTCACCGTCGTCTACCCCGGTGGCCACGTCGGCCTCGAGCGCGTCTCGATGAAGATCGACCGCGGCGAGTTCATCTTCCTCGTCGGGCCGACCGGCTGCGGCAAGTCCACCTTCATCAAGCTGCTCCTGCGCGACCTCGAGCCCGCCAGTGGCTCGGTCATGGTGGCCGGCAAGGACATCAACGAGATGGAGCGCTCCAAGGTGCCGATGCTGCGGCGCCGGATCGGCACCGTCTTCCAGGACTTCAAGCTGCTCCCGAACCGGACCGTGTACGACAACGTCGCCTACGCGCTCCAGGTCACCGGCACCCCGCGCGCCGAGATCAAGCGTCAGGTTCCGGAGATCCTCCGCATGGTCGGCCTCGGGGCGAAGATCCACAACTACCCCGACGAGCTCTCCGGCGGCGAGCAGCAGCGCGTCTCCGTGGCGCGGGCGTTCGTCAGCCACCCGCCGCTCCTGCTGGCGGACGAGCCCACCGGCAACCTCGATCCCGAGACGTCCATCGGGATCATGCAGCTGCTCTACCGGATCAACCGCACCGGCACGACCGTCGTCGTGGTCACCCACGACCGCGAGATGGTCGACAAGATGCGCCGCCGCGTGGTCCAGCTCTACGACGGCCGCGTCATCCGCGACCAGTCGGCCGGCCTCTACACGACCGACGAGTCGACCGAGGAGTTCGGCGTCCGCGTCAGCAACGAGCTCGGCGTCGACTTCGGCGACCACGACGGCGACGACATCGGAGCCGCCCTGTGAGCCGTTTCGCCTTCTTCCTCGGCGAGGCCTACCGAGCGCTTCGCCGCAACGCGGCGCCCTCGATCGCAGCGGTCGTGACCATCGCCGTCACGGTGCTGCTCGTCGGCGTGCTCGTCCCCGTGCTCGATGCCTCGGGCTCGAAGACGAACGACGTCCGCAACCAGCTCGAGCTCAAGGTCTTCCTCTTCAACGACGCTTCGAAGGGCGAGATCAACAGCCTGCAGAACCGGATCGAGGGGATCCAGCACGTCGAGAGCGTCGAGTACGTCTCGCCCGCTCAGGCGCTGAAGATCCTCGAGCAGCGACTCGAGGACAAGAGCCTGCTCAACGAGCTCAACTCGAACCCGCTGCCGCCGGCCTTCAACGTCAAGCTCGACGACCCCGACAACCTCGAGTCGGTGCAGGCGGCCCTCTCGCCCCCCGACTCGACCGGCAAGCCGCAGCCGATCAGCTCCGCCATCGACGACATCGTCACCGGCGAGCAGACGCAGGCCATCCGCTCGGTCACGGGTGCGGTGAAGATCATGCTGCTGGCGATCGCGGTCCTGCTCGGCATCGCTTCCCTGTTCCTGATCGGCAACACGATCCGCCTCTCGATCTACGCGCGTCGCCGCGAGGTCGAGGTGATGCAGCTCGTCGGCGCGACCAACTGGTTCATCCGCTGGCCCTTCGTCATCGAGGGCATCGTCGTCGGCATGCTCGGCGCGGGAATCGCCGTCGGCATAATGGTCGTCGCTAAGGCAATCATCGTCGACCCGCTGTCGGACGACCTCACCTTGATTGACAACTTCAACACGATCGCATTCGGACCCCTGATCGCCTCCTTGGTGATCGGCGCGATGGCGCTCTCGGCGCTTGGCAGCGGCGTCACGCTGCGCCGGTTCCTGCGCATTTGAGCAAGCGCCTACCGGCCTTTCTGATCGGCCTGCTGGCCGGTCTCGCCGTCGCGGCCGCGCTGGTCGCGTTCGTCGACCCGATCAACGATCTGCTCCCCGATCACGGGGAGAGCCGGACCGACGAAGCGCGGCGGATCATCCAGGACTCCTACTTCCGCGAGACCGACGACGAGGAGCTCCAGGACGCCTCGATCGACGGCATGGTCCGGAAGATCTCGAAGGAGAACGACGACAAGTTCTCCCACTACTTCAATGCCGAGGCATACCAGGAGTTCCAGGAGGCGAACTCGGGCCGGTTCTCCGGGATCGGCCTCAGCGTCTCCGAGGGCAAGCGCGGCCTCGAGGTCGTCGACGTCTTCCCGGGCAGCCCGGCCCAGGACGCCGACATCGCGCCCGGGGACGTGATCGTCGCCGTCGAGGGCGACTCCCTGCGCGGGGTCTCCGCCGACGAGGCATCGGCCCGGATCAAGGGCGAGCCCGGGACCGAGGTCGAGATCACCGTGGTCGACGGCGAGACGGACAAGAAGCGCACGATCGACGTCGAACGGGCGGAGGTGACGGTCCCCGCGGTGCAGAGCAAGATGCTCAGAGCGCCCGGTGATGATGGCGGGGACGGCGCGAAGATCGGCTACGTCCACCTCTCGACCTTCAGCCGCGGCGCCCACGCGGAGCTGCGCAAGAAGATCGAGGACCTGCAGAAGCGAGGTGCCGAGGGGTTGATCTTCGACCTGCGCGGCAACGGCGGCGGCCTGCTCGAGGAGGCGGTGCTGGTCACCTCGATCTTCCAGGACGAGGGCCCGGTGGTGACCATCGAGGGCCGCGAGCGCGACAAGAAGACCTTCCAGGCGACCGGCGACGCGATCGATGATCTCGGCCCCGTCGCCGTGCTCGTCGACGGCAACACCGCCTCGGCCTCGGAGATCACGTCGGCCGCGCTGCAGGAGAACGACCTCGCCACGATCATCGGCTCGACCACCTACGGCAAGGGCGTCTTCCAGGAGGTGATCGAGCTCGACGGCGGCGGCGCGCTCGACATCACCGTCGGCGAGTACCTGACCGCCGACGGCAGCTCGATCCTCGGCGTCGGCGTCATCCCCGACGAGAAGGTCGCCGACAAGGACCTCGCCGACGGCGACGACACCGTCCTCGACGCCGGGCTCGAGAACGTCGGCTCGCGGATCGGTTCCGACGGCGGCGACGGCGGCTAGGTCGTGCCCGAGCCGTTCGACGACTCCCGGCCGCGAGCGTTGGCCGTCTCCCGCCGTGGCAAGTTCTGGGTCGGCGAGCCGCTCTTCGACCGCGCCCCCCAGATCGCGCTCGCCCGCGGGCGGGTGCAGGTGGGGGAGGGCGGGATCGCCCTTTGCAGGATGGGCGCCCGCAGCGCCCAGCCGATCGTCGACCTCGGCCGCGCCGATCGTCCCCGCGACGTCGTCGAGGCGCTCGTCGCCGACCGTGGCCTGCGAGCGACCTTCCGCGACCGCCACGAGCAGGAGGCGACCCGCGCCATCGAGCGCCTCCAGCGCGACCCCGGAGATCGCCGCGACCTAACGGCCGAACCGACCTTCACGGTCGATCCCGCCGCCGCCCGCGACTTCGACGACGCCGTCTCGGCGCGACGGGAGGGCGACGGCTTCCGCCTCTGGATCCACATCGCCGACGTCGCCGCTCATGTCAAGCCCGAGAGCGGCCTCGACCGCGAAGCGCTCGCCCGCGCCAACTCCACCTACGCGCCGGGTCTGGTCGTGCCGATGCTGCCGCAGTCGCTGAGCGGCGATGCCTGCAGCCTCCGTCCCGGTGTCGAGCGTCTCGCCGTCACCACGGAGATCGTCCTCGGCCCCGGCGGCCGGGCGACGTCGGCGAGCTTCTACCGCTCGCTGATCCGCTCCGACGTGCGCCTCGACTACGACCACCTCGACCGGATCTTCGCCGGGGCCGAGCGCGCGCCCGAGCACGTCGCCGACGCGATCGAAGCCGCCCGCGCCGCCGCCGCCTCGCTCGCCGATGCCGCGGCCGCCACGGGCGCCGGCCTCACGGTGACGAGCTCGGAGCCGGAGTTCGTCTTCGCCGAGGACGGGACGCTCGATCGCTCCCGCCGCTTGATCCAGACCGAGTCGCACCGGCTGATCGAGCGGCTGATGATCCTCACCAACGAGCAGGTCGCGCAGCTGCTGGAGCGCAAGGGCGTGCCGACGCTCTACCGCGTCCACGAGCAGCCCGACCCGCAGCGGATCCGTTTCATGATCGAGCAGCTCGCCTCCCTCGACGTGCCGACGCCCGAGATCGGCGAGCTCGCCGGGCCGACCGAGGCGGGGAAGGTCGCCGCCGAGGCGAGCGCGCTCGTCGCCGCCGAAGCCGAGCGCCGAGGCCACGGCGCGAGCGCCCTCTCCTCGCTGGTCCTGCGCGCCATGCGGCCCGCCCGCTACAGCGAGCGCAACCTCGGCCACGCGGGCCTGGCGAGCCTCGCCTACGCTCACTTCACCTCGCCGATCCGCCGCTACCCCGATCTGATCGCCCATCGCGCGCTGCTCTCCGCTGTCGACGCCGGCGAGGAGCGCCCAAACCCCGACGAGGTGGCCGGCGCGGCGCTGCACTGCTCCGACCGCGAGCGCGACTCGATGAAGGTGGAGCGCGCCGCCGACGACGTCTGCGCCGCCTTCCTGCTCGAGCGCGAGCTCTACGAGGAGGGGCAGGAGAAGGTCTTCGCCGGTGAGGTCTCCGGGGTCATCCCGCCCGGCGTCTTCGTCACGTTCGAGGGCTCGCGATCCGACGTCTACGAGGGCTTCTTCCCGGCCCGCCGCATGCCCGGGGACCGCTACGAGATCAACGACGTGGAGTCAGCGCTGATCGGCGTCCGGACAGGCAAGCGGGTCGGCTACGGGGATCCGATCGAGATCCGCGTCGATTCGATCGAGGCGCCGCGCGGGCGCGTGGACCTGTCGTCCGGCGAGAAGCGGGAGGAGCGCGGCCGGGGAACGAGGGGCGGCGCCCCTTCGCGCGGCCGCGGCTCCGGCAGCGGCGGACGAGGCGGAAGCGGCGGAGGAGCGAAGCGCAAGGGATCGCGCCGATGAGCGCGCAGACGGCCGCGAAGAGCAAGGACGGGCGTGGTCCCGACGTGGCCACCAATCGCGCGGCGCGCTTCCACTACGAGGTCGTCGAGTCCTTCGAGGCCGGGATCGCCCTGCAGGGGACCGAGGTGAAGTCGCTGCGCGACGGTAAGGCGCGGCTGCAGGACTCCTACTGCGTCATCGACGACGGTGAGGTCTATCTCCGCGGCTCCTACATCCCGCCCTACCCGCCGGCGCGCGAGAACCACGAACCCGAGCGCTCGCGCAAGCTGCTGCTGCACCGCTGGGAGATCGAACGGCTCGTCGGCCGGATGCAGCGCAAGGGCTTGACGCTGATCCCCACGCGCATCTACTTCAAGGGCAAGACCGCGAAGGTGGAGCTCGCCCTGGCCCGCGGCAAGGACCATGCCGACAAGCGCCGCGCGATCCGCGACCGCGACGCGGCGCGAGACGTCGAGCGGGAGATGAAGCAGCGATACCGCTGAACGCGCACGTTCAGCGGGAAGGGGACTCTCGCCAACATCGCCCGTGGTTGGTTGAATGTCCGCTGAGCGTCGAAGCGCACTAGGAGAAGTCTTGAGCGAGCAGGATCCACAGCAGAACCCCGCCGCCACCGGCGCCGAGCCGACGTCCGGCAGCGTGCCGCCGCCAACCGCCGCCGGATCCCCCGGCGCTCCGCCCGCAGGTGCGCCGGTCGTGGGCGCGCCTCCCGCTGGTGCACCGGTGGGAGGGGCGCCTCCGGCGGGCGCCCCAGCGGAGGGAGCGCCTCCGGCCGGAGCCCCGGTCGAGGGAGCGCCTCCCGCTGGCGCACCAGTTGCCGGCGCGCCGCCGAGCGGGCAGGCGACGTCGTTCCCCGCCGTCGCCCCCGCCGAGTCGCCCCGCGAACGCAAGAAGCGCGAGCGGGAGGAGCTGAAGCAGCGCCGTGCCGCCGAGAAGGCGGCGAAGAAGGCCGCCAAGAAGGGAGCCCCCGTGCCGCAGCCCGATCCCACCCCCGCATCCGCGCCCCCCGCAGCAGCCGAGTCGGTCTCACCCGCTGCCGAGGCCGCGGGACTCGCAACGCCGCCCGCGGGCGC
This sequence comes from Thermoleophilales bacterium, assembly GCA_020636895.1. Lineage (GTDB taxonomy): Bacteria > Actinomycetota > Thermoleophilia > Solirubrobacterales > 70-9 > RHKX01. The sequence goes on along the minus strand of JACJWZ010000002.1, from coordinate 811,948 downwards.
TCCGCAGGCCTCCGATCCCTCGCAGGGACCGACGGCCGCGTTCAAGCCCGTCCCGCAGGCGGTCGAGGCCACCGAGAAGAAGTCGAAGCGCGATCTCAAGAAGGCCGAGAAGGAGGCCAAGAAGGCGCAGGCTCAGGCCGAGCGTGACCGCGTCCGCGAGGAGCGCCGCCGTGCGATCGAGCAGCGCCGCTACGAGCGCGCCGCGGCGAAGGCAGCGAAGAAGGGGCTCCCCGCTCCGGCGCCCCCCGCCCACCTGACCGCTTCCCAGCCCTCAGCCGCCCCGGCCGTCGGCTCCTCGCAGTCGACCGAGGCGCAGGCCCAGCTCGCGCAGATGGTTTCCGAGAGCTCCCCGCCGCAGGCCGATTCCCAGGCTGGAGCCTCCGGCTCGGCACCTGAGGAGGGTGGCAGCGGCATGCTCGGCGCGGCAGCGGCTGGAGCTGCCGGCCTCGCCGCCGGAGCTGCCGGTGGCTTCGCCGCCGCGCGCGCTGGCGGCGACGACGAGCCGCAGGCTCCCCCGAGCGGCGCCCCGGTTGCAGGGGCTCCTCCGGCGGGTGAGCCCGTCGGCGGTGCGCCACCCGCCGGTGAGCCGATCGCGGCGGCGCCTCCCGCTGGAGCGCCCGTTGCCGCGGAGCCGCCCACCGAGGACGTCGTCACCGCCCCGTTCGCCGCGCAGGAGCCGGGTACGCCGCCCGAGGCGGCGCTGGTCGGTGGCGTCGCCCCACCCCCGGCGGAGGGTCCCGACACCTTCTCCTCGATTCCGCCGAGCGCGCCGGTGGATCCCGCCCAGCGGATCACCGATGCCGAGCAGCGGGAGGACGACGCGATCGTCGCCGCACGCACCGGTCAGGCCGACGCCGACGCCGAGCGCCGGATCCGCGAGGTCGAGCAGATGCGCATGGCGGCCGAGGGTCGCGCCGCAGACGCGGAGCTCGGCGCAGCCGACGACGCCCGCCGGGCCGAGGCGCAGCCCTTCGCGACGCCCGCCGACCCGGGCCCGCTCGACGCTGAGCTGCGGATGACCGACGAGCAGATCGAGCGCCGGCGCCAGCGCGACCAGGAGATGCAGGCCGAGCTGGCCCGCACCGAGTCGACGATCGAGACCAACAAGGGCAAGGCTGAGCAGGCACTGCAGGATGCGCAGGCCCGGCTCGAGCAGATCGAGTCGCAGGCGAGTGAGGCCGAGCAGCGCGCCGAGCGCGCCGAGCGCCTCGCCGAGCTCCGCCGCGAGGAGGCCGACCGCGAGCGCCGCCTGCACGAGATGCTGAGCCGCATCAACGACGCCGAGCAGCGTGCCCGCGACGCCGAGGCCCGCGCCCGCCAGGCGGTCGCCGGGGTCTCCAAGCCGTTCGACCCGGGGACCGCGGCACCCGTGCCGCTCCCGCCGGAGCCCGACCCGGCCACGATCGAGCAGCTCGCCGAGAGCGCGCCCGAGCCCGACGCCGGCGTCGGCGGTCCGTCGGTGGCGCAGACGCCGGAGGCCGAGGTCCCCTCGCCCCAGCCCGTTGAGGAGCCGGCGGCCGTGGAGCCCGAGCCTGCGAGCGGCGAGCCCGAGGAGGTCGTGATCAGGACCGCCGATCTCCCGGCGCCCGGCATCCTGACCGGGTCGCCCGCAGACCACCACGACGAGCACCACGTCGCCCCCGACTTCGAGAACGAGGGCGCGTCGGAGCGAATCGGCAGCCCGGGGGATGTCCCGGCTCCGGTGACGCCGCCCGCTCCCAGTTTCCTGACCGGTTCACCCGCGGATACGCACGACGAGCACCATGTCGCCCCCGACTTCGAGAACGAGGGCGCGTCGGAGCGGATCGGCAGTCCCGGAGATGTTCCGGCCCCCGTGGCTCCTCCGGCCCCGAGCGAACCGGCGGCGCCGACGTCCACCGGGCCGATCAACCTGAACACGGCGAGCTTCGAGGAACTCCGCGAGGCGGGCCTCTCGGTCACCCAGACCGGGCGCGTCCTCGCCCACCGCGAGCGCGGCGGCGGCTTCTCCTCGGTCGACGAGCTGGACGAGATCCCCGGTTTCCCCCGGGACTTCCTCGATCAGGTCAAGCCGAAGCTGACCACCTGAGCGACTCGGGGGCGGCGGCGCCCCTGAGCGTGCCTACAGGCCGTAGGCCTGCAGCAGGTTGAGCCAGATCTCGTTCCTCGTCGGAAAGGCGGGGACCGCCTCGAAAAGACGCTCCACGGGGACCTCGCCGACGACGGCGATCGTCGCCGCGTGCAGCAGCTCGTTGACGTCGGGGCCGACGAAGGTGGCGCCGACGACGACGCGGCGCTCGTCGTCGATGACGAGCCTGCTCGTTCCCTCCGCGCCGCGGCCGTGGAAGGAGGCGCCGGCGGTCCCCGCCGTCGCGACGTCGACGGCGCTCACCTTCATGCCCGCCTCCTTGGCGTCGGCGAGCGTGTAGCCGACTGCGGCGACCTCGGGGTCGGTGAAGATCACGCGCGGTGACTGCGCGGTGTCGCGGCTCGCCTTCGAGTCCTTGCCGAGGATGAGGTCGGCGGCGACCCGCGCCTGGTACTTGCCCATGTGGGTGAGGAGCGCGCGGCCGTTGACGTCGCCGATCGCGTAGAGCCACTCGCGGCCGCCGACTCGCATCCGGTCGTCGACCTCGATCGGGTGGCCGTCGACCTCGACGCCGACGGACTCCAGGCCGATTCCCTCGACGTTCGGCTTGCGGCCCACAGCGACCAGCAGCCGCTCGGCCTCGACCGTCTCGCCGCCGTCGAGCTCGAGGCGGAAGGGACCGCCGTCGCCCTCGCCCTTACGACTCGCGCGCGTGGCCTTCACCCCGGTGCGGATGTCGACACCGTTCTTCGTCAGCGCCTCGCTCACCTGCTCGGAGGCGAACTCCTCCTCACGGGCGATGAGCCGGTCGAAGGCCTCGACGATCGTCACGTCACATCCCAGCGAACTCCACGCCTGCGCCATCTCGACCCCGACGACGCCGCCGCCGAGGACGATCATGCTCGCGGGGGCCTCCTTTGCGGTGGTCACCTCGCGGTTGGACCAGGCGTGCGCTTCGGCGAGCCCCTCGATCGGGGGCATCGCCGCGGTGCTCCCCGTCGCGACCACTACGGCCTTGCGCGCGGTCAGCTCCTCGGTCCCGGCGAGGACCCGGCGCTCGCCGACTATCTGCGCCGACCTGCGGAACAGCTCGATGCCCCGCTCCTCCAGCCACGGGAGCTGCACCGAGTCGTCGAGGCCGTGGATCACCTCGTCGCGGCGGGCGAGGATCGCCTCGACGTCGAGCTCGCCGGGGTCCGCGACGCCTGGGACGCGTTCGACCTCGGCCCGCAGCTCGGCGGGGCGGAGCAGCGCCTTCGACGGCATGCACGCGTAGAAGGAGCACTCGCCACCGACCAGATGCGGCTCGACGATCGCGACGCTCGCACCGCCGTCGGCGAGCCTCCCGGCGACGACCTCGCCGGCGGGACCGGCTCCCATCACGATCACGTCGAACTCGGCCTCGGCCATGCGAGGACCGTACCTACCCGGTCTCTCCGCGCCCGAACCCGCTCACCGGTGCGAGACTCCCGCCGTGGCCAAGCGCAAGCCGAGAAAGCCCCGGCGCAAGGCGGCGACCTCCGACTACACGGACGCCGAGGGCAACGTCCTCACCCTGCGGCAGGAGCTGAGCGCGGGGACGATCCGCAAGCTCGGCGAAGGACCGGCGAGCGCCGCCGCCTCGATCGACGATGCCTGGCAGCGCCGGGAAGAGGCGCTGTTCGAGCGCCTCGTGGTGCGCTGGGAGGTCGCCGGGCTCCCGATCGACGAGCAGGCGATGCTCGTCGGCCGCTACCGGATGGCTTCTTCCGAGGAGCGGCGTTGGGTCCGCGAGACGATCGCCCGCCACCTCGAGGAGTTCATCCCGGAGCTGGCCTGAGTGGCGTGACGGCCGGGGTTCGGAGCGCTAGACGCGCGCCATGCGCTGCTGCTGGCTCGCGGCGTAGGAGCCGAGGTCCACGAAGAACGCGAAGATGACGATGAACCACTCGAAGCCGTTGACGCTGTTGCTTCCGGAGCTCCACATGACGGCGTAGGCGAGCGTCGTCCACGGCAGGATGAAGAAGCCGATGAAGGGGACGAACCAGGCGTCGAAGGCGCGGCTCAGCAGGTCGGAGAAGATCCAGATGAAGAACAGCGCGAGCCGCGGCGAGATCAGCGCGAAGAGGAAGACGAAGCAGCCCACACGGGAAACCTAGCGCCTACGGGGGCCGTGAGGGTTGACCGCCGCGCCTCGCGGTGGGAAGGTCCACCCGAGGCGGGATCCAAGCGCGAGGAGGTTCCGGTGAACGACGACCTGCAGGCGAGGATCGACGCATACAACGCCGCCTGGAACGCACACGACCTCGACGCGATCATGGCGATGCACGCGCCGTCGATGGTCTTCGAGAACCACACGGCCGGGGAGGTCGCCGAGGGCCCGGCGGTGCGCGAGCACATCGGCGCGATCTTCGCCGCCTGGCCCGACATCCATTTTGAGTCGCGCCGGACCTACGTGCGCGAGGATCTGGTCGTGCAGGAGTGGACCGCTACGGCCACCCATACCCAGCCGATGAGTCGCGGCGGCATCACCGCCGCGCCGAGCGGGCGGCGGATCTCGTGGAAGGGGCTCGACGTGATCCCCTTCGAGGACGGCCTGATCCTGCGCAAGGACGTCTACTCGGACTCGGTTTCGATTCTGCGCCAGGTCGGGCTGCTCGACGACGGCGGGGAGGAGGAGTGAGATGAACGACAACGGATACCGGGCGGCGGCAATCGCCGATCTGCCCGACCTCTGGGACGGCTTCGCGAAGCTCGTCCGCGAGGGCCTCGGGATCACGGCGTTCGGGGTCCAGATCATGGACCTGCCGCCCGACTACGAGACGAAGTCCCACGACGAGGGCGACAGCGGCCAGCAGGAGCTCTACGTCGGCCTGCGCGGCGGCGGGGCGGTCGTGCTCGCGGACGGCAAGCGGCTGCCCCTCGACCCCGAGCATCTCGTCCGGGTCGACGCCGGCGTCGGCCGGGTGCTGACCAGCGGGAGCGATGGCCTCCGGGTCCTCTGCGTGGGCGCGATCCCCGGTGGTGTCTACGAGCCGCCCGGCTGGACCAGGGGCGAATAGGCGCCTACACTGCCTCCGACATAGACACATACATAGGGGGCGAACCAGATTCGACGTGAACGGTTTCGTCCCGGTGTTGCGAGTCGAGGATCCTGGGTTTGGCCTCGTAAAACTTCCCCAGGGAAACCAATAAATGCGGACTCTCACGAGTTCGCTCTCGCTGCCTAAACACCAGTAGAGAGCTGTCGCTCCGGATAGCCCACGTTCCGGGTCAGCGGCATCATCAGTGGGATCACCCACCGGCAGTTTCCTCGGCCGGAAGGGAACATCAACAGGAGGATCTGGCGCCGGCAACGTGCCCCTTGGATTGACCTAGCCGGAGGCCGAGACAGACTCCACAGGGAACGCTCGTTGACGCATCGGGTCGTCCTTCGCGGACGCCGGGGCAGTACCGGCCGCCTCCACTCCCCATCGAGGAAGGGACCTCATGGACGAAGGCATGCGTCCGCTGCACGACAACCCGGTCACCGGGGAGCGCGTGGTCTCCCTCACCGACCCGCGCGAGCATCCGGACGAGATCCTCGTCGGGCAGATGACGGTCAGCCCGGGCGGCCGCGTGGCGGCGCCGCACCACCACCCGACCCTGACGGAGCGGTTCCTCGTGATCGAGGGCCGGGTCGGGTTCCTGCTCGACGGGGAGGAGGTGACGCTCGGGCACGGAGAGCACGCGACAGTGGAGCCGAACGTCGTCCACGACTGGTGGCAGGTGGGTAGCGAGCCTGCCGTCGTGGTCGTCGAGGTCTCCCCCGGTAGGCGCTTCGGCGAGATGATCACCCACCTCTTCGGGCTCGCGCGCGAGGGGAAGCTCAGCGCCAAGGGGATGCCGAGCCCGCTGCAGCTGGCCGTGATCGGCGACGAGTACCGGGAGGAGATCGTGTTCGAGACGCCACCGGCGGTCGTACAGCGGTTGACACTGCCGCTGCTGGGGGCGATCGGCAGGGCGCGCGGACTGACGGCGAGCGACGAGGCCCACCTCGAGGGCGAGGGGACCGCTGAGCCGGACCCGCGGGCGCTTGCCGCCCTCACCCCGGACGGCCGTCTGGCCCCGTTCCACTGACACGCTCGGTGGCGAACATCCGCAGGGCGAACCGCCCTGCCGGATGCTCGCGGGCGCGCTCGATCAGCTCGGCGGTCGCGGGCTTCAGCTCCTCCGGCTGCGGGAGGCGAGTGCCGTACTGCGGCGGCGCCGTGACCGCGGCGGACAGCGCCGCGAAAGTGAGGTCCGCCGCCGTGAAGCGCTCACCGCAGAGGTAAGGGCGCCCGTCGGCGAGAAGCTCGGCGACGTGGTCGAACTCGGCGAAGACAGCGGCCTCATCCCCGACCTCGACGCCCGGGCGGACGCCGAGCGCGTTCTCGATCCAACGCTTGGCGAGGGGGAACGTCACGCGCATGAAGCGGTCCTCCCATGCGGGCACCCCGGCGTTGTTGAAGGGCATCGCCGTCTTCGGATCGCCGAGCACGTGCACGTAGATCAGCCGCCGCGCCCGCGGGCCCAGCACCTCGTCGAAGCGATCGCTGAGCGCCTCGACCTGCGCCCGCTCGCCCGCCTCGAGAGGGAAGAGCCGGAGCTCTTCGGGCGCCCGCTCGTCCACCCATTCGAGGATCTCCCTTGATTCGCCGATCGACCCCTCCGGGGTGACGAGGACCGGCAGCGTCGAGCCGCCGCCGGCGCGCCTCGCGGCTATCCGGTGGATGCCTTGGACGTGGCGCCGCTCGCGGTAGGGGATGTCGGCTCGCTCGAGCGCCCATCGCGCCTTCTCGCAGTAGTGGCTGATGGGGATCGTGACCAACTCGAGCGGCGCGACGTCCTCCACAGCTCTACACCTAACAGCACCAGCGCGGGTGGGATCGTCGCGGGTAGCGAGTGGTAGACCAGGAAGAGCTGATCCCACGCCATCGAGACGGGGATCAGCGCGAGCGCCGCTACCGCCTGCAGGCAGCGGGGACCGCGCTGACTCGCGATGATCGCGCCGACGACCGCGGCTGCGAAGAAGTCTCCGTACCCGATCGACCAGCTGCCGAAGCCCGCGGACTGGAGCTGCGGTAGATCGGGCCCGGGGGCGGCTGCCACGAGGACGGCGTTCGACGGCTCGAGCGCGCCGGAGAAGACGAGGTAGGCGTCGACCGCGGCCATCGCGTAGATGCCGGCCTTGAGCAGGGAGAGGGGGGCGGCGCCGGCGAGCAGCCGACCGAGCGTGACCGCCGAGCCGGCGACCAACGCGCAGGTGGCGAGCTGGCCGACGCGCTCATCGGGAATCGCCCAGGCCACGGCGAGAAGCGGCGCGGCCAACGGCGCGAGCCACCAGCGGGCGGCGTGGGCGGCCCAGCCGAAGGCGAGCGCGGCGCCGATCGGGACGCCGATCAGCGCGATCCAGGTAAGCGCGTCGGCCGTCTCCGGGATCTCGGCGATGGCGACGACGACCACGATGATCGAGAGGGGTAGGACCAGCGCCCACCAGCGGCCGCGGAATCGCAGCAGCCACGCGGGCAGGCCGGCAGCCGGCAGCGCCAGGCAGGCCGCCTGGAAGAGGAGCAGGACGAAGTTCTCACCGTCGAACCACACGGGCGGGATGGTCGCAGCCGGCGCTCAACGTCGGGTGAGCGCGAGTCGCGGCGAACCCGGGCCGGGCCGGGGCGCCCTGCGCCGACCCGTATCCCCGGCTACCCCTGCGGTGGCCAGGGTATCGGTGGGAAAAGCGCTCCCCAGCCTCGGCCGGGAGCGTTAGCTCAGGAGCTGAGGTCGAAGATGTCGGTCAACCGCATACCGAGGCGGATGTCGCCGATCGCGCGCAGCCGCCCGCGGAACGCGAGCCGCTTCGTGCCGGCCTCACCGGTGACGATCTTGCGGAGATCCTCGGGGCGAACCTTCAGCGTTAGGTCGGGCTCCTCGGACGGTTCGGCGGATGCGGTGCAGGCGCCGTCGCGGATGACGAGCTCGCGATGGTCGTAGCCGCCCCCGGGCCGGTCCCAGAGCTTGACGTGGATGACCTCGTCGAGCCCCTCGGCCTCCTCGGGCCGCAGGCAGCTCGCCAGGTGGTCGATGAGAGCGTCGATCACGCGATCCCGGCTCTCAGGCTTGGCCATCAGCTCGGAGAACTCGTCTTCGTCGAGCTCCTTGATCGCGGCGAAGACCGCCGCCGGCTCGGCGTCGAGGTCGGTTTTGGGCCCCGCCGACATCGCCCGGCCCTAGGGGAGTCCGGCGTGGGGGACGTCGACCCGCGTCGTCAGCAGCACAGCGTCGCGGGCATTCACCCGATTCGCCTCGAGGAAGTCGGGCGCGGCGCAGATCAGCATCGTCCGGCCGTCCTCGCCCCCGAGCGCGCAGGCGAAGAAGTTGAGGCCTTCGGGGGAGGGGATCTCGGCGACGATCTCGCCGCCCTCGGCGACTCGGGCGAGCCGGCCGTTGACCTCGTCGGCGGCCCAGATCATCCCCTCGGCGTCGAGAGTGCAGCCGTCGGGGCCGAACTGGAGCTGCGCGAGCGTCGCCTCGAGGCTGCCGCCGATGTCCGGCTCGGGGGCCACCTGCGCCCAGACGCGGCGGTCGGTGAGCGAGCCGTCATCGGCGATCGTGAAGGCGGTGTAGCGGGCGCCTGCCGTCTCGCCGACTATCAGGGTGGTGCCGTCGGGTGTGATCACCGAGCCGTTCGGGAAGAGCAGGTCCTCAGCCGCGACCGACGCCGTCCCGTCGGGGTCGATCCGGATCAGGTTGGCGGGAGCGGGCTCGGCGAACCCCATCAGGTCGAAGCCGAAGTTGCCCGCGTAGGCGCGCCCGGAGGAGCCGACGACCATGTCGTTGAGGTTGCCGCCGCAGTACTCGGCGACGTCGGCGTGGATGCTGACGGCGCCGCTGGTCTCACGGCGCAGGACGAGGTGCTCCTTCATCGAGACGACGAGCATCGAGCCGTCCGGCATCCAGCCGATCCCGGAAGGCTGACCCTCGACCTCCATGATCACCTCGGCCCCACCGCGCTCGTCGATCGCCAGGACGATCCGACGGTAGAAGTCCGAGACCCACCAGCGGCCCTCGTGCCAGCGCGGCGACTCGAAGAACGCGCCCCCGCTGAGCAGCTCCTCCAGCTTCCCGGCCATGGTCGGCACCCTATCCCCGCGAGCGCGCGGCCGTCACCTCGGCGCTCGGTCTGGCCCGCGTGTCGCCTCGTCCGCCGGACGCGTGGCGAAGGTGCCCTGCACCGACCGCCCGCGGCGGCGGCCCGCCTCAGTTCCCCGCGCCGCCGCCGCCCGTGCCGGTGATCTGCTCGGGTGGGACCGTCGGCGCCATCCAGCTCACGCAGCGCCAGCCGTCGATGTCAGCGGGGTTGGGCGAGGCGCCGTCGAGCGTGTGCTGGAAGGTGGAGAGGCCGCAGTTGATGGAGCCGATCCGCCACAGCCGGTCGATCAGCTGGGGAGTGAAAGCGTCGCCGAGCATCGCCGACGCGAAGGTGAAGCGGAGGAAGATCCCATGCCCGACGAGCAGGGTGCGGTCGACGTCGTCGGCGACGAGCCGCTCCTGCGTCCGCCGCACCCGCGCGAGGAGGCCGGCGAAGGACTCGCCCCCGGGCGGTGCGTGGTCGGGGTCGTCGGCGCTGGCGAGCATCCGGTTCGACCATCGCTGCGCCTGCTGCTCGTCGGGGGAAAGCTCGCCGTAGCCGGGCGGCTCTCGCAGCTCGTGCGTCCACTCCCAGATCTCCGGCTCGAGACCGGTCAGCTCGGCGATCGGCGCGGCGGTCTCGCGGGCGCGTCCCATCGGTGAGCAGACGATGCGCTGGATGTCGAGCCGCTCGGCGATCATCTCGGCCGCCGTCCACGCCTGCCGCTCACCGAGCTCGCTCAGTCGGTCGCCCTCCTCCTCGGGAAGCGCGACCGCGTCGACGGCGGCGTTGGAGACGGACTCGCCGTGGCGGAGGCAGAAGACGAACACGGTGTGGAGTCTCGCGGATCGTCGCGATCCTCTGGCCTTCGGGTGTGCCGGCACCCAGGATCGCGTTGCGTGGGAAGCGGCCTTGCGCTGACTCGCCACGCCAGATGCGTATTCAGGGGACATATCGCCCCCTATTCGGATCTCGCGACCGGACCCTGCGTCTCCCGGTCAGGACGAGGAGCAGTACTCCCGGAAGGTGCGTAGCCTCCAGTTCGCAGGGGTCCGGAGGAGCGCACATCAACGCGTGGGACCTACCCCTTCCCACGCATTGGCGACATCGCCCTCAGATCTCCAGCCGCGAATCCTCGAGGTCGAGCTCGCGCTCGATGATGCGCAGGACGTCGTCGTTGATCTCGCCGGAGTCGCGCATCGCGATCACGGTGGTTCGCTGCGCCTCGAGCAGCTCCCGCGCCAGCCGCTGGTAGCTCTCCGAGCGCTCCTCGATCTGGATGCTCTCGCCGTCGTCGTCATCGAAGCGGGCGGAGAACCGGCGGTAGCGGTAGCGGTAGGCGCCACCGACGCGCTCGGCTGTGTCGTCGCGGACCCAGTCCTCGGTGCTGAGCTCCTCGAGCCGGTCGAGGGCGGCCTTGGCGGCGCGCTTGCGGGCGATGTTCTCCTCGCGCTCGGTGCCGTCGTCGATGCCGTCGATCCCGAGCGTCTCGATCAGCCACGGCAGGCTCAGCCCCTGGACGAGCAGGGTCACGAGGATGACGGCGAAGGTGAGGAAGACGATCTCCTCGCGATGGGGGAACGCTCCGCCGCCATCGACGGTGAGCGGCACGGCGAGCGCCGCCGCCAGCGAGACCGCCCCGCGCATCCCCGTCCAGGCGACGACCAGCGTTCCCCGCCACGGCGGCGGCCCGCTCTTGCGGCGCCGGCTGGGGGTCAGCATCCGCGGCAGGTAGGTGATCGGGAAGACCCACAGCAGCCGGACGACGATCACCGTTCCCGCGATCAGCAGACCGTCGCTGATCACTTCGGCGGTCGTGAGTCCATCGAGGCCGTCGATCGCCTCCGGGAGCTGCAGGCCGACGAGCACGAAGAGCGCCGAGTTGAGCAGGAACTGGACGATCTCCCAGACGGCGTTGCCCTGGATCCGGGTAGTCGGCGTGGTCAGCACCGAGGTCAGGCGGCCCATGTAGATGCCGACCGTGACGGCGGCGAGCACGCCGGACACGCCCAGCGCCTCCGCCGGCAGATAGCCGAAGAAGCCGCTGAAGAGGGCGATGGTGACCTCGACGGGCGGATCGTTGATCCGGCGCCGCACCCAGGCGATCGCGGCTCCGACGACGATGCCGACCGCGATCCCGCCGACGACGGTGACGAAGAAGTCCCCGGTCGCCTCGACGAGGCTGAACGTCCCCGTGACCACCGCGGCCACGGCGAACTTGAAGGCGACGAGGGCGGTGCCGTCGTTGATCAGCGACTCGCCCTCGACGATCGCGACGATCCGGTTCGGCACCTTGAGGCGGTGGGCGATCGCGGTCGCGGCCACCGGGTCGGTGGGGGAGACGATCGCGCCGAGCACGAACGCCTCCGCCCAGCCGAAGTCGAGGGCGGCGTGGGCGACCCAGGCGACGCCGACCATCGTCGCCAGGACGAGCCCGATGGCGAGCGCGGTGATCGGTTTGACGTTCCGGCGCAGCTCTCGCAGCGGTGTGAAGTAGGCGGCCGAGTAGAGGAGCGGAGGCAGCACCGCGACGAGCACGACCTCAGGCTCGAGCTGCACCTCCGGCAGGTCGGGGAAGAAGCCGAGAGCGAGCCCACCGAGGACGAGGAGGATCGGGTAGGGGACGCGGATGAACTGCGAGGCGATCAGCAGCCCCGCGACGGCGACGAGAATGACGAGGACCGCGACGTCGGTTTCCACGACTCGCGAGTATTACCGGGCGGCGGCGGTCTCCCGGTCCCCGGCGGGCCTCGCGTCGAGCAGGCCGACCAGCGCGTCGATCACAGAAGGGTCGAACTGCGTCCCCGAGCAACGCCGCAGCTCCTCGATCGCGTCCGAGCGCTCCATCGCGGCTCGGTAGGGGCGGTCGGAGGTCATCGCGTGGAAGGCATCGCAGGCGGCGATCACCCGGGCGCCGAGGGGGATCGCCTCGAACGCCAGCTCGTCGGGGTAGCCGCGCCCGTCCCAGCGCTCGTGCGAGGAGCGCACGAGCGGGTGCACGTCGGCGAAGTAGGGGATGCGCTCGAGCATCTTGGCGCCGACGACGGTGTGCTCCTTGATCTCCTCGTACTCGGCGTCGGTCAGCGGTCCGGGCTTGTGGAGGATCTCGCTGCGGATCGAGATCTTGCCGATGTCGTGCAGGAGGGCGCCGTAGCGGAGCGTGCGCAGGTCGTCGGCCTCCATCCCGAGGGCTCCCGCGGTCCGGACCGTGAGATCGGCGACCTCTCGCGCGTGCGCGGCCGTGTAGGAGTCCTTCGCCTCGAGGGCGTCGGAGAGCACCGCGAGCGTGCGCATGAACGTGCCCTCGAGCTCGGCGTAGAGCTGGCAACGATGAAGCGCCGCGCCGATGGCGGCGCCGATCGTGTCGGCGAACAGAAGGTCGTCGAAGTCGAAGCCACCGGGCTCGTGGTGGGCGAGCTCGAGCACTCCCCACGGATCGCCGTCGACGCGGATCGGCATCGCCAGCTCCGAGCCCGCCTCGGAGCCGGTGGTATCGGCGACGAGCACGGCCTCGCCGCTGCGGGCGGCGCGCCCGGCGGATCCGGCTTCGGTCGCGGTCTGGTCGGGGAGCCCGCCGAGGCCGGCGGAGGCGACGGGGACCAGCCCCAGCGCGGAGGTGCGATGGACGGCGACACGGTGGTATCCGAACGTCTCCTGCAGTTCGGCGACAGCGGTGCGGGAGATCGCAGCTTCGTCGAGCAGCGGTGCGAGCTTCACGGCGATGCGGCTGGCGCATGCGAGGCGCTCGTGCTTGCTGAGCTGGCGGCCGTCCTGCTCGTCCATCGGCTTGACCTCGTCCTCGTCCTCGGTCGCCCGCTTCATCCGGTAGAGGCTGCGGTCCGCGCGGTCGAGGAGAGCGTCCTTGGTCGGGCCGGCGTCCGGCCAGGAGGCGACCCCGAAGGAGATCGTCGTCCGCTCGTCGATCCGGTCGATCACCGCGCAGGCACGCTCGGCTGCGGCCCGAGCCGCCGCCGGCCCCGCGCTGGGAAGCACGAGCGCGAACTCGTCGCCGCCGACGCGGAACGGGAGATCGGAGCTGCGGCAGGTGCTCCCCAGTGCGTCGGCGACGCGGCGGAGGACCTCGTCGCCCTCGGCGTGCCCACCGGTGTCGTTGACGCCCTTGAAGCCGTCGAGGTCGAACATGACGAGCCCGAGCTCGCCACCGTGGCGGCGGCAGCGGTCGAGCTCGCGGCCCAGCGTCTCGTGGAAGTGCCGGTGATTGAAGAGGCCGGTCAGCGGGTCCTGGATTGCGAGCTCCTGCTGGGCTTCGAAGAGTCGGGCGTTGGTGAGGGCTATCGCCGCCTGGGCGGCGTAGGAGGAGAGGAGGTCGATATCGCGGGGGAAGAAGGGGCTGTCGGCGGTCGAGAGCGCGATGAGCACCCCGAGCGAGCTGCCGCGGTAGACGAGCGGGGACGCGCAGAGCGAGCCGAGCGGGACGGTGTGGTCCAGCGGCAGCCCGGCGAGCTCCGGGACGGTGGCGAGGTCGTCGATCATCACCGGATCGCGGAGCAGCGTCGCGTTCGCGCTCCCCCACGCCTCGAGCATCGCGACCGTGGGAGGGGGCAGGTCGGAGGAGGAGCGAGCACGCAGGCCGCCCGGCTCGGCGACCAGCAACGCGAACTCGGCGCCGCCCACCGCCGACTGAGCGTTCGCGGTCACCTTCGAGAGGACCTCGTCGAGCTGCAGCGCCGAGACGAGGTCCTGCATCGACTTCGCCATCAGGTCGGTCGCCTCGGCCTGCCCGGAGAGCTGGTTCTGCAGGAGCCGCCAGCGGCGCCGGCGATCGGCGATCACCCGGACCGCCGCGAACACCGCGATCGCGCCGGCGATGGCGGTCGCGACCGGAAGCAACTCGGGAAGTGCGATCGCGACCACCGTGAGGGTCACCAGCGCCGCGGCGACGATGGCGGCCATCACGGCCGACCGGTCCAGCGCACTCCACTCGACCTCGTAGATGCACTCGGGATCGCCGTTGCCGATGCAGCGTGGGTGGCGGACGCGCGCCTTCGGCTCACCGAAGACCAGCGGCACGCAGGAGAGCAGGCCCATGTTGTAGCCGCAGTCGGTGGGGTGGTGGGCCGCGTCGCCGATCGGGACGTTGCGGATCCGCGCCGAGGTCGAACCGCAATGGAGGACGTCCATGCGGTGAACCCGGTTGAACTTGCCGCTGGCCCGCCCGATGTTCGAGTAGATGAGCTTCGGCGAGCCGAGCGCCCGCAGCGAGAGCTTCAGCGCCTGACCGACGTTGAGGCCGATCGCCGCGGAGCCGATGCGGCGGGCGACGTCAGGGTCCCCGAGCGTTGCGGCGGCCGCCTCGAAGAGGTCGGTGCGGGTGTGATCGGGGAACCAGGCGTTCTCGTCCCGCAGCTCATCCTCGCGGTCGCTGAGACCACAGCGGCTCAGCACCTCGTCGACGGCCGCGCGCCCACCTTCGCGCTCGACGAAGGTGAGCACCAGGCGGGTGGTGAGGCCGCTCGCCTCCCGTGGTTCTGAGAGCACCGCGGTCCCGCCGTCCCTGCCTTCCGGATCTGGCGTCACATCTCGCTATCGACACGGGCGCGAAATCGCTTGAGAGTGCGCTCCCGGTACGCATCCCAACCGCCGGGTTCCGTGGAGAGGCTGGTCAGTCCCGGGGCAGAGGACCGCGCCAATCCTCGCTCGTGATCGCCCAGCGGTCGTGGTCGCGCCACTCGCCGAGTACGGCCAGGTAGCGCGGGGAGTGGCCCTCGAGGCGGAAGCCGAGGCGACGGACGAGGGCCGCGGACGGGAGGTTCCCCGGCTGGACGTTGGCCTCGAGCCGATGCAGCCTGAGCTCTGTGAATGCGCGGTCGACGACGGCGGCGAGGCCGGCGGTCATCAGGCCCCGGCCGGCGTGGGGGGCGAACGCCGCGTAGCCGAGGTAGGCCGACTGGAAGTTGCCGCGAACGATGTCGCCGACCGTCACGGTTCCCCCGATGCCGCCGTCCGGGGCGATGACGAGGTACTGGAAGCGGTTCGGCGCCTCGGCCCGGCGCAGCATCTCGGCGTAGGCGGTGGCGGTGCGCGGCGGCTCGATCCAGGGGCCGTGGAGATCAGCGCTTGCGATCGACGCCGCGACGAACGACTCGGCGTCGGCTGCGGTGGCCGGGCGGATCTGGACGGGCGATGCCTCCACACGCGCATCTTGGCCGACCGGCCCGCCGCTGCGCCGAACGTTCACCGCGCGGGGCTATACGGGGGCGAAATCGACGTTCGGCGCGGGGGCGGGGGCGGACCGCCGTCTAGGATCGCCTTCGACTCGACCCGGGAGGTGCAGGTGAGCGACGAGGAACGACGAGTACCCCGCGACCCCGACGACGACTACACGCGCGCCGCGCAGGAGGCGCGCCTGCGGTTCGCCGAGGAGGTCTCGGGCGCGTCGCTCGAGAACGTCGGCAGCTACTCCTTCGACCCGGGGATCCTGCCCGGCAACGTCGAGAACTTCCTCGGCGTCGCACAGGTGCCGATCGGTCTCGCGGGGCCCCTGCTCGTCGACGGCGAGCACGCCAAGGGCGAGTTCTACGTTCCGATGGCGACCGCGGAGGGGACGCTGGTCGCGAGCTACAACCGCGGCATGAAGCTGCTGCGGCAGGTCGGCGGCGTGAAGACGACCGTCCTCGACGACGCGATGCAGCGGGCTCCCTGCTTCGGCTTCTCCAGCGCCCGCGAGGTGACGCCGTTCGCGCGCTGGATGAACGATCACTTCGACGAGATCAAGGCGGCCGCCGAGGCCACCACGAGCTCGGGGAAGCTCCGCAACATCGAGCAGTACACCGCCTCGAAGATCCTCTTCACCCGCTTCAACTACACGACCGGGGACGCGGCGGGCCAGAACCTCTCGGGCAAGGCGACCTCCGCCGCTTGCGACTGGATCCTCGCCAACTACGACGGGATCGAGCACTTCCAGCTCGAGTCAGCGTTCGCGACCGACAAGAAGACCTCGCAGGTGAACATGCTCAACACGCGCGGCAAGCGCGTCGTCGCCGAGGCGACGATTCCAAACGAGTTCGTCAACGGGGTGATGCGCTCGAGCACCGAGCAGCTGTTCAAGGCTCGGCAGGTGGCGAACCTCGGCGGCTTCATGTCGGGCGTCAACAACAACGGCTCCCACTCGGCCAACGGGATCACCGCGGTGTTCATCGCCACCGGCCAGGACGTCGCCAACGTGGCCGAGTCCTCGGCCGCCTTCGTCTACACCGAGCTGAACGACAACGGCGACTACTACTACTCGGTCACGATCCCGTCGCTGATCGTCGCCACCTTCGGCGGCGGCACCCACCTCGCAACCCAGCGCGAGTGCCTCGAGCTGCTCGGATGCGCCGGCGCCGGCAAGGTCAACAAACTGGCCGAGATCATCGCCGCCACGGTCCTCTGCGGGGAGCTCTCACTGGGCTCGGCGGTCGTCGCCGAGGAGTGGGTGAAGGCACACGACATCTACGGGCGCAATCGCTAGCGCGCCCGGGCCGACGCCTCCTTGAGCCGGGTCAGCTCCAGGTAGAGGATCACCACGATCAGCGCCCAGACCGGGCCGGCGAGGAGGTTGCCGAGGACGGTGCTGAGCCAATCGGCGGGGAAGCCCTCCCCGAGGATCTCGAAGGCGGAGTCGTCCCCGACCGCCTCGAGGGCTGAGCTGAGGAGGGTGGCCGGCCAGATCAGGCCTGCGACTTTCCAGAAGTTGCCGCGTACGAGCTCGCGGCTGCGCTTGAGAGAGGCGCGGACGGTGCTGTCCTCGATCTCGATGATCGGTGCGATCAGCGCGTAGAGGGTGAGGATCACGAAGCCGGGGACGAGCAGCAGCGCGAGGCCGACGCCGGTGAGCAGGACGAGTAGGACATCGGCGGCGACGAGACGGCCGTAGGGCAACTCGCGGGCGAGCTCTCTGATCCCGAGGTGAGCGCCGCCGCGCATCCGCACGACCTGCGCGGAGACCGCACCGGCGTAGAAGACCGTCCCGAGCAGCGGGACCACGATCTGAATGGAGGCGAGAAGCGCGATCGGGATCAGGCGCAGGTCGTCGATCCGGTCTATCTGGACGTCCGTGGGCCCGATCGACTCGAGCAGGCCGACCGGGACGAAGATCAGGAGCCCGAGTAGGAGCAGGTCACGCCAGCTCGCCCGGTAGGTGGCGATGAACTCACCGACGATGCGGCCGAGCCGCAGCTCGGCCTTGGTCTCGGACTCGACCTCCACAGGCCGCGGAGCTTGACGAATCGGCGGCGGGCGCGGCCTGCCGCGCGGTGTCAGCGGCCGCCGGCGTAGTTCGGGATCCGGCGCGGGCGGCGGAGATCCACCCCAGGCAGCTCCCAGCGATGGCCAAAGCGGCGGTCGGCGAGGGCCCAGGCCGCGAAGACAAAGGCGCCGACGACGCCGGTCGCGGTCAGCAACGCGCCGGCGGCTGCGGTCGCGGCGACGCCGTTGGAGCCGAGGATCAGCACGGTCGTCGTCATCCCCAGGCCCGGACCGATTGGGAGCAGGCCGAGGGCGGCGGTCGCGATGAGAAGCGCCATCGCGTCGAAGACCGAGATGTCGACGCCCACCCCGCGCAGAATCAGCCAGTTGCGCAGGACCTGGAGGCCGACGGCGAGGACGGTGAGGCCGATGATCGTGTTGCGGTGGCGCAGACCGCGGAGGACCGCGAGTCCGTTCCAGAAGCCGTGGCGCTTGCGGTGGGCGAGCCGGCTGAGCCCCGCGACGACTCCGGCGCCCCCGGCGAGCGCGAGCACCGGCACCCACCAGGGGATCCCGAGCGGCGCGATCAGAGTGAACGAGCAGATTGCGGCGAGCGCGATCTCGACGACCACGATCGGCATCTCAGCGGCGACCAGCGTCCCCGCGCACGGTGACTTGTCGGGGGCGGTGCGGCGAAGCTCGGCGATGCGGACGGCGAGTCCGAAGCTGGGAGTGAAGATGCTGCCGATGTTGCCGATCGCGGCGGCACGGAAGAGTGGGCGGCGGCCGCACTCGGCACCGGCGGCGTCGACGCATGTGTGCCAGGCCTCGCTGCGGGTGAGGAGCCAGGCCACCTGTGCGGCGCAGGCAAGTGCGAGGACTCCCCACGAGGCCGAGTCGAGCGCTCCGGCCATCTCGTGGCGCTTGCCATAGAGGCCGACGACGAGAGCCGTCGTGACTGCGAGCGCGAACGCGATGCTCACGCCCTTGGAGTGGCGCTTGAGCCAGGAGCGGCGCGGCGCGGCCGCGGGCAGCCCCTCTTCGACGACGCGCAGCGTCGGGTCGGTCTCGATCTCGGCGAGGTCGGCGGCAGGAGGCTGTGGTGCGAGCACGGTCTTCATCGATGGTCTTGTTGGACCCAAACCCTTCGGGTCCCCCGAAGTTCCTTCGGCGCGGGTGGGCGATGCCCTCGAAAGTGGCGCGCCTTCCTGGCCAGGATACCTATGTGAGCGTTCCTTAACTAGGACTTTGCGTTGCGCCATCGCCGCCGGCATCCGCGGCGGCCTCCTCCAGCTTCCTGGCAACCTCGACCCGGGAGGAGGCGCCGAGCTTCGCGAAGATGTTGCGGAGGTGGGATTCGATCGTCTTCTCGCTGAGCACGAGCTCGGCGGCGATCTCCCGGTTCGTGAGCCTGCGCTCAACCAGCGCGGCGATCTCCCGCTCCCGCCCCGTCAGCGAGTCCAACCCGGAGCCGGAGCCGCCGGGGCCCCTCACATGTGCCCTGGCACCCAGCCGACGGAGCTCCCTGCGCGCCCCGTCGCGTTCGCGATTCGAGCCGCACGCGGCGAGCTCCGACTCGGCCTCCCGAAGTGTCCGGATGGCTGCACGCCGGTCGCCCGACGCGGCGAGCGCGCGTCCCTCCAGGTGGCGGCTGAAGGCCACCTCGATGCGGGCGCCGATCGTCTCAAAGGAACCGATGCTGCTCGCAGCCTGCTTCGCAGCTCCCTCGGCGTCCGCGGACGCCAGGCTGAGCGCGGCACGACAGCGTCTGGCGACGCCCAGCGGAAGCGCCAGATCGAGGGACTCCGCATCGCGTTCTGCTCGGTCGACGTAGGACTCCGCCAGTCCGAGGTCCCCGCCGTCGAGCTCCGCCAGCGCGAGCGTCTCCCAGAAGAACGTCCGCTCCACCGGCATGGCCCCCTCGATCTCCTCGCCGACCAGGGGGCGCAGCAGGTCACGGGCGCGCTCGTGCTCGCCCGACTCGATCAGCGCGCACGCCAGAACCCAGGCCGGGCCGATGCCGGCGCTCGGGCCGGCGCCGCCGATCCGCCGCTCCGCGAGGCGCATGCTCTCCTCGGCCGAGGCGATCGCGCCGCCGACATTGCCCCGGTAGTAGCAGGCCCACGCGTGCTCGAAGAGGGCCCATGATCGGAAGTGGGCGTCGCCTCCGAGCTGCGACGCCTCGAGCGCGTCGTTCGCGACCTCGGCGGCCTCATCGAGACGCCCGAGGGTCTCCAGCGGATAGCACCGGAGCAGCATCATCGGAACGAGCGGCCTGGCTCCGTCGAGACGGCGCACGGCCTCGATCATGCGGTCGACGTGGCCGAGCGCCGCTTCGTAGTGCTCGAGGTAGTTCTCGGCCCAGGCGAGGTGGTAGAGGGCATCGATCTGCTCGAGCAGCTGCTCGTCGGGGAGCGAGTCGACGATCGCCCGAGCCTCGCTGCGGTGCTCGCTGGCGGACTCGATCCGTCCCGACACCGACTCGGCAAGGCAGAGCGCCGCCGCCGCGGCGGCGATCCTCGCCTCAGCGCCGTGGCCGCGGGCGGCAGCGAGGGCTTCGGTTCCCGCCTTCACCGCCGCCTCGAAGTCGCGGTCGTAGACGGCGCCGACAGCGAGCTCGACCAGGACCCCTGACGCGGCCGGATCTCCCTCCGCGAGCTGGTCGGCGGCTGCAAGGAGACGGCGGCGGGCGTCGTCGCTCCGCCCCAGCCATCGCTCCGCGGCGGCGCAACGCGTCGTCACCTCGATGCGGCGGGGATCGGCGGGGTCCTCGATCAGGGCGATGGCCTCGATCAGGACGCTCCGCGCCGCATCCAGTTCGCCCGCGGCTCGCAGGACGCCCGCGAGCAGTTCGCGGACCGCGATCTGACGGTCACGATCGGTCGCCGGAAGTAGGCGGAGCGCCGCCCTGTAGCAGCGGGCTGCCGCCAACGGGGCCCGGGCCGATCCCTCCTCGCCCGCGCGCAGCAGCAGGGCGATGGCACCTTCGTCGCCCTCGGTGGCCGACTCCTCGATGTGGGGGGCGATCGCCGCGGCGGCGGCGCCCCGCTTCGACAGCGCAGCCGCGGCCCGGCCGTGAGCCGCCATCCTCCAGCCCGCGGGCGCGCTCTCATAGACGGCGCGGCGCACGATCGGATGGCGGAAGGCGAACCGGCGCGGTGTCTCTGTCGAACGCACGAGGTCCGCGGCCAGGAGCTCGTCGAGCGCCTCCAGGGCCTCCCGCTCGTCGACCTCGGCGACGGTCGCCGCCAGATCAGGATCGAAAGGCTCGCCGGTGACGGCCGCCCCTTCGAGCAGCGCCCGTCCCCGGGGGTCGAGGGCCGCAACCTCAGCGGCGACCGTCGCGCCGATCATCGCCGGAACCTCGCCGCGATCCGCATGGCGAGCGAGCTGGGAGAGATAGAAGGGGTTGCCGCCGACCTGCTCGTAGAGGGAGGCCAGGGAGCTCGACCCCGGCGTGACCGCCAGCAGCTCCGCCGCCTCGTCTCTGCTCAGCGGCTCGAGGACGATGCGCTCGACCGCCGGCGCCCCAGCGACGCCCGCAAGGCGCTCCGGGGCACCGCCGTCGCGGAAGCCGAATGCGAGCAGGGCACGGGCCTGCGGCGGCCGCCTGACGAGCGCTTCGATCAGCTCCAGGCTCGCATCGTCGCTCCAGTGGACGTCGTCGAGGACGATCACCAGCGGGGCGTCAGCGGCAAGTCGTTCGATCAGCTCGCGGATCGAACGGTGGACGCGCCAGCGCTCGCCGGCGGTGCCCCCGGCCTCGTCGTTCGCGCCCGTCAGGGAGGGGAAGACCGAGCCGAGCTCCACACCGGCGTCCGGCTGCAAGCCGTCGGTGAGCGAGTCGAGGTAGGGGTCGAGCGCGGCGACGGCAACGGCGTAGGGAACGTACGACTCGAACTCGGAGGCGATCGCATGGACCACCGCGAAACGGCGCTGCTCAGCCATCGCGCGCAGCTCGGCGAGCAGTCGGGTCTTGCCGATCCCCGGTTCGCCGAGGACCGCCAGGAAGTCCATCGGCCCCTCGTCGAGTCGCTCCAGCGCCTCGGCGAGCGCAGCCACCTCCCGGCTTCTGCCGACCAGCGGTCCGCTTTCCACCATCGATTTCGAGGATAGCCCCGTCGGCGGGGCGTGCGTCCGGCGCGCGCCGGATGCTGACGAGCCCCAGGAACGGCCGGCGCCCGCTCGTGGCGGGCGCCGGTCATCGCTTCCTGGGACCCGTGGTCCTAGGTCGTGGCGGGCTCCTCCTCCGGCTCGATCCGCGGGAGCCATCCGAGCGTCCGCGGCAGCCACCAGTTGCGCTCGCCCAGGAGCGTCATCGTGGCGGGGAGCAGGACCCCTCGGATCAGCGTCGCGTCGATGAGCACGGCCGCCGCGAGGCCGACGCCCATCTGCTTGAAGTCGAGCAGCGAGAGTGCCGCGAAGATGGAGAACACGGCCACCATCACGAGCGCTGCGCTGGTTACGACCCCCGCCGTCGAGCGGATCCCGTGCTCGACCGCGTCCCTGGTCGTCATCCCGCCGTCGTGGGCCTCCTTGATCCGGGTCAGGATGAACACGTGGTAGTCCATCGAGAGCCCGAATAGGACGACAAACAGGAACAGGGGCAACCAAGGGACGATCGCTCCGGTCGAGTTGAACCCGAGCAGCTTCTCCGCCCACTCGCCCTGGAAGACGGTGACGAGGATGCCGTAGGCGGCGCCGACCGACAACAGGTTCAGGACGATCGCCTTGATCGGGATGACGATCGAGCGGAACGTGACCATGAGCAGCATGAACGCCGCGCACAGCACGAACCCGAACACCAGCGGGAGATGGGCGACCATGCTCTCGTTGAAGTCCCGGTTCTGAGCCGCTGGCCCGGTCACGCTCGTCTCGACCCCGGTTGAGCGCCCGACCGTGGCCGGGACGATCTTCTCCCGGAGGACGTCGAGCGCCCGCTGGGACTCCTCGTCGGTGCCGTCGCCGATCGACCGCACGGACACCTGAGCCACGGTCCCGTCCGGGTTGATTTCGACCTCCGGGCGACCCGGGAAGACGTCGTCGCGGTCCTCGATGCCCTTCACCAGCCCGCCGATATCGCGGCGGAGTGCGCCCGAGGTCACGTCGTCCGCCTCGATGACCACGGTCGCAGCCGTGGATTCGCCCGGGAAGGCGTCCTGTACCCGGTTGAACGTCTGCACGACGTCCACGTTCTGGGGAAGCCCCTCGACCCCCCCGTCGGCGGTCTTCATCCCGATCGCCGGCAGCGCCAGCGCGAGCAGGACCACGAGAGCCGCGGTCGCGGCGACGGCCGGACGCCTCATCACGGCCGCGCTGATGCGGCCCCAGAAGTCGAGGCGCTCCATCCGGGCCCCGACCCAACGGCGGATCCTCCCCCGACGGCCGTCGATGCGCTTCGTCATCTTCGACAGCAGGGCGGGAAGGACGGTCACCGAGCCCGCCATCGCGAGCAGGACGACGACGATCGTTCCCGTCGCGAACGAGGCGAAGTCGGCAGCGCCGGCGAGGTACATGCCCGCCATCGCCGTCACCACGGTGACGCCGGAGATCAGCACCGCGCGACCCGATGTCGCCGCCGCCGCTTCGATCGCGGCGCGGTGCTCACGGCCGGCGGCCCGCTCCTCGCGCACCCTGCGGGTGTAGAAGAGCGCGTAGTCGACCCCGACCGCCAGGCCGATCAGCAGGACGACCGAGCCGATCGAGTCCGCCACCGGTGAGATCTGGCTGATCGGACCGACCAGCCCCAGCGTGGCCAGTACGGCCGATAGCGCAAGCAGCACCGGGACCCCGGCAACGACCAGCCCGCCGAAGGCGATCATCAGGATCGCGAGGGTCACCGGCAGCGAGATGAACTCGGCGCGGTGGAGATCGCCGTCGATCACGTCCTTGAGGCCACTCTCGCTCGTCGCGTCGCCGAACGCCTCGACGCGGAAGCCGGAGCTCCGCCGCGCGACGTCCTCGATCGCCGCGACCGGCGCCTCGACCTTTTCCTTCGCCTCGGCCTGGTCCCCGCTCACCGAGTAGGTGATCAGGGCCGAACCGCCGTCAGGAGACAGGTTGGCGCCGCCGTGCGCGTAGGGGCTGGTCAGCTCCTCCACACCGGCGGTGTCTCGCAGTGTCCTCATGGCGTCGCCCACGACCGCTCTAAACCGCGGGTCGGTCGCGTCGGCGCCGTTGCTTTGGATCAGCACCCCCTCATCCGACTTCTGGGGGAACGAGTGGTAGACGGTGCGGTCGGCGTGACCGGACTCGCCGACGCCGGATTCGGCGTAGTCGAGGGTCTTGGTGCCGGCCGATCCTCCGATCACGAGAGCCACGACGACGAACGCGAACCAGCCGAGGATCGCCGTCTTGCTGTGCTCGGCGCTCCATCTTCCGACGCGCGCCGCGAGATTTCCGTTGGAACTCATCTGGTCCTCCTTGGAAGCGATGAACATGCGGCCGATCCTGCTTCGGATCAGCGTTCCGTTCATCGGGGAGGCACCCTGAACCCGTCCCTTAACCGAGTGGCGGATGGTCCGATTCGGCGCCACCAGCGCCGACGTGGGCCGCTCGCTGAGGCCGGCTCGCCCGCCGCTTACAGCCCCGGGTCCATCAGCGTGACGACGACGCCGCCGAGCACGAGCCGGAGCTCCCAGTGTTCGGCGACCTCCCACCAGGTCGCGCTGAGGAAGTCCCGGCGCGCCAGGCGCGCGCGACGCTGCCGTTAGTCCCGCAGCGCGGCCTCGACCACCCGGGCGCAACGACGGCCCTCGGCGATCGCGGTGACGACGAGCGAGGCGCCGACGCGGGCGTCGCCGGCGGCGTAGACCCGCTCGACGCTGGTGGCGTGGGCGCCGGCCTTGACGTTGCCGTGTGAGTCGAGGGCGACGCCGAGGTCGTCGAGCAGTCCCTCGCGCTCGGGGTGGGTGAAGCCGATCGCGATCAGGACGAGGTCGGCGTCGAGCGCGAACTCGCTGCCCTCGACGGGCTGCAGGGTCCGCGACGAGCTTCCGGTCACCTCGCGCGCGAGGACGCGCTTGACCGCGCCGCCCTCGCCCTCGAGCCCGAGGACCTGGCGGCCGAACGTGCGCTTGCCGCCCTCGTCCAACGCGTAGGTGGTGAGCAGGCGGCGCGGCTGGATCGGCCACGGTGTGTTCGGGTAGCGACCGCCGGTGGGGACCTCGGGGTAGACGTCGAGCAGGATCACGTCCTCGGCCTCCTCGCGGAGCGCGTTGGACACGCAGTCCATGCCGGTGTCGCCGCCGCCGATCACGACGACGCGCTTGCCGTGGGCGGTCACCTCGCGCTCGGGCTCGCGGCTCGGCTTGCCCTGGCTCTTGGCGACCCAGCGGTTGCGCTGGTAGAGGTACTCCATCGCGAAGTGAACGCCGTCGAGGTCGCGCCCCGGGGCCTCGAGGTCGCGCTCGACGCGAGAGCCGGTCGCCAGCACCACGGCGTCGTGCTTGGCGCGCAGCTCGTCGGCGCTGATGTCCCGCCCGACCTCGACGTCGCAGACGAACTCGATCCCCTCTTGCTCGAGGATCTCGATCCGGCGGTCGATCATCCACTTCTCGAGCTTCGCGTCGGGAACGCCGAACCGGAGCAGTCCGCCCGGAGCCTCGTCGCGCTCGTAGACGACGACGTGGTGGCCGACCTGGTTGAGCTCGGCGGCCGCGGCCATACCCGCCGGGCCGGAGCCGACGACGGCGACGGTCTTGCCGGTCCGGGTCTCCGGCGGCTGCGGGATGACCCAGCCCTGCTCGAAGGCGTGGTTGATCGTCCAGTACTCGATCTGCTTGATCATCACCGGGTCGTCGTCGATGTCGAGCACGCAGGCCGACTCGCACGGCGCCGGACAGATCAGGCCGGTGAACTCGGGGAAGTTGTTGGTCGCGTGGAGCTGGGCGATCGCGCCCTTCCACTCGCCGACGCGCGCGAGGTCGTTCCAGTCGGGGATCAGGTTGCCGAGCGGGCAGGCGCTGTTGCAGAAGGGAACGCCGCAGTCCATGCAGCGGCCCGCCTGCTCACGAAGCTCCTCCTCCGGCAGGGTCTGGTAGATCTCGCCGTAGTCGTGGACCCGCTCCTCGGGCGTGCGCTCCGGCGACTTGACGCGATGGACCTCGAGGAATCCGCGTGGGTTCGCCATCAGCTGCTTCTCCCCGGCCTCATGCGAGGTTCACCGTTCTCGCCTTCGGCGGCGGCTCGGTGTGGGCGAGCGCGGCCCGGAACCCGGGCGGGATCACGACCGTGAACTCGTCGGCGGCCTGCTCCCAGCGCTCGAGGATGTTCGCCGCGACCGGCGAGCCGGTGCGGAGCTGGTGCTCGGCGATCAGCCGTCGCAGGAACTCGTTGCCGTCGGGGTGGACGGGCTCGAGGTCGACCATGCCCATGTTGCAATGCGCCTCGAAGGTGTCGTCGGGATCCCAGATGCAGGCGACCCCGCCGCTCATGCCCGCGGCGAAGTTGCGGCCGGTCGGGCCGAGGACGACCACGCAGCCGCCGGTCATGTACTCGCAGGCGTGCTCGCCGACTCCCTCGACGACAGCCAGCGCACCCGAGTTGCGGACCGCGAAGCGCTCGCCGACGAGGCCGCGGAGGAACGCCTTGCCACCGGTCGCGCCGTAGAGCGCGACGTTGCCGGCGATCACGTTGCGCTCGGCCTTGAACCCGGCCCGCTCGTGCGGACGCACCGCGAGCACCCCGCCGCTCAGTCCCTTGCCGGCGTAGTCGTTGACGTCGCCGATGACGCTGAGCGAGACACCAGGAGCGAGCCACGCACCGGCGCTCTGGCCGGCCGAGCCCGTGAGCCGGATGTCGATCGTGTCCTCGGGCAGCCCCCCGGGGCCGCGAGAGCAGATCAGCGCGTTGCTGAGCCGGCCGCCGACGGCGAGGTCGATGTTCGTCACCCGGGATTCGATCCGAACCTTCTCCGCGGCCTCGACGGCCTGCTTGGAGCGGGGGATCAGGACCCGCTCGTCGAAGGAGGCTCCGACGGGATGCTCCTTGGCGTCGCCGGGGACGTAACCGCGTGGTGCCTCGATCGCCTTGCCGGGGATCGCGAGCAGGGGACGCAGGTCGAGCGAGCGCGACTTCCAGTGGTCGACGGCGGCGTCGGGGATCAGCAGCTCGGTGCGGCCGACCATGTCGCTGAAGCGCTTGACCCCGAGCGAGGCCATCAGCTTGCGCGCCTCCTCGGCGACGAAGAACAGGTACTTGACGACGTGCTCGGGCTTGCCCGAGAACCGCGCCCGCAGCTCCGGATCCTGCGTCGCCACCCCGACCGGGCACGTGTTCAGGTGGCAGACGCGCATCATGATGCAGCCGGTCGCGATCAACGGGGCGGTCGAGATCCCGATCTCGTCGGCGCCGAGGAGCGCGGCGACCACGACGTCTCGCCCGGTCCGCATCTGCCCGTCCGTCTGCAGGATCACCCGCGTACGCAGGCCGCTCTCGAGCAGCGCCTGCTGCGTCTCGGCGAGGCCGAGCTCCCAGGGGGTTCCGGCGCCCTGCACCGACGAGAGCGGGGAGGCGCCGGTGCCGCCGTCGTGGCCGGCGATGACGAGGTGGTCGGCGCCCGCCTTGACGCAGCCGACGGCGACGGTGCCGACCCCGGACTCCGCGGCGAGCTTGACCGAGACGCTCGCGCCCGGGTTGGCGGCGCGAAGGTCGTAGATGAGCTGCTTGAGATCCTCGATCGAGTAGATGTCGTGGTGGGGGGGAGGGGAGATCAGCTCGGTCCCCGGCAGCGCGAAGCGCAGCGAGCCGATGTACTCGTCGACCTTGTGGCCGGGAAGCTGGCCGCCCTCGCCGGGCTTGGCCCCCTGTGCGATCTTGATCTGGATCTGGTCCGCTCGCGAGAGGTAGTCGATGTCGACGCCGAAGCGGCCGGAGGCAACCTGCCGGATCCGCGATCGGCGGCTGTCGCCATTCGGCTCAGGGGTGTTGCGCCGCCGGTCCTCGCCGCCCTCGCCGGAGTTCGACCAGGCGCCGATCCGGTTCATCGCGATGGCGAGCGTCTCGTGCGCCTCGGGCGAGAGCGCGCCCAGGCTCATCGCGCCGGTGGAGAATCGCTTGACGATCTCGACGGCCGGCTCGACCTCGTGCAGGTCGTAGGGGGTGTCGGTCTCGCGCAGCGTGAGCAGCCCGCGCAGCAGCGCGTGGTGCGCGTTCTCGTCGTTGACGCGGCGGCTGAACTCGTCGTAGGACTCCTGCCCGCCCCCCTCGGAGGAGCGCGCCGCGTGCTGCAGCGTCGAGATCGTCTCCGGATCCCACATGTGCATCTCGCCGTCCTTGCGCCACCGGTAGACGCCGCCCTGCGGGAGCAGGTCCTCGCTGGCCGCCGGGAGCCGCGCATGCTCGACGTGCTCGGCGAGTGCGGCGCCGTGCTCCTCCGGGTAGGCGCGAGAGTGGCGATCGAGCGCCTCGGCGGCGATCTCGCCGAGCCCGATTCCGCCGAGCCGCGACGGGGTGCCCGTGAAGTGCTCCTCGACGAGATCCTCATCGAGGCCGATGACCTCGAAGATCTGCGCGCCGCGGTATGAGCGGACGGTCGCGATCCCGATCTTGGAGAGGATCTTCAGCAGACCCTTGCTGATGCCGGCGATGGCGCGGTCGGACGCGTCGAGGAGCGGCCCGTCGAGGCCGACGGTCGGCTCGTCGAGCATCGTCATCGTCTCGAGCATCAGGTAGGGGTTGATCGCGGTCGCGCCATAGCCGATCAACGCTGCGAGGTGGTGGACCTCGCGCGGCTCACCCGATTCGACGACGAGCGCGGCGCGCAGGCGCGTGCCCTCGCGGACGAGCGCGTGGTGCACGGTCGAGCAGGCGAGCAGGGCTGGGATCGGGACCCGGTCGGGACCCGTGGCGCGGTCGCTGAGCACGAGCAGGGTCGTGTCCTCCGCGACCGCCTCGAGCGCCTGGCGGCGGATGCGGTCGAGCGCGTCGGCCAAGCCGTCCTCGCCCTTCTCGAGCGAGAAGGTGATGTCGATCGTCGTCGGGTGCAGCGCCCCGTAGGGGTTGCGGCGCAGGCGCTCGAGCTCGAAGTCGGTGAGGATCGGCTGGGCGAGCTCGACGTGGTTGACGACCTGCGGCTCCGTCGACAGCAGGTTGCCCTGCGGACCGATGTCGGTGCGCAGGCTCATCACGTTCGCCTCGCGGACCGAGTCGATCGCCGGGTTGGTGACCTGCGCGAAGCGCTGCTTGAAATAGGAGAAGAGCGAGGGCCGCTGGTCGGAGAACACCGCCAGCGCGAGGTCGTTGCCCATGGAGCCGGTGGGCTCGCGGCCGTCGCGCAGGAGCGGCGCGAGGAGCACCCGCATGTCCTCCTGGCTGTAGCCGAAGGCGAGCTGGCGCTTCAACAGCGGCTCGACCGGCTGGATCGTCGCCATCGGGTCGGGGAGCTGGCGCACGCCGAGCTTGCCCTCCGCGTACCACTCGCCGTAGGGAGCCGCCTCGGAGATGGCCTTCTCGATCTCGCCGTCGGTGCGCACCAGGCCGGTCTCGAGGTCGACGACGAAGAGCTGCGCCGGATGCAGCCGGCCCATGCGCGCGACCTTCTCGGGTTCGACCGTGAAGATCCCCGACTCCGAGCCGAGGCAGACCCAGCCGTCGCGGGTGATCGTCCAGCGCCCTGGCCGCAGGCCGTTGCGGTCGAGCATCGCGCCCAGCGACTTGCCGTCGCAGAACGCGATCGCGGCGGGGCCGTCCCAGGGCTCCATGAGCCGGCCGTGGTAGCGGTAGAAGCCCTCGAGGGCGGCCGGAAGCTCGTCGCCGACGCCCTCCCAGGCGGCCGGGATCATCATCATCATCGCGTGGGGGAGGGTGCGGCCGCCGAGCACGCAGAGCTCGAGGGCGCGGTCGAAGCCGGCCGAGTCCGAGCACGACTCGTCGATCAGCGGCAGGCAGTCCGCGAGGTCGTCCCCGAGCGTCGCGGAGGAGAGCACCGCCTCGCGTGCGCGCATCCAGTTGAAGTTGCCGCGTGCCGTGTTGATCTCGCCGTTGTGGGCGATCATCCGCAGCGGTTGTGCCAGCTCCCAGCTCGGTGCGGTGTTGGTCGAGAAGCGCGAGTGGACGATCGCGAAGCGGCTCAGCAGCGACATGTCGCGCAGGTCGGGGTAGAACTGCGGCAGCTGCGGCGCGGTCAGCATCCCCTTGTAGACGATGGTTCGGCAGGAGAAGCTCGGGAACGACACCTTCGGCGCCAGCTCGCTCTCCGCTCGGCGGCGGATCACGAAGAGGCTGCGCTCGAAGTCGTCGGGGTCGTTGAAGTCCTCGCCTGCGGCGACGAAGAGCTGGCGCACCTGGGGAGCGCTGGCGCGGGCCTGCTCGCCACACGCGGTCTCGTCGACGGGCACGTCGCGCCAGCCGATCGGGGTGTGACCGGCGTCGGCGACGAGCTCGGCGATCCGGCTCTGGGCGAGCTCGGAGCCGCCGGCGGGATCGCGGCCGAGGAAGCACATCGCGACCGCGAGGCGACCCGGCGGCGGCAGCTCCGACGGGCTCGTGTCGATCTCGCGGGCCCGCATCTTCAGGAACTCGTGCGGGAGGTCGATCATGATCCCGGCGCCGTCACCGGTGGACTCGTCGGCGCCGGTCGCGCCGCGGTGCTCGAGCCGGTCGAGGGCGACGAGGGCCCGGTCCACGGTCTCGTGGATCGGCTTGCCGTCGAGGCGGCCCACGAAGGCGACCCCGCAGCCGTCGTGGAAGAAGGAGGGATCGTGAACGCCGCCGAAGGGCTCGGGATGGACGCCTTGCGCGGTCGCTGAGGTGTTGTCTGCTCTGGCCATGGATCAGGGGTCAGGGGGTCGGCAAGTGAGCGCTCCCCACCTGCGCTCGACTCCGCCGCTGGGTCCGCCGCCGACTGCGGCCCGCACGGTAGGCGAAAATGGTACGGCACCCGACTCCCCTGCGTCGAGAAACGCCGGCGGCGGTTTAGCCGCAGGGATAAACGGAATGGACGAGTGGTGACCTACCTTGAGAGCGTGGGAAAGGCTGCTTTGACGCCATCTACGGAGAGACCCGGGGCGGATTTCGCCGCGGCCGCGTTCGACGAGGGATTCACCCCCGAGGGCGAGCCCCGGGGCGCCTACGGCTGCCTGTTCGGGCGCCTCGACCCCCCCGCCTTCGAGGACGCCAGCGAATGGATCCGCATCGAACTCGCCCGCCGCGGCGTCGTCTTCGGCGGCGCCGAGTCGCACCCGTTCGCGGTCGATCCCGTTCCGCGCATCATCGAGCTCGACGAGTGGAAGCAGGTCGAGGCGGGTCTGATCCAGCGGGTCCGGGCGCTGAACGAGTTCCTCGCCGATCTCTACACCGAGGGGCGGATCCTCGCCGCCGGGATCGTCCCGCAGCGGGTGATCGACGAAGCGGGCTGGTTCGAGCCGGTCATGGCTCGTCCCGGCGCGCCGCGGGTGCGGGCCCACGTCGCCGGCCCCGACCTCGTGCGCCGGCCCGACGGCAGCTTCGCCGTGCTCGAGGACAACCTGCGAGCGCCCTCCGGGCTCACCTACCTGCTGGCGGCGCGCGAGGCGGTGAGCCCGCTCATCCTCGCCAGCGGCCTGCGGCCCCGAGCGCTCGACGGCTCGCTGATCGCGCTGCGCACCGCGATCGTCGATGCCGCGCCGGAGGGTGTCACCGACCCGCACATCGTCCTGCTCAGCGACGGTCCCGGCATCTCCGGCGCCTTCTACGAGCACCGCGAGCTGGGCCGCCTCCTGGACCTCCGCGTCGCCACCGCCGCGGACTTGCGCAGGGATGGCCCGCAGCTGCTCGTCCGCGAGGGCGCTGGGGAGCGCCCGGTCGACGTCATCTACCGCCGCATCGACGACGAGCGGCTCGTCGAAGCCGACGGTTCCGCGACCGAGCTCGGCGAGCTCCTGATCGAGCCGCTTCTCGCCGGGCGCCTCGGCTGCGTCAACTCCCCCGGCAGCGGCGTCGGCGACGACAAGGCGGTCCACACCTACGTCGAGGCGATGATCTCCTTCTATCTGGGCGAGAAGCCGATCCTGCCGTCGGTGCCGGCATACGACCTCGGGGATCCCGCGCAGCTCGCGGAGGCCCTTCCCCGACTCGGGGAGCTGGTCATCAAGCCACGGTCGGAATTCGGCGGTAGCGGCGTCCTCGTCGGGCCGCTCGCGAGCGGCGGCGAGCTGCGGCACGCACGCGGGTTGGTCGAGGCGGCTCCGGAGCACTGGATCGCGCAGGAGCCGGTGCCGCTGTCGACCCATCCGACGGTCGTGGACGGTGCGCTGCGAAGCCGACATGTGGACCTGCGACCGTTCGTGATCACCGGAGAGGCCGAGACGACCGTCGTGCCCGGCGGCCTGACCCGGTTCGCCCGTGAGGAGGGCGAGATGGTGGTCAACAGCGGGCGCGGTGGAGGAGCGAAGGACACTTGGGTGCTGCAGCCGGATGGGAGGACGAGCCCGTGAAGCGGAACCGCCCACTGATCGGGGTGACGACTTCGGAGGTGCGGCGCGCCGAGACCGTCGAGCCCACGCCTGAGGGTGAGCCGCCGAGGCACGAGATGGCGCTCGGCCTCACCTACCTGCGGGCGATCGAGCTCGTCGGGGGCCTGCCCGTCGTGATCCCGCCCCTCGATCTGAACCTGATCGAGCCGCTGCTCGACCGGCTCTCGGGCGTCTGTCTGTCCGGCGGGCCCGACCTACATCCCGAGGCCTACGGCCACGATCCCGACCCGAACCTGGGTCCCACCGAGCCCGACCTCGATCGCTTCGAGCTCGCGATGGCGAGCGCGGCTGACATGCGGGAGCTACCGATCCTGGCGATCTGCCGCGGCTGCCAGGCGCTCAACATCGTCCGCGGCGGCACCCTCAACCAGCACATCCCGGATCTCCATCCGGAGCTGAACGGCGACGGCATCAAGCACCGTCAGCGCGTCCCCGGCAACGAGGCTTCCCACTCCGTGCGGATCGACCCCGCAAGTCGCTTGGCTGCGACTATTGACGCAAGCGTGACCGAGGTGAACTCCTTCCACCACCAGGCGATCGACAGGCTCGGCGCCAATCTGGTCGCGACCGCTTGGGCCGAGGACGGAACGATCGAGGCGATCGAGGATCCCTCCCGGCGTTTCCTGATCGGCGTCCAGTGGCACGCCGAGCTCCTCGTCGACCGCCCCGAGGAGCACCACCTCTTCCAGAGCTTCCTCGAAGCCGCCGCCGGTTTGCCCCAGCCGGCCGGGGGAACCTGAGGGGCATGAGCGCGGGGCAGCGGGTGAGAGCCGCTTGGTCCGATTGGTCCGGAGCCCACGAGCTCGGTCCCTACACGCTCGGGGTCGAGGAGGAGGCGATGCTGCTCGACCCGCGGACGTGGGCGCTCGCGCATCGCATCGACGACCTGCTGCCGCGGCTCTCCGTCGACGCCCAGAACCATGTCTCAGCCGAGACCCACGGCTCTGCGTTCGAGGTCCAGACGAACGTCCGTCGCACCGTCGGCGAGGCGGTCGACGATCTGCTTCGGTTCCGGGTCGAGCTCGAGGAGACGCTCGAGACCCTCGGCCTCCGCGCCGCGGTGTCGGGCACCCATCCGTTCGCGATCTGGCAGGAGATCGCGATCTCCGGTGGTGAGCGCTACCAGTTCGTCTACGGCTCGATGCGCGAGCTCGCCCGCCGCGAGCCGACCTTCGCGCTCCACGTCCACGTGGGTATCCCCGACGAGGAGACCGCAGTCCGGGTCAACGACCGGATGCGCGTGCACCTGCCCCTGCTCCTCGCGCT
Organism: Thermoleophilales bacterium; assembly: GCA_020636895.1. Classification (GTDB taxonomy): domain Bacteria; phylum Actinomycetota; class Thermoleophilia; order Solirubrobacterales; family 70-9; genus RHKX01. The sequence continues at coordinate 778,845 of JACJWZ010000002.1, read as the reverse complement.
CTCGGCCAACTCCCCCTTCTGGCAGGGCCGCGACTCCGGCCTCGCCTCGGCGCGGACGCCGTTGTTCCAGGCGTTCCCCAGGGTCGGTGTGCCGCGCGCCTTCGGCACCTACGACGTCTACGCGGAGACCGTGGACCTGCTGATCCGGACCGAGGCGGTGCCCGAGGCGACGTTCCTCTGGTGGGACGCGCGGCCGCAGCCGGCGCTGGGGACCATCGAGATCCGGGTGATGGACGCGCAGACGCGCTGCCGCGACACTGCGGCGCTCGTCGCGCTCGTCCAGTGCCTCGTCAAGCTCGAGGCCGAGCAGGGCTACGCGAGCGACCTCGCGATCGCCTCGCAGGAGGTGATCTCCGAGAACCGCTTCCTCGCCGCTCGCGACGGCGTCGACGCGGCGCTGATCGATCCCGACCTCGAGACGCGGATCCCGGTCCCCGATCTCGTCGCGGACCTGCTCGCGATCTGCCGGCCCCACGCCCAGGAGCTCGGCTGCGAGGAGGAGCTCGCCGCCGTCACCGACCTGATCGAGGACCCGCCGGCGAAGCGGCAGATCACGACCGCGCGCCACGCGCCGTCGCTGGGACGCTTGGTCGAGCGCCTCTCGGACCGCTTCGCCGAGCGCCCGGGCGTTTAAGCCCCGCCCGCCCCCGACTCCCTTTCGGCGCCCCGCGCTCATGGGGCCAGGGCAGCAAGGGAGGGTCGACCGCCCGCGTCCGCCCGGCGGGTTCCGCTGATTCGCGCGCGACTCGCGCGACACATTCGCAATCGCACGTCCCTGGAACCAGTGATTGCGAATGGGTGGGGCGCCCGATGCTCTGTGCGCCTTCCCGCGCATGACCCGGTCGAGGCGCCCGCGTCTAGGAACCTCGTGCGCGGGGGCGCAAGGCGCGCACCTCTGCGGCTCGAGAGCTCGGCGTAGCCGGCGCTCTCAGGAATCTCCCAGCGAGCGCTTACGTTGCTCGCAGCGGCGGCCTCTTGCATTGCCCGGGTCAATTCGAACTCGTACGACCCGAAAGGACCGACCTTGTTCTACCTCCGCTACCTGGGCGCCGAGCTGCGGCGCCGCAAGGGGCGCACCGTCCTCACCGCCGCCTGCCTGGCGGTCGGTATCGCCCTCGTCGTCGCGGTCACCTCGCTTTCCGCCGGACTCGATGACGCGCAGGGTGAGGTGCTCGACCCGCTCACCGGCGTCGGCACCGAGATGACGGTGACTCGCCCGATCTCGCTGCCCGATCCCTCCGATGGCGGCGGGCCTCCCCAGCTCTCCAAGAAGGAGCAGAAGCAGCTTCAGCGCGAGGGCGGGGGACCGCCGGTGGCGCTGGACGACCTCGGCAAGGCGGGCTCGAAGTTCGACACCTACCAGTACCGCTCGACCGATCTCAGCTTCCCGGCCGCGAAGGCGAACCAGATCGCGTCGGTCGATGGGGTGGAGTCCACCGCAGCCGGCCTGACCGTCGACGTCACCCACATCTCGGGGAAGGTGCCCGAGTCCAGCGGCAGCGACGACTCCGGCACCTCGCCGGGTGGTATGCCCGCGGGCGGCGGCGATGCCGCGGCCGGCGGTCCGCCGAACTCGATCGACTTCGACGCGCTGACCGTCTCCGGGGTCGACGTCTCGAACCCGGATCTCGGGCTCGTGACGTCCGACCAGATCGTCAAGGGCTCCTACTTCAGCGGTGACGGCAAGGGCCAGGCGGTCCTCTCGGAGGCCTATGCGAACGAGAACGAGATCGGCGTCGGAGACACCATCTCGGTCGGCGAGAAGAAGCTCGAGGTCGTCGGGATCTCCGGCGGCGCCGTCGGCGGCGAGTCCTCCGACGTCTACATGGAGCTCGGGGCGCTGCAGGAGGCCGCGGACCTCGAGGGACGCGTGAACAGCGTCCAGGTCCAGGCCGCGAGCGCCGACCAGGTCGATGCGGTCGCCGACCGCATCGAGTCGAGCTTCGCCAACTCCTCGGTGACGACGGCCTCCGACGTCGCCGATCAGGTGAGCGGCTCGCTCGTCGATGCCAAGAACCTGTCGGGCAAGCTCGGCACGGCACTCGCGATCGTCGCCCTGCTGGGCGCGTTCGGGATCGCAGCGCTGGTCACCCTGTCGTCCGTCAACAAGCGGACCCGTGAGCTCGGCACGCTCAAGGCGCTCGGGTGGAAGCGCTGGCTCGTCGTCCGCCAGATCGCCGGTGAGTCGGTGGTCCAGGGCCTGCTCGGCGGTATCGCCGGGGTCGTGCTCGGCCTCGTGGCCGCCGCGGCGATCGGCGCTGCCGGGATCAGCCTCGACGCGACGCTCGCGACCGCGAGCCAGGCCGGCGGCTTCCCCGGTGGCCCTCCCAGTGGTGGCGGGCCTCCCGGCACCGAGCAAGCGGCTGACGTCGTCAACACGGTGACCCTCGGGGCGCCGGTCAGCCTCGGCGTGATCGCCGCGGCGGTGGGACTCGCCGTGGTCGGCGGGCTGCTCGCCGGAGCCGTCGGCGGCATGCGTGCCGCGCGACTGCGCCCCGCCGAGGCACTGCGGAGCGTCGAATGACCCCGGCCGGCGAACCAACAACGCGAACCAACGAAGAGGTGGATGAGATGCAGACGATCGAGAAGACGAACGGCCGGGTCGAAGGGATCGACCCGGCCCCCGCGGCGCCGCTGTACCGGCTGCGCGGCGTGACGAAGACGTACGGCTCCGGAGCGGCCGCGGTCCGCGCCCTCGACGGCGTCGACCTGGAGATCGCCGCCGGCGAGCTGACCGCGGTGATCGGCTCCTCCGGATCCGGCAAGTCGACGCTGCTGCAGCTGCTCGGCGGGCTCGACCGGCCGACGGCGGGGACGCTCGAGTTCGAGGGCCGCGACATCGCCGCCGCATCCGACGGTGAGCTCGCGGAGATGCGGCTGCGCACGGTCGGGTTCGTGTTCCAGCAGTTCAACCTGATCCCGACGCTGTCGGCGGCGGAGAACGTCGAGCTGGTGCTGGCGCCCGCCGGGCTCGGCGGCGCCGAGCGCTCGCGCCGTGCCACCGAGATGCTGCAGCGCGTCGGGCTCGAGGGCCGCGCCGGGCACCTGCCGTCGGAGCTCTCCGGCGGCGAGCAGCAGCGGGTCGCGATCGCGCGAGCGCTGGCCAACGGGCCCGAGGTGATCCTCGCCGACGAGCCCACCGGGAACCTCGACTCGACGACCGGCGTCCAGATCCTCGAGCTCCTTCGCGAGCTGTCTGAGGGGGCGGGGGGCAGCATCGTGCTGATCACCCACGACCCGTCGATCGCGGCCGACGCCCCCCGGGTGATCCGGCTCGCCGACGGCCGCATCGCCAGCGAGGACCGCGAGCCGGCGGAGGTGCTCCGATGAGGCGCCTCGCACTGACGGCGCTCGCGGCGCTTCTCTCTGCCCTGGCGCTGGCCGCTTGCGGAGGCGGCTCCGGCGGCGACTCGAGCTCGGCCGACGCCGCTGGGGACATGCAGGCGTTCCAGGAATGCCTCGCCGATCAGGGCGTCGACATGCCGACGCCTCCCGATGGAGGCACCCCGCCCGAGGGTGGAACGCCTCCCGATGGCGCGGCGCCCTCGGATTCGGGGACGAGCACCGACTCGGGCTCCGATTCGACCACCGACTCGGGCTCCGACTCGGATTCGACCACGGGCCAGCCCCCGAGCGGGGACGGAGCTCCGCCGCAGCTCAGCGACGAGGACCAGGAGGCGTTCCAGGCGTGCAGCCAGTACGCGCCTGAGATGCCGCAGGGCGGCCCGCCCAGCGGACCGCCGAGCTGAGCCGAGCGGGCCTGACTCGCAGCGGATCTCAGCTCCGGCTGGGAGTCCCCACGAGCGCATGGCGACCGGCCGCCCCTTCCAGCGAGGTGGCGGCCGGTCGTCTTTTGGGCGAACACGCGGCTCCGCCCCGGGCGCGAACGTGTGCCGCCCAGGGTCCTCTCAGGAACCTCTCAGGTTCAGCGGTCAGTATTCATAGCGATGAGCGAGCCCCGGGAGAGCACCGCAGCGACCGCCGACGGCCCCGCGCAGCGGATCCTCGTCGTCGACGACGAGACGTCGATCGCCGAGCTGCTCTCCGTCGCGCTCCGCTACGAGGGTTTCGAGGTCGCGAGCGCTGCCGACGGCAACGAGGCGCTCGAGCGCTGGGAGTCGTTCCGGCCGGAGCTGATCGTTCTCGACGTGATGATGCCCGGCCTCGACGGCTTCGACGTCGCCAAGCGGCTCGGCGAACGCCGCAACGAGGCGCCGATCATCTTCCTGACCGCGCGCGACACGACCGACGACAAGATCCGCGGGCTGACGATCGGCGGTGATGACTACGTGACGAAGCCGTTCAGCATCGAGGAGCTCGTGGCGCGGATCCGCGCGATCCTGCGCCGCGCCGGCAGCGCCGATCACGGCTCCAGGCTCACCTTCGAGGGGATCGAGCTCGACGAGGACACCCGTGAGGTGTTCCGCGACGGCGAGCCGGTCGATCTCACCGACACCGAGTTCCGCCTGCTCCGCTTCCTGCTGCTGAACCCGCGACGGGCGCTGACCCGCGGCCAGATCCTCGACCACGTCTGGAGCTACGACTTCGGCGGCGACGCGCGCGTGCTCGAGACCTACGTCTCCTACCTGCGCCGCAAGGTCGACCGGCCCGAGCGGCCGCTGATCCACACGGTTCGTGGCGTCGGCTACTCGTTGCGCGCGCCCAGGGGCTGAGCTCGCATGTCGCTGAGCCGGAGGCTGGTGCTGATCCTGCTCGCCGTCTCCGCGGTCGGGCTGCTGGCGCTCGACCTGGTCTCCTACGCGGCGCTGCGCTCCTACCTCTCCGACCGCGTCGATCAGCAGGCGGTCGACGCGCTGCCGCTCGCCGGCGTGATCCTCGGTGGCGGCATGCAGGGACCCTCCGGCGGCACCGGGCCCGAGGGCCAGGGTGGCTCCGGGCTCCCGGGGTCCCCGGGGGACGCGGGCGGCGCGCTGCCGCCGCCGTCCCGGGGGGAGGGTGGCGACCTGCCCGGTCCGCAGCTTCCGACCGGGACCTACGCGGAGGTTCGCTCCGCCGACGGCGAGGTGCTCGACTCGCAGACGATCGGCGACTCCGACGCCGAACCGGAGCTGCCGGAGACGGTCACGGCGCCCGCCGACGGGACGGCCGGAGACCCGTTCGACGCCGACTCCGACGCCGGCGGGACCGGGTTCCGCGCGGTCGCTCGCGCGACCCCGAGCGGCGGCACCCTCGTCGTCGCGATCCCGCTGACCGAGCTCGACGACACGCTCTCGCGGCTGCGCTCGATCCAGATCGTCGTCAGCTTCGCGATCCTCGCCGCGCTGGCGGCCCTCTCGCTGTGGGCCGTGCGCGCGGGGCTGCGCCCGCTGGCACGGATGGAGGAGACCGCGGGCGAGATCGCCGCCGGCGACATGTCCCACCGGGTCGAGGACACCGACCCTCGCACCGAGGTCGGCCGCCTCGGTCTCGCCTTCAACGAGATGCTCGCCCGGCTCGAACATGCCTTCGCCGAGCAGCGGGCCAGCGAGGAGCGGCTGCGGCGGTTCCTCGCGGACGCCTCGCACGAGCTGCGCACGCCGTTGAGCTCGATACGCGGCTACGCGGAGCTCTTCCGGATGGGCGCGGCGTCCGATCCGAACGAGCTCGAGCACGCGATGGGCAGGATCGAGAGCGAGTCGGTGCGGATGTCGGTCCTCGTCGAGGACCTGCTCGCCCTCGCACGCCTCGACGAGATGCGCGAGGCGCAGCGCGAGCGGGTCGATCTCGCGGCGATCCTCGAGGAGGCGTGCGCCGACGCTCGCACGACCGCGCCCGACCGGGAGATCGCGCTCGAGCTGCCTGCAGAGGGGGAGGGCGTGCTTCGCGGCGACCCCGACGCGCTCCGCCAGCTCGCGGGAAACCTGATCGCGAACGCGATCCGCCACGGCGCCGGGGCCGTCGAGGTCGCCTTGGGGCGCGAGGGCGCTGAGCTGCTGCTCACCGTCCGCGACCACGGGGAGGGCCTGCCGCCGGGCTCCGAGGAGGACGTCTTCGAGCGCTTCTGGCGCGCCGGTGAAGCGCGCGACCGGCCCAGCGGCGGGGCGGGCCTCGGCCTCGCGATCGTCGCCGGGGTCGCCGCCTCCCACGGCGCCACCGCAAGCGCCGCGAACGCTCCCGGCGGCGGCGCCCTCTTCAGCGTCCGCTTCCCCGCCTGAGCCTCCGCGGCGCGCGCGCCGGGGCTACGCGCCCTCGGCGTAGGCGGGCTCGAGCCGGGCGTCGGCGTGCTCCTCGGCCATCTCATGCGCGGGCATCGGCACCGCCTTGATGACGAGGACCGTGACGATCGCCGCCACCGCGACGAGCCCCGCGCCGACGACGTAGGCGAGGTGGTAGCCGCCGTTGAGCGCCTCGTCCATCGACTTGCCCGCGGCGAGCAGGGTGTCGGTGCGCTCGGAGGAGAGGGTCGCGAGGACGGCGAGGCCGATCGCACCACCGACCTGCACGCTCGTGTTGACGAGGCCGGAGGCGAGCCCCGAGTCCTCCATCGTCGCGCCGGACATCGCCAGCGTCATCAGCGACGGGAAGCCGAGCCCGGCGCCGGCGCCGATCAGGATCATCGGCGGGACGATGTCGGTCCAGAAGTTGGCGTCGACCGGGGTGAGCGCGAAGAGCAGCAGCCCGGCGCCGATGAAGCCGAGGCTCGGCAGCAGCGCCGCCTTCGGACCGAAGCGCATCGAGACGCGCTCGGAGACCTTCAGCGACATGAAGCCCATGACGATCGTGGCGGGCAGGAAGGCGAAGCCGACCTCCAGCGCGGTGTAGTCGAGCACCTGCTGCATGTAGAGAGCGCCGAGGAAGAACATCCCGAACATCCCGACGACGAGCAGCGCCTGCACGATGTTGGCGCCGACGACGTTGCGGGAATGGAACAGCCGCAGCGGCATCAGCGGGTTCTCGATCCGCGCCTGACGGTGGAAGAAGGCGGCGACGAGCGCGAGCGAGACGGCGCCGAGGATCAGCGTCTGGGTGCCGAGCCAGCCGTGGTCGTCGATCCCGAGGATCGTGTAGACGCCGAGCATCAGCCCCGCGGTCAGCAGCGCTGCGCCGGGAAGGTCGGCGCCGTGCTCGAGCCCGATGCCCGGCGAGTCGGCGACCAGCCGCCGCGCCGCCAGCGCGACGCCGATCCCGACGGGGATGTTGATGAAGAAGATCCAGTGCCAGGAGATCGCCTCGGTGAGGATGCCGCCGAGGAGCAGCCCGATCGAGCCGCCCGCAGAGGCGACGAAGCCGAAGACGCCGATCGCCTTCGCCCGGTCGCGGGGCTCGGGGAAGAGGTTGATGATCATCCCCAGGATCACGGCCGAGGTGAGCGCGCCGCCGACACCCTGCACGAAGCGGGCGCCGATCAACCAGCCCTGGCTGAACGACATCGCGCACAGCAGCGAGGCGACCGTGAAGACCGTGGTGCCGATCAGGAACATGCGCCGCTGCCCGATCAGGTCGCCGACGCGGCCCGCGAGCAGGAGCAGTCCGCCGAACGCGATCAGGTAGGCGTTGACGACCCACGCGAGTCCGCTCTGGGAGAAGCCGAGGTCGTCCTGGATGGAGGGCAGCGCGACGTTGACGATCGTCGCGTCGAGGACGACCATCAGCATCCCCGTGCAGAGCACGTAGAGCGCGAGCCAGCGAGACCGGTCGTCGGTTCCTGCGCCTTCTGCGCCCCCCTTGCCCGTATCGGCCTGCGCGGCCTGAATTCCCTGCGCGTCGTTCATCCTGCCTCCGCTCGTTCGGTGTCCTCGGTACTTGTAGCACATGGTTGGAAAATATGACTGCGAGGTTGGAAATACCGATCAAGCGGTGATAGGCTCGGCGCCGTGAGCAAGCGCAGCTACTCGGACGCATGCGGCATCGCCCGCGCCCTCGACGCAGTCGGGGACAGGTGGGCGTTGATGATCGTCCGCGAGCTCCTGCTCGGGCCGAAGCGCTTCGGCGACATCCGCGCCGGGCTCCCGAAGCTCAGCGCCGACGTCCTCTCGCAGCGCCTGCGCGACCTCGAGGACGTCGGCGTCGTCCGTCGCTCCCAGCTCCCGCCGCCGGCCGCCGTCAACGTCTACGAGCTGACGCCCGCCGGGAAGGAGCTCGAACCGGTGCTCGTGGCGCTGGGTCGCTGGGGGGGCGCCAACGCGGCGCCTCCTTCCGAGGGTTGCCGGATGAGCTTCGACTCCCACCTGGTCTCGCTGCGGACGCTCTTCAGCTCCGAGCGGGCCGGTGACCTCGAGGCCACCTACGAGCTGCGCCTGCAGGGCGGCCTCTTCCGCGTCGTCGTCGCCGGCGGTGCGGCCGAGATCGAGCCCGGCGGCGCCGACGACGCCGACGTCGCGATCACCGGTACCGCCGAGGATCTGTTCGCGGTGGTGCGCGGCCTCCGCACCCTCGCCGAGGCGGAGACCGCGGGCGAGCTGGTCGTCGAGGGCGACCGCGCCAAAGCCAAGCGCTTCTTCGAGCTCTTCCCGTTGCCCGAGCCGGCGTCGGCTCCCGTGTAGTCCTCACGCGCGCGGAGCGCGACCCGCGCTCGCAGCGGAAGCGCTCAGCCGCGGACGCTCCGCCCGAAAACCACGTATTCGGTGGAAGAGGTGCCACGCGTTCGAGCGATGGGCACCGAAGGGGAGCATCCACGCGGCCGGTGAGGCCCGCCACCTACCGGGAACTTCCACGTCCCTTTCGGTGCAGCGCGACCCGACGCGTGGCTCCTTTTCCACGCATACGGTGGAAAAGGAGCCATGCGCTTGCAGCGGAAGCGCTCAGCCGCGGACGCTCCGCCCGAAAACCACGTATTCGGTGGAAAAAGCGCCACGCGCTCGCGCCGGATCGCCGCCACGCGCTCGCGCCGGATCGCCGTCTAGACCCGCCGCGCGTCCAGCAGCCTGCGCAGGAACTTCCTCGTCGCCTCCTCGCGCGGGCCCTCCAGGAGCTGCTCGGAGGGGCCGACCTCGAGCAACCGCCCCTCGTGGAGGAACCCGACGCGATCGGCGACCTCGCGCGCGAACCCCATCTCGTGGGTTGCGATCAGCATCGTCACGCCCTCCTCCTTGAGGTCGCGGACGGCGGCGAGCACCTCGCCCACGAGCTCGGGGTCGAGGGCGCTGGTCACCTCGTCGAGCAGCATGGCCCGTGGCCGCGTCGCGAAGGCGCGGGCGATCGCGACGCGCTGCTGCTGGCCACCGGAGAGGTTCCGCGGCCGCTCCTCCTCGCGACCCTCGAGCCCGAAGCGGCCGAGGATCGCGATCGCGCTCTCGCGGGCCTCGTCCTTGCCGATGCCGTGGGCGCGCGTCACCCCGAGGGTCACGTTCTCGACGACGTTCAGGTGCGGGAACAGGTTGAAGGACTGGAACACGAACCCGAGGTTGCGGCGGACGCCGACGGGGTCGACGGAGGGGTCGGTGGTCACCTCGCCGTCGAGGAGGATGTCGCCGTCGTCGATCTCGGTGAGCAGGTCGATGCAGCGCAGCAGCGTCGACTTCCCCGAGCCCGAGGCGCCGATCAAAGCCACCGCCTCGTGCTCGTCGACCGCGAGGTCGATGCCCTTCAGGACCTCGCGTTCGCCGAAGGCCTTCGTGACCCCGCGGATGTCGATGACGGGCGTGCTCACCTCAGTCGTCCCGCGACCGCTCCCAGCGCTCCAGCAGGTAGGCGCACGGGATCGTCACCGCCAGGTAGAGGAGCGCCGCGCCGAGCAGCGGCGTGTAGTTGAAGTTGTCGAGCGTCGCGATCTGCGCCTGCCGGAAGGCCTCCCCGGTGACGCCGATGATCGCGATCAGCGCCACGTCCTTCTGCAGGGCGATGAAGTCGTTGAGAAGAGGCGGGCCGACCGCCCGGATCGCCTGCGGGAGGACGACGTGCCGCATCGTCTGCTGCTCGGTCAGCCCGGCTGCGAGAGCCGCCTCGCGCTGGCCGGGGTGGACCGATCGCAACCCGGCCCGGTAGACCTCGGCGACGTAGGCGCCGTAGGAGAGCGTCAGCGCGATCCCGCCGAGGATCACCGGCTCGGTTGGCAGCCCGGTGAGCTGCAACCCCGGGATCCCGAAGCCGACGAGGTAGACGAGCAGGATCGTCGGGATCCCGCGGAAGAGCGTGGTGTACGCGAAGGCGATCAGCCGTCCCGGGAAGAGCGCCGGACTCGTGGTCACGCGGACGAGCGCGACGATCAGCCCGAGGATCAGCACCGCGATCTCGACCGTCACGAAGACCCTGATGTCGAGCCAGAAGGCCCTCGCGATGTCGGGGAACGTATCGACGAACACGTCCCAGTCGAAGAACTTCTCCTTGACCGAGGGCCAGCCGGCGCTCGTCACCGTCAGCGCCGTCAGCGCGCCGAGGACGACGATCGTCGAGATCGTCGCGACCAGCGTCCCGCGCCGGTCCTTGGCGCGCTGCGCGGCAGCGCGCTCGGCGCGCCGATCGACGGTGACCGGCACGGCGCCGGCCACCTGCTCAGAACCTGTCTCGGGAGCGTCCACGCCCCCGCCGGCCGCGGTCGCTCCCGGCTAGTCGAGCTTCGGGACGCCGCCCGAGCCGTTGATCCACTGCTGCTGGATCTTCTCCAGCTCGCCCGAGTTCTTGAGCTCGTCGACCGCCGCCGAGACGCAGTCGGTGAGCGGCGAGTCCTTCTGCAGGAGCGCGCCCCACTGGTCGGTGTTCTCGCCGTCCTCCTCGGGAGCGGAGAACTCGCCGACGATCTCCCCCTTCGGCACCTGGACGGCCGTCAGATACAGAGCGGTTGGGGTGTCGACCACGATCGCGTCCACCTGGCCCTGCTCGAGGGCGGTGACGACGTCGTTGGAGGTCTCGAACGTGCGCGGCTCCTCGTTCGGCTGGATCACCGCGTTGACCGCGTCGAGGCTCGTCGTCCCGATCTGGACGCCGATGGTCGCGTCGGCGAGGTCGCCGGCGGTGGTGAGGTCGTCGGGGAGCGTGCCCGGCAGCGCCACGACCGCTTGGTCAGCCGTGTAGTACGGCGAGGAGAAGTCGACGTTCTGGGCGCGCTTCGGCGTGATCGAGATCTGGTTCAGGTCGAAGTCGAAGTCCTTCGGTCCCGGCGCGTAGGAGGAGTTGAACGGCTCCACCGTCCACTCGACCTGGTCTTCCGTGAAGCCGAGCTGGTCGGCGATCGCGTAGCCGACTGCGCTCTCGAAGCCCTTGCCGTTGCTCGGGTCGTTGTCCTCGAAGTACGGCGGGAACGCCGGATCGTCGGTGGCGATCGTCAGCTTGCCGTCCTTCGCCGTCTCCAGCGTGTCCGGCGTGCAATCGCTGAGCGCGACGGTGGAGTCGGTATCGGAGCCGGTGTCATCGGACTTCTCGCTGCACGCGACGAGGAAGCCCAGCGCGGCGAGCAGGGAGAGGGAGAGCAGGACCTTCGAGATGCGGGACACGATCGCCTTCGGGTCGGAGGGGCGGGACCGGCGGGATCCTAGTCCGGACGCGGGCCGTGTGTCCATCGCACATCCCCCCGCGCGTCCGCGTGCGAGAGTCCGGCGTGTGAGCGGCTCCGCCGGCACCCCCGAGTCCGAGGCGAGCGAGTTCGCGAACGCCACCAGCGTCGAGGCGCTCGGCGACGGTCGCTGGGGCGCGGCCGTCGATCCCGGTTGGTTCGGGCCTCCCGGCCCCAACGGTGGCGTGATCGCGGCGATGATCCTGCGCGCGATCCGGGCTGAGCTGGCCGACGCTGAACGGCTGCCGCGCTCGCTGACGCTCCACTACCTGCGCCCGCCGGTGGCCGGCGGCGTCGAGATCGAGGTGACGGTCGAGCGGTCCGGGCGCTCGGCGAGTACCTGCTCGGCGCGCATGATCCAGGACGGGAAGCTGACGACAATCGCGCTCTGCGTCCTCAGCCACGATTACGAGACCGTCGCCGAGTGGGCGCCCGTGGCTCCCGCCGCACCGCCGCCGGAGGAGGTCCCGCTGCTCAGTCTCTCCGGGGTCGCGCCGGCGATGTTCGAGCGGCTCGAGACCCACGGCGTCTTCGGGCCGCCGCCGTTCACCGCCGGGGAGGAAGCGCTGACCGGTGGTTGGCTGCGCACCACGGGGGGCGACGAGCTCGACCCCGAGCTGATCGCGTTCTTCGCCGACGCCTGGTGGCCCGCGCCGTTCAGTCGGCTCGAGGCGCCGGCCATGGCGCCGACGTTGGAGCTGACGATCCACTTCCGGGCCAAGTCCCAGCCCGGCGAGCAGTACGCGCTGACGCGCTTCTGGACGGAGGCGTCGATCGATGGCCTCTTCGACGAGATGGGCGAGGTCTGGGACGCAGACGGGCGCCTGCTGGCGCAGTCACGGCAGCTCGCGTTGCTGCGCCCGTGGCGCGCCGGCGGCTGAGCAGCGGCGGTCAGCTTCCGGCCTGCAGGGGGGCGCCCTGCAAAGACGCGAGCGGCGCCGGACCCGAGGGGTGAAGGGCCCGATGCCGCCGCGCTCCTGGCTCTCCCCCCGCGCTCTCGTCCGAGGCGCGGGGGGAGGATCCGATCCAGGACCTGTGGGACGTAGTCGTCCCGCAGTCGTTCTCGCTCGTTACTTGACGGTGATCGTCGAGACGCCGATCACGAGGCCGCCCTGCAGATCCTTGATGCCGAACGTCTCGTTGAGGAGGTCGGCAGCCGAGTCGGCCAGCTTCACCGTGGTGCCGGTGAGGGTGGCGGAACCGTCGGAGTTGGTCTTGAGCGGCTCGAGCGTCGTGCCGTCCAGGTCGAACAGGAGTGCGTCGTTGGCGGCCTCCTTGCCGTTGACCGAGACGGTCCCGCTCAGGGTCGACTCGCCGGGATCGATGACGAAGTCGGAGAGCTCGACCTCGGTCTTACCCGCGGTCAGCGTCAGGCCGCTGCCGTCGTGGTCGATCGTTCCCTGCACGTAGGGACGGACCGGGCTGGACGGGTCGTAGTAGGTGACGTTGCCGCCGGTGATCGGGAACGAGATGTCCGTTCCCTTCAGGGTGGCGTCTCCGGCCGGAGCGGGCGTGACCTTGAGCTGCTCGAGTGCGTCGAGGAAGCCCTGATCGAGCGCCACCGACGTGTCGACGCCGCTCAGATCGGCGATCTCGGCGACCGGCTTGACGTCGTCGGTCGACGTCGAGCCGTCGCTGGAGTCGTCGCCGCAGGCGGCGACGCCGACGGCGAGGGCGGCGATCGTCAGAAGCATCGCTCCGACGCGGGTGAACATGGACGTTGGCACTGGGATCTCCTTGATTGGGTTCGGGTCCCACTTCGTGCCGCGGCCGCGGTTGGATCAGTCGGGCGTCGCGGCACGGCCGACGGTGGTCGTCTGCCGCGTGACTTCACAGTTCTATGTGCCACCAATCTGTGGTACAAAGTGATCCGCGCCGCGGCCTTCTCTGAATGGCTCGAGCCGACGGCCCGCGGCAAACCGGCTTCCCACCACCTCTCTCGACGATGACTCTCGCTCAGCAAGGAACGCAGGTCGCCCTCCGCGGCCTCAACCGGCTCGCGCAGCTCGACCTGATCGACAAGACGGGTCTGCGAGGCCTGACGGAGCGGCTCGTCTATCACAGCACCCGCGGCGGCTTCCGCGCCGCCAACGCCGCCGGCCGCAGCTTCGCCGCCGTGCAGAAGCTGGGCAAGCCGGCGCGCCAGCCGCGCGCCAAGCGCTCCGGCGGCTTCGACGTCACCCCCGACGAAGAGCAGCTGATGATGCAGGAGGCCGTCGGTGACTTCGCGCAGGAGCGGCTGCGCACGGCCGCCCAGGACGCCGATGCCGCCTGCGCCGCCCCGCCGGAGCTGCTCGCGCAGAGCGCCGAGCTCGGGATCGCCACGCTCGGAGTTCCCGAGGAACTCGGCGGCGCCTTCTCCGAGCGCTCCGCGGTCACCTCGGCACTGATCACCGAGGCGCTCGCCGGCGGCGACATGGGCATCGCCTTCGCGGCGCTCGCCCCCGCCGGGGTCAGCACCGCGATCGGCCTGTGGGGCGACGCCGAGCAGCAGTCGGCCTACCTACCCGCCTTCACCGGCGAGGACGTCCCCGCCGCGGCCTTGGCAGTGCACGAGCCCGGTGCCCTCTTCGACCCCTTCGAGCTCTCGACCAAGGCGCGGCGCGACGGCGACGACATCGTCATCGACGGTCTCAAGGCTCTCGTTCCCCGCGCCGCGGACGCCGAGCTGTTCGTCGTCGCGGCCGATCTCGAGGGGACCGGCCCCGTCCTGCTGATCGTCGAGGCGAAGTCGGAGGGCCTGCTGACCAAGGCCGAGCCGATCGTCGGCGTCCGTGCCGCCGCCACCGGCGAGCTCAAGCTCGAGGGCGTCCGCGTCCCCGGCTCGGCGCTCCTGGCGGAGGGCTCCCCCGACGTCTACGCCGAGTGCATCCGACTCTCCCGCATCGCCTGGTGCGCGATGGCGGTCGGCACCGCGCAGGGCGCTCTCGACTTCCTGATCCCCTACGTGAACGAGCGCAAGGCCTTCGGCGAGCCGATCTCCCATCGACAGGCGGTCGCCTTCAACATGTCCAACATCGCGATCGAGGTCGAGGGGATGCGCCTGACGACCTACCGCGCCGCGAGCCTCGCCGACCAGGGCAAGGATTTCACCCGCGAGTCGGCGATCGCCCGCCGGCTCTGCGCTGACAAGGGTTTCCGGATCGGCTCCGACGCCGTGCAGCTCCTCGGCGGGCACGGCTACGTCAAGGAGTACCCGGTCGAGCGCTGGTACCGCGACCTGCGCGCCGCCGGCGTGATCGAAGGAGGGCTCCTCGTCTGATGGCCATCGATCTCGAAATCCCGAAGAAGTTCCAGCCGCTGGTCGAGCAGGCGCACACGGTCGCGGTCGAAGTGCTGCGCCCGATCTCGCGCAAGTACGACCTCGCCGAGCACGAGTACCCGAAGGAGCTCGACATGCTCGCGGCGCTCATCGACGGGATGGGCGAGGGCGGGGCGGGGAGCGGCGCCGGCGCGGCGGGCGCGAGTCAGGCGAAGTCCCCGGGCGACGACGGCGGCAACCGCAACGGCTCCAACATGGCTTCGATCCTTTCGATAACCGAGATGTGCTGGGGGGATGTCGGCCTGCTCCTGACGCTTCCGCGTCAGGGGCTGGGCAACTCCGCGATAGCGGCAGTTGCAGACGACGACCAGAAGAAGCGCTTCGCAGGCAAGTGGGCTGCGATGGCGATCACCGAGCCGGAGGCAGGGTCCGACTCGGCGGCGATCCGCACGACCGCCGTCCTCGATGGCGACGAGTACGTGCTCAACGGCGAGAAGATCTACGTGACCTCGGGGGAGCGCGCGGAGCTCGTCGTGGTCTGGGCGAGCCTCGACCGCGAAGTCGGCAGGGCGGCTATCAAGTCGTTCGTGGTCGAGCGCTCGAACCCAGGCCTGAAGCTGGACCGTCTCGAGCACAAGCTCGGGATCCGCGCCTCCGACACGGCGGCGTTCATCCTCGACGACTGCAGGGTCCCCAAGGAGGATCTGCTCGGTAGCCCCGAGATCGACACGAAGAAGGGCTTCGCCGGGGTGATGCGGACCTTCGACAACACGCGTCCGCTGGTCGCGGCGATGGCGCTGGGAGTGGGCCGCGCCTGCCTCGAGTACACGCGGGACGCGCTGGCGGAGGCGGGTATCGAGGTCGACTACGACCGGCCCTCGAACGTGCAGTCCGCGGCGGCGGCGGAGCTGATCGAGCTCGAGTCCGACTTCGAGGCGGCGCGCCTGCTGACCATGGAGGCGGCGTGGATGGCCGATAACTCGAAGCCGAACTCGCTGCACGCCTCCTACGCGAAGGCGAAGGCGGGGCGGACGTCGGTCGACATCGCGCTGCGCTGCATCGCGCTCTGCGGCGCCGCCGGCCTCGGCGAGGACGAGCTGCTCGAGAAGTGGGCACGCGACGCGAAGATCCTCGACATCTTCGAGGGCACCCAGCAGATCCAGCTTCTGATCATCGCCCGCCAGCTTCTAGGCCTAACCTCGGCCGAGCTCAAGTAGCGCAAGCGGCGCAAGCAGAGAAAGGCTCCAGATGAACTCACAGACCCGGCCGGCAGTCGTGCTGGCCTCGAACCGCATCCCCTTCGCCCGCTCGAACGGCCCGTACGCGAAGGCCTCCAACCAGGACATGCTGACGGCGGCTCTCGACGGCCTGATCGCGGCTGCTGGGATCGCCGGCGAGCGTCTCGGCGAGATCGCCGGCGGCGCCGTCCTCAAGCACAGTCGCGACTTCAACCTCACCCGCGAGTCGCTGCTCGGCACGCGGATCTCCCCGGAGACCCCTGCCTACGACGTCGGCCAGGCGTGCGGCACCGGCCTCGAGACCTTCATCCTCACCGCCAACAAGGTCGCGCTCGGGCAGATCGACTCGGCGATCGCCTGCGGTGTCGACACCACCTCCGACGCACCGGTCGCCCTCAACGAGGACCTGAGGAAGATCCTCATGGAGGCGAACTCGACGAAGTCGAACGCCGACCGCGCGAAGCTGCTGGCGAAGCTGCGGCCGGGGATGATCGTCCCCGAGATCCCGCAGAACGCCGAACCTCGGACGGGGCTCTCGATGGGTGAGCACACCGCGATCATGGCCCGCGACTGGGGGATCACGCGCGAGGCGCAGGACGAGCTCGCGATCGCGAGCCACGACCGGCTCGCGGCCGCCTACGAGGAGGGCTTCGAGGACGACCTCGTGACCCCGTACCTCGGGCTCGAGCGTGATCAGAACCTGCGGCCCGGCTCCACCCTGGAGAAGCTCGGGAAGCTGAAGCCGGTCTTCGGCGGCCCCGAGGGGACGATGACCGCCGCGAACTCGACGCCCCTCAGCGACGGCGCCTCCGCAGTCCTGCTCAGTAGCGAGCAATGGGCGAAGGAGCACGGCCTGACGCCGCTGGCGCGCTTCGTCGACGCGGAGACCGCCGCCGTCGACCACGTCGGTGGCCGCGACGGGCTGCTGATGGCTCCCGCCTACGCGGTGCCGCGGATGCTCGCTCGCAACGAGCTCTCCCTGCAGGACTTCGACTTCTACGAGATCCACGAGGCGTTCGCGGCGCAGGTGCTGTCGACACTGGCGGCCTGGGAGGACCCGGTCTTCTGCCACGAGCGCCTCGGCCTCGACGCGCCCCTCGGCTCGATCGACCGCGCCAAGCTCAACGTCAAGGGCGGCTCGCTCGCCGCCGCGCATCCATTCGCCGCGACCGGCGGCCGGATCGTCGGCAACCTGGCGAAGATCCTGCATGAGAACGGGGGCGGCCGCGGGCTGATCTCGATCTGCGCGGCGGGCGGCCAGGGCGTCGTCGGGATCCTCGAGGCCTGAATCGGGCAGCCAGCCCGCAAGGAGACCCAGATACAGATGACCGACACCTACTCCGCACTCGTCAACAACCCGGTGGGCGGCTTCGTCGCCAAGAACCTCGGCCTGCCGAAGCCGGTGCCGCTCGACCGCTACGTCGAGGGCGCGCCGCTGATTGACGGCGCTGTTCTCGTCGGCTCCGCCCCCGGCGGGCGGCTCGGCCCGTCCGTCGCGACGATCCTCGCCGGCGCCGACGCGCACGTCGACTCTCGCCTCGACGACGAGGTCCGCTCGCCGCTCGGCGCCGCCGGGGTCGATGCCGGTGTCTGGAACCCGGAGGCGCCGGGGTCCCAGCGCTGGAAGGGGCTCGTCTTCGACGCCACCGGGATCACGAGCAGCGAGCAGCTTCGCGAGCTCTGGTCGTTCTTCCACCCGACGATCCGCAGGCTCGCGCCGAGCGGGCGGCTGATCGTGCTCGGTACGCCTCCCGAGGACTGCACCGAGCCGCGCCACGCGACCGCGCAACGGGCGCTCGAGGGCTTCGTCCGAGCCGCCGGCAAGGAGTGCCGCTACGGCGCGACCGCGCAGCTCACCTACGTGGCGCCCGGCGCCGAGGAGCGGCTGGAGTCGACGCTGCGGTTCTTCCTCTCCCCACGCTCCGCCTACGTATGCGGCCAGCTCGCCCGCATCGGTGCCGGCAAGGACGTCCCCGGGATCGACTGGGAGCGGCCGCTGCACGGCAAGGTCGCGCTCGTCACCGGCGCCTCGCGCGGGATCGGCGAAGCGATCGCGCGGACGCTGGAGCGCGACGGCGCTCACGTCGTCGGCCTCGACGTGCCGCCGCTCGCTGACGACCTCGAGAAGGTCGTCTCCTCGATCGGCGGCTCGGCGATCGTCGCCGACATCACCGACCCCGAGGCGCCCGCGCAGATCTGCGACGAGCTGCAGGCCAAGCACGGAGGCGTCGACGTCGTCGTCCACAACGCCGGCGTCACCCGCGACAAGACGCTCGGCGGCATGGACGAGGAGCGCTGGTCGCTGCTGATGGACATCAACTTGAGCTCGGAGGAGCGCATCAACGACGCCCTGATCGAGCGCGACCTGCTCAACGACAACGGCCGCGTCGTCTGCGTCTCCTCGATGAGCGGGATCGCCGGCAACGCCGGGCAGACGAACTACTCGACCTCGAAGGCCGGGGTGATCGGGATGGTGCAGTCGATGGCCCCCGTCTTCGCCGAGCGCGGCGCGACGATCAACGCAGTGGCCCCCGGGTTCATCGAGACGCAGATGACTGCGGCGATGCCGATCGGCCCCCGCGAGGCGGGACGGCGCATGAACTCGCTCTCGCAGGGTGGGTTGCCGGTCGACGTCGCCGAGGCGATCGCCTGGTTCGCGAGCCCTGCCTCCACCGGCCTCAACGGCAACGTCGTCCGCGTCTGCGGCCAGAGCCTGATCGGTGCCTGAGGCGGCGGAGGGATCTGGGGCGTCGATGCAGCCCGCCCGGACCGAGCGTCTCGACGGCCCGCCGGGTTCGCTGGGCCTCTACGGCAGGGCGGGGCTCGGCGCCATCCCCGGCGCGAGCCTCTTGCCGTTCGTGGGCGGTCGCGGCTCCACGCTTCCCGACGTCGAGCTCCGGCTCGAAGGCGTCGAGGTCGACCGCGAGCGGCTCGCCGAATACAACGAGGTCTGCGGTTTCACGCTGCGCGAGACGCTGCCGGCGACCTACCCGCACATCCTCGCCTTCCCGCTGCAGATGAAGCTGATGGCGAGCGGCGAGTTCCCCTTCCCGCTGCTGGGCCTCGTCCACCTCGACAACTCGATCATCCGCCACCGCGCGATCGGGGCGGGGGAGAGGCTCGACCTCGCGGTCCGCGCCGAGGACCTGCGCCCGCACCCGAAGGGGAAGGCGTTCACGCTCGTCGCCGAAGCGAGCGTCGGCGACGAGCTCGTCTGGGAGGAGCGCGGGACGATCCTTCGCCGCGGCGGCTCCAATCCGGAAGCCGAGCGCAACCCGCGACCCGACCCGGTCCCCGACGGCGCGCAGTTGACGACGCAGTGGAAGCTCGGCGACGACCTCGGCCGTCGTTACGCGGGCGTCTCCGGGGATCGCAACCCGATCCACATGCACGCGCTCAGCGCCAAGGCCTTCGGCTTCCCGCGCGCGATCGCGCATGGCATGTGGAGCCAGGCGCGCTGCCTCGCCCAGCTCGAGTCGCGCACGCCCGACGCGGTCCGCACCGACGCCTCCTTCGGCAAACCGCTGTTCCTCCCCGCGAAGGTCGGTCTCGCCCTCGACGAGCGCGAGGGCGGCGAGATCGGCTTCGCCCTGCGAGACGCCCGGGGGCGAGCGAAGGATGGTGAGCCGTCCCCGCCCACCGAGCACCTGCTCGGCGTGATCCGCCCTCCGGCGCCGAACGCCACTCGCTGATCCCTGCTGGGGTGCTCAGTGGCGCTCGGTGGTGGGGGACGCCCGAGAACGGTTAGCGTCCTCACAGGAAGCTCACTCCGGGCGCGACCGCTGCAACACCGCTCGCAGCACGCCAGAAACCGTGCAGATCCAGGGGTTTGTTGGGCATGGAGGATTACTCCTCCCGCCGCAAGATCCGTTGCAGAAATGTGAGCATCTGCTTGCAATCAACGATCGACCGCTAGCCTGCGGCCTCGCCCTGCGGGTCCCAGCCCCTCGGCTACCTTCATGCAACTCGATCTCCTCGACAAGCGGGCAACGTCTCCTCTCGTCCGGCTCGCCGCCCTCGGCGCGCTTCTGATCGCGACCTGCGCCCTGGTGCTGCTCATCGAAGGCAGCCGCGCGGACGCCTCGATCGCCGACAAGCAGGACGACCTCGCCAACGTCCGCGACAAGCAGGACGACGTCGCCGCCCAGATCGCCGACGCCAACCAGCAGATCAACTCCCTGATCGGGCAGGTCTCCGAGGCGCGCCAGCGCGAGGAGGCCGCGGCGAGCGAGCTCGCCGACGCGCAGAAGCAGCTCGCCCAGGCGCGCGACGACCTCGAGGCGGGACGTGAGCACCTGAAGGAGGTCCGCGACCAGCTTCACCGCGCGATCGGCCAGCTCGAGGACATCCTCGTCGGCGTCTACAAGTCCGACGATCCCGACGCCATTCGCCTGCTGCTCGAATCGACGCAGTGGGAGGACGACGAGGTCGACGCCGCTTACCTCGACCGCCTTCAGCAGTACCAGGCCGACACCGTCCAGAAGGTGAAGGACCTGCGCACCGAGGCCGCGAATACGGTCGAGCAGCTCGCCGACAGCGAGACCAAGATCCAGGAGCAGCGCGACGACATCCAGGCGCGCCACGACGAGCTCGCCGACATCCGCTCCGGGCTGGAGGCCCAGGAGGCCCAGCTCGCGGCCGCCAAGCAGGAGCGGGCGCAGACCCTCGCCTCGCTGAACGGCCGTGAGGACGACCTCCAAGCGGGTATCGCGCGCGCCCAGCGCCGCCAGGCCGTCGCACCGCCCGCCATCGATACCGGGACGGCCCCCGACGTCGCCGCACCGGCCCCCTCGGCACCGGCGCCCTCCAACGGCAGCACCGCCACGATCAACTCCGACGGCAGCGCGACGCCGCCCGCTGACGCTCCCGCCGCCGTCGTCGCGGTGATCGCGGCCGCCAACAAGATCAAGGACGCTCCCTACGTCTGGGGCGGCGGCCATGGGTCCTTCGAGTCCTCCGGCTACGACTGTTCCGGCGCCGTCTCCTACGCGCTGCACGGCGGCGGCCTGCTCTCCTCCCCGCTCGATTCGACCGGCTTCGGCTACTGGGGCGAGGCCGGCGAGGGCAACTGGATCACCGTCTACGCGAACTCCGGACACGCGTTCATGTGGGTTGCCGGCCTGCGCTGGGACACCTCCGACACGGGCGGTTCGGGCCCGAGCTGGAGCGCCAGCTCATCGGGCTGGGAGACCGGCCAGTCCTGGTCGGTGCGTCACCCCGCCGGTCTGTAAGGTCCCCGCCCGTCGACCGGACCTCTGTTAAGGTCCGCTCACAGAACGCCGTAAACCGCCGAGTGCGACGCCCACCGAGGCGTCGCAGCGGGGGAACCGCCGGGAGCCGCACGCAGCGGATCCCACGGGGCGAATCGGGCCGTCTCGGTCCGTAGCGCGACTCTTTCAGCGCGAGCCCGTCAGCTAACCCCGTAGGCCTTCTGAAAGAGGTTCGAAAGCCGAATGTCGCGTATCCCCCGTATTCCGAAGTTGCTCGTCGCGACGATCGCCGCCTGCGCCATCGTCCCCGCCGCCGCGCTCGCGAGCGGCCCGACCGGAGGTGTCGCCACTGACCCTGGCGACACGACGGCCGGCAACCCCGGAACCGGCACCGGTGGCTCCGCGGACGCCGTCTTCCCCGTTCGAGCCCGCCACACCTACGGCGATGGACTTGGCGCCGGACGTGGGCACCAGGGCGTCGACCTGCTCGCCAAGTGCGGCAAGAAGGTCGTTGCTGCCGAGTCCGGTCGCGTGCGCCTCGTCAAGTACCAGTCGGCTGCCGGCAACTACGTCGTGGTCAAGGCTCGCGGCAGCGACGAGGTCTACATGCACCTCGCGAAGCCCTCGAAGCTCTCGCGCGGCGACCGCGTCCGGGCCGGAGACCTGATCGGCCGCGTCGGTCAGACCGGCCGCGCCACCGCCTGCCACCTCCATTTCGAGATGTGGTCGAAGCCGGGCTGGTACCGGGGCGGCTCTGTGATGAACCCGCTGCCCTACCTGAAGCAGTGGGACAAGAAGAGCTGAGCGCCGCCGGCCACCCGACCGCCGGATATCGCGTTGGCGGTTCCGGCGGCGGGTCACTAGCCTGAACCCCATGGCTGAGCTGATCCACACCTGCTACCGCGTCCTCGACCCCGAAGCCTCGGTCGCCTTCTACGAAAAGCTGGGCTTCGAGGTCATGCGGCGGATGCCGATCGGCGATGACGCAACAAACATCTTCATGGGTCTTCCCGGCGACGGCGCTCGGCTCGAGCTGACGCACAACCACGACGTCGACGAGCCTTACGAGATCGGCACCGGCTACGGGCACATCGCGATCACCGCCGACGATCTCGACGCGACGCTGGCCCGCCTCGCCGAGATGGGGATCGAGCCCGAGAAGCCCCCCTACACGGTGCGCGAGGGCGGCTCCCGCCTCTGCTTCGTCCGCGACCCGGACGACTACCGGATCGAGCTGATCGAGGCCGATCCCTCCGACGACGCCTAGCGCGCCCCGCACGGTCGCGGAACTGTGACCGATGCAACAGACCGCGGGCCTGCGATCCTGTTGGCTGGCTACTCAGCCAGTCGAGGCGGAGGAGGAGAGAGCGAGATGAGCGA
This sequence comes from Thermoleophilales bacterium, assembly GCA_020636895.1. Taxonomy (GTDB): domain Bacteria; phylum Actinomycetota; class Thermoleophilia; order Solirubrobacterales; family 70-9; genus RHKX01. Next base: position 756,327 of record JACJWZ010000002.1, on the reverse strand, counting down.
GCACCGACTTCCACCCGGGCCGCGGATGCCCGCGGCGATGCAGTCCGTCGGCTGGTGGGCCCGGCCCATCGCGTTCCTCGAGCGGGCGCGCGCCCGCTTCGGCAAGACGTTCACCGTGAAGCTGCTCGGCCAGTCGCCGTTCGTCGTCATCTCCGATCCCGCCGATCTGAAGGCCGTGTTCACCGCCGACCCCGACGTCCTGCACCCGGGAGAGGGCGCGCGCATCCTCGAGCCGATCGTCGGCCCGACCTCGATCCTGCTGCTTGACGGCAGCCGCCATCTCTCCCAGCGCAAGCTCGTTCTGCCGGCCTTCCACGGCAAGAAGATGGAGGCGCTCAGCGAGGTCGTGACCGAGGTCGCCGAGCGCGAGATCTCCTCGTGGCCCGAGGGTGGTCAGCCGCTCCATCCGCGGATGCAGAAGCTCACGCTCGCGGTGATCATGCGCGCCGTCTTCGGGCTCGAGCGCGGCGAGCGCTTCGACCGGCTCATCTCGGTCCTGACCGAGATGATGGAGTTCGGGACGAGCCCGCTGTCCCTCCTGCCGCCGTTCCAGCGGGACTGGATCCCGGGAGGATCCTGGCCACGGTTCCGCGCCGCGCGCGCCGCCGCCGATGCCGAGATCTACGGGCTGATCGCCGAGCGCCGCGCCGCCGGCGACGCCGCCGAGGGCGACGACGTGCTCTCGACTCTGCTGCTCGCAACCCATGAGGACGGCGAGCCGATGTCGAAGGAGGAGATCCGCGACGAGCTCCTGACACTGCTCGTGGCCGGGCACGAGACGACGGCCACCGAGCTCGCTTGGTGCTTCGAGCGCCTCGTCCGCAACCCGCGGGTGTTGGCGAGGCTCGTCGCCGAGATCGACGCCGGCGGTGGCGACTACGTGACGGCGACCGTGCGCGAGACGCTCCGCCGCCGGCCAGTCCTGCCCATGGCGCAGCCGCGCAAGGTGGAGTCGCCGTTCGAGCTCGGGGGTCGCGTCTACGAGCCCGGCGCCAACCTGTTCCCGAGCGCCTACCTCGTCCAGCACGACGACGGGATCTACCCCGACCCCTACGAGTTCCGTCCCGAGCGCTTCCTCGACCAGGATCCCGGCACGTACACGTGGATCCCATTCGGCGGCGGCCGCCGCCGCTGCATCGGCGCCAGCTTCGCGATGCTCGAGATGGACATCGTGCTCCGCGCGCTGCTCTCGCGGTCGGAGGTCCGAGCCACCTCGCGGGGCGTCGAGCTCGCCGCGCGCCGGGGGATCACCGTGAGCCCCTCGCTCGGAGCCGAGGTCGCGCTGACGCCGCGGGTGAATGCGCCCGCCGCGCCCGAGCCGGCCGCCGTCTCCTAGGTCTCGATCGTCCCGGCGCCGCGGCGCCAAGAGCGCTCTCGTCACGAACTACCCATTCCGGGGGTTCCGCGGAGCCGCCCCCGGATGCCGGAAAGATGCAGCGTGGTTCCGCGAGACCGCCCCGTCCCTCCGCGAGGGCTGATGACCGGGCGCGGAGGCTCCAGCTAGTCGCGCAGGCGCTCCGCCAGGGCGCCCATCCCGCCGATCAGCTTCATCCGCTCGATCGTGCCGATCTCGCTGCCGCCGTCGGCGCTCGTCGAGCGGATTCGCGCGACGTTGACCAGCGTCCGCTCGGCGCCGGCCCAATCCGCCCACTCCGACCCGCGCCAGTCCGCGGAGCGGATCAGCCTCTCGGTGAGCTTGCCGACGTCCTCGTCGCCGCCATCGGCGACCTCGCCGGCGAGCCACGTCCAGTACTCGCGAAGCGTCGCCAGCTCGGCGGCGCCGCCGGGAGGCCCGTGGCCACCGACGACCGTCGCGGGCTCCAGTCCCTCGATCCGATCGAGGGCGGCCAGCCAGTTGTCGACGGGCCCCGCCCACATGATCGGGACGATGCCGTTGAAGAGGATGTCGCCGGCATAGACCACCCTTGCGTCGGGGACCCATGCGATCGCGTCACCGACGGTGTGCGCGGGGCCGACCTCGATCAGCTCGACGGTGCGCCCGCCGACCTCGATCGAGTCCTCGCCGGTGAAGGTCCGGCTCGGAAGCCGTGGCTGGATGCCATCGAACTCGTAGTGGGAGAGCATCCCCATGAACATGCCGAGCCCACGCAGGGAGGCCGCTCCCGGGAGAAGCGGCACCTTCCCGATCGCCCCCGCGGCCGAACCGACCGGGGCCAGGCGGGTCAGCATCGCCGGTGGCTCGTCGGCCATCTGCGCGGCCGCGCGCTCGGTCGCGACGATCTCGACACCGGCCCCGGGCAGGCCGTTTCCGTACCAGTGATCGCCGTCACCGTGGGTGTTGAAGAGGTGCGTGAGCGGCGCCCGGTTGGAGGCGAGCACCGGCTCCATCGCGTCGAGCATGCGCCGGGTGAGCCGCTCGTCCCAAAGCGTGTCGACGAGCAGCGCCTCGCCCTCGCCGCAGATCAGCCCCGCGTTCGACTCCCCGAGGCCGCCGTTGGGCTGTAGCCACGCCCACGCCCCCTCGCCGATCTCGGTCAAGCCGCCGTCGAAGCTCGCGGGCTCGCCAAGCGTCGTCGGTTGTCCCTGCCGGGTCCCGCCAACGGCTGCGCTCGCGCTCATCGAGGAGCCAAGCTATCAGCGCCCGGTAGCTTGCCCGTCTCGATGGACACCTCCGACCACGCTCGGCAGGGACGAAGTCGCCTCGCGGCGGCGATCTCCGAGCGCGCCTTGCGCGAGACGCTCGAGCTCGTCGCGATCTCGACGCCGTCGGGAGACGCGGAGGCGGCCGAGCGAGCGGTCGCCGCGACCATCCCGATGCTGCCCCCCTCGGCGGAGGTCGAGCGGATCCCCTGCTCCTCCCCCGACCACGCGCCCGACCTGCTCGCCACGTTGCGGGGGACCGGCCGCGCGCGCCTCGTCCTCGTCGGCCACCTCGACACCGTCTTCTCTCATGAGCGCCACCAGGCGGGGGCCGTTGACGGCAACCGCTTGCGCGGCTCGGGCACCATCGACATGAAGGGCGGGGACGCGCTCGCCCTCGGGGTCATGCGCGAGCTCGCAGAGCGCACCGACTCCTTCGCGGAGGTCGCGCTGCTCCTGGTCGTCGACGAGGAGTTCCGGACTGCGGACTTCGCCCACGGCCGGAGGTTCGCCGGCTTTGACGCCTCCCTCTGCTTCGAGGGCGGCGAGCGGCTCGCCGACGGCTCCGAGGCGCTGGTCGTCAAACGGAAGGCGGCGAGCGGGATCAGGATCAAGGCGAACGGGGTCGCCGCGCACTCCGGCGCCAACCCCGACCATGGTCGGAGCGCGCTGCTGGCGCTCGCTTCGGTCGCGCAGCGGCTCGCAACGCTCCACGACCCGGAGGGACCCGACTCGCTCACGGTCGTGCCGGTGATGCTCAACTCAGGTGAGGCGATGAACGCGGTGCCCGCCGCCGGCGAGCTGCTGGTCGATATGCGCGCCGACCGAGAGGAGGCCTTCGGAGCGGTGTTCGCCGCCGTCCCCAACGACATCGACGGGGTCGGGCTCGCGGTCGAGCAGATGCGCCTCTGGCCGGGGATGGACGCGCGTGAGATCGCCGCGCCCGTGCTCGAGCAGGCGGCCGCGGCGATCGGCCGCCCAGTGGCCGGCACCGCTCGCGGGGGCGCGTCCGACGCGAGCAACATCGCCCCGCACGTGCCGCTCTCGATCGACGGCCTCGGTCCCCTCGGCGGCTTCGCCCACAATCCCCACGAGCACGTCCTGATCGACTCGCTGGCGCCGCGAGCGGAGCTGGCGCTGGCCGTCGTCGACGCCCTGCTCGACGACTAGGGGTTCGTCGGACTGGCTACGTAGCCAGTCGGGATGCGGCCACGGCCCCGGTGCGCGATGATGCGTCGGCACTTTTCCGGGTAAACGAGCAGAGGAGCAGAGGCAATGGCGCGCAAGCAGGTCAAGTCGGTCGCGGGGAAGATGGTGGCGATCACCGGTGGGGCTCGCGGGATCGGGAAGGCGACCGCGCTCGCTCTGATCCGGCGCGGCGCCCGCGTCGCAATCGGCGACCTCGACCTCGAGCTGGCGGAGAAGACCGCCGCCGAGCTCGGCGGCAACGCCGTCGCCTTCAAGGTCGACGTGACCGACCGCGACTCCTTCGTGACGTTCCTCGACGACGCCGAGCGTGAGCTCGGTCCGCTCGACGTCCTCATCAACAACGCCGGGATCATGCCCCTCGGCCGCTTCGAGGAGGAGACGGACGAGACGGCGAAGATGCTCATCGACATCAACCTGCACGGCGTCATCTACGGGACCAAGCTCGCGCTCGAGCGGATGATCCCCCGCCGCAGCGGTCACATCGTCAACATCGCCAGCCAGGCCGGTAAGGCCGGCATCCCCGGGGGCGCCACCTACTGCGCGACCAAGCACGCGGTCGTCGGTCTCAGCGAGGCCGTCCGTCTCGAGAACCTCGAGAACGGCATCGAGATCTCCTGCGTGATGCCTGCGGTCGTCAACACCGAGCTCGGCAGCGGCCTCACCGACACGCGCGGCGTCAAGAAGCTGGAGCCGGAGGAGGTCGCCGAGGCCATCGTCGAGGCGATCGAGACCAACCGCTTCGACGTCTGGGTCCCGCGCTCCTCAGCAGGGATCGCCGTCGCGCTCAACATGGTGCCGCGCAGCGGCCGCGAGTTCATCGCCCGGACGATGAAGGCCGACAAGGTGCTCGCCGAGGTCGACGACGCCACCCGCGCCTCCTACGAGGAGCGCGCCGCCCGCAGCACCGCTGAGAGCGCCGAGGATTCCACGGCCTCGGAGGCGACCGCCGGCAGCTAGCGAACCCGCCGAGTGGGGGATTCCGGCGACGCCGTCGCCGGAATGCGCCACTCGATCTATCCGGTGCCGGCTCAGCTTGCGAATGGGCGGAGATACCGGGTCCGCGCGCTCGCATAGGTTTGAACCCCGGATGGCCGCACTGATCCCATCGGTCCCCTCGATCCCGCGGCCCCCGCTCGGGCTGCCCGACCCGCTGCGGCGGGTCCACGTCAAAGGGGATCTGGAGAAGATCACCGCCCGCGGGGAGGAGGCTCCCGCCGCCGACGGCGGCGCCACCCCCGATCAGGTGGAGGCGATCTGGGAGACGGTGCTCGACTGGTACCGGGCCGGAGTCCACCCGGCGTTGCAGGTGTGCGTGCGCCGCAACGGCGCCGTAATCCTCGACCGCGCCGTCGGCTACTCGCACGGCAACGCGCCAGGGGACGGCCGCGCCGACGAGCGCACCCTGTGCTCGACCGAGACGCCGTTCTGCATCTTCTCGACCTCGAAAGCGATCACCGCCTTCGTCGTGCACAAGCTGATCGAGCGCGGCACCCTCAGCCTCGACGATCCGGTCGCCGATTACATCGACGGCTACGAGGCCCACGGCAAGCACGAGATCACGGTCGGCCACGTGCTCGCCCACCGCGCCGGCGTCCCCAACCTGCCACCCGAGGCGCTCGACCTCGAGTTCATCGAGGATCGTGAGTTCCTCGCCGGCATCCTGGCCGACGCCAAGCCGTTCGCACGCGCCGGCAAGTACCTCGCCTACCACGCCGTCTCGGGCGGGTTCATCTTGGGCGAGGTCGTCCATGCGGCCACCGGCAAGGACATCCGCACCGTGTTGGCGGAGGAGTTCCTCGACCCGCTCGGGTTCCGCTGGAACAACTACGGGGTCGCCGCCGACGACCTCGACGCCGTCGCGGTCAACTACGTCACCGGCCCGCCGACGGCGCCGCCGCTCTCCAACCTGCTGTCCCGCGCGCTCGGGCATCCGCTCGACGACCTCGTGGCGACGACGAACGACCCGCGCTTCCTCCAGGGGATCGTCCCGGCCGCCAACGTCTGCACCAACGCGCGCGAGCTCTCGAAGTTCTTCGAGGTGATGCGGCGCGGGGGAGAGCTCGACGGCGTCCGCGTGATGGAGGCCGACACGATCCGGACCGCGCTCGAGGAGCGCTCGCACCTCGAGTTCGACTTCTCGCTCGGCTTCCCCTCGCGCTTCTCATACGGACTGATGCTGGGAGCGCGGCTGATCAGCCTCTACGGGCGCGACACCCAGCACGCCTTCGGGCATCTCGGCTTCACCAACATGCTCGCCTGGGCCGATCCCGAGCGCGCGATCTCGGTCGCCGTCCTCAACAACGGCAAGCCCGTCATCTACCCCGAGGTCTACAAGTTCCTCGGCACGATGCAGAAGATCACGAGCGAGATGCCGAAGGCGCCCGCCGACGAGCGGTACCTGTAGGGCACTTCCCCGCCGAACGTCGATTTCCACCCCTCATAGCCCCGCGCGGTGAACGTTCGGCGCGACGGGCGTGTCGCGGGGGGCCCCTACGGGCGCATCTCGTACTGACCCGCAAGCGCCCGGACCTTGCGCCAGACCGCCTCGGTGCGCTCGTCGTCGGTCGCTGGGCGCGTCACCGCTCCCCGCGCCCACTCGCACTGGGCCTCGGTCGCCGATGCCTTGCCGTGGAGCTGGGTCGCGTAGGCGGAGAAGTCGCGGATGAGGACGTCGAAGATCTGGTCGAGCGTGTCGTCGGGGAGGTCGATCAGCTCCGCCTGCTCGATGATCAGCTGCCCGTAGGGGATCAGCGTGAATAGCTCGCCGAGGGTCAGCAGGTAGTCGAGGTCCTTCTGCTGGTTCTCGTCCGGCGCGGCCGCCGCGAGGAAGTTCTTGAACGAGTCGGCGAGCTCGGCGAAGCGGGCGACGTTGGGGACGTCGGCGCGGCGCTCGTAGACCGCCCGCCAGTCGCCGAAACGGATCTTCGAGAGCCCGCGGGCCGGTCCCTGCCGGAAGAGGAACTCGTCGTCACCGGGCACGAGCTGACGCTCGGGCGGCTCGATCGAGGCGTCCGCGCCGAACAGGTATCCGGCCATGAACTTCAGCGTCAGCGCCATGTTCACGTGCACGGTGCCCTCGAGCTTCGGCAGGCCTCGGATGTCGACGGCCGCGATCGCGAAGTAGGTGTCCTTCTCGAAGCCCTTGGCTGCCATCACCTCCCACATCTCGTCGATGACCCGCTCGCCCTCGGTCGTCACCTTCATCTTCGTCAGCGGGTTGAAGAGCAGGTAGCGGCGGTCATCGGGGGTGGCGGTGCGGAAGTAGTCGATCGAGCGGTTCGCGAACAGCTTCATCGCGATCAGCCGCGCGTAGGCGTCGGTGAAGGCCTGGCGCACGTGCGGGAAGTCGGTCACCCGGTTGCCGTAGAGGATGCGGTTGTCGGCGTGGGTGATCGCCTCGTGCAGAGCGTGCTCGCAGATTCCGATCGAGGCGAAGCCGAGGTTGAACTTGCCGATGTTCACGGTGTTCAGCGCGGCGTCGAAGGCGCCGGGACCCGTGTGGAGGATGTCCTCGGGGGTCACGGGGTAGTCCTCGAGCTCGAACTGGCTGACGTAGTTCTGGGAAGCGACGACGTTGCGGATCAGCTTGTAGTTGGGGTGCTGGGAGTCGGCCGCGAAGAAGACGTACGCATCCGGCCCCTCGACCCCCTCGATCCGGCCGAACACCGAGACCATCGCCGCCTTGTTGCCGTTGCCGATGTAGTACTTGCCGCCGGACGCGCGGTAGCCGCCCTCGACGTCGGGGTCGGGCGTCAGCACCATGTCGGTGGAGTAGATGTCGGCGCCGTGGGCCCGCTCGGAGAGGCCGAACGCGAAGATCCCGCCCTCCTCCAGCAGCTCGGCCGCCTTCGCGCGCGCCGCCTCGTTGTCGGACTGGAAGATCGGCCCGAGCCCGAGGATCGTGACCTGCCACGTGTACCAGTAGGCGAGCCCGTAGAAGGCCGAGACCTCGTTGAAGGCGCAGATTCGCTGCGTGTCCCAGCGCCGCTCCGGGTCGCCCTCGCCATCCCGCACCGGGGTCAGGAAACGGCTGAAGATGCGCTCGCGTGCCTGGAAGTCGAGGTAGTCGGCGTACCACGCGTGTGCGGCTGCGTCCTCCGTGAGGGCGACCTTCCCGCGCTCCTCGAAGAACTCGATCGTGGCCTCGATCGCCTCGCGGTCAGCGTCGGCGAGGTGGTCGAACCCGGGCGCGTTCGGGTCGAGGATGAGCCCGTCACCGGGCTGGCCGGCGGCGAACGGATCGTCGGCGGACTCGGACGTGGGCTGCGATGCGATCTCCATGCGTGGAGCCTAGTCGGGCGCGCGAGCAAGTCTGCATTGGCGATCGATCCCGAGGCCCTGTTCGCCTCCGGGCGGCCGAGGTCGAGGTGACGACGAACCCCGACTGGAACATGCCGGGCGTCGGCCGCTTCGCCCGCATTCACGACCCCGAGGGCAACCCGATCGAGCTCTGGGAGCCCGAGGCCGACTGACGCGGGAACTGCGTCGCCCGCCCTGTCACCGAGGACAGAGAAGACGTCCGCTCCCGGGTGATAGGTCGGGCGGACTGCGGCCAGCGCCCCGCTCCATCGGGACCTGTCACCGAGAAACGGGAAAGAAGTCCGTTCCCGGGTGACACGTGCGGCCAGCCGCGGCCGGCGCCCCGCTCCATCGGGACCTGTCACCGAGAAACGGGAAAGAAGTCCGTTCCCGGGTGACACGTCGGCGGGCACGGCGCCTTGAGACACGCTGGCGCCGGGGCATCCGGACTCGACGACCCCGCACGCCCTGCCGCCGGGCCCGCCCGCACGCCCTACACCAACTTCGCCGCCCAATCGGGCACGAACTGCTGTAGCTCCTCGGGCGGGCGCCTGTAGCCCTGGTCGCTCTGCTTCTTCGGCATCTTGATCCGCTTGCGCTGCTCGGTCTCGTAGGGGACCTGCGTGAGCAGGTGGGCGATGCAGTTGACCCGCGCGTTGCGCTTGATGGTCGAGTCGACGACGTTCCAGCGGCACTCGGGGATGTCGGTGTGAACGAACATCTCGTCCTTGGCGCGTGAGTAGTCGACCCAGCGTGTGCGCGACTCGAGGTCGGTGGTGGAGAGCTTCCAGCGCTTGAGCGGGTCGTCGATCCGGGCGGCGAAGCGGCGCTCCTGCTCGTCCTCGGAGACGGAGAACCAGTACTTGATGAGGATGATCCCGTCCTCGATCAGCATCCGCTCGAACTCCGGGCACTGGTGCAGGAAGCGCTGGTGCTCCTCGGCGGTGCAGAAGCCGAGCACCTTCTCGACCCCGCCGCGGTTGTACCAGGAGCGGTCGAAGAGGACGACCTCGCCGGCCGCCGGCAGGTGCGCGATGTAGCGCTGGAAGTACCACTGCGTGGCCTCGCGCTCGGTCGGCTTCGGCAGCGCCACGGTCCGGACGACGCGCGGCGGCAAGTACTCGGTGATGCGCTTGATGGCGCCGCCCTTGCCGGCCGCGTCGCGACCCTCGAAGATGATCGCGACCCGGGCCCCGGTCCGGTGTACCCACTCGACCATCTCGACGAGCTCGGTCTGCAGCCGCACGAGCTCCTTCTCGTAGATCTTGCGCGGCAGCTTCGGGGTCGGCTTCGACACGCGGCTACACCTCCAGCTCGGCGCCCATCGGCCCGAGGTTCGCGATTCTCGTCGGACCCACCTGCGAGCGCTCCCCCCACGCCTCATGGATGTGGCCGCAGACGGCGAGGGGCGGGTGCTTGGCCTCGATCGCGGCGAGGATCGCAGGGCTCCCGAGGTGGTCCCCTGCGGAGCTCTGGTCGCAGTGGCCGTGGGGCGGGGAGTGGACGACGAGGACCGCTTCCTCAGGGCACTCGGCGAGCCGCTCGGCGGCCTCCTCCTCGCTGAGATCGAAGCTCCAGTCCCACGGCGTCGTCGGGACCCCGGCGCCGAGACCGAAGAAGGTCGTGCCCGCGATCTCCGCCGACTCCCCGTGCAGGACCGTCGCCGCGTCCCAGCCTTCGCAGGCGCTCCGAAGCGCATCCTCGGTCTCGTTGTTCCCTGGGACCAGGATCGTCGGCGTCTCGATCCCCTTCAGCGCGTCGATCGACTCCTTGAGGCCGTTGTGCTGGTTGGCGAAGTCGCCCGCGGCGATCACGACGTCGAAGTCCGGGCTGCGTTCCACCAGCGACGCAGCCGCGTCGAGGTTCCGGTGCAGATCGCTGAAGGCGAGGATCCTCATGCTCCTGCAGCCTCCCAGAACGTGGGCCTGTGCAGCAGTTCGAGCTTGATCCCGTCGGGGTCGGCGATGAAGACGGCGTAGTAGCCCGGCGTGTAGTCGTGCTCGCGTGGCTCGCTGATGATCTCGGCGCCGACCGAGCGTGCCCACGCTGCCCGCTCGTCGACGACCTCTCGCGACGGCACGTCGATGCAGATGTGCTCGATCCCGACCGCTCGGCGCTCGTATGGGACCGCGTGGTCGTCGCTCAGCTTCTCCCGCAGCCCGATCGCCGAGACGCCGCCCCCCGGGACGTAGATGTAGTGGATCCGCTGGCCATGCTCGCCGATGATCTCCTGATCAGGGGGTACCCAACCGAGTGGCTCCAGCAGGCCGACGTAGAACGAGAGGCTGACCTCGATCGAGCTGACGACGAGGTCGACGTGGCTGATCTTCGAAGGCGGGGTCCTCACGCCTCCGCAGCTTCGCCGATCGAGTCGTTGCGGCGCTTCACGTCGAGCTCCTCGACGGTGAGCCGGCCCACCTCGAGCTCCTCGATCCGGAGCTTGCCGATGTCGCCCCTGCCGACCTTGAGCCGACCGATCGCCAGTGCCCCGATCGCGCCCGCGCCCATCGCCAACGCCGCGATCGTGACCGGCGCCGCCGCCGTCGGCCCGAGCAGCGCGGGTCCGCGCGCCTGCCCGCTCCGCACCTCGAAGCCGAAGAAGCTCACGCTCGCGAGCTTTTTACCGATCTCGGCCAACTTGCCGTTGCCGTCCATCACTACCTCCAGTTGATCCAGTTGATCTTCCGATTCGATCTCGGTCGCCGCTCGACGGAGACCATCGACAAGGCTCTACCCTCGCGCCCATCGAAGCTACCGCTCCCGCACCGACCCGGACCATCGTCGCCTGCAAGGACCTGAGCCGCCGCTTCGGCGAGGGCGAGGCCGCGGTCGACGCGCTGCGCGGGGTGACGATCGACTTCCCCTCGGGCGAGCTGACCGCGATCGTCGGCCCCTCCGGCTCCGGCAAGTCGACGCTGATGCACCTGCTCGCGGGGCTCGACAAGCCGACCGGGGGGCAGGCCTGGATCGACGGGGTGGAGGTGACCGCGCTCGACGACAAGGGCCTGACCGAGCTGCGCCGTCACAAGCTCGGCTTCATCTTCCAGTTCTTCAACCTCGTCCCGGTCCTGACCGCGGTTGAGAACGTCGAGCTGCCGCTGAAGATCGCCGGCGATCCGATCGACGAGGAGTGGCGAGACCGCCTGCTCGAGACCGTCGGGCTGACCGACCGCGCCGACCACCGCCCGGCCGAGCTCTCCGGCGGTCAGCAGCAGCGCGTCGCGGTCGCCCGCGCCCTGATCTCGCGGCCGGCGGTCATCTTCGCCGACGAGCCGACCGGCAACCTCGATTCGACGTCGAGCACCGGGGTGCTCGAGCTCCTGCGCAGCTCGGTCGCCGAGCTCGACCAGACCGTCATCGTCGTCACCCACGACCCCAAGGTCGCCTCCTACGCCGACCGCGTGGTCGTCCTCGCCGACGGGCGGATCGCCGCCGACGAGAAGATCTCCGGTGAGCAGCAGGTGATCGACTTGATGCGCGACGTCTGATGATCCCGTGCTCGCACTAGCGCTGCGGGGGCTCGGGGCCCGCAAGCTCCGCTCGGCGCTGACCGCGTTCGCGATCCTGCTCGGCGTCGCGATGGTCGCCGGCACCTTCATGCTGAAGGGGTCGCTCGACACCGCCTTCGACGACATCTTCGCCACCGCCAACGAGGGCATCGACGTCACCGTCCAGCCGAAGCTGGCGTTCGACAGCGGCTTCGACACCCCGGCCTCGGGGGTCAGCGTTCCGGCCTCCCTGATCAAGCGGATCGAGGCGGTCGACGGGGTCAGCAAGGCGGCCGGCGACATCGGCGACGACACCTCGATCGCGATCCTCGACGAGAACGGCGATCGCATCGGGCCGGCCGGAGGCGGTCCGCCGCAGATCGCCAACAACGCGCTGCCGGAGCCGTTCAACCCCTTCACCTGGACCGACGGCGGGGCGCCGACCAGCGACGACGAGGTCGCGATCGACTCGATCACCGCCGACGAGGAGGGCTACGAGGTCGGACAGACGATCTCGATCAGCGGCCGCGAGGGCGTCAAGGAGTACACGCTGTCCGGCATCGGCCGCTTCGGCAGCGGCGTACCGCTCGGCGGCGCCAGCCTCGCCGTCTTCACGACGCCCGAGGTGCAGCGGATCACCGACATGAAGGGCAAGTACGACTCCATCGACGTCGAGGCCGCCGAGGGCGTCAGCCCGGAGGAGCTCCGCAACCGGATCAACGACGCGTTGCCCTCGAAGTACGAGGCGCAGACCGGGGAGGAGGCCGCCGCCGAGCAGTCCTCCGACATCAAGGACGGCTTCGGCTTCCTGACGACGGCGCTGCTCGTCTTCGCCGGGATCTCGGTCTTCGTCGGCGCCTTCCTGATCTTCAACACGTTCTCGATCACGGTCGCGCAGCGGACCAGCGAGTTCGGGATGCTGCGTACCCTCGGCGCCTCCTCCCGGCAGGTGCTCGCGAGCGTGATCGTCGAGGCGCTCCTGCTCGGCGTCCTCGCCTCGCTCCTCGGCATCGCGCTCGGCTTCGGCTTCGTCCAGCTCGTAACCGCGGCGTTCAAGGCAATCGGCTTCGAGCTCCCGCAGTCCGGCGTCGTGGTGCCGACGGTGGCGATCGTCGCGCCGCTGATCGTCGGCGTCGTCGCGACGCTGCTCTCGGCGGTCATCCCGGCGATCCGGGCGACGCGGGTGACGCCGCTGGAGGCGCTGCGCGACACCGCGACCGCCGACGAGAGGACGACCCGTCGCCGCGCCTGGATCGCACGCCTACTCGTCCTCGTCGGCGTCGTCGCGATCGGCTACGGGCTGTTCGGGACCGCTTCGTTCGGCGGCGCGCTGCCGCTCCTCGGCCTCGGGCTGATCCTCCTCTTCGTCGGTGTCGCGATGCTCGCCGGGTCGCTCGTCTCACCGCTCGCGTCGCTGGTCGGCAGGCCGATCGAGGCGCTGCGCGGGGTGACCGGGAGGCTCGCCCGCGAGAACACGCTGCGTAACCCGAGCCGGACGGCGGTGACTTCGGCGGCGCTGATGATCGGCGTGGCGCTGGTCGTCTTCGCGGCGATCTTCGCCAAGTCGGCGAACAAGTCCGTCGCCGACGCGCTCGACCAGACCTACGTCGGCGACATGGCGATCACCAACACCGACGGCTTCTCGCCCTTCTCACCCTCGGTCGGGCGCGCCGTCGCCAAGCTCCCAGGTGTCGAGACCGTCTCGCCGATCGGCGGCGCCGGCGCTCTGGTCGACGGCAAGACGGTGATCATCACGGGCCTCGACAGCAACCTGACCTCCGTCGCCAACCTCGACTGGACCGACGGCGACGACGCGACCTTCGAGAACCTGCGGCCCGATCAGGCGATCGCCGAGGAACAGTGGGCGGCCGATCACGGCATCGCCGTCGGTGACCAGGTCGAGGTGACCGCTCAGAGCGGTCGCAAGGTGACGGTCGAGGTGGCGGGAACGGTGCGCGACGAGGTGCAGCTGCTGGTGCCGACGCTGGCGCTCCCGATCGACACCGTGCGCGCCAAGTTCGACTCGAACGTCGACTTCCTCGACCTCGTCGGCTTCGAAGCCGACGCCGACGTCGATCAGACCGAGGCGGCGGTCAAGGCGCTCGTCGAGAAGCGGTTCCCGCAGGCGCAGGCGCAGAGCCAGCAGGAGCTCAAGGACAGCCAGTCCGACGCGATCAACCAGCTCCTCGCGGTGATCTACGTGCTGCTCGCCCTGTCGGTGATCATCAGCCTCTTCGGCGTCGTCAACACCCTGGTGCTGACCATCTACGAGCGCACCCGCGAGATCGGGATGCTTCGCGCGATCGGCGCCTCCCGCTCGCAGATCCGCAGGATGGTCCGCTACGAGTCGCTGATCACGGCGATGATCGGCGCGATCATCGGCGCCGTGATCGGGATCGCGGTCGCGGTCGCCGCCGTGGAGGCGCTCTCCGACGAGGGTCTCGTCCTCGGCATCCCCGTCGTCGGGATCGTCCTCGTCCTGATTCTCGCCGGTCTGGCGGGGATCCTCGCCGGGTTCTGGCCCGCTCGCCGCGCCTCGAAGATCGAGGTCATGGAGGCGCTCCAGTACGAGTAGCGGCGGGACGTTCTTCGCAACGTGCGGCCTCAAGGCCGGGTCGAAGCCGGAAGTTAACGACTGGTTCACGAGCCCTTCACCGATCGGTCACCCGTCGGACCCCTCGGCGCTCCTAGCTTTCCCGCGCCCCGGAGGGGGGCTCTCGTCCAGTGCTTCCTCTGTCACACGCTCCCGCGACCGTCCTGGTCGAGCTGTCCGATTGGACGGGTGAGCAGCTTGCGGCCGTCGACGATCCCGAGGAGTTCGTGCTCGGCGTGATCCTCGAGGCGGCCTCGGCCTCGACGCTGCTGCGCTACGTCAAGTCGAACGGCTACCTCGTCCTCAACGACGTCCAGATGCCCGACTTCCTCGCCGACTGGCTCGCGGCCGAGCGCTTCGTGATCTCACCGGCGGACAGGCGCGCGTGGGAGGGAGTTCTGGATCTCGCCGAGCGCTGCCGCGCCGAACCGCTGCTCTTCCTCAGGTTCATCGGCGACTGATTCGCCGCAAATGGCCATGTTCTCCGGGCCGTCTCGCCTCGAGGTCACCACATCGTCACAGGTTCGCTCCAAGGAGATAACAGGACGGCTCAGCGAGGCCTCGATAGTGCTCGCCGTCATGCAGCCCGTGCGTCCCGTCCCGGCTGCTCCTGTCTCTGAAGGGAGAAAAGCGAAGGTGAACTCGACTCAGCGCAATCGACGCGCGCGACTGATGGCGACGCTGGCCGGCGTGGTGGCCGGTGGGGCGCTGCTGGCGCTGCCGAGCGGCGCGTCCGCCTCGACCGTCGACTGCTGGGGAGGCGCGGGTGCGGCTCCAGACAGCAAGGGGCTCGCGTACTCGTACTCGTTCCAGTGTCACTCGCTCGAGGGCGATCCGACCCAGGTCGACGCCTACTCGATCATCTCCAACAGGCCCGTCGCCGAGTTCGGCACCGAGGTCGTCGTCTCGAAGGACGGTGTGGCGCTGAACGACCAGTCGTTCGGATGCGAGGGCACGTTCCCGAGCGAGGGCTTCGGCTGCTTCGGCAAGGCATCGCTCGACAACACCATCCAGGGCGGTTTCAAGCTCCAGCGCAACCCCTGCACCAAGAAGAGCCGCCGCAAGGGCAGCTGGCACCTCTGGGTCGTTGCCTCGGCGAACAAGATCAACCCGATCACCGGCGCGAAGACGTCGACGACGACCGAGCCGCAGCGGCTTCGGGTTCCCGGGTGCAAGGCCAAGAGCGGCAAGTAGGCCTCAGGCGCCCGCCCCTTCGACAACCGTCGATCAGACGAACGAACATGAAAGGAAGCGAGATGCTCAGGAACAGATGGCGCGCCGTCGCAGCGACGGCCGCGATCAGCATCACCGCGGCGGTAGCACCCGCCACGGCAGGCGCTACGACGATCACGCTCAGCGGGTCGACCTCGGTCGCGCCGCTCGCCGCGAAGTTGGCGAGCAAGTACGTCAAGTCAAAGAAGGGTGTCCAGTTCAAGCTGCTTCAGGGCGGCTCGGATGTCGGGATCGCCGACGTCTCGCGAGGCCGGGTCACCCTCGGCATGTCCTCGCGCGATCCGAAGTCGAGTGATCCGGGCGGGCTGGTGTTCAACAAGATCGCGCGTGACGCGATCTGCGTCGTCACCAACCCTGACAACAAGCTCTCGAACATCAGCCAGGCCCAGGTGCAGGCAGTGTTCGGTGGCTCCGTTCGTGACTGGGGTGCCGTCAACGGCTCGAGCCTGAACTCGACGATCGACGTCATCGTCAGAACGGCGGCTTCGGGCACGCAGGACGCGTTCCAGAAGATCTTCTTGGAGAGCACGAAGGTCTTCAGCGGCGCCTCCCAGAAGGCGTCGAACGGACTCGTCCAGCAGGCGGTCTCGTCGAACACGAGCGCGATCGGCTACGTGTCGCTGGCGTTCACGAAGGGCACCAACCCGGTCCCCTACAACGGCGTCCCCTGCACGCTGCAGAACGCGAAGTCCGGTCAGTACTCCGGCGTTCGCAGCTTCTACCTCGTCAGCCGTGGTGCTCCCACCAAGGCGGCGCAGAAGTGGATCAACTGGATCCGGAAGAACTCGAAGGCCCAGAAGATCATCGCAAGCGAATGGGTGCCTCTCTCCTAGCATCCACTCAGAAGGGTGGCCGGCACGCCGTGTCGGCCACCCGAGAGGATCGGCGCGTCGGGCTCACGCTCGGCGCGCTGTCTTCGCTCGTCCTGCTGCTCATCGCGGGGATGATCTTCTTCGTGCTAGAGAAGGCCTGGCCCTCCTTCTCGCACAACGGGCTCTCCTGGTTCGGCGCGAAGGGTGAGGTCGACGCGCAGCTCACCGAGATCTTCAACTCCCCGGCCGATCCGAACAACTACGTCTACACGATCGGCGCCTGGCCGCTGATCTACGCGACGGCGCTGGTGACGTTCCTCTCCGTGGCTCTGGCGACCGTCTTCTCGGTCCTGTCGGCGATCTTCATCGTCGAGTTCGCGCCGGACCGGCTCCGCCGCGTGCTCGAGCCGGTCGTCAGGCTGCTCGCCGCCGTTCCGTCGGTCATCTACGGGCTGATCGGGATCCTCGTGATCGTCCCGTTCGTCGCCGACCACTTCGTCACCGAGGGCGCCCGCGAATCTGTGCGGTTCGTGATCCAGCTCGACGGCACGAGCCTCGCCGTAGCCACCGCGATCCTCACCGTGATGATCACGCCGATCATGATCGCGATCATCGTCGACGCCCTGCGGACCGTTCCCCAGGGCTGGACTCAGGGGGCGGTCGCGCTCGGCGTCAACCGGTGGCGCGCGATGCGGACGATCGCAGTCCGCACCGCGCGCCCCGCGATAGTCGCCGCGGCGGTGCTCGCGAGCGCCAGGGCGCTGGGCGAGGCGATCATGCTCTCGATGGTCTCGGGGTCGGTCGGCTTCGCGCCGAACCCGCTCGACGGCTACATCTTCCTCCTTGAGCCGGCGCGGCCGCTCGCGGCGACGATCGTCGACAACGCGGAAGGTCTCTCCGTGGTCCCCTTCGGGCAGACGCTGTACGCGTTCGCCGCCGTCCTCCTCGTCTCGACCGCGATGCTCTCCCTCGGCGGCTGGTACGCCCGCCGCGCCCTCCGCAAGTACACGGTGACCCGGTGAGCGCGACCCCGGCAACGACGCCGGCGCCACCACCGCCCGCCCCCCCGGCCGACGCCCCGCCGGCACAGGTCGAGGCGCCCGGCTACGCGCCCTCGTGGAGCGTCGGCGACAAGATCGGTGTGGGCCTCGCCTGGTTCGCCGGCCTGCTGCTCTGCGTGATCGCGGGGTCGATCGTCATCTACATGCTGGTGCGGGGGATCCAGTACGTCAGCTTCGACCTGCTGACCAAGCATCCGCAGCCGAGTCTCGACCAGAGCAAGAGCGGCGGCTTCCTCGACCCGATCATCGGCACGTTCGTGCTGACGATCCTCGGCACCCTGATCGCGGCTCCACTCGGTGTTGCGATCGCGGTCTGGCTCAGCGAGTACGGCAAGCCGGCTTGGCTTGCGCGGGCCGTCGAGTCCGGGATCGAGATCGTCGCCGGCATCCCCAGCATCGTGCTCGCGATCTTCGGGCTCCTCGTCTTCTCCAACGCCGCCTTCGGTTTCCTCTCGTTCACGGCGGAGGGCGGGGCCGTCTTCGGCCGCTCCTTCTTCACCGCCGGGGCGATGATGGGGCTGTTGGCCCTGCCCCTCGTCGTCGGCGCGACGCGCGAGGCGCTACAGGCGATCCCGATCCACGTACGCGAGGCCTCCTACGCGCTCGGCAAAGACCGGGCCTCGACGATCCGCCGCGTGCTGCTGCCGGCGGCCCGGCCCGGCATCGCCACCGGGACGTCGCTCGGCATGGGCCGGATCGCCGGTGACACCGCGATCGTCGTGATCCTGCTCGGCGCCTCGTTGCAGCTTCAGGAGGAGAACTCCTTCCCGATCCTCGGCGACCTCAAGGGGACCGGGAGCACCTTGACGAGCTACGTCTACAACAACTCCCCGGCGGGCGAGGGGAACGCTCCAGAGAAGGCCTACGCGGCCGCCTTCGTGCTGCTCGCGATCGTGATCCTCCTCAACTTCGCCGTCGACTTGATCTCCAGACGCAGGAAGGTCTCATGGCAGAGCTGACCCCGCCCCCCGTCAGGCGCATCGCGCTCGACGCCGACCCGACGGTCATCCCCCCCGAGGAGGCGATCAACGGCAACGGCCACGCGAGCGCGGTCCGCCGCCCTGAGGCGCCGCGGCCCGGGACGGTCCTCGAGCGCATGCGCGTCGAGGAGCTCAGCGTCGCCTACGGCAGCAAGCTCGCCGTCAACCGCGTCTCCATCGAGGTGAACCGGGGCGAGGTCCTGGCGCTGATCGGTCCCTCCGGGTGCGGGAAGACGACGCTGCTGCGCTCGCTCAACCGCCTCGTCGACGGCACCGCCTCGGCCGCCCGATCGGGGCGGATCCTGCTCGACGGCAACGACATCGACTTCATCGACGTGACGCAGCTTCGCCGCCAGGTCGGGATGGTCTTCCAGCAGCCTAACCCGTTCCCGATGAGCATCTTCGACAACATCGCCTACGGGCTGCGCGAGCGCGGCTCGAGGAAGCCGTCAAAGCGCGCTCTCGAGCCGGCTGTTCACAGCGCGCTGCACCGGGCGGGGCTGCTCGAGGAGGTCAAGGACGACCTCCAGCATCCGGCCCTGCGCCTCTCCGGCGGCCAGCAGCAGCGCCTCTGCATCGCTCGCTCGCTCGCCGTTCAGCCCGAGGTGCTGCTGTTGGACGAGCCCTGCTCGGCGCTCGACCCGATCTCGACGGGGATCATCGAGGAGCTGATCGCGAAGCTGCGGACCGAGATCGCGATCGTGATCGTCACCCACAACCTGCAGCAGGCTCAGCGGGTCGCCGACCGGGTGGCCTTCATGTACCTCGGCGATCTCGTCGAGTACGGCGCCGCCGAGCAGGTGTTCGAAGCGCCGCAGGCGATGCGCACCCGTGACTACGTGACGGGGGCCTTCGGATGAACCCCGCCTGCGCGCTGCTCGGGGTCTGCGCGCTCGCCCTCCTGCCGGTGGCGACGGGGTGCCAATCGACGCAGGCGACGAGCGCCGAGCGTGAGGCCGAGGGCTCGCAGCTCCTCAACAGCGAGAAGCGGCTCAAGGTCAAGAAGGAGAACCCCGACATCAAGGTCCTCGACACCGCGATGCTCACCGACGACAGCGGCACCGCCGTCATCGTCGAGGTGGAGAACACCTCCGACGAGGTACAGGCGAACGTCCCGGTCCTGATCGACGTCCGTGACGCGAAGGGCAAGACGGTCTTCAGCAACGACACGCCGGGGCTCGAGCCCGCGCTGGTCGCGATCCCGGTGATCGAGTCGGGCGAGACCTTCGACTGGATAAACAACCAGGTGCTGCCGACCGGCAAGCCCGCCTCGGTCAAGGTCAAGGTCGGCTTCGGCGACGAGGACGTGCCGCAGACGATCCCAGAGATCAAGGTCGGCAAGCCGAAGCTGAAGACCGACCCCGTCACCGGCGTCGAGGCGGTCGGGACCGTCACCAACGACTCCCCCGTCCTGCAGGAGTTCCTGACCATCTTCGCGGTCGCTCGCAAGGGCGATGAGATCGTCGCCGCCGGCCGCGCAGTGCTCAAGCGCCTACAGCCCAACGGCGAGCGGGACGGCACCTACCACGTCTTCTTCGTCGGCGATCCGGAGGGCGCCGACATCACCGCGACAGCCCCACCATCAGTCCTGGAGAAGGAGATCGGATGACCGAGGAGATCGATACACAAGCCCTGGGCGCGGAGGGGGATCGCTGCTCCCTCTGCCGGGCGCCGCTGGCGATCGACCAGCGCTACTGCCTGCAGTGCGGGCAGCGGCGCGGCGCGCGGCGCGTCGACTTCGGCGAGCTGCTGCCGCTCGAGGAGAGCTCACCGGCGGCACCCGCTGCCACCAATGGCGCGGCCCCGGCGGCCCCGCCCCCTGGCGGCTCGGGCCAGGCGGGCCCGTGGACCCCGCTCGCGATCGTCGCCAGCGTCGCCACACTCGGCCTGATGCTCCTCGTCGGCGTGATGATCGGCAAGAACGACGATCCGACGACGGTGGCCGCCGCCCCGGCCGCCGCGCCCGCCGTTGCGAGCACCGACACCGCCACCGGAGCGGACACCGGTGGCACCGGCGGAACCGACTCCGGTGCCGGCGGTGTCGGCAAGGGCGGCGGCGACACCAAGACCGCCTCCGACAAGGGCGGCAAGAAGGGCGGCGACAAGAGCGTGCCCGCATCGCAGGCGCCCGGGGCCCAGCAGCTCGACGAGGGCGACCTCGAGGCGCTCGAGGACGCCACGGGCCAAGACGCCGCCGACGCCTCCAACAACCTGCCCGACACGATCGCGACGCCGGGTGAGCCGCCCCCGACCGACAACCAGGCGCCGGGCGCCGGCTCGGACGCTCAGGTCATCAAGTGAGGATCACCGACCGGATCGGCGACGCGGTGGAGCGATTGAGGCCCGCTCCCCGCGTCCCCGCGGCTCGCAGGCGCGGGATGGAATCGCAGGCGTTGCAGGGCGGCGGTTCCGTCGGCCGCTCGAAGCTGCAGGAGCAGCGGGACGAGCTGGCGCGGGAGTTCGTCGAGCTGCAATGGGATCTTGGCGGGATCGCCTACGAGATGGCGAGCCGCGACTACTTCCGGCTCGACGTGCTCACCCGGCACGCCGCGAAGCTGCAGCAGGTCGACTCGGCGCTCGGGCAGGCGGAGCGGATGCTGCGGCTGAGCGAGGACGGCGTCGCCGGCACCTGCCCCTCGTGTGGAGGCGTGCAGGCGCGGGGCGCGATCTACTGCTGGCAGTGCGGTAAGGAGCTGACCCCCGCCACTGTCGCCATGCCCGCGACGCCGTCGCCCGCACCGGTGTCCGCGACCGCGGCGGGCGGGGGGATGCCCACCGTCCAGCTGCCTGAGACCGCGCCGATCGCGGCCGCCCCGGAGCAGCAGCCGCGATGACCCACAGCGGGACCTGCGACACGTGCGCGGCGCCGATCCTCGCCGCCCACGAGTACTGCGTCATCTGCGGTCGTTCCGTCGCGGTCCCGTCCGCCGCGCCCACGCCCGGCCCCGTCGAGCGCGCCACTCAGCGCCGGGGCATCCCGGTGCGCCCGCAGGTCGCGCTGTTCGCCGGGGTGCTCACCTTCGGTTTCGGCAGCCTGATCGGCGCCGGCGTCGGCCCCGGCGTCGACACCCTGCTGGCCGCAGCTTCGCCGACAGCCGCGGCCACCGATGCGCAACTCGCCGACACCGGCGAGACCGACCCTCCCGGCAGCGGTGGCGGAGGCTCGTCCGGAGGCGGCGCTCCGCCCCCCGGCCCCGCGGCCTCAGCGCCGCTTCCGGCGGCCCCGATCCCGACCCCGCCGGTCACCCCGCTGCCCGAGCAGCCGGCGCCCGAGGTTCCTCCCGTCGCCGATCCTGACGACCCCGAGGTGCCGCCGGCCGATGACACGACGACCGTCGAGGGGACCGTCGTCAGGGTGAACGAAAACGCAGGCAGCTACTCGGTGGCGTCCGGGGGACTGCTCAGCACCGTCCACGCGAAGGACCTCCCAGACCCCGGGGAGCCGGTGAAGGTGAGCGCCGACCCGCTCTTCAACGGGACGCTGGAGGAGGCCGGTGGCCGGGTCTCGCGCGGCAAGCCCGCGGACTCGGCGACCTTCTCGGGAACCGTCACCTGGGTCGCTCCCGACGGCAGCCGTTACGCGCTCTCCTCCTCGGGCGCCTCGGTGCTGGTCACGGTCCCGGCGGCGAGCGGCGGCAAGGAGGCTGAGGTTCCCGAGCTCGCGTCCTCGGTGACGGTCGAGGTCGATGTCGAGAGCGCTCCCGCCGCCGACGCCGACGGCAACGCCGACGGCAAGGGCCGCACGGATGGCAGTGGCGACGACGGCGCCGCCGCAGAAGGCCCCGCCGCGTCCCCCGCGGGATCCGACCAGGAGCAGGCCATCTCGGGGGCCTGCACGCCGGAGGCCGCGTACCCCGATCCACCCGTCGATCCCGGGATCACGCTCACCCAGCGCTCGGTGAATGTCGAGTTCGAGGAGCTGTCGTTCGCCTCGGCGGAGGGGATCGTGCAGGCGGTGTGCGACGACGAGAACGAGATCGTCATCTCGGCGGACGATCTGCGCCAGTCGCAGGCCGACCTGACGCTGACGGTTCCCGACGACGTCGACGCCTCAAAGTTCGAGCCGGGTGAGTCCGTCCTCGTCAACCTCGACCCCTCGCCGGAGGAGGACGGGACGATCACGCTCAGCGGCTTGGCCGGCGACATGGGCACCGACGGCGCCGACGACGAGAAGCTGGGCCAGGGAGATCTGGCGGACTGAGCAGCCATGGGAGCCGCGGGAGCCGCCCGACCGCCCCGCCGGGCTGCCGGGCTCAGGTGCTCAGATCAGCGCGGCTGCGGCGCGCAGCGTGGCGTCGAAGTCGGAGCCGGGCACGGGGCTCACACCCGGTGAGGTCGCGCCCGCGTCGAGGTAGCGGGTGACGGCGGCGCGGACGTCGTCGGGCCCGCCGTGGCCGCCGAGCGAGCTGAGCATCTCCTCGCTCATCGCCGCCTTCGCGCGCTCCACATCCCCATCGGCCATACCCGCGTCGAATGCCGCGATCTCCTCGCCGAAGCCGGAGCGCTCCAGCATCGAGCGGTAGAACGGAAGCGAGAGGTAGGTGACCAGATCGCCGCGGACGCGGGCCAGCGTCGCCTCGCGGTCCTCGGTCACCGAGACGGGCACCGCGGGGACGATGTCGAAGCCGTCGAGCGTCTTGCCGGCTGCCTCGCGACCCTTCGTCACCTCGGGGATGACGACGTCGCGGATGTAGGGCGGGTCGCAGAGCCAGAGCAGGACGCCGTCACCGATCTCCCCCGCGAGCCGCAGCATGTTGGGGGAGAGGGCGGCGATGTAGATGGGCAGGTCGGGGCGGACGTCGTAGCCCATGAAGCGGAAGCTGGTGGGCCACTTGCGACCCTCGCCGCCGGGAACCTCCTCGCCCCGGAACATCGCCCGGATAGCGGTCACGTACTCCCGCATCTCCTCCACGGGCTTGTCGATCTTCGCCCCGTACCAGCCCTCGACGGTGACGCGATGGGAGACGCCGAGTCCGATCACCATGCGGCCGCCGGAGATCTCGTCGATGGTCGCCGCGGTCTGCGCGGTGGCGACCGGGGTCCGCGAGTAGATCGGGAGCACCCCCGTCCCAAGGCGGATGCGCTCGGTCGCGGCGGCGTAGGCGGCGAGCACCGTCAGCGAGTCGCGGCCGGCGATGTGGGTGACGTAGGTCGAGTCGTAGCCGAGCGACTCGGCGAGTTGCACCCGCTCGACGGCCGCGTCGAGGGAGCGCCCAGCGGAGATGAAGGTCCCGATTCCGGCCATGCCCCACTTATATAGGGGCCGGGCGGGGCAGATCGCCTCAGGCTCACGCCGGGGCGTGATCGGATCGCAGCTCGGCGGCCAGCGAGCGCGTCTCCTCGTCGAGCTCGGCGTCGGCGAGCTCGTAGCCGCTGGAGAGGATCTCCCGCAGCGACGTGATCGCCCGCTCGATCAACGGGTCGCGGGAACCAGCCGGGATCGTCTCGTCGTCCTCGCCGATCTCCGCGGCGAGGCTCCCGGTCGTCTCCGGGATCCAGTCGAGCTCGAGCGCCTCGTAGATCGGGGTGAGGACGTCGCGGATCCGGCCCGCGCCGCGGAGCACGACCACACCCCCGACATGGGCACCGCCGGTGATCACCCGCTGGCCGATCCCGGCGAGCTTCACGGCGCCGCGGGCGTTGACCGAGAACTCGCCGGGGCAGTACTCGCCCTCCACCTCACCGACGCGGGCGTCCGCCCCGAGCGCGCTCAGAGCGGACGCGATCTGGCCCGCCATCTCCTCGAACCTGGGCCGCGTGCCCGCGTACGCGCCCGGGGCGCGAGTCGCGTGCGAGAAGGAGATCGTCCCTTCGTGGAAGACCGCCGCGCGCCCGCCGGCGAGTCGCTCGACCGGTTCGTAGCCGTGCTCGCGCGCGATCCGGACCGCGTCGGCGTATCCGGGCCGGAGCTTGTCGAGGCGGCCGAAGGCGAGGATCGGTCCGGTCCGGTGCAGGCGCACGGTGGGAGCGAGCTGGCCGCGGGCCACCCGCCGCATCAGCGCCGCGGAGACACCGGTACCGAGATCGGCGCTTCCCGCGAAGGACTCGTCGATCACCCGCAGCAGGGGTTTCTCGGCGTCTGGAGTGGGGTTCTGCAAGATCTGGACTATGTGAACGCTCGATTGCCTGTGTGACCGGACCCACACAAGAAGTGGTTCGAAGTGGGGATCGTTCGTTCGGTCAACTGACCCAGGGCAGCGCGGCCGATGCCGCCTTCGAAACCTACCCGCCCTGGGCACGCACCAAGCCGCGGCCCCAAACACCCGACCGCGCCCCTACGGATCGACCGCGCCCACGCGTGTCTCCGGGGCGTCTCGCGGCCCCCTATGGAGGTGGACCCAAAGGTGCCCAGCAACGAGAGAAACCGAATCAAGCTCACCAAGCCGCGTATCGCCGCGACGGCGATCGCTGCGGCCGTCGCCGTCGGCGGCGCTGCGACCGCGTTCGCCGCCGGGCCAGACCAGGCACCGGAGACGCCCGTGACGCCGCTGACTCCCGCCGCCAACGCCGACCTCGGCAAGTACAAGCGCGTCTACTCGGAGGCCGAGAAGTACGGCATCGCTCCGAAGCGCAACCTCGCCCGCGTCGCTCCGGCGTCCCCGGACATCGGTGAGCGCGCCGCGGTCCTCAAGGTCCACGTCGTCGGCGAGCGCGGCAGGCGCAAGGTCCGCGAGGAGCTCAAGCCCGAGTTCGGGACGCCGGAGTCGCTCGGCGTCTCCCAGGGCACGCTCGACTCGATCGCCTCGTGCGAGTCCGGCGGCGATCCGACCGCCGTCGACGCCTCCGGCACCTACTACGGCAAGTACCAGTTCGACACGGGCACCTGGGCGTCCGTCGGTGGCTCCGGCAGCCCCGCCGCCGCCTCGGAGGCCGAACAGGACTACCGCGCCGCGCTTCTCTACTCGCGCGCCGGCTCCAGCCCCTGGCCCGTCTGCGGCAGCTAGCCGCAGGACGCCGGACGCGATTCAAAGCCGCGCCGCCCCGCGCCGATTGGTGTGGGGTGAGCGCGGCGCCTGAAGCGACCTCCTCTGAATCTCCCATCACGCCGGTCCCGCCCGACGGGCGGGGGGAGTCCTTCGCGCTCGCGGAGGGGATGCGCGACAGCCGCGCCGCCTTCCAGCGCTGGGAGCGGGACCCCGGCGCGGTCCTGATCCCTTGGTTCACGGGGGCGGTGCTGATCGCCGCGGGCCTGCTCGTCGCGGTCTGGTTCGTCTCCCTTCACGTCACTCCGGACACGACGAGGTTGCCGCTCCCGGGCGTCGGTGACCCGCCGGGGCTCGGCGACCTCGTCCACATCCTCGGACGCAACCTGCTCGTGCTCGCCCTGCATGCGACGGCGTGCGTGGCCGGCTTCATCGCCGGCAGCTCGATGCGCCGTGTCGCCACGACCAAGTCGGGCTTCTCCCGGGCTCTGCACGAGCGCGCGGGCCAGGTCGCGATCGCGTGGGTCGGCTTCGTGACCGTGTTCTCGCTGCTCACCCAGGCGCTCGGGCTCGGCATGTACGCGTCGACGCTCGCCGACCAGCTCGCCATCCCCAGCTGGGAGCTCGTCCTCACCGTCCTCCCACACGCGCTGCTGGAGCTCACCGCTGTGTTCCTGCCGCTTGCCGCGTGGCTGATCGCCTCGCGCCGCGACCGCTGGGACGAGCTGCTCGCCGCGACGTTCGTGACGGTGGCCCTCGCGCTGCCGATGATCTTCCTCGCCGCCGCGATCGAGCTGGAGATCTGGCCGCGGATCGTCGAGAGCGTTTCGCCGGTCGTCGGTTGAGCGGCCGCCGACGCCTCGCGCGCCTCGCCCCGAACCCTCGCCGGCGGATGATGCCGGGACGGCCACATCGCATTCACGACACCGCCCGTTCGCGGTGCGACACTGCCGCCGATGAGCGATTCGAACGACGAGCGTGACGACGCTCCGATGGAGCCCGACGAGCGACCGCTGCGCGAGCGTCTCGACGACGTGCGCATCCGGATGCCGACGCGCGGCAACCGCAAGCTCGAGCGACTGATCGAACGGGCATCCGCAGATCCCCAGGTCCTCGCCTGGTGGCACATGCAGCAGGTCGGATCGGAGCGGCTCGGGATGTCGGACCACTCCTGGGTCCACATCCAGATCGTCGCCAACATCGCGCTGCGCATGCTGCGGCTGGCCGAGCGCGCCGGGATCCCCCTGAGCATGGTGACCGACCATGGGATGAGCTCCCGCGACTCCGAGGTGGTCGTCACCGCCGGCGCCTTCCTGCACGACACCGGCATGTCGATCCATCGCGCCGACCACGAGGCCTACAGCCTCTTCCTCGCCGAGCGCAAGCTCCGCGAGCTGCTCGCCGGCGTCTACGAGGAACCGGAGCTGACGGTCGTCGTCTCCGAGTCCCTGCACTGCATCATCGGACACCGCCGCCGCGGGCAGCCCTACACGCTGGAGGCGGGTGTCGTCCGCGTCGCTGATGCCCTCGACATGGCGCAGGGCCGCTCCCGGATCCCGGTCGAGCGCGGCGAGGTCGGCATCCACGCGATCTCGGCGGCCGCAATCGACGACGTCAGCATCGAGAAGGGGGAGGAGCGCCCGATCCGGGTCGAGATCCGGATGAACAACTCCGCCGGAATCTTCCAGGTCGACGACCTGCTCGCGACGAAGATCCGCGACACGCCGCTGGAGGGCTACATCGAGGTCGTCGCCTTTGTCGAGGGCGAGACCGAGAAGCGCCTCATGCGCGAGTTCCGGATCTAGCGCTCTCGATGCCCTTGATGCCCTGGGCGTCTTAGACGCCGGCGCCCGCGCCGCCGCGACCCTCGCCCCCGGCGAAGCGGCTGGCGCCGCGCAGCCCCGTCTCGATCGAGGCGCGCCCGAGCGCGGCCTCGAACTCGAGGCTCTCGGCGAGCGGTAGCGTCGATCCCTCGATCGCGGAGCGGCGGTCGGAGCGCATCGTCTCCTGGGGGAAGCGGGCGAGCGCGTCGGCGATCTCGATCGCGCGGTTCAGGTGCTCGCCCTCGCCGACGACCTCCGTCAACAGGCCCCACGACAGCGCCTCGTCGGTCTCGATGATGCGGCCAGTGAGGATCAGGTCGAGCGCCCGGCCGAGGCCGACGATCCGCGGCAGTCGCAGCGTGCCGCCGTCGATCAGGGGGACGCCCCAGCGCCGCTCGGGGTAGCCGAGCTTGGAGCTCTGGGTGGCGATCCGCAGGTCGCACCAGAGCGCCAGCTCGAGCCCGCCCGCCAGCGCCCAGCCGCTGATCGCGGCGATGGTCGGCTTGCCGGCCAGCGCCCGCGTGAAGCCCATCGGCCCCTCGGTGCGGTCGGCGACCTCCTGGATCTGCTCGATGGAGACGTCGGGCCCCGCCTCGGCCAGCGCCTTCAGGTCGGCGCCTGCGCAGAATGCGACGTCGCCGGCACCGGTGAGGACCATGACGCGCGCCTCGTCGTCGGCCTCGAAGCGGCGGAAGCCCTCGAGCAGCTCGGCGGCGGTGTCGGCGTCGACCGCGTTACGGCGCTCAGGGCGCTCGATGGTGAGGACGGCGGTCGTGCCGCGGAGCACGTAGCTGGTCCGGCTCACGATGGCAAGCCTATCCGCGCTCCGTCGAATGCGCCCGTGCGCTCCGTCGAATGCGGCCGTGACATCGACACATGGGAAGCGTGGCGGCCGAAAAGTCGATCTCACGGGGGCCGGGCGGGTGGCGGCCGAAAAGTCGATCTCACCGGGGCCGGGCGGGGTCGCAGCCGAACCGTCGATCTCACGGGGAGCGGCGCTTGTCGCGCCCGTGACATCGACATATGGGAAGCGTGGCGGCCGAAAAGTCGATCTCGCCTGGAGCCGGTGGGGTCTCGACGCTTCGCCGGCCCTCAGCCCGAAGGGAGCGTCTCCCAGCGCTTGAGCTCCGCGAGGGGATCCGACGGTGCGCCGTAGGGATCCGCGCCGGCGCGGATCTCGAAGTGGAGGTGGGCGCCGTCGCAGGAGCCGGTGCAGCCGAGGAGCCCGACCTTCCCACCGCCGTCCAGCTTCTGCCCGGCCTTCACCGAGGCGGGCTCGAGCATGTGCATGTAGACGTAGGTGCGGTCGCGCTCCTTGTCGTAGAGCGCGGCCCAGTTGCCGCGGCCGCCGTCGGAGCCGGTCTCCAGCACCTTGGTCGCGACCGGGGCGATCAGCCGCGTCCCCTCGGGAGCGAACATGTCCTGACCCTCGTGCTCTCGCATGCCGCCACCGCCGAAGGTGTTGATCGCGGTGCCGTAATCCACCTTCGCGGCGACGGGGTTGAAGGGACCGTCAGCCTCCGTCCCCTCAAACATCGTCCCGACGGTCACGAGGACGTCGACGATGCCCGCGCCCTCACCGGCGCCAGTGCGCGGCGGGGCCGGGGCGGGGGAGTCGTCGGCAGCGGGAGCGGCGATCGCGGTCGCCGGAAGGCAAAGGGCGATCGCGATCGCGAGGCGGGATGGGAGGTGCCGCAGCAGGCGCGGCGAGCTCGGGGTATGCGCTGGGAGTGGGGACATGAAAGCGGCGCACCGAGGGAGCACCCTCGATCGCGCCGTGCGGGTGTCTTACCCATTTCCCCGAAAATCCCTGCATTCGGTTAGGAAACTGTGAGCGATGCCACACAGGGACGTCGAGGCGCCCCGCGTCCTCGGGCGGAGCGGCCTCCCGGCCGATGCTGGGTGCACGGACCTGTCAGCCGGAAGTGGATCTCTTGATCTCTTCTCTGCTTCTCGGTGACAGGTCAGTGGAGGAAGCCGTGCACGAGTGCGCGGCCTCGACTCGGCGAGCGCGCCCGGGCGGTGGGATCGGTGGCCGCTACGACCTGGAAATAAAGGCTACGGCCGGTGCACGCGCTCGAGCTGCTCGCGCATCCGTTCCTTGCGGCCCTCGAGCCGCGCCTGGATGAGCGAGAGCACGATCGGCAGCAGCATGAAGAGCGCGATCACGCCGAAGCAGAAGAAGGTGACGCTCTTGTCGGTCGTCGTGCCGCCGAGGCCGATGCCGTCGGCGGCCAGGGCTCCGGGAGCCGTGACGAGCGCCGCCGCGCAAAGGGCGGCGAGGGCGAGGCCGATGCGACGGACGAGTGCCACGGCTCGCCACTCTACCTGAGCGATCCCGAGCCGAGGGCCGAAGTCCCCTCCTCCGTAGGATCCCGAACCGATGTCGGCCCTCGAAGCCATCGTCCTCGGGATCGTGCAGGGTCTGACGGAGTTCCTGCCCATCTCCTCCAGCGGGCACCTGCGGATCGTCCCGGCCTTGCTCGGCTGGCAGGATCCGGGCACCGCGTTCACGGCCGTCGTGCAGCTGGGGACCATGGCCGCCGTCCTCATCTACTTCCGCAAGGACCTGTGGCGCATCGCCCGGGCTTGGGTACAAGAGATCAGGCTCCCGTACCGACGTCGCAGCACCGATGCCAACCTGGGCTGGTTCATCGTTCTCGGCACCATCCCGATCTCGATCTTCGGGCTCGTCTTCAAGGACCAGATCGAGTCCGGCGCCCGCGACCTGTACCTGATCGGCTCGATGCTGATCGGCTTCTCGTTCGTGATGATGCTCGCCGAGGCCGTCGGCAAGCGGCAACGCGAGATCGAGTCGATGGCCCCGCGCGACGGCTTGCTGATCGGTTGCGCACAGGCCCTGGCGCTGATCCCGGGCGTCTCCCGCTCGGGCGCGACGATCTCCGCCGGCCTCCTGCTCAACTTCGATCGCGGCGCGGCGGCCCGCTACTCGTTCCTGCTCTCGGTCCCCGCGGTCGTCCTCAGCGGGCTCTTCGAGCTGCGCGGCATCGGCGGCGGCGACGGGACCTCGGCCTGGGCGACGATCGTCGCGACCCTCGCCGCCTTCGTCACCGGATACGCGGCCATCGCCTGGCTCCTGCGCTACCTCGCCCACCACACGCTCGGCATCTTCATCGCCTACCGGATCCCGCTCGGCATCCTGGTCATCGCCCTCGCCGCGAGCGGCTCGATCAGCTAGAGCCGCCCGCCCGGAAGACCCCCGGAAAAGAAAGCGCGCGGCCGGGGCAGGAGGAGGCCGCGCGCGCACGAGATAGCTGGTCTCGCGGTGATCGGAACTCTCGCCGTCCGCAAACCGGGAGGCGTGAACATCCGGGGACGGGCCTGTGAAAATCCTGTAACCGTGCGCTGATTCACGGTTCTCGCCGCCTCCTCGCAGCTACGATGCAGTCGTTCCGTCACCCATGCCGCGACGGACCAACCCCACCCACCTTGCACCTATGAGCGCTCCAAGCTCGACACACCGGGTCGCGATCATCGATCGCGACAGCGCGTTCCTCACCGTTCTCGGTAAGCGTCTGGACGCCGCCGGCTGGCAGCACCGAGCGCTCGGGGGCGCCGTTCCCGCCGATGAGCTCGTGGCGATGAAGATCAACGCATTGCTCGTGGACCTCACGGTCCTGCCGGCCGAGGACGCGTGGCCCTTCCTCGAACGGGTCTGCGGGATGATGCCCGGCCTTGGGGTGATCGTCTGCACCACCGACTCGACCGTCGCCCAGCGGGTCCGCGGCCTGCGGCTCGGCGCCGACGACTGGATCGCCAAGCCCTGTCACCCGGAGGAGGTGATGGCGCGGATCGAGGCCGTCGTCCGCCGCCGCCGGCGCGCGAGCGGCGAGACCGAGCGCGGCCCGACCGTCGTCGGCGAGCTCGAGATCCGGCCCGACCAGTTCCAGGCCTTCGTCGGCGGCGCCAGCCTCGATCTGACGCGGCGCGAGTTCGAACTGGTCAAGACGCTCTCGGAGTCCGAGGGCTCGGTGATCGAGCGCGGCGAGATCTACCGGCGCGTCTGGGGCTACGAGATGGCGCACGGCGACCGGTCGGTCGACGTCTTCGTGCGCAAGCTCCGCGCCAAGATCCAGAAGCAGTCACCGAGCTGGAGCTACATCCACACGCACTTCGGGATCGGCTACCGGTTCCAGCCCGAGCCCGTCGACGGGCTCGCGCCGCCCCCAGAGGCATCCGCATCCGCGCCCGCCGTGCTGCCCGAGGACGAGGCCTCCGAGGCCCCCCTCGAAGACGCCGATGCGACCGCGTCGGCCCTCTCGAGCTGAGGTCGACCCACCTCCGCTGAATCGGTGCCCGGCCCACGCCGGGCCCGCACCGCTGCGCCCTCCTCCGTTCACAGCTTCTTCACAGGTCGGGCACAGGGGCGTAACAAGACCTCGCGACCCGGCTGGGACATTGGCTGCGCCGACACACCGCGCGCCCCACGAGCCCCTGCTCGCCGGCCCGGCTCGGCATCCATTCCCAGACATGACAAGGAGTGACGTGAACTCACGTAAGTTCTTCGCAATCGGAGCCTCGACGGCGCTTCTCGCGTTCGGCGTCGCCGCCTGCGGCAGCGACGACAGCGACAGCACGAGCGGTGGCAGCGACCTCTCCGGCGACATCGCCGGCGCGGGCTCGAGCGCACAGGACGCAGCGCAGCAGGCCTGGATCGCCGGCTTCCAGACGGACAACTCGGGCGTCAACATCGCCTATGACCCGGTCGGGTCCGGTGGTGGCCGCGAGGCCTTCATCGCCGGCGGCAAGACCGACTACGCCGGCACCGACTCCCCGTTCGCCGACGAGGAGCTGACCGGAGCCGAGGACCGCTGCAAGAAGTCCGGTGGCGAGTTCGTCCAGATCCCGGTCTACATCTCGCCGATCGCGGTGGTCTACAACCTCCCCGAGGTCGAGAACCTGCAGCTCTCCCCCGACACGCTCGCCGGGATCTTCGCGCAGGACATCACGAAGTGGAACGACGAGAAGATCGCCGCTGACAACCCCGATGCCGACCTGCCGGACACCGACATCACGCCGGTGAACCGCTCCGACGACTCGGGCACGACGGCGAACTTCACCGACTACCTGTCCGCCACGGCTCCCGACGTCTGGACCTACCCGCCCGACGATGCCTGGCCCGTGAAGGGCGGCGAGGCGGCCGAGGGTACCTCGGGTGTCGTCGAGGCCGTCGGCGCCGGTGAGGGCACGATCGGCTACGCCGACGAGAGCCAGGCCGGTGACCTCGGCATCGCGTCGATCAAGATCGGCGACGAGTACGTGGCGCCGTCCGCTGAGGGCTCCACCGCTGCCGCCGACGAGGCGAAGGAGAACAAGGACGGCGAGTACGTCTACTCCTTCGACATCGATCGCACGACGACGAATCCGGACGCCTACCCGCTGATCCTGATCTCGTCGGCCGCCGCATGCACCGCCTACGACGACTCGGCCACGGCCGACATCGTCAAGGGCTACCTGACCTACGTGATCAGCGCCGATGGCCAGCAGGCCGCCGCGGACAACGCGGGCTCGGCGCCGATCTCCTCGGATCTGCAGAAGCAGCTGCAGCCGGCGATCGACGCGATCGGTTCGTAGGCAGCGGAGGTCCGAGGCATGGAGGCAGCAACCGGACCGAGCGTATGGGGTCTCCGAGGTGGCGAACGCCGCCTCGGAGACCGCCTCTTCTCGGGCGCTGCGATCGCCTCAGGGATCGCGATCCTGACCGTCCTGGCCGGGGTTGCGATCTTCCTCCTGATCCAGGCGGTCCCGGCCCTGTCGGCGAGCACCGATGAGCTCGCCGAGGGCAAGGGCCTCGTCGAATACATCGCGCCGCTGGCCTTCGGGACGGTGCTCGCCGCCACCCTGGCGGTGATCATCGCCGTCCCGCTGGCGGTCGCGGTCGCGCTCTTCATCAGCCACATCGCCCCGCGGGCGCTCGCGCAGCCGCTCGGCTACATCGTCGACCTGCTGGCGGCCATCCCCAGCATCGTCTACGGGCTCTGGGGGATCTTCGTCCTCGGACCCGCCGCCGTCGGGGTGATGAAGTGGCTCGAGGATAACCTCGGGTTCCTGCCCTTCTTCCAGGGCCCGGCCTCGGTGACCGGCCGGACGATGTTCGTCGTCGGCATCGTTCTCGCGGTGATGATCCTCCCGATCATCTCCGCCGTCGCCCGCGAGGTCTTCTCGCAGGCGCCGCGGAGGCAGCAGGAGGGCGCCCTCGCCCTCGGCGCGACCCGCTGGGAGATGATCAAGATGACCGTCCTGCCCTTCGGCCGCTCGGCGGTCATCAGCGGCTCGATGCTCGGCCTCGGCCGCGCCCTCGGCGAGACGATGGCCGTGGTCATCATCCTCTCGGGCTCGGGCGGCATCACCTTCAACCTGATCGGCTCCGGCAACCCGCCGACGATCGCCTCCAACATCGCGAGCAAGTTCCCCGAGTCGTCGGGGATCGAGGTCAACGAGCTGATCCTCTCCGGCCTCGTGCTCTTCGCGATCACCCTCTTGGTCAACATGGGCGCGCGATCGATCATCTCCCGCTCCGAGCGCCACGCGGCGGAAGGGAAGAAGAGGGCCTGATGTCCGGCACCACCGCACCAGTCGGGTTCGACTCCCGCGACGTCTTCGGGGGCGAGTCGGGGATCGGCCGCGGCCGGCTCCCCGACTGGGTCCCCTACGCGCTCGCCGGCGCTTCGCTGGCGATCACCTTCCTGATCCTGACCCTGCTCGATCAGGTCAGCGCGGTGAGGCTGGTGATCGGCACGGCGCTCATCTCGGGCATCTCGATCTACGCCGTCTCCCGGGCCGTCGAGAGCCCCCGGCAGGCGAAGGACCGCCTCGTCACCGTGTCGATCGCCTCGGCGTTCGTGTTCGCGGTGCTGCCGCTCGCCTCGCTGCTGTGGACGGTCGTCGACCGCGGCATGGCGCGCTTCGACACGACGTTCTTCACCGAGTCAGCCCGCAACGTAGTCGGTGAGGGCGGCGGTGCCGCGCACGCCATCTGGGGCACCCTGGTCATCACCGGCCTCGCCGCCGCGATCTCGGTGCCGATCGGAATCATGGCCGCGATCTACCTCGTCGAGTACGGCAAGGGCAAGCGTCTCGCCCGCTACCTGACCTTCTTCGTCGACGTCATGACCGGCATCCCCTCGATCGTCGCCGGCCTCTTCGCCTACGCGGTCTTCGCGCTGATCTTCGGCCCCGGCATCCGCCTCGGCGTGATGGGCTCGGTCGCGCTCACGGTCCTGATGATCCCGATCGTGATCCGCTCGGCCGAGGAGATGCTGAAGATCGTCCCCGACCATCTACGCGAGGCTTCCTACGCGCTCGGTACGCCGAAGTGGCGGACGATCGTCAAGGTCGTCCTGCCGACGGCGCTCGCCGGGATGATCACCGGCGTCATGCTCGCCGTGGCCCGGATCATCGGCGAGACGGCGCCGCTGCTGGTCACTGCCGGGGTCATCGACTCGACCAACATGAACCCGTTCAGCGGCCGCATGGAGACGCTGCCGGTCTACGCGTACTTCGAGTACAAGACGCCCGGGATCCCGCAGGACGCCTCCTACGACCGCGCCTGGGCCGCTGCGCTCACCCTGATTGTGATCGTGCTCCTGCTCAACCTGATCGCGCGTCTCTTCTACCGGCGGTTCGGGACCGAGATCCGCTGACCTGCAAGCTTCGAAATGAAAGAGGACGGTGAGGACTTGACTGAGACAGAGACTCCGGAGCGAATCGAGAGCCCGGTCGACGCCCCCAGGGCTTCGGCCGCCGGCAGCACGTCACCCGCCACCGCGGAGAAGCCGTCGGCGGACAACCGCGCGAAGGCGATCGAGGTGTCCGGGCTGAGCCTCTTCTACGGCGACTTCAAGGCCGTCGAGGACGTCGACATGTCGATCCGGCCGAACAAGGTGACGGCGCTGATCGGCTCCTCGGGGTGCGGCAAGACGACGTTCCTGCGCTCGATCAACCGCATGCACGAGCTCACCCCGGGCGCGCGGGTCGAGGGCCACATGACCCTGGACGGAGCAGACATCTACGGCCCGGGCGTCGATCCGGTCGAGGTGCGCCGACAGGTCGGCATGGTCTTCCAGCAGCCGAACCCGTTCCCGACGATGTCGATCTACGAGAACGTCGCAGCGGGCCTGAAGCTGAACACGAGGAGGATCAAGAAGGCGCAGCTCGACGAGGTGGTGGAGCGGGCGCTGCGCGGCGCGAACCTCTGGAACGAGGTCAAGGACCGGCTCAACAAGCCCGGCTCCGGTCTCTCCGGCGGTCAGCAGCAGCGGCTCTGCATCGCCCGGGCGACCGCGGTGCAGCCCGAGGTTCTGCTGATGGACGAGCCGTGCTCGGCGTTGGATCCGGTCGCGACCCTGGCGGTCGAGGACCTGATCCAGGAGCTGAAGAAGAACTTCACCATCGTGATCGTCACCCACAACATGCAGCAGGCCAGTCGCGCCAGCGACTACACCGCCTTCTTCAACCTCGAGAAGAGCGGCGATCCGGGCAGGCTCGTGGAAATGGACGAGACCACCGCGATCTTCTCGAACCCGACGCAGAAGGCCACGGAGGATTACGTCAGCGGCCGCTTCGGCTGAGCTGAGACGGATCGGCGAGAGGAGCGAGATGCCAGAGTCACGGCACAAGTACGCGGAGGAGCTGCGCCAGCTCGAGGAACGGACGCTGGGAGGCCTCGACCTCGTGTCCGAGACCCTCGCGCGGGCGCTCGAGGTGGTCCAGCACCGCGACATGGAGCTCGCCGAGATGGTGATCGCCGACGACGACCGCATCGACGGCCGCTACCTCGAGGTGCACCAGTCGATCCTGACGCTGCTGGCGACGCAGGCGCCGGTCGCGACGGACCTGCGGCTGATCTCGGCGTTGCTGCACCTGATCAAGTCGATCGAGCGGATGGGCGATCAGTGCGTGAACATCGCCAAGCTCGTACCGCTGTCGGGCCACGAGCCGCCCGTCGACGACCGGATGCTCCGCGATGTCATCACGATGGGCAAGCAGGTCCTCTCGATGCTGAGCCAGGCCAAGCAGGCGTTCGCCGGCCGCGACGTGGAGCTCGCGAAGGACCTCGTCCGCGGCGACGACGTCGTCGACAACCTGAACCGCCAGTGCTTCCGGCTCGCGGTCGAGATCGGCGACACCGAGGACGCGCGCGAGTGGGCGACCGGGATGCTGCTGATCGCGCGGGCGATCGAGCGGATGGGGGACAACGCCGTCGACATCGGCGAGCAGACCGCGTTCGTCGTCACCGGGCTCTTCCGTGAGTTCGAGGACGCCTCCCACCCGCAGCAGCCGGTTCGCAGCTAGGGCCGGGTCGGTGTCAGCGGCGGAGGAGCAGCTCTACGGCCGCAGTCTCCGCTCGGCGCGACGTCGCTGGGAGGCGTTCGGCGCGAAGCCCCCGCAGGCCGAGATCTTCGAGCTGCTGCGCGTCGCCGGGCGCAACGCGCGCACCGCTGCGGGCCTGATGGACTCGCTGATGCGCTACTGGCCTGAGGACCGCGGTCTGCGCCAGGAGATCAGCGACTGCGAGGAGGAGGGCGACCGCGTCACCCACAAGATCGTCAATCGCCTGCGGGCCAGCAAGATGACGCCGTTCGACCGCGAGGACATCCACATGCTCGCGGGTGCCATCGACGACGTCGTCGACGACATCGAGGAGGCCTCCGAGCAGCTCGCGAGCAAGCGGGTCGAGGCGCCGATGGAGCAGGCCCAGCAGCTCACGAGCGTCCTGCGCGACTGCGGTCGCGAGCTCGCCGCCGCGCTCGACGACCTCGAGCATCTCGAGGGGATCGAGGAGCATCTGGATGCGATCCGCAAGCTCGAGCAGGAGGGCGACCAGATCTACCGCGGCGCTCTCGCGGCGCTCTTCGACAACGCGATCGACCCGATGTTCGTGCTGCGCTGGAAGGACATCTACGCAGCGCTCGAGGAGGCCATCGACCGCTGCCGGGCCGCCAGCAACTCGATCGAGAGCATCATCGTCAAACACACGTAGGCCGGTGTCGTGCCGTGTCGGCCGGCGGCGGGGACCCGCCCGGCCTTAGCGCCTCACTTCGCTCGGGAGGGCGGCCGGTCGGGCCCCCGCCACTGCCCTTTGGCTCCGCTGCTTCGGTGGGGGAGGGCGCAGGTCCCCCACCTGGCGCCCCATTCGGGCGACGAACTCGCAATCGCTTGTCCCTGGGGCTTGCGATTGCGAGTGGGAGGGTGGAGCGAGCGAACTGGGAGCTCACACCCCGGCTCGGCTCCCGCCGCGGCCGGTTAGGCGGCCGTGTCGGCTGGGAGGCGGGTGGTTTGGGGGGTCGCCTCCATCGCGTTCCGTGCCGCGTCCATGATCTCGGCCGGCGCCGGTCGCGGTGGGTGGATCTCCCAGACAAGGGGGGCGCCGGTGCCGAGGAGGGACGGGGCCACCGTCTCCCAGGGAATCGACCCGCGGCCGGGCGGCAGGTGCAGGTCGAGCCGGACCGGATCGAGCTCGGGACGCTCGTCGCGGATCCAGCGAGCGCCGAGGTTGTCGTGCACGTGCAGCAGGGCGACCATGTCGAGCACCGGCTCGACCATGCGCGAGAGCGAGGTGCGGCGGAGCCCCGCGACCACGTTCGCGTGGCCGACGTCGAGGCAGAGGCCGACGGCGGGGGATGCGATCCGCCGAGCGAGGGCGCGCAGCGAGAGCGGGTTCGCGGAGATCGTCTCCGGGCCGGGGTAGACGGGAGCGAGGTTCTCGAGCGCGAGGGTGACGCCGAGGCGCTCGGCGATCAGTGCGATCCGCGCCAGCGAGCGCGTCTCGGCCAGGGCACGATCGCCCGCTCCGGGACCGTCGCCGTAGGCGCGAGCGTGCAGCACCACCGCGGCCGCGCCGCACTCGGCCGCGTAGGCGATCGCGCCCTCGACCGCGCGATCGGTCTCGGGCCTGCCGGCGATGAGCTCGGCGGGCGCGTGCAGCACGCAGCGGAGACCCGCGCCGGCCACGGCATCGCCGGCCCCGCGGGCGTGGCGGATGCAGCTGCGGGGATCGACGAGCACGCTCTCGGGAGGTGCCGGGAGCTGCACCCAGCCGAAGCCCGCGGCCCCGATCTCCTTCATCGACGGACGGGTGGGCCACCACTCGGTCGGCACTGAGAGTCCGAAGCGCGATGGCAGCGCAGATTCGGTGTCCATGTCCCCGAACTTCGGGCAGAGCCGCCCCGACGCGGTGAAGATCCCGTGAAATACCTGCTCAGAGCGAGAAACAGTCGCCGATCTTCACATCTCGTTGACGGCTTCCGCCGCGGCTTGCACAAAGATCGATGCGAAGTGGCAGCCGTAGCTCTCCGCCAACGCCCCACCCACCGCCGCGCACGCGGACCCCGCACCGGGACCTCTGAGAAGATCGGCCTCCGGGACATGCTCTGCGCCGCGATCGACATCGGCTCCAACACGACACGCGTGCTCGTCGCCGAGCCCGAGGAGGGGCAGCTGCGCAAGGTCATGGAGCAGCGCGCCTATACGCGCATCAACAAGGGCCTGCTCAAGGACGGCGCGATCACCGAGGAGAAGGTCGAGGAGGTCTGCGACGTCGTCGCGACCCAGGTTCGCCTCGCGCACGAGGTCGGGGCCGAGGCGGTCCGCATCGTCGCCACGGCGGCGATCCGCGAGGCGCCCAACGGGGAGGAGGTCGCCGAGGCGATCAGCGCGGCAGCCGGCTTCCCCGCCGAGATCCTCTCCGAGGAGGAGGAGGGACGGCTCGCGTTCATCGGCGCCACCAAGGCCCTCGGTCACCCGGTCGAAGGGGAGATCGCCGTCGTCGACGTCGGCGGCGGCTCCTCGGAGGTGGTGCTCGGCACCCTCGCCGGCGGGGTGCGGGAGGTGCGCTCCTTCAAGGTGGGCTCGGGTGCGCTCGCGGAGGAGTTCCTGAAGAGCGATCCTCCCGGCCCGGCCGAGATCCGCCGGCTCCGGGATGAGATCGCCGACCTGTTCGACGGTGTCGAGTTGAGCCAGCCGGAGCAGGCGGTCGCGGTCGGCGGCAGCGCCACCTCCCTCCGGCGCCTCGTCGGCGCCGTCCTCGAGTACGAGACGCTGGAGCGCGGCGTCCGCGTCCTCACCAGCGATCCCGCCGCCGAGGTCGCCAAGCGCTTCGAGCTCGACGTCCGCCGGGTCGAGGTCCTCGCCTCCGGCGTGCTCATCCTCGAGCAGCTCTCCCAGCTTCTCGGCCAGCCCCTGCAGATCGGTAAGGGCGGTCTGCGCGAGGGCGTGATCCTCGACCTGCTGGCGAGCCCGGCCGAGTAGCCGCGCCCCGCGGCTTGGGTCCAGCCGCAGCCTCAGTCCGGCGGGCGGCCGTCGAGGGCGAGCGACGCGTTCGAGTAGCGCGCGTCGCCCGTGAGCTCGCGCCCGAACCAGCCCGGTGGTGCGAAGTCGCCCGCCTCCTCGCCGGATGAGAACTCGACTTCGACGACGGCGAGTCCGGCGAGCTCGCCCTCGTACACATCGATCTCGTAGGTGAGCTCACCCGCTTCGACGTAGTGGCGTCGCTTGCTGACCCGCCGTCCCTCGGTCAGCTCCCAGAGCCGCTCGAACTCGTCGGCGCCGATCGCGAACTCGACCTCGTCGCGGCGCTCGCCGCTGCCTCGCTTTACGGTCATCACCGTGGCGTCCCCCCGGCGTCGCACGCGCACCTCGCTCCCGGCCGGATCGACCGCCAGGTAGCCCTGCGCGATCGGCTCAGATCGCGATGCCTCCGAGGTCGCTTCGGCGAGGTCGCCGACCAGGAACTTGCGCTCGATCTCCTCGCCCATTCGACCTTCCGTTCCGACGCCGCCGCTCTGCTGAGCCTGCCACTAGTCTCGCGGAAGCAGATGGCCAAGGCCCGAGACATCCCGGGATTGACGACGGACCTCCCTTACGGGGAGGTTGCGGCCAGGGTGCTCGAGGTGCGTGTCGACGAGCTCATGGAGCACTCCGTGAACGTCCTCGACATGGGCGAGATCGAGGGCGTTCACTCGATGCGAGTGGCGACGCGCCGGCTCCGCGCGGCGATCGAGATCTTCTGGCCGTGCTTCCCGAAGGAGGACGAGAAGCGCGTCCTCAAGAAGGTGAAGGCGCTCGCCGACGCGCTCGGCGAGCGGCGTGACCGCGACGTGGCGATCGAAGCGCTCGACGCCTTCGCGGCCGCGATGCCCGCGCCCGACCGCCCCGGCATCCAGTCCCTGATCGAGCGCTACGGCGCCGAGCAGCGGCAAGCGAACGTAGAGCTCGAGCCGTTCGTCGATCCGGCTCGCCTGCGGGTGATCCATGACGAGGTGCTGGCGCTCGCGGCCGCGGCACGCGAGGGGATCGCCGAGGAGCTGGAGGAGTTGGAGCTCGACCGGAGCGACGCCGATCCGGCGGCGCACGACGAGACACCCGCGTCCGGCGAGGAGCCCGTCGCCGCGTTGGGTGGAGTGCCCGCCGGCGAGACAGACGAAGAGCCCCCCGCCGTGGCCGGCGAAGAGCCCGGCGAGGCCGGCGAAGAGCCCCCCGCCGAGGCCGCGGGGCCCGGCGAGCGGCCCGCCGCGCCGCCGTTCGAGGTTGCGAAGGAACCGCCGACCTCTCCGAACCCGCCGCCCGCCGCCGCGGTCGATGCACCCCATTCGAACGGGGACGGGGCGTGAAGGCCCGTCGCGTCAAGAAGCTCGATCCCGCCGGTGGGTTCGGGGAGAACGCGGCGAAGATCGTCAAGGTGCGCCTGCGCGAGCTGCAGTCCTTCGCACCGAAGGCGCTCGACCCGGCCGAATCGCTGCACCAGCACGACATGCGCATCGCCGCCAAGCGACTCCGCTACGTGCTCGAGGCGACCGGGTTCTGCTTCGGCCGCGCCGCCGCTACCGCGCGGCGGCGGGCGAAGGAGATCCAGGATCTACTCGGCGAGGTCCACGACGCCGACGTGATGACGCCGCGACTGCACGAACACCGCGCGGTCATGCGGGGGGAGGACGCCGAGGCGGTGCTCCGCCGCGCCGTGGGCGACGAGGACCTCGACCCGGCGCTGGCCGGCCGCGCTCCCCACCGGACCGCCTACCGCGGCCTCGAGGTGCTCGAGGTCTACCTGCTCGCCCGCCGCACGCTGCTCTTCGACCGCTTCGTCGATCTCTGGGAGGAGTGTGACCGCAAGGGGGTCTGGCGCGCCCTCGACCGCGCCGCCGACCGCGAGCTCGAGCGCGCCGCCGAGATGCGGAAGCAGAAGGAGCGCGCCGATCGCGCCCGCCGCGCTCTGGCCGCTGCTGAGCAGGCCCGCCGCGAGGCCGAGGAGCTCGCCGCGAAGGCCGCCGCCGAGCTCGCCGCCGCCGAGCGCAGCCACTCCTAGCTTCCCTTCGCCGTGCTGCCGTGGTTAGCGCGGCGGCCGGGAGCCCACCGAGTTGCAGCCGTCGGGACGATCTCTCGCGCACTCCCGGTCTCGCCGGCTTCGTTCACCACCTCGTAACTCCCCGTTTGCAGGGTTTTCACGTGCGAGTACAAGCGGACACCGAACCTGCAGGTGAATGGATCAAGCGAACGAGGGAGCAACGATGACCCCCAATGAGCAGGAGAACGACCGGGCGACCCCCAGCAGCCGCGCCGACCTCCACTGCCACTCAACGGCCTCGCAGCTGTCGAAGCTCGGCGTCCAGCGCAGCGCCGGACTCCCGGAGTGCGCGACGCCTCCGCGGGAGGTCTACGAGCTCGCCCGCCGTCGCGGCATGGACTTCGTGACGATCACCGATCACGACACGATCGACGGCGCCCTCGAGATCGCTCACCTCCCCGGCACGTTCGTGTCGGAGGAGCTCACCGCTTCCTTCCCCGGCGAGCCGCAGGCCGTTCACGTGCTCTGCTTCGACATCACGCCAGACGATCACGAGTGGCTACAGGCTCACTCCGGGAACGTCGAGGAGTGCGCGGAGTACCTGCACGGCAACGAGATCGCATGCGCGCTCGCCCACCCCTTCTACGCTGTCGCCGCGCCGCTCGAGGCGCGCCACCGGCGCCGGCTCGCCGACCTGTTCGGTGTCTGGGAGGTCCGCAACGGCTCTCGCGCCGCCGAGCTCAACCAGCCCGCTGCGCTGTACGCCGACACCCGCGGCAGCGTCGGGATCGGCGGCTCCGACGACCACGCGGGCGTCGACATCGGCCGCACCTACACCGCCACCGCGGCGGTGGACACTCCGCAGCAGTTCCTCGCCGAGATCAGGGCCGGCCGCGCGCGGGCCGGGGGAGAGCAGGGGAGCGCCGCGAAGTGGGCGCACGCCGCCGTCGCGATCGCCACCCGCAGCCTGCTGGCCGACTCCTCACCCGCCCGCCCGGCCCCCGACGCCGTGCTTCGGCTGATCGAGCGGGTCGTCGGCGAGGGGCGGCAGCGCAGGGGGGAGGACTCCGCCGACTTCACCGCCGCCGACGCGCAGGCGTTGCTGACCGCCTGGCTCATCTCCGTCGGCCTTCCGCACGGCCGAGAGCTGATCGAGCTGATGCAGGAGGACGGCTTCTCCCACGGCGACCTGCTGCGCCGCGCCCGCACGGTCCACGACGCGCGGCTGCGCGACACCGCCGACGTGGTCAGCGCCGAGATCGCCTCGGGGAGCCCCTCCGGCGGCGTCCTCCTCGACCTCTTCGACGCTTGCATGCCGGTGATCCCGTACCTGCCCGCGGCGGCCTTCCTCGCGGGCGAGCGCGCAAGGCTGCGCAACCGCGACGGCGAGCGGCGCCGGGTGGCGATCGTCGTCGATTCGATCGACTCCCAGCACGGCGTCTCCCACACGGTCGAGCGAATCCGGGAGCTCGGTGTGCCCGGATTCGACGCCGAGGTCGTCGGCACCGACCGCGGCGTCGATCGCCGCCTCCCCGCCGCCGCCGAGATCGAGATGCCCCTGTACGAGGGGATGCGGATCGGCGTGCCCTCCCTGCCGCGCCTGCTCGAGACGCTGACGGAGGGTCGCTTCGACCTCATCCACGTCGCCACGCCGGGGCCGGCCGGGATCGCGGCGGCGTTGACGGCGCGGATCGCCGGCATGCCGCTGCTCGGCAGCCATCACACCGAGTTCGTCGCCTACGCGCGGATGCGCAGCGGCAGCGAGGAGCTCGCCTTCACCGCCGGCCTCGGGATGAGCATGCTCTACCGGGAGTGCGCGATGGTCCTCTCGCCGAGTACCGCCGCGGACACCTCGCTGGGGGAGCTCGGCGTGCCGCTCGAGCGCGTCGCCCGCTGGATCCGCGGCGTCGACACCTCACGCTTCTCCCCGTCCAAGCGCCGCCGCCCCGACGGCATCGCGTGGCGCGGCGACCGGCCCATCCACGTGCTCTACGCGGGTCGCCTCACCCGTGAGAAGGGCGTGGATCTGCTCGTCAACGCCTTCCGGCTCGCCCGGGTCGAGGAGCCGCGGCTGAGGCTCGTCCTCG
Organism: Thermoleophilales bacterium; assembly: GCA_020636895.1. GTDB lineage: Bacteria > Actinomycetota > Thermoleophilia > Solirubrobacterales > 70-9 > RHKX01. The sequence continues at coordinate 712,916 of JACJWZ010000002.1, read as the reverse complement.
CCGGCGGCGGGCCGGAGGAGGAGAGGCTGCGCCGGCGGCTGGGTGACGCCGCGGAGTTCCGCGGCTGGCTGTCCGGCGATGAGCTTGCCGCCACCTACGCCGACGCCGACGCGTTCCTGTTCCCGTCGGAGACCGATACCTACGGCCAGGTCGTCGTCGAGGCGCAGGCGAGCGGGGTGCCGGTCCTCGCCGTCCGCGCCGGCGGCCCTGCGGACCTGATCGACGACGGGCGCAGCGGCCTTCTCTGCGAGCCGAGCGCGACCGAGGTCGCGGCCAAGCTCGTCCGCCTCGTGCGCAGCCCGGCGCTGCACGCCAGGCTCGCTCGCGGCGGCATCGCCGCGGCTTCCGGGCGGAGCTGGGCGACGGCGCTGGGCCAGCTCGGCGACGGGTACGCTCTCGCGCTCGCTCCCCGCGACGAGGGCGGGGCCCGCACCGCGTTGGTTCCCGCTGTCGTCTGACCCTCTACAAGCTCTCACGACCTACGTCACGCGCCTCGTGGTGAGCGTGCGTGCACGAATCCCATTCGGTAGGCAGCCCGGATGGGAAGAGCGACGGGCTTTCCCTACAGTGGTCGGGGTGCAGATGGAGTCCGGCGTGGAGACAGGACCGACCGAGCCGAGCGAGCCGGTGGAGTCGAGCGAGAACGGTGCATCCGATGCACCCGCCGCGGCACCCGCTGCTCCGTCCGCGCCTCTTCCCGATCTCGAGGATCCCGATCTCCTGATCAACCGCGAGGTCTCCTGGATGGCCTTCAACGACCGCGTTCTGCAGCTCGCCGAGGACAAGTCGATCCCGCTGATCGAGCGCCTCAAGTTCTGCGCGATCTGGGAGTCGAACCTCGACGAGTTCTTCATGGTCCGCGTCGCCGACCTGCACGATCAGGTGGCCGCGTCTCTCCCCGCCGGCGCCGACGGGATGAAGCCGGTCGAGCAGCTCGAGGTGATCCGCGAGCTCGCGATCGCTCAGCGCGAGCGGATCGAGAGCTGCTTCGTCGGTGAGCTGCTGCCGAAGCTCGAGGACGAGGGGATCCGCATCGTCACCTACGAGGAGGCGAGCTCCGAGCAACGGCAGGAGATCGACGAGATCTTCGAGCGCCAGGTCTTCCCGGCGCTGACTCCGCTGGTCTTCGGTGTCGGCAGGCCCTTCCCGTACATCTCGAACCTGTCGCTGAGCCTCTTGGTGATCCTCCGCGATCCTGAGCAGGAGGCCGAGGTGCTCGCTCGCGTCAAGGTGCCGAAGGAGCTGCTGCGCCGCTTCCTGCCGATCGGTGACGGCTCCACGTTCGTGCCGCTCGAGGAGGTGATCTCCAACAACCTCGAGTCGCTGTTCCCGGGGATGGAGGTCGTCGGCCACGCGCTCTTCCGGGTCACCCGCGACACCGACTACGACGTCTCCGACGAAGCCGACGACCTTCGCCAGGCCGTGGAGGAGGAGATCCGCCGCCGCCGCTTCGGCGAGGTGATCCGCCTCGAGGTCTCGAGCGATCTCGATGCCCACCTGCTGGAGCGGCTGGAGGGCCTCCTCAACACGCAGCCCGGCCAGGTCTACGTGATCGATGGCTGGATCGGCCACGACGATCTCTTCGACGTCGCGGCCGTCACCGGCCACGTCGACATCCGCTTCAAGCCTTTCGTCAGCGCCACCCAGTCGGTGCTTCAAGGCCCGGAGGGCGAAGGCGACATCCTCGCCGCGATGCGCGAGGGCGACATCCTCGTCCACCACCCCTACGACTCCTTCACCACCTCGGTCGAAGCGTTCGTCCACCAGGCCGTCGCCGACCCGGACGTGCTTGCGATCAAGCAGACCGTGTACCGGACCAGCGACGATTCGCCGCTCGTTCCGGCGTTGATATCGGCCGCGGAACGCGGCATCCAGGCGGTCTGCATGGTGGAGCTGAAGGCGCGCTTCGACGAGCAGGCCAACATCACCTGGGCGAAGAAGCTCGAGAAGGCCGGCGTCCACGTCGTCTACGGGATCCCGGCGATGAAGACGCACGCGAAGTGCATCCTGGTCGCGCGCCGCGAGGGTGACGGCGTCCGCCATTACGCCCACGTGGGCACCGGCAACTACAACCCGAAGACCGCGCGTCTCTACACCGACCTCGGGCTGTTCACGACCGACCCCGACATCTGCGCCGACATCGCCGAGATGTTCAACCACCTGACCGGCTACGCGCGACCCCAGAGCTACCGCAAGGCGCTGATCGCTCCCTACAACATCGCCAGCGACCTGCTCGCGGAGATCGACCGGACGATCGAGTCGCACTCGCCGGAGACGCCCTCCCGCATCCGGATGAAGATGAACTCGCTGCTCGACCCGGCGATGATCCGGGCGCTCTACCGCGCTTCGCAGGCGGGTGTGCCGGTCGAGCTCAACGTGCGCGGGATCTGCGCCCTCACCCCCGGCGTTCCCGGGGTCTCCGAGAACATCTCGGTCGTCTCGGTCCTGGGCCGCTTCCTCGAGCACTCCCGCATCTACTGCTTCGAGCGCGGTGACGAGCGCCACGTCTACACCGGCTCCGCCGACCTGATGCCCCGCAACCTCTACAAGCGCATCGAGCTGATCATCCCGATCGAGGACCCGTCGGTGCAGGCCGAGATGGTCGACATCCTCGAGCTCAGCCTCTCCGACACCGCCGGAGCCTGGACGCTTGACGCCGAAGGCGGGTGGACTCGCCGCGGCCCGGCTCCGGGCGAGGAGCCCTTCAGCGTGCAGCAGGCGCTCATCGAGCGCAGCGCCGGGCGCGCGGCCGAGGCGCAGTCGCCCTCGCCTTCGGCGTAGTCGGCCGCGCCACTCCCTCATACTGCGACTTCGATGCGTCACGACGCGCAGGGCTACTGGATCGCCGAAGCCGGCCTCTCCGGGCGAGCGCCGCTGGAATCGCTGACCGGCGATCGCGGCGCCGACGTCGTCGTCGTCGGCGGCGGGTACACCGGCATGTGGGCGGCGTGGCGGATCAAGGAGCGTGAGCCCGGCGCCGAGGTCGTCGTGCTCGAGGCGGATCGCTGCGGCTTCGGGCCGAGCGGACGCAACGGCGGCTTCGTCAACTCGATGTGGTTCAGCCTGCCGACGATGCGGGCGATCTTCGGGGACGAGAAGGCGCTCACGGTCGCCCGCCTCGCCGGCGAGTCGGTCGGCCAGGTCGGCGCCTGGTGCGAGGAGCAGGAGGTCGATGCCTGGTTCACCCCCGGTGGCTACCTGCAGGCCTCGACGGCCCCGCATTTCGATTCGACGTGGTCTGCCATCGTCAGCTCGTGCGAGGAGCTCGGCGCCGAGGGGCGCGTCGAGGAGCTCGATCGCGAGGCGACGGCCGCCCGCTGCGCCTCGCCGCTGTTCCGCTGCGCCGCCTACTACCCGCAGGGCGCGACGGTGCAGCCGGCCAGGCTCGCCGACGGCCTGCGGCGGCGGCTGCTCGACGCCGGTGTCGTCATCCACGAGCGCTCTGCGGTCCGCTCGGTCACGGAGAAGGGAGGGGAGGTCGTCATCGCCGCCGACATGGGCACGGTCCGGGCGAAGTCCTGCGTGCTCGCCGCCGGCAGCTCCCTGCTGCGCTTCCGGCCGCTGCGCCGGGCTCTGACCGCGACCTCGAGCCACATGGTCATCACCGAGCCGGTGCCCGACTTGATCGACGAGCTCGGCTGGCGCGGCGGTGAATGCATCACCGACTCACGTGCGATGGTCCACTACTTCCGCACCACCCAGGACGACCGCATCGCCTTCGGGTGGGGAGGGGGGAGGATCGTCCGCGGCGCGCGGCTCGGCGGCCGCGCCGAGATTGATCGCGAGATGACCTCGCAGGTCGCCGAGCACCTGCGTCGCTTCTTCCCGCAGCTCGCGGGCAGGCGGATCGATCACGCCTGGGGAGGTCCGATCGACGTCTCCCCGACGCACGTTCCGGTGGTCCGGACGACGGGCGAGCGCACCTACGCGGGCTTCGGGTACACCGGCAACGGCGTCGGACCCTCGCAGATGGTAGGCCGCGCTTTGGCGTCGCTCGCCCTCGGTGTCCAGGACGAGCACTCGCGCATGGCGATCGTCGACCCTCCCCGCGTGCGCGTCCCGCCGGAGCCCTTCCGGTTCGCCGGCGGCACCGTCATCCGGCGCGCGATCCTCCGCAAGGAGCTCGCGGAGGAGGAGGACCGCGTTCCCGGCCCGATCACCCGGATGGTCAGCGGGATCCCCGAGCGGATGGGGATCCACGTCGGGCGGTGATCCCGAGCCCGGGCTCGCGGGCGGGTCACCTACGTCGAGGGGCTACCCGACCGGCTGCCGTCGGTTGGCGATCGGTCCGAGCACCGCCACCGCTGCGCGCAGCGCCGGGTTGGTCGGCACGAGCAGGTCGCGGTGCTCGTGCCAAGCACCCGCCATGAAGAAGCCGGTGGAGGGATGCTTGATGCCGCGGTAGCGCTCGGAGGTGACGAAACGGTGCTGGCGCTCGATGAACTCGTCGAAGCGACCGCCCGCCCGATGGAAGTTGCGGACCCGGACCTGCTCGCCGGCGAGGCGGAAGGTGTGGTTGGTGTCAGGCGGGACGGAGGCCGACTGGCCCGCCTCGAGCCGCTGCCACTCGCCGTCGACCATCACTTCGAACGCGCCTTCGAGCACCTCGTAGCTCTCGACCTGGGTCGGGTGACGATGGGGAGGGGGCGCGAAGGCGTCGGCGGGAAACGTCCACTCCATCTCGACGAACTCGCCGTTGGTCTCCTCGTTCGATCTGACGACCAGATACTCCCCGAGCCCATCAGGCATCACGTATCGATCGCCGGCCTTCGGCATGCGGCCAACATACATGTAGCTTCGAGGCGGGCCGTCGGCTGTCGAGCCGGTGCTGCGTGGCGCTCTCCTCGGGTTCCCGCATCGCACCGCGACCCGGACACCTCCGGTCTAGGCGCGGTCCTCTCGCCCGCCGCGCCTACCCGGTCCAGCCGGTGCCTCGCCGCGTTCCGCGCGCTCGCCGTCCTCCTTCATCTGATCGAGCATCCGCATGCTCCGGCGCTTGCGCGGATCGGTGAGCACCGTCTGATCGGCGGGCCGGTCGAGTCGCGCGTCGATCCGGTCGATGAGGTCGGTCAGCCAGGACACCCGGCGAAGCTTAGGACGCCGTCACAGCGGGGCGGGCGCGCGGCCGTGGGCAGGAACTGGCCCGTGGGTGCCGAACCCAACTCGGCGAATCCCTTGACCGACGACCGACCCGAGGAGTGAACGTGGAAGCAGCCGGAGGACCGCCGCCCGATCTGAGGAATGTGCTGCACGGCCTTTCGAGGTTGTGGTGGCTGTGGTTGGTGTTCGGTGTGGCCTGGACGATCGTCGCCGTCGTCATCCTGCAGTTCGACGATGCCTCCGTCACCACCGTCGGGATCATCATCGGACTCATGTTCTTCGCGACCGGGCTGCAGCAGCTCGCGATCGCTGTGTTGGTCGACCGCGGTGGCTGGCTGTTCGGCATCTTCGGCTTCCTCTTCATCGTCTGCGGCGTGATCGCGTTCATCAGTCCCGAGAACACGTTCGCCGCGATCGCCGACATCCTCGGCTTCCTGTTCCTGATCGTCGGGATCTTCTGGGTGATCCAGGCGTTCGGCGAGAAGGACGAGAGCGAGCTTTGGTGGCTCGGCCTCGTGGGCGGCATCCTGATGCTGATCCTCGCCTTCTGGACCGGCGGCCAGCTCCTGATCGAGAAGCAGTACATGCTGCTCGTGTTCGCGGGAATCTGGGCGCTCATGCAGGGAGTCCTCGACATCGCCCGCGCCTTCATGATCCGCTCGCTGCGGAACGTCTAGGCACCCGGTCCGGATCTCGCCGGGCCCCGTCGCCGCACCCGCATCCGGCGCGCCCGATCTCCGACGCGTGGCGCGAATTCCACGCATACGGTGGAAAAGGCGCCACGCGCTGGGGCGATGGGCACCGAAGGGAAGCATCGGCGCAGTCGGCTGAGGCCGGCCGCCACCGGAGCGCTCCCACCCTCCTTCGGTGCAGACCGAGCAGACGCATGGCTCCTTTTCCACGCATACGGTGGAAAAGGCGCCACGCGCCGGCATCGCGAAGTTGAGTCGTTCGACTCGTCCGGATCAGCCCGTCAGCCCTGGCGCAGGTGCGCGAGCGTCTCGCTCCGCAGGTGCAGCTCCGGGGAGCGGACCTCGATGCCGACCAGGCGCCCCTCCTCGTCGAGGTCGAGAACTATGTCGTCGGCCCCCTCGCCGAGCTCCTCGACCTCCTCGAGCGTGATCTCGCGGCGCGGCACGAAGCCGGCCTCCTCGGGGATCAGGGAGATGTAGACGGCCCCGGTCTCTGCGTCGTAGGAGAGGAACATGACCCTGATCCTAGGCGCGAGGCGCGCAGCGCGCACCGGGGCCGACGTGTCACCGAGAAACGGTGCATAGGTCCACTTCCGGGCGACAGGTCGTCGCGGGCGGCCCGCATCGCGCTGCGTCACCGGCCCGCCGCGACCGGGGGTCGGCTCCGGTCTCCTACCAGCGGGTGGTCATGACCTTCTTGCGCGTGTAGAACTCGATCGCGTCCATGCCGTTGGCGTGGAGGTCGCCGACCATCGAGTCCTTCCAGCCCGCGAAGGGGAACCAGGCGACCGGCGCCGGAACCCCGACGTTGACGCCGATCATCCCCGCCTCGACCTCGGCGCGGTAGCGGCGCACCGCGGCCCCCGACTGGGTGAAGATCACCGAGGCGTTGCCGTAGCGGGAGGAGTTGACGAACTCGAGCGCCTCGCCGAGGTCGTCGACCTCCAGCAGCGCGAGCACCGGCCCGAAGAGCTCCTCGCGGGCGAGCTCGGACTCGCGGTCGGCGGCGGCGACGACGGTCGGCCCCATCAGGGCGCCGGCCTCGTTCGTCCTCTCGCGCCCGTCGACGACCATCTCCGCTCCCTCGGCGAGCGCTCTGTCGACGGCGTCGGAGACACGGTCGCGGGCGTCGCGGGCGACCATGGGCGGGCAGATCACGCTCTCGTCGGTGCCGGGACCGGTGGGGAGGTCGCGGGCGGCTTCGGCGAGCGCCGAGCGCACCTCGCTGCGGCGCGCCTCGTCGCCGACGACCACCGCGACGGAGCCCGCGAGGCAGCGCTGACCGGCGTTGCCGAAGGCGGACTGCATCATCGCCGGGACGGCGTCGCCGAGGTCGGCGTCGTCCATCACGACCATCGAGTTCTTCGCACCCCCGAGCGCCTGAACGCGCTTGCCGGACCGCGTCCCGCGCTCCATCACGTACAGCGCGGTGGATGCCTGGCCGACGAAGCTGATCGCGTCGATCTCGGGGTGGTCGAGGAGGCCGTTGACCGACTCGTGCGCACCGTGGACGAGGTTGACGACGCCGGCGGGGATCTCCTCGATCCCGTCGATCAGCTCGAGGATGCGGGCCGAGGTGCGCGGGTCGCGCTCGCTCGGCTTGAGGATGAAGCTGTTGCCGCAGGCGATCGCGAACGGCAGGAACCAGAGCGGGATCATGGCGGGGAAGTTGAACGGCGTGATCGCGGCGACCACGCCCACGGGCTGACGCCACATCTCGACGTCCATCCCCTTCGCGATGCCACCGAGCGTGTCGCCCTTGAGCAGCGTCGGGATCCCGCAGGCGGCCTCGGTCGACTCGATCCCGCGGACCACCTCGCCCCGCGCGTCGTCGAGGGCCTTGCCCATGTCCTGGGTGACGAGCTGCGCGAGCTCCTCGCGCTCGGCCCAGAGGGCCTCGCGCAGCGCGAACACCGCGCGGGCTCGGCGCGCGACCGGCACCGCGGCCCACTCCGGCTGGGCGGCGCGGGCGGCCTTCGCGGCCGCGTCGACGTCCGCGACGGTCGACAGCGGCACCCGCGCCAGCAGCTCGCCGGTCGCGGGGTCGATGTCGTCGAGCGCATCATCGGCCGCGCTCGCGACCCACTCACCTCCGATGTAGTTGCGGAGGGTCTCGACTTCGGTGCGCGGTTGTTCGACTGTGGCCATGCGATCGATGGTACTCCCGGCGGCTGCACCGCTCGGATGAAACCGCGACCGCGAGTGCTCCGATCCGGCGCCGCGCAATCCTCGGGCGGACCTACTCGCCGGTTTGGGTGGGCCCGTACTCCGAGTAGGGGTACCACCACTCCTTGCGCTCGATCTCCGTCTCCATGTGGACGTGCTTGGTCTCCTGGAAGGCCTCGAGGCCCTCGCGCCCGAGCTCTCGCCCGATCCCCGACTGCTTGAAACCGCCGAAGGGGCCGGCGTCGTTGTCGGTGAGCGGGTCGTTGATCCAGACGGTGCCGGCGCGGAGCTCGCGCATGCAGCGAACGGCGCTCTTCAGGTCGCCCGTGTAGACGTTCGCTCCGAGGCCGAACTTCGTGCCGTTGGCCAGCGCGATCGCTTCGTCGAGCGACTTCACCGGGACGATGGGAGCGACCGGCCCGAAGGTCTCCTCGCGCAGCAGGTCCGTCTCCGCCGGCGCGCCCGTCACGACCGCCGGCGCGAAGAAGTGACCCGTCGCTTGCCCGCCGTCACCGCCGCCGACGAGGATCTCCGCACCGGCGCCGACCGCGGCCTCGACCTGGTCGACGACCTTCTGGCGTTGCGGGGCGGAGACCATCGGGCCGACATCGGTGCCGACTTCGAGCGGGTCGCCGAGGACCAGGCTCTCGGTGTGGGCGACGAAGGTCGAGACGTAGTCGTCGTAGACGTCCTCCATCACGTAGAAGCGCTCCGACGAGGTGCAGACCTGCCCGGCATTGAGGAACGCGGCCCAAGCGCCGCCGCGCGCGGCGATCTCCAGCGACTCCGCGCCCGCCATGTCGGCGCAGACGATGAAGGGGTCCTTGCCGCCCATCTCGAGGTTGACCCTGGCGAGCCGGGAGGCGCATGCGGAGGCGACGCGCTTGCCGGTCGCGACGGAGCCCGTGAAGGCGACGCAGTCGATGCCATCGTGCTCGCTGATCGCGGCGCCGACCTCGCCCGCCCCGGTGACGAGGTTGACGACTCCGGCCGGCAGGTGGTCGAGGCAGCCGGCGAGCTGCAGCGTCGACAGCGGGGTGATCTCGGAGGGCTTGCAGACCACCGTGTTGCCGGCGGCGAGGGCCGGAGCGACCTTCCAGATCAGCAGCAGCAGCGGGTAGTTCCAGGGGACGATGCAGCCGACTACGCCCATCGGCTCCTTGACCACGAGCGCCACCTGCGAGGACTCGATCGGCGGGATCACCCGCCCGGCGCTGTCGCGGCCGATCTCGGCGTAGTAGTCGAAGCAGGCGGCGCACCAGTCGATCTCGTCGCGGTTCTCGACGAGCGGCTTGCCCCCCTCGAGCGTCATCGTCCGCGCCAGCGCCTCCTGCTCCTCCCGCAGCCTTCGGGCGACCTCGTGGAGCATCTCGCAGCGCTCACCGGCCGGCGTCACCGACCAGCCGGAGAAGGCCTCGCGGGCGGCAGCCACAGCGGCGTCCAGCTGCTCGGCCGTCGCCGAGGGGACCTCGGCGATCGTCTCCGTCGTAAAGGGGTTCTCGACCGCCAGGGGCGACCCGCCGCCGGCGACGCGCTCGCCGCCGATCAGCAGGTCGTGGTCGCTCACGACGTGGCGGTCGCGGGCGCCGATGCCGGGAGGCCCGGGGTCGTCCCGTCCTCCTGATCGGGCCGCACCGAAGCGAGCTTCTCGGCCCGGCGCTGCTGGAGGACCGTCACGACCATCGCGACCACGGTGAGCATGAACAGCATCGTGGCGAAGACGTTGACCTGGACCGGGATGCCGCGCTGGGCCGCGCCGAAGATGTAGAGCGGGAAGGTCACGGTGGTTCCCGAGTTGAAGTTCGAGATCACGAAGTCGTCCAGCGAGAGCGCGAACGCGAGCAGCGCGGCGGATATCAGCCCCGGGGCTATCAGGGGCAAGGTGACGGTCCTGAACGTCGTCGACGCATCGGCACCGAGGTCTCGGGCGGCCTCCTCGAGGCGCCTGTCGAAGCCGATCAGCCTCGATCTGACCACGACCACCACGAAGCTGATCGAGAACATGATGTGCGCGATCAGCAGCGTGATGAAGCCCGTGCTGACCTGGAAGTAGACGAACATCGACAGCAGCGCGGCACCGATGACGACCTCGGGGCTGGTCATCGGGATCACGATGAGCAGGTTCGCCATCCGCCTGCCCCGGAACTGGTAGCGGACCAGCGCCAGCGCGATCATGGTCCCGAGGATCGTCGCGATGATCGTCGCTGCGGCGGCGAGCTCGAGGCTCGTCAGCATCGCCTTGTTGAGATCGGAGATCGCGAAGGCGTCGCCCCAGTACTGGGTGGTGAAGCCCTGCCAGGTGAAGTTGAACTTGCCGGCCGGGTCGTTGAAGGAGAACGCGATGATCACCGCGATCGGCAGCAGCGTGTAGATCACCACGAGGATCGCGAAGATCATCACCCCGCGCTCGCGAATCCAGTTCACGGCCTTCACTTCGCCGTCACCACCTCGGCCTCGTCGCCCATCAGTGATTCCTCACCAGCGAACTTGATGTAGATGGCGATCATGAGGACGATCAGCGCCATCATGATGAAGGAGATGGCCGCGGCTATCGGGTAGTCCTTGGTCACCAGGTACTGGCTCTGGATCACGTTGCCGATCATCGCCTGGTTGGGGCTGCCGAGGAAGGTCGCGTTCACGTAGTCGCCGACCGCCGGGATGAAGGTGAGGAGCGTTCCGGCGATCACCCCGGGCATCGAGATCGGCAGCGTGATCTTGAAGAACGCGGTCCGCGCGTTCGAGTACAGGTCGCGCCCCGCCTCGATCAATCGCGTGTCCATCTGCTCGAGGCTCGCGTAGATCGGCAGGACCATGAACGGCAGGAAGTTGTAGGTGAGCCCCGCGATGACCGCGGTCGGCGTCTTCAGCAACGTCCCGTCGTCCCCGAGGATGCCGAGCGTCTGGAAGACGTTGACGACGGTGCCGTCGTTGGAGAGGATCGTCTGCCAGGCGTAGGTGCGGATCAGGTAGGTGGTGAAGAACGGCGCGATCACGCAGAGGAGCATCACCTGGCGCCAGCGCCCGGCCTTGAAGGCGATCGCGTACGAGAGCGGGTACGCGATCACGAGGCAGAGCAGGGTCGCGGCGCCGGCGTAGATGAACGAGCGCACGAACTGCGTGTCGAAGTCGGTGATCGCGGTCTTGAAGTTCTCGAAGTGCCACGTCATCTCGAACGTGGTGTCCAACGAGCCCTGATACAGCGACACCGAGAGCATGAACAGCATCGGCAGGACGAAGAAGATCGTCAGCCAGAGGAGACCCGGCCCCATCAGGAAGTAGGGGGTCCCCTTCGATTTCGCCCACGCGCCCATGGCTCAGCCTCCCGTCACCAGGCTCTGGAATGCCTTCTCGATCTCAGCCGTGTCCAGCCGCGGTGGATCGGGCTGGGTCGAGCAGTTCTTCGTGAAGGACTCGGTCGGGAAGATCAGCGGGCTCTTGGCGGCCTCGGGGTTGATCTTCTTCAGGTACGGCTTCACGCCCTTGACCGGCGAGAAGTAGTAGTTGTAGTTCGCGATCTGCGCCTGGTTCTCCGGCTGGTAGACGTAGTTCATCCACTCGTAGGCGGCCGCCGGGTTGGGCGCCCCGACGGGGATCACCATGTTGTCGGACCAGAGGATGCAGCCCTGCTCCGGCATCACGAACTGGATGTCGGGGTCGTCGGCCTGCAGCTGGATCGCGTCGCCGGACCAACCGATCGCCGCGACGACGTCGCCGCGCGCCATGTCGTTGATGTACGAGTTGCCGGTCACGCCGATGATCTGACCGGAGTCGACCGCTTCCTTGAGCTTGTCGATGGCGTTGAGCCAGTCGTCGGCGGTCGCGTCCTCGGGGTTGATGCCGTCGGCCTTCATGATCAGCGGCACCGTGTCGCGCATCTCGCTCAGCACGGTGATCTTGCCCTTGTACTGCGGGTCGAAGATGTCGTTGATGCTCTTGATGTCGGGCGCCTTGGCGGTGTTGACGACGAGCCCGGTCATGCCGCTCTGCCATGGCAGCGAGAACTCGCGGTTGGGGTCGAAGGCGGGGTGCTGCAGGCTCGGCACGAGGTTCGCCATCGCCGGCGCGACCGACTTCTGGTCGAACTTCTGCAGGTAGCCGAGGTTGTGCATCTTGTTCGCCATCCAGTCGGTGACGACGAAGATGCTGCGGCCCGCGGGGTCGCGGTTCTGCAGCGTCGGCTGCAGCTTCGAGAAGAACTCGTTGTTGTCGTTGACGTCCTCGATGTAGTCGACCGAGATCCCGGTCTTCGCCTCGAAGTCGGACACCGTGTTCCTGTCGATGTACGAGGGCCAGTTCGAGATCGTCAGCTCGCCGTTGCCCGGACCGGGCGCCGCTTCGGCCGTCTCCGTCGGGCCGTCGAGGCCGCCGGCGCCGAGGTCGCTGCATCCCGCCGCCAGCAGCGCGCTGGCCACGAGGCCCAGCAGCGCCACGACGATGCGGACGGGAGGCTTCAAGCGCTCGCTTCCTCCTGCCGAGCCCGGCCGATCGCCTCGTGATCGGCGGTGGCGCGCTCGGTTCCCGACTCGCGGACGAGGTGGATGTGCTCCGGGGTCCAGGAGAGCTGGACATCAGCCCCGCCGCCGGGGAGTGACTGCCGCTCGGCCTCGTCGGTGTTCGGGCACAGCACGGTCATCCGGGCGTCGCCCTTGAGCTCGACGACGAGCTGCGTGGCGGTGCCCAGGTAGACCGAGCTGGCGACGACGCCATCGACGCTCTGGGTGTTGCCGGCGGGGGCGCTGCCGTTGCCGGCGGTGCTGACGTAGAGCTTCTCGGGGCGGACGACCGCGTGGCAGCGCTCGCCCGTCGCGAGCCCGTTGCTGTCCGCCTCGACGGTGATCCCGGCCTCGAGCTCGACCTCCGCCTTCTCGCCGTGAAGCGAGCGGACGGTGCCCGGCATCAGGTTGGAGACGCCGATGAAGCCGGCGACGAAGGTGGTCGTGGGGCGCTCGTAGATCTCGACCGGCGGCGCGACCTGCTCGACGATGCCGCGGTTCATGACCGCGATCCGGTCCGACATCGTCAGCGCTTCCTCCTGGTCGTGCGTGACGTAGACGAAGGTGATGCCGATCTCCTGCTGGATCCGCTTCAGCTCGACCTGCAGGCTCTTGCGCAGCTTCAGGTCGAGGGCCCCGAGGGGCTCGTCGAGGAGCAGAACCTTGGGGAGGTTGACGACCGCGCGCGCGAGCGCGACGCGCTGCTGCTGGCCGCCGGAGAGCTGGTTGGGTCGCCGGTTCGCCTCTCCCCAGAGCCCGACCCGCTCGAGTTCCTCCTGTACGCGCCTGTCCACCTCGCCCTTGGCCACGCCCTTGCGCTTGAGTCCGTAGGCGACGTTGTCCTTGACGCTGAGATGGGGGAACAGCGCGTAGCTCTGGAAGACGGTGTTGGTGGGCCGCCTGTGGGCCGGGAGGCCCGCGACGTCGGTGCCGTCGATCCGGACCTCACCCTCGTTGGGCTCCTCGAAGCCGGCGATCATCCGCAGGGTGGTGGTCTTGCCGCAGCCGCTGGGGCCGAGCAGAGTGAAGAACTCACCCTGGCCGATGTCGAGGTCGAGATCGTCCACCGCGACGAAGTCCCCGAACCGTTTCGTGACCCCACGCAGCGCAACGCTCGGCACGGTGTCCGTCGATACCTCGCTCACCTGTTCCTCCATTTGGTTCTCCTCCGGCGCCCGCGTCTGCCCACGAGGCGCAACAGGACTCTAACTATTTCCGATGTGGCGGAGGTTGCAATCCCCGAATGTCCCAATCATCTCGACTCCGGTTGTCCACCCCGTACAACCTCGGTTCTCCAGCTTGACCTGAATCCAGCTTGTGCACGCCAATCGCAAGGTCTACGGTTGTGCAAAGCGTCGAGTCGAAGAGATAGGAGAGCTCATGGCAACGACCAGCGCCCGGCCCGCCGCGGCCGGCATCGACCTTCAGGAGACCGCCCGCAAGCACCTCTGGATGCATTTCTCGCGGATGGGCGGCTACGACGGCGACCATGAGATCCCGATCATCGCCCGCGGTGAGGGCGCCTACGTCTGGGACGACCACGGCAACCGCTATCTCGACGGCCTCAGCGCCCTCTTCTGCTGCAACGCGGGCCACGGCCGGGCGGACTACGGCGAGGCCGCGGCCGCTCAGATCCGCGAGCTCGACTTCTACACGAACTGGAGCTACGCGCACCCGCGCTCGATCGAGCTCGCGCAGCGTGTCGCCGAACTGGCACCCGGCGACCTCAACCGCGTCTTCTTCACCAACAGCGGGTCGGAGGCGGTCGAGTCCGCGATCAAGGTCGCGCGCAACTGGCACCGGGCCCACGGCCGCGGCCAGCGCACCAAGATCATCACCCGCGAGGTCGCCTACCACGGCACGACGATGGGGGCGCTGACCGCGACCGGTCTGACCGACCTCAAGGTCCCGTTCGAGCCGACGATGCCGGGCGGCAACCACGTCCCGAACACCAACCAGTACCACTGGCCGGAGGGGCGCGATCCGCTTTGGGCCGCCGAACGCCTCCGCGAACGGGTCGAATTCGAGGGCCCGGACACGATCGCCGCCGTGATCCTCGAGCCGCTGCAGAACGCGGGCGGCTGCATCCCGCCGCAGGAGGGCTACTTCCAGCGGGTCCGTGAGATCTGCGACGAGCACGGCATCCTGCTGGTCAGCGACGAGGTCATCTGCTCCTGGGGACGTCTCGGCCACTACTTCGGCTGCGAGCGCTACGGCTACCAGCCGGACATCATCACGACGGCGAAGGCGCTCACCGGCGCCTACATCCCGATGGGCGCGATGATCGTCTCCGACGAGGTGTTCGAGCCGTTTTCGACCGGCACCGCCTCCTTCGCCCACGGATCGACGTTCGGCGGCCATCCCGTCGCTGCGGCGGTGGCGCTCCGGAACCTCGACGTCTTCGCCGAGGAGGACCTCTGCGGCCACGTCCGCAAGACGGAGGCGGAGTTCCGCGGCAAGCTCGAGGAGCTGCGCGACATCCCGATCGTCGGCGACGTGCGCGGCGCCGGCTTCTTCCACGCGCTGGAGCTCGTCAAGGATCGCGACACGAAGGCGCCGTTCAGCGATGAGGAATCCGAGTGGCTGCTGCGCGGCTTCCTGTCGGGTGAGCTCTACCGGCGCGGGCTGATCTGCCGGGCTGACGACCGCGGCGATCCCGTGATCCAGCTCTCGCCGCCGCTGATCTGCGACACCGAGCAGTTCGACGAGATCGCCTCCATCCTCCGATCGGTTCTCGAGGAGGCCGCGGAGAAGGTGGCCGCCACCGGCTGATCCCGGCGGCGGAGCGAGTCCGACAGCGACTGCGACGATCCCGGCGGACACGGTGCTGACGCTCTCCGATCTGCTCGAGGAGCTCGAGCTCGAGCCTCTCGTCGAGGGAGATCACGACGCGCGCATCCGCTGGGTCCACATCTCCGAGCTCGCCGACCCGACACCGTTCCTCTCCGGTGGCGAGCTGCTGCTGACGACCGGGATCAACCTCGGCTCGCCGGAGCTGCAGCGGGAGTTCGTCGGTCGCCTCGCCGACAGGCAGGTGGCCGGGCTCGGGCTCGGTACCGGCTTCGACCACGGGACCATCCCCGAGGCTCTGGCCGAGGAAGCGGAGCGACGGGGTCTGGCGCTGTTCGAGGTGCCGTACGAGATGCCGTTCATCGCGATCACCGAGCGCGCGTTCACGAAGCTCGTCAACGAGCAGTACTCAGTGCTCGAGCGCGGGATCGAGGTTCACGCCCTGCTCGAGGGGTTGGTTCTCGCCGAGCGCGGGCTCGAGGCGATCATGAAGGCGATCGCCGAGGCGGTCGGGGGCGCGGCGCTGCTGCTGGACGGCCGCGGCGCCGAGATCGCCCGCCACCCCTACGAGCGCGGCCTCTCGCAGTCCGCCGTGGCGAGCATCAGGACCGAGATCGAGCAGCGGGCAGGGGCCAGCAGGCAGGCGATGTTCGTCGCCGAGCAGGGCCCGCTCGCCGGCCGCGCCGTCGCGGTCCCGGTCCCGGTCGGCGGCGCCGGCTCGCGCGGGCACTGGCTCGTCACCGCGCGTCGCTCCGGGAGCGTCGGCGATCTCGAGCGGCTCGTCGCCCGGCAGGCGGCGATGGTCGTCGCGCTCGAGCTGATGCGTGACCGGGCTGTCCGCGAGACAGAACGGCGGCTCGCCGGCGACGTCCTCGCGGAGGCGCTCGGCGGTCGCCTCGGGGCCGAGGAGCTGCGCGGCCGGCTGCACCCCTTCGGGATCGGTGGACGGGTCGCGGTGCTGCTCTACGACCTCGATCCGACCACCGACGACGCCGAGACGCTGAGCGCCGCGATGCGGACCTCGGGGTTGAACGCGCTTGTCGCCGTCAACGGCGCCGCCGGGCGGCCGCTGCTGTGTGCGATCGTCGACCCCGCCGACCGCGATCCGATCGAGCTCGCGCGCGAGGGGCGCCGGGCGCTCTCCTCCGAAGGACGCCCGGTCCGGGCCGCGGTCAGCCGCGCGCTGCCGGTGGCCTCGCTGCGCCGGGCGTTCCACGAAGCGCGTTGCGCCCTCGAGGCGACCGCGATGGCGAACGGCTCCACCCCGGAGGTCGCCTCCCATCGCGATCTCGGGGCCTTCACGCTGCTGCTCTCGATCCAGGACGACGACGCGCTGCGTACGTACTCGGACGAGCTGCTCGCCCCGATCGCCGATGGCGAGGGGGAGTACGGCCCGGAGCTGCTGCGCTCATTGGAGGCGTTCATCGAGCGCAACGGCCAGTGGGAGCGAGCGGCCCGCGACCTCTACTGCCATCGGCACACGCTCCGCTACCGGATCCGCAGGATCGAGGAGCTGACGGGTCGCGATCTCAGCCAGGCTCAGGACAGGATCGAGCTGTGGCTGGCGCTGCGGGCGCGGGAGCTGGTCCGGTGAGGGTCGCCGTGCCGGGAGCGGATATGTTCGCGGAGCTCGAGACACAAGGCTTCAGATTCGAGATCAACGAGACCTAGGAGGTCTGATGAAGGTCGGAGTCCCCAGCGAGATCAAGGATGAGGAGTACCGCGTCGCGCTGACCGCGGTTGGTGCCCGTGAGCTCGCCGAGCACGGACATGAGGTCATCGTCGAGTCCGGCGCGGGGGAGGGGTCGGCGATCTCCGACTCCGACTACGAGGCGCAGGGGGCGAAGATCGTCCCGACCGCCGAGGACGTCTGGGGCGAGGTCGACCTCCTGCTCAAGGTCAAGGAGCCGCAGGCGCCCGAGGTCGCGCTCCTGCGCGAGGAGACGGTGCTCTTCACCTACCTGCATCTGGCGCCCGCGCCGGAGTTGACCGAGGGCCTGTGCGCGACGGGCGCGACCTGCATCGCCTACGAGACGGTCGAGGACCGAAACGGCGGGTTGCCGCTGCTCGCGCCGATGAGCGAGATCGCCGGGCGCATCGCGACCCAGGCGGGCGCGTTCTTCCTCGAGAAGCCGATGGGCGGCCGCGGCGTCCTGCTCGGCGGCGTGCCGGGTGTCGCGGCGGCGAACGTGATGGTCATCGGGGCGGGCGCCGTCGGTATCAACGCGGCGCAGATCGCCGTCGGCATGGCCGCCGACGTGTTCCTCTTCGACCTCAACATCGACGCGCTGCGCCGGGCTGACCTGCAGTTCGCCGGCTCGCTCTCGACGGTGTTCAGCTCGACCCTCTCGATCGAGGAGATGCTGCCGCGGATGGACCTCGTGATCGGCGCGGTGCTGGTGCAGGGCGCGCGGGCGCCGCACGTGATCAAGCGCGATCAGCTCGCGCTGATGAAGCGGAACGCGGTCCTCGTCGACGTCGCCATCGACCAGGGCGGTTGCTTCGAGACCTCGAAGCCGACCACGCACTCCGATCCGGTGTACGAGGTGGACGGGATCACCCACTACTGCGTCGCCAACATGCCCGGCGCCGTGCCGATCACCTCGACCTACGCGCTCACGAACGCGACCCTTCCGTACGTGCTCTCGCTCGCCGACAACGGCGTCGAAGGCGCCATCGAGAGGGATCCGGGGCTCCGGCCCGGCGTCAACGTCGCCGCCGGCAAGGTCACTCATGAAGCGGTGGCCGACGGGGTAGGGGCTGAGTACGTCCCGCTCGAGGTGGCGCTCGGCGCGGGTTAGGCCACGGGGGACCCAAGATCGAAGATTCACACGACAACCCAGGAACCAGGAGGAGTAGAGACAGATGAGCAGCTACGCGGTCGTCAACCCGGCAACCGGTGAGAAGGTCCAGGAGTACCCGGAGATCACCGACTCCGAGCTCGACGCGGCGATCGGCAAGGCGTGGGACGCCCACGTCCGCTGGGGCAAGTCCTCCGCGGTCGCCGACCGCGCGGCGATGATCCAGAAGATCGCCGACCTCCACATCGAGCGCCGCGAGGAGCTCGCGGCCATCGCCGTCAAGGAGATGGGCAAGCCGATGGATCAGGCGTTGATGGAGGTCGACTTCTGCGGCGACATCTACGGCTACTACGCCGAGCGCGCCGAGGAGTTCCTCGCGGACGAGCCGATCGATCTGCTCGCCGGCGAGGGCACCGCGCTGATCCGCCGGACCGGCATGGGGCCGCTGATCGGGATCATGCCCTGGAACTTCCCCTACTACCAGATCGCCCGTTTCGCGGGCCCGAACCTGATCGTCGGCAACACGATCCTCCTGAAGCCGGCACCGCAATGCCCGGAGTCGGCGGAGGCCGTGCAGAAGATGATGGACGAGGTGGGCTTCCCCGAGGGCGCCTACCAGACGATCCTCGCCACGAACGACCAGATCGCCGAGGCGATCGCCGACCCGCGCGTGCGCGGCGTCTCGGTGACCGGCTCCGAGCGGGCGGGCGCCGCGGTCGCGGAGGTCGCCGGCCGCAACCTGAAGAAGGTCGTGCTCGAGATGGGCGGCTCCGACCCGTTCATCTTCCTCAGCGGCGACGTCGAGGAGGCCGCCGAGGCGGCCGTCGGCGCGCGGCTCGACAACACCGGCCAGTCGTGCAACGCGGCGAAGCGGTTCATCGTCGCCGACGACCTGTACGAGGATTTCCTCGGCAAGGTCACGGAGAAGATGGGCGCCGCCGTTCCGACCGACCCGACCTCCGACGAGGCGCCGATCGGGCCGCTGTCGTCGGCGACGGCGGCGGAGCGACTGCAGGACCAGCTCGACCGCGCGGTCGCGGGCGGGGCGGAGGTCGCGCTCGGCGGTGAGCGGAAGGACAACTACTTCCCGACCACCGTCCTCACCGGCATCACGAAGGACAACGACGCCTACCACGAGGAGTTCTTCGGGCCGGTCGCGCAGGTCTACAAGGTCGGCTCCGAGGAGGAGGCGATCGAGCTCGCCAACGACACCCCGTTCGGGCTCGGCTCCTACGTGTTCACCGAGGACGAGGAGCAGGCCGACCGCATCGCGGACGCCCTCGACACCGGCATGGTGTTCGTCAACGGCGTCGGCCTCGACGGCGCCGAGCTCCCGTTCGGCGGCGTCAAGCGCAGCGGCTTCGGCCGCGAGCTCGGCCCCTACGGCATGGACGAGTTCGTCAACAAGAAGCTGATCCGCGCCGTCAAGTAGGCGCGTTTGGGTACGGCGGCGGCCGGGCGGCGGGGGAGCCGTCCGGCCTTAGCGCCTCGCTTCGCTCGGGAGGGCGGCCGGCCGGCTCCCCCGCCGTCCGGGCGCCTTGGTCGCGGCAACTTGGGCTTGGGTCATGGGAGGGGAGGCTCGCCGGCCGGCTCTCCCGATGCTGGGGCTTGCGTGCTGGCGCGGTTGGCTCGCCTGCTCGCCCGCTGCCGGGCTTCGTGCTGGCGCGGTTGGCTCGCCGGCTCGCCCGCTGCCGGGCCTGCGTGCTGGCGCGGTTGGCTCGCCTGCTCGCCCGCTGCCGGGCTTCGTGCGCCGAGTGGTCCAAGTCGGCGAAGAGACCGCCGGATTAGGCCACTCGGTGAGGTTTCAGGCATCTCCGCTCCGCTGACGGCGCCGAGTCGCAGAAATGGGACGTATGCCGCCCGATTCCCTACCACTCGGTGGCCTGCGGGGGGCTTGCGGGGGTCATCTCCCCATGACGGCCGGGCGGCGGGGGCCGTTCAGCCCGGGACGGCGAACGTTCGGCGTCCTCGCGCGCCGCTCAGAGCAGCGCCCGGATCAGCGCCGTCACCGCGGCCGCGACGAAGACGGCCGTGAGCATGCGGTCGCGGCGCCAGGCGAGGACGGCGCCGGCAGCGGCCACGCCGGCTATGCGGGCATCGGGGGCGATGCCGCCGTCGCTGCCGCCGACGGTCTCGACGACGATCAGGGCGGCGAGCAGCGCGGGCGCGAGCAGCTCCACGACCCCGGAGGTGCGGCGGCCGAGCTCGCGATCGCCCATCGCGACCGGTCCGGCGCCGCGGACGAACACGGTGGTCGCGAGCAGGAGCGCGATCGTGAGCCAGACGTCGCTCATGCCTCCAGCTCCCCAAGCTCCTCCAGCTCCTCCAGCTCCTCGGGCTCGCCGGCGGCGCCGCGACGCCCCGCCTCGTCGAGTCCGATCAACGCCCCGATGCAGGCGGCGATGACGGGGATGCCGGCCGGCGCGAACGGGACCAGCGCCAGCGCCACCGCGCCGCCGAGAAGCGCCGCGACAACGGCCCGCCGCCCGGCGGAGACCTCGCCGGAGAGGAGCAGCGCGAGGAAGAAGGCGGGGAAGATCGCGTCGAGGCCGAGCCGATCGGGATCGCCGATCAGATCACCGGCGAGGACGCCGACCGCCGTGCCCGCGACCCAGAGGGGGTAGGCGGGCGCCGTCGCGCCCAGCATGAAGCGCCAGTCGAAGCGACCACCTTCGCGGGCGGCCCCGGCCCAGGAGAAGTCGATCATCCCCTGACCGACGAGGAACCTCTTCCACGCGGAACCCTCAATGGAGGGGCCGAGGGCGATGCCCATCGGCAGGTAGCGCATGTTCAGCAGCGTCCCGGCCAGGACCGCGGCAATTGGTCCACCGCCGGCGGCGAGGACGGCGAGCGCGCCGAACTGAGCCGATCCCGCGTACACGATGGTCGACATGACGATCGGGGCGATCGCACCCATCACGGGATGGGCCAGCACCCCGAAGGTGGTCGAGAGGATGAAGCTCGCGATCGCGAATGGGATACCCGCGTGGAACCCTTCGCGGAACGACGGATTACGCAGCAGGCTCACCCCCTGATCATGCCCGCCCAGGCTGGATCCGCCATTCGGATCTCTTGCGCGGGTGATCAGCGCGGCTTAGCGGCGAGGTCGAGCGGCGCGCTGCGGTGAAGGCCGCGGCCGCGCCTTGGGGTGGTGCCGCGTCGCGAGGTGCCGCGAAGGCCGCGCCGCGGTGGCACCGCGCCCGGCGCGGACCAGATCCCCGCCGCGAACCGGGGGCGTGGAACCCCGGTCCGCGGCGAAGCCTGTGGGTAGGGTCTTAGAGACCCTTCGGGTGGCGGACCGTGAAGCCCGCGCTCGAGCGCATGTCGGTGTGCCAACGCGGGCCGGGGCCGCCGGAGGTGTCCCAGCGGAGACCGGCGACGACCGCGTAGACGTGACCGGAGTTGGCGTAGATGGAGATCCAGTCGCCCTTGCGCTTGTTGCCCCAACGGGCGAGGCTGCCGGAATCGAGCGGCGTGCTCAGGACGCCCGCTCCGTGCAGCATGTAGCTGACGGAGCCGGAGCAGTCGTAGCCCTTGCTGTTGAAGCTGCCGTGGCCACCGCCCCAGACGTACTTCGTCTTGGAGATCTTGTTGGCGGCCTTGATCGCTCGCTGCACGCGCCGGGGGGCGCAGGCGGGAGCGACGGCCTTACCGCTGTTCAGCAGGCGGGCTTTGCCGCGGCAGTTGCTGTCGCTGCCGGCGGGCGGGTCGATGCCGACGCCGCCGCTGCCGGCGAGCGCCTTCGCGGGGCCGATCAGGAGCGCCAGCGACGCCATTGCGGCGATCGCCACGGCGAGCAATCGGATCGTCGGCGCATGGGCACCGTTGATATCTGGGCTGTTCACGTATTCACCTCTTGGCTCGTCAGCGCCTGCGGGGTTAGCTGTCGGGCTGGCGCTGCAGTTGGAGCCTGCGCCCCGGCTCGCTCTCTCGGCGAGCCGATTAGCCCCGGGGTCCTGGGTGGGTCCCCCGCTCTCCATGTCGGAGATTCGGCGTCGGTGTATGTCGGAAGTCCCGGCACTCTAGCGAATCCTTAGGCAAATGCAAAGAAACGCTAAGAATGGCCTGGGTAAAGGGTTCGAACACCCGCCCAAGCTGTAGGTTGCGCTCCCATGCGAATCGATGGCAAGCGAGCCCTCGTCACGGGTGCCACCGGCGGTCTCGGCCGCGCCATCGCCCGGGCCCTCGCCGAAGGCGGCGCGCAGCTCGTCCTCTCCTCGCGCAAGGAGGCGGACCTTCAGGAGCTCGCCGACTCGCTGCCCGGGAGCGGCCACACGATCGCCGTCTCCGATCTCGCCGAGCCCGGCGCGGCCGAGGCACTGGCCGTGGTCGCCGGGAAGGTCGATCTGCTCGTCGCCAACGCCGGCCTGCCCGCCTCCGGCTGGGTCGAGGACTTCTCACCCGAGGAGATCTCCCGCGCCGTCCGGGTCAATCTCGAAGCGCCGATGATCCTCGCTCGCCTGCTCATGGGGCCGATGATCGAGCGCGGAGAGGGCCATCTCGTCTTCGTCTCCTCGCTCGCCGGGAAGGCACCGTCCCCACGCGCCTCCCTCTACAACGGCACCAAGTTCGGGCTGCGCGGATTCGCGCTCGCCCTCCGCGAGGATCTGATCGGCAAGGGCACCGGCGTGAGCGCCTCGGTCGTGATGCCGGGCTTCATCCGTGACGCCGGCATGTTCGCCGACTCCGGCAGCAAGACGCCTCCGGGCGTCGGCACGGCGTCGCCGGAGGAGGTGGCCACCGGCGTCATCCGCGCGGTCGAGTCGGACCGCGCCGAGGTCGCCGTCGCGCCGCCTCAGCAGCGCGCGCTCGCCCACTTCGCCCACTTCTTCCCGGCGGTCTCGCTGCGGGCGCAGCGCGGCGGCGGGACGAAGGTCGCCGAGAAGTTGGCCAAGGGCCAGACCGACAAGCGCTAGGCCCGGGCGCACGAGCGCGAGGGCGCGGCCGAACGTCCCGCGCCACCCGCTGCTTTGGCGCCGAACGTCGCTCCCGCCACCCGCTGTTTCGCGCCGAACGTTCATCGCGCTTGGCTATACGGGGTGGAAATCGACGTTCGGCGGGATGAGGCGCCTCGCACGCATGCATCGCCTGCCGGTTGCCGGCGAGCCGGGAGGGGTAGCTTTGAGGTGGATCCCACCTGACCGAGGAGGCACCCTTGAGCGACCGCGAAGATGAGCTTGACCCCAACAGCCCGGCCGACCGGGAGGGTTTCGGCGAGGCCAGCCTCGGCGAGGCGGAATCGGAGTCCGATCCCGACCCCTTCGACGACCGTGACGCCTACGAGGAGGAGAAGGAGATCGCGGAGGCCGAGGGCGAGGTCGTGACCGATGTCCCAACCTTCGAGCCGGCGCCCGGCGAGGCGACCCTGCTCGAGGAGGAGGAGCTGGCTCGGGAGGAGGCCGGCGCCATCGGCGGCGTCTCGGGCGACGAGGGCTTCCCGGAGGCGCAGCGGCCGCTGGCCGAGGCCGGCGAGGGCGAGTCGGAGGGATTCGAGCTTGCCGAGGAGGCCCTGATCGAGTCGGCGTCGCACGGCAGCGGCAACAACAACCCGCTGGGCGATCGCTCCACGATCGACGAGGAGAGGTTGGATGGCATGGCCGAATATGGTGAGGCCGACCACGAGCGCTCCTCGGAGGAAATCGACGACGACTGACGACTCCGCGCATCGGGGCGTCTGAGAAGGAGGACTGATGACGGACAGCTTCGGCGCACGATCGACCATCGAGGTCGGGGGTCGCGAGTACGAGATCCACCGGCTCGACGCCCTGCAGTCGAAGTTCGACGTCGCGCGTCTTCCCTACTCGATCAAGGTGCTGCTGGAGAACGTCCTGCGGCTCGAGGACGGCGAGAGCGTCACCGCAGAGGACGTCGAGACGATCGCGACCTGGGATGCGAAGGCGGAGCCCGCGAAGGAGATCCCCTTCCAGCCCGCCCGGGTCCTGATGCAGGACTTCACCGGCGTCCCCGCCGTCGTCGACCTCGCGGCGATGCGCGACGCGATGGAGGAGCTCGGCAGCGACGCGGCCAAGATCAACCCGCTCGTCCCCGTCGACCTCGTCATCGACCACTCCGTCCAGGTCGACGCCTTCGGCAACGCCCGCGCGTTCGAGGTCAACGCCGAGCGCGAGTTCGAGCGCAACGAGGAGCGCTACGAGTTCCTGCGCTGGGGCCAGAAGGCGTTCGACAACTTCAGCGTCGTTCCCCCGGCCACCGGCATCTGCCACCAGGTCAACCTCGAGTACCTCGGCCGCGTCGTCTGGTCGGAGGAGGGGGGAGACGGGCCCGCGAAGGCCTACCCGGACACGCTCGTCGGCACCGACTCCCACACGACGATGATCAACGGCCTCAGCGTGCTGGGATGGGGCGTCGGCGGGATCGAGGCCGAGGCCGCGATGCTCGGCCAGCCGATCTCGATGCTGCTGCCGCAGGTGATCGGGTTCCGGCTCGAGGGTGAGCTCCGCGAGGGAGCGACCGCGACCGACCTCGTCCTGCGCGTCACCGAGATGCTGCGCGAGCGCGGGGTGGTCAGCAAGTTCGTCGAGTTCTTCGGTCCCGGCCTGCCCAACCTTGGTCTCGCCGACCGGGCGACCCTCGGGAACATGTCGCCGGAGTTCGGCTCCACCTGCGCGATCTGCCCGCCGGACGCGGAGACGCTGCGCTACCTCGAGTTCACGGGGCGCCCGACCGAGGTGATCGAGCTGGCCGACGCCTACACGCGCGAGCAGGGCATGTTCCACACGCCCGATTCCGAGGAGCCGACCTTCTCCGACACGCTCGAGCTCGATCTCGGCGACGTCGAGCCGGCGATCGCCGGGCCGAAGCGGCCGCAGGACCGGATCGCGCTGACCAAGTCGAAGAGCGCCTTCCTGGAGATGCTCCGCGGCGAGAACGGCGACGCGGCCGAGCAGCTCAACGGCCACGATGAGACGGTCGACGAGACCTTCCCCGCGTCCGACGCGCCCGGCGACGACCGCAGCGACACCGCGGAGGAGAGCTCCAAGCCCGCCGCGCCCGGTGACGCCAGCACCGCGGTGGCGGAGCCGAAGCGGTCAAGCGACTGCGTCGAGGTCACCGACTCCGAGGGGAACACCTTCGACCTCGACCACGGCCGTGTCGTGATCGCTGCGATCACGAGCTGCACCAACACGTCGAACCCCTCGGTGATGATCGGCGCCGGCCTGCTCGCCAGGAACGCCGTCGAGCGCGGTCTCGACGTCAAGCCCTGGGTCAAGACGTCCCTGGCTCCCGGATCGACGGTCGTCACCGACTACCTCGAGGCCTCCGGGCTCGACGAGTACCTGAACGACCTCAAGTTCGACCTCGTCGGCTACGGATGCACGACCTGCATCGGCAACTCCGGACCGCTGCCGGAGGAGATCTCGAAGGCGGTCAACGACAAGGACCTCGTCGTCGCTGCGGTGCTCTCCGGCAACCGCAACTTCGAAGGCAGGATCAACCAGGACGTGCGGGCCAACTACCTCGCCTCGCCGCCGCTCTGCGTCGCCTACGCGCTGGCCGGCCGCATGGACTTCGACTTCGATAGCGAGCCCCTGGGAACCGGGAAGGACGGGGAGGACGTCTTTCTGCGCGACATCTGGCCGGGCAACGACGAGATCCGCGACACCGTCGCCGACGCCGTCCGCAAGGACATGTTCGAGAAGAACTACGCCAACGTCTTCGACGGCGACGAGCGCTGGCAGGCGATCGCGGTTCCCGAGGGCGACCGCTACACCTGGCCCGACTCGACCTACGTCCGCCGCCCCCCGTTCTTCGAGGGGATGGACTCCGAACCCGCCGCCGGCGCCGAGGCGATCGAGGGCGCGCGCGTCCTCGCCAAGCTCGGCGACTCGATCACGACCGATCACATCTCACCCGCCGGCGCCATCAAGCGCGACAGCCCCGCCGGCCGGTGGCTGCAGGACAACGGCGTCGAGGTGCGTGACTTCAACTCCTACGGCTCCCGTCGCGGCAACCACGAGGTGATGATGCGCGGCACCTTCGCCAACATCCGCCTGCGCAACGAGCTCGTCGACAAGCAGGGTGGCTGGACCCGCCACATGCCGAGCGGCGAGGAGATGTTCATCTACGACGCGGCGATGAAGTACGCGGAGGAGGGGGTGCCGCTCGTCGTGCTCGCCGGCAAGGAGTACGGCTCCGGCTCCTCGCGCGACTGGGCCGCGAAGGGCACGCTGCTGCTCGGCGTCAAGGCCGTGATCGCCGAGAGCTTCGAGCGCATCCACCGCTCCAACCTGATCGGGATGGGGGTGCTGCCCCTGCAGTTCCCCGCGGGGGAGAGCATCGCCTCGCTCGGCTTGACCGGGGAGGAGGAGTTCTCGCTCCCCGAGCTCGACATCGATGCGGCGACCACGCTCGCCGTCACCGCGACGAGGGAGGGGTCGGATCCGGTCGAGTTCGAGGCCCAGGTGCGGCTCGACACCGCCAACGAGCGCCAGTACTACCGCCACGGCGGGATCCTGCACCGGGTTCTGCGCGAGTTACGTTGAGCACGGGGTGGTGCTCGCCTCCCCGGACCTATCAGTAGCGACCCCCTAAATCCGGAAATCGACGTTGCGTCAGCGGCGGCTATCGGTAATGATTGGCGAAGCAGGTTTCATAAAGCTCGCTCCCGGTCAGTCCCGCCTCCGGGAGCGATCGCGTCGGCATCCCTCCCTGGCTACCGACGCGTTGGCTGGGGTGCGGGTCGCGTGGACCCCCTGCCTCCCGCGGCCCCACCCCAGCCTTTCTCTTTGGCTGAACGGCCAGTCAGCTCTCGACCGCGGCTGACGTGCTCAGGCGAGCGGGTCCTGGATCGGAGGCAGATCCGCCGCCGCCGTCGGTTCGGCCGGCGGGGGAGCCCCGGGGACCTGCTCGATGCCGAGCCGTCCGGTGTCGATCCCGTGCTTGGCCAGGATCCCGAGGATGTCCCCCTGCAGGTCCATCATGTCGTGGGGATCCTCGTCGATCGCACCGGCGACCCCGATGGCGCTGCGGCCGTCGGTCGGAATGCCGTGCTTCTGCAGCGCCGCCAAGATCTCGTCGCGCATGCCGCTGCCGCGGAGGTCGTAGGTCTGGCTGCTCACCTGCGTCGCACCGGGACTCCCCTGCTGGAACTGCTGCCATTGGCTCATCAGGGAGCCGATGTCACCCAGGCCGCTGATGTCGGTAACCGCACCGGCGCTCATCGCGGTGGCGCTCTCCTTGGCCATACGCCTACGGATGAACCAGTCGATGATCCCCACGCGGCGAGTCTACGCCTACGGTCGGTGCCGCTCGATCCACTCGATGCCGATGACCGACCCGAGTGGACCGACGGGTGTCAGCGTCGCGGCCAGCAGCCACCACGGCGCCTCGCGGCGCAGGATCGCGACGAAGATCAGCGCGCAGAGCGTCAGGTATCCGATCCCGTGGCTCATGCCGAACCAGAAGGTGGGGCCCTCGAGCCCCGGGATCGCCCAGACGATCAGCAGCCCGGCGAACACCGCGAGCTCGGTGAACGATGCGATCTTCACCCACCGGAACGTGCCGGCGGGCGTCCAGGAGCGGTACTCGTAGGTGGCGGTCTCACTCACCGCCGGGAGGCTAGCGGCGCGGCGGCCTCACCCTTACGAACGTGAGAACTCGGCCGCGCGGATACTGGCCCGCCGTACATGTGAGGTCCCGCGGCCGCCGGGCAGAGTACCGGCCATGCAGAGTTCCTCATATCCGAGGATCGGAGAACGGACGATCGTCCGGGTCAAGGAGGCGCGGCGCGCATTCGTAGGGCACGCGCCTCGTGTTTCCTGTCCCGACTGCGGCTCCGGGCGCCGCTCCGGCCGAGCACACGACGCGTGCACGGTCTGCGGTGCGACACCGGCCATTGCGGCCGGTAGGACCGTCACCTAGTCGTTCCTCTCCTCTCTCCCGTGGGTGCCGCGAAGGGCATCGGCTTTCTCTCGGCCGGTGCCCTTCGCACGTTCTGGGCCGCGGCCGGCCACCCGCTCAGGCGGGGAGCTCGCCGCCGAGCATCACCACGGCGTAGGCGCTCGCGGGGTTCTTCGGAAGCTTCGGGGCCCGGCAGGGGATCGGCTTGCGTCCATCGACGTGAAGCGTCATGCCGTAGGCGAGCGGGCCGGTCTCGGTCTCGCCGAAGCGGATTGACTCCCGCGGCCACCGCGCCACCTCCTTCTTGAATTGGGAGTCGTGAGCCGCCCGCGGATGGGAGACGCTCGAGGGGTCGAACTTGCAGGCGATGACCTCGTCGGCGGTCACCGCGAGAGCGAAGTTCGGGGGCAGTCCGGTGCCGAGCTTCGTGTAGTGCCGCTGGAACGCGGCGGCCAACTCGACGTCATCGCGACCGAGCGCGAGGTTGGCGGAGACCCTCCAGCTCGCCAGCACCATCCCGACGACCTCCGCCTCGGGAGGGTCGAAGTACCCGGCGTTCCGCTCCGCCCATTCGTCGGGAGTCTCCACAGGGGGCGAGGCTAACCGGAGCCGCGAGCCCGCGGGGAAAGTGACGCCGTCACACCACCGCCGATTTCTCTCAACCCGGTACGGGTCCGGCCGCCGGAAGATTGGACAGCGGTACAGAAAAGCCCCCCAGCGGCGTCCCTAAGCTCGTCGCACGTTGAGTTTGGGCGACCGCTTGGGGGCGGTCGTAGGGACTCCTCTCAATAGTTCAGCAGCGGAAGTCAGGAGACTTTTCTTGTCAGGCACGGCCGTGCCCGGGTGGCGCCCGGGTGCTCTTCTTCTCGTCCTCTTGGTCGCTCTCTGCGCGCTCGCTCCCGTCGGGGCGAGCGCGCAGTCGTCCGATCCGGCAGTCCCCGATCCTCTGGATCGCGGCGACTACACGGTCGCGCGCGTCGATCCGGTCAAGCTCGGGACGGTGCCGCTGCAGGAGCCGAACTCGAGCGGCGGGGCGACCACCACCGCGGCCGGCGCGACGGACCTCGAGATCCGCGGCGTCCTCTACTACCCGTCCGACCGCTCCGAGCCGTCGCCGGTCATCGTCCTCGTCCACGGCAACCACGGCAGCTGCGATTCCGGTTCGGCGCCCAACTGCACGATCTTCAAGCGCAACGACGAGGGCTACGCGTACCTCGGCGAGAACCTTGCGAGCTGGGGCTACACGGTCATCTCACTGGACCAGGACCAGCTCATCTACTACCAGGACAGTGCCAAGGGCAAGGGCATGCACCAGCGGCGCCGGCTGATCGACGCGGCGCTGGACAAGCTCACCCTCGCCAACCAGGCAGGCGGGCTGCCGAACGACGCGAACACCAACATCGGCACGACGCTGGTCGGCAAGCTCGACATGGAGCGCATCGGCCTGATGGGCCACTCGCGCGGCGGCGACGGCATCTCCAGCTTCCTGGACTACAACCGGATGAGGAGCGACGGGACGAGGTACCCGATCCGCGGAGCGATCTCGCTCGCGCCGGTGGACTACGAGCGCAAGGCTCCCTACGGGACGCCGTACCTGACGATCCTGCCGTTCTGCGACGGCGACGTCTCGAACCTGCAGGGGGCGCGCTTCTACGAGCGCAGCCAGTACGCGAAGGCCGACGATCCGTTCCCGCGGATCCAGATGTCGGTGATGGGCGGCAACCACAACTGGTTCAACACCGTCTGGTTCGCCGACAACGACGACTCGAGCCAGTCCGACAACGGCTGCCAGCAGACGAACGGCACCAACAGCCGGCTCTCCGGTGATGCCAGCGGAGACACGGACGCGAGCAACAACTCCTACAAGATCGACAACAGCGACAAGCTGAACCCGGCCGTGAACACGCGGATCTCGGGCGATCCGGCGCTGATGGGCGACCAGGAGAAGATCGGCCTGGCGACGATGTCGGCGTTCTTCCGTCGCTACGTCGGCGGCGAGGGCGCGTTCGACCCGTACATGACGGGCGAGCTCAGCCTCACCGACGACCACCGCCAGCTCCCCGACTCCGCCTGCCCGACGAGCGTCACCGGCATGCGGATGGACTGCGACGAGCGGCTCTCGACGAGCTACTTCGCGCCGCCCGACGAGCGGGTCGACGTGATCCGGCCCGAGACCGACGATCCGCTGGGGACGAGCGCTCTCGGGACGAAGCTGAAGGCCAAGGGATTCGCGAACCCGTACCTCGACGGCGGCGGCGTCACGCCGAAGCCGGCGACGACGGCGAGCGGCCTCGACTGGTGCAACCCGGAGCCGATCCACTTCGCGCCGGGCCAGCTCAACGTTACCGGCAACCCGGTCGCGACGAAGCCCTGTCCGCTGCCGGCCGCCGGCGGCCTGGGGGGGCAGAACGCAACCCGTGAGAACGCTCCGATCAACCAGTCGTACGGCCGCCAGCTCGCGATCGCGTGGGACAACCCGCGTGGCGGCGACGGCAGCGGCGACCCGGCGACTCTGAGCACGTCGATCCCCGCCGCCGACGGCGACGTCAGCGGCCTGAAGGCGCTGACGATGGGGGCCGACGTCAACTTCTTCGACTCGCGCAACCCGGATCGGGGAGCGCAGGGCGAGATCGACCCGGAGGTGACGACGCAGGACTTCTCGATCGTCCTCACCGACGCCGAGGGGAACGAGGCCGCCGTCGATGCCGCCGATCCGCGCTTCGGTAACGCGTTGCATCAGACCACCGGTTCGACGACGACGAAGGTGCACGTGATCCTCGACCAGATCCGGGTCCCGCTCAGCGACTTCGCCGACGAGGGGGTCGACCTGACGCAGGTGCGCGGGATCGAGTTCCGCTTCGGCGAGGAGGGCATGCCGCAGACCGGCTCGATCGAGCTGGCCGACGTGCGCTTCCAGGAGGCGGACACCGATCCGCAGGTCCTGGTCGACAGCATGGACGTCGACGCCGGCCCGGCGACGGGCCCGGTGGCCGAGGGCCCCGACCCTGCGGCTGAGCTGGCGGAGTTCGACAACACGCAGGGCAACGAGAGGCTGCCCGACGTGGTCGGCCTCGCCGGCAACCCGACGACCTGGACGGTCGACGACGACAAGGCCCAGTGCCCGAACGCGTCGTTCACCTCGATCCAGGCCGCCGTGGACCAGGCGGCGCCGTGGGACACGATCGTCGTCTGCGAGGGCCTCTACCAGGAGAGCTCGACGCCGGTGTTCCAGGCGAGCAACCCGGTGGCGACGGGGGCGATGAACGGCCTCACGATCACCAAGCCGCTGAAGATCAAGGGGGCGGGTGCGAGCCGGGTGACGATCGAGCCCGATCCCGATCTCGGACCCACCCTCGCCGGTGCGACCCCGTACCTGCGTGACGGCGGTGGCAACGTGATCACCGTCTCCCGGCAGTCGCTCGGCTCGACCGACGACAACGAGGAGTTCGTCGACATCTCCGGCGTGACCATCGCCTCGCCGGACGTGTTCGCCGAGGCCGGCGTGTCGTTCTTCAACGCGTCGGGGCGGATCTCCAACAGCGTCGTCGGTCCGCTGCGGACGGCGACCACGGCGAGCGAGCTCAGCGACTACCCGCATGGCTGGGGCGTCGTGATGACGAACTCGCTGGTCGGCTCAGGCGTGGGCACCGTCCAGCGCCAGGTGACGATCGACGACAGCAAGGTCTACGGCTACCAGAGCGGCGGCGTCCTCATCGACGGCGCCCGTGGGGCCGACGGCAACGCCGACAACACCGTCCGGCAGGGGATCCGCCAGTTCGGCTTCGTCACGGACTCGGTGATCAAGGGCAGCACCAGCACGCTGTTCCCGCAGACCGGGATCCAGTACGCGAGTGGCGCGCGCGGATTCGTGAAGAGGGACCGGATCACCGGCAACTTCTTCCGCTCCAACCAGCGCAAGTCGGTCGGTGTCCTCGCAACCGACGCCGCGACGGAGGTCAGCGGGAGCGACGGGTTCGCGGGCGTGACCGGGAGCATCATCACCGGAAACGGCTACGGGGTCTACAACGCGAACGCCGACAACTCGGGCGTCCGTCAAGGCGCTCCCCTGGTCGCGACCGGCAACTACTGGGGCCCGAACGCCCCGGCCGCCGGGCCCAGCAACGCCTCGACGAACGTCGAGGGCTACTCGGAGCCGGATTCGACCCCGGCCGCGACGGTGACGGTGAGCGGCCGGTTGACGACGGCGCCGGCGCTGCCCACCAACTACACGCCGATCAGCGACGGCGCGCCCTCGGGCGAGATCGTCAACCCCGCCGACGGCGACGAGGTCCCACTCGGGGAGGAGACGATCCCGGTCGTCCGGGCGAGTGACGACTTCGCGGTCGCCTCGGTCGAGCTCTCGGCGGGCGACGAGTCGCTCGGCACCGACACCAAGGCCCCCTACGAGTTCAGCTGGACTCCGGGGACAGATGTGGCCGGGGACACCGTCACGCTGACGGCGACGATCACCGACGAGAACGGCACGACCACGACCAGTGAGATCGATGTCACCGTCGCCGAGGAGGAGATGGTGGAGCCGCCGGTCGAGCCGCCGGTCGAGCCGCCGGTGACGCCCGGCGAGTCGACGCTCCGGGTCGGCCCGGTCGTCCGCGACAAGAAGCACGGGACGGCGGTTGTGACGGCGACCGTGAGCGGGCCCGGCACGGTGGCGCTGAGCGGCGCCGGGGTCAAGGACCAGACACGCACCGTCGACTCCGACAACGTGGTCGAGCTGAAGCTCAAGGCGAAGGGCAAGCTCAAGAAGAAGCTGAAGAGGAAGGGCAAGGTCAAGGCCCGCTTCCAGGTCCTCTTCACGCCGGCCTCGGGCGATCCGGTGGGTCGCGACTACAAGATCACCCTGGTCAAGAAGGGCGGGAAGAAGTAGGCCAGGTCACAGGGGACGGGCGGTCTCCTCTCTCCGGCCGCCCGTGAAACAGGGAAGACGCGAGGGGTCCCGCTCTCCCGTGCGGGGCCCCTTCGCGTTCCCCTTCGGCGATTACGCCCGCGTCCGCTCAGTCCGCCCGCGTCCGCTCGCCCTCGAGCTCGACGTGGTCGTGCGCGCAGACGAGCCGGACCTCGTCGGAGTGCGCCGCTGCGAGCTCGCGAAGCCGCTGCTGGTTGGCCAAGCGGGCGTCGTTGTCGGCGGCGATGATCCCCTCGAAGGCCGCGATCCCCTTCGGCGCGACCGGTGGCGTCTCGAGCTCGCAGCGGTTGAAGTAGGCGTCGCCGCAGTGGAGCAACCAGCCGTCCCCGTCGCGCACGGCGACGCCGGTGTGTCCGGCGGAGTGGCCGGGAAGAGGGATCAGCAGCACCTCGGGATCGACGCCCGGCAGCACCCGGACCGACTGGAAGCCGAACCAGCGGTCGCCGCCGGCGCCGGTCTGATGGATGCGCCAGCGCGGGCCGTGGTCGAAGTGGAAGTGGCGGTAGCGGGCGCGGTCGCGCAGCGACGGGTTGATGGCGACGCGGTGCTCGTCGGCGGTCACGTGCACACGCGCTGACGGGAAGTCGGGGAGCCCCCCGGCGTGGTCGAGGTCGAGATGCGTGGGGACGATGTGGCGGACGTCGGCGGGATCGAGCCCGAGACCGCGGATCCGCTCGATCGCCGTTCCCGTGGGGTCGACCTTGACCCCGAAGCCGACCTTGAACGGGGCTCCGAGCCGGCGGTAGGGGTGGCGCATGTCCTCGGTCCCCATCCCGGTGTCGACGAGGACGAGCCCGTCGGAGCTCTCGATCACCAGGCAGTGGCAGACCACGAGGCCGCGCCCGAGCCCCGGGTCGCCGGTGAAGTACTTGGCCCCCAGCGGGCACATCGTCCCCGCGCTGATGCTGTGCATGCTCATCGCGCGGGGGAGTCTGCCAATTCGAGAGCCCGCCCGGCCCCTGGCGCATCGAGTGGTCTGAAAGGGACGGGCGGCGTCCCTTTCCTGCCACTCGCCGTCATTTGGTTCCGGGTCCGGAGGACTACGGGGCGATCAGCCGGTCAGCGCCGTCAGCACGATCCGCTCCTGCTCGGAGCGGTGCGCGGCGGGGTAGCCCTCCGAGGGGCTCGCGCGCTCGGGCCGGCCCACGTAGCGGACGTCGATCCCGCGGTCGCCGACGGCGGAGGGCAGGCGGCGTTCCATCGCGTGCCACGGACCCATGTTCTGCGGCTCCTCCTGGGCCCAGATGATCTCCTCGAGGTTCGGGTAGCTCGCAATGAGCTCGGCGATCTGGGCGCGGGGGAAGGGGTAGATGAGCTCGGTGCGGGCGATCGCGACGTCGGTCGCGTCCTCGCGGCGGTCGTGGCCGTCGAGGTCGTAGAAGACCCTGCCGGAGCAGAGGATCAGCCGCTTGATCTCCTCGTGGCGACCCTCGGTCCGCGGGTCGTCGAGCACGTATTGGAACGAGCCCTCGGTCAGGTCGCTGAGCTTCGAGGACGCTTCGCCCAGCCGCAGCAGCCCCTTCGGGGTGAACACCACCATCGGGCGCGGCTTCGCGATCCGCGCCTGGCGGCGCAGCAGGTGGAAGTACTGCGCGGCGGTGGTCGGGTTGGCGAGCCGCATGTTGCCCTCGGCGCCGAGTTGGAGGAAGCGCTCGATACGGGCGCTCGAGTGCTCCGGTCCGGAGCCCTCGTACCCGTGGGGGAGGAGCAGCGTCAGCCGCGTGGTCTGCCCCCACTTGGACTCGCCGGCGACGATGAACTGGTCGATGATCACCTGCGCCGAGTTGTCGAAGTCGCCGAACTGCGCCTCCCAGAGGATCAGGCTCTCCGGCGAGGCCGCCGAGTAGCCGTACTCGAAGCCGAGGCAGGAGTTCTCCGACAGCGGCGAGTTGTGGACCTCGAACGGCGCCAGCGCCCCTGAGAGGTTCTGGATCGGCGCATACTTGAGGCCGGTCTTCTCGTCGTGCAGGACGAGGTGGCGATTGGAGAACGTGCCGCGCTCGGAGTCCTGGCCCGTGAGGCGGATATGCGTGCCCTCGGTCAGCAGGGAGGCGAAGGCCAGTGCTTCTGCGTGGCCGTACTCGATCGGCCCCTCGTCGAGGATCTCCTCCCGGCGCTCAAGCGGCTTGCGCAGCTTGCGGTGAACGGTGAACGAGTCGGGGAACTTGATCAGCTCCGAGTTCAGCGTCCGCAGGCGCTTCTCGGAGACCTTCGTCTCGACCTCCGGGCTCTTGGTCCGGTCGAGCTCGCCGGTGCCGCCGGTGACGGTCGGGTCCTCGAACTCGCCGCGCTCGATCTTGCCGCGCAGCTTCTTCAGGATCTCGCTGAGCTCGTCGCGGCGCTCGTTCGCGTCGCTTTCGACCTCGGACTGGGTGACTACGCCGCCCTCGATCAGCCGCTTGGCGTAGAGGTCGCTCAGCGGCGGGTGCTTCTTGATCGCCGCCGTCTCCTTCGGCTGGGTGTAGGCGGGCTCGTCGGTCTCGTTGTGGCCGTAGCGGCGGTAGCCGATCAGGTCGATGACGACGTCGCGGTGGAACTTCTCGCGGTAGGCCATCGCTAGCCGGACCGCGGCGATGCAGGCCTCGGGCTCGTCGGCGTTGACGTGGATGATCGGGACGTTGAAGCCCTTCGCCATGTCGGAGGCGTATGGGGTCGAGCGGCCCTCCATGGGGTCGGTCGTGAACCCGACGCTGTTGTCCTGGATGATGTGGACGGTGCCCCCGGTCGAGTAGCCCTCGAGCGACTGCATGTTGAAGTTCTCGGCGACGACGCCCTGGCCCGGGAACGCGGCGTCGCCGTGCAGGAGCAGCGGCACAGCTTGCGAGGCGTCGTAGTTCAGCCGCGGGCCGGCGTGGCCGGTCTGCGCGGCGCGGGCGCCGCCCTCGACGACGGGCCCGACGAACTCGAGGTGGCTCGGGTTCGGGTACAGCCGCATCCGCACGTCGCCCTCGCCGGACTCGAACAGCCCCTCGGCGCCGTGGTGGTACTTGACGTCACCGGTGCCGCCGTGGCGCAGCGCGTCGGTGCGCTTGACGGCGTCGATCGCCTTCGCACCCTCGAACTCGGCCATGATCGACTCCATCGAGCGCCCCAGATTGTGGGCGAGGACCGAGAGCCGGCCGCGGTGGGCCATCCCGATCACGACCTGATCGGCGCCGTTCTTCTTCGCCAGCGTCGCGAGCTCGTCGATCATCGGCACGGTCGCGTCGAGCCCCTCGATCGAGAACATCTTCTGGCCGAGGTAGGCCTTCTGCAGGAACCGCTCGAACTGGAAGACCTGGATCAGGCGGTGCAGCAGGGAGCGCTTCTCGTCCTTGTCGAGCGGCGCGCGGTGCTTGCCGGCCTCGATCATCTCGCGCAGCCACATGCGCTGCTGGTGCGAGGAGAGGTGCTCGATCTGGTAGCCCATCGAGCCGCAGTAGGCGTCCCGCATCCGCGGCAGTGCGTCGAGCAGGGTCTCCCCGGGGACGCCGATCCGCAGGATCGAGGCCGGGATCCGCTTCATCAGCTCGGGCGTGAGGTTGAGGTTCTCGGGCTCGAGGGCCGGATCGCCCTTGCCGTCGCCGCCGAGCGGGTTCAGGTGGGCGGAGAGGTGGCCGTGCGTGCGGTACGCCTTGAGCAGCGAGGTCGCGGCCTGGACCGCCTGCAGCAGCTCCTCGTCGACCGCGCCGACCGATGGCGCCGAAACGACCTGGTGGCTCCCGGTCCCGGTCGCGAGCGGCGGCGCCGATGCGGACGCGGGGTGGGCGTTGGTGACCGTGGCGGCGTCGATGCCGAGGCTCTCAGCGACGCCCTCGTAGAACTCGTCGTTGCCGCTGAGCAGCTCGTCGATGCGGCGCAGGAAGGACCCCGACTCGGCGCCCTGGATGATCCGGTGGTCGTAGGTGGACGTCATCGTCATCACCTTCGAGACGCCGAGCGCGTTGAGCTTGTCGGGCGCCGCGTGCTTCCACTCGGGCGGGTAGGCGATCGAGCCGGTGGCGACGATCGTGCCCTGTCCGGTCATCAGGCGCGGAACCGAGGCGATGGTGCCGAGCCCGCCGGGGTTGGTCAGGGTGATGTTCGTGCCCTGGAAGTCGTCGGCGGTGAGCGAGTTCTCCCGCGTCTTGCGGATCAGGTCCTCGTAGCCGGCGTGGAACGCCTTGAAGTCGAGCTGGTCGGCGCCGAGAACGCGCGGCACCATCAGCGACCGCGAGCCGTCCTTCTTCTCGATGTCAACCGCGATGCCGAGGTTCACCTGACCGTGGTCGATGACGTTCGGCTTGCCGTCCCGCTCCTCGAAGGTCCGGAACATCGCGGGCCACTCGCGCGCCGCCTCGACGATCGCCCACGCGATCAGGTGCGTGAACGAGACCTTCATCCCCTGCTCGGCGAGCATCCCGTTGATCGCCTTGCGCTTGGCGTCGAGCGTGTCGACGGCGAGCGTCCGGAACGATGTCGCAGTCGGGATCGAGCGGCTCTCGTCCATCGCCTTCGCCAGCATCCCGGCGGGGCCGCGGAGGACCTTCGCCTCGCCCTCGCTCAGCGTCGGGGCGGCGCCGTTGCCACCGCCGGCGGCTGCCAGCACGTCGGCCTTCATGACCTTGCCGCCGGGACCCGAGCCCTCGACCTTGGAGAGGTCGAGGCCCTCGGCGGCGGCGATGCGCTTCGCCACCGGAGAAGCCTTGGCGTCGGAGTCGATCTCAGCGGCCTCGGCACCGGTGCCGTTGCCGGACGGGGTGGGGGCCTCGCTCGGCGCCGCCGAAGCGCCGGAGCCCGCGCCGACCTCGATCCTGGCGAGCGCCTGGCCGACCTTGACGACGTCGTCGGGCTCGACCAGCAGCTCGGTCACGGTGCCGCTTGCGGTCGCCGGCACTTCCGCGTCGACCTTGTCGGTCGATACCTCGACGAGCGTCTCGCCCTCCTCGATCGCGTCGCCGGCGGCCTTGTGCCACTCGAGGACGGTGCCCTCGGCGACCGACTCGCCCATCTCCGGCATCGTCACCTCGACGATCTCGCCGGAGCCGCCCTCTGAGGCGCCTGAGGATCCGGCATCGCCCTCGGGGGCCGCAGCCCCGCCGCCGGACTCGCCGAGGTCGGCGTCGCCCTCGCCGCCGGAGCCGGTCTCGGGGAGCCCGTCTCCGGCATCTCCGGCATCGTCGCCGGAGCCGGAGGAGGTGCCCGCGCCGTTGGAGCCCGAGCCGGGTTCGATCTCGGCCAGCGCCTGGCCGACCTTGACGACCTCGTCGGGCTCGACGAGGAGCTTCGTGACGGTGCCACTCACGGTCGCCGGCACCTCGGCGTCGATCTTGTCGGTCGAGACCTCGACGATCGTGTCGCCCTCGGAGATCTGGTCGCCCTCGGCGACGTGCCACTCCAGCACGATGCCCTCGGACACCGATTCGCCCATCGCGGGCATCTCGATCTGAACGGTCCCGGTCGCCGGCATCGGGGACCCCCTTAGATGGCCTGGGCGGCTTGCTCGTAGGTACTCACAGAATCCTCACTGACTATATGCACCTGACCGTCCCGGCGCCGGTGGCCTCAGCCGCGCTGGTCGCCGTACCGCGCGATGGCCTCTTCGCGGGAGTCCTCGAGGTCGACGAGAGGCCTCGGGTAATCGCTCCCGAGCCTCACTCCGGCCCCCTCGAGAACCTCCTCGGATGCCTCCCACGGCTCCGCCAGGTACTTGTCGGGAAGCCGCTCCAGTTCGGGCACCCAGCGGCGCACGTAGGTGCCGTCGGCATCGAACCTCCGCTGCTGCCTGACGGGGTTGAAGACCCGGAAGTAGGGCTGCGGGTCGGCTCCCACCGAGGCCGCCCACTGCCAGTTGCCGTTGTTCTGGGACTCGTCTCCGTCGAGCAGGTGCTCCATGAAGTGCGCCTCGCCCTCGCGCCAGTCGATCAGGAGGTTCTTGGTCAGGTAGGAGGCGACGGCCATCCGCACCCGGTTGTGCATCCAGCCCTCGGCGAGGAGCTGGCGCATTCCCGCGTCCACGTAGGGGACGCCGGTCTCGCCGCGTTTCCAGGCGTTCAGCGAGGCGCGGTCGTCGTGCCAGCGCATGCCGCGGAAGCGCTCGTCGTACTCCTTCGTCCTGTTGGCGGGGAAGTGACGGATGACGTTGAGCCAGAAGTCGCGCCAGCAGATCTGCCGACGCAGCGCCTTCGCGCCCTCCGAGCGCTGCTCGGCGAGCAGCGTCTCGAGCTCGCGGGCGGAGACGGTGCCGAAGTGGAGGGGAGGGGACAGGCGCGTCGTCTCGTCGAGCCCGGGGAGGTCACGGACCTTCGCGTAGCGGGCCGCGTTCTCGGCGGCCTCGCGCATCAGCTTCCGGCCGGCCACCTCGCCGGGCCCCGCCGCCCCCGCGATCCGCTTCGCTTCGGCGGTGATCCCGAGCCGCTCCTCCGAGAGCAGCTTCCCCACCTCGATCCCCGTGGGTGTCCGCAGCTTCCGTGGCTTCGTCGCGACGTCGCGGCGGTCGGCCGCCATCCAGGCCTTCGAGAACGGCGTGAAGACGCGATAGGGGCCCCCCGAGCCGGTCTCGATCTTCGCGATCTCGGCGCAGGAGATGCCGGTGTGCCCGGCGAGCTCGACGTCGTCACCGTCGAGCGCCTCCTGCACGCGCCGGTCGCGGGAGCGAGCGTGGGCGGTGTGGTCGCGGTTGACGTGGACGACGTCGGCCCCGCACTCGGCGGCGAGGCGCCTGATCTGCACGGCGGGATCGCCCGAGCGGTAATGCAGTTTCGAGCCGGCGTCGCGGAGGCTCGCGTCGAGCTCCCGCAGGGAGGCGCGCAGGTAGGCGTTGCGGTTCGCCGACCCGTGGCGGCCGCCGTAGAGACCCCCCTCGAAGCAGAAGACCGGGACGATCCCGCCCGCCTCGGCGGCCGCGGCCAGCGCCGGGTTGTCGCTCATCCGCAGGTCGCGGCGGAACCAGACGATCGCGGTGCCCATCGCGGTCAGTATTCCCCGCCCGCGTTGGTTCAAGCGGCGCCAGCGTGCTGCCAGCGTCACCCCGGATGCTCGGCTCCCAAGCGCTCTGCGTTGCGAGGGTTGCCGGCGCGTCAGGCGGCCGCAGCCGCGCCCAACTCGCAATCGCATGTCCCACAGACGTGCGATTGCGATTCCGTGCGCCGCACGGGGCCAGCCCCGCTTCGCACGATCGGCAGCGAGGGGAGGCGGGGAGCTCACCGCGGCGGCCGGCCTCACCGGGATCTCCCTTGCCCCCTCGCTGCCCATCGCCCCGGCGCCAGCCGTGGCGGATGGGTCTTGGGCCTGTCACCCGCAAACGGGCCTGTTCCCCGCTCCCGGCTGACACGTCGGCCAGGCACCGCTGGCTCGCCGGACCTGTCACCGAGAAGCGGAGCTATTCCCCGGTTTCCGGTGACACGTCCGCTCGCGCCGGGGAGGTGGCGCGCTGTGCGGCGCCCATCGCCGATGGTTGAGCGCTCCCGCGACGACGGCTAGCGTTGTGGCCGATGGAGCTCTGGCATGACTCCGCGGGCGAAGGTCGGGGGATCCTGCTGCTGCACGCGGGGATCTGCGACGCGCAGATGTGGGAGCGGCAGATGCGGACGTTGGCGCCGGCGGGGCGGGTCGTCCGTTGCGATCTGCCCGGGTTCGGCCGAACTCCGATGCCGGCCGCCGACTACGCCGACGGCCAGTGCGTCATCGATCTGATCGAGGCCGAGGGCCTGGCGCCGGTGGTGCTCGTCGGCGCGTCGATGGGCGGGGAGATCGCGCTCGACGTCGCCCTCGCCCGTCCCGATCTCGTCGCCGGGCTCGTCCTCATCGGCTCCGGACATCCTCTGATGGGGTGGACGGAGGAGCTGAAGCGCTACTCCTCACGCGAGGAGGACCTCGCGGCCGCCGGCGACGTCGACGCGATCGTCGAGCTCAACCTCCGCTTCTGGGTCGACGGCCCGGACCGCACCCACGACGAGGTCGATGCCGCCATGCGCGCCTTCGTCGGGGACATGCAGCGCGACGCGCTCGTGATGCAACTCGCCCGGCCGGATGTCGAGGGCGTGGCGCTGGTCCCTGAGCCGGCCGAGCGGCTGGGTGAGATCGCGGTGCCGACCCTGGCCGTCGTCGGCGAGCTCGACATCCCCGAGATGCGCGAGGGCGCAGCCCGCCTCGCGGCCGACATCCCCGGCGCGAGCGCCGCCACCGTCGCGGGGGCCTCCCACCTGCCCAGCCTGGAGCGGCCCGAGGAGTTCGACGCGCTGGTGCTCGAGTTCCTCGGCGGCTTGCCGGATTGAACCCCCGCGCACCGACACGAGCCTCTATGGTCCGCTTTCGGACTTAGGAGGAGGAGGGAACTTGAGTTACTTCGTCACCGGCGCGACCGGCTTCATCGGCCGCAACCTCGTCGAGCTCCTGCTCGAGCGCAACGGCACCGTCTACGTGCTCGTGCGCGAGGGGTCGAAGGGCCGCCTCGAGGAGCTACGCAACCGCTGGGGCGTGAGCGAGGACCGGGTCGTCGGAGTCGTCGGGGACCTCTCCCAGCCGCGCCTCGGCCTCTCCGACGAGGACGTGGAGATGCTCAGGGGCGACGTCGACCACCTGTTCCACCTCGCGGCGATCTACGACATGAAGGCCGACGCCGAGTCGCAACGCGTGGCCAACGTCGAGGGCACCCGCCACATGGTCGAGCTCGCCGAGGCCATCGAAGCCGGGCGCGTCCACATGGTCAGCTCGATCGCCGCCGCGGGTCTCTACAAGGGGACCTGGCGCGAGGACATGTTCGAGGAGGCTCAAGACGTCGACAACCACCCCTACTTCCAGACCAAGCACGAGTCCGAGGGCGTCGTCCGCGAGGAGTGCTCGCGGCCGTGGCGCGTCTACCGGCCGGGCATCGTGGTCGGCCACTCCGAGACCGGCGAGATGGACAAGGTCGACGGGCCCTACTACTTCTTCAAGCTGATCAGGCGGATCCGCTCGATCGTCCCGCAATGGGTGCCGGTCCCCGGGGTCGAGGGGCGTGAGATCAACATCGTCCCGGTCGATTTCGTCGCCCGCGCGATGGACCACATCGCCCACAAGGAAGGGCTCGACGGGCGCGCCTTCAGTCTCACCGACCCGCGTCCCCACAGCGCCGGCGAGGTGATCGACATCTTCGCCCGCGCCGCCGACGCGCCGCTGTCCTCGCTGCGCCTGCCCGCTTCGGTGACCGAGGCGCTGACACCGCTCGTCTCCTTCGGCGTTCAGAACACGCCGCTCGCCGAGGGGTTCACCGACAAGGTCCTCGCCGACTTCGGAATCCCGCGCTCGGTCCTCGTCTACCTCAACTACCCGACCCACTTCGATTCGAGCGGGACCGAGGCGGCCCTGCGAGGGACCGACATCTCGGTGCCGCCGCTCGAGGCCTACGCGGGCAAGCTCTGGGACTACTGGGCCCGCCATCTCGACCCCGACCTGTTCCGCGACCGCACCCTCGTCGGCGCCGCGCGCGGCCGCGCCGGCTTCTTCGGCGGCATCGCGCAGATCATCGAGCA
This sequence comes from Thermoleophilales bacterium, assembly GCA_020636895.1. GTDB lineage: Bacteria > Actinomycetota > Thermoleophilia > Solirubrobacterales > 70-9 > RHKX01. The sequence continues at coordinate 670,619 of JACJWZ010000002.1, read as the reverse complement.
GCAGATCCCGGATGAGGTCGTCAGGGTCGGCAAGAAGCTGCAGGGAACCGCGTCGCTGGAGAAGTCGGTGCGCGGCAGCGTCGTCATGGTCACCGGCGCCTCCTCGGGGATCGGCAAGTCGGCGGCGCTGAAGATCGCCGACGCGGGCGGCATCGTCCTGCTCGTCGCCCGCACCCCGGAGAAGCTCGAGGAGACGCGCCAGCAGATCCTCGAGCGCGGCGGGGTCGCCCACATCCACCGCTGCGACCTCTCCGACATCGACGACATCGACCGGATGGCGGAGGAGGTGCTCGAGCAGCACGGGCACGTCGACGTCCTGATCAACAACGCCGGTCGCTCGATCCGACGCTCGATCGCGCTCTCCTACGACCGCTTCCACGACTTCGAGCGGACGATGCAGCTCAACTACTTCGGCCCGGTGCGGACGATCCTGCGGCTCCTGCCGACGATGCGCGCCCGCCGCAGCGGCCAGATCATCAACGTCAGCTCGATCGGGGTGCAGACGAATATGCCGCGCTTCTCCGCCTACGTGGCGTCGAAGTCGGCGCTCGACGCGTTCTCGCGCTGCATCGCCTCCGAGATCATCGACGACAACGTCCACATCACGACGATCCACATGCCGCTCGTACGGACGCCGATGATCGCGCCGACGAAGATGTACGACCGCTTCCCGACGATCACGCCGGACGAGGCGGCCGACATGCTCTGCGAGGCGATCGTCTACAAGCCGAAGCGGATCGCGACGCCGATGGGGACGCTCGGGCAGGTGCTCTACGCGATCAACCCGAAGTCGATCGACTACATCCTCAACAGCGCCTACCACCTGTTCCCGGACTCGACCGCGGCCAAGGAGGGGCGGAAGAAGAGCGGGGAGGGTGGCGGCGGCCCAGCGACCACGGCCCGTGCCGGAACCGGCACCGACGAGCAGGCCACCCGCCAGCAGCTCGCGTTCGCGTATCTGATGCGCGGCGTCCACTGGTAGGCGGCGGCGCACCGCTTGGCCCGTCGCAGCGTCCCGGGTTGGCTCAGCCGCTCCCGAGCTCGCGCGCTCCGGCGCCGATGAACGTCATCACGTCGTCGACGAGCCGCTGAGCCTCGGCGGGGTCGGAGGCGTGCTCGTCCTCGCGGCCCAGCGAGCCGAGGGCGGCGAGCGTGGCGGCCGCGATCATCCGCGGCACGTGATGGTCGGCGGGTAGGTTCAGATCGCGCGCGAAGGAGGCGGCGATCACCTCCTCGGTGTGGCTCTGCAGCTCGAGCTCATAGGCGCGCAGGCCGGCGTCCGCGTCGATGACCGCCCGCCGTCTCAGGCTCCGCTCCTTCTCCTCCGCGGGCTGCTGGACGAAGGTCTCGGTGATCCACCGCGAGAGCGCATCGGCGGCGGTCTCGCCCTCGCCGCGGTCGTCGAGCGTCGCCGCGAGCCCGGCGATCAGCTCCCCGCGGTCAGGGAAGACCAGCTCCTCCTTGACCGGGAAGTAGTAGGAGACGGTTCGCGGGGAGACCTGCGCGCGCTCGGCAATCTGGGGGATCGTCGTCGCCGCGAACCCCTGCGCCTCGAACAGCTCGTCGGCCGCCTCGGAGATGGCGGCGCGCGTCTGCAGCTTCTTGCGCTCGCGCAGTCCGGTCGGATGTGGGTCGGCCGTTCGTCCCATCGCCGGCGAAGCCTAGGACAAGGTGTGCAGCAATTGCAACTTTGCAGGCATTGCTACCATTTGCTACCTTGCCGCGCTCATGCCCGCCCTCCTCGCCTCCCTCGCCCGCACCCTCAACACCCACTGGAAGCGGGGCCTGATCGGCCTCGTCGCGACCGTCGTCCTGATCGGCGTCATCGTCGGCTCCCAGAGCCAGACCGCCGCCGAGGACTTCTCGATCCCGGGGACGGAGTCGCAGGAGGCGCTCGACCTGCTCAAGGCGAAGTTCCCGCAGGCCGCCGGCGCGCAGAGCCAGATCGTCTTCACCGTCAGCGACGGCACGCTGCAGGAGCGCGCGCGACAGGAGCGGATCGAGTCGGCTCTCGGCGCGATCGCCCAGCTCGACCACGTCAGCGGCGTCAGCGATCCCTTCGCGCAGGGTGCCGAGCAGGGCGACGCGGCGATCTCCCCCGACGGCCGGACCGCCTACGCGACGGTCGTCTACGACGTCCAGCAGACCGAGCTCGAGAAGTCCGACGGCGAGAAACTCGAGGAGACCGCCGATCAGGCAGAGGGTGACGGCGTCCGGGTCGAGGCCCGCGGTGAGCTGGTCGACCTCGCCGCCCAGCAGGAGGCGCCGGTCGGCGAGCTCGTCGGCGTGACGATCGCGATCATCCTCCTCACCCTGCTCTTCCGCTCGATCGCGGCGATGTTCGTGACGCTGATCGGCGCGCTCGTCGGCGTGATCATCTCCCAGATGATCCTCGCGGCCGTCTCGAAGCCGCTCGGGATCCCCGACTTCGCGACCCAGCTCGCGTTGATGCTCGGCCTCGGCGCCGGCATCGACTACGCGCTCCTCATCATCAGCCGCTTCCGGGAGCAGCTCGTTGCGGGCAACGACCCGCCCGAGGCCTCGGCGCGGGCGAACGCGACCTCTGGAACGGCGGTCGTCGCCGCCGGCCTGATCGTCATGGTCGCGATCGCCGGCCTGCTCGCGACCGGCATCCCGCTCGTCGGCAAGATGGGCGTCGGCGCGGCGATCGCCGTCGCTGCCGTCGTCATCTCGTCGATCACCGTCCTGCCGATCCTCACCGGCGCGCTTCGCAAGCGCCTGCGGCCGAAGGATCCCGCGCACGTCGCGGCTTCGCCCGCGTTCACCAAGTGGGGCGGGAGGCTGACCAGGCATCCGGTGGCGGCGGTATCGATCGGTGCGCTGATCCTGATCGTCCTCGCAATCCCCTTCACGGCGCTGCGCCTCGGGCTCCCCGACGACGGCAACCAGCCCGCCGACACGACGCAGCGGGCCGCCTACGATCAGCTCAGCGACGCGTTCGGACCCGGCTTCAACGGACCGCTCCTGCTCGCGATCGGAAGCAGCGACGGGGGTCAGCTCGACAAGGCGGCGCTCGCGAACCTGCAGAGCTCGATCGAGGGGACCGACGATGTCGTCGCCGTCTCCCCGGCGCAGCCCAACGAGGCGGGAGACGCGGCGATCATGCAGGTGATCCCGGCGACCTCGCCCCAGGACGAGAAGACTTCGGAGCTGGTCGACAGGCTGCGCGACGACGTCATCCCCGAGGCCGTCGGCGGCTCCGGCCTCGACGTCTACGTCGGCGGTCAGACCGCAGCGCTCGAGGACTTCTCCTCGAAGATCTCCGAGCGCCTGCCGCTCTTCATCGCGGTTGTGATCGGGCTCTCGATCCTGCTGTTGATGGCGGTCTTCCGCTCCATCCTGGTGCCGCTCGCCTCCGCGGTCTTCAACCTGCTCTCGATCGGCGCCGCCTACGGCGTCGTCGTCGCCGTGTTCCAGTGGGGATGGGGCTCGTCGTTGCTCGGCGTCGGCGGTGAGGTCCCGATCGTCGCCTTCGTGCCGCTCCTGATGTTCGCGATCCTCTTCGGGCTCTCGATGGACTACAACGTCTTCCTGCTCTCGCGCATCCGCGAGGCCTACTTCGAAGGGGATTCGCCGCCGGAGAGCGTCGTCCACGGGCTCGCGCGGATCGCCAAGGTGATCCTCGTCGCGGGCCTGGTCATGGCCTCCGTCTTCCTGGCGTTCATCGCCGGCGGCGACGTGATCGTGAAGATGTTCGGCCTCGGCCTCGGCGTCGCGATCCTGATCGACGTGCTGATCGTGCGGATGATCGTCTCGCCGGCGCTGATGACGTTGCTCGGCGACCGGGCGTGGTGGATCCCCGCGTGGCTGGACCGGATCCTCCCCGACGTCTCGCTCGAGGGCGACCACATGGACCGCGAGGCGCGCAGCGGCGGGACCGCTGCTCAGGGTTCCTAGCTCGGCCCCTGGGCCCCGACCGGTTCGCGCTCAGGCGCCGGCGGTGTCGGCCGTCTGCTCCGGCGGGGCCGGGCCGCGCAGCATCCGCAGCGTCGTCAGGATCGCGAGCAGCACCATGATCACGGCGCTCGCGACGCACCACTGGCAGATCGCGTTGATGACGAACAGCTCGAGGTAGGTCAGGTAGAGGCTGAACCCGGCGCCGATCAGCGCCAGCGCCATGCCCGCGGCGCGCCCGAGCTCGCCCGGGATGAGGAGGCTGATCGCCAGCGCGATGTAGCCGCCGAGCCCGATCGTGGCCACCGGGATCCCGACGAGCTCCGCGTAGTCGGACGCCTGCACCGTGTGGCAGCCGCCCGAGCCGCCGGCGCACACGGGGTCGATGTCGGCGTAGTGGACGTAGGTGAGATAGCCGGCGACCGCGATCCCGATGAGGATCAGCGAAACGATCGCCAGTGTCAGGCCCCGCGGTCCGCCCATCAGATCAGTCCTTGGCTTGCGCGATCGCGTCGTCAATCGCGCCGCTCAACCCGTCGGCGTCGACGACCTTCGTCTCGCCGCCCTCGGGTGTCACCGCGAAGGACGGCGTCGAGGAGACCCCCTGCTTCTGGGCCTCGCTGTCGCTCTCGTCCGCGTACTTCTGCGCGAAGGGCGACCCGGCCGCATCGAGCGCCCGCTGAGCGTCGAGGCCGGGGACCGCCTCCGCCTGCTCGCGGAGGAACTCGGTGGTCATGTAGCCGGAGTTCTCGGTGCCCTGGTTGTTGTAGACGTTCTCGGCGAAGGGCCAGATCAGGCTCTGCTCGGCGGCGCCGGCCGCGACCTCACGGCCGGTCGACGAGTCGGGGCCGATGAAGGCGAGAAGGCGGAGCTCCATCTTCACGTCGCCGGGCTTGACGTACTTCTTGACGATCCCGGGGAGGTCGTGGACCGCGAAGTCACGACAGAACGGGCACTGCAGGTCGGCGAACTCGATGACGGTCACGGGCGCGTCCGGGTCGCCCAGCGTGATGTCCTTCTGCGGGATGCCCGCGAAGACGTCGGTCGTCTCGACCTTCTTGTCGTCGTCGCCGGACTGGCTGACGAGCACGAGCGAGACGACGACGATGAGCGCGATCAGGCCGACGCCGGCGGCCAGGTATGCCGTCCGCTTGCGCAGCTCTGCGGTATGCGCCGCCGCCTTCTCGGCGGCTTCACGCTGCTCGCGCAGCTTCCGCTTCTGCTCCTCCCGAGAGGCCATGAGCGGCGGACACTACGCGCGGTGTCTCTGCGATGCCTAAAGGGTCGCTACGGAACGGCGGTCGGTAGGCGCCGCGCGGGTGCTGCGTCGCGGGGGCGACCTTCGCGCTCCCCTCGCTCGTGCACGCGAACCACACCGAGTGGTCCAATCTGGCGGTCCTGTCGCCATGTCGGACCACTCGGCGCGAATTCAGGCCCAGGCAGCGCAGACGCCAGGTTGCTGTGGATCGGGCTCGCACGGGGAGAGCCCTCGGGACGGAAGTTCCGCGCCGCCGCCTACGGGAACGAGGCCAGCACCCGTTCGGTGGTCGCGCGACCGTTGCCGTCGGGCGCACCCCCGTTGCCCTCGACCGCGGGCGCGGGCGCCTCGTACGGCGGTGCCTTCTTGCGGGGCTTGCCGCCCGGGAAGGCGAGCCGCACGAGCGTCCGCTGCACCGAGCCCCACTGCCTTCGGAAGGGCCCCGTGTTGTAGGGGAGGCCGTAGCGCTCGCAGATGTCCTTCACCCGCGGCGCGATCTCCTGGTAGCGGGAGCTCGGCAGGTCGGGATACAGGTGGTGCTCGACCTGGAAGCTCAGGTTGCCGCTCATGAAGTGGAAGAACGGACCGCCGTCGATGTTGGCGGCGCCGATGAGCTGGCGCACGTACCAGGCCCCGGGACGGTCGTCGGCTCCCTCCTCCTCGGTGAACGTGTAGGCCTGGTCGGGGAAGTGCCCGCAGAAGATGATCGCGTTGGACCACACGTTGCGGACGATGTTGGCCGTGAAGTTGGCCGCCAGCGTCGCCTTCCAGCCCTTCGGCCCGCTCAGCGCAGGGAAGGCGATGTAGTCCTTGACGATCTGCCGGCGCGCCTTGCGACCGATCTCCTTGAGCTCGTCCTTGACCTGCGACTTCGGCTTCTTCCCCGTCCGGATCGCCTCGAAGTCGAGATCGTGGACGGCGACTCCCCACTCGAAGAACGCCATCAGCAGCACGTTGTAGAAGGGCTGCAGGAGGTAGTGGGGGTACCACTTCTGGCTCGGGTCGACGCGCATGATCTCGTAGCCGACGTCGTGGTCCTTGCCGACGACGTTGGTGAACGTGTGATGGACGTAGTTGTGGGAGTGCTTCCACGCCGAGGCCGGTGAGGCGGTGTCCCAGTCCCAAGTGGAGGAGTGGATGTAGGGGTCGTTCATCCAGTCCCATTGACCGTGCATCACGTTGTGCCCGATCTCCATGTTCTCGATGATCTTGGCCGTCGACAGCCCCGCCGTCCCCAGGACCCACGCCGGCTTGTACCGCGACGCCATGAGGACGACCCGCGAGAGCGCCGCCAGGCGCCGGTGGAACTGGATGATCGAGCGGATGTAGACGGCATCGCGCTCGCCGAGGTCCTCGTAGACCTCGTCGTGGATCGCCTGGAACTCCTTGCCGATCTCGTCGATCTGCTCGTCCGTCAGGCGGTGAAGCGGGTTCTCCATGTCAGCCGGTGCGCCGGTCATCTGGTCTGTGTCCCTTCCTCTGTGGCTTTCAAAGTGCGATCTCGACGTGGCCCTCGGGGGCGTTCACGCAGGTTCTGATCATCTGTCCCCCCTCGCCATGCACCTCACCGGTGCGCAAGTCCCTCACCTGCCCGTGCTCGAGCTTGCCGACGCACGTGTGGCAGATCCCCATCCGGCACCCGAACGGGAGCTTCGCTCCGGCGTTCTCACCGCATTCGAGGATGGGCGTCTTGCCGTCGCACTCGCCCTCGACTTCGGTGACGCGGAATCGCACGGTGCCGCCCTCGCCCACCGCCTTGGCTCCCTCGCCGCCGATCACCGGCTGGAAGCGCTCGAGGTGGAGTCGGTCCGGGTCGCCCTCCTCCTCCCAGTGCTCCTTGAACGCGTCGATCATCGCCGGCGGGCCGGAGAGGAACGTCTCGCGCTCGCGCCAGTCGGGGACGAGCTGCTCGAGGTGGTCGGTGGTGAAGTGGTCGGACTCGTCCTTGCTGTGGTGCTCGCTGAGGTCGTAGCCGTCGGTCCCCTCGCAGAGCGCGCGCAGCGTCTCGCCGAAGATGAAGTCGTCGGGCCCGGTGCAGCAGTGGACGTGCTTGGCGTCGCCGAGCGCGCCGCTCTCAGCGAGGTCGCGCAACATCGCCCAGACCGGCGTGATGCCGCTGCCGGCGCTGATGAAGAGGAGCTTCTCCGGCCGGGGGTAAGGGAGCCGGAACTCGCCCTCGACGCCGCCGAGGAAAACCATGGTCCCGATCTCGGCCTTTCGGGTGAAGTACGGGGAGAGCTTGCCCTCGGGGACATGCTTGACCGTGACGCTGATCAGGCCGTCGGGGTGGTTGGGATCGGAGGTCAGCGAGTAGGCGCGCCAGTGACGGCGACCGTCGATCTCGACTCCGATCCGCAGGTACTGGCCGGGCCAGTGCCCGAGCCACTTGGCGCTCGGGCGGATCACGATCGTCGAGGTGTCCTCGGTCTCAGGCCTGATGTCGACGATCTCGCCGCGCAGCTCGCGCGTCGTCCACATCGGGTTCATGAGCTCGATGTAGTCGTCGGGCAGCAGCGGGGTCGTCAGCGCGCGCGCCGCCGCGAGCATCCGGCGACGAACGCCCGAGACGCTTGGAGTGGCTCCCTGCTCTACCACGGTCGCAACCTAACCGCGGGGAGCGCGCTTGAACATGTGGATCCGCTCATCGCAGCAGCCCGTGCTCCCGGAGCCAGACCTCGGTCTCGTTCATCCCCCGCTCGAGGCCGACGGCCGGCTCGTAGCCGAGGACCTTCCCGGCTCGCTCGATCGAGTAGGTGGCGGGCCGCGCCAGGTGGCGCATCGTCGCTCGCGTCGCCTCCGCGTCGGTGCCGCCGATCCGGGCCGCCGCCTCGGGGACCGCGGCGAGCCCCAGCGCCGCCAGCGTCGGGACGACGGGAATCGAGCCCTTTCCGAGCATGCGCGCGTAGTGGCCGAAGAACTCCCGGCAGGCGACGCCGGCTCCGTCGCTGACGTTGAGGACGGTTCCCGGTGCGGAGGGGGCGGTGCAGGCGAGCTCGGTCGCGTCGAGCAGGTTGTCCACGTAGAGCGGGCTGAAGACGCCGTCGCCCTTGGCGGGGAGAACGAAGCGGTTGCTGCGGATCGCCTCCACGGGCCGTACCGTCCACTGGCGGGCGCCGGGCCCGTAGACGTCGCCGGGCCGGAGGATCACGCAGTCGATCTCGCCCGCCGCCTGCGCCTGCAGGACGACCTGCTCGGCCGCGATCTTGGAGTCGGTGAAGAAGTCGCCGGAGGGCCGGACGGGGCGGGTCTCCTCGACGTCGGCATCGTCGTCGAGCTCGCCGTAGACGCGCGCGGTCGAGAGGTGGACGAAGCGGGTCGCCCCGGCCGCGACGGCGGCCTCGATGGCGTTGCGCGTGCCGAGCACGTTGGTCCGCCAGGCTATGTCGCGGGTGATGCCCCTGCGGGTCGCCGCCGCCGTGTGCACGACGACCTCGTAGCCTGCGAACGCCGCCTCGAGCCCGTCCCGCTCGGAGATGTCGGCGGCGACGATCCCGCGCTTCAGGTCGGTCTGGAAGTCGAGCCCCCTGACCGCGGCCGCCGCCCGGTCCAGGCGGATGCGCATGCGATCGCCGATGAAGCCCGAAGCGCCCGTGACGAGCACGGGGCCCAGGGCGGTCGAGGCGGTGGGGGAGGGGTCTGAGGTGGCTCGCATTGAGGTCCTCGCCGGGCACTGGACGGGAGCCGCCCGCTCGGCTAAGATCGAGGACTATATGACATCAAACGATGTAACACAATCTGACCTCAACGAGAACGCCGAGACGATCGAGCTGCACGGGAACACCGTGACGTTCCTGCGAGCGGGGGAGGGGCCGCCGCTACTGCTCCTCCATGGCATCGCCGGCTCCTACGAGACGTGGGCGCCGCTGATCCCCAGCCTGAGCCGGGACTTCACCGTCATCGCCCCCGACATGCTCGGCCACGGCCGCTCCGCCAAACCGCGCGGCGACTACTCGCTCGGCGCCTACGCGGCCGGCGCTCGCGACATCCTGCTCGCACTCGGGCACGAGAGCGCCACCGTCGTCGGGCACTCGCTCGGTGGCGGCGTCGCGATGCAGTTCGCCTACCAGTTCCCCGCCCACACCCAGCGCCTCGTGCTCGTCTCCAGCGGTGGCCTCGGCGAGGAGGTCAACATCGCGCTGCGGGCCGCCACCCTCCCCGGGTCGGAGTTCGTCCTACCCTTCATCACCAAGGCCTGGGTGACCGGCACCGGCCGCCGGATCGGCGAGATCCTCAGCACCTTCGGCTTGATGCCGAACGCCGACATAACGGAGATCGCGCGGGGCTACGCCTCGCTCGCCGACCCGCACGCGCGCTCCGCATTCATCCACACGGCGAGGTCGGTGATCGACCACAAGGGTCAGCGGGTCAGCGCGCGCGACCGGCTCTACTTGGCCGATTCGGTGCCGTCTCTGATCGTCTGGGGCGAGCGCGACCGGATCATCCCGGTGCGCCATGGCGAGCGGGCCGCCTCCGAGATGCCGGGCAGCCGGTTCGAGCTCTTCGAGCGCTCAGGCCACTTCCCGCATCTCGATCAGCCCACCAGGTTCGCTCGCCTGCTCACCGAGTTCATCGACTCGACCGAGCCGGCGGATCTAGACGTCGACGAGATCCGCCGGATGCTCGAGGAGCGCGGGCAGGGGGTGGATGACCGCGTGGCCGTCCCCGCCTGAGCGCGGCGACGCCGGACACCGAGGCAAGACCACGAACACCGACCGCCGCGGTCCAGCGCCGGTGCCTTCGTCGGGCTAGGCGGCCAGGTCGTACGGGTGACGGCGGCGAGCGTCGGAGATCCCCGACCACCCGTCGTTGAACGCCAGCGCCTCGGCCAGCATCACCGCGCGCGGCGACGCCTGCACCTGCGAGCCGTCGATCGAGCTGATCCGTATCGGCAGCACCGCATCGCTTTCCTCCAGGCCCTCCTGGAGGCCGGCGAACTGCTGCCAGCGCTCGTCGCTGAGCTCTTCTCTCATTCCTCCGCTCCCTCTGAATAGGGGGTCGACGGCTGCCAACATAGAGCTAGTGGCAGACGGCACCGAGTGGGCGAAGGCAAGTTCATCCATCGACCCCGCAAACTGCGCGGAAAGCCGCACCGGGACTCGCTCGGCGCCCGCCCCAGGGTAGGGTCGCCGGGAGTTGAACGAGGAGCGAGCAGCGCAGCGGCCTCGAAGCCATTGGGGCTGGGGATACGCCGATCAGGAGCTCGATCGCGCCGGTCTCGAGGCCCTGGCCCCGCTGATGCGCGAGCGGCTCGGTTTCGGCGGCGATTCGATCGAGGACCCGGTCGACGCGGCCTCGGTCGAGCTGGCCCCGCCGCGTCTGCAGCCACCGAGCTCGCTGGATGGGCTACTGAGCGTCGATCCGGCGGACCGGATGCGGCATGCGATGGGCAAGGCTTACCGGGACGTCGTCCGGGCGTTCCGCGGCCGCTACGACCGCACGCCCGACCTCGTCGCGACGCCGCGTGACGAGGAGGACCTGAGGCGGGTGCTCGAGCTCTGCGCCGACCGCCGCCTCGCGGCGATCCCCTTCGGTGGTGGCACGAGCGTCGTCGGTGGCGTCGAGCCCCGGGTCGGCCACGGCTACCGCGGCGTCGTCTCGATCGATCTGGGATTGCTCAGCGGTGTGGTCGAGATCGACGAGGTCTCGGGAGCGGCGCTGATCCGCGCCGGGACCCTCGGACCCTCCCTCGAGGACGAGCTGCGCCCGCATGGACTCACCCTGCGCCACTTCCCGCAATCGTTCGAGTTCTCGACCCTCGGAGGCTGGATCGCGACCCGGGCCGGCGGCCACTTCGCGACGGGCCCGACCCACATCGACGACCTCGTCGAGTCGGTGCGCGCGCTCACCCCGACCGGGGTGTGGGAGAGCCGGCGCCTGCCCGGCTCGGGGGCGGGGCCGAGCCCCGATCGCATGCTGATCGGCTCGGAGGGAATCCTCGGCGTCATCACCGAAGCCTGGGTCCGCGTCCGTCCCCGCCCGGGGTTCAAGGCCTCCGCCTCGGTCCTGTTCGATGACTTCCGCGCCGCCGCCGAGGGGGTGAGGGCGATCTCGCAGACGGCTCTGCAGCCGAGCAACTGCCGTCTGCTCGACCCCCTGGAGGCCGCGACGACGGGCTCCGGAGACGGCGACCACGCCGTCCTCATCCTCGGCTTCGAGTCCCCGTACGCCCCGGTGGACCACCTCCTCCAACTCGCAGTCGAATGCGCCGAGGACCACGGCGGCGCCCCCGCCGCGCCACTCGAGTCCGCACCCGGCGGCACACCCGCCGAAACCTGGCGCAGCGCCTTCCTTCAGGCCCCCTATCTGCGCGACAACCTGATCCGCCTCGGGGTTCTCAGCGAGACCTTCGAGACCGCGATCACCTGGGACCGCTTCGGCGAGTTCCACTCCCGCGTCAGCGAGGCCGCCCGCCGCGCCGTCGCCGAGGTCGGCGGCGCTCCCGCCGAGGGCGAGGGCGCCCCGCGGGTCATGTGCCGACTCACCCACGTCTATCCCGACGGTCCCGCTCCCTACTTCACGATCCTCGCCCCGGCGCGGCGCGGCTCCGAGGTCGAGCAGTGGGACGAGGTCAAGGCGGCGGTCTCGGAGGCGATCGTCTCCGCCGGAGGGACGATCACCCACCACCACGCGGTCGGCCGCGATCACCGCCCCTGGTACGACCTCCAACGTCCCGATCAGTTCGCGGAGGCGCTGGCCGGCGCCAAGCGCGCCGTCGATCCTGATGGTCTCCTCAACCCCGGTGTGCTGATCGACCCGTGAAGTCGCCGCCGGGGATCGGGCGCTCCGGGGTGCGTGAGTTGCCTGTCACCCATAGGATGGGCTCGTGGACCTGACGCTGAACGATTCCGAGGCCGCGTTCCGCGACGAGGTACGGACTTGGCTCGAGGCCAACCACCCCGGTGAGGAGCCCGCCGGCGACATCGAGGCCTTCAAGTTCCGGCGCGCCTGGCAGAAACAGATGCACGAGGCCGGATGGGCCGGGATCTCCTGGCCCAAGGAGTTCGGCGGCCGCGGCGCGACGCTGATCGAGCAGGCGATCTTCGCGGGCGAGATGGCCCGGGCCGATGCGCCGTCACCGGCCAACATCCTCGGCCTGGTGATGGGCGGCCCGGTGATCATGGCCCACGGCACCGACGAGCAGAAGGAGCGCTGGCTCGAGCCCATCCTCAGTGGCGAGGAGATCTGGTGCCAGGGCTTCTCCGAGCCTGAGTCGGGCTCCGATCTCGCCTCCCTGAAGACAAAGGCGGTCAAGGAGAACGGCGGCTGGCGAGCGACCGGGCAGAAGGTCTGGACGACGTTCGCGCACGAGTCGAAGTGGTGCATGCTCGTCGCCCGCACCGACCAGGAGGCTCCCAAGCACAAGGGGCTCACCTACTTCATCTGCGACATGGAGCAGGAGGGCGTCGAGATCCGCCCGCTCGTCCAGATCACGGGGGAGGCGGAGTTCAACGAGGTCTTCTTCGAGGGCGCTTACATCCCCGACGAGAACGTCGTCGGCGGCGAGGGCAACGGCTGGATGGTCGCGATCACGACGCTGATGAACGAGCGCGCCGGCCTCGGCGGCGGCGCGGCGGTCGCCATCTCCCGCGATCTCGGGCGGCTCGTCGAGCTGATCAAGGAGCACGACCTCCAGGACGACCCGGTGGTCCGGCAGAAGGTGGCCGACCTCTCGATCCGCGCCGAGGCGCTCCGGCTCGGGGGGATGCGCGCCCTGACGGCGCAGATGAAGACCGGGATCCCCGGTCCCGAGGGCTCGATCGGCAAGTGGGAGTGGGCGAAGCTCAACCAGGACCTCGCCGAGCTGGCCTGCGACGTGCTCGGCGTCGAGGGTCTCGAGAAGGGCGGTCCGTGGACCTACAAGATGCTGCGCAGCCGCGCCAACTCGATCGAGGGCGGAACCACCGAGGTGATGAAGAACATCATCGCCGAGCGCGTGCTCGGCCTCCCGAGGCTCAGGTAAGAGGGCGGAGAGGCATCCATGAGATTCGACTTCGACGACGAGCAGCGCGAGATCAAGGACACCGCGCGCCAGTTCCTGGCCACCCGCTTCAAGCCGGAGAAGGTCAGGGAGCTGGCCGAGGCCGGGACCTACGACGACTCCCTGTGGTCGGAGATCTCCGAGCTCGGCTGGGCCGGGATCGCGATCGACGAGGAGCACGGCGGGCAGGGCCTCGGGATGGTCGAGCTGATGATCCTCTGCGAGGAGCTCGGCCATGCGTGCGCGCCGCTGCCGTTCCTCTCCAACGCCTGCGCCGGCCTGGTCGTCGAGACCGCCGGCTCCGAGGAGCAGAAGGGGCGCTGGCTCCCCGGCATCGCCTCCGGCGAGGGAAGGGGCGCCTTCGGCGACCCCGAGGTCCTGATCGACGGTGAAGGTGCCGCCTGCGCGGTCGTCTACGGCAGCGACGACGAGGTCCGTGTGGTCGATCTCGACGGCGTTTCCCTCGAGCCGCTCGACCTCATCGACGCCACCCGGCGTTACTCGGCTCCACTCGGCGACGGCGCGGGCGAGACGGTTCCCGGCGCGTTCGCGCCCGCGACGGACCGGATCCTGATCGCCGTCGCCGCCGACCTGGTCGGGATCGCTCAGCGCGCGATGGAGATGGCCGTCGAGTATGCGAAGGACCGCAAACAGTTCGACCGCCCGATCGGCGCCTACCAGGCCGTCTCCCATCAGTGCGCGGAGATGCTCTACGACGTCGAGGAGGCGCGCTCGCTCACCTACTTCGCGGCATGGGCGGCCGACGCCGAGCCCGACTCGCTCCCGATGGCAGCGGCGATGGCCAAAGCGCGTGCCTCCGAGGCGGCGTGGTCGGTCTGCAAGTCGTCGATCCAGGTCCACGGCGGCATCGGGTTCACCTGGGAGCACGATCTCCACTTCCTGCTCAAGCGGGCACGCGCGGGAGCCAGGCTGTTCGGCACGGCCTCCCAGCACCGCGAGCGCGTGGCCGCGCTCGCCGGCCTCGGGTAGCTCTGAGAGGGGGCGCCGATGCGCTACCGCATCTTCACGTTGCTGGCGGTGCTCGTCTTCGCGGGCTCGCTCTACCTGTTCTGCACGAAGCTCACGGGGCTGCTCGACACCGGAACCTGCGCTTCCGGGGGCCCGTACGAGGTCAGCCGTCCGTGCCCGGAGGGGACCGAGACCGACGCCCTCCTGCTGATGGCCTCGGCCGTCGGCCTGTTCGCCGCTATCGGGCTGCTCGGGCTGCGCGGGCGCCGGCCCGGTGGGGGAGGGCTCGGGTTCGGCTCGATGGTGATGATCGGCTGGGCCCTGTTCTTCACGATCACCGGCGCGGTCTCGCTCGTCCATTCGCTGACATCCGACGTGATCGGGGACGACGGCAAGCTCGGCGGCATCATCGTCGGCGCGACCTTCCTGCTGATGGGGGTTCCGGTCCTCTTCTTCATCCCATGGATGCTGGTCAACTCGCGCCGTACGGCCGGTGGCATCCAGAGCCCCGAGACCGTCTACGCGGGCGGTGAACCCGGAGGCGAGGGCTGGCTCTCGACCCTTCGCACGGGCTCGAAGTTGATGAAGGACCTCTCGACGCAGTTGAACTCGAGCGGCTCGGTCGGGTCCTCCGACTCCGTCGGCTCGACCGGCTCTTCGTCCTACGGGTTCGAGAGCAGCAGCTCGGCCGGCGACGACTCGATCGCCAAGCTCGAGCGCCTTCAGAGGCTGCGCGAGTCGGGGGCGCTGAGCCAGACGGAGTTCGAGACCGAGAAGGCCCGGATCCTCGGTCGTTGAGCGCCGTTGCGCCGCCCGGCTTGGCCGGAGCTCTCAGGAATCGGGGATGACCTCGAGGTCGGAGGCGAGCTCACGCTTGCCTTTGAGGCTGTACTCGATGTCGATGGTCTCGTCGCGCTGGTAGGTGCCGACGAGGCCGAGCCCGAAGACGACCTTGCGGAACGCGCTGAGCTCGCTCAGATCCTCCTTGATGATCGGCTCCTTGAAGACGATCTCACCGTTGACGATGTTGTAGTCGAGCCCCGGCTTCTGCTCGTGGCCGTTGATGTAGACCCTGATCGGGTCGGCGGCGCCGCGCGGCAGCTTCACGCGCGTGCCGACGGGCTTACCGCCCTTGTCGGAGTCGGCGTGTCCGCGGGAGCTTCCCTGGGGAGCGTTCATCGCGTCGATTCTCGCACGCGCCTAGGTGCGGAACACGTCGGCCACCGCGTCGAAGGGCGTCTGACCCTCACGCGGCTCGATCGGCTCCCGCGAGATGCCGCCGCGGAACGCGACCAGCCCACCGTCACCCATCACGTCGATCCCGGCGTCGGTGCTGCGGAGAATCCGGCCGGTCGAGATCTCGAGCCTGGCGTGGACCTGCGCGCTCGGCTCGTAGGTGCGGAAGGCGGTCACCTCCGGCAGGCCGCCGTCGGCGCGGATCTCGGCGGTCGCTGCGCGCAGGGCCTCGACGGCGGCGTCGAGTGCGGCGAACTTCTCGCGCTTCACCTTCGGGCCGTGCCTGATCGTCAGCTTGTATCCGGACAAGGAGGCCGAGGGTATCTGTAGCGTGGGCGCGCGTGACCCCGCGCCGTCTCGCCGCAGCAAGCCTGGCCGCTCTCGCTCTGCTGGCAGCCGGATGCGGTGACGACGGGGGCAGCACCTCGCCCGGGCCGCTCGGCGCTGACGATTGGCGCGACCGGGTCGAGCAGTACTGCTCCGACGCCTACCAGGAAGCGACCGCTCTGCCCCTCCCCGGTCACGTCTCCCAGGTCGCTGAGGACGCGAGCGCGCGGGCCGAGATCCTCGCCACTGTCCGCGACGGGGTGCTGACGCTGGGTCAGCCCGACGGGATCGACTCAGGCGACGTCAGCGCCTACGTCGACGCCCTCAACGCCGACATCGAGCAACTCGGTCAGATCGCTGACGCTGCCGACGACGGCACGCTCAACCCGGAGGCCGCCCAACTCGACGAGGCCGCGGGGCAGGCCGCCGGCGCGATCGGTCTCGACAACTGCGCGGCGTTGAGCCAGGCGATCGCGCGGACTCCCTGACGACGCGCCGCCAACCGATGGAAGATCTCGGCCGCTCGCCGCGTCTTGCTGGTTGACGAGCGATCGAACCGAATCGAGATCGGGGACTCACGTTCGTCGGTGGGGCGCGTTTGGTCTCGCGCCGGATCATGGGGGGCCCTGCGGGGCACCCCCGCGGATGGGATGAAAGGAACTGGGATGAACGGGGTTGGTTCGCGCCTTCGGCGCGCGAGAGGTGGCGTGGTGCTGTTCGTCGCGGGAGGCTTCCTGGTGCTCGCCAGCATCGCCTACGCGATCGTCGGGTTGCAGAACCCGAGCTTCGAGGATGGTCTCAACGGCTGGGAGGTCCATTCGGAGCGAGGCCACGACTCGAACCGGGAGATCGTCTACGGCAACGGAGGCGTCAAGGGGCCGGCGGTGCCATGTGACGGCTCCTCATACGGGATCTGCGTCACCGGCACGGACACCTTCCAGTACTACCTGAATGGCGACGACGATCCGAACCAGACCGCGTCGGAGACGGTGACGCCGCCGGTCGGGAGCAAGATGCTGCGCCTCGACGGCCCGTTCCCGAGCTACTACGCGCAGCAGCGGCGGCATCGGATGGTCGTGCAGCAGCAGTTCACGGTCGACTCGGCCAACCCGGTGCTGAAGCTCTACTACAACCTGTACTCGTTCGACTCCCCCAACTACGACCTCGTCGAGCTGAGGGCCAACCTGATCGACGAGAACGGCGCGCTGATCGCCTCCGAGCAGCACGCGCCCGTCGGCGGCGGCGGCAGCCTCAACACGACCGGGTGGCTGCAGCGGTCGATCGATCTCAGCGCCTACGTCGGCCAGCAGGTGAATCTGAGGATCACCTTGGCCGGGACCCGTGACCGTCAGGTCCCGAGCTGGGCGTACGTCGACGCGGATCTCGCGACGACGCCACCGCCGAGCGGGCCTGCGCCCGACACCGCGGCACCCGAGACGACGATCACGAAGAAGCCGAAGAAGGCGCTGAAGGCCAAGGGCAAGAAGAAGGCGAAAGCCTCCTTCTCCTTCACGTCGACTGAGCCGGGTTCGAGCTTCCAGTGCAAGCTCGACAAGGGTGGCTGGAAGGGCTGCTCCTCACCGGTCAAGGTGTCCGCCCGCAAGGGCTCCCACACCTTCCAGGTGCGGGCGACCGACGCCGCGGGCAACGTGGACGCGACCCCGGCCAAGGCCAACTTCAAGGTCAAGGCCGCGAAGAGCAAGAAGAAGAAGTGACGACATGCGGGTGGACCGTGTGAGCGAAGCGGGGCGGCTGGTCATCCAGCCGCCCCGCGACGCGGTTCCAGCCGTCGTCGCAGGCTGCGCCCTCGCGACCGCCGTCGCCGTCGCCGTGCTGATCGGCGGCGGTTTCAGCGCCGGGTCGAGGTCGGCGTTCGCCGGCCTCGCCGGCCTCTCTCTGCTGTTGGCGGCATGGGCCGCGCCGCCGGTGGCCGCAGCCGCGGCCCGCAGCTTGCCGGTGGCCGCGCTGACCGCGCTCGCCGCGCTGACGGCGTGCAGCGCGATCTGGTCCCCGGCGGAGCCCGCGGAGGTCCTGCGCTGGTCGATGGTCATCGCCGGCTACGCGGCCGTGGCCGTCGCGGCAGCCGCTGCCGCGCGCCGGGGAACGACGGGCATCGCCGTGTTCCTCGCCGGGCTCATCACGCTCTGCGGGCTCTGGGGGCTTCTCGCGGCGGCGGCTGGGGACGCTCCCGCCGCAGCGCGGATCGGCGGCTCCTGGCGACCGGCCGGGCCATTCGAGTACCCGCCGGCGTTGGCGATCGCGTCCGTCTCGATGCTTCCCGCCCTGCAGCTCTGGATGACGCGGGCGCGCGCGATGCCGGCGGCGCTGGCCGCAATCGCAGCCGCGACCGCCGGTGCCGTCCTCGGGTTGGCCCACAGCAGGCTGGCCCTGGCGCTGATGGTCGTCTTCATGATCTCCTTCGTCGTCGGGGCGAGCGGGGGGGAGCGGCGGCTGCGTTTGGCGGCGACGCTGCTGGTCTGCGCCGCCGCGGTCGCCTCCTTCGCCATCGCCGGCGGTCTCCGCGGCGGCGGGCCACAGGGCTCCGGATACGCGTTGGGGTTGGGTGCGGTGATCATCCTGGCAGCCGTCGCGTGGACACCGATCCGCGCACGATGGCCGGTGCCGACCGAGCCCGAGGAGAGGTCGCCACGGTTGCCTCGGCCGACCCGGGTTCGCGTGCTGGCGACGGTTGCGATCCTCGGAGTGGCGGGGATCGCCGGGCTGGCGTTCGCGCCGGACCGATCCGGCGCGGGTATCCAGCCCTCCAGTGGCGTCGACCACGGCCGGATCGGCGAGTGGCGCGCAGCTGTGGATATCGGGGAGTCGGAGCCGCTGCTGGGCGCGGGTGCGGAGTCCTACGGCTTGGTGGCGGCGAGCGAGGGAGCCCGGTCGGCGACCCTCTACGCGCACAGCCTCCCGCTCGAATCCTTCGCCGAGCTCGGGGTCACCGGGCTCCTGCTCTCGCTGCTCGTCCTCGCAGGCACCGCGTTGGCCGCGTGGTGCGCGCGCGACACCGACGCGGGGGTGCTCCTGGGTCCGGCCGCGATCGCATTCGCCGCTGCGTCGCTCGTCGACTGGAGTTGGCACCTCGCAGGCAGCGGCGCCATCTGGGCGGTCGCGCTCGGCGCTCTCATAGCGGCCGTCCAGGGACGCCCGACGTGAGTCGTGGGTCCGCGCTGAGCGTCGTCCTGACCGTCGCCGCGCTGACCGTCGCCGCTCCCCCGGCCGCCGCCGAGCCATCCTTCGGGGTCCGGGTCGCCCCAGGCGCCGCAAGGGGCGAGCTTGCGCGGATCGGTGATGCGGGAAGCGACGTGGTCCTCGTCGCGGCGCGGCCCCACCGCGGGCCGGCGCTCGCTCGGTCCCTGCGCACCCTCGATGACCGGGGGATCGGCGCGATCGTGGATCTTCGTGGTCCTTCGCGGCCCGCCGTCTGGCGACGGCTCCTGCGGGTCACGGCCGCAAGACTCGAGGGCGCTGCCCCAGAAGCTTGGCTGGTGGACGACCCGACCCCCGAGCGGATCGCCCTGACACGGGATGTGATCGCGCGCCACGGCCTCGGCGGCCAGGTGCTCGCGCGGGCGAGGGGGGAGCTGCCGGAGCCGGGTACCGTGGCCGTCGCCGACGGGGTGATGCTCGAGCCCCGCGCGGTTGGCGTGCGTGGTCTGCTCTCGCGGGTCCGGCGGGCTGCTCGACGAGTCGACGGACCGCTCTGGATCGGGCCCGTCGGCTGGTCGTCGGAGCGGTCACGTACGGACGGGCGCGGTGTCGGGTTGCGAGGCCAGCGGCGCAAGCTCGCGGCCTTCTTCACGGCCGTCGCCCGTTCGGGCTCGGGCGTCGACGGGGTCGTCTGGGCGCGATGGCGGGACCGCCGCCCTCGCGGCGACGGCTTCGGGCTCGTCCGCTCCGACGGCGGGGCGAAGCCGGCGTTGCGCGCGTACCGGCGCTTCGCTCTCGGGGTCCGCGATGCCGGGGCGCCGTCCGGCGCCGACGGCGCTCCGCCGATCGGCGTCGCGCCCGCTGAGGAGCCCACCGCCGCCGACCTGCGGGGTATGAGCGCGGCGGGGGTGGGGTTCGTGCGTCTGACGATCTCCCAGGAGGTCGTCGCGAGCCAACCCGGCGGCGGCTACGACTGGTCGGCGATCGACCGCGAGATGACGGCGCTCGGTGCGGCCGGGATCACACCACTGCCCACGCTGATCGGTAATCGGGATCTCGTAGGCGGGATCTCCGCCGATCCGGATGCGCTGGCCGGTTGGGGGCGGTTCGTGGCCGCGGCGGTCCAGCGGTACGGGCGGGCGGGCACGCTCTGGGACGGGCTGCCGCCGACCGTCGCCGACCCACCGAGGTGGTGGCAGGTCTGGAACGAGCAGAACGCTCCGGCCTTCTGGCGGCCGCAGCCCTCGCCGCGGGACTACGCGAGCCTGCTCGCGGTGAGCGCTCAGGCCATCCGCGGCTCCGATCCGAGCGCCGCGGTGCTGCTCGGGGGCATGTTCGGCCATCCCCTCAACTCACGGGGGATCGATGCGGCCGACTTTCTCGCCCGCCTCTACGAGATCCCGGGCGCGGCCGCCCACTTCGACGCGATCGCGGCACACCCCTACGCCGCCGATCTCGCCGGTGTCGCGAAGCAGGTCGACGCCCTGCGTGCGGTCGCCCTCGCGGCCGGCGATCCCGAGGTGCCGTTGTGGGTGACCGAGCTCGGCTGGAGCTCGGTGCCCGATCCGCGCCCGCAGTGGGCCGGCTACTCCCGGACCCCGGAGGGTCAGGCGGAGATGCTCTCAGCGGCCGGCGCGCTGATGCTCAAGGAGGCCGAGCGCTGGAACCTCGCCGGGTTCACCTGGTACACGTGGCGCGATCCCGGCGGCTCGGTCTGCCCGTTCTGCCTCGACGCCGGTCTACTGGAGCACGACGGCACGCCGAAGCCGGCTCTGGCCGCTTTCACTGCGCTCACGGCCGCTGGCGCCCCGTCGCCGCGCTCAGGCCCGTAGGCCCGTAGGCGTGCAGGCCGCGCTCAGGCGCCGCGGCGGCTCTTGACCGGACGGCGGGCGGGAGGACCGGTGATCTTCTCCGGTCCATCGCGATCGTCGATCTCCACGTACTCGAGGTCGCGGTACCCGGTGTAGATCTGCCTGGGGCGGGCGATCTTCTGCTCCTTGTCGCCGTTCATCTCCATCCACTGGGCGATCCAGCCTGAAGTTCGCGGGATCGCGAAGATCACGGTGAACATCTCGCTCGGGATGCCGAGCGCCTCGTAGATGAGGCCCGAGTAGAAGTCGACGTTCGGGTAGAGCTTGCGGGAGGTGAAGTACTCGTCGTCGAGCGCCTGCTTCTCGAGCTCGGTGGCGATGTCGAGCAGCGGATTGTCCCCGGTGATCTCGAGCACCTCGTCGACGTGCTTCTTGATGATCTGCGCTCGCGGGTCGTAGTTCTTGTACACCCGGTGGCCGAAGCCCATCAGCTTCTCCTCGCGGTTCTTGACGCCCTCGAGGAAGCCGGGGATGTTCTCGACCTTCTCGATCCGCCGCAGCATCCTCAGCACCGCCTCGTTGGCGCCGCCGTGGAGCGGGCCGTAGAGGGCGGCGACGCCGGCTGCGACCGCCGAGTAGGGATCGACCTGGGAGGAGCCGACCGACCGCACCGCCGCCGTCGAGCAGTTCTGCTCGTGGTCGGCGTGGAGGATGAAGAGGACGTCGAGCGCCTTCGCCAGCCGCGGATCGGGCTCGTACTTGACCTCGGTCATCTTCCGCAGCATCGAGAGGAAGTTCGACGCGTAGTCGAGGTCGTTGTCGGGGTAGACGTAGGGCAGACCGAGGCTGTGGCGGTAGGAGAACGCGGCGAGCGTCGGCATCTTGGCGATCAACCTGATCGCCGCCATGTAGCGCTCCTCCTCGTCGTCGATGTCCTTCGCGTGGGGGTAGAAGGTCGACATCGCGCCGACGCCGGCGAGCAGGACGCCCATCGGGTGGGCGTCGTGACGGAACCCGCGGTAGAACGCCCGCATGTCCTCGTGGACGAAGGTGTGGTGGGTGACGTCGAAGACCCAGCGGTCGAGCTGCTGCTCCGTCGGGAGCTCACCGAACACGAGCAGGTATGCGACCTCGAGGTAGGAGGACTTCTCGCAGAGGTCCTCGATCGTGTAGCCGCGATGCTGGAGGATCCCCGCCTCACCGTCGATGTAGGTGATCGACGAGCGACACGACGCCGTGTTCGTGTACGCGGGGTCGTAGGTCATCATCCCGAAGTCGTCGTCCTTCACCTTGATCTGGCGAAGGTCCATCGCCTTGATGGTCTCGTCGGTGATGTCGACCTCGTAGGTCTTCCCCGTCCGGTTGTCGGTGATGGACAGCGTGTCGGAGCCGGCCTTGCCGTCCCCCGCCTCCTGCGTCTGCTCCTCCGTCGCCATTCGCCTACTCCTCTGGTCGCGCCTGCAAGTCCAAGGGCATTATCGCAATGCGGGTCCGTTGGCCGGTGTCCGGGTGGCACGGGGGGCGGGGGAGCGGCCAGCGGGGTGTCTGAGTGCAAGATGTTGGACTCAGGCTGCCCGCTGGGCATGGTTGTCGCAAAGTTGGCATCCCGTCAGCACGGAATCGTCGATCACGACGATCTCCTGCGGATCGGAATGGCCCGCTCCACCATCGCCTACTGGGCGAGAACGGGTCGTCTGCATCGCCTTCACCGCGGTGTGTACTCAGTCGTGCCACCCGCGTTGCTCTCGATCGAGGGCTGCTGGCTGGCTGCCGTTCGGGCCTGTGGGCCCGGCGCCGTCCTCAGCCACGAGTCCGCCGCACAGCTCCACTGGCTCGTGGATCGAGACAAGGGCGGACAAATCCATGTGTCGGTGCCCGACCGTCGGTTCCCTCGTGTCAAGGGTGTCATCGTTCACCGTCCGGTCGATCTGCCGAGTACCGACGTCGACGAGCGCTATCGCATCCCCGTCACCAGCCAGACGCGCACGGTTTGGGACGTCGCCTCCTCGCTTCCTCCGAAGCCCGCCAAGCGCGCCTTCGAACGGGCGCGAAGTCGTGACCGCCTCGATATCGGGCGGATGCACCAGCTCCTGGCTGTGGATCCCCGTCACCGAGGCGCCGGGCGGCTGCGGCGGCAGCTCAGCTCGTCGACCATCCCCCTGAGCGTCGTCAGGAGCTGGCTCGAGGATCTGATCGTCAACGTCTGCTCCGAGCACTCGCTGCCGATGCCGGAGATCAACGCTCCCTTCCTTGACTACGAGGTCGACTTCCTGTGGTGGGAGGAACGGTTCGCCGTCGAGGCGGACGGTGGTGACCACGTCGGCGAACAGCGAGACAGAGACAACGCCCGTGACCTTGCGACGGGCAGGGCAGGAATCCTGACCCGCCGTTACTCATCTCGCGATATGGGGCGCGAGGAGGCGGTGGCCGCCGAGGTGGCGGAGGTCCTAAGCGAACGGCATCGAATGGGCCAGTCGGCAGCCTGAGTGCAAGATGTTGGACCCAGGCTGCCCGCTGCCGGGCAGCCTCGGGCGTGCCCGCCGCGCTACTCGAACCGCGTCAGCTCGCGGAAGTCCTCGAGCCGAGCTTCGACTTCGTCGCGGCTCAGGCTGCGGACGCGCTCGGTGCCGAAGTCCTCGACGTTGAAGGAGGCCATCGTCGAGCCGTAGACCATGGCCCGGCGCAGGTCGCCGAGGTCGGGGTCGTAGTGGCCGAGCGAGTCGAGGTAGCCGAGGAAGCCGCCGGCGAAGCTGTCGCCGGCGCCGGTGGGGTCGCGGACCTCCTCGAGCAGCAGCGCCGGGAGCGCGAAGTGGCCCGTGCGAGTGAACAGCGCCGCGCCGTATTCGCCGCGCTTGGCGACGACGGTGCTCGGACCCAGCTCCATCAGCTTGCGGGCGGCGAGGATCAGGTTGGGCTCCTCCGTGAGCATGCGGATCTCGGCGTCGTTGAGCAGGACGCAGTCGACCTCTGAGATCGCGGCGCACAACCCGTCGCGGGCGATGTCGATCCAGAGGTTCATGGAGTCGAGCGCCGCGAACTTCGCGCCGGTGGCCTCAGCGCGCACCTGCCGCTGCAGGTCCGGCTGGATGTTCCCGAGGAAGAGGAGGTCGGAGGCGGCGGCCTCGGCCGAGATCTTCGGCTCGAAGTCCGCGAAGACGTTGAGCTGGGTGTCGTCGGTGTGGGCGACGTTGAGGTCGTGCTCGTAGTGGCCGCGCCAGAAGAAGGTCTGGCCGCCCTCGACCCGCTCGATGTCGGCCGTCTCGACGCCGTGGCCGGCGAGGATCGCGAACTCCTCGTCGCCGAAGTCGTCGCCGACCGGGCCGACGACTCGCACGTCGGTGAAGAAGCTCGCCGCCAGCGCGAAGTGCACGGCGGAGCCGCCGAGCTGGCGCTCGCGCTCGCCGAAGGGCGTCCGCACCGCGTCGAACGCGATCGATCCCACCACCGTCAGGGCCATCGGATCGGGCATGGTGGCATAGCCTCCGCGCTCATGCGTGCCGTGCAGATCAGGGAGTTCGGCGGTCCCGAGGTCCTGGAGCTCGTCGACCTGCCCGATCCCGTCCCCGCCGCGGGCGAGGTGCTGGTCGAGGTCGCCCGCGCCGGGATGAACTTCGCCGACACCCACAAGCGGCACAACGTCTACATCCAGAAGTCCGCCGAGGAGCAGCTCCCGCTCATTCCCGGCAACGAGATCAGCGGCCGCGTCTCCGAGGACGGCCGGCGCGTCGCCGCCATCCTCCCCGGCGGCGCCGGGGGCTACGCCGAGCTGGTTGCCGTCCCCGAGGAGGCACTCGTGCTGATCCCCGACGGCGTCAGCGACGATCAGGCCGCCGCGATCCTGATCCAGGGGCTGACGGCGTGGGGGCTGCTGCGGGTGAGCGCGAAGCTCGGCGAGGGGGAAACCGTCGTCGTCGAGGGCGCCGCCGGTGGCACCGGATCCCTCTGCGTGCAGCTTGCGAAGCGCATGGGGGCGCGGGTGATCGCGCTCGCATCCTCCGACGAGAAGCGGGCGCTCGCGGTCGAGCTCGGCGCCGACGCAGTAGCCGACTCGCGCGCCGAGCCCGAGGCGATGACGGCGGCCCTGCTCGAGGCCAACGGCGGCGAGCCCGTGGACGTCGTCCTGCAGATGTCGGGCGGCGCCACATTCGAGGCGCAGATGGACGCCCTCGCCCCCTTTGGCCGGATGGTCGCCTTCGGGATCGCCTCCAGCGAGCCGAACGAGGTGCGCACCTCGCGGCTGCTGCGAACCTCTCGCGCTGTCGCCGGCTTCTGGATCCCGCACCTGCTCGCCCGCCCGGACCTGCTGGCCGCGGGAATCTCCGAGACGCTCGGGGCTGTAGCCTCCGGGGAGCTCGAGGTCGTGATCGGCGGCGTCCACGCGATGAGCGACGTCGCCCGGCTCCAGACTGAGATGGCGGAGCGCCGGACGCACGGCAAGCTCCTACTCGACCCGAGCATCTGACAGAAGCAAGCTCCGGGCCCGCGCGTGGTCCGGCCCAGAGAGAGTGAAATCAACTTGACCACGTTCCGTGACCTAGGACTGAAAGAGGACATCCTGACCGCGCTCGACGAGCTCGGTTACGAGGAGCCCTCACCTATCCAGGAGCAGGCGATCCCCGAGCTGCTCGGCGGCGTCGACATGATCGGCCAGGCCCAGACCGGCACCGGCAAGACCGCCGCGTTCGGGCTGCCGCTGCTGCAGTACCTCGATCCCTCCAGCGACGAGACGCAGGCGATCGTCCTGACCCCGACCCGCGAGCTCTGCATCCAGGTGACGCAGGCGCTGCGCTCCTACGCCGAGCATCTCGACATCAACGTCGTCGCCGTATTCGGCGGCACCTCCGTCCGCGACCAGGCAGCCCGGGTGCGCTCGAACGCGCATGTCGTCGTCGCCACCGTCGGCCGCATGAAGGACCTGATCTCCCGCGGCGCGCTGGTGTTGACGAGCGCCCGCTACGTGGTTCTCGACGAGGCCGACGAGATGCTCGACCTCGGCTTCATCGAGGACGTCGAGCGGATCCTCCGAATGTGCCCAAACGGCCGCCAGACGATGCTCTTCAGCGCGACGATGCCGCCCCCGATCGCGCGCCTCGCCGAGACCTACATGTACGACCCGATCACGATCTCGATCACGCCGAAGAAGCTCACGGTGGACAAGATCGAGCAGGCCTACATCGACGTCGGCGCCAAGGACAAGACCGACCGGCTGATCGAGGTCCTGAAGGCGGAGGAGCCGGAGCAGGCGATCGTCTTCTGCCGGACGAAGATCGGCACCGCCCGCCTCGACCGCGCCCTCCGCGACCGCGGGCTGCGCTCGAAGGCCCTGCACGGCGACATGAGCCAGGGCCAGCGCGACGGCGTGATGATCTCGTTCAAGGAGCACAAGTCGCCGCTTCTGGTCGCGACCGACGTCGCCGCCCGAGGGCTCGACATCGATCACGTCACGCACGTCATCAACTACGACCTCCCCAACAACAGCGAGATCTACGTGCACCGGATCGGCCGCACCGGCCGCGTCGGCCGCACCGGCCGGGCGATCACCTTCGTCACGCCCAAGGATCGCGAGGACTTCGCCCGGATCGAGCGCGACATCAAGATCGACATCGGCGAGTGGGAGGCTCCGGAGGACCGCCTCGAGCACGCGCCGCGGCCGAAGCGGCGTCACGAGCGCCGCTCCCGCCGCCGGGAGGTCGAGGAGGCGCCGCCCGAGGTCGAGGAGCAGCCCGAGGGCACCGACGTCGAGGAGGAGATCGACGAGATCCCCGAGCGGGAGCCCGACGGCGCGGCTCCCGACGAGGAGGTCTTCGACCGCGACGGCGAGCCCGCGGAGCCGGCCACGAACGAGGACGGCCACGTCAAGCTCTTCATCAACCGTGGCTCCCGGAGCGGGGTTGAGGAAGAGGACATCCGCTGGGCGCTGACGGAGGGGGCCGTGATCCCGGAGGATGCGATCCACGACATCCGCGTGCTCGAGCGGTTCACGTTCGTCGACCTCGACGGGGAGCACGCGGCGCAGGCGCTGGACCGGCTCGATGGAACCAAGCTCAAGGGCAAGCAGATCCGCCTCGAGTACGCCAAGGGCTGAGCCCCTGGCCGGGCGCTCGGGGCTGCGGCTTCCGGCGTTCGGGGTCGTCGGCTGGTGCGGCCTGATCGCCGCGCTGATCGCGGTTCCCTACGTCGTCTTCGAGCCCGCGAGCACCGATCTCGCGGCGCAGACGTTCCGCGCCGACCTCTGGTCCGAGCACGGCTGGGTGCTGTGGAACGCCGACTGGTACTCAGGGCATCTCGTCCCCGGCTACAGCCTGATCTACCCACCGCTCGGGGCGCTGCTGGGGCCGCAGCTCGTCGGGGCGATCTCCGCGATCGCGATGTCCGTCGCCTTCGCCGTGCTCGTCCGCCGCGAGCTGCCCGGCCGCGGCGCGGATCTCGCGAGCATCTGGTTCGCGGTCGGCGCGAGCGCGCTCCTCTACACGGGCCGGATCACGTTCCTGCTCGGCTTCGCGGTCGCGCTCGGGGCCCTGCTGCTGGTGCACCGGCCACCGCTGGCCGCGCTGGTCGCGGGGCTGGCCGCGTGCGCGAGTCCCGTCGCCGGCCTCTTCATCGCGCTCGTCGGGGCGGCGCTGGTCCTCGCGGGACGGCTCAAGGAGGGGCTGGCCCTCGCGATCGGGGCCTCGGTTGCGACCCTCGCGATCATCATCGCCTTCCCGGTCGGCGGCGAGCAGCCCTTCGGCCTGTCGAGCTTCTGGTGGGTCGCCGTCGCCTGCGCGCTCGCGATCCTCGTCGTCCCGCCGGAGCTGAAGGCGCTGCGCATCGGGATCGCGCTGTACCTGGCGCTGCTCGTCCTCGTCTACGTCGTGCCGACGCCGATCGGCAGCAACGCGCCGCGTCTGGGGGCGATGCTGCTCGGGCCGATCGCCGCGCTCGTCCTCTACGAGCGCCGCCCGAAGCTGCTTGCGCTCGTCTTCCTGCCGCTCCTGTACTGGCAGCTCGCGGCTCCGGTCGGCGACTACCTGCGCGGAGCCGGCGACCCATCCACCGAGGCCGGCTACTACGCGCCGCTGTTGGCGGAGCTCGAGGCCCGCGCCGGCGACGAGCCCGTCCGCGTGGAGGTGCCCGCCACGCGGGAGCGCTGGGAAGCCGTCTACGTCGCCGAGCGCTTCCCCCTCGCCCGCGGCTGGCTGCGCCAGCTCGAGTCCGGCGACATCTCGGACTTCCGCGACGGCCCGCTTACCCCGGAGATCTACCGCCACTGGCTGGTCGACCACGGCGTCTCCTACGTCGCCCTGCCCGATGCGACCCTCGACTACATAGCCGAGCTCGAGGGGGAGCTGCTGAGCGAGGACGATCTGCCGTTCCTGCGCGAGATCTGGTCGAACGAGAACTGGACGCTGTGGGAGGTGCGGCCCTCGGTGCGCGGCGACGGCGCCGACCGCAGCGGGGACCCGCTCGCCTCGAAGGGCGCCCGTGTGACCGAGCTCGGACCCGACGGCTTCACGGTCGAGGTCCCGGGCGCCGGGGACTACCTGCTGAAGATGAGCTACACGCCCTACTTCCAGGTCACCGAGGGGGACGCGTGCATCCGCCGCGCCGACGCGGGCCTGACCAGGCTCAAGGTGAGCCCCGAGGAGGGACGCTCGAATCCGAAGCAGCCGCAGACCATCCGCGTGGACGCTCGTCTGAGCTTCGACGGGCTGCTGGGTGTGGACAGCACCTGCTCCGGGTAGCGGCCCCTCCATGCCCGAAGTTCTCGTCGGTCCCATGCTCAGGTTCATCGGCGAGACCGAGGCCACGGTCTGGGTGGAGATGGACGAGGTGTGCGAGGTCGAGATCCTCGGCACGAAGGCCGCCACCTTCGAGGTGAAGGGCCACCACTTCGCCCTCGTCGCGCTCGAGGGCCTCGAGGTGGGCGTCCCCCGGGAGTACGAGGTGGCCGTCGAGGGCCGCCGCGTCTGGCCACCGGAGGGCTACGAGTTCCCACACCCGCAGATCCGCACGATCGCCCCCGACGACGATCTGCGGCTGCTCTTCGGCTCCTGCCGATGCTCGGCTCCGCACCACTGGCCGCACACGACCCAGCGCTGGTGGAACAAGAAGGGGAGAGGGATCGACGCCCTCCACACGTTCGCGCTGCGGATGCTGCGCCAGCCGCGGAAGCTGTGGCCGAACGCGATGGTGATGCTCGGCGATCAGCTCTACGCCGACCAGCCGCCCAAGAACGTCCGCGAGCAGGTGGAGGGGCGCGAGGTCCACGCCGACGGGCCGGTCGACGTGCTCGAGGACTTCGAGGAGTACACGGTCGGCTACCGCGACATCTGGACCTACCCGGTGGTCCGCTGGATGCTCTCGACCCTGCCGACGTCGATGATCTTCGACGACCACGAGATCAACGACAAGTGGAACACCTCGGAGGCCTGGCTCGAGGAGCACCGCGAGAAGGACTGGTACGAGACGCGCATCATCGGCGGGCTGATGGCGTACTGGGTCTACCAGCATCTCGGCAACCTCTCGCCGCGCGAGCTGGCCGAGGACGAGACTTTCCAGGCGCTCAAGGGCGGCGGCGACGGCAGCGACCTCGTCGAGGAGCTCGCCCGCCGCGCCGAGAGCCAGGACTCGCACTCGCGGTTCAGCTTCTGCAGCGACATGGGCAGCGCCCGGCTCGTCGTCCTCGACTCCCGCGCAGGCCGCCGGCTCAAGGACGGCGAGCGGCGGATGATGAGCACCGACGAGTGGGAGTGGGTGAAGGAGCGCGCCGACGGCGACTTCAAGCACCTGCTGCTTGCGAGCTCTGTCCCGTTCCTGCTTCCCGACGGGATGCACGACGTCGAGGCCTGGTCGGAGGCGGTCACCAACGGCGCCTGGGGCGAGCGACTGACGCCGCTCGGCGAGAAGGTGAGGATCAGCGCCAACCTCGATCACTGGGCCTGCTTCCAGCAGTCCTACCGCGAGCTCGAGCAGCTCGTGATCGACGTCGCGACCGGCGAGTGCACGGACGAGCCCCCGGACACGATCGTGATGCTCGGCGGCGATGTCCACCACTGCTTCCTCACCGACGTCACGCTGCCGACGGAGGCCCATCACGCGCAGACCAAGGTCTGGCACGCCGTCTGCTCGGGCCTGCGCAAGGAGCTGCAGCTGAGCGAGCGGCTCGTGCTCGCGTTCGGCCACACGTGGCTCGCGGCGAAGATCGGCCGCGCCCTCGCCGCCGCCGTCAACGTGCGCCCGCGCCGGCTCGGCACCCGGATCACGACCCGGCCCCGTTTCCGCAACCAGATCGGGACCCTCGAGGTCGCCGGCGGTGAGGTCGGGATCAGGATCGAGCAGGCGACGGGAAGCTGGCGCGACCCGCAGCTCAGAACCGTGATCGAGGAGAAGGTCCTCTGACGGTTTCGACTAGGCGAATGCGCTCGCCGGTGTTAGCTTGAAGGTGATCGTCAGCTAGCTGGGAGGCGAAGATGAGACGAGTCCGGGTGATCGCAGCCGTCGGTGCCGTTCTCCTCCTTGTCTCCGCCGCCCGGGCCTCGGCGAGCGAGTTCGTCGTCAACTCGGTGAACGATCCGGGGACCGGAACGTGCGACGTCGCCGAGTGCACGTTCCGTGAAGCGCTGACCGCGGCCAACACCGGCGGCGTACGCGACGACGTGATCACGTTCGACGTGACCGGGCAGTTCATCAGCGCCCTGACACCGTTCCCATCGATCCAGTCCGCTGCCACCCAGGGGAAGTTGCTGATCGACGGCCCCGGCGCGGACACGCTGACGATCCGCCGCTCGACGGGCAACTTCGGTGTCCTCAGCAATCTCTCCGGCGCTGACACGACGATCCGCGGGGTCACGATCTCCGGCGGGGCGACGGCCTCGGGCTCGGGCGGAGGGATCCACAACAGCGGCACGCTGCTGCTCGAGCGGGTTGCCGTGCTCGACAACAACTCCAACGGAGGCGGTGGGGTCAACAACGACTCGGGAGGGATCCTGACGCTGCGGGCGAGCACGGTCGCCGGCAACACCGCGAACCCCAACTACACGGGCGCGGGCATCTACTCGCTGGGCACGCTCGTCATCGAGCGCTCCACGATCACCGGCAACCGGGAGCTCGGGACGTCCAGCTTCGACATCGGCGGCGGTCTCTTCACGGCGGGTCCGGCCAGCATTCGCAGCTCCACGATCGTGGGCAACACCGCCCCGACGTTCGCGGCCAACGTCGCCGTCGTCGGGGGCACGACGACCATCGGCAACACGATCGTCGCCGACCCCGCACCGGGCACGATCCCGAATTGCGCGACCAACGGCGTCGGCATCATCGTCTCGGCCGGGTTCAACCTCGCCGACGACGCGAGTTGCGGGCTGACCGAGGCGACCGACAAGCCGGGGATCGAGCCGGCGCTCGGTCCGCTTGCGCTCAACGGCGGCGCGACGGCGACGATGGCGCTGACCGAGTCGAGCCCGGCGGTGGACGCGGGAAATGACCTGACGGCGGCCGGCGTCGACCAACGCGACCTGGCCCGGCCCTCCGACTTCCCGGCGATCGCGAACGTCGGCGACGGCAGCGACATCGGCGCCTTTGAGCTGCAGGCGCCTCCGCCCGATGGTGGGGGAGGCGGCGGCGGTGGTGGGGGCGGTGGGGGTGGCGGCACCGCGGGCACTTGCGCCGGGGTGACCGCGACGATCACCGGCACCGATGGCGCCGACCGGATCGTCGGCACGGATGGGAACGATGTGATCGCCGCCCTCGGGGGCAACGACGTGGTCAAGGGCGGTGCCGGCAAGGACCTGATCTGCGGCGGCGACGGCAAGGACAAGCTCAAGGGCGGCGGCGGTCGCGACACGCTGCTCGGCGAGGCCGGCAAGGACCGGCTCGCCGGAGGCGGCGGCAAGGACAAGCTGCTCGGCGGGCCGGGCCGCGACCGTTGCCATCGCGGGGGCGGGGACAAGCTCAAGAGCTGCTGACGCGGACCCGCTCGCAGGTCGCGGGGGCCGGCGCTACGGTTCGCCCACGATGAGTGGCGAGGCGCTTCCCGGCGGTGCGGTGCACGAGCTGCCGGAGGACCTGCGGGTGGAGCTCCTCGGCAGCTCGACTGCGCTCGACGCGTGGCTGGACATCACGCCGCTCGCACGCAACGAGTTCATCTGCTGGGTCGAGGACGCCAAGCGGCAGCAGACGCGAGAGCGCCGGATCCGCCGGACCCGCGAGGAGCTCGAGGAGGGGATGCGCCGACCCTGCTGCTGGCCGGGGTGCAGCCACCGCGAGCGCACCGGCAAGCCTTAGGGCGGGCCGGCTAGCCGAGCTCGATTGCGAGCGCCCGCTCCAGCTCGGCGATCGTCTCGGTCGGGCTCCTGTGGAGGATCGCCCTCATCCCGACCGCCTCGGCGCCGGCGACGTTCTCGCGCAGGTCGTCGACGAACACGCATTCCGCCGGCGCGACGCCGATCCGCTGGGCGCCGAGCTCGTAGATCTCGGGCTGAGGCTTGTGAAGGCCGACGTCGCCGGAGATCACGGTCGCGTCGAAGATCCGCATCGGCGCGCGCTCGTAGATGCCGGTTCCCCAGGAGTTGGAGATCAGCCCCGTACGGATGCCGGCCGCTCGCGCCCGCTCGACCGCCCCGATCATCGCCGTCTCCGGCTCGAGCCCGGCGAACAGCCGGTCGATGAGGCCAGGAGGGTCGACGCCGAGCAGCTCGCCGAAGTCGCGCTCGAACTCCTCGTCGGACACCGCGCCACGCTCGAGCGCCCGCAGCAGCGCCAGCGCCTCGCCGTCCCCGCGGAAGAGCTCGAGGACGGTTCCCTTCTCCAGGCCCTCGCTCTCGCAGAAGAGGTCGAAGCTCTTCCAGATGTTGGTCGTCAGCACCCCGCCGAAGTCGACGAGGAGGCCGCGCGTCCCGTTCTCCTCCATGGCCCGTTCATATCAGCCGCGGGGCCAATAGGCTCCCGCGGTGCATGGCGGAGGAGCCTGACGACAACGTGGTGCCCGAGGGGATCGACCCCGAGCGCGTCGGCGCCTGGATCGAGGCGAACGTCGCAGATGCGGCCGGTCCCTTCGCCTACGAGCGGATCGCGGGCGGGCGGTCGAACCTGACCTACTCGGTGACCGACTCCGCCGGCAACCGCTGGGCGTTGCGGCGGCCGCCGATGGGCAAGGCGCTCGGCTCGGCCCACGACATGGGGCGTGAGCACCGTGTCGTCTCCGCTCTCGGGCCGACCGATGTCCCCGTCGCCCACATCGCCGGCTACTGCACCGACGAGAGCGTCAACGAGGCGCCCTTCTATCTCATGGATTTCCTCGACGGGCCGATCCTGCGGCTGCGCGCCGACGCCGAACCCTTCTCCGAGGAGGACCGCCGGGCGATCGGCGAGCGTGTCATCGACACGCTGGTGACGATCCACGACGTCGATCCCGATGCCGTCGGGCTCGGCGACCTCGGCAAGAAGGAGGACTACGTCGCCCGTCAGCTGCGCCGCTGGCAGGGTCAGTGGGAGGGCTCCAAGACCCGCGAGATCCCGCTCGTCGAGGAGGTGCACGACCGGCTCCTCGACCGCATACCCGAGCAGGGCCCGGCCGCCATCGTCCACGGCGATTACAGGCTCGACAACATGATCCTCGAGAACTCCGGCGAGGTCGCCGCCGTCGTCGACTGGGAGCTCTGCACCCTCGGCGACCCCCTTGCCGACGTCGGCTTGCTGCTCGTCTACTGGGCGGAGGAGGGCGACACCCTGCTGCCGCTGTTCGAGCCGGCGACCATGGCCCCCGGCTTCCAGTCGCGCGAGGAGGTCCGCGCGGGCTACGCGGAGCGTTCGGGCCGCGACCTCGGCGAGATCGACTTCTACGTCGCTCTCGCCTACTGGAAGCTGGCGATCATCCTCGAGGGCGTCTACTCGCGGTACGCGAAGGGCCAGTACGGAAAGCCCGAGGCGGGGTTCGAGGAGTTCGGCAAGAACGTCGGGCGCCTCGCCGAGGCCGCCGACGCCGCGGTCGACCGGCTCGGCTGACCGCCGCGCCCCTCCGCCGCGCCCGTGTCGCCGCTAGTGGTGGTGGCCGTGGTGGTGCTTCCGCTTCTTCTTGACCTTCCACTTGTAGGTCGCCGGGGTGGCGTCGGCGTTGCCGGCGGCATCGGTGGCAACGACCGTGAGCTTGTGCTTGCCCTTCTTCAGCCGCTTCAGCTTCAGCGGCGAGGTGCAGGGAGCGGCGGGCTTCTTGTCGACCGCGCAGCTGAAGGTGGCGGCGGGATCGTCAGAGCTGAACTTGAACGTCGCCTTCTTCGACTTGCTCTTCTGCTTCGGCCCCTTGTCGATCGTGGTCTCGGGCGGCGTCGTGTCTGCGGGAGGCGGGGCCGGCGGCTGGAACTCATCGGCGCCGATGTCGATCGCCGAGCCCTGGATGCGCGGCTGACCGTAGAGATCGGTCGTGGTTCCGGTGTCCGCATCGGTGGACCCGGCGTCGATCGTCGGCGAGCCGGGCGCCTGCTGGTATTCGACGGTGTCGACGAAGAGCGGTGCCGCCACCTGGTTCGTCCCACTGCCCGGCGCGGTGATCGTCTCGGTGCCCGGTCCCGCGCTACTCACCGTGTCGTAGTTCGAGTTCTGCAGCACCACTGAGGTGGCCCCGGAGGCTCCGGCCGTCTCCGCCCGGACGTCGGTTCCCGGGGAGGTTCCGCCTTGGGCGATGACGTTGCGTGCGTCCACCGAGATGATCGATGCGCCAGAGCCTTGGTAGATGAGCCCGTAGTGCCCCGCGCCCGATGCGATCGCGGTCACGTTCCGGAGCTTCAGGTCCCATGTGCCCGCGCTGGTGTTGAAGTTGATCGCGTCCCCAGCTCCGGTGCTCGCGCACATCGAGTCGCGGACGGTTCCAGCCAGCAGACAGGGGTAGCCGACCGAGCGGACCTGCACGTGGTCGATCAACCCATCCGCAGATAGGAAGGTGACTCCCCCGACGCCGGCCGTCTGGTTGATGGTCAGATCCTTGAGGGTGTCATCGCCGCCGTTGAGCGTGAGGACGGTTGGGGCGGTCGAGTTGATGACCGGACGGGGCTGCCCGCTCTCGCCGCGGACGGTCAGCAGCGAATTCGAGTTGGCCATCGACGTCGTCACGTTGTACGTGCCCGCGGTGACGATCACTCGTCACTGGTCGCAGCGCTGTTGATGCCGGTTGCGATCGAGCAAGGTGTCCCCACCGTGCAGCCACCGCCGGTGCCCGTCGGTGAGACGTAACGCTGGGCGGCGTCGGCGGTTGCTGCCGTCGCGACGAACGCGACGAGGACGAGGACGGCTGCTCTCAGGTTGCGCATGCGCGCAAACCTACTCGCTCGGCGTTCGGCGTTGGCGCGGTCACCCACGGGTCTCCGGGTTGCATCGGCCCAGGCCGATTCCGAGACCGGTGCCGGAGGGGCTCTGCTCTCAGTGTCGTCGCTCCGTCTCGTCGATCGAGTCGCAGAACTTGGACGTCATACGTCCGAGCTCCGCGAGTCGGTGAAGGTCGGTCGCGGGCTCAGGCGGGGCCGCTGACGCGAGCCTGTGAGCCGGCGGCCCCGGGCGCGCCGCCGTTGGACCCCTCATCCCGCGACGCGAAGCGGTTGAGCTCGCGACGCGCGATGACCATCTTGTGGACCTCGTCGGGACCGTCCGCGACCTTGAGCATGCGGCTGTAGCGCCACATCGAGGCGAGCGGCGTGTCGTCGGACATGCCGAGCGAGCCGTGGACCTGGATCGCGCGGTCGAGCACGTCCATGACGACGTTGGCGGCGACGACCTTGATCATCGAGATCTCCCGCCGCGCCTCCCGCTTGCCGGCGGTGTCCATCTTCCACGCGGCCTTCAGGGTCAGCAGGCGCGCCTGCTCGGTCTCCATCCGGCTCTTGGCGACGAAGTCCTGGACGAACTGCTTGTCGGCGAGCTTGCCGCCGAACGCCTCGCGCTCGTTGGCGCGCCGGCACATCAGGTCGATGGCGCGCTCGCAGGTGCCGATCGCGCGCATGCAGTGGTGGATGCGGCCGGGGCCGAGGCGGTCCTGGGCGATCACGAAGCCCGCGCCGCGCGGGCCGAGCAGGTTCGCCTCCGGCACACGGCAGTCCTCGTAGCGGATCTCGCAGTGGCCAGGTCCCCTGTCGTGGCCCATCACCGAGACGGAGCGAACGAGATCGAAGCCGGGGTTGTCGACGGGGACGATGATCATGCTCGCCCGGGCGTAGGGGTGGGCGTCGGGATCGGTGACGACCATCGCGATCGCAATCCGCGCGCCGACGGCGCCCGAGGTGAACCACTTGTGGCCGTTGATGACCCACTCGCCCGTGCTCTCGTCGAGCTCGGCACGGGCCTGCAGCGTCGTCGGGTCGGAGCCCGCGACCTCGGGTTCGGTCATCGAGAAGCAGGAGCGCGTGTGCTCGTTGAGCAGCGGCTCGAGCCACTCACGCTTCTGCTCATCGGTTCCGTGCTCGGCGAGGATCTCCATGTTGCCCGTGTCGGGAGCTGCGCAGTTGAACGCCATCGGCGCGACGACCGGGCTCCGTCCCATCTCCTCGCAGAGCAGGCCGTACTCCCAATTGGTGAGGCCGGTGCCGTGCTCCTCGTCGGGCAGGAAGAGGTTCCAAAGCCCCTGCGCGCGCGCCTTCTCGCGGATCCCGATGATGATCTCCGGATAGGCGACGCCGGGCTTGACCTCCTCGTCGAGCGCGGCCATCGCCTCGGCCTCGACGGGGTAGACGTGCTCGTCCATGAACGAGCGGACCTGCCCGAGCAGATCCTCGAGCCGCGAACCAAGCGAGAAATCCATGGTGTGAGCCTATTGGAGCGGGCTAGGATGCCGCCGCCATGGCATTCGGGTTCGGGCGCAAGAAGGAAGGGGAGGACGCCGGCGCCGGAGGCAAGTTCCGTCACAACCGCGCCGCCTACGCCCGCGAGGACGTCGACGACTCCAAGCGCGGCCGCCCGTCGGTGAGTCTGCAGAGCTACGCGACCCTCCGCGGCATGCGCTTCCGCGACTCGATCCGGTTGGGCGCGTTCATGTCCGCGAGCCCGATCTGGAAGGAGTACGTCTTCAACGCGATGGACGGCGCCCTGCCGTCGGGCCGCTACGGGCTGATCGAGCACGAGCTCGACGAGCAGGCGCTCGACCAGGACGGGTTCCAGCAGGCCGGGGGCTACTACTCGGTGCGCACGACCTGGCGCAATCCCGATGACTGGAAGGCCTTCCTGACCTACGGAGCGCTCGGCGGTCAGAAGGAGGTGCCCAACGAGCCGTTCGCCGGCAACTCGGGCTGGCTGCCGGCGACCGCTGTCTCGATCCGCGTGCCGCAGACCCGCCTGATCGCGCCACTCGACGTCCGCCGCAAGGGCAACTTCCCGCGTTTCGGGGTCAGGGACCTCGGCGAGCTCGGGGCGCCCGGCTTCCGCGCGACCGGCGTCGACAAGGACGCGGCGAGCGAGGCGACGGTCGGCGAAGCGCTCGGCGCCGGCGCGGGCGCCGCGCTGGGCGAGTGCCCTTACCCGTACGTGCGGCTCGAGGTCGGATACGGCCTCGTCACCCTGCGCCGCAACGGCTTCGCGCCCGAGGAGGAGATCAAGACGCTGGTGGACCGGGCGGAGCGCATCGCCGAGGCGTTCGCCGGCGCCTGCGGCCGCCTCGCACGGCCACAGGCCTTCGACCTCCCGGTCCCGCCGGCCGAGCCGGGACCGGAGCTGTCCCGCAAGCAGCGGGCCCTCGCCGAGATCGCCGACATGGGGATCTCGCAGGCGGCGGAGCGGATCGCCGCCGAGATGGGGCTCGAGGTCGAGGATCCGGCGCGGTTCCAGCAGGCGTTCCCGGACGTGGTGATGCCCGGCA
The DNA here is from genome assembly GCA_020636895.1 of Thermoleophilales bacterium. Lineage (GTDB taxonomy): Bacteria > Actinomycetota > Thermoleophilia > Solirubrobacterales > 70-9 > RHKX01. Next base: position 633,159 of record JACJWZ010000002.1, on the reverse strand, counting down.
CGGCGCGGCTCGTCTGCCGCGGGACCCTGCCGGGGACGGCGGTGATCGGCCGGATCGTCTACACGGCGCAAGGGCGGCGCGCGGGATCGACGATCCGCGGCGGCGTGCTGCTCCCGGCGGCGTCCTCGGCGCCGAAGATGCCGCTCGGCGGGGAGCCGGTCGAGGCGACCAACATGTACGGGGACCTCGCCGGTGACATCGCCGTCTTCTGGGACAGGGGCCGGGTCAGCGGTCAGCTCGGCGCCGTCGATCTCCTGCGACGGGCACTCGCCACCGCCGCCGAGTTGCGGATCGCCTCCACCTGAGTTCGCTGGACGCTGAGTTTCGTCCAGAACCCTCGCCGAGGACTCTCGCCGGGGTTAGGATGCCCCCATGAGAAGCGAGCGTTCGATCTTCGTCCTGTCCTTGATCCTGGCCGCCGCGCTGCTCGTCCCGGGCTCCGCCTCGGCCGCGACCGACATCGGCCGCGTCGCTCCGGATGGAGCGGTCCTCGCCGACTGCAACTCCGACACCGCCCACGTCACGACGCCTGCCGCTGGGACCAACCCCTATGTCGCCCCGAGCGCCGGAGTGATCACCGAGTGGCGATTCCGCGCGGAGGGCAACCCGGGCACGGTCGCCTTGCAGGTCCTCAACGTCATCGACAACTCGACCTACGCGCCGATCGCGGAGACTCCCGCCGCAGCGCTTGCCGCCGACCAGCTCAACAAGGTCCCGGCGCGGATCTCGATCACGGCCGGTCAGATCATCGGCCTGCGAACCACGACGGCGAGCCACGGTTGCTACGCGGTCAGCCAGACCGGGTTCACCAACCACCAGGTGACACCGGCGCCCGCGCCCGGAAGCGGACCGACGATGTTCGGCACCGGCTCGGGTGATGCCGCCACCAACATCGCGGCGACGATCGAGCCCGATGCCGACGGCGACGGCTACGGCGACGAGACCCAGGACGGCTGCCCGAAGAACGCGGCTCGCTCCGACGACTGCGTGGCGCCCTCGGTCAAGATCGACTCCGGTCCGAAGAAGAAGACGAAGAAGGCCAAGGCCAAGTTCACCTTCTCTTCCGACGATGCCAATGCCAAGTTCGAATGCAGCCTCGACGGCAAGAAGTTCAGCTCCTGCAGCTCGCCGCTGAAGCTGAAGGTGAAGAAGAAGAAGGGCAAGCACACGCTCGAGGTGCGCGCCGTCGACGGCAACGGCAACAAGTCCGACGAGGCCTCCTACACCTGGAAGGTCAAGCCGAAGAAGAAGAAGAAGAAGTGAGCGAAGAGGGCGGGGAGGGGGGCGTCACCGACGCCCTCCTGCGGCACAACGCGAGCTTCGCGGGCGACTTCGACCAGCGGCATCTCGATGTCGCGCCGAGCCTGCACCTCGCGGTGGTGGCGTGCATGGACTCCCGCCTCGACGTCTTCGCGGTGCTCGGACTCAACAACGGCGAGGCGCACGTCCTCCGCAACGCCGGCGGCGTGATCACCGACGACATGGTGCGCTCGCTGTCGATCTCGCAACGACGGCTCGGCACGCGCGAGATCATCCTCATCCACCACACCGACTGCGGGATGCAGAAGGTGACCGACGACGGCTTCCGCGAGGAGCTCCGGGAGGCGACGGGGATGGCTCCGTCCTTCGCGATCGAGTCGTTCACCGACGTCGATGCGAATGTCCGCCAGTCGATCGAGCGGCTGCGGACGTCGCCGTTCATCCCCCACCGGGATCACATTCGCGGCTTCGTCTACGACGTCGACACCGGCGAGCTACGCGAAGTCGAGCCGGCCTGAAGCTCGCGCGGCGCGCTACTCGCGGCTTCGGCCGCGGATGCCGCCGGGGTGACTAGGGCAAGGCGTCCCGCTCGCGTTCGGAGCCCTCGGGCGGAGCTTCGCGCACGGGCGCGTCGCCGTTCGTGGCGTCCGCGGGAACCTTCGCCCACGGCACCTTGACCAGCTTGTAGGCCTGCACGCCCTCGCCGTGGGGGAGCTTCACCTCGCGGCGCAGGACGTAGGTGAAGAGCACGCCGAAGGCGAGCGCGACGACCGAGGCGGCGAGCACCGCGAGCTGCGCGTCCCCCTTGGTGATCAGGATCGTTCCCGACGCCATCAGGACCGCGGCCAGGAGCCCGCGCAGCAGGTTCTTGCCGCTCTTGAACGCGAGCTTGCCGCCGACGAGGACGCCTGGGATCGAGCCGACGAGGATGTTGCCGGCGAGGCCGAAGTCGATGTTGCCACCGACCAGATGCGCCGCGCTCGCCGCCCACAGCAGCACCGCGGCGTGGAAGATGTCGGTGCCGACCACGCGGTTGGGGGTGAGCCGGAAGACGGCGATCAGGATGATCCCGATCAGGGTGCCCGACCCCGCCGAGGTGAGGCCGATGATGAAGCCCGTGACCAGCCCGGTCGCGATCGCGGCGATGATGTGGCGGCGATGCAGGTGCATCGCGAACCGCTCCTTGATCACGTCGGGAAGGAAGACCGTACGGAGCATCGTCGCCATGCCGACGACGACGAGCGTGCCCCCGAGCAGGCCGAAGACGATGCCCTTCAGGCGGTCCTCGCCGTAGGACTTCTCGAGCACCTCGATCACGTACACGCCGGCGACCGCCGCGGGCACGCTCCCGACGGCCATCCAGAAGGCAAGTCCCTTGTGAACCGTCCCCGCGCGTAGGTGCTGGTAGCCGCCGACGGTCTTCGTCACCGCCGCGTAGAAGATGTCGGTGCCGATCGCCGTCACCGGTTCGGTCTTGAAGATGAGGACGAGCAACGGCGTCATCAGGGACGCGCCGCCCATGCCGGTCAGCCCGACGAGCACGCCGATGCCGAAGCCGAAGAGGACTACTACTGGATCCATTTGATCAGCGTGCGGGCACAGGGATGTGGAGTCGGCAAGCCGAGTATTTCGACCGCCGAACTCAGGAAAGGAGTCGGGCATTGTACCCGGCGCCGCCGCGATCAGGCGTCCACGAGGGGACGCATGCCGAAGCGCGCCCGGTGACGGTCAGCCCAGAGCGGGGTAGGAACCGGTGTCGCCGCGCGCGACCAGAGCCCCCGGTTCCTTGAGCAGGTCGGTGACGCCCTGGGGCAGATCGCCGGTGGCGATCTGCTGCAGCGTGGTCTGCTCGAGGACCTCCCGCAGTGTCTGGCGGGTCGCGATCCAGACGTCGCGCAGGTGCTTGGCCGCGCCCTCGTAGTGGGTCTCCTCCGGCGGGAGATCCTGGATGTATGCGAGCGGGCCCTCGACCGCGCGGATGATGTCGGCGACGGTCACGGTGTCGGCCGGCTGGGCGAGCCAGTAGCCGCCCCGGGCGCCGCGCTTGGTGCGGACGATCCCGGCGCGCTTGAGGTCGAGCAGGATGTGCTCGAGGAACTGCAGCGGGATGTCCTGAGCCTCGGCGAGCTTGGTCCCCTTGACCGGGCTGCCGTCGGGCGAGACGGTGAGCTCGAGCGTCGCGCGTACCGCGTATTCGGCTTTGGCTGAGATTCGCATGGTCGGCCGGGGGTGATCCTTCTTGACCTAAGTTAGTAAGAATTCGGCCAATGATCGATCTTCAATCGCATTCAACCGTGTCCGACGGTCAACTCGAGCCGGGCGATGTGGTTCGCTCGGCCGCCGAGGCCGGCATCGCCGTGATGGCCCTGACCGACCACGACGGCGTCGCCGGGGTCGAGGAGGCGAATCGGGTCGCCGCCGAGCTCGGCATCGAGAACGTCCCCGCGGTGGAGATGTCCTGCGTCCACAAGTACTCCGAGGACCTCCACATCTGCGGCTACTGGGTCGACCTCGAGAGGATCCAGCCGGCCTGCGACAAGGCCCAGCAGGAGCGCGTCGACCGCGCCAAGGCGATCATCGCCAAGCTCAACGAGCACGGGGTGGACGTCTCCTTCGAGGCGGCCGTCGAGAAGGCCGGCGCCGCCGACGCGATCGGCCGTCCCCACATCGCCCGCGCGGCCGGCGCCGGGCCGGACCTCGGACCCTTCTTCGAGGAGTACCTCGTGCCCGGCGCGAAGGCGTTCGTCTCCCGGAGCTGGCCGAGCGCCGAGGAGGCGGTGCGGCTGATCCACGACGCCGGCGGCGTCGCCGTCGTCGCCCATCCCTACTGGGACGTCAAGGACCCGGTCCAGGTCCGTGACCTCGTCGAGAGCCTCGTCCGCGACGTCGGCCTCGACGGGATCGAGACCTTCTACCCGCCCCACACCGAGGAGCAGACGAAGCACTGCCTCGAGCTGTGTGAGGAGTTCGACCTCGTCCCGACCGCGTCCTCGGACTTCCACGGCCCGACGCACAAGACGTTCTCGAAGTGGGGCGACTACGACACCTACGGCCTCGGCGAGCCGCAGGTGCCGCCGAAGCCGGCGGCGTAGGACCGCCGCCCGAAAGCCCGCGAGCGCACCGAGTGGTTCAACCTGGCGGTCTCGTCGCCATGTCAGGCCACTCGGCGCGGATCCCGACCTACGCGGCGCTGACGCCAACCAGCGGTGCGGTCCGCCGGTGGGGCCGCTGAGCGGAGCCGGCCTGCGGCGGCCGCTTCAGGCCTCCGGGCCGGCGCGCTCCGCCTCCGCTGCGGCCCGCCACTTCGCCTCGGTCTTGCGGCGGCCGCCGGTCGTGATCGGCGCGCGTGCGCGGCACTCGGCGAGACAGCGTGCGCTGAGCGCGCCGGGCTCCTCGCCGGGGTCGATCTGACCGCTCTCGGGGAGGAAGAACTCGACGCGGATGCGGGGCCGCCTGGGAAAGCGGACGACGTCGACGGTGCCGGTGGTCGCGACGCAGACGAGCGTCGCCTCCGGGACCTCGACGGCGATCCGGCCGACGCCGCTGCGCGCCCGCAGCGTCTTGCCGCGCGAGATCGTCCCCTCGGGGAAGACGCCGACGCACTTGCCCGCGCGAACTTCGGCGATCGCCGCGGCGAGCGCATCCGCGTCGTTCTTGCCGCGTTGCACGGGGATCTGGCCCATCGCGTCGAGGAGCGGGGCGAACGGTTTGATGTCCCAGAGCGTCGACTTCGCGAGCGCCTGGATCTGCCGCCGGCGACGTGCCGCCATGCCGACCGCGACCGGATCCGCGTTGCTGTCGTGGTTGCCGATCAGGACCACGGGGCCGTGGGCCGGCAGGTGCTCGACGCCGTGGGCCTCGAGTCGCCCCCAGTGGCGGATGACGGGAGCGCAGGCGGCGAGCACGAATCGGTAGGTCCGGGAGATCGTCTTCGGGGCGGCGGGCATCTGGGGCGGGATCATAGGATCGCCGAATGAAGATTCATCTCTCCGTCGCATATTGGCCCTGGTACACGTTCGAGGAGCAGGTCACCCTCGCTCAGGTGGCCGACGAGGCCGGCCTCGAGGGGGTCTGGGTATCGGAGGCCTGGGGTCAGGACGTCGTCTCGATCCTCGCGATCCTCGCCGACCGCACCGAGCGCATCGGCATCGGCTCCGCGCTGATGCAGATCCCGGCGCGACAGCCGACGGCCGCGGCCATGGCGGCGGCGACCATCGACATCATCTCCGGCGGTCGCATGCGCCTCGGCCTCGGCCTGTCGGGACCGCAGGTGTCGGAGGGCTGGTACGGCGTCCCCTTCGAGCGGCAGTTGGGGCGGATCCGGGAGTACGTCGAGATCGTCCGCAAGGCGTGGGCGAGAGAGGAACCGCTCGTTCACCACGGCCGCAACTTCAAGCTCCCCTCGGAGGGCGGCACCGGCCTCGGCAAGCCCTTGAAGCTGATGGCGAAGCCCGTGCAGGAGAAGCTGCCGATCTACATCGGCGCCATCGGGCCGAAGTCGGTCGAGCTGGTCGGTGAGATCGGCGACGGCTGGATCCCCGCCTTCTACGACCCCGACGACGGCGCCGGGCTGCTCGAGCGGCTCGATGCGGGGCTTGCCAAGAGCGGTCGCGATCGCTCCGCGATCGACGTCGCTCCGACGGTCCCGGTGGCGGTCGAGGACGACGTCGACGAGGCGCGCAACCACCTGCGCCCGATCATCTCCTTCTACCTCGGCGGCATGGGCGCCAAGGACAAGAACTTCTACGTCGACCTGCTCGCGGCCAACGGACTCGCCGACGAGGCTCACGAAGTGCAGGACAAGTTCCTCGCGGGTGACCGGATCGGGGCGGCGATGGCGCTGACGCCTGAGGTCATCGACATGTGCGGCGTGGCGTGCCGTCCGGGTGAGCTCGACGAGCGGATGGCCCGCTTCGAGGCCGCCGGCGCCGACTCGGTCATCGCGATCCCGTTCGGGAGCGACAAGGAGCGGACCGTGCGAAGGCTCGCCGAGCTGTAGGGCCGCGGCGCGGCTTCAGCGCTTCTTCTTCGACTTCACCTTGAACTTGTGAGTCGCCGGTGTCGGGTCGACGTTGCCGGCCCCGTCGGTCGCGAAGACCGAGAAGGTGTGCTTGCCGCGCTTCAGCTTCTTGAGCTTCAGCGGTGAGGAGCAGCTCGACGCCGGCTTGCGGTCAACGGTGCAGGTGAAGGTCGAGCCCGGCTCGTCGGAGCCGAAGGCATAGGTCGCCTTCCCCTTCTTCCTCGCCCTCACCACCTTCTTCGGGGTCTTGGTGAGCGACGTCTCGGGCGGATCGGTGTCGCCGAGGCCATCGGGCGGCGGCGCCGGGACGGTCACCGGCGCCGACAGCTCCGAGGTGCCACCCGCACCGGTCGCGGTGGCCGCGAGGATCGTCCCCGGGGTCAGGCCCAGCGACGCGTTCCAGACCCCGGCGCCGTCCGCGGTCGTGATGGCGAGGAGCTCGCCGAGCTCGCCGTCGCCGGTGGAGTCCTTCGCGAAGACCCTCACGTCGGCTCCGGCCGCCGCCGTTCCGCCGATGGCGCTCGTTGAGACCGTTGTGATCGCCGGAGCCTGCGCGCCGCCGTTGGGGCCGTTCGGCTCGGCCAGGTTGCCGGGACCGTCGCCACCGAGGTCGATGAACATGCCGGCGTTCGCGGTGCCTTCGTTGGCGCCGATGACGTTGCCGTCGCTCGCTGCGTCGACGACCTCGATCGCGTTCCCTTCGAGGGGTCCTACCGGCTCGACGTTCGAGATCAGGTTCGCCTCGCCCGCATCGTCGCCGCCGATCGCGTTGCCGTCGGCGTCGGTGTGCACCTGGATTCCCGCCGCGAGCTCCCTCGGAGCTCCGGTGGCGCCGACCCCGAGGCTGTTTCCCAGCACCTGGTTGTCGTCGCCGGCGATCCGGATCCCGATGGCGCTCGTTCCCGGGCCGTCGACGACCACATTGCCCTCGCCCGGCCCATCGCCGCCGATCAGGTTCCCCGAGGCGGTCGCGAGCAGCTCGATCCCTGAGGTGAAGATCCCGCCGACGGTGCCGTTCTCCTGCTCGCCGAGCACGTTCCCCTGCACCGTGAAGTTGGGCGGCGAAGTGGCTGAGAGCCTGATCCCGGCTTGGGCGTTGACGATCGGGAGGAAGTTGTCGAGCACGGCACCGCTGCCGCTCACCGCGATCGGCGGCGAGGCGCCGTCGGTGCTCGTCCAGACGTTGTTCTGGATCAGCAGGTTCCCCGCCCCGGCGCCGCTCGTGACCTCGTTCTGCCCGAACGTGTTGCGGTCGGCGTCGGCGGCCGCCGGGCCCCCGATGTGCACGTCGTCCGCGTCGCCGACGGCGATCGCCACGACGTTCGCCTGCGAGGCGGGACCGATCTGGTTGCCGACGATGTCCACGCCGGATGCCGGGATCTCGTCCTCGCCCGGCTCGTGGGTCATGTCGATGCCGCTGCGGACCCCCGAGAAGTCGATGCCGGCGACGCCCGCGAAGGCGATCACGTTGCAGCCGCCGTCGCATTCGGGCGTCGCCGCCGCAGCCGCCGAAGACGCGCCGATCTCGGTCCCGGTCGAGGGGTTCGCCGACGGCGCCGAGCTGCCGGTGATCTCGATGTTGTCGCCGTTCAGGGTGCTGCCTGCCCGCGCGAAGCTGCCGTCGGGAAGGAGGCCGAAGGTGTTCCTGAAGACCTCGGTGTCATCGGCACCCTCGATGTCGAGCCCCACCGCGTTGTGGCGGGCGAAGACGTTGCGATCCTCGACGAAGCCGCTCCCGATGCGGGCCCCGTCGACGTCCTCGAGCAGGACGCCGGTGCCCACCGGGGTGGAGGCGGCGCCGTTGACGTCGACCCCGAACCAGCTTCCGTAGAGCTGGAAGTCGGGGATGGCGGGGTTGCTTCCGCCGGCCTCGAGCACATGCACCGCGACGGTGGCGCTGAGGAACGCGAAGCCTCGGATCGAGACCTCGCCCGGCGAGTCGATCGCCCACTCGCCGGTGGTCGTGGCGCACGGTTCGGCGGGATCGTCGACGTCGTCGACGCAGTTGCCCGCGTTCACGGTCAGCGGCTGCGTGATCGTCGGCGGATTCCCGATCGGGTTCGCGTTCGGGTCGAACGCGACGTCGTCGGGATCACCGCCCGAGACGCTCCCGTGCTTGAAGAGGATGGTGTCGGCGGCGACGGTGGCGTTCGCCTCGGTGATCGCCGCCCGCAGCGAGCAGTCGGTGTCGGCGGTCGGGTCGGAGTCGCAGATGCCGTCGGTCGTCAGGTCGGCCGTGTTGGCCGTCGAGTCGACGGTGAAGGTCACCGCCTTCGCCGACTCGTCGAGGACGAGCAGGGAGACGAAGGTGGCCAGGAGCAGGCGAAGGACTCGGGCGAGGCGGCTCATCTCCCGAAGCTAGTCACGCTCCTCCGAGACCGGTATAGGTGAAAACACGCGACTTCGGCATCGCCCGGGCGCCTCGCCCGGGCGCTCGGATTGCAGCGGCCTCCTAGCTCGGGGGCGCGCCGCCCGGAGGCATCCCGTCGGGCGAACCGCCCGGTGTGCTCTCCTCCACCGGATCCGCGTCGGGATCGACGCCGAGGGTGATGCGACCGGTCAGCCCCTTCGACAGGTCCGACTTGTCGGCACGGATCAGGTGGACGCGGGCGCCGTCGCCGCCAAGGTAGATGGAGTCGGCGGAAAGCAGCGTGCGGGTCCCCTCGTGGTCAGCGTAGGGCTCGAGCTCGTAGACCTCGTTGACCTGCTTGTCGGGGAAGAAGAGCTGACCCGTATGGGCGACATGGCCGCCTTGGTAGGTGGAGCCGTCGGCCTCGCCGCCCTCGTGCACCTTGAGATGGATGTGGGTCACGCGTCCCGGGTACCAGCCGGGGAAGATCGTCTTGAACGTGGCCACGCCGTCGGCGCCGGTGAGCTGGACGCCGCGCAGGAAGGTCTCGTCCTCGGTCCCCGCCGACTCGATCGCGGAGTAGACCCCGAGTGCGTCACAGTGCCAGATGTCGACGGCGGCGTTCTCCAGCGGCTCGCAGGAGCTCGAGTCGACGACTTGGATCTCGAGGCGCAGAGGCAGTCCGGGGCGGTCCTCGGTGACGTCACGGCGGATCCGTTCGAGGTCCACGTAATACGGACCCTCGGTCATCTCGGGGGCGAGGGTGCAGGCGGGGGTCGAGCCGTTCGACGTGGTGCTGCCGGCGGCCGTCGTGCCTGCTTCGGCCGCCGCTGTACCCGCGCCGGATCCGGCGTCGTCGCCGCAGCCGATCAGGCCGAGCCCGGTGAGGCCGATGCCCGCTACGCCGGCCTCCTTGAGGACCGTGCGGCGCGTTCTGGTTGATTCGTCGGTGCGCTTGCTCATGGGTTAGAGGCTAGGCAGCGAACCTTGGGGCTTCCTGAGCGATTGCTGAGACCCCCCGTCGTCCTGTATGGGCGGGCCGGCAAGCTCGCACCCAGGACCTCCGAAGCATCCCGAAACGAGAGCGTGGCGCCTTTTCCACTGATTCGGTGGAAAAAGCGCCACGCGGTGCCTTGCGGCGGGTGTTCGGGCGCAAGAGCGCCTCGCACCTGTCCTCCGGCGAGTGTGCTCGCACCCGCCCGAGGGTGATTACTTGGCCGAGATCAGGCCCTCGGCCTCGAGGTAGTCGAGCACGTCCTGGGCGCTCTCCTCGGGGGTCTTGCCCGCGGTCTCGATCCGCAGTTCAGGATCGAGCGGCTCCTCGTAGGGGTCGGAGATGCCGGTGAACTCCTTGATCTCGCCCGAGCGCGCCTTCGCGTAGAGGCCCTTGGTGTCGCGCGCCTCGCAGTCCTCGAGCGAGGTGGCGACGAAGACCTCCACGAACGTGCTGTTGCCCTCGTGGATCTGGCGGGCGTGATCGCGGGTCTCGCGGTAGGGGGAGATCGCGGCGGTGATCACCGGGACGCCGTTGCGCGACAGCAGGTCGGCGACGAACGCGATCCGGCTGATGTTGATGTCGCGGTCCTCCTTCGAGAAGCCGAGACCCTTCGAGAGGTTCTCGCGGACGACGTCGCCGTCCAGCACCTCGAGCGGGATGTCGCGGTCCTCGAACTCGTCGATCAGCACCTCGGTGATGGTCGACTTGCCGGAGCCGGAGAGGCCGGTCATCCAGAGGGTGAAGCCCTTGTGGTCAGACATGGTGGGGTGTTCTCCTTGATTCGTTCGTCGCTGTCGCCGGCGGGCGACGAGCTAGTTCTTGTACGCGTCGATGAGGATCTCGGCGACCTCGTGGCGGCTGAACTCCTCCGGGGGAGCCTCGCCGGCCTCGAGCATCTCGCGGACCTTGGTCCCCGAGAGGAAGAGCCGATCCTCGGGCGTGTGCGGGCAGGTCTTGTTCGAGCCCAGGCCCTCGCACTTGTAGCACCAGAACGTGTGCTCGAACATGAGCGGGCGGATTCCGAGCTTGTGGATGTCGACGTCGTCGAAGATCTTCTGCGCGTCGTAGGTGCCGTAGTAGTCACCGACGCCCGCGTGGTCGCGGCCGACGATGAAGTGGGTGGCGCCGTAGTTGCGGCGGACGACCGCGTGGAAGATCGCCTCGCGGGGACCCGCGTAGCGCATCGCCGCCGGGTTGACGCCGAGCACCACCCGGTCGGCCGGGTAGTAGTTCTCGACGAGGACCTCGTAGCACTTCATGCGCACGTCGGCGGGGATGTCGCCCGACTTCGTCTCGCCGATCAGCGGGTGCAGGAAGAGGCCGTCGCAGACCTCGAGCGCCGCCTTCGTCAGGTACTCGTGGGCGCGGTGGATCGGGTTGCGGGTCTGGAAGGCGACGATGCGCTTCCAGCCGCGATCGGCGAACTCCTTGCGCGACTGCTCCGGGGTGAAGTAGCGGCGCATGAACGCCTCCTCGTGATCGGGCATGTCGACTGCCTCGATCTCACCGGCGATGCAGCGCGCGCCCTCCTGCTTGGTGGCGGCTACGCCCGGATGCGCGTCGTCGGTCGTGCGGTAGACGTTCTCGCACTCCTTCTCGACGTCGCGCTCGAAGATCTCGCTGACGCGGATCGTGCCGAGCTTCTTGCCGTTGTCGGCGCTGAGCTCGACGACGTCACCCTCGTTGACCTCGAGGTCGGTGGCGAGGACGACCGGGATCGGCCACACCTCCTGGCCGTCGGCGAGGGTCATGTTCTCGACGACTGACTTCCAATCCCCGGAGCCCTGGAAGCCGGTGAGCGGCGCGAAGCCGCCGTTGCCGAGCAGCTCGAAGTCGGCGGTCTGGCGGGCGGAGAGGGTCAGGGACTTGTCGCTCATCTGGGTTCTTTGCTCCTCGTGGTGCGGGTCTCGTTCGAAGTTCTCTCGGAATCTCTTGGCCGCGGGAGGGTAGGGAAACCGTCCCGTCTGCGGCTTCTCGGTGGGCCCTGGGTCAGCCGTGCAGCCCGCACTCGGTCTTGTGGGCGTCGGCCCAGCGGCCCGAGCGCGCTCCGCCGTCGGCCCCCGGCGGGCGGGTGCAGTGGGTGCAGCCGATCGACGGGTAGCCCGCGTCGTGCAGGGGGTTGTAGGGGATCTGGCGCTGGTTGATGTAGTCCCAGACCTCCGACTCCGTCCAGTCGGCGAGCGGGTTCACCTTCCACAGGCCGAAGCGCTTGTCCCAGCCGAACTTGGCGGCGCCGGCGCGCGTCGCGGAGTCCTCGCGGCGGATGCCGGAGACCCAGCAGTCGATGCCGGTGAGCGCCTCGCGCATCGGCTCGACCTTGCGGATCCCGCAGCAGGCGTCGGGCTGGCGCGCCCAGAGGGCGTCGCCGTAGAGCTGCGCCTGCTCGTCCAGGCTGATCCCCGAGTAGCGCAGGAAGTCGACCTTGTACTTGGCCGCGAGCGCGTCGCGGGTCGTGTAGGTCTCCTCGAAGAGGACGTCGGTGTCGAGGTAGAAGAACTGCGCGTCGGGCTCGATGGCGGTCGCGATGTCGATGGTCACCGAGCTCGTCTTCTGGAACGAGCAGGCGAAGCGCAGGCTCGGGTGGAAGGTGCGGATCGCCCAGTCGATCGTCTCCTCGGCGCTCATGCCCTCGAGCTCGGCGTTGACCTCGCGTGGGTCGATCGCCTCGCCGGCGCTCGTCGTCAGCTGCGACGCCTCGGCGGTCGGCTCGGCGGCCTCGGGCACACGCCCGACCTCGATCGCCTCGAGGGTGGCCATCTCCCGCCCCCTACCTCGCCCCGGTGTCGGCTAGATCGCGCACTCGCCCTCGCCTCGCTCGACCTTGTAGGGGTCGCGACGGCTCCAGTCGATGAACTGGAGGATGTTGTCGAGCTTGAACTCGGCCGGGAGGGCGATCTCGCGGACCTCCTCCTCGAAGCGGCCGGTGCCGACGCGGCCGGCGAAGTCGTTGAACTCCTCGCCCTCGTTGCGCTCGGCCTCGTACATGCGCAGCCACGCCTCGACGGCGTCGGGGACGCGCTTGGCGGGGAGCCGGACCTTGAGCCGGGCGCCGTAGACGACGTCACCGTCCTCGAAGTTGCCGCCGATGTGGGGGATGTAGGCGGGCATCGTGTGGCCGCCGACCTTGATCGAGGCGCCGTAGAAGCCGATGTTGCCGATGTGGTGCTGGCTGCAGCCGTTGGGGCAGCCGCTCATCTTCAGGTGGATCCTCCGCGTCAGCGGATCGGTGATCCCCATCGACTCGACCCGCTCCTGCAGCGCCCGGTTCAGCCCCATCGAGGCCGTGATGCCGAGCTTGCAGGAGTCGGTGCCGGGGCAGGAGACGACGTCGCCGATCGTCGCCGCGCCGGAGTCGGCGAGGCCGAGCTCCCGGAGCGCCGCGTAGACGTCGTAGAGGGCCTCGTCGCGCACCCACCGCAGAACGAAGTTCTGGTCGACCGTCGTGCGGGCGTTGCCGCCCGAGTAGTCCCTCATGACCTGTGCGAGGCCGCGGAACTGCTCGGGGGTGAGGTCGCCGCGGATAACGCGGACGAGCACCGTCGAGAAGCCCTCCTGCCGCTGCGCCTGAACGCTGTCGGCGCGCCAGGCGTCGAACTCGGAGCTGTCGCCATTGGGCGAGCCCGGGTTCGCCGGCGGCTCGGGCGCCGTGGCCTCCTCGTCGGCCGCGAACGCGAGGTGGTCGATCGAGAAGTCGCGCTCGCTCGCCCAGTCGCCCTCGAGCTCGCGGGCCACCATCTCGCGGAAGCCCTCGATGCCGATCTTGTCGACGAGCACCTTGATCCTGGCGCGGGCGCGGTTGACCCGCAGCCACTCCTGGCGGTCGAAGATCCGCAGGGCGGCCTCGGTGAACTTGATGTACTCGCCGTCGTCGGCGGTGACGAACTCGGCGAGCGTCGGGGCGACACGGGGCATGATCGAGGTGCCGCCGCCGACGACCATCCGGAACCCGCGGACGCCGTCGCGGATGACTGGGACGAAGCCGATGTCGTGGATGCCGACGATCGCCCGATCGGCGTCGGATGCCGAGAACGCGGTCTTGATCTTGCGCGGCATCAGCTGCGTCGTCGGGTGGCGGACGAAGTAGCGCACGTACGCCGTGACGTAGGGGGTGGGGTCGAAGGTCTCGTCCTCGCAGACGCCGGCCCACGGGTCGCCGGTGACGTTGCGGACCGTGTTGCCGCAGCCCTCGCGGGAGGAGAGGCCCACCGAGGAGATCTCGCGGATCAGCTCCTTCATCTGCGACAGGGGGACGTGGTGGATCTGCACGTTCTGCCGGGTCGTGATGTGGCCCTTGTTGAGCGGCGCGTGGCGCTCGACCACGGTGGCGAACGCGTCCATCTGGTCGGGGGTGACGCCGCCGAACGGCAGCTTCACACGGACCATCTGCACGTCGGGCTGGCGCTGGCCGTAGACGCCCTGCTTGAGCCGGAAGCCGATGAACTGATCCTCGGGCGTCTGGCCGTCGAGGAACTTGTCGGCCTCGGTGTCGAAGTCGTCGAACTCGTCGTCGAGGATCGGGATGATATGCCCGGGGACGTTCTCGTAGACCTCGGGGTTCTCCCGCGAGCCGAGCGGCCCCTTCCCCTTCTGGACCTTGTCCTTGTCCTGGTCGAGGTCGGCCTCGGTTGCCTTCGGCTTCGCCGGCGCTGAGCTGGGCTCCATGGGGTGGTCTGCTCCTGGTTCGCGGGTTCGTTCGGACCGGAGAGAGTGAAACTAGCAAAATCCGATTGGGAATCGGGTATTTAGCTTTGGAAGGGCCCGCCCACACGCTCGCCGGCTCCTCGCCCCCGCTCTCCGCGTCGAGTGGCTCAACCTGGCGACGAGACCGCCGGGTTGAGCCACTCGATGTCATTTCTTGCTCATCGGGGCTGCGTTGGCGCTCGAGCGCCGCGGCCTTCGCCGGACGTGTCACCGGGGAGTGGACCTATTCCCCGTTTCTCGGTGACAGGTCAGCGGACGCCCGGTTCGAAAGCGGATCGCCCATGCGGGACCGACGGCTCGGCGCCTCCTGGGCGACACGCCGGCGCCGGCGGGCGCTCAGTGCGTCCAGCGGGCGCTCAGGTCGGCGCCGCGGCTTGCTCAGTAACGCGGAGGTGGCGTGCTGCGGCGGTCGCGCAGCATGAAGAGGCCGATGATCAGCCCGAGGACGCCGGCGATCATCAGGATCAGGCCGACGACCTGGATGTCGATCCCGGCGACGGTCGCGGTGACCGCATAGCGCAGGATCGCCCCGAGGGCGATCAGGAAGATCGATGCTCCAACCGTCATGGGCGTGAGTATTCCACCTGCGGCGGCCGCCTAAACGCGAACGGTCCCCGGATCAGACGGGCGTCAGACGATCTCGGCGCTCTCGACGAGGAAGGCGACGCGGACGTGGGCGCGGTACTCATCGAGGTTCTCGCCCCGCAGCCCGGTGCTGACGATGTCGACGGCGCGGATGTTGCGCAGCTTGTTCTGAGCGCTCTTCAGCGCCTGGCGGGCGGCGTCATCGGTCGACACCTTCGAGCTGCCGACCAGCTCGATGATCTTCACTACGGCCATCTGATCTCTCCTCGGTCGGGGTGGCGAGGCGAGTTCTACCCGGATGGGTGTGCGCGTGGGGTCCGGCCGGGGGCCGCGCGGGGGTGAGCGGCCTCAGGTGGCCGCAGCTACGGCCTGTGGGAGTGGCGCTCGCCCCAGGTACGGGGCTCGCCCCAGGGCGAGGCGAAGCCCTCCTTGGAGCGGACCCCCTCGAGCAGCGCCGCGCGCTGCCAGGGATTCACGGTCGCGCTCGGGGCGGGGGCCGGTGCCGTGTCGGCGAGGAACTGCTCGACCGCGGCGATCACGGCCGCCGCCTCCTGCGGCTCGGCGGCGCTCAGCATCTCGATGCGCGGACGCGGCGGCTTGCGGTTCCCGTTGCTCGACATCGGAGGGAACGGTACGGGAAGGTCACCGGCAAGGGTGTACGGGCCGACGGGGACGCGACGCCCGCTGCCGCGGTCAGGCGCCGGCGCCCTTGAAGTAGACCATGTGCCAGAGCGTGGTCAGCTCGCTCCATGCCGCCCCCAGTGGATAGGGCTCGAAGACGACCGCGTCGAAGTGCTCGCCGAGCAGCTCGCGCCAGCTCTCGAGCGGCCGCGCGAAGTCGCCGCGATCGAGCCGTGCGAGGAGGCGCCCCATGCACGGGCGGGGAGGGAGCACGAGTTCCATCACGTGGATGTGACCATCCGGCGCGAGAGCGCGCCGCAGGTTCCCGAGCAGATCCCGGGTCGGCTCGTCGGGGATGTGGTGGAGGAAGCTGTTGATGAGGATGAAGTCGAACCGCTCACCCTCCGGGACCGAGAACTCGGTCGCGTCCGCGACCCGGAAGTCGCGGCCGTGGCGCCGTTTCGCGTCCTCGATGTAGCGGGGGTTGAGATCGATCCCGACGTAGTCGGAGCCGGCGAAATGAGCAGCGTTCGTACCGGGGCCGCAGCCGACGTCGAGCACCCTTCGCACCGCGGAGAGGTCGTTGTGCGCGAGGACCGGGGCGAACTTGGCCTCGGCGAAAGGGGCCTGCCAGACGCGGTAGGAGATGGGCATCTCGAGGATGTGGTCGGAGGCGTTCGGCACCGCCGAACCGTACCGCCACGCCAAATCCTCTCGAACACGGAAATTCTGAGACTTCCCTGAGAGCCTGGCTGGAATGCGCGACCCCTGTCGTCCGGGCGTGTTACATGCAGGTCATGGATTTCCCGCTCGTTCGCAGTCTCGTCGCCGTCCTCCTCTCGCTCCTCGCGGTGCCTGTCGCATCGGCGTCAGCCGCGCGCCCGAGCTTCGCCGCGGTTGACGACGACACGCTGGAGCCATCGTTTAAGTGGCACGCTCGCGACTACGCCGCTCGCTGCGAGGGGGACGAACTCAGCCTCAGGGTGGACGGCGCCCCAGGATGGACGGTAAGGGCGCCGGGCCTGGGCCCGCTCTCCGGTGATCGGACCCTGTCGCTTCCGGCCGATGACTCCCGCGCGATCGGTATCTCGTTCCGGCGTCGGGGGGGAGGTGGCCCGCGCCGCTACCGCGTGCGCTGCCTTCCAGACGACTTCCCCGGATACGACTTCACTGTGCTGCGCGCGGGCGGCCCGAAGCTCTTCATGGTGCAGTTACCGAATGACTACGCGGCGATCTTCTCGCGCCGCGGCGCCCCGGTCTGGTGGATGCAGGCCGATGGCGCTCCCGATGACGCAAAGGTGCTGCCCGACGGCACCGTCTCCTGGGATGCGGTGAACAACGGCCTATTCGTCGGCCAGTTCGAGATCCGCACGCTGACCGGCAGGGTGATCCGGAGGGTCGGCGACGCAGAGGCGACCGACATCCATGACCTGCAGGTTCTGCCGAACGGGGACTACGTCATCGGCGACGTCTCGTACAAGGGCGGGTTCGATTCGACCGCGTTCGGTGGCTATGTCGGTTCGACCGTTCTCGACTACGAGATCAGGCAGGTGACGCCTCGCGGTCGCACGGTCCGCTCTTGGTCACCGTCTGACCACATCGATCTCAGCGAGGCCGGGCGCTGGTGGCCGTCGATCACCGACGGGACCCTGATCTACGACGTGTTCCATTGGAACGCCGCCGAGGTGGCCGGGCGGTACATGTACCTCTCGTTCCGTCACCTGGACGCGATCTACAAAGTGGACCGAATCACCGGCAAGATCGTCTGGAAGCTCGGCGGCACGCAGACGTCGAAGAGCCTGAAGGTGCTCAAGGACCAGCGCCGGTATCCGCTCGGGGGGCAGCACGACGTGCGGGTGCAGCCGAACGGGACGATCACGATCTTCAACAACCGGACCGATCTCGACGATGCCGTCCCGCGTGCTGAACGATTCCGGATCAACGAGCGCAAGGGCACCGCGACATTGGTCGAGTCGATCACCGACCCCGACGTCACCGCTGCCGCATGCTGCGGATCTGCCCGGCGCCAGCCCGGAAGCCATGACTGGCTGATCTCCTGGGGCGGATACTTTGGCCCCGTCGGTGCCTACGACGATCGCGGCAGGCTCCTCTACCGTCTCGACATCGACGGCAACTTCAGCTATCGGGCCAGCCCGATCCCGGAGTCGGTCAAGCTCGCGGATATCCGCGAGGGTATGAACCGGATCGCAGCGCGAGGGTGAGATCTCGACGTCGAGACTCCGACCCTCACCTGCTCGATCCGTTTCAATCCGACCCCTGACCGCAATCCTCGACAGCAAGGCCGTCTTCGCCGCCGTCGACCCCGCGGAGGCGGTCGAACGCACCCGCGAGGCCTTCCTGCGCCATTACGCCGGCGAATGGGAGATGCCGCCGAAGCTCTACGTCGACGCGCCGCCCAACGGCGACTTCCGGGCGATGCCGGCGCGGGGAGGGGGCTACGCGACGCTGAAGTGGGTGACGTCCTACCCGGGTAACCCCGCCCGTGGGCTACCGGTGGTCACCGGCGCCTTGCTCGTCTCCGACGACGAGACCGGCGAGCTGCTCGCGATCCTCGACTGCGCCGCCGTCACCTCGCTTCGCACCGGGGCCGCCGCCGCCGTGTCGGCGCTCGCGCTCGGGCGCGACGGCGCCGCGACCGCCGGGATCGTCGGCTGCGGGGTCAACGGATCGTCGGCGGCGCGTTGCCTCGCGGCCGTCGGCTACCGCGAAGGGGTCTGCGCCGACGTCCGACCCGAGGCCGCCGAGGCGCTCGCCGCGGAGCTCGGCTGGAGCACGGGTCCGCTCGCCGCAGCGCTCGCGTGCGACGTCGTCGTCACCGTCACCCCCGGAAGCGAGCCGGTCATCGACGCCCCCGACCTCGCGGCGGGCCGACACCTCGCCGTTCTCGGAGCCGACGGCCACGGCAAGGCCGAGCTGACCGCCGCCGCCCTCGACCGCTGTCGGCTCTTCTGCGACCAATGGGAGCAGGCCTCGACGGGAGGCGAGCTCGCCGGCGCGGTGGCCGCCGGCACGGTCACCCGCGACGACGTCACCGACATCGGCGCCGTGCTCGCCGGTGAGGTCCCGGGCCGCCGATCCCTCGACGAGGTGACGCTGTTCGACTCGACCGGTCTCGCGATCCAGGATCTGGGGATCGCCATCGCGGTCGTCGAGGCGTGGCGAGCGGGAGAGGTCAGCGCCACCGAGATCGCGCTTTAGGAAGCCCGATCCCTCCGCTCGGCGAGGGTCCGGCGCAGCCTTGGAGCGACGGCGAGCCCAGTAGTGTGCCGAGGCGCGTGGGGAGCCGAGAGACATTGGGTTCGGACGCTCACGGGCGCGTTGCCGCTGCATCCGATGCTGGGTCGGCCGGGTCCGCCGAGGGGGCGCGACCGGCGAGCAGGAACGAGCTGATCTGCCTTGCCCTGATCGTCGCCCTCGCCACGGCCATCCGCCTCGTCCAGGGGGTGAGCGCGTCGCTTTTCGGCGACGAGCTCTGGACGTACGTCGGCGCCACGCACGGGGACCTGTCGGGGGTCCTCGACTGGGTGCGCAGTGACGAGGAGATCACGCCCCCGCTCTTCACCGCTCTGGCATGGGCCTCGGCGAAGCTGGGCGACCCCACCGTGTTGATCCGGCTCCCATCCATGGTGGCGGGGATCGCTCTGATCCCCACCATCTTCGAGATCGGGCGCCGGACCCTCGGCCCCCGGGTGGGTCTGCTCGCGGCCCTGCTCGCCACCCTCAACCCGTTCCTCATCTGGTACTCCGTCGAGGCGCGCGCGTACTCCCTCGTCCTGCTCCTGGTGACGCTGTCGACGCTGAGCCTGCTGATCGCGGTGGAGCGCCGCGAAGCCCGGTGGTGGGTCGCCTACGCCGCCTTCACGTGCGCGGCCATGTACACGCACTACACGGCCCTCTACGTGCTGTTCGCCCAGCTCGTCTGGGTGGCGCTGCTCGAGAGGTCGGCGCTGAAGGCGGCGATCATCGCCAACGCCTGCGCCGTCGTGGCGTTCCTTCCCTGGCTCCCCGGGTTCATGGAGGATCTCGACTCCCCGACGAGGGGGATCATCGGGGTGATCGCCCCTTTCAGCTTCGAGAACTTCCTCGGGTTCACCGCCTCCGCCGCGTTCGGACACCAATCCACCTTCCGGGGCTTCTGGGGAACAGGCGGCGCCGTGCTGCTGGCGTCGGGCTTCGTGCTCGCCGCCGTGGCGCTCGCGCAGAGGTATCGGCAGACCCGCCGATTGGGGCTTCTAGAGGAGCCGCAGCGCCGGCACCTGGTCCTCTTCGCCATGCTCGCGCTCGCCGCTCCCCTTGGGGTCGCGTTGGCGAGCATCGTCGGCGACGACATGTTCGCGCCGCGCAACCTGATCACATCGGCGACGGGGTTCGCGCTGGTGGCCGCGGCGGTCCTCGCGAGCGGGGCCAAGCCGTTGCGGTGGATCGCCGCCGGGATCGTCGTCGCGATGCTCTGCGTCGGCGCGGTCAGGACGTTCGACGCGCAGTGGCAGCGTCCGCAGTTCAAGGAGATGGCGCGGTACCTCGACGAGAACGCCGAACCTGGCGACGTCGTCGTTTCGGTGCCCGGTATCGGGTACCTCGCGCCGCCGGGAGATGGCCCGCTCGTGCCACCGACCCAGAGCATCAGCATCTACTCCGACAGCCCCCATGCCTGGTTCTACTCGGTCTCCCCGGACTCGGCTGCAGAGATCCTCGACGCCTCGGCTGACGCCCCGATCTTCCTCGCGGGCGACCCCTACAGCGTCGGTATCGCCCGCGCCGCGCTGGGTCTCGAGGACGTCCTGCCGATCTCGCAGACGGACTTCGTGGGCCTGGTTCCGATGACGATCCAGGAGTACGAGCCCCGCCAGCCCCGCTGACGCCGCGCTCAGCGGCGGAGCCGGTCCAGCAGCGAGCGCCCCCGGGCGGTTCCGGCGCCCTGAAGCGTGCGGCCGGCGGCGTCGTAGTGATCGGCGACGTCGAACGTCCGCGGATCGCATGCGACGTCGCCGCGTTCGATGATGGCCTTGTCGGCCTCGATCGTCATCGCCGAGACGATCCCCGGGCTCGTCACGAAGGCGGTCAGCGCCTCGACCAGCAGCCGCGTCATCGGCACTCGGTCGGGATCGGAGCCGTCGATCGGAAGCGGGTCGAACTGGGTATGGGCCCAGCGCCAGTCCTCGATCACGTAGAGGCCGCCCGGGCGCAGTCGCGGGAACAGCGCGTTGAAGGAGGCCAGCGTCGGCAGGTACTGGTGGGAAGCGTCATCGATGACGAGGTCGAGCGGCTCGCCCCCGAACTCGGAAGCGCAGATCCGCTCCAGCGTCGCTGCGTCGGACTGGTCGACCCGCCGTGGAGGCTGATCGTCGCCGGGTCGAGATCGCTGGCGGCGACGGCTCGCGCCACCTTCTCCTCGACCTCGGCGAGCGGCGTCAGGTCGATCGCGGCGATCCGCCGCGGACGCGCGATCTCGGCCAGGAGCATCGTGCTGCCGCCCCCGAAGACGCCGAGCTCGAGGATCCGCTGGGGCTCGAGTGCGCGTACGAGCGCGATGTAGGACTCGACTTCCTCGACCGGCTTGAAGACGAAGAACTCCCGCTCGCCGAGGTCCATCGGGTGCTCCTCGAGCAGGTCGACGGGAGGCAGCGTCCGAAAGGACGTGCCGTTCAACTCGAAGCTTCCTTCGCCCGTCCAGCTCAGCACGCTCGAAAAAGTACCGTCAGGGGGCCCAGGAGGCCGGAGCCGGGCGGGTTCAGCGGCGGAAGAGACCCCTCCGCTGGGCCTTCCCCGACCGCATGTAGGTCCGTCCCTCCGGCTCCGAGAGCGCGGTGACATCGAAGGTCGTGGGGTCGATGGGCGCCTCGCCACGGACGATCAGCGCCTTGTCCGACTCCACCGCGATCGATTCGATGACGCCGGGTGTCGCGGCGATCGAGGTCAGCGCCTCGAGCAGCAGGCGGGTGACCGGCATCCGCTCGGGTTCGCTGCCGTCGGTGGGGAGGGCGTCGAGGTCGTGGTGGGCCCAGCGCCAGTCCTCGATCACGTAGAGACCGCCGGTGCGCAGGCGCGGGAAGAGCTCGTTGAACGAGGCGAGCGTCGGCGCGTAGAAGTGCGAGCAGTCGTCGATCACGAGGTCGATCTCGGTGTCACCGAAACCCTCGGCGTAGATGCGGGCGAGTTCCGATCGGTCCGCCTGGTCGATGCCGCCGTGAAGCTGGATCACCCCGGCGTCGAGCGCTCCAGCGGTGATCTGGCGGTCGATCTTCGTCCAGTGAAGCACGGCGGCAACCGTAGCGGGCGATGCTCGTGGATCTCGATCAGGGTTTGGAGATGCCGCGGTCTGGGCGGGCGAAGCATTTCTTGATTTCAGCGCCGGAGGTAGTGTGGCGACCGCGTGGGGATGCATCCGACATCGGGCGCTGCCACCGAACGCGCTCCGTCCGAGGGGGCACGATCAGCGACCAGGAACGAGCTGATCTGCCTTGCCGTCATCGTCCTCGCCGCAGCGGTCATCCGCATCCCTCAGGGCGTCAGCCAGTCGCTGTTCGGAGATGAGCTCTGGGCCTACGTCAGCGCTACGCAAGGCGATCTCTCCGGAGCTCTCGATGGCGTGCGCGGCGGCGAGGAGCTCACGCCTCCGCTCTTCACGCTGCTGAGCTGGACCTCGGCGAGGCTGGGCGACCCCACCGTCCTGATCCGCCTTCCGTCGATGCTCGCCGGGATCGCCCTGATCCCGACGATCTTCGAGCTCGGGCGCCGAGCCTTCGATTCTCGGGTGGGCCTGGTCGCCGCCCTGATCGCCACCCTCAACCCCTTCCTGATCTGGTACAGCGTCGAGGCTCGGGCCTACTCGCTGGTCGCCCTCCTCGTCGCGCTCTCGACGCTCAGCCTGCTGATCGCGCTGGAGCATCGGGAGCTCAGGTGGTGGGCGGCGTACGCGTTCTTCACGTGCGCGGCCATGTACACGCACTACACGGCCCTGTTCGTGCTGGTCGCCCAACTCCTCTGGGTCGCCCTGGCCGAGAGGTCCGCGCTGAAGGCGGCCCTCGCATCCAACGCCCTGGCCGTCCTGGTCTTCCTGCCATGGGTACCTGGGCTGCGCGAGGACCTCGACTCCCCCTTCCGCCAGTCCATCGGCTTCCTCGCCCCGTTCGACTTCGACAACGTCGTTCGCTTCACCGCCTCATGGGCGTTCGGTCCCTCGGTCGGCTTCCACCCGGCGAGCTTACGAAGCTTCTGG
This sequence comes from Thermoleophilales bacterium, assembly GCA_020636895.1. Taxonomy (GTDB): domain Bacteria; phylum Actinomycetota; class Thermoleophilia; order Solirubrobacterales; family 70-9; genus RHKX01. Next base: position 610,385 of record JACJWZ010000002.1, on the reverse strand, counting down.
GGGACCGCCGGCATCCTGCTGCTGGCGGCGGGGTTCGTCGTGGCCGGCCTCGCCCTCGCCGAGAGGTACCGGCAGACCCGCCGGCTCCCCCTGTTGGAGTCCCCGCGGGGTCGCTACCTGCTGCTGTTCGCGATGCTCGCCGTCGCGACCCCCGTCGGGGTCGCGATAGCGAGCGCCGTCGGTGACGACATCTTCCTTCCCCGCAACCTGATCGCTTCGAGCCCCGGGCTCACCGTGGTCATGGCGGCGGTCCTCGTGGGCGGTGCGTCCCCGTTGCGCTGGGTCGCGGTGACCACCGTCGTCGCCACCTTCAGCCTAGGTGCGGCGAGGAGCTTCGAGGCGAGATGGGAGCGTCCGCAGTTCGAGGCCATGGCGGCCTATCTCGATCGGAACGCCGAGCCGGGTGCCGTCGTGGTTTCGTTGCCCGGTCTCGGGGTCGGCGGGGAGCCGGGCGGGTCCATCCCGCCGTCACGGAGCATCACCATCTACTCCGGGGAACCGCATGAGTGGGCGCATACGGTCAATGCCGGATCGATCCCGCAGATTCGGCGGGCATCCCGGGGCACCTCGCTGTTCCTCGCCGGTGATACCAACAGCGTCGGTCTCGCGCGCGGTGCGCTCGGCCTCGACGGTGTTGAGCCCGTTGCGCAGGTCGACTACGACGGGGTCGTACCCACGACGATCCTGAAGTTCGACGACCCCGGCCGCAGGATGGCGGGGTGACGATGGCACCGACGCCGGCGGCCGGTGTCTAGGGACGTAGGCGTCGCAGCGCCGATGCGACCCGCTCGCCGGCACCACGGTCGCGCTCCCGTAGAACGCGCTCGAGCTCGGCGATCCGGGCCTCGTACTCGGCCGCCTGGCCCTGCATGAGGATCTCGTGACCCTGCCAGTGGTGGTCGCGTTCCCTGACGAGCTCGCGCTGCAGTTGGACGACGTTGTGCCGCATCGCTGCGAACTCGCGGGGATCGTCGCTGGGTGCCATCAGCTCCTCGCTGGTCAGGTCGACGTCCCGCCGGCGCAGCAACGCCCAGCTGAAGTTGTGGAACTCGGGCACGATCTCGACGACCTCGAAGGCACGGCCCCAGTGCTCGCGCAGCCACCAGTCGGAGATCAGCACCGCCGGTCCGCCGTCCTCCCAGGCACGGTTGTGGTGCAGCACGTTCATGCCGATCCGGTTCTCGTCCCAGGGTTCGTGCGCGAACCACGCGGAGTTCCAGCGACCCATGTAGGTCACGATCAGCAGCCCGCCGGGCCGCAGCAGGCGGTGGAGCTCGAGCAGCCACGGGGCGGAGCCCTCGGTCAGGTGCGTGAACACCGAGATCGCGTAGATCAGATCGAAGGAGCCGTGTTCGAGCCCCATCGGCGGGAGTTGGGCCGACTGCCACGAGTGGATGGGCGGGCTCATGTTCTCGCGCATCCATTCGATGCTCGCGCCGTCGATATCGGCCCCCCAGAACTCGGCGACTTCGGCTTCAGGGGCGAAGTGGCGCAGCGTCCTACCGGCGCCGCAGCCGAAGTCGAGGACCCGCTTTCCCCCGAACGACCAGTCGTCGGGGAGCATGCGGACGATCTGCTCCTTGGTCTGCGCCCCGAGCGTCAGGTAGGCCTGATCGGCGTCGCTCCAGCCCTCGACCGCGAAGACCCGGCTGGCCAGTTCGCGCGGCGGCAGCGGGAGGGCGGGTTCCTCGGTCATCGGCCTTCGCCTACAGCGGGATGTTCCCGTGCTTGCGCTGGGGCTGCGGGACGCGCTTGGTCTGCAGCGTGCGCAGGGCGCGGATCAGCTTCGGGCGCGTCTGGCGCGGCTCGATGACGTCGTCGATGTAGCCGCGCTCGGCCGCCGAGTACGGGTTGGCGAACCGGGCCCGGTAGTCGGCCATGAGCTTCTGGCGCCGCTCGTCTGGGGTGGGGGACTGAGCTAGATCACGGCGGTAGATGATGTTGACCGCGCCCTCGGGTCCCATCACCGCGACCTCCGCGGTCGGCCAGGCGAAGTTGAAGTCGGCGAGCATGTGCTTGGAGTTCATGACGTCGTAGGCGCCACCGTAGGCCTTACGGGTGACGACGGTGAGCTTCGGCACCGTCGCCTCGGTGAACGCGTAGAGGAGCTTCGCGCCGTGGCGGATGATCCCGTTCCACTCCTGGGAGGTGCCGGGCAGGAAGCCGGGGACGTCGGTGAAGGTGACGAGTGGGACGTTGTAGGCGTCGCAGGTGCGGACGAACCGGGCTGCCTTCTCCGAGGACTCGATGTCGAGGACGCCGGCGAGGTGCATCGGCTGGTTGCCGACGATCCCGACCGGGAAGCCGTCGAGGCGGCTGAAGCCGCAGATGATGTTCTTGGCGAAGTGCTCGTGGACCTCGAAGAACTCGCCGTCGTCGACGATCAGCGAGATCACGTCGCGCATGTCGTAGGGCTTCTGCGCATCAGCGGGGACGATCCCGTCCAGTTCGGGGTCCTCGCGGTCGGGGTCGTCGTAGGGCTCGACCCGCGGCGGCATCTCGAGGTTGTTCGAGGGAAGGAAGCCGACCAGATAGCGGACGTCCTCGAGGCAGCTCTCCTCGTCCTCGGCCGCGAAGTGGGCGACCCCCGACTTCGTGTTGTGGGTCATCGCGCCGCCGAGCTCCTCGAACTCGACCTCCTCGCCCGTGACCGTCTTGATCACGTCGGGGCCCGTGATGAACATGTGCGAGGTCTCCTTGACCATGAAGATGAAGTCGGTCATGGCCGGGGAGTAGACGGCGCCGCCCGCGCAGGGACCCATGATCACGCTGATCTGGGGGATCACACCGGAGCACTGGACGTTGCGCACGAAGACGTCGCCGTAGCCGCCCAGGGAGACGACACCCTCCTGGATCCGCGCACCGCCGGAGTCGTTGAGGCCGATGACCGGCGCGCCGACCTTGGCGGCCATGTCCATGACCTTGACCATCTTCTCGGCCATCACCTCGCCGAGGGAGCCGCCGAAGACGGTGAAGTCCTGGCTGAAGACGAAGACCGTGCGACCGTCGATCTGGCCGTAGCCGGTGACGACCGCGTCGCCCCAGGGCCGGGTCTTCTGCATGTCGAAGTCGTAGGTGCGGTGACGGACGAAGGTGTCGAGTTCCTCGAACGTGCCGGGATCCAGCAGCTTCTCGATCCGCTCGCGGGCGGTGAACTTGCCCTTGGCGTGCTGCTTTTCGACCGCGGCCTCGCTGGCGGAGTGGATCGCGGCCTCGCGCAGCTCGCGCAGGTAGCCGAGCTTCTCCTCGAACGTCTCTGGGTGCTTCTCTCGCATCGGGCCGGGCAGTTTACGCGCGGCGGCCCAGGCCCGGTCGCCGGCATCGCAAATTGCGGCCAACTCCCGTCGAGAGGGCTAAAGTCGCCGTCTCCGCGGGCCGATCCACCCCCAGGGGCCGATGAGTACTGACACCACAAGCGACTGGGGGCCAGCCACTAGAGAGCAGTTCCGCCGGGAGGTGCGGCGGGCGACCCGTTCCACCGGGATCGGCGCCGGCGCCTTGTGTGCGGTCGGGTTCCCCGTCTGGATCGCCTTCGACTACCTCGTAGCGCCTGAGCGAGCGGGCGATTTCCTCTGGCTGCGGATCGCCTTCCTGATCCCGATCCTCGTCATGTGGATGGCGCTGATCTTCTCCCGCTTCGGCGAGCGTCATCCCGAGATCCTGCTGCTGGGGATGACGCTGACGATCAACCTCGCGATCGGGGTCATGCTCGCCCAGCTCGACGACCACTACGCGGCCTACGCGCTCGGCATGTCGCTGACCTTCTACGGGGGCGCTTTCGCGCTGCTCTGGTCGCCGCGGTGGATGGCGACGCTGGTCGGGCTCACCCTCGCCGGGATGGCCGTCATCCTGCTGATCTCCGACCCGATCCCCACGGCGGCGGTGGCGACGATCTTCTTCTACCTCGGCACCGCGGGCGCTTTGGCGCTGATCGGTCAGTACTACCGCCAGGCCGAGGCATGGCGGGAGTTCAAGGGGCTCGTCGCCCTCGAGCGGGAGCAGCGACGCAGCTCGGAGCTCGTGGCCGAGCTCGACCGGATCAGCCGCCAGGACCCGCTCACCGGGCTCGGCAACAGGCGTGCGTGGGACGAGGCGCTGGAGCGGGAGATGGCGCTGGCCGAACGCCGTGGTGAGTCGTTCTCGATCCTGCTCATCGACCTCGATCAGCTCAAGGAGATCAACGACCGGCTCGGCCATCCCGTCGGGGACACCGTGCTGCGGAGCGTCGCCCGCCTGCTGGTCGAGAACTCCCGCGAGAGCGACGTGATCGCCCGTATCGGCGGCGATGAGTTCGCGCTGCTGGCTCCGGACTCCGATCTGCTCGACGCCACCGAGGTGGCCGAGAAGATGCGCCGCCTGGTCGAGGAGGAGTCCACGGCGGCGGCCGGCATCGGCGGGGTGACGATCTCGGTCGGGGTGGCTGACTGGGAGCGCGGGGACGACGCTCCCGAGGCGATCATGCTGCGCGGCGACCGCCGTCTGTACATGGCGAAGACGACGCGGAACGTCGTCTGTGCGGGTGACGGTCCCGGCCGGGACCTCGCTCCTCAGGGCTGAGTCGCCGCGGGCGCAAAGGCCCTGAGCGGGAGCGGCGGCAGGAGTCAACCCGGCGGCTCTCCGGCGCCCGACGCGGGTCCGGATCGCCGCTACCCTCACGAGCCTCGTGGGGACCGACGTGACAGCGGAGGGGGACGCCGGCGACGGGAGGCCGTCGCGAAACGAGCTGATCGCCCTCGCCGTCATCGTGGCCGCAGCGGCGGCGATCCGGATCGTCCAGGGATCGACCCAGTCGCTCTTCGGAGACGAGTTCTGGACGTACGTCGGCGCCACGCGGCACGACCTTTCCGGCGTCCTGGACTGGGTCCGCAGCGACCAGGAGATCACGCCACCGCTCGTCACGATCCTGAGCTGGGCCTCGGTGAAGCTCGGCGATCCGACCGTCATGGTCCGGCTCCCGTCGATGCTGGCCGGGATCGCGCTGATCCCGGTTCTCTTCGAGCTCGGGCGCCGGACCTTCGGTCCCCGGGTCGGGCTCATCGCGGCCCTCCTCGCGACGCTGAACCCCTATCTCATCTGGTACAGCGTCGAGGCCCGCGCGTACTCCCTGGCCCTGCTGCTCGTCGCGCTTTCGACGCTCAGCCTGCTGATCGCGATGGAGCGCCGGGGAGTCTGGTGGTGGGCCGCTTACGCGGTGTTCTCGTGCGCGGCGATGTACACGCACTACACGGCCGCGTTCGCCCTCCTCGCGCAGTTCGTCTGGGTGGCCCTGGTCGATCGCTCGGCCCTGAAGGCTGCGTTGATCGCGAACGCCGTCGCGGCCCTCGCCTTCCTTCCCTGGGTTCCCGCGCTGCTCGACGACTTCGACTCCCCGACTCAGAAGTCACTCGAGTTCCTCGCCCCGTTCACCTTCGACAATGTCGTCTCGTTCACCGCCGCCTGGGCCTTCGGCCTCCCGAGCGGCTTCCGTGCCTTCTGGGGAACCGCCGGCGAGCTGATGCTCGCACTCGGGTTCGCCGTCGCGCTCGTCGCTCTCGCGCAGCGATCCCGGCAGGCGGGCCGGCTGCCCGTCCTCATGTCCCCCCGCGGGCGCTACTTGCTGCTCTTCGTGATGCTCGCGATGGCGGCCCCGGTGGGCGCTGCAGTCACGAGCATCGTCGGCAACAGCATGTTCCTGCCACGCAACCTGGTCACCTCGGCGGCCGGGTTGAGCATGGTGATGGCGATCGTCCTCGCAAGCGGGGCCCGGCCGCTGCGCTGGGTGGCTCTCGCGCTCGTCGCCGGCACGCTCGCCGTCGGCACGGTCATGACCTTCGAGGCGCGCTGGCAGCGCCCCCAGTTCGAGGAGATGGCCGCCTTCATCGACGGCAGCGCCGGCAGCCACGACGTCGTCGTCTCGCTGCCCGGCCTGCGAACGGGAGGTCCGCCGCCGCCGGGGTTCCCGCCGGCGCAGGCGCTGACGGTCTACTCGGAGGAGCCCCACGCATGGTTCCTCTCGATCCAGCCCGACGACCTTCCCGCGATCCTGGAAGCGGCGCAAGGGCATCGGCTCATCCTCGCCGGGGACGTCTACAGCGTCGGGTTGGCTCGCACCGCGTTGGGCCTCGAGGGCACCGAGCCGTCCACTCGGGTTGACTACGACAGCGTGGTGCCCACAATCATCGAGGTATATGAGCGACCGATGCCCGACGGCTCCGGGATGGCGGGCTGACGCTTGATCTCCGCTGTGCTCCCCGCTCTGAACGAGCAGGAGAACCTCGAGCTGGCCGTTGATCGCGCGGTCGAAGCGCTTGCCGGGATGACCGACGAGTTCGAGGTGATCGTGGTCGACGACGGCAGCACAGACGGCACGCTCGAAGTGGCCAAGGAGCTCATGCGCAAGCACGGTGCGCTGGTGAGAGTCGTGGTCCATCCGGTCAACCGCGGATATGGCGCGGCCCTCCGCTCCGGGTTCTCGGTGACCCGTGGCGATCTCGTCTTCTACACCGATGCCGACAACCAGTTCGACATCGGTGAGCTCGCGTACTTCCTGCCGTTGATCGAGGACTACGACGTCGCCGTCGGATTCCGCGTCTACCGCTACGACACCGCCCTGCGGTCGGTTCTCTCCTGGGTCTACAACCGGATCATCAGCGTTCTGTTCCGGGTCAGGGTCCGCGACGTCGACTGCGCCTTCAAGCTGTTTCGCCGCGAGGTCCTGGAGAAGATCCAGATCGAATGCGACGACTTCTTCGTCGACGCCGAGCTGGTCGCGAAGGCACGTAAGTGGAACTTCCGGATCCTCGAGAAAGGGGTTCGCCACTACCCGAGGCTGGCGGGCGAAACCACCGTTCAGGCTTCTCACGTCACGCGAACGCTCCACGAGATCGCCCTGATGTGGAGGCGGATCTACATGCCGAGCCAGAAGCATCTCCGGAAGCTCGACGAGCAACGTGGGGCTGCTGAGTTCGTCGAGCTCGAGCCCCCGGGCTCGCTCCCCGCCTCCTGACGCACCGATCTCCCCGATGGAGGAGCGCTACTACGACGAGTACAGCAGGATCCAGGACGAGCATTGGTGGTTCGTCGGGCGTCGCAGGGTGCTTACCGCGGTCATCGCCCGGCAGCTCGCGGGGGCCGGCCCGAGGCAGCCCTTCAAGACCCTCGACGTCGGCTGCGGCACCGGCTCCAACCTGGGGATGCTGAGTCGCTTCGGGGAGGTGCGGGGAGTCGATCCGGCAGCCGCGGCCGTCGCGGAGTGCGTCCGCCGGGGCTGGGACGTGTCCGTAGCCGAGGGGGAGGCGCTGCCGTTCGAGGACGACACCTTCGGCCTGGTCACCCTCCTCGACGTGATCGAGCACGCTCCCGACGACGGCCCACTGCTGCGCGAGGCGCGTCGCGTCTGTCGCCCGGACGGGCTCATCCTGGTCACGGTCCCCGCCTACCGGTGGATGTGGGGGCCGCACGACGAGATCTCCCACCACATGCGCCGCTACACGAGGCGAACGCTTGAGCGCTCCCTTGACGGCGCCGGACTGAAGCGACTCCGCACGACCTACTTCAACACCCTGCTGATGCCTCCGATCGCCGCTGTCCGTCTCCTGGGCAGGCTCCTGCCCGAGCGCGAGGCGCGGTCGGATTTCGACAGGCCGGTCGGCAGCATCGCGAACCGGATGTTCGCGTCGATCTTCGGCGCCGAAGATCGCCTCGTCCCCAATTTCAACCTGCCGTTCGGCGTCTCGTTGCTGGCGGTGGCCCGGCCTTGACCGGCTCTCAGGACTCCTGAGCTTCGGCGATCGCCTTGCGCTGCTTGAGCGCGATCGCGTACTTGGATGCCCACTGCCTGGTCGGCTGCTCGATCAGCCGCCGTGAGCCCCAGCCCCAGAGGACGGAGAGCGGCACGACGATCGCGATCCACAGGAACGCGTCGGGGTAGGTCCCTCTCGGCAGATCGGTGAAGTCGAGGAGCATCGTGAGGATCACCAGGTGGATCAGGTAGGTGCCGTAGCTGACGTCGCCGGTCCAGCGCACCGCCCGGTTGGCGAGCGGGGCCTGCGCGCGTGGCGAGGCGGTAATGGTGCCGAGCATGAACAGGCCGATCAGGGCGGTGTAGAGGGTGGATGCCAGGGGCGAGTAGGTGATCGACGTCGGCTCAAAGATCGCGACGCCGGAGATCGCGAGGAACGCCCCGATCAGAGCCGCGATCTGCAGCCTGGCGCCGAGGAAGCGCCGGAGTTCGGGGAAGTCGCCGGCGCTGAGGCGCGTGTAGACCTGCGCGACCCACATACCGACGGCGAAGGACATGGCCCAGAACGGGAACTGGATCTCCGCCGCGAGGCGGAGGTTGGAGGCGGTGCCGGCGCTGACTCCGGTTCCGAGCAGCGATGAGATGTCCTCGACGTTGCTGAAGACGAACCGCCAGCCGAGCGCGAGCGCGACGGCGAGCGCCATCCCGGCCAACGGCCGCCGGTACCAGCGGACTGCGAGCAGGATCAGCAGTACGTAGAACGTGACGTCGAGGGAGAGCGTCCAGATCGCCCGGTTCATCCCGAAGCCGAGGAAGTAGGTGAAGCGGACCATCTCGGCGGGCACCTCCATCGTCGTGATGGTGAGGCCCAGGTCGAGGGCGGACGGGAATTGCACGAGGCCGGATTCGAAGGGCAGGGTCGCGATCAGGGCGAGCATCACCAAGAGCACGAACCAGTAGGCGGGGAAGAGCCGAGCGGCGCGCCTGATCGCGAATGCCCCAACCGATCCCATCCGGCCTCCCCGCGCGACGATCGGCAGGTAGATGACGAAGCCGCTGACGATGAAGAGGGCGTTCAGGCAGGTCTGACCGATGTCGCAGGCCCAGAGGAACTGGACGATCGGGTTCCCCTCGGGCTCCCAGCCGATCCCGACCGCTTGGAAGGTGTGGAGGATCACGATGCCGACGATCCCGATCGCGCGGAAGCCGTCCAGCGCCGGAACGATCGGGATTCCAGTTGCCGTGCGCTCGCCACCGGGCTCGGAGCCCGGCACCCCAACCGCCCTCTCCCGGCGATCGCGCGCGGGGACGCTCGCCTCCATCGACCCATCCTATTCAGGGCTCCTGGGCGCCCGGCACCGTCGGGCGGCGGTCGGACGCCACGACTACACTGCGCCGACTCATGGATCGACTCGAAACAGCGGAGGGCCTGAAGGGGGAGGACCCCGGCAGATGGGGCCACTCGATGGCCAACTTCGGCGAGCTGCTGCTCTCCACGCTCGACGCGGTGGACGCCAAGACCGTCGCCGAGGTCGGCGCCTACGCCGGTGACCTGACCGCGGTCCTGCTCGAATGGGCCGCCGGCAGCGGTGCTGCGATCACCGCCGTCGATCCGCTGCCGCAGCCGGAGCTGCAGCAGCTGGCAGCCGATAACCCGGCGCTCAATCTGCTCGAGCAGACCGGCGCCGACGCGCTCGCGACCATGGATCTTCCCGACGCGCTCGTCATCGACGGCGACCACAACTACTTCACGGTCATGGAGGAGCTCAAGCAGGTCGGCCTCCGCGTATCCGCGGCCGAGATGCCGCTGCTGCTCTTCCACGACGTCTGCTGGCCTCACGGCCGTCGCGACTCCTTCTACGCGCCTGAGCGCGTCCCCGACGAGTACAGCGAGGGGATCGAGGAGGGCGTCGGCGTCTTCCCCGGCGAGCCCGGCGTCACCTTCGGCGGGCTTCCCTACAAGTGGGCCAAGAACCACGAGGGAGGCGAGCGCAACGGCGTGCTGACCGCGATCGAGGACTTCGTCGCGACCCAGGACGGCGTCCGTCTCGCGGTCCTGCCGATGTTCTTCGGCTTCGGGCTCGCCTGGCACGAGGACGCGCCCTGGGCCGCCGCGGTGGCCGCGCTCGTCGATCCCTGGGACATGAACCCGATCGTCGCCCGCCTCGAGGCCAACCGCGTCTTCCATCTCGCCAACCATCACCGCACCGTCAGCGAGCTCAGCCACGAGATCTGGGACCTGCGCGGGAAGGTCGCGGGCCTCGAGGGCCGCAACGTCGAGCTGGAGGCGCAGGCCGACTCCTACGAGGAGATCCTGCGGTCGATGTCGAGCGCGAAGCTGATCCGCGCCGCCGACGGAGTCCGCAAGGCGCGCTCCGGCGGCCGCCAGTCGTGGATCGAGCACATCGACGAGCTCTCCGCTCGCCGGGCCGACTACAAGAGCCGCTGGCGTCTCGAGGACTGAACGGGCCGGGCTGACCCCGGGGTCAGCTCTCGGCGCGGCGCGGAGCCCCGGTGGGCTCGTGCGGCCGCATCGCCGCCACTTGCTCCTCCGCCTCGCGTGCGCGGGCGCCGTTCGACGGCGTGAAGCGGTTGCGAAGCCGCCGGAGCTTCTCCGTGAAGCGCCAGGCGGCGGTGTTCGTCAGCTCGAAGTAGTGGCGCTCGAGCGCCTGGTAGCGAAGCTGTCCGGAGGCGTGAGCGCCCTTCGCGGCCGCCGCGTCCGCCTCGGCGCGGAGCGCCCGCGCGTGCAGATCGGTGCCCGGGTCGTTGAGATGGGGGAGCCTGCCCTCCCACTTCTCGGCGAGGCGGATGTAGGCCTCCATCCAGGTCTCCGGGTCGCTGATCAGGTCGAGGGAGTGGTGATGGATGACCCGCATGTCCGCGGTTATCACCTTCTTGCCCTTCTCGCGCGCCTGGCAGCAGATGTCGAAGTCGTAGCCGTGGAGCTTGCCGAGTGCCTCGTCGAAGCGGAGGTTCTCGACGGCCCAGGGGGACATCGCGAGGACGAAGCCGTCGATGACGTCGACCTCGCCGGTGTGGGAGATCGAGGGGGTCCGGGCGTCGTCCCAGGACATCGAGTCGAACTGGCCGCCGCCGAGCTCCGTGTAGCGGTGCGTGAAGGACGCCCAGGTGACCGCACCCTCCCACCAGGCGATGCTGCGAACGCCGACGGCGCCGGCGCAACCGACGATCGCGACATCGGGATCGGAGAAGGCCTCGCGAAGCGTCGGGATGAAGTTCGGGTCGCAGATCTCGGCGTCCTGATGCAGGAGGACGAGCGCCTCCATCCCCTCGTGCTCCTTGGCGAGGTCGAGCACGAGGTTGTAGTTGCGGAAGAGGGTGCCGGTGCTCTGATGCGCGAGGACGATCGAGTCGTCCTCCTTGGCGAGGTTGATCCCCTTCAGGGCACACCGGTCGTAGAGGTTCGCATCGGTGACCGCGGAGCCGAAGATGATCATCGTCGCCTCCCGGCGACGGCGCCTGCTGTGTAGGACTGAGACATGGCGGGCGGGGAATTGTACGGACGCGAGCGCCCTGCCGAGGGTCTCGGCTCGGCTTTCGCTGTCGTACATTGGCGACTCTTGAACGCCGCCGCCACCCCTGAACCGGGATCAGCTCGGCTTCGGGCCGCGCTCGAGGGCTTCCTGCCCGAGGCGCTGCCCGCCGGCTGCTCGTCGTCCATCTTCTGCATCGGCCACTGCCACGCGCCCGGGGAGGAGATCGTCGCGCTCGAGTTGACGGTCGACGGAGAGGCGCTTCCGCTGACCATCTTCGGCGCGCCTCGGGCCGACGTGCTCGCGGCGGAGGGGGGCGCCGGTGGCTACCGCAGCGGCTTCTGGGGCATCGCTTCGGTCCGCGCGGGGGAGCCGGGCTCGGCGATCGCGGTCGGGCTCCGGGCCGAGCTCGCCGGCTCGGGGGAGTCCTTCGCCTCTCTCGGCTCGATCCCGGTGACCGAGCCCGTGCCGGAGCCCGCGGGTGCGAGCGATGACGGCGGTCCGATCGCCGTCTGCATGGCGACCTACGAGCCCGACCCCGAGCTGTTCGCGGCGCAGATCGAGTCGTTGCGCGCGCAGACCGACGAGCGCTGGGTCTGCGTGATCAGCGACGACTGCTCGAGCCCGGCGGGCGTCGCCACGATCGAGCGTACGGTGGGTGGGGACGAGCGCTTCGTCGTCGATCGCTCTCCGCAGCGGCTCGGCTTCTACCTCAACTTCGAGAGGGCACTGAGGCTCGCTCCCGCGGAAGCCTCGCTGGTCGCTCTCAGCGACCAGGACGACCGTTGGTACCCGGAGAAGCTCGCCGACCTCCGCGCCGCTATCGAACACTCCGGCACCGCGCTCGCCTACAGCGACCAGCGGTTGGTCCTCGCCGACGGCACGGTGCTGCGCGAGTCGCTGTGGAAGGGAAGGGCGCGCAACCACACCGACCTGGCCTCGATGCTGATCTCGAACACGATCGTCGGCGCCTCGATGCTGATCCGCCGCGATGTCGTCGCCACCGCGTTGCCGTTCCCGCGTGGTCCAGGCTGGGAGTTCCACGACCACTGGCTCGCCTCGGTGGCGCTCGCGAGCGGTGGGATCGCCTACGTGGACAAGCCGCTCTACGACTACGTTCAGCACGCGGGGGCGATCGTCGGCAACGTCTCCGTCGCCGAGGGCGGAACCGCCCGCCGCACGCCGGCGGCGTGGCTTCGTGCCCGCCGCGGGATGCTGACGCGGTGGCGATCCATCTACTTCCGCACCCTCGCGCAGCTCGAGCTCCAGGCGGCGATCCTGCTCGAGCGCTGCGGTGAGGGGATGCCGGCTCGGAAGCGCCGGGCGGCTCAGCGGGTGCTCGAGCTCGATCGCCGCCGGAAGCTGCTCGGCTGGCTGCTGGCGCGGCCGCTGCGGGCCCTGTGGGGTCGCACGGAGACGCTCGGCGCCGAATGGCAGCTCGCCCGCGGGGCGGCTTGGCGCTGGATCATCGGCTTGCGCTCGCGGGGCGGAGGTGCGGCGCCGAGACACCCCGCCGAGTCAGGGATCCCTCCTTTCGACGTCGAAGCATTCGGCCAGCGTCGGCTCAAGCGCTGGCTCGCGGGGCGCGACTAGCTCTCCGTCGCGATCGGACCAGCAGGTACGCTCCACGTCCGCGACGAAGATCGCCACGGTCTCGTCCTTCCTTGCAAATGCCTACGGATCTGACCTCTGCAGAGCTGCCGGGAGCGCCTGAGCGCATCTCCGGCCACGACCCGCAAGCCGGTGACCCGGTTGCGATCGAGATCCGTGACGTCAGCAAGACCTTCCGGATTCCCACCGACCGTATCGACACCTTCAAGGAACGGGCGGTCCACCCGTTCAGACCCAACAACTACCGCACCCTGAAGGCGCTCGAATCGATCTCGCTCGACATCCGCAAGGGCGAGTTCTTCGGCATCGTCGGGCGCAACGGCTCGGGCAAGAGCACGCTGCTGAAGATCCTCGCGAGCATCTACAGGGCGGATTCGGGCACGGTCCGGATGGCCGGCAGGCTGGCGCCGTTCATCGAGCTCGGGGTCGGGTTCGACCCTGATCTCGCTGCTCGCGACAACATCATCCTCAACGGGGTGATGATGGGGCTCTCGCAGGCCGAGGCGAAGGATCGCGTCGATGCGGTCCTCGAGTTCGCCGAGCTCGAGGAGTTCGCCGACCTGAAGCTGAAGAACTACTCCTCGGGGATGGCCGTGCGCCTCGCCTTCTCGGTGATGCTGCAGTCGGAGGCCGACATCCTCCTCATCGACGAGGTGCTCGCCGTGGGCGACGCCTCCTTCCAGCAGAAGTGCGCCGATGTCTTCCACGACATGCGGGACTCCGGCCGCACGGTGGTCCTCGTCACCCACGACATGGGAGCGGTGCAGACCTACTGCAACCGCGCGATGCTGATCCACGACGCCGAGGTTCACATGATCGGCGACCCCGAGGAGGTCGGACGCGAGTACCTGCGCCTGAACTTCGCCCGTGATCCGTCAGGCGAGGGGGGCGACGCGCTCGCCGTCCCGGGCCTGCACGCGCGCGTCGTCGATGCCTGGCTCGAGGACGAGGGCGGGGTCAGGATCGACAACCTCGAGGGCGATCAGAAGATCCGCATCAAGACGGTGATCGAGGCCCGCGAGCGGCTCGACAACCCGGTCCTCGGCTTTCACCTCTACAACGCCGACAACCTGCACATCTTCGGGTTCAACCACAAGCCGTTCGAGGACGAGGACGAGGACGAGGACGGGGACGGGGACGGGGACGGGGACGGCGAGGGTTCGGTGGCCGCCGGGGAGCGTATGGAGGTGAGCTTCGAGCTCGACAACCATCTGACGAACGGCCACTACTTCCTCAGGTGCTGGGTCACCCGCGACCGCCAGGCGGGAGACATGGCCCTGCAGGCGATCGACCTGCTCGACTTCGTGGTCTTCAACGTCACGCCCGCTCCCGGCGTCATGACCGTCGAGCCCGAGGTCGACACGAGGATCGAGGGCTGATGGAGGCGGGCACCGTCACCATGCCGACGGCGGAGGTCGGGCAGGAGGAGCAGTCGGAGCTGCGCGAGATCACCGGGCCGGCCGCGCTCGGCGGCGGCCGCAAGCGGTTCCTCGAGCTGCTGGTGCTGATGTCGGTGACCGACTTCAAGAAGACCTACTTCGGGACGATGCTCGGCTACCTGTGGTCGTTGCTGCGGCCGCTGATGCTGTTCGGCGTGCTGCTCGTCGTCTTCACGAAGATCCTCAGAGTCGGCTCGACGATCCCGAACTACTCGATGTTCCTGCTGATCAACATCGTCCTCTTCGGGTTCTTCCAGGAGGCGACGATGAACGCGACGCAGTCGGTGGTGGCTCGCGAGGGCATCGTCCGCAAGACGCAGTTCCCGCGGCTCGTCATCCCGTTCAGCGCGACCGCGACGGGGCTGTTCAACCTGCTCGTCAACCTGATCGCCGTCTTCGGCTTCATGCTGGCGTCGGGTCTCTACCCGCGCCTCTCCTGGTTCATGCTGATCCCGGTGATCCTGGCGCTGACGGCGCTCACCGCGGGCATGTCGATGCTCCTGTCAGCGCTCTACGTGCGCCGCCGCGACACGCTGATCATCTGGAGCGTGCTGTCGATGGCCCTTTTCTACGGCAGCGCCGTGTTGATCCCGGTCGAGTTCGCCGGCGAAACCCTGCAGAAGATCATGTTCATCAACCCGATCGTCCCGATACTCGTTCAGACCCGGGTGTGGATGATCGACCCGAACGCGCCGACCGCGGTCGAGCTCGCGGGCGGCTGGGCGCACCTGATCCCGGCCGCCGTCGTCTTCATCGCGGTCTGCGTCCTCGGCTGGTGGTACTTCAACCGCGAGGCCCCGAGGGTCGCCGAGGAGCTCTGACTCCGCAGGCCCACGCCGACCGATCGAAGCGCCGCTGAGCGCTTCGATATCGCCGCGCTCAGCGGCGTCGCAGCGTGACGGCGACCTGGTAGATGTCCTCGCTCGTCACGTGGACGTCGAGGAGGTCAAAGCGGTCGCCCCAGCTCTCGCGCACGAACGGCAGGCTGATCACGCAGTCGCCGTAGGTCATCTCGCCCTCCGCCACCGATCCCTCCTGCGGGTGCCCGTCGGCATCGTGGGGGACGAAGACGTAGCGCGGCTCCTTCAGCGCCTCGACCGGGTCGCCGAGCTCCGCGAGTGCGCCGTGCATCTTCGGGTCGAGCTGCAGGTAGGCGGGCGGGCGGATCGTGACGATCAGCAGGCCACCGGGGTTGAGCGCGGCGTGCAGGGCGTCGAGGCAGACGTCGGCGGCACCCTCGGAGATGTGGGTGAAGACCGAGAAGGAGTAGGCGAGGTCGATGCCGTCGAACGGCAGCGTCTCCGGCAGGAACTCGGAGCGGGCGAGCTCGGCTGGGATGCGGCTATCGCGGCAGACCTCGAGGATGTCCTCGGTCGGGTCGACGCCGAGCAGGGACCCGGGCGCGATGTCGCGGGCGAAGAAGCGGGTGATGCGCCCCCAGCCGAGGCCGAAGTCGAGGACGCGCGAGTCGGCGAGCGGCTTCGGACCGTGCGCGGCGACCATCGCCTTGCAGTGGCGGTAGAAGGCCTTGGTCTGGCTCAGCAGGGTGAGGCCGGAGGCGCCGTTCCAGCTCACCTGCAGGTTCGGGTCGGGGACCTCGGGGAGGAGCGCGAGGATGTGCGGGTAGCTCGAGTACTCGCGGGAGAGCAGCAGCGCCCAGAGGTCGTCGTCGAGGTCGCGGAAGAGCTCGTAGGCGCCGCGGTCGTCGGGACCGCGCTCGGCGCATGCCGCGTCGATCTCGGCGAGACGCTCGCCGAAGAGGGAGGTGAGCCAGCCGTCGACGTCGAGCTCCTCCGCTGCGCCGGTGGCGCCGGGTGCCGGCGGTCCCTCCTCGCGGATCGCCGCGATCAGCCGCTGTCCGGGGCCTGAGTGGGCGGCGCGGCGGGCGATGCCGGCCGCGCGTTGCTTGGGGGTCGGCTTGCTCAGAAGAACGCTCCGCCGTGGTACTGGCCGAAGACGTCGCGCAGCGCTCCGCAGACCTCGCCGATCGAGGCGCCGGCGCGGAGCGCCTCCTTCATCGGCGGCATCAGGTTGCCCTCCGGGGCCTCCGCCGCGGTCGCCAGCTCGGCCAGGCGGGCGTCGACCGCAGCCTGGTCGCGCGACGCCTTGTGCCTGGCGAGGCGCTCGACCTGCCGGCGCTCCGCCTCGGGGTCGACCTTGAGGATGTCGACGTCGTCGATCGTGTCGGTGACGAACTTGTTGACGCCGACGATGACGTCCTGGCCGCTCTTGTAGCGCTCGTGGTAGCTGGCGGCCGACTCCTCGATCTCCATCTGCATGAAGTCGAGGCACTCGACCGAGCCGCCCTGGTCGGCGACCTGCTGCATCAGCTCCTTGGCGCGGAGCTCGATCTCGTCGGTCAGCGCCTCGACGAAGTAGGAACCGGCGAAGGGATCGACGCTCTCGGTCGCCCCCGACTCGTAGGCGATCACCTGCTGGGTGCGGAGCGCGATCCGCGCGGAGCGCTCGGTCGGCAGCGCCAGCGCCTCGTCGAAGCCGTTGGTGTGCAGCGACTGGGTGCCGCCGCAGACCGCCGCGAAGCCCTGCAGGGCGACGCGGATGATGTTCACCTCCGGCTGCTGGGCCTGCAGGGTGACCCCGCCGGTCTGCGTGTGGAAGCGGATCATCTGCGAGCGCGGGTTGTCGGAGCCGAAGCGGTCGCGCACGATCTCGGCCCACATGCGGCGGACGGCGCGGAACTTCGCGACCTCCTGGAAGACGTTGTTGTGGCCGTTGAAGAAGAAGGCGAGGCGAGGGGCGAAGGCGTCGATCTCGAGCCCGCGCTCGAGCGCCGCCTCGACGTAGGCGATCGCGTTGGAGAGCGTGAAGGCGACCTCCTGGACAGCCGAGCAGCCCTTCTCGCGGATGTGGTAGCCGCTGATCGAGATCGTGTTCCACTTCGGCACGTTCTCGGCGCAGTACTCGAAGATGTCGGTGGTGAGCCGCATCGTCGGCTCCGGCGGGAAGATGTAGTTGCCGCGCGCCATGTACTCCTTGAGCACGTCGTTCTGGACGGTGCCGCGCAGCAGCTTCGACTCGACCCCCTGCTCCTCGCCGACGAGCTCGTAGAGCAGGAGCAGGACGGCGGCGGGGGCGTTGATCGTCATCGAGGTCGAGACCTCGTCGAGCGGGATCTGGTCGAAGCAGATCCGCATGTCCTCGATCGTGTCGATCGGGACGCCGGTGCGGCCCACCTCGCCGTCACAGAGCGGGTCGTCCGAGTCGCGGCCGAGCTGGGTGGGCAGGTCGAAGGCCATCGAGAGGCCGGTCGAGCCGTGCTTGATCAGGTAGCGGTAGCGCTCGTTGGTGTCCTCAGGCGAGGAGAAGCCGGCGTACTGGCGCATCGTCCAGAGCCGATCGCGGTACATGCCGTCGTGGATTCCCCGGGTGAAGGGGTAGGCGCCGGGCTCGCCGAGACGGTCCTCGAGGTTCGGCGCGACGTCCTCGGCGTCGTAGACCGTGTCGATCTCGATCCCGGAGTCGGTGAAGTAGCGCGGGTCGTCGGGACCGACGATCGGGGCGATGTAGCGATCCTCGCTGACGTCGGGGAGTTCGCTGGTGGGCTCGGTCGTCTCGCTCATGCGTGGGGAAGGATAAGGAGCGGCGACGGGATGCGCCGATCGCCGTCCGCTGGAGGGATCGTGTCCCTGCGCTCAGTGGCGACGGGCCAGCAGCGGCCTCGTCTTGAAACGGAGGATCGGTCGCTCGATCACGTAGTAGCTGGCCGCGGCGATCGCGACCGAGATGCCGAGGCCGACGAGGAGCATCGGCAGGTACGACATCGACTCGAACTCGCGGTCGAGGCGGATCAACACCGCGAGGTGCCAGAGGAAGATGCCGTAGGAGACGAGCCCGATCCAGGAGACCACGCTGTTGGCGAGGAGCCTCCTCGGCGCACCGCGACCGCCGTCGAATGCGGCGGGCAGGATCAGGAGCAGCGAGACGGCCCCGAAGCCGAGGTTCGCGAGCACGTGGTCTGCGCGGGTCGTGAAGTAAGGCGTGATCGGCAGGTAGGCGGCGAGCGCCCCGAATAGCGCCGCCGCGCCGAGCCAGAGGAGCCCGGGGTTGCGGCCGATCCAATCGGTGAGGCGCGTTCGGTGCCGTTCGGCCACGACGGAGATCACCGCGGCACCCATTCCCAGAGCGAACCAATCGAAGTAGCCGATCAGCGTCCCGCGCGCGAACGAGGTCTCGGTGCCGAGGTGGATCCAGTACGTGTAGAAGAGGGCGACCGCCGATAGCGCGGCCAGGAGGACCAGCTCCCGGAGCGCCCACGACAGCGTCTCGCGGCCCCGGGCGAGCCGGTTGGCTGCGATCACGTAGAGCGGGAGGGCCGCGTAGAAGGTGACTTCGACGGCGAGGCTCCAGGTTTGAGAGAGCGAGCAGTTGGCGCCCTGCTGGACGCAGTTGCCGTCGCCGACGAAGGGCAGGGTGTGCACTAGCCCGAACTGCGCCAGCAGGTTGGGCGTCGACAGCGAGATCGCGTCGGGGACGATCAGCAGAACCACGAGGCAGACCCAGTAGGCGGGGAAGATCCGCAGGAAGCGGCGCTTGTAGAAGACCGCGGCGCCCGGAACCGCGGGGCCGCCGGCGCGATGGGCCACGAAGGGGCGATACAGAAGGAAGCCCGAGATCAGGAAGAAGACGGTCACGCCGACGTTGAGGTGGACAAGCACTCGCACGAGAGGCTCCCAGCCGATGTCGATGAGGCCGGGGGTGTGGAAGACGACGATGAGGATGACGGCGATGGCTCGGAGGCCGTCGAAGAGGGGGAAGCGGCGGTGGCCCGGTGGCGGCGCGACCGCGTCCGGCGCGACGTCCCCCGTTCCGGGGGCGGTCATCCAGGTGGTCTCGTCGGGCGCAGGTGCCGGGAGGCGGACCGGAGCATCGGCGGGAGCATAGTCGCGACGCCCGTGGTCCCGGTGCCGCCGCGAACCTAGGATCGACGGGTGGCTGGCGAGCAGCGTGTCGACCTCTACTGGCTACCGCTCGGTGCGGGCGGGCATTCGGTCAAGTGGAACGGGCGCGTGTACGAGGCGATCGCGGCGCGGGTCGAGGGCCGCCCGGCGCGCCGCCTCTTCCACGCGGCGCTCGAGGTCGCCGTCGATGGCGTCAGCTACGTGATCGAGCAGGCGCCTGAGCCGGACCTGAGAGGGGAGCGGCGCGGGGTCGTCGCCGAGGGCCCCGTCGGCGCGCGCTGGGCGGGGCGGTTTCGCCTCTTCCGCTACGAGGTCCGTCTCTGGGAGGGCGGGAGCATCCCGGACGTGGCGGAGGCGGTCGGCGGCCCGGTTCGCTTGGCCTCTCCACCCGATCTGGCCCGACGCGTGTTGAAGGCGGTCCCCCGGGTTCCGACGCCGGTCTGGGGGCGCGACGAGCTCGGCGCGGGGGAGATGTGGAACTCCAACGCGGTGATCTCGTGGACGTTGCGGATGGCCGGCGCCGACGTCGCGGCGATCGAGCCGCCCGACGGGGGTCGGGCGCCGGGGTGGCGCGCTGGGGTGGTCGTGGCCGAGCGCGAAGCGCGTTCCGGCATTAGGTGATCTCGTCGAGGGCGTCCAGGCGCGCCTGGATCTCGCGGCCCGAACCCGGCTCGATCGCGTCCTCGACGTTGGGGTGCGGGTGTGAGTAGACCCACCAGAGCATTCCCGAGAGCAGGATGGCGGCGCCGGTGAACCCGAACTCGACGGCCCGGAACGGGTTGCCGTCGTAGAGCAGGTTGAAGGCGACGAACGCCGCCGCGCAGATCACCCAGGGGATCGCCGCCCGGCGGGCTTGGCCCTGCGCCAGGCACGCCTGGTTGAGCGAGGCGGCGACGAGGTAGAAGCCCATCCCGACCGAGACGATCGCGAGGCCGAGCCGGTCGTAGGTGAACTTGTCGCCGAAAGCGAGCTGCATCACCTGGGGCCCGATCAGGATGACGCCGATGGTCGTCGCCGTGGCGAAGGCGGCGATCAGCAGCATCGTGCTTGTGAGCGAATTGCGGAAGGCGTCCTGGCTGTCTTCGTCGCCGCGGGCGCGCAGGCGCGTGAGGTGGGGGAGGAGGCTTGCAGCGATCGCCTGGAAGAGCAGCAGCGGCGCCCGCGCCACCATCAGCATGTTGAAGATGAACCCGGCCGCGGCCGCGCCCTCGGAGGCGCGGACGAAGAGCGCGCCGGAGCTGACCAGCACCTGCTCGCTGAGCATCATCAGCAGCACCGCACCGGCGAAGGCGCCGCCGCTGCCGAGCGTCAGCTCACCGCCCAGCGGGGAGTTCTCGGGGTCGATCTCGGCGGCGTTGGGACGGCCGCGGCGGATCGCGAACGGGATCACCGCGAGGCCGGCGAAGGGCGCGAGGGCGATGCCGATGGCGATCAGCGAGGTGCCGGAGGCGATCCCGACGGCGACGAGCAGGGCGAGGAACAGCCGCAGCAGCACCTCGATCTGCAGCAGCACCGCGTAGAGGAAGAACTGACCCCGTCCGGCCAGGAAGCCGCGGGCGTAGTAGGCGCAGGCGAAGCCGGCGATGGCGACGACGAGCGCCCAGTAGAGCCCTGGGTCGTCGCTGAACATGTTGCCCTGAAGAGTCCCTTGGAGCGCCAGCAGGACGATCAGCGCCGCGGCGCAGAGGCCGCCCTGGATCTTCGCCGCCGCCCACAGAGCATCGCCGGTCTCGGCGCCGGCGTGGTCACGCTCGGCGAGCGTGCGGGCGAGGAGCTGCTCGATCGGGCGGAAGAGGGTCGCGCTGAGCAGGAAGACGGCGGACCAGAGGACGACGATCTCGCCGTACTGATCCTTGTCGAGCCCGCGCGAGGCGAGCGCGAAGAACAGGTACGTGAGCACGCCGGCGACGCCGAGCGCGATGGTGAGCTGCGCGGCGGATCGGCCGTACTTACGGGTCTCCTCTGCTGCGTGGTCCGCGGGCACGGGCGGGGACCGTAGCTCAGGACTCCCTGAACCGAGGCTTGCGGTCGCCGCCGATCGAACGCCGGATCACGCCGGGATGTGGATTTCCGGCGGTCCGGCCCGCCGGAATCGGCGAGTTGGCGACGGCGGCCGCGGGCGCCCGGCGCGGGCCGCATGGCTCCGGCGTCATTCGCGCGACGCAATCGCAATCACTGGTCTGTGGGAGGGGTGATTGCGGGTGGAGCGAGCTTCCGGGTCTCAGTGCGTTTCCCGCGGCTGCATCGCGGCGACCGCGTCTTGAAATCGGGCGGTCGTGAAGCAGTTGGGCTCCGCGAACTCCTCGGCCGCGAGAGCGGAGTCCCAGCTCATATCGGCGGCCGAGCGCAGGAGCGGCTTCGCCATCTCGAGCGCGTGGGGTGCCAGCTTCGCGATGAGGTCGGCCCACGCGTCGGCGGTTGGCAGCAGCTCGTCGTGGGGAACGACCTCCTGGACGAGACCCAGCCGGTGCGCCTCGGCGGCGTCGACGTGGCGGCCGCCGGCGAAGAAGGCAAACGCGCCCTGGTAGCCGAGCTTCCTGGTCAGCGCCCAGCTCGTGCCGACCTCGGGAAGCAGGCCGAGCCGTCCGAAGGCGGGGACGAGCAGGGCGCGCTCGGAGGCGATCGCGATGTCGCAGGTGAGGGCGAAGGCGAGGCCGACGCCGGCCGCAGGGCCGTTGACCGCCGCAATCACGGCCTTGTCCATTCGCGCGATCGCGCGGACGACACCCCCGAACTGGTTGCGGATCCAGCGCCATACGTCGGCCGAGCCCTCGGCGCCGGTGATTTCGGTCCGGGCGCGGCCCATCATCGTCAGGTCGCCCCCGGCCGAGAACGCGTCCTCGGCGCCGGTGAGGACGATCGTCCGCAGCTCGGGGTCGGACGTGAGCTCGGCGAGGCGGCGGTTGAGCTGCACGCAGACCGCGGCGCTGAGCGCGTTCAGGTGCTCGGGCTCGTTCATGGTCAGGATCGCCCGATCGGGTGCGGGGCGCTCCAGCGTCACCGCGTCGCGGGTGGCCTCGAGCCCGGAGCGGGTCAGCTCGGCGTAGATGCTCATCTCGGTCCCTCCTTCAGGGATGCCCAGGCCGCATCGGCGAGGGCGACGGTCTGCGATCGCTTGGGCTTCGGTGCGTCACCGGCCAGCCAGTGGCGGGTCATCTCCATCGACGCTCCGAGCCACAGCGAGTGGATCAGCATGAAGTCGAGATCCCGCACGGCGCCGTAGTGGACGTGCGTGCCCCACCACGCTCGGACCCGGGTGAAGAAGTCCCGGTTGAGCCCGGGCGCGGCGCTCGGACGGGCGTCGAGCAGCATTCGCGCCGCCGCGGGGTTTGCTGCGCACCAGCGGAAGTGGAAGCCGACGATCGCACGCACTCCCGCCTCCGCCTCGGCACGCTGCTCGAGCTCTGCGACGAAGCCGGCCTGGTAGTCGGCGAGCGCGCGGGCCTGCACCGCCTCGTACAGCGCCGCTTTGTCGGGGAAGTGGTGGTAGACGGCGCCGACGCTGGTACCCGCCTCTTCGCGGACCTCGTCGAGCGTGGTCCTCAACACACCCCCATCGGCGAAGCGCTCGAGGGCGACGTCGAGGAGGCGATCGCGGGTGGAGATCGACATGCGAGGTAAAGTCTTGCAAAACCGAGGAATCCTCGGTTCGCCGCCGAACGCACGTGCCCGCGTCCGCTTCAGCGTCGCTCCCCGGCCGTTCGGCGCGGCCGTGGCGTGCCCCCCCGGATCGCCGAACGTTCACGGCTCGGGGCTATAGGGGGTGGAAAACGACGTTCGGCGCCGAGGATCGCCCGTTCGCGCCGACCCCCCCGCTGAGCCGCTAGCCGCCGAGCAGGACCCGCGACATCGCCTCGGCGGCGCCGGGGTAGGCGTAGCGGCCACTCGCGCCGGGGTCCGGGCCCTTGAGATCGCCGCGGACGAGGGCGCCGAGCGCCGCGGCGATCGCCTCCGGGTCGTCGGCGCGGACGATGGGGGAGACGCCGGCGTCGGCGGCGATGCGGCCGGCCTCGGTGCCGTCGGCGAGAGCGAGGATCGGCGTCCCGGACGCCAGATACTCGAAGAGCTTGAAGTTGACGAGCTGCGAGCGGGCCGGCTGCGCGAGCAGCAGCAGAGCGTCGGCGCGGCGCTGCAGGGCGAGCGACCGCTCGCGCTCGAGCGAGCCCAGCAGCGAGACCTTGACGACCCCCGCGCCGGTGCCCTCCAGCAGCGCGCGCTCGTCCGGCGTCAGCGGTCCGGCCACCGCCAGCTCGAGCTTCGCCGCCTCCTCGGGAGCCGTGGCGGCGAAGCGCCCCAGCGCCTCCGCCAGCGGCCCCGGGTCGCGGCCGTAGCTGCCGAATCGCCCGGTGTAGAGCAACGAGACCCGCTCGGGGTCGAGCAAGCCCTCGACCGCAGCCACCGCCTCCGGGCCCGGGTCGGAGTCCGGATCCCAGGCGTTGGCGATCACCACCGGGTCGGCGATGCCGCGCGAGCGCAGGTCGGCGGCGGCGGGCTCGGAGACACAGACGACCGCATCGGCCGCCCCGAGTCGCCGCCGTTCGAGCCGCTCGTCGAGGCGGTGTTGCGCCTTCGTCGGGAAGGGAGGCCGCAGCGGCTCGTAGGTCCAGGCGTCGCGGATGTCGGCGACCCAGCGCACGCCCTTGCGCTGCAGCGCCGCGCCGACCGTGTGCGCCGACTCGGGAGGGGAGGTGGTGAGGACGGCGTCGAACGGGCGCTCGCGATGCGCCGCGAGCGCCACCCGGCGCGCGAAGGGGGCCCAGGCGAGCGCGAGCGGCTCGGGCACGATCACCTTGCTCAGCGGGTGCGGCTTGCCCGTGTAGGAGTCGGAGTCGAAGAGCGAGTCGACGCGGTCGTGTCCGGCCATCCGCGCGCGCCACGTCTGCATGTCGAAGCTGCGGATCACGCGGACACGCGCAGCTTCGCCACCGCCGGGGCCGGAGCCCCCACCACCGCCCGCGTCTTCAGCCGACGAGCCGAACGCCCCCGTCGTCACCACGCTCACGTCCCAGCCGAGCCGGGCCAGCCACTTCGCCATCGCGGCCGGACGCTGAGCGCCGGTGTCGCGGGTCGGCGGGTAGAAGTAGGAGACGAGCAGCAGGGAGCCGGGCGCGCTCACGCGGCCGCCCCGAGCTTGCCGCGGCGCGCCTCGATCGCCTCGGCGTAGGCGCCCTCCATGCGGTCGAGGAGCGCCGGCCATGCCCACTGCCGCTCCGCCTTCGCGCGCCCCGCCTCGCCGCGGCGCTCGCGGCCGAGCGGACCGGCGTCGACCATCGCGTCGAGCGCCTCTGCGACCGCCCCGGAGTCGCCGGCCGGGACCAGGGTGCCCGTCTCGTCGTCAACGACCGCGCGCACGCCCGGGTAGTCGGTGGCGACGACCGGCAGCCCGCACGCCATCGCCTCGATGAGGACGATCCCGAACGACTCCGGCGGCTCGGTCGTCAGCACGAAGAGGTCGGAGGCGCGCAGCACGCGCGGCAGCTCCGGGTGCGGGACCTTGTCGAGGAAGTGGACCCTCGCGCCCACGCCCGCCGCGGCGGCGTCGGCCTTGAACCCCTCGAGGAGCTCGCCGCCCCCCGCCACGAGCAGGTGCAGGTCGTCGGCACGGGTGCGGGCCAGCGCCTCGATCGCGACGTCGAGCCGCTTGAAGTGGTGGGCGCGGTCGAGGGTCGCGACGAAGGCGGCCACGACGGCGTCCTCGGGGATCCCGAGCTCGGCCCGCAGCCCGCCGTCGCCGCCCTCGGGGGAGAAGGCGTCGGTGTCGACGCCATTCGGCATCTCGATGACTCGCTCGGGTGTGCGCTCGAGCGCCCGCTCCAGGTAGCTGACCGAGCGCGCGTGATCGGCGCTGAGGACGAGGATCCGGTCGGCGGCGCGGATCAGCGCCGGCGCCACCGTGTGCTCGTAGGTCTCGAACATGAGCCCGCGCGGGCCCTTGCCCATGAGCCGGTTCTTGTAGTGGACGATCAGCGCTGCCGAGCGCCGCCGCTTGCTCAGGCGTCCCAACAGCGTCAGCTCGGATCCGAAGATGAACGGGTAGTGGATGTGGACGACGTCGAAGGTGTCGAGCCGCGCCAGGCTGGGGATCAGCGGTGCGTTGCCGATCGCCATCACCGGGTCGATCCGGTGCACGATCGCCTCGCCCGGATCGGGCGGGTCGCCCTCGGCGGCGGCGGTG
This sequence comes from Thermoleophilales bacterium, assembly GCA_020636895.1. Taxonomy (GTDB): domain Bacteria; phylum Actinomycetota; class Thermoleophilia; order Solirubrobacterales; family 70-9; genus RHKX01. Next base: position 585,027 of record JACJWZ010000002.1, on the reverse strand, counting down.
AAGACCTCGACGTGGTTGCCGCGCTCAGCCTGCCCGCGCGCGAAGCGGTACGCGGTGTTGCCGGCCCCGCCCGGATAGGGGGGGAACGTGGCGGTCAGGTGTGCGATCCGCAGCGGCTCCAAGGCGGCGCGGACGATAACGCGGAGGGGCCGCCCTAGTCCAAGGCGCCGACGAGCCGTTCGACGCCGGACTGCTCGATCGTCCTGCGAAGCCCTTCCTCGAGGCCGATGGTCGGCTCCCAGCCGAGCATCTCTCGCGCCTTGCTGATGTCGGGCTGGCGCACCTGCGGGTCGTCGACCGGCAGAGCCTCGTAGACGATCTCCGAGCGCGATCCGGTGACCTTGATCACGGTCTCGGCGAGCTCCTGCAGCGTGTACTCGTCGGGGTTGCCGATGTTGACGGGCAGATGCGCGTCGGACTCCATCAGCGCGATCAGCCCTCGGACCAGGTCCTCCACGTAGCAGAAGCTCCTGGTCTGGCTGCCGTCGCCGAAGACCGTCAGGGGCTTGTCCTGGAGCGCTTGGCGCAGGAAGGTCGAGACGGCCCGGCCGTCGTGTGGCCGGACTCGGGGGCCGTAGGTGTTGAAGATGCGGACTATGTGCGTGTCGACGCCCTGCTGGCGGTGGTAGGCCATCGTCAGCGCCTCGGCGTAGCGCTTCGCCTCGTCGTAGACGCCGCGGGGACCGATCGGGTTGACGTGCCCCCAGTAGCTCTCCGGCTGCGGGTGGATCTGCGGGTCGCCGTAGACCTCCGAAGTCGAGGCGAGCAGGAAGCGTGCCCGCTTCTGCTTGGCGACGCCGAGCATGTGGTGCGTCCCGTAGGAGCCGACCTTGAGCGTGTGCAGAGGCAGCCGCTGGTAGTCGATCGGACTGGCGGGGGAGGCGAGGTGGTAGACGAAGTCGACCGGCTCCTCGATCCGCACGAACTCCGTGATGTCGTGGTTGTCGAAGACGAAGTCGGCGTCGCGGATGTGGCTGATGTTGCGCAGCGACCCGGTCTCGAGGTTGTCGAGGCAGATGACCCGGTGTCCCGCCTTCAGCAGGTGATCGCAGAGATGGGAGCCGAGGAAGCCGGCTCCCCCGGTGACGACGCAGGTGCTCATGCCGCGCGACGATACCGGGGGGCGAGCCCCCGGCATCGCGCGTCCGCTACTTGACGACCTTGACCTTGCAGGACTTCTTGGACTTGTTGCCGAGCTTGTCCTTGGCCTTGGCGGTGATCTTCCGCACGCCTGGGCGCTTCGTGTTGATGCGGATCTTGGACTTCGGCTTCTTCTTCAGCCCGACGCCCTTGTCCTTGGCCTTGACCTTGACGAAGGCCTTCGAGCCGCGCTTGACGTTCTTCGGGCACTTCAGCTTCAGCTTCGGGCCCTTGCGGTCAGCGATCACCTGACCGGACGAGTCGGAGTACGGCGTCGTCACGGTGGTCTCCGGCGCCTCGACGTTGGCCGGGATGATCGTCGAGGAGCGCACGCGGTAGATCCACTTGCCGTCCGTCTCGCCCTTGCCGGGGAACGTGAACGTCGGGCTCGCGAGCGCTTCGGCACCCGAGACGGGGGACCACGTGGCGCCCTTGTCCTTGGAGTGCTCGAGTGCGAAGGTCGACTGCGCCGCCTCGGTGCCGCGCCAGGTCAGCGTCAGATCGCCACGCGTCGCATCCTTGTCGGGGACGGGAACGGTCGGCCTCAGGTACGGGACCTCCTCGTACATCTGCTGCAGGCGCGGGACGTCCCCCTGGACGATGAATCCCTGGTCGGCGACGGCCTGCACCGCGGGCGCGGTCTTGTCGACGTAGTCGCCGTAGTCGTGGTAGAGGCTCGTCAGGGTCGAGTCAGGCAGCACCTCGGAGGAGCCGAGCAGAACGCAGAAGACCGACAAGGGCGGTCCCCCCGGCTCTGCGGCGTTGACGCCCGTGTTCACCTCGACCGGGATGTCGACCGCGGGCAGGCGGATGCCGCCCTTGCCGATCCCGTACTGATCGCGCTCCAGCGTCGTCGGGTCGGTGTAGACACCGCGCGGTCCGATCGGCGGCGCGGCGCCGCCGCCGGACCACGTCACCAGGTCGGCGATCGCCGAGTTGACGACGAACGGCCATTGCACCCTCGAAAGCGGGAACTTCTGGCAATCGACATCGAGCGTGCCGAGGTCCCTCGTCAACGGCCCCTCCGCGTTGTCCCAGGCCATCCGCGGCAGGTGCGATCCGCCCGCGACCTCCCACTGGCGGTAGGTGCTGTTGTCAGGTTCGGTCCGCTGCGTCCGGTTCTCGGTCTCGGAGATCACCCGGATCGCCTTCTCCGGGCGGTCGTCGCGCAGGGTTCCGGTCGAGACCGTGATCAGGAACGCGTCGACGAGCTCGTGCAGCGGCTGGATCTTGTTGTAGTAGGCGCTCATCCGGCTTCCGGACTGCGACTCGCCGGAGGCGATGACCGTCGACGGCGTCATCCCGGGGAGTGGGTCGGCGCCGTTGCCGGCGTCGAGCAGCGCCTTGATCCCGGCCGAGTAGATCTCGAAGGAGAGCGCGTCGCTGTCGCTCTGTGGGTTCGGCAGCGGGTCCGGGTTGACGAGGTCGCCGTAGCGGGTCGGGTTGAAGCCCTTGAGGGCGTTGATGCCGACGTTCTGGGCCGAGATGCCGACCCAGGCGTAGCCGTTGTCGATCAGGTACTGCGGGTCACCCATCCAGTTCCACTCGACATCGAAGCCGGCGGTGACGTTGAGCCACTCGACGACGACGGTGCCGTTGAAGTCGGCGGGGTTCGCGGGGCGGCGCACGATCATCCGCGTCCGGTACGGGAACTTGCCGTCGCTGTTGGGGCCGCCGGTGGTGATCTTCGTAGCGGTGACGTCGTCGGCGCCGGTGCGGTCGTAGCGGAAGGCGTCGCCGGAGTACTCGTACTCCTCCTCGACGTAGCCCTTGGAGGCGAGGTCGATGTCGGTCGCCAGGAACGGCGTGTTGCCGGGTCCGCTGGCCTCCGGACCTTCGACGGTCGGCGTCTCGACGTCGCCGAGTCCGGCGAACGCGGGCTGCGCGGTGAACGCCATCACGATCGCCAGGGCGATCGCACCGATCCAGGTCCTCTTCGTCATCTCGCTCCTCCCAGAACGACAGGGCTCCACCGGCCGTCCGGCGGATCTCTTCAGCCCGAGCTTGGGCGGGGACTCAAGCAGAACGGCGGGCGTCCTGCGCCGGTCCCTCGGTTCCGGGGAAGCGCGGGATCGCGGCGTGGGCCGGCCCGCCCGCCTCGGCGGTCGCGATCAGCTCCTCGAGAAAGCGGAGGGGGTGGGATTCGAACCCACGAACGGGGGTTGCCCGTTACCAGTTTTCAAGACTGGCGCATTCAACCGCTCTGCCACCCCTCCGGATTCGCTGCGTGAGGTTAGAGCGCAGCGGGAAGTCCATAACCTGACGTCATGGCCAAGGCGAAGACCGACAAGCCCGCTGCGGACCGCCAGACCGGCTACCACTGGCGCAACTGGTCGCGCGAGCAACGCTGTCGCCCTGAGGTGATCGCCCATCCGCACACGCGCGAGGGGCTGATCGAGGCGGTCATGAACGCGACGACGGCCGGACGGGCGGTCAAGGTCGCTGGCTCCGGGCATTCGTTCACCCCGGCCGCCGTCACCGACGGGTCGATGCTGCGGATCGAGGGGATGAACCGGATCCTCGAGGTCGACCGGCCCGGGAACCGGGTCAAGGTCGAGGCCGGGATCCGGCTCGGCGACCTCAACCGCAAGCTCGACCGCCACGGCCTCGCGCTCGAGAACCTCGGCGACATCGACAAGCAGACGCTCGCCGGTGCGATCTCGACCGCCACCCATGGGACCGGCGCGAAGTGGCGCAACCTCTCGGCGCAGATCGAGGCGATCGAGATCGTCACGGCCGACGGCGTCCTGCACGAGCTCAGCGAGGCGAGCGACCCCGACGCCTTCCGCGCCGCCCGCGTCGGTATCGGTGCGCTCGGTGCGATCTACTCGGTGACGATGCGGACGGTGGCGCCGTTCCGGATCGAGCGCTTCGACCGCACCCGCCCGCTCGGCGAGGTGCTCGCGGGGATGGACAAGCTCGCCGACGAGCTCGACCACTTCGAGTTCTACGTCTTTCCCCATACCGATACGGCGCTGTGCCGCGAGAGCACCCGCACCGACGCCGCGGCTGATCCTCCCAGCGCGGTTGCGACCTACGCGCAGGAGGTCGTCCTCGAGAACTGGGTGGCGGGCGCCTTCGCGACCGTGACCCGCTTCGTGCCCGCCTCGATCCCGGCGCTCTCGAAGTTGGCGGCATCGGGCTCGGGCGTCTCCCGCAAGCTCGACCACTCCTTCCGCGTCTTCGCCTCCGAGCGCCAGCTCAAGTTCACGGAGATGGAGTACTGCGTGCCGCGGGCCAACGCGCGCGAGGCCGTCGAGGGGGTGCTCGAGATCGCCAACCGCCGTGATCTCAAGGTCGCCTTCCCCATCGAGGTGCGCTTCGTCGCCGCCGACGACGCGATGCTGAGCCCGAGCTTCGAGCGCGACTCCTGCTACGTCGCCGTTCACTTCGATCGCCACGGCGAGGGGCACAAGCCCTACTTCGACGCGGTCGAGTCGCTGATGGCCCGCTTCGGTGGGCGGCCGCACTGGGGCAAGCGTCACACGCGCGACGACGCCGACCTGCGCGGCCTCTACCCGCGCTTCGGCGACTTCCTCGCCGTCCGCGAGCGGCTCGACCCGGGCGGCGCCTTCGCCAACGAGTACACCGAGCGGGTGCTCGGTCCGGTGGTGGAGCCGGTCGCGGGGAAGAAGCGCCGGCGGCGGAAGAAGTAGCGGCCAGTTCACCGAGCCCCGAGTGGACCTGTCACCCAGAAACAGAGAAGTAGTCCACTCCCGGGTGACAGGTCCGCCGCGGGGATCTTTCCGTCGCCCAGGGGAGCCACGAATCGGCATCGAGTGGTCTGACCTGGCGGTCTCGTCGCCAGGTTGTGCCACTCGGTGAGTTGCTCGGAGGATTGTTGGGTGCCGCGCGTAGGACGAGGGCAGGGGCGGGCGCCCGCTCAGACGAAGACGTAGCCCTCGCCGCGGTAGGTCGGGGCCTCGCTGACGATCGCGTCGCCCTCGATCAGGTGAAGCACGTTGAAGTGCTCGCAGAGCTCGCCCGCCTTCGCGTGGCGCATGTAGACGCGGTTGCCCACCTTGAGCCGGACGGCCGCCTCGCCGAGCAGCGGCGTCTGCACCTCGCCGGCGCCCTCGAGCTTGTCGAGGTGGAGGCCCGCGGGGAGCCAGGGGGAGGGGAGGCGGTCGGCGCCGGCGGGGCCGGAGGCGACGTAGCCGCCGCCGAGCGCGGTCGCGATCGCGGTGTCGGGGCGGCGGACGATCGGCAGCGCGAACCCGGCGGCGGGGGTGAGCGTGAAGCGGCTGTAGGTGTCGAAGAGGGCGGGGGCGTAGAAGCCGGAGCCCGCGGCGAGCTCGGTGACGGCGCTCTCCCTGGTCGTCAGCTCGAGGCTGCCGGTGCCGCCGCCGTTGACGAACCGCAGCGGCCCCACCTCGCTGACCGCGGCGACGATCGCCGCCCGCCTCTCCGCCAGCTCCTTCATCGAGGCGGCCTGCATCCTGCGGATCGCGAGGTTCTTCAGCGCCTTCCCGGGGGCGGCATCGCCGACGCCCGCGACCTGGCCCTCGTAGGCGAGCACCCCGTCGAGCCGCAGCCCCGGCCGGGAGGCGATCTCCTCGGCGAGCTTGCGCGCCTGCGCCGGGGTCCGGATCGGTGAACGTTTCGGCCCGATCCGCACCTGCCCGCGCATGGTCGCGTAGCTGACGTCGATGTCGATCGCGACCCTGATCGGCGTCGCGCCGCTGCCGACCGCGCCCTCGATCAGGTCGAGCTGCCGCGTCTCGTCGACGATGAGCGTGATCGCGAGCTCGGGGTCGGCGCCGGTCATCTCGGCGAGCTCGGAGATTGCGTGCCGGTCGGCGGTCGGGTAGGCGACGACGATGTCGCGGTGCCCGGCGCGGGCGAGCATCAGCGCCTCGGGGAGCGCGTAGGCGAGGATCCCCTCGTAGCCGTCGCTGCCGGCGACGCGATCGATCACCTCACGGCAGCGGATCGACTTCGAGGCGACGCGGATCGGCTTACCCGCTGCCCGTCGGAGCATCTCCTTCGAGTTCTCCTCGAGCGCGTCGAGGTCGACGAAGGCGAAGGGCGGCTCGATCCCTTCGAAGATCGCCTCGTAGCGGTCGTAGAGGCTGTCTGCGGCTTGCGGGTCCACGACCCGGCGAGCGTATCGCCCCGCTCCGAACGGAAATGGGGTCTCACCCAGTCACTGACCGCCCTCTAGAATCGGCCACCGCCTGCCGGGCTTGACAACGGCGGGCGATTCCCGGAGAGGTGGCCGAGTGGCTGAAGGCACTCGCCTGCTAAGCGAGTAGGGGGCTGATTGCTCTCTCGAGGGTTCGAATCCCTCCCTCTCCGCTCCGTCGCGTCCGTGCCGCGAGGAGCTCGGGCCACGCGGCCTTGGCAGCGGCTCGCAGGGCGATCAGGTGTGAGAGGGCGCCCCGCCGGATTCAGCGCGACATAGCCGGCAGGACCATGCGCGAAGCGCGCGAACCGGCTGAGCCGCTACCCGCTGACGGGGCAGGCGGTCACCTTGCCGGTATAGGTGAGCCCGACCTTCCATGGACCGTCGTAGGCGTCTTCCGGGAACGAGATCAGGCCGCTCTTGCCCGCGGGCCCGAGGCTGATGTCGGGTCCCTCGGTGAAGCGCCCGACCGCGACGTCGGACATCGGCCGCTTGGCGTAGAAGGCTAGGCCCGTGCCGGGTGCCACGTGGAAGAGCGCGAACGTGGCCCCGGGCTGGACGGGGCTGACGAGGACGCAGCCGTCGGCCTCCGACGCCTCGCCGTTGAGAGCGAGCGGTTGCAGGACGGGGATCGCATCGCCCCCGCCTGTCGGTCGTTTCGGCGCCTCCTGCACCGACGGGTCGAGCGCGGAGACGAGCAGCCTGTCGGCCGCTGCCTGCGCATCCGGAGATGCCGCGGCGATCTCCCCGGGGTCGTAGCCGGGGGAGCCGAGCCGGTCCACGGCGTCGAAGTACCTGACCGCGGGCTGGGTCATGTCGCGGTAGGGGAAGACGCCGTAGCCGCGCCCCGACTCCGCGACGAAGTCCGGGGCGACGTAGGGCCTGACCAGATCGAGCGCTCCCGCCTCGGCCCGGTTGAGCTCCGACTCGCTCTCGAAGAAGGTCCCCGCGGTGTGCATCTGGGCGACGTTGGATACGAGGGAGACCGCCAGCGCGGCGACGGCGGCGATCGCCCAGACCCGCGGGATGCGGATCCCCTGCAGCAGGTCGGCGCTCACCAGCATCAGCAGGACGCTGAACATGTAGGCGTAGCGGCTCGCGTCGGGCTTGCGGAACTCGTTGAGCCCGAGCCCAACCAGCACCGCGTAGAGGCCGAGCAGCGCGAGCGTCGTCCACGCCGCCGGGCTCAGCGGGCGGCCCCTGAGGATGCGCCAGGCGACGGCGAAGCCGGCCACGAACACGAGCGCGGTCGTGCGCGAGGTCTCGAGGATCAGCGCGTCCCCGATGTCCGGCCTGCCGTCGACGCGGAACAGGCCGGTGACGGCCGAGAGGCTCGCGTTGATCTGGTCGAAGATCGCCGACGGCATCGAGCCGATGTTCGAGGCGGCGAAGTTCCCCTGTTCGTACTTGAGCGCCCACACGTACCAGACGGCGTAGAGCGCGAGCGGGACGACGACGATGACGAGGCGGCGCAGTCCGAGCTCGCGCCGCTCGAGGACGATCCGCAGCGCCGCGGCGGCGGCGAAGGCGAGGCCGATCGAGAACGAGGCGATCGAGCACGCCAGCAGCACGAACGCGAGCGCGTCGCCGCGCCGGTCGCGCCGGTCGAGTGCCAGCAGCATCCCGATCCCGGCCGCCATCGCCATCTGGTTCGGCAGCACGGCCGAGCTCATCAGGATCTCCCACCCGGCGCCGAGGAAGAGGATGAGGACCGCCGGGATCAGGGCCGGCAGCGGGCCGATCCGGCGTCGCGCGTACGCGTAGACGAGCCCCGCGACGAGGCACTGGAAGCCGATCGTCACCAGCGTCAGGGGCAGGTGCGGCTCGGGTCCGAAGATCGAGTAGTCGGCGTTGTAGAGGACCATGCCGAGCGCCAGCAGGTGCCCGCCGGTCGGTCGCATGATGTTCTCGAGCGTCCAGTGGCTGCGATCGACGAAGTAGGGCCACTCGTCGATCGTCAGCGAGGTGCTTCCGTTCCAGGCGAGGACCAGGATGGCCGCCACGACCATGCAGGCCCCGAGGATCAGCCAGCCGGCGTTGGGCTTGCCGGCCCACCTGCGCAGGCGACCGTCCTCGGCGAGCGGGCCGCGCGCTGCGCTCGCCCCGGCCATCAGGCCCGGTACTTGGCGGAGCGCCACCCCGCGCGATGCAGCATCAACCGCGCCCCGGCGAGCAGCGTCTTGGTCCCGTAGACCACCCCGGACTTGAAGCCGACCGACGACGCCTCGTCGAAGTAGCGGCACCGCGCCGGCACCTCCTCGATCCGGTAGCCGAGCTCGGTCGCCTGGTAGAGGACCTCGGCGTCGAAGACGAAGTCGAGCGAGTTGCGCAGGAAGGGGATGCCGATCAGCAGGTCCCGCGAGTAGGCCCGGTAGCCGGTGTGGGCTTCGCTCAGATCCGTGTGCATGATCCAGTTCTGGATCGTCGTCAGGAAGCGGTTGGCGAGCCACTTCCAGCGCGGCATTCCGGCCGCCAGCGCGGCGCCCGGGACCGCGAGCCGCGAGCCGAGGACCATGTCGGCCTCCCCGGCGATGATCGGGGCGATCATGCTCGGGATCAGCCCGGGCTCGTACTGACCGTCGGGATGCAGCATCACAACGACGTCCGCCCCGTGGTTGAGCGCCTGCATGTAGCAGGTCTTCTGGTTGCCGCCGTAGCCGACCTGGTGGGGGTGCCAGACCACGGTCAGCGGCAGGCTGCGGGCCAGCTCGACGGTCTCGTCGGTCGAGCTGTCGTCGACGAGGATGATCTCGTCCACGGCTTCCAGCGGGATCTCGGAGACGGTTTGCTTCAGCGTCGCCGCCGCCTGACGCGCCGGCATGACAACGATCACCTTCGGGTCGCCCCCGCTTGAGCCCTCCATAGGGGCGGGGACCATAGCGTTCGGCGCTTCCCTCCTACGATGTCGCCCTTGACCGAGATCGCAACGACAGCTGCAGCCCGCGAGATCACGCAGGATCCGGACCTCGACGTTCGCGTCGAGGAGGGCGTTCCGGCGAGCCTGCCGGCCGGCTCCCAGGCCTGCCTGTTCATCACCGGCGCCTGCTTTCACCGCCGCCTGCCGATCAGGCGCCTCGAGCTCGTCGCGGATGGCCAGGCGACCGAGGCGACCGCGCACGGCATGCCGCGCACCGACGTCTACTACAAGCTGAATCCGCCGAGCGCCTGGGGCGACAGCGGTCGCGGGCCCGGGTCCAAGGCCGATCCGAACCGGCTCAGCTACCGCTGCGGTTTCTGGGCGACGGTGCCGGTGCGGATGCCGGCGACGGGGCCGCTGCAGATCTTCGTCCGCGCGACGCTCGAGGACGGGACGGTGTCGGAGGCGGCGCTCGAGCCGTTCGCGGCCGAGCCCTCCGAGCCCGCTCTGCCGCCGGATCCGAGCCGCGAGGGGGCGGCGCCCGAGATCGCCGTCTGCATGGCGACCTACGAGCCGGACCTCGAGCTGCTGGCCCGCCAGGTCGAATCGATCCGCGCGCAGAGCGGCGTCGAGTGGATCTGCCTGATCAGCGACGACGGGTCGAGCCCGGAGGCCTTCGAGGGGATCCAGCGTGTGGTCGGCGACGACCCGCGCTTCCGGCTCTCCCGCTCTCCCCGGCGGGCCGGCTTCTACCGCAACTTCGAGCGCGTCCTCGGCCAGGTGCCGGCCGATGTCCCGCTGGTGGCGCTGAGCGACCAGGACGACGTCTGGTACCCGGACAAGCTCGCGAAGCTGCGCTCGGCGCTCGGTGGTGCCCAGCTCGTCTACAGCGACCAGCGGGTCGTCGACACCGAGGGCGCCACGATCGCCGCCGGCTACTGGAGCGACGCCCGGACCAACAACCACTCCAACCTCGCATCGCTCCTGATCGCCAACACCGTGACCGGCGCGGCGTCGCTCTTCCGGCGCGATCTGCTCGACGTCGTCCTCCCGTTCCCCGAGACCCCGGGCCAGCAATACCACGACCAATGGCTCGCCGTGGCGGCGCGTTCGGTCGGCGAGATCGCCTACCTCGACGAGCCGCTCTACGACTACGTCCAGCACGGCGGCGCGGCGCTCGGCCACCAGGGCGCCAAGGAGCGCGGGGACGACGCGCGGACGGTGCTGCGCCGCGCGATGGACGCTGCGATCGGATGGCGCACCGCGTACTTCGACGCCTACTGCCGGATCCGCCTTCTCGCCGCGACCGCCGTCGCGCGCGGCGGTGATCGCGTCAGGCCCGACGCGAGGCGGGTGCTGCGGCGGTTCGAGAGCGAGCGCAGCCCGCTCACCTCGCTCTGGCTGCTCGCGAGGATGTCGCGCCGGTGGTTCGGGCACACCGAGACCCAGGGTGCGGAGTGGATCCTCCTGCAGGGGCTCCTCTGGACCCGCGCGATGAGCGTCCTCGGGCGCATCCGCTCGCGGCCGCTCCCGGGGATCAACTACGACGCCCGCCTCCCTCCCCGCACGACCGAGGTGCTCGGGGGAACGGTCGCCGCCATCGCCCATCCCGGCGTCCGCGCCCTGGGGACGATCACCGAGCCCCTCGATCTCGTCGTCTCCGCCGAGGAGCCGGAGCGGATCAACCTGCTGATCCCCACGATCGAGCTGCAGCACCTGTTCGGCGGCTACATCACGAAGTTCAACCTCGCCCGCAAGCTCGCGGAGAAGGGGCGCCGGGTCCGGATCGTGACCGTGGACCCGACCCCGGCTCTGCCGAGCGCCTGGCGGCAGGAGGTGGAGGCCTACGCCGGGCTCGACGGCCTCTTCGACCGCGTCGAGGTGGCGTTCGGGCGCGATCGCGACGCCCCCGTCGCCGTCAACCCGAACGACCGCTTCATCGCCACCACCTGGTGGACGGCCCACATCGCCGCCGCGGCGGTCGCCCAGACCGACCGCTCGCGGTTCCTCTACCTGATCCAGGAGTTCGAGCCCTACACCCATCCGATGGGTTCGTGGGCGGCCTATGCGCTCAGCACCTACGACCTCGATCACTACGCGCTGTTCTCGACAGCGCTGCTGCGGGACTTCTTCGCCGAGCGCGGGTACGGCGTCTTCGCTGAGGGCAGGGAGAGCGGCATGGAGCGCTCGCTCCCATTCGAGAACGCGATCACCGCGGTCGAGCCGCCGTCCGTCGCCGAGCTGGCCTCGCGGGAGCGCAAGCGGCTGCTCTTCTACGCGCGGCCGGAGGGCCACGGCGCGCGGAACATGTTCGAGCTCGGGATGCTGGGGATCGCCGAGGCGGTCAGCCGCGACATCTTCGGACCCGAGTGGGACCTGCACGGCATCGGCTCGGTGGAGGGTCGCGATCGCGTCGTCCCCCTGCCGAACGGCCGTCACCTCGAGCTGCTCTCCAAGCGCAACCAGGGCAGCTACGCCGAGGTCCTGACCGCCCACGACGCCGGCCTCGCCCTGATGAGTACCCCGCACCCGAGCCTGGTCCCGCTGGAGATGGCCTCGGCGGGGATGCTCACCGTCACCAACAGCTTCGAGACGAAGACACCCGAGGCGATGGCGCAGCTCTCGCCGAACCTGATCGCCAAGCCTCCGAGTATCGAGGGGATCGTCGAGGGGTTGGCGGAGGCGGTCGCCGGTGCCGGTGACTACGAACGCCGGGTGGCGGGCGCCACCGTCGAGTGGAGCCGTGACTGGGAGCAGTCGTTCAACGACGAGGTGATCGACCGCGTGCTGGAGCTCCTGGACCGCACCTGAGGGGGGCTCGGCGGCAACCCGCGCGACGACGTCGAGGGCGCGCGCGGCTGGTGGGCTGAGTAGGCGGGCGCCGCCGTGCCGGCGGCCGTGCCTCCCGACTTCCCCCGCCTGCCCTACTTCCCCTTGCCCTTCTTCTTCGGCACCTTCAACTTCAGGGTCTTCGTCGTTTCGACCACCGGGTCGTCGCCGACCCGCTGCTCGATCTTGACCTTGATCTTCAGCTTCCTTCCCGGCTTCAGCAGCTTCTTCCCGGCCTTCGAGACCTTCAGTCGAAGCTCGCCCTCCTCGCCAAAGCCGAGGTCGAGCGACCCGCTCCCGAACTTGATCTTCTTCTTCGCGGCGGCGCGGTGGCCCGGGCTGGACTTGCCGGGCGAGCTGACGGTCCCGTCGGCGTGGAACTTGCATCCGGCCGCGAGGGCCGCCGCCGTCGGGTAGTCGCAGATGACGTAGGCGATCGGCACGTAGGGGATAGGACCGCCGGTGATGTAGAGCTTGTGGAACTTCGCCAGCGAGACGGTGACCGGCGGGCGCGTCGGGACGACCGGCGGGTCGACCGGCGGCTGCGCGTTGGGGTCGGGCTTCCACTGCGGGTCGACGTTGGTGAGCCCGTCCGGCGTGATCGATCGAGGCGTACCCGTGCCGTCCGCGTTCGCGACCCAGATCTGGATCTTGTTGTACGTCGACTCGTAGGCGGAGAAGGCGATGCGGGTGCCGTCGGGGGACCAGCTCGATGAGTAGCCGACGAGGCCGGGGTGGGTCACCGTGGTGGTCGTGCCCGTCCCGTCGGCGTTGCGGATGTAGATGGTCTGCTGCGTCTGCCACATGACCCGGGTGCCGTCGGGCGAGAAGAAGGGTCCCTGCACGTTCAGGCCCGTCGTGTCCCCGAGCGTCACGGGCGTTCCGCTCCCATCGACGCGGGCGACGCGGATCAAGTCCGTGCCCCCGTCGGCGACGAACGCGATCCTGGTGCCGTCCCGCGACCAGTCGGGCTGGATGCCGCCGCCGCCGTTGGGGAGTGCAACCGGCGTGCCGCTGCCGTCGGCATTGCCGATAAAGATCCCACCCGCCCCTGCCTGTCGGCGGGCGAAGGCGATCTGGGTCCCATCCGGGGACCAACGCCCGTAGTTCTCCTGGGCTGACGTGGAGCCGATCGGCGTCGGTGCCGCCGTCCCCGCCGCCGGGCTGACGAAGACGTCGTAGCCGAGGTTGGGCGGGGCGTTCGAGTCGTATATGGCCGTGTAGGCGATGCGCTCCCCGCCGGGTGACCACTGGATCGGCGCCCCTCCCTCGGTCCGGTCGTTGGTCTGGGAGACGTTGGTTGCGATCGTCGGGTTCGCGACCGTGAGCTGGTAGAGCTCCCACCCGGCGCCGGGCAGGTTGCCGGTGAAAGCGAGCTTGGTGCCATCGGGCGACCAGGCTGGCTCCCGCTCCGTCACGCCTGCGGTCTGCGTCAGGTTCGTCGGGGATCCGGAGTCCGGGTCGACGATGCAGAGGTCGTTGTCGCAGCCGTAGGCGATCTGGTCGGCGCTTGCGATGGCCGGCGGGAGAAGCAGGGCCACCGAGACGGCCAGGGCGGCGAGGACGACGACACGAGTCTGCGAGCGGGTGGAGCCGGTCATCGGAGGAACGTAGGCGCGAGTTCGCCATCGCGCCATACCCCATGTGGGTGGTCCGGCCACCCATCCCCTTGGCGGTAGGGTCGTCCCATGCCAGAACCGATCAAGTTGCACCGCTGCTCCTGGACCTTCCTCCACATCGACCTGGACGCCTGCTGGAAGGTCGAGAAGGAGCTGAAGGCGAAGGGGATCCCCTACGAGGTCGTCAAGCACGGCTACTTCGGCAAGAGCGAGGAAGCTCGCGCCGAGGTGATCGAGCTCAGCGGGCAGAAGCTGCTTCCGGTGCTCGAGCTGCCCGACGGCGAGGTCTACCGCGCCGAGTCCGACGAGATGGCCGAACGGGTCCGCTCCGGCGAGCTGGGCTGAGCGAACCGAAGGCTCCGCGCCCGCTCGGCCCCGGGCTGACTAACGTGGCCGCCGATGACCCTCGCGGTTCCCGAGCTCTCGAGCCCTGAGGCCGTCGCCGCCCATCTGACCCGCCGTGGCGACCTGTGCGGCGTCGTCATCGAGGCCGTCGACCTGCGGGAGTGCGGGCTCGACTGGGACGCGATCGACGTCAGCGGCTCCGCCTTCCTCGCCTGCACCTTCCCTGGAGGTGAGGCTGCGCTGGCCGTGCAGGCCAACGGCGCCGTCGTCATCCCCGACCTCTCGGAGGGACGCCCCTTCCGGGTCTACCCCTCCGGCCTCTACACCTACGAGAGCCTCGCCGGCAACGGCGTCGACGCCGCCATCGAGGCGTGGTTCCACGCCCATCCTGAGCCGATGGAGCCGGTCGAAGCGATCGCCCAGCGCATGCACGACACGGCGATGACCGACGCGATCAACGAGCTGATCCGGCCCACCGGAGAGCCGGCGCGGCGCGTCGTCGGGGTGATGGGCGGGCATGCCGTCACCCGCGACACGGGCGAGTACGAGCAGGTCGTCCATCTCGGGATCGAGTTGACGCGGGCGGGCTTCTTCGTCGCCACCGGCGGCGGGCCGGGGGTGATGGAGGCCGCGAACCTCGGCGCCTACCTGACGCGGGAGGGCCCAGCCGAGGAGGGGCCCGATCCGATCGCAGCGGCGCTCGCGACCCTGCGGGAGGCCCCCGGCGTGGACGATCCCGGCTACGGCGATGTGGCCGAGCGGGTCCACGCGGTCCGGGCCGGCGCGCGGGGTGGCGAGAGCCTCGCGATCCCCACCTGGCTCTACACGCACGAGCCGGTGGGGCGCTTCGCCACCCACATCGCCAAGTACTTCGCCAACTCGATCCGCGAGGACGGACTGCTGCGGCTCGCCGACCACGGGGTGATCTTCGGGCGTGGCGGCGCCGGCACGATCCAGGAGGTCTTCCAGGATGCGGCCCTGAACGCGTATGCGCCGCCTCACAGGAGGGTGCCGATGGTCTTCCTCGGCAGCGAGTTCTTCGCCGGCAACGGGGTCTGGGACGTGCTCGGCCGCCAAGCGGCCGCCGCCGATCCGCCCTACGGAGATCTCCTGCTGCTCACCGACGAGGTCAAGGAGGCCGTCGCCTTCATCACGCGCTACGCGCTCGATCCGTGATCGCCGGACGGATGGCGAAGCCGCTCACGTAGGCCGCGGTGAGGATCGCGTTCGCGCTCCTCGAGCAGCAGAGCGATTCCGCCCTCGACCTCGGCCTTGACGGTGTCGCGCAGCTCGCGCACGCCGTCGTCGCCGGAGCCGGCGAACGGCGCGGTGTCGATCTCCTCCCCGAACCAGAAGTAGAGGCGCTCGGGTCGCGGCAGCAGCGTCGGACCGATCCCGCGTGGGATCGGCGGCGCCGGGATCCCGACCACCCGCTGCATCAGCTGCGAAAGCTGGTGGATCCCGGGGGTCCGGTCGTCGGCGATCACGTCGTACATCTCCTCGGCGCCGACGCCCGCGAAGGGGACGATCGGGTAGCCGAACTCGATCGCGAGGCGGGCGAAGCCGAGTCGCTCCTTCCACTTCAACTGGTACTTCTCGCCGCGCCGTTTGAAGACCTCGCCGCCGCCTCCGGGGTAGACGAGGATCGGCTCCTCCTCGCGCATCAGGGCGCGGACGTTCTCGCGCGTACCGCGCACCATCCCGCCCGTGGTCAGCAGCTCCCGCCAGAGCGGCAGCTTGTAGTGACCGTGGTCGCCGAGCCCGCGCAGGGCGATGCCCCTCCGGTCCCAGAGCTCGCCCATCATGAAGGGGACGTCGATCAGCCCGAAGGTCGTGTGGTTGCCGACGAAGAGGGCTCGCCGCTCCGGCACGTCGTCGAGGCCGATGAACATCGGCTGGACCACCCGCGCGAGGGGCGCGAGGAGCGCGTGCAGCCGGTCCATCTGGGCGGCGCCCGGCGCCGGCGGGATGTCGATGCCCTCGGTCAAGGGCATCGAACCTAGACCACCATCAGGTCCTTGGCGACGATGATCCGTCCCGAGTAGTGCGGAGCGACCAGCGCGCGCCAGTAGTCGTCGGTGAGCGCCGGGTTCCCTGGAATCAGGTGATTGAGGACGAGCGTGCCGACTCCCGCCTCCGTCGCGACCTGCCCGACCGTGGCCGGGTTGCAGTGGTCGTTGATGAGGTGCTCGATGAAGGTCGGCGCCGCGCCCTGGGCGGTGAGCGTCCGGACAACCAGGTCCTCGTCGATGATCTCGTGGAACAGGACCTCCGCGCCCTTGGCGAACTGCGGGAACGTGTCCCCGACGGCGCCGCGATCACCGCTGAAGACCATGTCGACGTCGGGGGTGCGGATGCGGTAGCCGACCGCCGGCACCGAGCCATGCTTGACCCTGATCGTGCGGATGTCGATGTGGCCGTCGGAGTAGACCTTCTTCGCCTTGCGCGGCGGCTTGAACTCGTGCCAGCGCGCGTACTTGTCGAACGTCGGGACCTGGCCGAGGGGTCCCTCCTGGTCGGCGATCGACATCGCGAGGCCCTTCCGGAAGTGACGCATGTAGGCGTCGACACCGGTCGGGCCGTAGATCTTCAGCCGCCGGTCCGGCTCGCCGCCGTTGCGGCCCGAGGACCAGCTCAGGGTGGCGATGGAGCCCAGGTCGATGATGTGATCGGCGTGGCAGTGCGTGATCAGGACCTTGTTCACCCTGTTCAGGTCGTAGCCGGCCTCGGCGATCCGGTGAGTGCTGCCGCAGCCGCAGTCGAGGACGGTGACGAAGCCGTCGACGTCGATCAGCACCGAGGTACCGCAGCGCAGCGCCGTGCCCGTGACCTGCGTCAGGTTCTGGCCACCCTGTGAGCCGAGGATCACGATCTTGGTTCGCTCGGTGGAGATCACCGGGGTGGATTCGGCCGCGGCGGCCGGTGCGGGCCCGCCGAGCATCTTCGCCAGGCCGGCTGTCGCAGCCGCTCCGGCGGCGCTCTTCAGGGCGGTTCTTCTCGAGATGGCGTGGTTCACGTGTCCCTCCTGGGTCGGATCCGGCATCGGGCCGTCCCGTCAGCTCTTCGGTATGAACTTCCTCAGGCGCCGGAACTCCCGCAGCGCGTTGAGCCGGTCGATCGCTCGGCGATCACCGTTGTCGAAGACCTTGCTGAGCGCCGGCGCGGGATCGCCGGGCTCGGTGAAGGTGCGGCTCGAGAACGGCCAGTCGGTGCCGAACACCATGCCGTCGACCTTCGTCATCGCCCGCACCGCTTCCAGCGGGGGCGGGTCGGCGATCAGCGCGGTGTCGAAGAAGGATCGCCGCAGCGCCCGGATCGGGCTCTCGGCCGTCAGCCCCTTCGAGCCGCTCGGGAGGCCGAGCGCCGCTACCGCGAGCTCCGAGTTGGCGGCCAGCACCCTCAGTCGCGCCCTGTGCATCGGGATGGTCCCGCCGCCGTGCGCGAAGTGCCAGCGGATGTTGCGGTAGCGCGCGAAGACGCCGTTGAACAGAAGCGAGGCGATCGTCCGCGTCGTCTCGAAGGGGAACTCCGCGACGAAGTCGGGCACGGAGTAGGAGGGCTTGTCGTCGGCGCCCACGCCGACGGGATGGACGAACACCCAGGCGCCCCGGTCGTTGAGGGCGGAGTGCAACCCGTCGAAGGCGGGATCACCGAGGTAGCGGCCCTTTGAGCTCGCCAGGAGGCCGAGCCCGTCGAGGTGAAGCTCGTCAAGGCAGCGGGCCGCCTCGGCACGTGCCGCATCCGGATCCTGCAGGGAGACGACGCCGAGGCCGCCGAAGCGCTTCGGGTACTGCGCCATCAGTTCCGCGAGCCAGTCGTTGGTGTCGCGCGCGAGCTGCGCCGCCTGGGCGGGGTCGGTCAGGAAGTCGACGCCGGGGTCGGAGGTCGAGATCATCTGCAGCGCGATCCCGTAGGAGTCCATGAACTCGATCGCGAGCTCGGGTGACCACTCCGGGAAGGGGAGGCCGCCGCCCGAGTAGATCCCCGCTCCGTGAAGCGCGGCGAGGTAGTCGGGCGCGAGGTGATGCGCGTGCATGTCGACCCGCTTGCTCTCCCGGTACGGCCTGCGACGTTCCGCGGCCGCGGCGATCTGCGGCGACAGCGCCACGCCGGCCGTCACGGTCGTGGCCGACGCCAGGAAACGGCGTCGCGAGGACGCGCTCGTTGCCATGCTTCTCTCCTTCGCTCCGATGCTCTCCTCCTGCCCGCGAATGAGTATAGCCTCATTTCTGAGGAATAGTTCAGTTATGGGTCTTGAGGAGGAGCGGGGATCCTCGCCGGCCTCGAGGCTTGCCAGCCGTCAAGCGGGGCTGACGGTCACTCCCCGAGCTGACGCGGCTTTCCCGGTCTAAGTTGCGGTCGCGCCCGCGCCGATCGCCTCGAGCTCCTCGTCGATGAACGAGGCGAGGACGTCGAGGTCACTGAGCCGGTCGCGGTCGCCGACGAGGCCGAAGTGGAGGCCGCCGTCATAGGAGATCGCGCCGATCGAGAGCGCTCGCTTCTGCGGCGAGAGCGCGACGAAGGGGTGGATCGAGCGCAGCGGCTGACCCAGCAGGTAGACGGGGATGGACGGACCGGGGACGTTCGAGATCACCAGGTTCCAGGGAAGCCGCTGCGGCATCACGCCGCGAACCGGGCTGAGCGCCCCGCCGACGGTCCCGATCACTCGGCTCATCGTCGGCGGTACCCAGCCGGATGCCTCGATCACGATCGACGCCGCCCGCGCCGCCTCAGACTTCTTCAGCCGCGAGGTCGTCTCGTGGATGCGTCGCAGGCGCTCGTCGGGATCCTCCACATCGAGGGGGAGCGGGACGATCAGGGTCGTGATCCGGTTCCCCAGCGCGAGCTCCTCGCCTGGCTTGCGGATGCTCATCGGGACGAGTGCGGAGAACTCGGAGGGGATCGGCTCGCCGCGGGCGAGGAAGAGCCTGCGGAGCGCGCCCGTCGATACGGCGAGGAGCGCGTCGTTGACGGTGGCCCCCTCGGCGTGCTGGGCGGCGGCGCGCTTCATCCCCGCGAGCGTGGTCGAGGCGAAGGCGACGCGGCGGTCGCGGCCGATCTCCTCGTTCAGGAACGTCGGCTTGACGGGGTCGCTGTTGCGGGCGAGGTCGAAGAACCCCTGCGCCGTGCGCAGCGCGGTCTGCGACGCATCTCGTGGGGCGGAGGGGTCGAGCATGCGCCGGGTCGCGTCGCGGGACATCCCGAGGACCTTGCGGCTCGCGTCCTCGAGGCGGCCGGCGAGGAGCTGGTCGGTGCGCTTCGTCTGCGGGCTCCACCTCTCACCGCTGAGCCCGAGGTCGCTTCCCTCCGGGTCCGGATCGAGGATGACGGCGCCGACGTCGATGGCGGAGATCCCGTCGACGAGGGCGTGGTGCGTCTTCGAGACCGCGGCGAAGCCCTTGCCCGAACCGGGCGCCCCGCGCTCGATCAGGTAGAGCTGCCAGAGCGGGCGGTCCTGGTCCAGCGGCTCGGACATCACCTGGCCGACGAGCTCGCGGAGCTGCGCGTCGGTGCCGGGGTGGGGGAGGGCGACGTGGCGGACGTGGCGGCGGACGTCGAAGCCGGCGTCGTCGACCCACTCGGCGCGCATTGCCCTCCCCGGCAGGTGGCGGACCTTGCGCCTGAACCTGGGGATCAGCTCGAGCCGCTCCTCCACGTGGGCGCAGAAGCGGTCGAAGTCCGGGGGCTCGCCGTCGAAGATCGCCGTGCCGCCGACGTGGACGTGGATCGGGCCGCGCTCGGCGAGCAGCGACGACATGTCCGCAGGCGAGAGCTGATCTGGGCCGTCGCTCAAGGTTCCACCCTGGCCGCGACCCTACTGCGGCGGGCCGCGCCACCGGTGGGAGAATGAGCGCGATGGCCGTAGCCGACGAGCTCGCAGGCACCGAGGACGAGCGCGAGGCGCTGGCGCGGGTCCGTGAGGCGACCGGCGAGAGCGACGGGCCGATGGAACGCCACGGCGTGCGCTGCTTCCTGATCGCCGAGAGGCTGGCCGCCGACCGCGGCCGCGAGATCGATCGCGAGGTGCTGCTCATCGCGTCGCTGCTCCACGACCTCGGCCTCTACGAGGAGGTCGCCGAGGGCGACGCCTACGTCACCGACGGCCGCCACTACGCCGAGCGCATGCTCTCGGACCGCCCGGGGTGGGACGGCGAGCGTCTGCGTCTGCTCGGCGACGCGATCGAGCGCCACCACGAGCTGCGCTCGCAATGGGACGCCGGCGCCGAGGTCGAGCTGCTGCGGCTCGCCGATCGCGTAGAGCTCGCTGGCGGCCTGATCCGCTGCGGGATCCCGCGCGAATGGCTGCGCGATCTCGGTGAGCGGGTGCCGCGGGACGGCACCTACGGCGAGATCGCGAGGATGGTCGCGCACGCGCTCCGCGAGCGGCCCCTGACGATGGCCAAGATCTTCGTCCGCGGCAAGGGGAAGTGACCGAGCCGGCGGCTCAGAGGTCGTAGTCGCCGAGGGCTTCCTCGGCCTCGCTCCAGCGTCCCGGCGGGACCTGCACGGAGATGTCGCCGCGGCCGAAGCGATCCAGCGGCCAGTCGGAGGTGATCACCGCCTCGATGCCCACCTCCTCGAGGTGGTCACGCCAGGCTCGCGCTGAATCGAGGTCCTCGAACTCCCGCACGGGCTCCCAGTCGTCGAAGCGCGGGTCGCCGACGTGGAGCTCCCGCGAGCCGTCGGGACGCGGGGAGGCGAGGGAGTCGCGCAGCTTCCGGAGCGGGTTCCGCATCGCTGCGAGCGTAGATCAGTGGTGCAGCTCGCTGCGGGCACCACCGAGTATGCGAACGACCCCGCGTCGGCCCGCGGCCCCGCGGCTGGCCGACTCCGGCTCAGGCCCGCGCGGCCTCGGCGGGCGGCGCGTTCCGGTTGAGCCACCAGTCGACCACGTAGCCGCCGAAGGGCAGCACCGCGCCGACGAGGATCCAGAACGTCACCTTGTTGCTCCACGCCATCGGCTCGCGCAGGTTGAAGACCATGACTACGTAGGCGATGAAGAGGAGCCCGTGGATCGGGCCGAGGATGGTCACGCCGGTATCGAAGTCGGCGGTCCGCTTGAGGACGCTCGAGGCCAGCAGCAGCAGGAAGGTGGTCGCCTCGGCGAGCGCGACGTACTTGAAGTTCTGGAGGTTCATGGCGGGGACGGTAGAGATCGCCTCCCGCCGGCACTGTGGGATCGGTCCGCCGCTATGACCCGATCCGGGAGGGAGTGCCCGCGAGACGGGGCACGCGCCGATGCCCCCGGCCGCGGCTACTATTCCCCCTCCCGCGGGGCAAACCCGCGTGCGCGCGCCCGTAGCTCAGCTGGATAGAGCGTCGGTCTACGGAACCGAAGGTCACAGGTTCGAATCCTGTCGGGCGCGCTTCTCTCCGACTCGGCCGGGGGTCATGCGCGGGATCGCCGCGCGTCTGACGCGCGAGCCCTCAGCGTGAGGGCTTGATGCCCTGCTTGAAGCTCAGCCGGTCGTCGGGGTCGTAGTGGGTCTTGACCTGGACGAGGCGGTCGTAGTTCTTGCCGTAGTAGGCGCGCTTCCAGCTCTTCAGCTTCGGGTCGATGTAGTTCTGGTAGGCCTGTCCCGAGACGTAGTCGCTGAGCCGCTCGCGGGCCGACTGGATCCACCGCTGGGTGCTCTTGTCCTCGTGCTTGGAGGCGGGCTCGGCGTAGTACTGGATGCAGTAGAGCTGGTCCCGGTGGACGAACGCCGTCGCCGTCGGCTTCACCTTGTTGATGTTGCCGCCGTAGCCGTCGAACAGGAGCGCCCCCTTTCCCTTCCCCTGACGCTCCTCGATCGCCTTGATCATCTGCTCGCGCCCGGCCGAGTCGGCCGCCTTCTGGACGTAGTCGGAGGCCCCGTAGAAGGAGACCGGCGTCGCCTTCTCGCAGGAGTGGACCGATTCCTTCGAGCAGCCGGCCCACTGCTGCATCAGGTCGACGTACTTCTTCGTACCGATCGTCAGCGACGCCCCGTCGACGTCGGTCAGCGGCTTCAGCGCCTCGCGGAGCTCGCTCTCGGAGCCGAAGAACTGGCCGATCGATCCCACCTCCGGCGATCCGTCCCCCGTCGTCAGGCTGAAGAACGGGCAGAGGTCGGGCGACGCCGTCGCGGTGAGCTTCTGCCAGGCGGCGAGCGCCTGGCTCGCCTGGCTCCAGGGCCAGTTCAGGAAGTAGTAGGCGGCGCTCTTGGCGCGGTGGGTCTTGAAGGTGAAGTCGGTGACGATCCCGAAGTTGCCGCCGCCGCCTCCCTGGCAAGCCCAGAGCAGGCTCGGGTTCTCCTTCGCGGACGCGGTGCGGAGCGCCCCGTCCGGGGTGACGATCGATACCGCGGTGATGTTGTCGCAGGTAAGCCCGAACTTGCGCGACGCGAAGCCCATCCCGCCGCCCATCGCGAGCCCCGAGATGCCGACGGTCGGGCAGGAGCCGCCCGGCACCGTCACCCCGCGCTTGGCGAGTTCGGCGTACATCCGGATCAGGCCGGCGCCGGCGCCGACCGTGGCGCTCTTGGAGCCGTTGTTCGCCCGGACGGAGTCGAGCTTGCTCAGATCGATGACGACACCGCTGCCGGTGGTCGAGTAGCCCGCGTAGCTGTGGCCGCCCGAGCGCGCCCTGACGTTGACGTCGTACTTGTTCGCCCACTTCATCACCGCGCGTACGTCGGCGGCGTTCTTGACCTTGACGACCGCCGCGGGACGCAGGTGGGAGAACCGGCTGTTGTAGACCTTGCGGGCCTGGTTGTAGGCCTTGCCGCCACCGCGGACGAGGACCCTGCCGGACACCGCCCGCTCGAGGTCCTTGATCGCCTTGTTGCCGAGGCGGTCGGAGGCCTGCGGCCCGGCTATCGCCCGGGCGAGCTCGAGCTCCCCGGAGACGAGGACCGACGCGGCCCCCGCCCCGGCGTACCTGAGGAACTGCCGTCGATCGAGCTCACTCACCGCCGCACTCGCCTCCCGTCTCCTGATCCTGCGACCTACAAGGGATCAGCCTATTCGTCGCCGGGTTCGGAGGCGCCACCTGGGTGAGCGTGGTCAGAGCTTCCGGTACAGGGGGTCAACCTGCTCCTCGGCCAGCTCTACCCGGACCTTCAGAAGCAGCTTCTCGCCGGCTCCGGATAGTCGACGGACGGTCCCTGGGGGCCGGCCCAAGCTCTACTTGACGGTGAGCTTCCCGTACATGCCCTGGGAGTAGTGGCCGGGGACGTTGCAGAACATCACGTACTTGCCGCGCTTGAGGTTCAGCGCAACCTTCCCGGACTCGCCCGGGGGCGTTTCGGAAACCTCGCCACGGACGTTGAGGGCGTCCTCGTCGACGTCGCCCTGCTTGGTGGGCAAATTGCCCGGCTAGCGTCTCGTCTTCGCGATGACGAGCTCGTGCTCACCGTCGCCGACATTGGTCGCCTTGATCTTGACCTTGCCGGCCTTGACCTTCGCGGTGTCGGGCTTGAGCTTGAACTCGTCCAGCTTCACCCGCAGCGGCTGGGCGGAGCCGGTGGCGTTAGTACCCGAGATCGGTGCCCCGGCCACCTGCGTGGCACCGGCCGCCACTGCCAGCGCGGCGGCGGTCCCGATCAGTGCGGCAATTGCCTTCGCGTTCACTTCCCCTCCAGTTCTCACCGCAGCGCCGTGGCTCGGTTCTCCGCGCGGAGTCTATGCAAGGAGCCGAATCTGCCCACCCGGTTCATCACCCCTGTTCGACCTCGTCAGCGGCGCAAGCCGGGATCCGCTCGATGAACCCGAAGGTCACTGACCTGATTCACCAGGTCAAGGTGTTGCGGTCGGGCAACGCTTCAACGAAGATCGGCTGATGGGTGGCGCGCGCGAATCGGTCGGCCCCCTGTTGCGCGCCACGGTAACCCCGCTTGCGTCGATCTTCGGCAGCGGGTTTCTGATCATCGTGCCCGTGCTCGAGCGCGGCCTCGGCGGTGCCGCGGTGATCGGCGTGACGGCCGTCTGCGGACTCGCCTGGGTCGTCGGCAGCGCCATCCGGCACAACGTGATCTTCGTCGAGCCGCTGAAGGATCAGGGCTCGCTTACCCCGATCTTGCACCGTCTGGAGTGGCTCTCGGACGTCCTGATCGTCGTCGCCTACGTGATCTCGGTGGCGCTCTACCTGCGGATCATGGCCCAGTACGTCGGTACCTACGTGTTCCCGTCGTCAACAAACACCTACACGATCGAGCAGGTCATCACCACGGGCTCAGTCACGGGAATCGCGGTGGTCGGTCTGACACGGGGCTTCGGCGGCTTGAGCACGCTTGAACGTCTCGCGCTCGGGGTCGTCATCGCGATGACGGCGATGATCGGGACCGCCCTCTTCGGCAAGAACGTCGCCATCGGCTCGATCGCGCTGCCGCCGACGGCGGATCAGTCGCTCCTCCATACTCTGTTGCTCCTCGGTGGGGTGCTGATCACGGTTCAGGGCTTCGAAACGGTCCGCTACCTCGCGGACCGCTACGACCGTGACACCCGCGTCAAGGCGTCTCGCCTCTCTCAGCTGATCGCCGCCTGGGTCTACATCTCCCTGGTCGCGGTCGCGACGCCGTTGATGGCCGACACCTCAGGCAACCTCAGTGACGACAACCTGCTCGACCTCGTCGAGCGTGCTGCTCCGGCGCTCGCATTACCTCTCGTCGTCGGCGCGGTGCTGAGCCAGTTCAGCGCGGCGGTCGCCGACACCGTGGCCGCCCACGGCAACTTCAGGATCCTTCGTCCCGGGGTCAGAAACCACGTGCCATACCTCGTCACCGCAGTGGCCGTGATCATCCTCTCCTGGAGCATCGACCTCTTCACGCTTGTCGTGGTCGCGTCGCGGGCGTTCGCCGCCTACTACTGCGTGCAGTCGACGGTGGCGATGATGACCTCGACTCATCCCCTGCGCCGTGTCGGCTTCGGGCTGCTCGCGGCGATTCTCCTCGCGATAACTCTGTTCGCCGCGCCGGTCGGGTAGGTCGTTGCTGGGCCGCCTGATGGCGCCCGGCGCCGACGGTCATCGATGCCGCGGCGAAGTGCCCTCGACCGCGCATCGCCTATGAGCGGATGCGCTCAGCGAGAATGGGTTCGTAGATGAGCGGAGCGGATCTGGGACTGATCGGCGCGGTCTTCCTCGCGTGCGTGGTCGAGGCGGTCGAGGCGGCCACGATCGTCCTCGCGATGGGGATGACCCGAGGGTGGCGTTCCACGTTCGCGGGCCTGGCGGCCGCGCTCGTGGCGCTGGCGCTCGCGGTCGCGTTACTGGGCCCGGCGCTCGATGCCGTCCCCCTTGACACGCTGCGGTTGATCGTCGGCACGCTGCTGCTGATATTCGGCCTGCAGTGGCTGCGCAAGGCCGCGCTCAGGGAGGCTGGATTGATCCCGCTTCACGACGAGGAGGAGGAGTTCGCGCGCGAGCGCGCTGCCGCCGCGGAAGCGGACACGCCCCAATCCTCCGCGGCGATCGACCCGTACGCGTTCACCGTCACCTTCAAGAGCTCCTTCTTGGAGGGGCTGGAGGTCGTGTTCATCGCGCTCACGTTCGGGAGCAACGCCGGCAGCGTCCCGCTCGCCTCAGCGGCCGCCACGGCCGCCGTGATCGTCGTCGTCGGCGCCGCGGTGGTCACCCGGGGGCCGCTCTCCCGCGTGCCCGAGAACCACCTCAAGTTCGCCGTCGGAGTTCTGCTCGTCTCGTTCGGGCTCTTCTGGGGCATCGAAGGCACCGGGGCGACCTGGCCCGGCGGCGAGCTCTCCCTCCTGGCGCTTCTGCCGCTCGTCGTGGCGAGTGCGTGGTTGCTCGTGACCGTCTCGAGGGGGGCTGAGCCGTCGGTGCCCTGAGGAGCATGGTGAGGTCCGCCTTCGACTTCGTCGTAGGTGACGACTGGCGGCTCGCGTTGGGCGCCGTGATCCTGGTCGCCTTCGTGGCGCTTCTCGTCTCCCAGGGGATCAACGCCTGGTGGCTGGCGCCACCGGCGATCCCGGCGCTGCTGCTATCGACCCACCGGCCCTGAGGTCCGCGGGGATGGACGAGCTCATCTGGCACGACCTCGAGTCAGGCGGCTATGCCGCTGATCTCGACTTCTGGGCGAGCCTCGGCCCGGCCCGGATGCTCGAGCTGGGAGCCGGAGCCGGACGCGTCTCGTTGATGCTCGCGGTCTGCGGGTCGCGCGTGAGCGCGGTCGATCTCGATGGGGAGTTGCTCGACGCGCTCGGCCACCGCGCCGGCGAGCTTGGAGCCGAGGTGGAAACGATCACGGCCGACGCGCGGACGCTCGACCTCGGCACCCGCTTCGAGCACGTGATCGCTCCGGCGGCGTTCGTCCAGCTCCTGACCCGTCCCGAGGATCGGGTGGCGATGATGGAGCGGGCCGGACGGCACCTGGAGCCCGGCGGGATCCTCTGGCTCGCGGTTCATCCCGATCTCGATCAGGCGCTCTTCGACCCGGCGCTGCCGCCCGGCCCGACGTGGGTTGGGCCGTACGAGAGCCGGATCGAGGACGCAAGGCGGGAGGGAGATCTGCTGATCCTGCGATTCCGTCGCCGGGACCGGCTCGCCGAGCGGACGACCACGGCCGAGGTCATCTACGCCGACGCCGGCGATCTCGAAGCGGAGGCGCTCGAGGCGGGCCTGCGCCTGCGTGAGCGCGTCGTCCTGCCGGAGGACGACCGCTACAGCGAGTCGGTGATCCTCGGCTTGGCGCGCTGAGCGGCAGATCCCCTACGGTGGAACCGACGTGCGCATCCACCCACCAGGAGGTATCCGATGATCGAGATGATCGATGTCCCCGGAGACGACACGATCGGCTTCGCGGCCAAGGGGGAGGTGAGCGGGAGCGACTACGAGACGGTGCTCGTGCCCGCGATCGAGCAAGCGCTTCAGGAGCACGACAAGATCAACCTGCTGTACGTGCTCGGCGACGACTTCACCGGCTACGAGCTCGCGGCGATGTGGGACGACACCAAGGTCGGGATGAGCCACCTCTTCTCCTGGCGGCGGATCGCGATGGTCACCGACCACGACGGCTACCGGCGGATGGTCCAGGGTTTCGGCTTCCTGATCCCGGCCGAGGTCAAGGTCTTCCCGAGCGCCGAGCTCGATGCGGCGAAGGAGTGGGTCGCCGGCTAACAGCCTGCAAGGAAGCGCGGGCTCGCCGCGGTAGTGGAGCTTCGCCGTAGCTCACCGCCACTTCCATCCACGGGCTGAGCACCGGGCCCGCCGCGGCGGCAAGCTGGGGCTGCGCGAGTCCATCGCGATGGCGGTGGGCGGGATGATCGGAGGCGGCATCTTCAGCGTCCTCGGCCTCACGATCGCGCTCGCGGGTCACCTGGCTTTCGCCTCCTTCCTGCTCGGCGCGATCGTCGCGCTGCTGACCGCCCACGCCTACGCGCGCCTCGCCGATCGCTCCCGGCGCTCGGGCGGTCCGTTCACCTACCTGCGCGACGCCGGCCATCCCCGGCCCGCCGCCTGGGTCGCGTGGCTTCTCATCGTCGGCTACATCTTCGCCCTCGCCGTCTACGCGTTCACCTTCGGCCACTACCTGGCCAACGCAGTCGGCGCGCCCGACTCGGTCGCGCGGGTCGCGTCGGCGGCGGTGCTCGCCGGCTTCGTCGCGGTCAACCTCCGCGGCGTCGTCACCTCCGGCCTGGTCGAGGATGTCGTCGTCTACACGAAGGTCGCGATCCTCGGAGGGATCGCCGCTGTCGGCGCCGCCTCGTTCTCCACCTCTCGGCTCGATCCGCTCGACAACGAGGGGGTCCTCGGGGTGCTCCTCGGGGCGGGGGTGATCTTCGTCGCCTACGAGGGCTTCGAGCTGCTTCCCTACGACTACGACGACATCGACCGGCCTCGTCGCAACCTCCCGCTGGCCCTCTATCTGTCGGTCGGGATCGTCGCGCTGATCTACGTGGTGGTCACGATCGGCTCGCAGATGCTGCTTCCGGACGCGACTATCACCGCACACAAGGAGGTGGCGTTCGCGGAGGCGGGCCAGGAGGCGCTCGGAGCCGTCGGCCTCTGGGCGGCGACGATCGGAGCCCTGTTCTCGACGTCCTCGGCGATCAACGCGACCCTGTTCTCGACCGCCCGCCTCGTCCGTGACGTCGGCGCGGCCGGCGAGCTCCCCACGGCGATCGCCCGCGAGCGCGCGGGGCTGCCGGTCGCCGCGATCGCGGGGCTCGCCGTCGCGGCCGCGGCCTTCGCGATGCTGCCGGGGATCACCGAGCTCGTCTCCTTCGGGTCCCTCGCGTTCCTCGTCGTCTTCGGCCTGATCAACTTCCTGCACGCGCGACGCACCGCGGATGGATCACTCGATCGCGGGCTCGCCTACACCGGGGCCGGGGCCTGCCTTGCCGCGGCCGCCGGCCTCCTCTACTACCTGGCGACCGAGGACCCGCTGGCTCTGTTGCTGATCGGCGTCACGGCGGCGTTCGTCGTCTCCGCCAGGATCGCCTTCAGTCGCAGGGCGGCCTCGACCTGAGCCCGACCGGGCATCCGAGGGGCAGACCGGCTCGCGGCGACGGCGCGGCTACTTCTTGACCGTGACCTTGAACTTCCCGACCCGGCTCTCGTTGCCCTCGGCGTCGGTCGCGGTGACCTCGATCGTCGCCTTTGACTTCTTCTTCTTGATGACCTTCTTGAGCTTCTTCTTCGTCTGCGATTTCAGCTTGAGCTTCAGCTCCTGCTTGTCACCGGCCGCGACCCCGTTCTTCGACTTCGACTTGAGCTTGTACTTCTTGTTCGACTTGACCTTGCCGTTCTTCTTCAGCGTCTTGATCTTGATCGTGCCGGTCGCGTCGAGGTCGCAGGCCTCGTCCGTGCACTTGGCCTTGACGATCACCTTGCCGGTGCTCTTCTGCTTCTTCTTGCCGCTGAGGACCAGGTTGGGCGCCTTCGTATCGGGATCGGGCGCGTCGACGGTGAACGTCCGGGTCGCGGGCGTGCCGTCGGTGTTCGCGGCGGCGTCGACGGCCCGGACCTGGAACGTATGGGCGCCGTTGCTGAGGCTGTCGTAGGTCCGCGGCGAGGTGCAAGGAGCGAACGGTCCGCCGTCGATCGAGCATTCGAAGGTCGAGCCCGGCTCGTTCGAGGAGAAGCCGAAGCTCGCCGAGTCCACGGTGATCGTGGAGCCGTCGCCGGGCCCTGACGTGATCGTCGTCTCCGGTGGCGTCGTATCGGTCGCGTTGACCGTCTCGCAATCGACGTTCAGATCCACGTCGTCGGCGTTCGCCGTGTCGGCACCAGGGCCGCATTGGTTCGTGTCGACCGTGCCGTCGGTGCTGTGGTGCGTGTCGGCATCGGCGCCGCCGAGCAGCAGGTCGATTCCGGCACCGCCGGTCAGGACGTCGTTGCCGGCACTGCCGCGGAGCGTGTCGGCGCCGCCGGCGCCGAGTACCTGATCAGCTCCGCCGGCCCCGTCGAGGTCGTTGGAGCCGCCATCGCCGACCAGGGTGTCGCCGAACGAGGTGCCGAGCAGCTGCTGGATCGAGGCCAGCGTGTCGGTGGAGGCGTTGCTCGCCGTGCCGGCGCCGAGATCGGCGTTGATGCCGCTCCCGCCGGGATCATCGGAGAAGTCGGCCAGGTTGGTGCCGCTGCCCCCGTCCAGCGCGTCCGACCCCGCTCCACCCTGCAGGGAGTCGTTGTCGCCATCGCCGCTGATCGAGTCGTTCTGTCCCGAGCCGGTCAGCGAGTCGTCGCCGCCGAGCCCGGCGAGCGAAACGGGGCCCGAACTGAAGCCGGAGGCGTCGATCGAGTTCGCCGACGCTCCCCCCGTGAGGCTCGCCGCCTCGAAGCTGGCGGCCGCGAGCGAGTCGTTCTCGCCGCCCGCCGAGAGCAGCGTGTCCGAGAGCACGGCGTTGACGTCGCCCGCTCCGGTGAGCGTGTCGGAGCCGGCCCCTCCGTCCAGCGAGTCGGAGGCGGTGCCACCGTCGAGTGAGTCGGAGTTGCCGCCGCCGTCGAGCGTGTCGGCGTCCGGCCCGCCCAGGAGCTGATCGTTGCCGGCGTTGCCGTCGAGCTCGTCCGTCCCGCTCAGGCCGGAGATTAGGTCGCCGGAGCTGCCGCCGACGAGCGTGTCGCCGCCACCGAGGCCGGAGAGGCTGACCGGGCCGCCGAAGGCCGAGGCGTCGATCTCGTTGGCCGCAGCGCCACCGGTCAGCGATGCGGCCTCGACCGACGTCAGCGTGTCCACGTATCCGCCGAAGCCGATGTGCTGCGTGCCCGTCAGTGTCTGGTCGGAGTCGGCCGTCACCCGCATCTCGTCGGTCCCGCCCTCACCGTTGAGCACGTCGAAGAGGCCGCCGCCGAGGAGGGTGTCGTTGCCGCCCCCGCCCGCGAGCGTCACGTTCGTGCCGGTCACCGCCGAGGCGTCGATCGTGTTCGCCGAGGCGCCGCCGCTCAGCGATGCCGACTCGAATCCGGACACGGTGTCGGTCCCGTCGCCGGTGGCGAGCGTGTCGGACAGGCTCTGGTTCGCGTCGGCGCTTTGGATCAGGCGGTCGTTCGACGGGCCTCCGATCAGGGAGTCGTTCCCGGCCGCGCCCGTGAGGGTGTCGGTCGAGTCACCGCCGTCGAGCGTGACCTGCCCGGAGAACGCGCCGGCGTCGAGCTGCTCGGGGTTGCTCGTGCCGACGAGCGAGGCGCGCTCGATACCGACGGCCGGCGCGGTGCCACCCGGGATCTCCTGCAGCTCGGCATCGGTCAGCGTCTGGCTGCCGGCGAGCGAGTTGAACAGGAGGTCGGCCGCGCCCGCACCGCCGTCGATCGAGCTCGCGCCGGCGCTGACGTCGAGCGAGTCGTCGCCGGCGTCGCCGAGGACGCGGTCCTGGGTGTCGCCGACGAGCGTGTCGTTCTCGCTGCCCCCGGCGAGCGTGTCGGCGAACCCGTTGCCGGCCGGCAGGCTGTCGGTGCCCGCGCCGCCGTCGATGCTGTCGGTGAACCCGCCGCCACGGATGGTGTCGCTCCCGCCCAGGCCGGCGAGAGTTGAGCTCGTGAAGACCGCCGAGGCGAGCGAGACGTCGATGTTGTTGGCGCCCGCGCCGCCCTCGATCGACATGTCGTCGAAGTTGCTGACGGTGTCGGTTCCGCGGCCGGTGATGACCGTGGGCCCGGTGAAGACGTGGTTGACGTTGCCGCTCTGGATCAGCCGGCCCTCGAAGCCGCCGTTGAGAGAGTCGTTGCCGGATCCGCCCTCGATCGTGTCGAGCGCGTTGCCGACGAGCGTCGCGGGGCCGGAGAAGCCGGAGGCGTCGAGGTCGTGCGGCGAGGTGATGCTGCGCAGCGATGCCCCCTCGATAGCGGCGAGCGTGTCGTCACCGAACCCGGCGACGCTGAGCAGGGTGTCGGTCAGCGTCTGGTCCGCGTTGGCGATGATCTCGACCCGGTCGGTGTTCGCGCCGCCGTCGAGGCTGTCGTCGCCGGTGCCGCCGTAGAGGCTGTCGTTGCCGCCGAGACCGGCGAGGGTGACGACCCCGGCGGCGAAGTCGCTGGCGTCGATCAGGTTCGCGGACGAGCCGCCGCTCAGCGACGCCCGCTCGATCGAGTTGAGCGAGTCGTCGCCGTCGCCGCTGACGAATCCGCTGCTCAGATCCTGGTCGGCGTTCACCGTCTGCGCGATCCGGTCGGTGCCCGCGTCGCCGCGCAGGCTGTCGTTGCCGGACCCGCCGAGGAGGGTGTCGGCGGCGTCGCCTCCGCTGAGCGTCACCGAGCCGGCCGAGAACGCCGACGCGTCCAGTTGGTTGGCGGAGGTGCCGCCGGTCAGGGAGGCCCGCTCGATGCTCGCCAGCGAGTCCGTCCCCACTCCGGTGAGTTGGGTGTTGGTCAGCGTCTGGTCGGAGTTCGCCGTCTGCAGTACGCGGTCGTCGTCGCTGCCGCCCAGCAGCGAGTCACTCCCCGCCCCGCCCCGGAGGGTGTCGTTGCCGGCGCTGCCGTCGAGCGTCGCGGTGCCGGTGAACGAGGTCGCGTCCAAGTCGTTCCCGCTCGCGCCGCCGGTCAGCGACGCCTGCTCGATGCCGCTGAGGGTGTCGTCCTCCTGCCCGCCGCCGGTTCCCGCGGAGTGGAGGGTGTCCTGCAGCACCTGCGGCTGATCCTCGGCGAAGACGATCCGGTCGGCGCCGCCCGCGCCGCCGATCAGCGAGTCCTCGCCGCCGAAGCCGACCCCACCGAGCAGCGTGTCGTTGCCGCCCGCGCCGTCGAGCGTGACCGGGCCGGTGAACCCGGAGGCGTCGATCTGGTTGGCCGAGGATCCACCGGCGAGCGACGCGCGTTCGATCCCGGCAAGCGTGTCGTTGATCCCGTTGGAGGAGTGCTGCGAGCTGGTCAGGACCTGATTGGTGTCGCCCGCGAACCGGATCTCGTCGACGTCCCCGAAGGAGGCGTTGTTCAGCGAGTCCGCTGCCGGCCCGCCGATCATCGTGTCGTCACCGCTGCCCGGATCCATGGTCACCGGGCCGGAGAACGCTGCCGCGTCGAAGAAGTTGCCGCCGACGCCGCCGACGAGGGACGCCCGCTCGAACCCGTCGAGGCTGTCCTCGGTGGTGCCGTCGTCGAGCGCGGTGGAGGTGAGGGTGTACTGGGCGCCGCTCGATCCGTCGACCACCGAGAGGGTGTCGGTGCCGCTGTTGCCGATCAGCGTGTCGACGTTGGCCTCCTGCAGGTTCACGCCGTCGGGATCGAGCACGTCGTCGCCCAAGTTCCCGTCGAGGAGGTCGGCGCCGAGGCCGCCGGTGATCGAGTCCCCGTCGCCTTGGCCGACGATCGTGTCGGGGCCGCCGAAGCTGGTGCTGGAGTCGCCGTCGATCGTGTCGGCTTCGGTGCCACCGAGCAGCGAGTCGCCCGTCGTCGTGCTCGAGGAGCCGGTGATGTCGTCGGTCCCCGCGTCCCCGGAGACGGTGGTTCCGCCGGCGGCGGCCGTCAGCGTGTCGTTGCCGGCGCCACCGGTGATGCTCTCGGCGGCGTCGGCGAAGCTCGTGAGGATCACGTCCTGATCGGCGTCGCCGGCAAGCGTGTTCGCGCCGGTGCCGCCGTTGATGGTGTCGTTGTCGTCCTCGCCGAAGACCACGTCCGCCCCCGCCTGAGCCGTGATCGAGTCGGAGCCCGCGTTGCCGTAGAGCGTGTTCGCCGCCGACGAGCCGTTGATCGTGTCCTGGAAGTCGGAGCCGATCGCGCCCTCGACCGCGGAGAGGTTGTCGGTGCCGGCCCCGGTCGCGCTTCCGGTTGCGAGGTTGATCATCACGCCGGCGCCGGCGAACGCGTAGGAGGCGTAGTCGGTGTCGGCGCCTCCGGCCAGCGTGTCGTTGTCGGTGTCGCCGGCCTCGAGGGTGTCGTCGCCGGCGAGGCCGTCGAGCGAGTCGGTCCCGGCTTCGCCCACGAGGCTGTCGCCGTCGGCGTCGCCCTGGAGGGTGTCGTTCCCGCTGCCGGCGGTGAGGGTGTCGGCGCCGATGCCGCCGAGCAGCCGGTCGGCGTGGGTGCTGTTGCTGTCGAGGCTGTCGGCGCCGTCGCCGCCATCGAGGGTGCTCGGACCGCTGGTCGCGCCTCGCAGCGTGTCGCCGCCGGTTCCGCCGATCAGCGAGGTCGTCGCGCTCCCCGCCACGATCGAGTCGTTCCCGGTTCCGCCGATGGCGTTCTCGATGCCGGCGAGCGTGTCGGTCCCGCGGCCCGTCGAGGTGCCGGTTCCCAGGTTGACGTCGAGGTCGAGCGTGGCGTCGGCGATGTCGAGGGTGTCGCTGTCGCCGCCGCCCGAGAGCGAGTCGTCCTGGGTGCCGCCCCGGATCAGGTCGGCCCCGCTGCCGCCGATGATCGTGTCGTTGCCGGCGCTGCCGTTGATGCTCGTGCCGTCGAGGTCGGTTCCCTGCGGGCCGGTGATGCTGTCGGGGAAGGTGCCACCGTCGATCGTGACCCCGTTGAAGTCGACCTGCGTGTACTCGTTCGCCGCGGTCGTGACTCCGCCGAGCAGCAGCGTGTCGTCCCCGGGGCCGCCGACGACCGAGATCGATAGGACCTGATCGCATTGAAGGTTCGAGCTCAGAGTCGGGAAGAACGGCTGCGGCAGGTTCTGTGGTCCGCCGCCGATGTTGAACTCGACGTCGTCGTTGGCGTCGCAGCTCAGCGTCAGCGCGTCGTCGCCGCCGTCGGCTGTCAGGTTGAGCTGACCCGTCGTCGTGTCGTAGGCGGTCGTGGTCCAGGCGGCCTCGGCGCTCTCGGTGTCGGGGCCGAACGAGAGCATGAAGACGATCGCGCTGGCCAGCCCGGCCAGGGTCGCCCGCATGCCCCCCTTGCTCCCGCGGCAGCCGCGCGCCCGGTGCTCGCGCCGCAGCTCCCGCTCGATCGAGCGGGACAGGCGACGGCGCTGGGCGTGCGCGAGCCGGGGCCTACCCGCGCCGGTGCACTTGCCAACGAACTCGCGGCAGTCGCCCCGACCGGACCTGGTCGGCGTGAGCACCACCGGGGAGTCCACCTCGCGGTCAAGGATCAGCCCGTCCGCAGCGGGCCCGAGGCGGGCGGTGAGCGCCAGGGCCACGGGCGCGTCGGCGCCGGCACCGACGACGATCAGCGGCAGGCTGCGGGTCTCGGGAAGCGCCTTGAGGTGACCGAGCGCCGCCGCGAGGTCGGCTCGCTTGACCCTCGCCACCGCGCATGACTCCAGCCCGGTGAAGCCATGTGGCTCGTCCCCGACGACGAGCGCCAGGGCCTGCGGGCGTCGCGGCAGCGAGAGCGTCGCTTCAACTCCACGCGGCCGCAGGTCCAGCTCGAGGCCGCCCGGCGAAGCGGTGGTGGGGCTGAACGGCAGCTCGGCGAGCGCAGGAAGCGGTACCGCGGGCAGAGGACGCCCGGGGCGGTAGCGGCGCATTCTTTGCTGCCGACGGCTCATCCTCCCGGTTCGAGGCAACCTATCACCAGTCGGTGGGTTCCATGGTCGGTTCTCCTGAATACGGTTCCATCCGGGTGCACGTCCTCTTCGTCCACAAGAACTTCCCCGCCCAGTTCGGCCACATCGGCGCTCGCGGCGTCGCCGAGCGCGGGTGGACGGCGACCTTCGTCTCCGAGAAGCCGCCGGGGGAGGCCGGTGGGGTCCGCAACGTCCAGTACCGGCCGCGCGGCGGGGCGTCGGAGGGCACGCATTACCTCTCCCGTACGTTCGAGAACGGGATCTGGCACGCCGCAGGCGTCTACGAGGCGCTGAAGCCGGTCTCGGCGGCGATCAAGCCCGACCTGATCGTCGGCCACTCCGGCTGGGGATCGACGCTGTTTCTGCGCGAGCTCTACCCGGACGCCAAGGTGATCAACTACTTCGAGTACTTCTACCGCCCGCGCGACTCCGATCTCGACTTCCGCAAGGAGATCCCCGTGGGCGAGATCGACCGGCTCCGCAGCCCCGCCCGCAACGCGATGATCCTGCTCGATCTCGAGTACTGCGACGCGGGGTACTCGCCGACGGCCTACCAGCACGACCTGATGCCGGAGCCCTACCACGACAAGGTCCGGGTGATCCACGACGGGATCGACACCTCGGTCTGGCATCGGCGCGAGCTGCCCGAGCGCCGGATCGGCAATCTGCGCCTGGCCGAGGGAGAGCGGCTCGTCACCTACGTCTCCCGCGGGATGGAGATGATGCGCGGCTTCGACGTCTTCATGAAGACGGCGAAGCGGATCTGCGACGCCCGCGACGACGTCCGCTTCGTCGTCGTCGGCTCCGACCGGGTCGCCTACGGGGGCGACCTGCGCCACACCGGCGGCCGCAGCTTCAAAGACCACGTCCTCGCCACCGGCGACTACGACCTCGACCGGATCCACTTCGTCGGCAACGTCAAGCCGGCGATCCTCGCCGACCTGCTCAGCCTCTCCGATCTTCACTTCTACCTGACGGTTCCGTTCGTGCTGAGCTGGTCCTGTCTGGACGCGATGGCGTGCGGCGCGACGATGCTCTGCTCGGATACGGCTCCGGTCCGCGAGGTGATCAGCGACGGCGAGAACGGCTACCTCGTCGACTTCTTCGACGACGCCGCCTTCGCCGAGCGCGCGCTGGAGGTGCTGGCGGACCCGTCCCGCCATCGCGAGGCCGTCGGCCGCGCGGCCGAGGCGACGGTCGCAGAGCGCTACGCGCTCGACGTCACGTTCCCGGAGATGGCGTCCTTCTACGAGGGCGTGGCGGCAGGCTGATGCACCCTTTCTGGGATCTGGCCATCGAGCCGACGCTCGACGCCGCGGAGGCCACCGAGGTACTGGAGATCGGGGCGGAGGCGGGCAAGACGACGGGCCGCCTGCTCGATCGCGCGCAGCGAACCGGAGGCACCGTCCACTCGGTCGACCCGGCGCCGCAGTTCGACGTCGCGCGGGTGGCGTTGGCGCGAGGGGAGAGGTTCGCCTTCCACCGCGGGCGCAGCCTCGAGGTGCTCGCTGACATCGGGGCGGTCGACGCGGCGCTGATCGACGGCGATCACAACTGGTACACGGTCCACTCCGAGCTCGTGGCGCTGGCGGAGTCGGCCGCCGCCGCCGGCGAGCCCCTGCCGCTCCTCTTCATCCACGACGTCGGCTGGCCGTACGGCCGTCGCGACATGTACTACGACCCCGCGTCGATCCCGGACGAGGGCCGCCAGGACGCGGCGCGGGCGGGGATCATGCCCGGTCGGTCGGAGCTCGGCTCGCCGGGCATCAACGCCGGCCTTTGGAACGCCACCCACGAGGGTGGAAGCCGGAACGGGGTTCGCACCGCGGTCGAGGACTTCGTCGCCGGCTACGGCGTCCCCTGCGACGTGGTGATCATCGAGGGCCTGCACGGCCTCGCCGTGGTCTGCTCCGACGAGCGCCGCGAGGCTGCGCCGGGGCTCAGCGGTGCGATCGCGCGGCTGCGGTCGCCGGAGTTGCTCACCGAGTGGTCGGCAAGGGTCGAGCGCTGGCGGATCGACGCCGATATCGCCCGCCGCCGCGCCGAGGCCGAGCGCGACGCGGCCGCTGCGCGGCTGCAGCGACTCGAGGGCTCGCTGCTCGACCCGCCGGAGCCCGGTCGGGACCAGGCTTAGGCCGCCACCGCTCTCACGGGTGAACCAGGTCGAGGCTGACCATGGCATCCGTCGAGCTCGCGCCCGCTGCGGCGATCACCCGCAACGTGAACGTGTCGGCGGGGTCGATCGTGACGGTGTTGGTGCTCGTGCACGCGTTCGCCGAGGCGACGTCCACGGAGCAGGTCAGCGCGGTGTTGGCGCCGTTCTTGCGAAGCATGAAGTCGAGCGTCCCGGTGCCGGCCGGGCTGAGGATGCTGACGTCGAGTCGAGCAGCGTCCAGGGCGCTGGGCAGCGGCGTCGGGAAGTCGGTTCCGAACTCGACGGTGTCGCGTGAGGCGAATCCCTTCCGCGCTCGGGTGGAGTCGAGGGTTCCGGCGTCGCCGCCTACGCCCGCGAGCGCGTAGAAGCGCGTCGTCGCGGCCTGGAGCCCGCCGAGCCGCAGGAGGATCGCGCTCGGCCCGGCGGCGCCATCCTGACCGTCAGCCCCGTCCTGACCGTCAGACCCGTCAGCTCCGTCGAGGCCGTCGGCTCCGTCTTGACCATCGGCGCCGTCGGCACCGTCCTGGCCAGCGGCACCGTCCTGGCCGTTGACACCGTTCTGGCCGTCGGAACCAGCGGGTCCCTGCGGGCCCGTCTGGCCGGCGAGCGCGTTGCGGGTGGAAGGTGCGAGGTCCCGCAGCTTGATCGAGCCGTCGCGGATGCCGCCCGAGCCGACCATCTTGCCGGCCATCGCACTGGCGGCAACCGCGATCACGAGCACGACCACCATGGCGGCGACCGTCGTGGACCTGTTCCTCATCCCCATCCTCCCAGATGAATTCCGGACTGCGCGAGCATGCTATCCGCCCGTTTGCGCAGTTGCGCCACCCGCTCGGGCGCCACGAAACGCTCAGCGGTCGGCGCGCTCCTCGTAGGCCGCCCGGGCCGACATGTCTGCGTTCGTCATCACGCCGTCGGCGCCCGCGAGCTTCTTGATGCCGTCGGAGGCGCGTGGCGGGAGGCCCGCTACCAGCCGCGCGACCAAACCTAGCTCGCGCGGTACGAACAGCTCCTGCTTGCCCGTCCGCAGGGCGTCGACGATGGCCTCGCCGACCGCGGAGGCGGGGATCGTGCGGGTCGCGCGCGCCTTCGCGAAGCCGCCGATCATCTCGGTGTCGATGATCCCCGGCATCACGATCGTCGTGCGGATCCCGGCGTCGCGGACCTCGGCTCGAAGCGCGCGGGTGAAGCCGACGACGGCGTGTTTGGTCGCCGCGTAGGTGGCGCCGTAGGCCGGTGCGATCTGACCCGCGGAGGAGGCGAGGTTGACGATGTGGCCCCGGCGCCTCGGCAGGAAGCGGTCGAGCGCCAGCCGTGTGCCGGTCATGACGCCGAGCAGGTTCACGGCGACGGTGTGCTCGGTTCGCTCCGGATCCTCCTCGGCGAACGCACCGAGGAAGGCCACGCCGGCGTTGTTTACGACGGCGTCGAGCGGCCCGTTCGTCTCCTCGGCGCCCGCGAGGAAGGCCTCGAAGGCGGCGGCGTCGCGGACGTCGACGGCGAACCCGGCGGTCCCGCCGCCGATCTCCTCCGCGGCGGTCTGCGAGAGCTCGAGGTCGAGGTCGGCGATCGAGACCTTGTGACCGGCGGCGACTGCGGCTTCGGCGGTGGCGCGGCCGATGCCGCGCGCGCCGCCCGTGATGGCGATGTGCATGACCCTGAGCTTAAGGGCGTGGGTTCGATGCGCGGGCTGCGTTGACCCCTCGGGTTCGCCCGCTGTCCTGATGCGCTCCAATGCCCGTATGAGCCCCATCGGCTTCGACGACGATCTGCGTGCCGGCCTCGAGGTCCACCTCGCCGCCCACGAACGACGGGAGCTGCCGCTCGATGGGCGCCGTCACGCCGCGGTGGCGGTCGTCGTGATCGACAGCGACGCCGAGCGCGACGGGGTCGAGCCCGTGCCGGAGGGCGTCATCGACATGTCAGGCGTGCCCGGTGGCGGCCGCGGCATGGACGGCCGCCCGCTGGACGGCCGCATGATCGGCGTCGCCGGGGGCGCATCGTTCCTGCTGTGCCGCCGCTCGATCGGGATGCGGCGGCACGCGGGCCAGTGGGCGCTCCCGGGCGGCCGACTCGATCCCGGTGAGGCGCCGATCGACGCGGCCCTGCGCGAGCTCGAGGAGGAGCTCGGCCTCAGCCTCGGGCCGGACCACGTCGTCGGCTGGCTCGACGACTACGCGACGCGATCCGGCTTCGTGATCACGCCCGTCGTGCTCTGGGCGGAGGGAGATCCGACCCTTGCGCCCGATCCCGGCGAGGTCTACGCCGCCTACAGGATCGGCCTGCACGCCCTGCGTGACTGCACGCCGCGGCTGATCGGGATCCCCGAGAGCGACAAGCCGGTGCTGCAGCTACCGCTCGGTAACGACCTGATCCACGCGCCGACCGGCGCGATCGTCAACCAGTTCCGCGAGGTCGCGCTGCTCGGCAACCCCGGCTACCGCGTCGACGGCGTCGAGGAGCCGGTGTTCGCCTGGCGCTGAGGGGTAAGGGTTGCGGGCGGCCCCGGGCCGGGGCCGTTGCCTACGCCGTTCGCGCCGGCACGTCCGGGATCACGTCCTTCGGCTCCTTCGCCAGCTTCGCGAAGCCGCGGAGCGCCTTCGCGAGCGTGAGCAGGCCGGAGGGGGAGCGCTTGTCGATCCCGCCGAGGAGCTGGCGCACGAACGTGGTCTGGTCGAAGTAGATGCGCTCGCAGACGAGCTCCTCGCTCTCGTCGAAGACGAAGTAGGCGGTCATCCGCACCTTGAAGGAGCTGCCCGTCGGCGGCACCGGGCCGAAGGGGCCGAGGTGGGTTCCCAGCAGGTGGAACTCGACGATCACGGCGTCATCGGAGTGGCGCAGGGCGATCATCTCGTGGTGCTGGTCGGGGAAGGCGACGCGTGTGTCGTGGTAGTAGCCGCGTACCTCGCCCTCGCCGTCGTGCACGGTCTGCGTCGGCACGATCTCGTAGCGAGGATGGGGGAACGTCGACAGCGTCGCGTCCCAGTCCTGGGCCACCTCGTCGGCGAAGTGGTCGAGGACGACCTGCTCGCGCTGTGCCCGAACCTCGTCCGAGATCACGTGCCCGCCTCCATCGGAAGCCGCGCGACCTTCGCCGCCTGCGCCGCACTCACTCCCAGCGCCCGCAGCACCGACTCGGCGTGGAAGACGTCCGCATCGGCGCCCAGCCTGCCGTCGACTATTCCGGCGATGGTCCCGAGCAGCGCTCCCCCCGTGAAGTGGAGGGCGGCGACGGGGTCGTCGACCTTGAAGCGCCCGGTCCGGACGCCCGCGTCTATGTCGCGCAGGGCGCGAGGGCCGAGGGTCTGCTGCATCAGCCGGTGGGAGGCGTCGAGGCGGATGGCCAGCGCGCCGAAGCTCGGGTCGGCGGCGGCGAGGCGGACGAAGTGGCGGTGCGCGAAGGCGACGACGGCCGCCGGGTCGTCGATGTCAGCGGTGAGCTCGTCGACGATCGCCCCCTGCCCGTCGGAGATCTCGTGCAGGAGGGTGTCGACGATCTCGTCCTTGTCGGCGAAGTGGTTGTAGAGCGAGCCGGCGGCGACGTCGGCTCGCTCGGTGATCTCCCCGAGCCGGGTGGCGCCGACACCCTTCTCGGCGAAGAGCTCGCGGGCGGCGTCGAGGAGCCGCGCACGGGTCGCCGCGCGGCGGCGGTCCCCACGGTTCGGCTTGGTCTCGACGGTGGCCATGGCGGGATCCTACCACCGATGTTGAACACCATTTCAATAATGAGGAAAATCTCAGAAACTGTGATAGGGTAAGCGTCATGCCCATCACCGAGCGAGTCGGCCACATGGCCCTGCGAGTCCCGGATCTCGACGAAGCCGTCGACTTCCACACCCACGTCCTCGGCCTCGTCGAGACCGAGCGCAACGGCGGTACGTCGTACCTCACCTGCAACGAGCGCCACCACGAGCTCGTTTTGATCCAGCAGGAGGGTGACGCTCGCGGCTACGAGCACATCGGCCTCGAGGTCGCCGATGCGGAGGCCCTCGAGCGCGCCCGCTCGGGCATCGCCGCCGCCGGCGGTGAGCTGATCGGGCCGACCTACGACGGCGAGCCCGGGATCGACCGGGCGGCGCTCGTCCGTGGCCCCGGCGGCCACGTCTACAAGTTCTTCTGCGGGATGGAGGGCGGGCAGTCGCTTCCCGAGGGCGACCGCGTCGTCAAGTTCGAGCACTTCTCGGTCAAAGCCCGTGGGCTCGGTGGCACGGAGCGCTTCATCCAGGAGGGGCTCGGGTTCAAGTTCTCCGACCGGATGGGGAGGACGGCGAGCTGGTGGCATTGCAGCTCCGACCATCACGGCATGGCGGTCGTGCTCGCTCCCAAACACGAGCTCTCCCATTACGCCTGGACCGCCCCCGACCTGAACGCGATCGGGCGGATCTGCGACCGGCTCTGGTCCCGAGGCCAGAAGCTGATCTGGGGTCCGAGCAGGCACGGCCCGGGCAACAACCTCTTCGCCTACTTCCACGATCCCGCCGGCGCGATGATCGAGATCTGCGCCGACATCGCCCAGATGCCGCCCGACGGCGACTACGTCGCGCGGCAGTGGCCCGGTGGTCTCGGCTCGATCAACCAGTGGGGGGGAACGCCGCCCCCGCGGTTCCTGCTCACCGGCTTCCCGATCGCCCCCGACGCAGGAAGGATCCCGAGCACATGAAGCTGAGACGAGTCCCCGAGGGGCTGATCGCCGAGCATCGGTCCGGCAACTGGGTACCGCTCCAGGCCGAGGGCGAGCTGAGCGCCGAGCGGGCGGGCGAGATGGTCGCCTTCCTGGCCGGCGGAGATGCGACCCGCGCCGCCGCAGAGGAGCAGCTCGCCGGGATCGACGACGATCGCGCCGAGTCGATCGCAGTCGATCCGGGTACCGCGGGGCTGCCGTTCCAGCCGCGCTCGATGCGCGCCTTCATGCTCTGGGAGGACCACGTGATCGCTTCGAGCCGGATGCTCGTCAAGCGCTTCTTCCCGCCACCGGTGCCGAAGATCGTCGAGGGCTTCGAGAAGGTCACGGGCAAGACGTTCCCGAAGCTGAAGCCGAACGCGCGCTTCTACGAGAAGCCGACCTTCTACGTCGCCAACCACGCGGCGCTGCTCGCCGACGACGACCCGATGTGGTGGCCGAGCCACACCGAGTGGCTCGACTTCGAGCTCGAGCTCGCCTACGTCCTCGCCAAGCCGCTCGCCGACGCCACCCCGGAGGAGGCGCGTGAGGCGGTTGGCGGCTGGTTCGTCCTCAACGACTGGTCCGCGCGGGACGTCCAGGCCGCGGATGCGCGCGAGAGCATCTTCGGTCCCGTCGTCAAGTCGAAGACGTTCGCGAACTCGATCGGCAGCGACGTCGTCACCGTCGACGAGGTCCCGGACTGGACCCGGATGAGCGGAAGGGTCCACGTCGATGGCGAGCTCTGGTGCGAAGGCTCCACCGCCGGGCCGGCCCACGACGTCGGCGAGCAGCTCGCATTCGCGTCGGCCGGCGAGCGCCTGGAGCCCGGCGATGTGATCTCGACCGGGACGATCCCCGGCTGCTGCGGTCTCGAGATCGACCGCTGGATCCAGCCGGGGCAGACAGTCGAGCTCGAGATCGACGGCATCGGCACGCTGACGAACCGCATCGATCCCGACGCGGTGCCCGCCAACGCGACTGTCGCCGCCGCCTGAGGTTGCTGATCTCGCCGTGAGCGACGAGGGCTACGACTGCGACGTCCTCGTCTGCGGGCTTGGCCCGGTGGGCGCGCTGCTCGCGCTGCTGCTCGGGCGTCGTGGCATCTCGGTGATCGTCGTCGAGCGGGCGCCGGAGCCTTACCCGCTCCCGCGAGCCGCCGTCGTCGACGACGAGGTCCTGCGGATCTTCCAGAGCGCGGGCGTCGTCGCGGAGGTGCTCGCCGACGCTCAGATCCAGGAGGAGGTCTCGTTCGTCACCGTCGGCGGTCGCAAGATCCTGCTGCTGCGTCCCGTCGACGGCATCCAAGGGCATCCTCCGCTCGTCTCCATCAACCAGCCGTCGCTCGAGCGCACCCTCGGCGCGGCGCTCGCCCAGACGGCGGCGGTCGACGTTCGCCGGCAGCACGAGCTTCTCGACCTCGACCAGGACGCCGACGGCGTCACCGCGACGGTGAGACCGGTGGGCGGGTCCGGGGAGGCCATCCGAGCGCGGTGGGCGGTCGGCTGCGACGGCAGCGCCAGCCTCGTGCGCCAACTCCTCGGGATCGAATACAGCGGCTCCACGTTCCAGCGTTGGCTCGTCGTCGACGTGCTCGTCGACCGGCCGCTCGCGAAGGTCCCGCATCCCCACTTCTACGGCGATTGGAAGCGGCCGACGGTGTCGCTGCCGATGTCGCCCGGGCGCCACCGCTGGGAGTGGATGCTCCACCACGGGGAGGAGGAGGCCGCGTTCCTGGAGCCCGAGGCTCTGCGCGAGCGC
This sequence comes from Thermoleophilales bacterium, assembly GCA_020636895.1. Classification (GTDB taxonomy): domain Bacteria; phylum Actinomycetota; class Thermoleophilia; order Solirubrobacterales; family 70-9; genus RHKX01. The sequence continues at coordinate 541,690 of JACJWZ010000002.1, read as the reverse complement.
ATCGAGCCCTGGCTGCAGGGGGAGAGCGCGGAGATCGAGCGCGCCGTCGTCTACACCTTCCACGCCCGCATGGCGACCCGCTGGCGCGAGGGGCGCGTCCTCCTCGCCGGCGACGCCGCCCACGTCACGCCGCCGTTCGCGGGGCAGGGCTTCAGCTCCGGCGCGCGCGACGCCGCGAATCTCGCTTGGAAGCTCGAGGCCGAGCTCGCTGGGGCTCCCGACGCGCTGCTCGACAGCTACGAGGCCGAGCGCCGCCCGCACGTCGCGGCGATGATCCGGCTCGCGCTCGGGCTCGGCAAGTTCGTGCAGACCCGCCGCCGCGCTGTCGCAGCGCTCCGCGACGCGTACCTGAACGCGATGGACGTGACCGGCGCCGCCGAGTGGCTGCAGAGCAGGATCAAGCCGATCCCCGCCTACGGCGAGGGGACGTTCGCCGAGCGGCCGCACCCGTTCCCGCCGAAGCGCAGCGTGGGCTCGCAGTTCCCGCAGCCGAGTGTCGTCACGGACGGCGAGGGGCTTCTCGACGATCGGATCGGCTGGGGGTGGTGCGCGATCGCATCCGATCCCGCCGCGGCCGCAGCGCTCGGCGCCGAGGGCCTGCCGGTCCTCTCGCTCGGGACCGACGTGCGTGATCCCAGCGGCGAGATCGCAGCTTGGCTCGGGCGCTTCGGTGTCGACTGGGTGATCCTGCGACCGGACCGCTTCGTCTTCGCGGCCGGGACCGGGGCGGCCGACGTGCCGCCCGCACTGGCGGTGCTTCATCGCCGCGTCGGCCGCGGTCTCGTCGGGGCCGACCGTCCGTAGCCGCCCAACGTCGCTCTACATCAAGACGCAGCAACGGCCACTTACCTCACCGCCCCGGCTGGCTCGCCGGGGCGTTCGACGGCCTTCGATCGACCTGTCACCGAGAAGCAGGGAAGAAGTCCACTTCCGGGTGACACGTTCGCCGCCGGGACCCTCCCCTGGCCGGACCGCCCGGCCTAGAGTCATGGTCCATGCGCCTGGACACCGAGTTCATCCGCCTGCCGCTCGCGATCGATGCCGAGCGCCTGCGCGCTGAGGTCGCCGGCTTCGCCGAGGACGACTGGCGGCCGCACCCGCAGGGACATCCGGGCAACTCGGCGCTGCCGCTGATCGCGCGCGGCGGTGACCCGGCCGACGACGGCGTCGCCGGGGAGATGCTGCCGACCCCGCACCTCGGGCGCACCCCCTACATGCGGCAGGTGCTCGCGGCGCTCGGCGCCACCATCGGGCGCTCGCGCCTGATGCGGCTCGACGGCAACGCCGAGGCGACCATGCACGTCGACACCAACTACTACTGGGCCGACCGCGTGCGCGTCCACATCCCGATCGTCACCGACCCGGCGATCGAGTTCATCTGCGACGAGCGCTCCCTCCACATGGCTCCCGGCGAGGTCTGGATCTTCGACGCGTGGCGCCGCCACAACGTCCTCAACCCGACCGGCGAGCGCCGCATCCATCTCGTCGCCGACACGGTCGGATCGGCCGCCTTCTGGGACCTCGTCGCCGCCGGGTCGCGGCCGTTCGATGGCGATGGCGAGGAGTTCCGGCCGGTGCCCGTCGACTGGAATCCGGACGAAGACCCTGAGGTGCCGACCGAGCGCAGCAACCTCCCGGTGGTGATGAGCCCCTGGGAGCAGGAGCGGCTCGCGGGCGAGCTGCTGGCCGAGGCGGCGGCAGGGAGTGGGGAGGAGGCGGCCCGCGTCGCGCTCGAGCGGGCGCTGCGGACGCTGCAGCGGGACTGGCGTAATGCCTGGGCCCGCAATGGGGAGGCCGAGGAGGGCTGGCCCAGGTTCCGTGAGCTGCTGGACTCCTTCGCCGATGAGCTGGCACCGCTGAACGGCGCGATCAAGCTGCCGAACGGGATGGACGCGGTCCGGATCGCGCAGCAGATGCTGATCACGCCGGCGCTCAACCCGGAGCTCGCGCTAGCGGGAGGAGGGCGGAGTCTCGCCGCCGGGGGCGGCCGGGCCGCCGCCGCTCCGTTGGCCGGGCGCCGCGCCGCAGCGCCGCCGCCGCAACCGCCGCCTCCGCTGATCCGCCGCGAGCTGCGGGCCCGGCGCGCCGAGGCCGAGCGGCGGCTCGTGCGCCCGGTCTTCGTCGTCGCGCCGCCGCGCTCGGGCACGTCGCTGCTCTTCGAGGCGCTCTCGCGCTCGCCCGAGCTGTGGACGATCGGCGGCGAGAGCCACGAGGCGATCGAGTCGATCGCGGCGCTAGGTCCCGCCGCCCACGGTTGGGACTCGAACCGCCTGACGAGCCACGACGCGCAGCCCGCGGTGACCACGGCGCTGCGCGAGAACCTGCTCGCGCGCCTGCGCGACCGCGACGGCCGCGCGCCCGACCCGGACGCCACCGGCCTGCGCCTCCTCGAGAAGACCCCGAAGAACTGCCTGCGGGTGCCGTTCCTCGACGCCGCGTTCGGGGACGCGACCTTCGTCTACCTCTACCGGGAGCCGCAGCAGGCGCTGGCGAGCATGCTCGAGGCGTGGGAGTCGGGGCGCTTCGTCACCTACCCGCAGCTGCCGGGCTGGGAAGGGCCGGCCTGGTCCCTGCTGCTGACTCCGGGATGGCGGGAGCTGGCCGGCAGGCCGCTCGCCGAGATCGTGGCCGCGCAGTGGGAGAGCGCCACCCGAACCTTGCTCGGTGACCTCGAGCGGCTCGGGCCCGAGCGCTGGTGCGCCGTCGGCTACGACGAGCTCGTGGCCGACCCCGACCGCGAGCTCGCCCGCATCGCCGACTTCGCCGGCTTCGGCTGGGACGCAGAGCGGATCGGGCCGCTCCCCCCCTCGGCGACGACGCTGACGGCTCCGGACGCAGACAAGGCGAGCGCCCGCGAGGCCGAGCTGGCCGACGAGCTCGAGCGATTGCAGCCGCTCGCCGAGGAGGCCGGCGACTGGGTAGCGGAGCCGGAGCGGGCGCGGGCCCGCTCCGCCACGCGGAGGGCCGGGCCGATGTCCGCGCGTGCCACCACGAGCTTCGGCGAGCTCCTCGCGGGCCTCTCCTCCTCGCTGCTGATCAGCACCTACCAGGCCAACAGCATCGTGGCGGTGAGGCGGGCGGGAGGTTCCGTCAACACACATTTCCGCTCCCTGCAGCGACCGATGGGCATCGCCCACCGCGACGGCCGGCTCGCGGTCGGCTGCGGTTCGGCAGTCGTCGAGTACCGCGATCTCCCCGAGGTGGCAGCGCGGCTCGAGCGGGCGCCGCTCGCGCACGACGCGTGCTTCGTGCCGCAGCGCTCCCGCACGACAGGCGACATCGCCGTCCACGACCTCGCCTGGGGCGACGACGAGCTCTGGCTCGTGGCCTCCCGCTTCTCCTGTCTGGCGACGCTCGACGAGGAGCACAGCTTCGTGCCGCGCTGGCGCCCGCCGTTCGTGACCGAGCTCGCCGCCGACGACCGCTGTCACCTCAACGGCCTCGCGGTCCGCGACGGGCAGCCCGCCTACGTGACCGCGCTCGGGGTCAGCGACGAGCCGGGCGGGTGGCGGGCCGGGAAGGCCGACGGCGGCGTCGTCGTCGACGTCGAGAGCGGCGAGACGATCGCGGCGGGCCTCTCGATGCCGCACTCCCCGCGCTGGCATGGCGACCGTCTCTGGGTGCTCGAGTCCGGGAAGGGCGGGCTCGCCACCGTCGATCCCGAGAGCGGCGAGGTCGAGACGGTCGCCGAGCTTCCCGGCTTCACGCGCGGCCTCGCCTTCGTCGGGCCGATCGCGTTCGTCGGGCTCTCGATGGTGCGCGAGGGCCGCGCCTTCGGGGGCCTGCCGATCACCGCGAAGGCGGTCGAGCGGCAATGCGGGGTCTACGCGGTCGACACCGATTCCGGCACCGTGCTCGGTTTCCTCAGCTTCGCCGACGGGGTCGAGGAGATCTACGACGTGGAGCTCCTCGAGGGCGTCCGCTTCCCCGAGATCGCCGAGCCCGACAGCCATGCGGCGCGCCTCGCCTACGTCGTCCCCGACGAGGCGCTCTCGGGCTGACTCGTACCGGGGTCGAGAGACCGCCCAGCTTGATAGCTTGCCGCGCTCAGGCTCGGGGCCACGCCGAAAGGATGGAGTACAGGTGAGCGAACGGTCGATTCAGCGGCGTCATCGGCGATCACGCGAGCGGGATCTCGCCTCATCCCGCCCGGCCCGAGCCGCCGCTGGCGCGGTCGTCGCGCTTGGCTCGACGGTGCTATTCGCCGACGGCGCCGCCGCGGCCACCTTCGAGGTCACCAACACCGCCGATTCCGGCGCCGGGAGCCTGCGCGACGCCGTCGGCCAGGCGAACGCCGCCGGCACCGACGACGTCATCACCTTCGCCCCCAGCGTCACCGGCACGATCACGCTCACCTCGGGCCAGCTCTACGTGCACAATGGAGGCGGCCTCGAGATCCAGGGCCCGGGCGCCGACCAGTTGACGATCAGCGGCAACAACGCGAGCCGGGTCGTCTACACCTACTCGAGTCCGGCGGGAGTGCCACTTCTGATCTCCGGGCTGACGCTGACCGGCGGAAACGCCACGTTCGGCGGTGCCGTCGTGAACCTCGACCAGCATCTGACGATCCGCGATTCGGTGCTGAGCGGCAACGCCGCATCCACCGACGGCGGCGCCGTCTGGAGCGACGGTTTCAACTCCTCGCTGACGATCGAGGGCACCGAGATCAGCGGCAACACCGCGAGCAGCGACGGCGGTGGCATCTACAACGAGGACACGACAGTCGGCGGCCAGAAGATCCGCATCTCGGACTCCGTGATCGAGAACAACACCGCGGCCGACGACGGTGGGGGCATCTACCTCTACGACCCCGATGGCGACACCCTGATCGAGGACACGACCATCAGCGGCAACTCCGCCGGTGACCTCGGCGGCGGCATCTACCTCTACGACACCGACGCTAATGGCGCGTTCGAGATCGACAACTCGACGGTTTCCGACAACTCCGCGGGAAACGGCGGCGGCATCTACCTATACGGCCCGGACGGGCCCACGACGATCGAGAACACGACCATCGCGGGGAACCAGACGGCCGGTTCGACGGGCGGCTTCACCAACTATCGGAACGTCGGGATGGTGCTCGACGGCGTCACGATCGCCTCCAACCAAGGTGCAGGGCTCACCGCCAAGATGAACAACGTGACGCTGAAGAACTCGATCGCCGCCGACAATGCGGCCGCCGACGTGGCCACCGTGGCGACCACGATCGACGCGGAGTTCGACCTGATCGAGAACCCCGGCACGGCGACGATCAACGTGACGACGCCGGGATCGATGAAGACCGGCGTCGACCCCGCGCTCGGGGCGCTCGCCGACAACGGGGGGCCGACCGAGACGCTGCTGCCCGGACCGTCGAGCCCCGTGCTCGACGCGGCGAACACCTCGCTGACCGACGACCAGCGCGGGCTGACTCGTCCGGCCGACCTGACCAAGGTCGCAGCCGGGCCGGGCAACCAGTCCGACATGGGCGCGGTCGAGGTGCAGGCCATCGCCAGCACGGCAGCGCCGGCGATCTCCGGTCAGGCCCGGATCGGCCAGACGCTCACCGCCTCCCAGGGCACCTGGAGCGGGAATCCGACCTCCTTCCACTACCAGTGGCTTCGCTGCGACGCCGGCGGTTCCAACTGCACGCCGGTGGGGACTGACGCGGCCACCTACGCGCTCACCGACGCCGACGTCGGCAGCACGATCCGCGTCGACGTAAGCGCCGAGAACGGCTACACGGAGGGCGGGCCGGAGCGCTCTGCGCCCACCGGGCAGGTCGCCTCGTTGGCCGTGATCGATCCGTTCCTGGAGATGGCCAGCCCGCAGGTCCAGAAGGGCGGGAAGGTCAAGCTCGAGGTGGTCGCCGGGGCCGGCGAGCAGGTCCGCGCCCATGCGGGCGGCAAGATCTTCGTCAACAAGGGCAACGCGGTGCAGATGCAGGCCGAGACGATCACCTCCGGCCAGCGCGTGACGCTCGTCCTCAAGGCCAAGAACAAGGACGGCAACCGCCGCATCAAGAAGGCGCTGAAGAAGGGCCGCAAGGTCGAGGCGCAGATCAACGCCTCGCTCACCAACGACGCCGGCCAGGTCTACTCCAAGCAGCTCACCGCGAAGCTCAAGCGCGGCTGAGCACACGGCGCGGGCGGCGCCTCTGGCCCGACGTGCCCCGTTGGCCGCTTGCCCGGCCGACGTGCCCCGTTGGCCGCTTGCCTGGCCGAATCACCCCCAGCAGGGGACCGCATAGAGCGCCGATTGGCGATGAAACGGGCCGGTGAACGTTGCGCCCGACGCCTCAGGCCCGCAGGCGCAGCGTGAGGATCTCGAACGGGCGAAAGGAGATCTCGACCGAGTCGCCGCCCCCGATCGGCAGTGGCTCGCCGCCCTCCTCGAGCGCGTTCGTGCGCAGCGCCTCAACGAACGGGGTGGAGGTACGGAGTCGTGCGGATCCCCGGGACCCATGCGCTTCGTGCAGCCGGACGACCAGGTCCTCGCCATCCTCACTGCGCTTGATCGTGTCGATGACGAGGTTGGACGAGTCGACCGTCACCAGCGGTTCGCTCGCTCCGGCGCCGGCGACCAGGCGCATCGGGTTCGCGAAGGTGAGCGCCTCGCGAGCGATCCCTGTGCCGCGCCAGTCGCCGTCGTGAGGGCGGATCGCCAAGGCGAGCTCGTGATTCCCCTGGTCAGCCTCGGGATCGGGATCGGTCGGGGCGCGCAGCAGGCTCAGGGTGAGAGTGCCGTCGTGGGCTGAGTAGCCGTAGCTCGTGCTGCTCAGGAGAGCGGCGCCGAGACCGGGCTCGGAGAGGTCGGTGAACCCGAGCGCCGGGGCCTCGAAGTGGGCCAGGTCGGCGTCGGTGTTGCGGTGGGTCGTGAGCTCGTGGACACCGAACTGGGCGCCATAGGTGGCACGATCGGACCGGACGACGAGAGGGAGGACGAATCGGAGAAGCCGGTTGCGCTCGCGCCAGTCGACCTCGCAGTGGATCTCGAGCCGGCGCGACCCGGCGTCGAGGCGGACGCGCTGAAGGAGCGGGCTCGAGGCGCTGATCTCGCGGTGGAAGAGGAGCTCCTTGCGCAGCGGTCCGCCGTCCTGCATCTCCCAGTGGGGAGCGGGGACGACTGGTTCGGCACTGCGCTCCGCGTAGGGCTCGAGCTCCCAGGCGTCGAAGGCGGTGGGGCGATCGTCCAGGAGCTCGAGGCCCGCGGGCGAGGCAAGAAGCTCCCGGCCCGGCCCCTGGGCGGACTGGCGCAGTGAGATGAGGTCACCACCTGCGACGAGCCGCGCCTCGATGAGGCCGTTGCTGAGCAGGAGCTCGTCGCCGTCGGCCGCGAAGTGCACTTGGTCGACGTCGGCCTCCGCGGGATCCGCAACACGCCCGAATCCGAACGGCGGCGCCTCCGCAAGGACTGGACCTTTGGGTCCGTCGAGCACCTCGCGGCGCCCGTGGCCGAGCAGGTTAAGGGGGACCGACGGCTCGCCCCCGGCGGCCGATGCGGTGCTTCCGGCGAGTGCATCGACGGCGTCGTCGCGGAGCGCCTCGGCTGCTGCGATCACGTCGGCCAACTCGGCCTCGGTCTGCTCGTGGACCTCGCTGAGCGAGGTGCCCGGGAGGATGTCGTGGAACTGGTTGCGGAGGAGCGTCGGCCAGATCTCGCTGAGCTCCTCGTCCGGGTAGGCGGCGCCGGCTGTGAGCCAGGCCATCGTCGCCGCGGCTTCGGCGTCGTGGAGCGCGCGCTCTGCGGCGAGGTTCCCGCGCTTGGTCCGGGCCTGGCTCGTGTAGGTGCCGCGGTGGTACTCGAAGTAGAGCTGGCCACAGACGACGCCAAGCTCACCGGACTCGGCTTCGGACTCGACCTCGGAGAAGAACGTGGCGGCCGATGAGAGTTCCACCAACGGCAGGCCTCGCTGGTCTGCGGAGCGGACGGCGCGGTCGAGGATCTCGCTCGTCGGGCCACCACCGCCGTCGCCGTGGCCGAAGAGCAGCAGGCTGCGCGGTGAGCGGTCGCCGTCGCGGAACTCCTCGACCGACGCGCGCAACTCGGCCGGGGTGAGCTCGGCGTTGTAGGTGCCTACCGGTGGCAGGTGGGCGAGCACCTCGCTGCCGTCGATGCCGCGCCAGCGGAACGTGTTGTGCGGCGGATGGGTGAACTGGTTCCAGGCGAGCTTCTGTGTGACGAAGCCGCTCATTCCACAGGAGGTGAGGATCTGCGGCATCTGCCCGTTGTGGCCGAAGGTGTCGGGGCTCCAGTAGATGGCGGGGCGCATCCCCAGCCGCTCCTCGAAGAAGCGCAGCCCGATGGAGAGCTGGCGGATCAGCGCCTCGCCGCTGGGAAGGTTGCAGTCCGGCTCGACCCAAGAGCCGCCGACCACCTCCCAGCGGCCCTCGGCGATGCGCTCGCGCATGCGCCCGAAGAGCACGGGGTCGTCCTCCTCGAGCCACGCGTAGTGCTGGGCGGAGGAGGCGGCGAAGCGGTGTTCCGGGTAACGGTCCATGAGTTCGAGCTGGTTGGCTGTCGAGCGGACGATCTTGCGGCGCGTCTCGGCGACCGGCCAGACCCACGCGGTGTCGATGTGGGCGTGGCCGACCGCGTGGACGCGATGGCGCGGGGACGGTCCACGGCGTTCGAGCAGCTCCGTGAGGATCGCGCCCGCGGGCTCCCAGGTGGAGCGGTCGGCGGCGTCCCATGCGTCGCAGAAGCGATCGAGCCCGCCGACCAACTCATCCGCCCAGTCGCGATCGAGCCCGGCCTCGCGTTCCTCCTCGAGCAGACGCAACTCCCCGAAGTCGGCGGCGAGGCGACGGGCGAGCGGGTCGGCGAGTCCGATGGCGCAGGCGGTGAGGCGAGCGGGCTCGGGGATGTAGCGAGGCGCCGCCGCGGTGAGCGGCTCGGTCCAGTTGCGGCCGAGGCGGAAGCGGGCGGCGAGCGCCGGGTCGACCCCGGGCTCAGGATCAGGGTCGTCACCCGCCCACGAGTTGCATGCCATCTCGACCCACAGCTCGAGCTCCTCGCCGCCGCGGGCCTCATCGAGGACGACGGCGGTCGTCCGCAGCGCCCGCCAGCCCGAGTAGAGCCCCTGCACGACCTGACCTTCGCGCCACAGCGTCGCCTCGCAGCCGCTGTCCCAGATCAGCTCGATGCCGCCGCTCCAGTGCTCGGGCACCTCGGCGCCGATCCGGAACCAGAAGGTGGCCCACTGCGGGCCGAACTCCTCGCCGAGCGCGACCGGCCGGAGCTCGGCATCCTCGGCCGCCTCCCAGCCCACGCGCCCGGTGGGCCCGCTGACCAGCAGCTCGGCGGGGGCGAGCGTCTCGGAGTGGGCGAGCGAGCGCAGACGGCTCGCCGTCTGCCAGATCCGGCGGCGCGTCTGCTCGAGGTGGCGAGGCAACCGCCGCCTCCGATCAGACGGCGGTGAAGCGGGGGAGCAGGTGGGCGTTGGCCGCCAGCATCTCGTCCATCATCGCGACCGCTTGGTGGAGGTCGCAGTACGCCTGCGTCATCGGGTCGAGGGTGAAGGCCCCGACCAGCTCATCCCGCGAGCCGCTCAGCGCTGCACGGACCATCTGCTTCTGGACGTCGACGTAGCGGCGGAGGTGTGCAGCGTAAGTCTCCTGCAGCGGGCCGTGGCGAAGCGGGGAGACGCCATGGCCGTTGACCTCGGCCAGCACCTCGACCACGGCGTCGTCGGGCAGGTTGCTGATCGCCCCGTCGTTGCGGGCGTTGACGACGTGTACTTCGCTGCGGTTGGCGAGGATCGCTTCCATGATCTCGATCACCTCGATCCCCTCCTCCTCGGCACCGGGGGGAAGGTCGTCGAGGGTGACGGGGCCGGCCCCGGGAGCTGTCCACTCGGCGACGAGGTCGGCGACCTCGCTGACCCGGGCCCTCTCCTTGTCCATGTCGTGGATGGTGATGCCGTAGCGCATCGGCATCCCTTGGGCGCGGCCCTCGTAGGGCTCCTCCAGGCGCTGCATCTGCGGGTAGAACTCGGTCCAGTGCGGCCAGCAGTAGGGCAGCACCCTGTAGGTCTCGAGCGCGAAGCGAACGACCGGCTCCGTCGCGTTCTCGCGGGCCAGAGCGAGACCGTCGCGGCCGTCGCGCAAGCGCAGCTCGGTGACGCCAGCGCAATGGTTGATGCCGCCGACGAGCGGTGGCATCTCGACGAGTTCGGGATCGACTCCGGCCTGCCGCGCCAGCCACTCGACGCTCGCCGGATGCTGGGTGCAGGAGCAGAGCGAGATCACCTCGGCACCGGGCACCGTGAGCATCGCGAGCGCCTCGACCGGAGCCGGGTTCGTGTAGTTGAAGATCCGCGCGCCGGGGGCGAGCTCGGCGACGTCGCGGGCGACGCTCTCGAGGACTGGGGCGTTGCGCAGGGTGCGGAAGATGCCGCCGGGGCCGACCGAGTCACAGACGTTCATGAAGATCCCGTAGCGGGCTGGGATCTCGATGTCCTCGGCCCAGGCGTCCATGCCTCCGACCGAGATAGCCGCGATCACGAAGTCGGTGTCGCGCAGCGCCTCGCGCTGATCGAGCGTGCCCGTCACCTGCAGCGGGCTACCCTCGGCCTCGATCAGCTTGCCGGCGAGCTTGACCATCGTGTCGAGCCGCGCCTCATCGACGTCCATCAGCTCGACGTGCGCGTCACGGAGCTCCTCGGAGCGGATGAAGCGGCGCAGCAAGGGCGGCACGAAGCTGCTGGAGCCGCCGCCGATCATCGTGACCTTGACGCTCATCGAGCCTCTCCTCAGCCCATCGAGTCTTCGGCCATGGGCAGCACGTTCATCTCCAGCACCCGCTGGGTCCGTGGCCGCTGCAGCGCGTAGACGACCGCTTCGGCGACCTCCTCCGCGGACATGAAGTTCTCGAGGTCCGGATCGTCGGGGGTGCGTCCTGTCCCCATCGCGAAGTCGGTCGCGATGCCGCCCGGACAGACGATCGAGCAGCGCACCCCGAGCTGCCAGAGCTCGTGGTCGAGGGAGCGCATGAAGCCGACCTGGGCGTGCTTGGCGGCGGCGTAGACGGCCTCGCCCTCGGGGGCGCGCTGGCCGGCGATCGAGGAGACGTTGAGTAGGTCGGCGGAATCGCTCTCGCGCAGCGCCGGGAGCGTCGCCCGGACCGTGTTCAACAGGCCCTTGACGTTGACGTCGATGATCTCCTCGTCGAAGGCCGGGTCGCCCTCGATGAAGTCGCCGTAGCCGCCGACGCCGGCGTTGGCGACGACGATGTCGAGGCCGCCGAAGCGTTCGACCGCGGCGGCGGTGATCGCCTCGAGGGCGGCGGCGTCGCGGACGTCGCAGGGCTGCGCGAGCGCCCCCTCGATCCCGAGGTCGTCTCCGCTGCGCGAAGCGAGCGCGAGGTTGACCCCGAGCGCATCGAGGTCGCGGGCGATGGCCGCGCCGAGCCCGCGGCTGGCGCCGGTGACGAGGGCGGTGCGTCCTTCGAGTGAGGTCATCGGCGTCTCCTTCGGTGCCGGCTCAGCAGTGATCGCAGCCCGGCTTGTTGCTGTGACAGGACGGGTCGTGAGGCACCGACGGGGGTACGTCGAGCGAGGGGTTGCGGGCGAAGAAGTTGGTCGGCTTGAGCATGAAGCCGATGCGCGCGACCGGCATGATCGGCCAGTCCTCAGTGCGCGGGATGTGGTGGTGGCCGAACGTGTACCAGAGGACCACGTCCGTATCGTCGATGTTGCGGTCTTGGTCGGTCCATTCGGGGAGGCCACCGCCGCCGGGGTGCTGGCTCGGGTACTCGCCGGCCGCGTAGCGCTCCTCGGGCTCATACGGGGTCACCCAGAGATGCTCGGTGATGAACGCGGCCCGCTTCATGATCGCCGCGTCGGGGTGGGCGTAGGGGACGGCGTTCTCACCGGCGACGAGCCGGAAGCCCACCGGGTGTCCGAGCCGCCCGGTCCGATTTGGGTTTACGACCTCCCACCAGCGGGCCGAGGAGGTGTTGAGGCGGCGCCTGCCCTCGAGCTCGGTCTCCAGCGTCCGGCGGGTGAACTCGATTGCGTTGTTCCAGGGGTTGGCGGGGCCGGGCGGCATCGACTGGGACTCGACCTCGACGACCGAGTTGTCGACGCCGTCGATGTCGAAGTCGAGGCGGGCGTTGAAGTAGTGCTGGTGGACCATCGCGTTGAGGCCCGGGGCGACGACTACGCCGTGGCCGGGCTCCTCACCGGGCGCGATTCCGCCGGTCGACAGGACGCCGGTGAGCTTGGCTTCGAACTCGATCGTGCCGTCTTGCTGCAGGTACCAGAAGAACCCGTAGTCGTAGTTGCCGACGGCGGCGAAGAAGGAGATGACCAGGCGGCGCGAACGCCTGATCTCACCTTCGCCCGTGCGCCACTCGATGTGGCGCCAGAGCACCCCGAAGTCCTCCTCGTGCATGCAGATCGCGTTCGGGATCTCGACCGGGTCGCCGGCACCGTTGTTCACGGTCGCGTCGAAGTAGTGGATCTCGCCGAGGCAGTCGCAGCCGAGCGTCAGCGAGGAGGCGGCGATGCCGAGCCCGTTCTCGCCGGCGTCGAAGGCGTTCTTGAAGTAGTGGGTCGGGTTCGGATCGCCGTAGGGGACGACCATCTCCGAGATCGATGCGCGGTGGAGGATCGAGCGGCGCTCGCCGCCATCGCGGTAGGCGACCTCGCTGAGCACCAGTCCCTCGCGCGGCGTGAAGCCGACGTGCAGCTCCCAGTTCTGCCAGCGGACGACGTTGCCGTCGACCTCGAAGCTCGGGCCCTCGGGCTGCTTGATCTCGATCGGCTTGATATCCGTGCGCAGGCCGCCCATCCAGTGCTCGGCCGCCTCGACGTCGAAGTTCCCGGACTCCTCGGGGACCGGCACCACACCGTGGTCATCGATTCGCAGCATCTCCAGGTGGGTGAGGTCGACTAACGCGATCAACCCGTCAACGGGATGGGCCCACTCGCTGTCGAGCGGCTTCGGCTTGACGAAGGCGACGCAGCGAGCGAGCCGTCCCGTCTCCGTCGGGTCGCCGAAGTTGCCGGCGGGCCAGGCGTCGATCTGGATGCCCTCGAAGTCCGTGATCCCACGCTTGGCGAGGGCCGCCTGGAAGTCGGGATCGTTCTGGACGAGGTCCTCGGCCTCCGACAGCTCCTCGACGGTCGCGAGCGGCTGCACGCCCTCGATCCGCCTCCACGTTGAAATGGCGCCCCCGTCGAGGTCGACAACGATCTCGTGGGTGGAGCCGTCGACCCGGTCCAGCAGGCAGACGTCGGCCTCGCGGCCGATCGACGGGAGCTCGCCGCCCGTCTCGATCGCCTCGATCCGGGCCCGCAACACGTCCTTGGCGGGAATTCGCAGATCGACGGTGATGTAGCGGCAGCCGCCCTCGAAGCGCTGGAAGCGCTCGTCGGCGACGATCAGCTCACGGGCGCGCAGAACCTCGTCGGTGCTGAGCGGATCAAGGGGGTGTCGCGGGCTGCTCAAGGGCGGGCTGAGATCGGTCGCTGGCGCGAGATGCGCGAGTGTGACGCTTTCGGCGCCGATTCAATCACAAGCGACGATCGGGGCGGAGAGTCAGGCGGCCCGCAGCCGCGCTCAACTCGCAATCGCAGGTCCCACAGGCGTGCGATTGCGATTCGGTGCGGCGCCCGTCGTCCCCGCATGGGACACATGGACCACGTGTGACGTGGTTTACACGCCGAGCGTCGTTGGGCGAACGCTCCCGCTGCGCTGAACGTTCACCGCGCGGGGCTATAGGGGGTGGAAATCGACGTTCGGCGAGGGTGCGGGCTACGCATCGACGGTTTGAGCGCTTGCCGCGGCAGGGCAGATCGGGGAGCTACTGGCCGGGGGCGCCGACCGCGGCGACCACAGCGCGGCTGGAGAGGTTCGCCACGGCCTCGGGATCCAGCCTCCCTGCGCCGAGCATCGCCGCGTTGGCGGCGCCGGCGGCGACCGCGATTCGCAGTTGCTCGTCGAGACCTCTGCCGCGTTCGCGTGCGGACAGCAGTCCGGCCAGGAAGGCGTCGCCGCTGCCGACCGGGAAGCTCCCGGGTGCGTTCAGGCTCACCTCGAAGGCTTCGCCGGGGGCTGAGAGGACGGCACCGCGCTCGCCGCGCGTGACGATCGCGGTGGCGTCGCCGAAGGCCGCGCTGACGCCGTCGCTGAGGGCGACCCCGCTCACCGAGGCGTCGGCACCCAGCAGCTCGGCCGCCTCGTGCTCGTTGACCTTGACCAGCGCCGGCGCCTGACCGCGCAGCGCCGCCAGCGCCGGGCCGCTCGTGTCGATCACGACCTCTGCGCCGCCCGCGATCAATTCGGCGACGAGCTCGGCGAACGTCGTCGGAGGCACCCCCGGTGGCAGCGAACCTGCGATGACGATCGGCTCCCGCGACGGCCACGCGCCGTTCGTGACCAGCGCTGCGAAGCGGTCCCACGCATCGCCGCCCGGATCGCCGCCGGGTTCGTAGAGTTCGGTGAGGTTCCCGGCGGCGGCGTCGTAGATCGATGTGCAGCGGCGCAGTGATCCGGCCGCGGCGGTGCTGGAGACGGCGATGCCCTCCCTCTCCAACCCGGACCTGAAGGCCTCCCCGCCCTCCACGGGAAGCAGCGCGACGACGCGCGCCGTGGCTCCCAGGACGGCGGCGGCACGGGCCACGTTGACCGCCTTGCCACCGGGCAGCCGGACTAGCTCGCTGGGACGGTGGATCGCACCCGGGGAGAGCCGATCGACCACGAGCGTGGTGTCCTCGGCCGGGTTGGCGGCGGCGCAGATCACGGCAGCGATGCGGCGGCGCGCGCCGCCGCGAGGTCAGGCTGCCCGGCCGTGCCGCCGCTCGCTCCGACCGCCAGCGATCCGCACACCACGGCGAGGGCCAGGGCCTCTCGCAACGGCTGGCCATCCAGCGTCGCGGCGATGAACCCGGCGTTGAAGCTGTCGCCCGCGCCTGTCGTGTCGACGACCGGCACCGATGGCGCGGCAAGCCTTTCGAGCTGATCTCGGCGGACGGCGATCGCCCCCTCGGCGCCGAGCTTGACGACGACCGTTTGGACGTGGCTCCCCAGCGTCCGGCACGCGGCCTCGGGGTCCTCCTTCCCGCTCAGCAGCCTCGCCTCCTCGAGGTTGGGTAAGAGGAGGTCGACGTGCGGCAGCAGCGGCTCGATCGCGCCGCGCCAGTCGCCGGCGGGGTCCCAGTTGGTGTCGAGCGAGACCGTGATCCCGGCGCGGCGCGCGGCGGCGAGGATGCCGGGCAGATCCGGCCGGAGCTCGTCGAGCAGGAACAGGGCGCCGACGTGGAGGTGCTCGACCGAGCTGTCGGCGGGATCGGGGTCGCTCGCGCCGAGCACCGCCGCGAGGGCGGGAGCGGCGGCGAGATCCGCCGCCCGCAAGGACCCGATCGCTCCCAGGGAGGTGAGGATCGCCCGGTCGCGCGTCGCGTCGCCTGTGCTGAGCACCACCGAGACGCCGGTCGGCTGGCCCGCTCTGACCACGACGTTGCTGACGTCGACGCCTGCCGCGGCGACCGCCTCGAGCTGGATCCGGCCGAGCGCGTCATCGCCGACCGCGGCGATCAGCGCCGTCTCGACCCCGAGCCGCGCGGCGCCGCACGCGGTGATCGAGGCGGATCCGCCGACCGTCAGCTCGGCCGCATCGACGAGCTTCTCCGCCTGCCCGAACCGCGGCTCGACGTCGCCGCGCATGACCAGGTCGGGGTTGCAGTCGCCGAGCACGAGCAGCCGGGGGGGCACGGGTCGGAAGTTACCGTTCATGCTCGCCTCGGCCCGTTTGCGGCCACGATCGATCGTTACGCTGCGCGGCGATGTCTCAGGCTGATCGCCTCTCGAGCATCCTCGACGAGCTCTCCTCGGGAGGAAGCGTCCGTGTCGCTGAGCTCAGCGACCGCTTCGGCGTCTCGGTCGCGACGATCCGCCGCGATCTGGAGCTGCTCGAGGAGCAGCGGCTCGTCTCCAGGGTTCACGGCGGCGCCGTCGCCCGCGGGCTCCTCTACGAGTTGCCGTTGCGCTACAAGGTCGCTCGCCACCAGGGCGAGAAGCGCAGGATCGCCCTCGCGGCAGCCGCGCTGATCGAGGAGGGCTCCACCGTCGGCCTTACCGGCGGCACGACGACAACCGAGGTCGCCCGGGCGCTCTCGGAGGTGCCGGATCTGACAATCGTCACCAACGCACTCAACATCGCCTCGGAGCTGGCGATCCGCTCGAACCTGAAGCTCGTCGTTCCCGGTGGCGTCGCGCGCAGCGCCTCCTACGAGCTGGTCGGCCCGATCGCCGAGTCGGCACTCGGCGGCCTCAACCTCGACGTCGTCTTCGTCGGCGTCGACGGGATTGCGCCGGAGCAGGGCCTGACCACCCACCACGAGGTCGAGGCCTACACCAACCGTGTCCTGATTCAGCGCGCCGCGCGCTCGGTCGCCGTCGCCGACTCGTCGAAGCTCGGGCGGGTCGCGTTCGCGCGCATCTGCGACGTCGACGAGGTGGACGGTCTGATCAGCGACACCGAGGCCGATCGCGAGGTGATCGCGGCGCTGGGGGCGCTCGGAACCGACATCAAGCTCGTCTAGGGATTCGCGCTCGTGCGACACGATCTGCCGCTTTGATGCTCGCTTTTGAGCGTTTCGCGCGGCAAACGCTCGATTCATGGTTATGATGCCCGCGCATGGTCTCGATCCAGGAGGAGATCGCCAGCCAGCCGGTCGTGTGGCGACTGGCCGTGGAAGCCGCGCGCGAGTGCGCCGCCGACCTTCCCGCCGCTGGTGAGCGGGTCGCGATGATCGGCTGCGGCACCTCGCACTACATCGGCCAGTCGATCGCCACCCTCCGCGAGTCGCGCGGCCTGGGGGAGACCGACGCTTTCACCGCGTCCGAGTTCCCCTCCAGCCGCGACTACTCCCGCGTCATCGCGATCACCCGCTCTGGAACCACGACGGAGGTGATCAGAGCGCTCGAGGAGACCGGCGTTCCCAGCCTGGCCTTGACGGCGGTTGCCGACGCCCCGGTGGCCAGGGTCGCCGGCGAGACGGTCGCGCTCGGCTTCGCCGACGAGGAGGCGGTCGTGCAGACGCGTTTCGCCACGGCGGCGCTCGCCTTCTGCCGGACCTGGCTCGGTTTCGCCGACGACATCGACGCCGCCGCGATCGACGTCGAGCGCGGCAACGGGGCTCCTGAAGGCGTCACCGGCTTCGACCACTTCGTCTTCCTCGGTGTCGGCGATACCGTCGGGCTTGCACGCGAGGCCGCCCTCAAGCTCGAGGAGAGCGCCGGGGTGTGGACGGAGGCGTTCCCGGCGATGGAGTACCGGCACGGCCCGATCACCGCCGCCGGCCCGACCACGCTCGTCTGGCCCCTTGGCCCGGTGGACGGAGCGGTCCTCAGCGCCGCCGAGGCGACCGGCGCGACGATCGCCCCCGCCGGACCCGATCCCCTGGTCGAGCTTGTCTCGATCCAGCGCGCCGCGGTCGAGTTGGCCGCCTCTCGCGGCCGCGATCCCAACTTCCCCGAGCACCTGACCAGATCGGTGGTACTCGGATGAGGGTCAATGCAACGTCATCAGGAGGAGATGGACGATGAGGTCGAGGAACGTACTGGCGGCCATCGCGACAGCCGCCGCGACGATGGGCCTGGCGGCCTGCGGCGGCGGAGGTGATTCGACGGACAGCACCTTCGGTGACGCATCGGCGTCGGATCTCGAGGGTCAATCGATAAAGGTGCTGATGCCCTACAAGATGCCGGAGAGCATCCTCAAGGACTTCACCGACGAGACCGGCGTCGATGTCGACTATGAGACGGCCGGATGGGACTCGGTGGCCTCGAAGCTGGTCACCGCCAACCAGGCGGGCACCTACATTGCCGACGTCACCGAGTTCGACTGGTCCTGGACGGGTCAGTTCGGCGGCAACGGCTGGTACGAGCCGCTACAGGACGCCCTCGATCCGGCGGTACTGGACGACTTGGGCGGCACGAAGGACTCGTTCACCGCTGACGACAACCTGTACGCCGCCTGCTACGCGAACGACTTCAAGATCTCGCTCTACAACAAGGCGATGTTCGAGAAGGCCGGAATCTCCGAGTTCCCGCAGACGTTCGACGAGCTCGGCGACGCCTACGACAAGATCAAGTCCTCCGGCGCCGCCGACTACCCGCTGACGATGCCGATGGCCGCGACCGAGGGGAGCGTGACCCCCTGGTACCTGCTGACGCTGGCGATGGGCGGTGAGCTGTTCGACGAGGACTGGAACCCGGTCTTCAACGATCCCGACTCGGGCGGCTACAAGGCGTTGCAGTGGCAGGTCGACGCGATCAACAAAGGCTGGGTCTCGCCGGGCTCGGTCAGCCTCGACGACGGTCCCGCGCTCGAGCGGTTTACCGGCGGCGCCGCGGCAAGCGCCATCTCGGCTGGTCCTGGCAACCTGACCGAGGCCAACGACCCGGACACCTCCGCGATTGCTGGTGACGCCGAGGCGGCGCTGGTACCCGGTGAGGACGGTCCCGGTGCGTCCTTCGGCCTGCAGGAGGGATTCGGGATCCCGGTCACAGCGGAGAGCAAGGACGCGGCCGCCGCGTTCATCGACTTCGTCCTGAAGCCGGAGAACCAGGAGCTCATGTACACCGAGGGCGGCTTCCTGCCCTGTGGCAAGACCGCCTTGGATTCGCTCGCCTCGAAGAACAAGATCGAGGGCGGCGACGTGATCAGCCAGGAGTTCGACCAGATCGCCCCGCTGTTCCCGCAGGGCGCTCCGAAGTGGTACTCGCAGTTCAGCTCCGAGGCCCAAGGCCTGCTGAACGCGGCGTACAAGGGCGACATGACCGTCCAGGAGGCACTGGATCAGCTCGCCGAACGGGCAACGGACCTCGTCGAGTCCTCGAGCTGAGCGGTCGAGCTGAGCGGCGGGCCACCTCAGGTGACGACCGGAAGCACATCCGGAACCTGGGGCTCGGCCCGCCGCCTGCTCGGCTTCGACCTCACGGGCTCGGCCCGGGAGGGAGCCAACCTCGGGCGGCTGCTGGTCCTCCCCGCGATTGCCTTCACGGCCGTCTTGATCATCTATCCGCTGATCGTCGGGATCAACACCAGCCTGCACGAGAACGTCCCCACGATCAACGCCCCGGCCGACTTCGTCGGGCTCGAGAACTACACGAACGCGCTCAAGCAGCCGTCGGTCGGATCCTCAGCGGTGCAGACCGTCTGGTATGTCCTGCTGGCGCTGGCGATCGAGATCCCGGCCGGCCTCGCGATCGCGGCACTCCTGCACCGCAACTTCCGTGGCCGCGGCCTCGTGATGGCGGTCCTGATTCTGCCCTGGGCGCTGCCGTCGGTGGTCAGCGGCGTCCTCTGGCGCCGTGTCTTCGATCCCGACTCCGGTCTCCTCAACAGCGCCCTCGTCCAGCTGGGAGTCATCGGTGAACCGCATGTCTGGCTCGCCGACAAGGGGTGGGCGACGCTGTTCATCGTCTGCGTCCACGTCTGGGGGATGCTGCCGCTCGTAGCTCTCGTCTTCATCGCCGGCATGCAGGCGATCCCCGACGACGTCTACGCGGCCTCGGCGGTCGACGGTGCGACCCCGTGGAAGCAGTTCCGCCACATCACGCTGCCGTTGCTGCTGCCGTCGCTGGTCGTCGCACTCGTCGTCGGCACGGTCAACGCGATCAACATCTTCGACGAGATCTACGTCCTCAATGGGACCGCGCTCAACACCAGGTCGATCCTGATGGAGGTCTACAACCAGACCTTCATCGCCGGCCAGTTCGCGCAGGGGCTCGCGTTGGCCATCCTCGTCGGCCTCGTGACCGGAGCCCTCGCCATCGGCTACGCGATGCTGCTGCGCCGGAGGACGGTGTGAGGCCGACGCCCGCAGCGAACCTCGTCCGGGTTGCCGGCGTGACGCTGCTGATCCTCTGGTCGCTCGGCCCGATCGTGATGGGCGTGATGACGAGCATGTCGACGCAGCCCGAGACCCAGCAGGTGCCGGCGCGCTGGATCCCCGAGGACCCCACGCTCGACAACTACAGGGCCCTCCTCGGCGGCGAGAAGATCTCCTCCGACGACGCGGCCGCCGACTCGAGCCAATACGGGCGGGCGATCGTCAACACCGCCCTGGCGACGGTGGTGACGACGGCGATCGTCCTCGCGATCTCGGTCTGCGCGGGCTACGGGTTCAGCCGCACCGAGTTCAAGGGGAGCAAGCAGCTGCTCTGGATCGTGCTGGCGACGATGGTGATCCCGATCTTCACGATCGTCGTCGCGCTCTACAAGCTGATGGCGGAGTTGCAGCTGATCAACACCTTCGCCGGCCTCGTGCTCGTCTACGCCAGCTCAACGGCACCGCTGGCGATCTGGCTCTTCTACAACTACGTGCGCGATCTGCCGCCCGACCCCGAGGAGGCGGCGCTGATCGACGGCTGCACCCGCTTCGGAGCCTTCCGCCGCGTCGTCCTGCCGCAGATGCGCTCGGGAATCGCGGCTCTGACGGCGATCGTGATGCTCTTCGTCTGGGGTCAGTTCCTGATCCCGCTGCTGCTCACCTCCACGGAGGAGACCAAGCCGGTGACGGTGATCATCACCGAGTTCATCGGCAAGTACACGACCAACTACCCGCTGCTCACCGCAGCGGGGATCCTCGCGGTGATCCCGCCGGCGATTATCGCGCTCGTTCTCAACCGGCACATCCGAGGAATGCTCAGCGCGGGGGGTTAGGAGATGCGTCGATTGCTTGAACCAGGTGGCGAACCCGGAGCGGGGTCCCGATGAGCGGAATCCAGCTCGAGCGGGTCAGCAAGGAGTTCCCGAACGGCTTCGTCGCCGTCGACGGAATCAGCCTCGACGTCGCCGATGGAGAATTCATGGCACTCGTTGGACCGTCCGGTTGCGGCAAGACGACGACGCTGCGGATGGTCGCGGGGCTCGAGGAGGCGACGGCGGGGACGATCCGGATCGGTGACCGTGACGTCACCGACCTACCGCCGCGCAAGCGCGACGTCGCGATGGTGTTCCAGAGCTACGCGCTGTACGCGCATATGAGCGTGCGCGGGAACATCGGCTTCGGGCTGAAGATGGCGGGGATGCCGAAGGCCGAGATCGCCTCCCGCGTGGATGAGGCGGCGAGCATCCTCGGCATGACCGAGCTGCTCGACCGCAAGCCGCGCGAGCTCTCGGGGGGGCAGCGCCAGCGCGTCGCGATGGGCCGCGCGATCGTCCGTCGCCCGGCGGCCTTCCTGATGGACGAGCCGCTCTCCAACCTCGACGCGAAGCTCCGAGTGGAGATGCGGGGCGAGATCACGGCACTGCAGCGCCGGATCGAGACGCCGACGCTCTACGTGACCCACGACCAGACCGAGGCGATGACGATGGGCGACCGCGTCGCCATCCTCCGCGACGGCGTCATCGAGCAGCTGGGCACACCCGGTGAGCTCTACGAGAGCCCCGCCAACATGTTCGTGGCCTCGTTCATCGGATCCCCGGCGATGAACCTGATCAACGGGCGCTGCGAGATGGTCGACGGGAGGGTCACGATCGCGATCGGCGAGGCGAGGATCACGATCCCCGACGCGGTCGCCGCCGCGCATTCGGAGTTGAGGGGGTTCGCCGGCCGGGAAGTCTGCGTCGGAATTCGGCCCGAGGACTTCATCGACGTTGCCGATCCGGCCGACGACGATGCGGTCGACGTCGTCGTCACCCGCTCGGAGTCGCTGGGGGCGGAGCTCTTCGTCTACTTCGAGGAGTTCGCCCACGCGCGTGCGCAGGCGGCGGGGGCCGCCGGGGGCCTGGGCAACGTGGGCTCGGCGGTCGACGACCTCGAGGCGACCTGCCGCAGCACGATGGTCGCCCGCCTCGACCGCGACTGCGAGGTGGCGGTCGGCGAGCGCTGCCGGCTACGGATCGATCCGACTCGCGTCTACCTGTTCGACCCCGAGACGACGGGCGCGATCCGGTGAGCCGGACGGCACTCCTCTCCGAGCGGATCGCCGGCGCCCCGATCTCGTGGGGGGTCTGCGAGGTCCCGGGCTGGGGACCGATGCTCGAGCCCGAGGTCGTGTTCGCCGACATGGCGGGGCTCGGACTCCGGGCGACCGAGGTCGGCCCGGTCGGCTACCTGCCCGCCGACCCCGGAGACCTCGCCGAGCGCCTCGCGCGACACGGGCTACGGCCCATCGCCGCGTTCGTCCCGGTCGTTTTCGATCCGGCGCTGGGACCGCGCGCCCGCGAACGCACCCTGCGGGCCGCCGCCGCACTCGCCGCAGCCCATGGCGAGGTGCTGATGGTCGCCCCGGTCTCCGACGACGGATGGTCACGGCGCGGACTGGCGGCCGCCGACTCCGACGCCCTCATCGCCGGGCTCGAGGAGCTCGACGCCGCCGTGTCCGACCTCGAGGTGACGATGGCGCTGCATCCGCATGTCGGCTCGCTGGTCGAGAGCACCGCCGACATCGCCCTCGTCGAGGGCGCCGAGGTCGGCTGGTGCCTAGACACGGGGCACCTGCTGATCGGTGGCACCGACCCGGTCGTCTTCGCCGCGCGGCTCGGCCCCCGCGTCGTCCATGTGCACCTCAAGGACGTCGACGCAGGAATCGCCGCCGACGTGGCGAGCGGGGCGATCTCGCTTCGCGACGGGACCGAGGCGGGGCTCTTCAAGCCACTCGGGGAGGGCGACGTCGACGTCGCCGCGGTGCTCGCTGCGCTCGCTCGCGCCGGCTATGAGGGCTGGTACACGCTCGAGCAGGACACCGTCCTCGCCGGTCCGGATCCGAGCCGTCCGCACGCCGACGCCGAACGCAGCCTGCGTTTCATCCGCTCGCTCGAGGAGCGGCTGCATTGACCGGGACCGTGCTCGGGACCGGTCCGGTCCGCTCCCTGCCCGACCCGCCCGCGACGCTGCGGGTCGGGATCGTCGGCGCCGGGCGGATCGGATCCCTGCACGCCGATCTGCTCGCTCGAGAGGTGCCCGGCGCAGGAGTCAGCGCCGTCTTCGATCCACTCTCCGACCGGGCGGAGGACCTGGCCGCCCGGGTCGGCGCCCGACGGGCACGCAGTGCCGATGAGCTCATCGCGAGCGACGCGGTCGACGCCGTCGCGATCTGCGCGAGCACCGATAGCCACGTGCGGTTGATCGAGCTCGCCGCGGGGGCGGGCAAGCCGGTGTTCTGCGAGAAGCCCTTGTCGCTGGACCTCGCCGACATCGACCGCCTCGAGGCGCTCACCGACGCCGACGGGGTTCCGCTGCAGGTCGGCTTCAACCGTCGCTTCGACCCCTCGCACCGCTCGGTCTGGAGGGCGGTTCGCGAAGGCGCGATCGGCGATCCGCACCTGATCCGGATCACAAGCCGCGATCCGGAGCCGCCGCCGATTGAGTACGCGCGGGTCAGCGGTGGGCTGTTCCTGGACATGACCTCCCATGACTTCGACATGGCCCGCTTCATCGCCGGCAGCGAGGTGACGGAGGTCTTCGCGCGGGGGGCGGCGCGGGTCGATCCGGCCATCGCGGAGCTCGGCGACGTCGACACCGCGGTCTCCGCGCTCAGCCATGAGAACGGGTGCATGACGCTGATCGACAACAGCCGCCGCGCCAGCTACGGCTACGACCAGCGGGTGGAGGTCTTCGGCTCCGAGGGCATGGCCCGATCCGACAACCACCCGCTCCACAGCGGCGAGGTCCTGACCGGCTCCGGCCGTGCCGAGCCCGTGCTGCGGCCGTTCTTCCTCGACCGCTACCGGGAGAGCTACCGGCTCGGCTGGGAGTCGTTCGCCGTCGCGGCGGCCGGGCGCGGATGCGTCGCCGTCGGGGCCGAGGACGCGCGCCGGGCGTTGATGATCGGCATCGCCGCGACCGAGTCGATGCGCAGCGGCGCCGCGGTCGAAGTGGAGACCGCCCGGTGAACCCGATGGACCCGGTGACAGCGGTGAGCGCGACGAGGCCGTTCGACTTGGTGACCATGGGGAGGATCGGGGTCGACCTCTACCCCCTGCAGTCGCACCGCGTGCTCGCCGAGGTCGACAGCTTCTCCCGTTCGCTCGGCGGCAGTCCGACCAACGTCGCGGTCGCGGCGGCCCGCCTCGGGTTGCGTTCGGCGGTCGTCACGAAGGTCGGCAACGACGCGTTCGGCGAGTTCGCCCGCTCCGCGCTCGAGCGCTTCGGGGTCGCGACCCGCTGGGTCGGTACGAACCCGCATCTGAGGACGCCGATCACATTCTGCGAGCTGCACCCGCCCGACAGCTTCCCGCTGCTCTTCTATCGCGAGCCGCAGGCGCCCGACGCGACATTCCGCTTCGGGGAGATCGAGGACGACGCGATCGTCGCCCCGGCGGTGCTGTGGACGACCGGCGGCGCCCTCGCCGTCGAGCCGAGCCGCTCCGCGACGCTCGACGCGCTCGCGCGTCGTCGCGAGCTCAACCCGCGGGGCGTGACGGTCCACGACCTCGACCACCGCCCCGGCTTCTGGGAGCCTGGCGAGGACCCCGGCGAGCTCGCGCGTGAAGCGCTCTCCTTCGCGACGGTCGCGGTCGGCAATTTCGACGAGGTCGAGATGGCTGTCGGTACCCGAGACCCGCGCCGTGCCGCGGAGAAGCTGCTCGCGCTCGGCGTCGAGACGGCGATCGTCAAGCGCGGGGCGGACGGCGTTTACGCACGCACGTCGGACGCCGAGATCGACCTACCGGCCGTCAGGCTCGAGGTGGTCAACGGCCTCGGCGCGGGCGACGCGTTCGGCGGTGCGCTTGCCTACGGGATCGTCTCCGGGCTCGAGCTCGACGCCGCGTTGCGGATGGCGAACGCGTCGGGATCGATCGTCGCTTCGCGGCTCGCCTGCGCAGATGCGATGCCCGAGCTCGAGGAGCTCCTGCCCTTCGCCGGAGAAGTCACGGCGTGAGGCTCACGGTCGCCCAGGCGCTCGTGCGCTTCCTCGGCGCGCAGTCGGTCAGCCGTGACGGTCGCGACCGCCCCTTCTTCGCCGGGTGCCTGGGGATCCTCGGGCACGGCAACATCGCCGGCCTCGGGCAGGCGCTGCAGCAGCACCCCGAGTCCCTCCAGTACATCGCGGCACGCAACGAGCAGGCGATGGTCCACATCGCCGCCGGGTACGCGAAGCAGTCCAACCGCCTGGGCACCTTCGCCTGCACGACGTCGATCGGCCCGGGAGCGACCAACCTCGTCACCGGCGCGGCGCTCGCCACCGTCAACCGGCTGCCGGTGCTCCTGCTCCCCGCCGACACCTTCGCGACGCGCCGCTCCGACCCGGTTCTGCAGCAGCTCGAGCGGAGAGACGACGCGACCACCTCCGTCAACGACGCCCTGCGTCCCGTCTGCCGGTTCTTCGACCGCGTCGAGCGGCCGGAGCAGCTCTTCGCCGCAGCCCAGGAGGCGATGCGGGTCCTCACCGACCCGGCCGAGACGGGCGCGGTGACGATCGCCCTGCCGCAGGACGTGCAGGTCGAGCCGGTGGAGATTCCGGAGGGCTTCCTCGAGCCCGCGGTGTGGCCGATCGAACGCCGCCCCCCGGAACCCGCTGCGGTGGCCCGGGCGGTCGAGCTGCTCGGCCGCTCCGAGCGGCCCCTGATCGTCGCCGGCGGCGGCGTCCTGCACTCGGAAGCGGCGTCGGCGCTGCGCGGCTTCGCGGAGGCGAGTGGCATCCCCGTGGCCGAGACGCAGGCGGGGCGGGGTGCGCTGGCGAGCTCACATGCGCTCTGCCTGGGAGGTGTCGGTGCCACCGGAACGGCAGTGGCGGCCGAGGTCGCGTCGGCGGCCGACCTCGTGATCGGCATCGGGACCCGCTGGAGCGACTTCACGACGGCTTCACGGTCCGCGTTCGCCGATCCCGGTCTGAAGCTCTTGAATCTGAACGTGAACCGTGGTGATGCCCTCAAGCTCGGCGGGCTGCCGCTGGTCGCGGATGCGCGCGCCGGTCTCGAGGCCCTGCGCGCCGGTTTGGGCGGCTGGCGGGTGCGAAGAGAGTGGAGCGAGCGGGTCGCCGGCGCCCGCGGGAGTTGGCGCGCCGAGCGGGAGGTGATCGTCGCCGACACCGGCGCGGCGCCGCCTTCGCAGCCGGAGATCATCGGCGCCGTCAACGAGGCTGCGGGCGACGACGGGGTGGTCGTCTGCGCGGCGGGCTCGATGCCGGGGGAGCTGCACCGCCTCTGGGACGCCTCCGGTCCCGGCTCCTACCACGTCGAGTACGGCTACTCGTGCATGGGCTACGAGCTTCCGGGAGGCATCGGAGCCAAGCTCGCGGATCCCGATCGCCGCGTCTTCGTACTGGTCGGCGACGGTTCCTGGCTGATGATGCACGGCGAACTCGTGACCGCGGTCCTGCGAGATATCGCGATCACGGTGATCCTCGTCGACAACGGCGGCTTCTCCTCCATCGGAGCGCTCTCGCGATCTCTCGGGCAGGGCGGGTTCGGGACGATCCTCGCCGGCCCCAGCCTCGGTCCCGGCGGTGGTGCTGAGCGCCTCGACGGTGACGATGTCGTCCCGGCGCCCGTCGACCTCGCCGCCTCGGCCTCGGCTCTCGGCGCGACCGCGATCCGGGTGGCGGATGTCGCCGGGCTGCGCGAGGCGCTTCGCGAGAGCGCGGGCGCCAGCGGGCCGGTCGTGATCCGAGTGCCCGCCGATCGCTTCGCCGAGACGCCCTCCTACGGCTGGTGGGACGTCCCGGTGGCCGAGGTGTCGGAGTCCGAGCACGTCGACCGCGCTCGCGCACTGCATGGGGCCGCACTCGCCGGCCGCCGCACCTCGATGCGGAGGACCACGTGAGCGCATTGCACCTGCGCGGCACCCGCGGTCGCCAGCGGATCGTCTCGGTGACGCCCGAGAGCGCGGGCTGGGAGCACGTCGGCTTCGAGGTACTCGAGCTGCGGGCCCCGCTTGAGTTGCCGGAGCTGTCTGGCCGGGAAGCGTGCGTGGTCGTCGTCAAAGGCGCCTGCGAGGTCGTCGCCGCCAGGTCCCGCGGATGCCTTCTCAATCGCGCCTGCCCCTTCGCCGAGCTTCCCGACGCGATGTTCGTGCCCGCCGGGGCCGCGTTGACCCTGATCCCCCACGGCGGTCCGGTCGAGGTCGCCATCTGCACCGCACCCGCTGAGGTCAACGGGACGGCGCCCCGGCACATCGGCCCCGCCGACATCGACATCGAGGTGCGCGGGAGCGGCCAGTTCGAACGCGAGATCAGGCCGATCCTGATGGGCACCGACCCTGGTGTGCAGTCGCTGCTCGTCTGCGAGGTGCTGACCCCCGCCGGGCATTGGTCGAGCTTTCCGCCCCACAAGCACGACCGCGACCAGCCCCCGGAGGAGACCCTGCTGGAGGAGACCTACTATCACCGCGTCGACCCTCCTACCGGCTTCGGCCTGCAGCGCGTGTACACGGACGACCGCAGCCTCGATGAGTCGTTCGCCTTCGGCGATCGCGACACGATCCTCGTCCCGCGCGGCTACCACACCGTTTCGGCGCCGCCCGGATGCCGCCTGTACTACCTGAACGTGATGGCCGGGCCCGTGCGAAGCTGGGCCGTGAGCGAGGACCGCGAGATCGCCGCCGCGATCGCGGCCGAAAGGGCGCTGTGAGCCGCGCCATCGGCCACCCCGGGGCGCTGCTGATGCTGGCCTTCGACCATCGCTCGAGCTTCGCTCGTGAGGTGACCGGCGCCGACGAGGTCGAGGGTTCGGAGGCAGCTGTCGTCGAGGCCGCCAAGCGGATGGTCTATGACGGCCTCGCTTCGGCAGTCGAGAGGGACTCGGCCTCCGACCTGGGCATGCTCGTCGATGAGCAGTACGGATCCGCGGTGGTGCCGCTTGCTCGGCGTCATGGGATCACCGTCGCGGTGCCCGTCGAGCGCTCGGGTCGCGACGTGTTCGAGTTCGAGTACGGCGACAACTTCATGGCCCATCTGCGAGCGCTCGATCCCGACATGGCGAAGGTGCTCGTCAGGCTCAACCCCGAGGGTCCCTCGAGCGACAACGAGCTGCAGCTCGTTCGTCTCCGCGGGCTCGCCGACGAGCTCCGGCCGGCCGGCTACGGCTTCCTCTTCGAGCTGCTCGTGCCGCCGACGGAGCGTCAGCTCGAACGCTGTGGGGGCGACAGATTGCGGTATGAGCGCGAGGTCCGTCCCGGCCTGATCCTGCGGGCGGTGGCGATGGTGCAGGCGGCCGGGATCGAGCCTGACGTCTGGAAGGTCGAGGGGGTCGAGGACGTCGAGGACGCTCGTGCGATCGTCGAGTTGGCTCGCGACGAACGTCGCTGGGAGGACGTCGCCTGCACGGTTCTCGGCGCGGGTGCGGGAGACGAACGCGTCGAGCACTGGCTGCGAGTGGCCGCCGCCGCCGGGTTCTCCGGCTTCGCGATCGGCCGCTCGATCTGGCGTGATCCGGTTCGCCGTCAGCTCGACGGCGAGCTCGACCGCGGCGCCGCCGTGGAGCTGGTCCGCGACCGCTTCCTGCACTTCGCCGAGGTCTTCAGGTCAGCGGCGCCCCGGTAGCGAGAGCCGGCTCCGCCCGGTGCGCGAGTCACCCCGTTCAGCCGACCCACCTGCAATCGCTGGTCTCACGGAGCTGCGATTGCGAGTTGAGTGGCCGTTGGTCAGTCCTGGGGGGTCGGCTCGTAGTCCAGCGACGGGTCCCAGCCGGCACGCTCGGCGGCGGCGCGGTGGGTGTCTCGGAGGAACGCGAGCAGCGTCGCGTCCGGGTTGTCCGCCGTTCGCACGGCCTCGTAGGGCAGGAGGTACTGACCGGCGTCGGCGAAGTAGTACGCCTGGTCGGGCCTGATCGTCGCCTCGCGGTAGCCGTCCGGCTCCGGGTACGCGTAAGCGTAGAAGGCGCCCTCCTCGCCGCCCCCAGGCCAGAAGCCGCAGCTCGTCAGCTCATGTGAGTAGCCCTCGACCATCACCCAGTCGGCGCAGTTGGGCGCGCCGCCGGGGTGAGTGGGCGCGCCGCGGCCGGAGAACCGGGTGACGGCCATGTCGAAGGAGCCCCAGAAGAAGTGCACGGGGCTGACCTTGCCCGCGAACTCGCTGCGGAACTGCTTGAGGATGCGGTCGGCGGCGACGAGCTGGCGCCAGAACAGGTGGGCGTGCTCGGGCGAGTACTCGCGCTCGGTGGTGTCCTCGAGGAACGGCGTCGCCACCGCGACCTCGACCGGAACGGGCCAGACCTCGACGGCGTGATCGAGCCTCTCGAGCGCGGCCATCACGTCCTTGTAGAAGCCCGCTACCGATCCGGTGCGCAGCTCGATCGACTGCGTCGGGTGCTCGGGGCTGCGGATCAGGAGCTCGTGGTCGACGAGGTCGAACTCGAGCTCGAAGACGCTCCCGCGGTCGTGGATCACGCCCGTCGTCAGCCCGCGCGCGGAGACGTAGGAGGTGACCTGCCACCAGTGGTTGACCATCGGCTCGCGCGCCATCCGGATCTTGCCGACCACCTGCGTCCACATGTGCATCAGCTCCCGCGTCGACTCCCAGTCGTCGACGCGGAGGGAGGGGTAAGGATCGGGCTTGGGTGAATCGCTCATGATGCAGACGCTCTACCCGCGTGCGCCGCTTCTCAGTCAGCGGCGAGCGTCGGTTTGGCGGGTGGCCTCACCAGGTGATCTCGATCTCGAGTTCGTTGTCGTCGCCATCGAGCTCCAGCTCCACCTTGAACTCGATCTCCTCCGGCATCTCGACGCTGAACTCCATGCCGCCGCGTTTGAACTCGATCTCCTCTCCCTCGGCGCTGAGGATCGTCGCGATGTACCGCAGCCGCGTCGCCGCCTCGAGCCGGGTGATCCTCTCCTTCTTCTCGACCTCGAACTTGCTCATCGGGGCTCCTTCTCGTCGTGTGTCTGGTTCTCAGCTCCCGCGGCGATCATCGCCAGGGAACGCAATCCGTCGCCGAATCCTTGCGGGACTCGCGCGGACGGGGAAGTCCCAGGATGCCGGTGTGCGATCCGCACCCGCAGGGCCCGTGGCCGGATCCGGAACTCGAGCGGTGGCTCGAGGACGGCCGCCTCGCCGTCGATCCCAGCGGCGACCGGGCCATTCGCGTCCACGCGGAGGACGGGGGCGGACCACTCCTCCCACCCGGCTCTCATGCGCCGGTCGCCGTCGATGTCCGTAACGGGTGCCACGGCGACGAGCCCCAGCGTTCCGCGGTCCACCCGTGGCCGCGTGCCCGCCCCGATCAGGGAGCCGAGGCGATAGGCGTTGTTGGAGACGAGCATCGCCGCGGCGGCGTGGCGTTCCTTCCCGTCGGGACCGGTCCAGCGCAGCTGCATGCTCTCGGCGTCCCCCGCCAGCGCGTCGGGCAGGACATCGATCAGCGTCCGGATCTTCGCCTCCCGGTAGCCGGAGCGCTGCACGGCGTCGGCGTAGAGGCCGAGTGAGACGTTGTTGACGAAGACGCGGCCGTTCACCTCGGCGAGGTCGACGAGCCGTTCGCCGCCATCGACGAACGCATCGAGGGCGCCGGCGACGTCGTTGCGGTCGACGCCGAGATCGAGCGCGAAGTGGTTGCGGGTGCCGGCCGGGATGCATGCGTAGGGAAGGTCGAGCTCGGCGGCGGCGGCGGCTACGATCGCCTGCGAGCCGTCGCCGCCCGCCATCGCCAGCGCGTCGGCGCCGCCCTCGACTGCGGCGCGGACGAGCCGGCGGAGGTCGTCCCCCGGCCGGAGCGCAACGACCTCGTACCCGCGCGTCCGGGCCTCCTGCGGCAACGACTCGCGTTCGGCCGCGCCGCCGCCCGAGAGCGGGTTGTAGATCAGGGTCGGGTGCCGGGGCGGGGAGGTGGCGGGTAGCTTCGCCCGGGCCGTGAAGGCCCGCCTCGCCGCCACGAGCGCGGCCACGGCCGCGGCGACCATGACGGTGTTCTCGAGCAGTCTGCCCTCGGCGAAGATCAGGGCGAGCAGGCCGATTAGGGAGACGACCCCGATGGTCAGCCCGACGACGCGATGAACCCCCCGGTGCAGCAGACCCGTTCCGAGCCCCGTGACGGTGAGCACCAGCAGGATCGGCACGAGGATCCCCAGCGGGAACGCGGCGACGGCGAGGCCCACCGCGATTGCGGCGGCGGTCGCGGTGAGCGCGAGCGATGCGATGGCGGTTGCGCGCTTCATGCTCCTGCCAGAATCGGCGCGTGGAGCAGCGGACACCGACGCGCCCCGAGGAGATCGAGCGGCTCGACGTCGCGGTCTACGCGGCCATCGCGCGCACGCCCACGCCGAGCCTGGACGCCGGAATGGCGCGCCTGTCGGCCGCGGCCGACTACTCGCGCCTCTCGATCGGCACCGCCACGGTGATGGCGCTCGCGGGCGGTGAGCGCGGACGCCGCGCGGCGGTCTCCGGGCTCGTCTCCGTCGCCGTCACCTCGGCGGTGGTGAACCTCGGGCTGAAGCGGGTCTGGCGTCGTCCGCGGCCCGACCGGGTCGCCCATGAGGTGCCCGAGCTGCGCCACGTCCCCATGCCTTCGACGCGCTCGTTCCCCTCCGGTCACTCGGCCGCCGCCTTCGCGTTCGCGGGTGGGGCGGGGAAGGAGATGACCGCGGCGTCGCTCCCGCTGCACGCCCTCGCCACCGTCGTCGCATACTCGCGCGTCCACAGCGGGGTGCACTACCCGCTCGACGCGCTGGTCGGCGCCGTCCTCGGCTCGGTGGTGAGCCAGGTGAGCTCGCATGAGCTCGACCGTATCCGCAACGGACGGGGCGGGACGCGACGGCGCTGATCCGCCGTCGCATCCCGCGTCCTTCCGCCTACTTCAGGTCGAAGCGGTCGAGCTCCATGACCTTCGCCCAGGCGGCGACGAAGTCGTCGACGAACTTGTCGGCGGCGTCGTCGCTGGCGTAGACCTCGGCGACCGCGCGCAGCTCCGAGTTGGAGCCGAACACGAGGTCGGCGCGGGTGCCCGTCCAGCGCAGATCGCCGGTGGAGCGCTCGCGGCCCTCGAACATGTTGTCGTCGTCGGCGACCGACTTCCACTCGGTCCCGAGGTCGAGGAGGTTCACGAAGTAGTCGTTCGTGAGCGTCTCGGGGCTGTCGGTGAGGGCGCCGTGCTGGGAGCCGCCGGCGTTGGCGCCGAGGACCCGCAGGCCGCCGACGAGGACGGTCATCTCGGGAGCCGTCAGCGTCAGCAGGTTGGCCCGGTCGATCAGCAGGTACTCCGCCGGGAGCCGGTGCTCGCCACTCAGGTAGTTGCGGAACCCGTCGGCGGTGGGCTCCAGGTAGGTGAACGAGTCGGCGTCGGTCTGCTCGGCCGAGGCGTCACCACGACCCGGGTTGAACGGAACCTCGATGTCGCGGCCGGCCTTCTCCGCTGCGGCCTCGACTGCGGCGGACCCCGCGAGGACGATCAGGTCGGCGAGCGAGATCCGCTTGCCGCTTCCGTTCTCGGAGCCGTTGAACTCCGACTGGATCTCCTCCAGCTTCGCCAGCACGGCGGCGAGCTCCTCGGGGTCGTTGACCTCCCAGTCCTTCTGCGGCTCGAGGCGGACGCGAGCGCCGTTGGCGCCGCCCCGCTTGTCGCTGCCGCGGAACGAGGAGGCCGAGGCCCACGCGGCCCTGACGAGCTGCGAGATCGACAGGCCTGAGCCGAGGACCTTCTCCTTGAGCGCGGCGACGTCGGACGCGTCGACGAGCTCGTGGTCGGGCTTCGGCACCGGGTCCTGCCAGACCAGCTCCTCGCTCGGGACCTCGGGGCCGAGGTAGCGGTCGACCGGCCCCATGTCGCGGTGGGTGAGCTTGAACCAGGCGCGCGAGAACGCGTCCGCCAGCTCCTCCGGGTGGTCGAGCCAGCGCCGGGTGATCTCCTCGTAGGCGGGATCCATCCGCATCGAGAGGTCGGTGGTGAGCATCGTCGGCGTGTGCTTGGTCTCCTGATCGGCTGGATCGGGATCGGGCACGGTGGCCTCGGCGCCCTTGGGCTTCCACTGGTGCGCGCCGGCCGGGCTCTCGGCGAGCTCCCACTCGTAGCCGTAGAGGATCTCGAGGAACGAGTTGTCCCACGCGATCGGCGAGGTGGTCCAGGCGCCCTCGAGGCCGCTGGTGATCGTCGCCGTGAGGTTCCCGGACTCGAACGAGTTGCTCCAGCCGAGACCCTGCTCAGCGAGCGGGGCGGCCTCGGGCTCGGGGCCGACGTACTTCTCCGGGTCGGCGGCGCCGTGCGTCTTGCCGAAGGTGTGGCCGCCGACGATCAGCGCCGCGGTCTCCTCGTCGTTCATCGCCATCCGGGCGAACGTCTCGCGGATATCGACCGCCGCGGCGACCGGGTCGGGGTTGCCGTTCGGCCCCTCCGGGTTGACGTAGATCAGGCCCATTTGCACGGCGGCCAGCGGGTTCTCGAGGTCGCGGTCGCCGGTGTAGCGCTCGTCGCCGAGCCATTCGGTCTCGGGGCCCCAGTAGACGTCCTCGTCCGGCTCCCAGACGTCCTCGCGGCCACCGGCGAAGCCGAAGGTCTCGAAGCCCATCGACTCCAGCGCGACGTTGCCGGTGAGCACCATCAGGTCGGCCCAGGAGAGCTTGCGGCCGTACTTCTGCTTGACCGGCCAGAGCAGGCGGCGCGCCTTGTCGAGGTTGGCGTTGTCGGGCCAGGAGTTGAGCGGGGCGAAGCGCTGCTGGCCGGCTCCCGCGCCGCCGCGGCCGTCGTTGATGCGGTAGGTGCCGGCGCTGTGCCAGGCCATCCGGATCATCAGCGGCCCGTAGTGGCCGTAGTCGGCAGGCCACCAGTCCTGGGACGTGGTGAGGAGCTCCTCGATGTCCTTCTTGACCGCGGCGAGATCGAGTGACTCGAACTCCTTCGCGTAGTCGAAGCCGTCCTCCATCGGGTTCGCCTCGACGGGGTTCTTGGCGAGGATCTTCAAGTTCAGCTGCTCGGGCCACCAGCCGCGGTTGCCGCCTCCCTCGCTGGGCTCAGGGGCGCGGTGGAACGGGCAGCCGCCGTCCTCCTCCTCGTTCATCTCTCCGACAACGGCATCCGGCTGGTCAGACATGTGGGTCCTTTCTTCCTAGTTTGGTTTCAGCTGTTCGTTGGGCTTGCGCTGTCCGCGCACTCGGGGCAGGTGCCCCAGTAGACGACCTCGGCCTCGTCGACCGCGTAGCCGTGATCCTCCGATGCCGCCAGGCACGGGGCGTCGCCGACGGCGCACTCGACGTCCTCGATCGCCCCGCACACGCGGCACACGAGGTGGTGGTGGTTGTCGGCGACCCGTGACTCGTATCGCGGGACGGAGCCCGGCGGCTGGATCTGCCGCAGGAGCCCCGCCACCGTCAGGGCGTTGAGCGCGTTGTAGACGGTCTGGTGGGAGACGCCGGCCTCGTCCTCGCGGACGAAGCCGATGATCGAGGCGGTGTCGGCGTGGGGGTGGGCGTAGACGGCGTCGAGGACCGCAAGCCGAGGGCGGGTCACGCGCAGGTCGCTCGCGCGCAGCAACTCCTCGAATTGGGCGGTCTCGGTCACCACGAGCCACTGTAGCCCAAATTGGAATCGATCAAGGATTCGCATCGGTGATCGAGGATTCGGCGTGCGGAGCTGGCCGCGGCCGGGGGCACGAACCGCGAGATCGCGCAGGAGCTCTTCGCCAGCCGCAAGACCGTCGAGACGCACCTTCGCCACTGCTACCAGAAGCTGGACCTCGCGGGACGCGGCGAGTTGGCGAATGCGCTGAGCCGCGCTGAGCCGCGCTAGACCGTCAGTCGGCGATCGGCAGCAGACGACCGCGCGAGCGGCCATCGGCGTCGCGGTGCCGTAGGTCGGTGATGCCGGCGAGGACGATGCGGCGAGCCTGGTCGATCGCGCGGACGATTCCCTCCTCGTCGAGCCCGAGCCCGTCGTCGCGCAGGCTCAGCGCGATGATCCCGTTCCAGGCCCCGAAGAGGACGCGGGCGGTGAGCTCCGGGTCGACGCTCGCGTCGATCTCGCCGACCTCGATCGCCGTCCCGATCAGCTCTTCGAACCTGCTCATCACCGCCTCCATTCGCTTGCGGGTGGCGGCCACGGCGGGGTCGTCGGCGCCGGCGTCCGCCAGGCCCGTCTCGGCGATCAGCCGGAAGGATCCGGGCTGGTCGAGGTGAAAGCGCAGGTAGGCATCGCCGCCGGCGAGCACGCACTCGAGCGGCGAGGCGCTGACCTCGTAGGCGCGCTCCATGTACTGCTCGAAGCGCCGCGTCGCGCGCTCGGCGACGGCCAGGTAGAGCCCCGCCTTGCCGTCGAACTGGTTGTAGACCGAGCCGACGGAGACGTCGGCCGCCGCGGCGAGCTCCTCGACCCGGACCTCGTGGTAGTCGCGGGTGGTGAAGGCGCGCTCGGCGGCGTCGAGCAGCGCGGCGCGGGTTCTGGTCCGGCGGCGCTCGACCCTGCTCTCAGCCTCCTCGGTGACCGGTGTCATCACCGGGAAGCTTGGCAGCTTCGCCGGAGGATGCAAGTTGGTTCATTAGTGAACGGCATTACAAATAAGGTGGAGGTGTGCGAGGATCGGCGCCGTTCAGACGCGTCTTGGAAGGAGAGCGCAGAATGAGCGAGGTGGAGAAGTCGGATGTCGTCGTCGTCGGCGCACGCTTGGCCGGCTGCGCGCTGGCGGCGCCGTTGGCGCGGGCGGGGCGCAAGGTCGTCGTGCTCGATCGCATGTCGTTCCCCTCCGATCAGCTCTCGACCCATGTCCTCTTCTCCAACGGGGTCGCCGAGCTCGCGAGCCTCGGGGCGCTGCCGCGGATCCTCGCGCTCGACCCGACCAAGGTGCACCGGGTGGCGCTGCATGCAGGCGACGTCTGCATGGTCGAGCCGATGCGGCCGTTCGACGGGATCGACTACGGCGTCTGCGTGCCCCGCGACATGCAGGACGTCTGCCTCGTCGAGGCGGCGCGGGAGCAGGGCGCCGAGATCCGCGAGCGCTCCACCTTCGAATCGCCGCTGTGGCGGAACGGCCGGGTGAGCGGCGTTCGCTACCGCGATGGCGATGGCGAGGAGCACGAGATCGAAGCGAGCCTCGTCGTCGGAGCCGACGGGCGCCGCTCGAGCGTCGCCGCCGCGGTCGGGGCCTTCGCGCCGTACCGCCGCTCGCGGAACGGTCGCGGGCTCGTCTTCCGCTACATGGACGACCCGAGCGCCGACCCCGCCGACCGCGACACCTACATCCAATGGCGCGACGGCACCTCGTTCGCATACGCGTTCCCGTGCACGCCGGCCGGACGGCTGCTCGTCCTCTTCATGGGCCACCGCGACGAGGTCAGCGACGCCCGGCGCGACCCGGAGGGCCACTGGCGCCGCAAGGTCGCCGAGCACCCGGCCCTCGCCCGGCGACTCGCCGGCGTCGACGAGTCCTCCTACTCGAAGGTCCGCTCGACGGCGTCGACGCCGGCCTTCTTCCGCGCCTCCTCCGGACCGGGCTGGGCGCTCGCCGGTGACGCCGGCCACTTCAAGGACCCGGTCACCGGCCAGGGGATGAGGGACTCGTTGTGGATGGGGAGGACCCTCGCCGAGCGGGTGATGCCGGCCCTCGACGACCCCGCGGCGGTCGACCGGGTCACGAGGGAGTGGGAGGCGGCCCGCGACCGCCACTGCCTGCCCGCCTACCACCTCGCGAACATCGACACCCGGGTCGAGACGTCCTCGCCCGTGTTGCGGGAGGTGCTGCGGCACGGAGGCGTCAGGTCCGAGCCGGATCTCGCCGATCTCTTCTGCCGCGGGCGCGAGCCGAGCGAGGTGCTGACGCTCCCGCGCGTGCTGCGGGCTCTCGGCTCGGCCTTCGCCCGGGCCGACGTTCCCCGCCGCGAGGTCGCCGCGCGATCCATCGCGGAGGCCAAGCGCGACATCCTGATCCGCCGCGAGGCGCGTCGCGACGAGTTCCGGCCGGCTCGCCCGATCCCCGGCTCCGACCATCCCGGCGCCGAGTTCCCCGATCCACCGGCGCCGGCGCCGCGGGCCGCGGAGGCGCCGGCGCCCGAGCCCGAGGCGGTGCGCGCATGACCCGCCTCGCCGTCGTCCAGCCCGCGCTCGAGCTCGGCGCCGTGGAGCGCAATCTCGCTCGGATCGAGGACCTGATCCGCGACGCCCATCGCGAGCACTCGCCCGATGTCGTGCTCGTCCCCGAGGCGTGCAGCTCGCCGAACGTCTTCGCGCGCGAGATCAAGGACGTTCCGCGGCCGGTCGACGGGCAGCCCTTCCGGCTGCTCACCGGTCTCGCCCGCGAGCTCGACTGCGTGATCGGCGGCGGCTTCCTCGCGGTGAGAGGTCACCACGCCTACGGGACCTACGTCCTGGCCGAGCCGAGCGGAGCGGTCCACCTCCACGACAAGGACATCCCGACCGCCTGGGAGCACAGCTACTACCGCGGGGGCGACGACGACGGCGTCGTCGAATGCGAGACGCTCGGTGCGACCGTCGCGCTCATGTCCGGCTGGGAGTGGGAGCGCAACCGCACCTCACGCCGTGCCCGTGACGGCGGTGCGCGGGTGGTGCTGGGTGGGATGTGCTGGCCGTCGGTCCCCGGCAACTGGGGTGGCCCGGCCGCGAAGCTCTTCGCCAAGGAGAACGCGGGTTGGAAGGAGCAGTGCCGGGACCTGCCCGGACTCGTCGCCCGGCGGGTCGGGGTCCCGGTCGCACATGCCTCCCACGTCGGACCGGTCCGGGGCGAGACCCCGCTCGGGCCTGGGATCGCGTGGGCGACCACGATGCTCGGCGAGTCGCAGGTGTGCGACCGCGACGGCACGGTGCTCGCCCGGCTCAGCGAGGAGGACGGGGAGGGGCACGTCGCCGCCGACGTGGAGCTCGGCCCGCCCGCTCCCCTCGACCCGATCGCCGACGACTTCTGGGTCCAGGACCTCTCGCCGATGAGCCGCGCCGCCTGGCACTGGCTCAACTTCCACGGCAACGTCTCCTACCGGATCAACCACGCCCGCAAGCGCTTCCCCTGGCAGGCGCTGCCCGCCGCCGACCTCCCCGATGAGATCCCGGCGGGGACGGAGCCCGTCGCGGCGACTCGTCGCTAGGTCGGGTGACGCCGCCCATCGATCCGCCTGTGGCCCAGTCGTGGCCAGCGGGCAGCCTGAGTCCAACATGTTGCACTGAGGCTGCCGACTGACCCAAGCGCTGCGCGTCCTCCCTACTTTTTGCGGTCGCGGTCCCTCGACGGCTGCACGCGCTTCGGCTCGCCGGGCATCTTCGGGTAGTCCGGGGGGTACGGCATGTCGCCGCCGACGCCCTCCGCCTCGTCGCGCTCGTACATCTCGAGCAGCGGCTCGAGCGAGTGGTGGACGTCGTCGATCTCGGCGAAGCGGTCGCCTATCTCGCCGAAGCGCTCCGGCATCGATTCGACCGTGAAGTCCTCGGGCTGGACCTCGGGCACCTCCTCCCACAGCAGCGGCGCCGACACCGGCGCGCCCGGTTTCGGGCGGACGCTGTAGGGCGAGGCGATCGTGCGGTCGCGCGCGTTCTGGTTGTAGTCGACGAATACCCGCTCGCCGCGCTCCTCCTTCCACCACTTCGTCGTCACCCGCTCCGGCATTCGCCGCTCGAGCTCGCGGCCGAACGCGATCGCGGCGTGGCGGACGTCGGTGAACGTCCATCGCGGCTCGATCCGTACGTATATGTGGAGGCCGCGGCCGCCCGACGTCTTCGGGAAGCCGCGCAGGCCAATCTCGCCGAGCAGCTCGTGGGCGGCGCCGGCGACCACGACGGCGTCGTCGAAATCGGTCCCGGGCTGGGGGTCGAGGTCGATCCGGAGCTCGTCGGGATGATCGACGTCGTCGCGCCTCACCGGCCACGGGTGGAAGGTCAGCGTCCCCATGTGGGCGCACCAGGCGACGACGGCGAGCTCGGTCGGAGCGATCTCGTCCGCGTGGCGCCCGGAGGGGAACTCGATGCGCGCGGTCTCGACGTAGTCAGGGGCTCCCTTGGGGACCCGCTTCTGGTAGAAGGCGTCGCCCCCGCGGCTCTCGCGCGTGGCGACGACGACGTCGTCGTGGACGCCCTTCGGCCACCGCTCCAGCGTCGTCGGCCGGTCGCGCAGCGCGCGCATGATCCCGTCGCCGACCGAGACGTAGTACTCGGCTATCTGCAGCTTCGTCACCTCGCCGGTCCGCTCGGTGGCCGCGAAGATGACCCGGTCGGGACTGGAGACGCGCACTTCGCGCCCGCCCGCCTCGATCATCACCGCCTCCGCCTTCTTGGCCATCGCACGCCCGAGGATCGCAGTTGGCGGTCCATGACCGGCGCATCCCCACCTTGGCGGTGATAGAAATTCCCGGTCCGCAGCAGGGCGGGCATCAGGGAACCCACGGGAGAGAGAGGGATGCGAGTGCGTCGTACGTTCAGTTTGCTGGCAGTTTCGATTGCGGCCGCGGGCGCCTTGGTTTCCGCCGCGAGCGCCAACGCCTTCGAGGCGCGCGGGAGCGTCGAGCAGGTCTACGTGACCGGAGCGGCCGCTGGGCAGAAGCTCAAGCTGATCGACAAGAAGGGCAAGAAGGTCGAGAAGCGTGCCGCCACGGAGCTCGGCGGCGCCGTCTTCCGCCAGGTCAAGCCGGGTGGGGGGTATCGCGTCAAGGGCGGCGGTGAGACCTCGCCCCCCGTGACGGTGATGAAGATCCAAGGCGCGCCCCCGAGCACCGACGTCTACAACCAGAACATCCCTTCCTCGGGCTACGGGTACCTGACCACGCGCGACGGGACCAAGCTCGCCTACACCGTTCACCCCGCCACTGACATCTCGAGCATCCTCCCCATCGACGTGCCCTCGCTCCCGCAGACCGGGCAGACGCCGACCCTGATCGAGTACTCGGGCTACGGGACCGCTGACCCGGCCGGGCCGGAGAGCGGCATCTCGGTGATCGCCAACCTGCTCGGCTTCACCGTCGTCGACGTCAACATCCGCGGCACCGGCTGCTCGGGCGGCTCCTACGACTTCTTCGAGCCCCTCCAGGGGCTCGACGGCTACGACGTGATCGAGACGATCGCCCGCCAGCCCTGGGTCCTCAACGGCAAGGTCGGGATGATGGGCATCTCCTACGGCGGCATCAGCCAGCTCTTCACGGCGCAGTACCGGCCGCCGAGCCTGGCCGCGATCACCCCGCTGTCGGTGATCGACAACACGCAGACGACGCTCTACCCGGGCGGCGTCCTCAACACCGGCTTCGCCTACGAGTGGGCGGTCGATCGCGTCTTCGACGCGCTTCCCGCCGGGCCGGATGCGGGCCAGCCGTGGGCGTGGGAGCGGATCCAGAACGGTGACACGCAGTGCGCCGAGAACCAGGAGCTCCACGGCGACGCGGTCAACCTGCTCAAGAAGGTCCGCGAGAACGACCACTACGTCAAGAAGGTGGCCGACCCGCTCGCGCCGGTCACGTTCGTGGACAAGATCCACGCGCCGACGTTCATGGCCTGCCAGTTCGAGGACGAGCAGACCGGCGGCCATTGCCCGACGCTCGCCAGCCGCATGACCGGCACGGACAAGAAGTGGTTCACGTTCACCAACGGCCTGCACATCGACTCGCTCGATCCCGAGACGTTCAACCGATGGCTCGACTTCCTCTACCTCTACGTGGCCAAGCAGTCCCCGGCCACGGCCGGCGTGATCGCTCACGCGGCGGCTCCGCTCCTGTTCAACCAGATCATGGGGGTCGACGGCGTGACGCTGCCGCCGGACCCGATCCAGGCGCAGCCGACCTACGAGGGGGCCCTCGCCGCCTTCGAGGCTCTGAAGCCGGTCCGGATCCTCTACGACAACGGCGCCGGCGCCGGCCCGGGGATTCCCCAGCCGGGCTACGAGCGCTCCTACGACTCGTTCCCCATCGCGGGGACGAAGGGCCGCAGCTGGTACCTCAGCGGCGACGGCAAGCTCGCCGGCAAGAAGGTCGGCGGCAAGCACGCCGACGGGTTCACCTGGGATAACGACGCCGTGCCGCCGACGAACTTCACCGGCAACACAGGCAGCGGTAGCGGCGGCCTGTGGACGGCGGTGCCCGGCTACAACTGGGCCCAGAACCCGCAGGGGACCGCTGTCTCCTACGTGACCGACCCGCTGGCCTCCGATACGACGGTGGCGGGAGCGGGCTTCGTCAAGGTCTGGGTGCGCTCCTCCAAGCGCAACGTCGATCTGCAGGCGACGATCTCCGAGGTCCGTCCCGACGGCAAGGAGTCGTTCGTTCAGGGCGGCTGGGTCCGCGGGTCGGCGCGCAAGCTCGACAAGAAGAAGAGCACGACGCTGGAGCCGGTCCTGAGCCTCCGCCAGAAGCACTTCTCGCCGATGCCGAAGAAGAAGTTCGTGCCGGTGACGATCCCGCTCTACTACCAGGGCCACGGCTACCGGGCGGGCTCGCGGATCAAGGTGACGATCTCGGCGACGGGCGGCTCGCAGCCGGTCTGGGCGTTCGCGAAGGCGCAGCCGAAGAACGGCACCGCGAAGGTCGCGATCGCCTACGGCAAGAAGCGCCCGTCGAACCTGACGCTGCCGGTCATCGACGAGAGCATCCCGACGCCGCTGCCCGCCTGCCCGGCGCTGCGCGGCGAGCCCTGCCGGGACTACGTGCAGACACCGAACAACTCGGCCAAGCCGTAGCGAGCGGGGGGGACCCGGGGCGTGGAGGCCTCGGGTCGAAGCCCACGTCTAGGGTTGTCGCATGGGGTTGACCACCTACGAACTCAGCGACGGGATCGCGACGATCCGGATCGACGACGGCAAGGTCAACGCGCTCTCGGAGACCATGCTCGCCGAGATCTCCGCGCGCTTCGACGAGGCCGAGCGCGACGAGGCGGTCGTGATCCTGACCGGACGCGAGCGGATCTTCTCAGCCGGCTTCGACCTCAGGACCGAGGGTGAGGGCTGGCCGCCGATGCTCGTCGCGGGCGCCCGGCTCGCGGAGCGCATGCTCTCGTTCCCGCGCCCGGTCGTCGCCGCCTGCAACGGCAGCGCGATCGCGATGGGTTCCTTCCTGCTGCTCTCGGCCGACCATCGCATCGGCGCCGACGCCGACCTCAAGCTCGGCCTCAACGAGGTCGCCATCGGGCTGACGCTTCCCTGGTTCGCGATCGAGCTCGCCCGCCACCGGCTGCCGCGCCCTTGGTTCGACCGCTGCACCGTGACCGGCGTGATGATCGGTCCCGAGGAGGGCGTCGCGGCGGGGTTCCTCGACGAGCTCGTGCCCCCCGAGGAGCTCGAGGAGCGCGCGCTCGGTGCGGCCCGTGTGCTCGCCGGCATCAACCACGACGCGCACCTCGCGACCAAGCTCCGGGTCCGCAGCGAGGTCCTCGACGGCGTTCGCGACGGGATCGCACGGATCGAGGGCGACGGACGCGATTGGTGACGGGGCCCGCGGGCCCGGCGTCCGTGGCCGTCTGGCCGCTCAGCGCTCAGGGAGCGCCGGCGCGCTCGCCCACCGCGGTCAGCTCGCGGTTGAGGCGTCGCATGGCCGCTCGGTACAGCGGCGGGCAGTAACGCTGCAGCCAGAAGGCGAAGCGCGTCTCGGGTGAGGTGAAGACGAGGTAGGTGCCGTCCTCGACCGCGTCGAGGATCAGGCCGGCGACCTTTTCGGGGCTCGCCGCCCGCTTGCG
The DNA here is from genome assembly GCA_020636895.1 of Thermoleophilales bacterium. Taxonomy (GTDB): domain Bacteria; phylum Actinomycetota; class Thermoleophilia; order Solirubrobacterales; family 70-9; genus RHKX01. The sequence continues at coordinate 499,243 of JACJWZ010000002.1, read as the reverse complement.
GAACCGCTCGGTCAGCTTGCGCGCGGCCGGGTGCTCGCGATCGACCCCGACGATCTCGACGGTGCCGACGAGCGGCGTGTCGACGGCGCCGGGGCAGACCAGCGTGACGCCGATGCCATGGGGCTCGAGGTCGAAGCGCAGCACCTCGGAGACTCCCCGCAGCCCGAACTTGGCGGCGCTGTAGGCGGCGTGCCAGGGGAGTCCGAGCAGGCCCGCCGCGGAGGAGACGTTGACGAGATGCCCGCCGCGGCCGGCCCGCATCATCGGCGGGACGAACGTCTCGATGACGCTGATCGGGCCCATCAGATCGACTTCGACCATCTTGCGCCAGTGCTCGTGGGTGAGGCGGTCCACGGTGCCCCACGTCGACGTGCCGGCGACGTTCATGACCACGTCCATCGAGCCGTGCTCGGCGTGGACGCGATCGGCGAACGCGCCGACCGCGTCGCGGTCGGTCAGGTCGAGCGATTCGGCGAGCAGGACGGTGCCGCCGCGCGCGGTGATCGACTCCGCGGTCGCCGCGAGGGGTCCGGCCTGGATGTCGGTGATCACGACCGAGGCGCCGCGGCCGCTCGCCTCGATCGCCGCCGCGCGGCCGATGCCCCCGGCGGCGCCGGTGACGAGGGCGGTCCTCCGGGCGACGGAGCCGCTCACCGGTGCTCGTCGAGCTGGATGCCGAGTGAGTTGATGAGCCCCGCGACCATCGAGTAGTGGCCCGCCAGCATGCAGAGCTCGACGAAGTCCTCGTCGCTGAGCTCCGGGCGCAGGCCGACGAAGGTCTCCTCGCTGATCGTGCGCTCGTCGTGGAGCTCGTCGACGGCGGTCAGCAGCAGCCGGCGTCGCTCGCTCCAGGGCCCGGATGAGAGGTCATCCTCCATGACCGCCTCGATCTCCTCCTCGGTGAGGCCGGCGCGCCGGCCGATGCCGCGGTGATGGGTGGCCTCGTACTCCGCCCCCGTGCGGTGGGAGACGCGAAGGATGACCAGCTCGGTGTCGGCGCGAGGGAGCTTGCCGCCGGGCATCAGCGCCCCCGCGAAGATCAGCCAGCGCCGGAACAGCGAACGGTTCCGGCCGACGGTGGTGAAGAGGTTCAGCGGCCTCTTCGTGCCGGCCGCGCGAGCCGAGATCCCGGTCAGGATCGAGTTGACGAAGCCGAGCTCGGCGCGCTTGGCGGGAGGGATGCGGGGTGGGGGTGAGCTCGAGGCCATGTGCCGATCCTAGAACGACGAAGGGCCCCGCCGGAGCGGGGCCCTTCGGTCGCGTCGTCGCCGAGATCGGGACTCAGCGGACGATCACCTTGCTGAGCGCTCCCTCGCAGCCACTGGACTTCTTCACCTTGGCGTAGAAGTAGCCGTGCTTGTAGCCGGAGTTCCCGATCGACCACTTGCCGTCGGTGTCGGTGATGTCGCTGCCGATCTTCTGATCGGTCTTGGGGTTCTGAGCGGTCGAGTCGCTCTTGTAGACGACGACCTTCCGCTCGGAGAGGCAGTCGCTGTCGCTGCTCTTGACCTTGCCGTAGTAGTCGCCCTGGGTGCCCTTGATCGTCACCTTGGACGGGACGCCGGCCTGCGCGACGCCGCTGAAGGCGGTCACGGTTGCGATTGCGGCGGTCGCCAGGATCATCTTGATACGCATGTTCATCACTCCTCGGATGGGTGGGTTGGTCGATGAACCGATCTTCGGTCAGCGAGCAGCCCGCTCCCAGGGTGCCGGCGAGTGGAGCCTGGGGTTCGGCGGTGTCGTCGTCCTCACCCGAGGGGGTGGCCGCTCAACGGTTGAGCGGGCTCATATCGGCGTAGCGGTCACCCGCGGCGGCGGGGAGCCCGGAGAGGCGCGTCAGCTGCTCCTCGGTGAGCCCGATCGTGTCGGCGCCAGCGTTCTCCTCGACCCGCTCCACATGCTTGGTTCCGGGGATCGGGGAGATGTCGTCGCCCTGCGCGAGCAGCCATGCCAGCGCGATCTGAGCGGGCGTTGCGCCGACCTCCTCGGCGACCGCGCGCACCTCGTCGACGATCCGCATGTTGGCCTCGAAGTTCTCCTCCGCGAACCGCGGGTTGCCGGCCCGGAAGTCGCCGTCCTCGAGGTCGCCCGGCGACTTGATCGCGCCTGTCAGGAAGCCGCGTCCGAGCGGCGAGTAGGGCACGAAGCCGATCCCGAGCTCGCGTACGAGCGGCAGGATCTCCGCCTCCGGGTCCCTCGTCCACAGCGAGTACTCGGTCTGCAGCGCCGTGATCGGATGGGTCTCGTGGGCCCTGCGGATCGTCTCCGGCGCCGCCTCCGAGAGCCCGATGAAGCGGACCTTCCCGGCCTCGATGAACTCGGAGACCGTGCCGACCACCTCCTCGATCGGCACGTCCGGGTCGACGCGATGCTGGTAGAGCAGGTCGATGTGGTCGGTTGCGAGCCGCTTCAGGGAGCCCTCGACCGCCTTCTTGATGTTGCCGGGGTGGCTGTTGATCCCGCGCTCTCCGGTGTCGTGGTCGTAGATCCCGAACTTCGTCGCGAGCTGGACGTCGTCGCGACGCCCGGCCAGCGCGCGGCCGACCAGCTCCTCGTTGGTGAAGGGGCCGTACATCTCGGCGGTGTCAATGAACGTGATGCCGAGCTCGATCGCGCGGTGGATGGTCCGCACCGATTCCTCGTCGTCGCTGCCCGCCCCCGAGTAGAAGGCCGACATGCCCATCGCGCCGAGCCCGAGCCGCGACACCTCGAGCTCGCCCAACCTGATCCGCTTCATCGTCTGCACCTCCAAGTTGACTGCCTGACTGACCGACTGCCTGCCTGCCGAACCTCACGTTCCCGCCCGCGGGCTCGTCTACACCTATATGAGTGCGATGAGCATGAGGCATACCCGCATCGAGACGGCGCTCGGCGAGCTGATTCTCGTCGCCGACGGCGACGCGATCGTCGGGCTCTACTTCCCCGACCACTGGTACGGATCGGCCGGGGGTGACTTCGGGCCGCGTCCGGACGGTGGTGACGACCTGCTCGACCGAGCCGCGGCGCAGCTCGGCGAGTACCTGGCCGGGGAGCGCGAGTCGTTCGACCTGCCGCTGGAAGGCCGCGGCGACGACTTCGAGCGCCGCGTCTGGCGCTTGATCGACGCGATCCCCTACGGCGCCACGACGACCTACGGCTCGATCGCCACTGAGCTCGGCGATCCGTCGCAAGCTCGCCGCGTCGGGCAGGCTGTCGGCCACAACCCGCTCAGCATCCTCGTTCCGTGTCACCGGGTCGTCGGCGCCGATGGCGGCCTCACCGGCTACGCAGGTGGCATCGAGCGCAAGCGGTTCCTGCTCGAGCTCGAGGAACCGGAGCCGGAGCAGCGCGGCCGGCTGTTCTAGGCGCGGGGCGACGTGCGGGGGGGTCCCGCACCGAGACGCTCCGCCCGAAAGCCACGCATGACGTGGAAAAGGCGCCATACGCAGACCCGATCGGCGGGTCCGCCCGAGACGCTCGGCCCGAAAACCACGCATGACGTGGAAAAGGCGCCATGCGCAGGTCGCGCGCGCGACGGTCGCCCCCGCGCCCGCAACCCGCGCCCCGGAACGACGAACGGCGGCCCGGAAGCCGCCGTTCGATCCAGTGGTCGCTTTCCGCTGCCGCTAGGCGGGCGGCGGGGGTGGGGGTGGCCCCCCGGCCGGCGGCGGTGCCACGGGCGTCGCGGGCCGGTTCGCCTCCTGCAGCCGCATCACCGCTCCGGCGACGAGGCCGAGCGATGCGATCAGCATGATCCAGAAGCCGATCTTCCAGCTCACGTCGTCGCCCTCGACCGTGATCCGCCCGATGAGGAAGCAGATCATCGACAGCGCCGCCCAGCCCCCGAGGGCGAGGTGGACCTGGTTCCACGTGAGCCCGAGGACCGAGCCCGGGAGCTGCGCGCGTGTGAACGTCGACACCGCGACTTGGATCAGCATCACGACTCCGAGGATCGCCGGGATCGCGTAGATCGGGAACGCGCCCTCGCCCCAGGCGCTCGTCTCCTCGACGACGTTGAGGAACGAGCCGATCAGGATCGCGACACCGGCGCCGATGATCACCCAGTCGGCCGGTGTCGGCTGACCTCCGGATCCGCCCCCGGAGTCGTCGGCCGCCGCGAACCCCGCCTCGGAGCGCTCCATCACCGCGCCGGCGATCATGCCGATCGTGGCGAGGGTGCAGACGTAGAGGCCGATTCCCTTGTCGATGCCTCCCGAGCGGAACAGGTAGCCGAGCAGGGTGATCGTGCCGAGGACCCCGAGCAGCAACCGCAGGTCGGACCATGAGAAGAGGGCGACCCGTTCGGGGATCCCGGCGTCCGCGAAGCGGTCGATGGCGACGACGACGGCCAGCACCACCATCCCGATCACCACCAGCGTCGCGAGCGGGAAGAGGCTGAGCGCGTTGGACCACGCGCTCCACTTCTCACCCTCGAAGAAGTCGGTCTCCTCGACCTTGTAGAAGGCGAGGAACGAGAAGATGAGCATCAGCACGCCGCTCGCCATGACGACGATCTCCCACGGCGCAGGCGCACTCGCTGACGACCGCGAAGGCGCGGCTCCTCCTCCGTACTGAGGCGGGGGCGGTGGCGGTGGCGGTCCGGCTCCCTGGTCTGCTGCAGTCACAGTTGTCTCCTTCCCTGGGGTTCTGGCTGGATGCACCCTATTCGGGGGCACCGACGCCGTGCAGCCATACAATCCCGACGGTGCCGGACGTCAGGGAAAGAGCGACCGACCAGCAGACGATCTCGCGGGGGATCGTCGCGATCTACAAGGACTTCGTCGGGCGCGGACCGACCACGGCGCAGACGACGATCACCGACGCCTTCGTGACGACGATCTGCCGCGACACCCTGACCCGAGCCGAGCGAACGCTCGTCGACTCCGGCGACGGCGACGTCGTCCGCGGCATGCGCCGCAAGTTCCAGGCCGCGATGAGCAAGGAGATGATCCGCCTCGTCGAGCAGACGACCGGTCGTCACGCGGCTGCCTTCCTCAGCGACCACGACGTCGAGCAGGACATCGCGATCGAGACGATCGTGCTCGTCGACTTCTGAGGGACCGAATCATCGGGGGCCGAGTGGTGTTTGAAACGGACATGCAGATGCGGCTGAAGCTGATCTGGACCGGGCTCGCCGTGGCGATGCTCACCGCTCTCGCGCTCGCGCCCTCCGCCGGGGCGGCGCAGTCGCACAAGGGCATCGTCTACGACCTCGACGGGACGCCCGTTCCGAACCCGCCGCGCCTCAACCAGCTCGACCTCTACACGCCCGACGACGTCGGGGCGGGGGCGTCACGGCCGGTCGTGGTCTACGTGCACGGAGGCGGCTGGGCCACCGGCGACAAGTCCAACAAGCTCAACGACAAGATCAACCTGTTCACGGGTGCCGGCTACGTGTTCGTGAGCGTCAACTACCGGCTCGCCAACAACCCGGTCGACCTCAGCTACCCGCCGACGCGCGTCCGTTTCCCGACGATCCCCTCCGATGTCGCCGAGGCGCTCGGCTGGCTCGACCGCAACGTCGCCGCGTACGGCGGCGACCCGCGCCGGCTCCTTCTCATGGGCCACTCCGCCGGAGCCCAGCTCGTCTCCTTGATCACCACCGACCCGAGCTACGTGTCGAGCTGGGGCGTCGATCCCGCCCACCTGCTCGGCACGGTCTCCCTCGACACCGACACCTACGACATCACCGAACGGGCCATGACCGGCAACGACAGCTCCAAGACGATGATCTACAACGCGGTCGCGACCCCGCAGGAGAACGCCGTCGACGGGGCCTGGGCGAGGTACTCGGCCACCAACTACGCCGATCCCGGGGACCCCGACTTCCTGCTCGTCACCCAGGCCGGGGCGCCGAGGCGGGCCGCCAACACCGAGCAGATGGCGACGCTGCTCGGCCAGGATCCCGCGACATCAGTCTTCAAGGCGCCCTACGACCACGAGGGGATCAACGCCGCCGTCGGCTCGCCGACTGACCAGTCCGGCGAGACCGCCGCGATCATGGCCTTCTTCGCCTCGAAGGCCGGTCCGCTGCAGCCGGCAACCTCCCGGGTCACGGTCCTGAAGCGGCCGAAGACCGTTGTCAAGCTGCGCCACGGCAAGCGCGCTCGGGTCCGTTTCCGCTTCCAGGCCGAGAGCGGCGCGACCTCGTTCGCCTGCCGGATCGACAAGAAGAAGGAGCGCCGGTGCGCCTCCCCCAAGAGCTACAAGGTGAAGCCGGGCCGCCACACCTTCAGGGTCGTCGCCGTCGGCTCCGCGGGCGAGCGGGGCCCCGTCAGGAAGATCGGCTTCCGAGTGGTCGACAAGCGCCGCTGAGCTCCGGGCTGCGAAGGTTCCTCCGATGCGGGGGCCGTTGCACTTCTATCGCGGGACCGGGGCCGACCTCCCCTTCGCGGACGTTCTCCGCGCGCACCCCGGTGTACGGATGGAGGGCTACTTCTGGCGTTTCACCGCGCCGCGAGGGGATGGGCGCGCGCTGATCGCGCTCTGCGGCGTCAACCAGGCCGACGACGGACCCTGGTCGACGCTGGGGCTCGCCGCCCATCCCGGTGGCTTCCTGCGTGCGGTCGAGCACCCGGAGGCGAGCGCCGACCCGGAGCGTCTCGGCGCGTTCGCCGGGGCGGCGTTCGCGGGGGCGGAGGGGAGCCTGCACGTGGACCTCGGCTCCGACGCCCGGCTCGACGTGAGCATCACCGAGCCGATGGCGTGGACCCGGCGTCCGTTCGGGGGCTCGAGCTACTTCCAGTCGGTGCCGGCGCTCAACCAGTACTGGCACCCGTGGCTGCTCGGCGGGCGCGCGCGGGGGGTGGCGGTCCTCGGAGGGGAGCGATGGGACCTCGACGGCTGGCAGGTCTACGCGGAGAAGAACTGGGGGCGTGGAGGGTTTCCCGACGCCTGGTGGTGGGGCCAGGCACAGGGCTTCACGGAGCCCGGCGCCTGCGTCGCGTTCGCCGGCGGGCAGATCCAATCGGGACCCCTGCGGACGGAGGTGACGGGTCTCGTCGTCCGGCTTCCCGACAGCCGCGTGCTGCGCCTCGGCAATCCGATCACCTCGCCGGTCGCGGCCGATGTGAGCGAGGAGCGCTGGCTTCTGCGGGGGCGCAGCGCCCGCTGGCTCGTCGAGGTCGAGGGGACGGCGCCGCGCGGCGCCTCGCACGTGCTTCCCGTCCCGCTGCCTCGGGAGCGACGCAACGTCGCCGGCGCGCTCGAGCACCTCGGCGGGAGCCTGCGTGTGAGCGTTCGCAGCCGCCGTGGAGCCCTCGTCTGGAAGGGGGAGGCCGAGCCCGCCGCGCTCGAGCACGGCGGGCTCGAGCGCGCCGCCGCCGAGGCCGCGCGCCGCGGCTCGCCCGGCTCTGCCGCGGTTCCACCGGAGGGCGTCTGATCCGCTTGTGAACCTTCACGCCAGGGCGGCAGCACCGCCCGGGGCGCGATGGAGCGAGCAGACGACAGAGATCCGAGCGGGCGCCTGCGCCTGCGGGCGAGCACCGGACCCGGGGACGAGGCGGACGGGCACGAGCGACGTCCCCTCGGCCTCTCGGAGAACCGGGTGCCGGAGTCGCTGGCCGCCCGCGCCGCCTGGGCGCGGGCGCGGGAGCTGCTGCCGGCGTTGGCCGCGGCGCTCGTCGGCATCTTCGCCTCCGGCCTGGGTTCGGGCCTCCTGCTCGGCGCGGTCGTCGGGCTCGTCGCCGCGCCGCTGAGGCGCTTCCCGATGCCCTTGCACCTGATGCCGGCGACGCGGGTCGCGCTGGCCCTGATCCCGCCCGTGCTCGGGTGCGGGATCTTCGCGCTCGCCGACCTGCTCGGCCCGCGCTCGTTCTCGGTCGGCTCGATCGACGCGCTGATCGCCGGCGCGGCCGCGGCGCTGACCGCGCTCTCCATCGAGGTGGCGATGCCGCGGGCGCTGCGTGACCGCCCGGTGCGGATCGCGACGCTCGCCGCCCCCGACTTCGCCATCGCCCTCGAGCGCGAGCTCGCCGAGACCAAGATCGGCGAGGCCGCGGTCGTGGGCTGGATCGACGCCGCCGGGCCGGACGAGCTGCGCGAGATCGTCGTCGAGCACCGCATCGACCTGATCGCCCGCGTCGGTGGCTCCTTCGCTCCGGCCGCGGCGGCGGGTCCGGCGGGAGGAGTGGAGGTCCTCGTCGATCTGCCGGTGCGGACGATCGGCGCCGACCAGCTCTACGAGGCGCTGTTCGGGCACGTGCCGCTCGGCGCGATCGACGAGCGCTGGTTCCTCTACCTGATGCACCCCGAGTTCAACACGACCCGGCCGCTCACCGATCGCGTCCTCGAGATCCTCGAGGCGATCCCGCTGGCGCTCCTGCTGAGCCCGTTCATGCTGCTCTCGGCCCTCGCGGTGAAGCTGACCAGCCGCGGGCCTGTGCTGTACCGGCAGAAGCGGGTCGGCGAAGGCGGTCGCGAGTTCGACGTGCTCAAGTTCCGGACGATGCGCACCGACTCCGAGGCGCAGGGGGCGCAGTGGTCAGCCGCCGACGACCCTCGCGTCACCGCGGTCGGACGGGTCCTGCGCCGCCTCCATCTCGACGAGCTCCCGCAGCTCCTGAACGTGATCCGCGGCGACATGACGTTCGTCGGCCCGCGGCCGGAGCGGCCCGAGATGGTCGCCGAGCTCGAGCGGACGCTCCCCAACTACCGCCGCCGGCACCTGATCAAGCCGGGGGTCACCGGCTGGGCGCAGGTGCGATGCGGCTACGCCGGCTCGACGCTGGGGACCGCCTGGAAACTCTCCCACGATCTCTACTACCTGAAGCGCCGCTCGCGTCTGGTCAACCTGATGATCGTGCTGGAGACGCTGCGGATCGCCGGGCTCGACTCCCACCGGCCGCTGCACGTGCCCGCGAGCCAGTTCCTGTTCGGCCGCGAGCTCGGGATCGACCTCAGCGCTGACGCGGTCGGAGGCCTGCCGCCCGAGGTGAGCTCGGCGGCGTGAAGCGGCTCGGGGGCGAATCCTCGGTGTCGGCTGCGGTCGTGCGCTTCGCGCTCGCCGGTCTGGTGGCCGTGGCCCTCGTCGGGGTTGCGAGCTTCCTGCTGATGCGGAACATCGGCAACACCGAAGCGACCGACAACGCGAGCAAGCTCAACCGAGTGGTCGGGATCGGCGTCGTCCAGCCGCGCCTGACCGAGGCGCTCCTGCGTGGGGACCCGGAGGCCCTCGAGCGGTTCGATCGGTTGATGAAGCGGACCGTGCTCCGCGACGAGGTCATCCGCGTGAAGCTCTGGGACGCGGACGGGCGCATCATCTACTCGGACGAGCCGAGGCTGATCGGCGACACCTTCGAACTCGGAGACGAGGAGCTCGAGACGCTTGCAGAAGGCACCGCCGATGCCGAGGTGAGCGACCTGAGCCAGCCCGAGAACCGGTTCGACACCGGGTTCGGAAAGCTGCTCGAGGCCTACAGCCGCGTCAGCGGGCCGGAGGGCGAGCCGCTCTTGTTCGAGACGTACCAGCGCTACTCGTCGATCACCTCGAGCGGGAACAGCCTCTGGCTGGCGTTCGCCCCGGCGCTCGTGATCGGGCTCGTCCTGCTCTACCTCGTGCAGCTGCCGCTGGCGACGTCCCTCGCCCGCCGTGTCCGCGAGCGGGATCGCGAGCGGGTTCGCCTGCTCGAACGGGCGGTGGATGCCTCCGACCGCGAGCGGCGGCGGATCGCCGGAGACCTCCACGACGGCGCCGTTCAGGATCTCGCGGGCGTCTCGCTTGCGCTCGACGCAGCGGCGCGGCGGATGGGAGAGCGGGACCCGGAGGCGGCGGATTCCCTGCGACGGGGAGCGGAGCAGACGCGGGGAAGCGTCCGCTCGCTGCGCAACCTCCTCGTCGAGATCTACCCACCGAGCCTGCAGCGGGCCGGTCTACGCTCGGCGCTCGAGGACCTGCTCGCGCCGATCTCCGCCCGTGGGATCGAGACTGAGCTCGATTTCGAGCCCGAGCTGGCGCTCGATTTCGAGTCCGAGGCGCTCGTCTTCCGCATCACCCAGGAGGCCCTGAGGAACGTGGTCAAGCACGCGGTCGCCGGGCGTGTGGCGGTGGCCGTCGCCGGCGTCGAGCGGGGGACCGAGCTGACCGTGGCCGACGATGGCCGGGGATTCGACCCCGGCGCCACGGCGGCCGGCGTCGAGCCCGAGCGCGAAGGTCACATCGGCACCGACTTGATGGCTGATCTCGCGTCGGAGGCCGGGGCTGAGCTCGCGGTCGATTCGGCGCCCGGGCGCGGCACGACCGTCCGGCTACTGTTGCCGCGCTAGATGCCCGAGGCAATTCGCGTAGTGCTCGCCGAGGACCACCCCGTCGTCAGAGTCGGGCTGGAGGAGTTGCTCGGCTCCGAGCCGGGGATCGATGTCGTGGCCGCCGTCGGGGACGGCGCCGCTGCGGTGAGCGCGGTCGCCGAGTGCGAGCCCGACGTCGTCCTGCTCGACGTCTCGATGCCGGAGCTCGACGGGATCGAGGCCACCCGGCGAATCGTCGCCGCCGAAACCGATGCGCGAATCGTGATCCTGACGGCTTCGGCGGAGCGCGAGACCATCCTGCGCGCGATCGACGCGGGCGCGCTCGGCTACATGCTCAAGGACTCCCCGCCCGATGACCTCCTGGAGGGAATCCGCGCCGCCGCCCGTGGTGACGCCCCACTGGACCCGAAGGCCGCGCGCCAGCTCGTCGCCGAGCGCCAGGGGGCCGGGGCGCCGCAGCTGACCAGACGTGAGCGCGAGGTGCTGGAGCTGGTGGCGGCGGGGATGCCCAACAAGCGAATCGCGATGAGCCTCGAGATCAGCGAGAAGACCGTCAAGGCGCACCTCACCCGCGTCTACGAGCGGATCGGGGTCAGCGATCGCACGCAGGCCGCGCTGTGGGCGCAACGGCAGGGGATCGGCCCCGGCGCCGCGCAGGGCACCGGGGCCTGACCCCACGCGATCTACCGCGTCTCAGTCGTCCTCGCCGTGATCGTCACCGGGCTCGTTGCCGTGCCCGCCGTGGTCGTCACCGGGCTCGGCCCCTTGGCCGTGATCGTCGCCAGGCTCGGCGCCATGGCCGCCGTTGTCATCCCCGGCGTCGTGGTTGGGCCCGTCGTCGTGCCCCTTGCCGCCGCGGCCGCTCTTTCCGCCCTTGCAGTTGCCGCCGCGCTTGCCGCCGCGCCTGCAGTCACCGCGCTTGCCGCCGCCCTTGCGCCCGTCGTCGCCCTTGCCGTGGTGGGCCTTGTGGCCCGGCGGGTCATCCGCGCCGCGACTCGCCTGGGCGACGCCGATGCTGCCGATGGCCACCGCCACCGACGCGATCAACGCCGCGAGCCTCGTTCTGCCGTGGTTCATCTTCCGCTCCGTTCGTCTCGCTTACGGCATGGACGATGCGGGACGCGGAGTCGCCCATTCAAGGCGACATTGGTCCTAGGACCTCCGGGCAGGCGGAAGGTCGGCTCGATCCGATCGGAAGGCGTGCGGCCTCAGCGCGCCGGGAGCTTGGCCAGCGCCTCCCTCAGGTCCTCGACGTCGTCGTAGGTCACCGACATGAAGTTGGCGTGGCGGTGGGCGATCCTGCCCTCCTCGTCGACGATGAAGACGGTCCGTTTGGCCGCGTTCAGGCGCTTCGCGTAGACGCCGTAGGCCTCGGACACCTCGTGATCGGGATCAGCGAGGAGCTGCGTGGTCAGGTTGTGCTTGGCCGTGAAGGCGCGGTGGGAGTCCATGTCCTGGATCGAGATCCCGACGATCGTCGCGTCGAGGTCGGCGATGTCGTCGGTCGCGTCCCGGTAGGAGCAGAACTGCTTCGTGCAGACCATCGTGTCGTCCCCCGGGTAGAAGAGCAGCACGACGCGCTCGCCGCGGTGCTCGCTGAGCGTGAACTCGCCCTCGGTTCCCTCGAGCGTGAAATCCGGGGCTTCGTCGCCCACGTCCGGCTTCGCCATGCCCTGATCCTACGGGCCCGGGCCCGGATCGGATGCGCGCACGAGCAGGTAGTCGCTGGCGAGCCTGGGGTGGACTACGGACACGATCCCTGCGGGTTCGTGACGGAACCATCCGGCATCACCGTGTTGCAGAGGGTCGCCCCGCGAGGGAAGTCCTCGCCCAGCCTGGCGCCGGCGAGGATCGCTCCGCTCAGGTCCGTGCCCTCGAGACGTGCGCCGCGCAGGTCGGCGCCGGTCAACGCGGCGTCGGCGAGGTCGGCTCCGCGCAGGTCAGCGCCCCGGAATCGTGCGTCGGTGAGGTTGGCCTCGCGGGCGTCGGCTCCGCGCAGGTCGGCCCCCCGCAGTCGCGAGCCCACCATGTCGGCGACGGTCAGGTTCGCCCCCTTCAGCTTCGCTCCGCGGAACTGCGTGCGCACCGAGGCTGAGCCGGCGATCACGGCGCCGCTGAGATCGACGGCGGCGAACTTGGCCGCGGTCAGGTTGGCGAAGGTGAGATTCGAGCGCCTCAGGTCTGAGCCGGTCAGGTTCGAGTAGCTGAGGAACGCGCCCTGGATCATCTTCCCGGCGAGGCGGGCGCGCCTGCAGGTGGTCGACGGTTCGACGACGCAGCCGCCGAACCGCTCGCCCGGCGGGGTCGGCGGCTTCCCGACAGCCTTGACGACCGTGTAGATCGGGAGCGTCGGCGGGATCTCGATCGCCGGTCCCTTCGCCCTGCCCTTCGGGGTCTCGCAGTGCCTCCGCTGGTTGCGGATGCGGCCGCTCGGCATGATCGTGTTGCAGAACGTCGCTCCCGCGAGTTTCGCACCGCGGAGGTCGGCGCGGTGGAGGTCGGCGATGGTTAGATTCGCACCGCGGAGGTCGGCACCGCGGAGGTCGGCTCCCGCCGCGAGGCCGCCGGCGAAGTTCGACCCGCTGAGATCCGCGTTCCGGAGGTCCGCGCCGCTTACATCGGCGATGAACATGGTCGCGCCGGAGAGGTCGGCGCCGCGCGCCTTCATCTCGGCGAGGCCACCGAGGGTCAGATCCGCGCGGCTCATGTCCGCGCCGTTGAGGTTCGCGTAGCTGGCGATCAACGCTGCCGCGTTCACCCGGCTCAGGTTCGCCTTGCGCATCTCGGCGTGGGCGAGCGTCGCCCCTGCCAGGTGCGCGCGCTCGGCGTCGACCCTGCTCAGCTCGGAGTAGGGAACGACGGCTCCGACCAGGTCGGCTCCCGTGAGATCCTCGCCGGGGCAGCGGGTGTAGGGCTCGAAGACGCACCCGCGGACGCTCTGCCCGACGTCTATCCCGCCGGCCGAGAACGCTTCGACCACCGTGTAGAAGGCGCTTCCGGGCTTGATCTTCACCGGCTGCTGGGCGGCGCTCGCCCCGGGGGCGGCGAGGAAGGCGGTCGCGCAGCCGACGAGGATCGTGAGCCGGGCTCTCACAGCCGCAAGTTACCGCGGCGATCGGTTCCGACCGAGCGCATGGCTCTGGACTTGCGTCCAGGCGGGTCCGTGACGCCTCAGCGGAGCCGTGGGAATGGCGAGTTGGGAAGGGATGGCCCGTCCCCTGCAGCGACCGGATCTCGCCGTGGTTCTCTCCTTCGCCGTCTTCGCGGCGGCGGTGCTCTGGATGGTGCTCGAGATCAGCGGCAAGTCGGGCGCGGGCGTTCCCGACCTGGCCGCTCCCGCAGCCGCGGCCGAGCCGGCCCCGGCCCCCGCGCCGCAGGTACCGGCGCCCGCCGCCGCCGCGCCGACGGGACGCAAGACCCCGCTGGTCCCGCTGCCGCGCCACGGCACCCCGACCCTCGAGGTGAAGCCGGGACAGCAGGTCGCCCTCAGCGCGAAGCCGGGGGGCGACCCCGTCGTGACCCTCGGCGACAGCACCGAGTTCGGCTCCCCGACCGTGCTCACCGTCCTCGCGCGCAGGGGCAACTGGGTCGGCGTCCCGACCGAGAAGCTCGACAACGGGGATCTCGGGTGGCTGAAGCTCAAGGCCGGCGACGATGCCTACGGCGTCGACTCCGTGGACGAGGAGATAGTCGTCGACGTCTCCTCGATGACGGCTGAGTTCCGCCGCGACGGCGAGGTGAAGCGAAGCTGGACCGTCAGCGTCGGCGCGCCCGAGTCGCCTACCCCGACCGGGCACTTCTCCGTCACCGACACGCTCGACAACACCTTCGCCGCCTCCTACGGCTGCTGCGTGCTGCCGATCACCGCGACGCAGCCCAACGTCCCGGCCGGCTGGACCGGCGGCAACCGGATGGCGATTCACGGCACCACTTCGCCGCTCGGGCTCGCCAACTCCAACGGGTGCGTCCGCAACGGCGAGAGCGACATGCGCTTCCTGATGGCGCAGGCGCCGCTCGGGACGCCCGTGACGATCCGCAACTAGCGTCTCGCCGGTCCCCGGATCCCGCCGAGTCGCGGACTTCGGCGGTGCGCCTCGAGACGCAACTCGCGCTTCCGGTCATACGGTCATCCCAGTGTCGTCGCCGGCAGCCCCCGGGCGCGCCGCCCGATCCCCTTCCAGGCGTCACCCTCCGCCTCCAGCCGGTCGGACGCGTTGCGAACCGTCCAGCGGTCGGGCCTGAGCCGGCTGTCGTCGAGCTCCTCCCAGTGGATCGGCATCGCGACCGGTGCGCGCGGTCTCGCCCGCACCCCGTAGGGGGCGACCGCGTGCTGCGCGTAGGCGATGCGGTTCACGTCGAGGTAGATGCGGCGGCCGCGGTTCTCGCGTCTCCACTCCAAGGTCAGGCGCTTCCCGTCGTCGGCGACCATCGCCTCCGCGAGCGCCCGCGCCCACCCGTGCACCTCCTGGAAGCCATGCCCGCGCCGTAGAGGGCAGACGACGTGGACACCGCGCGATCCGGTGACCATCGCGAACGGGACGAGGCCGGCGTCCCGGAGCCGGCGCCCCGCCTCGCGGGCCGCGGCGCGGATCGCCGCGAAGCCGACGCCGGGGGAGGGATCGAGGTCGACGATCAGCCGGTCCGGCTCGTATATATCGTTCGGCGCGTCGATCCGCGAGAGCCAGATGTGGGGGGTGATCACGTTCTGGCCCGCGAGGTAGACGGGTGTCGCCGCGTTCTCGATCGTCACCTCGACGTTGCTGCCGCCGCGCTTGGCGACCTCGACGCGGTTGATCCATTCGGGGAAGTGGCGGGGGACCGACTTCATGTAGAAGCCCTCGCCCTCGATCCCGCTCGGGTAGGACTCCATCGCGATCGGACGGCCGCGGACGTGGGGAAGCATCGCCTCACCGACGCGCTCGTAGTGGCGGGCGAGGTCCAGCTTCGTCGTCGCCGGCTGTGGGAAGAGCAGCTTGGACGGGTGGGAGATCTCGATCTCCCGGCGGCCGACGCGGATGATCTCCTTGGCGGCGATGCGCCCATCGTAGGTCTGATTGCATCGTCCCGATGGCGGTGACGATCACGCAGGGGCAGGCGCGGCGCCTGGCGCTCCACGCGCAGGGGCTGGCGGCACCCCCCGAGCCCGGCGCGGCGGTCGCCGACATCGTCGAGCGGATCGGCTGCCTGCAGCTCGACCCGGTCGGCGTCGTCGCCCGCTCGCCGCTGCTGGTCCTGCGGGCGCGGTTGCGCGGCGGCACCCATGGCTCGCACGCCCGCGCCCTCGAGCGCGCCGCCTACCGGGAGCGCGTCCTCTTCGACTACTGGTGTCACGAGGCGAGCCTCTGCCACACCGCCGACCTGCCGGTGCACAGGTGGGCCATGCGTACCTATCTTGCGCGGTTGAGCCCGGCGCGGGCGGTCGTCCGCGAGTGGCTCGCCGTCAACGAGGAGTTCGCGCGAAGCACGGTGTCCGCGCTCGAGGCCGCCGGGCCGATGCGCGCCAACGAGCTCGAGGATCGCTCCGCCGAGGCGTGGGTGCACGGCCACTGGACCGACGAGGTCTCCTCCCGGCAGACGATCGCGCGAATGCTCGACCGGCTCTGGATGCAGGGTCTGATCGGCGTCGCCGACCGCCACGGGACGGCGCGGCGCTGGGATCTGATGGAGCGTTGCCTGCCGTCCGGGGCCCTGGCGGCGGCGGACGCCGAACCACTGGAGGAGGCGGCCGCGGTGCGCGCGGCGGCGCTGCGCGCGGTCGGGATGCTCGGCGTCGCCCGCGCCGCGCACGTCAACGCTCACTTCACGCGCCGGCGCTATCCGGGGCTTGCCGAGGCGCTCGCCGCCCTCGAGCGCGACGGCGAGCTCGCGCGTGTCGGCGTCGCCGGGTTGCGAGGCGAGTGGTGGATCCGCTGCAGCGACCTCGACGCGGTCCCGACCCTCGAGCCGGGTCGCCGCACGGTTGCCCTCTCGCCCTTCGACAACCTGATCTGCGACCGGGCCCGGGCGGCGGAGCTATTCGGCTTCGACCACCGGCTCGAGATCTACGTCCCCGCCGGGAAGCGCCGCTGGGGCTATTACGTGCTGCCGGTCCTCCACGGCGAGCGGCTCGTAGCGAGGGCGGATCTGCGGCTCGACCGCGACGGTGAGGCGCCGGTGCTGCGCATCCTCGCGCTCCACCGCGAGCCCGGCCGCCGGGCGGACGGCGCGATCAGGAGGGCGCTGAGCTCGCTGGCGGCGTGGCGGGGGGCCGAGTTGGACCTCGAGACGATCCCGGGGTAGGTGGTGGGGCTCCCGCCGCAGGTGTGAGCTCATCTCCCTCGGGCGTTGCAAACCGCTCCCGCGGCTCAAGGTTCTCGAGCCCGGCGTCGATTAGGCGTCCGCCGGGGACGACATGGTTCAGGGGCAGAAGCCCGCAATTTGCGGGCGATGCCGCGGTGCGGCCCCACGCAGCCGCGAGAAGAACTCAGGCACCGAGAGAAGCGCACAGAAAGAGGGATGGATCACTTGAAGCCGATGGCCCTGCGCCGCATGCTCCCGCTCGTCGCGATGATCGCGGCGATGCTGCTCGCGCCGGCGGTTGCGTCGGCCGACCGGTCGTTCACGACCCGCTTCTCGGCCAACGACACCGGGGACATCGCGTTCGTCGGCAACACGCTGATGAGCTGTCCCGACAGCACCCTCTGCACGCAGGCTCGAAACGGCACCGCGACTCCGATCTCGAACCTGCAGAACAACTCCTACGCGATGACGTACGTCGACGTCGACTCGGACTCCTCGACGTTCAACTCCTCGACGGCCGGCATGAGCCTGCCGAGCGGCAGCCAGGTGCTCTGGGCCGGCCTCTACTGGGGCGGCGACTACAGCGGCTCCGGCAACAACGCCGCGCCGAACGCCTCGAACCGCAACAAGGCGCTGTTCAAGGTGCCGGGCGACTCGGCGTACCGGACGATCACGGCGAGCACCGTCGACGAGTCGACCGCCAGCAGCGGTCGCTACCAGGCGTTCGCCGACGTCACCTCGATCGTCGCCGCAGCCGGTAACGGCACCTATGCGACGGCGAACGTCCAGGCCGCCAAGGGGTCCGACCACTACGCGATCTGGCAGCTCGTCGTCGCCTACCGCGACACGACGCAGCCCGCTCGCAACCTGACCGTCTTCGACGGCCTCGTCACCATCAACGGCTCGGCTGGGGCGACGATCCCGGTCAGCGGCTTCCGGACCCCGCCCGCCGGCGCGGTCAAGACGACGCTCGGGTTCATCACCTACGAGGGCGACCTCGGTATCGAGGGTGACGGCGCAAGCCTCAACGGCACGCCCCTGCAGGACGCGCTCAACCCGCAGACGAACTTCTTCAACTCGACGATCTCCAACCGCGGCAGCCGGGTGACGACCAAGAACCCCGACTACGTCAACCAGCTCGGGATCGACGCCGACCTCTTCAACGCCGACGGGATGCTCGGCAACAACGCGACCTCGGCAAACATCCAGGTGACGACCTCCGGTGACGTCTACCTGCCGGGCGTCCTCACCTTCGCGACCGAGCTCTACGCGCCGAAGATCGACCAGACGAAGACGTTCACGGACCTCAACGGCGGCTCGATCGAGGAGGGCGACATCCTCGAGTACAAGATCGCCGCCACCAACAACGGCCAGGACGGCGCCGTCGGCTTCACGCTGCGCGATCCGATCCCGGCGAACACGACCTACGTCCCCGGGTCGCTGCGGGTCGTCAACGGCGCCGGGGCCGCCACGGGCACCCGCACGGACGCCGCCGGCGACGACAACGGCGAGTTCGACTCCGCCAACAACCGCGTCGTCACCCGGCTCGGCACCGGCGCGAACGCCAGCACCGGCGGGAAGGTGGCCGTGGGCGGCAGCTACGACGTCCGCTTCCAGGTGCGTGTCTCCAATCGCCTCGCGCCCGACACCCGGATCACCAACACGGCGACGGCGAGCTTCTTCAGCGAGTCGCTGAACACCCCCCTGACCGCGGCCAGCACCCCGGATCTGCCGACGGTCGTCAAAGCACCCGACCTCGCGATCACCAAGTCGCACACCGGCCCGGTCACGCCCGGCGGCTCCGCCACCTACAAGCTGGACGTCAAGAACGAGGGCAACGCGCAGATCCGCGGCACGACGACGACCGTCACCGACACGCTTCCCGCCGAGCTGGCGCCGACGAGCGCGACCGGGACAGGCTGGAGCTGCTCGATCTCGGGACAGACGGTCACCTGCACCCGCTCCGACGACCTCGCGGCCGGTGCCTCGTACCCGGAGATCCAGCTCGGGGTGAGCGTCGCCGAGACCGCCGGGACGCCGATCCGCAACACCGCGACGGTCTCGAACCCCGCCGACGCCAACCCGGCGAACGACTCCTCCGAGGATCCGGCGCCGACGACGCCGTCGGCCGACCTCAGCATCCGCAAGAGCGCCTCGCCCGGCACCGTCAACGTCGGCGACCAGGTGACGTTCACGCTGGACGTCGCCAACGACGGGCCCTCGGTGGCCGCGAACGTCTCCGTGCTCGACTCGCTGCCGTCCGGTTTGGAGCTGGTCAGCACGAACCCGAGCCAGGGCAGCTGCGACGCGACGATCTCCTGCAGCCTCGGCACGATCGCCCGCAACGGGACCGCTCAGGTGACTGTCGTCGCCAAGGCGCTGAGCGGCGCGAGCGGTTCGACGCTGCGTAACACGGCAACGGTGTCCGGCGGTCTGCCCGACCCCAACCCGGCCAACGACAGCTCCTCGGCGGACGTCAGCGTGGCCGGCGCGGACCTGAAGATCGAGAAGACCATCTCGAATGACCATCCGAATGCCGGCGAGCCCGTCCGCTACACGCTGCTCGTCACCAACGGCGGGCCGTCCTCCGCGACCCCGGTCGTCGTCCGCGACGCGCTTCCGTCCAAGCTCGGATCGATCAGCACCGACCGCGGCGAGTGCTCGGTCAGCGGCCATGACGTCGTCTGCACCTTCCCGTCGATGGCGAGCGGCGGGACCGAGACCGTCCACGTCGACGCGACCGTGCTGCCCGGAGCCGCCGACGGTGCGCTCGACAACACCGCCTCGGTGAGCGGGCCCGGCGTCGATCCGGATCCGTCCAACGACAGCTCGACGGCCAAGGCCTCGGTCGGCAGCTCCGCGGATCTGTCGCTGACGAAGACGGCCGACGTCTCCGGCGCGTCCGCGGGCGACCAGGTCACCTACACGCTCGCCGCCCACAACGACGGGCCAAGCGCCGCTGCGAACGCCCGCATCGTCGACACGCTTCCGGCCGGCGTCTCGTTCGTCTCCGCGAGCCCGGGCTGCGCTCACAGCTCCGGGGTGGTCACCTGCCAGCTCGGCACGCTGGCCGCCGGTGGCGACGCGTCACGGACCGTGACGGTCCGCATCGAGCCGAGCGCGGTCGGAACGCTCAGCAACTCCGCTCGCGTCGGCTCCGACACGACCGATCCGGACCACGGCAACGACGAGGACTTCGCGACGACTCAGATCAGCTCGCAGGCGGATCTCTCACTGACGAAGGCGGTCTCGCCTGCCAACGCGGTGCCCGGCGACACGGTCACCTACACGATGACCGTGCGCAACGACGGCCCCGCCACGGCGCACGACGTCGTCGTCGGCGACACGATGCCCGGTGGCGTCACGTTCGTCGATTCCGATCCCGCGGCAGCCACCTGCGAGTTCGCCGACGGGTCGATCTCCTGCGAGCTCGGGTCGCTCGCCTCCGGAGCGACGCGCACCGTCACCGTCCGGGCGACGGTCGACGCGCTCTCCTATGGCGACGATCACCGCCATCTGATGCCGGTGGAGAAGGTCGAGCAGCAGGTCGATCTCGAGTCGGGCCAGGTGCGCGACGTCACCCTGAGCTGCCCGACCGCGGGTGAGGTGATGACCGACGGCAGCGTCCGCGTCGACGCGGTGGACCAGGGCACCGGCTCGCTCGGCTCGGTCGAGACGCGCCGGGCACGATCGACCGCTCCCGGCAGGTACGAGTTCACGGTCGCCAACAACGCCGGCGGCCGCGCCCAGGCGAAGGTCTTCGGGGTCTGCATACCGTCCGTCACGCAGCCGGAGGCCGGGCACACCCATCGCGTGCTCGTCAGCGACCCGGTCACCGTGACCTCGACGCTGCCCCAGGGGCGCACCGACGTCGAGGTCCCCTGCGCTCCCGGCACGGTCGCCATCGCACCGGGGATCGACGTCAGCGGCGGTGAGGCGCGCATCGTCGGCTCCGAGCCGAACGGCAACGGCCGCCGCTTCACCATCGATGCGACGGTGGACGCCACCACCGTCGAGCTGTCGGTGCGCTGCATGTCGATCCGCCTCGACACCACCGACGGACACACCCACGACCTGGAGCTCAGCGAGGTGCACCGCACGGTCACGGTTCCGGCCAACTCGACGGTCTCCGAGAGCGTCATCTGCGGTGACCTCGAGAAGGGCATCGTCGCCTCCTACGACATCCCCGCGGGCATGCTGCTCGCGGGGCACGATCCGCAGCCGAAGTCGCGCGTGTTCAAGCTCGTCAACACGACGGGCTCGCCGCTCGAGGCGACGATCGACCTGATGTGCATGGGCGACCGCACGGGTGGACCCGTGGTGACGACGCAGATCATCAACTCGGCCAGCGTCTCCTCGCCG
Organism: Thermoleophilales bacterium; assembly: GCA_020636895.1. GTDB lineage: Bacteria > Actinomycetota > Thermoleophilia > Solirubrobacterales > 70-9 > RHKX01. Next base: position 478,378 of record JACJWZ010000002.1, on the reverse strand, counting down.
ACGAGCGACCCCGACACCGACGATCGTGTCGCGGCGGCGACGCTGCGGGTCGATTCGGCCGCGGATCCGGACCCGCCGCAGCCGCCGCCGTCCGATCAGCACGCCCAGGCGAGCGTCTCCGGCGACAGCGCGCGCCTCGCCGGCAAGAGCGTGACCGTCCCGGTGACGTGCTCGGGCTCCGACTGCGACGGCACGGTCCAGCTGCGGTCGGTGGCCGGCAAGGGCGTACGGGCCAACCGCGTGCTCGGCAGCTCCGACTTCACGCTCGCCGCCGGCGAGCGGGGCATCGCGAGGGTCAGGCTGAAGCGCTTCGCGGCCAAGCTCGCTCGCAAGGGCAAGCTGAAGCGGGCGAAGGTCGTGCTCAGCGTGGGCGGCGCGAGCAGCACGAAGCTCGTGCGGTTGAAGCGACGCTGACGGCGGGCGCCGCCGGGCCGATCCGGTGGGTCTTCGTGGCGTGAACCGCCGGTCCCCGGGGACGATTCTGCGCAGCGAGCCCGCGGGGGCGACCGCTACTCTCCGATGCCCTCTCCAGGGGTTGCGGCGGCTTGCTCCCTCGCCGTCGCCGGTCCCGGCGTGAACGCGTCAGGGGAAGTGGAAGGCACCCGACTTGCCCGCGAACACGACAGATCGACCGCAGGAGATACTCGTCACCGGCGGGGCCGGCTTCGTCGGCTCGAACATCGCGCTGGCGCTGGCGGCGCGCCACCCACGCTGGTCGGTGACCGCGCTCGACAACCTCCATCGGCGGGGGTCCGAGCTCAACGTGCCGCGACTCACCGGCGCGGGTGTCCGATTCGTCGAGGGCGACGTCAGGGAGCCCTCCGACCTCGCGTCGGTCCCGGCGCCCGACGTGCTCGTCGAGTGCTCGGCCGAGCCCTCGGTGATGAGCGGAGTCGACGGCGACAGCTCCTACCTGCTGCACACGAACCTGACCGGCGCCTACAACTGCCTCGAGCTCGCCCGGGGTGTCGGGGCGTCCTTCGTCTTCCTCTCGAGCAGCCGCGTCTACCCGCTCGCCACCCTCCGCGGGCTCGCGCTCGAGGAGACCGACACGAGGTTCGAGCTGCTCGCCGAGCAGACGGTCCCCGGGGCCTCGCCCGCCGGGATCAGCGAGGAGGTGCCGCTGCGCGGTGCGCGCACCCTCTACGGGGCGACCAAGCTCGCGGCCGAGCTGCTGATCGAGGAGTTCCGCGACGCCTTCGGCCTCCGCGCGGTCGTCGACCGCTGTGGGGTGATCGCCGGCCCTTGGCAGATGGGGAAGGTCGATCAGGGGGTCTTCACCCACTGGATGCTCAGCCATCACTTCGGTCTACCCCTCGACTACATCGGCTTCGGCGGTGGCGGCAAGCAGGTGCGTGACCTGCTGCACATCGATGACCTGGTCGACCTCGTCGAGGAGCAGGTGCTCGACCCCGAGAGCTGGGATGGAGCGGTGCTCAACGTGGGGGGCGGTCGCGAATGCAGCCTCTCCTTGCTCGAGACGACCGAGCTGTGCCGGCGGATCAGCGGGCGCGAGGTGCCGATCGGCGCGATCGCGGAGACCCGGGCGGGTGACGTGCCGGTCTACATCTCCGACTGCGCGGCGCTCTTCGAGCACACTGACTGGCGGCCGCGACGAGGGGCGGAGCGGATCCTCGCTGACATCCACGCCTGGATCGCCGCCGACGAGGAGCGTCTCGCGGCGGCGCTCGGGATCGACGCGGGGGCGGGGGCGGGGCGATGAAGTTCTCGGTCGTCATCCCGGCCCACGACGAGGAGGGCTCGATCGGCCCGACGCTCGACGGCGTCACCGCGGCGCTGTCCCGCGCCGGCATCGACTACGAGGTGCTTGTCGTCGATGACGGCAGCACCGACCGCACCCACGAGATCGTCGCTGCCGCGGCGGAGCGCGACCCCGGGGTCCGCTACCTGCGCTCGCCGAATCCGAGGGGCTTCGGGATGGCGGTAAGGGCGGGGCTGAGCGCGTACACGGGGGACGCCGTCGCGATCTACATGGCCGACGCCTCCGACGACCCCGAGGACCTGTGCCGCTACTACGCGGTCCTCGAGGAGGGCTGGGACTGCGCGTTCGGATCGCGCTTCGTTTCCGGGGGGAAGGTCTACGACTACCCGCGCCTCAAGCTGATCGTCAACCGTCTCGCAAACCTCTTCATCAGGGCGATCTTCCTGCACGGCTACAACGACACGACCAACGCCTTCAAGGCGTACCGCCGCGAGGTCATCGACGCCGTCAACCCGCTGCTCTCCAAGCACTTCAACCTGACGGTCGAACTGCCACTGAAGGCGATCGTCCGCGGTTTCAGCTACCGCGTGATCCCGATCTCCTGGACGAACCGGACCTCGGGCACGTCGAAGCTCGCCATGAGCGAGATGGGGAGCAGGTACATGTTCATCGTGCTCTACGTCTGGCTGGAGCATCACCTGAGCCGCGGCGACTACCACCGTGACCTCGGCTGAAGCCGCGCCGGCTCTCGCCTCCGGCGGGATCGGTGGAGCGGCTCGCCGGGCGGAGGAGCTCGCCGAGCGGGCCCCGGTCTTGGCGGTGGGCCTGGTCATCTCGATCCTGACGTGGTTCGTCGCGATCTCCGATCCCGACACCGGGCTCGACCAGGGCTGGATAGCCGGCATGTACATGGGGATCGAGCACGGGATCCGGTTCGGGCCCGACTTCGTCTTCACCTACGGCCCGCTCGGCTTCCTCAACTTCGCGACCGACTGGTACGTCGGCCTGGCCAACCTCGCCTACGTCTGGCTCGCGGCGCTGCACGTCGCCCTCTCCTGCCTCCTGGTCGCGGCGCTGCGGCGAAGCCTCGGCATGATCGCCGCGATCGTCATCTCGTTCGCCGTGCTCTGCGTGCTGCCGGCGGTGGAGGTTCCCTTCGCGATCGGCGCGCTCGCCTGCTTCTTCGCGCTCCGTCTCGACCGGCCCCGCTTCGCCGTCGACGCCCTGGTCTTCGGCGGCGCCGCCTTCGCGGCCACCGAGACGCTGGTGAAGCTCTCGGTCGGCCCGGTCCTCTTTCTGATGTTCGCCGTGGCGCTGCTGGCCGCCCGGGCGCGCCCATGGCAGATCGGCGCCTACCTACTCACCTTCGCGGGCACTTTCGTCGGCCTCTGGCTCGCCTCGGGGCAGGCGCTGGGCGACCTTCCCGACTTCGTGTCCAACGGCCGCCAGATCGTCTCCGGCTACAGCGAGGCGATGTCGACGTCGGAGGGCTCGGAGCTCGGCTACACCGCCGGGGTCCTCGGCGCGGTTGCGATCCTGGTCGGCCTCGTCGCCTTCTCGGCGCTGGCCGGCTACCGGGACAGCCTCGCCCGCTGGGGTGGCGTCCTCGTCACCGCGCTCGTGGGTTTCGCGCTCTTCAAGGAGGGAGTGGTCCGCTTCGACATCCCGCACATGGGCGCCTACGCCTCCACCGTCACGGTGGTCTGGGCGGCGATGCCGTGGGCGCGCGCGCAGTGGGCTCTTTCGCTGAGCGGGGTCGCCGTGCTCTTCCTCACGGGCGCCGCTCTGCAACACCACGAGCATCCCGGTCGGGTCTGGGCCCTGCTCAACCCGGTCGACAACGCCCAGCGGGCCTGGAACGAGACGAAGTCGCTGACCGAGGGCGACGGGCGTCGTGAGGACGCCGACGTCATCCGCTTCCTGTTCGCCAACGGCTTCGCGATCGACAAGGGGATCCTCGCCGACACCAACGGTAAGCGGGTCTCGGTGGAGCCATGGGAGATCGCGGCGGCGTGGGTGTACGACGGGTCATGGCAGTGGGATCCGACCCCGGTGATCCAGGCGTACCAGGCGAACACGCAGGCGCTGGACGAGCTCAACGCCGATGCGATCCGCTCGCCTGACGGCATGGAGCGCATCCTCCGCCACAACCCCAAGCAGATCACCGATGATTGGCCGACGCGCACGATCGACGATCGCTGGCCCGGTTGGGATCCGCCCGAGCAGGCGCTGGCGACCCTCTGCAACTTCGAGATCACCGAGACGACGCCGGGGTGGCAGCTTCTGAGCCGGGTTCCCGACCGCTGCGGCGAGCCCGAGCTGATCTCCTCCGTCGACGCCGCCTACGGCGAGACCGTCGAGGTCCCGCAGGCCGGCAAGGACGAGGTCGTGTTCGTGAAGGTCGACGGCGTCGGCGTCAGCGGGCTCGAGTCGGTCCTCTCGCTGCTCTACAAGTCGAGGTTCCGTCATGCGGTCGTCAACGGCTCAGACACGTACCGGCTGGTCCCCGGAACCGCCGCCGATGGGTTGCTCCTCAACGGCCCGCCGGAGTTGGTCGGCGAAGGGACCTTCGCCCAGGCGCCGCAGGCCGAGACGCTCGAGCTCACCGGGCCGAGCGGGGATCTGCGCTACGACTTCTACTCGATGAAGGTGGAACCGACAGCGAACGAGCGCGCCGCGGCGCGAGGTGACGGCGGAGGGAAGGGCTGACATGGCCACGGCGATCGTCACCGGCTCTGGCGGCCTGATCGGCTCGGAGTCCGTGCGGGCCCTGGTCGAGTCGGGCTGGGACGTGATCGGTCTCGAGAACGACATGCGGGCGCGCTTCTTCGGCCCCGAGGCCTCGACCTCGGCGACGACCGAACGGCTCGAACGCGACTACGGCGAGTTCCGCTCCCTCGAGGTCGACATCCGCGACGCCGACGCGGTCGATCGCGCCTTCCGCGACGCTCCCGGCGGTGTCGGGGTCGTCATCCACACCGCCGCGCAGCCGTCCCACGACTGGGCCGCGCGCGATCCGCAGACCGACTTCGGGGTGAACGCGCTCGGCACGCTGAACCTGCTCGAGGCCGCTCGCGCCCACGCGCCTGACGCGCCGTTCGTCTTCTGCTCGACGAACAAGGTCTATGGCGACACCCCCAACTTCCTGCCGCTCGAGGAGCAGGAGCTCCGCCTCGAGCTCCCGGAGGACCACCGCTACTACGGCGGCATCGACACCTCGATGTCGATCGACTCCTCGACCCACTCCCTGTTCGGTGTCTCGAAGGCGGCGGCCGACCTGATGGTGCAGGAGTACGGGCGCTACTTCGAGATGCCGACCGTCTGCTTCCGCGGCGGCTGCCTCACCGGCCCTCAGCACGCGGGCGCCCAGCTGCACGGGTTCCTCGCCTATCTCGCCAAGTGCGCGGTCACCGGCACCCACTACACGGTGTTCGGCTACGGCGGCAAGCAGGTCCGCGACAACATCCACTGCGCCGACCTCGTCGCCTGCTTCGAGTCCTTCCAGCGCAACCCGCGAGCGGCCTCCGTCTACAACATCGGCGGCGGCAGGTTCAGCAACTGCTCGATGCTCGAGGCGATCGCCGCCTGCGAGCGGATCAGCGGCCGCGAGCTCAGCTGGGAGTTGAGCGACGAGAACCGCATCGGCGATCATCGGTGGTGGATCTCCGACGTCTCGGACTTCCGCTCCGACTACCCGGACTGGGAGCCCCGGTACGGGATCGAGGAGATCCTGACCGAGATGATCGGGCAGAACGCGGAGCGCTGGGCAGCGGAAGCAGCCGCGTGAGCGACCGGTTCCCAGCCTGATGGCGTCCCGCTGGATCCGAATCGATCCAGCCGAGCGCATGGCCGACGGCCTGCGCTCGATCCGGGCCGAGGCGGGGGTGCCGGAGGCGTTCCCGCCCGAGGTCGAGCGCGAAGCCGCCGATGTCGCGTCGCGGCCGCGGTCGGGGGAACGGGTGGAGCTTCCGTTCGTGACGATCGACCCTCCCGGATCGCGTGACCTCGACCAGGCGATGCACATCGAGCGACGTGGCGAGGGGCACCGCGTCAGCTACGCGATCGCCGATGTCGGCGCCTTCGTGACTGCGGGATCGGCGCTCGACGTCGAGGCCCATGCTCGCGGCGTCACCGTCTACGCGGCCGACGAGCGGACGCCGCTGCATCCGCTCGCGCTATCGGAGGGGGCCGCCAGCCTGCTCCCAGGGCAGTGGCGTCCCGCCGTCCTCTGGACGATCGACCTCAACGTCCGCGGCGAGCCGACCGCGACATCCGTCGTCCGAGCCGAGGTTCGCAGCGTCGCGCAGCACACCTACGACGACGTCCCCGCCGAGCTCTCTGAGCTGCTGCGGGAGGTGGGCGCCCGGCGGGTGGCGCTGGAGGAGGCGCGAGGCGGAGTCCGCCTCGCCGTGCCCGAGCAGGAGGTCGAGCGCGAGGGCGATGGCTGGACCGTGCGCTACCGGGTGACGCGCCAGGTTGAGGACGACAACGCCCAGATCTCGCTGCTGACCGGGATGGAGGCCGCCCGGCTGATGCTCGCCGCCGGTGTCGGCATCCTCCGCACCCAGCCGCCCCCTGACGAGCGCGCGTTGCGGCGGTTCCGGCTGCAGGTCGAGGCGCTCGGGGTGCGATGGCCGGACGGGATGGGCTACCCGGAGCTGATCCGCTCTCTCGATCCTTCCGTGCCCGCCCAGGCGGCGCTGCTGCACGAGGCGACCGGCGTCGGCCGAGGCGCCGGGTACGTCGCCTTCGACGGCGAGCCGCCCGCCGAGCACGAGCACTTCTCGATCGCCGCCGACTACGCCCACGCGACGGCGCCGCTGCGGCGCCTGCAGGATCGTTACGTGAGCGAGTGCTGCCTGGCGGCCGGCGCCGGTGATCGCCCCCCCGACTGGGTGCTGGCCGGCATCGCGGCGCTTCCCGCTGCGATGAGCGCCGGCGGCCGCCGCGCCGGCGCCGTCGAACGCGGAGTCGTCGACCTCGTCGAGGCGATGCTGCTCGAGGGCAGGGTGGGGGAGACCTTCGAGGCGCTCGCGATCGACGACGGCATGGTTCAGATCCGCGATCCCGCCGTGCGGGCGCAGGTGGAGGGCGCTGAGCCGGAGCTGGGCAGCGAGGTGGCGGTCAAGCTCCTCGCCGCCGATCCCGCGGCCAGGCGCGTCGAGTTCACGCTCGCCTGACGGCTGGACCCGCTGGACCCGCCTGGGCGCCCGCGGACGTCCACCGCGCCGCGCCCGAGATGCCTCTCCCAAGGGGCACCCGGGATGGCGTGGTACGCAATCGCGCACTGGACCAGCCCGCGGCCGCGCTCAACCATCGACGCGGGGCGCGGAAACCACGTAGAGCATGGTCGAAGCGCCCACACGCCGCACGGAATCGCAATCGCACGTCTGTGGGACGTGCGATTGCGAGTTGAGCGCGGCCGCCAGCCGTCGGCTTGGGTCTTTCAGAGCGCCCGCGCCCCGGGAGTCTGCAGCGCTAGATCGTCGACGGCTCGGGGCCGCCGGTGCGCTTAACCGCGGACTCGAGCTCGGCCGAGGTGAAGGGGCCGATCGTGGCGCCTTCGCCGGCGTAGTGGTAGAGGGCGACGCCGAAGATCCCGTTCAGGGCGCTCGCGATGAGCGCCGAGGTCGCGAAGAGGATGATCGCGACGATCACCAGCAGGGCACCGAGGAAGCTGCTCGCGCTCCAGAGCGCGATCCCGGCGAAGAAGAGGAGGATCGCCGGGAGAAACCCGAGAAGCGCGACGACGCCACCGATCGCGAGGTTTCCTGTGATCTGCTGCCCCCAGCGCTCCCTGAACAGCGTCCCGGAGCGCTTCAGCGTCTCGATCGGACCCGTCCCCTCGATTGCGATCACCGGCACCGCGAGGAATGTCACCAGCGACCAGGCGACGTTGAGGATCCGGCTGACGATCTGGCCGAAGATGCCGCCCTGGCTCTCGAGCAGGCTGAAGACGAGCCCCACGGTCGTCGAGAGCAGCGCCCATCCGAAGATCGCCCCGATGTTCGCGCGACTGACCGCCAGACCGTCGGCGACCGTCGCTTCCTGACCGCGGAAGATGCGGTCGGCGGCGGCGGCGAGTCCCACCGAGAAGTAGGTGCCGATGATCGCGAGCAGGAAGAAGCCGATGACCACGAGCGGCGCGCCGGGCGCGAGCTTGCCGTCGTCGATCAGGTAGAGGCCCGGTCCGACGACCACGACGGCCATGACCAGCGTCAGCACGCCCCCGTAGAGCGGGAAGCGGATCAGCGTCGGATGCTCCCGGAGCACCGACCAGCTCTTCTTCGCAAGCGCCCAACCTCGTTTTATCCGGTTCATGCGTCCACCTTCCCGTTCGACTCGGACAGCTCCGCGAGCAGCGCTTCGACGATCGTCGGGTCGAACTGGGTTCCGGCGTTCGCCTCCAGTTCGGCTTCGGCCTCCGCGGGCGCCATGGCCGCCCGATACGGACGATCCGATGTCATCGCGTGGAAGGCGTCGCAGGCGAGCGTGATCCGGCTGGCGATCGGGATCTCCTCGCCGCTCAGACCGTCCGGGTAGCCCTTGCCGTCCCAGCGCTCGTGCTCGGCGCGGATCGGCGCCGCCAGGTGGGCGAGCGTGCGCGTCGAGGCGACGATGCGCTCTCCCACCGCGGGGTGCTGTCGCATCAGCTCCCACTCGGAGGGGCTCAGCGGGCCGCGCTTCTGCAGGATCGCGTCGGGGACCGCGACCTTGCCGACGTCGTGGAGGGCGGCGACCCGTTGCACGGTCGCCACGGTCGCATCGTCGAGCGCCAGTCGCCTCGCCACGCCGCCGGCGAGCTCGACGACGCTTCGCGAGTGCTCGGCCGTGTAGAGGTCGCGCGCCTCGAGCGCCGCGACGAGCGCCGCGACTCCGGAGACCTCCATGTCAGCCGTCCCTCGCCCCGAGCCCCCGGCGCGTTCGAGGGCCATGTCGAGCTCGCGGTCGAGCCCGGAGCCCTCCGACCGCACAGCCGCGGTGAGGCCGCGCAGCTTGCCGGTGAGCCGCTGCAGGTCGAGATCCTGCTGCTTGCTCGCGTCGATGTCCATGATCTGTGAGATGAAGTGGTGCGGCTCCCCGGCTTCGTCGCGGACGAGCGATACGCAGAGCAGTCCCCAGACCGCCGTGCCGTCGGGGCGGAGGTAGCGCTTCTCCATCTCGTAGCGCGGGATGTCGCCGGCGACGAGCATGTCGAGGAGGTTGAGGTCGCGCTGGAGGTCCTCCGGATGGGTCACCTCCTGGAAGGTGAGCTCGCAGAGCTCTTCGTCCGTGCGGCCGAGGAAGTTGCAGAGCGACTGGTTCGCCTCCACGAACCTGCCGTCGAGCGAGATGATCGCGAGGCCGATCGGCGCATTCTCGAAGGCGGCGTAGAAGCGCTCCTCGGCCTCCCGCCGTTGCGACATCAGGGCGCGGCGGCGGCTGATGTCGCGGCCGATCACGATCGCCCCGATGAGCTCGCCCCGCTCGTCGGTCATCGGCGAGACCGAGAGCGAAACGTCGATCGTCGTCCCGTCCTTGCGAATCGCGAGCGTGTCGATCTCGGGAACCGGCGGGCCGCCCTCGGCGACGTTGGCGTGCAGGACCCTGGAGCGCGGCAGGTCCTCCCGGCGGATCAGCTTCAGGAACGAGCTCCCGATGATCTCCTCGGCGCTGTAGCCATAGAGGCGCTCGGCGCCCTTGTTCCACGTCCGGATCGTGCCGTCGAGGTCGCCGGAGATGATCGCGTCGCTCGCGCCGGAGACGATCGCCGCGAGGTCCGGCTCGCTCATCCTGAGAGCCCGCCCTCGACCGCGACGCCGACGACGCCGGGTCGCCGGGTTCTCCATGTACCCCGGTCCCATACGCCCCTATCGGCAGGGTGGTCGTCGATCTCAAGCGCCCGGCCTGCGGATTCGAACCCGTAGCCTGGAATCGCCGATGGCGATCGCAACCGCTTCATCACTTGGGATTCATCTCGGGGGCAAGCCCCTGTTCTCGGACGTCTCGTTCAAGCTGGAGGCCCGTGATCGGATGACGCTCTCCGGCCGCAACGGGGCGGGCAAATCGACTCTGCTCCGGATCCTTGCAGGCGAGCTCTCCCCGGACTCCGGCGCCCTGACAATCGGCAAGGGGCGTCGCGTCGCCCTGCATGACCAGCGCCCTCCGCGCGACATCGAGATGACGCTGGGCGAGTACGTCTACTCGGGTCGTGTTGAGATGCTCGAGACGGAGGCTGAGCTCGAACGGCTGGAGCGGCGCATGTCGGAGGGCGACGGCGAGGAGGCCACGCTCGCCGCCTATGCCGAGGCCCAGCAGCGGCTCGAGCTCGCGGGCGGGTACCGCTGGCGTGACGAGGTGCAGGCCGTGCTTAACGGCCTCGGCTTCCTTCCCGAGCAGTCCGAGCGGTCGCTCGCGACCTTCTCCGGCGGCGAGCTCACCCGGGCGTCGCTGGCGCGCGCCCTGGCGACCCGCCCCGATCTGCTCCTGCTCGACGAGCCCACCAACCACCTCGACATCCCCTCGCTGGAGTGGCTCGAGTCGTACCTGACGGGGCTCGAGGCGGCGATCGTCCTCGTCGCCCACGACCGCTGGTTCCTCGAGGCGGTCGGTACATCGGTGCTCGAGCTGGAGGCCGGTCGCGCGCGCTTCTTCTCCGGTCCCTGGCACGCCTGGCGCAAGGAGCAGGCGGCACGGGAGATCGCGCTCGGCAAGGCGATCGAGCGCCAGGAGGCCGAGATCGCGCGCATGGAGAAGTTCGTCGAGCGCTTCCGCTACAAGGCGACGAAGGCGCGGCAGGCGCAGTCGAAGCTGAAGGCGATCGATCGCGTCAAGCGCGAGGCCGCGATTCGCGACCCGCGCGACCAAACGAAGCTCCGCTTCTCGTTCAAGCCACCGGAGCGGCCCGGCCGGTTTGTGCTGAAGATGGAGGGCGCGCGGATCGAGGTCCCCGGGCGGATCCTGATCGACGATGCCTCGCTGCGGGTGGAGCGCGGCGAGCATGTCGTCCTCGTCGGGCCCAACGGCGCCGGCAAGACGACGTTGATCGACACGATCTCGGGGCTGCGCCCGCCCGCAGCCGGCAAGTTCTCGCTCGGCCACAACGTCAAGCTCGGCTACCTCTCTCAGCACGCCGACACTGCCGCCGGCGACGGCACCGTGCTCGAGGCGGCGCAGCGCGAGACCGGGCTCACCGGCCAGAAGGTGCGAGACCTGCTGGGCGGCTTCCTGTTCTCCGGGACCGACGTCGACAAGCGCCTCGCCGACATCTCCGGTGGTGAGCAGCGGCGGCTCTCGCTGGCGATCCTCGTCGCCTCCGGAGCCAACCTGCTGATCCTCGACGAGCCCACCAACCACCTCGACATCGAGAGCCGCGAGGCGCTCGAGGACGCGCTGCTCGAGTACGAGGGCGCGGTGGTGCTCGTCTCGCACGACAGGGCCCTGCTGGAGGCGGTCGGGACGCGGACGCTCGTCTGCGAGGGCGGGCGGCTCGAGAACCATCTCAGCGGCTGGGCGGAGTACCAGCGCGATCGCGACGAGCGCGAGGCCGCCGCTCGCGATGCCGCCGCGGCCGTCGGCGGCTCCCGGGGCAACGGACGCGGCAAGCCGCGCGCCAAGGGCCCGTCGAAGAACGCGATCCGTGACGTCGGTCGCATCGAGGAGCGGATCGAGCGGGCCGAGGCGGACCTACGCGCCGTCGAGGACGAGCTCGCTGACCCTTCCGCCTGGTCGAGCCCCGGCAGGACGAAGCGCGCCACGGCCAAGCACGAGGAGGCCAAGCGGGCCGTGGAGGAGCTCTACGAGGAGCTCGAGCGAGCCGAGGCCAAGGTCGCCGAGGCGAGCGCCTAGCCCGGGGGGCGAGGCGAGCGCCTAGCCCGGGGGGTCGCCCTCTTCGCCGAGCGCCGAAGTGAGCGCCCTGGGTCTTGGCCTACCAACTTCGCCGAACGTCGATTTTGCCCCCGTATAGCCCCTCACCGTGAACGTTCGGCGCCGTGGTTGCGACACCGCCGACGTTCGGCGCCGCGGTTGCAACACCGTGGCGCCGGCGCGAGGAGCCCCGCCGTGGGTGGCGCCCCGGCTCTACTTCCCGGAGGGCAGGCGCTGCTCGAAGAACGCCATGGCCTGGTCCTCGGCTGCGGCGACGACCTGGCTGTGATCGACGTCGGGGTAGGTCTGGTAGTCGACCTGGTTGCCCTTGGCGACGAGCTCGTCGTTCAGCGAGTTCGTCAGGAACGGGAACACGGTCGTGTCGGCGAGCCCCTGGGCGAGCAGGATCGGCGCCTTCGTCACGATCGCCGGGTTCTGGTCCTGCAGCACGTCGCGCAGCGCGGTCAGGTCGGCACCCGGGCGCTCGAGCTGCGACGGCGGGATCCCGCCGAGGCTGTCGGACGCTGAGAGCTGCGGCAGGCAGGTCTCGTCGACCTGCGGGTAGAACTGCAGCACCTGGTCGGAGAGCACCTGGCTCGGCTGGATCTGGTCGCTGACGGTCGAGGCGCCCGAGACGATCAGCGTCGCCAGCGCGGTCAGCCCGCTCGGGGAGGTCAAGGCCGGCAGCAGCGACTCCTGCTCGGCGATGTGGGACGCCGGCGCGTAGGCGACGGTTCCGCGGAGCTTCAGGCCCTTCCCGTACTTCGCTGCCTCGGCGGCCGCGAACAGCGCCGCGTGGCCACCCTGGGAGTGACCCGCGATCAGGAACTTCTTGCCGAGGTCGCGGTTCAGCGTCCGCGCGGCGGTGACGATGTCGAGCACCGCGTGGCCCTCGTCGATCCCGACGAGGTAGCCGTGCGGCCCCGGGGTCCCGAGCCCGGCGAAATCGGTGCGGACGACCGCGTAGCCGGCATCGATCCAGTCCTGCAGCTGTGGGTTGACGTAGGTGACGTAGGGCTCCTGCGGGCTTCCCGCGGGGGCCCGGGTCGGAGCGCAGACATCGGCGACGCCCGTCGTCCCGTGCGCGTAGCTGATCACCGGCCAGCCGCCCTTCGGGGCCTTGCCCTTGGGGACGCTGACGATCCCGGAGGCGACGACCTTGCCGCCGCCCAGCGTCCGCGTCGTGTAGAGGACGAGCTTGTTCTTCGCACCCGGGAGCGGCGTGATGCCGGTCGCCTTGCGCTGCCAGATCAGCGACCCGTGCTTGGACGGGTAGTGCTTCGGAGGCGTGTAGAACTTCGCGCCCGCCGGGCCCTTGACCGGCTTCGACGGCTTCTTCGCGATCGCCGGTCCCGCGAGGAGGGCGAGCAGAGCTGCGGCGCAGACCAGCGCGAGGGCGACGAGGGATGCGCGCGAGCGCGGGGCGACGGGGTTCAAGTTTCTCTCCTCTTGGTCACTTGTCTCCGGAACGGCGGCGAACTCTAGCCCGAAGGCGGGGCGAGCCCACCCGGTTGCGTTCCTGAGAGAACCCTGAGAGATCGTCTCAGCGCGTGATTCCGCGGTCCATCCGGTGTCTACTCCCTGACAGCAGCTTTCGAACGGAAGGAAGACGAGCACATGTGCGAGACCGATCACTACGCCGGCGTATCGAAGGGGGTCGTCCCCGCCGAGCCCGGCATCCGGATGACGCGGCGGCAGAGCATCGGGGCCGCCGGTGCGGCCGGAGTGGCCTACGCACTCACCCGGGGCCCGCTGGCCCTGTTCAGCGGTTCGACGAGCGAGGCGATCGCCGCGTCGTGCGTGCTCACGCCCGCCAAGACGGAGGGTCCGTACTTCGTCGACGAGCTGCTCGAGCGCAGCAACATCAAGTCCGACTCCGACGGCTCCAACATCCAGTCCGGGGTGCCGCTCGAGCTGAAGGTCAACGTGGTCGGCCAGGACGACGGCTGCGCGGTCGGCGAGGGCCTGGTCGTCGACATCTGGCACTGCAACGCCGCCGGCGTCTACTCGGACGTATCGGGAGCCGGCCTGGGCCATGACTTCCTGCGCGGCTACCAGGTGACCGACTCCAACGGGCAGGTCACGTTCCAGACGATCTTCCCCGGCTGGTACAGCGGGCGCACGGTGCACATCCACTTCAAGGTGCGCGCCTTCGACGGCAACTCGACGACCTACGAGTTCACCTCGCAGTTCTTCTTCGACCAGGCGGTTGACAACGCCGTACAGGCGACGTCGGGCTACAAGGGCACGCCGGACACCCTCAACAGCGGCGACAACATCTACGGGAACGACACCGAGGTGCTCGTCCCGGTCACCGGGAGCACCGGCGCCGGCTACTCGGGTGAGATCACCGTCGGGCTCACCGGACTGCCGGCCACTTCCGACAACCCCGGCGGCTCCGGCGGCGGTGGAGGCGGGACGGGAGGCGGCGCGTCGGAGACGGACGAGGTCGAGGCCGAGCTGGTCAGCGCCAGGGTCAAGACGGACAAGGACGGGCGCCGGGTGCTCGTCGCGAAGCTGAAGGCCGACGAGAAGGTCGACGTGAAGCTGCGCCTGATCCGCAAGGGCAAGGCGATCCTGCGCGGGAAGGGGACCGTCCGCAAGGGTCGCCACGAGGTAGAGCTGCGGGTGCCGAAGCGGATCGACGCCGGCAAGGCGACGCTGAAGGCGGTGCTCGAGGACGGCGCCGGCAACGTCGAGACGTCCACGCGCAAGGTCCACGTCCCGCGCGGCAAGTAGCCGCGGGCCGGGTCCCTAAGCGGGGCCCGGTTTCGCCGCGCCCGGCGCCGCCTCGGCGCCGGGGGCGCGTCGCCGTTTCCCTCCGGGCGGCAGCCCGCCGCCGGTCGCCAGGTAGGAGCCGAGGAGGATCAGCAGGAGGCCCGCGATCGCCCCCGGACCAGGTTCCTCGCCGAGGACCACGATGCCCGCGATCACCGCGACGAGCGGATTGACGTAGGTGATGACGAGCGCACGCCCCGGTCCGATGGTGGCGATCAGCTTGCCGAAAGCGATGAACGCGGCGGCGGTGCAGACGACGCCGAGCACTGCCAGCGACGCCACCGCCTCCCCGGTCAGCGCCGAGCTCTCGGGCAGGTCGGCGGCGGCGAGCGGCGCGAGGGCGATCGAGGCGACGACGAGGGCGCCCGGCATCGTCGCCAGCGGCTCGACCCCGGCGAACTTGTGCTTGAGGAGCATCGGCCCGATGGCGTAGCCGAGACCGGCGACGAGGATCGCGGCGGCGCCGAGCAGCTCGTCGCCGTTGCCTGCGATGTCGATCCCGACCAGGCAGATCACGCCGGCCAATCCGACGAAGAGCCCGACGAGGCGGCTGCCCACAGCCCGCTCCTCGTGGTCGAAGCGGATCGCCAGCGTCGCGACCATCAGCGGCGTCGCCGCGATCAGGATCGCCGCGACCGATGAGCTCACGTGCTGCTCTCCCGCGGCGATCAGGGGGAAGGGGATGACGATCTCGGCCACGCCGAACGCGATGAGCCAGCGCCCGCGCCCCCGCAGGGAGCCGAGGACACCGGCGTGCCATGCGAGCGGGAGCAGGATGCAGGCGCCGAGCACGACCCGGACCCAGGCGAGGAACGCGGGCGGGATCCCGTCGTTGACGGCGATCGAGATGAAGAGGTAGGGGATGCCCCAGAGAACCGAGACGATCCCGAAGAGCGTCCAGGCGCGGGCGTTCAAGAGGCCCCGGGCTCGGCCTCGGCTTCCGTCTCGGCCTCGGCTTCGCCATCCCGCTCGACGATCGGTCCGAGTACCGGCCGCAGCAGCAGGTAGGAGAGCCAGAGCCCGAGCGCGAAGAGCGGCAGGCCCGTGATCACCCGCGCGACGGCGAGCGGACCGACCGCGCCGCTCAGGTAGAGCGGGAGCTGGATCGAGAGGCGGAAGCAGAAGAGGCCGACCCAGATCCAGCTCGCCTTCGTGTAGAGCCGTCGCTCCTCCGGATCCTGGTACCAGCTGCGTCCGCCGCCGGTGAGGGTCGAGACGATCAGACCGAGCAGCGGCTTGCGGATCGCGATCGAGGTCAGGTACACGATCGCGGAGCCCGCGTTGATGAGGATCCCCGGCAGGAAGAAGTCCTCGGCGCGGCCGGTGCGGTTCGCGACGAAGGCGCCGAAGGCGATCCCGAGCACCCCCGAGAGCGCGAATTGGACGGTCTGACGGCGGGCGATGCGGATCGCCGCCAGGACCGCGGTCAGGCTGACCGCTGCGATCCCGCCGAGCATGATGTCGCGCCCCGACGCCGCCCAGACGCCGGTGAAGACGAGGAACGGGAGCGTCGACTCGGCGATGCCGAGCCACCCGCCGACCGCCTCCTGCATGGAGGTCGGGACCTTGCGCTCGGGGAGCCCGTCCATCGGGCGAGTGTAGGTGGGGCGGGCGTAGGCTTGGCGCGATGACGGAGCCGAACGCGTTCACCGGGGCCGAGCTCGACCGCGCCGGCGACGGGCGCCGGACCGACCCGGCCTGGGTCGAGGCGCGGCGCTCCGACCCTCGGGCACGAGTCCTGATCGGCGGCGACGCCGGGCTCCGGGGTGGCGCCGTTTCGCTCCTCCGCGTCCCGCTCGCCGATCTCGGCGACGAGCCGGAGGCCGTGCTGCTCGGCGACGACGACGAGGGACCACTGTGGGTGATCGACGCCGATCCGCCTCCCAGGGCGAAGCGCCCGCGTCTGGTCGGCGCCGCCGGCCCGCGCGACATCTCCCCGGGCGATGGGCCGGAGGGATGGCTCGGGATCCGCGAGGCCGCCGCGGCGTTGCCCGCAGCCGAAAGCGGGCTCGCCGCCTACGCGGTCGCGCTCCTGAACTGGCATCGCGCCCACCGGTACTGCGCGAACTGCGGCGCCGCGACGGAGCTCGCCGAGGGCGGCATGGTGCGGGCCTGCCCACGCTGCCGGACACAGCACCACCCGCGCACGGATCCCGTCGTGATCATGCTCGTCGTCGGCCCCGAGGGCGCGCTCCTCGGCCGTCGCGGCAACTGGCCGGAGCTCCGCTACTCGGCGCTCGCAGGGTTCGTCTCCCCGGGTGAGAGCCTCGAAGAGGCGGTCGCCCGCGAGGTGCTGGAGGAGGCGGGTGTCGAGATCGAGCCGCCCGCGTACGTGAGCTCGCAGCCGTGGCCCTTCCCTGCCTCGCTGATGCTGGGCTTCATTGCGCCTTGGAGGGCGGGCGAGATCGGAGGCAGCGACCCGGAGCTGGAGGACGTCCGCTGGTTCTCGCGAGAGGAGGTCGCCGAGGCCGCCCGTCACGAGGACGACTGGACCTCGGATGCGCCGAGCGACGGGCTGCAGCTACCGCCGCGGACGGCGATCGCTCGACGCCTGGTCGAGGAGTGGCTGGAGCGGGCGGCCGACCCCGCGTAGCTCGTCCGCCCTCGCCGAACGTCGATTTCCACCCCGTATAGCCCTGCACGGTCGACGTTCGGCGCCTTCCTCCGCTCATGCCACACGAACGTCGCCTCGATCGCCGAGTGATCGCCGGCCCCGGCGGGTAGGTATATGACCCTGCATGGCGGAGGCGAACGAGCTCCGGAGGATCGAGCCGATGAAGGCGCGGCTCGCGGAGCTGCCCGCTGACGACGAGGGGTGGGGCTTCGAGATCAAGTGGGACGGGGTCCGCGCTATCGCCCACTGCGGAGCGCAAGGGCTCCGGCTCGTCTCGCGCACGGGCCGGGACATCACCGCGGCCTATCCCGAGCTGGGCGCGATCACCGCGGGGCTCGGCGGGCGCGAGGCGGTGCTCGACGGGGAGGTGGTCGCCTTCGACGAGGCTGGGCACCCGAGCTTCCAGCGCCTGCAGCAGCGGATGCACGTCCGTGACGATGGGCAGGTGCGGCGGCTGAGCCGCGAGGTGCCGGTCACCTACGTCGTCTTCGACCTCCTCGGCCTCGACGGCGAGTCCCTGCTCGCGTTGCCATACACGGAGCGGCGCGAGCGGCTCGAGGCGCTCGGCCTCGACGGAGACCATTGGCGGACGCCCGCCTACCACCGCGGCGACGGTGCCGCGTTGCTCGAGCTGACGAGCGCGCAGGGACTGGAGGGGGTCGTCGGCAAGCGCCTCGACTCCGTCTACAAGCCCGGCAGGCGCGGGCGCGATTGGATCAAGGTCAA
Organism: Thermoleophilales bacterium; assembly: GCA_020636895.1. GTDB lineage: Bacteria > Actinomycetota > Thermoleophilia > Solirubrobacterales > 70-9 > RHKX01. The sequence continues at coordinate 460,691 of JACJWZ010000002.1, read as the reverse complement.
GAACACGGTCGGCCAGGAGGTCGTGATCGGCGGTTGGCTACCGGGGAAGGGCCGGCGCTCCGACACGCTCGGGGCGCTGCTGGTCGGTTACTGGGAAGGGGACGAGCTGCGCTTCGCGGGCAAGGTGGGAACCGGCTTCAGCGACGCCGAGCTGCGCCGGCTTCTGAAGCTGCTGGAGCCTCTGCGCCGTGAGCTGAGCCCCTTTGCCGGACGCCAGCCGGAGCGGGCCGCGATCTTCGTCGAACCGGAGCTGGTCGCCGAGGTCGGGTTCGCCGAGTGGACCGATACGGGCACGATGCGCCATCCGGTCTACAGGGGGCTGCGCGACGACAGGCCGGCTCGCGACGTGGTCCGTGAGCTCCCGGTGTCGTAGCGGCGGCTGTAGCGGCGCCGTCGGGCTGGCATGATCGTCGGCGCGATGGCGACCCTGACGATCCTCACCTACGAGTACGTCGACGACATTCTCGAGCTGCGCAAGCCGCACCGCGAGGCGCACCTCGAGCACATCCGCCGCTGGAGCGACGAGCGCGGGCTCGTGCTCGCCGGCGCCGTCGGCGACCCGCCGAGCGGTGGTCTATTCGTCTTCGAGGGCGAGGCCGCCGAGGCCGAGGCGTTCGCCGCCGCCGACCCCTACGGGGCCGCCGGCCTGATCGCCTCCTCGCGGATCGAGCCCTGGGCCGTCGTCGCGCATCGCCAATTCGACGAGCTGCGCTGAAGGAGACAAGAGCCGTGCCGCTGGATCCCGCCCTCGAGCCCCTGCTGCAGCAGGTCAACGCCATGCCTCCGATGTCGGCGGGCACGCCGCAGCAGGCGCGCGAGGCGTTTGCCCAGCTCACCGCCCTGGCGGGCGCGTTCGCGCCGCCGCCGGAGGTCGCCTCCGTCAGCGACCTCGAGGTGGACGGCGGGGCGGGCAAGCTCCCCGCTCGCCTCTACCTGCCCGCCGGCGCCGAGCTACCGGTGCCGACCCTCGTCTTCTTCCACGGCGGCGGCTTCACGATCGGCGATGTCGCGAGCTACGACGGTCAGTGCCGGATCATCTGCGCCGGGGCGGGCGTCGCGGTGCTCAGCGTCGAGTACCGACTCGGTCCCGAGAGCAAGTTCCCGGCGGCGGCCGACGACGCGATCGCAGCGACCCGCTGGGCGCTCGACCACGCGGACGAGCTCGGCGGCGATCCCGCGGCGATCGGGGTCGGCGGCGACAGCGCCGGCGGCAACCTCGCGGCCGTCGCCGCGCAGGCGCACCGGGACGCATCCCCGCCGATCAAGGGCCAGATCCTGATCTACCCGGTCACCGACTTCACCGCCGAGCATCCGTCGCTCGAACGCAACGGCGAGGGCTTCTTCCTGACCCGCGACGACATGGAGTGGTTCCGCGACAACTACATCGCCGACGCGGTTGACGAGGCCGATCCGAAGGCATCCCCGCGGCTCGGGGATCTGACCGGGCTGCCGCCCGCGGTCGTCGTCACCGCTGAGCTCGATCCGCTGCTCGACGACGGCGAGGCGTACGCGGACGCGCTCGAGGAGGCCGGGGTGCCGGTGGTCCGCACGCGGTTCGACAGCCTCATCCACGGGTTCCTGGCCCTCGGGGCGGTCAGCGCGACGGCCTCGAGCGCGGTCGATTCGGTCTGCTCGGATCTGCGCAATTTGCTGGGCTGAAGCGCCTGCGACGCCCGCCCGGCCTCGGCGACGGGTAGCGTTTCAGGGGTGAGCACAGCTACGGGAGTGCCGTCACTCGTCCACGGCGCCTTGCAGGATCTCGCCGATCGGTTCGCTCCGGAGGACATCGACGTCCCCGGCGGCGAGGCGGTGATTCGCGTCGAGGTGAGCGACGGCGAGGACGTCGACGCGGTGATCTCGCTTCCCGACCTGCGTCTCGAGCCCGTCTCCGGCCGCCGTCCCGACGCGCGGGTGCGCGCCGACACTGCCACCTGGGAGGCGCTGGCCGGCGACCTCGAGGGCGGGATGGCCGCCTTCGGGCAGGGGCGCCTGTCGGTCCGCGACAACCTTCACCTCGGGATCGGCTTCCTGGCCGCCACAAACGGTGATCCCGCCCCCGGCCGTCTGCGCTTCCACCGGGTCGAGGCGGGCGACCACGAGATCGCGATCACCGAGGCGGGGGAGGGGCCGCCGCTGATCTGCATCCACGGTCTCGGCGGGACCAAGGCTTCGTTCATGACCACGCTCAGCCTCCTCGCGCCGCTGGGCCACCGGGTCATCGCCATCGACCTACCTGGCTTCGGCGACTCCTCCAAGCCCTTCACGGGAGGCTTCGATGCGATCTGGTACGCCGAGATCATCGTCTCCCTGATGGACGAGCTCGGTCTCGAGACGGCCAGCTTCGCGGGCAACAGCATGGGCGGGCGGATCGCCCTCGAAATGGGGTTCAGCGCCCCCGAGCGCGTCGATCGGCTCGTCCTTCTCGCGCCGTCGCTGGCCTGGCTCAAGGAGCGGCCGTGGAAGTGGCTGCTGCAGATGCCGCTGCCCCGCCTCGGCTATCTGCAGCCGACCCCGCGCTGGGCCGTCGAGCCGGTCGTCCGCAAGCTCGTCCCCGGCGGCGAGCAGGGTTGGACGGCGGCGGGCGTCGACGAGTTCCTGCGTGCCTACCTCACGCCCTCAGGCCGCTTCGCCTTCTACGAGTGCGCGCGCAACATCTACCTGGAGGAGCCCTACGGCGGGGAGGGCTTCTGGACCCGGCTGAAGAAGCTCGAGCCCGCCGGCCTGTTCGTCTGGGGCGATCAGGACACGCTCGTCCCGAAGTCGTTCATGCGTCACGTCGAGCGCGCGCTCCCCCGCTCCTCCGCCCACCTCGAGCTCGACTGCGGCCACGTCCCGCAGATGGAGCGTCCGATCGAGACCCACGACGCGGTGCACGCCTTCCTGACGACCTGAGGTTCCGGGCGCCTGTGGGCGCATGTCGGCGCCTGTCGGCAGCCGACCCGTGGGCCCGGCGCAGCTTGGGCCCGACGCCGCGGTCCGCGGTTTGGACGCTCCGCCCGCTCAGGCGGGCCCGGGCGCGGAGCCGGCGGCCCCGGTGAGCTCCAGAACGAGCTCGGCGACGCGTTCGGGGTGATCGATCTGCGGGATGTGACCGCCGCCCGGGATCTCGACCCATTCGGCGTCGGGGAGCATCTCGCGGAACCGTGCGGAGAGGTGCTTCGGCGGCAGGATCCTGTCCCGCGTCCCCCAGACGATCCGCGTCGGGCAGTCGCCGCGATCGACCGCGGGGAAGCCCTCGATCCGCGTCTCCGCCAGCAGCGGCAGGAGCGCCGGGCAATCCTGGGCGCCGCGGATCAGCGAAGCCGCGAGCGGCGCGGGCACGGCGACCGGATCGCTGACGGCGCTCTTCAGCATCAGCTTGCGCAGCCCGGGGCGGGCGGCCATGCGCGGGGCGCGGTCACCGGCGATCCGCAGAAGCCTGCGGCCGATCAGGAACCCGGCGAGCGTGCCGTACGCCCACGGGTCTCCGACCTCCCAGCCGCCGGCGGGGGCGAGGGCGGTGACGCTTCGCGCCCGTCCCCGCGCGGCGAGCTCGAGGACGATCCATCCGCCCAGCGAGTTGCCGACGAGGTGCGCGGTCTCGAAGCCGGCGGCGTCCATGTCGCGCTCGGCCTCGTCGACGAGGTCGCGGAGTACGACGTGGCCACCCTCCTCCAGTGCCCTCCCGCCGGAGTGCCCCCGGAGCGTGATCGCGAGCAGGTCGTGATGGGGTTCCAGCAGGGGCGCGACGAGCTCCCAGCTTCGCCATGTGTCGGTGATCCCGTGTACGCAGAGCAGCGGCTCACCGCTGCCGCCGCGGTGGAAGGCCCCGGCGCCGCCGAGGCCGGGAGTGGAGATGTAGGTGGAGGTCACGGGCATGGGATCGTCGCGGCGGCAGCGCGCTGTTGTCAGCCGGCGGCCTTCTCCAGCCTGTCAGCAAGCCCGTTCATGCCGTAGTCGCGCGCGGCCCCGGCAGCGGCGGCGAAGTCCGTCTCGCGATCGGGCGGGCGCTTCACCTTCGCGTCCTGCAGGCGCGCGATCTCGCGGAACTCGAGCAGCTCCTGCCGCTGCTCGGTCAGCGTGCCGCGCAGGCGCGGTGTCGCCTCGCGGATCGCGTTGTCGAGCACGGCGTCGAGCGAGCCGTGACGCTTCAAGAGGTCGGCAGCCGTCTTCTCGCCGATCCCCTTGCCGCCGGGGATCCCATCGGAGGGGTCTCCGCGCAGGGCGATGAAGTCGGGAACCAGCTCCGGCGGGATGCCGTAGCGCTTCTTCACCTCGGCGGGGTCGACGAGCTGCCCTCCCTGCTTGCCGGTCGAGACGTAGAGGACGGTGACGGTGTCGCTCGCGGTCTGGAACATGTCGCGGTCCCCGGTCATCACCAGGGTGGTGCCCCCGGCCTCGGTCTCGGCTTTGGCCAGGGAGCCGAGGATGTCGTCGGCCTCGAGGTTCTCGCTCTCGGCGATCTGCCAGCCGAAGCGGGGGAAGAGGTCACGGCAGGCGGCGAACTGCGGCCCGAGCTCGTCCGGCATCGGCGGACGGTCGGCGTGGTATGCGGGCAGCAGCTCGACCCGGTACTCGGCGGCGTCGGGGCCGAAGCAGAGGACGACCGCGCGCGGTTCGTGCGCCTCGATCTCCCGCAGGACGAGGTTCGCTGTTCCCAGCAGCGCGTTGACGGACGCCCGCTTCCCGTCGATCGTCCCCTTGATCGTCTTCGGGAGCGCGAAGAAGGCGCGGTAGAGCATCGAGGGCGTGTCGACGACGAGCAGCGGCCGGGGCATGGGAAGACCGTATCGAGGGACCGCGGGCGCGCGGCCGAGCGAGACGCGATCGCGCCGAACGTTCACCCCGGATCTCGCCGAACGTCCACCCCGCGATCTCGCCGAACGTTCACCCTGTGGGGCTATAAGGGGTGGAAATGAACGTTCGGTGGGATTGGCCACCGGCTGGGACGTTGGGCGTGGACGGCCGGGCGCTCGGCGGGCCGACTACGCGCTGAGCTCGAGCTGCTCGGGATGGACGCCCTGGGCGGCGAGCGCCGCCTCGCGGGCGTGGATGCGCTCGAGCGCCTCGGCGTAGGCGCCGTGGTAGGCGTTCGCCGGCCGCACGCCGCGGACGCCGTAGGCCTCGGCCATCGCCCTTCGCAGCGCCTCGGTGAACTCGCGGCCGTGCCAGCGGCGGCCGCCCGGGGCGGCGCCGACGGCGAGGTGGACGAGCTCGTGGAGCAGGGTCTCCTCGAGATCGCCTCGGCGGATGCCCGGGTAGACGGTGACCGAGAGGCGGTTCTCCTCCGGGATCGCGAAGCCCATGCGGCTGCGGGGGCGCTTGGCGGCGCGCCGCACGGTCAGCTCGGGAGGCCTCCGCACGAGCGGCCCCTCGGCGCCGCCGAGCGCGTCGAGCCGGCAGAGGCGGACCATCTCGGCGCGAAGGTCGATTCCCGCCGCGAGGAAGTAGCGGGCCGGCCGGGAGGCGGGCCGGCCTCGCCGCTTGGCCGTCCGCCGGGGCGCCGGGGTGCGGGTACGGGTGAGCTTGAAGCGGCGCATCGATCGGTCGGCGGGCTGCACGAGCACCGCGGTTTCGGGAGGATGAAGCATGGCCCAGAGCGAACCCGACGACTCCACCCTGGACCTCCCAGCGATCGAAGCGGATCTGCGCGAGCGCCTCGCCGACCTCGAGGGTCGGGAGGAGGAGCTCAAGCGGCCCCCCGAGGAGGGTGCCGACATCGGCTTCGGCAAGCGGATAGGGGACGGCACGAACCAGGCGATCGGCCGCATCACCGACGTCGGCGTCGCCGACTCACTCGACCACATCGAGGCGCGCATCATCCGCGCGCTGGAGAAGCTCGACGAGGGGACCTACGGGGTCTGCGACGGCTGCGGCGAGCGGATTCCGGCGGGGCGGTTGCATGCGGCGCCCGAGAGCGCGCTGTGCGTCAACTGCGCGGCGTCATCGCACCGCTGAGACGCTCCCGCGGTCGAGCGCGGAGGCCGTGGGGGAGTCCTCCACCACGTCTATGCCGCGGGTATCACCGGAACCTCGGTGAGATCGACCTTTGGGACGCGGGGTGGCCGAAAGGTCGATCTCGCGAAATCGGCTGCCTCGTGCGATCGATGGCGATCACCCGGCCATGCGGGAGCCACCGGCCGCTGCGGTCAGCACTCAGTCGATCAGCCGCTTCCGCAGCTGCACGATCGCGATCCGCCAGGTGACGAACGAGAAGACGAGGAGGAAGCCGACCCGGAGCAGGTCGTTCCACTCGAACCCGAAGCAGGCGGCGCGCACGAGCTCGACGAGCTGGTGCAGCGGGTTGAACTGGGCCGCCACCTGCGCCCATTCCGGCAGCCCGCTGATCGGGAAGAACGTGCCGGCGACGAGGAACAGCGGCGTGACCACCAGCGTCGTCACGTAGTTGAACTGGTCGATCTTCGCGACGGTCCCGGCGACGGCGATCCCGAATCCGGCGAACCCCAGCGAGGTGATCAGGCAGAAGAACGGGACGAGCAGCATCCCCCAGGCGGGCTGGAGCCCGAAGAAGAACGTCACGATCAGCGGGAAGCACCCGAAGACCGCGGCACGGCAGCCGATCCACAGCATCTCCGCCGTGACCAGCTCCTCGGTGTCGACCGGTGCCGCGAGGATCGCGTCGTAGGTGTTCTGGAAGCGGTGCTTGACGAACGTCCCGAACATCGCCGGGAAGACCGAGGAGAAGATCACCGCCGTGGCGACCATGCCGGTGCCGACGAACTGCACGTACTCGAGGCCATCGACGTCGGCGACGACCGTCGCCCCGAGCCCGAGTCCGAACGCGAGCAGGTAGACGATCGGCTCGACCGTGCTCGAAAACGCCGTGCTCTTCCAGAACGTCCGGAAGTTCGCGACCTCGCGGCTCATCACGCCGGCGATCGCCGCCGGCTCGAGCCGGCGCATGCGTCCCCTTCGCGCCCCCCCGGGGACCGGCGTGCTCGCCCCGCTCATTCCAGCTCCTCGCCGGTAAGCAGCACGAAGACGTCCTCGAGTGAGGCGGGGCGCAGCACCGCGTCGTCGGGGACGACCCCGTTGCTCGCCCGTTCGGCTCCCACGATCGCGATCGCCGGGCCGGCGGCACGGACCTCGAGCCCGGCCTCCTCGGCCGCGGCGCGGACCTCGGCCCGACGGGCCGGCGGGGCGTAGACCTCGGCGGTGTCGCGCCCGGCGTATTCGGCGATCAGCTCCGCCGGAGTACCCCGAGCGATCACCTTCCCCTTCGCCATCACCGCCACCTCGTCGGCGAGCCGCTCGGCCTCCTCGATGTAGTGGGTCGACATCAGGATCGTCGTGCCGCCGGAGCGCAGCTCCTCGATCAGGTCCCAGACCTCGGTCCGGATCTGCGGATCGAGCCCGACGGTCGGCTCGTCGAGGAGGAAGAGCCGGGGGCTGTGGACGAGCCCGCGAGCGACCAGCAGCCGTCGGCGCATCCCGCCGGAGAGCTCATCGACGGCGTCCTTGCGCCGGTCCTGCAGGCGGGCGATGTCAAGCGCCCGGTCGACGGCCGCGTCGATGTCCTTGACGCGGTAGAGCCGGGAGAAGATCCGCAGGTTGTCCTCGACGGTGACGTCGATGTCGAGGTTGTCGAGCTGGGGGACGACGCCCATCTCCGCCCGCGCCTCCTTCGAGCGCTCCGGCAGCTCGTAGCCGAGGACGCGCAGGGAGCCGGAATCGGCGATCGCCTGCGCGGTGAGCAGTTTCATCGTCGTGGACTTGCCGGCCCCGTTCGGACCGAGGAGCCCGAGGCAGATGCCCGCGGGAACCTCGAGATCGAGTCCGTCGACCGCCCGGATCTCCCCGAACGTCTTCACCACCTGCTTGAGCTCGATCGCCGCCATTGTCGTAACTCGAGCGCGACACCATGGCAGAGATCGAGGCCGGGCTCCGTCCGCGACCCGAGGATCCGTCCGTGGCTAGGCTGGGGCTATGGCTGCGGCGATCGGATGGGGTGCGCTGGCGGCATCCTCGCTCGTGATCGGCGCCCTGCTCGCCTTCGCGCGCGACTGGTCGGGCCGCCAGACCGGGACCGTCCTCGCCTTCGGCGCCGGCGCGCTGATCAGCGCCGTCAGCTTCGAGCTCGTCGAGGAGGGAACCCAGGTCGCCGGACTGAGCTGGGTCGCGCTCGGCCTCGCGATCGGCGCGGTCACCTACTTCGCGGCCGACGGCGCCGTCTCCAACCGTGGCAAGCATGGCGGCAGGGGGCGGTCGGGCCGGACCCCGGACGCGGTCGGGGAGGGCGGCCGCGGCGCACCGGGGGCCGGCACCGCGCTGGCGCTCGGCGCCTTCCTCGACGGGATCCCCGAGCAGATGGTGCTCGGCATCGGACTCGCGGCGGGGGAGGGGGTCGGCGTCGGCCTGATCGTCGCGATCTTCGTCTCCAACCTCCCGGAGGCGATCGGCTCGGCGAACGAGATGCGCGCAGCTCACACCGCCCGTCGCCACATCCTCCGCCTCTGGGTCGCCGTCGCGACGATCTGCATGCTGGCGACGGTCGCCGGGTACGCCATCGCCGACGTCGCGTCCCCCGAGGCGCGGGCGGTGATCGACGGCTTCGCCGGCGGCGCCCTGCTGGTGATGCTGATCGACTCGATGATCCCTGACGCGACCAAGGACGCGGGCCGAATCGCCGGGCTCGTCACCGTCCTCGGCTTCGCGGTCGCGTTCGCGCTCTCGAGCGTGACCTGAATTCCAGCCGCGGCCTTGGCCGCTGGTGGCCGTCCTCTAACTTTGACGACATGCCGAAGGTCTCCGTCCTCGACCTCTCTCCGGTCGCCGCCGGCTCCTCCGAGGGGCAGGCGCTGCGCGACACGATCGAGCACGCACGGCACGCAGACCGGCTCGGCTTCACCCGCTTCTGGCTCGCCGAGCACCACGGCGGGGCGATGGTCGCAAGCTCCTCTCCCGAGCTGATGATCGGCCAGGTCGCGGCCGCGACGGAGCGCATCCGCGTCGGCTCCGGCGGCGTGATGCTCCCCAACCACAGCCCGCTCCGGGTCGCCGAGCAGTTCAAGGTGCTGTCGGCGCTGTTCCCGGACCGGATCGACCTCGGGATCGGCCGCGCGCCCGGCACGGACCAGATGACCGCGATGGCGCTGCGCCGCAGCCGCGAGGCGATGACCGCCGACGACCTCCCCGAGCAGCTCGGCGAGCTGCTCGCCTTCGCGGGGGTGCGGCCATGGCCCGAGAACCACCCCTTCCGCCACGTTCGCGCGGCGCCGTTCGAGGCGCCGCTGCCGCCGATCACGCTGCTCGGCTCCAGCGACTACTCGGCGCAGCTCGCGGCCAAGGCCGGGCTCGGCTTCGCCTTCGCCGCCCACATCAGCCCGGAGTTCGCGGTCGATGCGCTGCGCATGTACCGCGAGAGCTTCGAACCGTCCGAGCTGCTCGACGAGCCCTCGGCCATCCTCGCCCACGCGGTGATCGTCGCCGACAGCGACGAGCGCGCCTGGGAGCTGGCGGCGCCCGCGCGCGTCGCCTTCCGGCGGTTGCGCTCGGGAGCCCCGATGCCGCTGCCGAGCGTCGAGGATGCGCTTGCCGAGGAGGGCGAGCGCGCCGAGGGAGCACCGCGCCGCAGCGACCGGATGATCACCGGGGCTCCCGCGATGGTCCGCGAGCGGCTCGATGAGCTCCTCACCCTGAGCGGCGCCGACGAGCTGATGGCGATGACCAACGTCCACGCCTTCGAGGACCGGATGCGCTCGCTCGAGCTGCTCGCTGAGGCCTTCCACCTCGAGCCGTCCGATGGCCCGCAGGCAGCTGCGGGTGCCGCAGCCTCGAGTTGAACCACCTCGTCCCACTCGAGCGGCTGCGGGAGCGGCGCAGCGCCAAGTGGACGCTGTATGAGCCCGATGTCCTGCCCGCGTTCGTCGCCGAGTCCGACTTCGCGCTCGCGGCTCCGATCCGCGCCGCGCTCGCAGCCGCCGTCGCCGCCGACGACACCGGCTACGCGAACCCGGCCGCGACGCGCCTCGGCGCCGAGCTCGCGGGCTTCGCGCAGCGGCGGATGGGCTGGTCGATCGATCCCGACGCGGTCATCACCTGCATGGACGTCGTCGCCGGCCTCACCGACCTGCTGCGGACGATCACCGCGCCGGGGGACGGGGCCATCGTCACGCCACCGGTCTACCACCCGTTCTTCAGCCTCGTCCCCGAGGCCGGGCGCCGGCTCGTGGAGGTGCCGCTGCTCGGCGGCCGCGAGCTCGATCTCGACGGCATCGAGCGCGAGCTCGCCTCCGGATCCCGCGCGGTCCTGCTCTGCAACCCCCACAACCCGACGGGGAGGGTCGTCCCCCGCGAGCAGCTCGAGCGCCTGGCGGCGATGGCGGCGGCGCACGACGCCTGGATCCTCTCTGACGAGATCCACGCGCCGCTGACGCTCCCGGGCGCCGAGCACGTCCCCTTCACCACGGTCTCCGACGAGGCGGCCGCGCGCGGCATCGTCCTCGTCTCGGCCTCGAAGGCCTTCAACCTCGCCGGCCTCGGCTGCGCGCAGATCATCACCGCCCCGGGTCCGGCGCGAGAGGCGGCGGAGGGACTCTCCTTCTTCGCCCGCCACTGCGGTCATCTCGGCGCGATCGCCGCGGAGGCCGCCTACGCGGCCGGGGACCAGTGGCTCGACGACGTGATCGCCACCGTCGACGGTAACCGCCACCTCCTGGGAGAGCTCCTCGCCGAGCGCCTCCCCGATGCGGGCTACGTCGAGCCCGAGGCGGGGTACCTCACCTGGATCGACCTCGGCGCCTACGACCTCGGTCCCGATCCGGCAGCCGTGATTCTCGAGCGCGGCCGCCTCGCGCTCAGCCCGGGCACGCAGTTCGGCCGCGGCGGGGAGGGGTACGTCCGCTACAACGCGGGCACCTCCCCCGAGCTCCTGACCGAGGCGGTCGAGCGCCTCGCCCGCGGGGTCCGCGGGTAGCGTGGGGGGCGTGAACGGGCAAGGCGGGAACGGCGGCGCTCCAACGGACGTGCTGGACGAGATCGACGCCGAGCTCGAGCCGTGGTGGCGCCCGATCGCCGGGCTGCTCGCCGACGGCGATTCCGGCATGGCCGCCGTCTTCGACGCGCACACCCACATCGGCCAGAACGACCCCGACGAGCAGGCGCAGACCCTCGTCGAGCTGCTCGCGGCATTGGCGCCGCTGCACGCCCGAGCCGCGGTCTTCCCGATGCACGAGCCCGATGGCTACACGGCCGCGAACGACGAGGTGATGGCCGCCGCGGCCGACAACCCCGAGACCCTCGTCGCCTACTGCCGCGTCGACCCTCGCGAGCCCGACGGCGGTGCGGTCGCGGAGGCCCGGCGCTGCCTCGACTCCGGAGCGCGCGGGATCAAGCTCCATCCGCGCGCTGAGCGGTTCGGCCTCGACGAGCCCGCGGTCGAGGGCCTCGTCCAGCTCGCGCACGAGCGGCGCGCGCCGGTACTCATCCACGCCGGGCGCGGCATCCCGGCGCTCGGCCGTAACGCGCTTCGCCTCGCTGGCGAGTACCCGGACGCCCGCCTGATCCTCGCCCATGCGGCGGTCTCCGACCTCGCCTGGCTGTGGTGTGAGATGCCCTCGCACCCGAACCTCCTGATCGACACCTCGTGGTGGAGCCCCGGCGACCTGATCGAGCTGTTCACCCTCGTCCCCGCCGGGCAGATCGTCTGGGCGAGCGACTCCCCGTACGGCCGCCCGCTCACCTCAGCGGTCATGCATCTGCGCTACGCGCTGCAGGCCGGGCTTGGCGTGGATGAGCTGCGCTCGATCGCCGGCGGCCAGATGGAGCGGCTGCTCGCCGGGGAGGAACTGCGCTCCTTCGACTCCGCCCCAGGCGAGGCCGATCACCTTCACCCACACCTCGAGCGCATCGTCTCTCACCTCACCGCGGCCATGGGCGCTGCGCTCTACGGGGGCGAGAAGTCGGAGTTGCTGTCGCTGGCCCTGCTCGCCTGCGATGTCGAGGCCGACGACGAGAACGCCGATCTGATCCGCCGCATCGAGGCGCAGCTTCAGCTCGCCACCGAGCTTGCGACGGAGGAGGATCCGGCGATCCGCTTCCCGCCGTCGCTGCGGCTCAACATCGCGACGCTGACGATCGCGCGGACCCCGGCGGCACCTCTCCCGAGCTGAGATGCCCTCCAAGCGGGCGGGGCGGGGCGGGGCGGGGCGCCTGGCGACCGGTCCGATTGCGCCGAACGTTCACCGCGTGGGGCCATACGGGGTGGAAATCGACGTTCGGCGTCGTCTGGAGGGGGGCGGCGCCCCGGGAGCGCCGGGCGCCTAGCGCGGCGTCGGAGCGATCCGGTCGAGCTCGGCGAGGTCCGCGGCGGTCGGCTCCCAGCGGAGCGCGGCGACGTTCGCCTCGACCTGCTCGGGCTTGGTCGCTCCCGCGATCACCGACGCGATGGCGGGCTGCGCCGCGAGTCCGGCGATCGCGACGTCGAGCAGCTCGATGCCACGCGCATGGGCGAACTCGGTGAGCGCCTCGATGACGTTGAACTGCGCGTCGGTCGCGACCGAGTCGCGGCCGTGGAGCCGGGTCCCCTCCGGCGCGCCCGCGCCGCGACGGTACTTACCGGACAGGAGCCCGCTCGCGAGCGGGAAGAAGGGGAGGATGCCGACGCCGAGGCGCTCGCAGGTGGGCTGCACCTCGGCTTCGATCTCCCGCTCGAGCAGCGAGTACTCGTTCTGCAGCGTCACGAACCGGGCGATGCCGCGCTCGCGCGCGACACTCTCGGCCTCCTCGAGCTGAGCGGCGCTGAAGTTGGAGCAGCCGATGAACCCGACCTTGCCCTCGTCGACGAGCTCGCTCATCGCCTCGAGCGTCTCGGCCATCGGGGTGACCCCGTCGGGCTGGTGGTACTGGTAGAGGTCGATGAAGTCGGTGCGCAGTCGCCGCAGCGACCCCTCGACGGCCCAGCGGATGTACTCGGCGGAGCCGCGGGGGACGCCGGGCACGCCGTTGATGCCGCGCATCTTCATGCCGAACTTCGTCGTCAGCACGAAGCGGTCGCGCCGCCCTTCGAGCGCCTCCCCCATGAGCGTCTCGCTGGCGCCGCCACCACCGTAGATGTCGGCTGTGTCGAAGAGCGTGATGCCCGCGTCGAGCGCAGCGTCGAGCACGTCGCGGGTCCCCTCGAGGTCGAGGCGGCGGCCGAAGTTGTTGCAACCGAGGCCGACGAGCGAGACGTCGAGGCCGCGGTCGCCGCCGGGATCGCCGATGCGGCGGGTAGGCAGTGGTGTGGTGGGTGAGCTCATGACGTCCCTCTACCCGTTCGCGCCGATCTCGCGCAGCCGCTTGCGCAGGAGACGCCGCCGCGCAACGAGCTCGTCCTCGAAGCCCTCGATCTCGGCCTTGCGCCGGCGTACGAGCTCGAGCTGGGAGGCGACGTGGCCGAGCGCCTCGTCGATGATCTCGCGGCGCCTGCCCGCGTCGGGCTCGTCCTCGTGCCACTCGCGACGCAGCGCCGCCCGGGCGGACTCGGCGGTGGCGATCTCGCGCAGCTCCTCGAGCGTCACGCCCAGCACCTCCTTGAGCTGCAGCAACTCCTCGAGCCGCTCGACGTCGCGCTCGCCGTAGAGGCGGTGGGAGCCCGGATCGCGGCCGGCGACGGCCGGCAGCAGCCCGATCTCCTCGTAGTAGCGGATCGTCCGCGGCGTCACACCGGTCCGTTTGGCGACCTCACCGATCCGCAGCTCGCGGACCGGGGATGCGACCTGGGGAGTTGCCTCGGCCATCAGGACATCGCCTCCCGCGGCGCTGCCGCCAGCGGAGTGGCCACCTCATGCCGTGGCCGCATCAGCGAGACGATCGCGCCGAGGACCGAGGTGGCCGCGAGGACCCAGAGCGCGGTGTGCATGTTGGCGATGAACGGGTCGAGCTGAGCGTCGCTGAGACCCGTGGTGACGCCGGAGAAGATCTTCAGCAGCACGTCCTTCGGGACCGAGGCGGTGACGATCGCGAGCACGAAGGCGATCGATATGACCGCGCCGGTGTTCTGCACCATCATCCGCGCGCCCGCGGCGATCCCGCGCCGTTTGGCGGGGACCGTCCCCATCATCGCCGCCGTGTTCGGCGAGTTGAACATGCCCGAGCCGATCCCGACGACGAACATCCACAGGCCGCTCTCCCAGTAGCCGGTGCCGGCCTGCAGGGTCGTCATCAGCGCGAGACCGACGGCGGAGACGAGCATCCCCGCCGCGGAGAGAGCCCGGGAGCCGTAGCGGTCCGCGTAGACCCCGGCTACTGGGGAGGAGATGAGCATCCCGAGCGCCAGCGGCGCGAGCTTGATCCCGGCGGTGATCGGGTCGTCCCCCTGGGCGCCTTGGAAGTAGAAGACGAAGACGAACATGAGGGCGAAGCGCGATAGGCCGTTGATGAAGGCCGCCGCTGTCGCGGCCGCGAAGAGCCGGTTGTTGAAGATGCTGAGGTCGAGCATCGGCGCGCGGCTGCGGTGCTCGATGAGGACGAAGAGGGGAAGCAGGACCGCGCCCGCGATCAGCCCGCCGTAGACGACCGGGTCGTCCCAGCCGGACAACCCGCCCTTGGAGATCCCGAGCACGAGGCCGGTCAGCCCGACGACGAAGACCGACGTGCCGAGCAGGTCGAGGCCGCGCGTGGAGTCGGGCTTGGCGAGCTCCCTCAAGACCAGGCCGCCCCAGAGGGCGCCGGCCAGGCCGAAGGGGACGTTGAACCAGAAGACCCACTGCCAGGAGACCTCGACGAGGAGGCCGCCGAGGATCGGACCGAGGACGAGGCCGACGGCGGCGACCATCGTGTTCGTCCCCATCGCGAGGCCGAGCTGCTCCTTCGGGAAGGCGTCGGTGACGAGCGCCGCGGCGTTGGCGAAGAGGAACGCGCCGCCGACCCCCTGCACGATCCGCCACAGGATCAGCTCGGTGCCGCCGGCGGAGAAGCCGGCCCCGAGAGAGGCGAGCGCGAAGACGACGAAGCCGGCCACATAGGCCTGCTTGCGGCCGAAGAGGTCGGAGAGGCGACCGGCGGTGAGGACGAGCACGGTCGAGGTGATCATGTAGGCGAGGATCACCCAGACAAGCTGCAGGATCGTGGTGCCGAGAGCCTGCTCGAGATCGGGCAGGGCGATGATCAGCGTCCCGGAGTTGATCGTCGCCAGCAGCATCCCGAGGCTGGTGCAGGAGAGGGCCCACCACTTGTAGTGGGGGTGGTCGGCGTGCACTCCGGGGCGGCGCCTGCGGCGGGCCGGCTCGGCGGAGGGGGTCGTCGCGGTCAGCTCGGGTGCGGGGGAGAAACTCTTTCTTACGTTCACGTCAATTTAGAGTATCGCCGGACAGGCAGGCGGTCAAGCCGAGGACCGCCCCACGGCAGCGTGAAGCGCCGGCCGCGCGCCGGGCGCGGTCCGGGACGTCCCCCTGAGAGGGCCTACTCCTCCTCGTCCTCCCCGGGGATCTCGTGGGCGCCGATCACCTTCCGGATCTCGTCCATGGCGAGCTGCTCCTTGTCGGAGACCCTGTGGCCGCCGATCCCGAGGAAGCTGCCGCTCTTGTGGGCGTGCGCGACGCGCTCGGCGATCCCCATGACGAACCCGCGATAGGCGTCGAGCTCTTCCTCGGTGGCCTTCACCGAGAGGATCGAGATCGCCGTGCGCAGCACCTCGAGACCGTTGTCGTGGACCTCCTCCGGGCTCTCGTAGGAGCGAGGGTCGGGGTCCGGCGTCGATGCGAGCAGCTCGTCGATCAGCTCCGGCCCGATGTGGATCTTGCGCGCGTCCTCGTAGGCCTGGCCGACCTTGAGGGCCTCACGGAGGGTTCCGCCCTTCTCGGCGACGACGACGATCATGCCCGCGATCGGCGGCCCCTCGACGATCTTCTCCCACTCCTCGGCGTTGAACTCGGCCTTCTTGGTCACTTGGGAACTCCTCCGGGTGGGATCGGGATCTGGGGGTAGGGACCCCGAAACCTACCCGGAGTGCCACGCGATGCTCGCCCGGTGCCGCCCCCTAGCCCGTCCAATCCCCAGGAGGAAGCAACCGTCTCGCCGCGGGGCGCGGAGGGTCCGATGAGCGCCGGGCGCGCCCTCCAATCGCAATCGCAGCTCTCAGGGGCATGCGAATGCGATTGCGTCGCGCGAGTAGCGCGCGAATCAGCGGAGCCCACAGGCTGCGCGCAGGCGCGCCCTGGGTGGTCGAGCGCCCTCTCGCTTCGAGCGTGGAGTTGTCTGCGAGGGCTCCGGGTTGGTCCGGCCTAGAAGTCCGCCGGCGTCAGCGTCGGCTTGGAGGCCGAGTGCAGCCACTGCTGGAAGTAGTCGCCGAGTTTCGTCAGGTCGGCCCCGGTCAGGCCGCTCGCGGCCTTCGCGTCGTCGACGAACTGCGCCTCGGTGATGTGCCCGTAGCGGTAGCTGTCCTGGAGGCCCTCCGCGAACTCGTAGAACGCGGCGTCGCCGACGATCTCGCGGTAGCCCTCGATCATCGCCCCGGGCCGGTCGTAGACGGAGAAGCCGTTGAACAGGTTCTCCGGCCCGCCGAGCTCGGCCGGCGGCAGCGTCCAGTCGGTGTCGCCGTTGCCGGGGTCGTCCGGCGTCGAGTAGATGTCGTCGAAGAATGCGACCCGCTCGGTGTCGTCGCTGGCCGGCGTCTCCGCGTATGCGGTCTCCGAGTACGTCGCCCAGCCCTCGCTGAACCAGATCTGCTGCCAGGTGGCGGGCGAGATCGCGTCGCCGAACCACTGGTGGGAGAGCTCGTGCGCCTGCGTCGCCGGGCCGAAGCCGACCCCGTTGGAGTTCAGCGAGGTCGCGTAGTGCGGTTTCGTCTGGTTCTCGAGCGCGTAGCCGACGTCGGGGGCGATGTCGGTGACCGCTCCCGTCGAGTCGAACGGGTAGGCCCCGTAGCGATCGGCGAAGAAGTTCATGACGTCGGGGATCTGCGCCGTGTAGTTGTCGAAGTTCGTCTTCGCGGTGTTGTTCTTGGCGCTGTCGATCGCCTTGTAGATCGGGATGTTGCGCCCGGTCACGTCCTCGGTGAACGAGCTGTTGTTCGAGTAGTCGAAGAGGCCGACGGTCGCGGTCGCCAGGAACGGCGCCGTCTCGTCGTCCTCGCTCCAGCTCCACGTCCATGTGCCGTCACCGTTGTCGGAGCGGCGGTCCAGCTCACCGGTTCCGAGCGCGACGTGCGTGGTCGGGACCGTCGTCTTGGTGTCGATCGTCGCCTTGTCGGAGGGGACGTTGTTGGACGGGAACCAGCTCTGCACGCCGATCGGCTCGTTCACCGTGTAGGCGCCGTCGCATGGAGGTGTGAAGTTGGCCGTCTGGCAGGACTGCACCCAGCCCTCGTAGGACTCGTCGGCGTCGGTGATCTCCTTCGGCGTGCCGCTGTAGGAGACCTTGACGGTGAACTCCGAGCCCTGGGGGATCCCGGCGGGCGGCGTCACGACCAGCTTCGCGGGCTGGGTGGCGTCGGGGACGTCCGGGGCGAACTCCGGCGTCGCGTCCACCTGCTGGAACGAGTTGGCGGGAGTGCCGTTGACCGTGACCGCGCTGACCGTCAGGTCTCGCTGGAAGTCGAACGAGAACTCGGAGAGGTTCTGCGTCGCCTTCGCGGTGATCGTCGTCGAGGTGCCCGACTCGAACTCGTTGGTCGCGGGGTCGTAGTCGAGCACGATCGCGTAGTTGAGAGCGTCGTAGCCGCCGTTGCCGATCTGGGGGAAGAGCGGGTCGTCGAGCGTGCGGGCTCCCGGCGTGTAGGTGGTGCCGGGACCGGGCTCGGTCACCGTGACCTTGCCCTTGGACGTCTTGCAGCGCAGGGCGCCGCCGTTGCCCTTCTTCTTCACGCAGGCCTTGACCTTGTACTTCTTGTCGCCGGCGAGCTTGCTCGGAACCTCGAGCTTCGCCTTGAACTTGCGGGTCTTGTCCGGCTTGATCTTCTTCAGCGGCGCCGTGCCGAGCTTCGCCTCGACGTCACCGCTCCTGAGCGAGATCTTCACCGTCTTCTCGCCGCCGTCAAAGGTGCCCTTGCCGTCGTTGGCGACGACGCCCTTGACCTTCAGCTTCGCGCCGGCCTCGATGCTCTCCGGCGGCGAGGCGACCTCGGTGACCGAGAGCTTCGGCTTGCCCTTGCCCTTCTTGCCATCGCCCTTGCCGGCGTCGGCGGCCGGGGCGATCAGCATCGCGAGCGCGACGATCAGCGCCGCGACGATCGTCGCGATGGAGAAACGGGTCTGCTGTGAGGGCGTCGTGGACAAGAGCGCCGGCTCCCTTCGAGGTAGTGCGTCGAGCCTCCCGCGGCCCGTCGCGTTCTCCACAGGTTTGCACTTGGGAGCGGGGCGCGTTGCACCGCCTGGACAGGATTCGTAGTCCGGGACCCGCCGCCGTGGCGCAGGTCGTGCCGCTCCTCAGCGGAAGTCGGCGGGGGTGATGCGCGGCTTGCCGGCTCGGTGCAGCCACTGGCGGAAGTAGCCGCCGAGCCGCCGCTCACCGCCGCGGCCGAGCCCGCTCGCCCGCTTCGCCGCCTTGACGAACTCGCCCTCGCTGATCGTCCCGTAGCGGTGCTGGCCGGTGAGCTTGCGGGCGAAGGCGAAGAAGCGATGGTTGCCGACGATCTCGCGGTAGCCCTCGATCATCGCCCCGGGGCGGTTGTAGACGGGCACTGCGTCGAACAGGTGCAGGGGGCTGCCGAGGTCGGCGGGTGGGCGCCGGTACTCCTTCTTGTCGATCTCGAGGACCCGCCGGAAGAACTGCCGCGGGCTCTGACCGGAGTCGTTGACCTTCGCTCCCCAGTAGACCTCCGCGAACGTCGCCCAACCCTCGTTGAACCAGATCTGCTGCCAGGTGCGGCCGGTGACGTCGTCACCCATCCACTGGTGCGCGAGCTCGTGTAGGAGCTCGGGGCGGTTCACCTCCGGCCCCTTCTCGGTGCCGGCGAAGTGAGGCTTCGTCTGGTTCTCGAGCGCGTAGCCGATCGCCGGGACCCAGCCCGAGACGAAGCCGACCGACCCGAACGGGTAGGCGCCGAACCGCTTCGCCAGGAAGTTGACCATCGCCGGGATGTCGCGGGTGTTGCGGGCGACGACGTCGCGGCGCTTCTTCGGGCCGTCCGAGGTGATCGCTCCGTACAGCGGCAACGTCGCGCCTGAAGTCCGCTCGTGCATCGAGCCCGTAGTGAAGTCGTAGCGGCCGGTCGTCGCCGTCGTCAGGTAGGTGGCGGTGGGGTGGCTCTCGACCCAGCGCCAAGTCGTGCGGCCGTCCCCCGCCGGCGTGGTCGACGCGAGATCGCCGGCGCCAAGCGCGGTGTAGCCGTCGGGCGCCGTGATCGAGGTCGCGAACGTCGCCTTGTCGGACATGTGGTTGTTGCTCGGAAACCAGCTCTGCGCTCCGATCGGCTCGTTGACGGTGAACGACCCGTCGCAGCTTCCCGACTTGGAGCAGGCCCGCACCCACCCCTCCTCGGTGTGGTCGAGGTCGACGATCGGCTTCGGCGTCCCTGAGTACTCGACGACGACGGTGAACCGCGACCCCTTCGCGAGCGGCGCCGCGGGGGTGACGATCAGCTTCGCCGGCTGGGTGACCTTGCGGCTGCGGCTCAGGCGCGGTTTGGCGTCGCGGCGGGCGAATGACGCTGGGGCGCCGTCGACGCTGACCCCGGCGATCGCGAGATCGCGCTGGAAGTCGAGCCCGAAGCTGGAGAGATCATGGGTCGCCTCGGCGGTGATCGTCGTCCGCGTGCCCGCTCGCAGCGCGTTGGCGGCGGGGTCGTAGTCGAGGTCGATCTCGTAGTGGAGCGCGTCGTAGCCGCCGTTGCCGATCTGCGGGAAGAGAGGGTCGCCGGCTGAGAGGGCGCCGGGCTTGGGGGCGGCTGCGGCGGCGGCAGGGAGCAGCAGCGCGGTTGCGAGGACGGCGAGGGGGAGGGCGCGGCGCACGCGGGGATGCTCGCAGAGCGAAGGGGGGCGGGCGCCGGTGCCGGCTCCCGCGGCGCCAGTCCACTCAACGCGCGCACCTGCGGGATCAACTCGGCCCCGACCTGTCACCCGGGAAAGGAGATATTCCCTGTTCTTCGGTGACACGTCCGGCGGTGAGCCCTGCCCCGGTCAACTTGGCCCGACCTGTCACCCGGGAACGGAGATATTCCCTGTTCTTCGGTGACACGTCCGGCGGTGAGCCAGCTGCCGCGGAGCCCAGCGGCTCCGGACCGCGCGCTCAGTCCAGCCACATGCGCCTCGCCCCCTTCGGCATGCGCGCGTCGCCGAGGATCGCGATCGCCATCGGGGTCACGCTACTGGCCATGTAGCCAGTCGCTTACGCTAGGTGCCGATGAGCACCGCTCCCCGCACCTGCATCATCGGTGCCGGATCGACCGGGATCGCGGTCGCGAAGGCGCTGTACGAGCGCGGGATCGACTTCGACAGCTACGAGCTCTCCGACCGGGTGGGTGGCAACTGGGTCCTCGGCAACGTGAACGGGGTCTCCTCCTCCTACAGCTCGCTGCACATCAACACCTCACGCGAGCGCATGGAGTACTCCGACTACCCGATGCCGAAGGACTACCCGGACTTCCCGCGGCACGATCACATCGCCGCCTACTTCGACGACTACGTCGATCACTTCGGCTTCCGCGACCGGATCAAGTTCGGGGTCGGAGTCGAGCACGTCGAGCCGGCCGAGGGCGGAGGCTTCGACGTCCGCACGAGCGAGGGTGAGACCGTCCACTACGACGCCGTCGTGGTCGCCAACGGCCACCACTGGGACGCGCGCTGGCCCGAGCCCGCCTTTCCGGGGAGCGACACCTTCGAGGGCGAGCAGATCCACGCCCACGACTACAAGAACGAGAAGCAACTCCGCGACAAGGACGTGGTCGTGCTCGGCATGGGCAACTCGGCCATGGACATCGCCGTCGACGCCTCCTACCACGCCAAGAGCACCATCCTCGCGGCCCGCCGCGGCGCCTGGATCCTCCCCAAGTACCTGTTCGGCAAGCCGGTCGACAAGGAGAACAAGCTCCTCGACCACATGCCGGCCTCGGTCCGTTGGCCGATCCTGCAGAAGCTGCTTGCCTCGCAGGTCGGAAAACCCTCTGACTACGGGCTGCCGGAGCCCGACCACAAGCTCGGGCACGCCCACCCGACGGTCAGCGGCCGCATCCTTGACCGGCTCGCCCACGGCGCGATCACCGTGAAGCCGAACATCGCCTCGCTCGAGGGGGAGACCGTGCGCTTCACCGACGGCACCGAGGCGCACACCGACCTGGTCGTCTACTGCACGGGCTACAAGATCACGTTCCCGTTCTTCGACCACGAGTTCATCTCGGCCGACGACAACCGCCTGCGGCTCTACATGTACATGTTCCACCCCGATGTCGAGAACCTGTACTTCCCGGGGCTGATCCAGCCGCTCGGCGCGATCATGCCGATCGCCGAGCGCCAGGGCGTGCTCATCGGCGAGTCGCTGCTCGGCAACTACGAGCTGCCGGGACGGGCCGAGATGGAGCACGAGATCGACGAGCGCGAGGAGAAGATGCGCAAGCGCTACGTGGCCTCCAAGCGCCACACGATCCAGGTCGACGCCGAGCCCTACATGCGGACGCTGGCGAAGGAGATCGAGGCCGGGCGCGAGCGGGCGCTGTCGGGAGCCGCGGCATCGGTGGGCGCCTGAGATCGCTCGAGCTCCGGGCCCCCGGCGCGGGGTTGCGTCTGGGATGCTCGCCGCATGTCCGTCGACCTGCGACACCTTCGAGCGTTCGTCGTCGTCGTCGAGGAGCGGAGCATCAGCCGCGCCGCGCCGCGCCTGTTCATCACGCAGCCAGCCCTCTCGCGGCAGATCAAGCAGCTCGAGGACGAGGTCGGTCAGCCGCTGCTCGTCCGCGGGCCACACGGGGTCGAGCCGACCGAGGTCGGGCGCGAGCTGATCGAGAAGGCACGAGCCGCGATCGAGGCGACCGAGGCGGCGCTGTCGGTCGGTGAGGCGGCGCGGCCACACGGGCGGCTCACCCTGGGCTTCCCCTTCGCCGGCGGCCGCGACCGCTGGTACGGGCTGACGAAGGCGTTTCTCGACGAGTTTCCGGCCGTCGACATCGAGGTTCGCGAATCCTTCAGCGGGCAGCTGCAGCGCCAGGTCCTCGCCGGGGAGCTCGATGCCGCCGTCTCGCTGCATCCGAGGCACTTGCAGGGACTCACCTACACGCACCTCCTCGAGGACCAGCTCTCGGTCTGGTTGAACGATCGGCACCCCCTCGCGGGCCGCGAGCAGCTGACCCCGGCGGAGCTGAGCGGATACGAGGTCTCGCTCCTGAACGAGACCGCGGCGCGGGATTCGCTGTTCAACGAGTCGGTCCGCGATCTCTTCCAGGGCGTCGAGCCGCCGCGGTTCAAGTCGAACCGGGAGATCTACCCGCCGCGCCTGGGCGCCGCCCCCGACTACCTCGGCATCAGCGTCCGCCTCGACTACCCCGACGAGGTGAGCCGGATCCCGCTCGTGCCGGAGCGGACGATGCCCTTCGAGTACGTCCAGCGGGTCGAGACCAACCGCTCGGCGGTGCGCGCCTATCTCGCCTTCGCTCAGGAGCATCTCCCGGCGCGGGTATTCGCGGAGGGCATGGACTGGGCCTGATCGGCATTGGATCCCCCGAGCTTCCGGGCCTAGGTTCAAGCCATGTCCGATTCGAACGCCGCCGCCCCCAGCACCATCGTCCTCATCCACGGTCTGTTCGTGACCGCCCTCAGCTGGGAGCACTGGGCCGAGCGCTACGAAGCCCGCGGCTTCGAGGTGATCGCCCGGAGCTTCCCGGGGATGGAGGGCGACATCGACGCCCTCCGGGCCGACACCTCCGCGATCGACGACCTCGGCATCGAGGAGATCGTCGAGCACTACGCCGGGATCGTCGAGGAGCTCCCGGCGCCGCCGATCATCATGGGCCACTCCTTCGGTGGTGTCTTCACGCAGATCCTGCTCGACCGTGGTCTCGGCGCTGCCGGCGTCGCGGTCGACCCGGGGCCGGTGAAGGGCCTCCTCGCCGTCCCGGCAACCGCCGTCAGGGCGGCGTTCCCGGTGCTGAAGAACCCGGCCAACCGCCACCGCGCTGTGGCCCTCACCGCCGGCGAGTTCCACTACGCGTTCACGAACACGCTGTCTGAGTCGGAGTCCGATGTGATCTACGACCGCTACGCGGTGCCGGGGCCGGGCCGCGTCCTGTTCCAGGGCGCGCTCGCCAACCTCACGCCGCACGCGGCCAACGCGATCGACTTCAGGAACGACGACCGCGCGCCGTTGCTGCTGATCGCCGGGGGGGAGGACCATCTCGCCCCGGAATCGCAGACCGAGGCGAACTTCAAGAAGTACGCGAAGTCGGAGGCGGTGACCGAGCTCAAGTCCTTCCCGGGGCGCTCGCACTTCACGCTCGGGGAGCCGGGATGGGAGGAGGTCGCCGACTACGCGCTCGACTGGGCCGTTGCGGCCGCCGCAGGAAACCCCAGCTCATCCGCGGACTGAGCGACCCGATGGACCTCGAATTGGACGGCAAGGTCGCGGTGATCACCGGCGCGGGCGCCGGGATCGGTTTGGCGACGACGAAGGCCCTCGCCGGCGAGGGCGCACACGTGATCGCGGGCTCGCGGGAGATCGAGAGCCTGGTGGACCTGGAGAACGTCACCCCGGTGGCGATCGACCTCGGCCCCCCTGAGGCACCGGCGGAGCTGGTCGGCCGGGCCATCGAGGATCCCGGGAGGATCGACGTCCTCGTCAACAACGTCGGTGCCGTGAAGCTGCGAATGGACGGCTTCCTGGCGCTGAGCGACGAGGACTTCGAGTGGTCGATGCAGGTCAACTTCTTCATCGCCCTGCGGGCGACCCGCGCGGCTCTGGGGCCGATGGTCGAGGCGGGCGGCGGCGCGATCGTCAACATCGCCTCGGTCAACGCCTTCTACCACCCTGACGGCAACGTGATCGACTACGGGGCGGCGAAGGCGGCGGTGCTGAACCTGAACAAGGCTCTGGCGCAGGAGTTCGGGCCGCAGGGTGTGCGGGTGAACGCGATCTCGCCCGGGCCGGTGGAGACGGCGCTCTGGCTCGGGGACCACGGGGTCGCGCAGACCGTCGGGGCCGCGATGGGCGTCGATGCGGATACGGCGCGCGAGCGGATCGTCGCCGGCATGGGCGGTATCCCCAGCGGCCGGTTCACCCGTCCCGAGGAGGTCGCGACGCTCGTCACGTTGCTCGCCTCCGAGCGCACGGCCAACGTGACCGGGGCCAACCTCGTGATCGACGGTGGCCTGATCAAGACCACCTAGACCACCTGGGCCACCTGGGCGCCCAGACCCTCGAAGGGGCCTGGAGCTACGGCCGGTAGCTGTCCGGGTAGCGCTCGCCCTCGGCGGGCGGGAGCTCGTCCAGGCGCTCGAGCTCGTGCGCGCCCAGCTCCAGGGTCGCCGCGGCGGCGTTCTCCTCCAGGTACTCGATCCGCCGCGTCCCCGGGATCGGCACCACCATCTCACCCTGTGCGAGGACCCAGGCCAGCGCGACCTGCCCGGGAGTCGCGTCGTGCGCGGCTGCGATCCGCGCGACGCCGTCGATGATCGCTTGGTTTCTGGCCATCGCCTCCTCCTGGAAGCGGGGGAAGCGGCTGCGCATGTCGTCGGCGTCGAAGCCCCCGGCGTCGAGTCGTCCGGTGAGGAAGCCGCGACCGAGTGGGGAGAACGGGATGAACGCGACGCCGTGCTCTTCGCACCAGGGCAGGATCTCGTCGAGCTGCTCGCGGGTCCACAGGGACAGCTCGCTCTGCACGCTCGTCACGGGATGGACCGCGTGCGCCCGCTGGAGTTCGTCGAGGGTCGGCTCCGAAAGCCCGAGCGCGCGCGCCTTGCCCAGGGCGACGCCCTCGGCCATCGCCCCCCAGGTCTCCTCGATCTCGTAGTGCGGATCGACGCGGTGGAGCTGGTAGAGGTCGACGTGGTCGACCCCGAGCCTGAGCAGCGATGCGTCGAGCGCCTCGCGCATGTGGTGCGGGTTGCCGTTCCGGTGCAGCTCCCCGGTCTCCGGGTCGTCGACGACAAGCCCGCCTTTGGTGGCCACGACAGCCTCGTCCCTGACCCCCTCCAGCGCCTTGCCGACCAGCTCCTCGTTCGTGAACGGGCCGTACATGTCGGAGGTGTCGATCAGAGTCACGCCGATCTCGAGCGCCCGGCGGATGACCGAGATCGAGCGCTCCTCGTCGCGTTCAGCCGCGCCGTAGCCCCACGACATGCCCATGCAGCCCAGGCCGATCGCGCCGACCTCGAAGCCGGAGTGGCCGAGGGTGCGGGTTGGGATGGGCCGCGGGTTCATGGCCTCAGTCTCGCGGATCGACGTCCCCACAACGACCGAGCGGCACGAGCGCGACGTCCCCTCGTCGCGTTCGTGCCGCCGGCTCCCAGCCTGAGCCCCCGGGTTCCGCCTCCGGGAGGTGCGGTTGGAGCTACCGGATGAACAGCATCTCCGAGTACTTGGGCAGCGGCCAGAGGTCGTCGGCCACGATCCCCTCGAGCTGGTCGGCCACCTCGCGGACCTCCGACATCTTCGCGAGCTGGTTGTCGCGGGCGTACTCCGCGAGCTCCAGACCCTCGACGCCGTCGGGGTACTTGTTGGCCTCCTCGAGCTCGCCGAGCTTGGCGACGAGGTCGATGACCAGGGCCTTGAGCTCGCCGTCGATACCGTCGATGTCGGAGTCGTCGATGACCCCCGCGTAGCGGAGGGCCGCCGGCAAAATCATCGTCTTGGCGATCGACTTCGCCGTCTCCGCCTCGATGTTGGCGAGAACCGTGTACTGCTCGACCCAGACCTCGAAGCGTGCCTCGAGCTCGCGCCTGGACAGCACGTTGTAGTTCTCGAAGGCCGCGACGGTGCTGTCGGAGATGACCTCCGGCAGCGCGTCCGGCGTCGTCCGCAGGTTCTTCAGCCCGCGGCTCTCGGCCTCGGCATGCCACTCCTCGGAGTAGCCGTCGCCGCCGAAGATGATCTGGCGGTTCGCGCCGTAGGACTCCTTGACGACCTCGCCGACGGCCTCGCCGATGTCCTTGCCGGAGTCGAGCTCCGCCTTGAGCTTGTCGGCGAGCTCGTCGATGGCCTCGGCCACGATCGTGTTCAGCACCGTGTTCGGGAAGGCGAGCGACATGCTCGACCCGAGGGCCCGGAACTCGAACTTGTTGCCGGTGAACGCGAACGGCGAGGTCCGGTTGCGGTCGCCGCCGTCGAGCGGCAGCGGCGGCAGCACCGGGGTGCCGAGCCCGAGCACGGCCTCCTCGGTCTTGCCGTCACCCTCGCCGGAGAGGATCGACTCGAACGCCTTGTCGAGCTCGGCGCCGAGGAAGATCGAGATGATCGCCGGCGGCGCCTCGTTCGCTCCGAGACGGTGGTCCTGGCCGATGTTCGCGACCGATGCGCGCAGCAGCCCCTGGTGCTTGTTGACCGCCTGGATCACCGCCGTGCAGAAGAACAGGAAGCTCGCGTTCTCCGCCGGGGTGTCGCCGGGGTCCATCAGGTTGTGCCCGCCGTCGGTCCCCATCGACCAGTTGTTGTGCTTGCCGGAGCCGTTGACGCCGGCAAAGGGCTTCTCGTGCAGGAGGCAGATCAGCCCGTAGTTGCGGGCGATGTTCTGCATGATCTGCATGGTCAGCTGCTGGTGATCGGAGCCGACGTTCGAGTTCTCGTAGATCGGCGCGATCTCGTACTGGCCCGGCGCCACCTCGTTGTGGCGCGTCTTGACCGGCACGCCGAGCTTCACCAGCTCGCGCTCGGTGTCCATCATGCAGGCGAGCACGCGCTCGGGGATCGACCCGAAGTAGTGGTCGTCGAGCTCGTGGCCCTTGGGCGGCTGCGCGCCGAACAGCGTCCGGCCCGTCGTCACCAGGTCGGGACGCTCGTAGTAGTACTGCTCATCGACCAGGAAGTACTCCTGCTCGGGGCCGACCGTGGTGAACACGCGAACCGTCTCCTCGTCGCCGAGAAGCTTCAGCGCCTTCACGGCCGAGATCGACAGCGCGTCCATCGAGCGCAGCAGCGGGATCTTGGCGTCGAGCGCCTCACCGGTCCACGACGCGAAAGCGGTCGGGATGCAGAGCAGCGTCCCGTTCGGGTTCTCGAGCAGGAACGCCGGGCTGGTCGGATCCCAGGCGGTGTAGCCGCGGGCCTCGAACGTGGCACGGATGCCGCCGGTCGGGAACGACGAGGCGTCCGGCTCGCCCTGGATCAGCTCCTTGCCGGAGAAGCCGGCGATGGCGTCGGAGTTGCCGCCCGGCTCGAAGAACGAGTCGTGCTTCTCGGCGGTGAGGCCGGTCAGCGGCTGGAAGACGTGCGTGTAGTGGGTGGCGCCGTGCTCGAGCGCCCACTCCTTCATCGCCTCGGCGACCTCGTCGGCGAGGGAGGCGTCGAGCGGCTCGCCGGCGTCGAGGGTCTTGGTCAGCCGCGCGAAGGTGTCGCCGGAGAGGCGCTCCTTCTGGACCGCGGGGGAGAAGACGTTGGAGCCGAAGGGCAGGCTGCCCGCGTCGCGCAGGTCGCCCGTCTCGACGGCGCCGCCGTTGGCGCTCCAGGTCGATCCGGCTGCGAGGTTGGACTTACGGGCTCGGGTGATGTTGGTCATCTGGGTGATCGCTCCTGTTCGTAACAGCGCAGCACGCTCCGAACGGAGCACGCCGCAGCGCGTTCGTGGGCAAGTTGAACCGTGGGAGTGCAGAGCGTAGGACTTACGGGCTCGCGGCCCTTTGTCCCCGCGTACAAATCCCCGCAGGAAGGTTTCGCCGCAGCGGATTCGCGCTCAGGGACCGGCGCTTGCCGCCGCCGATTCGATGCCCTCGAGCCAGAGCTCCAGCAGGCCGAGCTGCCAGAGCTTGTTGCCGTCGAGCGGCGTCATGTGCTCGTTCGGCTCGTGCAGCAGCCGCTCGACAGCCTCCGGCTCGAAGAGGCCGCGGTCGCGGGCGCGTTGTGACGTCACGGCGTCGCAGACGAGCTCCAGGAACGGCCCCTCGAGGTGGCTGAGCGCGGGGACCGGGAAGTAGCCCTTGGGGCGGTCGACCACCTCGGCGGGCAGGAGATGCCGGCCGGCGTCCTTGAGCACACCCTTGCCCTCCTGGTCGAGCTTCAGCTCCGGCGGGCAGCGGGCCGCCAGTTCGACCAGCTCGTGGTCGAGGAAGGGGACCCGCGCCTCCAGCCCCCAGGCCATGGTCATGTTGTCGACCCGCTTGACGGGGTCGTCGACGAGCATCACCTCGGTGTCGATGCGGAGCGCCTTGTCGACCGGCTCCTCGGCGCCGGGGCGGGCGAAGTGCTCACGGACGAAGTCGCTGCTCGGGTCACCGCGCAGCCGGTACCCGGACTGCACGTAGTCCTCCATCTCGGAGTGCGGGCGGTCGAAGAAGGCGTCCGAGTAGGCCTCGAAGCCGTCGTCGTCCTCGTCGTCGGTGGCCTCATCCACGGTTGCGTACCAGTGGTAGCCGGCGAAGACCTCGTCGGCTCCCTGACCGGACTGGACGACCTTGACGTGCTTGCGCACCTCCTCGGCGAGCAGGTAGAACGCCACCGCGTCGTGGCTGACCATCGGCTCGCTCATCGCCGCGATCGCGCCGTCGAGCGCCGGCAGCATCCGCTCGGCCCCGATCTCGATCCGCCGGTGCTTCGTCCCGAAACGCCGCGCGACCAGCTCGGCGTAGCTGTACTCGTCGCCCTTGCGGCCGCCGACCTCCTCGAAGCCGATGTTGAACGTGCTCAGGTCGCTGACCCCGGCCTCGGCGAGGAGCGCGACGATCAGGCTCGAGTCGAGGCCTCCCGACAGCAGCACCCCGACCGGCACGTCGGAGACCATCCTGCGGCGGACCGCTTCGCGCAGGGTGCCGATCACCGCATCGCGCCAGTCGGTCTCGCCCATGTGCTCGTCGGCCGGGTCGCGGCTGAAGTCGGGGAGCCAGTAGGAATGGCGCCGCCGCCGTCCGTCGGCCTCGACGAGCATGTAGCTGCCCGGCGAGAGCTTGCGAACGCCGGAGAGGATGGTCCGCGGCGGCGGCACCACCGCGTGCCAGGTCAAGTAGTGGTGCAGCGCGTGGCGATCGATCGAGACGTCGATGCCGCCCCCTGCGATCAGCGCCTGCGGGGTCGAAGCGAAGCGCAGGGCGCCGTCGACGAGGGCCAGGTACAGCGGCTTGATCCCGAGCCGGTCGCGGGCGAGCATCGTCCGGCCCGTCGCGATCTCGTGGATCGCGAAGGCGAACATCCCCTTCAGCTCCTGCACGAACTCCGGCCCCCAGCGGTGGTAGGCCTTCAGCAGCACCTCGGTGTCGCTGCTCGAGAAGAACCGGTAGCCGGCGCCCTCCAGCTCGGCGCGCAGCTCGCGGTGGTTGTAGATGCACCCGTTGAAGACGATCGCGAGGCCGAGCTCCTCGTCGATCATCGGCTGCGACCCGGCTTCGCTGAGGTCGATGATCTTGAGCCGGCGGTGGGCCAGGGCGACGCGACCGCGGGACCACGATCCGCTCCCGTCCGGGCCTCGGGGCTCGAGCACCGCCGCCATGCGCACGACGGCCTCGGCGTCAGCCGCCCGTCCCTGAGCGATCTCCCCTGCGAACCCGCACATGAGCCAGGGAGTGTGGCGCACCACGCGCGTTCGCCGGACGACGGCTCCGAACGTCCGCGAGCCGACTAGGATGCGCGCCCGGGTGCAGGTCCCATCCATCCGGAACGCTTGCCGATGAACCCCACCCAACCCAACTCCCAGTCCACCGTCACGCACTCCGACCGCCACTGGCGTGAGGTGATGGCCCCCTACGCGAAGCCGATCATGTGGCGGAGCGTCCTCGACATCATGACCTCGGTCGTCCCGTTCTTCGTCGGCTGGGCGCTCATGTACATGGCCCTCGACGTCTCCTACTGGCTCGTCCTCGCGATCTCAGTACCCACCGCCGGGTTCCTGCTGCGCACCTTCATCCTCTTCCATGACTGCACGCACGGCTCGTTCTTCGAGTCGAAGCGCGCGAACACGTGGGGCGGCCGGTTCTTCGGCCTGCTCGTGTTCCAGTGCTTCGGCAACTGGCGCCATCACCACGCGCTCCACCACGGCTCCGCCGGTGACCTCGACCGGCGCGGTGACGGCGACGTCCCCACTTGGACCGTCGAGGAGTACTTCTCCAAGCCCTTCATGTCGCGCCTCGGATACCGGCTCTTCCGCAACCCCCTGATCATGTTCGGCATCGGGCCGATCTGGTCGCTGCTGATCGGCCCGCGGGTCTGGGCCAACGCCAAGTCGAGGAAGCTGCGCAACAGCATCCTGCTGACGAACCTCGCCGTGGTCGTCATGGTCGGCGGGTTGATGGCGATCTTCGGGGTCACCGCGGTGCTGCTGATCTACGCGCCCCTCGTCGTCATCGCCGGGACGGCCGGCGTCTGGCTGTTCTTCGTCCAGCACCAGTTCGAGGACGTCTACTGGGAGAACAGCGACGTCTGGAGCTACTCGGCGGCGGCGCTGCGCGGCAGCTCCTACCTGAAGCTGCCCCAGCCCTTCCAGTTCTTCACCGGCAACATCGGCCTCCACCACGTCCATCACCTGAGCTCGCGCGTCCCCAACTACAGCCTGCAGCGGGCGCACGACGAGGTCGACGCCTTCGCGGACGTCCCGGTCCTCACTTTCCGGAAGTCGCTGGGCTGCTCGCGGCTGAAGCTCTGGGACGAGCGCAGCAAGCAACTCGTTACGTTCCGCGAGGGCCGCCGCAGCGTCGACAAGGCCCCCCTCGCGCGCCCCGCGGCCGCGACCCCCTCCGCCTAGGGCACCCGCACCCCCAGCTAGCCGCCGGCCTTGGCGATGGCCGCGTCCATCGCCGCGAGCGGATCGGTGATGATCGGCCCGTGCCCCGGGGCGAGCGCCGTCGGCTCGCGCGCCCGCAGTGTCTTCGCCGATGCGAGGGCGGTCGGCTTGTGCCACGTCGCGAAGCCGGGGAGGGGGAAGCGGGGGTTCACCTTGGCCGACGTCGCGACGCCGAAAAGCGTCGAGTAGGCGTCCCCGCAGATCAAGGTGCCGTCGCGGGGATCGAGAAGGGCGAGGTGGCCGGGGGTGTGCCCGGGGGCGGCGATCACCTCGAGTGAGCCGACGGACTCGCCGGGGTCGAGCGTCCGTGTGGGCCGGGTCTTCGCCCCGGGGTAGGAGCCCCTGAGCTTGCTCTCCGGTTCGTCGGTGTCCATGGTCTTGTCCTTGGCGAGGAGGCGGGCATCGCGCGAGGAGATCAGGACCTCGGCGTCGGGGAGCTTCGCCGCGAGGGCGTCGAGGGAGCCGATGTGGTCACTATGGGCGTGGGTGAGGACCACGCGGACGATGGGTGCGCCGAGCTCTTCGGCGCCGGCGATTATCGCCTTCGCGCTGCCGGGGATCGCTGTATCGACCAGCGTCAGCCCGTCGTCCTCGCGGACCAGGTAGGCGTTGACCATCCCGAAGCGGGAGATCCGCACCGAGTTCTCCGTGCGTTGCGCTGTCACCCGCGGCGATTCTATGGCGACGTCAGTGAGTAGTGTTGGCAAACCGAGCAGCTGATGAGTTCCGCCGACGCCCGCAACGAGGTCGCCCGCAGCGAGAAGGTGCTCCCGGGCGTTTGGCGCCTGCGGCTGCCGTGCCCTTGGCCGGGCGTCCCGCACGTCAACGCCTGGGCGCTCGATCGCGGCGACGGGGTCGTGCTCGTCGACACCGGGGTCGCCGGCGAGGACGGGCTCCATCAGCTCGAGCTCGCCCTCGGCCAGGCGAAGCTGAAGCTCACCGACGTTCGCCTGCTCGTCTGCACCCACGCCCACACCGACCACTACGGCCTCGCCGGCCCGATCGTCGACGCCGCCGGCTGCGAGCTCTGGATGCACCCGGCCTGGGGTCACATCCGCACCCTCGCCGAGGATCCCGACAAGGCCCTCGAGCGGCGCATCGAGGTCGCCCGCCAGAGCGGCGTGCCGGCCGCCGCGCTCGAGCGCTACGAGTCGAGCCGCAAGGACGAGGAGCCGCTGGTCGCCCGGGTCGTCGCGCCCGACCGCGAGCTCGTCGAGGGCGTCTCCGTGGCGACGGACCTCGGCTTCTTCAACGTCTACGAGACGCCGGGGCACGCGCCCTCCCACGTCGTGCTCCACGAGCCGGAGAGCGGCGTCCTGATCTCCGGTGATCACCTGCTCGGCCGGGTGTCGCTCTTCTTCGACTACGGGCACACCCCCGATCCGGTCGGCGAGTTCCTCGACTCGCTGGACACGGTCGATGAGCTCGACGTCCGCCTCTGCCTCTCGGGCCACGGACGCCCCTTCCGGGATGTCGGCGCCAAGATCGAGGCGAACAGGAAGCTGGTCGCCGAGCAGCTCGACCGAGTCCGCGCCTCGCTCGCGAAGGGCGATCGCACCGCCTTCGAGGTGGTTCCCGACCTGCTCGGCGAGGAGCGCCCGAGCGGGCCGGCCGCCGCCTGGGGGCTGCAGCTCGCGCTCGCCTACCTCGACCACCTCGCGGTGCTCGGGCAGGCGGAGCGGGTCAAGGGCACCGACCCGGTCGCCTGGCGGGCGATCTGACTTCGCCGCTGCGGCCAACGCCTCCCGCCAACTTTGTCCGAGGGCGTAAGCCACGCAGGCGCGCTGTGGGATAGCGTCGCCTTCGTCCCGCCCGTCCAGAGGGGAAAAGAGGAGCCCGTCTCCGATCATCAGGTGACAGAAGTCGGCCAGCCGGAGGAGCGGGTCGACGTGCGGTTGAAGGGAGTGCGCCGGACCTACGGCGACGTCGTCGCGGTCGCCGACGTCGACCTCGACATCCGCCACAACGAGTTCTTCACGATGCTCGGCCCCTCGGGCTCGGGGAAGACGACGATGCTGCGGATGATCGCCGGCTTCGAGGTCCCCGATCGCGGCACGGTGGAGGTCGCCGGGCGCGACGTGACCACGCTCCCCGCCTACGACCGCGACGTCAACACGGTCTTCCAGGACTACGCGCTCTTCCCGCACATGAGCGTCGCGGAGAACGTCGAGTACGGGCTGCGGATCGCCAAGGTCGCGAAGGGCGAGCGCGCCGAGCGCCGCGATGCCGCGCTCGAGATGGTCCGCCTCTCCGGCTACGGGGGCCGCAAGCCGACGGAGCTATCCGGGGGCCAGCGGCAGCGGGTCGCGCTCGCCCGGGCGATCGTCAACCGGCCCCGGGTGCTGCTGCTCGACGAGCCCCTCGGAGCGCTCGACCTGAAGCTTCGCCAGCAGCTCCAGATCGAGCTCAAGCGGATCCAGCGCGAGGTCGGGATCACGTTCGTCTACGTCACGCACGACCAGGAGGAGGCGCTGACGATGTCGGACCGCATCGCCGTCGTCAACGAGGGCGGGATCGAGCAGATCGGCGAGCCCGAGGCGGTCTACGAGAGCCCCGACAACGCGTTCGTCGCCGGCTTCGTCGGCATCTCGAACATAGTCGAGCGGCCCGGAGGCGACTTCTCGATCCGGCCGGAGAAGATCCGGGTGCTCGCCGACGGCGAGGGTGGGGAGGGCCTGCAGGTGGAGAGCGGGACGATCCGGCAGGTCTCCTACGCGGGCATGGTCACGCGCTTCCACGTCGCGCTCGACGAGGGCGGCGAGGTCCAGGTCGCGCGGCAGAACGCGGAAACGACTTCACACGAGGACGAGGACCTGCCGGGTAGGCAGGTTCGCGTCGGCTGGCGGCCCGAGCACGCGGTCGCGGTCGGCGCTCAATCAGGCAATGAGACATCAACAGAGGAGGAGTAGGAGATGAGGGGCAACGCGAGTCCATCACGCTGGGCGTGGCTGGCCGTGCTGGGCATCTGTGCCTTCATCGTCGCGTTCGGCGCCGGCTGCGGAAGCAGCGATGACGGCGGCTCGACCGGCGAGGAGCTGACCACGGTCGGCGAGGGTGAGGGGGAGCTGAACCTGATCTGCTGGGCCGGCTACTGCGAGGACGGCTCGACGGATCCGAAGGTCGACTGGGTGACCCCGTTCGAGAAGAAGACCGGATGTGAGGTCAACGTCAAGATCGGGAACACGTCGGACGAGATGGTCTCGCTGATGCGGACCGGTGAGTACGACGGCGTGTCGGCTTCCGGCGACGCGACGCTGCGCCTGATCGACAACGGTGACGTCGATCCGGTCAACACCGATCTCGTGCCCAACTACAAGGACGTGTTCCCGGGCCTGAAGGATCAGCCCTACAACAGCGTCGACGGGCAGATGTACGGCATCCCGCACGGTCGCGGGGCGAACCTGCTGATGTCGAACCTCGACGTCGTGAAGCCGCAGGCGGAATCGCTGAGCGCGGTGTTCGACGAGGCCGAGCTCGAGAAGTACAAGGGGAAGGTCACGGCCTACGACAGCCCGATCTACATCGCCGACGCGGCGCTGTACCTGATGGCGACGCAGCCCGACCTCGGGATCACCAACCCGTACGAGCTCGACGACGATCAGTTCAACGCGGCGATCGACCTGCTAAAGACGCAGAACGAGTACATCGGTGAGTACTGGTCCGACTACACGAAGGAGATCAGCGCCTTCACCAACGGCGACAGCGTCGTGGGCACGACCTGGCAGGTGATCAACCAGCTCCTGCAGGGCGACAACCAGCCCGTCGATGCGGTCGTCCCCAAGGAGGGTTCGACCGGTTGGTCCGACACGTGGATGATCAGCTCGGAGTCGCAGCATCCGAACTGCATGTACGAGTGGATGGACTGGATCATCTCCCCGAAGGTGAACGCCGAGGTCGCTGAGTGGTTCGGCGAGGCGCCGGCCAACTCGAAGGCCTGCGACTTCACGTCGGATCCGAATCACTGCGAGATCTACGACGCCGATGGCTCGCAGTACCTCGACGACCTCTACTACTGGACCACGCCGCTGTCGGATTGCGGTGATGACCGTGGTGACGTCTGCAAGACGTACGACGACTGGGTCCAGGGCTGGACGGAGGTGAAGGGCTAAGCCACGGCCACCGGCAGGACAGGGACGGCTGAATGGAAGCATCCGGCGTAGCCGCGCCGGGGCCACGGAGGTCGGTGGGCAGAACGCTCGCCGGCCTCTTCCATGGCCGCCCCCGCCTGCAGCTCGGCGCGCTGCTGGCCGGCCCGGTGGGCTGGCTGGTCGTCGGTTACCTGGGGTCGCTCGCGGTCCTCCTGGTGGCCTCCTTCTGGAGCCTCGGCGAGACCACTCAGGCGGTCCAGCAGACCTACTCGCTCGACAACTTCAAGGAGCTGCTGGACAACGACGTCTACCGCACCATCACGCTGCGCACGGTGGGGATCGCGGCGCTCGTCACGGTCACCGACGCGCTGCTGGCGCTCCCGCTCGCGTTCTTCATGGCGAAGGTGGCGCGGGGGCGGACGAAGGGCCTGCTCGTCGTCGCGGTGCTGATGCCGCTGTGGTCCTCGTACCTGGTCAAGGTCTACGCGTGGCGGACGATCCTCAGCGAGGACGGCCCGCTCAACTGGGTCCTGAACCCGATCGGGCTCTCGGGTCCCTCGGGCAACGCGGCCGTCTGGCTGGTCATGGCCTACATCTGGCTCCCGTACATGATCATCCCGATCTACGCGGGGCTGGAGCGGATCCCGGATTCGCTTCTGAGCGCGTCGGAGGACCTCGGCGCGCATCCGTGGACGACGGTCAAACGTGTCATCTGGCCGCTCGTCTTCCCGGCGATCGTCGCCGGCTCGATCTTCACGTTCTCGCTCACCCTCGGTGACTTCATCGCCGTCTCGCTGGTCAGCAAGAACCAGTTCATAGGCACGGTCGTCTACGCGAACTTCACCACGAACCCGCCGTTCGCGGCGGCGTTCGCCGTTGTCCCGATCGTGATCATGATCATCTACCTCCTGATCGCCCGGAGGCTGGGGGCGTTCGAGCACGTATGAGGCTCTCGCGACGCGCCGATCTGATGCTGCGGGGTCTCTCGGGGCTGACGCTCCTGTTCATCTACATCCCGCTGCTGATCATCTTCATCTACGCCTTCAACACCTCGAGGGTGCTGGAGTGGCCACCGCCCGGATTCACGCTGCAGTGGTTCAGCGACGCGATCACCAACGACGGCGCCCGCGACGCCTTCCTGCTCTCGCTCAAGGTCGGCGCGCTGGCGACGACCCTCGCGCTCGTCCTCGGCACGCTCGCCTCGATGGCCGTAGCCCGTTACTCCTTCTTCGGCCGCGAGACGATCTCGTTCCTGGTGATCCTGCCGATCGCGCTCCCGGGGATCGTCACCGGCGTCGCGCTGAACGCGACGTTCACCGAGTTCCTCGACATCGGCCTGAGCCTGTTCACGGTGGTGGTCGCGCACGCCACCTTCTGCATCGTCGTCGTCTACAACAACGTCGTCGCCCGTTTCCGGCGGCTCTCGGGGAACCTGGAGGAGGCGTCCGCGGACCTCGGGGCGACGCCGTGGATGACGTTCCGGCGCGTCACCCTGCCCAACATCCGCACCGCGCTCGTCGCGGGCGGCCTCCTTGCGTTCGGCCTCTCCTTCGACGAGATCATCGTCACCACTTTCACCGCCGGCACCGGCGAGCAGACGTTGCCGCTGTGGATCTTCCAGAACTTCTCTCGGCCCAACCAGCTCCCGGTCGTCAACGTGGTCGCCGTCCTCGTGATCCTGATCTCGATCATCCCCGTCTACCTCGCGCACCGGCTGACGCGCGACGAGGGCGGAGCCGCACCGACGGGAGGGCGCGAGGGCGTCGCGGCGCAGGCGGAGGGTTTGACGGCGCCGTAGGGCACCGCGGCGCCGTGGGGCCGCCGGGGTCGGCTCGGTCGGCTCGCGGGCTCTCCCGCCCGACGACGTCTCGCCGAACGTCCATGCAGCCACGCTATGACGTGGCTCGGTGGCCGTTCGGCGGCCCGGCTACGCCAGCAGCTCGTCGATGTAGGGACCGAGGATCCTCACGATGTCGGCCGCGGTCTCCTCAGGCGGGCCGGTGGGGAGGACGGCGTGGGAGATCGCGAGCCGGACGAGCGTCGCGGCCAGCAGGCGCGCGCCCTCGGGGTCGACGTCGGGCCAGTTGGCCGTGATCAGCTCGCTGAGGCGATCGGTCATCCCGATCAGCAGCGCGCCGCCGCGGACGGTCGCCAGCGCGACGAGCTCCTCGCCCTCCTGCGTCGAGAGGGCGCGGACCATCGGGTGGGTGGAGGCGAGCGAGAGGAAGAGCTCCGCCGCCGAGTTGAGGGCGCGCCGCGCGTCGGGCGCCGCCGAGACCACCGCCTCCTCGACCGCCGAGAGGAAGCGCCCGGCCTCTCTCAGGAGGTAGGCCTGCGCGAGCTCGTCGCGGCTGCCGAACGCGTTGTAGAGCGTCTGGCGGCTGACTCGCGCCCGGCCGGCGATCTCCGCCATCGTCACGTCGTGCCAGGAGTCATCGGCGAGCAGCTCGCCGACCGCGTCGAGGATCGCGTCCCGCCGCTGCGCGCGGCTCTCCTCCGCGAGGCTTGGGCGGGCTGCAGCGGTGGAAGCGCTCACTGAGCCCCGACGGTAGCGCCCGCACCCACCGGCTCGAAGTCGCTCGCCTCGCGGACGCCGCAATCGGGGCAGTTCCAGCCGGCGGGGACCTCGCTCCATGGCGTCCCGGCGGGGAATCCCTCGCGGGGAGCGCCCGCCGCTACCGAGTAGGTGTAGCCGCAGCCGGGGCAGCGGTGGGCGGCCGACGCCCCTTGGCTCCCGTCGTCTTCTTGACCCCGGCGCCCTTCCCCGCCGTGAGATCGACTTTTGGGACGCACCGCGTCCCCAATCGTGATCTCGCGCTCCGCGGTCGCGGAGTTGGGTGCCGCGGCGGTCGCGGAGTTGGGTGTGGCGGTCGCGGTCGTGCAGCCCGTGGCGGCGGTGACCGCGGGCGCGGCGGAGGTGGAGGGAGCGCCCGCCGCGCCCGCCGCGCCCGCGCCCGTTCCCCACCTCGCCGCCAGCTTCTTCCGCTTGCGGGGCTGCACGTTCGCCAGCGACAGGTCGCCGCCGTAGTGGGCGACGACCTTCGGGTCCATCACCCGCCGCCACAGCGGCGTCGCGTAGGCGAGGACGATCATCGTCGCGTACCCCGAAGGGAGCTCGGGGACCTCATCGAAGTGGCGCAGCGCCTGGTAGCGGCGGACCGGGTTTGCGTGGTGGTCGGAGTGCCTCTGCAGGTGGTAAAGGAAGACGTTGGAGGCGATGTTGTTCGAGTTCCAGGAGTGCTCGGGGCGGCAGAGCTCGTAGCGGCCCTTCTCCTCGTCCCATTGCCGGCGCAGGCCATAGTGCTCGAGGTAGTTGACGACCTCGAGCAGCGAGAACCCGACGACCGCCTGCACTGCCAGCCACGGCAGCACCTCGATCCCGAAGGCGAGGCAGAGCCCGCCGAACAGCACGACGGTCATCGCCCACGCGTTGAGGACGTCGTTGTGGATCGTCCAGAAGCCCTTGCCGACGCGATCGAGCCGGAGCCGCTCGAGGTGGAGCGCCGAGGTCAGCGATCCCGAGACCGTGCGGGGGAGGAAGGCCCAGAAGCTCTCACCGAGGCGGGAGCTGGCCGGGTCCTCAGCCGTCGCCACGCGGACGTGATGGCCGCGATTGTGCTCGATGAAGAAGTGGCCGTAGCCGCTCTGCGCGAGCGCGACCTTCGAGAGCCAGCGCTCGCCGTTCTTGGTCTTGTGGCCGAGCTCGTGGGCGGTGTTGATCGCAATCCCGGCGACCATCGCCACCGAGAAGGCGAGGCCGAGGTTCTCGAGGAAGGAGAGCTCCCCGCTCGCCCACCACCAGCAGGCGAAGATCAGCGACGCGAACTGCAGCGGCAGGAAGAGGTAGGTGCACCAGCGGTAGTACCTGTCGCCCTCGAGCCACTTCAGAGCCGAGTCGGGCGGATTCTCGGAGTCCTTGCCGATGACGAGGTCGAAGAACGGGATCACGGCGAAGACCAGGAAGGGCCCGAACCACCAGAAGATCCCGAGCCCGGTGACCTCGACCAGAGCCCAGGCGATGAACGGGATCATCGGCACGATCAGCCCGAGCAGCCACAGGTAGCGCTTCGGGTCGCGCCAGGTGACCTCGAGATGGGGCTCTGCGGTTGCGGCTTCCATGGCGTGCAGTCCCTCCCTGCGAGTTGGACATAAACTCAGTAGCTGTCTAGTAGTTTTACATACCGTAGAAACTTGTCAAGTGACGTCGATCACTCCGCCGGCTCCTCGCCGTGGTGCTCGATCCTCGGCAGGACCCAGCGGGTGACGAGCAGGAGCAGCACCATCCCGATCGCGCCCGCCCAGATCACCGGATCGGTGGGGGAGATGTCCTCGAGGCGGCTGCCGAGGACGACGAAGATCACGGTCAGCGGCAGGTAGCCGATCGCGGTCGTCCAGATGAAGGTCCGCAGCGGCACGCCGGCCGACCCGAGCACGTAGGAGCAGACGCTGAACGGCACGATCGGGATCAGCCGGAGCGCCATCAGCAGGACCGGCCCGCCGCGCTCGACCGCCCGCTCCCAACGCAGGAAGCGGTCCTCGTGCAGCAGCTTCAGCAGCAGTGGCCTGCCGCCGTAGTTGCCGATCTGATGGCAGAGGATCCCGTTCAGCATCCACCCGGCCATCACCAGCGGCAGCCCGACCCAGAACCCGTACACGTACCCGACCGCCGCGTTGAGGATCTCGGCCGGGTAGAAGATCACCGAGTGCGCGAGGGCGAGGACGAGCACGACGAGATAGCCGGTCGCGCCGAGGTCGTTGAGGTCCTCGCGCAGCGATTCGGTGTCGCCGCTGAGGGCGTCGGTGATCGCGTTGCGCAGCGGCGTGATCAGCAGGACCATCGCCACGATCGCCGCGACCGTGAGCAACGAGGCGACGAGCATCAACCGCGAGGTCTCGTCGTCCTCGGGCATCTCGCCCGGGCGCGGCTCGAGGTGCTCATGCGGCTCGGGCATCCGGGCAGTCTCGCCCATGTCGGCGGGCGGGCGGCGGGTAGAGTCACGCTTCACGCGCCGGGGCCCGCACCCCGGCGGCTTGGAGGGAAGGCAGCCCATGGCACTCGTCGACGATCTGATCACCGGCCCCGCCGGCCGGCTCGGCGCGGCGGCGCAGAACGCGCTCGAGGTGGCGCGCTTCGGCGGCCTCGAGACCGACGAGCAGCCGTCCCCCTTCGAGGTCGTCTCGACCCGCCCCGTCTACCGACTGCGGCGCTATTACGCGCCCGCCCGCGACTCGGACGGGAAGGGACGCGGGAGAGGCAAGCGCAAGCCGCAGGAGCGCCCGCCGCTGCTCCTGATCCCGCCGATGATGCTCGACGCCGACATCTACGACGTCGCTCCCTCGACGAGTGCCGTCTCGATCCTGCACGAGCGCGGGGTGGACCCCTGGGTCGTCGACTTCGGCGCGCCGGAGCGCGAGGAGGGCGGGCTCGAGCGCTCGCTCAACGACCACGTGCTCGCGATCGACGAGGCGATCGACCGGGTGCGGGCCGAGACCGGCCGCGACAAGGTCCACATCGGCGGCTACAGCCAGGGCGGGATGTTCTGCTACCAGGTGGCCTCCTACCGGCGTTCGGAGGGGATCGACTCGATCGTCGTCTTCGGCAGCCCCGTCGATACTCGCGGCACGCTCTCGTTCGGGCTCCCCGAGGAGACCGCGATCGCGGCCGCCGCGTTCCTCGCCGAGCACGTCTTCGCCAACAGCGGCGTCCCCGCCTGGCTCAGCCGCACCGGCTTCCGGCTCATGGATCCGGCGAAGTCGTTCCGCCAGCGCCTGCAGTTCGTGCGCCAGCTCCACGACCGCGAGGCGCTGCTGCCGAAGGAGCGCCAGCGCCGCTTCCTCGAGGCCGAGGGATGGGTCGCCTGGCCCGGCCCGGCGCTCGCCGACGTGATCCGCCAGTTCGGCGTCCACAACCGCCTCGTCTCCGGCGGCTTCGTGATCGAGGACCGGCTGGTGACGCTCGCCGACATGACCTGCCCGATCCTCGCGTTCGTCGGCGAGACGGACGAGATCGCGCCCGCCCGCTCGGTGCGCGCGGCCCGCTGGGCGGCTCCCCGCTCAGATGTCTACGAGGTCTCGCTGCGCGCCGGCCACTTCGGGCTCGTCGTCGGCTCCAACGCCGTCGAGACGACCTGGCCGACCGTCGCCGACTGGCTCGCCTGGCGCGACGACAAGGGGAAGCTCCCCGACAACGTGGTCAGGATTGAGGACGAGATCGAGCGCCCCGAGAGCGGGCTCGGAACAATGGACCGGATCGGCGCTGGGGCGCAGCTGGCGGTCGGGGCGGGGATCGGCGCGGCGCGCGGCCTGGCCGGCGCCGCCTTCGGCGCGAGCCGCACGTTGCGCGAGATCGCCGGCGAGACCGCCGGTCAGCTCGAGCAGCTCAACCGTCTCGGCCGCGTCGGCGCCCGCACCCGCATCTCGATGGGCCTGCTGATGGACGAGCAGGCCGAGCGCGCGCCCGACGACGTCGTGCTCCTGTTCGAGGATCGCGCCCACACCCAGGGCGCGGTGAAGGAGCGGGTCGACAACGTCGTTCGTGGATTGCTGGAGATCGGCGTCCGCCAGGGCGAGCACGTCGGCGTCCTCATGCAGACGCGCCCGAGCGCGCTCACCGTCGTCGCCGCGCTGAGCAGGCTCGGCGCCGTCGCGGTCCTCATGCGGCCCGACGGTGATCCGCAGCGCGAAGCCGAGCTCGGCCGCGCCGGCCGGATCATCTCCGACCCGCAGAACGCCGAGGCC
The DNA here is from genome assembly GCA_020636895.1 of Thermoleophilales bacterium. Lineage (GTDB taxonomy): Bacteria > Actinomycetota > Thermoleophilia > Solirubrobacterales > 70-9 > RHKX01. The sequence goes on along the minus strand of JACJWZ010000002.1, from coordinate 419,108 downwards.
GCCCGTGACGCGACAGGGGTCCAGGTATATGTGCTCGGCGGCGGCGGCAAGGACCGGACGCTCGCGCGGGGGCTCATCGACATGGAGCGGATCGACCCCGACGCCGTCCATGTTCCGGCTTGGTACGTACCCAACCCGGGTCTCGCCGGGGATCTCGCCTTCATCCTCTTCACCGGGACCGGCGATCGCACCCTCGCCAACCGGATCACGAACCGACGCTGGGCGCTTTCGGCGTTCGGCACCGCCTCCTCAGCGTCGCTCGGCAGCAGCGACACGATCTACAGCGCCCAGCCGGCCTACCACCCCTCGGCGCTGCTGATGAGCGTCGGCGGCGCGATCGCGGGCGGCTCGCGGCTGGCGGTCGCTTCGGAGTGGGACCCGGAGATCTTCTGGGACGAGGTGCGCCGCTACGGAGCGACGGTCGTCTCCTACACCTGGGCGATGCTCGACGAGATCGCCGAGGCGCCGCCGCATCCCGGCGAGCAGCATCACCCGGTGCGGCTGTTCATGGGCTCGGGTATGCCGGCGGGACTGTGGCGCCGGGTCAGCCGGCGCTTCGCCCCCGCCCGGGTGCTCGAGTTCTACGCCTCCACCGAGGGTGACGCCGTGCTCGTCAACATCCCCGGCACGAAGCCCGGCTGCAAGGGGCGGCCGCTGCCCGGGAGCGCCGAGGTGCGTATCGCCCGCTGGGACCCGGTGAACCGGCGGCTCGTCGAGGGCGACGACGGCTTCGCCGTGGCCTGCCCGAAGCACGAGACCGGGATGCTGCTCGCGCGGGTCCGCCGCGATCAGATCGGCAGCGGGGACGGCTTCCTGCGCGGCGTGTTCGAACCCGCGGACGCCTGGCTCGAGACCGGCGACCTCTTCCGCCGCGACATCGACGGCGATTTCTGGCTGGTCGACCACGTTCCGTCCCTGATCAGGACGGCCGGCGGCGTCGTCGCCAGCGGACCGATCCAGGACGCGCTCGGCACGTTGGACGCGGTCGCGCTCGCGGTCGCCTACGGGGTGCGAACGAACGACGGCTCCTCGAGCATCCCCTGTGCCGCGGTGACCTTGCGCGACGGGTACGAGCTCGCGCCCGCGGACCTCGAGGCGGCACTGGTGGACCTGGGCGACGACGGCATCCCGTGGGTGATCCGGGTCGTCGAAGAGATCCCGCTCACCACTTGGTACCGGCCGATGACGGCGCCGCTTCGCACCGAGGGGCTGAAGGTCGGTGGCAAGGCGACGCCGGCCTGGTACTGGGACCCGAAGAAGGGCGGCTACCGCACTCTCAGCAAGGCGGCGGTGGAGCGGCTGCTCGCGGGGAAGGCGTAGGAGCGGGCTCGTCCGCCTAACCTGCGCCGTTCCATGCGGATCCTCTGCGTCTGCCTCGGCAACATCTGCCGCTCGCCCACGGCCGAGGGCGTGCTGCGCCACCGGCTGCGCGAGGCCGGGCTGGGCGAGGACGTCGACGTCGAGAGCGCCGGCACCGGCGGCTGGCACGTCGGCCACAGGCCCGACGAGCGTGCCAGCGCCGCCGCGAGCGCTCGCGGGATCACCCTGGAGAGCCGCGCGCAACGCTTCGAAGTCGACCACTTCGACGACTTCGACCTGATCCTCGCGATGGACCGGCAGAACCTCGCCGACATGCGGGCGTTGGCCCCGCACGCCGACGCGGAGGGCAAGCTCCGCATCCTGCGTGAGTGGGACCCAGAGGCCCGAGGAGACTCGGATCTCGACGTCCCCGATCCCTACTACGGCGGCGAGCAGGGCTTCGAGGACGTCCTCGACATGATCGAGCGATCCTGCGACGCGCTGGTCGAGGAGATCTTGGCGACCCGCTTCCCGGGCTCCCGGGATTGAACGAGGAAGCGCTCCTCGCCGCGGCTGCCCGGGCGCTGGGCCGGCGGATCGAAGGCTCCGGGCGGGTCTCCGGCGGCGACATCAACGAAGCCTGGGCGCTCGAGCTCGAGGGCGGCGGCCGCGCCTTCCTGAAGTCCCGCGCCGGTGCGCCCGAGGACGAGTTCGGGGCCGAGGCCGCTGGCCTGCGGTGGCTCGGCAAGCCGGGCGGGCTCCCCGTCCCCGAGGTGCTGGCGGTGATCGACGACGACGGCGAGCGCGGTCTCGTCCTCGAGTGGGTCGAGCGGGGAGCTTTGGGACCGGGTGGGGAGGAGGACCTCGGCCGTGGCTTGGCGACCATCCACGCCGCCGGCGCGGACGCCTTCGACGCGCTCCCGCCTGATTCCCCGCGTACCGAGCTGCGGTTCGGCGGAGGCGAGGTCGAGTCCTACGGCGGCGACACCTGGGCGGAGGTCTACGCGGCGCGGCTCGAGCGGCTGGCGCGGGCGGCGCTCGGTCGCGGGGCGATCACGGAGCGCTGCGCGGGGCTCGTCGCCGAGGTCTGCGCGCGGATGGGCGCGCTCGCCGGTCCCGACGAGCGCCCGGCGCGCATCCACGGCGATCTCTGGAGCGGCAACGTCCTCGCCGGGGCCGACGGACGGCCCTGGCTGATCGACCCGAAGGCGCACGGCGCCCACCGCGAGATGGACCTCGCGATGCTCGACCTGTTCGGCTCGGTGTCCGCCCGGACCCTCCGCGCCTACGACGAGGTGTGGCCGCTGGACGACGGCCGCGCCGAGCGCGTCGGCCTCTGGCAGCTGCAGCCGTTGCTCGTCCACGCGATCCTCTTCGGCGGCAGCTACGGAGCCGCCGTCGAGCGGGTCGCGGCGGGCTACGCGTAGAGGGACGGGTTCCCGCAGGCGCCAGGGCTTGCGCGCTACCTTGCTCGTAGTGGAGGGTCTGAGCGACAGCGAGCTGGCCCGCCGGGTTCACGTCGGCATCGGCGCCGAGGTCGAGCTCTTCGGCTCCTCGTCCCCTTCGGGACGGCTGATCCGCCGGGGCGGGGTGGTCGCATCGCTCAACCCGGCGAACCCCGACCGCTCCATCTTCAACTGCGTCACGGCGCTCGATCCCGCGGAGATCGAGCCCATGCTCGACGAGCTCGAGGACACATACAGCGAGGTCGGGGTGAGGGCGTGGACGGTGTGGATCACTCCGGGGCACCCGCTTGGCGTGGACGTTCTCGCCGAACGCGGCCACGTGGTGGACGCCGAGCCGCGCTCGATGGGAATCGAGCTCGGCGAGTTCTCGCCGCCGGACGTGGAGCTCCCCGACGGGGTCGAGCTGCGCCCGGCCCGCGACCTCACGGAGGTGTGTGAGATCAACGACGCCGCCTACGGGCTCGAGGGCGCCTGGGCCGCCGCGCTGGAGGGTCAGCCGCGGCCGGGCTCGTCGTGGCTGGTCGCCGACGACGGCTCCGGCGGGGTCGTCTGCGCCGCCACCATCGACGTCGGCGACGACGCCTGCGTAACCGCCGTCGCCGCCCGTCCCGAGCATCGGGGCGGCGGGATCACCGCGGCCATCCTCGGCAGGCTCCTCGTCGAGGCCCGCGAGCGCGGCATGCGAACGGCCTCCCTCCAGGCGAGCAAGCTGGGCGCGCCCGTCTACGCGCGGCTCGGGTTCCGCGACGTCGGCAACACGGAGATGTGGGAGAAGCGGGAGCCGGCGCCCGAGCCGGACTCCCGCTGACTGGCGTAGGCGAGATCCTCCCGCATGCGGGAGGAACCATCCCCGGCATGGAGTTCGCCGACCCCTGCGGCGGACGTGTCACCGAAGAACAGGGAAGAGGTCCACTTCCGGGTGACAGGGCCGGCGCCGTGACCGCGGCGTGGGGCGCAGCCGGCGAGTCAGGCAGCCCGAGGGCCCGATCGCACCGCCCGGTGTCCTTGAACGCCCTCTAACCTCGTTTCCCTCATGGACCTCCGGGCCCTCGACAACCTCCTCGCCGAGCGCGGCGAGCCGGCGTTCCGCTCCAAGCAGGTCTGGGAGTGGCTGGCTCGTGGCGCGGCGAGCTACGAGGAGATGACCAACCTGCCCGCGGCGCTGCGCGAGGCGCTCGCCGCCGAGCTGCCGATCTCCACCCTGGAGCTCGAGCGCGAGGTGGTCTCCGAGGACGGCACCCGCAAGGCCCTGTTCGCCACCGCCGACGGACGCCCGCTGGAGACCGTGCTGATGAGCTACCGCGACGGGCGCCGCTCGATCTGCGTCTCTAGCCAGTCTGGATGCCCGCTCACCTGCGCCTTCTGCGCGACCGGGCGGATGGCGTTCGGGCGCAACCTGACCGCGTCGGAGATCGTCGATCAGGCTCTCCACTTCCGCCGTCGCGGCGAGGTCAACCACTGCGTGTTCATGGGGATGGGCGAGCCGCTGATGAACCTCGACGCGGTGATCGAAGCCTGCGAGCGCCTACCCGACGTCGGCATCGCCACGTCGCACACCACGGTCTCCACGGTCGGCTGGGTTCCGGGGATCGAGCGTCTCGCGACCGACGGCCCGCGGGTCCGGCTGGCGCTGTCGCTGCACTCCGCGGAGCCGGACGTGCGCAGCTCCCTGATGCCGGTCAACGACCGCTACCCGCTCGACGAGGTGCTGCAGGCGTGCCTGCGTTGGCGCGAGGCCCGTGGCAAGCGCGTCTACATCGAGTACCTGATGCTGGCCGGCGTCAACGACGGCCCCGACCAGGCGCTCGTGCTCGCCGAGGCGCTGAAGCCGCACGAGGCGTTCAAGGTCAACCTGATCCCGTTCAACCCGACTCCCGGTGAGCTGACCGGCAGCTCACCGAACCAGATCGCCGCGTTCCGCTCGGTGCTGCAGCGCAGCGGCCTGCCGACGACGGTCAGGCTGACGCGCGGTCGCGACATCGCCGCCGCCTGCGGCCAGCTCGCCGCCGGCGGGCCGGGAACCGCCGGCTCCGCGTCATCGATCGGCTCACGGCCCGCGGCCGCTTCGCCTCCTCTTCCTTGATCCGGCGGCCCCCGGCCTCTCCGGGGCCGGCGCTACTCGCTGAGCTCGATCCGCTCGATCAGCTGCGGCTCGACGGGGCGGTCGCCCGGTCCCTTCTCGGTGCCCTCGATGGCGTCGACAGCCTCCATGCCTCCGGTGACCTGGCCGAAGACGGTGTGCTTGCCGTCGAGCCAGGGGGCCGCCTCGGTCGTGACGATGAAGAACTGGGAGCCGTTCGTGTTCGGGCCCGCGTTGGCCATCGCGAGAGCCCCGCGCACGACCTTGTGCTCGTTGAACTCGTCCTCGAACGTGTAGCCGGGACCGCCGGTCCCCGTTCCCTCCGGGCAGCCGCCCTGGATCATGAAGTCCTCGATCACGCGGTGGAAGATGAGGCCGTCGTAGAAGCCGTCTCCGGCGAGATCCTTGAAGTTCTGGACCGTCTTCGGCGCCTGCTCGTCGAAGAGCTCGAGCTCGATCGGTCCCTGGCTGGTGTGCATCGTGGCTGTGGACATGCGCTGCACCCTAGAGCGTCACCGGCGCGGGTCGTCGTAGGGCCCAGCTACCATCCGGCACCGCGGCTGCAGCCACCGACAGTCGGTGGCGCCAGGGCACGACGCACCGCGACTTCTTCCCCGCAGGACTGTTGCACCAGGGAATGGCATCAACTTCGACATCCAGCGCGCGCACGCGTCGCCTCGCGGTCGCGGTGGCCCTCTGCGCGCTGATCTCGGGGCTGATCGCGCTCACGGCCGGAGCGCAGCCCGGCCACGCCCAGGACCACGCCCCGCTCGCCAAGCCCGGCAAGGGCGGCAAGGGCGGCAAGACCAACTACAAGCAGCCCAACATCGTCGTGATCGTGACCGACGACCAGGCGAAGTCGACGGTCATACCCGAGGCGATGCCGAACCTCTTCACGCGCCTGATGCCACGGGGGACGACCTTCAGCGACTACGTCGTCACCACGCCCCTCTGTTGCCCCTCACGCGCGGCCTACATGACGGGTCAGTACGGGCACAACAACGGCATCCTCCGCAACGTCTACGGCGACCTGATCCAGAAGCGCAACGTGCTGCCCGCCTGGCTCAAGTACGCGGGGTACAACACCGCCCACGTCGGCAAGTTCCTGAACGGATACGAGCAGGGCAAGCTCGGCCCGGCGGCCGTCGCCCCCGGCTTCGACCTCTGGTTCACCGAGCTCGAGAAGCGCCGCTACTACAACTGGAAGGCGTCGAAGAACGGGAAGATCCGCCACTACGGCACCGACGACAACGACCACGTCACGAAGGTGACCAGCGATTTCGCCGTGCGCTGGACCAAGCGCCTCGCCCGCAAGAAGGACCCCTTCTACATGCAGGTCGACTACTACGCGCCGCACACCTCGACGGGGCGTGACACGCGCTGCGCCTCGAGCCCGGTCCCGGAGCCGGTCGACGAGCATCGCTTCGACGCGTACCCGCTGCCGACCCCCCCGAACTTCAACGAGCTCGACGTCTCCGACAAGCCGAACGACGTCAAGGGCCGCGGGCTGCTCACATCCGACAACACGCTCGAGATCGAGCGCCGCTACCGCTGCACGCTGGAGTCCGTCTACGGCATCGACCGCGGGCTCGGGCGGATCATGGACGTGCTCAAGCAGCGGAGGGAGCTCGACAACACCGTCATCGTCTTCACCTCCGACAACGGCTACTTCTACGGGGAGCACCGGATCGCCAAGGGCAAGCCCGATCCCTACGAGGAGAACATCAACATGCCGTTGACGATCGCGATACCGAACCGCTTCCGCGGGTCGGCCGGGCTCGTCTCGACCTCGGACGCCTCCGTCGCCAACATCGACCTGGCGCCGACCCTCCTCGAGCTCGCCGGCACGGGGCCGTGCCGGACCCCGAAGATCTGCCGGACGATGGACGGCCGCTCGATGATGCCGCTCATGGACGGCTCCGGCGGCTTCCCCAACCCCCGCCCGATCGCGCTGGAGCTCTACGACTGCGACTATCGCGGCGTCCGCTACGACCGGCAGATGTACACCGAATACTCGGCCTACAACGAGGCCGGCACCTGCACCCGCACCGACACCGAGTACTACGACCTGCGCTCCGATCCCTACCAGATGGAGAACGGCTTCCCGGCTGCCTCCGGGAGCCCGACGGCCGCCCAGATCAGCCAGATGCAGCAGCTCGAGGCGAGGATGACCGTCTGCGCCGGGATCAAGGGCCGCGACCCGAAGCCCGCCAGCGGCCAGTACTGCGGCTAGCGCCGGATCCGACCGATCAGCGGGGCGGCCTGATGCGGCCGCCCACCGGCGCATGTTGTGAGGATCCGTACTAGGGTGTCGTCCGACTTGGGAGAGGGCTCGGGAGAGGGAGGATCCGGCGAGTGAGCGGGGCAAGGGCCGCGCTCGCCGGCCTGTCCGCGTTCCTGCTCGCGCTCGTCGTCGCCGCGCCCGCCTCGGCGAGCTTCCCCTACACGCGTTCGGGCGGCGATCCGAGCGACCCCACCGACCTCTACCTCGACGCCGGGACCGTCCCCACCGACCTCGGCGGCAACGAGTTCAAGTTCGCCGCGACGCCCGATCCGGCGAACACCGTCAACAACCTGCTGCCGGTGGAGCTTGGCGGCGTCCGCGGAGCGCACGTCGTCGACGATGACGCGAGTGTCTCGACCGCGTTCAGGACCACGACCGGTCGCCCTGACGTGACCATCGCGATCCTCGACTCCGGGATCAAGTGGAACGACGCGGGGGCCATGACCGACCTGCGCAAGAAGACGCGCCTGAGCAAGGGCGAGCTGCCGAAGCCGCGCAACGACGGCCTCGGAACGCCCAACGAGCCCGGCGCCGACTGCTCCGGCGGCGGCCCGTTCACGCACGCCGGCGACTGGGACCTGAACGGTGACGCCGTCTTCAACGTCATCGACTACGCCTGCGACAACCGGGTCCAGCGCGACACGCCGAAGGGCGTCGGCCCGGCCGGCGTGCTCGAGCCGCAGGACATCCTGATCGCCTTCAGCGACGGCGTCGACGACGACGGCAACGGCTACGTCGACGACATCGTCGGCTGGGACTTCCTCGACAACGACAACGACCCCTTCGACGACGTCCAGTACGGCCACGGGACGGGGGAGGCCCGCGACTCGACGGCCGAGGCCGACAACGGCGGCGACGTCGGCTCCTGCCCGAACTGCATGGGGATCTACCTGCGCGTCGGCGACAGCTTCATCGGCGACGTCAACCGCTTCGGCGCCGCGGTCACCTATGCGACCGACAACGACGCCCAGATCGTGCAGGAGGCTCTGGGGACGCTCAACAACGCGAGCCTCGCCCGCGAGGCCGTCGACTACGCCTACCGCCACGGCGTCGTCGTCATGGCATCTGCAGCCGACGAGGCAGCGCAGCACAACAACTGGCCCTCGACGCTCCCGCACGTGATCGTCGCCAACTCGGTGACCGACAGCGACGTCGCCTCGCCGAACAAGTCCTACCTCGCCTTCAACGGCTGCACCAACTTCAGCGCCAAGATCACGGTCGCGATTCCGAGCACCAGCTGCTCCTCCAACGCGGTCGGGCTTGCGGCGGGATACGCCGGGCTGATCTACAGCGCCGCCCTGAACGCGCGCGAGGCGGGCGTGCTCGGCAACTACCCCGACACCTCAGCCTGCGAGCTGACGAGCGGCGACCCCTGCCCGATCACGCCGAACGAGATCCGCCAGGTGCTCGCCTCGGGGACCTACGGGGGAACGGGCCAGGTCGACGACGTCAACTTCGCGGGCGCCCCGGCGGGTTCGGGCAACGAACCCTCCTGCTCCCCGACGCCGCTCCCCGACTGCACGAGCCCCTACGGGCCCGCCGGTCTGCTGCAGGCGCAGGTCGAGGCGAACCGCCCCGCGCTGGCGAGCCCGCCGCTCGGCGGGAGCAGCTACCCGGCCCGCAAGGGGCACGACCAGTTCTACGGCTACGGGCGCGCGAACATGAATCGGGCTGTCGATGCCGTGATCGACGACCCCGCGAGCCCTGGGACGACGGCGTTGCCGCCGGAGGCCGAGATCCTCTCGCCCGAGTGGTTCGGCGAGGTCGATCCCGGTCAGGGCTCCCTGGCGGTCGAGGGCGAGGTGTTCGCGCGCGGTGCCCCGTACCGCTGCCAGCTTCTCGTCGCGCCCGGCCAGTACCCCAACAACGCGCTCACCACCGACAGCCCTCCGGGCGACTTCGAGGAGCTGAGCAACGGCTACTGCGACGGCTCGACGGTCCACAACGGCGCCGCGGCGGCGTCGTCGCACCGAGGCACGCTCGGCACGATCGACATCGGCCACCTGAAGTCGCGCTTCCCGGCCGGCACCGACTTCAACGGCCCGATCCCGCAGCCGACCGCCGCGACTGGGAACGGCCGGCCGTTCTTCGCGCCGCACGCGTTCACCTTCAAGGTCGTGGTCACGCCGACGAGCGGCCCGGCCCGGACCGGCGAGGACGAGCGGACCTCCTACCTGCACCACGACCGCGACCTGCTCGACGGTTTCCCGCGGACGATCCAGTCGGAGGGGCGGCTGGGATCGGGCTCGCCGAGCGCCGACGGCGACTCCTCACCCGCCTTCGCCGACCTCGACGGCGACAACCGCAACGAGCTGATCCTCGCGACCTCTGACGGCTTCGTCCACGCGATCCACCCCGACGGCACGGAGCTGCTGGGTTGGCCGGTGCGCGGCGACCGCCCGAGCTTCGTCGATTCGCACGTCTCCGCGCCGGCCTATGCGAGCGGAGCCGTCGGCTCGGACCTCGGCGCCGCCTTCCTCGGCGCCGTCGCGGTCGGCGACACCGACGGCGACGGGGTCCCGGAGGTCTACGCGGCCGACTTCGAGGGCCGCCTCTACGGCTGGGGCCCGGACGGCAAGCGGGTCTTCACCGAGGCCACCCACGCCGCTTACTCCGGCAAGCCGCTCGCTCCCTTCGAGAACGTGCGCAACGGCAAGACCAACCGCACGCAGCGCGGGTTCTTCGGCTCCCCGGTCCTCGCCGATCTCGACGGAGACGGCGACGAGGAGATCGTCGCCGCCGCGATGGACCGCCACGTCTACGCCTGGGACGGCCACGACTCCGACCCCGGTGCCGCCGGGGGCGCGGCCGAGCAGCCGGGATTCCCCGTCCTCGTGGTCGATCCCGCCAAGGTGCAGTCGATCGACCCGACGACGCACGCGGTCACCTTCCGCGGGGACGCGGGCTCCTACCAGCAGGGAGCGATCATCGACACGCCCGCCGTCGGCGACATCACCGGCGATGCCCGTCCCGAGATCGTGATCGGGACCAACGAGGAGTACGACGAGCCGTTCAACGTCGGTAACGCGGGCACCCTCGGGATCCTGGCCGCCACGGGACTCTTCGATCCGGGCAACTCACGCGTCTACGCGTTGCAGTCCGACGGCGACCGCGACTCGGACCCGATGCCGAACGACGCGATCGCACCCGGGTGGCCGTTCCGGCCCGGGCTGCTGCTGACCGAGCTGCTGCCGGTGGTCGGCGAGGGTGTCTCGGGTCCGCCGGTGATCGGACCGGTGAACTGCCCGAGTGGCGGCGCGGGCAACAAGGTCGGCACCGCGTCGGCGGCCGGGCCCGCCTACATCGTCAACGGCGACGGCAGCTCCTGCCACGGCCAGACGCTCGGCAGCGACAACGCGCTCGCCACCGACTTCACGGCCGGGGCGACCGTCACCGATACGCCGATCATCCCCGCGGTCGGCAACCCCGCCTTCGGCGCGGCGGGCCTCGGCTCCGACGGCGACCATCCGTCGCTGGTGCTGTCGTCGATCGGCCTCTTCCGCGCGCTCGACCTGCAGGCTTCCGAGTACCAGGGCGGCCAGGACCTGATCGGCGCCTGGGACCCGGCGAGCGGCCAGTTCCGCGCCAACTACCCCGCGACGATGAACGACCTGCAGTTCCTGACGGGGCCGGCGGTCGCTGACATCGGCGGCCCCGACGGCGAGGAGGTTCTGGCCGGGAGCTCGAGCGCCGATCTCGCCGCCTACGACGCCTCCGGCCTGCCGGTCTCGGGCTGGCCGAAGCTCTCGACCGACTGGACCGTGGCGACGCCGCTCGTCGGCAGCTTCGGCACCACCGACACCGACGGGGACGCCCGCAAGGTCGTCGTCGGGATCACTCGCTCGGGCTACGTCCACGCGTACAAGACGTCGGCGTCCGCCTGCTCGCCCTCCTCCTCGCCGCGCTTCCATCACGACAACGCCAACTCCGGCGACTACTCGCGCGACGCGGTGCTGCCGGGCGTGCCGGGCTCGATCGCGACCAACGACGAGCGCACCAAGGTCCGCTTCGACGCCCCCGGCGACGACCTGCTCTGCGGGACCGCTGACCACTACGAGCTGGCGACCGGCGACGAGGCGATCGACTCCGCGGGCTTCGCGGGCGCCAAGCCGATCAAGGCGAAGCTCGCGCCGGAGCCGCTCGCGCCGGGCGAGCGGCAGAGCTTCGATGTGCCCGAGGGCAGCGAGCGCTTCCTCGCGGTGAGGGCGGTCGACGAGCAGGGGAACGTGGGGCGGACGGTGTCGGTGCGTGTGAAGCCCAACCCCGGCGGTGGCGGCAAGGCGTGCGCGACGACGATCCGGGGAACCAAGCGCGGCGACCGCCTGCAGGGGACGAACGGCGGCGATCGCATCCGCGGTGGCGCCGGCAACGACCGCATCAAGGCTCGCGGCGGCGATGACTGCGTCGCCGGCAACGGCGGCAAGGACAAGATCAAGGGCAACGGCGGCGACGACAAGCTGAAGGGCGGCGGGGGCAAGGACCACATCGCGGGAGGCGGCGGCAAGGACAAGATCTCCGGCGGCGGCGGCAAGGACGTGATCAAGGGCGGCGGGGGCAAGGACAAGATCAAGGTCCGCGGCGGCGGCCGCGACCGCGTCAACTGCGGCGGCGGCAAGGACAAGGTGATCGCCGACCGCCGCGACAAGGTCGCGAAGAACTGCGAGAAGGTGAAGCGGAAGTAGCTAGCCGCGGTCGGCGGCCTGCTCGAGGATCATCCGGTTGTACTCGGGGTCGCCGTGGACCGGCTCGGAGTGGCCGGGGGCGATGATCGCCGGCTCGAGGGCGGCCAGCTTGCGGAGAGAGGCGATCGCCTGGTCGTGGTCCTGGTTGAAGACCCTGTTGGGGACGTTGGGCCAGTCGACGGGCTTGAACTTCGTCGAATCGACTACGTAGGTGGTGTCGCTGACGATCGCGAGGCGGTCGCTCTCGCGCCACAGGCCGATCAGGCCGGGCGCGTGGCCGGGGAAGTGCTTGACGGTGAAGCCGCAGATCTCGTCGCCCTCGGTCACGGTCTCGGCGACCTTGGCCGGCCCGCCGTCCCAGTGGTCGAGGAGTTTCGGGTAGACCGTGCGGAGGAACCTCGTGGGCAGCAGCTCGAAGCGGAAGTAGTGGTAGCCGCCGTCACCCTCGGTGTCGGAGAGCTCGTCCTCGTGGCACCAGACCGGGACCCCCAGCGCGGGTGCGACCCCGCGGTGGTCGGCATGGCCGTGGCCGAGCACGATCCGCTTGATCGGACCGATCTCCTCGGCCGCCGCGCGAACGCCCTCGGTCATCGATGCGGTGCCGCCGTCGAACAGCGTCACCGATCCGTCGTCCTCGGCGAGGATGTAGATGTTCATCCCCTGCTTGAGGTCCCCGGCGTGGCGCCAGACGCCGTCGGCGACCTTCTCGGTGATCGGCTTCAGCGGGTTCGCCATCGCCCGCACCCTATCCCTACGCTTATGCCCGTGCCCACCTCCTGGACCGTCTCGATGATCATCCTCGTCATCTGCCTGATGGCGTCGATGGTGATCGCCGCGATCAAGCTGTAGATGGCGGACCCCGACACCGCTGCCGACGACGGGCGCCTGATGCGGCTCGCGCTCGAGGTGGCCGCGACCGCCGTCGAGCACGACGACGTCCCGATCGGTGCGGTGCTCGCGCGCGGCGGCGAGGTGATCGCCGAGGGCGTCAACGAACGCGAGCTCCGCGGCGATCCGACCGCTCACGCAGAGATCCTCGCGCTGCGCGCCGGGGCGGGCGTCGTCGATGACGGCTGGCGCCTTCTCGACACCACCCTCTACGTGACGCTCGAGCCGTGTGCGATGTGCGCGGGGGCGATCGTGCTCGCCCGCGTGCCGCGCGTCGTCTACGCCGCGCCGGACCCGAAGGCGGGGGCGGCGGGTTCGGTTCTCGACGTGCTCGGCGAGCCGCGACTCAACCACCGCCCGGAGGTCGTCGGCGGCGTCCTCGCCGACGAGGCGGCGGAGCTTCTACGCGGCTTCTTCCGCGAACGCCGCGACTGAGCGCAGCTCAGGCCGGCGTCGCTGCGCCCGCCGGCGGGAGCGAGAGCGCCTCGCCGGTTGCGGTGACCGCGGGCATGTCGAGTATCACCGTGGTGCCGCCGCTCGGCGGCGAGCTCAGCTGCAACCGGCCGCCGCGAGCGCGGAGCAGGCCCTTGACGGTCGCGAGGCCAAGGCCCGAGCCGGAGTTCGGCTTGGTCGTGAAGTACGGCTGGGCCGCGCGGCCGAGGACCTCCGGGCTCATGCCGGGACCTGTGTCGGTGAAGGTGATCCGCAGGTGCCAGCCCACGCCCAGCTCCCGGTCGCCGGGGGGGATCGTCACCTGGCCGGTGCGGATCGTGACCGAGCCGCCCTCCGGCATCGCGTCGCGCGAGTTTGCGGCGAGGTTCACGAGGATGCGCTGGAGCTCACCCGGCGCGAGCAGGACGCGGGGCAGGTGGCCTCGGGAGGAGAGCGAGATCTCGATCCCCTCCCCGAGGGTCCGCTTGACGATCGGCAGCGCATCGACGATGGCGGTGTCCACCGCGAGTACCTCCGGCTCCGGCTCGGGAAGACGGTCCTGGGTGAGGAGGCGGCGGCTGAGCTCGGCGCCGCGCTCGGCCGCGTCGGTGATCTCCCTCGCGCGATCCCGCTGCTCGGGATCCTCCGTGGCGGCCGCGATCTCGCCCGCGCAGACCATGATCACCGAGAGCACGTTGTTGAAGTCGTGGGCTACCCCGGCGGTCATCAGGCCGAGCCGCTCGAGCCGGGACGGCGCGTACGGCGGTGCGTGCGGCGCGACCGGAACCGGCGGGTCGGGGGGTGGCGGTGGCGGCGCGGGAACTGCGCCCGGAGAGGGGGCGGGGGTCGTGGCGGGTGCCTCGGGCTCCTGCGGATGCGCGGCGAATCGCAGCCGCTCGGGGCGGGGGAGGAGCAGCGCTCCGGAGGCTGTGCGCATGGCTCGGGGCAAGGTCTCGGGGTCGCCGCAGGCGGTTCCCGGAGTTCCTTCGCCGTCGCGCCCCGCGACCCTTGTCGGCCGCTCGCCTTCCGCGTGCCGCCGCGCGGTGCGATTCGACCCGGGCGGCGCGAAGCGAGCCCGGCGCCGAGCGCTCAGTGCTTGCGCTTCTTCTTCTTCTTCTTGACCTTGAACTTGTCGACCACCGGCGACTGGTCTGCGTTTCCGGCGGCGTCGATGGCGGTGATCGTCAGCGTGTGCTTGCCCTTCTTCACGCGCTTCAACGTGTAGGGGCTCGCGCAGGGCTTGGCCGCCTTCTTGTCGAGGGCGCACGTGAACGTCGCAGCCGGATCGTTCGAGAAGAACTCGAACTTGGCCGGCTTGCCCTTCTTCACCTTCTTCTTGAACTTCCCGGCGATCGTCTCGGGCGGGGTGGTGTCGGCGGGCGGCGCCGGGACGAACTCGAAGGCGCCCATGTCTCGGCGCGCGGTCCCGTCGCCGTTGCCGTCGAGGATCCGCGGGTTGCCGGCGAGGTCGGTGGCCGACTCGTCGCCGCCGAGCGGAGCCGGGTCGCCGATATCGATCAGCGGTGAGGAGGACGCCAGCGAGAAGTCGCCGCCCGCGGCGTCGACGAAGCCAGGCGCGAGGTTCACGTTGCCGGGGCCCTGGGTGAGGATCCCGCTGCCCCCGGAGTTGGTCGAGCTGATCGTCGCCGGATCGAAGTCCGAGTACTCGGCCTCGAGTGTGGCCACGCCTTGGGCTCCGGTGCGCTTCAGGGACGTCTCGACGTCAGCGAGGATCGAACTGCTGAGGCTGGCATCGACGATGGGACCGCCACTTGACGAAGCGATCGACCACACGCCGATGTCGTTCGGCGAGCTGCCGCCGACGATCGTCACGTTCTTGGCGTCGATCGTCGCGGTCGTATTGCCGCTCAGGAAGATGTCGGAGTAGAGGCCGACCGAGGAGTAGGACGGGTTCGCCGTGTCCGGGAGCAGCTTGATCAGCGTGTCGCGGACAGCGACCTCGCCTCCCTGCGCGGTGGTGACACCGATGGACGCGTTGATGCGGTTGCGCTCAACTAGCAGGCGCTCGAGTCCGGCGACACCCTGACCGGCGCTCGCTCCGATGTCGGCGGTCACGGTCGAATCTCTGACCACCGGGACACCGGTCCCAGCGGCCGACGAGCTGACGACGCCGTACGTGGAGAGGCCGGCCGTCCCGATCCGCGGCAGCGAAACGGCGCTGTTCCGCAGGATCGAGCCCTGGTTAAGGATGACCGCTGCCGAACTTCCATTCGGAGCTGCCTGAGCCACCGAGATGTCGTGGAGGTCCGCGCTCGCATTCTGGGTGAGGAGGATTCCGGCCGTGCCCGCACCGGAGCCGGGCGCGATCGTGACGGTCAGATCGTGCATGGAGTTGGAGGTCGCCCCGGTTCCTGCGAGCAGGAACGTGTAGCCGATCGTCGTCGTCGGGGACAGGATCGTCGACGGCCCCTGGCCCGCGATCTCGACGTTGTTGCCCGCCGCGGAGGGGTTGTAGGTGAGCGCGGTGTTAGCGGTGCTGGTGAATGTGCCTGGGCCGATCGAGACCTTGTCCGGGCCCGCGTTCGTGGCGGCGGCGTTCAGGGCAGCCTGAACCGAGGTCGTCGCCCCGGTGAACGTGTTCGGAGCGGTGCAGTCGGGAAGCGAGCCCGAGGCGACGGCGCAGTACGTGTTGGCCGACGCCTGCGCGGCGACGGAGAGGGACGCGACGACGAGCGCCGCGAGGACGAGAGAGACCCTGCCTATGCGATTCATGGGCGCGGAAAACTATCCGCCGGACCCGCGGAGCGTCGCGGTTCCGCTCGGGGTGTGGTCAGCGGAGAGGGTGGGATTCGAACCCACGAGGCAGCTTTCGCCGCCCACACGATTTCCAATCGTGCACCTTAAGCCACTCGGTCACCCCTCCAGGGTGGGCTCGGAAGATACCGGCGGCCTCGTCTCGCGGGGCGCGCGCAAGCCCACTCGCGATCACCGAGCGGCCGTGGAGCCACGCCATAGCGGGGTTGCGCGGACGTTCGGCGCGGGTGCGCGGGTCAAAGCCCTCGCCGAACGTCGATTTCCACCCCGTATGGCACCACGCGGTGAACGTTCGGCGCTCAGAGCAGGCCGACGGGCTCCCCGCGTGGCTCGAGACGCCCGCACCACAGCGCGAAGAGGATCACCGCGACCAGAGCCCCGAGCCAGTGCACGCCGATGATCACCGCGATGATGCTCGGCAGCCCGACGAGCACGGCGCCGAGGAGCGCCGGCCCGCGCGGCAGCGCCAGCGCGGTGGCCGTAAAGAGCGCGCACAGCAGCCACGCCGCCGGCCCGCTCAGCCAGCCCCAGTCCTCGAAGAAGGAGTGGGGGAGGGCGAGCGCCAGCACGATCGAGAGCAGCGCAACCGCCGCCGCCTGCAGCGCCCCGGCGCGGATTGCGAGCCCACCGTCCACGGGCGGGATTATGGCCGCCGCGCCTCGCCCCGCCGAAGCCGCCGCGCCGAAGCCCCGCCGCCGAAGCCGCCGCGCCTCGCCCCGCCGAAGCCCCCCGCCGAAGCCCCGCCGCCGAAGCCGCCTCGTTATGGTCCGCCCGGATGGAAGCGAGCGGAGCGGAGCGGACCTGGGTCGTCTACCTGGCGGGTGAGATCCACACCGACTGGCGCGAGCGGATCGCCAACGGGATCGAGGTCGCGGGCCTGCCGGTCCTGCTGACGAGCCCGGTGACCGACCACTCCGCCTCAGACGACTGCGGCGTCTCGATCCTCGGCCAGGAGCCCGACAAGTTCTGGCACGACCACAAGGGCGCCGGGCTGAACGCGATCCGCACGACGACGCTGATCAAGGAGGCCGACCTCGTCGTGGTCCGCTTCGGCGAGCAGTACAAGCAGTGGAACGCAGCCTTCGACGCCGGCCAGGCCGCCGCGCTGGGGACGCCGATGATCACCCTCCATCCGCCCGAGCACGACCACGCGCTCAAGGAGGTCGACCGCGCCGCGCTCGCGGTCTGTCGTGAGCCCGAGCAGGTCGTCGCGATCCTCCGCTACGTCCTCAACGGCGAGCTCTGACGCCTCGTCAGAGGAACGGGTTCTCGATCCGGACGCCGCTGATCGTCTCGCCCGCGTTCAGATCTTCGCTTAGCAGGACGTCGAAAGACGGTCTCTCAGGCGGAGACGATCACGAGGACGAGCGCCATCAGCGCGAGGATGGTGCCGGCGACCGTGAACGCGAACATCGCTCGCGGGTCGCTGACGGGGAACTCCCCGCGCCGGAGCGCCACCACGATCGTCCTGTGGCGATGCCAGCCGTAGGCGATCGCCGCGCCACCGACCAGGGCGAAGCCGAGACCGAGGATCACCGAGAACTCCTCGCCGCGGTCGGTCAGCAGCGGCAGCAACTTGCCGACGGCGATGCACGCGACGATCGCCGCGATCCCGGTTCGCCACCACGCGAGGAACGTGCGCTCGCTCGCGAGCTGGGTCTGCGGGACCCCCTTGGGGTCGACGTCGATCGTTGGCTCGCGGTGGTCGGACATGGGACCACCCCGAACCTACCGCCCGCTCGCTAGTAGCGGTAGTGCTCCGCCTTGTAGGGCCCCTCGACCGGGACGCCGATGTAGTCGGCCTGCTCCCGGCTGAGCTCGGTCAGCCGCACCCCGAGCGCGTCGAGGTGCAGGCGCGCGACCTTCTCGTCGAGCTGCTTGGACAGGGTGTAGACCTGGCTCTCGTACTCGGCGCTGTGCTGCCAGAGCTCGATCTGCGCCATCACCTGGTTGGTGAACGAGTTCGACATCACGAAGCTCGGGTGGCCGGTGGCGTTGCCGAGGTTGAGCAGGCGTCCCTCCGAGAGGACGATGATCGAGTGGCCGTCGGGGAAGGTCCACTCGTCGACCTGCGGCTTGATGTTGGTGCGGACGACGGCGTCGTCGGACTCGATCCCGGCCATGTCGATCTCGTTGTCGAAGTGGCCGATGTTGCCGACGATCGCCTGGTGCTTCATCCGGCCCATCTGATCGGCTGAGATCACGCCCTTGTTGCCGGTCGCGGTGATGAAGATGTCGGCCGTCTCGACCACGTCGTCGAGGCGGACCACCTGGTAGCCCTGCATCGCCGCCTGCAGCGCGCAGATCGGGTCGATCTCGGTGACGAGGACGCGAGCGCCCTGCCCGCGCAGCGACTCGGCGCAGCCCTTGCCGACGTCGCCGAAGCCGAGGACGACGGCGACCTTGCCGCCGATCATCACGTCGGTCGCGCGGTTGATGCCGTCGATCAGGGAGTGGCGACAGCCGTAGATGTTGTCGAACTTCGACTTCGTCACCGAGTCGTTGACGTTGATCGCCGGGAAAGGGAGCTTCCCCTCGCGCTGCATCTGGTAGAGCCGGGCGACGCCGGTCGTCGTCTCCTCGCTGACGCCGTGGATCGCTTCAGCGATCTCGGTCCACTTGCCGGGGGTCTCGGCGAGGGTCTTGTTGAGCAGTGTCAGGAAGACCTTGAACTCCTCCGACTCACCCGTGGACGGGTCGGGGGCCGAGCCGGCCTTCTCGTACTCGGCGCCGCGGAGGACGAGCATCGTCGCGTCGCCACCGTCGTCGAGGATCAGGTTGGGCGGACCGTCGGGCCAGGTCAGCGCCTGCTCGGTGCACCACCAGTACTCCTCGAGTGTCTCGCCCTTCCAGGCGAAGACGGGAGAGCCCTGCGGATTCTCCGGCGTGCCGTCGCGGCCGACGACGACCGCCGCCGCCGCCGCGTCCTGGGTCGAGAAGATGTTGCAGGAGGCCCAGCGGACCTCGGCGCCGAGCGCGGTCAGAGTCTCGATCAGGACGGCGGTCTGCACGGTCATGTGGAGGGATCCCATGATCCGGGCGCCGGCCAGCGGCTGCGATGCGGCGAACTCCTCGCGGGTCGCCATCAGGCCCGGCATTTCGTGCTCGGCGAGCTCGATCTCCTTGCGGCCGGAAGCGGCCAGGGAGAGGTCGGCGACCTTGTGGTCGAGGACGGGGGCAGTGGTCTCAGTGGTGCTCATCGAGATCTCCTATCGCGTGGGCGAGCCCAGTTGCTGTTGCGGCCGTGGCTCCTGATTGAAGATCCTGCGAAACACCCGGCGCACGTGACCGGAGCCTCTTCCCTCGATTGCGTCTCGGTTGGGACGGCGCGCAGCGGATCTGGAGCGTGCTGCCGCCGATTATGCCGAAGCGGGGCGATCCCGGCGGGTCCGCGACGATGGTGGGCATGGCCCTTCTCGTCGTCGCCACGCTGCTGGGGGCAGCGCTGCAGTCGCTCGCCGGATTCGGCTTCGCCCTGGTGCTGGCGCCGGCGGCGCTTTCGGTGCTCGAACCCGACGAGGCGGTGACGACGCTGCTCGTGCTCGCCCTCGCGCTCAACGCGCTCGTGCTCTTCACCGAGCGCCGCGAGCGCGAGATCCTCGGTGGCGAGCTTCGGCCGCTGATGGCCTGGGCGCTCCCGGGCGTCGCCGCCGGCGCGGTCATCCTCGGGGTCGTCGGACGACCGGAGCTGCAGGTCGCCGTCGGCGTGCTCGTGATCGCCGTCGTGGTCGCGCGGAATCGGGTCGAGCCGGAGCGGGACGGACGCGAGCGTGGGGATGGGGCGCTGCGGATCGGCGCCGGTCTCACGACCGGGGTGCTGACGACGACCACGGGCACCAGCGGGCCACCGCTCGTGCTCTGGTTCGAGCACATCGGCGTCTCCCCTCACGAGACGCGCGACACCCTCGCGGCGTCGTTCCTGATCCTCGGCTTCCTCGGGATCGTGGCGCTGCTGGTCCCGGGAGGTGCGGCGTTCGACCTCGATCCCCTCCACGTCGCCGTGCTGCTCGCCTGCACGATCGCGGGGCAGGTGGCGGGTCGCGAGATCTTCGTCCGACTCGACCCGAATGCGTTCCGCCGGATCGGCTTCGCGCTGGTGCTCCTGACCGGGATCGCGAGCATCGTCGCCGGGCTCGCCGGCTGAGTCGGGTCGGGGCAGCCGTCACGTCCGCGACAGCCCGGCGTGCTCGACGCACGATTCGGGTCGAACCGGAAGGCCCGCAGTGCTAGTTTGGGCGGCCTAATTAGGCCCTCCTAAGAGGACCGCCCTCACACCACAGGACAGGAAGCGGAACAGGCTTGATCCCCACGCTGGTCATCACCCTCCGGGAAGGGCTCGAGGCATCCCTGATCGTCGGGATCGTCGCCGCCTTCCTCGTCAAGGAGGGACGCGAGGACGCGCTCAAGTACATGTGGATCGGCGTCGGCATCGCGGTCGCTGCCTGCACCGCCGTCGCGATCGGGCTCCGGGTGGCCGACGATCAGCTCCCGCAGCGCCAGCAGGAGGGCCTCGAGACGGTCGTCGGCCTGATCGCCGTGGGGATGATCACCTACATGATCATCTGGATGCGGCGGCACTCCCGTGATCTCAAGGGGGATCTCGAGGTCAGCGCCGCGCAGGCGATCGCGATGGGATCGACCGCCGCGCTCGTGGTGATGGCCTTCCTCGCCGTGCTTCGCGAGGGCTTCGAGACCGCGGTGTTCCTCCTCGCCGCGTTCCAGGATTCCGTCGATACGAGCGCCGCCGGCATCGGCGCCGTGCTCGGGCTGCTGGCGGCGATCGCGCTCGGCTACGCCATCTACCGGGGCGGCGTCCGCATCAACCTCTCACGCTTCTTCCGCGTCACCGGCTTCGTGCTCGTGCTCGTCGCCGCGGGCCTGCTCGCGACCGCCGTCCACACCGCGCACGAGGCGGGTTGGTTCAACTCGCTGCAGGCGCAGGCGCTCGACCTGACCTGGCTCGTCCGGCCCGGGACGATCACCGGCTCGCTCCTGACCGGCATGCTCGGCCTGCAGCCGGCTCCGACCGTCGGCGAGACGCTCGCCTACCTCCTCTACGCCGTACCGATGGGGATCTACGTGCTCTGGCCGCAGGGCCCCCGCTCGAGCAGCCCCGTCGGCAAGACCGAAGGCAAGACCGAGGGCGAGCCGTCCTCGGTGGCGGCGATGCCGCGCCCGAGCACCGGCGTCACGGCCATGCGGCGACACCTCACCCGCCGTCGTGCTTCCCGCGTGCTCGCCGTCGCGGCGCTCGCGCTCGGAGGTGGCCTCGCGGTCTCCGGCTGCGGGGAGGACGACCCTCCAGCCGGCGCCGCGCAGCTCGACTTCGCGCTCACCGACGACGGCTGCGACCCGGTCGATGCCGAGGTCCCGGCTGGACCGGTGACGTTCAACATCAGCAACGACGGCACCACCCGGCACACGGAGCTCGAGGTGCTCGACGGCGACAACATCCTCGCCGAGCGCGAGAACATCACCGAAGGCCTGACCTCCTCCTTCTCGTTGACGCTGGAGGAGGGCGAGTACACGGTCCGCTGCGCCCAGACGGGCGACGGCGGCACGCTCACTGTGACCGCGGCGAAGGAAGGCGCCGACGCCACCCCCGAGCTCACCGAGGCCTCCGACGCCTACCAGGCCTACGTCGAGAAGAACGCGGCCGACCTCGTCCGCAGGACGAAGCCGTTCGTCGCGGCGGTGATCGCCGGCGACGTCACCAGGGCGAAGGAGCTCTACGCGACCGCGCGCATCCCCTACGAGCGCATCGAGCCGGTCGCGGAGTCCTTCGGCGACCTCGACCCGCGGATCGACGCCCGCATCAACGACGTGCCCGCCAACCAGTTCAGCGGCTTCCACGAGATCGAGCAGGCGCTGTGGGCGAACGACACGACCGCCGGCATGACGCCAGTCGCCAAGCAGCTCCTCGCCGACGTCGAAGAGCTGCAGAAGAAGTCGAAGGGCCTGCAGCTGCAGGCGGCGCAGATCGCCAACGGCGCCAGCGCCCTGCTCGACGAGGTCTCGGCCACGAAGATCTCGGGTGAGGAGGAGCGCTACTCCCACGTCGATCTCGTCGATTTCCAAGCGAACGTCGACGGCTCCGAGGCCGCGTTCGAGGCGGTCAAGCCGCTGCTCGAGGAGAAGGACCCCAAGCTCGCCGACGAGATCAGCAAGCGCTTTGCGGACGTCAACAAGGCGCTTGACGCCTACCGGGACAACGAGGGCGGCGGCTTCGTGCTCTACACGGAGCTGAGCGGCGACGACACCAAGCAGCTCTCGCAGGCGGTGGACGCCCTCGCCGAGCCGCTCTCGCAGGTCGCCGCGCAGATCGTGGGCTGAGCCGGTGTCGCCGCTGACCAGGCGCCGCCTGCTTCAAGGTGCCGGGGCCGCGGGCATCGGATTGGGCGTCGGCGGCGGCATCGGCTACGCCGTCGGCAGCACGGAGGCGGACGAGTCGAACGGCACCGGGACGGTCCCCTTCGAGGGCCTCCACCAGGCGGGGATCGTGACCGCGCAGCAGGACCGGCTCCACTTCGCGAGCTTCGACATGACGACCGACCGGATCGCCGACCTGCGCTCGCTGATGGAGGACTGGTCCGACGCCGCGCGCGAGATGGTCGCCGGGGAGCTGATCGGCGACGTCAACGAGGAGCCCTACGCGCCACCCGACGACACCGGCGAGACCGACGGCCTGCTGCCCTCGCGGCTGACGATCACCTTCGGCTTCGGCCCGACGCTCTTCGACGAGCGCTTCGGCCTCGCCTCGCAGCGCCCCGCGGAGCTGCGCGAGCTCCCGCCGCTGCCCGGCGACGAGCTCGATCCTTCCCAGAGCGGGGGAGACCTCTGCGTGCAGGCCTGCGCCGACGATCCCCAGGTCGCCTTCCACGCGGTCCGCAACCTCGCCCGGATCGGGCGCGGGCGGGTCGTCCTGCGGTGGACGCAGCTCGGCTTCGGCCGCACCTCGGCGACGACGCAGGGGCAGGACACCCCGCGCAACCTGATGGGCTTCAAGGACGGGACCGAGAACATCCGCGCCGAGGAGGAGGCGGACATGGACCGCTTCGTCTGGGTGCCGGCCGACGGCGATCCGGAGTGGATGCGCGGCGGCACGTTCCTGGTCACCCGGCGGATCCGGATGCTGCTCGAGGTCTGGGACCGCGCGTCTCTGCAGGACCAGGAGAACACGATCGGCCGCGCCAAGTACTCGGGCGCCCCGCTCGGCGGCGACGACGAGTTCGACGACCTCGACCTCGAGGCGAAGGCCGACGGCGTCCCCGTCATCCCGCTCGACGCCCACGTCCGCCTCGCCAGCGAGCCGGTCAACGGCCAGCGCCTGCTGCGCCGCGGCTACTCGTTCACCGACGGCGTCATCGAGTCGCTGGGTCAGCTCGACGCCGGCCTCTTCTTCATCTGCTTCCAGCGCGACCCGGAGGCGCAGTTCGCCGCGATCCAGCGCCGCCTCGGCTCCAACGACGCGCTCAACGAGTACATCTCCCACCGCTCGAGCGCCGTCTTCGCGATCCCGCCGGGAGCGACCGACGGCGGCTACGTCGGCGAGCCGTTGCTGGGCTGAGCGGCGCGGTCCGCGCCCCCGCGGTCGCACGGCGCCCGTCCCGCCAGCTCCGGGACGGATTGGCGGCGGACGTGTCACCCGGAAACGGACCTATTCCCCGCTCACGGGTGACAGGTGCCGGCGATCCACGCGGATCCACGAGAACCAGGGCCTTGCACGGCGACGTGTCACCGAGAAGCAGAGTTCTTCCCCGCTCCCCGGTGACAGGTCCCCATCGGACGCGCGAACCAGGCCCTGCGCGGCGACGTGTCACCGAAGAACGGACATATTCCCCGCCCCTGGGTGACAGGTCCATGCCAATGCGGTGGGCCGCGGTCCCGGCGTCGCGCCAAGTGCCCACCCGGCAGCCGCTGCGCTCGCCCGATGCCCATCCCCTCACCAGGCTCGCCGCGGCCGCCGTCGCCCCGCTACCCTCCCGACCGCGCTGACGCGTCACCTGGAGGGGTGGCAGAGCGGTTGAATGCGGCGGTCTCGAAAACCGTTATACGTCGATTAGGCGTATCGAGGGTTCGAATCCCTCCCCCTCCGTTGAGGGCCAGAAATGGCTTGTCCAGGGGCTAACCGAGGTCTTGGCATGTGTCAGGCTGGCTCAGCAGCTCTTCGCGCTGTCGGTGGCTGAGGGGCTTGGTAGGGGTGGAGAAGGCCGGGATCAGGTGGGCGAGGCCCTTCCGCAGCCCGGACGGTCCCGTGCGGTAGCTTCAGGTCATGAGCGCAGAAACGGAGTTCACGGTCGAGCAGGCACGGGAGGCGGGAGAGCGGATTGGCATCGACTGGACGACGTCCCCGTTCGATGTCGAGCAGTTCCGGATGGGAATGGACGTCGAGCTTGAACACGGCACCCAGGACCCGGAGACCAACGTCACCGACGACGACGTGACCGTGACCGCGAAGATCGCCCGCGCCCACCTGAACGAGTTTCCCGACTACTACACCCGCCTGGCCGTGATGGAGGCCGACGCAGAGGCCCACTGGGCTACGCAGGGCGAGTAGCCGGGTAGGGATCAGCCGCAGGAGCGCACAAGGCGACCGAGGGGCCGGGCCCTCAGCCAGGTCTCGTGTGGGCGGACCGCCGCGCCCCGCTCAGCGAGGCAGCAGGTCGATCGGCAGCCCGTCGGCCGGGAAGGGGCCGGTCGCCGTGTCCATGAACGGCTCGTAGCCGGGGGCGATCTGGAGCTCGTACCTGAGGAGGAGCTGGTGGAGGATCGCCTTGACCTCCATGCCGCCGAAGTGCATCCCGATGCACTTGTGGGCGCCACCGCCGAAGGGGGCCCACGAGTACTTGTGGGCCTTATCCTCGGCGCGGTCCGGGGTGAAGCGCTCGGGGTCGAAGACGTCCGGGTCGTGCCAGAACGCCTCGAGGCGGTGCGAGGCGTAGATCCCGACGTGGATCGGCGTGCCGGCGGGGACGTGGTGGCCGCAGATCTCCGTGTCCTCGAGCGCCTTGCGGGCGGCGATCGCGACCGGCGGGTTCATCCTCAGGACCTCGCGGAAGACGAGGTCCATGGAGGTCAGCGCCTCGAGGTCGTCGAAGCTGATCTCGGGCTTGCCGAGCGCGAGTGATTCCTCCCGCACCCGCTGCTGCCACTCCGGGTGCTTGGCGAGGAAGAAGCACATCATCGCGGCGGTGATGGTGCTGGTGTCGTGGGCGGCCATCATCGTGAAGATCATGTGGTTGACCACCTCGCGGTCGCTGAAGCGCACCCCGTCCTCGCTCTCGGCGCGGCATAGCACGCTGAAGAGGTCGTCCTCGTCGCTCGCCCGCTTCGTCGGGATCTGACGCAGGAAGAAGTCCTCCATCCGCCTGCGGCTCTGCATGCCGCGATGCCAGCGTCCGCCCGGGACCTCCGCGCGGATCGCCGTCTGGCCGCCTCGGACGAGGTTGATGAAGTCGGTGTTGACCTGATCGGCCTCGGCGTCGAGCTCCGCGCCCATGAACACCCGCGTGGCGATATCCAGGGTGAGCTGCTTGAGCGCGGGGAAGACGGGGAACGCGCTGCCCGCGCGCCAGCTGTCGAGTCCCTGGGAAACGGCGGGGTTGAGCAGGTCGAGGTAGCTGACGAGCCGCTCGTGCCTGAACGCCTGCTGCATGATCCGGCGGTGGTGCAGGTGCTCGTCGAAGTCCATGAGCATCACGCCGCCTTCGAAGAACGGGCCGATCAGCATCTCCCAGCCGTCGTGGCTCGAGAAGGCCTTGTCACGGTTCGTCAGGACGGTCTCCAGCGCGTCGGGCCCGACCACGAACGCGGCCTTCATGGTGAAGACGTTGGCCCACGAGACCGCTCCGAAGCGCTCGTAGCCGCGCCGGGCGAGCTTCAGCCCGTCGGCCACCGCGGGGAGGCTGCTGCCGAGTACCGGCAGACCCGGGTCGCCCATGATCGGCAGCAGATCGCTGCCCGCCGGCGGGCTCGCAAGGGGCTTCGGCTCGCGCTCGGGGAGACGACCGACTACCGACGCTGCTGCGTTGCGTGCGCGCAGGCGTAACGGAGGCCCCACGCGTCGGTTCGATTCATCAATCTGAAGACTCACTTGCGAGACCGGAGAGAGTACGTGCTGCTGTGCTCCATCAGGGACGTTCGGGGCGTCGCCTGGCGCATCTCCTTGGCGCCGGCGGCAACCGGCACCGCATCCTAAGTTATCTGCAAGACTGCCGATTTGTCTCTCCGGACCGGTCGGTGAGGCGCCACGATCGTCCAAGGAGAGAGATGAAGAAGCTGTGTCTGTGCGTTGTCGGCCTCGTTGCGATGTTCGTTCTGCAGGGGGCTTCGACCGCGGTCGCTGCGCACACGGCGCTCGGCATCGCCTGCACGCAGAACGGCGACAACTCCTACACGTGCAGCAGCTCGAGCCCGCGCAGCACGGCTGAGACGTGGGACGGGATGCCGATCGACGTCAGCGTCGCGCTGCCTGATCCCGGCACGTACGGCGCCGGCCCGTACCCGCTGGTGATGGTGTTCCACGGTTGGGGGCAGCAGAAGCTGACCGGGCAGCTGAGCCACTACACGGACAAGGGCTACGCGGCGTTCACGATGACCGACCGCGGCTTCTACGAGTCCTGCGGGAACGCCGCCTCCGTCGCGGCCGATCCCGACGGCTGCGACGGCCAGTACGTGCGGATGATGGACGACCGCTACGAGGTTCGCGATGCCCAGTACTTCGCCGGACAGCTCGTCGACGAGGGCTGGGTGCAGCCGACGAAGGTCGCCGCCACCGGTGGCTCCTACGGCGGCGGCATCTCGATGGCGCTCGCGGCGCTCAAGGACCGCACGATGAAGCCCGACGGACGCCTCGTGCCATGGACCAGCCCCAACGGCACCCCGATGAGCCTGGCGGTCGCTGCGCCGCTTGCGACCTGGTCGGACTTCGCGTACTCGATGGGGCCGAACGGCCGCACCCTCGACTACCTGCGAGACAACTCCTACGACCCGGACAGGTTCGGGGTGATGAAGCCGTCGATCATGAACGGCCTCTACTTCCAGGGGCTCGTCTCGGGCCGCATCTCACCCCCTGGAGTGCTGCCCGCCGCCGACATGACCGGTTGGCTGGGAATCATGGACCAGGGTGAGCCCTACCAGAACAACATCGCCGCCTCCGGCATGCTCTCGGAGGTCACGACGTACCACTCGTCGTACTACATCGACCACAGCGAGAAGCCCGCGCCGCTTCTGATCGCTCAGGGCTTCACCGACGACATCTTCCCCGTCGACGAGTCGCTGCGCTTCTACAACCGGACGATGGCCCAGTACCCGAACGCCGACATCGGCATGATCTTCGGCGACTTCGGCCACCAACGCGGGCAGAACAAGCCCGCTGACGGCGCACCGGTCTTCGTCCTCCAGGATCAGTGGATCGACTACTACCTGGACGGCGTCGGCTCCAAGCCCGACAACAACGTGATCGCACGCACCGAGGTCTGCCCCAGCAGCAGCCCCTCGGCGGGCCCCTTCACTGCTTCCGACTGGGCCTCACTCGCACCGGGTGAGATCACGGTCGAGGGCGGTTCGGCGGATCAGACCATCGAGCCCGATGGTGGCTCGGGGGATGTCGCCGACGCGTTCAGCGTCTTGGTCTCCAACGCTTGTGCCTCCCCGAGTGGGGACAAGGAGCCCGGAACGGCCAACTTCGACTCCGCCGCCGCTCCCGCCGGTGGCTTCACGCTGCTGGGCTCCCCGACGGTGGTGGCCGATTTCGAAGGCGGCGGCAACAACTCCGCTATCGCCGCCCGCCTCGTCGACGTGGCGCCCGGCGGCACCAAGCAGCTCGTCGCCCGCCAGATCTACAGGCCTGACGCGAGCGGCTACCAGGTGTTCCAGCTCCATCCGGGCGCGTGGAAGTTCGAAGAGGGCCACATCGCCCGCCTCGAGCTTCTGCCCAAGGACGGGAGCGGCCCGGCCGCACCCGGCAACCTCACCAACTACAGCCGTCCCTCGAACCTGCAGCAGCCGATCACCGTGCACGACCTCGTGTTCCGGCTGCCCGTGATCGAGAACCCGGGGGACCTCGGCGGTCTCGTCAAGTCGCCGGCGCCGAAGATCCTGCCCGACGACCGCGGCCCGGTCGATCTCGCGCCGGGCTACAGCAGCTCCGAGACGATGGCCGACTGGGTTGCGAGCCGGCCCCAGACGCCGCCGCCGGCCGGCGTCGAGATGCTGACCGTCAAGGGACCCGCCAAGGCCAAGGGCAAGAAGCTGCGCGTGCCGGTCAGCTGCGCGGCCGACGCCGGGTCATGCGCGGCGTCGCGGATCATCGTTCAGGAGTACCGCAAGGGGAAGAAGTCCGGCAGCGGGCCGGTGCTCGCGATGAAGGGCGGCGTGACGGTGGACCCCGGGGAGACCGACAAGGTCTCGCTGCACCTGAACGGGAAGGCGCGGAAGGCGCTCAACCGCAAGGGCTCCAAGAAGCTGCGTGCGGAGGTGACCCTGTCCGGCACAGCCGGTGAGTCGGTCACGAAGATCAAGATCAAGAGGTCCGGGAAGGGCAAGTGATCGGCTGGCGGGGGCCGGCCCCGCGTCGTCAGCCCGGGCCGCCCCGCCGGTCCGTCGGCGTGGGAGCGGGACAGGGCTGAGGCGTCCGCCCCGGCTCCGGTCAGTCCGGAGGGGCGAGCAGCGGCACGAGCCATGCGCGCGTGTGGAGCCAGTACTCCGAGAGCTTCTTCCCCTCCTCGTTGCTGATCGCGAGGAGGGCGAGCCCACGGATCGTCGCGAGGACGACGACGAGGTCCTCCTTGAAGCCAGGCCGGCGGGCCGTCTCGCCCAGCGCCTGAACGGCCAGCTCGCCGAGCCGGTCGGCGACGTCGCGCTCGGCCCGGTGCAGCGTCTTGGCGAGCTCCGGGTCGGTCCGTGAGGCGATCCAGAGCTCCAGGCCCGCCCGGAAGAGCCGACTCCGATGCTCCTCGTAGAGCACGTCGAGCGCGTGCTCGGTCGTCACCGGACCCTCGCCGAAGCGAGCGCTGACGGCCTTGACCCGCTCATCGGCGAGGTGGGTGACGGCCGCGACGACCAGCTCGGCCCGGGTCCGGAAGTACATGGTCTGCGCGCCGCGGGAGACGCCCGCCAGCTCGGCGATCCGGCCGGTCGTCGTCTGCGAGTAGCCGTACGTGACGAGGCACTCGATCGTCGCATCGAGAAGCGCGGACCGGGTCTCGGCGCGGCGCTCGGCCTGTGTCCGGCGGCGTCTCCCCGGGGTGGCTGATGCGGCGATGGCGGAAGGGTACCGCTGCGACATAGGATGGCCCGCTCATGAGCGAGGCGGCAGCAGCTGACGCCCACGGTGGGCACGGCGAGAGCGCGGGGGCGATCCTCGCCGCGTTCCTCGCCAACATCGGGATCGCCGCGACCAAGTTCATCGGCTTTCTGATCACCGGTTCCTCGTCGCTGCTCGCGGAGTCGATCCACAGCGTCGCGGACTCCTCCAACCAGGGGCTCCTGGTGCTCGGCGGCAAGCGGGCGGAGAAGGCGCCGACCGAGCTCCATCCCTACGGATTCGGCCGCAGCCGCTACTTCTGGTCGTTCGTCGTCGCGATCGTGCTCTTCAGCGCCGGTGGCCTGTTCGCGCTGTACGAGGGCTGGCACAAGATCAGCCACCCGGAGGAGATCTCCTCGCCGGCGGTGGCGATCGTGATCCTCGTGCTGGCGATGTGCTTCGAGGGCTTCGCGCTGCGCACCGCGCTCAAACACGCGCGGCCGGCCCGCGGGAAGCTGAGCGTTCCGCAGTTCGTCCACCGCTCGCGCAGCCCCGAGCTCCCGGTGCTGCTCGTGGAGGACAGCGCCGCCCTCTGCGGCCTCTCCTTCGCGCTGCTCGGCGTGGTCCTGGCGACCATCACCGGGGAGCCGGTGTTCGACGGGATCGGCACGCTGATGATCGGCGCCCTGCTCGTCGTCGTCGGCATCTTCCTCGCGATCGAGATGCAGAGCCTGCTCCTTGGGGAGGCGGCGACCGAGGAGCATCAGGAGGCGATCGAGGAGGCCGCCGGCTCGGTGCCCGAGATCGCGACGCTCGTCTACGTGATGACCCAGCACCTCAGCCCCGACGACCTCCTCGTCGCAATCAAGGTCGAGTTCGCGGAGGGCCTCAGCGCCGCCGACGCCGCGGACGTGATCAACGCCGCCGAGGCCAAGATCCGCGCGGCCGTCCCGATCGCCACTCGCATCTACATCGAGCCGGCCGCGATCGCTGACCGGCCGGCAGCGCCTGCCGCGGAGTAGCGGTACGCGTATCGCCCCCGCTGAATTGGCGGATTGGGACTCATGCCGTCCCAATTCGGCGACTCGGCGACTCGGCGACTCGGCGAGATCGAAGCCCTCCGCCGAGTCGCCGAACTCGGACGTGTCCGGTCTCATTCCCGCGACTCGGTGATCTCGGTGGGGTCTCGTTCGAGGGTTGCTCGGATCGGGCGTCAGGGGCCGACGGCCGCCGCCGGCTTACGCTGATCGGCGCGGATCTCCTCGATGAGCTCGCGCAGCAGGGCCACGCGCTCGGCGCCGTAGCTCTCCGCCCAGGCACGTTCGATCTCGGCGAAGAGCCGGCCGGCGGTCGCCTGCGCCGCCTCGCCCTCGGCGGTCAGGCGGATGATCTTGGCGCGGCCGTCGTCGGGGTCGGGAGCCCGTTCGACGAAGCCGAGCGATTCGAGGTCGGCGACCGCCTCGCCGACGGCTTGCTTGGTGAAGCCCGAGTCGGAAGCGAGATCGGTGAGCCGGGAGCCGCCGCCGTCGATGTGGCCGAAGACGCAGCCGTGGCCGGGGCGGATGCTCCCGTAGCCCTCCTCGATGAGCCGCGCGCGGAAGTCGCCGAAGGCGCCGTCGAGGACGTCGTCGAGGAGAGGGAGGAGCGCGGTGGCGGTGGTCGGGGTCATGGGGATGGGGTCGGTGAGGATTCGGCCGACGACCATATAGTCAGGACTCCTGACGATCTGGTAAGGTCGCCTGACTTTCAGGCTACACAAGCGGCTCGCGGAAAGCGAGAGCAGGGAGCACATCAACCCGATGAGCAGAGACTTCGACTCACCACGCGCCAAGAACATCGCGCTCGCGCTGCTGGGGATGACGCAGTTCGTCGTCGTCATCGACGCCTCGATCGTCAACGTCGCGCTGCCGGAGATGGGGAGCGCGCTGGGGATCTCGCAGGACAACCTCTCCTGGATCGTCAACAGCTACACGCTGACGTTCGGCGGCTTCCTGCTGCTCGGCGGCCGCCTCGCCGACTTCCTCGGGCGCCGGCGCATGTTCATCGTCGGGATGATCATCTTCTCGCTGGCCTCGCTTCTCGGAGGCTTCGCGCAGAGCGAGGGCTGGCTCATCGCCGCCCGCGCCGTGCAGGGCTTCGGCGCCGCGTTGATCTCTCCCGCGGCGCTTTCGATCATCACCACCACGTTCAAGGAGGGAGCCGAGCGCAACCGCGCCCTCGGGGTCTGGGGCGCGGTCGCGGGCGCCGGCGGCGCCGCGGGGGTCCTCCTCGGGGGCGTCCTCACCGAGTACCTGAGTTGGCGTTGGGTCCTGTTCGTGAACGTGCCCATCGGTCTCTTCCTCGCCTTCGAGGCGCCGCGCCACCTTCGCGAGTCGACCGCGGAGGAGGAAGAGGAGCGCACCTTCGATATCCCCGGCGCGGTCAGCATCACGCTCGGGCTCGCACTGCTCGTGTTCGCGCTGGTCGACGCCGAGCGGGCCGGCTGGACCTCGACTGAGACGATCCTGCGCCTTGCCGGAGCGGCCCTGCTGATCCTCGCGTTCGTCGTCATCGAACTCCGGACACGCAAGCCGCTGGTGCCGTTCTCGATCTTCAGCCTGCGAACCCTCCGCGGGGCGAACACCGTCGGGCTGCTCGTCGGCATGTCCCTGTTCTCGATGTTCTTCCTGATCACCCTCTACCTGCAGCAGGTGCTCGGGCAATCGGCGATCGAGGCGGGTCTCTCGTATCTGCCGCTCTCCGTTCTGATCATCCTCTCGGCAGGTGCGGGCTCGCAGCTCGTCAACAGGATCGGATTCAAGAACGTGCTGATCATCGGCCTCCTCTTCGTCGCCGCCGGGCTCGGTTGGTTCACGCAGGTGAGTGCGCCGGGCGGCTCCTACGTCTCCGACGTGCTCGGGCCATCGATGCTGGCGGCGATCGGGCTCGGTCTCTCGTTCGTCTCGGTGACGATCGCGGCGGTCACCGGGATCACACCCCAGGAGGCCGGCCTGGCGTCGGGCCTCATCAACACCTCCCAGCAGGTCGGCGGCGCGCTCGGGTTGGCGATCCTCGCCTCGATCGCGAACTCGACGACGAGCGACGCCTTCGCCTCCGGCGTGACGGACAAGACCGTCGCGCTGACGCAGGGGTTCCAGGACGCGTTCACCGTCGGCGCCTGCTTCGCGGTGGCGGGGGCGATCCTCGCCGCGATCCTCATCTCCTCGAGGGACTCGGCGGAGCACGCCGAGGCAGCGAGGAGGGGGGAGGCGCCGGCGTCGGCCGCATGAGCCGCGGTGGGACGGCCGCGGCGGGCTGAAGTCCAGCGGGCTTGGCGCGGCGGCGGGCGGAACCGCCTAGGGTTCAGGAATGACCGGCGGCTGGCAGCTCGTCCTCTTCCTTCACCTGCTGGCGATGGCGTTCTTCGTCGGCGGGCAGCTAGTGGTCGCTGCGGCCGTCGTGCCGGTCGAGGCATCGCAGCCTGAGCCGGAGCGGATGCGGGCGATCGCGCGGCGTTTCGGGGTGGGCTCGGCGATCGCCCTCGTCGTGCTGCTCATCACCGGGATGGCGATGGCCTCGCACCTCGACCTCTGGGACTCGGCGACGCTGCAGCTCAAGCTCGGGCTGGTCGTGCTGCTGATCGGCCTCACGATCGTCCACCTGAACCACCCCCGCGCGCATGTTCTGCAGGCGGCGATCTTCGTGATCAGCCTCGTGATCGTCTGGCTCGGCGTCGACCTCGCCGTCTAGACCGGTCCTCCTCGGGAGGCGCGCCGGGCGCCGGGCCGCGCCTGAGCCGGGTCAGGCTTCCCGCTCGCTCAGCTCCAGCAGGTCCGCGAGCAGCTGCTCGTACTGGAGCAGGTGGCGCGAGCCGAGGAACTCGTCGCGGACCCGGTCGTGGGCGGCGGCGCCGATGCGCTCGCGCATCCCGGGATCGGCGACCAGCTCGGCGAGGATCGCGCCGAACTCCTCGAGGTCGGTCGGGTCCTGGACGAGCAGCCCGCTCTCGCGGTCGGTGATCTGGTCCTGGATGCCGCCACGGGCGCTGGCGACCACCGGCCGGCTCTTCCACATCGCCTCGGCCACGGTCAGCCCGAAGCCCTCGGCGAAGCTCTTCTGGACGACGATGTCGGAGCGCCGCTGGATCGCGTTGACCATCGCCGCGTTCTCCTGGATGTCGTCCATGGGCAGGCAGGCGAGGTGGACGCGGGCGCGCTCCTCCGCGGGGAGCCGCTCGCGCTCGGCGATCACGTCGGCGAGGACCCCTGCGCCCTCCGGATCGTCGGCGACCGCGGCGACGGATGGTCCGGCGAGGAGCAGGTGAGCCTCGGGCCGGTCGGCGAGGGCGCTCGTGAACCCCCGCAGCACCCCGATCGGGTCCTTGAGGCTGTCCCAGCGCGAGACCTGCGTGATCAGGGTGGCGTCGGTCGGGATCAGTCCGTCCTGGTGGAGCTCGGCGGCGCGATCGACGCGGCCGGGCGTGCCATCGACCCGGGTGAAGCGTCCGGCGGCGGTGGGCTCCTCGCCGTCGCCGAGCCCGATCGTCCGCAGGATCGCGCGGACGGCCGTGTCCGGCAGCTCCTGGTTCTTGGGGGAGAAGGCATCGATCGATGGGGCGACGAGCCAGGTCCGGTCCTCGTCGATGCCGTCCCAGACGAAGCTGCGCCGGGAGAACACGAAGGCGTCGGCGGGTTCGACGTACGGCCGCAGGAAGTCCCAGGCCGAGCGGGCGACGTCGTTGGGGACGTCGAGGCCGACGTGACAGCGCCAGACCACGATCGTTCCCCGTTCGCGCAGCGCGGCGGCCATGCCGGCGGTCTGGGGGTCGTGGAGGAAGACGATGTCGCCGGGCCTCACCCGGGCGACCAGCTCCTCGGTGGAGGCGGCGAGGGTGCGCTCGTAGATCTCTCGCGCCTCGTCGCCGAGTTCTCCGCCGTCGCCGTCGGCGCCGTGGAGGCGGTTGTGGATGCGCTTGGTGATCTCGAAGAACTCCGGGTTGCCGCCGATCACGATCCAGCGGGCATCGACGCCGGCTCCGCGCGCGTAGGCGAGCAGCGATTGCAGGAGCTCGGCGACGCCACCCCCGCGTGCGGTCGAGTTGACGTGCCAGACGGCCCGCTCGTCGAACAGCCCCGAGGCTTGCGCAAGGCCCTCCTCGTAGTGGACGAAGGCGTCGCCGAGCGCCTCGCGGAAGCGAGCTGGGTCGAGGGGGGAGACCTCTACTTCGGTGATCGCGGACATCTCAGGAGGGCGACGGACGGGCGGCGCGGTCACGGTTTCATAGCTGACCGGCGGCTGTGAGGTCATCCCGACCTGGTGATCCGGGCTCCGGGGTCGTATGTTTGCCGGGTGCGTGGGGGTCTGAGGATCGAGATCTCGGGGGTGGCCGCGATCGCGGCAGCGCTGGTCCTGCTCGCCCCGGCTTTGGCTCTCGCCGCCGAGGAGGACGGACCGAACGAGTACGGAACCGGGGTCACGATCGGCCTGATCGTCGTGTTCGTGATCGGGATCGGCGTCCTCATCTGGTTCGTGAACCGCGCCGAGAAGGAGAAGAAGGCCGCGCTGACGAAGGCGATGCAGGACTACGCGGCTCAGCGCGGCCTCACCTACGAGGGCGACGGCGACCTGCCGACGACGACCCCGCTGCTCGACAAGCGCGGCCGCTCGCGCGGGACCGTCTCCGGCGAGCTCGCGCCGGGTTTCAGCGGCCAACTCACCAACTACAGCTTCACCGAGGGCGGCGGCCGCTCCAAGCGCACCTACAACTACGCGACGATCCTGGCGCCGATGCCGGAGCTCGGCGCCGCCCGCTTCTACTGCTTCAGGCGTGAGAGCTTCGGCGTCTTCGAGGGCATCTCCGACCGGATCACGGCCTTCCAGACACTCGAGCTCGAGAGCCACAAGTTCAACTCGATCTACCGGCTGATGGTTCGCGACGAGGCGAGCATGGTGGCGCTGCGCCAGCTCTTCCCGCCGAGTTTCATCGACTACCTGACGGAGCGGGTGCCGCCCGGCTTCTGGTTCGAGGTCGAGGGCGGCAGCCTGATGGGCGCCATGAGGGGGGAGCACTGGCGCTACCCGCAGCGTCTCGACTCCCTGATCGTCGCCACCGATTCCGTCGCGCGCCACATCCGCGAGGACCTCTCCCAGCGGGCCGGCCTGCGTGCCGCGACCGAGGGGCCGTCTCCGACCCCGCCCGCCGCGCGGCGCGACGAACCGCCACCCCCGCCGCCACCGCCGCCGAGCTGAGGCCCGGCGGCATAGGGTTCGCGCCGATGACGACGACAGGAGGCGGAGGAGACGCGTCGAGCAGCGAGCTGATCGGCGTCATCGTGTTCCTGTTCATCGTGGTGGCGATCATGTTCTCGATCGGGCTGGTGGTCTTCCTGATCGTCCGCAAGATCATCGAGCGCAACGCGCAGCGCAAGACGACGATGACCGCCTACGCCCAGCAGCGCGGCCTTGCCTACGAGGGAGACGGGACGCTGCCGACCATCACCCCATTGCTGCGCCGCCGCGGCCGCGCCTCGGGCAAGGTCTCGGGTCGCCTGCCGGGAGGCATCACCGGGACGCTCGCCAGCTACCAGTACACGGTGGGGTCGGACGACGACCGTCGTACCTATTACTTCACGGTCGTGCTGGCCCCGCTCCCGGAGGCGGGCTCGACCCGCTTCTACTGCTTCCGCCGCGTCGGCGGCGATCTCTTCGACTCGATCGGCGACGCGCTGACGCCGCTGCAGACGGTCGAGCTCGAGAGCGAGTTGTTCAGCCGCAGCTTCAGGCTCATGGTCAAGGACGAGGCGAACATGGTCGCGATCCGCCAGCTCTTCTCCCCGAGCTTCATCGTCTTCCTCTCCGAGGAGGTCCCCCCGACGTTCTGGTTCGAGGTCGAGGGCGGGCAGATCCTCGGCGTCATCAAGGGGGAGAACTGGGAGGACGCCGCAGCTCTCGACGGCCTCTGCACCACCACGGCCGCGGTCGCGGAGCGGATTCGCAAGGACGTCTCCGAGCGGCACGGCCTGCGGAGGGCGACGACGCCCGCGCCGCCGGGGCCCGCTGGGCGAGCTGCGCCCCCGCCTCCTCCGCCACCGCCCGGGGGAGAGCCCCCGCCTCCCGAGCCCGAAGCGCCGCCTCCTCCTCCGCCGCCCAGCGGCTGATCGCCGACCCGGCGCCCATGGCGATGGCGCCGGCCGCGGGCATCCGTGCCGCGCCGGCCGGCAAGCCTCCTGCTACCCGTTTGCGGCCAGCCTCACCACAACCTCCTCGAGCGCGTCCATCGACTCCTGCATTCCCTCCTCCATGCCCGACTCGATGACCATGTCGCGGATCTCGCGCGCCGGGTAGGAGCAGAGCTGCTCGAGTCTCGTCCGGTCGTCCTCGATCGGCTCGAAGGTCGAGGTGATCACCGAGACGGCGTCGGGCGCACTCTCGAAGATCTCCGTGTTGACGAGACGCCTCGGCTCCTCGATCTCGCGGTACTCGCCGCGGAAGGCGACGACGGTGCCGCGTGCGTCCATCTCGTAGCGCCAGGCTCCGCCGACCCTGAGGTCGACCTCGACCGAGGTCACCCTCCCCCGTTGAGAGCCCCACCAGCGCTCGATCAGCTCCGGCGTCGTCCACGCCTTCCAGACCAGATGCGGGGGAGCGTCGAACTCCCGGATGATCAGGATGTCTGCGTCGGCGGGCAGCGTCACCCGCGCCTTCTTCGTCGATGCCATCAGGCTTCTCCTTCGTCTTCCTGCATTTCCGCGAGCACCTCGTCGAGGGCGCTGAAGCGCTCCTCCCATGCCCGCTCGTACTCCTTGACCCAGTCGTGGATCGGCCTGAGCGCCCGGCCCTCGAGCCGGTAGATGCGCCGGCGCCCGTCGGCGTGGGCCGAGACGAGCCCGACCTCGCGGAGGACGCGCAGGTGCTTGGAGACCTGCGGCTGCGTCATCCCGAGTCGCTCGACGAGGTCGTTCACCGGCCGCTCACCGTCGGCGAGGACGTCGATGATCGCCCGCCTCCTCGGTTCCGCAACCGCGTTGAACGCGTCGAGAGTGGTCGCGGCACGGGCCATCGGGCCAATATATACGCATATAGGAATATGTCAATTGCGGGAAAACGGGGAAGGATGGGAGGAAGCGAAGAAAGGAAGCGAAGGTGTCCGAGGTCCCCCTGATCGAGCTCAACGACGGCAACCGGATCCCGCAGCTCGGGTTCGGCGTGTTCCAGATCGGTCCGTCCAAAGCGCCCGAGGCCGTGCAGCGGGCGCTCGAGGTCGGCTACCGCCACATCGACACCGCCGAGATGTACAGGAACGAGGCCGGGGTGGGCGAGGGCATCCGCGCTTCGGGGCTCGGCCGCGACGAGGTCTTCGTCACCAGCAAGCTCAACAACGGCTTCCACGAGCCCGACGACGCGCGCCGCGCGATCGACGGCACGCTCGAGGAGCTCGGCTTCGACTACGTCGACCTGTTCCTGATCCACTGGCCGCTGCCGACCCTCTACGACGGCGACTACCCGGCCACGTGGCGGGTGATGGAGGAGTTCCGGGCGGATGGCCGGGCGCGTTCGATCGGCGTCTCGAACTTCCAGGTCGATCACCTCGAGCGGCTCGCAGCCGAGACCGGGACGGTTCCCGCCGTCAACCAGATCGAGGTGCATCCCTACCTGCTCAACGAGGAGGTCAGCGCCTACTGCGCCGACCACGGCATCGCGGTCGAGGCGTGGTCTCCGATCGCGCAGGGCCACGTGCTCGGCGACGAGACGATCGCCGAGGTCGCCGGGAGGGTGGGGCGCACGCCGGCGCAGGTCGTGCTGCGCTGGCACGTGCAGCGCGGCAACGTCGTCTTCCCGAAGTCGGTGACGCCTGAGCGGATCGAGGAGAACTTCGCGATCTTCGACTTCGAGCTCGACGACGCCGACATGGAGCGGATCACCGGTCTCGACCGCGGCGAGGACGGGCGCACCGGCCCCCACCCGAACACGTTCGCGATGATCCCCATTGAACGTTGAGAGTGGTGTCGGCCCATCCGCGCTCATGGTGGATAGGGTTCGGCCGCCATGGGCTTCGTCACCCCCTCGCTCCCCGACATCGATCTCGAGGAGTGGAAGCGGAAGCCGCACCTCGAGCGGCTCAAGCCGCTGGCGCAGGACTGGGCGATCAACGGCTTCGGGACACCGACCGCGATCTACCTGATCTACGTCCTCAAGCTGATCGTCTTCTCGGTCGGCGGGTTCCTGGTCATCTCGCTGACGACGTCCGGGATCGGTGGGCTCGGCGACATCGGCGACTGGTGGACCGAGCCGATCGTCTTCCAGAAGATCGTCGTCTGGCTCGTCCTCTGGGAGGTGCTCGGGCTCGGCTGCGGCTCGATGCCGCTCACCTTCCGCTTCATCCCGCCGATCGGCGGCCTCCTCTACTGGCTGAGGCCGGGGACGGTGCGGCTGCCGCCGTGGCCGGACAGGGTGCCGCTGACCGCGGGCACGCGCCGCACGCCGGTGGATGCGCTTCTCTACGCGGGCATCCTCATCGCCTGCCTGCACCTCCTGATCCACGGGGACCAGAGCGCCGACGGGATCGTGGGAGGCCGGCTCGACCCGGTGGCGATCGGGGTGCTGCTGGCGCTCCTCGGGCTGATGGGCCTGCGCGACAAGGTCGTGTTCCTGGCGGCGCGCTCGGAGGTCTACGTGCCGCTCCTGGTGATCTTCCTGTTCCCGATGAACAACCTGATCGTCGCCTCGCAGATCGTCTTCGTCTGCATCTGGCTCGGCGCGGCGTCGTCGAAGCTGAACCACCACTTCCCGTTCGTCGTCTCGGTGATGATCAGCAACACACCGTGGAACCGGTCACGGCGGGCGAAGGCCAAGCTCTACGTGGATCACCCCGAGGACCTGCGCCCGTCCCGCTACGCGGCGCTGGCCGCGCACACCGGCACGGTGATCGAGTTCACGCTGCCGATCCTGCTGCTCGTCACCCAGGGCGGCTGGCTCGGCACGGCGGCGGTGATCGGGATGATCATCTTCCACGTCCACATCACCTCGACGTTCCCGCTCGCCGTCCCGCTCGAGTGGAACCTGTTCATGATCTTCGGGCTGCTGTTCCTGTTCGGCCATTACGGGGACACGCCGTGGTCTACGCTCGACGACCCGCTCCTGATCGCCTTCCTGCTCCTCTGGTGCGTCGGCATCCCGATCCTCGGCAACTTCCTCCCCGACAAGATCTCCTTCCTGCCCTCCATGCGCTACTACGCGGGCAACTGGGCGACCAGCCAGTGGTTGTTCCGCAAGAAGGGGGACGTCGAGGAGCGCTTCGACGCCGCGATCACGAAGCCGGGCCCGATCGTCATCGAGCAGGTGACCCAGCTCTACGACCGCGACACGGCCGAGTTGCTGCTCGCCAAGGGCCTCGCCTTCCGGGCGATGCACTCGCACGGGCGGGCGCTGCTCGGCCTGCTGCCGCACGCCGTCGACGACGTCGAGGCCTACAACGTGCGCGAGGGTGAGCTGATCTCCGGGGTCGTCAACGGCTGGAACTTCGGCGACGGGCACCTGCACGACGAGCAGCTCCTCGACGCGGTGCAGGAGATCTGCGGCTTCGAGGAGGGCGAGCTGCGAATCGTCACGCTGGAGTCGCAGCCCGCGCACATCCAGCGCCAGCGGTACCGGATCTACGACGCCGCGACCGGCTTGGTCGAGGAGGGGTGGGTGAACGTCGCGGATATGACCAGCCGCAACCCCTGGCTCGACGGCTCCTTCGACTTCCCGGTCGAGGTGAGCGAGCGCCGCGCGGCGCCGGCCGCGTCCTCGTAGCCCGCCGGGCGGGGCGCTCACACCGTCACGGCCTCGGCGGAGGACGCCGGGCGCTGCGGATCCGCGCCCATGCAGCCTCGCA
The DNA here is from genome assembly GCA_020636895.1 of Thermoleophilales bacterium. Taxonomy (GTDB): domain Bacteria; phylum Actinomycetota; class Thermoleophilia; order Solirubrobacterales; family 70-9; genus RHKX01. The sequence continues at coordinate 379,101 of JACJWZ010000002.1, read as the reverse complement.
AGGCGCCTGCGCTGCGGATTCGCGCCCATGCAGCCTTGCAACGCGCCTGTGCTGCGGATTCGCGCCCATGCAGCCTCGCAACGTGCCTGTGCTGCGGATTCGGGGCGCTATTTCCCCTCAATCCGCAGCGGAGAGGCGAGTTGCACCTGCAACTGTTGCATTCGCAACTGTTGTGCTACAGTTACTTGCGCAAGCAACTAACCCCCTTTCCTCTGGAGGCAAGAGACATGAGCAACGCAACCATCGAGAAGCACACCCTCGCCCCCGCCGGCACCTGGAAGGTCGACGCGGCCCACACACGTTTCGGCTTCTCCGTCAAGCACATGGGTGTCGCCACCGTCCGCGGCTACTTCGAGGAGGTCGACGGCACCTTGACTATCGGCGACGACCTCGCCTCGGCGAAGATCGTCGGCACGGCGAAGGCCGCCAGCGTCCAGACCGGCGTCACCCAGCGGGACGACCACCTGCGTTCGGCCGACTTCTTCGATGCCGAGAACTACCCGGAGCTGGGCTTCGAGTCGACCAGCATCGAGGCGATCGACGATGAGACCTACAGGATCGTGGGCGAGCTGACGATCCACGGCGTCACCCGCGAGATCGAGCTCGAGGCCGAGGTCGGCGGCGTCGAGGTCGGGATGAACGGTGAGGACCGGGTCGGCCTCGAGGTCACCGGCAAGCTCTCCCGCAGCGAGTTCGAGATGAAGTTCAACGCGGCGCTCGGCAGCGGCAACGCCGTCGTCTCCGACAAGGTCAAGCTCGCGCTCGACATCTCGGCCGTGCGCGAGGCGTAGACCGCTCCTCAGCTTCCGGCTTCGCGGCCCGCCGCTCCTCCCAGGGGCGGCGGGCCGTCGTCGTTGCGGGGCTAGCCCCGCGTCGTCTGAGGGCCCGACCACCTCTAGGGTTGGCGCATGATCGAGACCTCGCGCGAAGGCGCCGTCACCGTCCTCCGCATGGATGCGGAGGAGAACCGTTTCAACCCACCGAACCTCGACTCGCTCGAGGCCGCGCTCGACGAGGTCGACGCTTCCGAGGGAGAGGCGGCGATCGTCATCACCGGCACCGGCAAGTTCTTCTCCAACGGGCTCGACCTCGAGTGGATGGGCGGCGCGCCGGAGGGCGAGCCGCAGAGGAACGTCGAGCGCGTGCAGGCGCTGCTCGCCCGTCTGATGGCCTCGCCGGTCGCGGTCATCGCGGCGATGAACGGGCACGCCTTCGCCGCCGGCGCGATGCTCGCACTGGCCTGCGACGAGCGCGTGATGCGCGAGGACCGAGGGTTCTTCTGCCTGCCCGAGGTCGACATCAACATCCCCTTCTCGCCGGGGATGTCGGCGCTGATCCGAGCGAAGCTGCCGATCCGGACCGCCCGCGAGGCGATGCTCACGGGCCGCCGCTACGGCGGCGGCGACGCGGTCGCAGCGGGGATCGCGGACGAGGCGGTGGCCGAGGATGAGGTCGTCACCCGCGCCGTCGAGCGCGCCGCCGTCCTCGCGGGCAAGAACCGGATGGTCGTAGGCGCGATCAAGGCGGAGATGTACGGCCCGACGCTCGAGGCGCTCCGGCAGCCCCTCGAGTTCTGAGCGCACCCCCGCCTGAGCCCGCCTGCAACGCCGGTCGGCGGCCGTCTGCAATCGTCACCCGGGGAATGGGACGGACGCTCGCAACGATCGTCGCTGCGCTCGCGCTCGTGGTGGGGCTCGCGCTGCTCGACCACAGCCGCGAGCGGGAGCCTGCAGCCGACCAGCTGGCGGGCCGGATCGCCGACGCGCAGGAGTCCGGCGACGTCGCCGCCGCCGAGGGCGGGAGCTTCGCCGGCGGATCGCTGAGCGACTGCCTCGGCTCGCTCGCCGCCGAGCCCCCGGCCGGGGGCGACTTCCCCGGGCTCGACGAGCGCGGTGTCGAGGAGATCTCCCAGCGGGTGGAGAGGATCCGCCACCTGCGCTTCAGCGCTCCCGTGGACGCCACCTTCCTCGGGGACGCCGCCCTCGACCGCCGCATCGAAGCGCTCGCCGGGACGGAGGGGGCGCGCGAGCTCGCCGCCCGCCAGGGAGCGGCGCTGGAGCTGCTCGGCGCGATCCCCGACGGCAACGACCTGTACGAGCTGACCACCCGGGCTCTCGCGGCGCAGGTGGTCGGCCTCTACGTGCCGGAGACCAAGGAGCTGCTCGTCGCCACCGCGGGGAAGCCCGGCGCCGTGGAGGAGATCACGCTCGCGCACGAACTCGAGCACGCGCTCGCCGACGACGACCTCGGGTTGCCGCTGTCGAGCAAGGTGGTCGCCGGGGAGGGGGACCGCGATCTCGCGGCACAGTCGCTCGTCGAGGGCGACGCGACGCTGACGATGGAGCTCTACGCGCTCCGCTACGTCGACCTCTCCGACCAGCTCGGGCTCGGCGACGATCCGGAGCTCGCCGGCGGCGGCCTCGGCAAGCTTCCCGACTTCCTGCGCCGCCAGCTTCTCTTCCCCTACGAGGCCGGCCTGCAGTACGTCTGCGACCGATACGAGCAGGGAGGCTGGCGGGCGGTCGACGACGCCTACAGCGACCCGCCCGCCTCCACTGCCGAGCTGCTCGGGCTGCGCGACACCGATCCTGTGGCGGCACCGCCGGCTGGGCGCCTCGCCAGGCCTTGGCGCCCCGTCCTTCGCGACCAGCTCGGCGCTGCGGCGCTCGCCTGGATCTTCGCCGCGCCCGGGGGTGATCCGGACGGCGCCCTGCCCGACCCCCGGGAGCCGATCAGCGGCTGGGCGGGGGATCGCCTGACGCTATGGCAGCGGCCCGGTGGCGAGAGCGCGCTCTCACTCTCGATCGTCGACGAAGGTGGCTCCCTGTGCGGGGCGATGATCGCCTGGTACGCCGCCGCGAACCCCGATGCGGAGCTCTCCCGCGCAGGCGACGCCACCACCTTCAGCGATCCGGACGGCGGCCGGGCCGCAGTGGTCGCCTGCTCCGGAGAGTCGGTCGTCGTCGGGATCGGACCGGACGAGGGAACTGCTGCCAAACTTGCCGCGGAGGAGCGATGAGGGAGCGCACGCAGGAGATCAGCCACGCGCGGCTCGCGGAGGTCGCCGCCGTCTACACCGACACGCGAGTCGCCGCCGAGCTCTTCGATCCCGACTGGAACCTGATCTGGGTCTCCGAGGAGCTGAAGGCGTTGCTCGGGGTCGACGACGACGACCAGTTCGGCGTCGGCAGGCACATCCTCGAGACGCGTTCCGACGAGCTCTGGACCGGGGCGGCCACCCCCGAGTCGCAGGTCGATTGGAACCGGGCGAACCTCGGCTACATCCTCCACGAGACCCCCGACGACGTCCTTGCCACCGTCGCCGAGCGGATCGGTGCGGCGGTCGACATCGGTCAACGCATCCCGGACGGCATCGAGTTGGAGCCGGCGCCCTCGAGCTGGTCGTACGAGCTCAACTACCGTCGGCCCGGATTCCCGCCGCTGCCCATCAAGTGTGACTCACGGCGAATCGTCGGCGCCGAGGGCGAGCGCATCGGCACCGCCTTCGTCTATGCGCCTGCGCTGCCGGCCCGCGTCATCGATCTCCTCGTGCGCGGCGACGAGCGGATGCACGAGCGGATGGCGAATCTGATTGAGCCCGGTCGCCGAACCGCCGCGATCCTGTTCGCCGACCTGCAGGCGTCCGGCGCGCTCTCCCGGCGCCTGCCGAGCGCCGTCTACTTCCGGTTGGTTGCGGCGCTGACGACCGCGATCGACGGCGTCGTCATCGACAGCGGCGGGATCGTCGGCAAGCACGCCGGCGACGGGGTGACCGCGTTCTTCCTCGCCGAGGACGCCGGCTCGCCGTCCGCCGCCGCGCGCGGCGCGCTCGAGGCCGCCGCGGGGATCACCTCGACTGCCGCGGGGTTGGCGGCCGACCTCGCGGGGGGCGGAGTCGAGATCGAGGCCGGCGACATCCTCATGAACGTCGGCGTCCACTGGGGAGGCGCCCTCTACATGGGGCAGATCGTCACCGGCGGCCGGCTCGAGGTGACCGCTCTCGGCGACGAAGTCAACGAGGCGGCGCGGATCCAGCAGGTGGCTCGCGACGGCATCGCGTTCGCCTCCAAGGCGGTCGTCGAGCGGCTCGACCCCGACGACGCCGCCGTCGTGGGCATCGATCCCGACACCGCGACCTACCGGACCGTCGCAGAGATCCCCGGCGCCGACGAGAAGACGGTCCGCGACGCGGGCGGCATCGCGGTCACCGAGATCGCAGCCTCGCCCCGCTAGCGCCGTATCCAGGTGACGCGTTCCCCGCTCAACAGGCCGGCGGCACCGTCTTCGAGACCGTCTCGATCCTGCCGTCGAGGACGGAGACCTGCGCCGAGAGCTTCGTCGGCCTCGCCTTGCGCAGCTCGCTCCGCTTGATCCGCAGCCGGATCGGCCGCTTCGTGTCCTCGACGTTGTCGTCGGGGATCAGGAACTTGGCCCCGACCACGTCACCGGCGTCGCCGCCGCGGATCCGGAGCTTGACCGCCGAGCGCACGCAGCGCTTGCCGCCGGCGCGGATGTCGGTCGCGTAGCCCGCCTTCAGCTTCAGCCTCGGCGCGATCCGGCACGCCTTGCCGTTGCAGAACTGGAGGCGGTCGAGCAGGCGGCTCAGCGCGGCGCGCTCGGGCGCATATCCGCTGCGGTTGTCGAGGCTCTGCATCTCCGCCGGATCGCGCTTCAGGTCGTAGAGCTCCTGCTCGCCGTTGGGGTAGCGCATGTAGGCGTAGCGGTCGGTGCGAACACCGCGGTAGCGCGGGACCGTCGGATCGTCGGGGTCGTAGCAGATCTTCTCGTCGGTCTGGCACCAGTTCTCGAGGCCGATGGCGCGCCCCGGGAAGTACTGCTGGTCGTCGATCAGCGGCATCAGCGAGCGGCCGTCGATGGGCGCGGCGGCGGGGATGCCGGCGAGGTCGAGGACGGTCGGCGCGATGTCGACGTTCATGCCGGGCTGCTTGCGTACCTCCTTCTTGGGGATCCCCGGACCACGGATCTCGAACGGCACCCTGATCGACTCCTCGTACGGGTACTGCTTGCCGTTGGGGATCCGGTGCTCGCCGAGCAGGAACCCGTTGTCGGACAGGAACATGATCACCGTGTTCTTCAGGTCTCCGGTCTTGCGCAGGGTCGTGACGAGCCGCTTGACCATGTCGTCGACCGCGTACAGCGAGCCGATCCGCGAGCGGTAGCGGTTGCGCGTCTGCCCCGTGGCAGCGCCCGTCATCAGCGGCCGGGCGCGGATCGCCTCCGGCTTGTCGGAGATGTCGGCCTCGTTGAAGGAGGCGGTGCGCGGCAGCTTCAGGTTGTTGATCCGGTTGACGTCACGGGGGGCTGGGCGCGGGTTCGGGTAGGTCGGGGTCTCCGCGTCGTCGTCGCCGTCGGAGGGTCGCTTGTACACCTCGACGTGCGGAGCCAGGGGCGCGATCGAGAGGTAGAAGGGCCGGTCGGATGGGGCGTTGCGGCGGATGAAGTCGACGGCCTTGTTCGCGTAGACGTCGGTCTGGTAGTTGGCGGGGTCGGGCGTGTCGTAGTCGCCGTAGGTGACGAGGTTCCCGTTCTCGTTCAGCGTGTAGCCGTACATCCGGTACGTCCCCGGATCGACCGAGCCGTACCACTCCGACCAGCCCGGCGGGATCTCCTCCGGATCGTCGGCCCCGTAGCCGTTGACGTACTTGCCGATGTGCCCCGTGTGGTAGCCGGCGCGCTCGAGCCAGACCGGCAGGGTCTCGTCGTCGTTGAAGACGGCGAAGCCCCCGTACGGCGGGCTGTTGCGGTAGACGCCGGTGTTGTGGGAGTACTGACCCGTCAGGATCGAGGACCGGGAGGGGCAGCAGACCGGGTTGCTGGCGTAGAAGTTCTTGAACGTGGTCCCCTTGCGCGTGATCAGCTTCCGCACCTGCGGCATCGCGCTCATCGAGTCAACGTCCTGGTCGTCGGTGAGGACGATCAGGAAGTTCGGGCTGTCCGAATTTCCACCGGCCCGTTCGGCCTTGGCGCCGCTCGCCGGTGCTCCGGCGAAGGTGACCGCCAGCGCGAGCAGCAGAGCGAGCGCGAGGAAGCTCCCCGCGCGGACGGCGGTTCCGCCCTCAATCCTCGGCATACCCTGCCAACACGATCGGGCCCGGAGAGTAGCGACGGCAGAGGCCGTCTTTCGCCGGTTCGGGCATCGAGGCGTTCAATTCGGCACCCGCCCCGTCGAACGTCGATCGCCGCCCCGCATAGCCCGGCGCCGTCGACGTTCGGCGCTCAGGTAGAGCTCGTCGCGGCGGGTTCCCGCTCCCGCTCGGCCTCGCCCGGTGCGGCACCGTTCCCGTTCCCGTTGCGGGCACCGTCGGCTCCGTCATCGGGGGACGCGGCGGCCTCGGTCTCGAGCTGCGCCTCGTACGCCGCTCTGGCCTTGCGGACGTTGCGCTTGCGGACCCACTCGGCGGCGAAGTAGCTGCCGATCACGAACGCGAAGGCGAGCCCTTGCGCGGCGAGGCTCTCGACCGTCGGGAAGACGCCGAGCCATGTTCCCATCCAGAGCGGGATGTCGATGTGGACCGGGGTGATCGGGAGCCAGCCGACGCCCTGCAGGGTCCGGACCGTGTTGCCGACCAGGACGACGAGGACGAGCGAGATCAGCACGCCGGTGACGATCAGCAGGCGCTTGTAGGGGAGCTTGCGCTCGAGCGCGAACGTCGCGTATCCGACGGCGGCTGTCGCGAGCAGCCCGAGCGTGACGCCGCCGAGGACGACTCCGGTCCCGGAGCTGAGCTGGAGCGCCTGTAGGAACAGCACGGTCTCGAAGCCCTCGCGGAAGACCGACGTGAAGCCGAGCGTGTAGAGGCCGAGGATCGTCGTCGCGGAGCCGAGCGCGACGCCCGCTCCCTCGGCGAGCAGCTCCTTGGAGCGCTCCCGGTGGCCCTTGATCCACTCCGTCCAGTAGACCTTGTGGAAGAACCAGTTGAGCACCAATAAGAGCACCCCGATGGCTATGAGGCCGACCACCGCCTCGAGCTTCTCGCCGTACTGACGGAGCGAGTCGAGGATCAGAACGGCGACGAAGAAGAGGGCGATGCTGGCGGGGACGGCGAGCAGCGCGCCGCGGAGGATCGGCTTACGCAGCGGCCGCTTGGTGCCGACCATCGAGGCGGTGATCGCGGCGATGATGAGGATCGCCTCGAGGCCCTCGCGGAAGACGATCAGCGCCGAGTTGGTGATCACCGTCGTCGCGCTCTCGTCCTCGCCCGTCTTCGCCCGCGCCTCCTCGAGCTTGTCGTTCAACGCCAGGCGCGTCTCGCGGATCTCGCGCGTGCCGGCGTTGTCGGCGATCTGCTGGGCGAGCCCGTCGTGGCCGGCGGCGCCGTACCACATCAACCCCTCGATCTCGACGGCGAGGTTGGGGTCGAACGCCTGCAGCTTCACCTCAGGACCGAACTCGAAGAACGCGTAGGCGGTCAGCCGCGCCTGCTCGGCGGTGCCGGGCTCGCCCGCCCCGACCGCGGCCTCCATCTGGTCGAGGCTGATCTGGATCAGGTCGTAGTCGGCGTCGTCGCTCTGCTCGAGCCAGGGTTCGGGGAAGATGTCGTTCATCAGGTCGATGGCCTCGCCGTGGGCCTGCTCGACCGTCCCGAGCTCGACGACCTCGGTCCCCTCGTTCGCGTCGTCGAAGTAGGTGGCGAGCTCGTCGATCTTGGCTTCGAGCTCGGCAAGGCCCTCCGGGTCGCGCTGCTCGAGCTCCGGGGAGAGGTCGCTGAGGGCGGACGTCGCCGCGTCCGCGAACGCGATGCCCTCGGTGATCTCGAACGGCGTCGTCACCTCGGTCCCGGAGACGCCGTGGTCGTACTCGACCGGCATCAGGTCGACGAAGCGGATCATCTGCTGCGCGCGCCGCGCGAGCTCGTCGTCGGTGAACGGGGCGGCGGTGAAGTGGGCGAGGAGATCATCGGCCTCGGCGACCGCGTCGGGCACGAGGGCGGGGGTGGCGGCGAGGCCGGGGAGGCGCTCGAAGGCGCGGTCGGCCTTCGCGCGGGCGGCCGCACCGCGCTGCGCCTCGTACTCGGGAGCGAGCAGCGTCCAATAGCCGGCGGCGAGCGCCGTGGACTCGGCGACGGCCGGGTCGAATCCGCGCTCGCTCTCGGTGGCGGCCTCGTCGAGGTACTCGAGCAGCCGCGACTGGTAGGCGTCGAGGAGGTCCTTCTCGATCTGGGTGACGGCATCGGCGGGGGAGATGTCCCCGGTCTCGAGCCCGTCGAGCGCGGTCGTCGCGTCGACGCCCGGCCGCGTGAACCTGGTCGCCTGGCGGAAGTCCCTGATCAGGAGCCACTGGCGGGCCCGCTCGACGTCGCCGTCGGCGGCCGCGGCGGTCGTCACCTCGTAGGCGCCTGTGCGCAGCGCCGCGACGACCGTGCCGTAGGCGGAGGCGAGCGCGACCGGGTCCTGGCGATCGACTGCCTCGCGGGCGTCAGCCAGACCCCGCTCGATCTGACGCAGATCGGACGGGGCGTCCTTCCCGAGCCCCCGCTTGAGCGCACCGCTCAGCGCCGCGTCGGCCCGGTCGAGGGCCCTCCGCTCGGCGCTGCCGTCGAGCAGCAGCTCGGTGCGGGCGTCGAAGAGGGCGTTGCGGATCCTCTCGGCGGACTGCCAGGGCTTGTCGCCGGCGGGCTTCGAGCCGCCGGCGTCCTTCCCGTTCTGCGCGCCGCCGTTCCCGCTGCCGGCCCCTTCTGCGGTGCCGGCCCCGAGCAGCAGCATGACCGCGGCGCCAAGCGCCGCGGTCATGTACGCCACCCATCTGAGCGATGGGAGCGGCCGCTGTCCGGTCGAGCCGATCGCTACGCCTCCTGCAGCTCCACCCCGAGCCGCTGCGCGGCCTGGGTGACCTGGCCGGCGATCTCCTCGGCACGGGCCTGGGCCTCGGATCCGAGAGTGTCGGCGTCCTCGCCGGTGAACTTCTCGCCGTCGGCCTCGCGATCGCGGAGGTCCTCGACGAACGAGAGGAGCTGGTCGAGCTGCTTGCTGGTCTGCTCGGCCTGCGCCCGGTCCTCCTCGGCGATCATCGCCTCGATCTGCGCGTAGGTGAGATCGATGCCCTCGAGGATGTCGGCGATGTCGGAGAGGCGGGAGGTGGCCACGAAGCCCTCCTCCTTGGCGTCGTCGCCGGCGATGAAGCTCGAGTCCTTCCACGCCTCGAAGTACTCGCTCATCGTCGGGGTCATGATCGTGATCGCGGTGAACGCGTCCGACGGCGTCGGCTCGAAGTCTTCGGCGTCGGCCTTCAGCGACTCGGTCTGCTCCTTGAACTCGCCGAGCGTCGCGAGGTAGACGTTGGCGTCGGGGATCCCCTCGCCGAACTCGACCTTGCCGTCGCCGTCGACGTCCTGCTCGACGTCGGCCAGCAGGTCCGGGTTGGTCCCGTACAGCGCGGTCTCCGTCAGGAAGAACAGGTTGCCCGGCTGCTTCAGCGTCTGCCCGTCCGGTGTCTCGAGGCTGAACGACACGGCGCTCTCCGGGTCGGAGGCGTCCGAGCCGGCGTCGATGTCGACGTCGTACTGCGCCAGGCGCGGCACGCCCGCGACGACGCCCTCCATCTCCTCGTAGGCGGGGTTCGCCACGACGAAGACGTCCTTGGAGTCGCTGAGGAGCTGGTTGACCTCGTCGCCGTGCTCCTGCATGAGCGCGTCGTAGTCGAAGTCGACCGACTCGGCGAGGTCGTAGTACTGCTGCGCGTTCTCCTGCAGCAGGCCGACCTGCTCGTCGAGCTCGTCGGCGTGTTGGGTCAGGTAGTCCTTGATCGCGGTCAGGTCAGCGTCGGACGAAGCGGTGGCGGTCGTCTCGTCTCCGGAATCGTCGGAGCCGCAGCCGATGGCCAGCAGCGAGGAACCCAGCACGATGCACGCCGTGCCCCAGATTCGGGCGCCGAGCTTGCGTGGGGATCGGGTCAATTCGTTGTCTCCTTCAAGGGTTCGAGAGTGTATTTGGGATACCTAATTAGGTAACCCTAACCCTAGACGAAGAATGCCGCCCGAGGTTGGTCGGCATACTCGGCCCGGTGAGACGTGTCTGCGGAATCCGAGCGCGCTGGTGGCGCCGATGACGGGCGAGGGCGATCCCGCCGAGGGTGAAGAGCGCGACGCGGAGGGAGCGTCGCCGCGGATCCGCACCGGGCGGATCGGCCGCACGGCGGGCGTCGGCGGGATGGTCGCCCGCCAGGGGATCGGCTGGGCCGGGACCCGGATCGCGAACATCGGCCGCGACGAGGAGCGGCGCCAGGAGAAGACCGACGAGCGCGTCGGCAAGATCGCCGTGCAGATCGCCAAGCAACTCGGCGAGATGAAGGGCGCGGCGATGAAGATCGGCCAGGTCCTCGCGACCGTCGAGCTCGCGGGGCTGTCCGAGCAGGGGCAGGAGGAGTTCCGGGCGGCGCTGGCGCAGCTTCGCGACAACGCCCCGAAGTTCAGCTACGACGACATCCGCCAAGTGGTCGAGGAGGACCTCGGGGGCAAGGTCTCCGACCACTTCGCGGAGTTCGAGCGTGAGGCGTTCGCGGCGGCGTCGATCGGCCAGGTCCATCGCGCCGTCACCCACGAGGGCGAGACGGTCGCGGTCAAGGTGCAGTACCCGGGGATCGCCGAAGCGGTCGAGATCGACCTCCGCAACCTCCACCTGATCCTGCGGCTCGTCAAGCGGATGGCGCCGGGCCTCGACGTCAAGGCCGTCGGCGGCGAGATCCGCGAGCGCATCACCGAGGAGCTCGACTACGAGCTCGAGGCGCAGAACCACCGCGCGATGGAGCGCGCGTTCCGCGGGCATCCGTTCGCCGTCGTCCCGCCGGTGCACACGGCGCTCTCGGCGCGGCGGGTGCTCGTCACCACTTACCTCGAGGGGAAGCGCTTCGAGGAGGTGAAGAAGCTCGACGAGGCCACCCGCGACCGCTACGGCGAGATCGTCTTCCGCTTCTTCTTCGACCGCAGCCGGACGCTGATGGTGCTCGGCGACCCGCACCCGGGCAACTACTTGCTGCTCGAGGACGGGAGCGTCGGGTTCCTCGACTTCGGGATGGTGCGGCGGGTCCCGGCCGCGCACTTCGAGCTCGAGCGCCGGCTCGGTCAGGCGATCGACGAGCAGGACGCGCGGTGCGTGCACGAGCTCCTCTCCGAGCTCGGCTACCTGCCGGATCCCGACGAGTTCGATCCCCAGGATCTGCTCGAGCAGGTGCGGGGTGGGGCGGAGTGGCTCTTCGAGCGCGGTTTCAGGCGGCTCGATCCCGAGTACGCCCGCGACCTGATCGAGCGCACCAGCTCACCGCGCAGCCCCCACTACGCGAACATGAAGCGGCAGACGGTGCCCGCTGCCTCGCTGCTCATGCGGCGGCAGGAGGGGCTCGTCTTCATCACCCTCGCCGATCTCCGCGCCGGCGCCGACTGGGCCCGGATCGCCGCTGAGTACTTCTCCAACGAGCCGCCGAGCACCGAGCTCGGAGAGGCGGAGCGGCAGTACTTCGACGCGCTGGCGTAGGCGCTCGGCGGCGTCGTCGGCGGCCGGCTCGGCTCAGCGCGGGCGCTTGAACTGGGTTGTCATCGCCCGGTCCCACATGCGATCTGTGAGCAGCTTGCGCTGGCCGATCGCGAGCTTCGCCGATGGAGTCACGGTGTAGCGGGGACGAGGCCGCTGTGCGCCCAGCGCCGTCGCGATCTTCTTCGCGACGGCGTCGGGGCCGCCGCCGAGCTTGGCCATCGGACCCTCGTATGCCTCGGCCGTGGTCTGCGCCACCTGGCGGTTGAACTCGGAGTAGGGACCATCCTCGGTCTCCTCGACCGAGGAGTGCGCCGTCTCGCCGAAGGAGGTCGTGATCAGACCGGGCTCGATCAGGACGACGTCGACTCCGAAGCCGGCGAGCTCCCAGCGCATGGCGTCGGAGATCGCCTCCAGCGAGTACTTGGTGGCGTGGTAGATGCCGCCCCCCGGGAAGGTCAGCTTGCCGCCCATCGAGCCGATGTTCACGATCCGGCCGTCGCGCCGCTCGCGCATCTTCGGGAGCACGAGCTGGCACATCCGCAGCAGCCCGAAGACGTTGGTCTCGAACTGCCGGCGGACGGATTCGAGCGGGATCGACTCGACCGCGCCTGACTGGCTGTAGCCGGCGTTGTTGACGAGCGCCCAGACCGCTCCCTCCGCCTCCTCGACGGCGGCGACCGCCGCGCTCATCGAGTCCTCGTCGCAGACGTCGAGGGCGAGGGTGCGGCAGCGGGCGGCCTCGAGATCCGCGAGCGTCTCGACCTTGCGCGCCGTCGCATAGACGGTGTAGGGGCCGAGGCCTGCGAGATGCCGAGCCGTCTCCCGCCCGATGCCCGTCGAGCACCCCGTGATCAGGACCGCCTTCGAACCGTTCCCGTCGCTCATCGCTTCCCCTTCGTCGCCGACCGCATCGTGGCGACCCTAGTACGTTCGGGGCCATGGAGCCGAAGCCCGAGATCGATTTCGACCACTTCCTCGGCGTCGACATGCGCGTCGGCCGCATCGTCGCGGTCGAGGACTTCCCGGAGGCGCGAAAGCCCGCCTGGAAGCTGACGATCGACTTCGGCGACGACGTCGGGACGAAGAAGTCGTCGGCCCAGATCACCAACTACACGCGCGAGCAGCTCGAGGGCTCGCTGGTCGTCGCCGTCGTCAACTTCCCGCCGCGTCAGGTCGGGCCGGTGCGCTCGGAGGTGCTGGTGCTCGGGGCGCTGAACGCCGACGAAGGGGTGCTCATCCTGCGCCCCGACGGCGACGCGCAGCCCGGCGACCCGATCGCGTAGCGAGCGCAGCGCGGCGTCCCGCTCTATAGCCTCCCGCGCCGATATGGACGTCTCCGGAGCAGGTGCGATCGTCAGCGGCGGGGCCTCGGGCCTCGGCGAGGCGACCGTGCGGCGGCTGCACGAGGCCGGCGCGCACGTCGTCATCGCCGACCTCAACGCCGAGAAGGGCGAGGCGCTCGCCTCCGAGCTCGGCGAGCGGGCCGAGTTCGTCTCGACCAACGTCACCGACGAGGACGCGGTCCTGGTCGCCGTCGACACCGTCGCCGCACCCCACGGGCTGCGGATCGCCGTCGCCTGCGCGGGGATCGGCTGGGCGCAGCGGGTCACCGGCAAGCAGGGACCGCACCCCCTCGATCTCTTCCGCAACGTGGTCGAGGTCAACCTGATCGGCACGTTCAACCTGATGCGCCTCGCCGCCACCCGCATGAACGACAACGTGCCCGACGAGGGCGGCGAGCGGGGCGTCTTCGTCTCGACCGCATCGGTCGCGGCCTTCGACGGCCAGATCGGCCAGATCGCCTACTCGGCCTCCAAGGGCGGGATCGTCGGCATGACGCTTCCCGCCGCTCGCGACCTCTCGAGCCGCGGGATCCGCGTCATGGCGATCGCGCCGGGCCTCTTCGACACGCCGCTTCTGGCCGCGCTCCCCGAGCCCGCCCGCGAGGCGCTCGGCAAGACGATCCCTTTCCCGAGCCGCCTCGGCCGGCCCGCCGAGTTCGCCGAGCTAGTGCACTCGATCGCGATCAACCCGATGCTCAACGGGGAGACGATCCGGCTCGACGGCGCGATCCGGATGCCGCCGAAGTAGCGATCGACGCCCGGGGGCGCTCACCGTGGCGGCTCCAGGCCCAGCCGCCCGCTCCCTGGCAGCAACAGGGGTGACTTTCGCCCGGATGTGGGAGGAACCATCCCCGGCACGGAGTTCGCCGAGCCCCGGTGGACCTGTCACCGAGCGACAGAGAAGAAGTCCACTTGCGGGTGACAGGTCCCCCGGCGGGACCCTTCCTCACCGTTCTGCCCGGCGTGGGCGTGGCCAAGTCCCGGACGTGGGGCGCCTCGACGCCGGCGCCCGGGCCGCTCGCGCCCTACGCGCCGCTGTCGTCGTCGGGGTAGGCGAAGTGGATGTGGTCGGTGCCGACCGTGATGAACGCGTGCTCGGAGGTCTGGGCGCCGCCGTTGGGGACCCGCTCGATCACCGTCGCGTCGGTCAGCGCCACGAACCGCAGCTCGTGGCGGTTGATGAAGTCGGAGAAGCGGCTCAGGTAGCCCTCCGTGGGCAGGTGGAGGTCGCCGACGATCCGGTGGTTGAGCGTCTCGAGGACGACGCGTTCCTTCCGCGTTCCTTCCATACGGTGGTTTGTATCGGCTCGCGCCCGCGGGCCTGAACCGGCGTCTATGACCTGGGCCGATGCGCCCGCCTCCGGGCCGGTGCCATGCCGCTGCGGCGCTCGTAACGACGACGAAGCGCCCGAGGTTGGAAACTCCCCCGCGCGGGCATCTGGACCCGCGGAGCGAGAGGAGACAACCGATGACCCTTCCCGAGTCCTACGAGCAGGCGGTCGAGGAGCACGAGTGGCACGTGCCTGAGCGCTACAACATCGCCGCCGACGTCTGCGACAAGCACGACCCCGACAAGCTGGCAATGATCTGGGAGCGCTTCGACGGCGAGCGCCGCGATCTCAACTGGGGCGAGCTCCAGGAGCTCGCGAACCGCGCCGCCAACCTGCTCCGCGACCACGGCGTCGGCAGGGGCGACCGCGTCGCCGTCGTGCTCCCGCCGACGCCTGAGACGGCCGCGATCTTCTTCGGGACGTGGAAGCTCGGAGCGCTGCTGCTCTCGATGTCGGTGCTCTACGGAGACGAGGGGATCCGCCACCGCCTCGAGGATTCCGAGGCGAAGCTGCTGGTCACCGACGCCGCCAACGTCGACCGCTTCGACGCCTCGCTCGTCGACGAGGTGCTCGTCCTCGACGCCGACCTGCTCGCCGGGGCCGCAGCCGACCACATATGCGAGGACACCTCCGCCGACGACCCCGCACAGCTCTACTACACCTCCGGGACCACGGGGAAGGCGAAGGGCATCATCCACGCCCATCGCTACATCCTCGCCCACGAGGAGTTCGTCTACTGCCACGACATCCAGGACGGGGAGCGCTTCCACGGCATGGGCGAGTGGGCCTGGGCCGCTGGGATCTCGCCGCTTCTCGGCCCGTGGCGGCTCGGCGCGGTCCAGTGCGTCTATCAGCGCGAGGGCGGTTTCGACCCGCCCAAGCAGCTCGACTTCCTTTCCCGCCACGAGGTCACCAACGTCTTCACGACGCCGACCGCGATGCGGGCGATGATGTCGATCGAGGGCGCGGGGGAGAAGTACCCGCAGAAGTTCCGCGTCGTCTGCAGCGCCGGTGAGCCGCTGAACCCGGAGGCGATCCGGTGGTTCCGCGAGCAGTACGGCATCACGGTGCTCGACTACTACGGGCTGACCGAGAGCTACCCGCTCTGCGCGAACTTCCCGTTCATGAAGGTCCGCGAGGGATCCATGGGGCGCGTGATGCCCGGCTGGGACGTGCAGATCCTCGACGAGGACGAGAACCCCGTCGCCCAGGGGGAGCGCGGCGAGATCTGCCTGCGCGCCCGCTCCAACCCTCACTACCCGCTCGGCTACTGGCGGATGGAGGAGGCTAGCGAGGAGACCTTCGGCGGCGAGTGGTTCCACTCCAAGGACGCGGCGACCCAGGACGAGGACGGCTACGTCTGGTACGCCGGCCGGGCCGACGACGTGATCATCGCCGCCGGCTACCGGATCGGGCCCTTCGAGGTCGAGTCGGCGTGCCTCGAGCACGAGGCCGTCGCGGAGGCCGCCGCCGTCGCCTCACCCGACGACGTCAAGGGCAACGTCGTCAAGGCGTTCATCGTCCTCGCCGAGGGCTACGAGGGCTCCGACGAGCTCGCCGCCGACATCAGGAAGTTCGTCCGCGAGCGCCTCAGCGCCTACGCCTACCCCCGCAAGGTCGAGTTCGTCACCGAGCTCCCCAAGACCCTCACCGGGAAGATCCGCCGGATCGAGCTGCGCGAGCAGGAGCGCGAGGCGGCCGAGCCGGGCGGCTGACAACCTTCCGGACGGTTGGCTCAGGCCGCAAGGCCGGGTTTCGATGCCCAGGACCGTCTCCACCCAGGGATAGGGACGCAGCGGCGGCCGCTCATCGCATCGCCCCAGCTGCGCGCCTGCGCTCAACGCGATCCGCCCACGCCGGACCTGTCACCGAGAAACAGAAAAGAACTCCGTTCCTGGGTGACAGGTCCGCGCTGGCACCCGGCGGCGCCGCGGTCTCCAGCGGCTCCTGGGCCTGTCACCGAGAAACCGTGAAGAAGTCCACTTCCGGGTGACACGTCCCGGGCCGCGGGCTTGTTCGGCCTTGAGCGGCGCAGCCGCCGCCCGGGCTCCGGCTCAGCCGTCGCTGAGCCGGAGGAGGCCGCCGATCACGCCGAGGTAGGCGTCGCCGTTCGGCCCGAGCGCGAGACCCGCGTAGTTGTTGTTGTAGGTGAGGCCCGAGCCCGTGTACTTCATCCACGCGGTCTTGCCGGTCCGGTAGTCGATCGCGGTGAAGAAGTAGCCCTGGTCGCCGAGCGGGTCCTCGGGGCGGGAGTACGTGTAGATCAGACCCGTCTTGGTCGAGAGCTTCGGCACGACCGTCGGCGAGCGGACCTCGGTGTTGGTCCACTTCTTCTTGCAGCCCTTGCCGTTCTTCTTGACGTCGACGCGGGCGAAGCCGGCCTCGGTCAGGGCGCCGGCGTCGGGCCCGAACGGGTCCTGGTAGCCGTAGTTGTTCTCGACGATCAGCGAACGCTTGGTGCCGATCAGCGAGTTCTCGGTGGCGCTCGTGCCCTTGTTGAAGACCGGCACCTTGCAGACGATCCGCTTCTCGCCCTTCTTCAGGTTCTTCTTGTTCCTGTAGACGACGATGTTCATCGGGTCGGCGTTGTCGGTGATCGCGGAGTAGCCGTCCTCCATGATCGTCGGGGTGGTGCCGGAGCCGGCGTCGACCTGGCTCGGCTTGACGATCCCGGAGTTCGGATAGCCCTTCTGCCAGACGATCCGCGGCTTGTTCTTCTTGTTGGCTTTGAAGCGGTACATGCGCTTGTCGCTGACGATGTAGACGCCGTCGGAGGCGACCGAGAAGGAGTTCTCGATCTCCTCGTCCAGCTGCACGTACTTGATGTCTCCGGTCTTCGGATCGAGCGTGCCGACCTTGCCGTTCGCCTTCGAGACGAACCAGATCAGGCCGTCGTAGTCGGGCAGCGCCGAGGTGATCCGCTCGGTCGAGGCGTCGAGCGCCGAGGTCAGGTCGTAGTCCTTCTCGAGGGTCAGCGTGTTGCCGTCGGCGCCCTGGCCGAGGACGTAGATGTGATCGGTCCGCGTCGCGACCCAGATCCGGTCCTCGTCATCGAGGAAGAAGTAGCCGCCGCCGGCGAAGTTCTGGAACTCCTTCGTGCCGGGCGGGTTCGTCGCCGTCGGCAGGTCGAAGGTGGAGATCGGCGCCAGCGTGTCGGGGTCGATGATCCGCGCCTGCGGGGCGAACGGGATGGACGGGCAGACGGTGATGATGCGCCCCTTCGAGTCGAAGGCGAGAGAGCCGCACAGCGACGACGGGTAGCCGTAGGAGCTCACAGTCGGGTTGTCTCCAAGCGGGCCGGGGCGGTTGTAGGAGTCCGTCATCCAGGAGTCGTTGTGGATGTTCGAGTTCGGGTCCTTCGCCATGAAGGGGTTGTGCTCCGGCTTCGTCGGGTTCGGAATCGGGTTCGCGGTCGCGGCGGCGCCCGAGTACTGCGGCAGGGACGTGGCGCCTCCGCTGACGATCGGCTCGGCGCCGGCGGTGGCCGCGGCGGCGAGCGCGGCGGCGATGACGAAGGCGAAGGCGGCGCAGAGCCGCGCGGGCAGGGAACTCACTCGAAGGACCTTCTCTCTCCTCAGGGGTGGACGGCACGGAAACTAACCGGTCTGTTTACGAATTGTCAAATTGACAACCGGTAAACGCTAGGATGGCGGCCGTGAGCGACCGCGCCGCCCCCTCCGCCCGCCGGATGACCTCGCAGGAGCGCCGCTCGCAGCTCACCGAGGCGGCCGTCGACGTCGCCGCCGCCGGTGGCTTCCAGGCCCTGACCCTCGACGCGGTGGCGGAGCGCGCCGGGGTCACGCGCAACCTCATCTACCACTACTTCCCGCGCGGTCGCCCCGACCTGCTTCTCGCCGTCGTCGGCTACGCGGGGGAGGAGCTGACCCACGACTGGCTCACCGACTCCGACGTGCCGCTGGAGGAGCGCCTGATCCAGAACTTCGCCCGCTTCTTCGAGCACGCGCTCGAGCCCTCTCGGGTCTGGCTGGTGCACCGGCACGGCCGCATGCTCGGCGACCCCGAGGTGACGGCGCTCGGCGAGGAGTACCGCGCGGTGATCGTGCGGGCGGTGGCGCTCAACCACCTCGGGACCGAGGAGCCGGGACCGGCGGCCACCGGCGCGTTGCGCGCCTACCTCGACTTCGGCGAGCGCGCGCTCGACGAGTGGCGCGAGCGCGGCCTCGACGCGGCCGACGTCTACCCGTTGCTGGCGGACACCCTGCTCGCGGTCGTCGGCTCGGTCAAGGGGACTGAGGGGAGCCTTCCAGCAGCGCGATGATCCGCTGAGCCTCACCGGCGAAGCGGTCGATCTCGGAGCCGGGGGTGGTCCCCTCGGTGCGCATGTAGACGCAGGCGGAGCGATGGGCCGTCGCCAGTCCGTAGCCCGCCGTCATCGCCGCCTCGGCGGCGGCGGGCAACTCCGCCCCGATGCCCGGAGCGCCGACGTCCTCGGGATCGATCCAGACCGAGGGCAGCCGCGCATCGGTACCGACAGCGACCGCGACGTACTCCTGCTCCATGTCGACGATGCTCGAGAACTGCAGCCAAGCGACGCTGCCCTCGCGTCCGCCCTGCGGCAGCGGCCCGGTCGCCACCGCGGTCGCCGCTCCCGGCATCGCCAGCCCGATGTGGCGTGCGTGGAACTGCGCCGGCGACTCCGGCTCCATGCCGCGCTCGGTGGCGTACTTGGCGGTGCCGTCGTCCTCGGCGCCGACCCGAGCCAGCCACAGGATCGACTTGATGATCCGTCCGTGCTTCGGCGCCGTCGCGAACTTCGCGTACGCCTCGGCGCTGTCGACGACCCCGGGCTCCCCGATCAGCTGCGCCTCCTCGAGCACCTCGTCACGGATCCGCGACGCGACCCGGGAGCCGTTCTCGAGCAGGACGTCGAGTAGGGCCGGCTCGACCTCGCCGCTCGTCGATCCCTCCTGTCCGCGCCAGTTCGGCGTCTCGCAGTGGAAGACCCCGAGGTCGAGCTTGAAGCCGAAGTCGACGGGCGTCGAGTGCGCGAGCCAGTCGATGAAGGTGGGGGTGAAGAGCTGGTAGATCCAGTTCTGCGCCTGGCCGGCGGCGACCTCGACCTTGTAGCGCCGCTCGAGCTCGACGCTCTCGAACACCTGCGATTGCTTCGGGCGGTTGTCGTTGTCCCATGCGTACATCGCACCGCCGATCGTGTCCGGCCGGCAGCCGAGGTACGGGACGTAGCCGACCGACTCGGGGATCCGGCAGATCATCAGCGTGTGCTGGCCCGCGACGTCCATCCCGAAGGTGCTGCCGAAGATGGCCTGGTGGCGGAGCCGCCCGATCGCACCGCCCGGGAGCACCCCGGCGAGCGACCAGACCGCGTGCTTGACCGGCCCGGGCTGCTGGGCGGCAGGGACGTAGCCCGGCCACGGCGACTCCTCGCGGAGGACGAGGCCGTGCTCGGCACCGTATGCGCGAAGCTTCTCCTCGCTGCGGCGTAGCCCCTCGAGCGCCTCGGTCTCGCTCATCGGCTCACCCTAGACGCCCACCGGTTCGGCCGGGGTGGCGTTCAGCGGACGACGCGGTACTTGAACTTCAGCGGCTTCGCCTCGCGGTTGCCGGCATCGTCGGTCGCGCGGACCCGAAACGTGTGCTTGCCGATGCCCTTGGCCCGCAGCTTCCGCGGCGAGCTGCACGGCTTCCACTCGCGCTTGTCGAGGCGGCACTCGAACGTCGCGGGCTCGCTGCTCGTGAAGCGGAACTTCATGAGGTCGTGGCGCTGGACCCGCTTGCCCGGCCCGTCGCCCACCCGCTTCGTGTCCGGCGGGGTCGTGTCCGTGAGGAATGCGGCGAGGTCGGTCGTGTCGGCGTCGGGCGGCAGGTAGGCGGCGGAGCGGAACCGCTCGCTGAGGAGGTCGCGCGTCGGCGTCTCGTCGACCTCGGGGGCCAGCAGCTCGGCGCGCGCGGAGGCGTCGCCGTCGACCCAGAGCCTGCTCCAGAGGAGCCAGTAGTGGGCGAGAAGCTGATGTTGGGCATCGGTCCCGCCCCGCGAGAAGTCGATGTGGTCGAAGCCGCGGAGCACGAGCTGCATCGCTGGGATCCCCGCCGCGCGCCACCACGAGAAGCCTGTGAGCTTGAGGTCGTCGGGCGCGTAGGTCGGGTTCGCCTCGCACGGCAGATCCATTGCGAAGCTGAGCGCCGGGACTGTGGGCGTTACCTCCGCGCCCGGCGGATTCACGCACTCGTCCTGGGCGCCGCCGGGGTCACCGTTCACGTAGCGGCGAAGCGTGTCGAGCGCGACGATCGCGACGACGCCGGGCTCTCCCACGCCCTGCACGAGGCTGCTGGTGATCGACCCGAGCGAGTGACCGGCGAGGGTGATCCGCGAGGTGTCGGTCGCATCCGCGTAGGGGTTCGCGGGTGAACGTGCGAACGCAAGTGCCGAGCGCATCGCATCCAGCGCATCGGAGAAGGAGCCCAGCGTCGTCGCCTCGGTCGGCGACGTCCAGACCATCGACGTGTAGCCGTGCCCCGCGAGCATCCGCGCCGCCCAGTGCAGGCCGCACTGGGAGCCGCCGAGCCCGTGCTGGAGGACGACCAGCGGGCGCTTGCCCGGGTAGGCCACCGCGTCGGCGGGCCGGAAGACGGTTCCGGTGTAGGCGGTGATCCCGTTCGGCTGGTTCAGCGACGGGATCGAGACGGCCGCTCCCTCCGAGGCCCCCATCCAGGGCTGCACGGGATCGGTCGGGCAGGGCTCGTATGCCGTCGCGGGCGACGCGGCGAGCCCGCAGGCTACGGCCAAGCTCACGAGGGTCGCGGTCAGGAGCCGGATCGGTATCGAGGAGCCCACCGCCATCGCAAGATAATGCGTTCCACGAAGCTCTCAGCCGGTGGCGGCCTCACGCGCAGACCTCGAGCGGCCGCCGTGAGGCCTCAGGTCTTCTCGGCCGAGGTCGCCGAGGTCTCATCCGCCGCAGCGGTTGTCACCCCGTTCGCCGTACCTGTATCCGCGGGCTTCGGCGCCGTCAGGTCCGGCGCCGGCGGATGGGCGATCGTCTCCCTCGCATAGCGCTTGCGCGAGCGGGCCATCTTCTTCTCGTCGTAGTGCTTCCTCGCCCACGCGGACTCCGGCTTGGCGAGCCGCATCGCCCCGATGAGGCCGATGAGCTGGAAGTAGATGCCGATGACGCCCCAGATGAGCTTCCCCTTGCGGAAGCAGATGTAGGCCAGGACGAGTCCGATCGCGACCGTGATCGAGACCGAGACGATTGCCTCGACGCCGCTGCCGCTGTCCTGGCTGCTGCCGATCCCGAGCGGGTAGGCGCCGATCGCCATGAAGCCGCTGACGATCGAGAAGACGATCACGGCGTCGATCGACTGCCGCCCCTGCTCGGACCAGTAGACGTCCTCGAGGTGGAGCCAGAGCGCGAACTCGTCGAGGGTCAGGGCCGCTCCGATCCCGAAGATGATCGCGGTCACCTCGAGTGGCGGCTGCAGTGCGATCCCGACGAGCCCCGAGACCAGCAGCAGCGTGATCCCCCAGACGAGGTGGTGGATGTGGGTGTCACCGGCCTCGACGTTGCCGAGCCAGGAGAAGCGGTCGGTGCGGATCGAGTGGGTGATGAACCTGGTGATGCCGAACGTCGTTCCGAAGGCGACGAGCATGAACAGGATCGGCTGGTTGCCCTGCTCGACGACGTGCTCGGTGTAGGTGCTCCATATGGAGGCGAGGGGGAGGTCCATCGAGCGCCAGCCTACGCGGGGAAGCGGGGTCGCGACCCGTGCCGGGCCGCGACGGTGGCCGCATGGCGGCGGCCGAACGGCGGATCAGGGGCGGGGCTCCGTCGCCCCCGAGCGTTGCCCGGTGCCCCACGCGGGCGCGATCGCCGTCAGGCGACCGGCGGCGCGGTGCGGGCCCGGGTGGGTCGCGTCGTGGTTCCGAGCCCCGCCAGCCGCAGGCTGCCGAGAAGCGCTGCCGGAGCCGCGGCGAGTGCCAGCATCGCGATCAGCCAGGTCGAGCGCGTGTCCGATCCCGAGCCGATGGCGTGGGCGAATCCGAGGACGAACACGAGCGCCGTCCACCTGTGGAGCTTCCGCCAGAGCGCTACCCCGATCCACTTGCGGACGTAGAAGCTGAGGGAGAAGGCGAGCGCCAGCCATCCCGCG
This sequence comes from Thermoleophilales bacterium, assembly GCA_020636895.1. Taxonomy (GTDB): domain Bacteria; phylum Actinomycetota; class Thermoleophilia; order Solirubrobacterales; family 70-9; genus RHKX01. The sequence continues at coordinate 356,810 of JACJWZ010000002.1, read as the reverse complement.
ATGACGCCGAGCCCCGTCCAGATCGGGTTCACGTGCATCGCGAAGGGGACGGTGATCTCCGCCACCGTCGGGTGCAGGAAGCTGTCCCCGAGCAGGAGCAGGCCGTGTCCGGCGATCGCTCCCAGCGAGACCAGCGCCACCGCTTCGTGCAGCACCTTGAACCGGGCCGCCATGCCGGGGCGTTTCGAGATCCGCGTCGAGAGCGCGAGGCCGAAGCCGACCGAGGCGGATGTCAGCAGCAGCGCGACGATCCCCAGCGAGCGGCTCGCGAGCCAGAAGAGGTGCGAGGTCGGATCGACCGTGGCCGCGATCATGCCGCTCCCTCCAGGACGGGCGCGCTGGTCGCCATGTCGCCGATGAGCTCGACCTCACCGGAGTCGAGCACCAAGGCTCCTCCGCCGGGGGCGAGCACGCGGCGCGCCATGCGAGGCCCGGACAGGAGGGCCGTCTTCGCGAGGACCTCGGCTCGCGTGGCGGTCGGCGCGAACGCGGTTGCCTGCACTATCCCGGTCCATGCCGGGAGACCCGTGGAGGGGTCGATCAGGTGGTGGAAGTAGGAGTCGCCCGATCGCCAGATCCGGGTCCGAAGCCCGCTGGTGGCGACTCCCCCCGCGACCACATCGAAGAACAGGGCCGCGTCGTCGTCGAAAGGGTGGACGATCTCGACGCTCCGCGCCTGCGCCGAGCGGCCGCCGATGTGCAGGTCACCCCCGCAGTCAACGGCGAACGACGTGTAGTCGCGAAGGCGCCTCGCCGTCAGATCCGCGATCAACCCCTTGCCGATGCCGCCGCTGTCGATCCTCATCCCCGGTGGGCGGCTCACGCGACCCTGAGTGGGGTCCGCGTCGACGTCATCCCAGTGCCCAGGCGATGCCGCCCTCGCCGGCCTCCGCTCGGGGGCGACGGCGAGCGCGCATTGGAGATCGGCGGGCTTCGCCCCGACGAGCGAGCTCTCGTATCCGACGCGCTCGAGCTGATCGATCACCGCCGAGTCCACCAGTCCGCCGCTGGCGGTGGCCGCCCGCTGCGCCTCGAGCACCAGCCCGGCCACGAGCGGGCCGGTGACGACATCGCGATCGGGGCTCGCGTTCATCCGGGAGAGCGCGCTGCCGGGCTCGAAGCGGGAGAGCTCGCGGTGGAAGCCGCGCATCAACGCCTCAACTTCAAGCGCCATCAGCTCCGGGGGCTTCGCCGCTGCATGCGTCGGCGCCCCGATCAGGATCCTGACCCGTGACCCGAGCAGATCGAAGCTGCGTTCCGCCTCGTTCCGCATCTCAGGAGGTGCTGGTCTGGACCGGCGCAGGTGTGGGTGCGACCGGCGCGGGCGCGGGCGTCACGGGCTGAGGCGTGGGCGTGACCGGCTGAGTGACCACGGCGCCGTCGTCCTCGTCATCGGAGTAGCCGGCCGTGGGGTCGACCTGGGCCGTGGTCTTCGTGGTCTCGGCCTTGGCCGTCCCGCCCGACCCGATCACGGGGTCGCCGCCGCGCGCCATCTGCAGGGTCAACCCGCTGAAGATGAGCGCGATGACCACGGCGCTGATCGCTGCGGTGCGCATGATCGTCGTCGAGAGCGCAAGCCGCTTGACCGGTGGACGGCGTCGCCGTGTCGGGGGAGGGGGAGGCGGGACGGATCTCATGCTGCGAGGGTCCCGCGTCCAGCCTATGAGGAGCTAAGGACTTCGTTAGAGGTCTCTGAGAATCCGAGAGGTCAGGTCCTGACGCGCCTACGATCGAGTCCTCATGCGCATCCTGATCGCCGAAGACGAGCGAGGCATCGCCGATTTCCTCTCTCGCGCCCTCGAGTCGGAGGGGTTCGCGACGACCTGCTCGGCCGACGGGGCCGAGGCGGAGGCCCTCGCCCTCGGCGGCGACTTCGACCTGCTGCTGCTGGATCTGATGCTGCCGCGCCGAAGCGGGCTGGAGATCCTCGAGACTGTGCGTCGCGAGCGGCCGGAGCTTCCGGTGATCGTGATCACCGCCCTCGGGCAGAAGCAGGACGTCGTCGAGGGGCTCGACCGCGGCGCGGACGACTACATCGCCAAGCCGTTCGATCTCGACGAGCTGCTCGCCCGGGTCCGTGCGCAGCTCCGTCGCCCCGCCCAGAGGGATCCGACGCGACTGGTCGTCGGTGATCTGGAGCTCGACCTGCGAACCCGGGAGGTGAGAAGGCGTGGCGAGGAGATCCGGCTGACGACGCGCGAGTTCGAGTTGCTCGTCTACCTCATGCGGCATCCCAACCAGGTGCTCTCGCGCGAGCAGATCCTCAGCGCGGTTTGGGGATACGACTTCGATCCGGGCACGAACGTCCTCAGCGTCTACGTGAACTACCTGCGGCGGAAGCTCGAGGTCGACGGTGAGCCGGCTCCGATCGAGACGGTCCGCGCTGCCGGCATCCGCCTTGTGGGACCACGTGTCTAGGTCCTTCGTCCCCTCGGGTATGAGGGCCCGGCTGGTCCTCGCGATCGTCCTGGCTGCCGCCGTCGTCCTCGGCGGGAGCTTCTACGCCCTGCACGAGCGCACAGGCGCCGATCTGAAGGGCGAGATCGACGACCAGCTGCGCTCCGACGCGGTCGAGTTCGCCGCATCTCCCGCGGCGAGCGCCCGGACGGAGCGGCAGCTCGAGCGTCGCGCCCGCTCGTTCATATCCGGCCAGGGCTATCACGGCGATTCGAGGATCTTCGTCGTTCAGGTGGGCGGTGGGCGCGACGACGTGGTGACCAACGAGCCCGACGCGATCGATGGGGAGCATGAGGCGCAGGAGACGGAGGGGGGCGAGTCGCCGGACGGCGACGACGCGGCGGGCGGGATGCTCGACGCTCCATTCGGCTACGCGACCATCGATGCACCGGACGGCGGTCGCCTCCGCGTGCTCAGCGAGCAGATCGGCCCTTCCGAGGCTCCGCTCGGGACCTTCCGCGTCGCGCAGTCGCTGGCCCCGATCGGTGACGCTCAGGGAAGCCTGCGGGACACGCTGCTCGTCGTCGGGATCGCCGCCGGTGCGCTCCTCGTGCTGGCGGCGCTCTGGATCGCGACGCTGGTCGCGCGTCCGCTCAGCCGGATCGCCACCTTCGCGAGCGACATCGAGGCCAGCGGGCTCGATCGCCGCCTGGCCGAGGAGGGCGGGTCAGCGGAGATCCGGAGCCTCACGGTCTCGCTCAACCGCATGCTCGACCGGCTTCAGGCGGCCTTCGACCGCGAGCGGGAGTTCGTCGCGGACGCCTCCCATGAGCTCCGCACCCCGGTCACGATTGCCCAGGGCGAGCTCGACCTGCTCCGGCGTGATGCGGATCCCGAGGAGAAGGAACGCCTCGATGTCGTCCGCCGGGAGCTGAAGAGGATGGAGCGGCTCGTCGCGGAGATGCTGACGATCGCCTCGCAGGACTCGGAGGGAGCCCTGCGGCACGACCGCGTCGACGTCTCCGATCTCCTCTCCGACCTGCGCCGCGACGCACCGCTGATGGGCAGGCGTCGGTACGAGATCGCCGACTTGGGCGGCACCGTCGAGGCCGACCCGGATCGTCTCGCTCAGGTATTCCGGAACCTGCTGCGCAACGCGGTCGCCCACACGGAGGTGGACGGCTTGATCTCGGTGGAAGCGACCGGGCAGGGCGACGTCGTCCGCTTCGACATCACCGACGACGGTCCCGGTTTCTCCGCCGCCGAGGCGACGCGGCTCTTCGACCGCTTCTATCGGACCGAGAGCAGCCGCTCCCAGGGTGGGAGCGGCAGCGGTCTCGGTCTGACGATCGCCCGCTCCATCGTCGAGGCCCACGGCGGCAGGATCTGGGCCGAGGCCGGCGGCGAGGAGGGTGGCGGCAGAGTCTCGTTCGAGCTGCCCGGCTACTGGGCCGGTTGAGCGAGGGCTGGACCTCGGTCGAAGACGGCGCGAGCTGCGGCGACCACGACGGTGCCCTCGAGCAGGAGCGACAGCAGACCCGAGAGCTCCCACTCGCCTTCCTTGTAGCCGGGGAGGCCAGTGGTCCGCGAGAGCACGAACCCGACCCCCATCCCCGCCGCGACCAGCGCGGCCGCCGTCCACTCCGGGGCCTCACCGCGCCGGATGATCGCCGCGGCGAGCAGCAGACAGGCGATGCCTCCGGCGATGAAGAGGCCGCCGACGTAGGCCTTCTCCCCGAGGTACTCGGGAGCGAGAACGAGGTGGATGACCCCCGTCGCCGCCAAGGCCGCGACGCCTACGCGGCTCAATGTCGATCGGTCTTGCATCTTGGTCTTCTCCTTCGATCGGCGGTCGCCGGTTGGCGACCTTTCAGAGCAAGGGTGGGTGTCGCTCAGAAGACCGGGCGAAGGTGAGAATGAGAGGCTTCTAACGTCACTTCACCCGAGCGAGAGGAAGCGCCCGATGCCCGATGAGCCGACCCTCCCACTGACCGGCCGCTGCTCCTGCGGCGGTGTCACCTACGAGGTCTCCGAGCCGCTGCTCGGCATGGGCCTCTGCTACTGCAAGCGCTGCCAGCGCCGTACCGGGACCGCGTTCTCGGCGACCACGCTGACCGTGCCCGGATCGTTCTCGATCACCGCCGGCGAGGAGCTCGTCACCACCTACGTCCCCGGCGGCGACGGCTGGAACAAGAGCTTCTGCTCGAAATGCGGGGGTCACCTCTTCACGACGAACCCGGACAACCCCGATCTGCTCGCCGTCCGCGCCGGCACCTTCGACGGCGATCCCGGCGTCCGTCCGGGCCTGCATCAGTTCACCGACTACGCCTCGGCGTGGTGGCCGGTCCCCGACGACGACCTGCCCCACTTCCGGGAGCGGATGCAGTACCCGGACGTCTGAGCCCGGGAGCCCGCCGCGCCTCAGGCGCCGCGCTTGCGGATCAGCTTGCGGTAGGCCCCGAACGCGGGCTTGGGCGAGTAGTCGTCGTGCAGCAGCCCGAAGAACGACTGGAAGTTCGGCCCGGCGCTGTTGTTGTCGCGGAGGCCGAACCAGATCGCCTCCTCGATGCCGTAGGTGCCGCGGTACCTGCTCAGCGCCCCCATGAACCCCTTCAGCGCCCGCGTCTGCTCCTGCTCGGTGCGGCCGGGACCCGTCGGGTAGCCGAGCTCGTCGACGTGGATCGGCATCCTCGCGCCGAACCCGGCGAGCGGCATCAGGCACTCGCGCATCTGCGCGACCTGCTCGAGCAGCGCGTCGGCCGGGTCGGCGAAGGCCGAGGGAACGAAGGTGCCGGGGTAGGAGTCGATGCCCACCCAATCGGTGGCCTTCCGCAGGCGCTCGCCGCCCGCGGCGCCGACGGCCCGCCAGAACGCGGCGTCGTCACCGAAGATGCCGTTCCCGTAGGCGAAGTTGAAGCCGACCGTGAGCTGCTCGTAGCCGCGCCGCTTCGCCTCGCGGGCGGCGGCGGGGACTCCCCGCGCGAGCGCCTCGACCGCGCCGGCGTAGGCGCCGTCGGAGGTGTTCGGGGAGAGCGTCAGGTCCGCCTCGTTGGTGATCTGAAGCGCGGTGACGTGCTCGATCGGGCCGAAGGCGCGAACCACCTTGCGCACGTAGTCCAGCCACGCCCCGATGTCGCCGTCTTGCTCTGGCGCCGGGTGGTAACGGACCTGCAGCGTCACGTCGATCCCGAGCGACGAGTAGTGCTTCGCCATCCGCTTGAACTCCCGGATGCCGGGCGCACCGTCGGCTTGGAAGAGCCGGTTGAGCCGCACGCTCAGGTGCCGCTTTCCCTGCAGACGCAGCAGCGCCTCGTCGCGCAGGCGCTTGTTCTCGGGGACGGACTGGGTCACCTGGGATGTGCCCGCCTCGCCCGCGAGTCGCGGACCGACGCCGAACCGCAGCCGCGGACCGCCCGCCGGTGCGTCGTCGGCGTAGCTCTGCAGGCAGTCGGGGTCGGGGAGCGTGGGCGAGGGTGTCTGCTCAGGCGGGATCGCGCCGGGAGCGTCCCAGGGGATCGCTGCCGCGGAGGATGCGGACGTGGCGGCGCCCGCGAGCGCCAACGCCGCCGCCAGCGCCACTCGCCGGGCTCGCCCCCGAATCGCGCGATCGATGATGCGCCCGTTCGTCACCGGGCGGAGGCTACGGACGCGCGGCTCGTCTAGCGCCGGCTGAACGCGACGACCGGGATCTCGCGGTCGGTGCGCTCGGCGTAGGAGTCGTAGTCGGGCCACGACTCCGTCATCGCGCTCCAGAGGCGGTCGCGCTCCTCGGCATCGACGACCTCGGCGCTCACCGGGATCACCTCGTCCTTGACCTGGATCTCGATGTCGTCGGGGTTCGCGATCAGGTTCTTGAACCAGATCGGGTCGTGCGGCCAGCCGCCCTTGGAGGCGATCACAACCCAGCGGCCGTCGTCGGTCACGTGGATCAGCGGCGTCGTCCGCATCTCCCCGGACTTGCGCCCCTTCGTGGTCAGCAGCAGGATCGTCGTGCCCCGCCAGTGGTAGCCGTGTTCGCCGTCGGTCTCCCGGTAGACGCGCACATGCTCCGGTCCGAACAGCTGGTCGTCTTCCTCGTTTCCGCTCATGCAGCGAGCTTACGCGCCCGCGTTCGCCGGCCCGGGCGCTGGTGACACAATCAGCGGCGATGAGCGTGATCGCAGGGAGGCGGCGGAGGTGACCTTCGACGAGGCGCTCGCCGCGCTGCTCACGCTTGTCGGCCAGAGGGTCGAGGTGCACGTGATGGACGCCGGGGAGAGCCCGCACCTCGTCGCCACCTTCGCCGGCACGTTGCAGGCCGGCTACTCGACCAGCGGCGGCGAGCCCGACGAGGGCGAGTCGATCTTCGTCCGCATCGACGCCGGCGAGGAGAACGCCTCGGTGATCCTCGACCGCGAGGTCTACCGCGAGGCGATCGTCCACCCCGACGGCGGCATGAACCTGCAGATGGGGACGACCGAGCTCGCCGTGATGGCCGCCCCGCGCGACCCCGCCGAGGCGCGGGAGGCTTCGCGGTGAGCCACTCCGGCGACTCGCTTTCCGCGCCCGCGCCGCCGCTTGCGGACCTGCTGCGCCGCGGCATCGCCGCCGATCCCGACGCAACGGCAGTCGTCTCCGCAGAGAACGAGCTCACGTGGGCCGAGCTCGACGCGAGCGCCTCCCGCCTCGCCGGCGCCTACGCGGAGCGTTTCGAGCCGGGTGAGCGGCTCGCCTCCCTGATGCCGAACAGGATCGCGCTCCTCATCCACTACCTCGCCTGCTTCCGCGCGCGCGTCGTCGCCGTTCCGCTCAACTATCGCTACACCCACCGCGAGATCGACCACGCCCTCGAGGTGAGCGGCGCCTGCGGGATCGTCGCCCACGCCGAGCGCGGCGAGGACCTCGGCGCCAGCGCGCTCGTTCCCGGGCTGCGGGAGCGCTTCGTCTACGGCGGCGACGATGAGGTGGGCTCGCCGCGGCTCGAGGCCCTGATCGAGCAGGGGAGCCCGCCGGAGGCGTTCGGGGCGGCCGACGAAGGGGAGCCCGCCGCGATCTTTTTCACCTCCGGCAGCACCGGTCCGGCGAAGGGGGTCACCCACACGCACGGCTCGCTTCGCTGGATGATCGCCAGCGCCGCCGCCGCCTTCGGCCTCACCTCCGAGGACATCTTCCTTCCCGGCTCCTCGATGTCGCACATCGGCTCGTTCCTGTGGGCGTTGAGCACGTTCTCCGTCGGTGGCCGCGTGGTCGTCGCCCGCACCTTCGACAGCCACGAGCTGCTGCCGCTCCTGCGCGAGCACCGGCCGACGGTCCTGGCGATGATCCCGGCGGCGCTTTCCGCGCTGATCCACGATCACGACCTCGATCCCTCCGACCTCTCCAGCCTGCGGGTGTGCCGCTCCGGATCCGACGCGGTCTCCACCGAGCTGCTGCGCGAGTTCGCCGCGCGCGCCGGCTTCCCGATCGACGAGGGGTACGGCATGACCGAGGTCGGTATCGCGACGCTCAATCCCCCCTCCGGGGTCATCAAGCAGGGTTCGATCGGACCGCCGATCGCAGGCTTCGACATCGAGATCCGCGGCGAGGACGGAGGCACGCTCGGCGACGAGTCGGTGGGGAGGATCTGGATCCGGACGCGCAGCCGCATGGCCGGCTACTGGGAGGCCGACGAGGCGACCGCCGAGATCCTCCGCGAGGATTGGCTCGACTCCGGCGACCTCGCCCGCACCGACGCCGACGGATACCTGTGGTTCTTCGGCCGCAAGAAGCAGGTGATCGTTCACGACGGCTCCAACATCAGCCCGCTCGAGGTGGAGGGGGCGCTGCTTGAGCATCCCGCGATAGCGCTCGCCGGCGTCGTCGGCGTCCACGATGTCGTCCACGGCGAGAACGTGCGCGCCTACGTGACGCTGGAGGAGGGGGCCGAGCGCCCCCACCGCGCCGACCTCGTCCTCTTCGCGCGCGAGCGCGTCGGCTACAAGGCTCCCGAGGAGGTCGTCTTCTTGGACGAGATGCCCCTCAACCCGACCGGCAAGATCGACCGCGCCGGGTTGAAGCGGCTGGCGGAGGAGCACCTGAACCCGCACGGGCTCGACTGACCGCGAAGCCGCGGGGCCTCGCCCGGCTGCATCCCCAGCGCCCACCTCGCCCACCGGTGGGCCGTCGGCGGGGCCGTTTCATCATCATTGGGGCCATGGAAGTAGGAATCCCGAACGCGGAGCAGACCCTTCACGACCGCAGGATCGAGCGCATCACGCCGCTCGCGACCCCGGCGCTGCTCATGCACGAGCACCCACTTCCGGCCGAGCGCGTCGAGCAGGTCGTCTCCCACCGCGAGCAGGTGACGGCGATCCTCGACCGCGAGGATCCCCGCCTGATGGTCGTCGTCGGGCCCTGCTCGGTCCACGATCCCGCGGCCGCCCTCGACTACGCGCAGCGGCTCGCCGCGCTCGCCCCCGAGCTCGAGGACCTGCTGCTGGTCATGCGCGTCTACTTCGAGAAGCCCCGGACGACGACCGGCTGGAAGGGCCTGATCAACGACCCAACGCTCGACGATTCCGGCGACGTCAACACCGGCATGCGCATGGCCCGTGAGCTGCTGCTCGACGTGCTCGAGCTCGGCCTCCCCGTCGGCTGCGAGTTCCTCGACCCGATCATCCCGCAGTACATCGCCGACACCGTCTCCTGGGGGGCGATCGGTGCTCGCACGACCGAGAGTCAGACCCACCGCCAGCTCGCCTCCGGCCTGTCGATGCCGATCGGCTTCAAGAACCGGACCGACGGTGACGTCGCGGTCGCCGTCGACGCCGTCCGCGCCGCCGCCGCGCCGCACTCCTTCACCGGCGTCGAGGTCACCGGCGGCTCGGCGATCCTCCGCACCACCGGCAACGAGGACTGCCATGTGATCCTCCGCGGTGGCGCCGAGCCCAACTACGACGCCGAGTCGATCGCCACCACGCTGGGGCGCCTGCGGGACGTCGGCCTGCCCGAGCGGGTCATCGTCGATGCCTCCCACGCCAACAGCGGCAAGGATCACGAGCACCAGCCGCCCGTCTCCCAGGAGATCGGCCGCCAGGTCGCCGAGGGGAACGAGGCGATCGTCGGCGTCATGCTCGAGTCATTCCTCGTTGCCGGCAACCAGCCGATCTCCGACGACCTCGTCTACGGCCAGTCGATCACCGACAAGTGCATGGACTGGGAGACGACCGTCGAGGTCCTGCAGGGCCTCGACGAGGACGCGCGCGCCCGCCGCTCGCGCTGAGCGTTCAGCCGGGCGTCAGCGGGCCTAACGCCCGAACCAGCGGCTCGCGCGGGTGGACCCGAACTCGGCCTTCTCGGCCGCGAGCGTCTCCGACGGGGCCTGGAAGGTTCCGGTCGGCTTCGGGCCGGAGAGGAAGTCGACGTCGACCCGAGCGACGTTCCCGAACCCGAACTCGATGTAGCAGGAGCCGAGCCCGTCGTAGGGACCGGGGGCGGGTTCGCCGCGGATCTCGGCCGCGATGGACCTCGCCGCCACTCGGCCGGCGCCCTCGGAGAACACCCCGGCCTTGGGGACGCCGACGGTCGTCACGTCGCCGACCGCCCAGACGTTCGCGGCGCTCGTCTTCAGATCCGACGGCTTGACCGAAATGTAGCCGTCGACCGTCAGGCCGGTCTCGATCACCACGTCGGGCGCCCGGTGCTTGGGGACGCCGAGGAAGAGGTCGAAGGGGAGCTCGCGGCCGGCGCCGTTGACGGCGACCCTCCGGTCCGGGTCGAGCGAGACGACCGGGCTGCCCCCCACGTAGTCGATGTCGCGCTCGGCGAAGGCCTCTAGCAACGCCTCCGATGTCCCGGGGGAGGGCGGGACCGGCGTCTCGAACGGGATCGCGACGCTGATCGAGCTCTGGTCACGGATGCCCCGTTCGACCAGGTAATCGTGCAGCATCAGCGCGCATTCGCTGGGCGCGGGCGGGCACTTGAAGGGTGCGCCGCAGACGCCGACCAGGGCGCGACCGCCTTCGAACTCCGGCAGGACCTTCGCGAGCCGCTCCGCTCCGGCCACCGAGTAGAACTCGCTGTCGACCTCGGCGAGGCCGGGTGTGGCGTCGAAGTCGTAGTCCGCGCCGAGGGCGATGACCAGGTGGTCGGCGGAATGCCTGCCGGCGTCCGTCGTCACCTCGAGCCGCTCGGGGTCGATCGAGGCGATCGTCTCCCGCACGTAGCGGACGCCTGGCTTCGCGACGTCCGCGTAGGGGAACTTCACCGCCTCAGGCTCCTTCTTGCCGAACAGCACGTCCAGCTTTGCGAACCCGAAGACGAACGTGTCGCTGGAGTCGATGAGCGTGATCTCGATGTCCTCGCCGAACTCCTCGGAGAGAACCGTCGCCACCTCGAGACCGCCGAAGCCGGCGCCGAGAATGAGGACTCGTGGACTCACGGCGATGGACCCTACACCTGCGCCGACTCGGTGAGAGATCCCTCGTCTCGGTTCCTAGTCGGTCCCGCGCTCGATCGCGATGTTCCAGCGCGCCGAGCCGATCGCTCCCCACATCTTCAGCCAGATCAGGAGGTAGGCCTCGGTCGCCCGGGCGCCGGTGAGATCGCCGCAGTCGATCACCCGCTCCGGGGGCCAGCCGAACTCGCCGAGCAGCTCGACGGCGGTCCGCTTGGCGTCCTCGTCGTCGCCGCAGACGAAGCAGACGTGCTCGCCGGGAACGATCCCGGGATGCGTCATCACGTCGGCGTTGATCGTGTTCAGAGCCTTCACCACCCGCGCCGAGGGGACCGCGGCCTGCACTCGCTCGCCGAGGCTGTCGTCGATCCCCGTGAATAGGGTCGGCGCGTCGCCGGAGGCGTCGATCGGGTTGGTGACGTCGATCAGGACCTTGACCGCGAGCGCATCGGCCGCGGATGTGACCGCCTCGACGGCCCCCGATCCCGCCGTGCAGTTGAAGACGAGCTCACCGAAGCCGGCGGCCTCGGCGAAGGTGCCGGCGCTCGCGAGATCGCCGGCGCCGTCCGCCCACTCGGCGCCGCCGTCGGCGCTGCGGGATCCCATCATCGTCTCGTGGCCGAGCTCGACCAGTCGCGAGGCGATCGCCCTTCCGACCATCCCCGTTCCGAGCACCGCGTACTTCATCCGTTCCTCCAGGTCCGCGTCAACACCGTGGGCAAACCTAGAGCTTCCGGCGCGCACGATTGTCGGGCGCACGAAAGTCGGGGCTGAGGTGCCGGTCGCGAGGTCCGTGTGGTCATCCGGCTGCCGGGTCGTCCGGCCGGAACCCCGAGCAGAGGATGCGCATCCAGGTGATTCGCCCGTCCTCCGTCGAGTAGAAGGCCTGCTGCTCGACGACGAACGGCCCATCTCCGTTGTGGCCGCGAAGGCGATAGGAGACCTGGCTTCGGTCGGCGACCGGCTCGCGCTCCTCGACGGCGACGACCTCATCGATGACGTCGGAGGCCCCGAACCATCTGCTGAGGACCTCGGCCGTGACCGTCGCCGCCTCGCTCGCCTCCCAGGTTCGCCTCGGCGTCAGCGCACGGAAGTCGACGCCGGGATCGAGCAGAGCCTCGGCTCGTTGCCAATCCTTGGCCGCGACCGCCGCTGCGAACTCCGCTCCCGCTGAGGATGGCACCGGTGCGATCCTACGCCGCGTGAATGAGGTTGTCGAGCGACCGGAGGAGGATGTCGGCAAGCGGGCCGAGCTGAGTTCGGTGGCGCCGCGCGAAGTGATCGCGGCGTTGCTCATTCTCACCTTCACGGCGGGGGTGGTCGACGCGGTCAGCCTCCTCGGCCTCGGCCGCGTCTTCGTCGCGAACATGACCGGCAACGTCGTCCTGCTGGGGTTCGCCATCGCGGGCGCGAGCGGCTTCTCGGTGCTGGCGACGCTGTGCTCGCTCGCCGGCTTCACCGCCGGGGCGGGGGCGGCGACGCTGGTCAACAGTCGCCGGAGGACCGAGAGCGGCGGCTGGCTCGCCGCGGCGCTCCTGATCGAGATCACGATGTTCGCGGTCGCGGCGATCATCTGCATCGGCATGGGGATCGATGCCGACGAGGACCGCCGCTTCATCGCCATCGTCCTTCTCGCGATGGGCATGGGCATCCGCACCGCCGCCGTCCGTGACCTCGCCGTCAAGGACCTCAACACAACGGTCGTGACGATGACCATGACCAGCCTGTTCTCCGACCTTCGCTCCGGGGCGGCCGAGGGCACCAGCAACGCCCGCCGCTTCGGCGCGATCGCCGCGATGCTGCTCGGCGCCGTCGCCGGGGCGCTGCTCGTCCTGCACGCGAGCCTGTCGGCGGCGCTCCTGCTCGCGGTGGCCTGTTCGGCCGCCGGCCTGGTGATGCTGCTGCGCGCCGAGCGGCGATGATGCGTCGCGCCGACGCCGACGCAACCGGGAGAGCCAGATGATCATCGTCCACGGAACCGCCACCGCCACCGAGGGCAACCTCGGCGAGCTGCTTGACGCCAGCCGCGCCCACGTCGCCCGCTCCTTGACGGAGCCCGGCTGCATCAGCCACGAGGTGACCCAGGGCGTCGACGACCCCAACCGTCTCGTCTTCATCGAGCGCTGGCAGGACATGGACGCGCTCGAGGCCCACTTCACAGTCCCGGCCTCCGCCGAGTTCGGCGCCACCGTCGCCCGCCTCACCGCCGGCGCGTTCACTCTGGAGATGTTCGAGGCGGAGGAGTTGGCCGGGCCTTAGGGAGGGACCTGTCACCCGGAAGTGGACCTATTCCCCGCTTCGCGGTGACAGGCCTCCCGGCTATTGCAGCCAATAGGCTGCCGGCCGATGGGAGCGATCGAGCCGGGGCCTCGTGATCACCTCGTCACGCGCTGGCTTGAGGAGGTCCTCGCCGACCTCGATCCCGAGCTGCTCGACGAGATCCGGCTCGATCCCGCGGAGGCGCCGGAACGGTTGTCCCGGCACGCGATGGAGGTGCTGCGAGCACGCATCGACCCCGAAGGATCCGCCGATGAGCAGACGGAGCTGGTCAACCGCCTCGTCGAGGACCTCGCGTCCGATCCGGACCCCGAGGAGGAGATTGCGATCCCGGCCCGCGTTCTCCGCGGGATCAGAGGCCGCTCTCCGCTCAACGAGGTCCTGCCGCTGCCGCCGCTCCCGGCGACGCCGTTCAGTCAGAGCGACCTGCTCGTCAACGGCGAGGGGCAGCCGAGCGTCGGCTCTGAGCTCAAGGCCGAGCTTGCGTCGGCCCAGTCCGTCGACCTGATCTGCGCCTTCGTCATCTGGTCAGGAGTGCGCCACCTCCGCGAGGCGCTCAAGGAGGTGATCGGCCGCGGCGGCAGGGTTCGGGTGATCACGACCACGTATATGGGAGCCACCGAGAAGCGAGCCGTCGATGAGTTGTTCGACCTCGGCGCTGAGGTCCGGGTCGCGCTCGATGCGCGGACTACCAAGCTCCACGCGAAGGCGTGGCTGCTGAAGCGCCCGAGCGGTCTGACGACCTCTTTCGTCGGCTCCTCCAACCTCTCCCACACCGCGCTCTTCGACGGGCTCGAGTGGAACGTGCGGCTCTCGTCGATGGACGCGGCCCACGTCGTCCGCCGTGTCGAGACGACATTCGAGAGTCACTGGAGCTCAGAGCACTTCGAGCCGTACGACCCGGCGGTCAACGGCGACGATCTCGCGCAGGCGCTCCAAGAGCACGACCGCCGTTCGCTCGGCGAGGCGACGACGATCTCCTTCGCCAACCTCGACGTCCGGCCCTATCCCCACCAGCGCCGGATGCTCGACGCGCTCATGGTCGAGCGTGAGCGTCAAGACCGTCACGCGAACCTCCTCGTCGCCGCGACGGGCACCGGTAAGACTGTCGTCGCCGCCCTCGACTATGACCAGCTGCGCTCGCGGATGGGCGGCGATCCGTCACTCCTCTTCGTTGCCCACCGGCAGGAGATTCTCGAGCAGTCGCTCGCCACCTATCGGGCGGTGCTCAAGGACGGCTCCTTCGGCGAGATCCACGGTGGAGGCAAGGCAGCGACGAGGGGCAAGCACGTCTTCGCGATGGTCCAGTCACTGGGCGAGGAGCGGATCGCCGCAATCGATCCGGAGGCCTACGACGTGGTGGTCATCGACGAGTTCCATCACGCCAAGGCGCGCACCTACGACCGGCTGCTCAAGCACCTGCGGCCGAAGGAACTGCTCGGCCTCACCGCCACACCGGAGCGGATGGACGGCCAGGACGTCACCGAGTGGTTCGGCGGGCGTATCGCCGTCGAGCTGCGGCTCTGGGAGGCGATCGACCAGGGCTTCCTCGTGCCGTTCCAGTACTTCGGGGTCGCCGACGGCACCGACTTGAGCGCCATCCGGTGGAGCCGCTCCGGGTACGCGATCGACGAGCTCAGCAACGTGCTGACCGGTAACGAAATGCGGGTCAGCAAGCTGCTCGCCTCGTTGGGGCGGATCGTCTACGACCCCGGCTCGATGCGCGCGCTCGGCTTCTGCGTCTCGGTCGAGCACGCCAAGTACATGGCGCGGAAGTTCACCGAGGCCGGGCTTGAGAGCGTGGCGCTGAGCGGGGAGGACTCGCCGGACGATCGCCGCCAGCAGCTCGCCCGCCTGCGCGGTGGGGATCTGCGGTGTGTGTTCTCCGTCGAGGTGCTCGGCGAGGGCGTCGATCTCCCCGACGTCGACTGCCTGCTCCTGCTCCGCCCGACCCAGTCGGCGACTGTCTTCACCCAACAGCTCGGGCGCGGCCTGCGGCGCGCGGAGGGCAAGAGCCACGTGACCGTGATCGACATGATCGGCCAGCAGCGCCGGGAGTTCCGTTTCGAGGATCGGCTGCGGGCGATCGTCGACACCCGGCGAGGACCGGTCGTTGACCAGGTCGAGGGCGACTTCCCTTTCCTTCCTGCCGGCTGCAGTGTCGATCTCGACCGCCAGAGCCGCGAGATCGTGCTCGACAACCTGCGCCAGGCGGCGCGGCGGACGCAGTGGCCCTCCCTCGTCGCCGACCTCCGCCGCGAGACGGCCGCACTCAGCTTCGGCGAGTACCTGGAACGCAGCGATCGCCGGCTCGAGGACATCTACCGGCGCGGGAGCTGGACCGAGTTGCGGCGGGAGGCCGGCAAGGAGACGGCCGACACCGTTGACGCGGACCTAGAGCAGACCTCACTGCGCGGGCTGCGGCGGATCACCCACGTCGACGATCCCGAGCGGCTCGCCTTCTACCGGCGGATCCTCGGCGGGGTCGATGCCCCTGCGCCCGAGGCGATGCCGCTGCGCGAGCGGCGAATGCTGACGATGCTCGCCTGGGGGCTCGGGTCCCGGGATTCCGGCGCCGCCGACCTCGACGACTACTACCGCGCGCTCTGGAGCGAGGGTGCGGTGCGCGACGAGCTGGGCGAGTTGCTCGACGTCGTCGACGCGCGCTCGGAGACGCGGGCGGCGCCCTCCAGTCTGCCGCCGGAGATCCCGCTGACCGTCCACGCGCGCTACTCGCGGGCTGAGATCGTCGCCGCGCTCGGCTCGGGGGAGGGCGTGAAGCCGAAGGTGACCCAGGGTGGGATCCTCTGGGTCGAGCAGGCTCGCAGCGACGTCTTCTTCATCGACCTCCACAAGGCCGAGCGCGACTACTCGCCGACGACCATGTACCGCGACTACGCGATCAACCGCGAGCTCTTCCACTGGGAGTCGCAGTCGCGGCAGACGCCCGAGCAGCCGAGCGTCCAGCGCTACATCAACCACCGCGAGCGCGGCACCAACGTGTTGCTGTTCGTCCGCGACCGCAAGCGCGACGAGCTCGGCACCAGCCCATTCACGTTCCTCGGCCCGGTCGAGTACGTCGATCACGAGGGCCAAAGGCCGGTCGCCTTCACCTGGAAGCTCGCGACCCCGATGCCGGAGGAGCTGTTCGAGTCGGCGAGGAGCGTGGCCGCGGCATAGGGCTTGGTGGGGGCCGGCCCGCTGTCTCAGGCAGCGGAACCTCGAGCTACGCTCGCCGGGTGTCAGCCATCGTCAGCCCGGAGCGGCTGCGAACCGCCGCCGAATGGGCGGAGCCCGGCGTGAACATGGCCGAGGTCACGATTGAAGATGCGCCTGCCGTTCTCTCAGACCGCCGAGCCCCCGGCGACGTCCTCGTGACTGAGGGAGACGCGTCGATCCAGGTGGCAAACGACGCGTCGATCGTCGGCGAGTAGGCGCAGCAGCGGCGGTGGCCATGTAGGCCCCTGCTTTGCGTGGAGCCGGTAACGCGCTGACTCGCCATGTCAGATGCGTATTGAGGGGACATATCGCCCTCTTTTCGCATCTCGCGACCGGACTGAGCCTCTCCCGCTCAGGACGAAGAGCCGAGGTTGGCGTGATCGAGCTGTCTGTGGATCACCTTCAGCGGAACGCCTTCTCGAGCCACTTCGACCGCATGAGCCCCGGAGCTGATGCTGAGTGCGGAGCAGCTGCTCGCCGACCTGACTGCCTGCATGACGGCAACCTCGAAATGGGCGCGGCTGGTTTCGAACCAGCGACCTCTCGCGTGTGAGGCGAGCGCTCTCCCACTGAGCTACGCGCCCTCGAGCCTGTTTTGTCTTCAACTTGTCTTTGAATGCCGGCACCCGACACCCTTAGTCTTGGGCTCGTATCCGACCTCTCAGAACAGGCCTTGGGTCGAGCGATCCTACCGGCAGCTCGACCCCGAGCGTCGCTTTCTCGCCTACTCGCCCGACGCTGCCCAGGTCGGCACGAGGCTTCGTCCCACGACAGTCTGAGCTCTGGCTCCAACTTCTGATCGGCACCCGCCATCACGCGGTTATGCGTATCACCGCGGCTGGACGCGGAGGCCCCGGAGGAGTCGAGCAAAGCTGGGGCTCTCGGCTCTCCGCAATCACACGCGAGACGCCTTCGCAGGCGCATGAGACCGTCGTGCCTACATCGGGGCAGCCCGACGACCCCGCGGTGTTGGCTGGCGCGGGGCCGTCGGACTGATCGCGGGAGCCGAGGAGCTGGCTCCGCGGCGAGGGAACCACCCGGGCCTGAGACGGCCTGGTGGTTCCCCCTCCCCGGCTAGTCGCCTGGCCTTGAGGCGCCACCCTCGGAAACCCAGCGGCGCAAGGCCTCGGTCATCACGTCTGGCTGGCCGCTGTGGCCAGCCCAGCCGCCTCCGGCGCGGAGGCCGGCGCGGACTTCGCCGCTACTGGTGCTGGCGCTTGGCTTGGTGCGGGCGTCAGACCCCCGAAGGGGCTTGGGGCGAGTTCCGTGGCTCATGCCCGCTCCTGCTGGAGTCGATGACTCAGCCGCGTCGGGCGACGGTGAGGCGGGTTTGCCGCAGCCGAGGCGCGACGAGCCCTTGCAGGCGGCTTCGGCTGCGCTCTGACCTTGGTCAGCAACAGAAGTGCGGGTCCGATGGTTGGCATGGCCACATCGTCGCCGCACGCGCGTCGATCAACCATGGGCGTCGCCACCCATCTTCGATCGATGGCCTCGACCTTGCTCGGCGCCATGCCTGTCCGATCCAGCGTCGGTAGGTGCGGGGTAGCTGACGCGATCCCCGATCACCACCGCGTGCGGGCTGAGCTCGTGCAGAGCCGGCGTCCGTTGCCCCGGGAGAAGGTGGAAGACGCGCCAGCCACGTGCCGTCAGGGCGTCGGCGATCAATCTCCGGTGGCAGCGCGAAGGATGCACTTCCGCGCACATGACCGCGGTGCGCTGCTCGGCAGCCAGCGACTCGAGCCGATTGATGCCGCACTCGAATTCGGTCGTCCCCATGTGGTCGGCGTAGGCGCGAAAGGAGGCGCTTCGCCAGGCGCTGTTGTCGACGCCGTCCCCGGCGCCGCCGCTGCGATCGCGGCGCCGCCGCCCACCCAGCGAAGCGCTGAACCCGACGTATCCCACGTCCGCCGCGGCGAGGGAGGCCTTGAGGGCTACGACGCCGAAGTGCGGGCTCCGCTTGGAGCCCGGATAGCGTCGCACGTCTGCGATCGCGCCGACGAGACCGCGGCGCAACAACGCAAGGAACTCGGGCATGGAGTGCGTCGAGTGGCCGACGGTGAGGACGACGCGCGATCCACCCGTAGGCATTTCAGAGACGCGCCATCCCAAGTGCCGCCAAGCTCGCGGCGGCGATCAGCATGCGCAGCCACGACGCCAGGCGGCGCCAGCTGTCCCGCCGGCGCCCGGTGTCGGCGTCGGTTGCGGCGCCAGTAGCCGACTCCCAGGCCAACCTCTGCGTCACCCGCGCAGCCGCGACCGCGGCGCCGGTCAACGCTGCAACGAGCGCCGTCAGGCCGGCGAGGGCCGCCTCCTCAGCGCTCCATGAGGCTGGGGCCCCGATCAAGAGCAGTCCAGTAACGGCGAAGACGAGCAGGGCCGAGCAGGAGAGCAGCCCATAGCGGTGGCCGAGCCCCCGAAAGAACTCCACCTGCTGCAGCGGGGCTAGTGTTGCTCGGGCCGCCAGCGTCGCCGCCTCAATGGCAAACAATCCCCCGATCCAGACCATCGCCGCCAGCAGATTGAGGGCGGCAACGAGTTCGAGGCCAGCGCTCACCGAGCACCACATCCGGTGCTCTCGGCTGCCTCAATCTCCTCGGCCAGTTGCCCCAACGCAGGCTCTCCCATCGATTCCTCGATCGCGGGGAACAGGACTCGTTCCTCGAAGCGCACGTGGCGCTGCAGGGTCAGGCCCAGGCCAGTGACATCGCTCACCGCAAGTCCGACGCTCTCGAGCTCGTTGAAGCCGGCGCGAATCATTGCGTGCTCGGCGAGCACCCGGGTAACCATTCCCATGTCCGCTTCGGGGCAGGCACGCTGCCATGCCGGAAGCAGGATCTGCTCTTCGACCTCAAAGTGGGTCAGGCCATCGTGCCGCCACCAGCGCAGGGCTGCAGCGCCCGCGCTCTCGTCCCCGCCGCGGATCAGCGCCAGCGCTATGACCAGCGACTGGTGATGGTCGTGAGAGAGCGTTCGCAGGGCCGGTGAGCGTTTCATCGCGCCGCGGCCAGCCTTCCGGCCTCGACCTGCGCGGAGCTGGGGTCAGGCTCCTTCGGCTCGAGAATGGCGTGGCGAGCCCCCGGGACGCCGAACTCGTATGGCCCGCCGACGACGCGAGGAATCTGCTCGAAGTTAAACCGGGGCGGCGGCGAGGAGACCATCCACTCGATGGTCTTGGCGCGCCAGGGGTTCGCCGGCGCTCTCGGCCCGAAGCGCCAGGAGACGACCATGTTGTAAAGGAAGACGAGCTGGGCGAGACCGAGACAGAACCCGCAAACCGAGATGAACAGGTTCCAGTTTCCGAACTGTGCCGCGTAATCGGCGACCCGCCGCGGCATCCCCTCCATTCCAATCCAGTGCATGGGCACGAAAGTGCCCCAAGTGCCGACCAGGGTCAGCCAGAAGTGCCAACGCCCGAGGCGCTCGTCATACATCCGCCCGGTGATCTTCGGGAACCAGTGGTAGATGCCGGCGAAGATCGTGAAGACCGAGCCCGCGAAGAGCACGAAATGGATGTGGGCGACGATGAAGTAGGTGTCGGTGACATGGATGTCGAGGGGGATCATTGCCGTCATCACCCCGCTGATCCCACCGAGGATGAAGCTGATGACGAAACCGAGAGCGAACAGCATCCCGGTGTTTTCGAGATGGAGCTTCGAGTTGAAAAGCGTCGCAACCCAGCTGAAGATCTTGATCCCCGTGGGGATTGCGATCAGCGCTGAGCTGATCATCATTGGAACCCGCAGCCAACTGAACATGCCCGAAACGAACATGTGGTGAGCCCAGACGCTGTATGAGAGGACGACGATTCCGATCAGCGAGAGCGCCATCAGCCGATAGCCGAAGAGCATCTTGCGGGCGTGGGTCGTGATCACTTCGGAGACGATCCCGAAGCCCGGCAGCATCATGATGTAGACCGCCGGGTGTGAGTAGAACCAGAAGATGTGCTGGTAGCTGATGACGTCGCCGCCGGCCGCAGCCTGGAAGAAGTTCGTGCCGAGCGCGCGGTCGAGCAGCACCATGAGCTGAACCCCCGCGATGAACGGCGTCGCGCCGATGATCAGGATCGATGTCGCCAAGTTGGCCCATCCCAGCAGCGGCATTCGCCACAGGTTCATCCCCGGGGCTCGCATGGTGATGATCGTGACCATGAAGTTGAGCGCAGCGAAGATCGAGGAGAAGCCCGCGAACTGAACCCCGATGTTGAAGAAGGACTGGCCGAGCGGCGCGCCGGTTGACAGTGGCGCGTAGCCGGTCCATCCGGCATCGAACGCGCCGCCTGGGACGAGGAAGCTGACCATGAAGAGGATGCCGGCGAACGGCAACATCCAGAACGAGAGCGCGTTCAGCCGCGGGAAAGCCATGTCCGGCGCGCCGATCATCAGCGGCAGCACGTAGTTTGCGATCCCGGCGAAGACCGGGATCACGAACAGGAAGATCATGATCGCGGCGTGCGTCGAGAACAGCGCGTTGTAGGTGTTGGGATCGACGATTTGGGTGCCGGGCTGAGCGAGCTCCGCCCTGATCCCCATCGCCAAAGCCCCGCCGATGAAGAAGAAGACGAAGGTGGTGCAGATGTATTGGATGCCGATCACCTTGTGATCGGTGTTGAAATGGAAGTAGTCGCGCCACGAGCTCGCGCCGTGGTCGCTGTGGTCCTCGGCCGCGGTCGGGGCACCGGTGGCCCAGCCCAGCCAGTAGTCGAAGCAGCCAATCCCGACCAGAAATCCGATCGGCGCGGTGATCGCCGGGACGATCACATGGGGATATCCCGTCTGCTCGGTCTGGAAGATCTCGAGACCGGCGATCGCGCGCAGCGCGACCACGAGTCCGAAGCCGAGCGCTCCCGCGAGCGCCGTGCAGATCAGCGCTCGCGGCCAGCCGGGTTCGCGCCATCCCGTCCGGCCCGCGCCGGACGGGCCGGACGGGGTGACGCGTGCTTCCGCCGGGACTGGGGTTGTTGCGGCAACGCTCATGGCCGCGGCGACCGTAGTTAAAAACATCTACGGTGTCCAATATCTTGTAGCGACCTAATTCATAGGTGCTGCTTATGGGTCCGGAGCTCCGACATCTGCGCTACTTCGTCGCCGTCGCCGAGGAGTTGCACTTCGGCCGCGCTGCCGAGCGCGTCGGCGTCGCACAACCGGCCTTGAGTCAGCAGGTGCGGCGGCTCGAGGCGATGATCGGGGCGGAGCTCTTCGCCCGCAACACCCGGGCGGTGGCATTGACACCGTCGGGGGCGGCGCTTCTTCCTTACGCCCGGCGCGCGCTCGCCGAGGCCGAGCAGGGTGCTGATGCGGCGGCTCGGGCGGCCCGTGGGGAGATCGGCCACCTCACGGTCGGTTTCATCGAGACTGCAGCGGTCTCGCTGATCCCCGCGGCTGTGCGGGGGTTCCGAAGCGAGCATCCGGACGTCGGCTTGAGCCTGCGCGAACTTTCAGTCGACGCACAGATCAAGGGTCTGCGGGGACGGGTCATCGACCTCGGAGTGGTCCGGGCGCCGGTTGACGCGGGTGATCTCGAGGTCATCGCACTGGCCGACGACCGGCTGCTCGCCGCGATTCCTAGCTCCCATGCGCTGGCGGAGGCCAACTCAATCTCGATTCGGGAACTTTCCGACGAACCCTTGGTCGCGCTGTCGCGCGATGTCGTTCCAGGCCTGCACGACCAGGTCATCTCGCTGTTCTCGGAGCACGGCCGCTCCGCTCGAATCACGCAAGAGGCCACTAGCGTTCAAGCCGTGATGGGGCTGGTGGCCGCCGGCCTCGGCATTGCCGTGCTTCCGAGTTCCGTTCGAAGCATCAGCCGCGAGGGCATCGCCTTCGTGGATCTCAGGCCCAGTCAGGTGTCGCTCATCCTCGCAGTCCATGGGCGGGACGAGAGCTCGCCGTTGGTGCAGGCGTTCATCAAAGCCGCCCGCTCGAGCTCGCCCGACTCGGGGAAGAGCCCCTAGGTTAGCCGGCTTCGACGACCTCGACCAGGCACCCGGCCTGATCGGGATCCCGGGGCTCAAAGGCGACCAGGCGTGCGTCCGGAGCGAGCTGCTCGAGGATGCCCTCGGTGATGCCGCGGTGCAGCCGGCAAACGGCTTCGGGGTTCTCGCGGACACTCTCTCGATACGGGCAGTTGCAGAGAGTGCAGGAAACGCGGTCGCCTTCGACGTTCACATCGGGCTGGAACCCAAGCCCAGTGAACAGCCGTCCCAGCTCATCGGGCAGCGGAGCGTCCGCGTCGGCCGCTAGCTCCCGGCCGACTTCCCGTCCTGTTTCCTCGACTCGACGCAGTCCCGCGCGGCCCGTCGGGATCGCCCGGGCAAGCCAGCGGGCGACGTCGGCGTAATCCTCATCGGATCGGTCGGCGTCGACGGCCCCTGCGGCGATCGACCAGATGTCGCGCGGCCGCCCGCGCCCATGCTTGCGACGCTCACGAGTGAGCAGGTCCGCGTCCAGCATCAGATCGAGGTGGCGTCGGACGCCGTTGACGTGCAGACCTAGCTCGTTGGCGAGTTCCTCGGTGGAGGCGCCATCGGCGCGCTCTCGGATAGCGGCGAACAGGCGTGCTCTCGTCGGCTGCGCCAATGGCTCCGGCTGGAGGCCCGTCATCGAGATGAGTTTTGCACACGCCAGCTGTGCAAAGCAAGGCCACTGCTGCTATACCGGTTTGCACATACCAATGTGTAAAACGAAGGAGCGCCCATGACCTACGTCATCGCCGAGCCCTGCATCGCGGTCAAGGACAACTCGTGCGTCGAGGTCTGTCCCGTCGACTGCATCCATCCCACTCCCGATGAGCCGGACTACGGAGACCACGAGCAGCTCTACATCGACCCCGATGAGTGCATCGACTGCGACGCCTGCGTTGAAGCGTGCCCCGTCGACGCGATCTTCGCGCAGGACCAGCTGCCGAGCGAGTGGATCCGATTCACCGAGATCAATGCCGATTACTACCGGGGCCGGTAGCGGTGCCCTCGCCGGGGTCCGCTCCAGCAGCAACCGTGGCCCGCGCTCAATCCGCCGGTGGCGCCCCTGTCCACCCGCTGGTCGTGGTTGCGGGCTTTGGCGGTGTAGCTGGGTTGGTCGCGGCGGTGATCCGGACCGCCATTGGCTTCGACCATGGGATCTGGCTGGTCGCTTATCTGGTTCTGGTCGGTTTTCTGGCGCCGACCCTGCTGTGCCGAGGCGAGCGCCGGGTGCTGGCGCAGCCTGGTCCGGATCAGGGCGCCCGCTTGGTGGCGGCGCTGTGGCTCGCCGGCGTCATCGCGGTTCCCGCGGGTGTGCTCGGGCAGGCGCGCGTTCTCGTATGCGCAGGAGCGATCTGCCTGCTCGCAGCCCTGGTCCTGCTCGTCGATCGCGCCTACGCGGGCGGTGCGACACCGGCCCCAGAGCGCTCGCGGACTGAGCTTACCGCTCATGGCCTGACCATCGCGGTGATGACCGTGAGCACAGGCATCGGTGTCCTTCTGGCTTGGAGCTATCCATGGTTCTAGGACCAGGTTGCGCCAGCGGAACCGACGCGGGTGCCTAGGTTGTTACCACGAGGCGAGCCTCATGAGCCGCACCGCCGCCCCCGAAATACCGATGCGCACCCATTGTCGGCCTGCCGTGGCGGCGCAACCATGGGGGGGTGACTAGTTCCGATCGACCAGCCTCGTGACTCCGTGGCCCGACCCCAAACCCGGCCCCCAACGGCTTCGGCGACTTCCTACCCGCTTCAGGTCGACGACCTGGCGTCGTCAGCTCGACCGGGAGCTTGCTGACGGGCGCTCACCGACGGCCGATCCGCGGCTGCGCCAGCGGGCAGATGAGCTGACCAGCGTCCGCCATCGCATGCTTCTGGAATTGGGCTTCAGGCACTTGGTCGAGCGCAGCGGTGGCTCCGGGATTTTCCTCGCGCCATTCAACTGGGATGGGATCCGCGCCTGTCGGTTCCAGCTACAGCACCTGGCTTCAAGGCTCGCTGGCGGTGACAGACTCCGGGCACAGGGCCTGGCACTGGCTGAGATCCTGCTCACGAACGGTTCCAGCCCGCTCTACAGGCCCGCAGAGCCAGCAGAACTGGCGAGCGCAATTCGGCGCGTGTTAGCCAGCCTGTAGATGTTCTCGGCACCGAGTCCGCGAACATGCTGCCCGCCCCTACCGTGGCTTTGGCATGACCCCGGCACCCCATCTCCCTTGGCATCGCTCTGTGCTAGCTCGCGCCGCCTTGGCCAGCACCGCGGTGCTCGTTGTCATCTTCGCCTTGCTGCTGATCACTCCGGTGACTGTCAGCGCACCCATCCGCCTGACCGAAGCGCTCGTGCTGGCAGGGGGTTTGGCTGCGAGTTTGGTTTTCAATCTGCTGCTGATCCGCCGCGCCCTAGCACCCCTCAGCTCGCTGGCTTCACAGATGCAGGAGATCGACCTGCGCGAGCCCACCCAGTTCCAGCTCGGTGCCACGGACGCCCCGGAGATCGCCGCGTTCGTCAGCGCCTTCAACTCGATGATCGACCGCCTAGCTGAGGAACGGCGGCTGGGTGCTTGGGCGGCGCTGACCGCTCAGGAGCGAGAGCGACTTCGGGTCGGTCGCGCCCTCCACGACGAGGCAGGGCAGAGTCTCACGGCCATCGCGCTCGAGATCGAGCGCTTGGCACGCCGAGGGCAGGGCGACCAGCGGCGAGAGCTCGAGGCTCTCGCCGCTCAACTGCATGACAGCCTCGATGACATCCGCCGAATCTCCCGCCAGCTTCGGCCCGAAGCTCTCGACGACCTCGGCTTGGTCAACGCGCTGATCGCGCTGAGCACACGCGTTTCCCGGCAGGGCGGCATCAGAATCGTGCGGCAGTTCGGCAGTGATCTCCCCGAACTCTCGTCCGAGTTGGAACTGGTGATCTACCGCGTAGCCCAAGAGGCGCTGACAAACGTGCTGCGCCATGCGCAGGCCACCCGCTGCCACATCAGCCTCGCCTCTGACGGTGACGGCGTCGAACTGACCGTCGCCGACGATGGACGCGGGATCCCAAGCCAGTTCGGCAACGAGACCATCGGAATAGAAGGGATGCGCGAGCGGGCGCTGCTGGTCGGCGGCTCCCTGAGCATCAGCGCCGGCGACAGCGGGGGAACCGAGGTCCAACTGCGGATACCGGCGGCGGCGAGCTAGATGGCTGTTCCTCTGGTCACCAAGATCCTGCTTGCCGATGATCATGACTTGGTCCGCGCCGGCCTTCGGCTAGTTCTCGAGGAGCAGCCGGATCTGCGGGTTGTCGCCGAAGCTTCAGACGGCGTTGAGGCCCTGCGGATCGGCGTCACCGCGGACATCGATCTCGCCGTCCTCGATGTCTCGATGCCGAAGCTGACAGGACTTCAGGTCGCCCGTGATCTTCACCGTCGTCGGCCGGAACTGCGACTGCTGATGCTCTCCGTTCACGACAACGAGCAGTATTTCTTCGAGGCGCTCAAGGTTGGTGCCTCCGGCTACGTCCTCAAATCAGCCGCCAATACAGACCTGATCGATGCCTGCAGGGCGGCGATGCGTGGCGATTCGTTCATCTATCCGCCCGCCGCCGCCGCGATCGTCCGTGACTTCCTCGAGCACGGCGCCGACCCGGAGATGGACCCGGATCGGCTCACTGACCGAGAGCAGGAAGTGATCAAGCAGATCGCCGAGGGCCTCTCAAGTGACGAGATCGCCGAGGCACTGACGATCAGCAAGAAGACGGTCGATCGCCATCGCTCCAACATTCTCGAGAAGCTGGGGATGCGGAACAGGGTCGAGTTGACCCGGTATGCGATCAGGCGCGGCCTGGTCGAGCCGTAGCAGCCGGAGCCGTGACCTAGTGGCCTGGCGCCGGCGACACCTCTAGGACTTCAAGCCGCCGCCGGCGGCCGCTGGGCAATTCAACCAGCGCATGCGAGCCCTCAGCGAGACCGAGCAGGGCCTGTCCCACCGGTGAGCTCGCCGACACAGGGTGGACCGCGTCAGCAGTCGCGCCGCTGCGATCGAAGTCTCCGGTGATCAGGTGGCGGTAGGTGGCTTCAGTGTCTAGGTCGCGGACCTCGACTGCGGAACCGATGGCCGCAGTGCCGTCGTGCGCGTCCTGCTGCTCGACAACGACAGCTGAGGCCAGCAGCGCCTCGATGCGCGCTACCTCTGCGCGAACGATGAGCTCCTCTTCCCTGATCTGTAGGTAGTCGTCTCCGCTGGAGCCGTCGCCGGTGGAGCGCGCATCGCGGATCCGGGACGCGAAGACCACCTCAAGCTCGTGACGCAGGCGATCGAGATCTGCGCGCAGGTGAAGCTCGGTCTTAGGAGTAAGCAGAATTCGCCCTGGAGACGCCGACGGGGGCGCCGGGCGGGCTAGGTCGGTCAAAGGGTCGCGGACAGGGTTTGAGGCGGCTGCATTGGACATGATGAGAGAAGCGTCGCCCCTACCAGCCGTCGTCTCAATGAGGGTGCGCACCCATGTGGGGCCTAATCACAATCGTTTGGCCCCTACGCGACCTCGAGGACGGCTCGCTTCGGGAGTGACCTCTGGTCTGCAGGCAAATGCAGCACGACGGAGGCTGGCGCGAGCGTTCTCGAGGCGCTGCGCAAGCACCTTTCGCCGCGATGACGGCTGAACCAACTCGGATGAGATGACCACCAAGCGCATCGAACCCGCCGAGTAGGCGAGCCTCTCCAGAGTTGCCGAGAGGCAACCGATCGAAGCCGTCACCGCACCCGCCGATGCAGGGTCACTCGCGCGCTGTTCGAGCTCCTGGGCCGCCTCGAGCATGTCGCAGCACGCATCGAACAAACGATTCTCTGCCACGTCGCGTGTCGCAGCGCACTCACGCCCGCGGGCCTTGGGCCGTGGAGGCGAGGAATTCTGACTAGGCGTCTGCATGCTTGGAAGCGTCCCGCCAGCAGCGGCGCCTGCGAATGGGGGTGGGCATGTATCTGTGCGCTAGAGCCTCGGTCGGGCCCGAACGGCAGCCAGGGTCGCCAGCTGCACCACGCGGAGTCCGAGCCCGACGTAGATGCAGATCGTCAAGGCAGCCGCGACGCGAGTGGATGCTTCACCGCCAAGGAGATGTGCCACCGCCAAGCCAGAGACGCTTGCGGCTGCGGCAGCCGCGATTGCACGGTCTCGAATCGGATGTGGAACAGGCATCGTGCGTCTTAGGTCCCGGACCCGATTCAACAGGGCCAGCAGGTGAAGCAGCGAGCCGACCACTGTTAGTCCGATCCAGCCTCCGACCAGCAAGGTAGCGACGGTGGCCCGAGTCGATCCGACGAGCGCGCGCTCCGGGCCCAGGTCGACGGCCGAAGCCGCCGCAACCACGACGCCGGCGACCAAGAAGAACTGCCCAAGGCCAACCAGTCGCGCCGGCAGCGAAAGCGGAGTAACCGCTGCGGCGACGGCCCCGAGCACATTCGACATGAGCAGGACTCCGGCGATCCCGAGGACGACCCAGCCCACTACCGCCAGCCACGGAAGCGCGAAGCCGTAGCCCAGCCCGAGTCCGGCGACGCCGGCGCCCCAAGCCACGAAGGTCGGGGGCTGCAGACGGGGGAACCGCAATTGGGTCCTTGTCAGGGACGGATAGAAGGTGTGCAGGGTGCCGACGATTGCACCGCCGAACCAGCCGCCGAGGTTCAAGGCAAGGTGCGCACCGAGGAGGTTTCCGTGAGTCCAGGCGTAGCCATTGGCCATGGCCACGCCGGCGGCGATCCCAGGGGCGAGAAACGTCGCGGCCATCAGATACCAACGACCGGCCCACGGCGCGCTGTTCAGGGCTCGGCGTGCCATCGAGCCAAACCCCATCCCGTAGAGCAGCAAGCCGATGACGAGCAGGCCGGCTCCGAATAAAGCCAAGTCGTGGAGCCCGCGAGGAACCGCGATCGCCACGCAGATCGATCCGGCATTCCAGCAAGCGAGCTGAGCGCGGATCAAAGAGCGCGGCGGCGGGTCTGTGGCCAGGAAGGCGCCGGCAAAGAACTGACTTGCCCCGAGGATCAGCTGAGAGATCCCTCCGATGAAGAGCAGATGCAAAGCCAGCCACCTCCCCCAGGGCCAGGGGTGTAGGCCATTCGCCACCGCCACCACTGTCCCGGCAAGAGCAAGGAAAATCCCGCAGAGAAAGAAGGATCCGATGACGTCGGTCGGCCGCAGCTGACCCGGAGTCAGCTGTCGCGCCGGCCGTCGGCACCGACGGCCGGACTCCGCGATCTGGCCCCTGGCCGTTTTCATCGCTCCCGGACTTCAGACCGGGATCGAGGAGCGCGCGGATGTGACATCCATCGACCCAACTTTACACATCATCTATATGTAAAAGAACGAGGTAGCGCTCTGAGGTCGGGGATCAGCTTCGAGTGGCGAATGCCTTCCAGCGCACCTGCTGCCTCGTCGAGCCACCCGTCGAGTGTGAGCTTCAGGTTCTGGTCGTCTTCGGCGATTCGCTGCAGCGCCTCACGGTGCACGCGGCGTGCGTCTTCCGTCGGCAGGGCACCCAGACGGTCGCTGATCGCCTGCTCCGCCGCCCGCTTCCGTTCATTGACACGGCCCTCGACGAAGGCCTCGAATGAATGCATCCGACTATGCGCTTCCGAGGACAGGGGCTGCATGCACAGCACACAACGGCCGTCTTCGGCCATCCAGTCTCGCTCGTGCTCGCGGGCGAACTCGGTGGCCGCGTGCCAAAGGGATCGCCATGCCTGGCTCCCCACGCCTTCGACTGGCTCTCCTGCGAATGTGGTCGCCGCCACGGCTGATGCCTCGGCCGCCGCGGAGGCCTCGGCGCGCTCCGCCTTCGCCGCGTCGACTGCCTCCGAGCCCACCGCCGTCTCAAGCACTCGCATCGCTTCTTCGAGCGCCAATACTCGGTCGACCTCTGCCTCTGCGGCCGACCGCAGCTTCGCGGAATTCCTGCTGGCGATCTGAGCCGCCTCCTGACGCAACTTGGCGAGGCGAACCACATCCTCGTCCGAGCAACTCGTGGCCTTCTCGATCTCGGCATCTGCGGTCGCTGCGCTCATCGTGATTGCCAGCGCCCTCACACTCGTGCCTTCGGCGAAGCGATGCGAGTCGAGTTCCGGGATCGAGACCTGGTCGATCAGTGACTCCACATGCGAGGCGAGCGCGCGGAGTGCCTCGGCGTGGCGATTCAGGCTGAGGAGGCCCAGTGGAACGACGTCAACGGCCGTGCGAGATGACAGGTAGCGGTTTCCGGCCTTGCTGTCGAAGACTCGGATGCCGGAAAGGTCCCCGGGAGCAAGATCCTCGAGGTCTACTTCGATTCGCTGCTCCTCCTGGCCGACGGCAACGCAGACAGTGACGACCTGCGGGCCGGCAGCGTCCTCGCCAATCCGTGTCAGGAGCCGCTCCTGATCCGGGGTTCTACCCAAGTGGTGGAACACCCGGGAGTATCCGGTCTTACCAGCGCCATTCGGTCCGTAGACGAGGGTGACTCCGCAGCCCGCGATGGGCAACCGCTGTCCTTCTGCCAGAGCGTTGACGTTCCGCACATTTTCAATCGCCCGCAGGGACGCCGCCGCCGACTGCGGCACCCGACGCGGGAGGTCGGCACGCTCAACCGGAGCGACGCCGCTGGTCTCGCCGAGAATCAAGTCAACAAGCCGATCGAGCTCAGCTCCGGTCAGCGAGGTCCCCTGCAGGGCGGCCCGGAAGACGCTCTGCTCCCACAAAGGGCGCGCGGCAACCCAGGCATAGATCTGGTCTTCGATGTCCTCCAAGCTCGTCTCCTGTGACGAATGCAGCTGCGGCCGAAAATCCGCAGCAACATCATCCAGCTGCATTCGGACGCCGCAGCCGCTAGTGATCCACGCAAAATGCGGGGTCTAGCGGGTCTAGATGCGCGAGACGCTCCGCTCGGCCGCCCGGCAACGCACTCGAGAGGAAGTCACCAAGCTGCGCAACCAGTCGGCTCGCTGGCCAGCGACGGCGGTGAGCGACGCTTGCTGCTCCTGTCAGCCCGAATAGAGATCGCCCAGATCGGCGACCCCGCCGCGGTGGCGCTCGAAGAGGTGGGCGTAGGTCTTGAGCAAGGTCTCGACCCGGTGCCCGAGGCGATAGGCGATCACCGTTGTCGGCTCGAAGGGTTTGCGGGCGATCATCTCTGAGGCTGCGGTGTGGCGCAGTCGGTGCGGGTTGGCCTTCGGAAGGCCAGCGCGATCGAGCGCGTCCTTCCAGGTCCGGTTGCGCCAGTTCGACTCCGAGACCGGGTTGCCCCTGCGGTTGGGGAAGAGCAGGGGGCCCGAGGCGTTGACCCTCTGGCGCTCGGCCCGCGCTCGCTGGCGCATCAGGCGACGGTGCATCGACTCGGAGACGCGAAGGTCGCGCTCGCCGGCATCGGTCTTCGCATAGGGCGAGATCAAGGTGCGGCCGCCGACCTTGGTCAGGGTGCGGCGGATGCACAGCGTCCGCGAGCCCGGGAGGTAGTCGCTCGGCCGTAGGGCGAAGACCTCGCCGATGCGCAGGCCCAGCGAGGCCATCAGGGGCTTGGTGCGTGCGGCAGCGACCTTGCCCCTGACCGGCGGGCAGCCCTCCTCGCCAGGGGCGAAGTTGACCTTGGCCATCCAGTAGTCCTCGATGGCCTCGTCGTTGATCTGGCGCAGGTAGGTGGTGCCGAAGGCTGGGATCAGGTGGCAGCGTAGGTTTGAGGTGTGAAGCTCGATCGTTCGGGCGCTGTGCTTGCCCATTGCCTGCAGTCGCCGCAGCCACTCCTCAGCGGTCACGGAGAACAGGTGACCCTCGAACTGCCCGCCCTCGCCGCGGCCGCAGGCGGTGAGGCGTTCTCGGAGCCGTGCGAGTGCGAACTCGCGGTCGACGCCGTCGCACTCGCGCCCGACCCGCTCCCAGACCTGACGTGCACCGGGGGAGGGCCGGAAGGCGATCTCCCAGGTCTGCCCCCGTCGGCGGACGCTTCCCTCACCGTGGCTGCGCTTGCTCATCGCTCTCCTCCTCTACTCGGTGTCCAGGCGGGCGCGGGCCTGCCGGCGCCACTCGCCGGCGGCGCCCATCGCCGTCTTGCTGGTCGGGGTCGCAGCAGCGGGCCTCGGGGCTGGCTGGCAGCCGCCGTCGGCGACGAAGTTGCGGACCGAGACAGCGCAGAAGCGCAGGCCGGATCCACGCTTGGGGCCGAGCCGGACCGTCTTCAGGTGTCCGGCCTTGCCCAGGGCGTAGGCCTGCGAGCGCGAGCACGCCAGCAATTCCTGCACCCGCTCGACCTTGAGGGCCAAGGGCCCGTCGATGCTCGCTTCTGTCACCGTCGCGGACGCCATCCTGCGGTGAACCTAGGGCGGCCGCAGACCGATACCGGCCGGAATTCCTACTTACCTGAGCCGCCCCCAGATCTGTCTTCAGACCTGTCTTCAACAGGGCCATACAGGCTGGGCAGCCTGGAAAGATCAGGGCTGAAGATGGCTTACCTAAGCGGTAAGAGCGGATAGAGGGCACGCGTGTGAGGCGAGCGCTCTCCCACTGAGCTACGCGCCCTCGGTGGGCGGTCGATTCTAAGGGGCGGCTGGCTCCCGCGGCGGCGGGCTCGGTGCGACGATGCCGTGCGTGAACGAGCGCGAGAAGTTGATCGCCGGGGAGCCGTACGACGCCTCCGATCCGGAGCTGCTGGAGCTGCGGCGGCGGGCTCGGGCGGCGATGGACCGCTTCAACGCGACGCTCGAGGACGGGGCGCGGATGGAGATCGCGGCCGAGTTGCTCGGCTCGCTGGGGGCCGAGGCGCACATCGAGCGGCCGTTCTTCTGCGACTACGGCTTCGCGATCCACATCGGGATCGACACGTTCATCAACACGAACTGCGTGTTCCTCGACGGGGCGACGATCTCGATCGGCGACCACGTCAACATCGCCTCCGGGGTGCAGCTGATCACCGCCGATCATCCGCGGGAGCCGGAGTTGCGGCTGCAGGACGTCGAGTTCTCGCGGCCGGTATCGATCGGGTCTGGCGCCTGGATCGGCGCCGGCGCCATCGTCTGCCCGGGGGTCGGCGTGGGGGAGGGGGCGATCGTCGGCGCGGGGTCGGTGGTCGTCAAGGACGTGCCGGCGCGGGTCGTGGCGGCCGGCAACCCCTGCCGCGTCATCCGCGAGCTCTGAGCCGAGGCGCCGGGGCGAGTTCCGCCCGGATGCGGTCAAGAGTCTCCCCGGCGCGTCTCGCGATCCCGCGCTTCCGCACGCGGCTCCACGCACCACCGGGTCCAGCGTGACGCTTCCGGCACGAACTGCCCCAGTTGGGGAGGTCCCGCGGAACCGCCCTGCCGGATGCGCGAAACCCACAGCGGGATTCTGCGGAACCGCGCGGGCTCGGGAGGCGGATCCGGACTGGGCGGCGCGGACGTCGCTTGCACCGCATCGTTTCGGGGAGAATCGGGTTTCGTGCCTCGTGAGGTGCCCGGCGCCGACCGCACTCGCCGAGCGCCCGGGCGGTTGCCGCTTGACAGAATGAAAGAAGCGGCATTATCTTGATCGCCGTGGCGCTCGCAATCACGCGGGCCGGGAGAAGGAGAGTCGAGTGGGAACGTCAGTCATCGGTGGCGCGCTGCGCGCAGCGATCGCAATTGCAGCCTTGGCCGCGGTGGGCGTCGCCCTGCTCACGGCCTCCGCGGCCACCGGCGCGGCCGGTTCGCCGGAATCGCCCGCCCCGAACGCCGGGGCCGACCGCGCCGCGGGTGATCAGGCCGACCCCGTCACCAACGGCGACTGCTTCTGGCTCGGCGCCTTCAGCGTCCGGCGCGGGCCGGACTACAACTTCGCCTTCCCCGACTACGGCGCCACCTACTGGAGCGCGCGCTACACGCTCCCGGCCGGCGCGACGATGCGCCTGAAGGGCAAGTTCCCGCACGCGCGTTATGAGTCCCTGCACTCCTACGCCGTCGGCGGGAGCACGCCGCTCGACCATCTCGCCGATATCGATACGGCGCCCGACAAGGGCTCGACCAACCCCTTCCTGCCCGGTGCCGACCGGACGGCGAAGAAGCGCCGCTACACGGTGGCGATCTCGCCGACGACGCCGCCCGCTGCCGGCGAGCCGCGCGCCGCGAACACCGTCTACGCGGAGAGCAGCGACCAGCAGCTCATCTACCGCGTCTACGTCCCGGACAAGGGCAGCGACTTCGCCGGCGACACCGGCCTGCCGAAGCCGGTGCTCACCCTCGCGGACGGCGCCGTCGTCACCGGCCAGGCGCTCTGCGACGCGGTCGGCTCGGAGGGCCACGCCCTCTCGTCGTCGTCGCTGCCGCTCTCCGTGTACCTGACGCTGCGCGACCAGCCGGATAAGCCGTCGACCTTCCCGGCGGTCAACCCGACCCGCTTCCGCGCCTACTACTCGACAGCGTTCACGGTCAAGTGCGTCTACCAGGGCGTCTGCGAGCCGCCTCCGACCCGGGTCGGAGGGCAGTACTCAAACCTCGACGTCAACTACGTCGGCGGGTTCGTCAACCGCGAGTTCGGGCCCGTGCTCGTGTTGCGGGGGAAGATGCCGACGACGCCGGCGACCCTGAAGGGCAACGACAAGATGAAGCGAGCGCAGCTCCGCTACTGGTCGATGTGCCAGAACGAGTCGCTGACGACGACCCGCGGCGCCGGCTGCCTGTTCGACGAGCAGGTGCCGCTGACCAAGAAGCGCCGGTTCACGATCGTCACCAGCCTCCCCGCCGACCGGCCCGACAACGCGCGCCGCAAGTGCGGCGTCGGCTTCATCCCGTGGCCGGCCGACGGCGATGGGGCCGGACACCCGAACGACGGACTGCTGCTGGTGCGCAACATGCTGCCGTCGAAGTCGTTCCACCAGGCCGTCCAGGACACGCAGGTCCCGGGCGACGAAGCGGAGGTCATGGGTCCTTACCTGCCCAAGGGGAGCTACTCGAGCGTGGAGCAGTTCGAGGCCCGTGGGTGCTGAGCGCGGCCCCCGGGCGACCCAGCCCACCGGGCTGACGCGGTCGATCCGGCCCACCGGGCGCGCCCAGCGGACCCGACCGATCCGGCTGATCGGGACGGTTGCCTGCGTCGCGACCCTGCTCGCGCCGGGGGCCGCCGCCGCGGCCAAGGGCGGCTCAGGCTCCACCGACCCAGGCGCGATCGCCGGGCGCACCGTGATCAGCAGGGGCGCCCTCGTCTACACCGACTACCTCTACGACGCCTGGGGGCCGGACCTCGACGGGAACGGGAACCTGCCGGCGTTCCCCTCCGCGCCCGCGTCGCAGACGAGCGGCGACTACCGCTACCCCGACGGTGAGCGGTACGCGGGCGACGCCGCCGACCTGCGCGAGCTCCGGCTCGAGCTCACCGGCAAGGGCCTCGAGGGCCGGGTCTCGCTCGAGACGATGGCGGACCCCTCCGTCGCAATCGCCACCGTCGCGATCGACAGCGACGGCAAAGCGTCCACCGGCGCCGGCGCCTGGCCCGACGGCGCCAACCTGACCACGCCCGGAGCCGACTTGTTCGTCACAGCCTGGGCGGGCGGCGCCCGGCTCACCACCACCGCCGGCGCGGTCAGCTCCATCCCCGGCGGCGCCGACGTGAAGAAGCGCCGCTTCGACTTCCGCATCCCCGCCAAGAAGCTCGGCAAGCTCGCCGCCAAGCCGAGCGCCTGGGCCGGTGTCGGGCTCGCGAGCGCGGACGGCAGCGGCCGCTACGCCGACCCGCAGACGCCCGGCGCGACGGCGGTATGGGACCTCGCCTTCCAGGGCGACGAGACCTATGTGGTGCCCTCATCCTGGGGAGATCAGCGCCAGTCGGCCGCGCTCGCCTCCAGCGACCTGGCGTCCTTCGCGGGGAAGCTGAAGACGAAGGCGATGCGCGGCGGCCGCAGCACCGCGCCGAAGCTCGCGCCCGGCTACTACAACGCGGTCTTCCGCTCGGCCAGCGACTACGGCGAGGGCATCTCCACCGTCGAGGAGTCACCGTTCGGCGGCGCCGCGCCGGAGTTCCTCGGCCGCTACCAGCCCTACGGCCTGCTCATTCCCGAGGGCTTCAACCCGGGGAAGAAGACGCCGCTGCTGATCGCGCTGCACTCGCTGAACCGCAACCACAACCAGTACCGGTCGGTCTCGCCGAACTTCCTCACCGAGCTCGGCGACGAGCGCGGCAGCATCATCATCACGCCCCTCGCCCGCGGGGCCGACACCTGGTACCTGGACTCCGGCTTCGCCGACACGCTCGAGGCCTGGGGCGACGTCAGCTCCGGGATCGCCGGGATCGAGGCCGACCCCGACCGCACCAGCCTGATCGGCTACTCGATGGGCGGCTACGGCACCTACAAGCTCGGGTTGCTGATGCCCGACCGATTCGCCCGCGCGGTCACCTACGTCGGCCCACCCGCGTTCGCCGCCTGGTTTCCGCCCGGCCTCTACATCCCCGACCCGGCCTACCAGAACTCCTCGCTCACCAACCCGCTCGTCCCCAACGCGCTCAACCTTCCCTACGAGATCAACGCGGGCGGCCAGGACACGCTCGTCCCCCCGAGCGGGGTCAAGGCACAGGTGGCGAGCTTCGCGGCGGCCGGCGATCAGTACCGCTTCTACTTCCACCCTGACGCCACCCACTACACGTTCGTGATCGACGACACCTGGGGGCACACCCAGCAGTGGCTCGGCAACGCCCGCCGCGTCGTCAACCCGCGCCAGGTCCGCTACGTCCGCATCCCCGCCTTCGACCTGCCCGACCGCGGCCTGCACTTCGACAGCGCCTACTGGGCGAGCGGGATCGAGCTGCGGGATGCCGCCGCTCCCGGCGCGAGCGGCAGCATCGACGTCACCTCCCGCGCGCTGGCGGAGCCCTCCGGCGCGATCGTCGACGAGGGGACCACCGAGCTGCCCGCGGGGCAGTCGGGAGGCACCGCCGCCACCGTGACGGGACAGCACCTCGCGCCCGGTGGGAAGCCGAAGCTCTCGAACGGGTTCGAGGGAACCCTCGCGAACGTCGGCGATCTGACCCTCGACGGCAAGCGGATGGCGCTCGATCTGAGCGGGAGGGTCAAGGGGGAGCTCACCGGCGACGGGAGGACGACGCTGCGGCTCCGGGTCCCGAAGAGCACCCCGTCGCTGACCGCGAAGCTCGACGGGCACACGGTGAAGGCGAAGCGCAGGGGCCGCACGGTGACCTTCCCGCTGCAGCTCGACGCCGGCTCAGAGCACCACCTCGAGATCGCCCCCCGGGGCCGGAAATAGAATCTGCTCATGGCTGAGGAAGCCCCTACGGCCTGGCAGGCCGACCCGCTTCCCCGCGGGCGCCACAAGCTCTCCCGCGACGCGGTGCGCGCCTCCCAGCGAGAGCGGCTGCTCGGGGCGATGGCCGAGGTCGTCAGCGCCGAGGGCTACGAGGCGACCACCGTTCCCAAGGTGGTCGCGGCGGCGCGCGTCTCGACCAACGCCTTCTACGAGCAGTTCAAGGACAAGGCCGACTGCTTCATCGCCCTCTGCGAGATGGCCGGCGACGCCCTCTTCACCGAGATGGCCTCCTTCGCCACCGAGACGGACTGGCTCACCTCCCTCGACAAGGGGATGGACTTCTACCTGCGCTGGTGGCAGCAGCAGCCGGCGCTCACTCGCGCCTACATGATCGAGCTGCCGGCCGCGGGTCGCCGGGCACAGGACGAGCGCGAACGCCAGCACGAGCGCTTCCTCGAGGTCGTCCGCTACCTGGCCGAGTGGGCACGGAGGACGGATCCGGATCTGCCGCCGGCGAGCAAGATCGCGCTCGACGCCGCCGTGGACGCGCCGACCGACCTGGTCGGCCGCGAGGTCCGCGCCGACCGGCTGGAGCAGCTCCACGAGCTCAAGGATGAGCTCACGGACCTCCTGATCAGGCTCATCGCCGACGACTCGTGGGTCGCCCGGCACGCCGAGCGAGCCGGCGCCTGAGCCACCGGCGCATCTTTGGAGAAGAACGCTTATTCTTTTCTCCGGAGAGTTGGGAGAAGCCGGGAGCCCCGGCGAAGGAGAGTGAGAATGAGAGCCCTCGGTCGAGTCGTCGTGATCGCGATCGCCGCCGCGATCCTGCTGCCGCTCGGCGCGGCCGGAGGAGCGACCGCGAAGAAGCACAAGCCGCCGCGACCCTCGGTGCCGAAGTGCGCGCTCGGAGAGCTGCCCAAGCCGCTGCGGGACTCGATTCCCACCGGCATCGCGCAGGCGGAGCGTCGGTTCATCCGCGCCCAGGGCCTGAGCGGCGCCGACGCCGATCACGCCGGGCGGATCTTCGCCGCGAGCGAGGCCGCCTACCTCTACGGCAACCCGGCCGTGCTGACCAAGCTCACCGTCCAGCGCTGGGGAGCGAACATCCTGATCGGCGTCGGCCGGCTTGCCACCCCGGAGTCGCGCACGGTCGTCTCGCCCAACAACGACACGCTCTACTCCGTCGCCAACATCGACCTGAGCGCGGGGCCGATGATCATCGACGCCCCCGCGACCGGCGGCCGCTACTCGGTCGTCCAGCTCATGGACGCCTACACGAACTCGTTCGCCTACATCGGGTCGGGTTCCTCGCGCGACTCGGCGCAGACCGTCGCCCTCGTGCCGCCGGGCTGGCAGGGGGACATCCCCGGCGCGCAGATCGTCCATAGCCCGACCAACCTCGTCTGGTACCTGGGTCGCACCCTGGTCGACGGCGAGAGCGACCTGACCGCCGCCACCGACCTGATGAAGCAGTACGCGCTCACCCCGCTCGCCGGCTGGAGCAACGGCGTGCGCCGCAAGGAGGCCGTGTTCAACACCTCGGCGCCGCAGCAGCCCGTCGTCGCGCCGCAGGGCCCCGCCTTCTTCGACGCGATGAGCCAGCGCCTCGCCTCCGACCCGCCGCCCGCCGAGGACGCGTGTGCCGTGCAGGCGTTCGCGCGGGCCGGGATCAGCGCGGGGGCGACGCCGTCGGCGAACGCCGACCCGCTCGTGCAGGCGGCGCTGACGGCGGCGTGGCAGGCGGGCGACCGGCTCGTCGACAAGGCCTACGAGAAGACGCAGGCGGAGAGCCGCCGCAAGCACGACGGCTGGTCGTTCTCGCGCCGCGACGCCGGTGACTTCGGCCTCGACTACGCCTACCGGGCGACGGTCGCTAGCGCCGGGCTCGCGTCCAACATCCGCAGCGAGGCGTTCTACCCGCAGGCGCACGTCGACTCCGACGGCAAGCCGCTGAAGGGGAGCCGCGACTACGTCGTCAAGTTCGCCGCCGGCCAGCTGCCCCCGGTGCGCGCGTTCTGGTCGATGACGATGTACGACAGCGAGCACTGGCTCGTCGACAACCCGATCAACCGCTACGCGGTCGGCGACCGGACCGACGGGCTGATCTACGGCAAGGGCGGCTCGCTGAAGATCTACATCTCTCACGACGCGCCCGCCGGGAACAAGGCCGCGAACTGGCTGCCCTCGCCGGAGGGCTCCTTCCAGCTCAACCTGCGCCTCTACGAGCCGCAGCCCTCCGCCTACTCGGGCGCGTGGGAGCCGCCGAAGGTGATCCGCCTGAAGTAGGGGTCGAGAGAGAGAGAGAGGGGGGGGGAGAGGGACGCTCGCCGCGTCCTAGCCGCCGAGGCCCATGCCGCCAGTTTCGACGACCGGGTTCGCCGCCTGGCGCTCGAGCTCGGCCGTGATCCGGCCGACGCCGACCCCGCCGGAAGGCCCGGTGCCCTTGCCCGGCGTCAGGCCGCCGGAGTAGCCGCTGCGCCCGCCCTTGCCCTTGCCGGACTTGCCGCCCTTGCCCTTGCCGGACTTGCCACCGTTCCCCTTGCCGCCGTTGCCGCCGCCCGACTTGCCACCGGCGTCGGGTGAGCTTCCGGCGCCGGGGCAGCGCAGCGTGTAGACGCTGTCGGCGATCGTGCCGGGCTTCGTCTCGGAGTGGTTCCAGCTCAGGTGCAGGTGGTTGCCGCGGCCGTGGCCGGCGTCGCCGTCGTAGCCGACCCAGCGGAACGGGGCGACCGGCTGGTCCTGACGCGGCTCCGCCATGCGGGCGAGGGCGTCGATGTCGTTCCAGGTGCCGCCCGCGGCGGTGTCGGGGACGATGTCGAGCGCGAGCCCCATCGGGTGCTCGCCGTTGGACGCGTGGACGGGGTCGTTGGAGTACCCGTCGGTGATGAAGATCTTGAAGCGCTTGCGCAGGTACTTGATGTCGCTGAGCAGGCGCCGGTCGATGCGCTCGCCGGGGAAGCCGGGGATTGGGACGATCTTGCCGCCGCCGGTCGTCAGGCAGACGTTACGGCTGATCTTCTGACTCGACATCTTCGCCTGCGAGGGGATCGCGAACGCCAGGCACAGAGCCGTGGCGGCCATCAGTGCCAGTAGGAGAGGGAGCTTGTCGAGGCGCGTGGAAATCATCCCGCTGCGCCTCCACTCGGAGGCCCCGTCCGCACGCTTGAACGAGCTTGGACAGCCTGGACACCCGCTTGGGCGACATGCAAGACGGCATTCGCCCGGGTTCCGCGGACCCGAACGGCGCCCGGCCGCTACGATCCCAGGCGGACCGTGCTGAGCGGGGAGGTAGCGGAACCCTGTACCCGCAATCCGCTCTAGCGGGGCTGAACGTTCGCCTGAGGATCCGGCCTTCGGGGCCAGTACGCCGCAGGCGGTGTTGACGGCCAGGTCCCGCGCGATATGAGCCCGCGAACCAGGTCAGGTCCGGAAGGAAGCAGCCTTAAGCGTCAGCCCGTAAGCGCCGCGGATCAGCCTGGCCCGAGCTAGCCACGGCGGGCACGCCCGGGGGCTCGTCTTTCGAAGGCGAGCCGCACGGTCCTGCGCGGATCTGGGCTCGCCAGGCCTGCGTCCTCGTCGGCTCACGGCCGGAGAGG
The DNA here is from genome assembly GCA_020636895.1 of Thermoleophilales bacterium. Lineage (GTDB taxonomy): Bacteria > Actinomycetota > Thermoleophilia > Solirubrobacterales > 70-9 > RHKX01. The sequence continues at coordinate 316,751 of JACJWZ010000002.1, read as the reverse complement.
CCGCTTCGCCTCCTGCGTCCTTGGCCTGGCGGCCCAGATCCGCGCAGGACGGCCCTCTCGTCGGCTCACGGCCGGAGGCCGCTTCGCCCGTCGGGTTCGCCGAGCGCGACGGGACGACGGATGCGGGCAGGCGTCCGGCCCGCGTCTAGACTCGACGTCCCATGGCCGAGCAGTCCCTCTACCGGCGTCACCGCCCGCAGTCGTTCGCCGACGTCGTCGGCCAGGAGCATGTCGTCCGCACGCTCTCCAACGCGATCGAACGCGACCGCGTCCATCACGCTTACCTGTTCGTGGGTTCGCGGGGGACCGGGAAGACGTCGATGGCGAAGATCCTCGCCAAGTCGCTCAACTGCGTGAACGGGCCGACGCTGACACCGTGCGGCGAGTGCGAGTCGTGCGTGGCGATCGCGGCCGGCGGCTCGATGGACGTGATCGAGATGGACGCGGCTTCCAACCGCTCCGTCGACGACATCCGCGAGCTCCGTGAGCGCGTCGGCTACGCGCCGGCCGCGGGACGATGGAAGGTCTACATCCTCGACGAGGCCCATATGCTCACCCGCGAGGCCTGGAACGCGTTCCTGAAGACGCTGGAGGAGCCGCCGCCGAACACCGTCTTCGTGCTCGCCACGACCGAGGCGCACAAGGTGATGCCGACGATCGTCGACCGCTGCCAGCGCTTCGACTTCTCACGTCCCTCGCCGGAGGAGATCGCGGTCGTGCTGCGGCGCGTGGCCGCGGCCGAGTCGATCACGATCGACGACGGCGCGGTCGGGGCGATCGCCCGGGCGGCGTCGGGAAGCTTCCGTGACGGCCTCGGCACGCTCGATCAGCTCGTCGCCTACAGCGGCAACGAGATCGCGACCGACGATGTCCTCGCGGTTCTCGGAGTCGCCGATGCGGAGCTGCTGTTCGCGGCCGCCGAGGCGATTGCCGCTGGCGACGGGCGCGCGGCGCTGCAGGTCTCCTCCGACCTCGCGCGCTCGGGGCGCGATCCGGCCCGCTTCGCGGCGGAGCTCGTCTCGCATCTGCGCCAGCTCCTCGTCATCTCGACGGTGGGCGAGATCCCCGACCACTTCCTCGTCGTCGCCGAGCACCAGGTCCGGCTCACCGATCAGGCGCAGCGGCTCGGCGAGGTGGCGCTCGTCCGCGCCATCGACCAGCTCTCGGAGGCGATCGCCGCGATCCGCGAGGGCGACGAGGCGCGGATGACCGTCGAGCTCGCGCTGCTGCGCTCCGCGCGACCGGAGATCGACCCCTCGGCCTCCGCGCTCGCCCAGCGCCTCGAGCGGCTGGAGCGGGGTGGGGTGCAGGGCGCGCATTCGGCAACCGCGCCGCCGCCGACGCAGCCGTCCGTAGCGGCGCCCGCGCCGGCTGTGCGTGCTCCGCAGGCACCGGCGTCCCCAGTCCAGCCCGCCGCGGAGGCACCCGCACAGCAGCCCGCCGCGGAGGCACCCGCACAGCAGCCCGCCGCGGAGGCACCCGCCCCGCCGCCGCGCCGCTGCCGCAGCCCGCCGCAGGCACCCCGCCCCCCGCACCTGCCCCCGCCGCCGCACCGCCCGCCGGGGAGGCCCCGGCCGCACCCCCGTCGCCGACCCCCTCCGCGGAGAGCCCCGCCCCCGTTGCTGCGCACTCGCCACAGGCTCCCGCCGCGGAGGCTCCCGCGCAGACCGCCGCAGCACCTCCGGCCGCTCCCGCGGAAGCCGCTCCCGCCACGCCGGCCCCCGCACCCGCCGCGGGTCCCCCCGACCTCGATGGCATAACCGGCCTCTGGCCCTCGATCATCGACCAGATGAAGCAGTCGGGCGCCGGCCTGCTCGCCGCCGCCTTCGACGGGGCGCGGCCCGTGGCGGTCCGCGGCGACGGCGCCGTGCAGATCGCCTTCCCGGCGAGCGCGGCCTTCAACCGCCGCAAGGCGGAGGCGAAGGAGAACCGCACTGTTCTGATCGAGGCGATGCAGACCGTCACCGGCGCCCCCCTGCACCCTGAGTTCGTGACTCTCGAGGAGGTCGCGGAGGCCGCTGCGGAGGCTCCCGCCGGCGAGTCCGACGGAAGCGATCGCGAGGATGAGCTCTACCGGCGCATCGTCGCCGAGTTCGACGCCGAGGTCGTCGTCGACGAGGAACCCGAGCAGACCGGGCCGCCCGAGGGGATGCCCGCTGAAGAACGCAAGGAAGGAACGAGTTGATGGCGAGAGGTGGTTTCCCCGGCGGCCCCGGCGGGATGGACATGGGCGCGCTCCTCAAGCAGGCCCAGAAGATGCAGGCGGACATGGCCAAGGCGCAGGAGGAGCTCAAGGACGAGGTCGTCGACGCCAGCGCCGGTGGCGGCATGGTCAAGGTGAAGGTCTCCGGCGACCTCGTGCTGCAGTCGATCGAGATCGATCCCGACGCCGTCGATCCCGAGGACGTCGAGATGCTCCAGGACATGGTCCTCGCGGCGATCAACGAGGGCATCCGCGCGGCGCAGGAGCGGGCGGAGAGCAAGCTCGGCGGCCTAACCGGCGGTCTCGGCGGGGGGCTCGGCCTCCCCGGCATGTAGGGACGCCCGCCCGCTTGCATCCCGCACCCGTTGACCGCCTGATCGTCGAGCTCGGCAAGCTGCCGGGCATCGGCCGCAGGACCGCGCAGCGGCTCGCGTTCCACATCCTCCGCTCCGACGACGAGGACGCCTTCGCGCTCGCCGCCGCGATCCGCGAGGTCAAGGAGCAGGTCGGGCTCTGCGAGACGTGCTTCAACCTCGCCGAGGGGCCGCAGTGCGTGATCTGCGCCGACCCTCGCCGCTCGCAGGAGGTGATCTGCGTGGTCGAGGAGCCGCAGGACGTGATCCCGATCGAGCGCACCGGCGAGTTCCGCGGCCTCTACCACGTGCTCGGAGGCGCGCTCTCGCCGATCGACGGCATCGACCCCGACGACCTGAAGATCGAGGAGCTCGTCGCGCGCGTCGGCCGCGGCGGGGTCAGCGAGATCGTCCTCGCGACGAACCCGACGACCACCGGAGAGGCGACCGCGCACCACATCGCCGACCGCCTGCGCGGGCAGGTGACGCTGACGCGGCTCGCGAGCGGCCTGCCGGTCGGCGCCGACCTCGAGCACGCTGACGAGGTGACGCTCGGCCGCGCCCTGGCCGGGCGCCGCAGCGTCTAGCGGCTCGGCGGGCCGGGGTTCGATGCTCGCCCTCGTCATCACCGGGCCGCCGGGAGCCGGCAAGAGCGAGGTAGCCGCCGCCCTCCACGACTCGCTCGGTGACGCGGGCGAGGATGCCGCTCTGGTCGAGGTCGACGAGCTCGAGCGCTCCCGCCCGCCGATCGACCGCGAACGGTCGCTCGGCCACCTGCGAATGCTCGCCGACTCCTATCGCGAGATCGGCACACCGCTGCTGATCATCACCGCGACGCTCGAGGACGACGCGCACCGCGAGGCCGCCCTCGCTGCTGCCGGCGCCGAGCGCACCCTCCTGGTCCGGCTCGAGGCCGACCCGGAGACGCTGCGCGATCGCATCCTCGCCCGCGAGCCGCCTGGCTGGGAAGGACTCCCGGAGCTGCTCAACGTCTCGCGGGCGCTGGCCTCCTCGATGCCGGAGGCGTTGAGGCGGGTCGACCTGGTCCTGAGCACGGAGGGCGAGCAGCCCGGCGCCGTCGCAGAGCGGATCGGGGCCGAGCTGCCGCGCGGGCCCGGCGCCTAGAGGCCGAGAGCCCGGCGTGTCCTCGCCGCCACCGCTCCGTGGTGTTCGCCCGGGGCCTCCGCTGCGGATACAGGGCGCATGTTCCCCTCTAGTCGCAGCGGAGGTGCCATGCGAGCACCCTGCCCGCCGAGGAGGGCGCCGCAGCGCTCCGGCTCGTGCGAATGCGCCGGGTGCCGGCGCCGGCGCTTCAGCCGCCGACGAGTTCCTTGCGTAACGCCTCCACCCGCCCCGCCGCCTCGCGCAGGCGCTCCTCGCTCAAGCTCCCCTCGCGGACCGCATCCACGATGCCCTTGCGGACCTCGCCGACGACGGCGGGGTCGCCCACCTGCACCAGGTCGATCCCGGCGGCGAGGGCCTCGGGTGCGGCGTCGGCGGGAGTCGCCACCGCCCGGATCGCCCCGGAGGCGAGGTCGTCGCTGATCGCGGCGCCCTCGAACTTCTCGTCGTCGCGGAGCAGATCGGTGGCGATCGCCGACGTCAGGGAGGCCGGTGTGACCGGGTCGTAGGCGGTGTAGAACGCGCTCGAGACGACCACCGCCGGCGCGTCCGCACGGAAGGCCGCCCGGAACGGGATCAGGTCGCGGGTCGCGAGCGTCCCCGCGTCGAGGCCGACGGAGGCGGGGCCGGCGTCGGTGTCCTGAGTGGCGCCGCCGAGCCCGGGGAAGTGGGCGGGGGCGCAGGCGATGCCGGTGTCCTCGCAGGCCTTCACCGCCGCCGCGGTCATCTCGGCCGCCACGACGGGGTCGTCGGAGAACGCGCGGTCGGCGATCGGGGAGTCGAGCGTCGCGACGTCGGCGACGGGGGCGAGGTCGAGGTCGAAGCCGGCGCCGCGGAGAGCCTTCGCCGACTCCTCCATCCACTTCGCAGCCAGCTTCGGGTCGCCGTTGTCGCCGATCTCGATCTCACGCTTCTTCGGCGGCAGGTCGGGGAGCGCGCGGTAGGGCCCACCCTCCTGGTTGACGGCGATCAGCGGTGGCTTGGCGCCGTCCCTCGAGCCCGCCTTGCGGATCGCCGCGATCAGCTTCGCCCCCTCCTTTTCGCCGTCCCAGTTGGACCGCCGGACGAGGACGCCGCCGTAGGGGTGATCGGCCACGTCCCGAACTACGTCCGCATCCGAACCGGAGCCATCGAAGCCGGCGAGGATGACCCCGTCGGCGAGCCGCTCGAGCTCGCCGGCTTCGAGCACTGGCGTCGTCGTGGTCGCCGCCGCCGTCGAGGCCCCCGCGTCGCTCTCGCCCCCACCGCCCCCCGCGAGCGCGATCACGGCGACGACGATCCCCGCGGCGACGCAGGCGGTAGCGATCGCAGCGACGCGCTGGCGCCGGTTCAGGTTCGCCCCCATGGCGGGGCGATCCAATCACACCGCCCGCTCCGCCTCGCCGCCTCGCCGCGTTCGCGGGGCGCGGCATCGCTCGTCCGGCCTCGCCGTGTCCGCGGGCCGCAGTGCCGCTCGCGCACCGCCCGCACCGTCCGTCCCGCCTGGCCGCGTCCACATGGCCGACCCGCTCTATCCTGACCGGTTCGATGTCAGCTGCCGAGACCACGTCGCAGCCCGCCGAGATCGTCGTCATGAAGTTCGGCGGCACCTCGGTCGCCGGGCCAGAGGACCTGAAGCGCGCCGCGGCGCGGATCGTCGCCGAGCGCGAGCGGGGATCGAAGGTCGTCGCGGTGCTCTCCGCCCGCGGCAAGACGACCGACGATCTCGTCCGACAGGCCTCCGAGATCTCCGACCGCCCCGAGCCGCGCGAGATGGACATGCTGCTGTCGACCGGCGAGCGCATCTCCTGCGCGCTGTGCGCGATGGCGATCACCGATCTCGGCCACTCGGCGATCTCGCTCACCGGGTCGCAGGCGGGGATCGTCACCGACTCATCGCACACGAAGGCACGCATCATCGACGTCCGTGCCGACCGCATCCAGGCCGCGCTCGACGGGGACAACATCGTCCTCGTCGCCGGCTTCCAGGGCGTCTCGACGGATTCCAAGGACGTGACCACCCTCGGCCGCGGCGGCTCCGACACGACCGCGGTCGCCCTCGCCGCCGCCCTGCAGGCCAGCGTCTGCGAGATCTACACCGACGTCGCTGGCGTCTTCAGCGCCGATCCTCGCATCGTCCCCGACGCCCGCAAGCTGTCGGTCGTCTCCTTCGAGGAGATGCTCGAGATGTCGGCGTCGGGAGCCAAGGTGCTGCAGCTGCGCAGCGTCGAGTACGCGCGCAACTACGACATCCCGATCCACTGCCGGTCGTCGTTCGAGAGCGGCCCCGGTACCCTCGTCGTCTCCGAGAACGAGACGATGGAACGACCGCTAGTGACAGCAGTGGCGCACTCCGATCAGGAGGCGCGCGTGACCCTCGCGGGGGTCAAGAACGAGCCCGGCATGGCGGGGCGCATCTTCACCGCGCTCGCCGACGCGAACGTCAACGTCGACGTGATCATCCAGAACGAGCCCGTCTCAACCACGCACGGAGCGGATCTCTCCTTCACCGTCGCCCGCGACGATCTGCGGCAGGCGGTCGAGGCGATCGAGGCGACGGGCCAGAACTCGGACGAGATCCTCACGGACGAGCGGATCGGCAAGGTCTCGATCATCGGCGCGGGGATGCGCAGCCACCCCGGTGTCGCCGCTCAGGTCTTCCGCGTCCTCGGCGAGCAGGGCATCAACATCGAGATGATCTCCACCTCGCCGATCAAGATCTCCTGCGTGATCTCCTCCGACCGCGTCGACGACGCGGTGCGCGCCCTGCACGAGAGCTTCGGCCTCGGCTCCGAGTCCGTGCACGAGGAGGAGCCGACCGGCGTCCATCACCGGGCGCGCGTGGGCCAGTGAGCGGCGGCGTCCGCCTCGGCGTCCTCGGCGCGACCGGCGCCGTCGGCTCGACCGTCCTCCGCGTGCTCGAGGAGCGCGACTTCCCCGTCTCCGAGCTCGTCCCCCTCGCCTCCGAGCGCTCCGCCGGCAAGCGCCTGCAGTTCGCCGGCGGCGAGGTCGAGGTGCAGCCGCTCAGCGACGAGTCGATTCAGGGGCTCGACCTCGTGATCTCCTCCGCCGGGGGCAGCGTCAGCTCCGAGTGGGCGCCGAAGCTGATCGCCGCGGGGGCGGTCGTCGTCGACAACACCAGCTACTGGCGCATGCACGAGGACGTGCCGCTCGTCGTCGCCGAGGTCAACCCCGATGACGCCGAGGGCCACCACGGCCTGATCGCCAACCCGAACTGCTCGACGATGCAGATGGTCGTTCCCCTGAAGCCGATCGTCGACGCGGTCGGGATCGAGCGGCTGGTCATCTCCACATACCAGTCGGTCTCGGGCACCGGGCAGCGCGCGATCGAGGAGCTGCGCACCCAGACCGGCGCCGTGCTGAACGGCGGTGAGACCGAGGCGAGCATCTACCCGCACCGGATCGCCTTCAACGTGTTGCCGCAGGTCGAGACCTTCAAGGACGGCGACGACTACACGACCGAGGAGCGCAAGATGATGGCCGAGACGCGCAAGATCCTCGGCGCCGGCGAGGACATGGGCATCTCCGCCACCTGCGTCCGCGTGCCCGTCTTCGGAGCTCACTCGGAGTCGATCAACGTGCAGACCCGCGATCCGCTCTCGCCCGACGAGCTGCGTGAGCTCCTCGGTGGCGCTCCCGGCGTGATCGTCCAGGACGACCCGGGGGCCGGGGTCTACCCGCTCGCCACCGACGTCGAGGGCAGCGACGAGGTCTTCGTCGGCCGGATCCGCCGCGATCCCTCCCACGAGCGCTGCCTCAACATGTGGGTCGTCGGCGACAACCTGCGCAAGGGCGCCGCCACAAACGCCGTCCAGGTCGCGCAGCTGCTCGTTGAGCGGGACCTCGTGCGGGTCCCCGAGCCCGCGCTCGTCGCCTAGACCGGCCGTCAATACAGAGGCGCGGGGCCGTCGTCGGCGCCCGCTTGTCATCGAGTGGCAGGAAAGGGACGGGGTACGTCCCCGTTGTGCCACTCGATGCCATCTTGCGTCCTCAGCGCGTACCCAGCGCCCGCAGCTGCAGCGCGAGGCGGATCTCGTCCCGCTTCGCCGGGTCGTCGAAGTCGATTCCGAACGCCTCGCGCGCCTGGTTGATGCGGTACCGCACCGTCTGCGGGTGGACGCCGATCTGCGCGGCGGTGGGCTCGTATCGGCCCTGGTGGGAGAGCCAGGCTCCCAGCGTCGCGCCGACCTTGCCGGTGGCCTGTCCGCCGAGGGAGTCGATTGGAGCCAGGCGGGCGCGCACGAAGTCGGAGGCGATGCGCGGCTCGACCGAGAGAAGGGCCAGCTCGAAGAGATGGTCGTCGGCGCGGATCAGACCGTCACCGGGGCTCACGACCTCGGCGCGGATCAGCGTCGCCGCGCGCGCGAAGCTGAGCGGCGCCTCCTCCGGCGGGACGGTCGGGCCGAGTACCGCGAGGGGCAGGGAGGCGAGGCCCTCCGACTGGCGCCCGGAGACGCCGCCCTCGGCGGGGTCGCTGACGACGACGCAGATGAGCTCGTCGATCGGCCCGGCGGGAGGGCCGCCCGGCAGCCCTCCCGCGGCCTCCCACTCGGCCACCCGCACCGCCCCGCAGGCCACCCGCTCGGGGATGCGCCAGCCGACACCGCGGGCGATCGTCGCCCAACCGTCGCGGTCGTCGCTGCGGAGGATCATCCGCCGGACGAGGTGGGAGCGGCCCATCTCGGAAGCGCCGGTGGAGGCGAGCTGTCCGTCGGTGTAGCCGGCGGCGGCCCGGATCGAGTAGCCGTCGATCAGAGCCGTGACGGCGTCGGCGACGCGGAGGCTGACGTCGGGCCCGAAGCCGAGCTCCTCCGAGACGCCGGCAACCTCGTGGGTGAAGGCCCGCCCGCCGATCCGGTAGGCGGTGAGGAGCTCCTCGAGCGTGCGCATCGCGAGCGACTGGCCGCGGCCGAGGCGGTAGTCGATGTCGCGGAGCGGCGTCGGCTCACCGGTGGCGATCTGCTTCGCCAGTTCGTCGAGCGCGCTCTCGACCGCTTGCTGCAGGCCGCTCGCGAAGGGGATCTCGCTGGGGTCGCTGAAGGCCGGAAGGGCCGGCATCACCGCCGCCATGATCCCGTCGGTGATCTCCTCCCGCCGCGCTGTGATGGCACGGCCGAGCTCGCGCGGCAAGCCGCGCCCCGGCGCGGCGGCGGTGTCGCTCGGGACATCCATCTATAGGAAATCTACAAAAGTAGGCGGCTAGAGTGACGATCTTTGTGTACGCGCTGCCCACGACCGATCCTTAACGTCCCCGACTGAGTTGTGGGGGTGACGAACGTGACCACGGGGAGCTGAGGAGAGCTGAACGGAATGAACTCGATCGCGCGACGCTTGCTGACGACGTTTGCGGTGCTGGCTGGAGCATTGGCGCTCGCGCCGAGCGCTAACGCGACCGTCGGCTCGGTCTTCACGGGCATGCCGAGCCCCGCTGTGAGTTGCACCGTCCAAAGCGGCGGCGCCAACGACGGTCAGCGCTGGTGCACCGCCAGCCCCTCGCGGGTGCAGAGCTGGGACGGCACCCCGATCGACGTCTCGGTCTACCTCCCCCCCGAGCCCGGCAGCGGCCCCGACGGCGGCTTCCCCCTGGTCGGCATGTACCACGGCTGGGGCGGCAGCAAGATCCTCAGCAGCGGCGCCCAGCGCTGGCTCCAGCAGGGGTACGCGGTCTTCAGCATGAGTGACCGTGGCTGGCATCAGAGCTGCGGCTCTCCCGCCTCGCGCACCGGCCTGCCCGGGTGGGCCGACTGCAGCGACGGCAACATCAAGTTGATCGACACGCGCTACGAGGCCCGTGACGCCCAGTTCCTGATCGGCCACCTCGTTGACGAGGGCCTCGTCGACCCCGACCGGATCGGCGCCTTCGGCGGCTCCTACGGCGGGATCATGAGCTCGACCCTGGGCATGCTCAACTCGCGCACGGTGCTTCCCGACGGGACCTACGTGCCGTGGACGAGCCCCAACGGCACCCCCCTCCATATCGCCGCGGCGACCCCGAACACGCTGGCCGCCGACGTCCTCTACACGCAGCAGCCGACGGGGACGTCGCTCGACTACGTCGCCGACTCCCCCTACTTCGGCCCGGACGGCAGCGGCCGTGTGGGCGTCCAGAAGGCCGGCGTCATGAATGGGTTCTTCCTCGGTGCGATGGGCAGCGGCCAGGCGAACCTCGGTCCCGAGGTCACCGCGCTCGCCGCAGCGGCAAACGGCCCCGGCCCCTACGACGCGATCAAGCCGGTGATCCAGGCGGCCCTGCTGACCCATGGCGCCTACAACGTCGACGACTCCATCGCCCCCGCGCCGATGATCTTCGGCGACGGCTGGAACGACGACTTCGTCGGCGGCGACGAGTCGATGAAGCTCTACAACAAGATCCGCGCCGACCACCCCGGCACACCCGTCGCCATGTACTTCGGCGACATCGGCCATCCGCGCTCCCAGGACAAGGACGACGCGTTCCTGCGACCGCTTCAGGACGCCTGGATGAACTACTACGTGCGTGACGAGCGCACTGGCACCAAGCCGCCGGAGAACGTGCAGATGAAGGGGTTCACCTGCCCGTCGTCGGATCCGTCGAGCGGCCCCTACACCTTCGACCAGTGGTCCGACGCGGCCCAGGGCGAGGTGCGCCTGCGCACATCCGATCCGCAGACGGTCCAGCCGAGCGGCTCCACCGACGGCGCCTCGTTCTTCGGCTCGGCGACGACGGCCTGCGCGACCGTGCCCGCCGCCGACAACCCGACCTCAGCCAACTACCGGACGGACACGGCGAGCGGCGACGGCTACGACGTCCTCGGTGGCGCGATGGTGTTCATGCGTCTCGAGGTCACCGGCGAGAGCGACCAACTCGCCGCCCGGCTCCTCGACGTCGGGCCCGACGGACAAGAGACGCTGGTCCAGCGCGGGTTGCTGCGGCCGGACGTCGGCACCCCCGACGCGGTCCAGTACATGCAACTGCATCCGAACCTGTGGCACGTGGCGGCCGGCCATCAGCTCAAGCTCGAGCTGCTCGCCGACGACGCTCCCTACTCCCACGTCAACGACGCCTCCGCGGGCGACGCCGCCGCGCAGCATGCGATCGTCGTCAAGGATCTCGAGCTGAGGGTGCCGACCATGCAGGGGGCGGGAACCGCCGGGGTCGTGCAGGCGCAGAAGCCCCTGTACCTGCCGCCCGGCTTCACCGCCGCTCCCGGCTTCGAGTCCAAGACGACCACCAAGGCGCCCGACTTCGATGCGCCCGTCGCCAAGGTCAAGAAGCTGAAGGCGAAGAAGCTGAAGCCCGGCAAGAAGGCGCGGAGGAAGGGCGCCAAGGTGAAGATCACCCTGGGCGGGACCGACGCGGGTGACGGCGGCATCGCCTCCTACATGTGCAAGCTCGACAAGGCCAAGTGGCGCAAGTGCAAATCACCGGTCAAGTACAAGAAGGTGAAGAAGGGCAGGCACACGTTCCGCGTCTACGCGATCGACGGCGACGGCAACGAGCAGGCCAAGCCGACGGTCGAGAAGTTCAAGGTCAAGGTCAAGAAGGCGAAGAAGAAGCACTGAGCCGAGTGCGGGAGCACCCGCCCGCGCGGGCGCGCTCGCCTACGATGCCGCGGTGGCCGGCGCCCTCGCGACTCTCGTCCTCGTACTCGGCGCCGCGCTGATCGCCGGCCAGGCGCTCGCGGCGCTTGCGGCGGGGGCATCGCGAGAGAGTCCGGCTCGGATCTCCCCGCTGGCCCCCGCCTACGGTCTCGGCGCGCTGCTCGTCCTCGCGGGTGTCTCGATCCGCCTGCCGGGTCACGCCACGACGGCCGCGATCGTCCTCGCCGTCGCGGTGATCGTCGCCGCGATCTACCTGCGCGGACGGGTCCGAGGGCTCGCGGAGGCGGGCGCCGCCGGTGCCCCGATCCTGCTCGTGACCGTCCTCGCCGCGATGCTTCCCTTCGCGATCGCCGGTTACGTCGGCGTGCTCGGGGCCGGGCTCGTCAACGACGACATGGCCTCGCACCTGATCATCGCCGACTACGTCGCCGATCCCCACGATCCGGTGCCGACCTTCGTCAAGGGCGGCTACCCGATCGGCCCGCACGCCCTCGCCGCCGCGGTCTCGACCGGGACCGGGGCGAACCTCGTCGATGTCTTCGCCGGGCTCACCGTCGCCCTGGCGCCGCTGCTCGGGTGGGTCGCCCTGGCCGGCCTCGGCGGCTTCGGCCGCTCGCGGCGGATCCTCGGCGCCTGCCTCGTGGCGCTCGCCTACCTCGGTATCGCCTACCTCCTGCAGGGCGCCTTCAAGGAGCCGATGATGTCGATCCTCGTGCTCGCGACGGGCGTCGCGCTCGGGCGGCTCGTCGGGCTCCGGGGTGAGGGTGAGGAGACCGGGGAGGACGACGAGCCGGGCGCCCATCCGCTGCTCCGCGTGCTGCCGCTCGGCGTCCTCCTCGCCGGGGTGATCTTCGTCTACTCGCTTCCGGGTCTGCTCTGGGTCGGAGCGGTCGCCGTCGCGGTCGTCACCGCGCGGCTGCTGCTCGTCAAGCCACGCCCGCAGCTCCCCGACGACTGGGTACGTCGCGTCGCTCCCTACGCGGCGGGGATCGTCGTGATCCTCCTGCTCGCGACCGCGCAGGAGTGGAGCCGCCTCGCCGACTTCAGCCGCGTCTCGGCGCTGAACCCCGATCGCTTCGGTTCCCAGCTCGGCAACCTGCGGGGCTCGCTCTCGCCGCTGCAGGCGTTCGGGATCTGGCCGACGGGTGACTTCCGCACGGCCGCGGACGCCGCCGGCGGTCCGACCGCCTTCTTCTACCTCGGCGCCGCGGTCGCGCTCGCCGCGTTCGTCGCCGGGATCGTCGCCGCGGTTCGCAACCGACGTGAGCTGGCGCCCGCGGCCACCGCCGTCGCCGCGCTAGCCGCGTGGGGCTTCCTCGCCCTCGCCGGCAGCCCCTACGTCGCGGCCAAGGGGCTTGCGATCGCGGCGCCGCTCGTCATGCTCGTCGCCGTCCGCGGCACGCTCGGCTCCAAGCGGACGCCGCTGCTGGCGCTCGGCGCCGCGCTCACCGCCGGCGCCGCGCTCTCGGTCTTCCTCGTCGTCCGCCAGGCGCCGGTCGGCCCGAGCGACCACGCCGAGCAGCTCGCCTCGATCCGCGAGGCGGTGCAGGGCGAGGACGTGCTCTTCCTCGGTCGCGACGACTTCATCGGCTGGGAGCTGCGCGGCTCCGGCGAGATCACCGGCGTTGTCACCAACTTCTACGACGTCGAGGACATCCGGCCGCGTTTCAAGAAGGGTCCGGGCGGCGGCGAGAAGTTCGACGTCGACGTCCTCCACCCGCGCCAGCTCGACCGCTTCGACTGGATCGTCGCGACGACCGGCGGCCCCGCCTCGCAGGTGCCGCCGCGCTACCGGGAGGTGGTCCGCTCCGACGACTACGCCCTCTACGAGCGCACCGGCTCGGTCGGCAAGCGCAGCACGCTCGACGAGGGCACGATGGTCGGCAAGGAGCTCGACTGCTCCGACCCCGAGCAGCGGAAGATCTCCGAGCAGGACGGCTACGCCGTGATCTGGGACCCGGCGCCGATCGTCCAGCCGGAGAGCGCCTGGAAGCCGACGGCCACCGCGAGCGACGGCGCCGCCGTGAGCCAGCGACTGGAGCTCCCGACGGGCGGCCACTGGCTGCTCTCGCTCGAGTACGACAGCCGCCGCCCCGTCCATCTGAGCTCGCCCGAGATCAACCTCGACCGCACGGTCGCCGCCAACCTCGACTTCCGAGGCGAGACGCCGCCGTTCCCGGTCGGGTTCGTCGACACCAACGAGGCGACGAGCGCGAAGATCACCGCCGAGCCGGAGGAGCCCAATTTGCTCGGGCGCCTGCTGCGCGCGCCGAACGAGGCGCATCTGCGCTCGTTGACCGCTACGCCGCTCGCCGCCGATGCGGTGCGGCGCGTGCCGCTCAGCGACGCGTGCGGGAAGTACGTCGATTGGTACCGGGCCGGATAGCCTCCGGAGGGTGAGCGCCGTGAGCGAACCGCAGTCAGTCGCGATCGTCGGCGCCGGCCTCGCCGGGCTGACCGCGGCGCGTGAGCTGCGGCGGCGCGGGGTCGAGGTGACGGTGCTCGAGGCGCAGGACCGGGTCGGCGGCCGCACGCTCAACCACACCTTCGGCGACGGCACGGTCGTCGAGATCGGCGGGCAGTGGATCGGCCCGACGCAGGACCGCCTCGTCGCGCTCGCCTCCGAGCTCGGCATCGGCACCTACGAGACCTACGACGAGGGCTTCAACCTCGTCGAGTACGGCGGCGAGGTCCGCCGCTTCGACGACGACTACTTCGGCCTGCCCAAGCACGTGATCGCCGATCTCGGCCTGGCGCAGTTCCGGATCGACCGGCTCGCCGCCAAGGTCCCGCTCGACGCGCCCTGGAGCGCCCCGAAGGCGCGGGCGCTCGACGCGCAGACGGTCGCCTCGTGGGCGCGGCTCAACGTCCGCACGAAGCTCGGCCGCGAGACGCTCCGCGTGATGGTCGAGGCGGTCTTCTCGGCCGAGCCCGAGGACATCTCGATGCTCCACTTCCTCTTCTACCTGCACTCGGGCAAGGACCTCGACAACCTGCTTCGGACCGGCGACGGCGCCCAGGACTCCCGCTTCCACGGGGGCTCGCAGGAGATCTCGCTGCGGATGGCGGCCGAGCTCGGCGACGTCGTTCGGCTGGGCGCGCCGGTGCTGTCGATCGCCCAGACGGGCGACGGTGTCACCGTCGGCGGCCACTGGGGACAGCTCGACGTCGATCGCGTGGTGGTCGCCGTCGCGCCGTCGGTGATCCCGCGGATCTCCTTCTCCCCGGCGCTGAGCGGCCGCCGCGCCCAGCTCCACGCAAAGATGCCCGCTGGCTACGTGATCAAGTGCATGGCCCGCTACGAGCGGCCGTTCTGGCGCGAGCGCGGTCTCTCCGGCCAGGCCGGCAGCATGGAGCGCCCGCTGGCTGTGACCTTCGACAACTCGCCCGCCGACGGCTCCTGCGGCGTCCTCCTCGGCTTCCTCGAGGGGAGGCACGGCCGTCGCGCAGCAGCGCTCACCCCCGGTGAGCGGCGCGCGCTCGTCCTCGGCGACCTCGCCGCCTACTTCGGCCCCGAGGCGCTCGAGGCGCTCGACTACGTCGAGCAGGACTGGGCGAACGAGGAGTGGATCCGCGGCGGCTACGGCGCCCATCTGGCCCCGGGCACCTGGACCGACTACGGAGAGCTGCTGCGCGAGCCCGAGGGACGGATCCACTGGGCCGGCTCGGAGACGAGCGCGGTCTGGAACGGCTACATGGACGGCGCCGTGCGCTCCGGCGAGCGCGTCGCCGCCGAGCTCGCCCGCCAGAGCGGCGCCTGAGCGGCCGCGCGGTCGGGCTCCCTCTGCTCCAACGCTTGGCGCCTTTTCCACCGAATGCGTGGAAAAGGAGCCACGCGCCCTGCGGCGTGCATCGAGCCAGGCCTTCGCGGGCCAACGCTTGGCGCCTTTTCCACCGAATGCGTGGAAAAGGAGCCACGCGCCCTGGGGCACGCCGCGAGCGATCCGCCCGCGAGCTCGCTCAGTTTCCGTAGTCCTCGATCGAGTCCACGACCTTGCCGGCGAGCGCGCGGAAGAAGTGGGCGCGGGTTACGAGCGCGTGCACGGTGCCGTGCGTCGCGATCGGCGCGATCAACACCCGGTGGTGGAGGAAGATCTCGGCGAGCTGGGTGTCGGAGTACTCGTCCTCGACGACGACGTGGTCGGTCGTCAGGTACTCCTCGATGACCAGCTCCGAGCAGTCGCCGCGGCGTTCGATCGTCTCGTCGAGCGAGCGCCGCACCATCGCGGCCGAGCCGAGCGTGTCCATGTAGGCGGGGAAGAGCGCCGCCATGAACTCGCGCTCGCCGAAGATCCCGGCGAAGCTGCCGTCCTCGTGCACGGCGGGCAGGGCCGGAAGCTTCTCGTCGATCAGCCGCTTGGCGGCGGGACCGATCCGGTCGCGGACCGACAGTGGGGTGATCTCGCGGATCGTCGCTCTGATGATCGAGTCGGGCATCAGGCCTCCTTCATAGCAGCACGTACACGACCATCACCCACGCGGTCGCGAGCAGGAGCGAGATCAGCGTGGCGGGCAGGCCGAACTTGAGGAAGCGCGTGAAGCCGATCGGCTGACCTGCGCGCTCGGCGAGCCCGGAGGCTGCGACGTTGGCCGCGGCGGCGATGATCGTCGCGTTGCCGCCGAAGCAGGCCCCCAGCGAGAGGGCCCACCAGTAGGCGTTGTCGCCGCCCGCGGGGACGAGCCCGTCGACGACGGGGATCATCGCCGTCGTGAAGGGGATGTTGTCGACGATCGCGGAGCCGAACCCGCCGATCCAGAGGATGCCGAGCAGCTCCGCCGTGCGGTTGCCGCCGGTCAGGTTCGCCACGCCCTCCGCCACCTTGTCGATGGCGCCGGTCTCCTCGAGCGCGCCGACGATCACGAATAGGGCGAGGAAGAAGAAGAGGGTCGGCCACTCGATCCGCGCCAGCACGTCGTCGAGCTTCTGCCTGGTGACGAGGAGCGCGACGGTCGCGCCGATCAGGGCGACCGTCGCCGGCTCCAGGCCCAGCGCCTGATGCGCGAAGAAGAGCAAGATCGTCCCGATGAGCACGGGGCCGGTGCGGCGCAGCTCGTCCGGGTCGCGGATCGAGGAGGCGGCGTCCAGGTCCATCACGTACCGCCGGTTCTTCTCCTCCACCTGCAGGCGGGATCTGAACACCGCGTAGAGCCCGGCGACGACGACCACGAACGTGATCACGGCGATCGGCGCCAGGTTGACGAGGAACTCGTTGAAGGAGAGCCCTGTGTGGCCGGCGATGATGATGTTCGGCGGATCGCCGATCAGCGTCGCCGTGCCGCCGATGTTCGAGGCGATGATCTCGATCACGATCAGCGGGATCGGGTCGATGTCGAGCGCGTCGCAGAGCAGGAACGTGACCGGGACGATGAGCAGGATCGTCGTCAGGTTGTCGAGGAACGCCGAGAGCAGCGCAGTCGTTCCCGCTAGCGCGAGGACGACCGGGAGCGGGCGGCCCTTGGAGATCTGCCCGGCGCGGATCGCGATGAAGTCGTAGACGCCCGTCGCCCGGGTCAGGGCGACGAGGATCATCATCCCCGCGAGCAGGCCGATCGTGTTGAAGTCGATCGCCTCGATCGCGTGCTCCTGGTCGAAGCCCGACCCGGCGAGGACGACGACCGCACCCGCACCCGCCATCGCCACCTTTGTGCGGTGCACGCGCTCGGTCGCGATCAGCCCGATCACGAGCAGGAAGACGATGACGGCGATTGTCACGCCCGCTCCCCCCGGGACCGGCGCCTGAGCACGGCCACCGCCAGGCCGCCGGCGACGAACGAGACGATCAGGACCGAGCCCGCGACGCGCTCCTGCAGCTCGCTCTCGCCGAGGGCGAGCTCGGAGATCAGCAGGCTGACGGTGTACCCGATCGCGCAGAGCATCGAGAGCGCGGCGATGTCACCCCAGCGAACCCGGTCGGGCAGCGCGCCGACACCGAGCTTGGCCGCGGTCCAGGCGCCGCCGAGGACGCCCGTGATCTTGCCGACGAAGAGCCCGCAGGCGACGCCGATGACGACCGGCTCGCCGGCGGCCCCGCCGAGCGCGCCAAGCGAGATCCCGGTCGCCGCGAGGGCGAATGCGGGGACCGCGATCCCGGCGGAGATGGGGTGCACGCGATGCTCGAACCTCTCGAGCGGAGCGTGCTCCTCGCCCGCCCGCGGGCTGGCCGGGGTGAGGAGCCCGAGCAGGATGCCGGCGACCGTGGCGTGGATCCCGCTCGCGTGGATGCAGATCCAGGCGATCAGCGCGATCGCAATGAGGACCGCCGGGTGGTCGAGGCGGACCTCGAAGGCAAGCCGGTAGACGACGCACGCCACGAGGCCGCCGAGCAGCCATGGCACGGACAGGGCGGTTGTGAAGAGGACGGCGATGAGGATGATCGCGAGCAGGTCGTCGATGACCGCGATCGACAGCAGCACCGCGCGGACGCCCGCCGGGACCGCCGCGGCGGCGAGGGCGAGGACGCCGAGCGCGAAGGCGATGTCGGTCGCGACCGGGATCGCCCAGGCGCCGTCGTCGAGCGCCGCCCCACCGGAGGCGGCGATCGCGATCAGCGCCGGCAGGATCATGCCTCCGACGGCCGCGAACACCGGCAGGGCGGCAGCGCGGCGGTCGGCGAGCTCACCGTGCAGCAGCTCCCGCTTCAGCTCCAGACCGGCGACGAAGAAGAAGATCGCGAGCAGCCCGTCGGAGGCCCAGTGCGCGAGCGAGATGTCGAGGTGCAGCCACTCGGGACCGATCGCCAGGTGCGCGTGCCAGAAGTCGTCGTAGGAGCTCTCGGCGAGGTTCGCCCACAGCAGTGCCGCCGCCGTCGCGATCAGCAGCAGCTTGCCGCTGGTCGTCTCCTCGCGCAGGAACTCGGCAACCTCGCCGGCCGCGTCGGAGGCCTTCTCGAGCGGCGTGCGGTCGCTATCGGTGGCTTCGGGTTGTGAGACGGGCTTCCTCCGCAAACGGGGTCGACGAAACAACGCCGACCAGGCTTCCCGGCACACCAGGGGGCCAGTCTAGGGGGTGGGGAGAGACGAAACATTGGGGTCGGGGTTTGGGGGTCGCCTCGATGACAGGGGGCCGCCTGGATCGGAGGATGGATGCATCAGCCAAGCCGCCCATCGATCCGAGGAGATGACTCCCGATGAACCCGTCCGCCACCGCCACCGCACCCACCGCCGTCGATGCCGCTTCGCTCCGCGCGGCGCTGGACGGCGACCTCCACCTTCCGGGCGAGGCCGGCTGGGACGAAGCCCGTGCCGCCTGGAACCTCGCCGTCGACCAGCACCCGGCCGCCGTCGTCTTCCCCGAGCACGCCGCCGATGTCGCCGCGGCGCTCCATGCCGCCACGATCGCCGGCCTGCGGGTCGGCGTCCAGGGCACCGGACACAACGCCTCGGCGTTCGGCGATCTCGGGGGCGCGCTGCTGATCAAGACCGAGCGCATGCGCGAGATCTCCATCGACCCGCGGACGCGGACCGCCCGCGTCGGCGCCGGCGTCCTCTGGGGCGAGCTCGTCGAGGCCGCCGCCGCTCACGGGCTCGCGGCCCTCGCGGGGACCTCGCACGACGTCGGCGTCGTCGGCTACACGCTCGGCGGCGGCGCGAGCTGGCTCGCGCGCAAGCACGGCCTCGCCTCCGAGCGGGTCAGCGCGGTCGAGCTCGTCACGGCCGGCGGCCGGGAGCGACGCGTCACCGCCGAGTCGGACCCGGACATGTTCTGGGCGCTGCGCGGCGGCGGCGGCAATTTCGGCGTCGTCACGGCAATGGAGTTCGGCCTGCTGCCGGTCACCGAGGTCTACGCCGGCGCTCTCTTCTTCCCGCTCGAGCGGGCGGGAGAGGTGCTCGAGGTCTGGAGGCGCTGGACCCTGGATCTGCCCGACGAGGTGACCTCTCTCGGGCGGCTGGTCCGGATCCCGCCGCTGCCCGACATCCCCGAGCCGCTGCGCGGCGAGTCGTTCGCGATGGTCGAGGCGGCCTGCCTGCTCGGCGCCGAGCGCGCCGAGGAGCTGCTGGCCCCGCTGCGAGGGCTCGGGCCGGTCATGGACACGTTCGCCGCGCAGCCGCCGGCGGGGCTGCTCGCGCTGCACATGGACCCGCCCGGCCCGGCGCCGGGGGTCGGTGACCATCAGATGCTCGCCGACCTCGACCCCGGCTCGCTGGCGGCGCTCGTCGCGGCGATCGGCCCCGGGACCGACTCGCCGGTCGTCTCCTACGAGATCCGCCACCTCGGCGGCGCGCTCGGCAGGCGCGAGGAGGGGAGCGGCGCGCTCGGCGCGCTCGACGGCCGCTACATGACCTTCGGGGTCGGCATGCCCGCCTCTCCCGAGGACGCTGCGGCCATCGTCGCGTCGCTGGCCGACGCCCGAGCAGCGCTCGACGTCGTTGACACCGGCGGCAACTACGCGAACTTCGCGGAGCGGCCGGTGGAGGCGGAATCGATCCACCGCACCCGGTCGCTGGCGCGGATGCGCGCGATCCGCGAGGCGGTCGATCCCGCCGGACTGCTGCGCGCCAACCACTCCATCGACTGAGGCCAGACCACCACCTGACAACGAGACGCAAGAAGAAGAACAGGAGACATGACCATGAAGATCAAGACCGAGCTGACGATCGCCTCGCTGCTGGCGGTGGGCCTGCTGGCCGTCGCCTTCGCGACGAGCGCGTCGGCCTTCAACTCCACCCAGCAGCGGTTCAAGGCCGAGATCAAGGGCGTGCAGACCTACACGTCCGACTTCGACCACGCCTCCACCGACACCTGCGACCCCTCCGTCAGCAGCCACACCAAGGAGACGATCCGCTTCGCGAGCAAGAAGCCGGTGGTCGTCACGTTCACGCGGATCCCGGGCTCCAGGTACCCGATCGTGAGCGGCGGCGACAAGGGCCTGCGGCTGCCGACGACCGGCAAGGTGAAGCGTTCGCACAGCTACTCGGCGAGCCACGTGCCGGAGGAGTGCGGCGACAACGGCGGCGGCGTGCCCGGCGGCGAGACCCCGCCCGACTGCGGCACCAAGACCGTGACCCCCTGGTACATGTCGTTCGACTATGCGCGCAGGGACAAGGTCGAGCTGCAGCCCGAGGACGTCGCCGGCAGCGACCTCTTCGAGAACTGCGGGAGCGGCAAGTACCCCTACCTGCTCGCGGGCTCCAGCTTCGGCAAGAGCCAGCTCGCCGACCTGCCGGTCAAGGAGGTCTTCGACCGCAAGATCGGAAAGCTGATCACGATCGGCCGCGGCAGCGAGGACCTGCCGACGCCGGAGGGCGGCGACAGCACCAAGCTGCGCTGGGAGCTGAGCCTGACCCGGATCGGCGGCAAGAAGTAGGAACGCCGGAGACGGCGGCGGCGCTCCGGACAGGGCACCGCCGCCGCCTCGTCGTGCTTTGTAGGCTCGCGCCCGATGGCAGGCGCAGGACCGGTACTCGTCGAGCGGGAGCGGGAGCTGGAGACGCTCGGCTCCGCGATCGGGGGGCTCGCCGAGGGTGAGGGGCGTGTCGTGGTCGTGGAGGGGCCCGCCGGCATCGGCAAGACGGCGCTGCTCGGGAGGGGGCGGGAGCAGGCGGCCGAGCTGGGCGTGCCGGTGCTCTTCGCGCGCGGCAGCGAGCTCGAGTCCGGCTTCCCGTTCGGGGCGGCCCAGCAGCTCTTCCAAGGGGTGCTCCGCGACCCGGAGGCGAAGGCGGTGGCGCTCGCCGATGCGGCCGCTCCCGCCGAGGCGGCGTTCGACGCGAGCGCGTCGTTCGGCGACGTCTCCTTCTCGGCGCTGCACGGCCTCTACTGGATGACGCTCAACATCGCCGCCGACGGCCCGCTCCTGCTCGTCGTCGACGACCTGCAGTGGTGCGACCGCCCCTCGCTGCGGTTCCTCGCCTACCTCGCCCACCGGCTGGAGAGCACCACCGTCGGGGTGCTGGCGGGCATCCGGACGACCGATCCCGGCGTCGACCCCGGCCTCGTCGCCGACATCGCCTCCGACCCGTCGACGGTGGTGATCCGCCCCGGCACGTTCAGCCTCGAGGCGACGGGGGAAGTCGTCTCCTCTCGCTTCGATTCCAGCCCGAACCACAGCTTCTCCATGGCCTGCCTGGACGTCACCGGGGGCAACCCGCTCCTGCTCGGCGAGCTGCTCGGTGCCCTCGCTCGCGAGGGGGTGGAGCCGACCGGTGCCGGAGCCGAAGCGATCTCAGAGGTTGGCCCCCGGGCGATCACGCGGACCGTGCGCCAGCGGCTCTCTGGGCTCCCGGAGGAAGCGGTCAGCGTCGCCCGCGCCACCGCCATCCTCGGTGACGGGACCGACATCGCCTCGATCGCCGCCCTGGCGGACCTCGAGGTCGCCGATGTCGCGGCGACCACGGGTCAGCTTGCGCAGGCGGAGATCCTCAGGGCCGGGGCACCGATCGGATTCGTCCACGCGCTCGTCCGCGACTCCGTCTACGAGGAGATCCCGCTGGGCGAGAGGCAACTCGAGCACGCTCGCGCCGCCCGCCTGGCCTTCGACGCCGGCGCGCCGGCCGAGAAGGTGGCGGCGCAGCTGCTGGCCGCGCCGCCGAGCGGCGAGCCTTGGGCGGCGGACGTGCTTACCAGCGCCGCCGACGAGGCCACCCGCAGGGGCGCATCGGACGTCGCGATCGACCTGCTGAGGCGGCTCCTCGACGAGCCGATCGAGCAGCAGCGCCGGGCCGACGTCCTCCTTCAGCTGGGGGTCGCGGAGGCGAAGGCGACCGACCGTGACGGAGCCGTCGCACACCTGCGCTCCGCCTATGAGCAGCTCGAGGCGCCGGGATTGCGTGGAGCGGCGGCGTTCGCGCTCTCCCGCACCCTGCTGTTCATCGGTCGCGCGCAGGAAGCAGCCGACCTGGCGGCGGAGGCCGGCGCTGGTCTCGGCGAGGACGAGCCCGATCTCGCGAAGATGATCGAGTCGAACGAGCTCACCAGCCTCTACTTCGGGGCCGCTGTGCGCGACGCCGCGGAACGCTTCGCGCGCTATCGCAGCCTCCCCGCTGAGGCGAGTGGGGGCGACGGCGTGCTCTCGGCATCTGCGTCATACGACTGGATGTACCGGGGAGGCAGTGCCGAGGAGTGCAGCGAGCTGGCCCTCGCGGCAATCGATCTCGCCGAGACGCTCGAGCACGACAACGGGCTCGCCTGGGTGGTCGCGAACGTCGTCCTCGTCGCCGCCGAGCGTCCGGAGGCGATGGAGGCATGGGACCGCGCACTCGCCCGTTCGCACCAGCAGGGCTCGATGTTCGGCGTCCTCACGGTGCACCTGTGGCGCGGGTTCACCGAGCTTCGCCACGGCGACCTGCCGGCGGCCGAGGAGTCGCTGCGCGCCGGGATCGAGCAGATCGTGCTGCTCGGTGGCGCGACGCGCGACTACGGGCAGGGGCTTCTCTGCTCGACGTTGCTCGCTCGCGGCCGGATCGACGCCGCGGAGGAGGTCCTGTACGAGATCCCGCGGCCGGGGGGAACCGGGGACGGAGCCCTGCTCTGGCGCTCTTGCGAGATCGAGCTGCTGCTCGAGCGTGGGCGATACGAGGAAGCCCTCCGCGAGGCGCGCAAGCATGCGGAGCTCTGCGACTGGCGCACCAACCCCGCCTACGCGCAGACGCTCACGTTCCAGGCGCGGGCTCTCGACGGCCTCGGATATCGCGAGGAGGCGCTCGAGGTGCTCGAGCGCGAGCTCGAGGCGGCGGAGGCCTGGGGCGCCCCCGGGGCGATCGGCCGGGTGCTGCGTCTGCGCGGGGAGATCGCCCGGGACGCGGGTCGCGAGGATCTCGAGCGCGCGGTCGAGCTGCTCGAGGCCTCGCCGATGCGGCTCGAGCTGGCGCGGGCCTTGAGCGCGCTCGGCTCCCTGATCCGGCTCGAGCGCAAGCCGACCGAGGCCCGCGAGCCGCTGCGGCGCGCGCTCGAGATCGCCGAGGTGTGCGAGGCGGCCCCGCTTGCCGCGCACGCGCGAACCGAGCTCCACGCGACCGGCGCGCGGCCGCGCAGCAGCGCCCTCAGCGGGCCGGGCTCACTGACGCCTTCGGAGCGGCGGGTCGCTGACCTCGCCGCGTCCGGGCAGACGAACAAGCAGATCGCGCAGGCCCTGTTCGTGACCCCGAAGACCGTCGAGGTCCACCTCTCCAACACCTACCGCAAGCTCGAGATCGGCTCCCGCCGCGAGCTCGCGGAAGCGCTGTCGGAGTGACGCACCGGGCCCGCCCGGGTCGGGTGGCGGGCTGCGGGGGCGCCGAATATCCTGCCGCGATACGTTCGCTCTCGAAGGGATGGAAATGAACCTGAAGACCACCTCCGTGGCGGCCGTCACCGGCCTCGTCGCGGTCCTCGCCTTTGCCGGCTGCTCGAAGACCGTCGACTCCGGCGACCTCGAGAGTCAGCTCGCCGAGCAGCTCGCCCCGCAGCTGGGGACGACCAAGGACCAGGCGTCGGTCGATTGCCCCGATGACGAGAAGGCCGAGAAGGGCAACACGTTCACGTGCACCTTCACCGACGACAAGAGCGGTCAGTCGATCGACGTCGAGGTGACGATGACCAACGACGACGGCCAGTTCACCGCGAAGACGGTGGGCCAGCCGACCGGCGGCTGATCGGACCGACTCCGAAGCGCTCGATGTAGCGCCGATGGGGCTCCGGTGGACAGCCGGTCGGGCGCCGATAGGATGGCGACTCTGATTCGCGACTCATCGAGGGGGATGAAGGGTTGAAGGGCGGAGCGGTGCTCGCAATCTGGGCCGCCGATCCGGAAGGGCTGGCAGCCGAGCTGGATGCGCAGCTCGACCAGCTCGCGGTGTTCCGCGAGCGACGCGGGCGCACGACGCTGCTGCTCGTGGACGACGGCGCCGACGCCCTCTGGCTCGCCGCGAAGCTCGCGCGCGGGGAGCTGCCCGGCGCCGAAGCCGGCAAGCACAGGGTCGTGATCGCCGCGGGCCGGATAGCTGTCAGCGGTGCCGGCCTCGTCGGCCGGCCGGTCGACGACTGCGTGGCTTTACTGGGAGCCTCGGCTGACGGCACGACGCTCGCGGTCGGTGCGATCGGCGAGATCGAGGCGCCCGGTGTCGAGCGCGCACGACTCGGCCCCGAAGCAACCGGCGCGGCGCTTTGGCAGCGCGACATCTGGAGCCTCGAATGGCCCGGGGGGGACAGGACTGCGACGGAGCTGCCGAGCCTGCTCGCGGGGCTCGAGCGGGAGAGCCCGTTCTTCGGCCGCCTGGCGGACATCGAGGCGCTGGAGAGCGCCTGGCAGGGGAGCGTGCAGGGGGGCGCCCGCCGGGTCGCGTTCGTGTCGGGCGAGGCCGGCGTCGGCAAGACGCGCCTGCTCGCTCGACTCGCGGCCAGGCTCGCGGGCGGGGGCGCCACCGTCCTCTACGGGCGCTGCCGGGAGGACTCCGAGGGCGCGTTCGAGTCCCTGGCCGAGGCTCTCACGATCGAGGGCGAGCCGCCCGACTGGGCGCGTCCGGGCCACGAGCCCGACAGCGAGCTCGAGGTGCGCGCGGCGGTGGCATCGCGGCTGGCCGAGCTCTCCGAATCGGCGCCCGTGCTGCTCCTCATCGACGATCTGCACTGGGCGGATCGAGCGACCATCGCGCTCCTGCAGCATCTGCTCGATGCCGATCCGGCCATCCGCGGCCTCGCAGTCGCCGCGTTCCGCGGCCAGGAGGTCGAGGAGGGCACCCCGCTGGCCGCCGCCCTCGCCTCCGTGCGGGCGCGCGCGGAGACCGTCGATCGGAAGTTGGGGGGTCTCGCGCTCCCCGCCGTCTCGGAGATGGCCGAGAGCATGCTCGGCGAGGTCGATCCGGGTGCCGGCGAGCTCGTCGAGATGATCCACGCCGAGAGCGGCGGCAACCCGCTCTTCGCGCGGGAGCTGATCCGATCCCTCTCGGAGTCGGGCGCACTCGGGCGCGAGAGCGAGGGAAGCGCGCCGGTGGGGGCGATCAGCCTTCCGGCATCGGTCACCGAGACCATCCGCCGACGCGTCGATCGCCTCGGGGAGGAGGCGACCGAGACGCTCAAGTTCGCGGCGATCTACGGGCCCGAGTTCGAGTCGCAGGTCCTGGCGCGGGCCATGGGCCGGAATCCCCGCGATCTCGACGGGACCATCGCCGCGATCGAGCGCGCGGGCCTGATCGTCCAGCGTGAGCGAGCCGCCTACGCGTTCTCGCACGCGCTCGTCGCCCGCGCGCTCGTCGAAAGCTGTGGGCCGGCCGAGCGCGGTCACATCGATCGCCTCCTCGCCGAGGCGCTCGAGGAGGGGATCGAGGCGAACATGATGGCGCGCAGCGAGGCCCTCGCCCGCCACTGGCTGCGGGCCGATCCGCCCGATCCCGAGCGCGCGATCCGCTACTGCGAGATCGCCGGCCAGCGAGCGCTCGCCGCCTTCCGCAGCGACGCTGCGGACGAGCTCTTCAGCGCAGCGCTCGAGCTCCACGGGGAGGAGTCCGACATCCGCCGCTGCCGCCTCCTCCTGGGGCTCGGCCGGGCCCAGCTGCACAGCGGCGCGCCCGAGTTCCGGGACACGCTGCTGTCGGCCTCCCGGATCGCGCTCGCCCTCGGCGACGACGAGCTGCTCGCCGCCTCGGTGCTGGCGAACAACCGCGGCATGTTCAGCGCCTCGGGTGTACTCGACCCGGAGAAGATCGCGATGCTCGAAGCCACCGTCGAGCGCCTCGACGAGGACGCGCCCGAGCTTCCGCTCGTCCTGGCGACGCTGGCGGTCGAGCTCGCCTTCTCCGGCGAGGACAGGCGGTTCGCGCTCAGCGATCGTGCGTTGGAGGCGGCGCGCCGCCTCGGGGACGAGCGCACGCTGGCCTCGGTCCTCATCATCCGCTTCGTCACGATCTGGACGGAGTGGACGCTCCGCGAGCGGCTCGAGAACATGGCCGAGGCGGTGGAGATCGCCGATCGCCTGGGCGACCCGGTGCTGCAGTGGCGGGCGGTGCACTGGCACGCGGTGGCGCTGCTGCAGAACGGGGAGGTCGAGCGCTGCGAGGAGCTGGTCGAGCGCGAGGTGAAGCTGGCGCGGCGATTCGGCGATCCCGTCGCGATCTGGATGTCCACCTACACCCGCGCCAACATGGCGCTGATCCGCGGTCGCCTCGACGAGGCCGACGAGCTCGCTCACGAAGCGATGCGGGTGGCGACGGAGAGCGGTCAGCCCGATGCGGTCCTGACGTTCGGCGCCCAGCTCGTCATGTTCCGCTGGGAGCAGGGGAGGATGGCCGAGGTGCAGGCCCCGATCGCCCAGATCGCCGCCGACAACCCGGGCGTTCCGGCGTTCCGGCCCGCGGTCGCCCTCGCCTGCACGGAGGGCGACATGTTCGAGGAGGGCCACGCCGTGCTCGCGCGCGACTACGAGAACCGGTTCGCCGGCTTCCCGCCCGACGTCGCCTCGCTCGCGGCGCTCACCATGTACTCGCACGCGTGCGCGGAGATCGGCGACGCGGAGATCGGCGCCCACCTGTACGAGCGGCTCGAGCCCTTCGCCGGGGAGCTGGTCTATGCCGGGATAAGCGTCTGGGGTGACGTCGAGCATCCGATGGCGCGGCTCGCATCGCTGACCGGTCGCCACAGCACCGCGCTCGAGCTGATCGAGCGCAGCCTCGCCCGCTTCGAGGCGATCCCAGCGCCGACGTGGCTGGCGCGCGCCCGTCTCGACGCGGCGCGGATCCACCTCGGCCGCGGCCGGGCGGAGGATCGCGCCCGCGCGCTCGAGTACCTGGATCTCGCGGTCGAAGGGGCGGAGAGATACGGCGCGGCGACCGTCCTCAGGCGGGCCACGGTGCTGCGGGAGAACGTCCGCGCCGGTGAGCTCATCGCTCCGATCAGCTCCGGGCGCGGGGGCGGGCGCAAGCGCCTCGGGATGCAGCAACGACCGATTCTCAGCATGGAGGGCGACGCTTGGAGGATCGTCAGCGAGGGGCGGCAGATCCAGATCAAGGACTCGATCGGGATCCGCTACCTCGCCGAGCTGATCCAACACCCCGGAGTCGAGATGCACGCCGTCGATCTGCAGGCGGGGCCGCAGGACGCGCGCGTGAGCGCCGGACGCAACGGCGACG
This sequence comes from Thermoleophilales bacterium, assembly GCA_020636895.1. Taxonomy (GTDB): domain Bacteria; phylum Actinomycetota; class Thermoleophilia; order Solirubrobacterales; family 70-9; genus RHKX01. The sequence continues at coordinate 289,457 of JACJWZ010000002.1, read as the reverse complement.
CGGAGATCGCCGGTGATGACGCGGGCCCCGCGCTCGACGACGAGGCCCGTTCCGCCTACCGCGCCCGGATCGAGGAGCTGCGCTCCGACATCGAGGAGGCGGAGCGGTTCAACGACACCGAGCGGGTCTCGCGGCTGCGCGAGGAGCTGGAGGCGATCGCCGAGGAGCTTGCGGCAGCGACGGGCCTGGGCGGCCGTGACCGCAAGACCGCCTCTCAGGCCGAGCGCGCCCGGCTCAACGTGACGAGGGCGATCCGGCGCACCATCGCTCGGATCGCGACCGAGGACCCGCGACTGGCGGAGGGGCTCGACCGGGCGGTCAGCACCGGATCCTTCTGCTCCTACCGGCCACTCGGCGGCGCCGAGAGTTGGACCGTGCGGATCGGGGAGCGGTCGTGAGTGGCGACTACGTGGAGTTCGGCTCGATCGCGACCGCGCAGGGCCCGCTCGACTGCCGGGGCACGCGCCTGTGGGCGTTCTGGGTGGAGGGGGATCGCGACAGGATCTCCCACCTCTGCGACCGCGTCTTCGAGGCGCCCTCGAAGGGCGCGGTGAAGGTGCGCACGATCAGCAAGTGGGTGCTGCTCAGCTTCGGCGGGATCGAGAGCATCCGCCCCGGGGGTCCCTACGCCGGGCGCGGTCACGTCTATGAGCGCCAGGTCGCCTTCTGGGTGCCGCTGCTGCTGTCGGGGCCCAGGGGCCGGATGCTCGCCTTCTTCCAGCCCTACATGTGGCTCGACAACCCGCTCTCGGTCGCCACCGGGCGCGAGGTCTACGGCTACAACAAGAGCTGGGGCTGGAGCACGTTCCCCGGCGAGCGGCCGCGCGGCCTCTGCGAGGGGGACCCGGGCGACTCGTTCACCGTCGACGTCTACGGCTTCACCCGCCACGATCCGGAGACCGAGGGCGCCCGGGAGCGGCTGCTCGAGGTGGCGCCGGAGCGCAACCTCGACCTCATGGCGGGCGCGGAGGAGACCGCCGGCGAGTACGTGGGGATCTCCCAGTGGGTAGCGGAGGCGGCCTCCGGCCTCGACGCATCCGAGCTGCTGGAGCTCGGTGAGGGCGAGGGAGATGGCGACGGCGAAGCCGGCGAAGATCGTGCGCTGCTCGGGCTGCACCTGCCCCGGCGGGCGGTGAACCAGGTGTTCCTGAAGCAGTTCCGCGCCGTCGGAGCAGGCGACGGCACCTGCCTGCAGCAGATCACCTGCGCGGCGGCCGAGCCGACGCGGATCGAGGGGATTCGCCGGATGCCGCCGCACCGGATCGACGTGCGCTCGCTCGACAGCCATCCGCTCGAGCGTGAGCTCGGCGTCACGAGCGCGTCCGCCGTGAGGATGCCGGTCACCTTCGAGATGGACTTCACGGTCGACGAGGGCCGGGTCCTCTGGCCGTGAGCGACCAAGGGGATGCGGGGCGGGCGGCGCCGAGGGAACGGCAGCGGGTCGCCGTGCTCGGTGGCGGCGCGGGCGGGATCGCAGCCGCGTTCGCGTTGACGGCCACGCAGGCTCTCCGCGACCGTTTCGAGGTCACCGTCTACCTGCCCGGGTGGCGGCTCGGCGGCAAGGGCGCCAGCGGGCGCGACCGCGACTTCGGCAGGATCGAGGAGCACGGCCTTCACATCTGGTTCGGCTTCTACGAGAACTCGTTCCGGATGCTCGACGCGTGCCTAGCCGAGCTGGCGGAGCGCAAGGACGAGCACGTCCCGGGACGCAGGCCCGCCCGCAAGGTCTCATGGAAGACGTCGGCCGACGCCTTCGTCGACTGCGAGCAGCTCGTCCTCAACGAGCCGGCCGAGGGGGGCCGGTGGCGCGCCTATTGCGCGCCGCTGCCCGCGGCGGGTGCGGACGAGCCTCAGCGGATCCGCCGCTGGGGCATCAGGTTCCTCGTCGAATGGGCGTGGGATGCGATCGGCGGGCTCACCGGCGGTCTTCCCGGCCAGGCGGTCGCCGCCGACGAGGTCGACGCTCAGCTCGCCCGGGCGGCCGCGATCGCGGCCGCGATCGACGGTGAGCCGGGGGGCGAGATGATGGGCATCGCCCCGCTCGACCTCCGCGAGCGGACGATGGCGGGCGGGCTGCGGGCGATCGCCGTCTGCTTCCGCAAGGCCGAGGAGATCCTGCGGCGTCGCGCCGGGAACCGCGCCGGCAGGACCCTGGACGCCGCCCATATAGCCGACCTCGTGAAGGCGCTGACCGCGATCGTCGGCAAGCGGGTCGTCTCCCGCTACGAGGCGGATGATCGGGCCCCGTTCGACCACCTCAACTCGCTCGAGTTCCGTACGGCCCTCAGCGGCGTCGGCGTCGGCGCTTCCGTCGACGAGGACCTGAGGCACGACCTCGAACGGCTTCGCAGCAAGTGCCTGCTGATCTCCGAGGACACCGCTGAGGCCTCGATCATCCGCGTCTTCTACGACCTCGCGTTCGCGTACGAAGGCGGCGACGCCGCCAGGCCGCGGCTCGCGGCGGGGGTCGGCATCGAGAACGTCGTCAGCATCGCCGGCCTCCACGGCGGCCGCCTGATGCGGAAGATGCGCTCCGGCATGGGGGACGTGATCTTCGCGCCCCTGCACGAGGTCCTCGCATCCCGCACGGATTCCGCCGGGAACGCGAGCGTCAACTTCGAGTTCTTCAGCTGGGTCAGCGGCATCGAGGCGGAAGGGAGGAGCGTCGCGCGGATCGAGGTGGGCAGGCAGGTCGGCTACGCGGCCCCGGATCGCCCCTACTCGCCGTTCCCCGGGCACGGTGAGCCGCGCTGGCCCAGCAACCCCGACGGGGAGGACCCCTGCTTCGACCCACCCACCCGGGAGGCGATCGCGAAGATGCGGAAGCGGGCGCCGCGTAAGGGCCTCGACGGCCTCGCCTTCGAGCGCGTCGCGGACCCGCTCGGACTGAAGCTGCCGCCTCGGAGCCTTCGCCGCGGCGTCGATTTCGATCATGTCGTGCTCGCGATCCCGATCGGCGCCCACGGGGAGGCCGCGATGCCGCTCGCGGGCGAGGGGTTGCTGGGGAAGGCGGTGGCGGCCTCCGCGACCGTCCGCACCCAGGCGCTGCAGCTCTGGTTCAGTCGCGCGTTCTCGGGACCGGACGGGCTCGGCTGGCCGTGCGACGGACCCGTCCGCGACCGCATCTCCGGTGCCCATGACAAGCCGTTCGACACCTGCTCCGACATGACGCACCTGCTCGCCGAGGAGGCGTGGCCGGGCGTCGAGGGCCCGAAGTCGCTCGCCTACCTGTGCGGGGTCCTCGACGACCGCGAGGGCGAGACCCAGGAGCAGGCCGACGCTCGCGTCGGCGCCAACGCCCTCGAGTTCGTCGGCGAGCGGTTCGGCAAGCCCGGTTCACCGTTCTGGTGGGACCTGAAGCCGGAGGACATCTTCGACCCGGCGCAGGGCAAGGATCTCGCCGAGCGCCTGCAGTCGCAGTACTGGCGCGCCAACACGACGCCGTGGGAGCGCTACGTGATCAGCCTTCCGGGGTCGATCCGGCACCGTATCCGCCCTGACGGGCGCCGCTGGGACGGCGAGGGCGAGCCGGACTGGGACAACGTCGCCTTCGCGGGTGACTGGACCTACACACCCATCAACGCGGGCAGCTTCGAGGCTGCCGTGATGTCCGGGATCGATGCGGCCGCGGCGCTGATCGCGCGCTTCGGCGGCGGCTTGAAGCCGGCGTCGGCTTCGGGCCCGCCCTGGCGGCGCCCCGTGCCCCCGAGCTAGCCGCGTTCCGCCTGGAACGCGGCCGCCAGCCGCCAGCCGCCCGGCGAGGGCGAGGGCGAGGGCGATCCTGCGTCCTGCTCCCCGCGCGTGGCGCCTTTTCCACCGTATCGGTGGTTTTCGCGCCATGCGTCCGCGCCAGGCTGGCCGGGGGGCCGGGGGCCGAGGGTCTCCCCGCGCGTGGCGCCTTTTCCACCGTATCGGTGGTTTTCGCGCCAAGCGTCCGCGCCGGCCGGCCCGGGGGCCGTCGGTCTCCCCGCGCGTGGCGCCTTTTCCACCGTATCGGTGGTTTTCGCGCCATGCGTCCGCGCCAGCCGGAGGTTTGGTCGACGGGCGGGGGTGGCGACAAGTCCGGGTTGTCCCTCGCCCTGCTGAGCCGCGTTCCGCCCGTTCCGGGGCGTGGAACAACGTTCCGCCCTTTGGAACGCCCATTCAACAGGGGATGGCCGCCGTGGCCATCCGGGAACCGGCACCAGGAGGATGGGCATGGCCACGCTGAGCAAGCACCAGGGCACGGAGCGCACGCTGGAGGCGGTGGCGCAGTTGAAGGCGGGGGACATGAGCGGCCTGAGTTGGCTCTACGGCACCTTCGCCGCCGATGTACGCAGATCGGTCGCCGCCATCATCCGCGACGAGTACGAGGCCGAGGACGTCACCCACGACGTCTTCGCGAAGCTGCCGCGCGTGATCCGCCGCTACGAGGGACGGGCCCCGTTCCGCTGCTGGGTCGTTCGCGTCGCCCGCAACGCGGCGCTCGACCACCTGCGGGCGCGGCACGCGGTCCCGGTTGCCGAGGTCCATGCGGTGGCCGACCCCTCCGCGGAGGTGAGCAGAAGCCGCGGCTACGACCTCTGCCTGGCGCTCGCGGAGCTGCCGGAGGAGCAGCGGCGGGTCGTCGTGATGCGCCACTTCGAGGGCCTGAGCCCGGGTGAGATCGCGACGCGCATGGGCCGGAGCGAGCCCTCCGTGCACGGTCTGCACAACCGTGGACGGGCTTCGGTGCGACGGACGCTGACCGAGCTCGGCAGCGCCCCCGTCGTGGCCGCCGCGCACTGAAGTCGCCGCGGCTCGGCGCTTCGGCTGGAGCTGGGGAGCGCGGAAGCGGCGGCGCTCAGGCCATCGCGGCGACGCGGTCGTCGACCGCGACGGTGCTGGCGATGTGCTTCGGCATGCCCAGCTCCTTCGGCGAGTAGCCGAGCGCCAGGCCGACGAGCTGGGGGAGGTGCAGGACCGCGAGGCCGAGGTCGCGGCCGACGACCTTCGCCGCCTCCGGCTGCTGCATGTCGAGGTTGAGGTGGCACAGCGGGCACGGCGTCACGAGGCAGTCGGCGCCGGCGTCGATCGCGTCGCCGACGTGGGTGCCGGCCTGCTTCAGCGACGTCTCCCGGTTCATCGTGATGACGGGGAAGCCGCAGCAGCGGCGGGCGCCGTCGTACTCGACGACCTCGCCACCCAGGGTCTCGATCACGCGCTCGAGGTAGAGGTCGCGGTCGGGGTGATCGTCGTAGCCGAGGCGCTGCTTGGGGCGGATCACGTAGCAGCCGTAGAAGGGTCCGACGCGCAGACCCTCGAGCGGCCGCTTGACCTTCGACTTCAGCGTCTCGAGGCCGACGTCCTCGACGAGCAGCCAGAGGAAGTTCTTGTTGGTGAAGCCGTCCTTGTCCTTCGTGTAGGCGAGACCCTCACCGCTCAACGTCTCGTTGATGTGCGCGCGGTAGGCCGAGTCGGCGTCGAGCCGCTCCTGGCACTCCGACTGCGCGCCCTGGCAGGTCGAGCAGATGTTCATCATCGCCAGCCCGGTGTCCTGCGCCAGCGCGAACGTGCGGGCGTTGAGGGTGTCGGCCAGCTCCTGGTTGTGCTCGGCGATGACGCCGGCGCCGCAGCAGTTGGCGCGATCGAGCGTCACCAGCTCGATGTCAAGGGCCTTCGCGGTCAGCTCCATCGAGCCGTGCAGCTCCGGGGTGAAGCCCCGCGAGACGCATCCGGGCCAGTAGGCGAGCTTCATGACGGTGTTACCTCCTCGGCCTGCGCGGCCGCCGTGATGTCTTCAGCGCGGACCCCCTCGGCACCGGGCGCGCCCTCCTCCTCGCCGCCTTCGCCGATGACGTAGAGGTTGAGCTCGATCCGGCTCTCCTCGGTCTTGTCGTAGATCCGCTTGACGTGGTCCTGGGCGTCGCCGGGAAGCTTGTGGTGGACGCCGGGGATCAGCTTCGGGACCGAACGCATCTTGCCGGTGCGGATCCCGCGGATCGCGGTCGGAATCGACTCGATCAGGCCCTTCATCGACCTGATCGTCGGCAGCAGCTTGCCCTTGATGCCCGGCGCGAAGGACTCCTGCAGGAGCAGCGACTCGTCGAGCGTCCCCTTCTTCTCGATGTTCTTGACGAAGGCGAGCTCGTGGTTGCGGCCGTTGTTGACGTCTTGGATGTCGTGGTCGTGGCCGGCGAGCCGCCGCAGCCTCATGATCTGGTTCATCGGCGCGACGCCCTTGGGGCAGGCGTCGATGCACGAGAAGCAGTGGGTGCAGTCGTAGATGCCGTGCTGGTCGTTGGCGAGGTCGTAGAGGCGCTCGGTGGTCTGGCCGTCGCGCGGGTCGCCGACGAAGCGGTAGGCCTTGGCGAGCGCGGCCGGGCCGATGAAGTCGGGGTCGGCTTCCATCGAGAGGCAGGCGGAGACGCACGAGCCGCACTGGATGCAGGCGACCGACTGGGTGACGTCGACCATCGCCTCCGCGGAGACGATGTACTCGCGCTCGGGCGGTGGGCCGCTCGGCATCAGCCAGGGCGTCACGCGCCGGTACTTCTCCCAGTGGGTCGACTCCATGTCGACCACGAGGTCCTTGATGACCGGCATGTTGCCCATCGGCTCGATGACGATCTCGGGCTTGCCGGTCTCCGACGTCGTGCTCTCGCCGTCGGCCTTGCGCTCGGCCTCCTCGGCGGCCTCGCCGATCTGCGTCTTGCAGGCGAGCGTCGACTGGCCGTTGATCTTGACCCCGCACGAGCCGCAGATCGCGGCGCGGCAGGAGCAGCGGACGGCGAGCGACCCGTCCTCGCCGTCGCGGGCCTGCAGCAGGCCGTCGAGGACCGAGAGCGTCGGATCGAGCTCGACGTCGAAGTTGTCCCAGTAGGCGCCGCGCTTGTCCTCGTCGGTCGCCTCCGGCTGGAAGCGCCGGACCTTGAGCGTGTACTCGGCCATGGCTAGTAGGTCCTCTCCTGCGGTTGCCAGTCGGTGATCGTCACCGGCGAGTAGCTGAGCTCAGGCCCATCGCCGTTCAGCGACACGTCGATGTGCTTGAGCCACTCCTCGTCGTTGCGCTCGGGGTAGTCGGTGCGGAACTGGGCGCCGCGGCTCTCCTTGCGCTCCAAGGCCGCCATGCAGGTCGCCTCGGCCTGCTGGAGCATGTTCTGCAGCTCCAGCGCCCCGAGCACGTCCTGGTTGAAGATCGTCCCGCGGTCGTCGATCCAGGCGCCGTCGGCCTCCTCCTTGAGTCGGCGCACGGTGTCGAGCGCCGACTGGATGCCCTCCTCGTCGCGGAAGACCGCCACCTTGGAGTCCATCGTCTCGCCCAGCTCCGCCTTGATCTCGGAGACCCGGCGACCCGAGCGCTCGCGGCCGATGATCGCCTGCACGCGTCGCTCCTCCTGCTCGAGGACGGTGCGGGAGACGCGGTCGATGCCGCGGCCCGCCGCGTGCTTGGCGGCGTCCTCGCCGGAGCGGCGGCCGAAGATCAGCGTGTCGAGCAGGGAGTTGGCGCCGAGGCGGTTGCCGCCATGGACGGAGACGCACGCGGCCTCGCCCGCGGCGTAGAGACCCTTGACATCGGTGCGACCCCAGATGTCGGTCTTGATGCCGCCCATCGTGTAGTGGTTGCCCGGCTTGATGTGGATCGGCTCGCGGGTGATGTCGACGCCGGCGAAGTCGCGGCCGACGAGGACGATCTCGCGCAGCGCCTCGTGGATCCGCTTGCGGGGAACGACGGTGATGTCGAGGGCGACGGTGCCGTCGGGGAAGCCGCGGCCCTCGTTGATCTCGGTCTGCTCGGCGCGGGAGACGACGTCGCGGGAGGCGAGCTCCATCTTGTTCGGCGCGTACTTCTCCATGAAGCGCTCGCCCTTGGCGTTGAGCAGGTGCGCGCCCTCGCCGCGCGCGCCCTCGGTGATCAGGAAGCCCTTGCCCCGCAGCGTCGTCGGGTGGTACTGGATCATCTCCATGTCCATCAGCTTCGCCCCGGCCCGGTAGGCCATCGCGATGCCGTCGCCCGTGCAGATCAGGGCGTTGGTGGTGGGATGCCAGATCTGGCCGTTGCCGCCGGAGGCGAGGATCACGGCCTTGGCCCGGAACAGCTCCATCGAGCCGTCCTTGATGTTGCGGGTGACGGCGCCGACGCAGTTGCCGTCCTCGTCGAGTGCGAGCTCGGTGGTGAACCACTCCTCGTAGCGGTCGATCAGGTCCGCGTACTTCATGAGCTGCTCGTAGAGCGTGTGCATGATCGCCTGACCGGTGATGTCGGCGACGTAGTAGGTGCGGGCATGGGAGGCGCCGCCGAAGGCGCGGGTCCCGAGCTCGCCCTTCTCGTTGCGATGGAACGTGACGCCGATGTGCTCGAGGTGCAGGAGCTCGTTGGGAGCCTCCCGGCACATGATCTCGACCGCGTCCTGGTCGCTCAGGTAGTCGGAGCCCTTGATCGTGTCGAAGGCGTGCGACTCCCAGCTGTCGTCGACCGCCAGGGCCGCGTTGATGCCGCCCTGCGCCGCGTTGGAATGCGAGCGGATCGGGTGGACCTTGGAGATGATCCCCACCGAGACTCCATGCTCGGCGGCTGCGAGGGCGGCGCGCTGGCCGGCGAGGCCGGCGCCGATTACGAGTACGTCGTGGTCAGGCACGGCGGCGAGTCTATTCAGCGGCGCGGAGAAGTAGGCGCCCGAAATCCGAGCGCCGAGGTCGGTTTAGGGGAACCGCGAGGCGGTCAGCCGATCTCGAGCGAGTCGACCGCCTGCTTCGCCTCGGCGAGACCGGCGCCGGTCTGCTGCCTGTGGAGCTGGACGGCCTGCATCGTCTGACCCGCCGCGGCCAGCGTGCGCACCTCGTCGGAGATCTCGCCGGGGTCGGCGAAGGGGTGTTCCGGCAGCGTCACCGGTGGGCTGACCGAGCCGGCGATCCGCCGCACCGAGGCCTCCAGCCAGGCGATCCGCTGCTCGAGCTCGTGGGGTTCCATGGCGACGCACCCTACGTCGCGGGTTTCGCGAACGCAACGACCAACGGGCGAAGCGTACGCCGAGGGCCTTCCGCCCCGCCGCGGGCCCATGCGCCGGATAGGATCGCCCGATGATCCTCTACACGTGCAATCAGAAGACCAGCGGCCCCGCGCTGCTGCATCCCTGCGCCAAGGCCGGCAACGCGCTCAAGGACGCCGGCTACGAGTTCGAACTGAAGACGGTCGACGGCTACCGCCTCTTCCCGTGGACCCGTGGCGGAGGTGTTCGCGACGAGGTCAAGGACCTCTCGGGTCAGGAGAACGTCCCGATCCTCGTCCTCGACGACGGCGAGGTGATCTCCGGCAGCGGCACCATCGCGGACTGGGCGAAGGCGAACCCGGCCCCTTAGGTCACCGAGTGGTCCAATCTGGCGGTCTCACCGCCAGGTCAGACCACTCGACGCCGATCGCTTCCCTTCGGCTGGCCTTCGGCGCCGCGGCCGGCAACTGCCCGGCGCGGGCGGGCGGGTGGAAGCGCTTGCGCGCTACTGCGGCTTGACCGCGCCGCGGCGGGCGCGGAGGCGGTGCAGCATCGCCTGGCGGTAGTCGTGGTACAGCTCGCCGATCACCTTGATCGAGATCTCCTGCGGGCACACCGCCTGGCACTCGCCGAAGTTCGTGCAGCCGCCGAAGCCCTCCTCGTCGTGCTGCGCGACCATGCCGTGGGCGCGGTCGAAGCGCTCGGGATCGCCCTGGGGGAGCGAGTTCAGGTGCGCGACCTTGGCGCCGGTGAAGAGCATCGCCGAGCCGTTCGGGCAGGCGGCGACGCAGGCGCCGCAGCCGATGCAGATCGCCGCGTCCATCGCGTGCTCCTGATCCTCGGGGCGCACCGGGTTGGTGTTCGGCTCCGGCTGCGGCCCGCTGGTGACCGAGATGTAGCCGCCCGCCTCGATGATCCGGTCGAGTGGGCTGCGATCGACCACGAGGTCGCGGATCACCGGGAAGGCGCTGTTTCGGAACGGCTCCACGGAGATCTCGGCGCCGTCCGGGAAGTCGCGCATGAACGTCTGACAGCTCGTCACCTGCCGCGGGCCGTGGGGGATGCCGTCGATCAGCAGGCTGCAGGAGCCGCAGACCCCCTCCATGCAGTCGCGGTCGTAGGCGATCGGATCGCCGCCGTCGGCGACGATCTTCTCGTTGAGGATGTCGAGCATCTCCAGGAACGAGGCCTCGGGGTCGACGCCGGAGACCTCGTGGGCCTCGAATCCGCCCTCGTTCCCCTCGCTGGGCTGGCGCCAGACACGCAGCTTGAAGTTCACTTGTAGCTCCTCGCGGTCGGCTCGACCTCGTCGAACGACAGGTGCTCGTGGTGCAGGTCGGGACGCTCGTCCTCGCCGCGGTGCTCCCACACCTGCACCGTCGCGTGGAGCTTGTCGTCGCGGACCGCCTCCCCTTCCTCGGTCTGGTGCTCCTCGCGCAGGTGGCAGCCGGCCGACTCGTCGCGCTCGATCGCGTCGGCGCACATGAGCTCGGCCAGCTCGAAGTAGTCGGCGAGCCGCCCCGCCAGCTCGAGGCTCTGGTTGAGCTCCTCTCCGGTGCCGGGCACGCGCAGGTCGGACCAGAATTCCTCGCGGAGCTCGCGGATGTCCTCGATCGCGCTCTCGAGCCCCTCCTTCTCGCGGGTGATGCCGCAGCGGTCGAGCATGATCTGGCCGAGACGGCGGTGGAAGACGCTCGGCGCCGTCGTGCCGCCGACGCCCATCAGCTTGCCCACGCGCTCCTCGGCGGCGAGCACCGTCTCGCGGAAAGCGGGGTCGTTCGGGTCGGTCTCGGTGTCGAGGTCGGCGAGGTAGTCGGTGACGGTGTGGGGGAGGATGAAGTAGCCGTCGGCGAGGCACTGCATCATCGCGCTGGCGCCGAGCCGGTTCGCGCCGTGGTCGGAGAAGTTCGCCTCACCGATCGCGAACAGGCCCGGGATCGTCGTCTGCAGGCCGTAATCGACCCAGAGTCCGCCCATCGAGTAGTGGGGGGCGGGGTAGATGCGCATCGGCGTCTTCCACGGCGACTCGCCCGTGATCCGCTCATACATCGCGAACAGGTTCCCGTAGCGCCCCGCGATCGTCTCCTCGCCCTTCTCCTCGATGGCGTCGCGGAAGTCGAGGTAGACACCGCGGCCCGTCGGGCCGACCCCGAGGCCGTCGTCGCAGACGATCTTCGCCTGCCGTGAGGCGACGTCGCGCGGCACGAGGTTGCCGTAGCTCGGGTAGCGCTCCTCGAGGTAGTAGAGGCGGTCCTCCTCCGGGATCTCGGAGGGCTCGCGATCCTCATCGGCGTTCCTCGGGACCCAGATCCGGCCGTCGTTGCGCAGCGACTCCGACATCAGGGTCAGCTTCGACTGGTAGTCGCCCGACTGCGGGATGCAGGTCGGATGGATCTGCGTGAAGCACGGGTTCGCGAAACCGGCGCCGCGCTTGTAGGCGCGCCAGATCGCCGTCGCGTTCGAGTTCTTCGCGTTCGTCGAGAGGTAGTAGACGTTGCAGTAGCCGCCGGTCGCGAGGACGACGCAGTCGGCGGCGTGGGCGGAGATCTCGCCGGTGGTCAGGTTGCGGGCGACGATCCCGCGCGCGCGCCCGTCGACGACGACGAGGTCGAGCATCTCGTGCCGCGACATCACCTCCGCCTGCCCGGCGTGGACCTGCATCTGCAGCGCCTGGTAGGCGCCGAGCAGGAGCTGCTGGCCGGTCTGGCCGCGGCAGTAGAAGGTGCGTTCGACGAGCACCCCGCCGAAGCTGCGCGTCGCCAGCATGCCGCCGTACTCGCGGTTGAATGGGACCCCCTGCGCGACCGCCTGGTCGATGATCCCCGTCGAGAGCTCCGCCAGCCGCCAGACGTTCGCCTCACGGGCCCGGAAGTCGCCGCCCTTGATCGTGTCGACGAAGAGCCGGTGGACCGAGTCGCCCTCGTTGGCGTAGTCCTTGGTCGCGTTGATGCCGCCCTGCGCCGCGATCGAGTGGGCGCGCCGGGCGGAGTCCTGGAAACAGAACGCCTTCACCCGGTAGCCCATCCCGGCCATCGTCGCCGCGGCGCTCGCCCCCGCGAGCCCGGTCCCGACGACGATCACCTCGTAGTCCCCTCGGTTGCGGGGGCCGACCAGCCGGTGGGAGTCCAGCCACGAGTGCCACTTGCCCTCGACGGGTCCGTCGGGGATGCGCGCGTCCAGCTTCATGCTCATGGTGCCGCTCCCGTCGTCGCCACCTGCGCCGCGGTTGGGCCGTCGTCGGGTTCGGGGAGCACCCCCGAGAAGCACAGGATCGGGACCGAGGCGAAGGCGATGCAGACGAGCGCTGCGGTCGCGGTGGCGCCGCGCCGGAACGTCGGATTGCGGTTTGGCTTGTCCCAGCCCAGCGTCTGCAGGAGGCTCCAAAGCGCGTGGCGGAGGTGCAGGAACAAGAACGCCACGGCGATCAGGTAGATGGCGACGATCCACCACTCCTGGAAGGCGCCGTAGACGTTCGCGTAGATCTCTCCCTCGGCCAGCGGTGTGGGGTGGATGGTCAGGGTCGTGAACTGGAGGATGTGGAAGACGATGAAGGCGAGCAGCAGCACTCCGCTCAGGGCCATCGTCCGCGAGGCGAGCGAACGCTCGATGACGGGCGGGCGCTTGCTCGGGCGGGCGGCGCGGTTGCGCTTGACCAGCTGCATGACGCCGACGACGTGGATGGCCAGCGCGGCGATCAGGATCAGGCGGATGATCCACAGCACCCCCTCCTCGGGGATCGCCGGCCCGCCGACTGTGCGGAGGAAGTGGGCGTACTCGTCGATGGAGGCCTCGCCGCCCGAGTTCGGTCCCTGCAGCGCCTTCAGGTTGCCGAGCGCGTGCAGGATCACGTAGGCGGCGAGGATCACGCCGGTCGTCGCGACGAAGATCTTCTTGCCGAGGGAGGAGTCCCAGACCTCGCGCAGCCACCGCAGGCGCGGCTGCTGTGCGGAGCCCTCGGCTCCGGCGAGGCTTGGTGCCTCCGAGCTCACGATCTCGGCGGCGGGTCCTCGGGCGCCTCGATGCTCGAGCCCGGCGGGGTGCGCCCGATCGCGCCGCGGAGAGCGCGCCCGACCTGATCGAGCGTGATGATCCCGGCGAGCCTCCCGTCGCCGTCGACGGCGGCGAGGCCCCCGAGGCGTCGCAGCTCAACGTTGGCGAGCAGCGACTCGAGCGGTTCGTCGGAGCGGACGAACTGCTCCTCGCCGGAGTCGTGCCCGGCCGGCTCGTCGTCGATCACCTGCTCGACGGTTCGGCTGGGGCGAACCGGCTCGGGGACGGCATCCGCCGCGCCGCGGTTGATGAGCCCGACGAACCGACGGCCCGCGTCGACGACGGGGAACCAGGGCCAGCGATAGCGGAGGAAGTACTCGTCGAGCGCCTGCTCGACGGACGTGTCGGAGGGGATCGCGACCGGCTCGGAGTCCATGACGTCCGCGACCCGGAGGTCGCCGAGGCGCCGGTTGAGCTCGCTGCGGACGACGGTCGCCCGCGCGGAGGAGAACAGCAGCCAGCCGATCAGCCCGAACCAGATGCCGCTGACCGCGGCGCCGGCGAGCAGCATCCCGAAACCGGCGACCATGAAGAGGACCGCGAACACCTGCCCGAGGCGGGCCGCGAAGACCGTCGCCTTCTCACGATCGCCGGTGAACTTCCAGGCCGCCGCGCGGACGATGCGGCCCCCGTCGAGGGGGAACGCCGGCAGCAGGTTGAACATGAGGATGATCGCGTTGATGTTCCCGAGCCAGGCGAGTACGGCCACCGCGGGGGCGACCGAGGCGTTCTCGTCGAAGTAGGTGACGTCCCAGAAGGAGTCGCCGGCGATGGCGCTGCCCAAACCGAGGGTCGCCGCGGCGATCAGCAGGGTGACGAGCGGCCCCGCGGCGGCGATCCGGAACTCGACCCCGGCGCTTCGGGGGTCGCGCTGCAGGACGGCGATGCCGCCGAACATCCACAGCGTGATCTGGCCGATCGGGATCTTGTTGCGCAGGGCGACGACGGCGTGGCCGAGCTCGTGCAGGAGGATCGAGCCGAAGAACCCGAAGGCGCTCGCGACCGCGAGCAGGTAGGGCTGGGTGGAGGCCTGGTCGTCTCCGAGCAGGTCGCGGTAGTAGCCGGAGAGGAAGTAGATGACGAGGAAGAGGACGAGGAACCAGCTCCAGTCCACCCCGATGGGGATCCCCCGGAAGGTCAAGAGCGTGAACCGGTTGCGCCGCGCCATCGACCACCGATTCTACGAGCCGCGGATCCTCACTCCCAGCTTCCCGACACCGGCGAGAGCGTTGTGGATCGGGGCGAGGGTGCCGCGCAGGGCCCGGAAGTGGCGATCGAGCCCCGCCATGTCCGCCCGCAGCCCGATGAAATGGGTGTCGAGGCCGCCGACGTTGGAGTTGAGCAGCTCGACCTGCTCACCGAGCCGGTCTACCCCCTGGCGCATCCGGGTCACCTCCGCCGACATCTCGGCGACGTGCTCGTCGAGCTGCAGCAGATGGTCCCGAACCTCGGGCAGGACCTCGACCGCCTCGGCAATCGTCCGCAGCTGTGCGAGCAGCCCCTCCCGTGCCATCGGCGCAGAGCCTACCCGGTGCGCCAGCGTTCGGCGTTACATGGGGTCGTGTCGGGCCTACTCCGGGTCGTCGAACTGCGCGGGCTCGCCGCTGAAGCCGGCCTGCACCGCCTTGGCCTGGTTCGGGGATCCGAGCAGCTCGCGCTGCAGGCTCTCCTCCAGCGCCAGGGATTCCTCCGCCGAGACGTTCCAGCCGCGCTCGAGCAGCGCCTTGGCGCGACGGGTCGCGTCGGGGGAGAGCGCGGCGATCTCCTGCGCCAGCGCCCGGGCGGCGCTCAGCGGGTCGGCGTCGAGGCGGGTGGCGAGGCCGATGTCGGCGGCCTCCGCCCCGGAGACGAATCGGGCCGTGAGTACGAGCTCCTTGGCGATGTCGAAGCGGACGAGGCGAGGGAGCGACCGCGTGATGCCCATGTCGGGGATCAGACCCCAGGCGGTCTCGCGGATCGAGATCCGGGCGTCGGGGTGGACTATGCGGACGTCGGCGCCGAGCGCGATCTGGGCGCCGCCGCCGATGCAGTTGCCGTGCACGGCGGCAATCACCGGCATCGGCAGGGTCTGCCAGCCGTAGGAGACCTGCTGGGCGAGGTTGGCGGGCCCACCTTCGTGCTTGGCGAGCATCTCGTCGATCGGGCGGCCCTCGGCCAGAAAGCTCGGGAAGTCGAGCCCTGAGCAGAAGCTCGGGCCCTCCCCGTGGAGCACGACCACGCGGACGCCGCGCTCGTCGCGGAGGCGCAGCAGCGCCTCGTTCAGCGACTCGAACATGGCGAAGTCGAGCGCGTTGTGCTTGTCGGGCCGGGTCATGCGGACCTCGGCGACGTGCCCGTGCACATCGACCGCGGTCCGGCTCTGCGTTGCTGCTTCCACGAGGGCGATCCTAGAGGTCGCGCTGCATCGCGCTCGTCCGCTCGTGGGGCGGGGCTCGCAGGGGTCAAGGTCGGCGACCTGCGGTCCGATGGGGCAGGCAGTGTCAGACGACGGCGACATCAACGCGGGGCCACGGCTGGCCGCCGACCGGCGCGAGCAGCTGCGGCTCTCCGCGCGCACCGGGCCGCCGCCGCGACCGCGGACGGGCGCCGAGCGATGGCGCTCGCTCGGGCTCAGCTCGGGTCGCGTACCGGCCTCGATAGCTCGTCACGCCGCGCTCGTGCGCGCCAGGATCTTCCTTCCGGCTTTGGCGGCGCTGATCGCAGGGACGATCACGTCCGGCATCGGGCCCGGGTTGCTGATGGCCGGGATCGTGGCGCTGATCGGCGCCCCACTCGGGCGGTTCCCGATGCCGCGCCACGTGATGCCGGCGACGCGGATTGCGCTCGCCCTCGCCCCGGCGCTCCTCGGGTGCGGGTTCTTCGTGGTCGCCGACATCCTGGGCCCCGAGCAGTTCGCGATCAGCGCGACCGGCGCCGCCGTGACCGCGCTCGTCGCCGCCGAGACGGCGATGGTGCTCGAGCTCTTCGCGCCCGCCTGGATGGCCGACTGCCCGGTTCGCATCGCGACGCTCGGCGCCCCCGATTTCGCCCTCGCCCTCGACCGCGAGCTGGCCGAGAACGGGCTGCGGAGCCACGAGCTCACCGGCTGGATCGACCAGTCGATCGGCGACCCGCTCCGTGACGTCATCCTCGCCAACGAGATCGACCTCGTCGTCCGCGTCTCTGGGCCTCGCGGCCTGCGCTCGGGACGGCTCGGGGAGGAGGCGGGCTTCGAGTCGCTGCTCGACCTCCCGGTGCGGACGATCGGCGCCGACCAGCTCTACGAGAACCTCTTCGGCCATGTGCCGATGGGGACGATCGACAGCCGCTGGTACCTCTACATGCTGCATCCCGAGTTCACCTCCACCCGGCCGATCACGGACCGCGCCGTCGAGCTCGCCATCGCGCTGCCGGCACTCGCGGTCGCAGCGCCCTTCCTCGCGCTCGCGGCCCTCGCGATCAAGCTCGAGGACGGTGGCTCGGTCCTCTACCGGCAGACGCGGATCGGCGCCGGGGGGGAGCCGTTCGAGATCCTCAAGCTGCGGACGATGGGCAGCGACGCCCAGAACGGGGGCGCCGAATGGTCGCGCGCGGCCGACGTCCGGGTGACGCGCGTCGGCCGCATCCTCCGGCGCCTGCACATCGACGAGCTGCCGCAGCTGCTCAACGTGCTGCGCGGGGAGATGACGATCGTCGGCCCGCGGCCCGAGCAACCGGCGATGGTCGAGGAGCTCGAGCGGATCTTCCCCCACTACAGCCGCCGCCACCTGATCAAGCCCGGCGTCACCGGCTGGGCGCAGGTTCGCTGCGGCTATGCGGGCTCCACGCTCGGCTCGGCGTGGAAGCTCTGCCACGACCTCTACTACCTGAAGCGACGCTCGCGGCTCGTCAACCTGATGATCATCTTCGAGACGCTGCTGATCGCCGGGCTCGACTCGCACCGCCCGCTCCGCGTGCCCGCCAGTCAGTTCCTGTTCGGCCGCGATCTCGGCATCGACCTCGCCCCCGACATCGTCGGCCCGCTGCCCAGCGAGCTCAGCCCCGGGCTGGCCGCGGCCACGTCGGGCTGAGCGCCCCGGCCCGCGCGCGCGGGCCTTTCGCCCTTTCGCCCCGCGGCGGCGGCTTACGTCGCTGATCCCGGCGCGCCCGCTTGGGCCCCGCCCCGGGCGCAGTCCGCCCCCGCGGCGCGTCAGCTCAGTTCGAGTACTTGATCGTCTTCTTCTTCGACTTCAGGCCGGCCTTGTCGATCGCCACGGCCTTCAGCTTGTGCTTGCCGGGCTTCGTGCTGTAGCCGGAGATCTTGCACTTGGCGAGGCCGGAGGTCTTGTCCTTCGACTTGCACTTGATCTTCTTCTTCGGCGGCAGCGGCCCCTTGCCCTTGAAGCCCTTGATCTTCGGCTTCTTCGGCGGTGTCGAATCGATCTTGACGGTGATCGAACCGCTGCCCGGCCCGCCGCCACTAACGGCGTTGCAGGTCAGGTTCTTGGTGCCGTCACCCTTGAGCGTCGTCGCATCGCAGCCGTTGCTGCTCTCGATCGTCGAGCCGGAGTCGGTGACGCTCCAGCTCAGTCCGACGCTCTTCTTCGTGAACCAGCCACCCTTGCCGTTGGGCTTGGACGGATCGGTCGCCGCGGAGACCTCGGCGCCGGTGGTGTCGAGGCCGGCGACGGCGCGGTCGGCGAGGATGAACCCGGCCCCGCAGTCGGGGTCGGGGACGAGCGCCGAGGAGGTGCAGTCGATCGCGTTGGCCGAGTCGGTCATCGTGTCGTAGATCTCCTTGACCGAGGCGTTCGGGTTCTGGGAGCGCAGGATCGTCGCGATCCCAGCCGCGCTGGGGGTGGCGGCGCTCGTGCCGCCGAACGGCGCGAAGCCCGGGACGGTCGTGTTGACCTGATCGGCCGCCGCGAGGTTCGGCTTCGCGAGCACGAGCGGCGTCGCGAGGCGGTTGCCGTTCGCATCGAAGAAGCGCGTCTTCGGACCGCGGGAGCTGAACGACTCCGGCGTGTCGAGCCCGGGGTCCGCCTGGCTGACGGCGGCGACCGTGAGCGCGCCCTGCGCCGAGGCGGCATCGGGGTTGATGGTGTCCGACTGCGTGTCGAACTCGGGCACCGGGGTCGGGCCGAAGTTGTCGAACTCGATCCACTTCATCTGCGGCGAGGTGACGCCGGAGAAGTGCTGGATCTCGACGCAGGCCTGCTGCGCGCCGCCGCTGGTGTTCTGCCAGGACGCGATGTCCTTCGGGTCGCCCGTGGTGATGTTGTCGTCGCCGCCGACGGATCCCAGGATGGTCCCGTCGGGCTTGACGATCCGGATGTCGAGGTCGGTGGTCACGTTCCCGACCGGCTCGTCCCAGCCGAGCGCCACCAGGATGAAGCCCCCATTGGGCACGGTCCCGGTGAAGCAGCTGCGCGTGTCGGTGCCGGCGCCCGGGTCGAAGTCGTGGAGGCCGCCGCCGTTGTCGCGGTACTGGCTCTCGTAGCTCTGCCTGGCCCGGTTGCCGGCCGACGCGAAGTAGGCGACGTTCTGGGCGCGAGCGGCATCGACGGCCTGGGCGACGACACCGTCCTGGAAGAACGGCTCGGAGAGGTAGAAGATGTCATCGGCGATCACGTCGGCGCCATTGGCGGCGAGCTGGTTGATCGAGTCCGCCTTGTCGACCGGGCCGGAGTTCGTGCCGCTGGCGAACATCAGCTTGTTCAGCCCCGGCGCCTCGTCGAAGATGATCTCGGCCATCGCCCGGCCCTCGTCCGAGTCACCGGAGAGCCCGTCCTTGAGGACGACGGTGTTGGCGGGGAGATCGCCGCTGCCCTGTGAGCCGGCGACACCGGCTCCGACGCGGTTGATCGAGTCGGAGATGACGCCGACGTCGACCCCGGCCCCGCTCGTGCCCGCGGCGGCGATCGCGTCCGGGATGTTGTGGCGGGTGACGCCGAGGGAGGTGACCGACCCGACGTCCGTGCCGCCCGCGTCGGTCGAGTCGACGCCGCCACCGATCACGGGGATGACGGCGTCGGAGACGCCGAGCTTGGCGACGTCGCTGATCGCGTCGAACGGCAGGTAGCCCTCGACGGTCGGGCGCGGGTCGTCACCGGTGGCGACCACATCCATACCGGCAGCCTTCAGCTTCGCGACGGCGGCGTCGAGGTCGCCCGTGACGGGCACGTCGACGGCGACGGCCCGATCGACGACGTCGAGCCCGCTGTCCTTCGCGAGCGCGACATCACCGGGACCGGCGTCGCGCAGCGGCTGCAGCTGGCTGCCGAGCTGATCGACCCAGGCGGGGCCGTCCGAGTCTCTCGCGGCCGCGGGGCTCGCCGCGGCGACGCTGCACGCGACCCCGATAGCGGCTGCGGTGATCCGACGCCAGTTACTGCTGCTCAAGGCCCATCCCTTCTCGCCTGTGGTCAAGAGGCGTGATCGTAAAGGGCCGTGCCGGACGCGTAAAGCGGGAACCGGCGCCGCGCTCAGGCGACGGCCGGCGCGGCGCGCTCGACGATGGCCGGCGCCGTCGCGGCGACGCTCGCCGGGAGCGTCCCGAAGGCCTGGCCGCGGTCGCCATCGAGCCGGGTCGCGCAGAAGGCGTCGGCGACGGCCTGGTCTCCGTGGCGGACCAGCAGCGAAGCCTGCAGGGCGACGGCCATGCGCTCGACCAGCCCGCGGGCGCGGAACTCGAGCTCGGTGGTGTCGCGGAGGTCCTCGGCGAGGGCCGCAGCGAAGCGATCGAGCCGGGCCTCGGCGCCCGCCGCCTGGCCGACCTCGTCGGCGAAGGCGCCGGTCGCCTCGGGGCTCTTGATCATCGCCCGGAGCACGTCGAGCGCCTGCACGTTGCCCGAGCCCTCCCAGATCGACGAGAGCGGGGATTCGCGGAACAGGCGCGGCATCCCCGATTCCTCGGCGTAGCCGTTGCCGCCGAAGCACTCGAGGCACTCGACGGCGTGCATCGGCGCCCGCTTGCAGGTCCAGTACTTGAGCACCGGGGTGGCGATGCGGCGGACGAGGAGGGCGCGCTCGTCGCCGGCGTGGGCCTCGTCGAACTGGCGCGCGAGCCACAGCGCCGCGGTCGTCGACGCCTCCGACTCGATCGCGAGGTCGGCGAGCACGTTCTGCATCAGCGGCTGCTCGACGAGGCGCTTGCCGAAGGCGGAGCGATGCTGGGCGTGCCAGATCGCCTGCGCGGTACCGGCTCGGATCCCGGCCGCGGAGCCGGTCGTGCAGTCGAGGCGGGTGTGGTTGACCATCTCGATGATCGTCGCCACACCGCGCCCCTCCTCGCCGATCATGCGCGCCCAGGCGTCGCGGAACTCGACCTCGCTGGAGGCGTTGGAGCGGTTGCCGAGCTTGTCCTTGAGCCGCTGGATGTGGAAGCGGTTGCGCTCCCCGTCGGGCGTGAAGCGGGGCAGCAGGAAGCAGGAGACACCGCTCTCGGTCTGGGCGAGGACGAGGAACGCGTCGCACTGCGGGGCCGAGCAGAACCACTTGTGGCCGGTGATCTCGTACTCGGCGCCGGGCCCGCCGCCGTTCAGCGGAACCGCGACGGTGGTGTTGGCGCGGACGTCGGAGCCGCCCTGCTTCTCGGTCATCGCCATCCCGCTCAGCGCCCCGCTCTTACCCGGGGAGGGGACGATGCGCGGGTCGTAGTCGAGGGAGGTGAAGCGGGGCTCCCACTCGGCCGCGACCTCGGGCTGCGCCCGCAGCGCCGGGATCACCGAGTAGGTCATCGAGATCGGGCATCCCGTCCCCGCCTCGGCCTGCGAGAGGCACATGAAGCCGGCAGCGCGAGCTACGTGGGCGCCCGGCTCGGGCTCGCGCCACGGCAGCGCGTGCAGGCCGTGGGAGACGTGCATCGACATCAGCTCGTGCCAGGAAGGGTGGAACTCGACCTCGTCGACGCGGTTGCCGAAGCGGTCGTGCGTGCGCAGCTTCGGCTCGTTCTCGTTGGCGAGCCTGCCGAGCTCGATCGTCTCGGCGCGGCCGGCGAGCGCCCCGACCTCGCGCACGAGGTCGACTTGGAAGTCGCCGCCCTCGCGGGAGACCGCCTCCACGAGCACCCGGTCGGAATCGAAGACGTTGTAGTCGGCGAGCGGTTCCGACTGGTTCGCTACGACGTGGGTCGCGTGGACGCTGCGGGCGGGTGCTGTTGCCATGTGTGGATCGTCGCAGACCCGCGAGCGCGATCCATCCGCAATCGCTGGTCCCCGGGACCCGTTATTGCGAGTGACATGTCCGCGCATCGAGAAGTTCGGCGCCGAGCGCTCCCCGCTAGGGTCCGGCGCCGCGAATCAAACGAGCCCCGGAGGGCACTTACCCCGCATGGACAAGATCAAGGTCGAGAACCCCATCGTCGAGCTCGACGGCGATGAGATGACGCGAATCATCTGGGCGTTCATCAAGGACAAGCTGATCCTTCCCTACCTCGACGTCGAGCTCCTCTACTACGACCTCGGCATCGAGAGCCGCGACGCGACGGAGGACCAGATCACGGTCGACGCCGCGAACGCGATCAAGGAGCACGGGGTGGGGGTGAAGTGCGCGACGATCACCCCAGACGAGGCCCGGGTCGAGGAGTTCGGCCTGAAGGAGATGTACCGCTCGCCAAACGGGACGATCCGCAACATCCTCGGTGGCGTCATCTTCCGCGAGCCGATCGTGATCTCGAACATCCCACGTCTCGTTCCGGGGTGGACGAAGCCGATCATCATCGGCCGCCACGCCTTCGGGGACCAGTACCGCGCCGAGGACACGCTGATCCCCGGCGAGGGCAAGCTGACTCTGACGTGGACGCCCAAGGACGAGGGCGAGCCGATCGAGATCGACGTCTTCGACTTCCCGAGCAGCGGGATCGCGATGGGCATGTACAACCTCGACGACTCGATCCGCGACTTCGCGCGGGCGTCGATGCGCTACGGACTCGACCGCGGCTTCCCCGTCTACCTCTCGACCAAGAACACGATCCTCAAGCGGTACGACGGCCGCTTCAAGGACCTCTTCCAGGAGGTGTTCGACTCTGAGTTCAAGGATGAGTTCGAGGCCGCCGGAATCACCTACGAGCACCGCCTGATCGACGACATGGTCGCCGCCGCGCTGAAGTGGGAGGGCGGCTACGTGTGGGCCTGCAAGAACTACGACGGCGACGTGCAGTCCGACACGGTCGCGCAGGGTTTCGGCTCGCTCGGCCTGATGACGAGCGTGCTGATGACGCCCGACGGCAAGACCGTGGAGGCCGAGGCCGCCCACGGCACCGTCACCCGCCACTTCCGCCAGCACCAGCAGGGGAACGCGACCTCGACCAACCCGATCGCCTCGATCTTCGCGTGGACCCGCGGCCTCGACGCGCGCGGCCGGATGGACGACACCCCCGAGGTGCGGGAGTTCGCCTCCTCCCTCGAGAAGGTCTGCATCGAGACGGTGGAGAGCGGCAAGATGACCAAGGACCTCGCGCTGCTGGTGGGCGAGGGTCAGGACTTCCAGACCACCGAGGAGTTCCTCTCCTCGATCGACGAGAACCTGCAGAAGGAGATGAGCTGAATGAACACCCCAGTCAAGGTCACCGTCACCGGCGCCGCCGGTCAGATCGGCTACGCGATCCTGTTCCGGATCGCATCCGGGCAGATGCTCGGCCCCGACACCCCCGTCCACCTCAGCCTGCTCGAGATCCCGGCCGCTGTGAAGGCCGCGGAGGGCACCGCGATGGAGCTGGACGACTGCGCCTTCCCGCTGCTCAAGCACATCGAGATCCACGACGACCCGCGGGCGGCCTTCGACGGCTGCAACGTCGGGCTCCTCGTCGGCGCCCGCCCGCGCGGGCCGGGGATGGAGCGCGCCGACCTGCTCGAGGCCAACGGCGGCATCTTCAAGCCGCAGGGAGAGGCGATCAACGCCGGCGCCGCCGATGACATCAAGGTCCTGGTGGTCGGCAACCCGGCCAACACGAACGCACTGATCGCGCTCTCACACGCGCCCGACGTGCCGCGCGAGCGGTTCACGGCGATGATGCGGCTCGACCACAACCGGGCGAAGAGCCAGCTGGCCAACAAGCTCGAGGTCGGAGTGTCCGAGATCACCAAGATGAGCGTCTGGGGCAACCACTCGGCGAGCCAGTACCCCGACATCACCAACGCACTGGTGAAGGGTGAGGACGCCGAGGCCATGGTCGACGACCAGACCTGGATCGAGGATCACTTCATCCCGACCGTCGCCAAGCGCGGCGCTGCGATCATCGACGCCCGCGGCGCCTCCAGCGCCGCGTCGGCTGCGAACGCCGCGATCAGCCACATCCACGACTGGGTGCTCGGCACGCCGGAGGGGGACTGGGTCTCGATGGGGATTCCCTCCGACGGCTCCTACGGCGTCGACGAGGGTGTGGTCTCCGGCTTCCCCTGCACCTGCGCGAACGGTGAGTACTCGGTCGTCGAGGGTCTCGAGATCGACGAGTTCTCCCGCGGCCGGATCGACGCCAGCGTCGACGAGCTCAAGGGTGAGCGCGACACCGTCCGGGAGCTCGGCCTGGTCGAGTGACCTGATCCGGGATACCGGAAGTGAAAGGGGCCCCGATCGGGGCCCCTTTTCGTGTGTGTCTCCGTGGGGCGGCCGCTCGGCCGTCCGCGCAGGCGTGGTGGGCTAGGACGCCACCGGGTGGTACTCGCGACCCTGCTTCGAGACCTTGCCGTCCTTCTCGAGGTCCGACATCACCCTGTACACGTAGTTGGGCTTGATGTTCAGCTTCGAGGCGATCTCAGAGGCGCGGATCCCAGGGTTCTCCTGGACCTGCTTGAGAGCCTGATCGGAGCGGGTGCCGCCGCGCCGGCGCCGGCGCTTGCGGCCGCTGCCGCTTGCGCTCGGTGCGCTCGATCCGCGCGGCCTGCCGGGCCCGCGTCGCGTGCCCTTGAGGTCGGCGAGCGCCCGCTCGAGGCGCTTGCGTTCGTCGTCGAGCTCCTTCAGTCGTTCCTCGATCAGGCTGCGCGCCTGGTCGAGAACCTTCGAGCCATCGGCCATGTGGTTAGTCCTCTCGTGTGGGATTGGGGTGGGCTCCTGCGACACGCGGAGCCGACGCCGTCACAAGAACCAACTCCCCTACCTGCGACGGAGGTCAACACACACAGTAACCGGCGCACCCCGGAATTGGGAGGCCGGATGTGCAAGTAGGACAGCCGTGTCGCTAGGTGCCGCTGCGCCGCTTTGGAACGGTGCGAAAAACGTGATCCCAAAGAGGTGAGGACACCCCGTACCCGTAGCGATGGTCCTGGAAGTGATGACGCATGTGCTGTTCGCGCAGGCGCTTCCCGACGTTCGTCTTCGGAACCCGGTGATGCAGGTAGTAGTGGGTGTAGTCGTAGCCGAGGTACCCGAGGATGAACCCAGCGAAGGCGGGGAGGTAGGTGGGCGCGCCGAGAACGAGGTAGAAGGCGAGCATGAACAGCGCCGCCAGGGGGATGCTCACGGCCGGCGGCATGACGAGCCGGAGGCGGTCGTTGGGGTGGTCGTGGTGGACCCCGTGCATGATGAAGTGGAGGCGGCTCCCGAGCGGGTGGTCAGGCTCCCAGTGGAAGACGAGCCGGTGCAGCCAGTACTCGGAGAAGGTCCAGATGAGTAGCCCGGCCAGGAAGAGGCCGATCGTCGCCGGGACGCTGACGCCGCGCTCGATGCCGAGGGCGACGCAGACGATGACGACGGGAACGAAGATGGCGGCGGGGATCGCCGGGTGCACCCGCGAGAAGAAGTCGAGGAAGCGACTCTCGAAGAGCGGCGGGGACGCGCTCAACCTCTCGGTGCGCTGCGAGGCCATCGTCGCCTGATTGTAGCCGTGCCGAGCCTGTCCCAAAGTGCGGGGATATCTGTCGCGATCCCGGGTTTTGCGGACAGATCAAGGCGCGGGCCGAAGGCGGATTTTGCGGCTCGGCGAGCCGCGGGGCGAGCGCCGCGGTGCCAACCTTGGCCTTCGTCCGAAGCCGACCACGAGGAGCAGGAACTTGTCCGAGACGACCACCATCCCGAAGCCCCGCAAGCAGCGCGCAAAGGCGGCGAAGCCGACCTGCAAGTCCTGCTATTTCGGGGTGCGGATGCTGTGCGCTCTCGACCTCGGCGGCCCCTGCAGCACCTTCCGCCCCGACTCACCGGCCGGCCTCGTCCCCCCGCAGCAGCCGATGCTGCTCATCGAGGCCGACGGCGTCACACCGGCGCCGGAGCTGGTCGCGGCCTGAGCGCGTGAGCGCACGGCCGCCCGAATGGGAGCGCTCGACCGCTCCCGTCGACTCCGGCGCGGTCCCCGAGGAGCATCGGCGCCTCGTCCGTGAGGCGGCTCTCCGCCAGGGCTTCGAGAACGACCCCCTTGCAGCGGCCGGGGCGACCGGCGTCCGCACCCACTCGACACCGCTGCGCGCCGGCGGGCTCTTACGCCGTAAGGCCGCGCCCACGACCGTCACGGCTCTGATCGCAGGCCCTCTGCTGATCGTCCTCGGCGGCGCCGATGGCGAGGAGCCCGCGGTCACCCTCTACCGCCTTGGCGAGCTCGAGCTGGCCGAGTACGCGAGCGCGCTGATCGAGGACAGCGGCCTCGAGATCACGGGCGCGCGGATCGGCGCGAGCGAGCGCTCGGTCCAGTTCCTGCCGCTCGAGCGCGACGGCGAAGGCGCCCGCTTCCGGGAGGATCTCCGCGCCGCCAACGAAGCGGCGCGCTGAGCAGATCCGTCACTGAGTGGCCCGACCTGGCGACGGGACCGCCAAGTTGGACCACTCGATGCATCAACGCCGGGTCAGCGCCGCGAGCCGCGGTCCCACCACCTCCGGCCGCAGCCTGATCTGGTTCCGCGTGAAGTGGACGATGATCCAGCCGGCGATCGTCAGGAGCTGATCGCGGTCCTTGTCGTCCTCCGTCTTCAGCTTGCCGCCGTGCCAGCGCCATGAGTCGCATTCGACGATCAGCCGCAGCTCCGGCCAGCAGAAGTCGGCTCGGTAGTCGTTGCCTCCCGCGCCCACTGGGTACTGGGTCTCGGGCTCGGGGATCCCGTAGCGGCGGCAGATACGCAGCATCCGGCGCTCGTTGACTGAGTCGGTCTCCTTCGGGTCGTCGGTGATCAGCATGCGGAGGTTGCGGATGCCCCTCTTGCCGGTGCCGGCCCGCACGAGTTGCTCGAGGCGATCTCGATCCAGGCGCGGCTTCTTGGAGTCCAGCGCCATCAGCAGCTCCTCCAGTTGCTCGACGCCCAGACAGGAAGCGCAGTCGAGCACGGTGCGCTCCGGCCTTGTGCATGGGATCCCATGCCACTTGAAGACATCGCGCGGATCGACGGCGCGGCGATGGACCTCGAAGTCCTTGCTCGTCCTGCCGGCGCCGGTCCGGTTCGTGAGGATGGGTAGTGAGGGAGGGGATTCGGTGGCTCCCAAGAGCCAAGCGGCCGCCGTGTCGCTGATGAACGTCCCCCGTCCGCACGCATATACCGCCGCCAGGTAGAGCTGGTGGCGGGAGTAGGGAGGCGGGTGGAGCGCCAAGACGCCCTCGTGGACACGGAAGAGGCTTCGCGAAGCGACGCGATCGTTCACCGCTCGCCGACTCAGTCCCAGGCCGAGGATCTGCTCGATGCGAACGAGCTGCTTCTGCGTGCCCGCCAGTTTCTCGATGCCCCGAGCTATCTCACGCCGAGTGGCCTGACCTGGCGACGAGACCGCCATGTTGGACCACTCGATGCGAATCACACCCTCTACAAGCCCAGCGTCTGCGAACGCGCCCCCAGACCGTCATGGGATCCGGGGTGGCCGTGGGCGCCACCTGCTGTAGTGGGCGCGTGAAGCTCACGGTCCTCGGCAAGTCACCGTCCTGGCAGGACGCCGGCGGCGCCTGCACCAGCTACCTGGTCACCGAGGGCTCGACGGCGGTGCTCGTGGATTTCGGCAGCGGCGCGCTCGGGAAGTTGCGGGCGCGGCTGGACTACCGGGACGTCGACGCGATCGTCATCTCCCACTTCCACGCCGACCACCTGCTCGATCTGATCCCGCTGGCCTGCGCGCTCACCTACGGTCCGGCTTCGCAGGACGGTACGACGCCGCCGCGCTTGATCGCCCCCCGCGGCTCCCGGGAGTTCTTCGCGGGTCTCAGCGCCGCCATCGGCGACGGGGACCTGCTCCCGAACGCGTTCCCGCTGGAGGAGTACGAACCGTCCTCGCGGACGGAGATCGGTGACATCGTCGTCGCCACCCATCCCGTTCCTCACATCGGACCGACCCACGCGATCGAGCTGATCGCTCCCGCCGGCGGCCGCGTCGTCTTCGGCGCCGACGGCCCCTTCTCCGACGAGCTCGCCGACGCCGCCCGCGGCGCCGACGTGCTGCTGGCCGAGGCGACGCTTCCCGATCCCGAGCCCGGCCAGTGCGTCCATATGAGCGCCGCCGAGGCGGGCCGTCTGGCGCGCAATGCGGGCGTGAAGCGGCTCGTCCTCACGCACATCTCCGACGAGCTGGACCTCGAGCGCAGCCGGGAGATCGCCGCCGGGGAGTTCGGCGGCGAGGTGGAGGTCGCCGCCGAGGGGGCGGAGTACGCGGTCTGAGGTGCCCCCGGGCCACCGCGCGGCCCGGGTAGATTTCGCACCGATGTCGCGCCAGCGCACACTTGTCCTCAACATCGAGCGCATGCGCCGGGAGATGGACGAGCTCCTCGGCGACACCTGGGCCTCCGTGAAGCCTGGCCAGGGCGGCGGCTTCTCGCCGCGCGCCGACGTCTACTACGCCCGCGAGGGTGAGCGAGACGCGGTCGCCGTCGTCACCGTCGACCTCGCCGGCGTCAGCGCCGACGTCGTCAGCCTCGAGGTCTCGGGTCGAGTGCTCGTGGTCTCCGGCAAGCGTCCGGTGCGCGACACGCAGGGGCGCGCCTACCAGCAGGTCGAGATCCCCACGGGCACGTTCCGGCGCGCGATCGAGCTCGGTATCGAGGTCGACGCCGACCGGGCGAAGGCGACCTTCGAGGACGGGCTGCTGCGAGTCGAGCTCCCGGTCCGCCTCCCCGACCGGACCTCACACTCGGTTCCGATCGAGAGCCCGCCGAAGTGATCGAGGAGTTCGATCTCGAGGGGCACGGCGCCCCCTCGCCGATCGAGATCGTTTCCTCCGACGAGCTCGACGACGTCGCCCCCGTGGGCGAGCTTCCCGGCGGGCTGCCGGTGCTGCCGCTGCGCGACATGGTCACCTACCCGGGAACGCTGACGCCTCTGGCGGTCGGCCAGCCGCGCTCCATGGAGCTGATCGACGCGGTCCTCTCGGGGGATCGCCAGCTCGTCATGGTCGCCTCCAAGGACCCCGAGCTCGACGAGCCCGGGCCCGACGAGCTCGAGGACGTCGGCGTCGCCGGCTTCGTCGCGCGGATGCTGAAGATCCCCGACGGGACCATCCGGATCCTCGTGCAGGGCACCCACCGCGTCCGCCTCGACCGCTTCACCGCGACCGAGCCGTACCTCGTCGCCGAGATCACCGAGCTCCCCGACGTGGTCGTCGAGGGTCCCGAGCTGAAGGCGCTGACCGCGAACGTGCAGCGCACCTTCAGCGAGATCATCGAGCAGATCCCGTATCTGCCGGAGGAGCTGCAGCTCGCGGTGACCAACGTCGAGGATCCCTCGGCACTCGCCCACCTGATCGCCGGGTCGCTGCGGATCCCGACGGCCGAGAAGCAGGAGCTGCTCGAGGAGGTCGACGTCGGCGCCCGCCTGCGCAGGCTCTCGGAGATCCTCGCCCGTGAGCTCGAGGTGATCAACCTCGGCTCGCGGATCCAGTCCCAGGTCCAGGAGGGGATCGACAAGGGCCAGCGCGAGTTCTACCTGCGCGAGCAGCTCCGGGCGATCCAGGAGGAGCTGGGGGAGGGCGACGACCAGCAGGCGGAGATCGCCGAGCTGCGGGAGCGGCTGGATGCGGCCGGGCTCCCCGAGCAGGCGCGCAAGGCCGCCCATCGCGAGCTCTCCAGGCTGGAGCGGCTGCCGCAGGCGGCGGCGGAGTACGGCGTCATCCGCACCTACCTCGAGTGGATGACCGACCTGCCGTGGCAGGTTCGGACCTCGGACGACCTCGACATGAAGCACGCGCGCAAGGTGCTCGACGAGGATCACTACGACCTCGAGCTGATCAAGGACAGGATCCTCGAGTACCTGGCGGTGCGCCGCCTCAACCCCGACACCGCGGGACCGATCCTCTGCTTCGTCGGCCCGCCCGGCGTCGGCAAGACGAGCCTCGGCAAGTCGATCGCGCGAGCCCTCGGGCGCAACTTCGAGCGGATCAGCGTCGGCGGCGTGCGCGACGAGGCCGAGATCCGCGGCCACCGCCGCACCTACGTCGGCGCGATGCCGGGGACGATCGTCCGCGCCCTGCGCGACGCGGGCTCGCGCAACCCCGTGTTCATGATCGACGAGATCGACAAGATGGGCGCCGACTTCCGCGGCGACCCGGCGAGCGCGATGCTCGAGGTCCTCGATCCGGCCCAGAACGACTCGTTCCGTGACCACTACCTCGACCTCGACTTCGACCTCTCCGAGGTCATCTTCATCGCCACCGCGAACGTCCTCGATCCGATCCCGCCGCCGCTCCGCGACCGCATGGAGGTCATCCAGCTCTCCGGCTACACCGTCGACGAGAAGCTCCACATCGCTCGCCGCTACCTGGTGCCACGCCAGGTAAAGGAGAACGGGCTGAAGGCCGGCCAGGCCCGGTTCTCAGACGCCGCGCTGCGCGCCGTGATCGAGGAGTACACGAGGGAGGCGGGGGTGCGCGGCCTCGAACGCCAGATCGGGACGGTGTGCCGGAAGCTGGCGCGCGAGATCGCCGAGGGCGGTTCGGCGAAATCCACGTCGGTCTCGGCCAAGCGGGTTCGCGAGCTGCTCGGGCGGCGTCTGTACTTCTCGGAGGCGCGCCGGCGGACCCGTCGCGCCGGCGTCGCGACCGGCCTCGCGTGGACCCCGGTCGGCGGCGAGGTGCTCTTCATCGAGGCGACGGCGATGCCGGGGTCGGGGCGGTTGACGATCACCGGCCAGCTCGGCGACGTGATGCGCGAGTCGGCGCAGGCGGCGCTGTCCCTGATCCGCGGCGAGGCCGCCTCGCTCGTGCCCGGGCTCGACCCGGCGTGGTTCGCCACCCACGACATCCACGTCCACGTCCCCGCCGGGGCGGTCCCCAAGGACGGCCCCTCGGCGGGCGTCGCGATGACGGTCGCGCTTGCCTCGCTTCTCACCGGCCGCGCGGTCCGCAATGACGTCGCGATGACCGGGGAGGTGACGCTGACCGGTCAGGTCCTTCCCGTCGGTGGCCTCAAGGAGAAGTCGTTGGCCGCTCAACGGGCGGGGATCAAGCGGGTCATCGCTCCCGACCGGAACGAGGGCGAGATCCTCGAGATCCCCGAGCACGAGCGCTCCGAGCTCGAGTTCGTCTACGTGAGCGAGGTCGAGCAGGCACTCGAGGTGGCGCTTGAGAAGCGGCGCGTGCGAGCGCTCTGATCGCTCGCACAGAGCCGCGGGCGTTTGCCGGATATGCTGGCCGGGAAGAGCCCGAGGGAACCCGAGAGGAGCAACAGAGTCTTATGGCGAGCAAGAAGAAGGCAGCGAGGGCCAAGGCGGAGAGCGCGGCTGAGACCGCCCGCCCCTACGTGCAGCGGCTGATCGAGGACGAGGAGCTCCGCGACAACCTCCGTGAGGCCTATGAGGCCGGCCGCGACGCCTACTCGCGCGCCTCGGGCTCCAAGCCCGCCGAGCTGCTCGACGACAAGAAGCTGCAGAAGGACCTCAAGACCGCCAGTGACTCGCTCCGCGCCGCCTCCGATGCGCTGCGTCATCCGGAGAAGCAGAAGAGCAGCCACGGGTTCGCCAAGCTCGTTCTGCTCGTCCTCGTCGGCGCCATCCTCGCGCTCGCCTTGAGCGAGGATCTGCGCAAGGCGGTCCTCGATCAGCTCTTCGGGGCCGAGGAGGAGTTCGAGTACACGTCCGCGACCGCACCCGCGGGCGATCAGACCGCCACGACCACCTGATCGGGCGGGGCGGGCGGGCTCCAACTGACTGATCGCGAGCTCTCCGGCGAGCGGGCCGGCCGGATCGTCGACGCGATGCGCACGGCGGTTGCCGCGCGCGGCATCGCAGGTGCCACGTTCGAGCACGTCGCGCGCCAGGCTGGCGTCAGCCGCGGCCTGCTCCATTACTACTTCGGGACGAAGGAGCGACTACTCGTCGAGGTCGTCCGCCGCGACTCCGAGATCCGCGTGGCGCGGCTCGACGAACCGCTGCGCGCCGCCGAGAGCGGGGAGCAGGTCCTCGATGCCCTCGTCGATCACCTGCTCGACCTGATCGACAACGAGCCCGGCTTCTTCGTCCTCCTCTTCGAGCTCTTCACCGCTGGGCGGCGCAATCCGGAGATCAGTCGCGAAGTCGCGGAGCTCTTTCGCAAGACCCGCGGCAGCGTCGCTGCGGCGCTCGTGAGCAAGGACGCGGAGGGCGTCATCTCGCTGCGATTCGGGGCCGAGGACACGGTCTCCTACTTGTTCGCGCTCGCCGACGGTTTGGCGGTTCAGCTGATCTCCGACCCCGAGCGCGATCACACGCCGGTGCTGGAGGCGTGCCGCGAGACCG
Organism: Thermoleophilales bacterium; assembly: GCA_020636895.1. Lineage (GTDB taxonomy): Bacteria > Actinomycetota > Thermoleophilia > Solirubrobacterales > 70-9 > RHKX01. Next base: position 257,899 of record JACJWZ010000002.1, on the reverse strand, counting down.
CTCGACACCTCCTGATCGCTCGTTAGCGGTTTGTTAGGCACCTGAGGTAGGGGCGCGTGACGCCCCTCGCACCGGTAGGCTGACGCCCCCGGGGTTCGAGGAGAAGAGTTGAGGGTCAGGCGTTGAGCAAACAGCGTGGTGAGTCGGTGCGCGACGATCGTCGTGGCCGTCCCGATTCGCGCAATCGAGAACGGGAGCGGGGTGCCTCGACGCCGGGGCGCATCGCCGCCGTGCTCGCGCTCGTCGTCGCGCTCGGCGTGGCCGTCGCTCTGCTCTTCGGGGGCGACGATGGTCACAAGTACACGCTGCTCTTCAAGACCGGCGGCCAGATCGTGCCCGGCAACGAGGTGCTCGTCGCGGGCCAGCGCGTGGGGATGGTCGACTCGATCGACCTCACCGACGACAACCAGGCCGCGATCAAGGTCACCATGCAGGAGCCGCTCCGCGAGGGGACGACGGCGATCATCCGCTCCACCTCGCTCTCCGGCGTCGCCAACCGCTACATCGCCCTGACCCCGGGCCCCAACAACGAGCCCGACATCCCCGACGGCGACACGATCAGCGGCACCGACACGACCGCTCCGGTGGACATCGACCAGCTCTTCAACGTCTTCGGGCCGAAGGAGCGGGCCGCGCTGCAGAAGTTCATCCGCGGCAACGCCGATGCCTACGCCGGCAAGGCGAAGCTGGCCAACCGGGCCTACAAGTTCATCAACCCGTCGCTGAGCACCTCCGAGAAGGTCTTCTCGGAGGTCTCTGGTGACTCGGTCGCCCTCGAGCGCCTGCTCGTGTCGGGCTCGCAGACCTTCGGGGCGCTCGCCTCGCGCCGCACCGATCTCACGTCGCTGATCAGCAACGCCAACGCGACGCTGCAGGCGATCTCGAACCGCAACGCCGACCTCGACACCGCGCTCGCGAACCTGCCCGACACGCTGCGGCAGGGCAACACGACGTTCGTCAACCTCCGCGCCACGCTCGACGACCTCGATCCCCTCGTCGCCGCGTCGAAGCCCGCGACCAAGAACCTCGCCCCGTTCCTGCGGCGGCTCCGCCTCGTCGCGACCTCGGGCGTGCCGGTCTTCAGCGACCTCGGCACGATGGTCAGCGCTCCCGGGCCGCACAACGACGTCGCCGACACGCTCAAGGACCTGCCCAAGCTCCGCGACACCGGTCGCACGGCGCTCCCGGCGGCGATCGACGCGATGGACGCCTCCCAGGACAACGTCCAGTTCGCGCGGCCCTACATGCCCGACCTGATGGCGTTCCTGACGAACTTCGGCCAGGCCGCCGCCTACTTCGACGGCAACAGCCACTACGCGCGTGTGCAGCCCGCAGCCTCCAACGTCTTCTCCTACAACACGAACGGCGGCCTCCCCGACACGCTCGATCCGCAGTACACGAACCCGGCGACGCAGTACGACCAGATCCAGACCCTGAACCCGGTGCGCCGCTGCCCGGGTGGCGGCTCCGCGCCCGCCGCCGACGGCTCGAACCCGTTCCTCGACAACGGGCTGCTCGGGCCCGCCGACTGCAACGCCTCCGACATTCCGCCCGGCCCATGAGAAGGATCGCGCTCATAATCGCCGGGCTGGTCGCGTTGATGGCGATGGTCGCCAGCGGCGCGTGGGGAGACGGCAACGGCAACGACGACGGCGACTACCTCGTCCGCGCCTACTTCGACAACGCCGGGTTCGTCGTCACCGGCGAGGAGGTGCGGATCGCGGGTGCCCGCGTCGGCAGCGTCCAGGAGGTCGACGTCTCCCGGCCCGGCGAGGCGGTCACCGAGGACGGGTCGGAGGACCCGGGCAAGGCCGTGATCGTGCTGAAGATCGACGACGGCGGCTTCCAGAACTTCCTCACCGATGCCTCGTGCCTGATCCGCCCGCAGTCCCTGCTCGGCGAGAAGTACGTCGATTGCGAGCCGACCATGCCGCGCGCACCGGGAAGCGAGCCGCCGCCGCCGCTGGAGCAGATCCCCGACGGCGACATCGGCGCCGGGCAGTACCGCCTGCCGCTCGAGAACAACGGCAAGCAGGTCGATCTCGATCTGATCAACAACATCACCCGGCAGCCGGAATCCGAGCGCTTCCGGCTGATCATCAATGACCTCGGCGCCGCGCTCGCGGCTCGCGGCGACGAGCTTGCCGACGTCATCCGCCGCGCCAACCCGGCGCTGCGCGAAACCGACGCGGTGCTCTCCCAGCTCGCTGACCAGAACAAGCAGCTCGCGCAGCTCGCCACCGACTCCGACACGATCCTGACCCCGCTCGCCCGCGAGCGGGCTCACATCTCCGGGTTCATCCGCAACGCCACGATCGCCGGGGAGGCATCGGCCGAGCGGCGCGACGACATCGTCCTCGGCTTCCAGCGGTTCCCGGAGGCCCTCAACCAGCTTCAGCTGACGATGGTCCAGCTGCGCAAGTTCGCCGAGGCCGGGACCCCGCTCATGCAGGATCTCGAGACCGCTGCGCCGGGCTTCACCGGCGCCACCGAGGCGCTGCAGCCGTTCTCGAAGGCGGGCACGGGAGCGCTGCTCAGCCTCGGCCGCGCCGCCGAGAAGTCCGGTCCCGACCTGGCGGCCTCCGACGACGTGATCCGCGACCTCCGCAAGCTCGCCGTCGCTTCGACGCCCGGCAACAAGGAGCTCCACAGGGTCCTCAAGACGTTCCGCAAGACCAATGGCATCAAGTACCTGATGCACTTCCTGCTCAACACGACGAACGTCTTCAACGGGTTCGACAACTTCGGCCACTACCTGCGGGCTCAGCTGCAGATCACCAACTGCCTCGAGTACGTGACCGCGCCGACGACCGGCTGCGACGCCGGCTGGGTCAGCCCGAACGAGCAGGCGGCGCCGGCCGGCCCGCCGACGAAGGCCACGTTGCGCGGCGACGGGCTGCCCGGTGTGGAGGATGGCGACTGGAACGCCGACGGCAAGATCGACGAAGTCGACCAGATCCTCGCCCCCGATGACGCCGACGGCGACGGCGAGCCCGACCTGAGCCCGTCCTTCGGACCGGCCTCCGATTCGACCGATCCCGGCAAGAACGGGACCGGCGACCTCTTCGAGTGGCTGACCGGCGACGGATTGAACGGAGGCGGCAAGTGAGGCGCCGACAGGGCAGCCCGCTCAACGCGGCCTTCCGGAACCCGACGGTGATCGGCGCGCTCACCGTGCTGATCACGATCCTGACGGTTTTCCTGGCCTACAACGCCAACAACGGCCTGCCGTTCGTCAAGAGCTACAGGATCACCGCGCAGGTGCCCAACGCCGAGGCGCTGATCCCCGGCAACGAGGTCCGCATCGGCGGCGTCCGCGTCGGCGTCGTCGAGTCGGTCGACCCGGTGGCGCACGACAACGGGACCCAGACCGCGAACCTGAACCTGAAGCTCGACGAGTCGGTCGACCCGCTCCCCGTCGACTCCAAGGTGATAATCCGCTCGCGCTCGGCGCTCGGCCTCAAGTACCTGCAGATCACCCGCGGCACATCCGACGACGGCTTCGCGGAGGGCTCGGTCATGCCGCTCAGGGCCGCCACGCCCGAGCCGGTCGAGATCGACCAGCTCTTCAGCACCTTCGACGAGCCCACCCGGGTCGCCATCCAGCAGCAGCTCACCGAGTTCGGCAACGCCCTCGCCGGCCGCGGCCCCGCCTTGAACGAGGCGATCGGGGCCTTCCGGCCGCTGCTCCCGCGCCTGACCAGGGTGATGCGCGTGCTCGCCAACCCCCGGCAGGGCATTGCGCCGTTCTTCCGCGCCCTCTCGCAGATGTCGTCTGAAGTGGCTCCCGTGGCTGAGGTGCAGGCCCAGGCCTTCGTCGATCTCGACACGACGCTGCGTGCCTTCGCCGACGTCGCTCGCCCCTACATCCAGGAGACGATCTCGAAGTCGCCCGAGACGCTGCTGGTGACGAGCCAGACCCTGCCGGTGATCCGCCCCTTCCTGGCCAACACGCGCGGCCTGTTCAAGGACCTGCAGCCGGGCGCGGCGGCCCTCGCCGTCTCCGCCGACGACATCGAGAGCGCGCTGCGCGCCGGGATCCCGGCCTTGCGGAGGTCGCCGACCCTCAACAACGAGCTGCCGCCGACCGCCGCCGCCCTGCTGCGCTTCAACAACAACGCGGATGCGCGGGAGGGGATCACGCGCCTGACCGACTTCTCGAACTCGCTGACGCCGACCCTGCAGTTCATCGGCCCTGCGCAGTCGACCTGCAACTACCTGACGCTGCTGCTCGCCAACGTCGGTGAGACCGGCTCGCTCGGCAACTCGACCGGCAACTGGCAGCGCGCCAACGCGCTCAGCAACCCGGCCGGGCCCAATAACGAGGGCAGTCCCGCCTCGGCGCCCGCAAACGGCGGCGGCACCGACCCCCGCAACTTCCTGCACGTCAACATGTACCCGAACACCGCCGCCCCGGGCCAGACCTTCGAGTGCGAGGCAGGCAACGAGCCCTACACGCCGGGCCAGACCTCGATCGGCAACATTCCCGGCAACCAGGGCATCAATACCGCTCTGCAGATCCCGATGCAGAACCCGGCCGTCTCGAGCTCAACGGGCGGGGGTAAGTGATGGCGCTCTTCCGCCGCAGCCCACGTCGTTCGAAGCCGGGTGCGACCGACTTCAACGAGGGCATCTACCACCGCCCGCCGCTCGGCTTGAGCTTCTTCAAGACCGGGGTCCTGGCGCTGATCGTGATCCTCATCCTCAGCTACTTCGCCTACACGAAGGAGCTGCCGTGGGCAGACGAGGGCTACACGGCGACGGCGACCTTCTCGGACCCGGCGACCCTGCGCGAGACGGCCCCGGTCCGGATCGCGGGCGTCAACGTCGGCAAGGTCACCAAGGTCGAGCCGGAGGGGAACGCGGCGAAGGTGACCTTCTCGGTCGACGACGAGGGTCTGCCGCTGCACACAGACGCGACGATCACGATCCGTCCCCGCCTGTTCCTCGAGGGCAACTTCTTCCTCGACCTGCGGCCCGGAAGCCCGAGCGCCCCGGTCCTCGAGGACGGCGCCTCCATCCCCGTGACGCAGACCGCGACGGCGGTGCAGCTCGATCAGCTCCTCACCTCGCTGCAGAAGCCCGATCGCGAGAACCTCGCGCGACTGCTCGACGGCTACGGCTCCGCGCTGGACGACAAGCCGACGAATCCCGACCCGACCCAGGACCCGGAGGTGCGGGACCTGTCCGGCGCCGAGGCCGTCAACAAGTCGTTCAACTACGGCGCCGAGGCGGGGCGCGGCACCTCGCAGGTCAACCAGGCGTTCCTCGGCGAGCAGGCCGGCGACCTGCGCGGACTGATCGACGCCACCGGGCGCGTGTTCAGCGAGCTCGCGAGCCGCGAGAGCGACCTGCGCGGTCTGATCACCAACTTCAACATCACCACCGGCGCCTTCGCTTCCGAATCGCAGAACCTCGAGGCGACGCTGAGTCAGCTCGCACCCCTGGCCGAGCAGGCGCAGGGCCAGCTCGCCAAGGTCAACGCGAGCTTCCCGCCGCTCCGGGCCTACTCACGGGCCCTGCTGCCGGGCGTCAAGGAGCTGCCCGCCACGATCCGCGCCGGCAACCCCTGGCTGATCCAGACCAACAAGCTGTTGCAGCCGGAGGAGCTCGGCGGCGTCGTCCACGACCTCTCGATCGCCACGCCGCAGCTCGCACAGGGCACCTACAACCTGACCAGCCTGCTCAAGCAGCTCGGTCTGACCAGCGACTGCGTCACGAACGTCCTCGACCCGACGGGCGACGTCGTCATCAACGACCAGTTCTCGACCGGCTCACCGAACTTCAACGAGTTCTTCTACGGAGCAGCGGCGGAGGCCGGCGAGGGCGCCAACCAGGACGGCAACGGCACGATGCTGCGGATCCAGCCCGCCGGCGGCCCGGTCGAAGCCTCGACGCCGGTGCCCGGCGGCAACCCCACGATCCCCGGGATCGCGCCCGGCGACGACGTCCTCTTCGGCAACACGATCGAGGCGCCGATCGGAACCCAGCCCCTGAAGCCTTCCAAGAAGCCGCCGATCAAGACGAATCAGGCGTGCAAGAAGCAGAAGGTCCCTGATCTGAACGGTCCCCTCGGCGGCATCGGCGGACCAAACCCGGTCGCGGACGGCGGCCAGAACGCGGTGATCCCGTGAAGAAGGCGCTGAAGACATACACGCGTGACTTCATCGCGCTCATCGCGCTGGCGCTGATCGGCCTGCTGGCCCTGTTCATCATCCTCTCCCAGCAGGCGAGCGCACTGCCTTCGTGGTTCCCGATCCTCGGCCAGGATCGCTTCGAGCTCAAGACCGAGCTGCAGACCGCTCAGGCGGTCACCCCCGGCCAGGGGCAGACCGTGAACATGTCGGGTGTCAAGGTCGGCGACGTGACCGGCGTCGACCTCGTCGACGGCGTGGCGGTCGTGACGATGGAGGTGGACAACGAGTACTCCGACCTGATCCACGAGGACGCGTCGGTGCTGCTGCGCCCGCGGACGGGTCTGCAGGACATGGTCATCGAGCTGGACCCGGGAACCGAGGACTCGCCGACGGTGCCCGAGGGCTTCACGATCCCATCCGCCAACTCCGCCCCGAACGTCAACTTCGACCAGATCCTCGCCTCGCTCGACGGCGACACCCGCGCCTACCTGCGGCTGCTCCTGGCAGGAGGCGCCGAGGCTCTCGGCACGCCCAAGAAGAGCCAGGCGTTCGGGGACGCGCTCCGGCGCTTCTACCCGGTCACCCGCGATCTCGCGAAGCTCAACGGGGCTCTGGCCGAGCGCCGGGAGAACATCAAGCACGTGGTCACCAACTTCAAGTTGATCGCGCAGGAGCTGAGCAAGTCGGACACCGACCTAGCCAACTTCATCACCTCGCAGAACGGGGTCTTCAGTGCCTTCGCCGACTCGGAGGCCTCGATCCGGGCCTCCTTGCAGAACCTGCCCGGCGCGCTGCGTGAGACGCGTTCGGCGCTCGACGCCTCGGCGACGTTCGCGGACGCGGCGACGCCCGCCCTCACCGCGCTGATCCCGCAGGCGGAGGCCACCGCGCCGGCGCTGCGCGCGACGCGGCCGTTCTTCCGCAAGACCCTGCCCGCCGTGCGCGATCAGCTGCGGCCGTTCGCGGGCGAGGTCGCCGGCACCGTCAACGACCTGAAGCGAGCCGCGGGTCCCCTCAACGACTCGGCGCGTTCGCTCAGCGGCGGCCTGACGGAGCTGAACCAGGTGCTCAACGCCCTTGCCTTCAACCCCTCGGGTCAGTCCGAGGGCTACCTCTTCTACGCGTCCTGGCTCAACCACAACACGAACTCGCTCTTCCTCGGTCAGGACGGCCTCGGGCCGCTGCGCCGCAGCCTGCTCACCTACACCTGCCTGACGTCGACCCTCGCCGACAACCTGGTCGCCACCCGCCCGAACCTGGCGACGGCCCGCCAGCTGATCAGGTTGCCGACGACGAAGCAGATCTGCAACGGCTCCGCTACGAGCACGAACGGCCAAGGGGACGATCAAGACAAGACCGGCGGCGGCGGCGACCGTCCCGATCCCGAGACGCTTCCCGACACGCCGGAGGCGCCCGAGAGCGGCGACGAGGCCACGACCACGACCACCGACGAGACCACGACCACGACCACCACCGACCAGACCACGACCACGACCGACCCCGGCGGGGACGGCGCGGACACGACCACTACCACGGAGCCATAAGGCGCCAGGCGGCTGATGGAGACTCAGGCACCAACATTCGGACGAATCGCAATCGCGGCGGGCTTCGCCCTCTCGTGCTTCGGCCTGCTGCTCTTCCTCTGGGTCGCCTTCGGCGGCCCCGTGCCGCTCGCCCCGAAGAGCTACCGCGTCGACGTGAAGTTCGACGAGGCGACCCAGCTCGCGGTCGAGTCGGATGTGCGGATCTCGGGTGTGTCCGTCGGCAAGGTCAAGGCGATCGAGCTCTCCGACGACGGGCTCGCCGACGCGACGATCGAGATCGACCCCAAGTACGCGCCGATCCCCTCGAACACGAAGGCGATCCTCCGTCAAAAGACGCTACTCGGCGAGACGTACGTCGAGCTCACCCCGGGCGACAACGACGCCGAACCGATCCCCGAGGGCGGGTCGCTGCCCACCGCGCAGGTGTCGGAGGCGGTGCAGCTCGACGAGATCTTCCGAGCCTTCGACGAGCCGACGCGCGAGGCCTTCCAGCAATGGATGGGCGAGGCCGCGGTCGCCCTGAAGGGACGCGGTGCCGACCTCAACGCCGCCCTCGGCAACCTGCCGGGCTTCGCGGAGCGCGCCGACGACCTGCTGCGGATTCTCGACACCCAGCGCCTCGCGGTCAAGCAGCTCGTCGCCGACGGCGGGCAGACCTTCGAAGCCATCTCCCAGCGACCGGGGCAGCTTCGCTCCCTGATCCAGAACACCGAGTCGGTCTTCTCGACGACCGCCGCCCGCGACGACGACATCCGCCAGTTGTTCCAGGTCCTGCCGACGTTCCTCGACGAGTCGAAGCTGACCCTGCAACGCCTCGACCAGTTCGCCAACGAAGCCGATCCGCTCGTCACCCAGCTGCGGCCATCGGCCCGAGAGCTCAGCGGCACGCTCCTGCAGCTCAAGGTGTTGTCGCCCAAGATGGAGCACTTCTTCACCGGCCTGATCCCGGTCATCGACCGCTCCAAGCAGGGCTTCGCGGCGCTTCGCACGGTTCTCGACGACCAGCTGCCGCCGGCCCTCGGCCGCGTCGATGAGTTCATGAACCAGCTGATCCCGGTGATCGACACGATCAAGAAGTACAAGCGTGAGGTGACCGCGTTCCTCGGCAACCTCTCCGTCGCCGCCAACGGCGAGAGCATCCCCACCGGCTTCTCGCAGCCGGTCAAGTACCTGCGAGCCACGGGTCCGCTGGGACCGGGCGTGCTCGCCTCTCCTCCGAGCCTCTACAAGACCACGCGAATCAACGCTTACACCAAGGCCGGCGGCTACACGAAGCTCGCCCAGGGCTTGGCCAACTTCCTCACCCAGCAGTGCTCCAGCGGACTCAGCGCGACGCTCAACGGCCCGGGGGACTTCCCCAACGACCTCTACGAGCGCACCCAGATCTACGCGATGGGCGGTCTCGGGATCACGAGCACCGACGATGTGGCCGCACCTCCCTGCGAGCAGCAAGGCACCCAGAAGTCGATCGGGGGCTCGCCGCAGGTCAACACCGACTACCTGCAGGTGAATCCCGAGCCTTAGGCGCGGGACCCACAGGCGCAGGCGCAACTTCTTCGCTATACGATTGTTCGTGAAGGAGAGGTCCCCGTGGAGTTCGGCCCATTTCAGGTCCGCATCACCATGGTGTGCCGAAAAGTCATCCACGGGAATTCGAGGAATCGGCCGAGCCGATCCGAGAGCCACCCAAGACCAGGAGGAAGAATGAGGAAGTATGTGATCCTCGCCATGGCGGCTCTGGCCTGCATGGTGACGGCGAGCTACGCGCAGGCCGATCAGACGATCGAGGCCAGCATCAAGCCGTCGAAGCTCAGCAAGAAGAAGAAGAAGCCGGTGACGCTCATCGTCGATATCCGCACGTCGGACGCAGGCGGCACGCTGGATCAGCCGGCGGACGCCGATCGCACGATCGTCGACTGGCCGAAGAACCTGTCGTTCGACCCGAAGGCCGTCCCGAACTGCGCCGGCACCGAGGCCGACCTGCAGAACACGACGACCGAGGCCGCGATCGACATCTGCGGCAAGAAGTCGATCGTCAGCGTCCAGCCCAAGGGCGGCATCGGGCCCGATTCGCTCGACCCCGCCGGGGGGAACCGCGTGGTGAAGTCCAGCGTGCCGACCGGCGCGGTTGTGACGGTCGACGCCGATCCGCTGACCGCTGATTCGGCGCAGACGTTCGTCCCCGTCGCGCTGACGGCGTTCAACGGCACCTCGAACAACACCCTGTACCTGCACTCGAAGGCGACGACCCTCCCGGTCACGAACGTCCTCGTGGGCAAGCTGAAGAAGGGCAAGGGCAAGTACGGCAGCAGCCTTGACGTCACGATTCCGCAGCTCCTCGCTGGCGGCATCTCCGACTTCAAGACGACCGTGAAGGCCGGCAAGTACGTCCAGGCCGTGTGCAAGAGCAAGAAGATGCCGTATGGGGCTCGCACGATCTACAGCGACGCTCCGCAGACGACCGCGACGTACAACGGGAAGTGCTCGCAGAAGAAGTAAGGCCATCTCCGTCGAGATGACCAAGCGGATGGAGCGGGGGCGGCTGCAGAGCCGCCCCCGCTCCGCCGTGTTCGGGGCGGTCGCGCTGATCGCCGCCGTTCTCGTCGCCGGCTGCGGCGACGACGGGGGCTCGACCGACTCCGAGGCCAAGGCCGACTTCATCGCCCAGGCCGACCAGATCTGCGCCGACGCCGGCCAGAAGATCAATGCCGAGACCGTCAAGCGCCAGAACGGCAGGGAGGGCCAGACCGGACGGTTCGTCATCGACCTCTACAAGGAGGTGACGATCCCGACGCTCGACGACGCGTTCGCCCAGATCGGCAAGCTCACTCCGCCGCCGGGGGACGAGGAGCAGGTGCAGGAGATCCTCGACGCCGCCGACGAGGCGATCAGCACGGCCGAGGAGAAGCCGGCGAGTCTCGCCAAGCCCGTCGGGGTCGGTCAGGACAACCCCTTCGACGAGGTCGACGCCCTGCTGGTGGACTACGGTTTCAAGGTCTGCGGCGGCGGAAACCACTAGCCGCCGGGCGCCTTCTCAGCGCTGCTCCTCCAACCAGGCCGCGATATGGCGGCCGATCTCGGCCCCCTGATCCTCCTGCAGGAAGTGGGAGGCGCCGGAGATCTCCACCGGCGCCGTCAGCCCGAGACGCTCGGCGAGCCTGCGCCCGACCGCGATGGGAATGATCGGGTCGCCGTCCGCCCACAGGCAGAGTGAGGGGAGATCGCGTTCGGCGATCACCTTCGCCGCGCGCCCGCCCGCCTCGGCGCCGGGCGCGTCGGGTGCCGTCGGAAGCATCAGCGGGAACGCCCGTGCACCGGCCTTGGACTGGGGGGTGGGGAAGGGGGCGTCGTAGGCGGCGGCGATCTCGTCGCCTGGGTCGGTGGCGCAGGCGCCGCGGACGAGCATCGAGATCGGCAGATCCTCGGTGCGCTGCACGAAGTCGCGGAACTTGAGCCAGGCGTCGCTCATGCGCTGGTTGCCGTCGAAGACACCGGTGTCCATGACGACGAGCCGGGCGCAGCGCTCGGGATTCTCGGCCGCGACGCGAAGCCCGACCGGGCCGCCCCAGTCGTGGACGACGAACGTGGCGTCGCGGACGTCAAGCTGCTCGAGCACCCAGGCGGCGGCCTCGGCGTGGCGATCGTAGGAGTACCAGTCGAAGTCGGTGGGCTTGTCGGAGCGCCCGAACCCGGGGAGGTCCGGGGCGATGCAGCGGTGGCCGGCCTCGAGCAGCGGCGGGATCACCTTTCGCCACAAGAGCGACCAGGTCGGCTCGCCGTGGAAGAGAACGACGGGCTTCCCCTCGCCCTCGTCGATCCTGGCGAGGCGGATCCCGCTCCAGTCGAGGTACTGCGGCTCCCAGGAGGCGAACTCGGCCGGCAGGTCGGCGAAGCGATCCTCGGGCGTGCGGAAGACGTTGTCGCCGGCACCGGGCATCAGGCGACCAGCAGCTTCCGGAAGCGGAGCAGGTTGCGCGGTCCGCCGCTGAGCTTGAGGCGGCGCTGCAGCATCGCCTTGGGCGCGGGCAGCGCTCCCTTGCTGAGCTCGATGAAGTCCTCCCAGCTCGCCTCGAGCGTGACGTCCGCATCGGGCAGCACACCCTGCGTGGCGCGGGTGGAGCCGTTGTCTACGACCATGTTCCAGGGCTCGGCGTCGCTGAAGCGCCATTGGATCGAGAAGGGCGTGCCGTGGGCCTGGGCGGGGTCGACGATGCGCTCGATCAGGCCGAAGTAGAGCGCCTGCGTCTCGGGGGATCCGTCGGGCTTGATTCCGGGCTCGCCGACGACGCCAGACTCGGTCAGCCGGATCATCTCCTCGGCTCGCTGGCGCGGCGTCAGTGCCTGGTCCATCGGGAAGGTGCCGGGCGGCATCTCCTCGATCGGATAGCCGATCGCGCGCCACTTCTGCTCGATCGCGCGCGTCCCCCACTCGCCGATGTCCTCGAGCTCGAAGCCGTAGCAGCGCGTGTACTCGCGGTTCCAGCCCGGTGGGATGAACACCGAAGAGGTCCATGGCAGGACTTCGACGAGGAGCTCGTCCACCGCTGCCTTGCACTCTGCGGACTCGCGAAGCAGCTCGCTCAGGACCTTGACGCCGAAGCCGATGTGGCGCTGCTCGTCGCGGGAGACGTTGGCCATCCCGGCCGAGAAGCCGGGCATCGTTCCTTCCTTGACGAAGAAGTCCTCGATGAAGTGCTGACCGGGTTGGGCGAGCGTCGCCTCGACGATCAGGTGGTAGAGCGTGATCGCCTGTGCGAACTTCGGCAGCGAGCGGTCGCGGCGCAGCTCGACCGCCATCCGGTCGAGGCGGTCGAAGACTTGGCGGTAGCCCCACCCGAGGCGCTCCTCGGCCACCGCGAGCGTCGTGGCTATGTCGTCGCCGGCGCCGATCACCTCCTTGAAGAAGCGGTGGAAGAAGATCGCATGGCGCGCTTCGTCGACCTGCTGGGTTGCGAGGAAATACTTCTGCTCCTCGCGGGGGGCGGCATCGATGTAGGGGGAGAGGTTGTCCGCGACGGAGTCCTCGCCGTAGAAGAACATCGAGTAGATCCACATCGCCGAGGCGCGCTGGATGTCGGAGAGCCCCGCCCAGCCGTCCCGGTCGGCGGACAGGTCGATCTCCATCGCCGACCAGTTGCTCTGCTCCCAGCGCCGGTACAGGTCCTCGTAGGTGATCCGGTCGGTCAGGTTCTGCTCGGCGACTGACATTCGCGCTCTCCTCCAGCGTCTGGCGTGGCCGCTGAGGCGAGCTTAACGAGACGCCTGGCGGCTTTGGCGGGCTGCGTGACGAAGTTCACGGGAGGGCTCGCGAGGTGTGTTGCCCGCGGCCGTCTCCCGAGGTCCTACTTCTTGCCGGGCTTGACGTAGACGTCGACGGCCTTCTCGCAGCTCACGGCGATGTCGGCCTTGCGCTTCTTCTTGTCGCCCACCGGGCCGCCGTCGCAGAAGTCCTTGCCGCTACCGCCGTTGAGCTTGTCGCGCCCGGCGCCCCCGTACAACTTGTCCTTGCCGGCGTCACCGAACAGCAGATCGTTGACCGGGGCCTTCTCGCTGCCGCGGACGATGTCGTTGCCCGCACCGCCGTGGAAGGCGCCGAACTTCTTGATGTCGCTGCGACTGAACTTCTTCGGCGCGCCGAGCGTGTCGTCGCCGTCACCGCCGCTGAGCTCGAAGCCGGTGATCACGTCGTCGCCGTCACCGCCGAGCACGGTGTGGAGGCCGTCGATCACGTCGTCTCCGGCGCCGCCGTCGATCGTGCTGTCGGTGGTCTTGTACTCATGGCCGACGTCGTCGCCGTCACCGAGCACCACGGAGTAGGTCGGACGAAAGGCGGAGGTGCCGCCGACCGTGACTTCGTCGTTCCCGTCGCCGCTGTCGACGCTCACGAGTTCCGCCGCGATGCCGCACTGGACCTGGGTGCTGCCGTCGGGGTAGGTGAGTTTGATGCAGTTCGCTCCGGCGACCAGCGGGGTGGTCTCCGAGGCGACGCTGATGCTCGAAGGGAAGCAGCTGCCGCGGCAGGAGTGGTCGGTGACGTACAGCTCGTCTGACGTGCCCGCGTCAGCTGTGACCGTGACGGTGCCCCTCTCAGGGTCGGCGGAGACGTTGATCGCCCCCTCGGCGGCGGCCGGCGCCAGCATCAGCGCGCCGAATCCAAGGAACGCCGGGACGGTGCGGGGTGGTGCGAGGTACTTCATCGGTCTCCTGGTCTCGTAGGCGGCTCTCGGTTGGGCTGCGGGTTCCCGGGTTCTACAGGAGACGCGCCGGGCGCGGGCTTTCTTGCACCCGGTCCATCCTTCGTGAGATCGGTTCCTTCAACCTCAGATTGACCATGCGTGACCTCGCGCCATCGCAGTAACATGCAGGTATGACTGTTTGTGCAGGGTGTACCTGCGTCGTCACCGGGGGGAGCAGGGGCATCGGGCTGGCGATCGCGCGCGCGTTGGCCGACGCCGGGGCGGCCGTCGCGATCGGCGACATCGATGCGGAGGCGGCCGCTGCCGCGGCCGCGGAGCTCGGCCGGGGGGCGGTCGGTCTCGAGCTCGACGTGGCGGATCCGGACACCTGGGAGCGCTTCGCCGAGGAGGTGGAGGCTCGCCTCGGCCCGGTCGACTTGCTCGTCTCCAATGCCGGCGTGATGGCGATCGGACGGTTCTCCGAGGAGCCGGCCGAGCGGGCGCTCCGCCAGGTCGCGATCAACCTCGACGGGGTGATCCTCGGCATCAAGAGGATGCTCCCGGGGATGCTCTCGCGGGGGCGGGGACACGTCGTCAACGTCGCCTCCGCCGCCGGCAAGACCGCCTATCCGGGCGGGGCCACCTACTGCGCGAGCAAGCATGGCGTGGTCGGGCTCTCCGAAGCGCTACGCGACGAGCTGCGCGGAACGGGCGTCGGGATCACCGTCGTGCTCCCCGGCGTCGTCGCGACTGAGCTCACGTCGGGTCTGCGGACGCCGCGCGGCGTCAGGGCGGTGAGCCCGGAGGATGTGGCCGACGCGACGGTCGCAGCGATCGAGCGCGACCGCTTCAGCGTCTACGTGCCGCGCACGATCGGGGCCGCCACCAAGGCGATGCTCGCGATGCCGCGGCCGCTCGCCGACCGGGTGCGGGCGCTGGCCGGCGCCGGGAGCTTCCTGGTCGACGTCGACGTCGATGGGCGCGCCGGCTACGAGGGTCGGATCGGCTCCAGCTAGGCCACGGGGGAAGTGAAGCGGCCGGCCCCGGAGCCGGCCGCTTCCGCACGCTCAGACCAGCTTCGTGAACTGGGCGATCGACTTCGCGAGGGCGTCGTCAGACGCTTTCTCGAGGGGCCCGGCCATCGCCGCCAGGGCGGCGCCTCCGAACTCGGACTCGAACGTGAGGTTGCACCCCTCGCCGTTGCTCTCGATCCAGTAGCTGGAGCGCAGGTGCGTCCCCATCGGCCCCTTGCCCTCGAGCTCGAAGCCGCTGCCGGGGTCGACCTTGGTCACGGTCCAGTTGACCTCCCCGGGCATCCCCATGA
Source organism: Thermoleophilales bacterium (assembly GCA_020636895.1). Lineage (GTDB taxonomy): Bacteria > Actinomycetota > Thermoleophilia > Solirubrobacterales > 70-9 > RHKX01. The sequence continues at coordinate 242,718 of JACJWZ010000002.1, read as the reverse complement.
TCGTCACCTTCTCCTTGAAGGTGCTGCCCTCGCTGATCTCGGGCGGGCCCTCCGGGTAGGAGACGTGGGTCGTCTGCCAGTCGGGGTAGCTCTCGGTCTCGGTGAGCTTGTCCCAGACCGTGTCGGAGGCCGCTGAGACCTCAGCGGTCTTCGTGATCGTTGCCATGAGTCGTTCTCCTTCTTCTCTGTTGGTTTCGGTTCCTAGGAAGCGGTCGCCGATGCGTGCCGGTAGAGCCCGACCACGGCCGCGCCGCCGATGCCGATGTTGTGCTGCAGGGCGACCTCGGCGCCGGTGACCTGGCGCTTGTCGGCGGTGCCGCGGAGCTGCCAGGTGAGCTCGCTGCACTGTGCGAGCCCGGTGGCTCCCAGCGGGTGGCCCTTCGAGATCAGCCCGCCCGAGGGGTTGACCACGGGGCCCTTGCCACCGTAGGTCGTGGCCTCCTCCTCGACGAGCTTGTGACCCTCGCCCTCGGCGGCGAAGCCGAGCCCCTCGTAGGTGATCAGCTCGTTGGCGCTGAAGCAGTCGTGGAGCTCGCAGACGTCGACGTCGTCGGGGCCGAGACCGGCCTCCGCGTAGACCTGGTCGGCCGCCTTCCTGGTCATCTCGGCGCCGACGACGCCGATCGCGGAGTGGCTCTCGAAGCTCGCCGGCGTGTCGGTGACCATGTGCTGGGCGACGATCTCGACGGCGCGGTCGGCGAGGTCGTGCTCCTCGACGAAGCGCTCGGAGGCGAGCACCGCCGCGCCGCTGCCGTCCGAGGTCGGTGAGCACTGCAGCTTCGTCAGCGGCAGCGGCTCGTAGACGACCGGCGCATCCCTGATCTCCTCGAGCGTGAACTCCTTCTGGAACTGCGCGTAGGGGTTGTTGACCGAGTGCTTGTGGTTCTTCCAGCCGATCCAGGCGTAGTGCTCGGGTTTGGAGCCGTAGCGCTCCATGTGCTCGGCGCCCGCCGCGCCGAACATGTAGGCGGCGGGGGGGAAGGAGAACTCGTAGAGCTCCGCGAGCGCGGCGAAGTGGCGCCCCGTCGGCTGCTCGCGATCGACGAACGTCGCTCCCAGCGAGCCCTTGTTCATCTTCTCGAAGCCGAGCGCGAGCGCGCAGTCGGCGAGCCCACCCTTGATCAGGTTGCGCGCCGTGTACAGCGCGGTCGAGCCCGTCGAGCAGTTGTTGTTGACGTTGGTGACCGGGATTCCGGTCAGACCGAGCTCGTAGACGGCGCGCTGGCCGCTGGTCGACTCGCCGTAGCAGTAGCCGACCGCGGCGGCCTCGACCGACTCGTACGGGATCCCCGCGTCCTCGAGCGCCGCCGTGCCGGCCTCACGCGCCATGTCGGGGTAGTCCCAGTTACGGCTCTCGGGCTTCTCGAACTTCGTCATCCCGACGCCGATCACGTACGTCCTGCTGCTCATCGACTTCCTCTCGCTTGCGATCAGTGGTGCTCCGGTACTTCCCGGGGCATGTTACATACAAGTTGGACTGTTTGTTATTCTCCGGCACCGACCAGTCGATTGCCCCGAGCGAGGAGAGGGATGGATCTGAACGACACACCCGAGCAGGCCGAGTTCCGGGCTCGGGCCCGCGAGTGGATCGCGGCGCACGCCGCCGAGTCGCCGCCGCCGGCGACCCACTTCCACGCCGCCGACCCCGCCCCCTATCGGGAGTGGCAGGCGAAGCTCGCGAAGGCCGGCCTCGTCGGCGTCACCTGGCCCGCGGAGTTCGGTGGTGCCGGGCTCGGTCCCGCCGAGCAGATGATCGCCAACACCGAGCTGGCCGCTGCCGGGTGCGCGACGATCGTCGACCACATCGCGATCGGCGAGCTCGGCCCGACGATCATCGCCTACGGCAGCGACGAGCAGAAGGACCGCTACCTGGCGCCCATGCTCGAGGGCTCCGCCGGCTGGTGTCAGCTCTTCTCCGAGCCCGCGGCGGGATCCGATCTCGCCGGGATCGTCACCAAGGCGCGCCGGGGCGGCGACGGATGGGTGATCGACGGCCAGAAGGTGTGGACGACGATGGCGCAGTTCGCGGACTTCGGCCTGCTGCTCGCCCGCACCGATCCGAGCCTGCCCAAGCATCGCGGCTTGACGATGTTCGTCGTCGACATGCACGCTCCCGGGGTGACGGTCAGGCCCCTGCGCCAGATCACCGGCGCGTCGGGCTTCAACGAGGTCTTCTTCGACGGGGTCGAGCTGCCGGAGGACGCCACGGTCGGCCCCGTCGACGCCGGCTGGCAGGTCGCGATGACGACGCTGATGTTCGAGCGGATGGCGGTGCTGGCCGCGCTCGATCAGATGCCCTTCGCCCCCGAGGACTTCGTCATGGGGGTGCTCGACCACCCGGGGCTCGACGACGGACGGGTCAAGCAGGTGCTCGCCGAGATCACCGCGGAGGTGACCGGCCTGCAGTTCACCGCCTACCGGGCGCTCTCGGCGCTCGGGGCCGGCGGGATCCCGGGCCCCGAGGCGGGGCTCGGCAAGATCGGGCTGATCGAATCAGGCGTCAAGGGTGCGCAGCTCCTGACCGAGCTGCTCGGCCCCGACGCGCTCGAGGGGGAGTGGGGGGAGCTCCTCTGCGAGATGCAGGGCCTGCGCTCGGGCGGCGGCACCGACGAGATCCTCCGCAACACGATCGGCGAGCGGGTCCTCGGCCTGCCGCCGGAGCCCCGAGTCGACAAGGGCGTCCCCTTCGAGCAGCTCGTCGGCGGCGCCGCTCGTAACGGCGCCGAGGAGGTGGTCGCATGAACTTCGAGCTCACCGACGAGCAGGAGATGCTCCGCGAAGCGGCAATCGACGCGCTCGGCCGTCACCCCAGCCTCGCCGCCGCTCGCGAGGCGGCCGACGGCGCCGAGCGGCTCGACCTCTGGCCCGTGGCGGTCGAGGCGGGTTGGTGCGGGCTGCTGGTCTCGGAGGAGCGCGGCGGCGCCGGCCTCGGACTCTTCGACGCGATGCTCGTGCTGGAGCAGTGCGGTCGCACGCTCGCCTCGACCGGCCTGGTCGGCCACCTCGCCGGCACGTTGGTGCTGGAGCGGGCGGCCGAGCGCGGTGATGACGACGCCGCCGACGCCGCGGCCCGGGCGGCTTCGGGCGAGGCCCGCGTCGCGACTCTCTTCGCCGCTCCGCCGCTCGGCGAGGGGGCGTGGACCATCGCCGGCGCGGATCCCGCCGCCGGTCCGAAGCAGGTCCCGATCCGGGACTCGGGAGCGATCAGCGGCGAGGCCGGCTTCGTCCCCGACGCGCCCGGCTCGGACCTGCTCGTCGTCCCGGCCCTCGGGGAAGGGGACGAGCTGGGCGCCTACCTCGTAGATGCGGACGACCCGGGCGTCGCGATCGATGCGTTCACGCGCTTCGACCACACCCGCCCGCTCGCCCACGTGCGGCTGGGTGGCGCATCGAGCATCTCGCTGGACGCGACGGCCGCCGACCTCGCCGACGCGTGGAACTTCGCTCAGGCGATGCTCGCGGCGGAGGCGATCGGGGTCAGCGACGCGGTGCGCGAGATGGCCGTCGAGTACTCCCGCGACCGGCACGCCTTCGGGCGGCCGATCGGCAGCTACCAGGCCGTCAAGCACCAGCTCGTCGAGATGCTCCGCGCCGCCGCCACCGCTCGGAGCCTCACCTACTACGCGGGCCTCTCCGCCGACGGCGGCGGTGAGGACCTGGGCCGGGCGGCCGGGACCCTCAGGTTCGCGGCCGAGCGCGCCTCCGACTTCTCGACCCGGACCTGCATCGCCGTGCACGGGGGGATCGGCGTCACGTGGGAGCACGACGCACCTCTCTACCTGCGCCGATCGCAGCTCTCCCGGCTGCTGCTCGGAGGGGAGCGCGGCGCCGCGGATCGCGTCGCCGATGAGGTGATCGCGGCGGCGCGGCGCAGGCGACGGGAGCAGCAGGAGGCCGGCATGGCCAGCAACGCAACCAACGGAGGAACGAGCACATGAGCACGACTGAGACGAGCGCCTGGAACGTCGAGGAGCTCGGCAGGTGGACCGACGAGCAGAGCTTCGCGGTCGAGGCCGATCGCCTGATCGCCTACGCGCGGGCGACGAACGATCCGACACAGGCGCACCTCAGCGGTGAGCTGGCGCCGCCGGTCTTCGCGATCGTGCCGCCGTTCACCCAGCTCGGCGAGCCGACGATGTCGATCGTGCCGCCCGAGCTGATGATGAGGGTCGTCCACGGCGAGCAGGACATGCACTTCCACCAGCCGATCCGGCCGGGGATGGAGCTGATCACGCGCGCCGCCGGGCTCGGGATCCACAAGGCACCCAGCGGGGTGACGCTGCACACCAGGATCGAGACCCGCACCGCCGACGGCGAGCCGGTCAACGACCAGTGGATGGTGGCGTTCTTCCGCGGCGCCGAGGACGACATCGACGTCGGCGAGACGGCGCCCGCCCACCGCGTCGACGAGGCGGATCGATCGGCGGAGCCGGTCGCCGAGGTCGCGGCTCACTTCGACGACGATCAGACGTTCCGCTATTCGGAAGCGTCGGGCGACCTGATGCCGATCCACCTCGACGAAGACGTCGCCAAGGCGATGGGCCTGCCGGGGATCATCGTCCACGGGCTCTGCACCATGGCGTTCACGTCGTGGGCGATCGTCGGCTCGGTCTGCGATGGGGACAGCTCGCGGCTGAAGCGGCTCGCCCTGCGCTTCTCGCGCCCGGGCCGTCCCGGCCAAGACGTGACGACGACGATCTGGGGTGCTCCGAGCACCGCGGAGGGGCTGTCCGCCTACGCGTTCGAAACGACGGCCGACGACGGCACCGTGATCACCAAGGACGGTCTCGCCGAGGTCAGCTAGGACCCGCGGCGCGACCCGAGCAACCAACGAACCGAACAAGGAGACCGAAGCAGACATGGGTTCACTCGAAGGACGGGTAGCGGCGATCACCGGCGCCGGCCGGGGAATCGGCCGCGAGCACGCACTGCTGTTCGCCGCCGAAGGAGCGAAGGTGGTCGTCAACGACCTCGGCGGCACCGGCGACGGCAGCGGCAGCGACGGTGGTCCCGCGCACGAAGTCGTCGCCGAGATCGAAGCGGCCGGCGGTGAGGCCGCCGCCCACACCGACGACATCTCGACATGGGCGGGGGCGGAGTCGCTCGTCGCGACCGCCGTCGACGCCTTCGGGCGCCTCGACGTCCTCGTCAACAACGCCGGCATCCTCCGCGACGCGTTCATCGCATCGATGACCGAGGAGCAGTGGGACGCGGTCATCAAGGTCCACATGAAGGGTCACTTCTGCGCCCTCCATCACGCCGCGGTGCACTGGAAGGAGCGCTCCAAGGCCGGTGAGGAGGTCGATGCCGCGGTCATCAACACGGCGTCGGGATCGGGCACCTACCTGCCCAACGCGGGTCAGGTCAACTACGGCGCCGCCAAGGCCGGGATCGCCGCGATGGCGCTCGTCGCCGCTCAGGAGCTCGGCCGCTACGGCGTCCGCGTCAACGCGATCGCGCCGATCGCGCGGACGCGGCTCACCGAGGACGTCCCGATGATCGGCGAGATGATGAAGGCGCCCGAGGATCCCGGCGCGCTCGATGCGTTCAACCCGGCTGAGGTGAGCCCGCTGGTGGCGTACCTCGCTTCGAGCGACTGCTCGCTGACGGGACGCCTCTTCGCCGTCCAAGGCGGCATGATCGCCGAATGCCGAAACTGGGAGATGGGCGATCCGCTGACCGTCGAGGAGCCGTGGACGGTGGATCTCGTGGCGGATCGGCTCGGCGCCTCGGTGGCGAGCTGATCGCGGCGGCTGAGCGACTGGGCACCCTGGGGGCGGACGCGCTCGGCCGGATCACCGTCGGAGCGCGGGCGACGACCGCGGTGGCGCGCTCCGGGCTGCTCGGGCCCGAGCGCCCGGACCGCCTGATCCGCGTAGCCGCCGGCGTCGTCCGCCTCGGCCCGATCGCCGGGAGCTGCGCGGGCGCCGCCGCGCGCTGGGGCGGGAGGCCTGCGCTCGTCGACGACGAGGGGGCGCTGAGCTACGAGGAGATCGACGCGCGCTCGAGCGCGCTCGCCTGCGCGTGGGCCGACCGCGGCCTCGGCCCCGGGGACGGGCTCGGGGTGCTCTGCCGCAACCACCGTGGGTTCGTCGATGCTCTCTTCGCCGGCGCGAAGCTGGGCATGCGCGTCGTCCTCCTCAACACCGAGTTCGCGGCGCCGCAGCTTGCCGCGGTGGCAGCCCGCGAGCGCCTCAGCGCGATCGTCGCCGACGATGACCTGATCCCGAGGACCGAGGCGGCGGGCCTGCCGGTCTACGTCACGGGTGACGGAGGGGGGGAGGGGACCGAGGCGCTGATCTCGCGTGCCCTCGGGCGCAGCCCCGGGGCGCCGAGCGAGCATGCGACGTTGGTCCTGATGACCAGCGGGACCACGGGCACGCCGAAGGGGGCGCAACGCCGGGACGTGCGCACGATCGAGACGCTGGGGGCGCTGCTCTCGCGGGTGCCGCTGCGGACGAAGGAGGCGACGCTCGTCGGCCCACCCCTCTTCCACGCGCTCGGTCTCGCGCAGGCGATGCTCGCGTTCAACCTCGGCTCCGCGATCGTCGTCTCACGACGCTTCGACCCGGAAGCGATGCTCGCCCTCGCCGAGCGGCACCGCGTGACGGCGTTGATCGTGGTTCCGGCCATGCTGCAGCGGATCCTGGCCCTCGGCCACGAACGGATCCGCTCCTTCGACACGGGGGCGCTTCGGGTGATCTTCAGCGCCGGCTCCCAGCTACCCGGCAGCGTCGCGACGGAGACGATGGACGTCTTCGGGGATCTGCTCTACGTGCTCTACGGCTCCACCGAGGTGGCCTACGCGACCCTCGCGGCGCCGGCCGACCTGAGAGCCGCTCCGACGACGGTCGGGCCGCCCGTGCTCGGCGCGACCGTGAAGCTGCTCGACGAGAGCGGGAGGGAGGTGCCGGTGGGCAGCAGCGGCCGGATCTTCGTCTCCAACGGCGTCGAGTTCGAGGGCTACACGGATGGGGGCGGCAAGGAGGTGATCGACGGGCTCATGTCCTCTGGTGACGTCGGCCACTTCGACGCGCACGGTCGTCTCTTCATCGACGGTCGCGACGACGACATGATCGTCTCCGGCGGCGAGAACGTCTTTCCGCAGGAAGTGGAGGAGCTGCTCATCGGGCACCCCTCGGTCGCCGATGCAGCGGTGGTCGGCGTGCCCGACGAGGACTTCGGCGCCCGTCTCGCCGCCTTCGTGGTCCCGGCATCCGGCTGCGAGCCGCGAGCCGATGACCTTCGCGAGCACGTCCGCGTCAACCTCGCCCGCTACAAGGTTCCTCGCGACGTCAGCTTCGTCGAGGAGTTGCCGCGCAACGCGACGGGCAAGGTGCTGAGGCGCGAGCTGGGTGGAGCGGCCGCTCGACCGAACGTGTCACCGAGAAGTGGACCATAGGTCCGGTTGCGGGTGACAGGTCCAGGCGCGGGCGCTACCCGGCCTGGATCTCAGGACTCAAGGATGGTGTCGAGCTCGGCGCGGAGCAGCGACCACTGCTCCTCGATCCTGCCGCGCGCCGGTTTCAGGAGCGTCGCCGCCATCGCCAGACCCTGGACCGAGGCGATTACGGTGGTGAGCTTCGCGGGGAAGGCATCGTCGGCCGGAACCTCGAAGAGCATCGGGCCGCTCTCCAGCAGGCGTTGATTGATCGAGCGCTCGACCGGGGTCAGGTGCTTGCGGAGCTCGTCGTCGGTGCGCGCGGCGACCCACAGCTCGAGGGCAGCCGCGAAGAGCGGCCCGGAGTGGACGCTCCAGAGCATGTCGAGCGCCGCCAGGCGCCGTTCCCGCCCCTCGGGCAGCTCGGCGAGCGCGACCCTGATCTCCTCGCCGCGAAGATCGGCGAGGTAGGAGACGGCCTGCGCGACGAGCTCGGCCTTGGTCGGGAAGTGATGGACCTGGGCCCCGCGCGAGACCCCGGCGCGTTCGACCACCCGCGTGGTCGTGGTCCCCGCGTAGCCGTAGTCGACGAGGCAGTCGATCGTCGCCTCGAGCAGCGCCCCGCGCGTCGCGGTGCGGCGTTCCTCCTGCGTCCGTCGCTGCGGCTTCGCGCGCGCACTCGGCTCCATGCCGCCGGATTATCGCCTTCGGGGCGGACCGGACGCGCTCTGGGGGTGGCGGATGCGATCCCCGCCCCTCCGGCGGCTTCACCACAAACAAACAAACCGGACTGTCTTTATACTACGATCCGATCGCCGGTGGTGTATGGGGCCGGCGGGACACAGGACACGAACAGGAGAGAGAAGTTGCGCGTTTCTTCCAACCGCCGAGGTGGCCGCGCGGTCGCCGTCACGATCGTCGCCCTGATCGCCTCGCTCGGGATCGGCTCCGCATCCGCCCAGGCCGACCCGTTTGATCTGACCCTCGAGTACGGCCGAGCGGAGTTCGGCGGTCTTCGCAACGTTGACCTCTCCAACACGTCCGACCCCTACACGCTCTCGGGCACGCTCACCCGCGACTCGGTGAACGTTCCGACCGGGGGCGTCAACTTTCCCCAGCGTCAGATCACGAGCCCAGCCTCGGCCACGATCGATCTCGCCGCCAACCAGCCCGTCACCGGCACCTATACGGCCGCCACCGGCGCGATGAGCCTGAACTTCAACCTGAAGGCGACGCTGAACTCGGCCCTTACCGGCACCTGCACGATCGATCCGATCGTCTTCACCGCGACCACGTCGGCGAGTGACCCGTTCTTCGGGACCCCGTTCACGTCAGGTCTCAGCGGTCCCGGGGGCATCGTCGGCAACTGGGCGAGCCTGCCCGCCGCAACGGGTGGGCCGGGGTCCAACTGCGGCGTCCTGGCGACGGCGAGCGGCGCCGGCGGCATCTGGCTCGCGCATCAGATCGCGACTCCCCCGACGCGGCCGTACGTACCGCCGACCGCGGCATCGCTCGCGCTCGCGCTGGACGCCGCGAAGTCGAAGCTGAAGCCGGGTAAGACGGTCAAGCTCGAGTCCGAGGTCAGCAACTCCGGCGAGTCGGAGGCGGCAGGGGTCGAGGTGTGCCTGAAGACTCCGAAGGGATTGAAGGCGCAGGGTGACAAGTGCGCTTCGGTCGGTGACATCCCGGGCGGCGGCTCCGCGACCGCCTCCTTCAAGGTGAAGGCATCGAAGAAGGCGAAGGGCAAGTACTCGATCAAGGCGACCGCCTCCGGTTTCAGCCTCGCCGACGCCTCCGACGCCGTCAAGGTCAAGGTGAAGGGCAAGTCCAAGGGGAAGCGGGGCAAGGGGTGAGAGCGCGACCTGCGATCCGGATGCGCGGGATGCGCGGGATGCGTGTTATCGCGGCCCTGACGGCCGTGGTCGGGCTCTGCGCCGTCCACGTCTCGACGGCGTCCGCCGGACCGCCGCCGCTGCAGACGCTCGACGTCGTCCGCCAGGTCGAGCCGCAGCTCCCCGAGGGGGTCACGGTCTTCCAGGAGCAGGCCGACGGCGGCAACGGCGGCTACGAGCTGGCGCCCGACGAGAAGCACGGGCTCTTCCTCGTCAACGTCGACGGCGTCCCCCAGATCGCGATCACCAAGCTCAACGGCGGCGGGTACCAGTGCCTCACCTGCGGGCTGTCGGCGCGGGCGACGAAGCCCGAGGCCTTCAGCGACGAACGCAGGATCTGGTTCTCCGACAACGCCGGCGGCGGAATCGGCGATCAGCAGTGGGCGATCCTCGAATGCTCACCGAGCATCTACGACTGCCAGAGCGCCCGCAAGCTCGAGGTCGACTTCCCGATCGACTCGGTCCTCGCATCACCGGTCGGCGCGCAGAACCGCGAGGCCAAGCCGGACGATCTCGGCCAGTACGTGGCTTGGAACGAGGTCCGCACGACGGACGGCACCCGGGTCACGGTCGCCAGGCTGGAGCGAACGACCGACGGCTACCGCCTCGTCGACCCGAGGACCGTCAACCCGGCCTTCTCGACCGACAGCTCCGACCAGCAGGACTGGGTCGACGGCGGCCGCTTCTACGAGGGCGGCGAGTGGGTCGGCGGCAACCGCTACCTCAAGTACCAGACCACGAGAACGGCGCTCAACTACGACACCGTGCTGCTCGACCTGAAGACGGGCAAGCGGCGCTTCGTCACCAAGGACTTTGACTACAACGAGCTCGCGCGGTACTCCCCCGACGCGAGCTGGACGCTCTACTCCTCGGCCCGCGGGCTCGACCGCATGGACGTGTTCACCGATCTCAAGCGTCCTTCGTTCATCGACGACGTCGCCTTCGGCCAGGTCGGGCGGATCAGCCTCTGGAACAACCGGCGCTGCATGAACGAGATGTGGCTGATGAACGCCGACATCGGGCAGCGCCGCGGCGGCTACGCCGGCCAGCCCTTCGTGATCCATCCCGATTGGAACATCCGCCGGGCCGACTGGTTCGACAGCGGCCGCAAGGTGCTGATCACCGAGACGCGCCTCCCCAACCGGACGAGTCCGACGGAGGTCGACCAGCGCGTTCGCACCTACATCGTCCGCATCCCCGGTCTGCCGAAGGAGAAGGTGCCGAAGCCGATCCCGGTGAGCAAGCTCCCGCTCGACAGCTACTCGACGCCCTCCGATGAATACCTGGGGATGGCCGCCCGCGACGTCACCGGCAAGGTGGTCAACGGGCCGGGCGGCGGTACCGCGACCTTCACCTCCACGGGCAACTTCACGGCGGGCAAGTGGTCGGTCACCTACGACGGCTACTCCGAGGACGGCAAGTCGTTCATCGACGGGACCGAGTCACTGGAGACGCCGCTGGCGTCGGTGAGCGGAACCTGGAGCGCCGATCTGACCTTGAGCGGCAAGCACAACGGCTCGCTGCGCGGGACGATGACCATCACCGGCCCACGGACGTTCACCGGCTCGATCCGCAGCGAGGTCGACGGAGTCGTGCGCGACGTCGTCCCGACCCAGGCGGACTGCCCGGGGATCCATCGCGCCGCGCTCGACGTGACGGCGGTGCGCGCCGGTGAAGGCTTCGTCAGGTTCGCGGTTACCTCGCACGTGCCGGAGGACAAGAAGGCGCGGCCGGTGACGGGCGCGCGGGTCGTGATTCCCAAGGGGATCGTCGGTCCGAAGTCGATCGCGGGGCGCAGCGACGCGCGTGGGCGCGTCGACCTGGCGCTTCCCGCGGGCGCCGGCAAGCGGGTGAAGCTGCGCGCGGTCGCGGGTGGCTTCGACCGCTTCGACGGCTCGGTCCGGATCCCCGGCTCGAAGTAGCCGGGCCGTCGTCCCGGCTGCCGCGGCCGATGGCGCCGCCGACGCCGGCTGCCGCCTCGGGCATATCCGCCGCCTTCGTCGCCTCAGACGGGGGTCGGGCGGGGGCGGGCCGACGCCTGCTCCCTGACGCCGAGCACGATCTCGGCGACCTCGCGGGTGCGCTCGATCTGCGGCAGATGACCGCATCCCTCGAGCACGACGAGCTCCCCGTCCGGCGCCCGCGCGACGATCGACTCGAAGCCGCGCCGCGTGATCAGCCGGTCGCGATCACCCCAGACGATGGTCACCGGGTGCTCGATCCCGGCGAGCCGCAGCGGCGGCCGCAGCTCCGGGAGGATCCGCTGGAGCGTCTCGTGCAGCCTCTTGACGTCGAGCCGGGAGCGGTAATGGCGCGCGAAGGCCGTTGCATGCTCGGATCTCGGGTCGGTGAAGGCGAGCCTGCCGACGATCCCCTCGACGAGGTAGCGGACGGAGCGCGGAGGTGCGGGGAGGGGGAGGTGAAGCAGCGCCCGCACGAGTGGGTCGTGCTGGACGAGCGCGGTCCAGCCAGGCGTCCAGACCCCGGCTGGCGCGAGCGCGATCACGCGCTCGATCGGCAGCGCCGGATCGTCGAGCAGGCGCAGGGCGAGGCCGCCGCCGAGCGAGTTGCCGACCACGATCACGTCACCGCCGCTCCCGTCGGCCTCGAGCTCGATCAGGTCGGCTATCGCCTCCCGCATCTGCGGCAGGATCAGTCCCGATCGAAGCCGCTCCGCCTCGGCGAAGCCGGGAAGATCGAGCGCGACCGTGCGCGTGCCTGCGGCGGCGAGGCGCCGCATCAGCGGTCTCCATGTGTCGGCGCTGTCGCCGAACCCGTGGACGAGGACGACCGCCGGGCCGACGCCGTCCGTGCGCGCGACGCGAGTGGAGAACCCGCCCACGTTCTCGTGCCGCTCTCGCAACGCCACCTGAGTTCCCATGTTACATACCGGCTGGACTGTTTATAGTGAGCCAGGCGATGGTGTCCAGTGTGGGCGAGCGGCTCGTGATCACCAGCCCCGCGACAGGCGCGGTCGTGGGAGAGGCCGATTGCAGCGACCCGGCCGCTATGCCGGCCACGGTCGACGCGGCGCGGGAAGCGGGGCGTGACTGGGAGGCGATGGGCTTCGCCGGGCGGACCCGCGTGCTCCTCTCGGCCCGCCGCCTGCTGGCCGAACGGGCTGAGAGCGCGATCGCAACCATCGTCGCGGAGACCGGCAAGCCCTGGGAGGACGCGCAGAGCGCCGAGCTCACGTTCGGCCTTCTCGCCCTCGGTTTCTGGGCGCGGAGGGCGGAGGGCTTCCTATGCGAGCGGGGACGGCGTATCCGCTCGCCTCTCGGTCTCGGCCGCAGCGCTTCGGTGGCGTACTCGCCCTGCGGCGTCGTCGGGGTGATCAGCCCCTGGAACTACCCGCTGGCGCTTCCCCTCGCGGATGCGCTTCCGGCGCTCATGGCCGGTAACGCCGTGGTCGTGAAGCCGAGCGAGCTGACGCCGTTGAGCAGTATCTGGATCGAAGGCCTGTTCGCCGATGCGGGAATGCCTCCCGGCGTGTTCTCGGTCGCCGCGGGCGACGCCGAGGTCGCCGCGGCGCTGATCGACGCGGTCGACATGGTCGCCTTCACCGGCTCGAGCGCGACGGGAGCGAAGGTGATGGAGCGCGCCGCGCGCACGCTCACCCCCGTGAACCTCGAGCTCGGCGGCAAGGATGCGGCGATCGTCTTCGCCGACGCGGACCTGGGGCGGGCCGCCGACCGCTGCGTCTACTACGGGATGCTGAACTCCGGCCAGACCTGCCTCTCGGTCGAGCGTGTCTTCGTCGAGGAGCCGGTGCACGACCGCTTCCTCGCGTTGCTCGCGGATCGGGTCCGGCTGCTCCGCCAGGGCCCGCCGGGTGGTCCCGGCTCGGTCGAGATCGGCGCGATGGCCGCGCCGGGGCAGCACCGGATCGTGACCGAGCACGTCGAGGAGGCCCTTGCCGCCGGCGCCAGGGTCGTAGTCGGCGGACCGGGTGGTGGAGCGCCGGGCGAGGAGCGCTTCCACCGTCCCACCGTCCTGGCCGACGTCGCCGACGAGATGCGCTGCATGCGCGAGGAGACGTTCGGCCCTCTGCTTCCCGTCACTCGCTTCAGCACGGAGGAGGAGGTCCTGAGGCGGGTCAACGACTGCACCTACGGTCTCGCCGCGACCGTGTTCACGGCGGATCGTGATCGCTGGCGCCGCCTCGCCGCCGGTATCGAGGCGGGGACCGTCTCGCTGAACGAGCCGGTGGCGCACTTTGCGCTCATGGATCTGCCGATGAACGGCTGGAAGGACTCGGGCCTCGGCTCCCGCCACGGCAGGGAGGGAATCCGCAAGTTCTGCAGGGCCAAGACGATCGTCGGGGCACGGCGTGGACCGTCGCCCGCGCCGCACCTCTACCCGTTCTCACGATGGCGGACCAGGGTGATCCTGACCGCGCTCAGGGCGACCTTCCGCCGGCCGCGCAGGGGGTCGGGGAGATCTTGACGCGCGACGCCGTGCGGTCGCATATGTTCTCTTTATGAACGCACAGCCGCCACCGCCGCCACCGCCCCCCTCCTCGCCGCAGCCCGGCGGGGGAGCGCCAGCTCCCCAGCAGCCGCCGGCATATCCCGCCCAGCCGGGCGGAACGCCGGACAAGGGCAACGGAGGCCTTCGCGTCCTCGCGGCGATTGGCGTCGTCGTCCTCGCCTTCGTCGCGCTCGTCGGTTTCATCGCGTTCGCCGACATCGCCGGCACGACGCCCTGCGATGACGTCAACAGCATCTCCGATCTCAACAGCGACGGCGAGTGCTACGACGGCTCGAGCGGCCTCAAGACCATCGTCACGATCATGGGCTTCGCGGGCTCGGCGCTGATCGCCGCCGCCGCCGTGATGTCGCTCATGTTCGCGATCCGCGGCCGCGGTGGCCGCCCGCTCCTGATGGTCCTCGGAGCCGGCGTCGTCCTCTTCGGGCTCAGCCTGGCAATCGGCTGATCCTCACGCTTGTCCCCAGGCGGGGTGACCGAGGCCGATTCTCAGGCCTCGCTTATCCCACCGGGGTGACTCCGCACCGGGGTGACTCCGCGTGGCCGCGGCGGTGCCAAGGACCCGCCGTCATCCAGACGGCGCTCGAAGCAGCTTTCTCAGGTCTCGCTCGAGGGCTCGCACCTCGCGCGGATCGTGGAGCTGCGCCCAGGTGACGTGGACGACCGTCCATCCCGCGATCAGCAGGAGCCGGTCGCGAGTCGCATCGCGGGTGATCTTCGGCGCGGTGCCGTGATGACCCGCTGAGTGCAGCTCGACGATCAGCCGTTGGCTGCGCCAGACGGCATCGCCTTTGAAGTAGCGGCCGTCGACCCTGACCACTCCCTGCAGCTCCGGCCGGGGAAGGCACCGCTCCGCGACGAAGCGAGAGAACGCTTCCTCCAGTTCCCGCTGCGGAATCCCGTAGCCCGCTTCAGCCAACATGCTCCGCAGCCTGCGGACCCCGCGCTCGCCTCTGTGGCGTTCGATCATCGCCTCAAGCGAGATGGCTCCCCACAGGCGACGCTGCTCGTGAACCTCGTTCACCGCCTTCAGGAGCTGATCCGGGGCGAGAACCGAGGCGAGGTCCAGCAGGGTGCGGACCGGGGTCGTGATCGGGATGTCGTTCTCGACGGTGACCTCGTCCGGCGGCAGGTTCGCGGAGCGGACGATGAGGCCGGAACGGGCTCGGCGAGGTGAGGGGACGAGAACCTCGTCCCGTCCGCTCCACCTGAGCATCGCCCATTCCGCACCGGCCGCGCGATGGCTCAGCACGGCGCCGGGTCCGCAGGCGAGCACAGCGGCCATGCGCCAACCGCTTGGAGTCAATAGCCGGTGCCCTACCGCGAAGACGCCGCGGTGTACGCGATGAAGACGGCCGGCCTCGACGCGGTGGCTCACCGCCCGCCGGCTCAGACCGAGCTCGATCAGCTGACGAAGGGAGATGACCCCATGCTGCGCTCCAGCGATCCCGGCGATTCGCCGGTCGACATTCCGAGGCCGACCTTTCGGCCGCCCTCCTTCCCCAATCTCAATCTCACTGTCCACACCTGAGAGAACCCCGGGGCGCCCCAAAGCGCCCCCGCCCTGTCCCCACCCCAGCGCCACAGCCCCACCCCACATCTCCCCGGCGTGAGATGGACGTTTCGGCCGCCCCGCGTCCCAAAGGTCGATCTCACCTTGCACGGCGCGCTTCCCCACATCTCCCCGGCGTGAGATGGACGTTTCGGCCGCCCCGCGTCCCAAAGGTCGAACTCACCTTGCACGGCGCGCCTCCCCACACCTCCCCGGCGTGAGATGGACGTTTCGGCCGCTCCGCGTCCCAAAGGTCGAACTCACCTTGCAACGCGCCCCTCCGAGCTGGGGAGGCGGGCAGTTCGCGGCGAGCCGCTCAGCGGGCCAGTGGCCCGCTCGCGACTACGCGTCGAGCTTCGGGCTCGTCCAGTCGGCCGCCAGCTTCTCGAGCAGCAGCTCGGCGAGGCCGTCGATGGGGACACGCTCCTGGGTGAGCGAGTCGCGGTCGCGCAGCGTCACGGTGTCGTCGACCGCGGTGTCGCCGTCGATCGTGATCCCCCACGGGGTGCCGATCTCGTCCTGGCGCCGGTAGCGCTTGCCGATCGAGCCGCCGGAGTCGTACTCGGCGCCGATCCGGTGCCGCAGCGACTCGAAGACCTCGCGGGCGCGCTCGGGCATCCCGTCCTTGTTGACCAGCGGCATCACCGCGACCTTCACCGGGGCGAGCTTCGGGTGGAGCCGGAGCACGGTCCGCTCGCGCCCGTCGACCTCCTCGACCTCGTAGGCGTCGACGAGGAATGCGAGCGTCGCCCGGTCGACGCCGGCGGCCGGCTCGATCACGTGGGGGATGTAGCGATCGCCGGTCGCCTGGTCGAAGTACTCGAGCTTCTCGCCGCTGTGCTTCATGTGCTGGGTGAGGTCGAAGTTGCCGCGGTTGGCGATCCCCTCGAGCTCGGAGTAGCCCATCGGGAACAGGTACTCGATGTCGCTGGTCGCGCTCGAGTAGTGGGAGAGCTCGTCGGCCTCGTGAGGGCGGAGGATCAGGTTGTCGGGCCGGATCCCGAGTTCCGTGTACCAACGCATGCGCTCGCCGAGCCAGTGCTCGTGCCACTTCGACGCGTCGTCGGGCGTGCAGAAGAACTCCATCTCCATCTGCTCGAACTCGCGGGTCCGGAAGATGAAGTTTCCTGGCGTGATCTCGTTGCGGAACGACTTGCCGATCTGCGCGATCCCGAACGGCGGCTTCTTGCGGGAGAAGGAGAGGACGTTCTTGAAGTTGATGAAGATTCCCTGCGCGGTTTCGGGCCGCAGGTAGACCTCGGCGCCGGACTCCGCCACCGGCCCCACGTGCGTCTTGAACATGAGGTTGAACTCGCGCGGCTCGCTGAGCTCGCCCCCGCACTGGGGGCAGCGGATCTCGCCGTCGGGATCGCCGCCCTCGGCCGCGATCGCCTCCTGCAGATGGTCGAGCCGCCAGCGCTTCTTGCACTTGCCGAGGCACTGCACGAGCGGGTCGCTGAAGCCCTCGAGGTGGCCCGACGCCTCCCAGACCCGCGGGTTCTGGATGATCGCCGAGTCGATCGCGACGATGTCGTCGCGGTCGGTCAGCATCGCCCGCCACCACTCGTTCTTGACGTTGTTCTTGAGCAGGACGCCGTAGTGGCCGTAGTCGTAGGTCGAGCCGACCCCGCCGTAGATCTCGGAGGAGGGGAAGATGAAGCCGCGCCGCTTGCAGAGGGCGACGATCTCGTCCAGGGTCGGGCCGGAGGCCTGCTCGTTCACGACGCGGGAAGGTACCGGCTACGGCGCGCCGGCTACTTGAGCTTGACGCTCAGCTTGGTGCGCTGACCGTCGAGAGCCTTGATGTCGGCCTTGACCTTGCCCCTGGCCTTCTTGCCGCGAGGCGAGATCGCGCCGTCGCCGATCACGATCGTGATCCGCTCGGCGCCGCCCTTGCGGGTCTTCAGCCTCAGCCCCGACTTGGTGCGCTTGACCTTGGCCCCCTCGACGTCCAGCCCGCGCTTCAGCTTCGCGCCCTTGGATACGTGCAGCGACTTCGGCAACTTCAGGTTCGCCTTGCGGATCGGCGAGAGCCCACCCGCCTTCAGCTTCAGCTTCAGCTTCGCGTCGCCGTGCTTCGGCCGCTTCAGCTTCGCCTTCAGCTTCGGCTTGCTGCCCCGGCAGGTCGCATCGGCGTCGGTGGCGCCCTGGGTCGTCACGCCGCCGTGGGAGAGGAAGGTGGTGTTGAACTTGAATGGCGGGCTCGCGCACGGGTTGCGCGTGGCGAGGTTGAGGCCGTCAGGGCCGCCCGCGAAGGTCAGCGTGAACTCGCTGATCGGGATGTCGGGCAGGCCGTCGAAGGTGACCTCGTTGCGCAGCGCGTTCGGGTTGGAGTCGTTGATGGCGATGTCGCCGATCAGCTTCAGCGCCAGAGCGCCGCGCAGGTCGAGCCCGAGCTTCGGGAGGCTGCCGGCCGGAGTCGCGATCAGCACCACCGGCCCCTCGAGGGCCTGCGACTGCAGCGGCGACGCCGCCTTCGCGGAGCCGACGATCGAGGCCGCGGGGCAGTTGCTCGCCTGGAAGTCGGCCTCCGTGCAGGTGTTGCCGAACGCGGTCGAGTTCGGACCGAGCTCGGCGGGAAGCGTCACCACGGCCCGCTTCAGCCCGGCCTCCTGCTCAGTCTGGCTGATCGTCGTCGAGACCTTCACCGGCTGCTTCGGGTTGTCGGAGACGATGCTCGCCTTGAACTTGGGGTCGAACGGGAGGTCGGCGCATCCGAAGGTGTCGAAGCTCGTCTGCCCGGAGCCGGTGGACGCGTCGTGTGCGGTGACGTCGACCGAGACCACGTGCGTGCCGCACGACGTCGGGTTGCGCAGGAAGCCCTTCGGCGGGCTCCCGACCTGGCCCTTGAGGTCGAGATGGATGCCGGTGATCGTGATCGGCAGCCCGCTCGCGGTGTCGGGCACGTCATTGAGGATCGTGTCGAGCCCGAAGTCGCCGGGGCGCAGGGCGGCGGGCGACTGCAGGATGACCGGGGGGATCAGGTTGCCGGGCGTCGTCAGGACGAAGCCGAAGCGAGCGGGCTCCCCGGCCCTCGGCACGACGTTGTAGACGTTGCCGCTGACCGTCAGCGGGAGCAGGTCGTTGAGCAGGACGTCGTTGGAGATGTCGCCGACGTCGCTGGCGGCCGGGCATGAGTCGGCATTGAGCTCGGCCTC
This sequence comes from Thermoleophilales bacterium, assembly GCA_020636895.1. Classification (GTDB taxonomy): domain Bacteria; phylum Actinomycetota; class Thermoleophilia; order Solirubrobacterales; family 70-9; genus RHKX01. Next base: position 224,247 of record JACJWZ010000002.1, on the reverse strand, counting down.
GGTGCAGGTCGGAGTCGCGAGCGGGTTACCGACCAGGCCCGGAGGCAGATGGATCACGAGGTCGTCGAGCTTGCCGCCGGAGAGGTTGAAGTCGACCGAGAGGTCGCTGTTGGCGCCGGCGGAGAGGTTCGCCGGGACCGCCTGGACGTTGCTGACCGTGATCGCGGAGGCGCTGCTCGCGGTCGCAGCAAGCATCGCGCCCGCGGCAAGAACCGCGACGGTCAACACCCTGCATCCCCTGTAGCCCCGCATTACTCCCCGTATCATGACGCATTCCGTGCCCACGTACGTATACAAGTGCGACAACGGCCACACGTTCGAGGCCGTGCAGTCCATGTCGGAGGACGCGCTCGACACCTGCGAGGTGTGCGGCGCGCCGGCGCGCAGGCAGCTCTTCGCGCCCGCGGTGCACTTCAAGGGGTCCGGCTTCTACACGACCGACTACGCGCGCAAGGGCGCCGGGGCGAAGTCGAGCAACGGCTCCGGCGGAGAGAGCAGCGACACCTCGAAGTCCGAGAGCGCGAGCTCGTCGAAGACGGACACGAAGCCGAAGTCCGAGAGCAGCTCTTCCAGCCACAGCTCGTCCCATTCTTCGAGCTCGAGCTCGAGCTCCAGCAGCTCCAAGGACTGACCCCCCGGCGGTCGGCGCGCGCGGCGCCCGCCGCCCTCTCAGGCGGATGCTGCGTCGGGCGGCGCCTGCTCAGGGGGTGACGGCCGGATCCGGTGCGACCGAGGGATCGAGCGCGGTATCGACACCGGTGTCCGGCGAGCACTTCGCCCGCCGCGGGCCGCGGTCGCCGAGGAAGTCCTTGACCGCCGCCCGGCAACGCCTCGGCTTGACGATCAACGCCCCGTCGGCCGTGACGCCGCTCGGCTTCAACACCTCCGTATCCGAGCTGCCGCCGACCCCGACGGAGAAGGCGAGCTGGGGGAGGGTCCAGGCGCCCATGTCGCTGACCATCGCCTTCGGCGCGTTCCAGGCGATCCACGGTGCGTGCAGGATGTTGTAGGGGAGCCGGGTGATGCTCGTCATCCGGCCCTGGATCCCCTGCAGGATGAGCTGCTGGCGGCGGGCGCGATCGCGGTCGTCCTCGCTCGGATCCCACTCGTTCTTGCGGGTTCGAGCAAGCGCCAGCGCCTGATCTCCGGTCAGCGTGTTCTCACCCTGATCGAGCTTGAGCGTGATCCCGCCCGCCGAGCTGCCGCCGTCGACCTTCGACTTGACCCGGGTCGGGAGGTCCACGGTGACCCCGCCGAGGGCGTCGATGAAATCGGCGAACCCGCCGAAGTCGAGGATGACCACGTGGTCGACGTTGATCCCCAGGAAGTTCTCGACCGTCTCGATCTGCAGCCCCGCGCCGCCGAACGCGTAGGCGGCGTTGATCTTCTGCGGGTCGTGGCCGGGGATGTCGGCGTAGACGTCGCGCGGGATCGACAGCTTCTTGACGGAACCGAATCGGCCGGCGCGCACCAGCATCAGGGTGTCGGCCCGGACCGCGGCGCAGTCCGGCGGGTGGACGGCGCCTCGCCCGGCGGCGTCGACGCACTTCTGCTTCGAGATGTTGCCGTCCTCGTCGGGCACTCCGGCAGGTCGCACATCGGTGCCGATCACGAGGATCGTCTGTCCCTGGGCGATCATCAGCGGCAGCGTCCCGTTGAGCGCGTCGGCCGCGTTGTCGTCGAGCTTTCCCTTCTGGATCTGAGCGGAGACGGCGAACAGGACCAGGCTGAGCAGGAGCCACGCGCCGAGCGCGATCGCACTCCACTTGAGCACCCGTCGCCACGGGAAGCCACCTTCGGTGGCCACGCGGCCGGACGCCCGCCCGCCCCCGCCCCCGCCTCCGCCGAAGCGCTTGCGCAGGGAGCCGAGCGCCGCTCCACCGCCGCCAGAGCGGCGTCCGCCGCGATAGACGTGGTAGCCCGGGCCTTCATCCGGCGGTTCGGCCGAGCGGCCCGGGGGAGGGGGCGGCGGGCCACCTTCTGCGGGGGCTGAATCGGGCGCGTCGCCGCGCGGCTGCTTGGCCCGCCTGCCCCGCCCACGTCCTCGCGATCCCGCTCGGTAGACGTTGTACTCGGGGCGATCCGGGCGCTCGTCGTCGCCTGGTGCCATGACGCGGTAATACTGCCGCATGGCCCCCCGGATTCCTGCCGCTGAGACTCCACGCCCTTGACGGCCTTGGGAGCGGGTGAGGCGATCGGCGTCGACCTCGGCGGGACCAAGATGCTGGTCGGGGTGCTCGGCCGCGACGACGAGGTCGTGCACAGACGCATCGGCGCGTCGGGCGGGCTCAGCTCCGATCAGGTCATGGAGTTGCTCGAGGCCGAGCTCGAGATCGCGCTCGCGGAGCGCCCCGGCGTCGAGGCGATCGGGCTCGGAATCCCGTGCACGATCAACCGCGAGCGGGGGCTGTGCGTGAGCGCCGCCAACCTGCCGTTGCGCGACGTGCCGGTGCGGGACATCGTCTCCGAGCGCTTCGGGCTCCCGGTGTCCGTCGACAACGACGCCAACGCGGCGGTGATCGCCGAGCACCACAGCGGAGTCGCTGCCGGCGCGGACAACGTCGTGATGCTGACGATCGGCACCGGGATCGGCGGCGGCCTGATCCTGAACGGGCGGCCTTATCGGGGATCGAGCGGCGCCGGCGCCGAGCTCGGGCACGTCGTCGTCGACATCGACGGCCCTCCCTGTCAGGCCAACTGCCCGAACCGCGGCTGCATCGAGGCGATCGCCTCGGGGACGGCGTTGACCGCCGAAGCGGTCGCGGCCGCGGAGCTGGCGCCCGACTCGGGCCTCGGCGTCGCCCTCGCCGAGGGCTGGCCGATCAGCGGCCGCCTGGTCACCGAGCTCGCCGAGGACGGCGACCGGGTCGCGGTCGAGGTGCTGGCGACCATCGGCCGCCGGCTCGGCGCAGCGCTCTCGGGTCTCGCCAATATCTTCGACCCGGACGTGATCGTGATCGGAGGCGGCGTGATCGCGGCCGGAGAGCTGCTGCTGGGCCCCGCCCGCGCCGAGGTCCGGGCCCGGGCGCTGGAGCCTCAGAACGGGGTTCCAGTCGAGGCCGCGGCCTTCGGGCCCGACGCGGGCATGGTCGGCGCCGCGATGCTCGCCCGCGCCGAGCTCGCCGCCGCCGACGGGGGCGTGGTCTGATGGCCGGGAGGCTGACCGTATGCCCGACGCCCATCGGCAACCTCGGCGACCTCTCCCCGCGAGTCCGCCAAGCGCTCGAGGAGGCCGACATCGTCGCCTGCGAGGACACGCGCCGAGCCGGCAGGCTCTACGAGCTGCTCGAGCTCGAGGCGCCCCGGTTCGTCGCCACCCATGACGCCAACGAGGCCGACCGGGCGCCGCAGATCGCCAAGGCGGTCGAGCGTGGAGCCCGCGTCGCGCTGATCTCCGACGCCGGGATGCCGGTCCTCTCCGACCCCGGCTACAAGGTGATCGCCCAATGCCTGGAGCGAGGGGTGGACGTCGAGGTGCTGCCCGGCCCCTCGGCGATCACCACCGCTCTCGTCGCCTCGGGTCTCCCCGCCGACCGGTGGCGCTTCGAGGGGTTCCTGCCGCGTCGTCCGGGCGAGCTCGAGCGGGTGCTGCAATCGACCGAGACCGTCGTCGCCTTCGAGTCCCCGCGCCGTCTCCCCGCGTCGTTGCGCGCGCTCGCGGCGCTCGCTCCCGACCGACCGGCCGCCGTGTGTCGCGAGCTCACGAAGCTGCACGAGGAGGTCGTCCGAGCCGATCTGGGGGAGCTCGCCAGGCACTTCCGGGGTGAGACGAAGGGTGAGATCGTCGTCGTCATCGCCGCCTCGAGCCGGCGCGCCTCGGCGCCGGACACAGCCTTCGCGGTCGATGCCTTGCGCCGGCTCGTGCAGTCGGGCGCGCGGCCGCGAGCCGCGGCCGGGGTGGTGGCGGCCCTGACCGGCACCCGCCCCAACGAGCTCTACCGTGAGCTGACCGGGCGCGAACCGCGCCGTTGAGCCCGCCGGCCCAGGTGACCTTCCCAGCCGAGCTCGGCCGCGGCGTCATCGTCGACGCAGGTGCCCCCGCCCCGGAGCCCTGGCAAGGGGCGCGCCGGATCGAGGTCGACGAGGCGGTGCTGGCGAACCCGGGAGACGCCGTCGCCGAGCTGCACGGCGCCTGGTCGCGCCGCGAGCCCGTCGTCGTCTCGCTGGCCGTGGATCCGGCCCGGTTCCGCCCTCCGACCGTGATCACCGATGCGCCCTGGTCCCTGTCCCCGGATCTCGACCTCCCGCTCGACCGGCTGCACGCGCTGGTCTGGGCGAACTCCTACGACGCACGCGCAGCGGAGCCCGTCTGGTGGTGGGGGGAGAAGGCGAAGCGGCTCGGCGCGAGCGAGGGGGGAGGCGCGGACGTGGTGCTTTCCGACGGCCGCGAGGCTTGGATCGACGGTGGCCCGCGCTGGAGCACCCCGGCGCTCGCCGAGGCGGTCGTCGACTCCGGCGCGATCGAGTCCGGGCTGCTCGAGCCGGTGCCGCGCGAGTGGCCGGCGCCGCGGGCAGAGCTCGCGCCCGACCAGCTCGCCGCCGTCGCCCATCACGGTGGCCCGGTCCGGGTGATCGCCCCGGCGGGCTCAGGGAAGACGCGGGTGCTCACCGAGCGCATGCGGCACCTGCTCGGCGACCGCGGCTACCGGACCGAGTCGGTGATCGCCGTCGCCTACAACCGGCTCGCACAGGAGGAGATGCAGACGCGCCTCGAGGCGCTGATGCCGCGCACGAAGACGCTGAATTCTCTCGGCTACTCGCTGCTCGCCCGCCACCGCCGGACCCGACCCCCGGTGATGTCGGAGCCCGACGTGCGTCGCGTCATCGAGGAGGTCTTCCCGATCCCGCGCCAGCGTCGCACGAACACCGACCCCGTCGGCCCCTACCTCGACGGGCTCACGCTCGTCCGCCTCGGCCTCACCGATCCGGCTCTCGTCGAGGAGATGCGAGACGACGTGCCCGGCCTCGCCGACGGCTTCGACGCCTTCCGGGCGCGGCTCGCCTCGCTCGGCGCGATCGACTTCGACGAGCAGGTGTACGGAACGCTCGAAGCCCTGCTCCGCGACGGCGAGTTCCGCCGTCGCGTGCAGCCCGAGCACCGTCACCTCCTCGTCGATGAGTTCCAGGATCTGACCCCGGCCCATGTGCTGCTGATCAGGCTGCTGTCGATGCCCGGCTTCGACGTCTTCGGCGTCGGCGACGACGATCAGACGATCTACGACCACGCCGGCGCCGACCCGCGCTTCCTCGTCGACTACCCGGACTTCTTCCCTGGAGCCGATGCGACCGCTCTGGAGACCAACTACCGCTGCGCCGAGGCGATCGTCGACGGCGCCGCCAAGCTCCTCTCCTACAACCGCGTCCGCGTCCCGAAGGAGATCCACGCCCGCGACGGCGCCGACCCCGATCCGGCCGCGCTCGAGATCCGCGTGCGGCCCGGGGAGGAGGCGGCCGCGACGCTCGTCGGCCTGGTCCGCGGCTGGATCCGCGAGGACGGCGTCGATGCGGAGTCGATCGCGGTGCTGACGCGCGTGAACTCGCTGCAGCTCGCTCCGCAGCTCGCGCTCTGGGCCGCCGGGGTGCCGGTGGCCGCGGCCGTCCGCCCCGACATCCTCGAGCGCACCGGACTCTCCGCCGCGCTCGCCTGGCTACGGGTTGCGGTCGATCCCGAGGCGCTGATCCCCTCCGACCTGGAGACGATCAGACGCCGCCCCAGCCGCGGATTCCCGCGCTGGATCAGCAAGTGGTTCAACAACTGCCGCTCGCTCGAGGACCTGCGCTTCGTCGGCCGCCGGATCGACGACGAGCGTGTTGCCCGCAAGGTCGACGAGCTAGCCGACGACATCGCGCTGCTCGCCGGAATCGCCGGCGGTGGGGCGAGCACGCGGGAGCTACTGGTGGCGGTCCGCGACCGGATCGGGCTCGGCGGTGCGATGGAGATGCTCGACGGCTCGAAGGGCAGCGAGGCGACGGCGAGCCATCTCGACGACATCGAGGGCCTGATCCAGGTCGCCGACCTGCACGCCGACCCGGGTGGGTTCGAGCCGTGGCTGCGCGCTTCCCTGGAGTCGAGCGCGGGTGGGGAGGGGGTGCGGCTCGCGACCGTGCACCGGGTCAAGGGCCGGGAGTGGGACCGGGTCGCCGTCTACGGCGTCAACCAGGGGCTGATGCCCCATCGGCTCAGCGAGAGCTACGAGGCCGAGCGGCGCGTCATGCACGTGGCCGTGACCCGTGCGCGGCATCGCTGCGCGGTTCTGGCGGACGCCGAGCGGCCCTCGCCGTTCCTGGCCGAGCTGCGTGGAGAGGCCGCCGAGCCGGCGACGAAGCCGGCGGTGGCTGCGACGACGCTCGGCCGGGCGACGGCGCGCTCACGTGCGAAGCTCGACCAGGCGGCGGTCTCCGCGCCCGCGGCGCCTGAGGCCGCGGAGGCGTCGGAGGCGCTCCGCGCATGGCGGAAGCGCCGCGCCGACGACGACTCCGTCCCCGCCTACGTCGTCCTCTCAAACCGCCAGCTTGAGGGGATCGCGGCGGCGATGCCGGCGGATGCCGCCGCGCTGCTCGCCTGCGACGGCATCGGCCCCTCTCGCCTGGAGCGCTACGGCGAGGACATCCTCGCGGTGCTCGACTCGGTCCGGGGCTGAGCGGCCCTCAACGCCCATGACTTGAGCGCTCCCGCTGCCGGCGCGGGGCGCCTCGACCGCGCTGGACGTGGTTTCCGCGCCCCGCGTCTCACGATCGGTGGCGAAGGGAGGTGGGGAGCTCTCCGCGACGGCCGTCCTTCACCCGGATCTCGGCTCGCAAGCACTCTGCGGTGCGTATTGACCCACCCATGGCAGGGCAATACGCGTCGCAGGAGCGCTGCGAGGGTGTCTGGCACGTTGGGAGGCCCGGCAGCAGCGACCAACTCGCAATCGCAGGTCCCACAGACGTGCGATTGCGAATCGGTGCGCTGCCCATAGACCCGGCCGCCGGAGCGCTCCCGCCGCGAGCGCGGGGTGCCTCCACCACGCTGGGCATGGTTCAAGCGCCCGCACCTCACGATTGGCAGCAAAGGGAGCGTGGGAGCTCCCGGCGACGGCCGGCCTCACCGGGATCTCCGATCCTCCCCTCGCTGCCCATCGCCCCGGAGCGGGGGCGTAGATCACCTATGACGTGGTCACCGCGCCCCACGTCGGTGGTTGAGCGCTCAGCCGCGCATGCGAGGCGGCCTAGAAGCTGCCGCTCTGGCCGAGGCAGGACTCGACGCCCTCGACGATGAGCTGGGCCCGGTAGTCGGCGCCCTCGGCGATCGGGTGCAGGTCGTCGGGCTGCATCAGCTCCGGGTGCTCGGCGACCGCGCCGGCCCAGTCGGGGGTCTGCGTCCCGGGGCGGGAGGCGGCGAACTGGGCGACGACGCGGTTCTTGCCCTGGTTGCCCACGCCGTCGACCGTGAGCCCATGGATCGTCGGCACGACCATGCAGCGGTTGCCGATCTGACCGGCGACCTTGTCGAGGTTGCCGGCGAGGATCTCGGGGTAGTTCGGGTTGTCGTTCGTCCCGGCATCGAAGACGATCACCGACTGGGCGGGGTCGTAGCTCTCCTGGAAGAGGTCGTAGATCTGGTAGCTGTTGTAGCCGCCGACGGCGTTGGTCGTGACCGTTATCCCCTGCTCCTTCAGGTACTGCTCGATGTAGGGGGAGGTGAGCACCTCGAGGCTGTCGCCGACGACGAGGACCTCACCGCTGCCGTCGATCGCCGGGGGCGAGTCTTGCCCGCCGCCGTTGCGGCCGCCGCGACGGGAGGCGAGCACGCCGCCCACCTCCTCGCTCGCCGCCCTCTGCCCCGCCACGGTCCCCTCCGCGTTGCCGTCGTACTCGGCCCGCTCCTGGCCGTCGCTGAGCCCCTGCTCGATCCCGCGCTCGAGGCTGCTCGTCATCGATTCGAGGTTGGAGAGAGCGAAGGCCTCGCGGCTCGCGTCGTGCTTGGCCGAGATCACGTCGGACTGGTCCGCCGCCTGGTCCTCGCCGAGCAGGTACCCGCCGGCGGACGCGGCGGCGATCAGCGCCACCGCTGCGACGATCAGGCCGGCCAACTTCAGCCGGCTCACGGCGCATCCACCTCGATGTCGGCGAGCTCCGGCAGATCGAGGCCCGCGTCCTCGAACGCGGACCGGTACGCCTCCTTGTAGGAGCCCTTGAAGTGGCGGTCGTAGGCGAGGTCCGAAGCCCACACGTAGCCGGCGTCGTAGCCCGCCCTGCCGCCGTCCTGGACGCCTGCCGCGGCCCCGGCCTCGGCGCCCGTGGCGCGGGCGGAGTCGAGGTCCTCGCCGTCGCCGCTGGCCATCGAGTAGCCGGCGGCGCCGCCGGCGAGGGCCAGCGCGATGACGGCGACCAGCGCCGCGGCGCGGCGGCCGCGCCGCGGTCGGTGCGGTGTCGCGGTCTCCGACCCGCCGCCGGGAGCGCCGGCAGCCGTCGCATCGGCAGTGGGGGGCGAGCCGGCGTCTGTGCTCGACGCGGCAGCGCTGGTCGCGCCGGCGTCGGGCTCGGCGCCGGCCTCCTCGGTCCCGATTCCGCTCACCGCGCCAAGGTTAGAGGCCCGGTCGCCCTCCGGCGCAACCAGCAGGGCTACTTCCTCCCGTATGTGGGAGCAGGCCTCCCTACCGGCTGGACGCGAGCCCGACCCCGCCTGCCTTCCCGCTTTAATTGGGGCCTCAGAGGGAGGCGGCGCCGATCCGGTCGACGCCTCGCCACGCAACGGACCTTCCATGCCTGCACCGATCAAGCGCGGCGAGCGCTATATGCCGGGACTCGATGGCCTGAGGGCCATCGCGGTGATCGCGGTGATCATCTACCACCTGGGCTTCACCTGGTTTCCCGGCGGCCTGCTCGGCGTCGGCGTGTTCTTCACGCTCTCCGGCTACCTGATCACGGACATCCTCCTCAACCAGGTGGACAAGGGCGGGGTCCGGCTCCTGCCCTTCTGGCTCGCCCGAGCCAGGCGCCTGCTGCCGGCGCTCTTCCTGATGTTGATCATCGTCACCGCCTGGGTGACGGTGTTCGGCCCCCATCAGCCGCCCGACTTCCGCGACGCCGTGATCACGGCGGCCTTCTACGTCAACAACTGGTACCTGATCTTCCACGACGTCTCCTACTTCGCGCAGTTCGGGACGCCGGAGCCGCTCAACCACCTGTGGTCGCTGTCGGTGGAGGAGCAGTTCTACATCGTCTGGCCGTTCGTGATCATCCTCGGGGCGAAGCTCTTCCCGCGGGTGGAGCCGACCACCGGGGCGAGGTTCCGGATGGCGGGCGCGACGCTCGTCCTCGCCCTGATCTCGATGATCGTGATGATCGTCCTCTACTCGCCGGGGATCGATCCCTCGCGCGTCTACTACGGCACCGACACGCGGGCGCTGGAGCTGCTGGTCGGCGCAGCGCTGGCGATGGTGTGGCCGAGCCGCCGCCTGCACGCGAGGATCAAGCCGGAGGCGCGGCGGACGATCGACATCGTCGGCGGGATCGGTCTGCTGGTCGTCTTCATCCTCTTCCTGCGCGCCCAGGAATACGACCCGTTCCTCTACCGCGGCGGGTTCCTGCTGCTCTCGGTTGCGACCGCGATGGCCGTCGCCGCGCTCGCTCACCCCGCCTCGCGACTGGGCCCGATCGTCGGTTGCAGGCCGATGCTGTGGGTCGGGCAGCGCTCCTACGGCATCTACCTGTGGCACTTCCCGATCATCGTCCTCACGACCCCCGACGGGGCCCAGGGCGTCGATCTCCCGCGCGCTTTCCTGCAGGTCGCCGCCACGTTCATCGTCGCCGCGCTCTCCTGGAAGTACGTCGAGGACCCGATCCGCCACGGAGCCCTGAGACGCATCTGGGCGGACTTCAAGGGCGGTCGCTACCGGCGCGAGAACATCACCCGTGGCGGCTGGGCGGCGATCGGCGGCTGCGCGGTCGTGCTGATGGCCGCCTTCGCGGGTCTCGCGGGTGCCGGTACGGGGCCGGACCGCTCCGAAGAGCCCGGGAACATCTCGGTCGCACAGACGGTCACCGGCAAGGAGACCGATGCGGCCGAGAGCAACCGGACGATCTGCAAGTCCGTGGTCCATGTGGGTGACTCGACCTCCGAGGGGCTCGTCTCCGACGAGTACCTTGACCCGTCGAAGCAGATCGCCGCGCAGTACGAGCGCGTGGGAGCGCCGGTCGCTCACCTCGAGGTCTCGGGCGCTCGCTCGATCTACGAGCGCTTCGAGGGGCAGCCGAACGCGCAGGAGGTGGCGCAGGCGTGGCGCGATCAAGGCTTCGACGGCTGCTGGGTGTTCGCGATGGGGACCAACGAGGCGGCCAACGTCTCGGCGGGATCGGCCGTCGGCTACGACGAGCGGATCGATTCGATGATGAGCGTGGCCGACGGCGACCCGGTGCTGTGGGTGAACGTGAAGTCGATCGTCCCCAGCGGCCCCTACGCGGCCGCGAACATGGAGAGCTGGGACGCGGCGCTGCTGAAGGCGTGCAACCGCTACCCGAACATGCGCATCTACGACTGGGCCTCCGACGTCCGCGACCAGTGGTTCATCGACGACGGCATCCACTTCACGAGCCAGGGCTACGCGCAGCGCGGCAAGCTGATCGCCGATGCGCTGCTGACCGCGTTCCCGGCCGACGGTGACGTCGACGGCGGCAACTCCGACAACTGCCTGATCGATCCGGACTCGAAGGCGATCGCCGAGGCGACCAAGGACAACGTCCCGAAGAAGAAGCGCGGCGGCGCTGCCGATTCCACGACCGACACCGAGACCACGCCGACCACGCCCACGACACCGACGACCACCACCGACCCGTCGGTCACGGGCTAAGCGGATTCGCTGAACGTCCACGGAGCCCCGCTATGGCGGGATCGGGTGGCCGTTCGGCGTCGGCGGGCGCGCTGCGGCGGGCTCCGCTCAGCGCCGCTTGCGGAAGAACGCCCAGCGGTCGTAGAGGCCGAGCGCGGCAGCCAGCGCGTCCCCGCGGATCCGCGCCGAGCCGCGGTCGGAGACGATCTTGGCGCGGACGATCCGCGGTGAGTCACCGCGCTTGAGGACGACGATCCGGCGCACCCTGCCGTCGACGTAGCCGCCGAGCATCGTGTTCACCTCCGCCTGGGAGAAGCGAACTCGCCACCGATGCAGCGGCGCGAGCTTGTCGTAGGGGTCGCGGACGCTCTTCAGCCAGGGCACCTTGGGCGCGCCGAGGAAGCGCGACTCCGTCCGGCCACCTGACGACGAGTGGTAGAAGGCCTGGATGACCCTGCCGCGGTAGGTGAGGACCTCGTCGCGGGTCGCCTGCACGGCGGCGTTGGTGCGCCTCGTCTCCTCGCCGGCGCCCTCGTAGACCTGGGTGCGGGTGTCGGCGTAGAGGCCGTAGCCCTCGCCGCCGACGTCCGTGGCGAGCGCGATCGAGCGCGCCGCGACGGCGAACGCCCGCAGCGTCTGCTTCGGCCACGAGGGGTAGATCTCGCCCGGGAGGACCCCCTGCGCGTAGGCGTTGACGCCGACCTGGTTGACGACGTTGATCGACCCCGAGCTCGCGGCCACCGCGTTGATCGCGCCTCGGTAGCGGCCGAGGCCCGCGACCTTGATGTTGCTGCGGCCCGTCGCCTGCAGGCGCTTGCCGCAGCCCTCGATCCGCCTGCCGGAGCGCGTCGTCAGCGTGATCGCGCCGCCGCTGCGATGGGCGCGGTAGGTCCGGGTCGGGCGCAGTCTCTTGCCGCAGGCGCGGGTCGCGCGGGAGAAGGCGACGTCGCCGGCGCGGACGTCGAGCAGCACCTTCACGGTGGGCGAGCTGCGCTTGCGCCTCACCTTCACGTGGCGGAAGTAGTGGCTGAGGATCTTGCGGTAGCCGACGTCGTGCTTGCCGTAGCCGTAGGCCCCGTAGGCGCTCATCCCGACGCCGTGACCGAAGCCGGCACCGTTGACGATCCAGGTGGTCTTGGCCGTGGCGCCGGACGGAAGCGCCAGCGCCAGCGCCACCGGGATCAACGGGAGGAGGTGTCGTGCCCGCATGCCCACCTATTCGGGAACCCGCGCGACGGCCCTGCGTTGCGCTCCCCCCGTGGGTCCCGACGGGCACGCAATACTCACCGCCGATGTCCTTCTACGTCACCACCCCGATCTACTACGTCAACGCGGAGCCGCACCTCGGCCACGCGTACACGACGATCGGCGCCGACATCCTCGCCCGGCACATGCGCCAGCGGGGCGAGGACGTGTTCTTCCTGACCGGGACCGACGAGCACGGCGAGCCGGTCGCGCAGGCGGCCGAGCGGCAGGGGGTGGAGCCGCGCGCGCTGGCGGACAAGAACTCGCAGCGCTTCAAGGACCTGATGCCGCGGATCGACGCCTCCAACGACTTCTTCATCCGCACCAGCGACCCCGAGCACGTGGCCAAGGTCCAGGAGGTGATGCAGCGCATCCACGACAACGGCCACACCTACGAGGGGACCTACGAGGGCTACTACTGCCCGCGCTGCGCCGACTTCAAGACGCCGACCGAGCTGCTCGAGGGCAACCGCTGCCCGATCCACGAGATCGTCCTCGAGCTGGAGACCGAGCAGAACTGGTTCTTCCGCCTCTCGACCTTCCAGGAGCCACTCGAGAAGCTCTACGCCGGTCACCCCGACTTCGTCCGCCCCGACTTCCGCCGCAACGAGGCGCTCGCCTTCATCAAGGGCGGCCTGCAGGACGTCTCGCTCTCGCGCCCGAAGCTGAGCTGGGGGGTGCCGCTCCCCTGGGATCCCGAGCAGGTGATGTACGTCTGGTTCGACGCGCTGCTCAACTACTACACGGCGCTCTCCTACGCCCGTCCCGGCGAGGACCTGACCGAGCGCTACTGGCCCTGCGACGTGCACGTGATGGCCAAGGACATCCTCAAGTTCCACTCCGTGTACTGGCCGGCGATGCTGATGGCGGCGGAGCTGCCGCTGCCGAAGGGCCTCTACGTCCATGGCTACCTGCTGATGGACGACAAGAAGATGTCGAAGTCGCTCGGCAACGTCCTCGATCCGTTCGAGGTGATCGACCGCTTCGGCTCCGACGCGCTGCGCTTCTACTGCTTCCGCGAGGTCTCCTTCGGCCAGGACGGCTCGATCTCGCCGGCCGGCTTCGAGTCGCGCTACGAGACCGAGCTCGCCAACGACTTCGGCAACCTCGCGAGCAGGACGCTGGCGATGATCGACCGCTACCGCGATGGCGTCGTCCCCGAGGGCGCCCTCGACGAGGCGCTCGCCGGCGACGAGGGCGGTGGAGCGGGGCTGGCGACGCTGCGCGACCGGGTCTGCGATCTGCTCGACGGCTGCGAGATCAGCCGCGCCCTGGAGGCGTGCTGGGAGGCCGTGCGGCGGCTCAACCGCTACGTCGAGGAGATGCGGCCGTGGGACCTCGCCAAGGACGACGAGCGGGCCGCCGAGCTCGACGACGTCCTCTTCAACCTCGCCGAGGGGCTGCGCGTCGTCACGCTGCTGCTGCACGCCTACATGCCGGCCGCGACCGACAAGCTGCTCGCCGCTCTCGGCGAGGATGACCGTGGGCTCTGCGAGTTCGGCTCCCGCGGCGGCGGGGTGGAGGTCGAGAGGATCCCGGCGTTGTTCCCGAAGCTCGACGCGCCAGCCAAGGGCTGAGGGCTGGGCTGCACGCCGTGATCGACTCCCACTGCCACATCGGGGTCTGCAAGCCGCCCGCCGCGGAGATCGTCGCCGAGGCGCGCCGCCTCGGCGTCGAGCGGATGCTCACCATCGGCCTCGACGAGCGCTCCAACGAGGAGGCCGTCGCGATCGCCCGCGAGCACGAGGGCGTCGTCTACGCCGCGGCCGGAAGGCACCCGAACTCCGCGCTCGGCTTCGACGACGCGGCGGCCGACGCGATCGAGGCGCTCGCCGCCGACCCGCTCGTGCGGGCGATCGGCGAGACCGGCCTCGACTTCTACCGCGAGGGAGCTCCCGAGGGCGACCAGGTCCGCGCCTTCGAGGCGCAGATCGGGATCGCCCGCCGGACGGAGCTGCCGCTGGTCATCCACGTCCGCGACTCGAGCGGACCTGGGGCGGGGCGGGCGGTGGCCGACTGCTTCGAGCTCCTCGCCGCCGAGGCCGAGGGCGTCGATGTGATCCTGCACTGCTTCTCCGCCACAGCCGAGCGCGCGCAGGAGGCCGTCGAGCGGGGCTGGCACGTCTCCTTCGCCGGCAACGTCACCTACCCGAACTCCGGCGAGCTCCGCGAGGCGGCAGCGCTGGTTCCGGATGAGCTGCTGCTGGTGGAGACCGACAGCCCCTTCCTGTCGCCCCAGCCGGTCCGGGGGAAACCGAACTCGCCCGCCAACGTGGTCCACACGGCGGAGGCGGTCGCGGACCTCCGTGGTGTCTCCTACACGGCGCTCGACACGGTCGTCACGGCCAACGCCCAGCGGCTCTTCGGCTGGTGAGCCTGTGAGGCGGGAGTAGGGCCGCCGTGGTCAGGCTCGGGCAGAACTTTCTCGCCGATCCCAACCTGCTCGAGGCGATCGTCGCCGACGCCGCGCTCGACGCCGACGACGTCGTGCTCGAGGTCGGGGGCGGGGAAGGGGTGCTGACGAGGCGTCTGGCCGAGCGGGTGGCGCGCGTCCATCTGATCGAGATCGACGAGCGCCTGCGCCCCGCGCTCGATCCGATCGAGGCCGGGCACGCGGGCCTCGAGATCGTCTGGGGGGACGCGATGGAGGTCGACCTCGGGGCGTTGACGCCGCCGCCGACTGCGATGGTCGCGAACCTGCCCTACTCGGTGGCGACGCCGGTCCTGCTGCGCACGATCACCGAGCTGCCGTCGGTGCGCCGCTGGACGGTGATGGTCCAGCGGGAGATCGCCGAGCGCTTGCGAGCGCGGCCGGGGACGCGGATGTATGGCTCTCCGAGCGTGCTCGTCCAGCTCGCATGCGAGGTGCGGATGCTGCGCACCGTCGATCCGGCGGTGTTCAAGCCGCGGCCGCGGGTGGAGTCGGCGGTGCTGTCGCTGCGGCGCCGCGCCGAGGCGCCGCCGGAGCGGTACCGTCAGCTGATCCGCGACGCCTTCGCGCATCGCCGCAAGGCGCTTCCGAAGTCGATGGAGCTGGCGGTGAAGCGCCGCGAGGCCGAGGCGGAGCGGGCGGGGCTGCCGCCGCCGCGGCCGCGTTCGGCGGAGGTGCGCCATGCCTGCCGGGAGGCGCTCGTCAGGCTCGGGCTCCCCGCCGACGCCCGCGCCGAGATGCTGACGCCGCCGCAGCACCTCGCCCTCGCGGAGGCCATCGGATGAGCGAGCTCGGCCCCCACGTCCTGACCGCTCCCGCCAAGCTGAACCTCTGCCTGTACCTGGGCGGGACTCGCGACGACGGCCTGCACGAGCTCTGCTCTGTGTTCACCCCGATCTCGCTCGCCGACCGGCTCGTGATCAGCGACGGCGACGCACCCTTCGACGAGGTGATCTGCCCCGGGATCGCGGGTCCTGACCTGACCGCCCGCGCCCTCGAGGCGCTGCGCGAGGCCGGGTGGCGGCGTTCGCCGCTGCGGATCGAGGTGGAGAAGCGAACCCCCGTCGCCGCCGGGCTGGGTGGCGGAAGCGCGGACGCCGCCGCGGTGCTGCGCCTCGCCGCGGACGACCTGCCCGAGGAGGAGCTGATGAGGATCGCCGCGCGGTTGGGCGCCGATGTCCCCTCTCAGGTCCATCCCCGCACGAGTCTGGTCGGCGGCGCGGGGGAGCTCGTGGCGCCGCTGCCCGAGCCCGATCCGTTCGCGGTCGTGCTCCTCCCGGATTCGGAGGGCCTGCCGACCCCCGCGGTCTTCGCCGAAGCCGACCGGCTCGGCCTCCCGCGTTCCGCCGCGGAGATTGAGGAGCGGCGAGCGGCCGTGGCGGGGGCGTTTGCGACGGGAGGAGAGGTGAGCACTCATCTCGATCTGCTCGTCAACGACCTCCAGCCCGCGGCCCTCTCGCTGCGGCCGGCGATCGCGGGCGCGCTCGCGGCGCTCGAGGACGCCGGTGCGCTGCTCGCGCGGGTGACCGGGTCCGGGCCGACGGCGTTCGGCGTCTTCGAGACCGTCGCCGACGCGGAACGTGCAGCGGCGGCGATCGAGGCGGGGGGGCGGCAGGCGATCGTGGCCCTGTCTGGAACCGAGGCCTGATGCAGCTCCCGACCGATCGCCGAGGGTGGGTGAAGCTGGCCGCGGTCGCGGTTGCGGCGATCGCCGCCTTCATGCTCATCAAGCGCGCCCTGCCCGACTTCGATGCCCAGGACGTCCTCGAAGACATCTCCGGGAAGCTCGGCGCCTGGACGTACGCGATCGTCGCTGTCCTCGCGTTCCTCGAGACCGGCGCGTTCGTCGGGCTCGTCGCTCCCGGCGAGACGTTCGTGGTCCTCGCCGGTGCGGTGGCGGGGCAGGGCGAGACGTCGGTGGTGCTGACGATCGGGATCGTCTGGTTCGCCGCGTTCATGGGCGACACGGTCAGCTACGTGCTCGGCGAGAAGCTCGGCCGCGACTTCATCCTCGAGCACGGCCACCGGGTGCGGATCACGCGCGAGCGCTTCGCCCAGGTCGAGCGCTACTTCGACAGCCACGGCGGCAAGACGATCCTGATCGGCCGGTTCATCGGACTCGTCAGGGCGCTGGCGCCGTTCATCGCCGGCAGCTCCGGGATGCGGTACCGGGCGATGGCTCCGTACAGCATCCTCGGCACCGGGCTCTGGGCGACGGCCTTCGTGTTGCTCGGCTACTTCGCCTCCAAGAACATCGACGCCGTCCTCAGCAACTCCGAGCACGTGCTGCTGGCGTTCGCGATCATCGTCGGCCTGATCGTCGGGACCATCGTCGCGGTGCGGTTCCTGCGCGAGCCGGAGAACCGCGACAAGGTCGAGCGATGGATGCAACAGCGGCGCGGCTTCCGATCGATCCTCGCGCTCGGCAAGTCGGTCTCCCCGCAGGCGCGGTTCCTCGCGCAGCGCGTGACCCCCGGTGACCTCGGGCTTGAGCTGACGAGCGCTCTCGCGGCCCTGGCCGTCGGCTCCTACCTCTTCATCGCTCTCGGGATGCTGGTCCACGACCAACCGGGCGCGACGGTCACCGACCAGGCGCTGATCGACTTCTGCGCTCGGATCACGACCGACTGGCTGACCTCGCTGTCGAAGGTGGTGACGGCCCTCGGCACGACCCCGGCGGTCCTGGTCGCGACGCTCGCCGCCGCGGTCTGGCTCGGCCTCCGAAGGCATTGGCTGGAGCTGGTGGTGCTCCTCGTCGGCGCCGCCCTGATCCTGATCGGCACCCCCATCGCCAAGGAGATCGTCGACCGGCCCCGCCCCGACGGCGCGTTGGTCGACGCCGGCGGCCCCTCCTACCCGAGCGGGCACGCATCCCACTCGATCATCTATGTGTGGATCGCGCTGATGATCTCGGTGCGGGCGAAGGTCGGGTTGACCCGGGGGACGGCGATCGTCGTCGCCGGGATCGCGCTCGCCGCGGCGATTGGCCTGAGCCGCGTGTACCTGCGGGTGCACTACCTGAGCGACGTGACCGGCGGCTGGGCTTTCGGGGTAACCGTGTACGCGCTGCTCGCCGCTGTCGCTGTACTCGTCAGCTACTTCCGGCAAGATGGACAGCGTGTCGACTGAAGTCTGGATCTTCGGCGGCGCCGTGCTGATCAGCCTGCTCGCCTTCGGCGGGCTCATCCTGGCGCCGGCGATCGGCTCCTTCTCGCGCACCTGGGAGCGGGTGCTCGCCGGCGCGCTCTCGCTGGTCGTACTCGTGGCCCTCGTCGGGATCGGCGTCGCCGTGGGCTTGGCGATCGTGTACTTCTGGCCCGACATCTCCACCTGGTTCGACTGAGAGCGCGCGGGACGCGGCGCGGGGCTGCGTCATCGTCGGCTCACGGCCAACCACGGCCGCATCGCCTCCTGCTTCCTTGCCCCGCTTGGTCCCGCACGCTCTCAGGGCCGTTGTGGTGGGTTCCACCGCGGGACGCGGCGCGGGGCTGCGTCATCGTCGGCTCACGGCCAACCACGGCCGCTACGCCTCCGTCCGCGCCGAACGTTCACCGTGTGGGGCTATAGGGGGTCGAAATCGACGTTCGGCGAGGTGATGCCCCGGCCATGCGACTGCGACCCTCCCAACTTCGCTTCGTGCCCGCCCACACGTGCGATCCCGCTCGCCGCCTTACTATTTCCGCGTGGGCGCCGGCAGCAAAGCGAAACCGCGATCGGGCTCCAAGAAGGGGGCCGACGGCGCTGCGCCCGCCCCCAAGGGTGGCCTCGACGCGCTCTCTGAGGCCATCGAGTCGGGCGCCGGGCTCCCAGCGGTGGTCCGCGCCGCAGCCGGGGCCCTGGGCGCCAACATCGCGTTGATCGACCGCTCGAGCGCCGTGCTCGCGGTCGCCGCCGGGTCTGGCGCGGAGGAGGAGAAGCTGCTCGGGCTCGACGCGGGCGTCGAGACGGTCGAGCTCCGCGTCGCCGACGCCGTCGTGGGCGAGCTCCGCTACAGGCCGCGAAGCGGCGAGACCTCCTCCATCGGGGCATTGAGGATGGTCGCGACCATGCTCGGCCTCGAGGTCGAGCGGGCCCGCGGGCCGGAGTGGGCCAGCGACGACGCCGCCCGCGACTTCGTTCGCGGGGTCCTCTCGCGGCGGCTCGTCGGCGATCCCGAGATCGCCGCGCAAGCTTCGGAGCTGGGAACCGACCTCGAGGCGGGGGCGGGTGTCGTGATCGCGCGCGCTGCGCCCGGCTCGGCGCAGACGGGGGACTGGCGCGCCCGCGTGCTCACCCTCGTGCTGCGCGCGGTGCGTTCGAACTCGAGCGGTGCGCTGGCGGCGACCCTGGAGGACGAGAGCGCGCACGGCGAGGTGGCGCTGATCCTTCCCGCGAGCGACGGTGACGGGATCGAGCGGGCGGCTCGCGCCGTCGAGGAGGAGCTCCGCTCCTCGTTGCCGGGCTTCGCCGTCACCGTCGGCTTCAGCCGCCACTCCCCGGACCCGAGCCACGTCTACCGGGCCGGGAAGGAGGCGCTCATGGCCGTCAACGTCGCCGAGGCCGAGGACCGCACCCTGCTCGCGTTCGAGGAGACCGGCTCCTACCGGCTCTTACTCCCGGCGATGAGCGAGGACCCCGCCGAGCTCGAGCGCTTCTTCGACGAGACCGTGGCTCCACTCGCCGCCTACGACGACCAGTACGAGACCGAGCTCGTCGCCACCGTCGAGGCCTATCTCGACAACGACGGCAACGTCACACCGACCGCGGAGACCTTGTTCACCCACCGCCACACCGTGCGCTACCGGCTGGAGCGCGTGCGCGAGCTCTGCGGGCACGACCTGAGCTCCACGGAGGGCCGCGAGAAGCTCGGCCTCGGCCTCAAGGCGATGCGGGTGCTCGGCATCGCGGCGCCGGGCGGCCCGGCGCTCGAGGGTCGAAGCAGGGCCTCCCGCGCGAAGCGCAGCGAGTAGCGCCGACCCCCCGCGATCCCGATCCGGCAGGATGTTGGTTGCCTTGGCAATCACATCCTCTGGAGGAATCCCGCGATGGATCTCAGCATCGGCCTGCCCAACGCAGTCCCCGGCACGACCGGCGACGACATCACCGAGTTCGCGCGCCGTGCGGAGGCCCGTGGGTTCAAGAGCCTCGGCACGATCGACCGGATCGTCTACGAGAACTACGAGCCGCTCGTCGCCCTCGCCGCCGCCGCGGCGGTGACCGAGCGGATCGGCCTGCTCACCTCGGTCCTGCTTGGCCCGCTGCGTCCCAGCGGGACCGCGCTCGCGAAGCAGACTCAGAGCCTCAACGCGCTGTCCGGGGGTCGCTTCACGCTCGGCATCGGCCTCGGCGGCCGCGAGGACGACTACGCCGCGGCGGGTGCCGACATGGGCACGCGCGGCGATGTCCTCGAGGAGATGCTCGCCGAGATGAAGCGCGTCTGGGACGACTCCGACATCGGCCCCAACCGTGAGGGCCGGCCCGGGCTCCTGATCGGCGGCGGCGTGCAGGCCAGCTTCGAGCGCGCCGCCCGCTGGGGTGACGGCTGGATCGCCGGGGGTGCTCCTCCCGATCAGTTCGCCGAGGCGGCGGCCACCGTCAAGGCCGCGTGGTCGGAGGCCGGCCGCGAGGGCACTCCGCGTCTCGTCTGCCTCTCCTACTTCGCTCTCGGCGAAAGCGGGGAGGAGGACGCACAGCGCTACCTGACCGACTACTACGGCTTCCTCGGCGCGGAGCTGTCGGCAATGATCGCCGCCAGCGCCGCCAAGGACGCCGAGACGGTCCAGGGTTACGTGCAGGCGTTCGAGGGCGTCGGCTGCGACGAGCTCGTCTTCTTCCCGTGCAGCAGCGATCCGGCGCAGGTGGATCTGCTGGCGGACGCGGCCGGGTTGTAGCTCCGGGGGAAGGACTTGAACCCTCGCTCTCAGGACCAAAACCTGATGTGCTAGCCAACTACACCACCCCGGATCGGGTTGGATCTGAGTGTAGTTCGCCGACCTCGAGCAACCCTGCCGTCCGCCGAGCGAACTAACGTTCGTCACATGCCTAGGTACACGCGTGAGGAGGCAGAGAAGGCGGTGCGCACGTCGCTCAGCTACGCCGAGGCTCTCCGCAAGCTGAAGATGCGAGCGGTGGGTGGGAACCATCAGGTGTTCCGCCGATGGGTCGACGAGGTCTGGCAAATCCCCACGGATCACTTCGATCCCGACGCCGCGCGTCTCAAGGGTTTCAAGAAAGAGGCGGTGCCGCTCGCCGAGATCATGGTCGAGAACTCGACCTACAGCCGGTGGTCTCTCAAGCGCCGGCTGCTCTCGGAGGGTCTGAAGGAGGCGCGGTGTGAGGAGTGCGGTCAGGGGGAGCAGTGGCGAGGGGCGCGCATGGCGCTCATCCTCGATCACATCAACGGTGTGCCGGATGATCATCGCCTGGAGAACCTGCGGATCCTGTGCCCCAACTGCGCCGCCACGCTTGAGACGCACTGCGGCCGCAAGAACGTGAAGCCGAAGGTCCCTCGTAGCTGCTCGAGATGTGGCGAGGAGTTCCTGCCGAAGCGGCTGACGCAGCGTTTCTGCTCCCGGACCTGCGCCGGCCGGGCCAACGCTGAGCCTCGCAGGGTTCAACGTCCGCCATTCGGCCAGCTCCTCCGCGAGATCAGGGAGACGAACTACTGCGCCGTCGGCCGCAAGTACGGCGTCAGCGACAACGCGATCCGCAAATGGGTGCGCGCGTACGTCAGGGAGCGCGACGAAGAGATCCGCGCCGCCGGGTTCCGCTTCGTCAGGCCCGCCTGACCCCGCCACCCGCCCGCCAATACGATTGCGCCCGTGAGCGCGCCGACCGTCCTGATCATGGCCGCGGGGCAGGGAACCCGGATGCTCTCGGCCATACCCAAGGTTCTGCACCCCGTCTGCGGGCGGGCGCTCGTCTCGTGGCCGATCGCCGCCGCGAAGGAGGCGGGGGCGGGGCGGATCGCGGTGATCGTCTCGCCCGACCGCGACATCTCCGGGGCGCTTCCAGACGGCATCGAGTCCGTCCCCCAGCCGGAGGCCGACGGCACCGGCGGCGCGGTGCGCGCGGCAGCAGCCCTCGTCGAGGAGTCCGAGGCGGTGATCGTCTTATCCGGCGACGTGCCACTCGTATCCGCCGAGCTGATCGCCGCGATCGCCGCCACGCACGAGCGCGAGGGCGCCGCGGCGACGGTCGTCACCGCGATCCTCGACGATCCCGGCTCCTACGGCCGCGTCGTCCGCGGCGACGGCGAGGAGATCGAGCGCATCGTCGAGGCGAAGACCGAGGGCGACGCCACCGCCGACGAGCTCGCGCTGAAGGAGATCAACGCGGGCATCTACATGTTCGACGGCCCGGCGCTGGCGACCGCCCTGTCCGAGCTCAGCAACGACAACGCTCAGGGCGAGTACTACCTCCCCGACACCCTGCCGCTGCTGCGCGCCGCGGGCGGGCGCGTGGTCGCCCACGTCTCCGCTGATCCCAACGTGATCCTCGGCGTCAACTCCCGCGCCGACCTGGCGCTCGTCGAGGCCGAGGCCCGACGGCAGATCAACGAGCGCCACATGCTCGCCGGGGTCACCATCGTCGACCCCGCCGCCACCTGGATCGACGTCGACTGCGAGATCGCCCCCGACACCCGCATCGAACCCGGAACAACGATGATTGGCCGCTGCGTCGTCGGCAGCGGGTCTGTGATCGGCCCCCAGACGACGCTGATCGACTCCCGGATCGGTGAGGACGTGGACGTGCCGCACTCCTACCTCGTCGAGTGCGCGGTCGGTGACCGCTGCAAGGTCGGCCCCTTCGCCTATCTGCGTCCGAAGGCCGAGCTCGAGGAGGGCGCCAAGGCCGGCACCTTCGTCGAGATCAAGAACTCCCGGATCGGCCCCGGCAGCAAGGTTCCCCACCTCTCCTACATCGGTGACGCCGACGTCGGCGAGGGCGCCAACCTCGGTGCCGCGACGATCACCGCCAACTACGACGGCTTCACCAAGAGCCGGACGACGATCGGCCCTCGCGTCAGGACCGGCGTCGACACGACGCTGATCGCGCCGGTCGAGGTCGGCGAATCCGCTTACACTGGCGCCGGCTCGGTGATCTCCGAGGACGTCCCGGCGGGGGCGCTGGGGATCACCCGGTCTGGGCAGGCCAACGTCGAGGGTTACGCGGACCGCAAGGCGAGCGCGGCCAAGGACAAAGACGCCCGATGAGGATCAAATGAGCAACGGCAAGACCGTCACCCTGAACCATCCGCCGGGGGATCTGGAACCGTTGTCGCACCCGCACGTGCACAGCTCGATCGACCAGGACTACAAGAAGCACCTCATGGTCTTCGGCGGCCGCTCCTCCGGTGAGCTCGCCGGGCGGATCGCGAACAAGCTCGACGTCGATCTCGGCCAGGTGACGCTGAAGACCTTCGCCAACGGCGAGGTCTACTGCCGCTACGAGGAGTCCATCCGCGGCGCCGACGTCTTCATCGTCCAGTCGACGGCCGCCAACGCCAAGGCGGGGATGACACCCAACGACGCGCTGATGGAGCTGATGTGCATGATCGACGCCGCGCAGGGAGCCTCCGCGCACCGGATCATCGCCGTCATGCCCTGGTACGGCTACGCCCGTCAGGACAAGAAGTCGCTACCGCGCGAGCCGATCTCGGCCCGAGTCGTCGCCAAGGCCCTCGAGGCGATCGGCACCGACCGCGTCCTCACCATGGACCTCCACGCCGGGCAGGTCCAGGGCTTCTTCGAGGTCCCGGTCGACCACATGACCGCGATGCCGATGCTCACCCAGTGGTTCATCGACCAGCATTTCGACGAGGAGCTCGTGATCGTCAGTCCCGATGCCGGCCGCGTCAAGGTCGCCCGCAACTTCGCCCGCAAGGTCGGGACCCACTGGGCGGTCATGGAGAAGGAGCGCCCCGCCCAGCAGGTCGCCGAGATCGGCTACGTCGTCGGTGATGTCAAGGGCAAGACCGCGGTGCTCGTCGACGACATGATCGACACCGCCGGGACCCTCTGCGCCGCGGCCAAGACCGTGCTCGACGAGGGCGCCGCGCGCGTCATCGCCTGCGCCACCCACGGCGTATTCAGCGGTCCCGCCTTCGAGCGGCTGGCCTACGAGAACTCCCAGATCGAGAAGATCGTCGTCACCGACACGATCCCGCTCGGCGACGGCGCCCCGCCGAACATCATCCAGCTCTCGACCGCCCAGACCCTCGCCGACAGCATCCGCCGGATCTTCACCGACGACAGCGTCTCCGAGATCTTCGCCGGCGAGAACCAGCTCTTCTGATCTGACGTCCCGCGAGCGCGACTGACGCACTCGCGGACGCGTCAGCCCTCCCATCTAGGTTTCGGGCATGGCTGGGGAGCGATCAACGACGGAGGCGGAGGCGCCGCTTGATCGCGGCACGATCATGGCGCTCGTCGCGATGGCGCTCGGCGTCTTCGTCATCGCCAACGACTTCACCGCGCTCAACGTCGCCCTGCCGGCGATCGAGCACGACTTCGACGTCGACGTCGGGAGCGTCCAGTGGGTCGTCAACGCCTACGCGCTGGTGTTCGGCGTCGCCATCGTCTCCGGTGGGCGCCTCGCCGACATGTTCGGCCGCCGCCGCGTCTTCTTCATCGGGGCGGCCTTCTTCGGGGGCTTCTCTGCGCTCGGCGCCCTCGCGCCCTCGCTCGGTTTCCTGATCGGCGCCCGCGTCGGGATGGGGATCGGCGGCGCGCTGATGTGGCCGGCGATCCTCGGCATGACCTTCGCCGCCCTGCCGGCCTCGCGCGCGGGCCTCGCCGGCGGCCTGATCCTCGGTGTCGCGGGCGTCGGCAACGCGGTCGGTCCGCTGATTGGCGGCGTTCTCACCGAGGCGCTCGACTGGCGCTGGATCTTCGTCCTCAACGTCCCCGTCGCCCTGATCGCCGTCCTCGTCACACGCGCGAAGGTCCACCAGAAGGAGGAGCTCGCCGACGAGCCCATCGACTACATGGGGATGGCGACCATCTCCACGGGCCTCGTCCTGCTCCTGCTGGCGCTCGATCAGTCCGTGGACTGGGGCTGGGGCGACTGGCGGGTGATCTCGATGCTCGCCGTCTCCGCCCTGCTGCTCTGCTCCTTCGCGTTCGTCGAGCACCGAGCCGGCGAGCGCGCCCTGATCCCCAGCGACGTCTTCTCAAACGCCCGCTTCCGCGCCGCCTGCCTCGTCGTCCTGCTGATGAGCGCCGTCTTCTTCTCCGCCGTCCTCTACGTGCCGCAGTTCCTCGAGAAGATCCTCGACTACAGCGCCGTCGAGGCGGGCCTCGGGATGTTGCCGATGATGGCCTGCTTCGCGCTCACGTCGTTCGTCGCGGGGCCGCTCTACGACCGCATCGGCATGGTGCTCGCGGTCGGCATCGGCACCGGCCTCATCGCGGCCGGTCAGGTGCTCCTCGCGATCCTGATCGGGCCGGGGGCGGGGATCGGCGAGCTCATCCCCGGCCTCGCCCTGGTCGGCGTCGGCTGCGGGATGTTCTATCCCTCGGTCACCACCGCCGCGGTGACCGCTGTCGACGAGGCGCGAGCGAGCCTCGCAGGCGGCATCGTCTACATGTTCCAGATCGCCGGTGGCGCGATCGGGCTCGGCCTCTCAACCACGATCTTCACGATGTCCTCGGAGGGCAAGCTCGGCTCCGAGGTCAGCGCCGAGACCGGCGTCGATCTCAGCGCCCACGCCCAGGCGGTCCTCCACGGAGACCTCGCCGGGACCGACGCCGCCCAGGCGGCCCTCAGCGAGCTCCCCGCCGACGTCCACCTGACCGTCGTTCAGATCGTCAGCAGCTCCTTCGCCCACGGCGTGCAAACCGCGTTCACGGTCGTCGCCGCGATCGCCGTCGCCGGCTTCCTCGTCGCCGTCGGCGTTCTCGGCCGCACCCCCGATCCGCAGGCGCAGCCGGCGGAATAAGGTGCCCGCCATGAACCGAACCACCCTCGAGGGCTACGAGCAGCTCGGGCGCGCGCTCGTCTGGGCCGCCGGCGTCGTCCTCGTGCTCGGCATCGTCGGCGCGATCATCATCGCCGGCTCAGATGATGCGCTGCCGCTGTTCGAGGACGTCGAGCGCCAGGGCCGCGGCGTCGCCGCCCTCGCCTCGCTCGCCTGGGGCGTCGCCGCCGCCGGCGTGCTCGCCGGTCTCGGCGCGATCCTCCGCCTCCTCGTCACCGATCGGCTCGAGCGGCTAGGCCCCGCGGCCGAGCCCGGTCGGGAGCAGGCGGCCCCCGAGCGGAGCCGGGAGCGCGCCACATCCGAGCCGAGCCGCGAGCGTGCCGCCTCCGAGCGGAGCCGCGAGCAGGCCCGGGAGCGCCTCGTCGCCTCGCGCCGCCGTCCCGCCCCCGAGCGGCTCGGCCGCAAGGCCGGCGGCGAGGACCCCGAGGACCCCGGGGACGACGAGCCCGAGCCCGAGCTCGATTGAGCGCCACGCCCGTGCCAGCGCCGGCCGGGGAGGAGCGCCGCTTCCGGCGCGTCGGCCACAAGGGTGCTGACGCCCTCGTCCACGGCAACACGGTCGCCAGCTTCGAGCGGGCCGTGGAGATCGGGGTCGACACGATCGAGTTCGACGTCCTCTGGCTCGCCGACGGGCGGCCTGAGGCCCCGGAGGCCGAACGTTCGCCGCTCGTCGTCGCTCACGACTGGGAGGACGCCGCCTCGCGCCCCCATCTGACGCTGGCCGACGCGCTCGACGCCTTCACCCGTCCGCCCCTCGACCGGGTCGAGATCGACCTCGACATCAAGCTGCGGGGTCGCGAGCCCGAGATCACCGCGGCGCTGCGCGAGCGGGACCTGATCGAGCGAGCGATGGTCTCGACCATGTACACGGAGACGCTGTCCGCGATCCGCGCGCTCGAGCCCGACCTGCGGCTCGGCTGGACCTATCCGCTGGTGACGCGGCCCTACGATCGCAAGCCGCTGCTGAAGCCCTTCGTGGCCGCCGCGCTGGCGCGGATGCGCGCCCGGTTCCCGCAGGAGGCCCGCCGCCGCGCGCCTGAGATCGGGGCCGGCGCCATCTGGCTCTTCCACCGGCTCGCGAGCCCCGAGATCGTCGCCGTCACGCGCGAGCTCGGCATCGAGCTGATCTGCTGGACGGTCGACGAGCCCGTCCGCATCGCCGAGCTGCAGCGGATGGGAGTCGACGGGATCGTCTCCAACGACCCGCGGCTCCTGCTGACCCCCGGACGGACGTCGAACGTCCCGGAGTAGGCGCCATGGCGCCCAGTGCGGGACGTTCGATGGGTTCTGGGGCGCTCCCAACACTTCGCGCTCCCCAGAGTCGCTACTCTGCACCGCCGCATGGCTTCTGATCGCCCCACCTTCAAGGCAGCCGAGCGTACGTCGTTCGGCTCCCGCACCAGCCGCCGCCTCCGCCGCGAGGGACAGGTTCCCGGCGTCGTCTACACGAACGGCGAAGCGGCGCGTCCCTTCCAGGCGGACGCCCACGACCTCGGCCTGTTCATCGCCGAGGGCCACGCGCTCTTCGACCTCGAGATCGAGGGCTCCGGCGCCGTTCCCGTCGTCGTCAAGGAGGAGCAGCGCCACCCGGTCCGCGGTCACCTGATCCACCTCGACTGCCAGCAGGTCGACCTCAACCAGGAGATCCAGGCCGACGTCGAGATCGTGCTCGTCGGCACCGACGACTCGCCCGGCGTCAAGGAGGGCGGGATCCTCGAGCACGTCACGCGCGAGATCACGATCGAGGCGCTGCCGACCGCGATCCCCGACCAGATCGAGGTGGTCGTCTCCGAGATGATCATCGGCGACACCGTCCAGCTCGACACCATCACCGCGCCCGAGGGCGTCAAGTTCGTCGCCGACTCGCCCGAGGAGGTCACGATCGCGACCCTCAACCCGCCGAAGATCGTCGAGGAGGAGACGGAGGTCGAGGAGGAGACCGAGGTCATCGGCGAGGCCGAGGCAGAGGGCGAATCCGAGGGCGAGGGCTCCGGCGACGGCGACTCCGGCGACGGGGACGACTCCGGCGACGAGGGCTAAGGCCCCGTGGCACCCTTCGGCCGTCGGTCCGGCGGCCGATCCGGCAGCTCCTCCGGCTCCGCCGACTTCCTCATCGTCGGACTCGGCAACCCCGGGAACCGCTATGCGGGCACCCGCCACAACATCGGCTTCGACGTCGCCGACGCGCTCAGCTGCACGTGGGAGCTTCCCCGTGCCCGCAAGCGCTTCGGCGGCCTGATCGCGGAAGGCCGGATCCGGCCCGGCGGCCCGCGAGTCGCGATCCTGCTCCCACAGACGTACATGAACGAGTCCGGCAACTCGGCCGGCCCCGCCCGCGGATCCCTCGGGGTCGAGCTCGATCGGGTGATCGCGATCCACGACGAGATCGACATCCCGTTCGGCGAGATCCGCACCAAGCTGGGCGGCGGAGTCGCCGGCCACAACGGCCTCAAGAGCCTCGACCGCGGGCTCGGAAGCCGCGACTTCTGGCGCGTGCGCGTCGGCGTCGACCGCCCCGACTCCACCGATCCCGAGATCGTCTCCGCCTGGGTCCTCGGCCGCTTCAACGAGGGCCAGGATGCCGTTCGCGGTCTGATCGAGGACGCCGCCCGCGAGACGGAGAGACTTGTCGATCGCCTGAGCGAAGAAGGAGAAGACGACTCGGATGAGTGACCTGCTGACCAACTACGACGTCGACGACAACGGGATCGCGCTGCTGCAGCTCGACCGCCCCGACTCCCGCAACGCGATCAACACCGCGATGCTCGAGGAGCTGCTCGGCCACGTCGCCGCCGCCCGCGAGGACGAGAACGCGCGCGTCCTCGTCGTCTCCTCCACCGACCACATGGGCCTCAGCGCCGGTGCCGACGTCCGCGAGGACCTCGATCGCGAAGGCGCGGTCCGCCGCATGCAGCTCTTCGCCGACCTCTACGACGATCTCGTCGGCTTCCCGAAGCCGACCGTCGCCGTCTGCCACGGCGCCGTCGTCGGCGGCGGGGCCGAGATCGCGGTCGCCTGCGACCTCCGCGTCGGCGGCTCGAACCTGCGCCTGCGCTTCCCCGGCGCCGGCCTCGGCGTCCCCGTCGGGCCCGCACGCCTCGTCACCCTCTGCGGCCTCTCGGTCGCCAAGTACCTGCTCATCACCTCGAAGGAGATCGCGGTCGACGAGGCGCACCGCTGGGGCCTCGTCCACAAGGTGGTCTCAGCTCCCCGCACCGAGGAGGCGGCGTTGCAGCTCGCCGGCCAGGTCGCGGCGCACCCGCCGGAGTCGGTCGCCCGGATCAAGCGCATGCTCCACGAGTGGGACGACATCGAGGGCCGCTCGAAGTCGGAGGGTGAGGGCCAGGTCGCGTGGCAGGCCGAGGGCAAGGGGCTTGGCTACCGGGACTGAGCTCCTGGGGGAGAACGGAGCTCCTGCGGAAGTTGGCCTCAGACCTCCTCGGGTACCTATCCGCCGGGCACCTGTCACCCGGAAGTGGACCCATTCACCGTTTCTCGGTGACACGTCCGCCCGCCGCCGGCCGGTCTCCGCGGCGGCCTCTGTACAAGTAGCGGCGTGAGCACCGAGACGACCACTCCGAGTGGCCTGCGCGCCCTCCTCGATCTCGCGCCCGAGAGCGCACCCTTCGCAGGGCTCGCCGTCGAGGCAGGCGCTGCCGCCCCCGGCGCTCCGGCGACGGCCCGCGCCTCGGCCGCCGTCCGGCCCTACGTCCTCGCCGCGCTCGCCGAGTCCGACCCCGGCCTCGCCGGGCGGCCGTTGCTCTGCGTCGCCGCCGACGACCGCTCCGCCCGCGACCTCGCGACAGAGCTCGGCGCCTACCTCGCCCCCCGCCGCGTCCGCCTCTACCCGTCGCGGGGAACGGGCTATGAGTCCCATCTCGCCCCGCCGCCGCACCTCGTCGGCCTTAGGATCGCCGCCCTCGACGCGCTCGCGCGCGGGGAGGAGGCCGACGGCGGCGCGCCGGTCGTCGTCGTCAGCGCCGTCGCCCTCGCCGAGGCGGTCCCCGACGCCTCGCTGCGGCCAGCCGGCTTCTCCCTCACCGTCGGCGAGGAGGTCGACCTCGGCGACGTCGCCGAGCTCCTCGCGGGGTGTGGCTACGAGCGCTGCGAGCAGGTCACCGACCGCGGCCAGTTCGCGGTCCGCGGCGGCATTCTCGACGTCTTCGGCTCGACCGAGGACCGCGCCGCGCGGATCGAGCTCTTCGGGGACGAGATCGAGTCGATCCGCTACTTCTCGACCTTCACCCAGCGCTCGCTCGCCGACGCCGAGCGGATCGAGCTCGATCCCGCGGCCGAGATCGACCCCGACCACCGGATCCTCGCCGAGGAGGCGCTCGCCGACGCAACCGAGGACGGCGAGGAGGAGGGGCGGCCGCTCGCCGAGCTCCTGCCCACGGACCGCTTCGGCGCGTTCCTCGACCTGATCGACGAGCGCACTGCGATCGTGGTCGCCGCCGCCGAGGAGATCGGCCCCGCGCTCGCCGATCACGGCACCGACGTCCGCGCCGCGATCCACGACGAGGACGTCGCCCGGCTCTACGTCGAGGTCGAGGGGCCGCTCGCCGAGCGCGCCGTGCTCGAGCTGCGCGGGACCGGAGAGGATGCCGAGGACCCCGACGGGGACAGGGGCGGCCTCCGCGGCTCCGTGCCCGTCTCCGCCGCCCGCAGCCTCGTCGAGGCGGAGCCCGAGCTCGAGAAGCACGTCCGCTCCGGCTACGTGACCGTCGTCGCCTTCGAGAGCACCGGGGAGGCCGAGCGCGCCCGCTACGCCCTCGAGCGCCTGACCCCGCCGATGCTCGCCGGCACCACCCCCGTGGCCCCCGGGGTCCTCTTCGCCGAGGCCGCGGTCAACGACGGCTTCATCTCCCCGGCCCTGAAGCTCGCGGTGATCCCCTTCCGGCGCCTCGTGCACCGGCGCCGCGCCGCCGCGCCCGCGCCCTCCGGTGGCCGCCTCGCCTCACTCGGCGACCTCACCGCCGGCGAGCACGTCGTCCACGAGGACCACGGCGTCGCCCGTTTCGCCGGCTTCGACACCCGCACCGTCGCCGGCATCACCCGCGACTACCTCGAGCTCGAGTACCGCGACGGCGACAAGGTCCTCGTCCCTGCCGAGCAGCTCGCCAAGATCACCCGCTACGTCGGCGGCGGCGAGCATCCCGAGCTGTCGAAGCTCGGCGGCAAGCGCTGGCAGCAGATGAAGACGAAGGCCCGCCGCGCCGCGCGGGAGATGGCGGGCGAGCTCATCAACCTCTACGCGGAGCGGCAGGCGCGCAAGGGGCACCAGTTCTCACCCGACGGCGAGTGGCAACTCCAGCTCGAGCGCTCGTTCCCCTACAAGGAGACGGCCGACCAGCTCGACGCGATCGAGGCCGTCAAGGCCGACATGGAGTCGGAGCGCCCCATGGACCGGCTGATCTGCGGCGACGTCGGCTACGGCAAGACCGAGGTCGCGATCCGCGCCGCCCAGAAGGCGCTCGCCGACTCCAAGCAGGTGATGGTCCTGGTGCCGACGACGATCCTCGCCCAGCAGCACCTCGGGACGTTCACCGAGCGCATGCGCGACTTCCCCTACAAGATCGAGATGATCTCGCGGCTCCGCAAGCCGGCCGAGACGAAGCAGGCGCTGGCGGACTTCGCCGACGGCTCTCTGGACATCCTCATCGGCACCCACCGCCTCCTCTCCCGCGACGTCCGCGCCGAGGATCTCGGGCTGCTCGTGATCGACGAGGAGCAGCGCTTCGGCGTCAAGCAGAAGGAGCTGCTCAGACAACTCAAGCTCAGAGTGGACGTGCTCTCGATGTCGGCGACGCCGATTCCGCGGACGATGCAGATGAGCCTCGCAGGACTCCGCGACATCTCCGTGATCGAGACGCCGCCGGAGGGCCGCCGCCCCGTCCGCACCTACATCGGCCCCTACGAGGAGGAGCTCGTCGCCGGTGCGATCAAGCGCGAGGTCGCCCGCGACGGGCAGGTCTTCTTCCTGCACAACCGGATCGAGACGCTCCACGACACCGCCGAGCGGCTGCGCGCGCTCGTCCCCGGTGCGAAGTTCCTCGAGGCCCACGGCCAGCTGGACGAGGGTGAGCTCGAGAGCACGATGCTCTCGTTCCTGCGCGGCGAGGCCGACGTGCTGGTAGCGACGACGATCATCGAATCCGGCCTCGACGTGCCCGCCGCGAACACGCTCGTCGTCGAGCGCGCGGACCAACTCGGGCTCGCGCAGGCCTACCAGATCAGAGGCAGGGTCGGCCGCTCTCGCGAGCGCGCCTACGCCTACATGCTCTACCCCTCCGAGGAGGGGATCACCAGGGACGCGGCCGCCCGCCTCGCCTCCCTCGCAGATCACACCGAGCTCGGCTCCGGCTTCCGAATCGCGATGCGCGATCTCGAGCTGCGCGGTGCCGGCGACCTGCTCGGCGCCGAGCAGTCCGGCCACGTCGCCGCCATCGGCTTCGAGCTCTACGTCGAGATGCTCGATCAGGCGGTCGAGGAGCTCCGCGCCGCCGATGACGGGGGAGAGCCGGGCGGCGAGGCCGAGGTGCGGGTGGACGTCGATGTCTCCGCCTACGTGCCGTCCTCCTACGTGCCCTACGAGGCGGCCAAGATCGACATCCACCGCCGGATCGCCGCGGCGCGCGCCCCGGGTGAGCTGCGGGCGCTGCTCGACGAGCTCCGCGACCGCTTCGGCCCACCGCCCGAGGCCGTCGAGTGCCTGCTCGCCATCCAGCGCGCCCGGATCGAGCTTGGGCGCGAGGGAGCCCGCAGCCTCTCGCTGCGTGGGACGCGCGTGCTCGCCGAGCCTCTCGAGCTCGACTCCGAGCGCGTGGCTCGACTGCGAGAGCGGGTTCCCGAGGCCGTATTCAGCTCCCGCGACGGCAGCCTGACGTTGCGGATCCCCGGCCCGAACGAGCCCGAGGCGGAGCGAGTCGCCGAGCTCTCGCGCCTCACCGAAGCGGTCGCGCTGAGCCGGGCCGAAGCCGCCGAGGCGGCGTGAGCGCCGAAGCGGCGGAGCAGCCGCCGCCGCATCGCTAGAGTTCCGCGACCGTGAGGAATGCATCCCGCCGAACCAAGGTCCGGGTCGCCGTCGCGTTTGCGATCGCGATCATCGTCGCGCTCGTGGTCACGGCGACCACGACAGGCTTCAGCGACCCCGCCGTCCCGAGCGGCGACGTCGCCATCGTCGACGGGGTCGACAACGGCACCATCAGCCAGGACGACTTCGACGCGGCGATGAAGCAGGGCGCGCAGTCGCTCGGCCTGCAGCAGGTGCCGGATCCGAACGACGACCAGTACGCGCAGCTCGTCGGTCAGGTGATGCAGGGCCTCGTGCTGCCGATCTGGGTCCGCGGTGAGGCCGAGGAGCGCGGCATCACCGTCGACGACTCCGACGTCCAGGACGAGTACGAGGCGCAGAAGAAGCAGGCCGGGATCAAGAACCAGAAGGACCTCGAGAAGATCCTCAAGCAGCAGGATCTGACCGAGCAGGAGGTCCTCGACGGGATCCGCGACCAGCTCCTGCAGGACAAGCTCCTGGCCGAGGCCGCTCCGGGGTCGCAGTCGCTGCCCGACGATCTGGCGCAGCTGACCCCCGAGGAGCAGACGCAGAAGCTCGCCGACCACTACGGGGTGAGCGACCACGACGTCCAGGCTTACTACGACACGGCGAAGGACAAGACGGTCGCCGAGGGCGGGTTCACGACCCCGCCGACCCGCACCGCGCGCATCATCCTCAACACCTCAGAGGACAAGATCAACGCCGCGAAGGCGGAGCTCGAGAAGGGCGACCTCTCCGACGACACCTGGACGAAGGTCGCCAAGAAGTACTCGCAGGATCAGACCTCGAACGCCAACGGCGGCCAGCTTCCGCAGCCCGTCGAGCAGGGGTCGGCGACGCCTTCGCCCTACGAGGACCAGATCTTCGACGCTCCCGTGAAGGAGCTCGTGGGCCCGATCGACACCGGTGACCGCGGCTTCCTGCTGCTGCAGGTGACGAAGGACACCCCGGGCAAGACGCAGCCGCTGGACGACCAGCTCAAGCAGCAGATCACCGCGTCGATCGTCAACAACCGCCAGCAGCAGGTCTTCTACGACTTCCAGAAGAGCTTCTTCGAGAAGTGGACCGCGCGCACCTACTGCACCTCCGCCGCCGACTCGGAGTTCTGCGCCGGCTACGTGGCGCCCGAGACCGAGCCCGCCGAGGGTGAGCCGGTGCCGCCTCCGGTGCAGTCGACCCAGCCGATCGAGCCCGGCACCTCCGAGATCCCGTTGAGCTTCCCGAGCGGCTACCAGCCGACGCAGGGCGACCTTCCGCAGGGTCCCGGCGCGGGCGTCCAGCTCCCGGCGGACGACACCTCCGCCCTGCCTGCCGGCGCGACGACGATCCCGAGCGGCGCGGCCGGCACCACCGGGACGACGACGCCGCCGACGACGACCCCGTAGTGGGGGACGCCGACGCCGAGCGCGCCCGCCCGGGCGGCGAGGCCGTCGCCAGGCTCGACGAGATCACCCGCCGCCTGCGGCGCGAGTGCCCCTGGGACCGGGTCCAGGACGAGCGCTCGATCGTCCCGCACACGGTCGAGGAGTCCTACGAGCTCGCCGACGCCGCGAGCTCGGGTGACGACGCCAAGCTTCTCGACGAGCTCGGCGACGTCCTCTTCCAGGTCCACTTCCTGTCCCTGCTGCTCGAGGAGCGCGGCGCCGGCACCCTCGCGGAAGTCGCCGACGGCACGCGCACGAAGCTGATCCGGCGCCACCCGCACGTCTTCGGCGACGCCGAGGCGAAGGACGCCCGCGAGGTCCTCGGCAACTGGGATCGGATCAAGCGTGAGCAGGAAGGCCGCGACGGCCTCTTCGCCGACGTCCCCGAGAACCTGCCGGCGCTGCTGCACGCCCGCAAGCTGCAGCGGCGGGCGCTCTCGCGGGCGCCCGAGGGCGCCGACCTCGGGCTCGTCGGCTCCGCAGACGGCGCTGCCACGCTGGCCGAGATCGCCGAGCTCGCCAGCCGGCTCGGCGAGCTCGAGGCCGCCGGCGCGCAGGCGGGACCCGAGGACGAGACCGGTCTGCGAGACGAGGTCGACGCGGCCGTCGGAGAGCTTCTGTTCGCGACGGTGGACGTCGCGCGCCGCCTGCGCAGCGATCCCGAGCTGGCGTTGCGGGCGGCGGCGGAGCGCTTCCGGGCGACCGTCGCCGAGTCGTGATTGACTCCGCGACCCCATGAGCACTTCAAGCACCAGCATCACAAGCATCCACGCCCGTCAGGTCCTCGATTCGCGCGGCAACCCGACCGTCGAGGTCGATGTCGGGCTGGAGGGAGGTGCGCGTGGCCGCGCTGCCGTTCCCTCGGGAGCCTCGACCGGCGAGTTCGAGGCGACGGAGCTGCGTGACGGCGGGGACGCCTGGCTCGGCAAGGGCGTCACCAACGCCGTCGCCAACGTCAACGGCGAGATCGCAGCGGCTCTCGCCGGGGCCGATGCCGCCGACCAGGCGGCGCTGGACGCGGCGCTGATCGATCTCGACGGGACGCCCAACAAGTCGCGGCTCGGCGCCAACGCGATCCTCGGCGTCTCGCTCGCCGCGGCGAAGGCCACCGCCGCCGCCACCGGGGCCCCGCTGTACCGCTACGCAGCATCCCTTTACGACGGCTCCGAGCCGACGGTCCTGCCGGTGCCCATGATGAACGTGGTCAACGGAGGCGCCCACGCCGACAACTCCGTCGACTTCCAGGAGTTCATGATCGTGCCCGCCGGCGCCGCGAGCTTCGGCGACTGCCTGCGGGTCGGCACCGAGGTCTTCCACGCGCTCAAGGGCCGGCTCAAGGAGCGCGGTCTGAACACCGCCGTCGGCGACGAGGGCGGGTTCGCCCCCGACCTGCCTTCCAACGGCGCCGCCCTCGACCTCCTCGTCGAGGGCATCGAGGCGGCGGGCTACAAGGCCGGTGAGGACGTCTACATCGCCCTCGACCCGGCCACCAGCGAGATCTACTCGGAGGGCTCCTACGAGCTCACCCACGAGGGGCGCGAGCTGTCCGCCTCGGAGCTGGCCTCCTACTGGGCCGACGCCGTCGATCGCTTCCCGATCCTCTCGATCGAGGACGGCATGGACGAGGAGGACTGGGAGGGCTGGAAGCACCTCACCGATGCGCTCGGCGACCGCTGTCAGCTCGTCGGCGACGACCTCTTCGTCACCAACCCGGAGCGCCTGAAGCGCGGCATCGATACGGGCGTCGCCAACTCGATCCTGGTCAAGGTCAACCAGATCGGGACGCTCAGCGAGACGTTCGAGGCGGTCCGTATGGCCCGCGCCGCCGGCTACACCGCGGTCATGTCGCACCGCTCGGGCGAGACCGAGGACACGACGATCGCCGACCTCGCCGTCGCAACCGGCTGCGGCCAGATCAAGACCGGCGCTCCGAGCCGCTCCGATCGCGTCGCCAAGTACAACCAGCTGCTGCGGATCGAGGAGGAGCTGGGTTCGGCGGCCACGTTCCCGGGCGTCGCCGCTTTCGCGGGGCGTTAGTCCTTCCCCCGCGCCGCCCCTTGGCCTGAGGGTGCGGCGCCAGGTTGGGCTCACTTATCGTCGAGTGGCACCACCTGGCGGTGTGGTCGCCAGGTTGAACCACTCGGCGAGAAATACGAAAGGCTGCGAGCTGTCGTGGCGGCAAGGCCGCTCGGCTGCCGATGTGGGGCAGGCCCGCCGCGGTCTCCCGGCTCAAGCTCCGAGCTCGCCGTAGAGCGCCCGCACGCGGTCGAAGATCTCCTCGGCCACCTGCTGCTGGCGATCGCGTGAGGCGTCCAGCTCGACCGGGAACGTGAGCGGCTCGCCGTAGGCGACGCTGATCCGCGGGAAGCGGCCGCTGCGCCAGCCGCGCACTTCGGCGGAGCCGTGGATCGCGGCCGGGACGACGGGCGCGCCTGACTCGAGCGCGATCCGGCCGACCCCGCGGCGCGGCTCTCCGAGCTCGCCGCTGCGCGAGCGCCCGCCCTCCGCGTAGATGCCCACGCAGCCTCCTCGTTCGAGGATCGAGGCGGCGGTGACGAACGCCTCCTGGTCGTCGTAGCCCCGCCGCACCGGGAAATGTCCCGCGTTGCGGAACAGGTAGTCGAGCGCGCGGTTCCTCCCGGGGCCGAAGAGCTGGGACTTGGCCATGAACCGGATCTCGCGCCGCAGCCGCACGCCGACGAAGAAGTGGTCGAAGTTCGAGAAGTGGTTCGGCGCGAGGATCATCGGTCCCCCGGCGGGCACGTTCTCGAGGCCGCAGGCGCGGACTCGGTAGAGGAGCAGGGCGGGCGGGCCCATGACGACCCGGACGGCCGGGTAGGTCCAGCCGGGCTCGTGCGTGCGGGCGTACTCGTGGACGGCATCCATCGCCTCGGCAGGCCGCTCGTCGCGGTAGGCCTGCGGCCGCAGCTCGCCGCTCCCTCCCTGCGCCGGATCGGCCATGGGCCAACACTACGCGCGACGTCGCCGGACGGGGCTAGGGGGTCGGTGTGCAACACCACTTGCGGGGGGCTGGGAGGGGTCGGATCACCGGCGTCGAAGCGGGCCCCGATGGCCACCGCAACGGCACGACCCCGCTACCGCGCTCGCGTCGCGCCGCGCCGCTCCAGCCGCCTGACGGGGGTTCGCTGGGACCGCATCGGCCGCGTGGCCCTCGTCCTCGTCCTGATCGCGGTCGGGCTCAGCTACGTCTCACCCGCGATCAACCTGTTCTCGACCTGGCGGGAGTCCAAGGACGCACAGACCCGGCTGGGCGAGCTCAAGGCCGAGAACGAGACGCTGGTCCGCCAGGCGGCGACGCTGCGGCAGCCCGCCGCGGAGACCACCGAGGCGCGCAAGCTCGGCCTGGTCGGCCCGGGCGAGCAGGCCTTCGTCGTCGACGGCCTCAAGTAGCCGCACCGAACCTCTAGAATCGGGCGCCCGCGGGTGGCCCCGCGCACCCGTCGGCGACGGGTAGCGTCCACCTTCAGCTCCCGCAGCCACACACTCATGACCACTGGACTCGAAACCGAGGCCCCGCCGACCGCCGGGCTCAAAGCCGATTCGCCGGAGCCCGTGCCGATCCTGTTCGTCGGTGGCACCGGCCGCTCCGGCACCCACGTGGTCTCCAAGATCCTCGGCAACCATTCGAGCTACCGCAAGGTCCCTAACGAGGCCCGCTTCCACACCGACCCAGGCGGCTACCCCGACGTGCTCGCCGGCCGCACAGGGCCGGAGCTCTTCATCTACCGCCTCCGCCACCACTGGTGGCGCAACTTCGAGGCGAGGCGCTTCACCTTCCGCGGCATCCACCGCTACGTCCCGAAGGCTCGTCTCGACGCCGCCAGCAAGTCCTTTCTGCGGCGCTTCGGCACCGAGCCCGAGGCCGCGCTGCGTCAGCTCTTCTTCGATCTGCTGTGGCCGCTCGCGACGGAGTGGTCGAAGTCGGGGCTGATCGAGCAGAGCTGCGACACCGTCGCGGAGGCCGGGACGCTGGGCGAGCTGTTCCCTGAGGCGCGCTTCGTCCACGTCGTCCGCGACGGCCGCGACGTCGCCGCATCCCGCGTCGGGCAGGCCCGCTGGCTCGCCTACCCGCGGACGATGGACCAGGGCCTCGAGTGGTGGGAGGGGAGGATCCGCCGCATCGACTCCGGCGTGCGCGCGGTCGGTGCCGATCGAGTGCACGCGGTCAGCCTCGACGATCTCGTCAGCGATGACGGCCGCCGCCGCACGTACTCCGAGTTGCGCCGTTTCGCCGGCCTGCCGGCGGAGCGCGACATGCTCGACTACTTCAAGGGCCGGGTGAAGGTCCGCAATGCCCACACCGAGCGCTGGCGCGATGCCGTACCCGCGCACCGCCAGGCCGAGGTCGACGAGCGCTACGAGCGCATCCTCGAAGGCCTCGAGCGCGACGGAGTCCACGGCGCCGCCCTGCTGCGCCGGACCCGGGAGCGAAGCGCCCGATGACCGCCGCGATCGAGTTCGAGCGCCCGGAGCACCCGCAGCTCCTCTTCATCGGTGGCACCGGCCGCTCCGGCACCCACGTCTTCTCGCAGCTTCTCGCCAACCACTCGCGCTACGCGAGGGTGCCGATCGAGGCGCGTTTCCACGTCAACCCGCAGGGCTTCCCCGACCTGCTTGCGGGCGAGGTCTCGGCGGATCAGTTCGTGCGCAAGCTCGAGCGCTTCTGGTGGAAGCGCATCCGCGCCGGCGAGGTGGCTCCCGTGCTGGCGCGCCGGATCGCCTTCGGGCGCAAGGTCCGCGGCCTGCACAAGGTCGTCGAGCGTGACCGCTTCGACGCCGCCGTCGCCGAGTTCGAGCGTACCCAGAGCGTGGACCTCGACCTCGCCTGCCGCAACCTCTTCCTGGACCTGCTGTGGCCGATCGCCGAGGA
Source organism: Thermoleophilales bacterium (assembly GCA_020636895.1). Lineage (GTDB taxonomy): Bacteria > Actinomycetota > Thermoleophilia > Solirubrobacterales > 70-9 > RHKX01. Next base: position 185,431 of record JACJWZ010000002.1, on the reverse strand, counting down.
GGCCGGCAAGCCGGGCCTGATCGAGATGAGCTGCTTCACCGTCGCGGAGAGCCCGACGCTCGTCCGGCTCTTCCCCGAGGCGAAGATCCTGCACACGGTCCGCGACGGGCGCGACGCCGGCTCCTCCAAGGTCTCCAAGCGCCAGAAGCGCAGCCACCCGCGCGATGGCTCGGAGGGGCTGCGCTGGTGGGAGGGCCGCCTGCGCAAGATCGAAGCCGGCGTCCGCGAGCTGCCGCCCGGGAAGCTGCACACCGTGAGCCTCGACGAGATCGTGGCCGGCGACCGCGAGACGGTCTACGCCGGGCTCCTCGACTTCCTCGAGATCGAGGACGAGCCGGCGATGCGCGCCTTCTTCGACGAGGAGATGAGCGCGACCAACGCGCACAAGGAGCGCTGGCGCCAGGGGCTCAGCGAGGACGCTCAGCGGTCGCTCGTCCGCGACTACGAGCGGACCTTGGAGCGGCTCGAACGGGAAGGGTTCCACTGCGCGCCGCAGCTGCGCCGCGCGTACGAGCACGCCCCCGCCGCTTGAGCATCGACCCGGCAGACCTGATCTTCATCGGCGGCACCGGCCGCTCGGGAACCCACGCGACGGCGCGCCTGCTCGGTCACCACTCGCGTTTCGCCGACGTCCCCATCGAGGCCCGCTTCCACTGCAACAAGCGCGGGATGCCGGACCTGCTCGAGGGGCGGATCACCCTGCGCACCTACCTCGAGAAGGTGCGCAGCTTCTGGTGGCACAGGGTCAGGGTCGACGGGCAGCCGCGCGGGCTCTACAACCTGCTGCGCCGCGGCGAGCTCGATGCGGCGCTCGACCGCTTCGAGGCCGCGTACGGGGACGATCCGCTGCAGGCCTGCAGGGACCTCTACCTGGAGCTCCTGGCGGGCGTCGCCGAGCGCCGCGGCAAGCCGGGCCTCGTCGAGATGTCGTCCCACAACGTCCGCGAGGCGCAGACGATCATGCGGCTCTTCCCCGAGGCGAGGATCGTCCACGCCCTGAGAGACGGCCGCGATTCGGCCTCGTCGGTCACCGGCAAGACTTGGGGCCCGCGCAAGACCGGCGCCGCCATCGGTTGGTGGGCCGACCGCCTGCGGGCGATCGAGCGCGGCATCCACGGCAGCGAGGACGGCGCCCGCTTCGAGGTGCCCGCCGACCGCTTCCGCGTCGTCATGCTCGACGAGCTCGTCGGCCCCGACCGCGAGAGCGTCTACGCCGAGCTGCTCGACTTCCTCGGCGTCGAGGACGAACCGGTCGTGCACGAGTTCTTCGAGCGTGAGATGACTCCTGCGAACGCTCACGTCGGGCGCTGGCGGCAGGGCCTCCACGCACCCTCGCGGCTGCTGGTGCAGAAGCGCTACGAGCGCACCGTCGCGGCGCTCGAGCGCGAGGGCAACCACGCGGCCCCGAGCCTGCGGGCGGTGCTCGATCGCGAAGCTGCTGGTGTGCACGCATGAGCGCCGGGCCACGCGTCCTCTTCGCGACGAGCAACGGCACCGGGCTCGGCCACCTCAACCGGGCGATGGCGATCGCCCGCAGGCTCCCGGCGGCAGCGGAGGTGAAGCTGTTCACGCTCTCTCAGGCCGCCCCCGTGGTCAGGGGAGCCGGCTTCGACGTCGGCTACCTGTCCTCGTACCGGCGCCAGGCCTCCGGCACCGACCGCGCCTGGAACCTGCGCCTCCGCGACGTCTTCGCCGAGGTCGTCGCCGACTACGCCCCCGACGTCGTCGTCTTCGACGGGGTCCATCCCTACCGGGCCGTCACGCACGTGCTCAGCCGCCGCGGCGCGCCGCCCTCGGTCTGGTGCCGGCGGCCGATGTGGAGGGCCGGGTCGAGCCGGGCGCCGCTGCAGCGCCAGGGCGCCTTCGACGCGGTCCTCGAGCCCGGGGAGCTCGCCTCACGAAGCGACCGCGGGCCGACCACCCAGTTCCGGGCCGGCGCCGTCCGCGTGCCGCCGATCGTCTTCCTCGATCGCGAGGAGCTGCTCGGGCGCGCGGAAGCCGCGGCCGAACTCGGGCTCGATCCGGACCGCCGCACCGCGCTCGTCACCCTCGGGCAGGGAGGCCTGCTCGATGCCGCGGTCGCGCGCACGCTCGAGGCGCTCGCGGCGCAGCCCGACGTTCAGGTGGCGGCGCTGCAGTCGAGCCTCGCACCCGGGATGCAGGTGCCCGACGGTGTCGTCCATCTGCGCTCGACCTTCCCGATGAGCCGCTACTTCAACGCCTTCGACCTCGCCGTCTCGGCCGCCGGCTACAACGGATTCCACGAGCTCATCGCCTTCGGCGTCCCGACCCTGTTCGTGCCGATGGAGCGCAACACCGACGATCAGTTCGCGCGGGCCCGCTGGGCCGCCGCCGAGGGCGTGGCGCTGGCGGCCAACGGGGCGGGGGACAGGGAGCTCGGCGAGCGCGTCGAGGAGCTCTGCGACCCGGGACGGGCCGCCGCGCTCGCGGCCGGCTGCGAGCGGGCCTTCTCCGAGAACGGCGCCTGGGCGGCGGCCGGCATCGTCACCGGGGTCGCGGCTGGGAGCTCCGCCGCGCCCTCGGTGCGCAGGCGCGGTCCCTTCAACCGCTGGCTGCGGCTCTCGAGCCACGCCATCGGACCGACCCTGCCGCTGGTGCTGGCGCTCGGCGCGCGCGACCTCGCCAGGCATCCCGAGCGGCGCGCGCCACGCCTCGTCGTGCTCGCCCTCCGGGTTCCGCCCGTTGCGCTCGCCGAGCGGCTCGCGGCGGCGATCGGCGGCGAGGATCCGAGCCGCGTCCTCGTCCTCACCGATTCCCTGGACTTCGCGACCCTGCGCGGCCTCGGGGTCGGCTTCGAGCTGCTCGAGCTTCCCGACGGGCGGCTGCACGAGCGGTCGATCGAGCGGATCCGCGAGCGGGCCGCCCTGCTGCTGCGTGGGCGCAAACCGTTGCGGGTGAGGTCGATCGGGCTGCTCGGCCCCGAGCTTCTCGGCGACGGGGAGGGGACGACATCCTGATGGCGGAGAATCGGCCTGCGGTACCCTCACGGGCGCCTATGGAGGCTCCGGCCCCGACTGAATCGGGCGTCGCCGGCGGGGCCGGCGAGTCAGCTCCCGAGGCGCGCCCGAACGCGGAGGCGCGCGGTCTGACGCTGCCGAACCTGATCGTCATCGGCGCGCAGAAGTGCGGCACGAGCGGCCTCCACTACTACCTGAGCCTGCACCCCGAGGTCTCGATGTCGGACCCCAAGGAGCTCAACTTCTTCATCGCCGAGCGCAACTTCCCGCGCGGCCTCGATTGGTACTCACGCCATTTCGACCCCAGCGCCCGCTGCCGGGGCGAGGCCTCGCCCAACTACACCGCCTACCCCCAGCACCTCGGCGTCCCCGAGCGCATGGCCGAGGTCGTACCCGAGGCGAGGCTCGTCTACATCGTCCGCGATCCGATCGACAGGATCACTGCGCACTGGGTCCACAACTACGCCAAGCGGCGCGAGAAGGGCGACCTGGCCAAGACCCTCCTGCATCCCAACACGTCCTACGTCTCGCGCAGCCGTTACTTCATGCAGCTGCAGCGGTTCCTCGAGCACTTCCCGCGGGAGCAGATCCTCGTCCTCGACAACCGGGACCTGCGCGACGAGCGCATGCCGACCCTGCGCCGGGTCTTCGAGTTCGCGGGGGTCGATGCCTCCTTCGAGCACCCGAAGTTCGAGCAGGTCAGGCACTCGACCTCGAAGAAGAAGCGCGCGACCAGGCTCGGCATGCGGGTGCAGCGGGCCAGCCGCAGCAGGATGGGCCGGCGGGTGCCGCGCCGTGCGTGGCTCGCGATGGACGTCGCGCTGCCGCTCTCGAAGCCGATCGACAAGCCCGCGGTCGCCGACGTCAAGGCGGCGCTCGGGGAGGAGGTCCTCGAGGTGCTCCACGAGGATGCGGAGAAACTGCGGGCGCTGACCGGGCGCGACTTCGCGCACTGGTCGGTTTGAGCCCCGGGGACGGCCCCGGCGGGGCGGGCCGCAACAGGAACCGGAAGGGGGGAGGGGGCAAAGGGAAGGGGCGCGAGCACCGCACCGCCGCCTCGCGCCGGCCGGACAAGGGCGGGGGCACAGGCGCGGCCCTAGGCTCGGCCGTGCTCCGCTATTCGGGCATCCACGGGCTCGGGATGGTCGCCGCGAACATCATCACGTTCGCCTCGACGATCGTCATCGCCAACTTCTCCAAGCCGGCGGAGTTCGGGCAACTCGGCTTGCTGATGTTCTACTCGGGCCTGCTCACGCTGGTGTTCACGCTCGCGAGCAAGCAGGGGACGCTGAAGCGCACCTTCGGCGGGGGTGACGACGAGGAGGACGACGATGACGACGAGGACGAGGAGCTCTCCTCCGATCCGCGCCACAGCTTCGGCACCGGCCTGATCACGATCACCGTCGTCTCCCTGATCGGCACCGCGCTCTCGATCGTCTTCGCCGACCAGATCGCCAACGGGCTCCTCGGCGGTGGCGCCGACCCGAACCTGATCGTGTACGCGGCGCTCGCCGGAGGGGCGGGGGCCCTCTACCGCCTCGCGTCCATCGCGATCTGGATCGAGCGTCGCCCCTACGCCTACATCGCCGTCGAGACCGCGAAGCCGATCTTCACCCTCGCCGCGGTCGTCACGCTGCTGGTCGCGGGTCTCGGTATCAAGGGCGCGATCGCCGGCCACGCGCTCGGCATGGTCCTGGGCACGCTGATGTCGCTGTTCATCCTCCGGGGGAGCTGGAGCCCGACCTGGGACATCCACGAGGCGGCCGCGATCTACCGCAAGGGAGCGATCCGGGTGCCGCTGGTGCTCTCGATGTGGGTCGTCGGCTACGCCGACATCTACCTGCTCTCGAAGTTCGTCGACCACTCCCAACTCGGCACCTACCACCTCGCCTCGAAGGCGGCCTTCCTCGTCGCGGTCCTCCCCGGTGGCTTCCGCAAGGCGCTGCGGCCGCTGCAGAAGACGCCGATGTTCCAAGCGGTCGAGAAGGAGTACGGCGTCGGGACCGCCCGCGGCACCCAGTTCGGCTACTTCTGGATCATGCTCGCCGGGACGATGCTGGCGACCGCCGTGATGGCCACCGTGATGGTCCGCGTGGCGCCGCCGGCCTACGCCGGCGCTGCACCGCTGATACCGCTGGTCGCCGGCGGCCTCGTCGCCCCGACCGTCTACCGGATGACCAACAAGTCGGTGAAGTACGGCGACAAGCGCGTCCCGTTCATCATCGGCGCGATCTGCGCGATGTTCCTGTTCATCGGGCTCTCGCTGCTGCTGATCCCGGAGTGGGGCGTCAAGGGGACGCCGCTGGCGATGATGGGGGCGTTCCTGCCGCCGACCGTCTTCGTCTTCGTCAAATCGCAGCGCGGGCGCAGCCCGATCCGACTGCCGTGGCGCTCGATGATCGTCGCCACCGTGGCCGCGGTCGTCGTCGGCTGGGCCCACGCGCTGATCGATCCCGGCATGTGGATCCTCGAGATCCTCGCGGGCTTCGTCGCGATCGGCGTCTGGTGCCTGCTCTGCGTGGCCTTCGGGGCGATCCCGAAGGAGCACCGGGCGCCGCTGTGGGCGATGGTCAAGGGCCTGCGCGACCGCGGCCACGGCTTCGAGCCCGCCGTGGGCCTCGACTCGCTCTCGCCCCGCGAGCGCAAGGTGGTGCGCCGGGTCGTCGTCCGCGGCATGCCGCCGACGAGGGCGGCGCGGCCGCTGCTCAACTCGGGCCAAGGGGATGGGGACGGGGGCGGCAACGGCAACCGCTCAGCCGAGGCGAACGCGCTGGTCGTCGACATCCTGCGGCGAATCGCCGTCGGCGGCGGCGCCCCCGGCGTCCCCGACGACTACGAGCGCAGCCGTCGTGGCGACCGGCGCCGGGACGCGCGCATCGGCGCCTTCCTGTTCGCCGCCGGCACGATCGCCGAGCGCGATCAGATCGGCAAGAAGCTCGTCAACGACGGCGTCGCCGAGCCCTTCGACCTGCACACCCTCGAGGCCGTCCTCGGCTCGCTGCAACGCGGCGGCGCCGACCTCTGGAAGCGCCCGGTCTAGTGCGAAGCGAGTCGGGGGCGCGGCGGGTCGGTGAAACCGTGTGCCGGGAGCCCGGCCGCGCCGGGCTCGAAGAACGCGTGGCCGTCAGGCCTTGCGGATGACGATCTGGTCGGCCTCGACCGTCACCTTGACGGGACGATGGCCGGCCCAGTTCTCCGCGTAGACGGGGTTGTCCTTGATGGAGGGATCGAACCAGAGCCCGTAACCCTCGTCCTCGCCGTGGTCGAAGCTCGCCTCGATGGCGGGGGCACTGCGGCGGCGGCCACGGCCACCTCGCCGGCGCCGGCGCCGACGGGGGCGCTCCTCACCGTCGTCGTCCTCGCCTTCGTCGGCGTCTTCACCGTCCTCCTCCTCGGCGGCGGCCGCAGCCTCCTCCTCGGCGGCGCGCGTCGCGGCTTCGACCTCAGCCTCGATCTCGTCGCGGAGATCGTCGGAGGTGTCGGGCTCGGAGTCGGGGGTCAGGTCGTGCCGGCGGCGGAACTCGCGCAGCTCGGAGGCCGAGATCTCCAGCTGGTGGGCGATCCAGGCATCGGTGCGCCCTTCGCGGACCCACGCGCGAATCTGGTTGAGCTGCGATCGAAGGGGCTTACCTGCCATTGGGAAGGCGCGACTCTACCAGCGGCCGACAGGTGGACGCGGGGAGCGGGCTCCGGTAGGGTGCGCGCGCGCTGAGCGGTCCGTGCCCCCTGGCCCCTCCGCTCCAACGCGCAACCGTCGACTTCAGCCTCAGGAGGTCAGGGGAGCTTGCTCGTACTCACACGGAAGACCAACCAGAGCATCATGATCGGTGACGGGATCGAGGTCTCGATCCTCTCGGTCTCCGGTGACAAGGTGCGGATCGGGATCGACGCGCCCCGCGACATCGCCGTCTTCCGCAAGGAGGTCTACGAGGCGAGGGACGGCGGCGGTCCCGCGACGGACGGCGCCGCGCCGAGCGCCGCGGCCGACGGCTCCGCCGGCTCGGCGGACTAGCTGCTTCGCTGAGCTCAGGATCCCAACGCGAAGCTCTCCTCCGGCGAGAGGGGCTGGGGGGCGCGCTCAGCCGCCGACGAGCCAGGCGAGCGTCTCGAACATCACCGCGACGACGATCACGACCGTCGCGGTGAGGCAGAGGAAGAGGACGCCGAAGCGGACGCGGCCGCGCTGCTCGCCCTTGACGATGTTGCGTGCTCGCGAGCGATTGGCCGCGCGCACGCGCAGGTCGCGGCGTCGCTGCGCCTCGATGCGCGATTCGCGGGCGAACTCCTCTTCGAAGTCGTCGATGCTGCGGTCGATTCGTCCCGCAGGCTGCATTGCCGGGTCGGCTGCCATCCGGGGGCATGTTACCCGCCGGTGGGCCAATTGTTACGAGATGCCAACAATTCGCGGCCGGGCGGGAGGCGACGGCGCTGGCTCAGCAGGCGCTCCACAGGCCGCGTCCCGCCTCCGCGGCCTCCGACTCAATCGAGCTGAACTGCTCGGCGTGGGCCGTGTTCGGCTCGATCTCGAGCGTGCGCGCGTAGCCGCCCCTGAGGAGCTCGGCGTTGACGAGGTCGTCGCCGACGTAGACGTAGGCGAGCAGGCGTCCGTAGACGTCCCTGCGCTCGCGGTCGAAGACGAGCTCCACGCTGCGCCCGTCGACCAGCTCGTGGTTGCGCTCGGAGGCCTCGGGGCCGAAGCACTCGACCGGCGAGTCGGGCTTCACCGATTCCGGGGTGTCGATCCCGATGTAGCGGACGTCCTCCTCGTGGCCGTCGAGGTCGACCTCGATCGTGTCGCCGTCGACGACCCGTTCGACTTCGGCCCGGGATCTGCCGCCCGACGGCCCCGCGCCCCCGTCGCCGCCATCGTCGCCCGGGTCCATCCGCCCGCCGAGGAGCAGCACCAGGACCAGGACCACGAGCACCGCGACGCTGCCGGCGCCGACGCCCCGGCCGCCCACGAGCCGCCCTCGTCGGTTCGGCTCGGCCCTACGGGGTGCGGGTGACGCCCGAGATGATCGTCTCCTTGATCTGAGCGACGATCTCCAGCGCCTCGTTCCACTCGCGCTGCCAGACGTTGCGGCCGTAGATGACGCCGGAGCCGCCCGCCTCCATGATGAAGCGGGTCTGCTCGAGGAGCTTGTCGTCGTCGATCTTGGAGCCACCGGAGAGGACCACCAGGGAGCGACCGGCGGACTCGACGCACTGCGTGATCGCATGCTCCTGGGTGAAGCCGCCCTCGTTGTAGGGGGCGGGGGAGTCCTTGTCCTTGTCGGGATCGACCTTCGGCATGTTGATCTTGACGACGTCGGCGCCCATCTCCATCGCCATCCGAGCCGCGTAGTCGATCGCGTAGAAGGAGCTCTGGCCGCCCTTGCCCTCGACCGCCTCGCCGCGCGGGTAGGACCAGACGATCAACGGCATGCCATAGCGGTCGCAGTCCTCGCGGACGCTCTTGAGCTGCAGCAGGTCCTCGTCCTGGCGGGGGGAGCCGACGTAGAGCGTGTAGCCGACCGCGTCGGCACCGAGGCGCACGGCGTCCTCGACGGAGGCGTTGAGCGTCGACAGCGCCCGGTTCGAGGGCGGGATGTCGGTCTTGCCGTTGACCTTGAGGATCAGCGGCACGGCGCCGGCGTAGTCGGGGAAGTACTTCGTGGCCATCCCGATCTGGCACGCGAGCGCCGAGTAACCGGCCTCGGCCGCGAGGCGGAACTGGTAGTCGGGGTCCTTGGAGGCGGGGTTCGGGAAGAAGTCGCGGGGGCCGTGCTCGATCCCCTGATCGATCGGCAGCAGCATCAGGGTCCCGTTGCCGGGACCGAACTCGAACAGCATGCGGTGCAGGCGGGCGCGCTTGCCGGCCGGCAGTCCCGCCAGAAGGGACTTCTGCTCGGTGATGCTCTTGACTTCCACGGGGACCCTCCTAGAGGTTCAGGTTCAGATTCACGTTTTCGGGCCGATTGGTCCGCCCGGAGTGCGTGGGGGACGCGGCGAAGGCCAGTATAGGTGCGAAATCCACGTGTGATCATCGGCGCCGCGGGGTAGAGTCGCCTCGACGCCGCCTCCCGGGTAACCAGTGCTCGACCACAACTTCAACCACAGCCGGTTCACGGTCGGCATCGAGGAGGAGCTGATGCTCCTCGACCCCGAGACGCTCGACCTCACCGACGGGATCGAGTCGATCCTCCCCGACGTTCCGCCCGATCGCGCCGAGTACGTGAAGCCGGAGTTGTTCCAGTCGGTGCTCGAGGTGGCCACCTCGCCGTGCACCACCGTCACGGAGGCCGCCGAGGAGCTGGGCGCGATGCGCCGCCTCGTCTGCGATATCGCCGCTTCCAACGGGATGCTCGTCGGCGCCGCGGGGACTCATCCGTTCGCCCTCTGCGACGACCAGAGCATCGTCGAGCGCGAGCGCTACGTAGACCTGATGGCCGACCTCGGCTTCATCGCCTCCCGGGAGCTGATCTTCGGGACCCACGTCCACGTCGGGATCGACGACCCTGAGCGGGCGATCTACGTCGCCGACGGGATCCGCCGTCACCTACCGCTGCTGCTCGCGTTGTCGTCCAACTCCCCTTATTGGGAGGGGCGCCGGACCAACCTGCACTCGTCGAGGACCCCGGTGTTCAGGGCATTTCCCCGGGTCGGCATCCCGCCGCACTACGGGAGCTGGGAGATCTACTCGGCGCGGATCGAGCAGATGGTCCGTTCCGGCGCGATCGACGACTACACCTACCTGTGGTGGGACGTGCGTCCGCACCCGCGGCTCGGGACGGTCGAGGTGAGGATCTTCGATCAGGCGACCCGGCTCGAGGACACCGCTGCCTACGCGGCCCTGACCGTCTCGCTGGCGCACCGCTACGCGATGCTCTTCGACGCCGGTGAGCCGCTCGTCGAGCAGCTCTGGGAGCTCGTCGACGACAACAAGGTCCGAGCCTGCATCCGGGGCATGGAGGGCGAGCTCGTCGACTTCCGTCTCGAGCGGCACGTGCCCGCCGTCGAGATGGCGGAGCGTCTGCTGAGGGAGATCGCGCCGAGCGCGGCCGAGCTCGGCTGCACGGCCGAGCTCGGGCGCGTCCACGAGATCCTCGCCACGGGGACCGGGTCGCGCCGGCAGATCGACTGGGTCGAGAGCCGCGGCGGCGAGGACCTTCGCGGCCTGGTCGAGGCGGTCGTCGCGCTGACCGCCCCGGAACCGGCCTGACGGCGGCTCGCCTCGCGTCGCGAGGGCCGGGCTATCCTCGTAGGCGTGCCGGCACCGGAGCTGAGCGTCGTCTGCAAGAGCTGCGGCTCCGAGGTGAGCCCGTACGTCACCGAGTGCCCGTATTGCGGGCAGCGGCTGCGCAAGCGGGCTCCGAAGCTGGAGCGCGAGGGCGACGAGATCCGCGTCCAGGAGAGCCGCCGCGACCGCCGCCGGCGGAGGCGCACCGAGCGCTCGATACGCACCGTCGACCTCGACGCGCGCCCGCTCGCGACCGCAGCGACGATCCTGATCGGGGCCGTCCTGATCGTGCTCGGCCGCTCCGTGCCGCTCAACATCTACGAGCTCGGCGCGATCGTCGGCCCGGTCGGCTCCGATCTCTGGCGCTACGTGACCGCACCCTTCGTTTACGACGACATCGGCTACTTCCTCGTCGTCGCCCTCGCGATCGGCGTCTTCGGCGCCTCGGTGGAGCGCCGGCTCGGCTCGCTCGCGACGGGGACCCTGATCCTCGCGACGGGGACGCTCGGGATGCTCGCGGCGGGAGCCGCGGACTCCGCGGGGCTGACCGACTCCCTCATCGCCGCCGGCGGCAACGGCGTCGCCCTCGGGCTGCTCGGCGCCTGGCTGATGCTGTGGGGCGCCGAGGCGAAGACGCACTTCAGCGAGCCGCTCGACGTGATCGGCGTCTCCGTGGTCGCCGCCGTCCTGCTCCTGCTCCCCCTCGTCGAGATCACGGCGGACCCGATCGCCGGGCTCGTCGGCGGCCTCGTCGGGCTTGGGATGGGATCGCTGGCGGCCCGCCGCGCCGATCCTGGACCCGGCTGATGCCGGAGGTCCCCCACGACGAGGCGGCCCTCGCCGCCGCGATCGAGCGGCTCCGCGAGGGAGGCCGGCTGCATGCAGCGGAGGCCGCCGTCGCGGGAGCGGCACCGGCGCTGCAGATGGTGCTCGCGGAGGCGCTCGCCTCGGGCGGCTGGTTCGAGGACTCTCACCGCGCCGAGGTCGAGCGGGTCGCCGGTCTCGCCGACCGGGAGGAGCGGGCGACGGCGCTGGCGACGCTGCTGGCGGAGGAGACGCGGATCGGGATGATGGTCGGCGTTGCGGTGGGGTGGGCGTTGGCCGAGGAGTTGGCGGCGGGCGGCGGGGAGCCGCATCCGCGTTAGCGCCTCGCTTCGCTCGGGAGGGCGGCGGATCCGGCTCCCCGCCGTCCGCCTTCCGATTGCAGCTCTTCGGTGAGGGAGAGGGCTACTCGCAGAAGGGGCGGTCGCCCGTCCGGTGGTCGCGACCCTTGATTCCGGCGCAGCGGCTCAGGGAGTCGGCGCGCTGCTCCAGCTTGGCTCGGAGCAGAGCCTCCGCCGCTGGGTTCGTGGGAGAGAACGCCAGGTTCTGCAGTTGGTAGGGGTCCGTGGTGAGGTCATAGCGCTCGGTCTCGTCCGCGGGCCCGCACTCGCCGTCGCCGTCCGCCACCGCGGTGTGGTGGAGGAAGATCTCGTCGGCTGAGCGCATCCCCTGGTAAGTGCAGCTCGAGTAGGCGTCCGCTCTGCGGCCGCCGGTATCGAGCTCGAGGGGGAGCGCGCGATCGTCGGGCCAGCCGCGGGTGCGCCCCGCGGCGAGGCCGAGGAGCGAGCGCCCGTCGAGCGTGCGGCAGTCGCCCCGTTTCCGGCAGGGATCGGCACCGGCGAGGTCGAGGATCGTCGCGGTCAGATCGACGTTGGCGACGAGATCGGGAACGACGATCCCACGCTTGGGCCGCGGCCTCGCGCTCGCCGGGAGGCGCATCGCGAGCGGCACATCCAGGGATTCCCGGTAGGGCACGATCTTCTCGAAGGAGAGCCGGTGCTCACCGAAGTAGAGGCCGTTGTCCGAGGTGAAGATGAGGGCGGTGTTGCGCCGCTCACCCGCCTTCCCGAGGGCGTCCCAGATCTCCCCGACGCCCCGGTCCACCGACTGCAGAGCGGCGAGCGTGCAGCGGTAGGTGCGTTCGAGGGCAGCCAGATGCGGCGCATCGAGCTGGGGGCGGGCGCGGATGAAGGAGGGCTTGTCGGTGACGTCTGGTTCGTCGAAGGAGGGCGGGCGAGGAAGGACCGCGTCGGCGAACGCGCCTGCGTCGGCAAGCGCGGGCTCAGGGCCGGGGGCGGCGCAGCGATCGACGAGGGAGGGCCCGCCCGAGCGGTGGGGCGCGAACTGGTCGACGACCATGAACAGCGGCCGCTTCCGCGGCGCGTAGCGGCGGACCATGCGGGTCGCCGTCCGGTTGATGACGGAGGTCGTGTAGTCCCGAGAGCGCGTCCCCGTATGCCCGAAGTCGCCGTTCTCGGCGAACGGCGCCGCGTAGTAGCTGTTCGGATCGACGAAGGTGTGCCACTGCATCCACCCTGGGGCGACGTTGCCGGGGTCGTCCTGGGCGTAGACGTAGGCGTTCAGGTACTTGCCGACGTGCGCGGTGACGTACCCCGCGCGCTTCAGCCAAACCGGCAGCGTGTTGCTCTTCTCGCGCAGGGCGCGATAGCCCGGCGCGTTCCAAAGGACGCCGTCGTTGTGGCCGAACTGCCCGCTGAGGAACGACGCGCGCGACGGGCAGCAGAGCGGCGTCGCGTTGGCCGCGCCGATGAAGTTGGCTCCCCGATCCGCGACAAGCCGGCTGGTGATCGGCATCACGGCGGGATTGAAGGCGCTCACCGATTGGTCGTCGGTGACGACGACGATGACGTTCGGCGGTTCCCCGGCGGCGGTCGCCTGCGCCGGAGCGGCGAAGGCCACGAGCAGGACGAGGGGGAGGGTGATCAGCGAGCGCAGACGCGGCACCCCGCGCAAGTTAGAGGCCCACCGTCCCAGCTTGTGCCGGTTCGGTGGGCCTCCTTGGTCGATCCAAGATGTCTGACCCGTCGCCGGTGCGCCCCCTCGGGAGCGACACCGGGCGACGGGTCAATCCCAGTCCTCTTGGGCGCCTCGCCGAAACCAGAGCGAGCGATCGTGCCAATCGTGCGCCATCAGGACCGATCCGAACAAGGCCCATTCGACCCCGCCTCGGGCAGTGAGACGGTGCGCTGCGAAGCCGGCCATTCCCATCCCGGCGAGCAGCGCTCCGGTGAGGCCGTGGTGGAGGCGCTGGTCGCCGACCCAGACGCGACGACGCTGGGCGTCGAAGCGGATCAGGCCGCCGATGAAATGCCTCGGTCCGGTCTCACCGATGGTGTCGTAGTGAACCCTCACGAGGCCCCGATCGGCCTCTGGGGGCTGGACCTTAGGCGCGCCTGGGGGAACCTCAACGGATGTTGAGGGCCAAGAGCAATTGTCGTTGCGTTCGTTCCAGGGCTCTTTCGCGGCGGCGGGCGGCAGGAACCCGGTACGCCATAGCGCCTCGTCTCGCCTCGCTTCGCTCGGGAGGGCGGCGGATCGGGTCCCCGCCGCTCGCCTGCTCAGGTGGCGGGTACGGGGTCCGGCGTCGTGACCGGAGGCGCGGGAGGCGCGGGGGGCGCGGGGGTCACGGGGACCGGGTCGACCACGACCGGGGGCGGAAGCTCCGTCGGTGGGGGCGTGGTCGGGGTCGTGGTCGCCGGAGGCTCCGTCGGGGCCGCGGTGGTCGGCACGTCCGGGACCTCGGGGGAGCTCCCCGTGTCCTGGCCCTCGTTGGGATCCTGAGCGGTGGGGACCTCGCCGACGCCGCCGATCTCGGCGCCGTCCTCGGGCGCGCTCGGGTCGGTGGCCGCCGCGCCGTCGTCGTCGTTCGTGGCGGCGGTGCCGGGCTGCCCGGTCTCCTCCGCGGGGACGCTCTGGGCGGGCTCCTCGGTGAGCACGCGGTCGTTGCCGGCGTTCACCTCGGTGTCCGTCGCCTGGGTGAACTCAGGTAGGGAGTTGCGGCGGGCGTTGTGGTGGTCGCCCGTGTGGGCCTGGGTGAGCGCCGGGACGTTCTCGCGATGCACCGGCGTCTCCGCGTCGCGGCTGCCGAGGTTGCGAACCTCGACCGCGCCGGCGGTGATCAGCGCGGCGGTGGCGACGCCGGCCGCGGCCTTGACGCCCAGCGCTGAGCCTAGGACGCCCATGCCGCCGCCGAAGCCTCCGGCGCTCGCTGCGCCCGCGGCACCGCCGACCGCACCGGCGGCACCGGCGGACCGGCGGCACGGCGGCACTGGCGGCGCCGACCGCACCCGCGCCGCCCGTTGCGGCGGCGCCGGTGGCTGCAGCGCCCCCGGAGGCGGCGGCGCCCGAGGTGCCGGCAGCGCTGCCGCCACCGAACAGCTTGGCGAGGAAGCCGCCCTTGATCAGAGCGATCGGGCCGAACGGGAAGAGCGCGGCCAGCGCCTTGCGATCGGCGCGAAGCTGGTTGCGGAACTCACGGCAGTCGTCGCAGGTGCGGACGTGCTTGCGAGCCGGGCCGGACGCCTTGGCGACACCCTCGGCAGCCTCGGCGAGCTCGACCTGGACCTCGCCGCAGGTCAGCATGCGGGCCTTGCTCGACTCAGCGAGGCCGATCCGCGCGCGCACCAGCAGCGACTTGATCGAGGGCACGGTGGTGTCCATCGCGACCGCGATCTCCTCGTAGGAGAGCTGGTCGATCTCGCGCAACAGCAACGCCGTGCGCTGCGTCTCGGGAAGGGTGCGGACGTCGGCGAGCACCTCGCGCAGGTCCTCGCGGTTCTGGACCTCCTCGGCGGTCGTGGTGCCGCCCTGGTGTGGGTGGATGTCCATGCTGTCCTGACCCTCGGGAACCGGCTTGCGCAGGTGGTTCAGGCAGCGGTTGCGGGCGATCCGGTAGAGCCACGGGCGGACGTTGATCGGCCGGTCGTCGTTGAGCATCGCCGCGTGGGCGTTGGCGAAGACCTCCTGGAGGACGTCCTCGGCGTCCTGGCGGCTCTTCAGCATGGAGGTGCAGAACGCGAGCAGCCGCGAGTGGTAGCGGTTGAAGAGCGCCTCGAACGCGCCGTCGTGACCGGCCCGGATCAGCTTGACGAGCCGGTCATCGGGCTCGAAGCGCAGTAGCGGCGAGCGCCGGGCGAGCAGCCCGCCCCGTGAGGCGCGTGTAAGTGCGGAAGCTTCCATGGTTCGATCCCCTCTCTCTGCCAGACACCGTAAAGGGGCATTAGTTGCGCTTTCCTAAATGTTGCCCGCTAGCTGCCTAAATATGCGTCGCTTGCGCCGCCGAAGCAGCCGCGAACGCCAGAAGTGCCGGGGGTGGGATTCGAACCCACAAGCCCTCGCGGGCAGCCGATTTTAAGTCGGCCGCGTATGCCAGTTCCGCCACCCCGGCAGGGAGGGCGAGCTACTTGCGTAAGAGCTTGACCTTCTTGGTCAAGGTCGTCTGCTCGCCACCGTCGGGCGTGAACGCGACCTTCACCTTGACCTTCGCCTTGCCCTTCTTCTTCAGCTTCTTCTTGAGCTTGCCCTTCGGCTTCAGCTTCAGCTTGTAGGTGCCGGAGCCGGCGACGGACTTCGAGCTCTTCGCGAGCGACTTGCCCGTGAGCAGGAGCTTGCCGGGATTGCCGACGCTGACCTTGAGCTTCCCGGTCCCCTTCTTCTTGTTCGCCTTCGCCTTGCCGAGCTTGAACGTCGGGGGACCCGGGGTGAACCAGACCGGGCTCGAGTAGTCCTCGATGTAGTCGACGTCGCCGCTGTTGCGCGTCACCTCGAGCGCGTAGCGGCCGCCGTCGGAGACCTCGAAGGTCTGGGTGGTGCCGTCCCCGGAGAAGGGCCAGGTCTGCACGGTCTGCCCGTCACGGAGCAGCAGCAGCGACCAGGAGCCCGTCCGGCCGCTCGCGGAGGCGCCGGTGACCGTCGCGGTCAGCTTCACCGACGGCCCGGTGACGCTGTCGCCGATGATCGCCGTCGGCTCGCCCGGCACGTCGGCCTCGAGCGAGATCGCGGGGCCGTCGTTGCCGAACAGCTTCACGTAGGTGTGATCGCCCTTGACCGCGTCGGTGATCCCCTGCTCGGAGAGCTCCTTGGCGTAGACCATGGTCGTCGCGCTGCCGACCGGGGAGTCGAAGGGACCCGTCGCGCCGCCGCCCTGGTGATCGTCGCTCGAGCCGACGGCGGCGATGTGCGCCCCGGTGTCGAGCGCGTGCTCGTAGTAGGCGATGGCATCGGGCGTGAAGGGGTTCGGGGCCGTTGGGGCCGTGGTCGGAATTCCCTCGGGGCCAGTCTGAACCTCGATCGCGTCCACGCGCGAGAAGTCGGTGTCCGCGTCGGAGTAGCTCCACGCGCAACCGCGGCAGACCGAGGGGGCCGACTTGAAGATCGAGGGGTGGTTTATCTGCGTCCAGTTCCCGTTCGCCTGGATCTCGCCGAAGATCTGGGAGGGGGGCACGGTGCCGCGCACCTGGCCGATGTCACCGTCGGCGAGCGTCGTGTAGGGCGGTGAGCCCGTCGGCTGCAGGATCGCGCCGGTGCGGAAGTCGACAAATGGCGCCTTCCCCTGGTTGTTGAAGTGACCCTCGTAGGTGGTCATCTCCGTGCCGGGGATCACGAGCTTGCCGGGGTGGGCCGCCTGGTAGCTGGCGAGGTTGTCGTGCTGGACCTGGTTGTTGTGATCGACGAGGGTCACGAAGTCGAGTCCCGATCCGCCCGCGGAGGGCGCGTCGAATGCGCGATTCAGCGTCTGCGTGACGGGTGCGTTGCCGGGCTCCTGCTCCCCGTGCACGTGCAGGTCGCCCGCGTACCAGCCGGCGGAGGTGGACGCGGGGGCGTCCGAGTATCCACTGGGGGCGTAGGGGTCGTTCGACCAGTCCGTGTCCGTCGAGGTCTCGACCCGCACGTGGTAGTGGATCCCGTCGGTGTCGGAGGGGTCGATATAGGCGAGCCCGAGCTCGACGGCCCAGGTCCCGGCGGCGATCGCGCCGGGCCGGTAAGCGCGAGTCGTGTACCCGTGGACGAAGGCCTTGCGGGCGGCGTTGCTCGCGTTGTAGACGGCCTCCGGCGAGAAGCCGTTCTGCGCGATCGCGAGATCCTTGACCGCGCTGCCGCTCCAGCCGCGGCTCTCATCGGCCCCGAAGACCGTCTCGCCCGGGTCGCGCGGGTCGTAGACGCCCATGTCGAGCGTGTTGGGTGAGCCGCCGCAGCCGCCGCCGGGCTGGTCGTAGGAGTAGCGGACGCGGATCGCGGTGGTCCCGGCCGGGACGTCGAAGGGGATCTGCAGGTAGCCGCCGGCGCGCGAGGCGGCGACATCGCCCTGGACCTCGAGCGCGGTGTTGGTGAAGGAGGCGTCGGCCGAGCCGGGGATGCCGCAGTCGGTGGCGGAGGCGGTCGCGGGTGCGATCAGCGCAGCGGCGAGGATGGTGAGGACGAGCAGGGGCTTTCGGGCGATCCGGGGCACGCGCTCAAACTAGCGCGAAGCGGGCCGGGGCGCACCCGTTTCGCGAGTTCAGGGACAGCGCGCGGAGCAGTCCGCGATTCGGCTCAGCCGGCGCTGCAGGCGCCGGGCCAGGTCCGGCTTGCGGCGGACGCGGTTATGGACCTGCCACGGGTCGCGGTTGAGGTCGTAGAGATGGCGCCGCCGGGTCAGCAGGTCGCGCCAGTACGTCCAGCCCTTCGCCGTCTTGATCTGCCGCCACGGCTGCTGCAGGCGCGAGTTGCTGCCGTAGGGGCGCTCGAGGAGGAGCACGCGACGGCGGTGCTCGCCGAGCAGGGACCAGCCGTCGAGCGGCAGCGGCGGGGTGACTTGGGCCGCGCTGAGGATCGTGGCCGGGACATCGACGTTCGCGGTCAGGTCCTTGCGGGTCGCACCCGCCGCGAAGCCGGGACCGCGGATGACGAGCGGCACCCGGACCGAGCGATCCCAGGCGACGTTCTTGTCGAAGATGCCGTGCTCACCGTGCAGCATCCCGTTGTCGGACTGGAAGATCACGTAGGTGTTGTCGAGCTCGCCCTGGGCTCGCAGCTGCTCGACCAGCGCCGCGACCATGCGGTCGACCGACTGCAGCGACTCGAGCTCCCGCTGCCAGTAGAGGTTGGTCTCGGCCCGGTCGGCACGGGTCCCGTTGAAGTCCTGGCCGAACGGAAAGCGTGTCCCGGCGAACGTCCCGAGATCCTGCAGGGCGGGCTGCGGTGGGCAGCGCCCGGGGCTGCCGACGCCCTTGCTGCCGTCCGCGCAGTAGGTCCAATGCGGATTGAACGGCGCCACGGTGAGCATGAAGGGCTGAGAGCCCGCCGCAGCCAGGAACTGGGCCGCGCGCTGCGCGTAGACGTCGGTCTGGAAGGTGCCGCTGACGTCGACCTCGGTGCCGTTATCGCTGAGCGCGTAGTTGAACATGTCGTGCTCGCTGTTGCGAAGGGGCACGAGCCATTCGTCGAAGCCGGGCTCGGGCACCAGGCCCTCGTCGCCTGCGCCGTTCAGGACCTTGCCGATCCAGCCGGTCCGGTAGCCGGCGTCGTGCATCGCCGTGTACAGGGTGCGGCTGAAGTCCATCGCCCCGTATCCATAGGGCGGGAGGTTGTCGAGGACTCCGTGGTTGTGCGGGTACTGGCCGGTGAGGAAGGTGGCGCGCGAGGGGCAGCAGAGCGGCTGGGTGACGTTGTAATCGGTGAAAGTGGTCCCCTCGGCGCCGAGGAGCTGCTCGGTGCGCTCCATGTAGCGGAGGCTGTCGATCGTCTGATCGTCGGTGAGGATGTGGAGGAAGTTCGGGCGCTCATCCGCGCTCGCCGTGGCCGGGAGCGCGAGGGCGAGGGTGCTCAGCAGCGCCATCAGCAGCGCTGCGAGCCCGTCCGCGCGAACGGTCCTTCCCTGCACCGAGATCCTCATCTTCGCTGCAGCTTAGGCGCCACCCCGCCGGGCTACCCCTGCTCGCGATTGGGAGATCGCTAACTTCGCTCAAGGCTCAGGCCGGTGGGACCGATCCCGATCGCACCGGCGGCGGGAGCCGTTCGGCTTCGTGATGGAACCCAGTCAGCGAGACATGATCGACGAGGAGCGGATCCGCTACTCGACTCCGAGCGGCGGCACCGGCCCGCAGCGGGCCGGGGGCATGGACCCGGACAAGATCGCCGAGCCGACCCCGTTCCTGGAGCGGCGGATGCCCTCCTCGCCGTTCCCGGCCATCGCCGACTACTCCTTCCTCTCCGATTGCCACACCGGCGCCCTCGTCGCTCCCGACGGGACCGTCGAGTGGCTCTGCCCGCCGCGCTTCGACTCCCCGAGCGTCTTCGCCGCGGTCCTCGATCGCTCCGCCGGCGGCTGGCGCTTCGGTCCCTCCAACATGGGAAAGCCGGTCGGCCGCCGCTACGAGCCCGGCACCAACATCGTCGAGACGACGTGGATGACCCCGACCGGCTGGATGATCGTCCGCGACGCGCTGATCGTCGGCCAGTGGCGCGCCCGCGAGTCGACCAAGAAGTCCGCGCATACGCGCCCGCCCTCCGACTACGACGCCCACCACGTCCTCGTCCGCACCGCCCGCTGCGTGCACGGCTCGGTTCAGATCGAGCAGGTCTGCGAGCCCGTGTTCGGCTACGGGCGCAGGCCCGGAAGCTGGAGTCGCCCCGGTCCCGAGCAGGGCATCGCCGACGCCACCGACGGCGAGACGACGCTGCGCCTGCACTCGGACGTCAACCTCGGCATCGAGGGCGGCACCGCTCGCGCCCGCCACCGTCTCGAGGCCGGCGAGGGCTGCTTCTTCGCGCTGTCGTGGTCCTCGCGCCTCGACGGTCCCTCGAGCTTCGAGGAGGCCGAGCAGCAGCTCGACACCACCTCGCGCTTCTGGCGCACCTGGCTCGCCTCCGGCGACTTCCCCGACCATCGCTGGCGCGAGCACCTGCAGCGCTCGGCCCTGGTGCTGAAGGGCCTCACCTACATGCCGACGGGTGCGATGGTCGCCGCGCTGACGACCTCGCTGCCGGAGACGCCGGGCGGGGAGCGCAACTGGGACTACCGCTACACGTGGATGCGCGACGCCACCTTCACGCTGCAGGCGCTGCATGCGCTCGGGCTCAACTGGGAGGCCGACGACTTCATCCAGTTCGTCGCCGACGTGGAGCGCAACGAGAAGGGCGGCCTGCAGATCATGTACGGGATCGGCGGCGAGCGGGAGCTGCCCGAGGAGACGCTCGACCACCTCACCGGATACCAGGGGGCCCAGCCCGTCCGGGTCGGCAACGGCGCGTTCGACCAACGTCAGAACGACGTCTACGGCGCCGTCCTCGACTCCATCTACCTGCACCAGCGCGAGTACGGGCACAACTCCTCGCGGATGTGGTCCGTGATCGAGGATCAGGCGCGCTGCGCCGCCGAGGTCTGGCGCAAGCCTGACCAGGGCATCTGGGAGACGCGGGGCGAGCCGAAGCACTACGTGGCCTCGAAGGTCATGTGCTGGGTTGCTCTCGACCGCGCCGCGCGCCTCGCAGCCCGCCGCGGCTACGAGGGGCTGGCCGACGAGTGGCGCCTGATCGCCAACGAGATCCACGAGGACGTGACCATCAACGGCGTCGACGACCGCGGGATCTTCACCCAGCACTACGACGGCGACGGCCTCGACGCCTCCAACCTGCTGATCCCGCTGGTCCGCTTCCTGCCGCAGGGAGACGAGCGCGTCCGAAACACCGTGCTGGCGATCGAGGAGCATCTGACCGAGAACGGCCTCGTCCTCCGCTACCGCACCGAGAGCACCGACGACGGCCTCCACGGCGAGGAGGGGACGTTCCTCATCTGCAGCTTCTGGCTCGTCTCGGCGCTGCTCGAGATCGGCGAGCGTCGGCGCGGCCGCGAGCTCTGCGAGCGCCTGCTCAAGGACTCGAGCTCGCTCGGCCTCTACGCCGAGGAGCTGGACGCAGCCTCCGGCCGCCATCTCGGCAACTTCCCGCAGGCCTTCACGCACCTGGCGCTGATCAACGCCGTCACCCATGTGATCCGCGACGAGCGGGCGATGCCGAGCCTCTCGGAGGAGGACTGGCTCTAGCGGCTCCGGTGGGGGGCCGGGCCGCCCTGTGGCCTGGGTCCTGCGGGCCCGGGTCGCCGCGGGGGCCCCCGCTACTTGGACGCGTCGATGCCGCGGACCCGCACGTCCGGGCGCAGGCTGGAG
This sequence comes from Thermoleophilales bacterium, assembly GCA_020636895.1. Classification (GTDB taxonomy): domain Bacteria; phylum Actinomycetota; class Thermoleophilia; order Solirubrobacterales; family 70-9; genus RHKX01. The sequence goes on along the minus strand of JACJWZ010000002.1, from coordinate 164,246 downwards.
CCGATCAGCTCCGCGTCCGCGAGCAGCGAGGCGGGTGCGCCGGCCTGGATCGAGGTGGCGAGGTAGTAGCGGTAGGGGCCGGCGGCGCGCAGGTTGACGCGGTAGGGGCCGGCGGGCTTGCCGTCGAGCGCGACGTCGGCGCGCAGCTCCGCCGAGCTGCTCTCCACCGTCGGTCCGTCGACGCGGTCGACGATGCGGGCATCGTCGCCCAGGGTCGTCAGGCCACCGAGGGACTGCTTGACGAAGCCATCGAAGTCGAGGTTGGGATCCCGTTCGACCCAGAGCGTCGTCTGAGCGGCGCCCTCGGGCGACTCGGCGGCGAAGACGGCGCCGTCTGGGGCGTCGGTGCGCTTCCAGCCCGCCGGCATCGAGAGGGTGAAGCCGCGCTCCTCGACCAAGGTCGCATCGACGGGGGCGGAGGCCACCGCGGTGGCGGCTGCCGCCTTCGAAGGGGCGTCCTCGCCGGAGCCGCCGATCGCGAGCAGGCCGGCGACGAGGACGATCGCCAGGGCCCCGACGACGAGCGCGAGCCGGCTGCGGGAGCCGTCGATCAGCTCCTCGGCGCGTAGGCGCGCACCCTCGCCGGCGTAGGCGAGGCGCTCGCGCGTCTCGCCGGCGGTCAGCGAGAGCCGGTCGCGGGTCTCGTCGGTCGCCAGCGCGAGGCGCTCACGGGTCTCGTCCAGCAGGTAGAGCATCCGGTCGAACAATCGGATCGGTCCTCGTCGTACTTGAATCGGGTACAGGATCCACCCACCGCAGGCGGGAACACGCGATGGTCCCGGTTAGGGAACAATTGTTCTGTGCTGTTGGCACCTTTCGAGTGGCTCTACCGGAAGCTCGGCCCGAGATACCCGAAGGCGTTCGTGACACTGGAGCTGCAGGCCGGGTTCCTCGTCACCGCGGGAACGGTCCTGCTTCTCTCCTCCTACTACGACGGCACGCTCGAGGACTTCGCGCTGCTGCTTGCGATCTCGCTCTTCCTGACCGGGGTCTCGATCGCCGTCGGCATGTACCGGATCCTCCCCCGGCTCGCGGTGATCAGCGAATGGATCGGTGGCCGCCGCGACGAGGACTTCACCGAGCGTGCGTGGAGCTCCGCCATCGGGCTGCCGCTGGCGCTGGTGCGTGACGAGATGCTGATCCCGCTCGTCGGCGTCGTGATGCCCTGCACCGCGGCCGCCGTCGCCATCTTCGACATCTCCTGGCTCGGCTTCTTCCCGCTGCTGGCAGCCGGCATGGTTGCGATCGGCTACGGCGCGATCCTCCATCACCTGACCCTGGAGATCGGCCTGCGGCCGGTCCTGATCGACATGAACCGGGCCGTGAAGCCGGAGCTGGCGCGGGAGGCGGTGGCGCTGCCTTTGCGCTGGCGGCTGCTGGCCGTGCTCCCGATGATCAACGTCATCACCGGGCTCACGGTCGCGGCCCTCAGCGGCGGCGACAGCCTCGGGATCGCGGTGCTGGCGGCGATCGGCGTCGCGACGACGGTCTCGCTGGAGCTGACGCTGCTTCTGACCCGCTCGGTCATGCAGCCGATCAGAGATCTCCAGCGCGCCACCGACGAGGTCCGGCACGGCAACCTCGACGCCGCCGTTCCGGTCACCACCGGGGACGAGATCGGCGAGCTCGCCGCCTCGTTCAACGACCTGGTCGGTGGCCTCCGTGAGCGCGAGCGGATCCGCCAGGCGTTCGGGACCTACCTCGACGAGGAGGTCGCCGAGCACATCCTCAGCGACGGCTTCCGCGAGGGTGGCGAGCAGGTCGAGGTGTCGATCCTGTTCACCGATGTCAAGGACTTCACCTCCTTCGCCGAGGGGGCCGAGGCCGACGAGGTCGTGCGGTGCCTCAACGTGCTCTTCGAGGTCGTCGTCCCGATCATCGCCGCCGAGGGCGGGCATGTGGACAAGTTCGAGGGCGATGGCCTGATGGCCGTCTTCGGTGCCCCGCAGACCTTCCCCGACCACGCCGACAGGGCGTTGCGGGCGGCGATGGAGATCGACCGTCGGGTCAACGGGCTCGGCGAGGGCGGGCCCTTCGAGGTGGGGATCGGGATCAACACGGGCCCGGTGGTCGCGGGCTCGATCGGTGGCGCGGGCAGGCTCAACTTCAGCGTCATCGGCGACACGGTCAACGTCGCCGCCCGGGTCGAGACCGAGACGCGCCGGACCGGGGACGACGTCCTGCTGACCGCGGCGACCCGCGGAGCGCTCCGCGGCGACTACGACCTGAAGCGTCGCGGTGAGCGCGACCTGCGTGGTCTCGAACGGCCGATCGAGCTGTTCACCCTCTCGGCTGAGCCCGCCGACCTGCCCGATCCGGTCGGAGCGATGCGAGCGGTGTACGCTCGCGTTCGTGGCAACCGAGGAGAGGACTGAGCCGGCCGAGACGAAGAAGGGCGTCGCCAACCCCGGCGCCCTGCACGGGGGACGGCTTGCCGCCAAGGCGCTGAAGGCGCGCGGCGTCACCCACCTGTTCACCCTCTCCGGCGGCCATCTCTTCTCGCTGTACGACGGCTGTCGCGAGGAGGGCATCGCGGTCATCGACGTCCGCCACGAGCAGGCCGCCGCGTTCGCAGCCGAGGGCTGGGCGAAGGCGACGCGGACACCCGGGGTCTGCGCGCTGACCGCCGGACCCGGTGTCACCAACGGGATGAGCGCACTCGCGAGCGCCCAGTCCAACGGCACGCCGATCGTGGTGCTCGGCGGCCGCGCCCCGGAGATGCGCTGGGGCTCGGGCAGCCTGCAGGAGATCGATCACCTGCCGTTCGTCTCGCCGCTGACGAAGTCCGCCGAGACCGTCAAGGAGCCGAACCTGATCGGCGAAGCGACCGTTCGCGCGTTCGACGCCGCCGGAGCTTCGCCGACCGGCCCCACCTTCCTCGACTACCCGCTCGACATCGTCTTCATGGACGCCGACGCCGAGATCCCGGCCGCTCCCGAGGCCGCCGCGGGCGCCCCGGCCGACGGCATCGAGCGCGCGGCCGAGCTCCTCGCCGGAGCGGAGCGCCCGGTGATCATGGCCGGGACCGGCCTCTACTGGGCGCGGGCGGAGAGGGAGCTCCTCGAGCTCGCCGAGCGGCACCGCATCCCCGTCTTCCTCAACGGCATGGGGCGCGGCTGCATCCCGGCCGATCACGAGCTCGCGTTCAGCCGCACGCGCGGATCGGCGCTCAAGGGCGCCGACGTCGCGATCGTCGCCGGTGTTCCCCTGGACTTCCGGCTCGGCTTCGGCGGAGCGATCGGGGAGGACGCGAAGCTGATCCGCGTCGACGCGGAGCCCAACCGCCTCGAGCGCAACCGCGCCGCCGACGTCGATCTCGTCGGCGACGTCGCGTCGACGCTGGGCGCGCTCGCGGCCTCGGAGCCCGGTAGCGGATCGGCCGCCTGGATCGCCGGCCTGCGCGCCGAGGAGACCGAGAAGCGCGAGGCGGAGAACGAGGACCGGGCCGATCCGCGAGGGCCGCTGCATCCGATGCGGCTCTACGAGGAGCTCGGGCAGGTGCTCGACCGGGACGCGATCGTGATCGGCGACGGCGGCGACTTCGTCTCCTACGCGGGGCGCGTGATCGAGACGTTCGAGCCCGGCACGTGGATGGACCCCGGCCCCTTCGGGTGCCTCGGCGCCGGGCCCGGGCAGGCGATCGGCGCCGCCTGCGCCAACCCCGGCAAGCAGATCTGCCTGCTGCTCGGCGACGGCGCCTTCGGCTTCAGCGGCCTCGAATTCGACACGATGGTCCGCCATGGGCTGCCGATCGTCGGCGTCATGGGCAACAACGGGATCTGGGCGCTCGAGAAGCACCCGATGGAGTACCTCTACGGCTACTCGATAGCCGCGGAGCTGCGGCCGGAGACCCCCTACGAGGAGGTCGTCGAGGCGCTCGGTGGGCACGGCGAGCTCGTGCGCGAGCCCGAGGAGCTGCGCCCGGCGCTAGAGCGGGCCTTCGCCTCCGGCAAGCCCGCGCTGGTCAACGTCCTGACCGACCCCGACGTCGTCTACCCGCGGCGCGCGGTGCTCGTCTAGCCGGCGGCCAAGGGACCCGAGGCAGCCGAGGCAAATGGGGCTCCGGGTCGGGCGGCACAACTTCACGTACGTCACCTACGACGCCTCCAGCGACGTCATCTATGCGAAGCGCGACGCCGGCCCCTCGGCCCGGCGCCAGCCCTCGCCCGAGAATCACGTCTGGCTCTTCGATGCCGACGATCGCTTCCACGGCGTCGCTTTGATGGAGCCCCGCGAGCGGCTCGAGCGCGACGGCGCCGTGTATCTGACGCTGCCCAGCGGCGAGCACGAGCGGGTGGCGGGGGTCGAGTTCACGGTCCGCGGCGCGAGCCCATAGCGGCTATTGCGTAATCTGAACGATGTGACCGGAACCGACGAGCCTCAGGCGACGTGTTGAACGACAACGGAGGCTCAACGGCCGAACCTGAGATCGGCCTCGAGTCGGACGAGCAGCTTCTGCGCCGCTTCGCGACGACCCGCGATCAGGCCGCCCGGGAGGAGCTCGCGACCCGCTTCCTGCCGCTGGCATCGGGCCTCGCCGCCCGCTACCGCGACCGCGGCGAGAGCATGGAGGACCTCGAGCAGGTCGCTCGTCTGGGGCTCCTGAAGGCGATCGACGGCTACGACGACAAGCGGGCAAACAGCTTCGGCGCCTACGCGACGCCGACGATCCTCGGCGAGCTTCGGCGCCACTTCCGGGACCGCTCGTGGTCGATGCGCGTGCCGCGTGACCTCAAGGAGGCGATGCCGCGGATCCGCGCCGCGATCGCCGACCTGGCGACCGAGAAGGGCCGCATGCCCGACGTCGAGGAGGTGGCGGAGGCGACCAACATGAAGACGGTCGAGGTCGACGAGGCCTTGGCCGCTTCGACGGCCGCCCGGCCCGCGTCGCTGGATGCGCCGGCCTCCGCGAGGGTGGTCGAGGAGGGGGCGGTGCCGCTCGTCGAGCAGGTGGGCCTGAACGACGAGCACCTCGAGCACGTCGAGTACAACGTGATGCTCGAGCAGCGGCTCGAAGCGCTCTCCGAGCGCGATCGCGAGGTGCTCCATCTGAGCTTCGTCGAGGATCTCACCCAGTCGGAGATCGGCAAGCGGGTGGGGGTCTCCCAGATGCAGGTCTCGCGGATCCTCCGAGCATCCCTCGAGCGTTTGCGCGAATCGGACGGCGACGTCGACGCGGCGGGCTGAGCGCCGCTCGATCGCCCGCGCTTTCGCCTCTCCTGCCCCTCCTGTTTCAACGGCTCCCCGACGGGAATACCTCGTCCAGCACAGACCTCCCGGTGGCCTTGGGGTCGCTGGGACAGCCAGAGGGATGCCAGCACGGCGCGAAGGAGTGGGCGTGGAACCACCTTCGCGTTTCGTGCGTTCCCCTCGTGTGGAGGACCTAAGCCGGCGCGGTTGTCTCAGCGGCGATGGTCGCCGCGACCTCCCCTGAGGTGTCGCAGAACCACAGCCGACCTTCGCTGCGATGGACAACGGCGAGCCCGGCCCCGATGCCGCCCCGGTACTCCGCCTCCAGCGATCCCGGCGAGTCGGCCAGGGCATCGAGGTCGAGGAGCTGCTCAGCGGCCCGCCAGTACATCGTGTTGTTGACGTGGCCGACGACGTCGATGTCGGCGCGGACGAACCGCCACTCGTGGACCTCGGCGTCCTCGGGCGGCCGGGCATCGTGGCGCAGCGAGCTGCGGGCCCGGTTGCCCGCGGCGCTGGCGCCGTAGACGGCGTGGAACTCCTCAGGCAGGCGGGCGGGGCGGCGCAGCACCGGGTCGAGATGAACCCAGATCGCGGTCGCGTCGAGCTTCGCTCCCTTGTCGCCGCGGATCTCGATGGTGCGCTCGGCAGCCGACTTCGCCATGCCGCTGCACCATGTGCGCAGCTCGAGCATCTCGTCGAAGCGGGGGAGCCGCTCGCTCTCGATCCGGGTGCGGCGGATGATCCAGGCGGTTTCGCGTGTGAGCCCGGCGTCGAGCGAGTCGGCGACGGCGACCTCCTGCAGCCAGCGGCCGAGCGAGTGCGGGTGGGCGACGCCGCGCTCGTCGACGTCGATCCCGTCGACGTCCCGGTGATGGATGTAGACGCGCCCGGTCAGCTCGCGCCGGCGTTCTCGACTTGCTCCTTGAGACCTTCGGCGGCGCCCTTGGTGAGGAACTCCTTGACCTTGTCCTCGGCCGGTCCGCGGAGGAGCATCCCGAGGATGCGGCCGGGGTCGGCCACCAGGTCGAACGTGGCGCGCGTGCGCTCGCCGCCGTCGAGCTCCTCGAAGATCCAGCGTCCGTTCAGCGACTTCGTGTCGCCCTTCTCCTGCACCCAGCTCATCCCGGTCGGCTCGTCCTCGTAGGAGAAGCGCAGGCGCTGATGCGTGGTCTTGACCTTGGCGTCTGAAGTGCTGTCGACCAGCGTCGATCGACCCGTCTCGTCCGTCTCGAGGGTCTCGACCGTCTGCAGCGCCGGCTGCCAGGCCGTCGACGCCGGCACGTCGGCGGCGACGTCGAAGACCTGCTGGATGGGCGCGTCGATCTCGACCGTCCAGCTCGCCTCGAGGAGTCCCATCGCGGGCACCCTAGCTGGCGCGAGGCCGGGGTTCGGCCCCGGGCCCTCTCTAGAGTCCGGAGCATGCCCCGCCGCCCCGACATGCCGCCCTTCTCGGAGCGCGACCTGCTCGCGGACCCCTTCGATCTGTTCGCGGCTTGGTACGAGCTCGCGCGGGAGGAGACGCCGCTCGCGGAGGCGATGTGCCTCGCCACGGTCGACGAGGACGGCATGCCCGACGCCCGCATGGTGCTGCTCAAGGGCTTCGGGGCCGACGGGTTCCGCTTCTTCACCAACCACGACTCCGCGAAGGGCGGGCAGCTCGCCGCCCGCCCCGCGGCGGCCCTCGTCCTCTACTGGCGCGAGCTCGACCGCCAGGTCCGCGTCCGCGGCGTCGTCGAGCGGCTCGGCGACGCGGCCTCCGACGAGTACTTCGCCTCGCGCCCGCGCGAGAGCCGGATCGGCGCCTGGGCGAGCCCGCAGAGCCAGCCGCTCGCCGGCCGTGAGGCGCTCGAGCGCCGGGTCGCGGAGGCGGAGGAGCGCTTCGGTGACGGCGAGGTGCCGCGGCCGGAGCATTGGGGCGGCTACCTGGTCGTCCCGGAGCGGATCGAGTTCTGGCAGGGCCAGGTCGGAAGGCTCCATGACCGCTTCGTCTACCGACGGTTGCCGGATTCCGGCGAGCCTTGGTCGGTCCGCCGCCTCGGCCCCTGAGGCGACCGCTCTAGGCGTGGTTGCCTGAGCCGTTCCAGGTGCTGCCGTTGGCGGCGGCCGAGATCGCCGCGCCGTAGAGGATGTCGCGCTCGGAGACCTCGACCTCCTCGAGGCCGAACGCGCGCATGGCCTTGATCAGGATGACGACCCCGGCGACGATCGTCGGGGCGCGATCGGGGTGTACCCCGGTGACGTGCGAGCGCTCGGCGAGGGGAAGGGAGGCCAGCCGGGAGCAGGCCTGCTGCGCGGCCGCCAGCGAGAGGTGGTGGCCCTCGACCACGTCAGCGTCGAAGTCCTCGAGCTCGAGCTCGATCGCGGCGAGGGTCGCCGGGGTGCCGGCGACGGCGATCGCCTGCTCGGCGCGCAGCCCGGGATGGGCCGCGAGCTCGGCTTCGATCGAGCCGCCGACGTCGTCGGAGAGAGCCTCGAGCTCGTCTGTGCGCGGGGGGTCGGCATGCACATGTCGCTCGGAGTGGCGGACGACCCCGACCTGCATGGAGGTGTGGAACTCGGGCTCCGGTCCGGAGCCGACGATGAGCTCGGTCGAGCCGCCGCCGATGTCGACGACGAGGGTCTTGCGGCCGACGTGGCCGCCGCTGCGGGCGCCGCGATAGGTGAGCTGCGCCTCCTCGAGGCCGTCGATGACGCGCCCCTCGAGCGAGAAGCGCTCGCGGAGCTCGGCCAGGAAGGCGGCGCCGTTGGAGGCGTCGCGGACGGCGCTCGTCGCGAAGGCCACCGTGCGCTCGGCGCCGGACCGCTCGGCCTCGGCGATGTAGTCCCCGACCGCGGCGTAGACGTCCTCGATGTTCTCGGTGGCGAGCTGGCCGGAGGTCTCGACCCCGCGCCCGAGCCCGGTGACCCGCGACTCGCGGTGGACCGCCGTGGCGCTCTCGCCGTCGACGTCGGCGATCAGCAGCCGCGTCGAGTTCGTTCCCATATCGATGGCCGCGACCCGCACGGGGGCGATCGTAGTGGGACGGGCGTCCCGGCATGCGGCCGCCTCGGCGCGCTCTGCCCGCGGCGGCTCGTCAGCTCCGGCCGGACTCGAAGCCGCGCAGTGTCGCGACCACGAGGTCGCCGACCGTCTCGAGAACGTAACCGCCCTCCTGCACGAACACCGTCGGGAGACCGAGCTCGCCGAGGATGCGCCCCGCCTCCCCGTAGCCGCCGACGGTGACGTCGAGGGGGCTCTCGGGATCACCGCCTGCTGCATCGACCCCGAGCGGGACCACGAGCGCACGGGCGCCGCTCGCGCGAGCCCATCCCGCGAGCCGCGCGATTGCGTCCAGCCAGGGCTCGTCGCCGGAGCCGGGGGAGAGGGTGAGGTTGCGGTTGCCCTCTCCGTCCGTGTCCTCGAAGCCGAGGAAGTGAGGGAACCAGCCGGCCCCGGGATCGACGTGGACAGAGCCGGTCAGGACCTTGGGGTCGGGCGCGAAGATCGCCTCGGTGCCGTTGCCGTGATGGGCGTCGATGTCGATCACGGCGACGGGGCCGCCGAGCCGCTCGCGCAGACGCGTCGCGGCCAGCGCCGCGTTGTTCAGGTAGCAGGAGCCGCCGAAGGCCTCGCGCGTGGCGTGGTGACCGGGCGGACGGCACAGCGCGTAGGCGCTGTCGGTTGGGCCGGCGCCTGACGCGACGAGGTCGGCCGCGGTCATCGCGGCGTCGGCGGCCCCGCGCGCGGCCTCCCAGGTCCCCGGCCCGATCAGGGTCATCGTGTCGTAGGCGAAGAGCCCCGCCCGAGCGCTCATCGCCGCCGGCGTCCCCGGCTCGGCCCCGGCCAGCATCCCGGGGGTCGGGAAGATGTAGGGGACGACGCGGTCCTGGCCGGGGTCCTCGGTGAGCCCCGCCTCCTCCCATCGCACCCACGCGTGCTCGAGATGCTCGAGGAGGGCGTGGTCGTGGACCGCGGAGAGGTCCGAGTCCGGGTGTGGTTCGGCGGCGATCAGCGTCGCGCCGGCGGCCTCGACCGCGGCGCGGATCCGCTCCGCGCGCTCCGGCACCTCGGTGCCGGGGGTGCGGACGCCGACCCAGATCTCGGCTCCGGGGACGTGCCCGGCGTGTCGGTCGCTCCACACGACCGGCATCGAGATGGGCTTTACGTCCGCGCTCATGAGCCTGCTTCGCCGGGAGGGTCCGGTCCCGGCGGCTCTGTTAGCCTAACGGTCGTTCATGAGGGAGGAGACCCATGAGGACGGCAGCCGGACTCACCGTCGGCTCGGCGCGCACCGCGTGATCCATCCCGCGGGAATGCTCCCGCAGCCGGCCGAGCGCCTCGATGCGTCTGGACCCCCGGGGGAGACCGAGCTCGAGATTGCGGTCGAGCGGCTCTGCCTCGACTCCACCTCGTTGCGCGAGATCCACAGCAGCGCCGGTGCCGATGCGGCCGCCATGGCCGAGCGCATCGCCGAGATCGCCTCCGCGCGCGGCAAGATGCACAACCCGGTCACCGGCTCCGGCGGCGTCCTGCTCGGAACGGTCATCGAGGTCGGCTCCGAGTTCCCGGATCCACCCGCGCTCGGCTCCCGCATCGTCACCTTGGCGTCGCTGACCCTGACCCCGCTGCGGCTCGAATCCGTCGATCGGGTCGATCCCGATTCCGCGCAGGTCGATGTGACCGGCATCGCCTACGTCGCCGCCAGCGCTCCCTGGGGTCTGATGCCCGATGACATCGACGAGCCGACGGCGCTCGAGCTCTACGACGTCTACGGCGCCGGCTCCCACACCCGCGACCTCGTCTCGCCCGGCGACACCGTGTGCGTGCTCGGTGCCGGCCACGCCGGAAAGCTCGCGCTCGCCGCCGCCCGGGACGCCGGAGCCGGCACGCTCGTCGCCGCCGACGTCGATCTCGAGGCGGCCGCGCTCGTCGCCGAGCTCGGCCTCTGCGACATCGCGGCGGCCACCGACCTTCGCGACCCGCTCGGGGCTCACGCGGCGCTGGAGGAGGCGGGGGCGCCGTCCGCCGATCTGACCGTCGTCGTCGTCAACGCGACCGACTGCGAGTCGACCGCGATCCTGCTCACCGCCGACGGCGGCACCGTGCTCTTCTATTCGATGGCTACGAGCTTCCAGACCGCGGCTCTGAGCGCCGACGGGATGAGCCGCGACGTGCGGATGCTGATCGGCAACGGATTCGCGCCTGACCGTGGCGCCTACGCGCTCGACCTCTATCGCCGCGATCCGGCCCTGCGTGCGGCGCTGGGCGCGAAGGAGCGGGTGTGAGCGCCGAGGGCCATCACGTGCAGGTCCGTTGGCAGGATCTCGACGGCCTCGGGCACGTCAACCACGCCGTCGTCCTCACCTACCTCGAGGAGGGCCGCGACGCGTTCCTCGAGGCGTGCGGGATCCGCCGCGACCAGTACGTAGTCGGGCGCTGCTCGGTCACCTTCCTGGCGGAGATCGGCCCCGCGTCCCGCGACGTCACCGTCACCTGCGCCGTCAGCGAGCTCGGCCGCTCGAGCCTGCGCACCCGCGAGAGCATCTGCGGCGCCGACGGCGACGCGGTCGTCGAGGCGGAGTTCGGGCTCGTCCTCTGGGACAGCCAGACGCGGGGCTCCCGCCCGATAACCGACCGTGAGCGCGCCGAGCTCACCCGCAGATCAGAGGAGGTGCTCGCTTGAGCTCCTGGGATTCCGACCCCGTCGTCGTCACCTGCGCCATCACCGGCGCCGACGTGTTCCGCGAGAACAACCCAAACATCCCGTACACGACGAAGGAGGTCGCCGACTCGGCGATCGAGGCCGCGGCGGCCGGGGCCGCCATCGCCCACCTGCACGTCCGCGAGGACGACGGCACACCGAGCGGCCGCCCGGAGCTCTTCGTCGACGTCATCGACCGGATCCGCGCCGGTGCCCCCGACCTGCTGACGATGGTGTCGACCGGCGGCAGCAACGACATGACGATCGAGGAGCGGACGACCGGGCTCGAGGCATCCCCCGACATCTCGGGCGTCGAGTCGGGCTCGATGAACTTCGGCGACGAGACCTTCATCACGCCGCCCCCGGCGGGCCGCGGGATCGCCGCCCGCGCCCTCGAGCAGGGAATCGCCCTCGAGGTCGAGGTCTTCGACGTCGGCCACGTCGTCAGCGCGGTCCGCTGGCTCGAGCAGGGCGTGATCCCGGGACCGATGCGAATCAACCTCGTGTTCGGCGTCCCCGGTGGGATCGACGCCTCCCCGGAGGCGCTCGACGCAATGCTGCGGCCGCTGCCGCCGGAGACTTTCTGGACGGTGACCTGCATCGGCCGCCATCACCGGCGGATGCTCGGCCTGGCGCTGCTCAAGGGCGCCCCCGGGATCCGCACCGGCCTCGAGGACGTCGCCTACATCGAGCGCGGCGTGCACGCGCCCTCGAACGCGGCCCTGGTCGAGATGGCCGTTGGCATGACGCGGCAACTCGGCCGCGAGGTGGCGAGCGCCGAGCAGGCGAAGGAGCTGCTGGGACTTGGTTGACGCCGCCGCCAGATCGTCTGCATCATCCGCGCCGTCAGCCCGCTCCGCCGGGCCCGCCCGCCGCACGCGCGCCGGCGAGGATGGCCGCTCCTCCGGCCGCCGCGGCGCCGAGACCCGGGAGGCGATCGACCGCGCCGCGGTCAAGCTCTTCGCCAAGCTCGGCTATCACGCCGCCTCGATGCGGGAGATCGCCGCGGCCGCCGGCATCCAGCCCGCTGCGATCTACCACTGGTACCCGAGCAAGGAGGCGATCCTCGTCCGCCTCCAGGACGACTTCATGGAGCAGCTCACCGCGAAGGTGCTCGCGGCGATGGACCGGCAGGACCGGCCGGCGCTGCGGCTCGCCGCCGCCGTGCGCGAGCACGTCGTCTTCCACGGCCTGCACCGGCGGGAGGCGTTCGTGACCGACAGCGAGATCCGCGCACTCACCGCGGGACCGCGTCGCGCGTTGATCGCCAAGCGCGACGCCTACGAGGAGATCTTCGCCGCCGAGATCCGGGCCGGGGCCGAGGACGGTTCCCTCCACAGCACCGATCCGGCCGTGGCCGCCTACGCGATCCTCCTGCAGTGCACGGGCGTCGCGCTCTGGTTCGATCCGCGCGGGAACCTCAGCCTGGACGAGGTCGCCGACCTCCACATCGAGATCAGCCTCGGCTCGGTCGGGGCCTCGCGGAGGCTGATCGCCACCGCGATCGACCGCGTGAGGGGTGCGGGCTGATGGCCGCCGCCGAAACGGTCCGGCCGCCGGCATTGCCCGAGAGCGCGACGATCGCGGTCGTCGCGCCGGCGAGTCCGCCGCAGACCCGCTCGGAGACCGAGCAGGCGGTCGCCTACTTCGAGGCGCGCGGGCACACGGTCGTGCTCGGTCCCAACCACCGCAAGGTGCACGGCTACCTCGCCGGGACCGACGAGGAGCGCGCCGCCGACCTGCAGTGGGCCCTGACCGAGCCCGGCATCGACATGGTCCACGCACTCGAGGGGGGCTACGGCACCGCGCGCTGCTACCCGCTGATCGACTGGGACGCGGTCGGTGGCGCCGACCCGCGCATCGTCTGCGGCTTCAGCGATCTGACCGCGCTCCACCTGTTCATCCAGAAGCACGCAGGCTGGGTCAGCCTCTACGGGCCGAGCTTCCTGCGCTTCACCCGCTCCAAGGGCGACTACCAGCTCACCGCCGAGACCGAGAGGTGGTTCCACCGCGCCCTGCAGCCCGAGCCGCTCGGCAGGGTGTTCGAGGATCCAGAGGAGCCCTATGTGCTGACCCTCGGTGAGGGGGTCGCCGAGGCGCCGCTGGTCGGTGGTTGTCTGACCCTGCTCTGCTCGAGCATCGGCACCCCCTACGAGGTCGAGACCGAGGGTAGGATCCTGCTCGTCGAGGACCTCAACACCGACCCATATCTCGTCGACACCGGGATCAACCACCTGCGGTTGGCCGGCAAGCTCGACGGGATCGCCGGCTTCGCCTTCGGCACCAGCGTCAACCTCACCTACCAGACGCTGCCGGAGGGGCCGGAGTCGACGCTCTCGGTCGAGGAGATCCTCGACGAGCTGATCGCCCCGCTCGGTATCCCGGCGATCTCCAACGTCCCCTTCGGCCACGGCAAGCACCTCGCCGCGATGCCGCTCGGGGCGATGGCGCGCATCGACGGTGGCGGCAAGAGCCTGGAGATCCTCGAAGCGGCTGTGGAGGCGCGATGAGCACGAGAACGAGAATTGTGATCGCGACCCTGCTCGGCACCCTGTGCGCCGCGCTGGTCCTCGTCGCGCTCCCCGCCTCCGCGCAGAACAACGGTGGTGGCAGCGGGGGCAACAGCGGCGGCGACAACGGCGGTGGCTCGAACACGCCGTCGGCCCCGTCGACGGGGAACGTGCTCCGCTTCGGCTGGGCGCAGGAGCCCGACAACCTGAACCCGTTCGTCGGCCAGAACGAGGAGGACTTCACCGTCTGGTCGATCAACTGGGAGCTGCCGATCGGCTTCAGCCCGGAGGATCTGAGCCCGACGTCGGCGATCGTCAAGGACTGGGAGGTCTCCGAGGACCGCAAGACGGTGACGATGACGCTGGAACGCGGCCTGAAGTGGTCCGACGGCAAGCCGATCACCTCCGAGGACGTCCGCTGGTCGCTGGAGAAGCTCGGCGGCGAGGGTGTGCTCTTCACGAGCTACACCGACGGCATCACGAAGATGGAGACGCCGGATCCGCAGACGCTCGTCCTCCACACCAAGCGGCCGGACGCGCGCCTGGTCGGCGGCCTCTACGTCTACGTCCTGCCCAAGCACGTGTGGGCGAAGGTCCCGCCCGACGAGCTCACCGGTCAGTACAAGCCGGAGCTGCCGATGGTCGGCAGCGGCCCCTACATCGTCACCGAGTACGAGAAGGGCCGGATCACGCGGATGGAGCGCAACCCGGAGTGGCGGGGTGAGCCGGGCCCCTACGACCAGATCCAGTTCATCAAGTACGGCACCCAGGACGCGGTCGAGCGGGCGCTGCAGCTCGGCGAGATCGACATGATCGGCGAGGTCGAGGCGGGCAGCTACGCGCGCCTCGGCGAGCAGGAAAACGTCGACACGAACTCGAGCCCGACGCCCGCGTACACGCAGCTCGCGTTCAACCTCTGCCCCGAGAAGCTCTGCCCCGACGCCCAGTTCAACCCGGCGGTGCAGGATCAGACGGTCCGCCAGGCGATCGCCTACGCGGTGGACCGGGAGAAGATCAACGAGATCGCCGCCCGCGGCACCTCGTTCGTCGCCAACGGGATCCTGCCCTCCTACTACAAGGCCTTCTACACCGAGCCCGAGCAGACCTACCCCTACGACCCCGACCTCGCCAACCAGATGCTCGACGACGCGGGCTGGACCATGAACGGCGACGGGATCCGCGAGAAGGACGGGGAGACGGCCTCCTTCGACGTCTACGTCCGCTCGGAATCCCCCTCCAACATCCAGGCCGCGAAGCTGATCGCCGAGATGACCAAGGAGATCGGCGTCGAGTTCAACGTCCAGGTGGTCAGCACCGACAAGCTCTACGACCTCACGGTCCGCAAGCAGGACGGCAAGCCGGCGCCCGCCTTCGACACCTTCATCTGGGGCTGGGGCGGCGACCCCTACGACCCGAGCTTCCTGCTCAGCATCCTCACGACCGGCGAGATCGGCGGTTCCTCCGACTCCTTCTACTCGAACCCCGAGTACGACCGCCTCTACCGCGAGCAGACCGGGCTGTTCGACACCGAGGCGCGCAAGGAGGTCATCGCGAAGATGATCAACATCACCCAGGAGGACCTGCCCTACCTCGTCCTCACCGAGGATCCGGCGCTGCAGGCCTACCGCACCGACCGCATCGAGAAGATCGCGCCGATCTGCCCGGAGGAGACCGGCGATCTGTTCTGCGACTCCGTCTCGCCGCAGGGTGTGATCGCGCTGGAGCCGATCGCCGGCGCCTCCACCGAGGTCGGGGCGGGCAACCCCGGTCTCGCCGCCCTGATCGGGCTCGCCGTCGGGTTCCTCGCGGGGGTGCTCGTGACGCGCCACCGCGGCCGCAACCGCGAGCCCCTGGAGCTCCCCGAGTGACCGCGGGGACGCGAGCATGAGCGCGCGCTGGCTCGCGGGCAAGGTCGGGGCGGCGGCCTTGACGCTGCTCTTCGTCCTCATCTTCAACTTCTTCCTGTTCCGCGCGGTCGGCGATCCGACCACCCAGCTCGCCCGCCTGCCGGGCGCCACCGACGCCGAGATCGCGCAGCTGCGCGAGGACTACGGGCTCGACAAGCCGCTGTTCGGTCAGTTCGTCGACTACCTCGGCGACACCGCCCGGCTCGACCTCGGCGTCAGCCAGAAGTCGCGCGAGGAGGTCTGGGACGAGATCCTGCACGCGCTCCCGTGGACGCTCCTTCTGGTCGGCACCGGAACCCTCTTGGCGACGCTGATAGGAAGCTGGATGGGGGTGGTCGCCGCGACGAAACGCGGGACGAAGACCGACGACGGCCTGCTCGGCTTCAGCCTGTTCACCTATGCCGCCCCCGAGTACTGGATCGGGATCATCCTCATCCTCGTCTTCGCGGTCTGGTTACCGTGGTTCCCGGCTGGGCAGCAGGTGACGCCGGGGGTCGAGTTCACGAGCTGGTTCGCGGAGGCGTGGAACGTCGTCGACCACCTCGTGCTGCCGGCGACGGCGATGACCCTGATGCTGCTCGGCCAGTACTTCCTGATCATGCGCTCGTCGATGGTCGACGTGATGACGGAGGACTTCATCACCGTCAAGCGCGCGATCGGGCTGCCGCGCGAGCGGGTGATCAACCGCCACGCCGTCCCCAACGCGCTGCTGCCGTTGGTGACGATCTCGGCGATCCAGTTCGGCGCGGTCGCGGGCGGCGCGATCACGATCGAGACGATCTTCTCCTGGCCCGGCCTCGGTGAGCTCAGCTACAACGCGATCGCCGACAAGGACTACCCGATGCTGCAGGGGACCTTCCTCGTCTTCAGCTTCGGCGTCATCTTCGCCAACCTGCTCGCCGACTGCCTGTACTTCTTCCTCGACCCGCGGGTGAAGTCGAAGTGAGCCGCGAGCGCGTCAAGGATCTGCTGCTCGGGACCTGGCGTGGGCGCTTCGGCATCACCGTGCTCGGCCTCGCGATCTTCGTCGCGATCTTCGGCCCGCTGCTCGCCCCCTACGACGCCTACGCGTCCAGCACCGACGTCCTGCAGCCGCCGAGCTGGTCGCATCCGCTCGGCACGACCGAGAGCGGCTCCGACGTCCTCTCCCAGCTCCTCGTCGGCGCCCGCGTCTCGATCGTCGTCGGCTTCGCCGCGGCGCTGATCTCGGCGGTGCTGGGTTCGCTCGTCGGGCTCGCGGGCGGCTACTACGGGGGCTGGACCGACCGCGGGCTGGACGCGCTCGAGAACTGGTTCCTGGTGATCCCGACGCTGCCGCTGATGATCGTCCTCGCGCGGGTGCTGGAGCCGTCGCTGACGGTGCTGATCGCGGTCATCGGGCTGACCTCGTGGGCGGGGACGGGGCGCATCGTCCGGGCCCAGGTGCTGACGCTGCGCGAGCGCGCGTTCGTCGAGCGCGCCCGGGCGCTCGGCGCCAAGGACGGCTACATCATCCGCACCCACATCCTCCCGAACACCCTGCCGCTGATCTTCGCCAACACGGTGCTGATCGTCGCGGTGGCGATCCTCTCGGAGGCGGCGCTGGCCTTCCTCGGCCTCGGCGATCCGACCCGGATCTCATGGGGCACGATGCTCGAGAACGCGTTCAGCAGCAGCGCCCCGAGCGCGGGCGCCTGGTGGTACGTGATCCCGCCGGGGCTCTGCATCACGATGGTCGTCCTCGCGGTCTCGGTTCTCGGCTACCTGTTCGAGGAGTACGTCAACCCCCGGCTCAACGAGGCGGAGGCCGTCTGAGCCGATGAGCCCCAGTCCCCTCTTGGAGATCGAGGACCTGCGGGTGACCGCGGGGGAGCGGCCGATCGTCGACGGAGTCGGCTTCTCGCTCGCGCCCGGTGAGGCGCTCGGGCTCGCCGGCGAGTCCGGATGCGGGAAGACGACGACCGCTCTCGCCGTGATGCGGCTGCTGCCGCCGAGCCTGAAGCAGAGCGGCACGGTGACGCTGCACCCACCGGCGGCGAGCAAGCAGATCAACATCGGCAGGCGCACCGAGACGGGTATGCAGCTCGTCCGCTGGCACCACGTCTCGCTCGTCTTCCAGGGCGCGATGAACTCGCTCAACCCGGTGCGCAAGGTCGGGGTCCAGATCGCCGAGCCGATCCTGCTGCACGAGCGCGGAGTGAGCGGCTCCGAGGTGGACGAGCGGGTCAGCGAGCTGCTCGGCACGGTCGGTCTCAACGACTCGATCGCCGGTCGCTACGCCCATCAGCTCTCGGGTGGTCAGCGGCAGCGCGCGATGATCGCGTTGGCGCTCGCCTGCCGGCCGCCGCTGGTGATCGCCGACGAGCCGACGACTGCGCTCGACGTCGTCACCCAGGCGCAGGTCCTGCAGCTTCTCGAGCGCCTGCGCGAGCAGCTCGGCCTCGCCCTGATCCTGATCTCCCACGACCTCGGCGTCCTCGCCGAGACCTGCGACCGGGTCGCGATCATGAACGAGGGCAAGATCGTCGAGATCGGCAGCGTCGCCCAAGTCTTCGGCTCCCCGCAGGACTCCTATACGCGCAAGCTCCTTGACGCCCTGCCGGTGATCGGGTCGCAGGGTGAGGGCGGAGAGGGCGCCGGGTCGCCGCCGGCCCGCGCGCCCGCCGGCGCGGCCGCCTCCCCGCTGATGAGGGTCGAGGACGTCCGCGTCGAGTTCGATACGCGGGCCGGGATCGCTCGCGCGGTCGACGGGGTCTCGCTCGACTGGCGTCCCGGGGAGATCCTCGGCATCGTCGGTGAGTCCGGCTGCGGCAAGTCGACGCTGGCGCGGACGATGATGGGCCTGCAGGAGCCGGCCGCCGGGACGATCGAGCTCGACGGCGCGCCGATCGGCGGCAAGCGCGCGATGCAGGGGCTGCGGCGGCGCGTGCAGATGGTCTTCCAGGACCCCTACCAGACGCTGAACCCGCGACAGCGGGTGCGGACCATCGTCACCGAGCCGCTGCGCGTGCAGGGGGTGGGCGGCGATGACCGCGAGGAGCGCGTGCGCAGGGCGCTCTCCGACGTCGGCCTCGACCCCGACACCTACCTCGACCGCTACCCGCACCAGCTCTCCGGCGGTCAGCGCCAGCGCGTGTCCATCGCGGCGGCGCTGGTGCTCGAGCCGGAGGGGCTGATCTGCGACGAGCCGGTCTCGATGCTCGACACGTCGGTGCGGACGCAGATCCTCGACGTGCTCACCGACCTGCAGCGCAGCCGCGGCCTCGCGCTCATCTTCATCACCCACGACCTCAGCCTCGCCTGGTCCCTCTGCGACAGGATCGCGGTCATGTACATGGGCCGGATCGTCGAGAGCGGCGAGGCCGCCGACGTGATCGAGCGGCCGCAGCACCCCTACACGCAGGCGCTCGTGACGGCCGTGCCGGTGCCGGTTCCCGGCGGCGGCGGAGGCCGCGACCTGCTCGGCGGAGAGCTCCCGGACCCGACCGCGGTGCCGAGCGGCTGCCGCTTCCACCCGCGCTGCCCGAAGCGGTTCGAGCCGTGCGACAGCGTGGACCCCGAGCTCGTGCCGGCCGGCGCGCCCGGCCAGCTGGCCGCCTGCCTGCTGCATCAGCGTGGCTGACGTGCCCGAACGGTGGCGCGACATCGCCGGGGCGGCGGGTCGGATCGGCTTCCTGGAGCCGGGGCCGCGCAACGCGATCACCGACGTCCCCGGGGTGCGGGTCGGCCACTCGCAGGCGGCCTCCGGCGAGGCGACCGGGGTGACCGTTGTGGAGCCGCCGAAGCTCCCCGCGTTCGCGGGCGTGCGCTCGGTCAACGGGACCGGCGTGCTGACAGCGAGCCTCGAGATCGAGGAGTGGGGGCTGATGGACACGCCGGCCTACCTGTGCGGGACGCACGCGGTCGGGGTCGTCTACGACGCGGCGGTACACGCCTCCGGCCGCGGCCCCGAGCGGGTGACCATCCCCGTCGTCGGCGAGTGCGACGACGGTGACATGGCTGACTCGCGGACGGTTGTCGCCGGCGACGTCGATCGCGCGCTCGCCGCGCTCGGCGACGAGGTGGGGGAGGGGACCGTCGGCGCCGGGACCGGGATGAGCTGCTTCGACTTTCCGGGCGGGATCGGGACGGCCTCGCGGCGGGTCGGCGAGCACCTCGAGCACACGGTGGGGGTGCTGCTGCTCTGCAACTTCGGCGACCGCGAGTATCTCGACGTGCTCGGGACGAGCCTCGGCCCGGCGGCGGACCCGCGTGAGGCGCAGGGGTCGTGCATCGCGATCTGCGCCACCGATGCGCCGCTGAGCGTGCACCAGCTGGGGCGCCTGGCGCTGCGGCCGCTGCTGGGGCTGGCCCGCGCGGGCTCCTACGCCTCCGACGGCTCGGGTGAGATCGGCTTGGCGTTCGCACCGGCGGGCGGGGCCGGCCTCGAGCACGGGCAGATCAGGCGCTACTTCGCGGCGGCATGGGAGGCGGCGCACGAGGCAGTGCTCAATTGCCTGGTGGCCGCCCGCCCCGGGCGACGGCTCGATGGCTCGATGCAGGACGCGTTCCCGATCGACGAAGTGCGGCGGCTGGCCGCCGAGCGTGGCGCGGTGCAGGCGCGGCCGGGTGGCGCGGCCGGGAGCGCGGCTTCGTGAGCGGGGGGGTATCTGCAGCCGGGCCGGACCTCGATGAGGTCGTCGAGCTGACCCGCGATCTGGTCCGGATCGACACCTCCAACCCTCCGGGCCGCGAGACGCCCGCGGCACGCCACCTGCTCGCCTACATGGAGGAGGCCGGTGCTGAGTGCGAGCTCGCGGGCCCGGATCCCGAGCGGCTGAACCTGATCGCGAGGGTGCGCGGCTCCGGAGAGGGCCCCTCCCTGATGCTGATGGGCCACACCGACGTCGTCCCGGCGCCGCGGGAGGGGTGGAGCGTCGATCCGTTCGAAGGCGTGATCCGCGACGGCCGCATCTATGGACGGGGGGTTGCCGACATGAAGGGCGAGTTGGCGGCGCGCGCGGTCGCGGTGGCGCGGCTCGCCCGCAGCGGTCGCATCCCGGCCGGCGACGTGGTGCTCGTCGCCGAGTCCGACGAGGAGCGCAACGTCTCCGACGCCGGCATGCCCTGGCTCGTGCGCGAGCGCGAGGACCTGCGCTGCGACTACGCGCTCAACGAGGGTGGGGGAGAGCTGCTCCGGCTCCCTGGTGGACGCAGCGTCGTCACGATCGGCATCGGCGAGAAGCTGGTCAGCTCGGCACGGGTGCGCGTCCGGGGCGCGGGCGGCCACGCCTCGATCCCGGCGGGTGCCGACAACCCGCTGCGCGGCGCCGCCGAGATCACCCGGCGGCTGCTCGATCACGAGATGCCGGTGCGCGTGGTGCCCGGCGTCGCTCGGGCGCTCGAGTCGCTCGGAGCGCCGGATCCCGCCGGGGATGAGTTCGCCGCGTGGGCCGCCGCCCAGCACCAGCTGCTCGGCGGCCTGCTGCCGGCGATGGTGCGATCGACGGTGACGCCGACCGGCCTCGAGGCGGGTGAGCCCCCGAACGTCATCCCCTTGCACGCCGATGTGATCTGCGACTGCCGTCTGCTCCCCGGCTCGACCGAGCAGGACCTCCGCGATCTCGTGGCCGAGGCGGTCGGCGACGACGTCGCCTACGAGCTCGAGCTGCTCGAGCCGCTCGCGGGAGGAACGGAGTCACCGACCGACACCCCCCTGTTCGAAGCCTGCGCCGCCTTCGCCCGAGAGCGAATCCCCGGCGTCGAGATCCTCCCGTTCATCTCTCCGGGCTTCAGCGACTCCTACTGGGTCCGCCGCGAATGGGACACCGTCGCCTACGGCTTCGCCCCCGTCTTCAGCACCGACCCGGTCACCTACCACGAGGGCTTCCACGCCGCCGACGAGTGCATCGACACCGCCGACCTGGTGACGATGACCGACCTCGCCGAGCACGCGATCGCTGCGCTGGTGGGGTAGGCCGGGCCGCGACCATCGCGTCGCGCTGCCCGCCGCCGCTGCCAGAGGTAGCCCGGCCCATGCGTAGCGGTGCGGGGCAGCCCGGCCCCCGCGCGTCTCTGCGGGAGTAGCCCGGCCCCCGCGTAGCGCCCCAGCCCCAGCCGTTGCAGGGCCTTCGGCGTACCGCGCGGCGAGGCCGTCACTCCGTCCACAGTTGCCATTTCAGTCCGCCCACCGGACCAAAATGGCAACGCAGGTCGCGCCCGGCGGTACCCGGCAGCAGCCCGTCCAGCCCTCCCGAGACCCGTTGCTAGAATTCCGCGCTCCGCCGCGGGGTGGAGCAGTCAGGTAGCTCGCCGGGCTCATAACCCGGAGGTCGCAGGTTCAAATCCTGCCCCCGCTATATCCGTCACTTCCACGCTCGAGCCCTCCGCCAGGAGGGTTTTCGCGTTCGAGGGCCTCGACGACAGCCTGCGACGTGTTCGCGCGGGTTGGCGTGAGCCCCGAGGCAGGGTTCAGGCGTGGACCTCGGCGGGCGGAGCAGGCGTGAGTCCATGCCGGCGCATGACCTCAGCCAACGCGGTGAGGTCCGGAGGGCCGCCGGCCGAGGCGGCGAGGACCTCGCCGACCTCCCGGAAGTAGCCCGGCCCGAAGACGCCGGGGCTGGCGATCGCCAGGAACGTCGCGTCCTCGCTGCCGCGGTTCTCGAATCCGTGGATCGAGCCGCGCGGCACGCACACCGCCGCGCCCACCCCGATCTCGGTCGACTCGCCGTCGATCGTCCAGGTGGTGGCGCCCTCGAGTCCGCAGATCGTCTCCTCGAACCCATCGTGGCTGTGTGGGGCCGGCATCCTGGAGTTCGCGGGGACGTAGCACTCGAACACGCTCACGCTTCCGTTGGATCCGGCGCCCTCGACAAGGAACCGGACGCCGAGCTGGCCGACGGTGATGGTCTCGCTGATGGCCTCGTTCATTTCAGTCTCCTGTCGTGACACCCTGGATTGGGTAAAATGACTTGACGACCTTAGGTCGATCTGCAAGATTTGTCAAGTCACTTGACCCGTACGGACGTAACAGCCTCGGATCCCCGACCGCCACTCATCGGTGCGCTACTCCGCATTCCCTGGGAGGCAGTGCACGAGCGAATGCTCGCCGGCCTCCACCAGCGTGGTTACGACGACCTGATCGCGGCGCACTTGAGCGTCCTCCAATACCCAGGGCCCGAGGACATGCGTCCATCGGATCTTGCGACCCGCACGCGGATGACCAAGCAGGCGCTCAACTACCTGCTCGGGCAGATGGAGGAGCTCGGATACCTGGAGCGGGTTCCGGACAGGGCCGACCAGCGCTTCAAGCGCATTCGATTGACGACGCGCGGACGCGCGGCGAGCGTCGCGATGCGCGAGATAGTGCTCGAGACCGAGGCCGAGTGGGAGCACGCGCTCGGCCCCGGGCAGTTCGCCGAGTTGCGCGAGATCCTGGGACGGCTCAGCGAAGCCGTCGCGCCCGCCGAGAACGGGTCTCCCTGACGGACACGCTCCGAGGCGGCGATCGGAAGGGCCTGGGCTCCACGGCTCGTCACCTTCCGGGTGCATCAGAACTGAAGTGATCTTCAGTTCTGATAAGATCTTCAATCTCGCAGGGAGCAACCGAGGAGAGGGAGGAATGCACCCACGTCTCATCGGCGCGGTCACAGCCGCGCTGGTCCTGATTGCGTCGGCCGTGGCGCTGGCGCCGAGCGCCGGCGCCGAGGGGTACGTGAGCGCGCATCCTCAACGGATCGCGCAGCGGTCCTGCTTCTGGACCGAGCGGCTCGCGGCCAAGTTCGACACCGACCCGGAGGAGAACTTCGCCTTCCCGGACACGGGGGCCGCCTACTGGACCTCGAAGTCGACGATCCCGGCGGGGGCGCACATCGTGCTGCGCGGGAAGTACGCACACGCTCGCTACCAGTCGCTCAACAGCTACGACGCGGCCACCGCGACGCCTCTCGACGCCGTCAACGACGTCAGCACCAACCCCGATCGCGGGTCCAGGAACCCGTACCTGCCGGGCGCCCGTCGCGACCTCCCGATGAAGCGCCGCAAGTACTCGGTCTCCATCCTGGACGAGCCGGTCCCCGGGACCCCGGCCCAGAACACCCTCTACGCCGGCGTGGACGGGCAGGAGCAGGTCGTGATCTTCTACCGCGTCTACCTGCCCGAGCCCTTCCGCAAGCATGAGCAGACCGGGGGAGCCGGGCTGCCGAAGGTCGAGCTGCACCTCGCCGACGGCACGGTGCTCAAGAACGACGCCGCCTGCCAAGCGCTGCGGGTGGAGCCCGGACGGCTGACCCTGGACGCGCTACCGCCAGACGTCTACCGGTCCATCCGTGAGCAGCCCGGCAAGCCGGCCACCTTCCCGGCTGAGCCGATACCCCTGTTCCGCACCTTCTACAGCCGAGCGTGGGGGCTGGGCTGCTGGTACGGCGGCGATTGCACCGGCCAGCCGGAGAGGGTGGGCGGCCAGTACTCCAACGTCGACAACGAGTACATCGCCTCCTTCGTCAACCGCGGCTTCCCCGCCGGGCCCGTGCTCGTGTTGCGCGGGAAGCTCCCACGCACCCCCGACACCGGGCGGGACGTCGAGCGGATGCCCCGGGGCCAGCTTCGCTACTGGTCGATCTGCCAGAACGAGTCGGTTCTCACAACCGCCAGTTCGGGGTGCCTCTATGACGTGCAGATCCCGGTCGACCGCAAGGGCCGGTACACGATCGTCACCAGCAAGGCGGAGGATCGGCCACCCAACGCC
Organism: Thermoleophilales bacterium; assembly: GCA_020636895.1. Lineage (GTDB taxonomy): Bacteria > Actinomycetota > Thermoleophilia > Solirubrobacterales > 70-9 > RHKX01. The sequence goes on along the minus strand of JACJWZ010000002.1, from coordinate 140,251 downwards.
CGCCGCAAGTGCGGGGTGGCCTACCTGCCTTGGCCGGAGCGCGGCGATGGCGCGGGTCATCTCGACGACGGTCTCCTGATCGTCCGCAACATGCTCCCGGCGAAGAGCTTCCACCACGCGATCCAGGACACCTCGACCCCGGGGGACGAGTCCCGGGTCCTCGGTCCCTACATGCCGCGGGGCACCTACACGACCGAGGCCGAGTTCAGCTCGCGAGGATGCTGAGCCACCAGGCGCTCAGGACGCGGGTATCGCTGCGAGGCCAGACCGAGCCCGTGCCGGTCAAGCGCGCCCGTCCGCGGCGCGGTGGGGGCTGCCCTCAGTCGCGGGCCCGGCGCTCATCGCGGCCACGAGCGTCTGAGTAATCAGCGGCCGGAGTTCTTCGAGCGGGATCCCGGCGCGCCGCGCGCGATCGAGGGCCGTCTCCGTGAACGCCAGGTAGGAGGCGATCGCAATCCGGGCCAGGGGCGGAGGGTCATCCGTGCCGAGTTGGTTCAGCGCGATCACGTCGATGATGCGATTGAGGTAGCGCTCGCCCACGGCGATGATCTCCGGTTCGTCTGAAGTCTGGACCTGACGGTGGATCACCCATTCATCGGATGGGCCTGACGCGTGGGCGGCCATGCGCTCGAAGTTCGCATCCATGCGTTCGGCCACGGGGCGTTCCCGGTCGGTGATCCATCCGCGGGTGATCTCCTCACCGGCGCGCTCGACAACCGCCAGGTACAGGTCGATGCGCCCGCGTGGGAAGTAGCGGTAGACCAGATTGCGCGTCACCCCTGCCCGCTCGGTGAGCTCGTCGAGGCTGAACCCCGAGTAGCCGTCCCGCGCCGCCAGCTCGACCGCGATCGCGAGGAGCTGCTCGCGGCGGACGTCGGGTGGGAGTCGGCGGGCGGCCCTGTGCATCGCGCCCGCAGTTTACGTCGCCTCATGTTTACGCAATGTCATGTTGACATAGCGTAATTAGTGGCTACACTCGTCGCATGCACGGCCGGATCCTGAGCGCGGTGGCCTCTGCGTTGGCGCTGATCGCGTTCTCCGCATCGCCCGCCGCCGCGGAAGTCATCGAGGCGCAGCCGATCCCGACCACGGGGCCGGAGCCCACGCTCCCCGCGTTCGTCGGGGCGCCGGCCAGGGCGAAGCCGTTCTCCTCCGAACCCGCGTGGGCCAACGACTTCATGGCGCCGAACCCACTCAACAGCGTCCACAACGATCCGTGGCAGACGGATACCTACACGCAGTACGGCGGACCTCTCGGCCGGTCGCCGAAGACGCTGTCGACGTACTTCGGCCGGACCTGCATCTCGCTGACCTTCGACAGCAAGGGTCGTCTGATCGGTACGTGCACCCACCCGATCGACGGCCCGGGGCTCTACCGGTTCGATCCCGTCACCCTCGACATCCTCGCGTTCAGGCAGCTGCCGTTCGCCTCGCCGCCTCCCGGCACCGACCCGGCGCTGAACTCGACCGGCGGCGTCTACTTCTTCCTCGACAACCGCGATCGCGCGGTGGTGGCGACCGCCGACCGCAAGATCAAGGTCTTCAAGCAGACGAAGAGGCGCTTCAAGCTGGTCAAGACGCTCGACCCGAGCGGGTGCCTGGATCCCGTCGACCGGATGCCATCCGCCCTGCCGGACGCCGACGGCATGTACTGGTTCGTCGGGCGAACGGAGGGCACCGTGGGTGTGATCGACCCGAAGACCGGGCGCTGCAACTCGATCGTCCTCGGTGAGGAGATCGAGAACTCGTTCGCGGTCGCATCCGACGGCGTCTACGTCGTCACGGACAAAGCCCAGTACAAGTTCCGCGCGGGCCGCAAGCTCAAGCCGCGCACGATCTGGCGGTCCCGCGACTACGGCAATACGGGCGTCAAGAAGACCGGTCAGATCAACGCCGGATCCGGCACCACCCCGACGCTCTTCGGCGACGGCGCAGGCGAGGCGCCTCGCTATGTCGCCATCACCGACAACGCCGATCCGATGAACGTCGTGGTCTACAAGGCCGCGGATGAGGCCAAGCATCGGGTGGTCTGCCGTGTGCCGGTCTTCCGCGAGGGTGCGAGCGCGACCGAGAACTCGCTCATCGCCATGGGCAGCTCGCTGTTCGTCGAGAACAACTCCGGCTACGACATCTACAAGTTCAACGACGTCGCCTCAGGTGGCATCCAGATCGGCGGCGATCCGGCAGCCGTGTCGGAGCCCGGCTTCGCCCGCATCGATGTCACGGCCAAGGGATGCCGGAAGGTCTGGGAGAACCACACGGTGCGCGCCGCTTCGGTGGTGCCGAAGGGCGATGCGCGCAACGGGCTCATCTACACATACGAGAACGTCTCCGACCCCGGTGAGCCCGATGCCGATCCTTGGTACTGGACTGCGCTCAGCGCGCGGACGGGGAAGGTCGTGTTCAAGGTGCTCGCGGGCCACGGCGGCTTCTACAACAACCACTACGCCGGGATCGCGCTCGGCCGCAATCCGGAGACGAACCGAGTCACGGCATACCTTGGTGGGGTCGGTGGCGTGATGGCCTTGCGAGACGGCCGGCGCTGAGACCGCAGCGGGGGCCGGTGATCCACCTGTTGGCGGCGAGGTGCCGTGCAGCCGCCCCTCAGCGACCCGTCACCCGCGTGCCCGCGCGGCCGGCCAGCACCTCGGCGGCGTCCGCGAGCGCTCCGATCGCGGCGAAGCCGCCCTGCTCGGCGAAGCGGCAGGCCGCCTCGGCCTTGGGGGCCATCGAGCCGGGCTCGAGCGCCAGGGCCCGCAGTTCAGCGACGGTCGCCTCCGTCAGCGGCGTGGCTTGAGGGGTTCCCCAGTCGCGTTCCACCGTGGCGACGTCGGTGAGCAGCAGGAGCGCGTCCGCTCCCAGTTCGTGCGCGAGCAGCTCGGCCGTCAGGTCCTTGTCGATGACGGCCTCGACGCCGCGCAGCGCTCCGTGCGGGTCAACCGTGACCGGGACGCCGCCGCCACCGGCGCAGATCACCGTCGCGTCGGCCTCAACCAGCAGCCTGATCGCCTCCAGCTCGACTATCGACCGGGGCTCCGGCGAGGGGACGACGCGGCGCAGGCCGGCACCGTCGCGCCGCATCGCCCAGCCGCGCTCGGCGGTCAGTCTGGCGGCTGCAGCGGGATCGAAGGAGGGGCCGATCGGCTTGGTGGGGTTCGCGAACGCGGGATCCGATCCGTCGACGACGACCTGCGTCAGCAGGGTCACGACCCGCTTGTTGCCGAGGGCGTTCGCCAGCTCCTGCTCGAGCAGGTAGCCGATCTCGCCCTCGCTCTCGGCGCCGAGCACGTCGAGCGGGGTCGGGGCGGTCTCGGTGAAGGCCTCGTCCTCCATCGCAAGCAGCCCGACCTGGGGACCGTTGCCGTGGGTGATCACGAGGTCGTGCTCTGCGGCGAGCTCCGCGAGCGCGTGTGCGGCCACGCGGATGTGCTCGCGCTCGGTGTCGACCGCGGGCGGCGCGCCGCGGGGCAGGATGGCGTTCCCGCCGAGAGCGCAGACAACGAGCATTGCCGGGTTCTACTACGCCGCATAGGCTTGCCGGGTGAAGCGCGTGATCGTGATGGGCGCCGGAGGGCGCGACTTCCACGACTTCAACGTCGTTCTGCGCGACGATCCGGACGTCACGGTGGTCGCGTTCACGGCGGCCCAGATCCCCGGGATAGACGATCGCACCTATCCGGCCACGTACGCAGGTCCCCGCTACCCGGACGGCATTCCGATCGTCCCCGAGGAGCAGCTCGCCGAGCTGATCGCCCGCGAGCGGGTCGACGAGGTCGTCTTCGCCTACTCCGACGTCTCCTACGACTACGTCATGGGCCGCGCACAGATCGCGCTCGCGGCCGGGGCCGACTTCCGCCTGATCGGGCCGCGCGCGAGCGAGATACCCGCGCGGGTCCCCGTAGTCGGCGTCTGCGCGGTCCGCACCGGCGCGGGGAAGAGCCAGACCAGCCGGGCGGTCGGGAGGATCCTGATCGAGCGCGGCCTGCGGGTCGGGCTGATCCGCCATCCGATGCCGTACCACGACCTCGAGGACATCGGCGTCCAGCGCTTCCGGACGCTCGCCGACATCGATGCGTCGAACCCGACGGTCGAGGAGCGCGAGGAGTACGAGCGGCCGCTCGACGACGGGATCGTCGTCTACGCGGGGGTCGACTACGAGGCGATCGCCGAGCTCGCGGCCACCGACGGCGACGTGATCATCTGGGACGGCGGCAACAACGATCTCCCGTTCCTGCGCTGTGACCTCCTGCTCGTCGTGGTCGATCCGCTCCGAGCGGGAGACGAGCTCGCCTACCACCCCGGCGAGGCGAACCTTCGCAAGGCCGACGTGGTCGTGATCAACAAGCTCGACAGCGCCGACCCGGAGCAGATCGAGCGGGTCCGCCGCGACGTCGAGCTGCTCAACCCGGATGCTCCCGTGATCGAGGCCGAGTCCCCGGTTGTCCTTGCGGACGGCCCGCCGCTTGAGGGCCGCCCCGTGCTCGTGGTCGAGGACGGGCCCTCGGTCACGCACGGCGGCATGGCGTACGGAGCCGGCACGGTCGCAGCCCGGCAGGCGGGAGCGGTCCCGGTCGACCCCCGCCCGTTCGCGGTCGGGTCGATCGCCGAGACCTTCGCGCGCTTCCCCCATCTCACCGAGGTGCTGCCCGCCATGGGCTACTCGGCCGAGCAGCTTCGCGACCTCGAGCGGACCATCGCCGCGGTCGATTGCGAGGCCGTGATCGCGGGCACGCCGATCGACCTCGGACGCCTGATCGAGAGCGAGCGGCCGATCCGCACCACGACCTACGAGTTCCGCCAGGTGGGCGGCCCGAGCCTCGAAGAGCTGCTCGAACCCGTCGTGGCCGCCGCCTCGGGCCCCGCCGGGTAGAACCAGTGGTCGCTACCGGTTATCCCGATCACAGCGGCGACTACCTTGCGAGACGTGAAATCGTGAGCGGGCCTCCGGTCGGAGGTCGGAGCCGTCGAGCCCCGCGAACCATGCCGTCTGGCTGATTCGAGCACCTGAACCCGGAGAGGAACGAACGAATGGCAGATACGAATGGGAACGGAAACGGGAACGGCCCGAAGATCGCGACCGATATCCGGGAATCCGAGCCCGACTGGGAGCCCTATCTGCCGCCGACCGCGCCCGAGGGCGCGCCCAACGTCCTCTTCCTCGCCTGGGACGACATCGGCTACGGGACGATGGACGTCTTCGGGGGGCCGGTCGAGACACCGAACATGCGGCGCATCGCCGAGATGGGCGTCCGCTACGCGAACTTCCACACGACGGCGCTCTGCTCGCCGACCCGCTCTTCGCTCCTGACCGGCCGCAACGCGACCTCCAACGGGATGGCGACGATTGCCGAGTTCAGCTCGGGCTTCCCCGGGATCTCGACCAGGATCCCGTTCGAGAACGGCTTCATCTCCGAGGTCCTCGCCGAGCGCGGCTACAACACCTACTGCGTCGGCAAGTGGCACATGACCCCGGGGGAGGAGACGACTATGGCCTCCTACAAGGGGCGCTGGCCGCTCGGCCGCGGCTTCGAGCGCTTCTACGGCTTCCTCGGTGGCGAGTCGAACAGCTGGTATCCCGACCTCGTCTACGACAACCACCAGATCGACCCGCCGGCGACGCCCGAGGAGGGCTACCACCTCTCCGAGGACCTCTCCGACCGCGCGATCGAGTTCATCCGCGACGCCAAGGCGATCGATCCGGACAAGCCGTTCTTCATGTACCTCGCCTCGCAGGCGGGCCACGCTCCGCACCACGTCCCGAAGGAGTGGGCGGACAAGTACAAGGGCAAGTTCGACGAGGGCTACGAGGCGATTCGCGAGCAGATCCTCGCCCGCCAGAAGGAGCTGGGCCTGCTGCCGGAGGAGACCGAGCTCTCGCAGATCAACCCGCACGGTGAGCCCGCGAAGACGAGCCCCGACGGCAAGCCCTGGCCCGGCCTCGACACGGTCCGGCCCTGGGACTCGCTGAGCGAGGATGAGCAGCGGCTCTTCGCCCGGATGGCGGAGGTCTTCGCCGGCTACATCTCCTACACCGACCACCACCTCGGCCGGGTCCTCGACTACCTGGAGGAGTCCGGGCAGCTCGAGAACACGCTCGTCGTCGCCGTCTCCGACAACGGCGCCAGCGGTGAGGGAGGCCCCAACGGCTCCTTCAACGAGTGGCGCTTCTTCAACGGCATCCCGGATTCGACGGAGCTCACCCTGCCTCACATCGACGAGCTCGGGAGCCCGTCCTCCTACAACCACTACAACACCGGCTGGGCCTGGGCCTTCGACACGCCCTTCCCGTACTGGAAGCGCTGGGCCGGCTACGAGGGCGGCGTCGCCGACATGTGCCTGCTCGCCTGGCCGGCGAAGATCGATCCGCAGGACGACCCGCGTCAGCAGTACATCCACGCGGTCGACATCGTGCCGACGATCTACGACCTGCTCGAGATCGAGCCGCCCGAGGTGATCAAGGGCTATCGCCAGAGCCCGATCGAGGGCGAGAGCTTCGCCGCGTCCCTCACCGACGCGACCGTCGCCGGCAAGGACACCCAGTTCTACGCGATGCTGGGGCAGCGGTCGATCTACCACCAGGGTTGGCTCGCCTGCACCGTGCACCCGCCCCTCAGCAGCTGGGGCAACTTCGAGGAGGACGAGTGGGAGCTCTACCACCTCGAGATCGACCGGGCGCAGGCGAAGAACCTGGCCACCGAGGAGCCGGTTCGGCTCGAGCAGCTGAAGAACTTGTGGTTCTACTACGCGGGCATCTACAACGGCCTGCCTCTGGACGACCGCAGCGCGCTGGAGCAGGTCCTCGCCGAACGACCGCAGGCGGGGAAGCCCCGCGAGCGCTACGAGTACTACCCCGACACGGCCGACGTGCCCGAGGCCGGTGGCGTCCGCATCAACGGGCGCCCCTACGTGATCTCGGTCGGCGTCGAGCTCGACTCGGCGGATGCCGAAGGCGTCCTCTTCGCCCACGGCGGCGTCGCCGGCGGCCACTCCCTCTACATCAAGGACCGCAAGCTGCACTACACGTTCAACTGGGTCGGAACCCACCTGCAGGAGATCGTCGCCGACGCCGAGCTGTCGCCGGGCAGCCACGTCTGCACCGCGGAGTTCGCGCTGAAGGGCAAGAACGAGGATCCCGCGATGCCGGGATTCGCCGGCACGCTCACGCTGTACGTCGACGACGAGGAGGTCGGCAGCGGCGAGATCGTCACCCAGCCGGGCGCCTTCTGCCTGGTCGGCGACGGCATCTGCGTCGGTCGCGACAGCGCCTCGCCCGTGACCCCGGACTACACGGCGCCCTTCCGGTTCACCGGCGGGACGATCGAGAAGGCGGTCGTCGACGTCTCGGGCCAGCGGTACGTCGACCATGAGGCCGAGGTCCGCGCCTGGTTCGCGATCGACTGATCGCCGGTCGGCCGCCGATCAGATGCCGAGATCGCGGGCCACGCGGAAGCCGAGGTTGCCGGTCGAGGCGTCGGGGCTGTTGGAGCTGCGGGAGTCGACCCGGTAGCGGTTGCAGTAGGAGGCGTGGCACAGGTATGAGCCGCCGCGCATGACCCGCATCGTGCCGCGTTCGGGTCCCTGCGGATCCCGGCCCGGGCTGCGCGGGTAGTAGCCCGGGTCGAACCAGTCGGCGGTCCACTCCCAGACGTTGCCGGTCACCTCGTGGAGGCCGAACCCGTTGGCGGGGAAGCTGCCGACGGGTGCGGTTCCCGCGTAGCCGTCGGCGCAGGTGTTCTCGCCCGGGAACGCCCCCTGGAAGACGTTCATCCGGTGCGCGCCGCCGGGCTCGAGCTCGTCTCCCCAGGGGAACCGGTGCCCGGCGAGCCCGCCGCGAGCCGCGTGCTCCCACTCGGCCTCGGTCGGAAGCCTGGTGCCGCTCCAGGCGCAGTAGGCCTGGGCGTCGTTCCAGGAGACGTGGACGACGGGGTGGTCGGCGCGGCCCTGCCAATCGCTCTGCGGGCCCTCGGGATGGGCCCAGTCGGCTCCCTCGACCTGGCGCCACCAGGGGGCCGCCGCGACCGACCTCGTCGGCGGGAAGTCCTCGGGCAGCAACCCGCCGAAGACGAACGACCATCCGAAGGTCTCCGCCTCGGTCCGATGACCCGTCGCCTCGATGAAGCCCGCGAACTGCCCGTTGGTGACGGTGTGGCGGGCGATCGAGAAGGGGGAGAGCTCGACCTCGTGGGCCGGCCCCTCGCCGTCGGCCGGGTAGCCGTAGTGCCCGTCCGTCCCCATCGTGAAGGTCCCGCCCGGCAGGTCGATGAGGTCGTCCTCGGGGATGGGGTCGCCTTCCTTCTTCACAGCGGCGACGGTAACCAACGTGCCTGCGAGACGGCTCGGCCGCCCCTTTCGCGACTTGCAATATGTTCAGGGCGCTCATGGCGTCCAGTCGCCGGATAGGCATGGCCGCCGCCGCGGCTCTCGGAGGGCTCGCCGGCTACGACGTGCTCCAGCGCCGCCGGTCGGTGCTGCGGAACTTCCCGGTCGTAGGGCACTTCCGCTACCTGCTCGAGGCGTTCGGGCCGGAGCTGCGTCAGTACATCGTCACCTCCAACAACGAGGAGCGCCCGTTCTCGCGCGACCAGCGCCGCTGGATCGGAGCGTCGTCGGAGGGGCGCAACAACGTCTTCGGCTTCGGGACCGACGACGAGATGGAGTCGGTCGAGACCCTGGCGATCATCAAGCACTCGCCGTTCCCGGCGCCCGAGCCGAAGGACGGCGAGCTCGGGGCGGCGCCGGAGTACGCGATCCGCTGCGCGAAGACCCTTGGGGCCGCCCACGGCAGGACCCACGCCTTCCGGCCGCGCTCGGTCGTGAACATCTCGGGGATGAGCTACGGGGCGCTGTCGCCGGTGGCGATCGAGGCGCTCAACCGCGGGGCGGAGATCGCCGGATGCCTGCAGAACACCGGCGAGGGTGGCCTCTCGCCCTTCCACCGCAGCGGCGGTGAGCTCGTCTTCCAGGTCGGGACCGGGTACTTCGGATGCCGTGGCGACGACGGCCGCTTCAGCCTCGAGCACCTGCAGGAGTCCATTGCCAAGGGGCCGGTGCGGGCGATCGAGATCAAGCTGTCGCAGGGAGCCAAGCCGGGCCTCGGCGGGCTGCTGCCGGGCAGGAAGGTGACGCCGGAGATCGCAGCCTGCCGTGGCGTCGAGGTGGGCAAGGACTGCGTCAGTCCGCCGGCCCACTCGGCCTTCTCCGACGTCGACGGGCTGATCGAGTTCGTCGAGATGATCGCCGCCGGCACGGGGCTCCCGGTGGGGATCAAGTCGGCGGTGGGGGAGGGGAGCTTCTGGAGGGAGCTGACCGAGCGCATGGCCGCCACCGGCGGCGGCCCCGATTCCGTCACGATCGACGGTGGCGAGGGCGGCACCGGCGCCGCGCCGCTGAGCTTCTCCGATCACGTCTCACTCCCGTTCAAGATCGGCTTCGCGCAGGTCTACGCCACGTTCGCGCGGGCGGGCCTCGCCGAGGACACGGTCTTCATCGGCTCCGGCCGCCTCGGTTTCCCCGACTCCTCGCTGTTCGCCTTCGCGCTCGGGTGCGACATGGTCAGCGTCGGGCGGGAGGCGATGATGGCGATCGGCTGCATCCAGGCCCAGCGCTGCCACACCGGTCGTTGCCCGACCGGCGTGGCGACCCAGAACAAGTGGCTGATGCGAGGCCTCGATCCCGACATCAACTCCCACCGCGCCGCCAACTATCTGCTCGCTCTGCGCTCGGAGATCCTCGCGCTCTCGCGCTCCTGCGGCGTTCCGCACCCGGCGCTCGTGACCGCCGATCACATCCAGATCGTCTCCGAGCGCTTCGGTCTGACCCCGCTGCGCGAGGTCTTCGGCTACGAGCCGGAGTGGCCTTTCGTCCCGGGCGAGAGCCGGTCGGAGGAGTGGCTGGCCGCAGCCGCGTAGCCAGCCAGGAAAGCTGATCCACTCCCGGCCCGCCCTCGCTCCAGCGGGCGCCAGTCCCGGCCTTCGCTCAGCGCTGGCGCACCAGCGAGTGATCGCCCGCCGGGTAGTGGCGCATGCGGGTCCCGAATCCGGTTAGGCTCCCAGGCCAGTAACCGCTTTCGCGAAGCTCTCGGGGGATCCGTGGGTTCGCGAACGAGATCTGGTCGAGCCGAATCGCCGACCATCCATATTCACAGGAGAGAACCATGTCAGCCTGCGTGCAGAAGTCGACGACGAGGAAGGTTGCGTGTGTAGTCGCGCTGCTGGCCGGTGTGGTGATCGCCATGGTCTCCGCAGTGCCCGCAGGTGCGACCACCTCCGCGCGCCAGGTTCCGGCCGGCGCCGGCAAGGGGGCGGTCCCTCCGCTCTCCAGCCACGGCCGCTGGTTCACCGACGCCGCCGGCCGCACCGTGCAGCTCCGCGGTGTCAACGAGGTCTACAAGCACGCCCCCTACTACCCGGCGGCTGATGGATTCGGCTCCGACGACGCGTCGCTGCTGGCCGACAACGGGTTCAACGTCGTCCGTTTGGGCATCGACTTCCGCGGGTTGCTGCCCGCGCCCGGCGCCGTCCAGCAGGACTACATCGATCAGCTGGCGACGACCGTCGACGAGCTGTCGGACAAGGGCATCTACGTGCTGCTCGATTTCCACCAGGATGGGTTCTCGCCGAAGTACAACGGAAACGGCTTCCCGGACTGGTGGGCGATCGACGACGGAGCGGACAACCCCGACGTCGAGTTCCCCCTGTACTACGTGCTGAACCCGGCGATGCAGCGGGCGTGGGATCACTTCTGGATGAACTCCGAGGTGTCCGGCAAGGGCATTCAGGACTGGTTCATCGACGGCCTCACCGCGGTTGTGAAGAGGTTCCGCAGCGACGAGCACGTCATCGGATACGAGGCGTTCAACGAGCCGTGGCCCGGGACCGACTTCGTCTCGTGCTTCAGCCCTGAGGCGGGTTGCCCGGATCTCGAGCAGTCGCTGATGGTGCCCTTCGCAGAGAAGGTCGTCGCTGCGACGCGGAAGCTGACCAAGCGCCAGCCGGTCTTCATCGAGCCGTTCGTTCAGTTCAACTTCGGCACGCCGACGACGTTGCCCGGCTCGACCGGCGCCTGGCTGTCGGCCCATGATTACGCCTCTTCGCGCGAGGGTGACGCGACCGTCGTCAAGCAGGCGGCCGATGCGGCGACCCGCGACGGCAAGCCGGTGATGCTGACCGAGTTCGGCGCGACGAACGACGGCGACCAGCTGAACTACCTGACGGGCCTGTACGACCAGAGCCTGATGCCGTGGATCTTCTGGGCGTACAACGAGAACGTGGTCACCGACGGGACGGTCCCCGCGACGACCGAGGTTGCCAACCAGACGGTGCTCCGCGCGCTCACGCGCCCGTACCCGGTCGCGATCGCGGGCAGGCCGACGCAGTTCTCGTTCGACCCTGCTTCGAAGGTGATGAGCCTCCAGTACAAGACGCGGCGTCCAGGGGGTGGCAAGTACCCGACCAAGCTCCCCAGCGTGGTCGCGGTTCAGCGGTTGACCTACCCGGAGGGGTACACCGTGAAGGTCAAGGGCGCCAAGGTGGCATCGAAGCCGTGCGCCCAGCGGCTGAAGCTGCGCAAGCGAGGCAAGGCGAAGTCGGTCAGCGTCACCGTGACCCCGGGAGGTGCCTGCTCGTAGCAGGCACCTTCGGTTGTCGCTGGACGGCGGCGCTCTGATCCATAACAATCAAGTCGTGCGTCGTCTCGTCCAAGTCGCCGCCGGCCTCGCGGCTGCCTGCCTGCTGGTCCTACCCGCCGCTGCGGCGGGTGCGGAGCCGCCGATCCTGCAGCCGGCGACGTACCCGGGGATGACGACCTTCAACTGCCGCACCGATGCGATCACTTTGCAGCCGGGCCAGAACCTGAATCAGGTCACGCTGACCAAGGCCTGCCCGAACCCGGAGGTCGTCAGCGGTCCTGGCGACACAAGCATCTTCGCCGCGGGCTCGACGGCGCAGGGCTACATCACCCGCTTCAAGCCGAGCATGGAGGAGATCCATCCCGACGGAAGCCTGACAACGCCGGCGGTCTGGGACCTGCACCTGCACCACGTCGTCTGGCGCCCGCCGAGCGGTGGCGTCCTCGCCGCGGGTGAGGAGAAGACGATCGCGACGTTCCCCCAGGGCTACGGCATGAAGATGGCGGCGACCGCCAACTGGACGCTCATCCACATGCTCCACAACCTGACCGCCGAGCCGAATCGGCAGGTCTACCTGACCTGGCAGATCGACTGGGTGCCCGAGACCGACCCCGCCCGGACGGATATCTCCCCGATCCGCGGCGTGTTCATGGACGTCGCCAACGGCGGCGCCTACCCGGTCTTCGACTCCCTGCGCTCCTACGACGCCGATCACGACGGCAACTTCACCTTCCCCGACGACGTCTCGACCACCGATCCCACCGCCCCGAGCTACGCGGAGGCGGCGAAGATCAGCAGCCAGAAGGACTGGACCGTCCCGGCCAGCCAGACGAACGGGATCACGCTGCTGACCGCGGGCGGGCACCTGCACCCGGGCGGCACCCACGTCGACCTCAAGGTCTCCCGCGACGGCCCGGACCCCGGCAGCATCGACGGCGACGATCCATCGGAGACGATGGAGATCTTCCGCTCCGACGCCCACTACTACGAGCCCGCGGGTGCGGTGAGTTGGGACGTCGCGATGACGGTCGCCGATCGCGATTGGCGGATCCACCTCGAGCCCGGCGACACGATCTCGATCAGCGCGACCTACGATGTCAGCAAGGCGTCCTGGTACGAGGGGATGGGGATCATGTCGGTCGGGTGGACCCCGAATGCCGATCCCAACGCGATCGATCCGTTCGCGAACCCCGCCGCGGTGAAGGCGCTGCTCGACAAGGGCGGCGCGCTCACGCACGGTCGGCTCCCAGAGAACATCGACACCCCCGCGCGCAAGGAGCTCAAGCTCAAGGACCCGCGCAAGCTCCGCAGCAACCGCCGCCTCCCGTCCACCGGGATCGACATCGACAGCTTCGTCTTCGAGAACGGCGGCTTCTCGGCCGTGTCCGGGTTCCCCGGCAGGCTGATGCGCCCGCCGGTGATCCGCCCGGGCGGGACGGTCAGCTTCACGAACCAGGACGCGCTCTTCGGCCAGCCCGAGCTCGACCAGGTCTGGCACACAATCACCGCCTGCCGTGCCCCCTGCACCGGCGGCACCGGGATCGGCTTCCCGCTCGCTGACGGCAAGGTGGACTTCGACTCCGGTCAGCTCGGCTACGCCGCGCCGATCAACGCGAACGTTACGACTGGCTCCAACACGTACACGACGCCGCAGCTCTGGAACCTCCCCGGGCGGCGCAAGGGGAAGAAGTTCAAGCGCGGCACCACCTACACCTACTTCTGCCGGCTCCACCCCTTCATGCGCGGGTCGTTCCGGGTCCGTCCGGCCAGGTAGCCGGCGGGCGGCTCCCGCCGCTTTGCTCGCTCATCGCGTCGCGAACACCCACTTGTCGGGGGGAGACGGCGCCGGTTCGGCTCGATAGCCGAGCGACTCCAGCTGCGCGACGCACTCCCCGACCGGGTACCCGAAGTAGGGATGCGCTTCCACGCGCAGCGAGCGGACGCGGTCCGGCCAGGCACCTCCCGCAGCGAAGACGCGCGGCTCACTGCCCTCGATGGTGACGTGCATGTAGTCGATCTCCTCACCGGGGAACGCGAGGTCGACGAACGCGTCGAGGGTCAGCCCGCGCAGGCGCCGGGTGCCTTCGTCCGCCGGGCCCGTATCCCGCACAGCGATGCCGTGCTCTCCGGCTTCGATCTCGGGATCGAACACCAGATCCGCCTCGTGGTCCCATATCGCTCCCCTGACGAGTCGTACGCGGTCGCCGAACCTGGCCGTGTTGAGAGCGGCGACGGCGAAATTGCCCTCGTCCGGTTCGATCCCGACGAGCTGCGCTTCCGGGTGCTCGAGCGCCAGCGCGGTGAGCCCAGCCCCCATGTTGGTCCCGAGCTCCACGATCCGCCGCGGATCGCCGACGGAGGGTGGCGGTCGATGGATTCCGTGCTTCAGGTAGTTCACCGCGTTCGACAGGTCCGTGGTCTGCGGCCGGATGTAGATCCGCTCACCGTTGAGCTTCGCCATCGGCACCGCAATGACGTCCCGGTGCCCGTTCGCGCTCCAGCGCTCCTTTGTCAGGGCCCGGACGACGCTCAGCTTGCCGTGCAGGCCTTTCCCGGCGGCCAGCTTCTCGCTCAGGATCCTCAGGCGGCTCGGACTGAGCGCCGTCGCCTCGTTCGCGTTCGCCATCTTCTTCCTCTCTCTTCCTCTCGCTTCGATCGCATTCGGACGCACCCGCGTCCGGACAGGGGCGAGCGCGGGCGCGCCCGGCGGCGGCGCTCAGCGTCGAACTACGGAGAGGAGAAGGGGGATGGTCGGCCCGGCCCGTGCGGTCGGATGGATCCGCTGCGGGTCCACGGCGGTTGATGCGAGCGTGAGGAGCCGGCCGGCTCCCTGCATTCGCTTCATGAGGACGGTGCCGCCGATGATGGCGACCGTTCCGAGCAGCGCCATTGCTGTCGTGACGATCAACTCGATGGTCGATCCTGCGAGGTCGCCGTCCTCGTGATGGGAGCCGATCAGCGCGTCGTGGTTGATCGTGTGGAGCAGCGAGAGCAGGGCTGACAGCACGACCAGGACGAGGACGCGGCGTGAGGTCTTGCGCAGCGCTTGCAGCACGGCGCGATCCTAACCAGTGAGCTCAGACGTACTCGCGGGCCGGGCGTCTCACGTCGCGGTGCTCTGGCGCGTCCAACCTGCGAGGTTGCACCGACGCGAGCGATGAGCAGGAACCGCCGGACACCCGACTCGCTGCCGCCTTTCGAGCGGATCGTCGCGGAGCACGGCCCCGGCCTGCTGCGCTTCTGCGTAAGCCGAGCCGGGAGCGGGGGAGAGGACGTCTTCCAGGAGACGATGATCGCGGCGCTGCGGGCCTACCCCGAGCTGCGCGAGCCCGACGCGGCGGGATCGTGGCTGTTCGCGATCGCGGCGCGGAAGGTGATCGACGCCGGCCGTTCAGCCGCTCGGGCGCCGCGGCCGATCGGAGACCCCGGCGGCGCCATTGACGCGGCCAGCCCACCGCTTCCGCCCCCGGAGTACGACCGCGAAGTGTGGACAGCGGTCGCGGCCCTGCCGCCGAAGCAGCGCGAGGCCGTCGGTCTGCGCTTCATCGCCGACCTCTCGCACGCCGAGATCGGCGAGGCGATGGGCACGAGCGCGGAGGCGGCGCGACGGAACGTCTTCGAGGGCCTGCGCAGGTTGCGTGTGGACGGGGTCGGCGGGGTGGACGGGGTCGGCGATCTCACGGAGCCTGCGGGCGGAGCGTCCCACGACTGAGATGAGCTCGGATCGTTCGACACCAACTGACCCCGACTGGGATGCGATCCGCGCCCGGCTCGCCTCCCGCGCCGAGCGCGAGGGACTCCTCGACGTCGCCGTGGAGCGGCACGAATCGCCGCTGGGTGGGCTCCTGATCGCGGCGACGGCCGACGGAGTCGCCCGGCTCGGGCTGCCCTCCGAGGACGAGGACGAGGTGCTCGCCGAGCTCGCCGCGCGCGTGTCGCCGCGGGTTCTGCGGGCATCGCGCCCAGCCCTCGCCGACGCGCGGCATCAGCTCGACGAGTACTTCGCAGGTAACCGGCGGCACTTCGGGGTCGACCTGGACTGGCGGCTCACCAACGGCTTCCGCCGCGGGGTGCTCGAGGCGACGGCGGCGATCCCCTACGGCGAGACCGGGACCTACACCTCGGTCGCCACGGCGGCCGGGAGCCCGGCGGCGGTCCGCGCCGCGGGGACGGCGCTCGCGACCAACCCGATCCCGATCCTGATCCCCTGCCACCGGGTGCTGCGCTCCGACGGCGAGATCGGCAACTATCGCGGCGGCCGCGAGGCGAAGGTGACCCTGCTCGAGCTGGAGGCGGGGGGCCGTTAGGTCCCGGCCGCCTCGGCCTCGGCGACGACGTCGGAGCCCGGCCGGGCTTCGTCGTCGCGGCGCTTGATCAGCAGCCACTGCGGCTTGTCGCCGCCCCGGGTGCGCTGCAGCGCGAAGCCGCCGCGGAGCCGTTCTCCGTGGAGAACGAAGACGGCGTGGCCGCGGTCGATCGCCTCCGGCCAGGGAACCCGGCCGCCCTGCTCGTAGCCGCCGCGGTCCCAGATCCGCACCGCGCCGTCCCCGAGCTCGCCCTCGAACTCCGCGTGGGCGAGGTCGTGATCGGGGACGCCGATCGCCATCCGCTTCACCGCGGGGTCCATCGACGGGCCCTTCGGCACCGCCCACGAGCGCAGGACGCCGTCGACCTCGAGCCGCAGGTCGAAGTGGGTGCCGCGCGCGTTGCGGTGCTCCTGGACGACGAAGATCCCGGCGTCGACGCCGCGGATCGCGAACTGCTCGTGGCCCTCGGGCTTGACCTCGGTGACCGCGACCTCGGTGTCAGCGGCGCGATCGCGGAGGAACGCGAGCAGCGACTCCACAGCTTCTCCGTCGCCCTCTGCATGAATCCGGACGACCCCGTCGGAATCGCGGCGCACCCACCCGAGGACGCCGTCCGCGGCGGCACGCCCGACCGTGGCCGCCCGCAGGCCGGCGCCCTCGTCGCTTCCGCTCACCTCGGCGCGGATCGCTCGCTCCGCCTTCGCCATGGTTCGATCCTCCCGGATCGGCTGATCAGCGGGATGCCTCAGGCGGCCCAACGGGAGCGACTTCGCTGCCACGCGTGGCGCTTTTTCCACGTAATCGGTGGAAAACGCGCCTTGCGCCGGGGTGAGGAGCGCCGACACCCGAAGCTGATGTCGCGGTTCCGCGGAACCGCCCCGAGGGCGCCGCCGCCTCAGACCTTCTTTGGCTTGTACGTCCAGCCGGCGCCGGTCACCGCATCGATGACCGGCTCGCGCAGGTCGCCCCAGGCGAACTTGTAGCCCTTCTCGTCGGCACCGCCCTCGGTCTGGTGAGGGCCGAGCCAGGCGATCACGTGCATCGTCTCCGACCCGATGTGCTGGCCGCGCTCCCACTTGGCGCCGCCGGAGAAGGTGCCGTCGAAGTTGAGCTCGGCCTCGGTGGTCGTCTTCAAGCCGATGCCCGCGGCCTCGTTGTCACTCGCGTCGAAGCTGATCCGGAGGGCGCGGTAGAGGTTCTCGTAGCTGCCGCCACCGACTCCGGCGCTCGCCACCTTCGCGGCCCAGGCGACGATCACATCACCGTCCTCGTCGGTGACCGTGATCCCCTTGCCGGTGATCGCGTGCAGGCGCCGCCGCACCTCGTCCTCGGGCTGCGGCGCGACGCCGTCCTCGGGCTTCGCCGAGGTCATTACGCCGCGGCTCTTCTCCTTGAGCTTGTCCAGGAATCCCATGGCCGCAGGGTAGCGGCCGAGTCGCTCATCCATCGGGTCCGCGACCAGATCAACCGAGGCGCACGTTCCGACGCCCGCTCAGCGCGGCGCCGTCGGCCTCGACGGCGGTGACGTCGATGCGCGCCCGCACCGGCTCGCCCCGTCGCAGCGCCTTGCGCGCCGCCTTCAGCGCGGAGCGGGGGAGGGTCAGCGCGAGCTTGATCTTCTCGCCGCCGTCGCCGGAGGCGGCGGCTGTGCCGAGGACGTGCCTGCTGCCGGCGCCGGGCATCCGCAGGGTCCCGGAGGCGCTGGCCTCGCAGTCGCTCGGGCAGACGAGCGCGACCCGGACCTTGCGGGTCAGCCGTTGCGAGGTGCCGCCCCAGAGCTGCAGCACGCTCCCGCCAGGATCGCTCGGCGACGCGGCCCCGGTGCACCCCGGCCCGAGCAGCTCGCGCGCCTCGGCGAGCCGGAGTTGGTAGCGGGACCGGTACTGCGTGGCGGGCTTCTCGACGTCGGCGATCCACTCGCCCCAGGAGCCTTCATCTCCAAGCGGGTCGGGCTTGCCGGTGGCGAGCCGCTGCTCGCGGACCGAGGCCGCGGTCGAGGTGAACCAGGCGCTCTGCAGCTCGGGTCGGTCCGGGAAGCCGGCGTAGGGGCCGCTGTCGAAGTAGCGGCGGCTCATCTGGAAGTAGCCGGCGTAGCCGGAGCCGGAGTCGTCCACGTTGGTCAGGTTGCTCTCGACCAGCGCCGCCATCACCGGCAGCTCCGGGGGCAGATCGGCCGCGCGGGCGCGGGATCCCATCCACGCGGCGATGTCCTCCCGGGCGCCGCCGTCACCCGGATAGGCCAGTGACGCAGGACAGCCGCCGCCGGACGCCGCGGCGCCCGCGGGAGCGAGCGCGAACATCGCGATCACGCTCACGACGAGAGCTCCCAGCCTCCGGTACATGCCTCCGCTTCGGTCGATCTCCTCGCCGGGTGAAGCGATGGGAGAGCAATCGCAGGACGCGATAGCCTCGGGCGGGTGGCGCAGCTCTTCGACCTCAACGGCAAGGTGGCGATGGTCACGGGCGGTGGGCGCGGCATCGGCTTCGCGACCGCGGAGGAGCTCTCGCGCCGGGGCGCAAGGGTCGTGATCGTCGACCTGCACGCCGACGCGGTTGAGGAGGCGGCGGCATCGATGCCGGGCGAAGCTCTCGGGATTGCGGCCGACGTCACCGACCGCGGCGCCATGCAGGCCGCCGTCGCCGAGATCGTGGAGCGGTTCGGCGGGCTCGACGTCGTTGTCGCGAATGCCGGCATCGGCTCCCGCGGCGCCACCATCCGCGCGATGTCGGGCGAGGCGTTCGACCGGGTTCTCGACGTCAACCTCAACGGCGTCCACCGAACCGTGATCGCCGCCTTGCCAGAGATCGTCCGCCGGCGTGGGCACGTCGTCGTCGTCGCCTCGGTCTACGCCTTCGTCAACGGGGTCGGCGCCGCTCCCTACGCGATGTCGAAGGCGGGCGTCGAGGCGTTCGGGCGCGCCCTGCGCGTGGAGCTCGCCCAACACGGCGCCGGCGCGAGCGTCGCCTACTTCGGCTTCATCGACACCGCGATGGTCCAGCAGGCCATCGACACGGACCCGTCCGCCGACCGGCTCCTGGAATCCCTGCCGAGGCCGCTGCGCAAGCGCCTTCAGCCCGCCGCGGCGGGCAAGGGGATCGTCGACGGCATCGAGAAGCGCGCCCCGCGGATCATCCGCCCGCGGCGCTGGGCGATCTACTCGGTCCTGCGCGGCGTGCTCAACCCGGCCCTGGATACCTACATGACCCGCGACGCCGGTCTGCAGGACATCGCGCGGGAGCTCGACACACGCGGCGGCGAGGAGCAGCCGACGACGGCGTAGCCGCCGCTACCGCTTGCGGCCGGGCGCCGAGAAGGGCCCGTTCACAGGCATCGATGTCGCCCGCGGTTGGAAGCCGCCGAGGACGACCTCGGTCCCCCAGCTCGACATCGAGCGGTCGGCGAGCAGGGCGCCGATCTCCCAGCGGATCGCCGACTCGAGCAGCTCGCCATGCGCGAGGAAACCCTCGAGCTCGTCCCCGGCCCGCGTGAGGGTGCGAGCGGGTATGTCGATCTCGCCCCGGTCGCGGCGCCAGCTGCGGCAGCTCAGCGCCCGCAGGTAGTCGGCGTTCGCGGCACTCAGGGCTCGGGTCACCCGGCTCGCCGACGCAGCGCGGTCGAGCAGCTCGCGGGCGCGGCCGACGCGGCGGCGGCCGAGCCGCTCGAGGAGCGTGCCGGCCTCGCAGAGCAGGGTCGCGGCGACGTCGAGGGGGACGCCGGCGTCGGCGGCGGCGAGCGCCAGCGCCCGGCGCGTCGGCAGCGAGACGTCGGCCCGCTCGTAGTGCTCGCCGGGTCGCCGGGGGGCTGAGGGCAGCAGACCCGCGCCCGCGTGCTTGCGGCCTTCTACTCCGGAAGTCAGCGGCTCGGGAGTAATTAGATATAAAATCGAATATGGCTCGGACGGAAAAGCGGCGCGGCTCGCGGCAGCTCGAGATTCGCGACTGGCCGTTCGGATCGCGGGGCCGCAGGCTCTTCCTCGGGGCGGTGCTCCTCGACACTCCGCCGGAGTCCGGCTGGAGCAAGACCGACCTCGAGCGCGCGGCCGGCGTCGAGCGGGGCGGGGCGGACCGGCTGCTCGAGGGCGCGGCGTCCCTCGGGCTCGTCCGCTGGGACGGTCGTCGCTGGTATCCGGGCGAGCCGCCGCCGCGCGTCGCCGGGCCTCTCGAGGACCTCGTCGCGCTCAGCCGCGAGCTCCCCGAGGGCGCCATCGAACCGCTGCCGCGCCGGCCCTACACCCGTCGCCGCTGACGCGAATCGGCTTGGTCAAGGGCCTGGTAAGGGGTTGGGGGGCTTGTCTCCATAACCCGCTAACCATTTGCTAACGTGCCCGCACCTGCTGAGTCCTCCGCCTACATACGCGCGGAGGAGCGGGGGACCCAAGTGTTGGGGCGAATCGCGGCCTCTGTCGCGTAGCGCAAGCTCTTTTGCGCGAGCCCGTCAGCTAACCCCGCAAGCGCCGAAAGAGCGGAGTTGACGTGAACCCCAACGCAATCATCGAAGGCCGGAGGACGAAGGTCCCGCGCGCCCTGATGCTTCTCGCCGGACTTGTCGCCGGCCTCACCCTCGCCCTGCTCGCCTTCGGCGCCCAGAGCGCCTCCGCCGGCTCCGGCGGCATGGGTCCCGGTGGCGCCGCGGCGGATTCCGCCGGCAGCTCCGCCAAGGGCAACCACATGACCCCCTCCAAGTACCACCGCCTCTGGTCGCGTGTTCCCCGCAAGGAGAAGCGCTGGGCCAGCAACGTCGCGGAGTGCGAGACGGGCAAGGACCCGAACATGACCGCCATGCAGGGCGAGTACCGCGGCGCCTTCATGTTCCTGCAGGAGACCTGGGACAACGCCCCCAAGACCCCCGGCGGCGATCCCATCGACTACACCTACAAGGTGCAGGCCGTCGTGGCCGTCGCGCTGAAGAAGCAACTCGGCACCGGCCCCTGGCCCGTCTGCGGCTGATCCGGCCCGCGCGGTCAGGCGGGCCTGAACGGCACCGCCCGGGTGGGCGGGAACCGGTCGACCCGGTGAATGCCCTTCCCTAAGATTCGCGGTTCGCTTCTATGTCTACGCGGGCTCGAGAACGGCGCCGGCGGACCTCGGGGTCCATCGGCAAGAAGTTGATGCTGATCGGCGCCGGTCTGGTGTCGATGCTGCTCATGGCCGCCGGCGGCGTGACCATCTGGGCGCTCAACGTGATGGCCGACGCGCCGGACATCGACACCCTCCACCCGATCGACGACGGCGCCAACACCAAGGTCTACGCCGCCGACGGCTCCAGCCTCGGCTACGTGCAGTCCGACATCCTGCGGACGCCGGTCAAGTTGAAGGAGATCCCGCTCGGCCTGCAGCAGGCCACGATCTCGATCGAGGACGAGCACTTCTACGAGCACGGCGGCGTCGACTACGGGGCAATCGTCCGCGCCGCGCTGAAGAACGCGGAGTCGGGCGAGGTGGAGCAGGGCGCCTCGACGATCACCCAGCAGCTCGTCCGCAACCTCTACATCGAGGATCCCAAGGACACGATCGAGCGCAAGCTCAAAGAGGCCGACATGGCCATGCAGTACGAGAAGGAGTACTCGAAGAAGCAGATCCTCAACCAGTACCTGAACACGGCGACGTACGGCACCACCGACGGCCGCTCCGCCGTCGGCGTCGAGGCCGCCTCGGAGGTCTTCTTCAACAAGAACGTCAAGGACCTCGGCCTGAAGGAGCAGGCGCTGCTCGCCGGCCTTCCCCAGGCGCCGACCGACTACAACCCCTTCATCAACCCGAAGGGCGCGACCGAGCGGCGTAACCAGGTCCTCGACGCGATGGCCGATCAGGGCTACATCACCCAGGACAAGGCGGACAAGGCGAAGGCGCAGGGCCTGGGACTCGAGCGCGGTACCCGCTACGAGCAGCGCAAGCAGCAGTTCTTCTTCGACTTCGTCCAGGACGAGCTGATCGAGAAGTACGGTCTCAAGACCGTGCGCCAGGGAGGGCTCAAGGTCTACACGACCCTCCAGCCCGACCTGCAGGCCGCCGCCGAGCAGGCGATCGTGGCGCACCCGGTCAGCGAGGCCGCCAACGCGCTGGTCTCAATCGACAGCCACACGGGCGAGATCCTCGCGATGGCGTCCTCGTCCTCCTACGACTCGAGCCAGTTCAACCTCGCGGCGCAGGGCACCCGCCAGCCGGGCTCATCCTTCAAGCCCTTCGTGCTGACGACGGCCGTCGACCAGGGCATCGACCCCGACAGCACCTACTACAACGGATCCTCGACCACGCTCTACCCGCCGGGGGCGCCGCCGTGGCAGGTGGCCAGCGACGGCTCCGGCTCGGCGAGCCTGCGCGAGGCAACCGCGCAGTCGATGAACTCCGTCTTCGCGGCTCTCGGCCTCGATGTCGGTCCCGAGAACTTCGCCGACATGGCCCACAAGATGGGGATCACCTCAGAGCTGCAGGGCTTCCCCGCCGAGGCCATCGGCGGCACCGCCTACTGCTGCACCGTGCTGGAGATGGCCGACGCCTACGCGACGCTCTCCAACGGCGGCGTCCATCACGACCCGACCGCGATCGATCGCGTCGTCTTCCCCGACGGCCACGTCGACAAGCCCGACGATCCCGAGGGCGACCGCGTGATCAGCGACGGCGTCGCCTACGAGGTGGCCGACGTCATGAAGGGTCCCCTCGACTACGGCACCGCCGCCTGCTGCGACATTCCCTGCCCGGCGGCGGGCAAGACCGGAACCACCGAGGAGCAGTCCGACGCCTGGTTCGTCGGTTTCACCCCGGAGGTCTCGACCGCCGTCTGGACCGGCAACCCCAACCAGCGCATCCCGCTGCCCGGCTACGGCGCCGACCTCTCGGCGCCGATCTGGCAGGACTACATGAACGCGGTGATAGACAGAGGGGGTCCGCTCGGGAAATGCGATGAGTTCCCGACACCGACGGACCCCGTGTCCCTCTCGCCCTTCAAGAGCGGCCAGACCTCCTCGTCCTCCGACGGCGACACCACGACCGACGACGGGACTGCGCCGACCACCCCCGACACGGGCAACAACGGGGACACCGCCGACGTGCCCCCCGGCACGGACGCCGACGGCGATGGCTACCCCGACGACCAGTACGCGCCCGGCGCCGGCGCGCCTCCGGCCGACACCAAGTGACGGTAGGGACGGGCGGAAGGCCGCGCTCCGCGGCAGGGGGGGTAGCGGGCCTCCTGGTGGCGCTCTCGCTCGCCGCCGCGCTGATCGCGCCCGCCGGCGCCGGTGCCGCCGAGAAGGCGACTCAGTGCAGCGGCGCGAACGACGCGGTCACCGCGGCGAACGTCGCGACCGCGGAGCGCACGCTGCTCTGCGAGGTCAACGTCTACCGGGTCGCCAACGGACTCGCCCCGCTGACCGCCGACCCGGCGCTGGGGCGAGCGGCACGCGGGCACTCCGAGTACATGGAGCGGACCAAGCAGTTCGCCCACGAGGGAATCGGCGACGGGAACCCGAGCTCGCGAGCGGCGGAAGCGGGCTTCAACTGCGGCGGCTTCGACTGCGTCGGCGAGAACATCGCCTACAGCGGCTTCCCCTCGACGACGCCCACCGACATGTTCGAGCAGTGGCGCAACAGCCCCGGCCACAACGCCAACATGCTGCTCGACCGCTACGTGACCGCCGGGATGGGCTTCGCGGTCGGCCCCAACTACGGGACCACCGGCACCCAGAACTTCGCGGTCGTCGACAACGGCGCCACCGACACCGCCGCCGACATGCTCACCAGCGGCGCCTGCGACACCGCCGAGTCGGCGGAGGTGAGCGCGCAGGCCCGCGTCGACAAGGCGAAGCGCCGGGTCCAGGGGGCGAAGGGCAAGAAGCGCAAGCGCAAGGCGCGCAAGAAGCTCCGGAAGGCGAAGGCGCGGCTCAAGGACGCCGCCGCGAAGGCCGACGCGGCCTGCGACCTCACCTACTGAGGCGATCCTGATGCGCGCCCGCACGACGCTCGCGACGCTGTCCGCCCTCCTCGCCGTCTTCCTCGCCGTCTTCGCGCTCGCAGCCTCCGCCTCAGCCGCAACCGCGGGATCCGAGGGTGGATCCGAGGGTGGCGATGCCGCCGCCAGGCAGGGCAGGACGTCCCTGCGGATCGTCACCAAGTCGCAGCGCAAGATCGTCCGCGGCAAGCTCATCGTCAAGGTCAACTCGACGCGCAAGAAGGTGAAGCTGCGGGCGCGCTCGAGCACCTTCGATTCGCCCCGCCTGGAGCCGCTCGCCCGGCCGGTCCGGGTGAAGATGCGCGGCAAGCGCAAGCGCACGGTCAAGATCAGGCTCTCGCGCTCGGTGCGGAACGCCCTGCAGAGCTGCGAGGTGCGCGAGCTCCAGGTCTCCGCCCGCAAGTCCAAGATCACCGCCCCGATGATCCGCGACACGCCGACGTGCGCCGCCAAGGCGGTCGACCTCAGCTCCGCCGACCGCTGCGACTTCATCGGGACCCAGGACGGCTCGCTCTGCATGCTCCCGTTCCCCGACGACTTCTACACGACCATCGACAGCTCGACGCGGACCGGCAGGCGGGTCGCGTTCCGCAGCGACTCGCTGCCGGCGAACGAGGCGGGGACGCACATCGACGCCGGCCCTTACAACGGCAACGACGGCTTCAGCCCCGGCCAGACGATCGTCGTCCGCGTCCCCGGGTTGGACGACCCCGCCGCGCTTGCGCGAACTGCGCCCGTCTCGCTCGACGGCCTCGGCGCCTACACCGCCGCCGATTCGCCCGTCGTAGTCATCGACGCCGACACCGGGGAACGCTGGCCGATCTGGGTCGAGCTCGACTCCAACGCGTCCGACCCGGCCCGCACGGCCCTCCTCATCCACCCGGCCCGTAACTTCGACTCGGGCGATCGCTACATCGTCGCGATGCGCGGGCTCGAGCGGGCCGACGGCTCCACGATCGGCGCCCCCGAGGGATTCCGCTACTTCCGCGACCGCCTTCCCTCCCAGGAGCCCGCGATCAAGGCCCAGCGCGACCGCTTCGAGAGCATCTTCAGGACGCTCCGCGGGGCCGGGATACAACGCTCCGACCTCTACCTCGCCTGGGACTTCACGGTCGCGAGCGACGAGAACATCACCGGGCGCATGCTCCACATCCGCGACGAGTCGCTGGCCGAGCTCGGCGACACGAACCTCGGCGACCTCCAGGTCCAGGGCGATTCGCCGCAGTTCACCGTCACCTCGGTCCAGAACGAGCCGATCACCAACCCCGATATGGCGCGGCGGGTGCAGGGGACCTTCGAGGTGCCGTGCTGGCTGCAACCCGACTGCGAGGCGGGTGGCCGCTTCGCCCTCGACGGCAGCGGGATGCCGACGCGCAACGGCACGTACACGGCGAACTTCAACTGCATGATCCCGCGCTCGGCGCTCGTCGATCCCGCCCGCCCCTCCCTCTACGGCCACGGCCTTCTGGGCTCCGCCTCGGAGGCGACGGCGGATCCGCAGCAGACGCTCGGCAACGCCCACGACATCGTCTCCTGCGCGACCGACGAGATCGGCCTGTCCGGCGGGGACGTCGCGAACACGATCGGGATCCTCGGCAGCTTCAGCGACTTCCCGGAGCTCGCCGACCGCCTGCAGCAGGGGATGCTGAACGAGATCCTCCTCGGCCGCCTGATGATCCACCCCGACGGCTTCGCCTCCGACCCGGCCTTCCGGGTCGATGACTTCCAGCCGCCAACGCCGGGCAACCCGAGCGTGATCGACCCCGCGCGGCTCTATTACAACGGCAACAGCCAGGGCGCGATCGAGGGCGGCGCGCTGACGGCGGTGTCGCCGGACGTGACCCGGGCGACGCTCGGTGTCGGCGGCATGAACTACTCGGTGCTGCTGAACCGCTCGGTCGACTTCGACACCTACGCGGCGTTCATCGAGCCCAGCTACCCGGACCCGCTGGAGCGGTCGCTGATCCTCTCGCTCGTGCAGATGCTCTGGGACCGCGGCGAGTCGAACGGCTACGCGCACCGGCTCACCGACGACCCGCTGCCGGACACGCCGCCGCACCGCGTGCTGATGAACGTCGGCGTCGGCGACCACCAGGTCTCGAACTTCACCGCCGAGGTGATGGCGCGGACGATCGGCGCGCGGATCCACGACCCGGTCGTCTACCCCGGCCGTTGGCCCGATATGGACGTCGCCTGGGGGATCCCGCGCATCGGCGGCTATCCGTACAAGGGCTCGGCGCTCGTGTACTGGGACAGCGGCCCGGTCCGGCCCAATCCGAACCCGCCGTCGGGGGTGCTCAACGGCCCCGAGCTCGGCACCGACGTACCGCCCGTCCTCAACCTCCCGAACCGCACCGGCCAGGACCCGCACGAGCTTCCGCGCAGGACGCCGGAGGAGCAGCAGATGGTCTCCGACTTCCTCCGGCCCGGCGGCGCCAGCCAGATCACCGACACGTGCGGCGGGCCCTGCTTCGACTTCACGTTCAGCGGCCCTTAGCAGGGGTTTTCCGGTCCGGCGCCCAGCTCACGAGGGAGGGGGCTGCTACGCTTCCACGCGTCGGGTTCGCCCCATGCACCGGAACCTTCCGTTGCGGGCACCCGAGAGGTTCACTTCTCTCGCTACGCATCTCGCGTTCTTCGGGGTTAGGGATCTCCCCGTAGGACATATGCCCTCGACGCATCGACGTATCGATGCGGGGGCGCAGATACAACGCCGGCCGGCCCACCGAGGCCACCGGCAACGAACGGAGCTTTCACATGAGTACGACCACCTTCGCCGACCTCGGCGTCTCCAGCGCTGTAGCCGCGGCGCTCCACAAGCGCGGCATCGAGACCCCATTCCCCGTCCAGCAGCTCGTCATCGAGGACGTGCTCGACGGGCGGGACGTCCTCGTCCAGTCCCCGACCGGATCGGGTAAGACGCTCGCCTTCGGCGTGCCGCTGGTCGAGCGCGTCGCCGCCGACGCACGCCGCCCGGCGGCGCTGATCCTGGCCCCGACGCGCGAGCTCGCCCGCCAGATCGTCGACGAGCTCGACGCCATCGCCCACGCCCGCGCCCTCAAGGTCGCCGTCGTCTACGGCGGCGTCGGCATCCAGCCGCAGATCAAGGCCGCCCCCAAGTCGCACATCCTCGTCGCCACCCCGGGTCGCCTCGAGGATCTGCTCGAGCGCCGCGCGGTGACGCTGAAGCACGTGCGGACCCTCGTCCTCGACGAGGCCGACCGGATGCTCGACATGGGCTTCAAGCCCGCCGTCGACCGCATCGTCAAGCAGCTCCCGCGGGAACGGCAGACGCTGTTCTTCTCGGCCACGCTCGAGGGCGCCGCCGGCAAGCTCGCCGAGAGCTACACCCACGACGCCCGCACCCACGTCAACGCCCCCAAGCGTGACCCGAAGGCGTTCATCAGCCATCGCTTCGTGCAGGCGCCCAGTCAGGCGGCCAAGGTCGACCTGCTGGTCGACGAGCTCGCGCACGAGGAGCGGGGGAGGACGCTTGTCTTCGTCCGCACCAAGCGCGGCGCCGACCGGCTGATCAAGAAGCTGCGCGCCCACAAGGTCGACGCCGTGGCGATGCACGGCGACAAGTCGCAGTCGCAAAGGCAGAAGGCGCTCGCCCGCTTCGACCGCGGCGATGTCACCGTGCTTGTCGCGACCGACGTCGCCGCTCGCGGGATCGACGTCCCCGACGTCACCCACGTCATCAACTTCGACGTCCCCGAGGACGGCGACACCTACACGCACCGCGTCGGCCGCACCGGCCGCGCCGGCAGCAGCGGGCACGGCGTCAGCTTCGTGCTCGGCGATCAGGCGCACGAGATGCGCGCTGTCGCCGCCGGGCTCGGGCTCGCCAAGGAGTTCGACCGCCGCGAGGGCCGCGAGCACGGCTCCGGCCACGGGCGCGACGGGGGCCACCACCGCGGCGACGGCGGACGCTCCCACGGACGCGGCCCGAAGCCGGCCAAGGCGGGCGCGGGCCCCAACCATCGCCGCAAGCAGGGCGGTGGGGGATCCACCGGCCCGCGCCGGAAGAACCGGAACCGGCGGCGCGCCTCCCGCGGTTCGGGTCCGGGCTCGAGCCGCTAGTCGGCGCGCCTCCCGGGGCTCGAATAGCCGGGGCCGTGCGAGCCGCTGGGCGGCGTGCCGGTTCGCCCGCGGCTCGGGCAGTCAGGCGGCGTGCCGGTTCGCCCTCGGCTCGGGCAGTCAGGCGGCGCGCCGGTTCGCCGACGGCTCGGTAACAGGCTCGGCGACGATCACCGCCGGATCGAGTTCCTCGTCCCCGCGCACCGCCACGAGGAGCTTGCCGAGCGCGGAGCGCAGCAGCCGCGAGACCTGCATCTGCGAGACGCCGATCTCCTCGCCGATCTCCCGCTGGGTCATCCCCGCGTGGAAGCGGTAGTGCAGCGCCTGGCGCTCCTTCGGGCGCAACTCGGCGCGCTCGCTCGCCATCTCCGACTCCGCGCGCTCGAAGCCGGGCTCGGTGGTGCCCAGCATCTCGACGATCGGCATCGACTCCTCCTCGTCCTGGATGCGGGGTCGGTCGAGCGACGTGGTGCGGCGAGCCCGGTCGGCCTGCATCGCCTCGACCACCTCGTGCTCCTCGAGACCGGCGCGCGCGGCGACCTCGCCGACGCTCGGAGGTCGCTGCAGCTCGGCGCGCGCTTCGACCTCCACCTCGGCGATCTTCAGGGAGCGCTCCTGCAGGCTGCGCGGCAGGCGCACGCTCCACGAGCGGTCGCGGAAGTGGTGGCGCAGCTCACCGAGGATGGTCGGGCTCGCGTAGGCCACGAAGCCGGAGCTGCGATCCGGCTCGTAGCGGTCTATCGCCTTGATCAGGCCCAGGTTCGCAACCTGGACCAGGTCCTCGACGGCCTCGCCGCCACTGCGGTAGCGGAGCGCGAGGGAGCGGGCGAGCGGCATGAACCGCGTTGCGATCTCGTCGCGCACAGCGGTGTCGCGGGTTGCGGCGAAGCGCCGTAGGAGCGCCTCGTCCTCGTTGTGACGACGCACGTCGTCCATGTGGTGGTCAGAGCTGGACACCAGGGGTGGTCCTTTCATCGATCGCGCTGCGATTCGCGATGAAAGAAGGCCCCTGCGGCCCTGCAACACCTGCGACCTTGCTGCTTTGGTAGTCCCGACCACGTCCGAGCTGGACGACTCCCGCGGCCATCGCCGACGATACAGGAAGGGGACGCCGCTCCCGAAACCCGTGCCCGGAATCGGCGCGATCCGTATTGACGACGGGTCAGCCCATCGGCAGGCCGACGAGCACGCGATCGCCTTCGGCGCCGCTCGACGCCGGCTCGACGGCCACCCTGTCGCGGTGCTCGAGCCTGCTGAGGAGCCGGTCGGAGAGGCGCCGTGCGGCGCCCGCCGGCATCGGGCCCATGCGCACCTCGAGCTCGCGGGAGCCGTCGGGATGGTCGATCGCGAGGGCGGCTCCGCTCTCGCGGACCGGGCTCGGCTCGATCGCCTCGGCGATGCGCCTGCCGCTCTCGATCGCGTCGCGGACGGAGTCGATGGAGGCGCCGGAGCCCGCGGCGTGGATGCCGATCGCGCGGGGGATCACGGGGGAGAGGAAGGCCGGGTCGGTGATCTCGATGCGGCTGCCGTGCGATGCGGGCCCCCGCTCGACCTGGATGCCCCGGTCCCACTCCGACGTGCCGGCGCGGATCGTCGCGTCGAGCTCCGTCCCGCTGTTCTTCTCGGAGCGGATCACGATGCCCTCGGAGAGTTCGGAGATGATCGAGAGGCCGAGGCCGGGTGGGTCGCCGCGCGTCGGCCCGAGCGGACAGCCGTTGCCGAAGTCGCGGACGATCGCGACGACCTCGTCGGGTCGGCCGCCGACGGGATCACCACGATGGATCTCGACGCCGATCTCGACGTCTCCCATCGGCATGTCGGAGTAGGCGTGCTCGACGGCGTTTCGCGTCCCCTCGACGAGAACCGTCGAGAGCCTGCCCGCGGGTTCGGCGCCCAGCTCGAGCGCCTCGGCCGCTCCGCTGGCGACCTTCGCGGCCACCTGGATCGCTCGCGCGTCTGCGCGGGTTCGCGCCCGGATCGCGGGCACCGCGGTTGAGGTCGTGGTGTCCATCTCGGTCTCCCGGTCGGCGGATCGCCTCCCTGCACCGGCTGCCTACCCCGGAGGCGGCGGTGCAAACCGGGGCCGAGCGTGGGTCGTCAGTCGGCGGATGCTGCGGCGGCGCGGGCTCTGCGGCCGGCGCGGACGCGATCCGTCTTGGCCAGCTCGACTTTGCGCAGCCGCACGTTCTCGGGCGTGATCTCGACGCACTCGTCCTCGCGCAGGAACTCGATCGCCTGCTCGAGCGACAGGGTCTGGTGGGGGATCAACCGGACGAGGACATCGGCGCTCGCCGCCCGCACGTTCGTCTGGTGCTTCTCCTTGGTCGCGTTGACGTCGAGGTCGTCGGAGCGCGCGTTCTCGCCGACGATCATGCCCTCGTAGACCTCCTCGCCGGGCCCGATGAACATCGTCCCGCGCTCCTGGAGGCCGAACAGCGCGAAGCTCGCGCTCTTGCCCTGGCGGTCGGCGACGAGCGAGCCGGTCGGGCGGGTGCGCAGCTCGCCCGCCCACGGCTCCCAGCGGTCGAAGACGTGGTGCATGAGCCCGGTGCCACGGGTCTCGGTGAGGAACTCGGTGCGGAACCCGATCAGTCCGCGGGCGGGGACCAGGAACTCGAGCCGGACCCAGCCCGTCGAGTGGTTGACCATCTGCTCCATCCGGCCCTTGCGGACCGCGAGCGCCTGCGTGACGACCCCGACGTAGTCCTCGGGCACGTCGATCGCGAGCCGCTCGACGGGCTCGCAGACCTTGCCGTCGATCTCGCGTGTGAGGACCTGGGGCTGGCCGGCGGTGAGCTCGTAGCCCTCCCGGCGCATCAGCTCGAGCAGGACGACGAGCTGCAGCTCGCCGCGACCCTGCACCTCCCAGGCATCGGGGCGGTCGGTCCCGGTCACCCTGATCGAGACGTTGCCGACCAGCTCCTGCATGAGCCGGTCGTGGATCTGCCGCGCGGTCAGCTTGTCGCCGTCACGCCCGGCGAGCGGCGAGGTGTTGATGCCGACGATCATCGAGAGCGACGGCTCGTCGACCGTGACGATGGGGAGCGGACGCGGATCCTCGGGGTCGGCGAGCGTCTCGCCGATCGTCACCTCGGGGATGCCGGCGACGGCGATGATCTCGCCGGGGCCGGCCTTGTCGGTCTCGACGCGCTCGAGGTTCTCGGTCGTGTAGAGCGTCGTCACGTTCGCCCGCTCGATCGAGCCGTCGGCGCGGCACCAGGCGACTGGACGGCCGGCGCGGATCGTCCCGTGGTGGACCCGGCAGAGCGCGAGGCGCCCGACGTAGGGGGAAGCGTCGAGGTTGGTCACGAGCGCCTGCAGCGGGCGACCCTCCTCGTAGGTGGGCGCGGGGATGTGCTCGACGATCAGGTCGAGCAGCGGCTTCAGGTCGGTCCCCGGCTCGCCCTCCTCCAGCGACGCCTGGCCGGCCTTGGCGTTCGTGTAGACGATCGGGAAGTCGATCTGCGACTCGTCGGCGTCGAGATCGAGGAAGAGCTCGTAGACCTCGTCGATCACCTCGCTGATCCGCGCGTCGGGGCGGTCGACCTTGTTGATCACGAGGATCACCGGGAGGCGCCGCTCGAGCGCCTTGCGCAGCACGAATCGCGTCTGCGGCAGCGGCCCTTCGGAGGCGTCGACGAGGAGCAGGATCCCGTCGACCATCGTCAGCCCGCGCTCGACCTCGCCGCCGAAGTCGGCGTGGCCCGGTGTGTCGATGATGTTGAGCTTGACGTCGCCGTGGGTGACGGACGTGTTCTTGGCGAGGATCGTGATCCCCTTCTCGCGCTCGAGGTCCATCGAGTCCATGACGCGCTCGTCGACGTCCTGCCCGGAGCGGAACGCGCCCGACTGCCACAGCATCGCGTCGACCAGCGTCGTCTTGCCGTGGTCGACGTGGGCGACGATCGCGAGGTTGCGGAGGTCGTCGCGGGTGCGGAGGGCCGAACCCGAGGTGGCTGCGTCTGCGGTCATGAGGGCGCGGGATGGTACGGGTCGGACGCCGAGTGGCAGATTCCGGCGGGCGCGTCGCCGCGACGGACCACTCGGCGTGCGCCACCAGCCGCCCGGCGGCCGACGCCGGCCGCTCGCTACGCGACCCCGACCGCGCAGCTCGCCTGGCCGCGCTTCTCGAGGTACTGCTGGTGGTAGTCCTCGGCCTGCCAGAACTCGCTCGCGGGGGCGATCTCGGTGACGATGCGCCGCCTGGTCCGCTCCTGGGCGCGCTCGAAGGACGCCTGGGCTGCGGTGGCCTGCTGCTCGCCGTGGGTGAAGATCGCTGAGCGGTACTGGCTGCCGAAGTCCCAACCCTGGCGGTTGAGCGTCGTCGGGTTGTGGATCGACCAGAACAGGTCGAGCAGTCGCTCGTAGCTGACCCGCTCGGGGTCGAAGCTCACCTCGACGGCCTCGGCGTGACCGGTCTTGCCGCGGCAGACCTGCTTGTAGCCGGGGGAGGGGGCGTGCCCGCCGGTGTAGCCGACGCGGGTGGACTCGACGCCCTCGATCTCGCGGAAGGCCGCCTCGACGCCCCAGAAACATCCGGCGGCGAAGGTCGCGGTCTCGGTGGTGTGGTTTACGTGGGTCATGTGGGGGGAGGCTCCTCTCGGCGGTTTCTCGTGCAGACGTTCTGACCGGGATGAGCCGAATTCGGTTCAGGGTGGTCGTAGTCTCATATGACCCGGATGTCCCACGGCGGCCCCTTCCATCGGTTCAGGTTCAAGCGCGACCACAAGTGGTCGGGCGAGCACATGTCCGAGTACCTCGACGGGGAGATGCCGGAGAGCGCCCGTGCGCGGATCGAGCGCCACCTCGCCGAGTGCGAGGACTGCGAGGGACTTCTCGGCAACCTGCGGGGGATCGTCGGCGGCCTCGCTGCACTCGGCCGCGAGCGGCGGGAGCGGCGGCAGGGGGCGAGCGTGGCCTCGGCGGTCGCGGCGGGGGTGCGGGCGCGGATAGAGGAGGACGATGGCAGGGACGCCTGAACCCCCGGAGCGCCCGTCGCAGGCGTCGGAGGCCACCCTGATCGAGCGCGCGAAGGGCGGTGACATGGCCGCTTTCGAGGAACTCGTCATGGTCAACGCCGACCGCCTGTTCATGGCGCTGCGCCGGTTCGGCCTCACCGACGACGAGGCGCAGGAGGTTGCGCAGGAGACGTTCCTGCGCGCTTGGCGCGCGCTCGGCCGCTTCGAGGGGCGCTCCCAGTTCTTCACCTGGATCTACCGGATCGGGTTCAACGAGGCGCAGCGCAAGCTCGGCCGCAGGCGCCCCGCGCCCGCCCCCTCCGGCCCCGACGAGGATCCGCTCGATGCAGTCGCCGACGAAGCCCCCGGCCCCCAGGAGCGGGCCGAGCAGCGCGAGCTCATCACGCATCTGGCCGATGCGCTCGCGGAGCTGCCGAGCAGCCTGCGTGAGCCGGTGCTCCTGCGCGACGTGGAGGGGCTGTCCACCTCGGAGGCGGCTTCGCTGCTCGAGCTCGGCGAGGCGGCGTTCAAGAGCCGCCTCCATCGCGGCCGGCTCGCCCTGCGCGAGCTCGTCGCCGGCTACCTGCCGCCTCCCGACGCCGGGCCCGCCTGAGCCGGAGCCGCGCGGAGTTGAACCGTCCTGCGGGCCCGAGGGTCAGAGCGGGTACAACATCCTCAGGAGTCCCAGAGTCCAGAAATCTTCAGAGCAACGCGAGGAGGCCACATGGCAGATACAGACGTCCAGAAGGTCCAGAAGTCGGAGAGCGAGTGGCGCGAGCAGCTCTCCCCCGAGCAGTACGAGATCCTCAGGAACAAGGGGACCGAGCGCCCCTTCACCGGCGCCTACGTCGACGAGAAGGGCTCCGGGATGTATCGCTGCGCCGCGTGTGGGGCGGAGCTGTTCTCCTCGGACACCAAGTTCGACTCCGGGACCGGCTGGCCCAGCTTCACCGATCCCGCCGTCGCCGAGAACGTCGAGCTGCACGAGGACCGGAGCCACTTCATGGTCCGCACCGAGGTGACGTGCGCGGCCTGCGGCGGCCACCTCGGCCACGTCTTCGACGACGGCCCGGGGCCGAACGGCAAGCGCTACTGCATCAACTCCTGCTCACTCGACCTCGACCGCGAAGGCGGCGGGGGGAGCTGACCGCAACCTGCGGGACTCTGAGCGCCCGGGTGCGGTTCGCCCGCTGCGGCTCTAGTCCGTCGGCTCGATGACGACCGCGATCCCCCAGGGGTCGCGGATCAGGACACCAGCACCGGGGCCGCCGTCGAGACCGCCGTCGAGGTCCTCGTAGGCGATCTCGGCGGCATCGGCGCGCTCGCGCAGCGCCGCTATGTCGGCGGCCGGGATGCGGAACGTCCAGTGCCCGAGGCCGACGGCGTCGGCGGGAGCCGGGGGAACGCCCTCGCCGCGCCAGGTGTTGAAGCCGAGGTGATGGTGGTATCCGCCGGCGGAGACGAAGGCGGCGCCCTCGAAGCGCGTCTGCACCTCGAAGCCGAGCAGGTCCCGGTAGAAGGCAAGTCCCTCTTCGACGTCGCCGACATGCAGGTGCAGGTGCCCGACGCGGGTGTCGCGGTCAGCGTGCGGCGTCGGCTCCTCGTGGGCGACCGCGTTCAGGAGCGCGGTCAGATCCAGCGGGCGCGGGCCGATGGCGCGCGGGTCGCGCAGGTCACCCCAGTTCTCCCGCGGCTGGTCGGCTGCGAGCTCGATCCCGTTGCCGTCAGGGTCGGGCAGGTAGATCGCCCAGGAGATGCCGTGGTTGCTGGCGCCCTGGATCGGGGTGCGGGTCTCGGCGAGCCGCCGCGCGGCGCGAGCGAGGTCGTTGTAGGTGGGATAGAGGAGGGCGAAGTGGTAGAGCCCGGCGTGGCGCCCGGCGCGCTTGGCGTCGTCGCGCTCGTGGAGGACGAGCAGGTCCTCGGCGCCGGCGCTCATCCGCGCCGTGTCGCCGTCACGGGAGACCAGCTGCAGGCCGATCGAGGCCTCGTAGAAGGGGATCGAGCGGTCGAGGTCGGTGACCGTCAGGTGGACGGCTCCGAGCGTCAGTGTCTCGGGGAGGACGGATGCGGTGGTGGTGCTGGTCTCGCTCATCGTGCTGTCCATAATAGTTGAGCGTGCAACTAAATGCAAGGTGGAGCCGGAGGGAGGGGCCGCCGGTAGGGTCCGGGCCATGAGCCACCCGCGCGCACGCCGCCCGTTGCTGATCGCCGCCCTCGCCCTGGTGCTGCTAGCCGCAGGCGCCGCTGCAGGCTGGGCCTTGCGGGCTGAGCGTCAGGCCACGCCGGTCGTCCGCGAACCGCTCGCGCAGTCGAGCAACGTGCGGGAGGCGAAGGGCCAGACGCTCGGCCTGACCCGCGTGACGCTGAAGCCGGGCGCCAAGATCGCGCCCCACCATCACCCCGGCACCCAGGTCTCCTACATCGACCGGGGCACGCTCACCTACACGGTCCTGACCGGCTCGGTGACGATCCGCAAGGGCCCCTCCGACGACCACCCGAGGACCGTCCGCAAGGTCGAGGCGGGGGAGACCGCCCGGATCAAGGCCGGGCGGTGGATCGTCGAGCAGCCCAACGAGCACCACCAGGCGCGCAACGCCGGCGACGGCCCCGTCGTCATCTACCTCTCGACCCTCTTCCCGAAGGGCGCGCCGCCCTCGATCCCGGACGAGTAGGGACCTGGTTCCGCATGGAGGCCCTGACGCGCCGCGAGCTGATCGGCCGCGGCGCGGTGCTGGGGGCCGGTGCCGCTCTCGCTCCGTCGCTCCTGCTCGGCTGCGGTGACGACGATGCGCCCGAGCGCACCGCCCCGTCGTCCGGCGCGGGCGGGGGGGATGGCCCTCGCGTCGCGATCGTCGGCGCCGGGCTCGCCGGGCTCGCGTGCGCCGAGCGGCTCGTCCGGGCTGGGGTCACGCCGGTCGTCTACGAGGCGAACCCGGACCGGATCGGGGGACGGTGCTGGAGCTCACGCGGGTGGGCGGACGGCCAAGTCGCCGAGCACGGAGGCGAGTTCATCGACACCCGCCATGCCCGGATCATGGCCCTCGCCGATCGCCTCGGCCTCAAGCTCGACGACCTCTACGCACGACCCCTGCGCGGCGCCTTACGGATCTGGATGAACGACCGGCGCCGCAGCTACTCCAGCCTGCGTCCCGGCCAGGCGGAGGTCGTAGCGGCGCTGCGCCGCGACGCGCGCCGGGTCGGCAGCTACGCGGCCGCGAGGCCGACGGCGGCGGCGCGGGCGATGGACGAGATGACCGTCGCCGAGTGGCTCGACGAGAACGTCGAGGGCGGCTCCGGTTCGGTCACCGGCCAGGTCGTCTGGTCGCAGATGGCGAGCGAGTTCGGGCTCGACGCCGATGAGCTCAGCGCGCTCAACCTCCTCTACGAGTACGTCGAGGCGCCCTCGACGGCGGACGAGCGCTTCCACATCCGCGGCGGCAACGACCAGCTTGTGGACGGGCTCGCCGGGATGCTTCCGGAGGGAACGATCCGGATGGACGCGCCGCTCGAGAGCGTGGCCGCGAAGGGACGGAGCGGGGATGGCGGCTACTCACTCGGCGTCGGCGGGCAAGACGAGGAGACGTTCGACCGGATCGTCCTCGCGTTGCCCTTCACGCGCCTGCGGCAGGTCGACCTCGAGACCTCCGGCCTGAGCGCGAAGAAGCGCGCCTGCATCGACGAGCTCGGGATGGGGACGAACGCGAAGGTGATCATCCAGACCGAGCGGCGGCCGATCGACTACAGCGGCTGGAACGGCTACATGACCTCCGACGATCCCTTCTTCCAGAGCTGGGAGAGCTCGTTGGCCCAGCCCGGCGATGCGGGATTGATCACCTGCTTCCTCGGCGGCCGCAGCGGCGGTGCCGACCTCGCCGCGAGCGAGCCGCACGCGGTCGCCTCCGCCGACCTCGCCGCGACGACACTGGAGGACTTCGAGCGCGCCGACCTGGAGCCCATCGCCTCCGAGCAGCTCGGCGACGGGTGGTGCGACCACTGGAGCATCGACCCCTTCACGCTCGGCTCCTACGCCGCTTACCTGCCGGGTCAGTACACGCGTTACTTCGGCGTCGCCGGGGTTCCGGAGGGCGGCATCCACTTCGCCGGCGAGCACACCGAGACGACCTTCCAGGGCTACCTCGAGGGCGCGGTCCGCTCGGGCGAGCGCGCAGCGGCGGAGGTGGCGAAGGCGGTGGGGGTGCGGCTCGGGTCCTAGCGTGCGAGTCAGTCGAAGATGACGGCCTGACGGACCGCCTCGCCGCTCGCGAGCCGGTCGAAGCCCTCGTTGATCTCGTCGAGGGAGAGGCGGTGGGTGAGCAGCCGCTCGACGGGCAGCCTCCCCTCGCGGTGCAGCTCGATGAACTTCGGCAGGTCGCGCGCCGGGACGCTCGAGCCGAGGTAGGAGCCGCGCAGCGTTCGCTCCTCGGCGACCAGGCTCACCGCCGGTATCTCCAGCATCTGGCTCGGATCGGGGAGGCCGACGGTGGTCGTGGCGCCTCCGCGCCGCGTCGCCGCGTAGGCGTCGTGCAGCACCTTGGCGCTGCCGACGGTCTCGATCGCGTGGTCTGCGCCTCCCTCGGTGATCTCCCGGATCTCGGCCACCGCCTCGGGTCCCGCGGGGACGGCGTGGGTGGCGCCGAGCTCGCGGGCGAGCTCGAGCTTCTCGGCGACGACGTCGACGGCGATCAGCGTCCCCGCCTCCTGCAGGACGGCGCCGAGGAGCGCCGAGAGGCCGACCCCGCCGAGCCCGAAGACGACGACGCTCTGGCCGGGCTCCACGCGAGCCGCGTTGACGGCGGCCCCGACGCCGGTGAGCACGGCGCAGCCGAAGAGCGCCGCGAGCTCGAAGGGGAGCTCGGGATCGACCCTCACCGCGGAGTGCTCGGAGACGACGATGTGATCGCTGAAGGCGGAGACACCGAGGTGGTGGTTGAGCTCGCCGTCGCCGTTGCCATCGCCGTCGCCATCGCCCAGGAGGCGGAGGCGCCTTTCGCCGCTGAGCAGGGTGCCGGCGTGGTTGGCGGCCGCTCCCGGCTCGCACAGCGCCGCCCGTCCGGCTCGGCACGGTTCGCAGTCGCCGCAGGCTGGAACGAACGCGAGGACGACGTGGTCGCCGGGATTGAAGGTGGATGGCCGCGGCCCGACCTCGACGACCTCCCCGGCCGCCTCGTGACCGAGAGCCATCGGCATCACCCGGGGGCGGGAGCCGTCGATCACCGAGAGGTCGGAGTGGCAGAGTCCAGCGGCGCGGACCTTGACGAGCAGCTCACCGGGACCCGGCGGATCGAGCTCGACCTCCTCGACGCTGAGCGGTTTCGAGTCGGCGTAGGGGCGCTCGGCTCCCATCTCGCGCAGCACGGCGGTGCGGACCCTCACGCGACCACCAACCGCTCGAGGCAGCTCCGCAGGCGCTCCGGCATCGCGGTGGGTCGCCGCGTCGCCGCGTCGACGAAGACGTGCACGAACCAGCCGCTCGCCGCCGGCTCGGGGGCGCCGACCGCGAACAGGCCGATCTCGTAGCGGACGCTGGAGTTGCCGAGCTTGCCGACCCGCAGTCCCGCCTCGACGTCCTCGGGGAAGGTGAACGAGTCGCGGTAGGCGCAGTGCGACTCCACGCAGAGGCCGATGGCGTCGCCGGCGCCGTTCGCGTGGATGTCGAGCCCTCCCTCCGCGATCAGCCACTTGTTGATGACCGTGTCGAAGAACGCGTAGTACTCGACGTTGTTGACGTGGCCGTAGATGTCGTTATCGGCCCAACGGGTCGGGATCGTCAGGAGGTGCGGGTAGGACCCGCGGTCCTCGGCGCTTGCGCGGTCGTCGCTCACGGGCCGGAACCTAGCGGCTCACGGCGCGCTGACCCGACGCCGCCCCGCTCAGCCGGCCAGCTTCGCCTCCAGCGTGATCTCCCCGACGCCGGCGAGCGCCTTCGAGACGGGGCAGACGGCCTTGGCGGTCTCGGCGGCCTCGACGAAAGCTGCCTCGTCGATGCCGGGAACGGTGCCGACGGTCGCGAGGTCGATCTTGTGGATCGTGAAGCCCTCCCCATCCTTCTTCAGGTAGACCTTCGCGTCGGTGTCGACGCTCTCGGGCTTGTGGCCGCCGTTCTCGAGGATCAGGGTCAGCGCCATCGAGAAGCACGCCGCGTGCGAGGCGGCCATCAGCTCCTCCGGGTTGGTGCCGCCGCCGTCGCCGAAGCGGCCCGCCGCCGTGTAGTCGGCGTCGACGGTGCCGGTTCCGGTCTCGATGTGCCCCTTGCCCTCGGCAACGGTGCCCTCCCAGCGGACGTGGCTGGTGCTCGCCATCTGTCTCTCCTCCTCGATCCTCGGTTGGTGTCGCTCTGATCAGTCTGCGGTCTGCTGCTCGCCTTACCCGGCGGGCGCGCCGCACATGCTCGCGCCTCGGTCAAGTCGACGGCCACCGATGCGACGATTGCGCCGCGGACGGGCACGACGGGCGCGATGGGCACGACGGGCGCGCCTGCGATCCTGAGCGGCGATGGCCGACCAGCCTCTGGAGGGATTCGCGAGCGCCCAGGCGCCGCTCGAGGTGCCCGGACAAGGTGGTGAGATGGCCGAGACGGCGGCCGGGGCGCCTCCGGCGGCCGAGCCCGACGACGGCATCAAGGGTCCGTTCGCGGTCGGGCGCTACGCCCGCGAGTTCAGTGGCTACCTGCGGCGGCGACCG
Organism: Thermoleophilales bacterium; assembly: GCA_020636895.1. Classification (GTDB taxonomy): domain Bacteria; phylum Actinomycetota; class Thermoleophilia; order Solirubrobacterales; family 70-9; genus RHKX01. The sequence continues at coordinate 100,651 of JACJWZ010000002.1, read as the reverse complement.
CGGCTGAAGCTGATCGGTGAGGTCACCGGCCTCGGCATCTCCCGCAAGAGCGTCTACTTCGAGCTGCGGGACTCGCAGGGCGCGGTCCCCTGCGCGATGTGGCGGACCGACTGGGACCGGCTCGACTTGCCCGACGGCGCGGTCAGCGACGGGACGGAGGTCATCGTCACCGGCGGCCCGGACTTCTACGCCGGTAGCGCCACCGCGTCCCCGCGCTTCTCCTTCCGCTGCACCGACCTGCGCCCGGCGGGCGAGGGCGACCTTCTCGCCCAGCTCGCCGAGCTGCGCCGCCGGCTCGAGGGCGAGGGCCTGTTCGAGCTGCAGCGCCGCCTCCCACGCCCCGGGCTGCCGCGCACGATCGGGATCGTCACCGGTCGCGGCTCGGCGGCTGAGGCCGACCTCCTCGCCGGGCTCGAGCGCCGCGGCTGGCGCGGGGCCGCGGTCTTCGCTCACCCGCCGGTCCAGGACCGACACGCCGCGCCGCAGATCTCCCGCGCGGTGGCCGATCTCGCCGGGATCGCCGCGGTCGAGGTGATCCTGATCGCGCGGGGAGGCGGGAGCCTGGCCGACCTCTGGGCGTTCTGCGACGAGAACCTGTGCCGGACGGTGGCGCTCCTGCGCGTGCCGGTGATCAGCGCCGTCGGCCACGAGTCGGACCGGACGCTGCTCGACGACGTCGCCGCCGTCTCTTGCTCGACCCCGACCCACGCGACCGAGGAGGCCGTGCGAGTCAACGTCGGCGACGCCCGCGCGCGGATCCGCGAGACCGGCGCCAGGCTCTCCCGCCACGGCGCCGGTGCCGCCCCCGATCGCGCCCGCCGGCTCGCGGGTTTCGCCCGCGCGCTCGGCCACCACACGGAGGGCCAGCGCCGCCGGCTGCACCAGATGATCCGCGAGATCCGCGCCTCCGCCCGCCGCGCGATCGAGGACCGCACCGCCGACTCCTCGCGCCGAGCGCTCGTTCTGGGACGCAAGCGGGACGCGGCGCTGCACTCCGGGACGAGCGCGCGCCGGGAGCTGGGCGGCCGGGCGGCCTCCCTGCGCCGCCACCGGGACGCCGCCGCGACCGAGCGTGGAGCCGAGCTCGACCGGCTCGCGCAGACGCTCGCCGCTCTCGAGCCGGAGCGCGTGCTCGAGCGGGGCTACGCGATCGTCGAGTCGGTCGGCGGCGGCTCCGGCGAGGACGCGGGCGCCGACGTGATCACCACCGCCGAGCGCGCCAGGCGCGAGGGACGGGTGCGCGTCCGCTTCAGCGACGATCATGTCGAGGCGGACGTGCGAGACCGACCCGAGCAGGGCGACTGAGCGACCGCAACCACGGAAAGCGACCGAAGCGATGACCGAGATCCAGACACCGGAGAGCTACGAGGCCGCGATCGAGCGGCTCGAGGAGATCATCCTGCGTCTCGACTCCGGCCAGGCCGAGCTGCGCGAGACGCTCGAGCTCTGCCGCGAGGGCAAGGTCATGGTCGAGTACTGCAAGGGCGAGCTCGACGCGGTGTCTGGTGAGCTGCAGCGCCTCGACCTCGATGATCTCGTCCGCAAGCTCGAGGCGGCCCCGGCCGGGGCTGGGGCCGAGGGAGCCGCGGAGACCGCGCCCGCAGCGCCTCCCGGCGAGCCCGGGGCGCCCTCGGCGGAGCCGTTCTAGGGTCCGCTCAGCGCACTTTCAGGCGCGTTTCAGCCTGTTTCCGGTCCGGAGCGGGCCGTTCCGGGAGACTTTCACAGCCTTTTTTCCGCAAAACGCGTGAATGCGGTTTGCAACGAGCTGAGCGGGGGCGTAAGTTCCGAACCGCGGTACAGGAGAGAGAGGAACTCCCCGGAAGCCAAGGGGAGAGAGGCTCTCACTAGCCGCCTCGAAAGGCTTTGAACGCGCGAAGGCTACGCGCGAGGCAGGCCAGACGAGGCGCCCTGTACCGCTCTTTCGTTCTCTTTCGCGTTCCGAAAGGCTCGCGAGAAGGCGAAGGGGTCCGCCGGAGCGGCGCAGGGCCGAGGCGGAAATGCCGGCGAACGCAAGCGTGAGCTCGCCGACCCCGACTGACGGCCGCATCCTCGCCTCCCGCTTCCAGGTCCCCGGCCCCGTGGGTCCCGCACACTTGCCGTCCGCCCGCGGGCCTACCTTCCGCCCTGCGGTTGCGAGACCTCAACCCCCTCGCGCCGCCGGCATCAGAGGCAGCCTGCCGCCTCCGCCGAGCGACCGGGCGCTACCCCGGGAGCAGGCGCCGTGACGTCACCCGGGTCCTCACGTCAACGGTTAGCCCGCCTCGCTCCCCCAGCCGCGCCTGCGCCTGAGTCTCTCAACCCGCTGCCTGGACTCCCGAAACTCGCGATCGAGCTGCGGAAGGCGCTTGCGGTGTCGTTCGAGTACCCGCTCCCTCGCGCGCTCCAACTCCGGTTCGTCCGAGGGCGTTTCGGAAGTGCGTTCTTCCATCGGTGGCACCTTACGCTCCGTCATCGCCGTCCTCAAGGCCATCCGGGCCGCGAAGACGAGCTGCGATCTCAAGGACGGTCACGCGTTGATCGAGGTTTGCGATCTGGCCGTCGTGCTCTTCCGCCAAGGCGGACTCGTACTCGACATTTGCGAACCGGACGGGCAGCTGGCCGCGAGTTGCCCTCCAGGTGATGACCAGAGTCATCCCGAGGAGGGCGAGGACTCCCGCCGCACGTTCGACGTGAAGCAGCAGCGGGCTTCCAAGCGCAATTTCAGGCATTGAACTCGGAGTGCCCATGACCAAGCTGGAGAGCGCCGCGGCAGTCACAGCCGATGCCGAGACGAAGGCCCCCCGGATATGCGAGCGATCGGTCATGCCACACATAACCCCGCGATCCGCGTGGTCGCCCCTCGCTTGACATTCGAATAGTAATTCGCTAGGCTAATTAGCAGCACTAACCAATGAACGCACCAGCCACCACATCCACATCCGCCACCAAGGCCGGGTCCACGCCGGGCCTCACCGAGCGAGCCTCGCGGCTCCGCCTTGCGATCACCCGCACGGCACGGCGGATGCGCCAGGAGGCGAACCCCGAGCTCGGGCCGGCATCGCTGTCGGCCCTCGCCAGCATCGACCGCCACGGACCCCTGACGCCGAGCGAGCTCGCGAAGGCCGAGCACATCCAGCGCCCGACCGCGACGCGCCTGCTCGCCGGCCTCAGCGACAAGGGCCTGGTCACCCGCGCGGCGGACCCGACGGACGGCCGCTGCTCGATCGTCAGCACGACGCCCGAGGGCAAGGCGATGCTCAAGCACCTGCGTGGCCGCAAGAACGCCTACCTGGCGAAGCGCATGAAGGACCTCTCCGACGACGACGTGGCAGCGCTCGAGCGCGCCGCGGAGATCCTCGAGCGGGTGCTCGAGGAGGACAGTCGTTGAGCGCCGCCCTCCGCCGCAGCTTCTCCTCGCTTCAGCTCCGCAACTACCGCCTGTACTTCACGGGACAGGTCGTCTCGCTGGCCGGCAACTGGATGCAGATCGTCGCCGAGCTCTGGCTGATCCTCACGCTCACCGACTCCGGCATCTACGTGGGCCTGGCGACAGCCCTCCAGTTCACCGGGATCCTGCTCTTCGGCGCCCTCGGCGGGGCGCTCGCCGACCGCTTCGACAAGCGCAAGCTGCTGATGGTCAGCCAGACCGGCATGGCCATCCCGGCGCTGCTGCTGTTCGCTCTCGTCGCATCGGGAGCCGCCCAGGCGTGGATGGTCCTCGTGGTGATCGGGCTCCGTGGCCTGGTCCTCAGCGTCGACAACCCCGCCCGCCAGGCCTTCGTGATCGAGATCGTCGGCCCGGACCGCGTCGTCAACGCCGTCGGCCTCAACAGCGTCCTCGTCCACTCCGCCAGGATCACCGGCCCGGCGATCGCCGGCGTGATCATCGCCCTCTGGGGAGTGAGCCCGGTGTTCGCGCTGAATGCGCTCAGCTTCGTCGCGATGCTCGTGGCGCTCTGGATGATGGACCCGAGCAAGCTCTCCAGGCCCGAGCCGAAGCGCACCCGCGGCGGCGTCCGCGAGGCGATCCGCTACGTCGCCGGGAGCCGCGATCTCAGCGTCCCTCTGGCGCTGATGGCGGTCCTCGGCACCCTCGGCTTCAACTTCCAGGTGATCATCCCGATCCTCGCCGAGCGCTCCTTCGACGGCAACGTCGCCGCCTACTCGCTGCTGATGATCGCGATGGGCATCGGCTCGATCGCTGGCGCGGTGATCTTCGGCGCCCGCAACCGGGCATCGAAGGCGCTGATCGCGGGCGCCGCGGCGGGCTTCGGACTCGCGGCACTGCTCGCGGCCGCCGCGCCGACGCTCGCCCTCGAGATGCTCGCGCTCGCCGTCCTCGGCCTCTGCTCGGTCACCTTCGCCGCCGGGATCAACTCCGGCCTGCAGCTCGCCGCCGCGCCCGACATGCGCGGCCGCGTCATGGCGCTCTACTCGATCGTCTTCCTCGGATCCACGCCGCTCGGCGGCCCGCTCGCCGGCTGGCTGGGGGAGAGCGTCGGCCCGCGGGCCCCACTGGTCCTCGCCGGTGTCGCAGCCCTCGCGGTCGCGGCGGCGGCAGCGCTGCTGTGGAGCGAGCGCCGTCCCGCGGTCACCGAGACCGTCGCCGCCTTCCGGGAGCGGATCAGCGAGCGCCGACCGCGGCCCGTCAGGATCGTGCGGCGGCGCGGGGAGCACTCAGCGCCGGAGACCGGCTCGCATCCGGTGGTGCGGCGCTCGTAAGCAGGGCAGAGGCGATCGCCGGGGTCCCGTGACGATCGCGACCCGGAATCGTCACGTCGCTGCCTTGATCGGACACATCGGCGCTGCCAAACTTGCCCTCGTGCGTGACGACGAGTTCAAGACGTTCATGGAGCAGATCACGCTGCGCCACGAGCGAGCGACCAACCAGACCGAGCGCTGGTTGCGGATCGCCGACAAACGAACCGACGACATGGTCCAGCGAACCGACCAGATGGCTCGTCGAACCGATGAAATGGTCCGCCGCACCGACGACATGATCCGCCGCACGGATCTGCTGATCGAGGAGTCGAGGGACTTCCGCGAGGAGATGCGCGAGTTCCGCGAGGAGTTCAAGGAGGAGAGCCGCGCCCAGCGCGCCGCCCTCTTCCAGGTGCTCGATCGCCTCGGCCCCGGCGGCGCGCAGCCCGCCTAACAACCCCGGGCGTCCAACAAGCGTCCGTCGAAAACCCGCAATTTGCGGGCTTCGGCTCCAGCCTGCCGGGCTGCGGACGAGAGATCCCCCGAATCGTTTGCACTCGCGGGCCGCAGCGCCCGCACGCAAGGGGATTGGGATGGAACTTGGAAAGCGTCGCGCGTCTGCAGCGTGGGGGTTGATGCCGTGAGGGGGGCACGGCTCGCGGCGTCGGGGTTACCGAGGTCACAGCGACTGAACGCGCGATGAACTCGAACCTCGAACCAGAAGCCGACGACGCGCCTGCGGGCGGCCGCCACAGGGGCGATTGGTCGAGTCGCTGCGCGGCTCTCTTCGAGGATCTGAAGAGACCGGCAAGGGCGATGGTGGCTCGCGCTTACGGCAAGGCCCTGACCGAGGATGAGGTGGAGGACATCTACTCGGCTGCGTGGGCGGCGTCGCTCTCGGCGCTTCGAAATCGCGGCGACGAGATGAGCGAGCCGGAACTCCGGGCGTACGTCTTGACTGCCGTCGCAAGTCACGCCAGCAAGGAGATGCGGCGTCGTAATCGCAAACCGACCGCACCGCTCGAGGACGCACAGCAGGAGTCGGTCGCGGATCGGAATCAGCTCGGTCCCGAGGAGCTCGTAATCGGATCGGAGGCTCGGGGCGTCGCTAGGGACCTTCTCGCCAGTCTGCCGGCCAGGCGTCGAGCGGTGATGTTGCTCCGCTACGGGTGGGGACTGAGCCCGACGGAGGTGTGCGCGCTGGTCTCAGGCCTCTCGCGACGCGCCTATCGCAAGGAGGTGACCCGGGGCGTCGAGGAGCTGATCGACCGTCTGAGGCAGGTCGAGAGCGGTGAGTGGTGCCGCAGCCGCGAGCCGATGCTCCGCGATTACATCGCCGGCATCGCCGACGAGGAGACTCGCCGGCAGATCGAGCAGCACTTCAGCCATTGCCGCGCCTGCTCCGATCTGGCAACGGCCCTTCGCGTCGAGCTGAACGACCTGGGTGGGGTGATCGCGATCGGGGCGACCGCGGGGTTGATCGCCGGAGTTCACGTGTCGGCCGCCGACAAGCTGACGAGCCTGATCCAAGGTGGCCGCGATGCGGCCGCAGCGGTCGTCGAGCGGACCGAGGTGTCGGTCGGCTCTGCCGTTGCATCGGGTGGGGTTCGAGGGCCCGGCGCGGCGGGTGCGGGTGTTGCCGCGAAGCTCGCATCCGTCGGGGGCGCGGGCAAGGCCGCTCTCGCCTGCCTCGGCGCGGGAGCCGCGGCGACGGCTTGTGTAGCCGCCGGGGTGGTTCCGGGTGTCACGCTCAGCGACGTCGGGTTGGGCGGGCAGTCCGAACCGAAGGCGGTCCGCGTCCAGCAGCCCGACCGCAGCCTGCGCGATGTCAGGCCCGACCGGACCGGCCGATCGACTCCTGCGTCGGCGAATCCGACCGCGAGCCCTCCGGATTCGCCGACCCCGAGCCCCGACCCCGAGACCGGTGGAGCACCGGAAGAAGGGACCTCCGTTCCGCCAACGCCGGCGCAGGAGTTCGACCCGGTTGCGGTGCCACCGACCCCAACGCAGTCGGTGGGCTCGGGGGCGACCGACTCGAGTGGCGTGCCGGAGCCTGGCCCGACTTCCACTGGGAGCTCCGGAGGGGGCTCGATCGCTGGTGAGGAGTTCGGGCCATGACCCGAACTGCGCCACCCAATTCCAAATCGGACACGACGACCAAGGGAGAAGTAGAGATGGTGAAGGTTCGCCCGACGAAGATGCTCGCGAGCATCAGCGTGATTGGCGTGGTGCTGCTGTTGTTCGGTCTGACGGCCACTGCGCAGGCAAGCACGTATGGCGTGCACGAGTGCACGTCCTCCCAGACCGAGGCCGCCGACGCGCAGATCGAGGGCAGCACCACCGGCTATACGACGAGCAACGCTTGTGGCACCAACGCGTTCCTGCAGGTGACGTCGGGAGGTGCCGTGGGGCCTGGGCAATCGAGGGCATGGACGTTCACGGCGCCTACCGGGACGAAGATCAATCGGGCGACGGGTACGTATCTGATGCAGGGAATCGCCGACAACGCCGGGCATCGCCCGTTCTTCTTCTACCGCGGCATCGGTGCGGCAGCGGACACGATCGAAGGCTGGAGCGGCGCCGGCAGCGGAGGCGGCGGCTTCGACTCGAACCTCTTCGGGATCGGCGCGCTCAAGCGGATCGGTGCAGGGGTCTTCTGCAACGGCGGGTCCTGTCCAGCTCGGAACGGGATCTACTCGCGGATCGGCGATCTCGGTCTGCAGATGGAGGACACCGTCGCCCCCGACTCGCCAGTCCTCAGCGGTCCCGCTCTGGGCGGCTGGATCAACTCGACCCGTCAGCTGAACTTCAACGTGTCCGACACGGGCGCAGGCCCGTACCTCGGTGGCACCTACGTCAACGGGACGGGGGTCGACATCGAGCTCTACTGCGCGCCTGCCACGGACGCTTCGGGCGCCGTGAAGGAGATGAAGCCCTGCCCCAGCAACGCGAACGGTGCAACCGCGCTTGACCCGGGCGCATCGCCGTTCACGCAGGGCGACAACTCGGTGCAGGTGTGCGTCTGGGAGTACGGCGAGGCGAATCTCCAGAGCGCCTGCAAGAGCGAGACCGTCAAGGTCGACACGATCACCCCGGCGACGCCAACCGACCTGACCGTGGTCGGCGGGCAGGACTGGCGTCGCGACAACGGATTCACGCTGCGTTTCGATGGAGCGGTCGACCAGGGCTCAGGCGGCTCCCCGATCGTCGGAGCATCGGTCCGCCTGTCCGGACCCGGCGGCTACAGCCAGACGCGCTACTACCCGGCCACGGACATCGACACGATCGACGACATCGAGCTCCCAGACAAGGGTGACTACACCGCCGATGTCTACTTCCGCGATGCCGCTGGGAACGAGTCACCGGCGAACGCCGCGAGCGCGCACTTGCGATTCGACAACACGGTGCCTGCGCCGCAGGAGCCGGTCAAGGCAAACGGATGGATCAGCCGTTCTGACCTTGAGGAGGGGTACCTGCAGGGCTGGGAGGACGTGGTTGAGATGCTCGTTCCGCCCTCCGGGATCGCCGGTTACCGCGTTGTCGTCAACACCAACAGCGACACAGATCCGTGCTCGGGGGCGGATGACCCTCGCACATGTGGCGGTTCGATCACGGAGGTCGGGCGGGGCAACTTGCTTCGAACACTCCATCCCGGCGACCTCGCCGAAGGCGCCAACTACGTCCACGTGGTCCCAATCTCGGGTTCGGGTATGCGGGCGACCGATGTCCGCCACACGGCGCTCAAGGCCGACTTCACCGACCCCGAAACACAGCTGCAGGGGGACGGAGACGGCCGCTGGCTCAACCACGATGCGGACTTGGTCGTCAGCGCAACCGATGTGCTCTCCGGCATGGAGGACACCCCCGAGTTCCCGTTCGACGACCCACCGGTGGTGAGGATCACCGTGGACGGGTCGACCACGAGCGGGGCGCCAAGCGTCTCCACCGAGGTGACCGGTGAAGGCGTCCACGACGTGACCTGGTGCTCCCGCGATCTCGCCGGCAACACCTCATGCGCCGCGGATTCTCCGGTGACGCGCTCCTCGAGCGGGGCAACAACGGTGCGGATCGACAAGACGGCGCCATCCGCTGCGTTCACCAATCGCCAGGACCCAGAGGATCCCGACAAGCTCGTCGCAACGGTGAGCGACGCGCTCAGCGGCGTCGCAGCCGGGGCGATCAGCTACCGCCGGACCGGCGATGCCGACTGGAAGGCGCTCGAGACCGATCTGGCGGATGGTCACCTCGTCGCCCGCGTCGACTCCGCCGACCTGAGGCCCGGAACGACCTACGAGTTCCGGGTTCAGTCCGTTGACCGGGCCGGCAATTCGGCGACATCCACCGTGAAGCAGAACGGCGAGCCGATGCGTGTTACTGGGCCGTTCCGGACGATCACGTCGGTCGCCGATCTGGCGGTCAATGGCAGGGCGAAGGTCAGGGTCAAGTACGGCAAGAGGCCCAGGGTGACCGGCGAGCTCGTCGGGAGCGACGGCCGCGGAGTCGCGAACGCCTCCGTCGAGCTGGTCTCGAACTACCTCTCCGGCTCGAAGCAGCTGACGCGCTCGTTCGCGGTGACGACGGACGGCGCGGGTGGTTTCGCGGCGCGGCTTCCGAAGGGGCCGGGGCGCACCGTCGTCGCGGTCTATAACGGCGACCGCCGCTACCTCGGTGCTCGCTCGGCTCCGGCGAAGGTGAACGTCAAGAGCAAGGTCACGTTGAAGGTTCCGCAAACCGTCGATTCCGATCGGGGGATCGTCTTCGCCGGGAAGGTGAAGGCAAAGGGCGCGAAGCTGGGTCGGCGGGGCAAGCGGCTCGAGATACAGGTCCTCGTCGGCAGGAGGTGGAAGACCGTAGGCCGATCGATCCGGACCAACGGAAAGGGGCGGTTCCGGCTGCCTTACCGGTTCACGGCGGACTACCCCCACGCCGTCGACTACCGGTTCCGCGCGGCTGTGCTGAAGGAACGCGGGTTTCCCTACTTGCCGGCGAAGTCGAAGAAGCGGAAGGTGATCGTGAAGCCGTAGACGCGGCTCGCCGACTCATCTGGCCATTGGCCCAGAGAGAGGCGTGAGCCACCGCTCCGCCGTCTACCTTCCCGTGTCTCTTGTGGAGGCCGCCGTTTGGCCGATATGAGACTGGACATGCAAGAAGGCCACCTCACAACGACCGCGAGACAGCGGATGCGGCGAACCGTCTGCGCGGTGCTTGCCGGAGGCGGGATCGTTGCCGCGGCCATCACCACGGGAGCTGGCGCGGCCGCCCCCGGCGCAGGCGGCTCGAGCGTTCAACCGTCGCTTCCACGCGCGGAGACCTGGTCCGAGAGGGGTGTCGATCCTGGCCTGGTGGGTGCGGCTGGAGTGTTGCGGGTGCGCTTGCTGCTTCGGGATCAAGCGCTTCTCTCCGCAGCTTCCGCCCCTGATATCCAGGAGCAACTCCAGCTGGATCCCCTCTCGAGCTCGCGTCGTGCGGCGGCCGATCACCCTGGAGGGATCACCGAGGCGGAGAAGTCGAGCGCTCTGCGGGCGGAGGCGAGCTACGAGGCCTCGATCGAGGAGCTGCAGCCAGCCGCCGATAGCGCCGCCGCAGACGTCGACGACGTGGAGGCGCTGGTTCGCAGCAGCGGTGGCAAGGTCATCTCGTCCGAGATAGCGCCGGCGGCCGTGATCGCACGTATACCCGCGAAGAGCATCGAGGTTCTCGCGGGTCACCCTGAGGTGCAGGCGATCGACGCCGCCCCGAGACCCAAGCCGCAGTCGGGGATCGGGTGGCAGGCGGTGGGCGCGCCCGCATGGCACTCGGCGGGGTTCACGGGAGGGACCGGGGCGAGCGACACCGTCCCGGCCGATGCGGGCGTTTCCAGTGAGCTCCCGGATCCGACGCATCCTGCATTCTCAGGCGTGGTCGTAGACAACGACCCCGGTCTGATCAGCGGTTCGAGCGATCACGGCACGCACACTGCCGGGGTGATCGCCTCCGGCGACGCGACCTATCGCGGTGTCGCTTACGGCGTTGATCGACTGGTGAACGGTTCGAGACCCTTCCAACTCGGGTTCACCTACGAGGGCACCCCCGGCGCGCCCGACCCCGCGGAAGTCACGAACGTCAGCTTCGGGAGCTCCCAAACGGACGACAACGGTGGGGACACGGATGATGTCGCCACCGCCTTCTTCGGGATCAGCCAAGCACTTTCGGCCGGCAACGAGAACGTCGACGGTTCGCCCACTGTCCAGAACCTGGGCCGCAACACGATGAGCGTCGGCGGATTCAACGATCTTGGAACGGTCAGCTCCACTGACGACGTCGTCCTTGGGATCAGCTCGCGGGGGCCCACGCCCGCTGGCCGGAAGAAGCCGGATCTCACGGCTCCCGGGGGCGCGGTGGTCAGCGCTGACGCCGCGTGGAACTCCCCGCCATCGAACCCGGACTACACCGGAATGACGGGGACGTCCTTCTCGAGCCCCCATGTCGCTGGTGCGATGACGCTCTTGGAGGGGGCGGGGATAACGGATCCGATGGCGCAGCGAGCGCTTCTGATCAACAGCGCGCGGGACTGGAACGGGGCCGACACCGGTCTTCATGGATGGACTGCTCCTCAGACCGGCTGGCGACCAGAGGTCGGCTGGGGCGAGCTCGATCTGCAGACGGCCCTCGCGCAGCGCTCCTACTACCGGCTCGGCTCTGTCGAGGAGGGCGAGGCGGCGTTCTACAGGGCCACGGTCCCCGCGGGCTCGAAGGCGACAATGGCGTTCCAGATGCGGGGGTACTTCACCGGGTACCCCGGGCCGCCGTATCCAGTGGGCGTGTTCAAGTACACGCAGTCGAACCTCGACCTCCACCAGTACGACGCAGCCGACACGGAGGTCACGGCCCCGCCCGCTTTCGATCCCCCCGATACGGCGATCGACCCGGGGCCGGACGCGGTCGACCCCAACGACACCGTCGAGCAGGTGCGCTCACCCGCAGCTCCTGGGTCCCAGGTGGTGACCTACAAGGTTCAGTCGGCCTCGACCATCGATGGCGCTTCAGCGGAGCCGTTCGCAATTGCCGCCGCCGCGCCCTTGACCCCGGTGGATAGCCCCACCGTTCGGCCCAACTCGCTGGCCGCGAGCCCGGCGATCGTGCGCTGCAACCAGCCGGTGACGATCACGACGACGGCGAAGAACGACTCGCCGGATCTCGCCGCAGCCAACGCTGCGCTGACCATCGACCTCCCCTCGGGCGTGTCGCTCGTGTCTGGTTCGGCGACACAGGCGGTAGCGGGCGGGAGTCTGCCGGCCTCGGCAACCTCGGAAGTGCGGACATGGACGGTGCAGGCTACTGGGGAGGGGAGCAAGCCGATCGCGGTTCGTGGCGCGGGGGACGCCTACGGCACGACCTTCCGAGACGCGGCTCAGGTCACCTTCGATGCGGACTGCACACCGCCGACGACATCCATCGACTCGGGCCCCTCTGGACCGACTAACGACCCGTCGCCGGACTTCAGCTTCAGCGCGCTCGGGGGTGGCGAGAGCTTCGAGTGCGCGATCGACTCCGGCGCGTTCGCACCGTGCGAATCCCCGTTTACGGGGCCGACGCTCGCCGATGGCGCGCACACCTTCAGGGTCCGTTCGTTTGACTCGGTGGGCAACGTCGATACCGCACCACCGTCGCGGAGCTTCACGGTCGACACGGTGCCGCCCGACACTTCCATCACCTCCGGTCCGTCGGGTCCGATCCGCAGCCGCACGGCCACCTTCGGCCTGGCAGGGGGGGCAACGTACGAGTGCTCACTCGATGGAGCGAGCTTCTTGCCTTGCACGAGTCCGGCTTCGGTCGGATCGCTGGAGGACGGCTCGCATTCCTTCTCCGCGCGGGCGATCGATGGGGCCGGCAACGTGGATCCCACACCTGCCGGCCGTTCGTTCTCCGTCGATACGAAGGCGAGTGGGGCGACCCTCTCGTTCAAGAAGCGCCAGTCCTTCAGCGGCAAGCATGCGGTCAAGGTGAAGGTCGGCCTGGGCGAAGCGGGCCAAGTGAGCGTTGTGGCCAAGGGGAACGTTCGCTCCCGGCACGTCGAGTTGCGTGGCGCCCGCGTGAAGTTCGGCAAGCGCGGCAAGAAGACCGTCGTGCTGCGCGCGAAGCGCAAGGCGAAGCGGGCGATCTCCGAAGCACTGGATGACGGGTCGGTCAAGCTGACGGTCGTCGCCTCGTTCTCGGACGAACTCGGCAATCCGAAGGTGCTCAAGGGCAAGTTGAAGCTCGAGCCAAGCCACGGGAACAATCGATGACTCCGGGTGGGCTTTCGCTGAGCGGGCGATGCCGCCCGACAGGGGAGTAATCATCGCTCCGGTGCGTTCCACTCTGGCATCACGCGGCCGCAACTCAGAATCCGGCCTCATCTCCGTCAGCGCCGTTCTCGGCATCGCCTTCCTGGCGCTGATCGTCTACCTGCTGCTCGCGGCGCTCGACGCGGACACCGACTACTACGGCTCGGTCGCGATCCCGAGCGAGAACGTGGCGATCGAGCTGCCGAAGGGGGAGACCGACCTCTACATCTCCGAGAAGGGGGACCCCGACAAGCTCGGGGATCTCGACGTTCCCGCGGACCTGACCTTCACGTTCACCCCGCCGGACGGGGGCGATCCGGTGCGGGTGGACGACCGCGAGGCCGACACCGAGGACACCGATGGCGGCGTCACCAAGGAGATCGCGGCGCTGCAGGTTCCGCAGGAGGGGACCTACCTCGTTTCGGTCTCCTCGAACTCGGCGGGAACGCTCTCGCAGCCGCGCCTCACCTTCGGGTTGAGCCCGCTGGGGGCGGTCACACACCGGTTCGAGGACGTCGTCGACGAGCTCAAGGGGCCGACGGGCATCATCGTCCTGATCGCACTCGGCGCGCTGATGCTGGCGCCGCGCATCTCGCGGGCGATGGAGCGGTGATGGCTCGGGCTCAAGCGGGTCCCCTGGGCGGACGATCGGTGCTGCGATGACCGATCCCTCCGCTCCGCAGCCCGCCGGATCGCCCGCTCCCGGCTGGTACGCCGACGATCAGGGCCAGGTCCGCTGGTGGGATGGCTCCGGGTGGACCGAGCATCTGCAGGAATCGGCGCAAGCGCAGCCCGAGCCCGAGGTGGTGCCGGAGCAGCCTGGGTCGCAATCACCGGAGGCGCCCGAGACCCCATCGACCGCGCCCGCTCCACCTACACCCCTCGACCCGTCGGCATCCGCTCAACCCGTCCCGGCGCAGCCACCGGACGGCTCGGAGGCGCCGACGCCGGGGATCGTGCCCGACCCGTTCAGCGCCGGAGGGGCTGGTGGGCAACCCGGGTTCTCGGACCATGCGGCGGCGGCGTCCGCGTCCCCGCAAGCCCCCGACTTTCCGCTCGCGCCGGGCTACATGCCGCCTCCGGCGGCCGAGCCCACCGGATCCTCCGGCGGCCCGAACTACCTCCCGTGGATCGTCGCCCTGGTGTCGGTGGTGGCGCTCTGCATCGCGGCCGTGCTGATCGTCTCCAGCCTCGGCGGCGAGGAGGACGCGAAGGAGACCGACGCGCTGCCCTCGGGCGACGTGTCGCAGGTCCAGTCGGGCCTCCGGACGGCGCAGACGGCGATCGAGACCTACGCCGTAGACAACAACGGCTCCTATCAGGGTGCGACCCCCGACGACCTCGCAGCCGTCGACGGCACCATCAGCCAGATCCCGCTCACCGTCAGCGGCACGGCCAGCGGCTACGTGCTCAGCGCGTCGGCGGGGGAGACCTCCTTCTCGATCACGCGCGCCGAAGGGGGAGTCGTCACCTTCGCCTGCACGCCTCCGGGTGGGGAGGGCTGCGACGAGAGCGGCTCCTGGGGCCTGGGAGGGCTGGGCGACTAGCCGGCGAGCCGGTCGACCGACCGATCCGAATCGAATCGGCCTGGCGATCAGTCACTGCGGATACTCCGGGGGCGGACGGCCTGAGCCGTGATCGCCGCGGCGGCGGCGCTCGTGGAGGTCCGCAAGCACGAACACAGCAAGGTCCAGGTCCACGGGCTCGCCGCGCCCCCAAGGCGGGTCGGTGGGCACGGCGATGTGCCCGAGAGGTGCTCGCGCCGGGATGGTGGGGAGCTGCGGAGACGGATCGACGATCGTGCCGTCGGCGCGGCGGAAGCGTGGGGAGGCCGCGTCGCCATCGATCGTCACGCCTCCCTCGTGGATGAGGCGATGGTGGCGTCGGCAGAGCAGAACGAGGTTGTCGAGGGACGTCTCTCCGCCGTCGGCCCAGTGGACGAGGTGGTGGGCATCGACGAACCGCTCCTGCTCGCAACCCGGGAATGCGCAGCAGTGGTCGCGAGAGGCGAGCGCACGGCGAATCGCGGGCGGTATGGAGCGCGTCTTGCGGCCGACCGACAGCGGCTCCCCGTCGGCCTCGACAAGGGTGACGATGGACGCGTCGCAGGCGAGTCGGCGGGTTGCCTCTGGGGAGAGGGGGACGCCGGAGACGGCCGAACGGTCGATCTGGATCGGCGGCACCACCGGTGCCCTCGCCCCGGGCTCGGGCGGTTCCGCGGAACCACCCGGCGGCGGGGTGGAGATCGCGTCCAGGGAACGCTGGGCTGGTGCAGGGGTTGCCGGTGGGCTCGGCTCGCGCGGGGTCGCATCGACGTGGACTACGACCTGATGGCGGTCGCCTCCCGAGGCTGCCTGCACCCCACGGGCGACGACCGTCTCCGCGAGCGCGAGCAGGCCGTCGGCCCGGTCCGGCGCGGGAGGCGCTCCGCTGAAGTCGGAGGGGACATCGGCCTCGGCGGCGGCGTCGGCGACGTAGGAGGCGAAGAGCTCGTCGCGGGCGATCTCGAGTGCCTTGAGAAGCAGCGCGCCCTCGTCGGCCGGCAAGCAGCCGCGGACGGTCAGCATCCCGTCGTCGTCCCACCACGTCGTCAGGTGCCGGCGCTCGGCCGCTATGGCGTCGTCGTCGGCGGTGGCCGTGCGGTAGGCGCGCAGGAGTCGCTCGAGCTGGGAGGCGGTCGATGCGTGGGCGAGCTCGATCAGCTCCTCCTCCATCTCCGGTTCGGCGACCCGCGAGAGCGCGCGGACCTTCGAGTAGCTGAGCCGTCCGGAGGAGAACTCGGCGCGGATCCGCGGCAGCTCCGCGAGCGAGCGCCCGACCCGGAGCTGCTCGCGCGCCGCGCGCCGGGTCATCGAGCAGCGCCACGCGAGCCAGGTGGCGCAGGAGGCGAAGCCGAACTCCTCGTGGGCGCGGCGCCGCTCGAATTCCGCGGCCAGCTCCACCCAGCGACAAGTGGCCGCGTTGATCTGCGCCGCGAGCTCGACCAGCTCGGATTCGAGCTGGTCGCAGGTGAGAGTGGAGGGAGCGGAGGGGGTGGAGGGAGCCTGTGCAACGAACATCTGTTCGACAACTGTAGGGGGGCGCTCGGACGGAACCGAGGTCCGCAAATCGCTGTCTGCAAGCCGGTTTGAGGTAATACCAGCTATCAACTACCGGAATGCTATGGGGGCGGTTCCGCGGAACCGCCCCTAACCGCGCCTATGTTCCGGTCGGGGCGCCGCTCCCGTTGTTCCGGGGGCTTCCGCCGGGCGCCGACGCGGGCCCCGGCAGCGCGTCCCCGGAGCTACTTGGCGGCGTCTGCGGCCGCCGCGAGCAGTCCCGCCAAGCCCTTGTGGAGCTCGTCGGTGGTCGGCCAGCCGAAGCCGAGGCGGAACGAGGAGCGCGGCTGATCGAACCAGTGGCCGGGGCCGACGTAGGTGCCGTGGTTCTCGAGGAGCGTCTTGTAGAAGCGGTCGATGTCGATCGCGTCCGGGTCGCGGAGCCGCGGGATGCCGACGACGCCGGCCCTCGGCTCCACCCACTCGAAGACGTCGCGGACGTCGTCGGCGGCGAGCCAGCCGCGGACGATGCCGAGGTGCTCGTCGATCTTGGCCCGGATCGGCGGCAGGATCCGGTCCTTCGCCTCCAGCACCCGAGCGGCCATCTCCTCGTCGGCCGTCGAGCCGCAGATCAGGATCTGCTCCTTCGCGGCAAGCAGGGTTTCGGCCAGCTCCGGGTCCCGGTTGATGATCCAGCCCATCCGCAGGCCCGGCAGTCCGTAGGTCTTCGACATCGAGGAGATGCTGAGCGCGCGATCGCGTTCGGAGAGCGACGCGGCGAGGGGGAGGGGTTCGGGGGCGAGGGAGCGGTAGGTCTCGTCGAGGAGGAGCCTCGCGGTGGGATGGTCGTCCACCAGCCCGACGATCCGCTCGAGCGTCTCCGCGTCGATCATCGCCCCCGTCGGGTTGTGTGGGTAGGTGATGGAGATGAGCTTGGTCTCGGGCCGGATCTGGGAGGCGAGGCGGTCCACGTCAAGCTCCCAGCCGTCCTCGTACCTGATCTCGACGTGCTCGAGATCGGCCCCGAGCATGCGTGGTGTCTCCAGGTTCGTCGCGTAGTTGGGGGCCTGGATCAGGGCGTGGTCGCCGGGGCCGAGCAGCGCGGTCGCGACGATGAACAGCGCCGGCGCGGCTCCCGAGGTGACGGTCACCTGGTCGGGGCCGATGCCGTTGGGGTCGCTTCCGCCGGTCTCAGCCGACTCGGCGGCGATCAGCTCGCGCAGGCGGGGCAGCCCGAGATGGTCGCCATATTGGAGGAGGAGGTCTCCGACGTCGGTGTCGATCCCGTAGTCGCTGAGGCGCTGGTCGGCGAACGAGCTCTCGGCGAGGTTGTAGGAGATCGAGTCGTAGCCGAGCTCCTCGGGCGATTCGATCTCGATCGGGGTGCGGGCGTAGCGGAGGGGCGCCATGGCGCGAGCCTACTGCGGCCGCCGCACCCGCCTCGAGCGGGGTCCCGGCGGGGGGCGCTCGTGCGACCTCGGGGACTAATGTCGGAGTCGTGAACGAGATCGCCGCCATGCTCGGTGAGGTCGGGCTTCCCGAACCCGTCTCCTCGCTCGCGTCTCGCGACTGGGACGCCGTCGTCGTCGGCGGCGGGCACAACGGGTTGACCGCGGCGGCGTACCTGGCGCGCGCCGGCAAGTCGGTGTTGGTGCTCGAGCGCCGGGATCGACTTGGCGGCGCGGCGACGCTGGAGCGTCCCTTCGCCGACCAGCGCTTCGTCTGCTCCCCCTGCGCCTACGTGGTCGGGCTGCTCGACCCGAAGGTGATCGCCGAGCTCGGGCTGCGCGAGCGCGGCCTCAGGTACTGGCTCGCGGACCCGGACATGTGGATCCCGTTCGAGGACGGCACCTCCTTCGCCGAGTGGCAGGACGACACCCGTACCCAGGCGAGCCTCGAGGCGCTCGGCGTCTCGAAGGCCGACATCGACGGCTACTGGGCCTACAACAAGCTGTTCCGCGACATCCGGATCGCGCTGCGCCACGGCGAGCGGGACGCGTGGGAGGGGGACTGCCCTTCCCGTGAGGAGATCGAATCGATGCTCGGCCACGACGAGGAGAAGATCGGCGTCGTCTTCGAGGACTCGGTCGCGTCGGTGATCGATCGCTACGTCAGCGACGAGCGGCTGCGGGATTCGCTCTTCGGGGGCGGCGTGATCGGGACCTGGGCCGGTCCCAAGGATCCCGGGACGGCGGGCGTGAAGCTGATGCACCGTCAGGGTTCGCTCGACGGCGGCCCCGACGGCGGGTCCTCGTCGTGGGGCTACGTCGAGGGCGGGATGGGGATGGTGTCCTTCGCGATCGCCGACGCGGCGCGGGACGCGGGCGCGGTGCTGGCATGCGACGTTCCGGTCGCGCGGATCCTCCCCGGGGAGGGAGTGGAACTCGAGGACGGGACCATGATCCGCGCGGGGTCGGTGCTCTGCAACGCAGACCCGAAGGTGGCGCTGCGGCTGCTCGGCGCCGACGTGATTGGCGGGATCGACTCGGATTACCGGGGGCGGCTCGAGGGGTGGAAGACCCGCAGCCCGACGGTGAAGCTGAACGCGGCTTTGAAGCGCCTGCCGAACTGGACGGCGGCGCCGGGGGAGAGCTGGCCGGCCCGCTCCCAGATCGACGTGGGTGATGGGCTGGAGGCCGCTCAGGCCGCCTTCGAGCGGGTCCGCGACGAGGGCGAGCCGACCGTCAGCTTCGGGGAGATCTACTGCCAGACCGGCTACGACCCCTCGCCGGCGCCGGAGGGGATGCACCTGATGAGCGTCTTCTCCCAGTTCGTTCCCTACGAGATGAGCTCCGGGGACTGGGACTCACGGCGCGAGGAGGTCGGCGAGCAGATCATCTCCATGATCGAGCGCTTCGCCCCCGACATCCGCGACTGCCTGATCGAGACCGACGTGCTCGGCCCGCCGGACGTCGAGGAGCGGATCGGCCTGACCGGGGGCAACATCTTCCAGGGCGACGTGCTTCCGGAGCAGATGTGGGAGAACCGGCTGACGCCGCGAACGCCGATCCCCGGGTTCTACCTGTGCGGCGCGGCGACGCATCCGGGTGGGAGCGTGATCGCGACCAACGGGCGCAACGCGGCGAACGCGGTGCTTGCCGATCTCGGGGAGACCGAGTAGAGATAGGTAGGGCTCGAGGTAGCGGCGGTTGGTAGAGAGAGGCAAACAGAGGTAGAGGGGTGCGTGGCTGACGAGGAGGAGAACAAGACCCCGGATCCTGATCCCGGTCCGGACCCGGGCGGCGTTCCGGACGGCGACCCCGGCGACGGTCCGGGTGCGTACGGTGCGTACGGTGCGTACCGTGCGGACGGTGCGGCGCTCGGCGGCGCTGCTGAGGACACCCAGGAGAAGGTGGCCGAATCGGCTCGAGCGCTGCTGCGGGAGCTCGACCTCCTGGGGGGTGCCGAGGAGGGGCCTGCCGGCGGTGCGGTTGAGGCAGCGGTTTCGAAGGCGGCGATGTTCTGGGCCGCGGCGAGCGGGGCGCTGGTCGCTCTCGCCTGGGCCATCTTGGCGATCTGGTGGTCGGGCGAGGAAACCGCCAATCAGGTCGCGGCGATCGGGGGTGCGGCGATCGTTACGGCGGCGGCGCTGCTCTCCATCAGCTACATGACGGCAGCCGACGTCCGCAGCCGCGCCGCCGTCGCCGTCGCCGCGATCCAAGCGCGGGAGCACATCGCGATCGCGATGATCGAATCGGCGGCCGCGGCCGAGAGGGCGTCCGAGGCGTTACGGGCGTCTCAGGCGTCGCCTCCCTCCGAGCTGGTGGCGTTGCCGAAGAAGGTGAAGGTCAAGTACATGACCCGCCCCAAAGGCGACAAGAAGGGGTGGACGGCGATCGCGATCGAGCGCCGCGGGGGTCGGGATGAGGGTGAGTTGCGCTACCTCCTGGTTCGGGGCGACGAGAAGGCGATGGCCGACGCGAAGGAAGTCAGCTTCGTCTGACCACGCCGAGGGCAGCCGCCGGCGACCGGCGCATCAGCGGACCCCTCTCGTGCGGGGCTAAAGGTCACGCCTCTCTCGACCGATCACGGGGGCATGACCGAAACCACACAGCAGGCGCCCGTCCCCGGCTGGTACCAGGACCCACAGGGTCAGGGTCTCCGGTGGTGGGACGGGACCGGCTGGACGACCCATGTGCAGCAGTCCGCACCCCCGGCGACACCGGCCGAGCCGGCATCCCAGCCGGCTCCGGCGGCGGCTCCGCAGGCGCAGGTGCAGCAAGCCCCGGCTCAGGTGGAGCCGCAGGCTCAGCCGGCGTCCGCGCAGGCGCCCCCCGCTCAGTCACCCCCCGTTAGCCCGAGCTCAACTTCGGGCGGTGGAGTGAAGGTGACCGGCTCCGAGAAGAAGAAGTCGGGCGGATCGCTGTCGGACAAGCTCAACGACAACCCACTGCCGGTTCTCCTGGTCCTGGCAGCGGTTCTCGTCGTCGTGGTTGTCCTCTTCGTCCTCTAGCCGGGCCGATCTGAACCGAATCAACTAGCAGCGGCCGCCGGCGCCTCGCCTCGGCCCCCGGATCCCCGGGTCGGAGCGCCGGCGCTCGCATGCCGGCGTTCCCAGACTGCCCGAGGAGAGAACGAAGATTCCCCACCGAAGCGTCGCGGTTGATGTAGGGTCGGCTTCATGGGGTCTTTGGGGTTTCTTGGGTCTGTTCGGTCCGTTGGGTCTCTTGGGTCCGCTGGGCGAAGGGTCGTCATCGTTGCGATGGGGCTGCTGCTTCTCTGCGGCCTGCTACCGGGCTCGGCCGGTGCCTCCGACCGGCTCTACTGGTCGCAGTGGGGCGAGGAGCAGGGTCCCGGGGATGGGGACCGGGCGCCGGGTTCGGCCGCCATCGCGGCCGCTGACACCAGCGGGGCGAACGGGGGAACGCTCAACGCGGCCGGCAGTCAGATCGATGAGCCCTACGGAACCGCCATCGACCCGGTGACGGGGCGGATCTACTTCCCGGACTTCGCGGGAGATCAGATCGCATACGTCAGCATCGACGGCAGCGGCGGCGGGGTGCTGGACACCACCGGCGCTACGCTCAACCAGCCGATCGGGGTCTCGATCGACCCGGTGACGAGACGGATCTACTGGGGGAACTTCGGGTCCCCCGGCGGTATCGGCTGGGCGAACCTCGACGGCAGCGGCGGCGGAACGCTCGACACGAGCGGCGCGCCGGGGTTCGGCGCCGGCGGCGTCGCCGTCGACCGAGTGACCGGTCGTGTCTGGTGGACCAACGGCGGTGGCGCGCAGGTGCGCGGGATCTACTACGCCAACCTCGACGGATCGGGAGGTGCCGCGCAGCTCGACACCACCGGCGCGTCCGTTCTCGACCCGCGCGGGATCGCCGTCGACCACGTCACCGGCAGGGTGTACTGGACGGACCTCTTCTCGATCGGCTACGCCAACATCGACGGCACCGGCGGCGGCGGAGACATCCCCTTCGACAACGAGTTTCCGGATGACACCCTGACCGGTCTCGCGATCGACCAGCCCGCTGCTCACGTCTACTTCGCCTCCACCGGCTCGAACGTGATCGACGGTTCCGGGCTCGACGGCAGCAACGTGGGGGAGATCGTGATGGACGGAGTGGCAGTGGAGACCCCATCCTTCCCTTCGCTGTTGAAGGTCCCGGCCGGGGCGGGGGCGCCGGCGATCAGCGGTGGGCCGAACGTGGGGTCGACGCTGAGTTGCGGGCAAGGGGAGTGGGTGGCGGACGCGGGTGAGGCGTTCCGCTGGCAGAGCCCCTTCTCCTACGCCTACAGCTGGACGCGCAACAACGAGACGATCGCGGGGGCGACGTCTGACACCTTGACCGCCGACGCCGTCGGCGACTACCGCTGCCAGGTGACCGGGACGAACCCCGCCGGCAGCGCCGAACAGGTCAGCGACCCGATCCACATCGGTGATGCCGCCTGCCCCGATGTCTCGGCGAACGCGAAGCGGTTCACGCCGCGCCGCAAGCGGATCGACCGTGCGCGGGCCCCTGGCGTTCGTGCCCGGGCGACGGTCGGCGAGCCGTCTCGCATGGAAGTCGACGCGACTCTGATCTGGAAGGACGGCGGTCGTAAGCGCAACACCGATCTCGGCTCGCGGACGCTGCGCAACTTCGGCCGGCGCAACCTGCCGTTCCCACTGCCCAAGGGCATCCGTGACGACCTGCCGGTAGGCAGCAGGGTGAAGCTGAAGCTGTCGATCGTCGCGCGGCCGCTGCACGATCCCGACTGCCTCGATCCGGGCACGTTCAAGACCACGCTGAAGACGCGCGTGGCGATCGTGAACGACCCCGGGCGCTGACACGTCCCCCCGGGCGCGCGCCCGGGTCGGAGGAAAGCCGGTGCCCCGGGTGCCCCGGCTTCGCTGCTACTTGCCGTTCGACGCCTTCGCGGGGGCGACCAGGAACGCCTTGTCCTGAACGCGCTGCACGAACTTGCCGCGGCGGGCGAACAGCTTCCATCCGTCCGGCAGGTCGCCGTTGGGGCGCTGCAGGAAGCGGGCGAAGTTGGAGGAGGCGTCGACGCAGGTCATCCGCTTGACGGAGATCGTGTAGGGGCCCTGCGGGAGCTTGAGCTTGCCGATCGAATCGTTGTGGAGGACGTTGAACTGGCCGGGGCAGGCGGTCGCGGCGCCGGCGCTGGAGGCGCCTGCCAGTCCGGCGACGGCGATGACTCCGGCGACGGCGAGGGACGTGAGCTTGCGGTTCATCGGAAGCCTTTCTGAGCGGGGAGGTTGGATACCGAGCGCAACGCTACACCGCGACTCGTGCTGGTTCGCAGGTTCTTCGACGTTCCCCGCGACCGCTCAGCGCAGGATCTCGACGAGCAGCACCCAGGCGTTGATCACTGCGGCAAGGGTCGCGAGGAGGACGGCTGCTGCGATCCAGTAGAGGCCGCCTCCGGTTTCGGTGAGAAGGCTGACCCCGCCCATCAGCACCGGGATGGTCGCCATCGCCCGCAGGAGGTGCCGGCTGGTGTGCGGCTGGCCGTCGCCACCGGCGGGGGTGCTGTGGTCGATCTGGATCGCCACGGCGATCAGCGTCAGGGACAGCAAGAGGAGCAGCGCCCCGAGTGCCTCGATGCTGACGCCCGGCAGGAGGGCCACCAGGGACACGAGGACGACCCCCAGCAGCGTCAGCACCGTCTCCAGTGCGCGTTCGGGCACTCCCGGAAGCGCGAGGATGCGGTCGATGTTGATCGAGACCGCGACGAAGACGAGGCCGGTGAGCGCCGCGGAGGCTCCGGCGGAGGCGACGAAGAAGTCGGTCCACTCGCTCGGGTCGTAGGCGGTCACGGGGCGATCCTATGCCGGTGCCGAGCTCCCATGTGATTTCAGCGGACCGCGTCGCGGCTCTTTGCAGGCCCGCGGACCGCGGGGCAGTGTGAGGCGCTGACGATCAGCGATTTCAGGCGCTCGCGCGGCGGCGCAGACGGCCGCGGAGACCCGTCTTCCGCTTCTCGTCCTTGAGGATGCGCTGGGCCGCGTTGTGGCCGCTGGCCGCCATCACGCCGCCGCCGGGGTGGGTGCCGGCGGCGCACAGGTAGAGGCCCTCGAGCGGGGTCGCGTACTGGGCGAGCGACGGCGCCGGGCGCATGAAGGCCATCTGGGCCATGTCCTGCTCGCCTTGGAAGATGTTGCCTCCCTGCAGGCCGAAGATGTCCTCGAGGTCCGGCGGGGCGAGCACCTCGCGCTCGACGATCGCGTCGGGCAGGTTGGGCGCGAACTGAGCCATGTTGGCGACGCAGGTGTCGCCGTAGCGCTCGCGGTCGCCGTCCTTCCACTGGTCGTGGCGGGAGGGGCCGTACTGGGTGAACATGGTCGCCACCCAGCGGTCGTCGTCGGTGAGCGAGGGATCGATCGAGCTCGGGACCTCGAGCTCGGTGTAGGGGTTTTCGCTGGGGACGCCGCGGACGGCGTCCTGCCAGGCGCGCTCGAGGTAGTCGAGCGAGGGGCAGTAGTTGACGCCCGCGGTCAGCAGGTGCTTGGACTCCTCCTCGGTCAGGCCCAGGCCCGTGTAATCCGGGGGCTCGCTGAGGACCATGTTCACCTTCACGGAGGCGCCGCGGGTGCGGTAGGCCTCCATGTCCTCACGCACCTCGTCGGGGAAGTTGTGGCCGCCGGCGAGGTCGAGGATCGTCGTCTTCGGATGGGCGCCGGAGGCGACGATCGGGGCGCGGAAGGTGCGGCCGTCGGCGAGGGTGACGCCGCTGACCCGGCCGCCCCCCGGGGCGACATCGATGCTCGCGACCTCGGCATCGGTGAGGATCTCGGCGCCGTGGGCGCGGGCGGAGGCGGCGATGGCCTCGCTGATGGCGCCCATGCCGCCGATCACCTGGCCCCAGGAGCCGACGTTCCCGTCGAGCTCGCCGAGCGCGTGATGGAGCAGGTTGTAGGCGGTGCCGGGGGAGTAGGGGCCGGCCCAGACGCCGACGACGCCGGTCGAGGCGATCGAGCCCTTCAGATAGTCGTTCTCGAACAGGGAGTCGAGCCAGTCGCCGACGCTCATCGTGAAGATGCGGACGAGCTGCTGGACGTCACGCTGCGGCATCCCGGCGACGCGGCCGGCGTCTCGGAGGATGGAGGCGATGTCGGCTGGAGCCTTCGACCCGAGCGCGGGGGGCTGGCGGATCATCATCGGCCGCACGAAGTCGGCAGCCATGAAGAGCAGGTCCTCGAACTGGACGAACTTGGCCGCGTCCTTCTTCGAGAACTTGGCGATCGACTCCGCGGTCTTGTGGGAGTCGTCGTGGAAGATGATCGGCCCGTCGGGGGTCATCGCGGCGTAGGCGGGATCGAGCGGGTGGGCCTCGTAGCCGAAGCGCTTGAGCTGCAGCTCCTCGACGACCTTCGGCTGCAGCATCGAGACGACGTAGGAGGCTCGCGAGACGCGGGCGCCGGGCCAGACCTCCTCGGTCACGCAGGCGCCGCCGAGGATGTGGCGGCGCTCGAGGATCAAGGTGCGCATCCCCGCGCGGGCGAGGTAAGCGCCGGTGGTGAGGCCGTTGTGGCCGCCGCCGACGACGATCGCGTCGTAGGAGGCACCGCCGGTGGTTGCGGGCGTCCCGGGTGCTGTGGGGGCACCCCCATTGACGCTCGTGGGGACGGCGGACGTGGGTGCTGCGCTGCTCTCCATGGAGGGCAGGCTAGCAGGAAGTTAGTACAATTGACTACAAAGTCAAGCGGAAGCCTCCGCCCGGCGCCCATCTATCCTCACCCCCATGACCGAACTTCAGGAACGCGCGAAGCAGCACCTGATGCTGCATTTCTCCGACATGACGCTCGATGCGTCCGACATCCCCGTGCTCGTTCGCGGGGACGGCTGCTACATCTACGACGACGCCGGCAATCGGCTGATCGACGGGCTGTCGGGCCTCTACTGCACGAACCTCGGCCACTCCAACGGGGAGGAGATCGGCGCTGCCGCCGCCGCGCAGATGGCGACGTTGCCGTTCACGACGAACTGGACGACGGCGCATCCGCCCTCGATCGATCTCGCGACCAAGCTCGCCGAGCTCGCCCCCGAGGGATTCGAGCGCACGTTCTTCACGTCCGGCGGGTCGGAGTCCGTCGAGTCCGCCTACAAGATGGCGCGGCAGTGGCACGAGGCGAACGGGGAGCCGGAGCGCAAGAAGGTGATCGCCCGCCGGGACGCCTACCACGGAACATCGCTGGGGGCGCTGTCGTTCACCGGGATCCCGATTTGCCGGACCGCCTTCGAGCCGCCCGCCGTCCCGACGTCGCACGTCTCCAACACGAACGCCTACCGGCATCCGGCGGGCGGCGACGAGGCTGGCTTCACACAGGCCTTGCTGGAGGAGATCGAGGAGGTGATCGCCTTCGAGCGGCCGGAGACGATCGCGATGATCATCATGGAACCCGTCCAGAACGCGGGCGGCTCGATCACCCCGCCCGCCGGGTACTGGGATGGGCTGCGCGAGCTCTGCGACAAGTACGGGATCCTGCTCGTCTCCGACGAGGTGATCTGCGCCTTCGGGCGGATCGGCGAGTGGTTCGGGGCCCAGCGCCTCGGCTCCCAGCCGGACATGATCACCTTCGCGAAGGGGCTGACGGGCGCGCACTTCTCGATGGGCGGCCTGCTCATGCACGACCGCGTCGCCGAGCCGTTCTTGACCGGCAAGGGCGACTACCTGCACGGGATCACCTTCGGCGGGCACCCCGTCGGCGCGACGATCGCCCTGAAGACGATCGAGATCATGGAGCGGGAGGGCGTGCTCGACAACGTGCGGGCGAACGAGCCGAAGGCGCTCGAGCTGCTGCACGGCCTCGAGGACATCCCGATCGTCGGCGATGTCCGCGGCATGGGGCACTTCTTCGCGATCGAGGTCGTCAAGGATCAGGGGACGCGCGAGGCCCTCACCGAGGACGAGGCCGGCTGGCTGCTCAAGGACGTCCTCTCCGACAAGCTCTACGAGGACGGGATGATCTGCCGTCTCGACGACCGCTCCGAGCCGATCGTGCAGATCGCGCCGCCGCTCGTCGCCGACGTCGCACTGTTCGAGGAGATCACCGCGATCCTCCGCGACGGGCTCACGCACGCGGCCGAGCAGCTCGAGGTCGGCAAGCCGTCCTGACCTCCCGGGCCGGTCATGGCGGATTCGACGAGCGGGTGCTCGTCGTCGGCGCTGGGTTGGCCGGCCTCAGCGCGGCCGACGAGCTCGTTCGTGCCGGCTACGAGCCGATCGTGCTCGAGGCCCGCGAGCGGGTCGGCGGGCGAGTCCACTCGCGGACTCTGGACAACGGTGCTGTGGTCGAGATGGGGGCGGAGTTCATACTCCCCGGCTGCACGGAGGTGCTGGGCCTCGTCGAGCGGTTCGGGCTCGGGCTCTGGGACAAGGGGATGCGCTACGGGCAGCGCGAGCCGCGCGGGGTGGAGGTAACCCGGGGCGCGCTCGAGGAGGCCTCGATACTGATCGACGAGGCGCTGCGCGAGGGGCGGGAAGGCACAGCTCGTGAGCTGCTGGCCGACCTGCCACTGGACGCGGGCGCGCGAGAGGCGATCACGGCGCGCGCGGAGGTCTCAGCCGCCGCGCCCGCCGAGCTGGTGCCGGCCGTCGAGCTCGGCGGGCTCGCGCGGCTCAGCGACGAGCCGGCGCCGAGCGTCGCCGGCGGCAACGGGCGCGTGGCCGAGGCGCTCGCGGCCGAGTTGGGAGGAGACGTCGTCCACCTCGGGGAGCCGGTGCGGGGGCTGGCCTGGGGCGAGGGCGGCGTTGTTGCCCGCACGGATGAGGGAGAGGTGCGGGCGCAGGCGTGCATCGTCGCCGTGCCCGCCAGCGTCCTCGGGCGGATCGAGTTCGACCCGGCGCTGCCGGCTGATCTGGCCGATGCCATCGCTTCGATCGACTACGGCCACGCCGCCAAGCTCTTCGTGCCGCTGCGCGCGGACGCCCCGCCGAGCGCGACGCTCTCGGTTCCCGACCGCTACTGGGCGTGGACCGCGACCGGGGGTGGAGCAGAGGTCCAGCCGGTGCTCAACGCGTTCGCGGGATCCGCCCCGGCGCTCGAGCGGCTCGGCGTCGGCGACGGCCCCCGGGTGTGGACCGAGCGCCTCGCCGCGCTCAGGCCCGACCTCGATCTCGACACCGGGGACGCGTTGCTCTCGACGTGGGACGACCAGTCCTGGAGCGCCGCCGCTTACTCGCTCGAGCCGGCTCCCGCGACCTGCGCTCGGATCGCGGCGGGCGCCGGTCCGCTGCTGTTCGCCGGCGAGCACGTCGCACCCGAGTACGGCGCTCTGATGGAGGGTGCGGTTCGCAGCGGCCGAGCCGCCGCGGAGCGCGTCGCGGCGGCACCCTGAGCGCACGTGCTGCCGGGAACCGGGGCACTAACCGGGGCACTAGGCGCGCCAAATCCCTAATATCGGCAGTTGGCGAGGTTGACTTGAGCCCTGCGCGGGGTCTCCTTTACTCGTCTCCGCATGCACTCGAAAGGGAGAAGGAACGTGAAGAGGACCGGGATTCGCAGTCGAGGCCGCGTCTCGCGCGTCGGCCGGTGGTTTGCCGCGATGATCGCCGTTGGTGCATCGGCGCCGGCGATCGCGTCGGCGACCGACTACACGGTGAATGACGACACGAGCGGCTCGGGACCGGCCGGTTCGCATTGCGCGACCCCGGACTTCAGCGCGATCGAGGCGGGCATCAACGCCGCCGCTGCATCCGGCGATCGGCTACTGGTCTGCGACGGCACCTACACCGAGCCCGACAACCAGATCCTGATCACCAAGAGCATCGCGATCATCGGCAACGGCGTCGGCAACTCGATCATCGACGGCCAGGATGCGACGGGTATGCCGAGCGCAGGGCTTATCCGGACGACGGACTCGACCAACGGCGACGTCACGATCAAGGGATTCACGGTCAAGCGCGCGGGACAGAGCGGAACCGGTGCGACCACCGCCCGCTTCGCCTTCAACCTGCTCGGTAACGACCCCGGCTTCACCTACCTGGTCGAGGACGTCGACATCATCGGCCGCGGCTCGGGGGGACGGGACTACGGCTTCTACGGGCAGAACGCCGACCAGGACGTCGTCTTGCGCAATAGCACCCTCGAGGAGCAGGCCTACAACCCAATCCTGATCGAGCGTGTCAACGGCCATGTGACGATCGAGAGCGTCGAGATCGACAAGCCGAGCTACAACACCAGCGCCTCGATCTTCGCCTTCACACACTCCAACGACGCCGTCAGCAACCGCTGGACCTTCAAGGACAACACGATCCACAACAACGGGGTCGGTGGGGCGCTCGCGGTGCAGACGGGGCTCGCGGGCGGCGGCGCCAACCCGGCGACGCTCGGTCCTGTGACCATCTCCGGCAACGAGCTCGACGGCTATGCGACGGGCGGGATCGGCGTCATCAACACCTCTTCGTCGGCGAGCGGGACCAACGGTCAGATCAGCGACGTGACCATCGAGGACAACAAGCTGACGCCTGCGGTGGCGACGTCGACGGGCATCCGCATCCAGGGGCTCGTCAGCGACGTCACCGCGACCGGCAACAGCATCACTGGCACCGACCGCGCGATCGGGCTCGAGGCGGGTCCGGGTGGCCATGTGCCGGCCGACCTGACCGCGACGTTCAACCGGTTGGCCGGGAACACGACCGGGCTGCAGAACGCGACCGCTACGCCGGTCAGCGCGGAGAACAACTGGTGGGGCTGCAACGCGGGCCCAGCCGACAACTCCGACGGCTGCTCGCCCGTCGTCGACTCGACGCCCGACAGCACCGACTTCGACCCCTGGATGGTGCTCGGCGTCACCGCGGCGCCGACCTCGATCGAGACCGGCGGGCAGACGTCGACGGTCTCGCTCTCGCTGGCGAAGAACTCCGACGGCGCGACCCCGGCCGGCAACGTCCTCCCGGGTCCCTTCGACGTCGCGATGAGCACCGACCTCGGCACGATCGCGCCGCCGACGGTGACCCTCGACGGCAACTACGAGGGGACGGCGACGCTGACCTCCGGGGCGACGGCGGGCACGGCGACGGTGACCGCGGCGCTCGACGCGGCCTCTCCGACGGCGCAAGTGGAGTTCACTCAGCAGCCGACACCGCCGGTGGTTGTCAATGACTGCGCCAACCCGGCGCAGGGCACGAACGGACCCGACGTGTTCACCGGCACCTCCGAGGAGGACGGCTACGTCGGCCTCGACGGCGACGACCAGATCAGCGGCCAGGGCGGCGACGACTGCCTGAACGGCCAGGGCGGCGACGACGAGGTGCGCGGCCAGGGCGGCGACGACGTCGTCAACGGCGGCGGTGGTGACGATGACGTCCGCGGCGGCGCCGGCGACGACGAGCTGCGCGGCTTCGGCGGCGACGACACGGTCCAGGGCGGTGCCGGCAACGATGACGTCCGCGGCGGCAATGGCGAGGATCTCGTCCGCGGCGGCGGCGGCGAAGACACCCTGAACACCCGGGACAAGTTCGCCGACGAGGTGCGCTGCGGCGGTGGCGACGACGTCGCCCTCGTCGACCGCCGCGACGAAGTCGCCAAGAACTGCGAGGTCGTCAAGGTCGGATAGACCGGGTACGTCGGGTAGACCGGGTACGTCGGGTAGACCGGCTAGGTCGGGTAGACCGGTAGCGGGGGTAGCGGGGTGGCGAGCGGTTAGGCTCGATCTCGAGATGCCGGCCCTAGAGGAGCTGGACCTTCCCGAGATCGACCCCGCGGACCCCGAGCTGAAGGGGGAGCGCTGGCACGAGCGGATGCGCGAGCTCGCTGCGGCCACCATGCGGGGTGACGGCAGCGGGGTTCGGCTCGCGCGGGCGCCGCTCGCGACCGTCGTGCTCGACCGTGAGGCCGGCGAGTTCTTCCTCCGCACCAAGGCGGCGATCTTCCCGGGGGTCCTCCTCGCCGACCTGTTCGGCATCAGCGACGGGCCGCTGCGCGAGGAGGTGGTCCGCAACATCATCAACGTCAACGGCGCCGATCACGGGCGCCTGCGCAGGCTGGTCAACCCGGCGCTGGCACCGCGCGCGATCGACCGCTATCGACCGGCGATGCGCGAGATCCTCGCCGAGCTGTGGGAGCCGATCGGGACCGTTGAGGAGGGGGGAGACGACGGTGCTGGAGGTGCCGGAGGCGCTGGAGGATCCGCCGGGGTCGCGGACGGGGGCGGGGCAGTCGAAGTCGATCTCGTCGCGTCGCTGACCCGTCCATATCCGGCGCGGGTGATCGCGGCGGTCATGGGGGCGCCGGCCGAGGACGCGGACCGGCTCCACGACTGGTCGATGTGGATCCAGCGCCAGTTCGACCCGATCGCGTTGGGCGATCCCGAGCAACTGGCGACGATCCAGCGCAAGGTCGAGGAGTTCTACGGCTGGGTGCGGCCGCTGATCGATCGGCGCCGGGAAACACCTTCAGACGATCTGATCTCGAGCCTGATCGCGGCCGAGGAGGAGGGCGACCGTCTCTCTGGTGTTGAGCTCGAGAACCTCGTCCTCAACATCCTCGTCGGCGGCGTCGACACGAGCCAGAGCCAGCTCGCGCATGCGCTGAGGCTGCTCGCGGCGGAGCCCGAGCAATGGGCCGCGCTGCGGGCCGACCCGGACGGGCTCGCCCTGCGCGCGGTCGACGAGGCCGTTCGCTTCGAGCCGATCACCCCGTTCACGGCGAGGCTGCTCACCGAGGACGTCGAGTACGGAGGCGTCACCTTCCCGCAGGGGACCGTCGTCTCTATCTGCTCGTTCACGGGCAACCGTGACCCCGAGGCGTTCGCCGACGCCGAGCGCTTCGACATCACCGTCGAGCGGGATGCCGCCCGGAGCCTCACCTTCGGCGCCGGTATCCACTTCTGCGTCGGGCGCAACCTCGCTCGCGCCGAGATCGCCGAGGCGCTCGCCTTTCTGGCGGGACGCGTCGAATGGATCGAGCCGGCGGCGGAGCCCGGCCTGCAGAGCGTCAGCGGTATCTACGGCGTCGAATCGCTGCCGGTCCGCATCGGTCTCGGCTGAGTCGTCGGCGACGCCGGCCGGCCTCCGCCGGGGACCCGCCCCTGCGCGAGCGCTCAGCTGCCCCGGCGGCGGACCAGCGCGTCGGCGGCGACGCAGCCGTCCGGACCGGCGATCAGGGGGTTGACCTCGATCAGCTCGAGGCCGCCTGGATGGCTGAGGAGCAGCTCTCCGATCGCGACGGTCACTTCCGCGACGGCCGCGATATCGACGGGCTCGCCGCCGCGTCCGCCGGTGAGGAGCGCGGCTCCGCGAAGCGATCGCAGCGCGCGCTCGACCCGCTCCGCTGACGCGGGCAGCGGGACGATCGCTGCGTCGGCGAGCGCCTCGGTCCAGATCCCGCCGAGCCCGACGACGAGCGCGGGGACGATTCCGTCGCGGCTCGCCGACACGAGCAGCTCGACGCCGGGCGGCGCCATCTCCTCGACCAGCAGCGAGGCGCCGGCGGCGGCGGGCAGCGCGAGCATCCCCTCGGCTGCGGCGCGCAGGGCGTCGCCGTCGGGGATTCCGAGCGCGATCGCGCCGAGCTCGCTCTTGTGCTGGATTCTCGGTGAGCTGAGCTTGAGCGCGTAGGGAGCCGCCAGGCGGGCGGCCGCGTTCACGATGTCCGCCGCGGTCTCGGCCGTGCGTCCGGCGGGGACCGGGACGCCGGCACTCGCGAGCAGCGCCTTCGCCTCCGCCTCAGGGAGCCACTCGCCTGCGGGGGGCGCGTCCACGGGGCCGGGTGGCGCCCCGGCCTCGCTCGACGCTGCCGCTGCGATCGCGCGCAGGCGCTCGGGCCCACCGGGCGCGCGGCGGAGCTCACGGGCACAGAGGATCGCGGTCGAGAGGCCGCCGACGGAGGCGATGCCGGTGGCGGCGAGCTCGCGGATCACCTCCTCGCTGATCAGGTCGGGCAGCGTCGAGGCGAACAGCGGAGCCGCTCCCCCCGCTCCCGCCCCCGCCGCGAGCCCCGAGCGGGTCGCCAGCCAGCCGGGAGCGACCTCGGGGGAGAGGTCGGCGGGGGTGTCGTGGAAGAGCAGGAGCTGGTCGATCCCCGGGTCGTCCGCCACCGCCTCGACGATCGCCCGCAGCCGGTCGGTTTCGGCCCAGATCAGCGAGGTGTAGTCGAGCGGGTTTCCGGCCGTGGCCGCGCCCGGCAGAAGCTCGGTGAGGCGGTGGCGGGTCGCCTGGGCGAGCGGCGGCAGTTCGAGTCCGAGCCGTTCGGCCTCGTCGGCGGCGTTGCCGGAGTCGCCGCCCGAGCAGGTGAGGATCGCGAGGCCGCTCGGCGCCTCGGGGTCCTTCGCCCGTCTGGGTCGGGCCCTTGGCTCGGCGAGGACCCGGGCGAGCTCGAGCAGCTCGTGCGGGTTGTGCGCCCAGGACGCTCCCGCCTCTTCGATCAGGGAGCGGAAGACGCGCTGATCTCCCGCGAGCGCTCCGGTGTGGGCCGCCGCGGCCGCGGCTCCCGCGCCGGAGGAGCCGACCTTGAGGACGGCGACGCGGACGTTCCGCTCGCAGCAGCGGGCGAGCGCCTCGGCGAGCTTGGCGCCGTCACCGTCGGATTCCAGGAAGAGCGCGATCGAGCGCACGCCCTCACGCTCGCTGATCGCGAGCAGCCAGTCGCCGGCGTCGCAGACGGTTCCGTTCCCGGTGGACACGACCGTGTGGAAGCCGGTAGCGCGGCGCGAGCCGAGTGCGTTGACCGCGACGTTTCCACTCTGGGAGATGAGGGCGACGCCGCCGGCCGCGTCACGGTCGCCTATCCGGGGGCGGAGGGAATCGCCCCAGATCGCCGCGCGATCATGGACGTTGACGATGCCGTTGCCGTTGGGACCGCAGACGGGGAACGCGGTGCCGGGGGCGTCTGAGGCGTCCGGGGCGCCGGGGGTGTCCGGGGCGTCCGGGGCGCCGAGGGCCGCGCGCCGCAGCTCGGCCTCGAGCTCACGACCCTCCTCGACCTCGCCGAAGCCGGCGCTGACGACGACCGCGCCGCCGCAGCCCATGCGCGCCGCGGCCTCGATCGCCGCCGGCACGCCGGGCGCCGGAATCGCGACGGCGAGCGCGTCGACGGGCTCGGGCAGGTCAGCTATGGACGGGACGCAGGCGACGTCGCGCACCGCGTCGCGACCGGGGTTGATCCCCCAGAGATCGCCGTCGAAGCCGATCCGCTCGAGGTTGCGGAGGATCGTGTCGCCGTAGGCGTCGGGGCGGTCGGTCGCTCCGAGGACGGCGATCGAGCGGGGAGCGAGGAGGCGACCGAGGTCCATGGCCGGAGACGGTAGGTGAGCCGGGGCCGGGGCGGGGTGGGGCAGGGTAGGAGGCAGTGACTAGTGCAGCATCCGCTCGACGCCGCGGCGCTCGAGGCCGCGGGCGACGATCAGGCGCTGGATCTCGCTGGTGCCCTCCCAGATCCGGTCGACCCGAAGCTCGCGGAGGAATCTCTCAGCGACGTTGGAGCGCAGGTAGCCGCGTCCGCCGAAGGCCTGGACGCAGCGGTCGGCGCAGCGCCACGCCGCTTCGCTGGTGAAGAGCTTGGCCATCGACGCCTTGTTGTGGACGAGCTTGGGGTCGGCGCCGGCGTCGGCGAGTTCGGCCACGGTGAGCGCGAGGAGCCTTCCCGCGGCGGCATCCGCGGCGGAGTCGGCGAGCGGGAAGGAGACGCCCTGGTGGTCGAGGATGCGGCCGCCGCCCTGGATCCGATTGGCGGCCCAGTCGACGGTCTCGTCGAGCAGGCGCCACATCGCGCCGACGCAACGCGCGGCGATCGCGAGCCGCTCCTCCATGAACCAGGCTCGCTGCAGGTCGTCGCCACCGCCGACGCCGCCGATCACGTCCTCGGGGCCGACCTCGACGTCGCGGAAGACGATCGTGGGGTGGCCGTCGGGGTAGCTGTGGGTGAAGGCCGGGTCGTCGACGTAGTCGATGCCGGGGAGCTCGCGGTCGACGACGAAGAGGGTCGGAAGCGACTCGCCGTCCTCGATCAGGTTCGCCATGACGACGAGCACGGAGCAGACGTCACCCGAGGTCACGAACCACTTCTCGCCGTTGATCCGGAAGCCACCCCCGTCGCCTATGCGGTGGGCGGTCGCCTCGATCCCGGAGGGATCGGATCCGGCGTTGCGCTCCGTGACCGCGTAGGCGTCGCGGATCTCGCCCCGGAGCAGCGGCTCGAGCCAGCGGCTGCGGTGCTCGGCGCTCGCGTGCTCCCAGACGTTGTAGCCGTTGGGGATGTGCCAGTGGATGGCGTTCGTCGAGCGGCCGTACTGCTCCTCGACGAGCGCCCACTGCATCCGGGTGAACCCCTGTCCGCCGTGATCGGGGGAGTGGAGGGGGCCGTTGAGCCGCGCCGCGATCGCCTCGCGCTTGACGTCGGCGACGACGTCGTCGGGGAGGATCCCGCCGCGGCGCTCGGCCTCCTCCTCGAGCGGGATCAGCACCTCCTCGGTGAACTTGCGGGCGCGGAGCTGGATCGCGCGGGTCTTCTCGTCGAGCTCGAACGGGATCTCGGCGAGCGCGTCGGCGGGCATCGGCCCGGGCGCGTCGGTCTGGGATGCGGCGGCTGACTTGACCTCCATCACTCTCGGACTCTAACATGACCTTGCTCGATTGACTACAAAGTCAATCCGAGCTCGATTTCAGGTACCAGGACACGACCAAGGAGCACCAATTGGCGACCGCTTCGGTAGGCGCAAGCGCAGGTTCCCCGCTCACCCTCGACCCGCGCGACGTCGGCGAGACGCTGCAGCCCGTCGAGCGCGCGACGATGCTGCCGCCGGCGGCGTTCGCCGATCCCGGCGTGCTCGACTGGGAACTGGACAACGTCTTCGGCGGGTGGGTCTGCATGGGTCACGTCTCGGCGGTGGCCGAGCAGGGCTCGTTCCTGATGCGCGAGATCGGCCCGACGAGCGTCTTCGCGATCGGCGGCACCGACGGCTCCCCGCGGGCCTTCCTCAACTCGTGCCGCCACCGCGGCTCGCGGCTGCTCACCGAGACCGAGGGCAGCGTCCGCAAGCGCGTCCAGTGCCCCTACCACTCGTGGTCCTACGACCTCGACGGGAACCTCGTCGCGGCGCCGCACATGGACGAGATCGAGAACTTCGACAAGGCCTGCAACGGGCTGATCGAGGTCCGCAGCGCCGTCGTCGGCGGGCTGCTGCTGATCGACCTCTCGGGGACGGCCCCCGATCCCGACGAGCACGTCGGCGACCTGCTGCCGATGCTCGAGCGCTACCGGCTCGATGAGCTGCGAGTCGGCGGCAGCGCCCTCTACGAGGTCGCCGCCAACTGGAAGGGCATCGCCGAGAACTACAACGAGTGCCTGCACTGCCCGGGCGTCCATCCCGAGCTGAGCGCGCTCAGCCACTACCGCAGTGGCGAGTCGCTCGGCGGCGGAGGCGCGTGGTGCGGCGGCTCGATGAGGCTCAACGACCACGCCGAGACGATGGGAACGGGCGAGGGGCACGCCTCGACGCGGCCGTCGATCGCCGGGATCTCCGCCGACGACGAGCGCTCGGTCTGGTACTTCGCGCTGTTCCCCAACGCGCTGGTCTCGTTGCACCCTGACTACGTGATGCTGCACACGCTGTGGCCGCGCGAGGTCGGCCGTACCGAGGTCACCTGCGAGTGGTTCTTCGAGCCGGAGACGATCGCCCGCGACGACTTCGACCCCAGCGACGCGGTCGAGTTCTGGGACATGGTCAACCGCCAGGACTGGCACGTCTGCGAGCTCACCCAGTTGGGGGTTGGCGCGAAGGGCTACGTGGCCGGTCGCTACTCGGCCGACGAGAGCGACGTGCACGCGTTCGACACGCTCGTCGCCCAGCGTTACATGAGCGCTTTGGGTGGACCGGGGGACGGGAACGAGAATGGGAACGGCAGCGCGAACCGAGGAGAGAACGGAGAGGCGAATGGAGGAGCGGCGTGATGGCTGATCGCGAGGACAACCTGAAGCCCGGCAACGAGATCGCGGCCGCGCTCGGTGAGGTCGGGCTGCCCGCGCCGGTCTCCGAGCTCGCGGCGAAAGAGTGGGACGTCGTCATCGTCGGGGGCGGCCACAACGGGCTGACCGCGGCCGCGTATCTGGCGCGCGCCGGCAAGTCGGTGCTGGTGCTCGAGCGGCGCGAGCGGCTCGGCGGCGCGGCGACGCTCGAGCGGCCCTTCGACGATCGCGGCTTCGTCGTCAGCCCCTGCGCCTACGTGCTCGGCCTCCTCGACGAGGGCGTGATCGACGAGCTCGGCCTGCGCGCCCGTGGCCTGCGCTTCTGGGTTGCCGATCCCAACCTCTGGGTCCCCTTCGACGACGGCACGTCCTTCGGCCAGTTCCTCGACGACGAGAGGACCCAGGCCAACCTCCAGTCGCTCGGCCTCTCGAAGTCCGAGATCGAGGGCTACTGGGCCTACGAGGAGCTGTTCGACGACGTCCGCAAGCTGCTGCGCAAGGGGGAGCGCGACACCTGGCAGGGGGACACGCCGACCCGGGCGGAGATCGAGGAGCTGCTCTGCGGCGACGAGGAGAAGATCGCGCTCGTCTTCGAGGACTCGATCGCCCAAGTGCTCGATCGCTACGTCTCAGACGAGCGGATCAAGACGGCGCTCTACGGCCAGGGGATCATCGGCACCTGGGGTGGCCCCTACGAGCCCGGCACGGCGTCGATCAAGCTCATGCACTACCAGGGCGATCTCGACGGTGGCGGCCCCGTCTGGGGCTACGTCGAGGGCGGGATGGGGATGGTCTCCTTCGCGATCGCCGATGCGGCGCGCGAGGCCGGCGCCTCGCTCGCCTGCGGTGTACCGGTCGGCCGGATCCTCCCGTCGGAGGGCGTCGAGCTCGAGGACGGGACGTTGATCCGGTCGCGGACCGTGATCTGCAACGCCGACCCGAAGGTCGCGCTGCGGCTGCTCGGAGCCGATGCGATCGACTCGGCGGGCTCCGAGGGAAGCGCCTACCGGCAGCGGCTCGAGGACTGGAAGACGCGCAGCCCCGTGGTCAAGTTCAACGCCGCGCTTGAGCGGCTCCCGAACTGGACCGCGGTGCCAGCCGCCGATGGCGAGCTGCGGCCCGAGCGGGCGACCATCGACGCCTGCGGGACGATGGACGAAGCCCAAGCGGCGTTCGAGCGCTGCGCCGCCGGCGAGCCCGCGGTGGCGTTCGGCGAGATCTACATCCAGACCGGATACGACCCGAGCCCCGCGCCGGAGGGCAAGCACCTGATGAGCGTCTTCGGTCAGTACGCGCCCTACGACATCTCGGACGGCGACTGGGACTCCGCCCGCGATGGGGTCGCCAAGCAGTTCATGGACCTGATCGGCCGCTTCGCCCCGGGCTTCGCCGACACGGTCATCCATCACGAGGTGCTCGGGCCGCCCGACATCGAGGAGCGCATCGGTCTGACCGGAGGCAACATCTTCCAGGGCGAGGTGACGCCGGACCAGATGTGGGAGGGGCGGCTGTCCGCGCGGACACCGGTGCCCGGCTTCTACCTCTGCGGCGCCGCGACGCATCCCGCCGGTAGCGTGATCGCGACCAACGGCAAGAACGCGGCGATGGCCGTCCTGGCCGACGGTGCCTGAGGAGCGCCGTCCCCGTGATTCAGATCGCCGGTGGGGGCAGCGCCGCCGCCGCCGGCGCCACCGCCTAGTTCTCCGATCCGTCCGATCCGTCGGCGGGAGGGGGATCCTCGACGGACAGGAAGGCTCCCCCGCCACTTCCGGAGACCTGGCTCACCAGGGGCCCCGCGATCAGGTCGTGAGGGCCGGCGGCGGCGAAGCAGTACTTCACCTCGATCGAGCCACCGGACTCGATGTCGACCTCATCGGGCTCGGTGCCGCAATCCGCGATGCCGTCGCCGTCGGTGGACGTGTCGACCTCGAAGGTGTCGCCGTAATAGCTGCCGACCAGCGAGCGGCCCTCGCCGTCGTCGCTCTCGTACTCGTAACGCAGCGTCAGGACGACCTGCAGGGACTCCGGGTTCGCGGGGTCGTCGTTCGGCTCGCGGGTGGCGCTGCCGTCGACGTAGGTGATCTTCCAGGACTCGTCCTCCTGCTCGTCGACGAAGGTCGTCCCCGCTGCGGCCGGCTCGCCGAGGCAGCCGGTCCCCTC
Source organism: Thermoleophilales bacterium (assembly GCA_020636895.1). Lineage (GTDB taxonomy): Bacteria > Actinomycetota > Thermoleophilia > Solirubrobacterales > 70-9 > RHKX01. The sequence goes on along the minus strand of JACJWZ010000002.1, from coordinate 62,105 downwards.
GGTGCCGTCGCAGCGCTCCTCGGCGTCGAAGGGCAGCGTCTCGGAGGCGGACTCGCCACCACCACTACCACCACCACCGCATCCCCCCGTCACGAGTGCAGTGCCCGCCAGCAGCATGCCAAGTGCGATCCTCGATCTCATCTCATTCCTCCCGAAGGTTCGTCGTTGATCGTCAGGGTCGTTCCGACCGGGTTGCGGTCCCGTTCGACCGGGTTGCGGTCCCGTTCATCTCTGCTGACTCGCGGCGGCGGTCGTTTCTTCCACGCCGGTCCGTCGCGGGCGGGCGAAACCGTCCGCCCGGGCTGAATAGGCTCGCCACATGGCGCAGGACACCGCAGCGCGGATTCTCGAAGCCGCCTGCGACCTGATCGCCGAGGAGGGGATCGACGCGGTGCGGATCGCGCGGGTCGCGCAGCGCGCCGGCGCCTCGACCAGCCTCGTCCATCACTACTTCTCCACCCGCGAGGAACTTCTGGAGCAGGCGCTGATCCACTCGTTCGAGCGCGCCGGCGATGACCGCTTCGGCGTCGCCGGAGAGGTCGCCGAGACGGCGCCGGGAACCGCGGCGCTCGCCGAGGCGATCCGCGAGTCGCTGCCGGCGCAGGGGGAGCAGGAGCGCGAGTGGGTGCTCTGGGTGGAGCTCTGGCTGCGGGCGGTGCGCGAGCCTGATCTGCGTCCGGTGGCGAACCGCCTCTACGACCGCTACCGGGAATGGCTCGCCGCGGTCGTCCGCGCCGGCATCGCGGCGGGCGACTTCGACCCCGGGGCGGACCCCGAGGCCGTCGCAGACGTCGCGATGGCCGTCCTCGACGGCGCCGGGGTGCGGGTGATGCTCGACGACCCGGGGGTCGGCGCCGAGCGAGCGCGCGCGCTGGTCGCCGCCGCGATCGCACCGATGCTGGGAGTCGACCCGGACGCGCTCGCCTAGCTGCCGGAGTAGAGCCGAGACCGTGACACCCCCCTTGGAGCCCCTGACCCCACTGACCTGACTCGATTCGCTTCTTTTTCCCCGTCGGCGTGTTCCCGCTTGCGGATGCAGTCGAGCAGGAGTAGCCTGAACAGCGGTTCAGCTTTCCGAAGGGCAGACGGAGGCGATGAGGAGAAGCGGAGTACTTGCGTTGGCGTTGGGCGTTCCGGTCACCCCGGGAGGTGCCCGGTGACCCCGCGCCCGGCCATCGACCACATCCGCAGGCCGCAGATCCTGCGCGCCGCCGCGGAGGTGATCACCGAACGTGGTCTCTCCGCGACGCGGATCGCCGACGTCGCCGAGCGCGCCGGGACGAGTGCCCCGGCGGTCATCTACTGGTTCAAGACCCGGGAGCGCCTACTCACGGAGGCGTTGATCGCCGACGAGGAAAACTTCGCCGTGGATCTCGAGGCACGGCTGGTGAACTTGCCGAGCGCGTCGGCACGGATGCGCTTCCTGATCGAGGCGAGTACCTCCGACGGCGACCTCAGCTTGTGGATCGAGCTCTGGGCGCGGTCGCTGCACGATGCCGAGGCGGCGACCGAGCGGCAGCGCCTCGATGACGCCTGGCGCGGGCGGATCGCTGCGATCGTCGCGGACGGGCAGGAGTCGGGCGAGTTCACGGCCGCGATCGATCCCGAGGAGGCGGCGCTGCGGATCGCGACGCTGATCGACGGGCTGTCGGTGCAGGTGACGCTCGGCGACAACGCGGTGAGCGAGGAGCGCATGCGGGAGATCTGCCTCGACTTCGCGGCCCTGCAGCTCGGCGCCGAGCTCGGCGCCGCCGGTGAGGTCGCCGGCAGCGAGAGGGCGGTCGTCTGATGAGCAGCTGGGACCTCGGCCGAACCCTGACCCGGCGGCAGGCGCTGCGTGCCGGCGCCGGCGGGGCGCTCGGGCTGGCGGGGCTCGGCAGCCTCGGTGCCCTCAGCGGCTGCACCGTCGAGCGCGCGCTCGACCTGCCGGAGGCTGGCGTCAACGTGAAGCCGAAGATCGACGGCGACCTCCTGATCTACAACTGGGCCCAGTACATGAACCCCGCCATCAAGAAGGCGTTCACCGAGAAGTACGGGGTCGAGGTCAACGAGGTCAACTTCGACAACCTCGAGGCGATGGTGACCAAGCTCAGGGCGGGCGGGCAGTACGACATCATCTGGCCGACTCCCGAGTACGCGTTCCGGCTCAACCAGGAAGGCCTGCTCGCGCACTTCGACCGCGACGACCTCAAGAACGCGAAGGGCATCTCGTCGTTCTACGACAACGGATGGTGGGACCCGGAGAGCAAGCTCTCGGTTCCCTACACGTACTACACGACCGGGATCGCCTGGCGCGACGACGAGGTTCAGGGCATGACCGGCTCCTGGAACGACCTCACGAACCCCGACGGCGAGGGCCGGATGTTCATCCTCGACGACTTCCAGGAGGCGATCGGCGAGGCGAACCTGATCAACGGGTTCGATCTCAACACGACCGATCCCAACGAGCTCGAGATCTCGAAGGAGACGCTCCTGGCGCAGAAGGAGTTCGCGCGCGGGATCTCGACCAACTCGACCCAGAACCTCGTCAACGGGACCGCCGCGATCCACCAGGCCTGGAACGGCGACATCGTCAACGTCCGCAACCAGGTCGACAACCCGGAGGTCTTCAAGTACGAGACGTGCTCGGAGGGGGTGCCGGTCGGAACCGACCTGATGTGCATCCCCGCCACCGCGCGCAGCCCGGGCACGGCGCTGAAGTTCATCGACTGGATCCTGGAGCCCGACAACGCGGCGCAGAACGTCGCCTGGAACGGGTACCCCCAGCCGGTCGAGGGCGGCCGCCAGGAGTTCGCGAAGCTCGTCAAGGAGGAGCCGTCGATCGACGTCAACCTCGAGCAGCTCGGCGACGGCGGCATGGAGTACCGGCTCGACAACCCGGAGGACCGGAGGCTGTGGAACCAGACCTGGACCGAGGTGAAAGCGAGCTGATGCGCCCTGAGCGCACCGATGCCCGCGTCCTCGTCGGCTCACGGCCGGAGGCCCTTTCGCCTCCCGTGTCCTTGACCTCGGCACGCTCAGGACGCATCAGGTGAGCTCGAAGGGCTTCTGGGCGCGCTTCCTGGTCCCCGGCGGCGTCTGGCTGACGCTGCTCTTCCTCGTACCGATCTGCCTCGTCCTGGCCCTCTCGTTCGGCTACACCGACGACCTCGGCCGCGCCACCTACGCATTCGAGTGGGACAACTACAAGGACGCCTTCGATCCGCTCTACATCCCCGTCCTGCTTCGCTCGATCGGCTTCGCGGTCGCCACCGCCGCCTTCTGCCTCCTGCTCGGCTACCCGGTCGCCTACTACATCGCCCGCTACGGGGGCAAGCGCAAGCACCTGCTGATCGCCTTGCTGGTGATCCCGTTCTTCGTCAACTACCTGGTCCGCACCTACGCCTGGGTCGCGCTGCTCGCCGACGACGGCCTCGTCAACAGCGGCCTCAAGTCCATCGGCTTGACCGAGACCGGCATCCAGCTGATCAACACGCCCTACGCGGTGATCGGCGGCCTCGTCTACGGCTACCTCGTGTTCATGATCCTGCCGATCTACGCTTCGCTCGATCGCATGGACCCGGCGCTCGTGGAGGCCGGCAAGGACCTCTTCGGCACCCCGTTCCGCACCTTCGTCCACGTGACGCTGCCGCAGACCAAGCAGGGCATCCTGGCGGGCCTGGTGCTCGTCTTCCTCCCGGCGGTCGGCGACTTCGTGTCCGCGCAGCTGCTCGGTGGCCCTGACACCTACATGGTCGGCAACCTGATCCAGGACCAGTTCTTCACGGCCAACAACTGGCCTTTCGGCTCGGCCCTGACCGTCGTGATGATGCTGTTCCTGTCGATCTGGATGGTCGGCTACCTGCGTTCGGCGGCCCGCGAGGCCAGGGAGTCGGTCTCGATCTGATGGGAGCGCGCGCGTGAACTCAGGCAACACCCCGTTCGACCGTCCCCGCTTCCTGCGGCTCTACAGCTTCCTGGTCTACCTGTACCTGTTCATCCCGATCGCGGTCGTCATCCTCTTCTCGTTCAACTCGGTGAAGTCGCTGCAGTCGTTCCAGGGCTTCTCGCTGCAGTGGTATCAGGACTTCCTGGAGGACGACACCCTGCGCGAGTCGCTCTTCGTCTCGCTGCGGATCGCGCTCCTGACGATGATCGTCGCGACGATCATCGGCACGGCGCTGGCGATCGGCCTGGTCCGTGCCCGCACGCGCTGGAGCCCGGCGGCGAACGTCCTCATGCTCGTCCCGTTGGTCACGCCCGAGATCGTCGCCGGGATCTCGGCGCTGCTGATCTTCTCCCAGCTCGGCATCCAGCTCTCGTTCTGGACCATCGTCCTCGCCCACATCACCTTCTCCATCTCCTACGTGACGGTCGTCGTCCGCGGCCGCCTGGCGTCGATGGGGGACGAGGTGGAGCAGGCGGCGATGGACCTCGGCGCGACGCGTTGGCAAGCGGTGCGGCTGGTGCTGGTACCTGAGCTCTGGCCGGCGATCGTCGCCGCGGGGCTGCTCACGTTCGCGCTCTCCTTCGACGACTTCGTGCTCTCTTTCTTCACCACCGGCGAGGACACCCAGCCGCTGCCGGTGCGGATCTGGTCGGCGATCCGGTTCGGGGTCTCGCCGACGATCAACGCGATCGGGACCCTGATGATGGTGGTCTCGCTGACTGCCGTCGCGGCGGCGGTCCTGATCCCGCGCCTGTTCGGGCGCAAGGAGTCCGGCATCAAGGTCCTGACGGGCCAGGAGGGAGGCTGAGGCCTTGGAAGGTGGCAACGACAGCGTGGAGGTCCGCGCAAGCGGTAATGGGGGCGGCGATGGGAACGGCGGCGGCGACGCGGTCCGGTTGGAGGGGGTCTCCAAGCGGTTCGGCGACTTCACCGCGGTCGACGACATTGACCTGTCGATCCCGAAGGGCGAGTTCTTCTCGCTGCTCGGGCCGTCGGGCTGCGGGAAAACGACGACGCTGCGGATGCTGGCCGGCTTCGAGGTCCCGACCGAGGGGAGGATCCTGCTGGAGGGGGAGCCGGTGGAGGACGTCCCGCCGTACAAGCGCAACGTCAACATGGTCTTTCAGAGCTACGCGCTGTTCGGGCACCTCGACGTCGAGAACAACGTCGCCTTCGGACTCAAGCGACAGAAGGTCGCCAAGGACGAGATCCACAGGCGCGTCGGCGAGGCGCTGGAGCTGGTCTCGCTCTCGAGCAGGGCGAAGGCGCGGCCGAGCGAGCTCTCAGGTGGTCAGCGCCAGCGGGTCGCCCTCGCTCGCGCGCTCGTCAACCGCCCGGCGGTGCTGCTCCTCGACGAGCCGCTCGGCGCGCTCGACCTGAAGCTGCGCAAGCAGATGCAGGTGGAGCTCAAGCAGATCCAGCGCGAGGTCGGGATCACGTTCGTCTACGTGACCCACGATCAGGAGGAGGCGCTGTCGATGTCGGACCGGATCGCCGTGATGTCGGACGGCCGGGTCGCGCAATGCGGCGCTCCCGAGGAGGTCTACGAGCATCCCGCCGAGGAGTTCGTCGCTGGATTCATCGGCATCTCCAACCTGCTCGAGGGCGTCGTCGAGGACGCCGGCGACGACGGCAAGGTGCGAATCGCCACCGGCGACCGGATCCCGGCTCCGATCCCCGACGACTGCTCGCGCGGGGATACCGTCCAGCTCTCGGTGCGGCCGGAGAAGATCGCGATCGACGACGAGGTCGAGGAGGGCATGGTGCGCCTGGAGGGCACGATCGAGGATCGCGTCTACCTCGGGGTCAGCACCCAGATCACGGTCGGTCTCGGGGGCGGTGCGAGGCTCGTCGCGCTCGAGCAGGCGACGTATCGCGCCAGCGCCGACGATCGCTGGGAGCCGGGGATGACCGTGGCGCTCGGGTGGCATCCGGAGAACTGCCTGGTGCTTCGGTAGCTGCCTCGGCACGGCGGGCGGGCGCCGGGCTGGTGCAGCCCCGCCTCAGCTCCTCGCTTCGCTCGGGAAGGCGGCGGGGGCACACCCCCCGGCACCCGCCCTCGCGTTGCCGCTGGTGGGGGTGCAGCGAAACAAAGTCGACTCACCTGAGTTAAAGCTCCGACCGGAGTTGACGATGGAGTGCGCACGGATGAAGTTGACGTTGGGACGGATGGCGAGGATCGTGGTCGCGCTCGGCCTGGTGATGGCGCTGGCAGCTACAGCCGTGCCCGCCTCGGCGCAGGACGCGCTGATCTGCCGTAAGCGTGACAAGCAGGGCGACAAGTCCGGCGGGGTCACCCGTCTGAAGGGCAAGAAGGGGCAGTTCTACAACGCCGGCGACGGCAACGACACCCTCTACGGCACCCCCGGCGACGACATCCTCAACGGTGGCCGGGGCAACGACAAGGTCTACGGGATGGGCGGCAACGACGTCGTCTGCGGGGGCGTCGGCAACGACAAGGTCTACGGCGGCGACGGCAACGACATGGTGTACGGGGAGGAGCAGAACGACCTGCTCGTCGGCGGTCCCGGCAACGACTACATGAACGGCCAGGCCGACCGCGACCGGATCCTCGGGTACGGGACGAAGGGTGGCCAGTACGTGGCCGACGGCAACGACTTCATCGAGGGCTCCTTCGAGAAGGACGTGATCGTGGTCGGCGGCTTCGACATCGCCTATGGCGGCGCCGACAACGACAAGATCCTCTCCAAGGACGTGGTCGAGGGCGTCGGCGCCGAGCGGCTCGACGGCGGCATCGGCAACGACAAGATCTACGGGTCGATCTTCGCGGACAAGCTGATCCTCGGCGACGCCGGCAACGACATCCTGCGCGGCGGTGGTGGCGACGACACGATCCGCGGCGGCAACAACCATGACACCCTCTTCGGCGATGATGGGAACGACGAGCTCTTCGGCGAGCTCGGCGAGGACTCGCTCTCGGGCGGGAACGGCGAAGATCTATGTGACGGCGACGAGCAGAAGGACCGCGCCGACGACACTTGCGAACGGAAGGTGGACATCCCTTGAGCACCCGAACTGGATTCCGACTGCTGGTCGGCTCCGCGCTTGCCGCGGCGGTCGCGCTCGCCCCGATGGCCGCGCAGGCTCAAGCCTCGGTGAGGTTCGTGCCGGTTGACGCCCCGATCTGCAAGAAGCGGAACTCGCAGGGGACGGGCAAGAGCGAGGTCACGCACCTGCCGAAGAACAAGAAGAACAAGTACAACGGCGGCGACGGCAACGACAAGATCTACGGCGGCAAGAAGGACGACATCATCAACGGCGGCCGTGGCAACGACATCGTCCACGGCGGCGGCGGCAACGACGTCGTCTGCGGCGGACTCGGCAACGACAAGGTCTACGGCGACGAGGGCAACGACCGCGTCTACGGCGAGGAGAACAACGACTACCTCGACGGTGGGGTCGGCAACGACAAGCTCAACGGACAGGCCGGCAAGGACAAGCTGATCGGCTACGGCAAGTCGAAGGGGGAGTTCGTCGACAACGGCGTCGACCTTCTCGACGGCAGCTTCGAGGCCGACGTGCTGGTCGCGGGCGGGGCCGACACGCTGATCGGCGGCGCCGATAACGACATCCTCTCCTCGAAGACGCCCGACATCGGCGTCGTGAAGATGGACGGCGGGATCGGCAACGACACGATCACCGGCTCCGACGCGAACGACAAGCTGCTCTTCGGGGACATCGGCGAGGACACGATCCGCGGCGGCGGCGGTGACGACAACCTCGACGGCGGCGGTTCCGACGACAACCTCTCTGGTGGCTCCGGCACCGATGTCTGCGACGGCGGCGACGGCAAGGACAGCGCCGACGACAGCTGCGAGCGGACCCTGAACATCCCGCGGATTCCCTTCTAGGGTCGGGGGGATCGGCGGCGTAGGCGCCGCGGCCCCCGGCGATCAGCGTCCGCGGAGGCGGAGGCGGAGGCGGAGTCGGCGCTCAGGCGAACGGGGGCTCGCCGTGCGACGCGCGCTCCGCCGCTTCCTCCATATCGGCGCGGAAGTCGGGGTGGCAGATCTCGGCGAGCGCCAGGCCGCGCTGGTGGACGGTCTTGCCCTCGAGCTCGGCGGCCCCGAACTCGGTGACGATCACGTCGACCTGGTGACGGGGCGTGGTGATGACCGCGCCGCGGTCGAAGAAGGGGACGATCCGGGAGCGCAGGCGGCCCCCGATCTCCACCGTCGACGGAAGGCAGAGCAGCGAGCGATCCTCGAGCTCGAGGCCCGTGCCCGCGACGAAGTCCTCGTGGCCGCCGATCCCGGAGAACTGGCGGGCGTTGATGGTGTCGGCGATGACCTGGCCGTGCACGTCGACGGCGAGGGCGCCGTTGATCGAGACCATCCGCCGGTTGCGGGCGATGATCTCAGGTGAGTTGACGACCTCGACCGGCAGGAACGCGACCTCCTCGTTGTCCTCCAGCCATTCGTAGAGGGCCTTCGAGCCGAAGGCGAAGGTGGTCACCGAGACGCCGTCGAAGTTGCCCTTGCGGTTGGAGACCGCACCGGACTCGTGCAGGCGCATCAGCCCGTCGGTGAACATCTCCGAGTGGATCCCGAGGTCGGAGGTGTCACCTTCGGCGAGGATGCCGGCGATCACCGAGGGGATCGCGCCGATCCCCGTCTGGATCGTGCACCCGGACTCGACGAACGCGGCGGCGTGCCCGGCGATGGCGCGGTCGACGTCGGTGGGAGGAACCGTGGGCAGCTCGAGCGGCGCCGCGTCGGACTCGATCACCACGTCGGCCTGCTCGATGTTGATCCGGTGCGGGTACTCGGGCGGCAAGCCGACGGTCCGCGGATACCCGCTCGCGACCTCGAGCACGAGCAGCCGATCCGGGTCCTCGCCGGCGCGGAACAGCTCGCGGATCGAGCCGCCGGCGTGAAGCGAGAGCGAGCACCAGCCGTCGGCGTCGGGCGGCGAGGCCACCGTGCACATCACCCGTGGCCGCTGGTACTCGTAGAGCGGCGCGAGGCGCCGGAAGTCGCCGGGGGCGAAGCCGATGTTGCCGCCGGAGTCGCGGATGAACCGCTCGATCGGTCCGTAGAAGCCGGAGAGCAGGTGCACGTTCTCGCGCGTGAACAGCTCCGTGCCGACGGCGAGGAGCGCTCCGTAGACGTGGAGCTCCTCCCAGTCGTCGCGCTCTCCCAGCGCGGCGAGGAAGGTCGGCGGCTGTCCCGGCCCGAGCGGCAGGCCGATGTCGTCGGTGGGTCGTACGAGGGCCGCGGCGGCAGCGGCATCCAGCTTCTCGGTCATGGCGCGCAGCCTATTCCTGCCGCCCCGCTTCGTGTAGATCGATTCGGGTCTAGTTCGAGAGCGTGGCGCGGAGCCCGAGAACCCGCCGTACCGAAGCCTCGAAGTCGGCCCGGTCGAGGCGGCCGTGGTCCAGCGCCTTCGCCAGCGTTCGTCCGCTCTTGCGGGCGGTGCGCCAGTCGCCGTAGAGGAGCACGTCGGACCCGGCGGAGGCGGCGCGCGTGGCGACCTGCTTGCGGCTGCCGGAGGCGAGAACCGCCTGCGCGTCGAGGCTGTCGGTGACGCTGACCCCTGCGAAGCCGAGCCGGCCGCGGAGCTCGCGCGTCGCGATCGCCCGGTTCAGCGCGGCCGGCTCGCCGCCGAACGCCTTGTAGCGGGCGACGCTCAGCATCACGAGCTCGCCTCCGTCATCGACGAACGCGCGGAACGGCGCCTCGTCGACGCGGCGCAGCTTCGACCTCGAGACGTCGATCACCTGCGGCGCGAAGTCCGTGTTGACCTCGGCCGCGCCGAAGCCGGGGAAATGCTTGGCGGTGGCCGCGACGCCTTCGCCGCGGAGTCCCGCCGCGAACCCGTTCACGGCGGTCCCGATCACCGTCCCGGGCCTGCTGCCGAAGCTCCGGCCCTCCTCGCTGATCGCCGATCCGCGGCGGCCGATGTCGAGCACCGGCGCGAGATCGATGTTGACGCCGACCTTGCGCAGGAGGCGACCGGTTGCGCGTCCCTGCTTGGCCGCGAACTTCCTGCCCCGCTGTCCCATCTCGGCGCCGGATGCCGACGGCGGGCCGTCGATGCGCTCGACCGCGCCTCCCTCCTGATCGGTCATCACCGCGAGAGGGGCTCCGAGACCCGGCGGCCGCGGGATCGACTGCAGATCCGCGATCGCGCGGCGCAGCCCGCCCTTGCTCGCGACGTTGTCGGCGAAGATCACGACCCCGCCGATCCGGCCCTCGCGGATGAGCTTCCTCAGGCCCTTCGGCGCCTGCGTCCCCTCGAAGCCGGCGACGAGGCGCTGGCCGGCGAGCTGCGCGTCGCTGAGGCCGCCGGGCAGGGGTTTGACCGCGAAGGGGGCCGTGTCAGCCGCGTCACCGGGGCCGGGCGGGTCGGTCCTCGGGTCGTTCCCCGTAAGCGCCCCGGCGGTGAAGGCTGCGGCGGCGAGCAGGGCGACGACGATCACGGCCGCGCGGCGGCGGAGCCGGACCCTCCGAGCGCTTTCGCGCCGGCGTCGCAGTCGGCGATCATCGGCCGCCACGCGCTGGGGCTGGGGAGGCGATCTCGGACGCTACCGGGGTCGCGGCAGCGCGCGCCCCGGCCGGGGCTCCGTTCCATCTCGGCTTGGCGAACAGCATCTGCACGTCGCGGATCCTAGTTTCGGCGAAGCCGGCCTCGCTGAAGGCGAGGTAGAAGCTCCACGTCCGACGGAAGCGTTCGTCGTAGCCGAGCTCCTCGAGCCTCGCCGTGGCCTCCTCGAACCGCGCGCGCCACGCCTGCAGCGTCAGCACGTAGCTCGCCGAGATGTCCTCGAGGGCGATCGTCCGCAGGTCGGTCCTCCTGGCGATGCAGCGCTGGATCGTGGAGACCGAGGGCAGGCATCCTCCGGGGAAGATCACCTCGTTGGCGAAGCTCTTGGTCCGTTTCTCGATCTCGTAGGCGGCGTCGTCGATGACGATCGCCTGCAGGAAGAAGAGCCCGTCGGGCTCGAGCAGTCGCGAGCAGTGGCGGAAGTAGGTGTCGAACCACTCCCATCCGACGGCCTCGATCATCTCCAGCGAGACGACCTTGTCGAAGCCTCCGGTCAGGTCTCGGTAGTCGGAGCCGAGGACCGTGACCAGGTCCTCGAGGCCGGCGGCGCGAACCCGTGCGAGCGCGTACTGCTGCTGCTCGCGGGAGATCGTGGTCGTCGTCACCCGGCAGCCGCGGGTGGAGGCCGCGTGGACCGCCAGGCCGCCCCAGCCGGTTCCGATCTCGAGCAGGTGGTCGCCGGGGCCGAGCTCCAGTGCGTCGCAGATCCGCTCCAAGCGCCGGTGCTGAGCCAGCTCGAGCGTGTCGGTGGGGCTCTCGTAGTAGGCCGACGAGTACATCATCGTCTCGTGGTCGAGGAAGAGCTCGAACATCTCGTTCCCGAGGTCGTAGTGGCGTGAGATGTTGCTGCGGGCGCCCGAGCGCGTGTTCAGCATGCCGATGGTGTTGAGCCGCTGGAACGGCAGCAGGAGCGGGGCCAAGAGGCGTCGCACTGGGTCCGCCCTGCGGATGTCGCGAGCGAGGATCCGCAGGAGCTCGGGCAGATCGTCGGTCTCCCAGCCCCGGGCCGCGTAGGACTCGCCGAGCGCGATGCTCTTGGACCGGCAGAGCTTGGCGTAGATGCCGGGGTCGTTGGCGAGCACCCGCGCGCGAAGGTGAAGTGGGGAGGAGAGCGACCCGAAGGCGAGCGTCTCGCCACCGGGCCATCGCTCCTCGAGCTCGATGCGGCCGGCGGAGATCCGGCCCATGATCGCGTGGACGATCCGGCGCCAGGGGTTCACGCGCGCCCTCGCTCCGGGTGGCTGAAGTAGGGGGCGCCCTTGAGCTTCAGCTTCGCGGCGTTGAGGTAGATGCGAGCGACCGTGGCGATCGTCATCGGTGGATATCGAAGCAGGAGACGGCTCATGTATCCAGTGCCGATCTCATGGCGGACGAGTGCGATCGAGGCCTCGAAGACGATCGACCCCGCCTCGTGGTTGCGGATCGAGACCTCGAGGCGCTCGCCGGGCGCGCTCGCGCTCCACTCGTAGGTCTGCTCCATCGGCATGAAGGGCGAGACGTGGAGGCGCTTCTCGAAGTCGCCTTGGAGCTCGCCGCCGCCATCCGCGGCGAGCACGTAGGGGCGGCTCTCGCCCCACGGTGTGTTGGTGACGTCGGCGATCATCGCTTCGGCGCCGTCCCCGTCCTCGGAGCCGGAGCCGTAGAGGTAGTAGAACGCCACCGGGTTCATGCCGACACCCCAGTAGCGCGGGTTGGCCAGCATCAGCACCGGCCCGGCGGGACGGGTTCCCGTGTGTTCCGCGACGAGATCGCGGGCGGCGTCGGCGAGTGGGACTCCCGGGTTCCCGAGGTAGTCGCAGCGGCGGATCCGGGCGGGTGCCCGCCGCCGCGCGGACCAGAGCGGAACCCGGTCGAGCAGCTCGGGCAGGTCGGCGAGGTCCAGCAGGGGCATGAAGATGCGATAGCGGAAGGAGTGCTCGACCGGGGACGCGCGCCGATGCGACACCCACCCCTCGTAGATCCCGGAGCCCGGTGCCGGGCTCACGTCGCTCCCACGAGCGACCCCGCCCTGACCGCTCGCGTGGCGTGATCGATCAGGCCAGGCCCACGGCCGCCGAGCGTCTCGGAGACGCGCAGCGCCGACCAAGCCCCGTCCTCGTGGAAGCCCCAGCGCCAGTAGGCGCCGCAGAAGTGGACGCGATCGGCGCCGCTGATCTCGCGCCAGCGCCCCTGCGCGGCCATGCCTTCGACCGTGTAGACGGGGTGTGCGTAGTCGACGACCCTGATGATCCTGGCGGGGTCGATCGCTTCGGACATGTTCAGCGTCACCAGGTAGCGGCGGTGGCTGTGCAGCGACTGCAGGCGGTTCATGTCGTAGGTGAGCGTCGCGCGCCCCACTCCCTTGGCTGACCCGTTCAGGTGGAAGTTCCAGCTCGCCCAGGCGGCCCGCCGCCGCGGCATGACGCCGGTGTCGGTGTGCAGGACCGCCTCGTTGGGCTGATAGGGGAAGCTCGACAGGAGGTCGTGCTCGAGCGGTGAGGCTTCGGCCAGCATCGCGAGCGCCTGGTCGGCGTGACACGCGAGCACCACCTCGTCGAAGCGCTCCGCGTCGCCGTCGGTGGCGATCTCCACGCCCCCCTCGGGGTCGGGGTCTCGGCGCACGGAGCGGACCGGCGTTCGCAGGCGGATGCGATCGGCGAACGGGCGCGTCAGAGCCTTCACGTAGGCGTGCGAGCCACCGGTGATGCAGCGCCAGCGCGGCCGGTTGCGGAGCTGCAGGACGCCGTGGTTGTCGAAGAACGCCGCGAGGAAGGTCGCCGGGAACGTCCACATCTGCTCGGGGTCCGCGGACCAGACCGCGGAGGCCTGGGGCACGATCAGGCGCTCCACGAAGTACTCGGAGTAGCCGCCCGCGCGGAGGAACTCGCGCAGGGACGGAGCTGAGGCGGGGTCGCCTTCGAGCAGCAGGCTCCGCGCCTCGCGGTTGAAGCGGACGAGGTCGGAGAGCATGCGGATGAACCGGGGATCGGCGAGGTGGGAGGGACGGGCGAAGATGCCGCGCGGCCCGCGTGCCGCCCACTCGAAGCCGCCGCGGCCGTCGGAGACGCCGAAGCTCATGTTCGCCGACTGGGTCTCGACCCCGAGCTCGGCCAGGATGCGCTCGAAGTTGGGGTAGTTGCGGTCGTTCATGACGATGAAGCCGGTGTCGACCGGGACGATCCGCCCTCCCGGTTCCTCGACTTCGATCGTGTTCGTGTGTCCGCCTGCGTAGGACCCGGCCTCGAAGACGGTGACCTCGTGCCCGGCCCTGTGCAGCTCCGCCGCGGCGACGAGCCCGGACACCCCGGCGCCGACGATCGCGATCCGCAGCGCGCCAACCGGGTTCCCCCGGTTCACGGGGTTGACGGGGTTCACGGCGGGGTTCTCGGCTGATGCGACACAGCGGTCCATCTCGCGAGTTCCTTTCGCCCGGACGCCGCTTCCGGATCACCGTTGTCCCGCTCGCGTGAGGTCCGTCACGCGAGCTCGATCGGAGCAGCGCGCGCGGGACGAGCCCTCTGACCGTCCTCTCCCATCGCCTTCGGAAAGTGCCTCGCGCCGGTCGCAGGCGCTCTATCCTCGCGGCGATGGCCGAGCCCCCCGACTTCGCCGCCGGACGGGAGCTTGTCTCGCGCGCCTACGAGCACGCCGAGCGCGCCCACTGCGGGCCTGATTCGACCGACGACACGACGATCGAGCATCCCGTCGCCGTCGCCCGGCTGCTCGACGAGGCCGGTTTCGGGGACGAGGTGGTGGCGACGGCGCTCCTGCACGACGTCGTCGAGGGATCGACGCAGGGGATCGACCGCATCCGCGACGGCTTCGGGGACGAGGTCGCCGGCTACGTCGAGGCGCTGACCGAGGACGACACCATCGTCGACTACACCGCCCGCAAGGCCGAGCACCGCAAGCGCGTGCTGGAGGCGGGCGCGGTCCCCGCGTCGATCTACGCGGCGGACAAGCTCGCCCGTGTACGCGCGTACACGGAGAGCGGGGAGGATCCCGGCGAGGAGCGACTGGACCACTACTGGGACACGCTGCAGCTCTTCACCGCGCGCCGCCCCGAGCTTCCCTTCCTCTCGGAGATCGCCGTCGAGCTTCCCGCCTTGGAGCGGGCGCTCGATGAGGCGGCCGAGGTCTAGCCCAGCTCCTTCGCCATCTGCCGCTCGACGGCGGCGGTCATCACCTGGCCGAAGCTGGCGAGCACCGCCTCGGAGGCGAGAGGGCGCAGCCGCTCGAGCGCCTCGGCTGCCGTGGCGAGGGCCTTGTCGCTCGGCTCGGAGCCCTCGCGGATCGGATCGAGGACGTCCTTGACGAACAGCCGCACGAACTCCCGCGCGATGGCGGTCGTGTGCTTGGTGATCGACTCACCGACCGCGAGCGCGTGCTCGAGCGGGATCCCGAGCGCGACGAGCTCGCGGCTGGCGCGCAGCAGCGTGGGGGAGGGAACCTCCCAGATGCCCTCGCCGATCGGCCGCAGAGCGCCGATGCGCTCTGCTTTCGCGACCAGCTTCCGATCGAGGGGGTCTCCGAAGGTCTCCCCGAGCTCCTCCTGGGCGACGGCCTCCGGTTGCTCGGTGCCGAACGGCTGCAGCAGCAGGCGCTCGAACTGGAGGGTCTGCTCGGCGCCGCCGGCCGAGCCGAGGTGGAGGAGGCGCTCGATCGACTTCAGGTTGAAGCCCTGCCCCTGCATGTCCTGGATGAGCCGGATCCTCGTCACGTGCTCGGTCCCGTAGTAGCCGGTCCGCGAGCGCACCTCGGGCGGCGGGAGCAGGCCTCGCGACTGGTGGGCGCGGATGTTGCGCGCGGTCATCCCGGTCTCCCGGGCGAGCTCGTCGATCGTCAGGTCCATCCGTTCGCTCTCTGCGGCCGCCTTCGCCATTTCCTCAGCCTATGCCATCACGCCATCGTCCGGTGTTACATCGCTGGGCCGTTGGTGGCGGTCCTGTGCGACGAGGCTTCGACTAGGCCGGAGCGTTAGCGTCGTCGCATGGCGGAGCGGCTGATCGTCGACGGCATGAACGTCCTCGGCTCCCGCCCCGACGGCTGGTGGCGGGACCGCGCTGCGGCGATGGAGCGGATGACGCGGCGGCTGGCGGGGTTCGCGGCGCGCGAGGGGATCGCGCTGGCGGTCGTCTGGGACGGTCGCGAGCACGCGCGGGTGGCGCGGGCGGGCGCGGGGATCGAGGTGCGCTTCGCGCCCGGTGGCCCCGATGCCGCCGACCGCGAGATAGCGCGCATGATCCGCTCCGATCCCGATCCCGGCGCGATCACCGCAGTGAGCTCCGACCGCCGGTTGCGCAACTCGGTGAAGGCCGCCGGAGCGGCCGGGATCGGCGCCGGCGAGCTGCTGCGGCGGCTCGAGGCCTCCGAGGGCGTCGCCGGCGTCGCCGGCGCCGAGGGCGCCGCGGGCGCCGACGAGGGATCCCCCGCCGAATAGGATCGGCCGATGGGAAAGCTGGCGTTGATCGGGGGCCATTCGATCCTCGGGAGCGAGCCCGCGGAGGGCTTCGAGCGCCGTGACGTCGAGACCGCGGACGGCCCCGTGGCGGTCCACGAGCGCAACGGTGTCCTGCTCCTGCAGCGGCACGGCTTCGACGAGTACACGACGGCCGCCCGCATCGACCACGCCCGCAACCTCGCCGCGCTGCGGGAGCTCGGCTGCGACCGCATCCTGGGGATCTCCTCGGTCGGGGGCCTCAAGCCCGATCTCGGGGTGGGCACCTTCGTCTGCCCCGACGACTTCATCGCGCTGCACCTGGGGCTCTCGCTCTCGACGGCGCACGGAGGCGAGCGCGTCCCCGGCTTCGATTTGGGCTGGCGTGCCGCGGTGATCGAGACTTGGGCGGATGTGGGGGCACCGCCGCTTCGTGACGGCGGCGTCTACTGGCAGGCGATCGGCCCGCGCTTCGAGACCCCGGCGGAGATCCGCTTCATCGCGCCGCACGCCGACGTGATCGGGATGACGGCCGCCTCCGAATGCATTCTCGCGGGTGAGGTGGGCATCCCGTACGCGACCGTCTGCGTCGTCGACAACCTCGCCAACGGCGTCGCCGGCTCAGAGCTGAGCGTCGCCGACTTCGAGGCGGGCAAGGAGCGAAACCGGGTGCTGCTGCTCGACGCACTCGATCGTGTCGGGGCGGCGTTGGAGGCAGTCGGGGTCTCGGCGGCGAGCGGCGCGAGGGCGGGCGCCTGATGGCGGGGCTGGCGGTCGAGGGGGCGACGCTCGACGGCGCCGAGGTGGGTCTGCGGGTCGGCGAGGACGGACTCATCGCCGAGATCGGGCCCGGCGTCGGGGCCGCTCCGGGGGATGAGCGGATCGACGGCAGCGGGACCGCTCTGGTGCCGGGGCTCGTGAACGGCCATACGCACGCCGCGATGACGCTGTTCCGCGGCTACGCCGACGACCTGCCGCTGATGGATTGGCTGCAGGACCACATCTGGCCCGCCGAGGCGAAGCTCGACGCCGAGGACGTCTACTGGGGCACGCGCCTCGCCTGCGCGGAGATGATCCGCACCGGAACGGTCCGCTTCTGGGACATGTACTGGGAGCCTGAGGCGACCGCGCGCGCCGTCGCCGACGCCGGCTTGCGCGCGACCCTCGGCGCGCCGCTGATCGACCGGATGGATCCAGCCGGCCTGCCGAAGCTGCGCGAGGACGCGGCGGCGGGGCTCGAAGCGGTCGCGTCGGTCGGCAGCGACCTCGTCACGGCCTCGCTGGCGCCGCACGCCATCTACACGGTCTCGACCGCCTCGCTGGAGTGGATCGGCGCCGAGGCGGAGCGGCTCCGCGTCCCGATCCAGATCCACGCATCCGAGACCGAGGGCGAGGTCGAGGACTGCGTGCAGGCCCACGGGGTGCGGCCGATCGAGCTGCTCGACAGGCTCGGGGTACTGGGCGAGAGCACGCTGCTCGCCCACGCCGTCTGGCTCGACGACGGCGAGCGCGAGCTGATCCGGGCGGCGGGCGCGACGGCCGTCACCAACCCGGTCGCGAACATGAAGCTCGCGGTGGGCGCCGCGTTCGACCTGTCCGCGGCGCAGCGGTTCGGGATCCCGGTCGGGCTCGGGACCGACGGCGCTGGCTCGAACAACTCGCTCGATCTGCTCGCCGACGCCAAGCACCTCGCGCTCCTGCAGAAGCACGTCGCGGCCGACGCATCCGTCGCACCCGCCGACGAGGTGCTCGCGATCATGACCGGCGCTCGGGCGCCGCTGCTCGGCGCCTCGGCGCTCGCGGCCGGATCGGCGGCCGACTTCATCCTCGTCCGCACCGAGACCCCCGAGCTCGGCATCGGCTCGCTCGCGGCGGGTCTCGTCTACGCCGCCTCCGGCGCGGTCGTCGATACGACGGTCGTGGCGGGACGGGTTCTGATGCGGGGCGGGGTGATCGAGGGGGTGGACGAGATCCTCGCGAAGGCTCGTGAGCGAGCTGCGAGGATTGGGCTGCGCTGATGGCGAAAGGCAGGGACAGGGACAAGGAGAAGGGCTCGAAGCAGGTCCGCGCCGCCGGTGGGCTGATCGTGCGCGCCGGGGCCGATGACGAGGGCCCCGAGATCGCGGTCGTGCATCGCCCGCGCTACGACGACTGGTCGCTGCCGAAGGGGAAGCTGGAGCCGGGGGAGAGCTTCGAGGAGGGGGCGTTGCGCGAGGTCGAGGAGGAGACGGGCTTGCGCTGCGAGCTCGGCGAGGAGCTGAGCCCGGTCCGCTACCGCGACCGCAAGGGCCGGCGCAAGATCGTCCGCTACTGGCGGATGACCCCACTCGGCGGCGAGTTCGCGGCCAACGAAGAGGTTGACGAGCTGCGCTGGCTCTCTCCGAAGCGGGCGCGCAAGCTGCTCGACTACGACCACGACCGACGGCTCATCGACGAGATGGGCGTGGACGCCTGAGCACCTGGGCCGGCGGAGACATCCGTCCGCAAGTTCCCGGTCGTTCTCAGTGGAGCCGGACGTCTCGCCGATGGGGACGTCAACGGCGGCAAAGGGCGTCCTGCGGACGCGAGTCAGGGCGGGCGCCAACCGTTCGATAGCCGTCCAGTAACGGAACGGACTCCCGGTTACGGAGGAACATGCGGTGGTGGGCCGGCAGCGACGCCGGTCCACCCCGCCCTTCCTTCCCGGCGCGGGTGAAGCGGAGCCCGGTCAGCGCCACGCTTCGCTTCCGCCGCGGCCGCCGCCGTCTGGTCTCAGTCGATCGGGATCTCCTCGACGCGATCGCCGGGGCCGGGGCGCTGGTCCATGCGCTCGAGGTAGTGGTCGATCAGGGCGCGCAGCGTCAGCAGCGCCTCGCGGCCGACGTCGTCGAGCTGACCTCGCAGCTCCGGCGGGCCCGCGGCCCTGAGCACATCCGCCGCCCGGCAGATGGGGCAGAGCTCGAGGCAGCGGTGCTCGGGGAGCGTTCCGTCGGCGTGGCCGGCGTGGCCGGCGGAGTCAGCGGACTCGCTCGCGTGAGCGCCCGGGCGACGCGTCCAATTCGGCGGCGGCCACGCCTCCGGCTCCTGCGGCGGAGGGCTCTGCTCGGTCTCGGGCTGCTCTGCGGTCATCCTCGAAGCTGATCTCGAGCGTACCGTCCTCGAGGCGGGCACCGGCGACCCGCAGCCGCGCGAGCGCGCCGGGGAGGATGATCGTCCGCTTCTCGCGACCGGCGCGGACGATCAGCTCGTGGCCGACCTTGCTGAGCTGCAGCTCCGAGCGGTCGGCGAAGGGGACCGGGATCGCCAGCACTGTGCGCCCATCCGCATCGGTGATGCGCTGGGCGAGCTCCCGGTGCATGACCTCCTCCGGGTCGCGCTCGGCGAACAGCTCCGCCCCGAGGCGGTCGAGCATCTGCGCCCCGAGCACCTCCTCCGGGAAGTAGCGGGCGCGCAGCAGCGGCACCGGGGCGAATCCCTCGCGGACGAGCTCGAGCCCGTCCTCCTGCCGCTCGCGCCAGGTGGCGAAGTAGGAGCCCTCGACCTCCTCGGGGAAGACCCGGTTGACGACGACGGCGTCGGTCAGGTACCCGTAGAGGTTCAGGTACGTGAAGGTCCGCTGCGCCTCCCTGATCACCATCCGGTCGGGGTTCATGACGAGCCGGATCGAGGTGCGGTCGCGGTCGCGGAGAATCTGGTTCATCGCGACGAGGTTGCCCACGAGGCGCTGCACGTCGCCGAGGACGTCGTCGCCGGGCAGGGGCACGTCGAGCAGCGAGCGCGCGAGCGGTCGCGCGGCGGTGAGGAGGCGGCGCTCCCAGGGCAGCAGCTTGTCCAGCCACCACTGCGCGACGTCGGGGAAGGAGAGGAGCCGCAGCGTCTCCCCGGTAGGGGCGCAGTCGACGACGATCACGTCGAAGTCGCCGGAGGCATGATGGGAGCGGATCTGCAGGAGGCTGAAGAGCTCGTCCATACCCGGTGGGACGGTCAGCTCCTCGGCGGCGACGCTCATCAGGCCGCGGTCGGCGAGCAGCTTCCCGAGCCACTCCTGGACCGCGGACCAGTTCGTCTCCATCTCGCGCTGGGCGTCGACCTCCTGCGCCCAGAGGTTCTCCGCAACCGGTGCCGGGTCGGGGCCGAGACGCGCCTCCAGCGAGTCGCCGAGGCTGTGGGCGGGATCGGTCGAGAGGATGACGGTGCGCAGCCCGCGTGCGGCGCAGCGGCGCGCTGTCGCCGCGGCGACGCTCGTCTTGCCCACGCCACCCTTGCCGGTGTAGAGGATCGTTCGCGGGCGCGCTGCGCCGCTCCCTTGGCCGCTCGTCACCGCCTCAGGGTAGTCGCTGCTCTCCGCAGCGGAGCGGCTCGTCCACCCGCGTGCCCCGCTACTGTGGCGAGCCGACTTGCGCTCCCGCACGGCCATCTCCGCCATCTCGGCGTCTCTCGCCGCCCTCGTGCTCGCGCTCGGAGCGCTGCTTCTCGCCGCCTGCGGGGGCGACGACTCCGGCACGGCGGTCAACGCCGACACCGACCCGCAGGAGGTCCTCGACGCCGCGCTCGGGGGCGGTGGCGACCCGATCAAGAGCGGCGTCCTCGATCTCGAGTTCAACCTCGACTCGAAGTCGTCCGACCTCGGCTCGATCAGCGCCTCGCTCAAGGGTCCTTTCTCCTCCAACGGCGACGGAGACCTTCCCGACGTCGACTTCGACGTCACCGCTGGTGCCGACGTCGGCGGGCCGACGCTGAGCTTCCAGGGCGGCATCGTCCTGACCGAGGACGGTCTCTGGATCAACTACGACGACCAGGCCTACCAGCTCGACGACCAAGCGTTTGCGCAGGTCAAGGACTCCTACGCGAAGTCCTCTCAGCTTCAGGACGACGAGGAGGACAGCAGCTCCTTCTCGCAGTTCGGGGTCGACCCGCAGACGTGGCTGACCGACGTCAGCAACGAGGGGACGGTCGACATCGATGGGACCGAGACGGTCCACGTCACCGGCAAGGGCGACATCGCGAAGATCGTCTCCGACCTCGATTCGGTAGCTCAGAAGAGCGGCCAGGGGACTCAGCTCGATCCCGCTCAGCTGAAGCAGCTCAAGGACTCGGTCGGCAACTCGGTGGTCGACGTCTACGCGAACACCGACGACGGCACCCTCCGCGAGCTCGACGTGACGCTCGACGTCGCCAACGGAGGCGGCAACGGAGACAGCACTGTGAAGCTCTCGATCGGCATCGCCGATCCGAACTCCGACCAGGAGATCGACGAGCCCGCGGACGCGCAGCCGCTCAGCGATCTGCTCGGGCAGTTCCCCGGAGCTGCCGATTCGCTCGGCGGGCTCGCACCCTCGAGCGGGACGGGGACGGGGACGGGGACGGGTGGAGGCGGAGACAGCAGCGCCTACTACCAGTGCGTCCAGCAGGCGCCGACGCCCGAGGCCGTCGGCGAGTGCGCCAAGTACCTGAAATAGGCTGCGCGCGATGAGCGAGCGCAACGGGCCCGCCCTGAGCCGGGACTTCTTCCTGGGTCCGGACGGATGGCCCTACCTGCTCGTCCCGTTCATCCCGCTCGCCGTCGTGCTCGAGATCGCCCACGTGTCGGCGACCGTGATCTTCGTCGTCGCGGCGATCGGGATCATCCCCACGGCGGCGCTGATGGGACGCGCGACCGAGGAGCTGGCCGAGCGCTCGGGCCCCGGCATCGGCGGCCTCCTCAACGTCACCTTCGGCAACGCTCCGGAGCTGATCATCGCGCTCTTCGCGCTCGGCGCCGGCCTGCACGAGGTCGTCAAGGCCTCGATCATCGGCTCGATCATCGGCAACGTCCTGCTCGTGATGGGCGCCGCGATGGTGGCCGGCGGGGTCGGCAGGCCCGGGCAGGTGCAGACCTTCGATCGCACCGCGGCGAGCGCGCAGTCGACGATGCTCTTCCTGGCGGGCGCGGCGATGCTGATGCCGGCCATCTTCGAGATGGTCGAGGGCAAGGGTCTGCCATCCCCCAACGACGAGATCGTCCAGTACGGGTCGACCGTCGAGAACCTCTCGCTGGCGGTGGGCGTCGTGCTCATCTGCTGCTACGTGGCCGGCCTGGTCTTCTCGCTGCGGACTCACCGCGATGTGTTCAACCCGCAGGGTGCGGAGGGGGACGAGGAGGCGGACGACGGGGCCGACGGGGCTGAGTCCGGCTCCGACGTCTGGGGTTGGTCGGTCCGGACCTCGGTGATCGCTCTGGCGATCGCGGGGGTCGCGGTCGGGGTCATGTCGGAGATCCTCGTCGGCTCGATCACGGAGGCCTCGGAGTCGATCGGCATGAGCGAGTTCTTCATCGGCGCGATCGTCGTCGCGATCGTCGGCAACGCAGCCGAACACTGGGTCGCGGTGCTCGTCTCCTTCAAGGGCAAGATGGACCTGGCGGTCAACATCGCGATCGGCTCGAGCGCGCAGGTGGCGCTGTTCGTCGCCCCGGTGCTCGTGTTCGCCTCGTTCGTGATCGGCCCGGGACCGATGCCGCTCGTCTTCAACGGCTTCGAGCTCGGCGCCGTCCTGTTGGCCGCGCTCGTCGCCAACACCGTCACCCAGGAGGGGGAGTCGACGTGGTTTGAGGGGGTGCTGCTGCTCGCCGTCTACGCGGTGCTGGCGATCACCTTCTTCTTCGCCTGAGCCCGCGCGGCCGCTGTGGCTCAAGGAGTGCGCCGCGGGTGCCGAAGCCGACCTGTGGCGATGGATCAGCAACCAGATGGAACCGGGTTCGAGGGCACCGGCATCATCCCGTTCGCGATCGTCGCGCTGTTCACGCTCGTCATGCTGCCCGTCGTCGGCGGTGAGCTGACCGGCGCGGCGGGCATCACCGCCATCGTCCTCACCGTCGCAACCGGCATCGGCGTCGTCATGGCTCCGTGGCAGCGGCTGTCGCGGGCCTGGCGCTACATCCCCCCGCTGGCCTACCTGCTCGTCGTGGCGCTGGTTCGCGAGGCCGCGGAAGGCTCCGGCTACGTCTTCGTGCCGCTGATCCTGCTCCCGGTGCTGTGGGTGGCCTTGCACGGGACGCGGGCCGAGCTTGCGGCGATGCTTCTGGCTGCGCTGGCAGCGCTCGCCGTGCCCGAGGCGCTGTTCGACCACCCGATGCGCGATTCGGGGCTGATCGCGCTCGTCGTCGCGCTCGCAGCGCTCATGGGTTTCGCGATCCAATCGCTCGTTCGCAGCCTCATCGTCGGTGAGGCGGCCGCCCGGAGCTCGGAGCGAGCCCTCGCCATCGCGACCCGCGCCATTCGCGAGGCCACGGCCAGCGCTCACCCGCGGCCGGCGATCTGCGAGGCGGCGTGCATGGCTTCCGGGGCCGATGTGGCGATCCTCGTCGAGCCGGATGAGGAGAGCGGTGACATCGTCGCCACCGCCTCGGCCGGGATCGACGATGTCGCGCTGCGGATCACCCCGGGGCGCGAGCCGTCCGGAGCGGTGATCGCGTTGGTGTCCGGCGAGCGCCACTTCGTAGCCGATGCGACCTCCGACAACACGGTCAACCAGCGTGTGGTCGCGTCAACGGGCGCGGCGTCGATCCTCTTCGAGCCGGTGCTGAGCGGGGAGGACGTGGTCGGCGTGCTCGCGGTCTGCTGGCGCCATCCCGTCGCGGACGAGAACCAGCCCGGGGCGGCAACCGTGCGCCTGCTCGCCGCCGAAGCGGCCGCGATCATCGAGCGCGGCGAGCTTATGCAGTCGCTGGCGCGGCTCGCCCGCACCGACCCGCTCACCGGGCTCCTGAACCGGCGCTCCTGGGACGAGATCCTCGCCTCCGAGGTGACCCGCGCCGGACGCACGGGCCGACCCTTCGCGGTGCTGATGATCGACGTCGACGACCTCAAGAGCGTCAACGACCGCGGCGGGCACCCCGCCGGCGACCGCCTGCTGAAGGCGGCGGCGAGCGCCTTCCGGGCTGTGCTCCGTGAAGGCGACAACGTCGCCAGGCTCGGCGGCGACGAGTTCGGGGTGCTGCTGCCCGAATGCGACCCCGACCTCGCCCGCGAGATCGGCGCGCGCATGACCGAGTCGATGCCGATGGGGACCTCCTGCTCGGTCGGCGTCGGCTCATACGAGGACGGAGACGACGTCGCCGCGGTCACCGCCCGGGCCGACGATGCGCTCTACCGCGCCAAGTCGCTCGACAGCGGCGAGCCGCCGATCTGAGCTCTCAGACCTGAGGGCCGAGGCTCCCGCCGAGGCCGCGGGTCAGGCAGGCTCGGCCAACTCGGCCAGCGCCTTGAGCATGAGGTCGTCGTGCTGCTTCGGCTGCACCTTGGGGAAGACCCGAGCGACCTTGCCCTCGGGGTCGATCAGGAAAGTGGCGCGCTGGACGCCCATGTACTTGTTGCCGTACATGCTCTTCTCGACCCAGGTGCCGTAGCTCTCGGCGACTGCGTGATCGGCGTCCGCGAGCAGCGTGAAGCCGAGCCCGAACTTGTCGTCGAACTTGGCGACCGCATCGACCTCGTCGGGCGAGACGCCGACGACCTTCGCCCCCGCCGCCTCGTACTCGGCGCTTCGGTCGCGCACGCCGCAGGCCTGCGTGGTGCATCCCGGCGTGTCCGCGCGTGGGTAGAAGTAGAGGACGACCCACTCGCCCCGCAGGGAGGAGAGCCTGACGGGATTCCCGTGCTGATCGGGAAGTTCGAAGTCCGGCGCGGGTTGCCCCGCTTCGACCGACTCGCTCATCCGTAGCGCACTCCGTCGCCTTCGACCCCGAGCCCCCGCGACTCAGTCGCCGGGGTCGGAGGCCGTGACGACGCGGTAGCTGATCGCCAGCGCGAGCACGAGCACCGCGATCAGCACGATCACGCCGACGAGGGGGCCGATCAGCAGGAAGGCCGCGAAGATCGCCGCCACGGCCACGGCGACCCCGATGAAGAGCGGGAATCCGATCAGATCGTTGTCGGCGGGCGGCACCCACCGGGAGTCGCGCCGGTCGTCCTCGGGCTGCGAGTCATCCATTCCGCCGACAGCCTACCTGCCTTCGCCGGCAGGTTGGTACTCGGCGCCCGGCCGTCCGCTCGCCCACGGGCGACGGGCAGGACGGCTAGCCGTCCTCCTCCTCGTCGTCGAGATCACCCTGCGACCCGTCGTCCTCGTCCTCGTCGGGATCGGGCTCGAGCGTGTCGTCGCCGTAGTCGGAGTGCTCGTCGGAGTCGTGGTAGGCAGCGGAGACGGACTCGCCGCTCGGGTGATGGCTCGAAGAGAAGCTCTCCAGCGCCTCCTCCAGGGCGCCCTCGTCGACCGGGACCTCGTCGGAGATGCGGATCCACTCCGCGCCTTCGAAGTCGCCGTCGTCGAACACGTCCTGGTCCACCGAAGCCGAGTCGTCGACGATCAGGACGACCTCGGTCTGCGGGTTGAAGTAGGTGCCGGGCTGGTTTGCGAGTTGGTCGAGCTCGTAGATGCGATCGGTGGAGTCTGGGGCCATGCGCGGGGTTATATCGGGCTGCGCCGATGCTTCCCGCCGCCGTTCGGACTCCACGGCCCTACTGGCCGAGGCCCTCGAGATCCTCGAGCTGACGGGCGATCTCCGCCTCGATGTCGAGCGGCTCCTTCCCCTGGCGCAGGCGCCGGTGGTTGCGAGCGATCACGAGCTGGCGGACCTCGTCGACGAGGCCCGGGTCGGCGGCGAGCGCGCCGCCGCGTGGCGGCGCGTTGATGCGGCGCATCTCCTCTTCGACGTCGATCGGCCGCTCGCCGCGCCGCCGCTGACGGTAGGCCTTGGCCTCGAGCATCTGCCGCAGCTCCGCCTGCTGCTCGGCGCGCCCCGCGGCCGTGCTCAGGTCAGGGCCTTGTGAGCCCTTGCGCTCGTGGTCCATCGCGAAGGTGCCCTTGCCGATCTGGCGGTAGACGGCGCCGGAGCCGGCGAACGCGATCGCGGCGATCGGCGCGGCGATCGCGACGACGACGATGATCACCTCACCGTTGCTGACTGCCAGCGGCAGCATCCTCCGGAGGGTAGCCGGGCGCGGGGCCGCGGATGCGATCGCCGGCCAACGAGCCACGGGCTACCAGCCGCCCGCGGCCCACGGAACTAGGATCACGCCGATGTCATCCACGCGGCCCGAGCCGGGCCCGTTCATCCAGACCCTGACCGGCCGGCGCGTCAACCCGCTGGATGCGGCGCCCGAGGACATCGATCCCGAGGACATCGCCGGCGCCCTCGCCAACATCTGCCGCTTCGGCGGCCACTGCAACGCCTTCTACTCGGTCGCGCAGCACTCGGTCATCGTCTGCGACCTGCTCGCAGAGCGCGGAGCCACGCCGGACGAGCTGCTCGCAGCCCTCCTGCACGATGCCGCCGAGGCGTACCTCGGCGACCTCCCGCACCCGATCAAGCACCGCAGCGAGCTCGGGGCGTCGTTCCGCGAGGCCGAGCACCGGCTCCAGGCGGTGATCGCCGAGCGCTTCGCGCTGCCCGACGCGAGCGCCCGGATCAAGCCGCTCGACCGGGCTCTGCTGGCCGCCGAGCGACGTGTGCTCAGCGAGGAGAGCTGGCATTGGCCGGAGCTCGACGAGGCGGAGGAGATCGACGTCGAGGTCGATCCCTGGGGGCCGGAGCGGGCCGCCCGCGAGTTCCGCGAGCGGTTCGAGCGGCTTCAGGACGCGCGTTCCTGAGCGATTCCATCGGGTTTCCGGCGGCTCGCGGCGGTTGCGTGGGTCCGGTTCACCCACTATTCTCCGGGGTGGTTGACTGACCAGTCAATCGGTTTCCGCGGCGACCCGATCCAGGCACCCCAGATGGGCGCACGTGTCCGTCGCCACGCAACGCGTAAGCCCCACGAGAAACGACTTAAGGAGCGATCCACGGTGGTTGACTTCACCCTCACCGACGAGCAGAAGGATCTGCGGGAGATGGCGCACAACTTCGCTGAGAAGGAGATGCGCAAGGTTGCCTGGGAGTTCGACAAGGACGGCACCTGGCCCCAGGAGATCATCGAGAAGGCCTGGGAGGTCGGCTTGATGAACACCCACACGCCCGAGGAGTACGGCGGGCCCGGCCTCGACTACCTGTCGGGATGCCTGATCGAGGAGGAGCTCGGCTGGGGCTGCTCCGGCATCGGCACCTCGCTGGCCGCCAACGGCCTCGCCTCGGCGCCGGTCGCCCTCGGCGGTTCGGAGGAGGTCAAGAAGGAGTTCCTCGGCATGCTCACCGAGTCGCCGAAGCTCGCCAGCTTCTGCCTCACCGAGCCCGACGCCGGCTCCGACGTCTCCGGGATGAAGACCACCGCCACCAAGAAGGGCGACAAGTGGGTCATCAACGGCTCCAAGTGCTTCATCACCAACGGCCAGTACGCCGACTGGTACACGGTCTACGCGAAGACCGACAAGGAGGCCGGCCACCGCGGCATCTCGGCCTTCGTCGTCCCCCGCGATGACACGATCGTCATCGACAAGAAGGAGGACAAGCTCGGTCAGCGCGCCTCCAACACCGCCACGGTCACGTTCAACGAGACCGAGATCCCCGCGGCCAACCTCCTCGGCGAGGAGAACAAGGGGTTCAAGCTGGCGATGATGACCCTCGACCGCACGCGCCCCGGCGTGGCGGCGATGGCCGTCGGTATCGCCCGCTCGGCGTTCGAGTTCGCCTGCGAGTACTCGAAGGAGCGCCAGCAGTTCGGCGTGCCGATCGCGATGCACCAGGCGGTCGCGTTCATGATCGCCGACATGGCGACCAAGATCGAGGCCGGCCGTCTGCTGACGTGGCAGTCGGGTGCGCTGCTCGACAACGGCCTGCGCAACACGCTGGCCGCCTCCCACGCCAAGCGCTTCGCCGCTGACTCGGCGATGGAGGTCGCGACCGACGCCGTGCAGGTCTACGGCGGCTACGGGTTCATCAAGGAGTACCCGGTCGAGAAGATCATGCGCGACGCGAAGATCATGCAGCTCTACGAGGGCACCTCGCAGATCCAGCGCCTGGTCATCGCCAAGGAGGTCCTGATGGGCCGCAACGTCAACGAGCCGATCCCCGAGGCAATCGCCAAGCAGGACGAGGCGAAGGCCGTCGAGGAGGTCGTCCCGGCCTAGCGGCTTGGGCTACGCGCGGCCGGAGTCGTCTCGGTTGTCCTTCGCTTCGGCGGTGGGCGGCCGGGGATCGCCCCGGCCTCAGCGCCTCGCTTCGCTCGGGAGGGCGGCCGGGACGATCCCCGGCCGCCCTTTCGTCGTTCTGGGCCGGACCAACCCGGAGAGGTAGCAACAACCACTCGTCCCGCCGGCGCGGTGCGAGTGGACCACGTCATAGGCGGTTTCCGCGCCCCGCGCTTCACGATGGCCACCGAATGGGAGGTGGGCGGGACGGTATTGGCGACCGTCGGCAGTTCGCTGGGGGCCGACCCTCCCGAACCGCCCTGGCTCGGTGAGGGCCGGGAAGCATCGACCACGCCATAGCGCGGAGGGTGGCTCTGAGCGCCGGGCGCCCCCTCCAATCGCAATCGCTGCTCCCAGGGGCTTGCGATTGCGATTGCGTCGAGCGAGTCGCGCGCGAATCAGCGGAGCTCACCGGCTGCACGCAGGCTCGCCCCGGGTGGTTGAGTGCCCTGTCGCTTCGAGCGTGGAGTTGATGCGAGGGCTCCGGGTTGGTCCGGCCTAGGGGGTCCGGGAAAGGGCGCGGGTTGCGTCTTTACTCTTAGGGGGCCGTGCCCTCCGGCTCCTCCAAGCCCGTTGCCGAAGCTGTCGCTGAGACCGCGCGCGTCGCCACGCGGGAGCGGCCGGCGCGGGGGAGGGGGCGTGCCTCCGACGTGTTCGGCGGCGAGCTGCGACGTCGCGATGTCTTCCCGCTCCTGGTCCTCCATCTCGTCTCGAGGGAGCCGTCGTTCGGTAACCGGCTGATCGAGGAGATCGAGGAGATCACCCAGGGAGTGATCACGGTCAACCCGAACACGATGTACCCGCTGCTGCGGGAACTCGAGGCGAAGGGGAGGATCGAGGGCCGCTGGGAGCACCCCGACAAGCGGACCCGCCGCTTCTACTCGATCACCCCGTCCGGGGAGGAGGAGTACGCGCGCCTGCGCGACGAGCTCGGTCCGTTCCTTGAGTCGATGAAGCGCACCGTGACCCTGATCCAGCGCGAGATCTACGGGGACTGAGGAGGGCGAGGATCCGTGGGGAAGGTCGAGGCGAGCGTCGAGATCGCCGCCCCGCTCGCGGAGGTCTGGGACCTCTACTTCGACCGCGACCGCTGGCCCTCCTGGGTCGACGGCTTCTCGTCGGTCGCCTCGGAGTCGGGATACCCGGAGGTCGGCGGCACGCTGAGCTGGCGCTCGACGCCGGCGGGGCGGGGCACCGTCCAGGAGCGGGTCAGCGCCCACGAGCCCCGCTCCCTGCACCGGATCGACTACGACGACCCGGGGTCGAGCGGGACCCTCGAGGTCGCCTTCGAGATGCTGCCGGCGAGCGACGCCGAGTCGGGGCGCCGCACCAGGGTCACGCAGCGGCTCACCTACGCGATCAAGACCGGCGGCCCCCTGCGCTGGCTCCTCGACGTCCTCTTCGTCCGCTCCCAGATGCGCCGCTCGCTGGAGCGCTCGCTGATCGAGCTGCGGCTGGAGGCTGAGCGGGCCGGCGGCACGCAGGCGGGCTGAGGCGCGCCTCGTTACCCTTCGCATACCCGCTCCACGAGCGGGTTCTCTTTCGCCCTAAACGCCCTCAATCTCTCCACAGGAGTTCAACTTGTTCGTCTTCAAGGCTGCAGTCGTCGGTGCCGGAACGATGGGGGGCGAGATCGCGCAGGCGATCGCCGCCGCCGACATCGACGTGGTGCTCAAGGACGTCGATCAGAAGTTCGTCGACAAGGGCATCGAGCATGCCCGCGCGATCACCAAGGGCCAGCTCGACCGCCTCGTCAAGAAGGAGAAGCTGACCCAGGAGCAGGCCGACGCCCGCGTCGATGAGGTCATCGGCCGGATCGAGGGCACGACCGACTACTCCGGCTTCGGCGACGTCGACTTCGTGATCGAGGCCGCCCCTGAGCGGATGGACATCAAGCAGACGGTCTTCCGTGAGCTCGACGAGGCCACGCCGGGTCACGCGATCCTCTCCTCGAACACCTCCTCGTTGTCGATCTCGGAGATGGGTGAGGCGACGCTGCGTCCCGACAAGGTCGTCGGCTTCCACTTCTTCTACCCGGCCTCGATCATGCCGCTGCTCGAGATCATCGAGGGCGCCGACACCTCCCCGGAGACGGTCACCGCCGCGGTGAACTTCGCGCGCAAGATCCGCAAGCAGCCGATCACCTGCGCCGAGGTCCCGGGTTTCGTCGTCAACCGCATCCTCAACTCCGCCGTCGGCGAGATCTGGCGCGCGCAGGAGGAGCAGGGGCTCTCGATCAAGTCGATCGACGAGGGCGTCGCCGGCGCCAACGTCGCGCCGATGGGCCCGTTCATCCTCGTCGACATGCTCGGCCTCGACACGGTCTCCCACGTCGCCGAGCACCTGCGCGACTCCTACGGCGACAGCTTCTATGTCCACGAGGGCATGCAGAAGCTCGTCGCCGACGGCAAGCTCGGCGCCAAGTCGGGCGGCGACGGCTTCTACAAGGACGGCGAGCCGCAGATCCCCGGCGACGCCGAGGCGGACGGCGAGAAGCTGGCCGACCTCTGGACGATGAAGGCGTTCGTCGAATCCTGCCTGGTGCTCGAGGAGGGCGTCTGCTCGGCCCGCGAGATCGACTTCGGGATGATGGCCGGCGCCGGCCTCGACCCGCGCCGCGGCCTCTTCCCGCCGCTGATGAAGGCGGACATCACGGGTCTCGACGCGGTGCTCGAGAAGCTCGAGGAGATGCAGGGGGAGCACGGTGAGCGCTTCGCGCCGCCGACGATCCTCAAGCGTCTCGTCGCGCAGGGCCACCTCGGCGCCAAGACCGGCCAGGGCTTCTACGCCTACCCGCAGCCGGACGAGGGCGAGCAGACCGACACGATCAAGCTCGAGACCCGCGAGGACGGCGTCGCGATCATCTGGCTCAACAACGCGCCGATGAACTCGATCTCGCCGGACGTGATCCGCGATCTCGGGGCCGTCTGGAAGAAGATCGAGGACGGGGGCGAGATCCACTCCGTCGTGATCGCCTCGGCGATCCCGGTCGTCTTCAGCGCCGGCGCCGACATCAAGGCGTTCACGAAGATGGACGAGGCCGGCGGCAAGGATCTGATCGATCAGGGCCACGCGTTGCTGCGCTCGTTCGGCAAGTCGTCGGTGACGACGATCGCGGCCGTCAACTCGCTCGCCTTCGGCGGCGGGTGCGAGCTGGCCATGGCCTGCGACTTCCGGATCGCCGCGGAGTCCGCGTCGTTCGGCCAGCCCGAGGTCAACCTCGGGATCATCCCCGGCTTCGGAGGCACCCAGCGCCTGCCGCGGCTCGTCGGCCCCCACAAGGCCTTGGAGATGAACCTGATCGGCGACGAGATCACCGCGCCGGAGGCGGGCGCCTACGGGCTCGCCAACCGTGTCGTCCCCGACCACGAGCTGATGGACACGGCACTGAGCTGGGCCCGCAAGCTCGCCGGCCAGGCGCCGATCGCGGTTCGCGAGATCAAGCAGGTATCCCACAAGGGCGACCTCGACGAGGGCATCGAGGCCGAGAAGGGCGGCTTCGCCACCGCGTTCTTCTCCGAGGACGCGAAGGAGGGCATCAGCGCCTTCCTCGGCAAGCGCACGCCCCACTGGAAGGGCGAGTGACGGCTGAGACCGTCGCGGAGGGGGTCGGCCGGCTGGCCGACCTCGTCCGCTCCAGCCAGCGGATCGTCGCCCTGACGGGCGCAGGGATCTCCGTTCCCTCCGGGATCCCGGACTTCCGCACGCCGGGCGAGGGCATGTGGGAGGAGGTCGATCCGATGAAGGTCGCCAACATCGAGGCCTTCCATCGCGACACCAGGGCGTTCTGGGACTTCTACCGCCCGCGCTTCGACATGCTCAGCGACAAGCTGCCGAACGCCGCCCACCTCGCCCTCGCGGCGCTCGAGCGCGCCGGCCGGCTCGACGCAGTCATCACCCAGAACATCGACCGCCTGCACCGCAGCGCCGGGACCCGCGAGCTGATCGAGGTCCACGGCTCGGTCGACACCTCCTCCTGCACGACCTGCGGCGCGAGCTGGCCGCTCGAGCAGGTCGAGGGGCTCTTCGACGATGAGGGGATCGCCGTCTGCTCGGGCTGCATGGGCAAGGTGAAGCCCGACGTCGTCCTCTTCGGCGAGATGCTTCCCGTGGCGGCGATCCAGCGCGCTCGGGAGCTCGCAGAGAGCGCCGATCTGATGCTCTGTGTCGGCTCCTCGCTCGAGGTCTTCCCGGCCGCCGGCCTTCCCGAGCTGACTCTTGCGAACGGCGGTTCGATCGCGGTTCTGACGATCGGCCCGACCCCCTACGACGGCGACGCGCACGTCCGGCTCCACGACGACGTCGCCGAGGTGCTCCCGGCGCTCGTGGAGGCGCTCGGCGCGAGCGCCGAGGCCGCCTGAGGGCGGCGGCGACCGCGCACGTCGCACCCCTCTCCGCCGGCTGTCGTCTGTGGCGCGAGCGGGCGCGAGGCGCATTTTCCACGTATTCGGTGGAAAAGGCGCCAAGTGTCCCCCGCCCGGCAATCAATACCCGACACGGATATCGCGGTTCCGCGGAACCGCCCTCGTAGTGCGCTGGGTGGCGTCTCAGCCCTGGTGCGCGCGCTGGCGCAGCGCCGCCTCGGCCGCGCGTACGGCGCCCTCGAGCGCCTCGGCGTCGAGATCCGCGTCGACGGCACCTGCGAGCACGCTGCGCTTTGCCTTCAGGGCGGCCGCCTCGGCGTCGCTGAGGCGTGTGGCGAGCTCCTCGTTCGAAGCTCCCGCACCTCCACCGGCGGCGGCTCCTGGTGCCCGCAGCGCCTCGAGCGCCGCCGACAGCCCCAGGGCCGCCGTCGCCACCCGCCCGGCGTCGAGGTCGCCCCGCGCACGCACGATCAGCTCCTCATGGGCGGCGACGCGCTCGCGCCCACCGAGCACCGCGGCGACACGCTCCTGCGGCCTCATCGCCTCGTAGTCGCGCTGCAGTAAGCGGCGGCGGTGGCGCTCGGGGAGCTCGATCGTGCTGCGCCAGCGGCCATCGGCGACCTCGTCACCGGTTCCGTAGCCGAAGCGGATCGAGATGGCGCGCGAAGGGTCGACGTCGGCGATGGTCGGGTCGCCGGCCGCCGTGCGATGGGCGTGCAGCGCGCGGTTGAGATGGCGCACTGCCTCCGCCGCCAGCGCCGCCGCCAGGTCGCGATCCGAGCCGACCTCCGATAGCCAGCGTACGGCGGCGGCCTCGTCGTCGAATGACCGAGGGCGGATGACGCTCACCCTGGTCACCGCGAGCGGCGCGGGCTCCGGCTCCGGGTCCACGGGCCTCGCCCTGGCTCGGCGCAGGCGCGGACCCACTGAGGGTGGCGCGGCGAGGGTCGTGATCACGAGCACGTCGGGCTCGGCGTCGGGCTCGCCTTCGGGGCGCAGCAGGTAGCGGCCGTCACCCGGGCCCAGCGTGCCGGGGAAGTCGAGCTGTGCGAAGGGGAGGAGCGGGGGCAGGGGTCCGCGCCCGGCTACTCGCCGACGTGCGCGTTGCTGGCCCGGTCGTTCTTGTCGGCGGGGAGCGCCGCGTCGGACGGCTTGGTCGGCACCTTCGGCTGGTCAAGCTCCCCGATTCGGTCGAGCAGCTTGTCCCACTGGTCGGCGGAGAGCAGGCCTTCGGTGAGCGGCTTGCCGCCGGTGTCCCCGCCGTCGGGCGAGAAGCCGACGTGGATGTGGTCGGCGTGGTCGGCCATCGCGAAGGTCGGGCCGCCCATCTCCATCAGGGAGATGATCTGATGCGGTTGCATCGGACCCTGGAGCTTGAGCAGGTCGTTGATCACCGCCTCGGTGATCGAACCCTTGCCCTGGTTGCCGAGGATCGGGATCCCATTCACCTGCGCGATGTCCATCGCGTCGCCCGTCGAGTGCTCCGAGACGTTCCCCGACGCCGTCATGATGCTGTGGCCGCACTTGAGGGAGGTGATCGTGAGGCGGTAGCCCCGCGCCACCAGGTACTCCATGGTCGCGAGGATGCGGCGGTCGATCTGACCGCTGGCGATGTCCTCGCGACCGCACGAGTAGATCTCGATGTTCGGGTCGTTGAGAACCTGGCGCTGCAGCTGCGTCTTCGACGCGAGCAGAACCTGCCCGACGGTCGCCTCGTTGTCGAACGGGTTCTTGCCGGCGGCGCGGTAGATGGCCGTCGCCTCGAGCAGCTTCCAGCCGTCGAGGATCGGCTTCGGGTCGATCGTGTGAGCGCCGCGGCCGGCCGGGGTGATCGCGAAGTTCAGGTGCGAGGCGGAGTTGTCGGACTCGGGACCGATGCGGCCGAGGATCGTCCCGGCGACGACCTGCGAACCCTCACGTAGAGGTTCAGTGTCCATCTTGCTGTCGTCGAAGCGCAGGACGCCGGAGAAGTAGGACTTGAAGGTTTCGTAGCCCGGGACGCCCTTGCCCATGATGTCGTCGAGCTGCCCGGTCAGGTCGGCCCGGTCCTTGGTGTTGGGCCGGTCGGGGTTGGCGAAGACGCGGTCACGGGAGTCCTCGGTGTCGGTCGGACCCTCGTCGTCACCGTCGCCGGTGGCGGACTTGTCGGGGGTCGGGTCGGCGGCCGCGCCCTTGCCACCCTTGCCGCCCTTTCCACCGGAGGACGGGTCGCTCTCGGGGAGCGAGTCGCGGGTGGAGTCACTGGCCGCGACCTTGGGGGGCTTGTCGCCCTTGCCGGGGGTGACCAGGTCGAAGTCGTCGGAGCTGAGCTTGCGCTCCTTGGGGACGGGGACGACGTCGCTGATCTCGCCGAGCTCGGCGTAGGTGAACTGGTTGCCGTAGGCGTCTTCCAGCACGATGAACTTGCCGAGGCGCTTGTTCTGGCCGACCTTCTTGATGACCCCGTCGTTGACGGCGACGACCGGCGAGTCCTCGTCGGCGTAGATGTTGATGCCGCGGCGGGTGGGGGAGTCGCTGATCACGTCGGCGACATTGCCGGAGCCGCCGCCCTGGCTGGCGCGCTTGGCCGCCTCGCGCTCGGAGATGTCGTCGGCGTAGCGGGCCTTCGCGGCGACCGGGAAGTGCGCGCCCTCGGTAAGGCCGGTCAGCGAATCGACGAGCGCGGAGGGGATCTTCCCGTACTGCTTGGCGTAGAGCAGGACCTCATCGACGTACCAGTCGGCGTGGTTGTAGGCGAAGATCGCGTCGTAGAGGTTGTCCTCGGCTCCCGCGGCCTTCAGGTAGCGAGCCGCTGCGCAGATCGCGTCGACGGGGTTGTACGGGTCCTTCTTGCCGTCGTTGTTGGCGTCCACCCCGTACATCTCCCAGCTGGAGGGCATGAACTGCATCCAGCCGAGGGCGCCGGCGGTGGAGACGTTGAGGTTGGTGCCGAACGCGGTCTCGATCCGGTTGATCGAGGCGAGCACCTCCCACGGCACGCCGTACTGGGTGCCGCACGCCTGGTAGATGGGGAGCAGGAACGGCGGGATCGAGAACTGGTCGATGATGAAGTTCGGGACGCCGACCGGGGCGGCGCCGATGTCGCCGATCGTCACGGTCGGGTTGTGGTCGGTGGGCGCGCCGTCGGGCCGGCGGATCTCAGGGGTCTCGAGCGGCTCGAGGCTGTCTTCGTCGCCGGTGGCCTCCTCGCCGCCGAAGGAGTGCTCGGGGCCGTTCCCCTTCTTGCCGCCCTTGTCGTCCTTGCCCTTGTCACCCTTGTCGTTCTTGTCGTCGTCCTTGCCGCTCTTGCCGGGGCCGAACTGCGCGGGGTCGCCGTCGTCGGAGGTCTCGTCCGGGCTGTCGCCGCTGTCGCCGGGCTGCTCCGGCTGGGTGCCAGGAGCCGGCTCCTCGGGGGTGGTCGGGGTGGTGGGGGTGGTGGGGGTGGTCGGCGTCGTCGGAGTCGTCGGCGCCGCCGGGGCGGGGTCGGTCTCGTCCGTGCCGAGAGGGTTGCCCTGACAGCCCGCGGTGTCGGCGAGATCGACGAGGCCGTCGCCGTCGTCGTCGACCCCGTTGGAGCACTGCGGGAGGTTGACCCCGACGCTGCCCCCGCCGGGAAGATCGACCGAGACGCCCGGGTTCGACTGCGCGCTCACGGCTCCTGCCGCGAGCACCGCGACGAGCACCGCGAGCGCCGTAGCTATGACGAGACGATTCCTCATTCCTGTGGTACCCCCGCCGAGCGGCTCGCAGAACCGGTTCCGGTCAGCGGGCCCACCTCCTCCAGGAGCACCCGAAAGCTATCCGTCGGAGCAGCGGAATGCAACGCGGAACCGGGTCGCGCAAGGGCGTGCCCCGGCCCGCCGTCGATCGAAGCCTTCCGACTCATAGGTCCCGCACCCATCGGCATGCACCGTACAGGGCTTGAAAGCGGGACGAAGCGAACAACTTGTTAAGGCCATCGGCTAGCGTTCGGGGCGATGAGCGAGCAAGCGGAGGAGATACCTGTGAGCGACGATTCCGGAGGGTTCAGACAGCGCGGCGAGGAGGCGGTCGGCGATCTCGCGCAGGCCCTGCTCGAGAACCCGCTGTTCTCGCAGGCGCTCGGGAAGGCCCTCGGGGCCGGAGAGAAGGCGGCGCAGGCGCAGCGCGCGGCCCTCGGGGCGCTCGACGTGCCGAGCGCTGCGGATCTGGAGCGCCTCAACCGCCGTGTCAGGGCACTCTCGGACCGGATCGAGGCTCTCGAGGACGAGCTCGATCGCCTCCGCCGGCAGCCGGAACCCTCAACCGCCCGCGACTAGGCGTATCTAAACCTCGAGTTGAGGTTGAGGTAGCGCGAGGACCGCTGCCGCGCCCGCGGCGAGGTCGAGGAGGGCGGCCTCGACCGGTTCGTCCTCGAGCCGGCGTCCGCCGGTGACGGTGACGACGACGGTCGCGGCGGCCGCGATTCCCCGTCGGGCGGCGAAGGCGAAGACCGCTGCGGTCTGCAGGTCCGCCGCCGGCTCGCCACTCGGGGCACTCGGGGGGTGGAGATCCTCGGCGGTCGGCTGCAGGTCGCGGCTGACGAGTCCCGTCGTCTGGGCGCCGGTCGCCTCGGCGAGGGCCGCCGTCAGGACCGGGTCCGGGAGGACCTCGCCGCCGGGCTCGGAGCCGAGGGCCGCAGAGGTGCCGTCGCGGGAGATCGCCCTCGTGACCACCAGCCGCGACCCCAGCACCGGTTCGGCCCCCGCGACGGCGCAGGTGCCGACCCTGATCACCCTGCGGACCCCGAGTTCAGTCAGCTCCGAGAGCACTGTGACGGCGCTCGGGCCGCCGATGCCGGTCGCCTGGACGGTCAACTCGCCGCCGCCGCCGGTCTCGCCGTAGTAGCCCCACAGACCGCGGTGGTGGTTGCTCATCCGCGGCGCCGGCAGCACGGCCTGCGCGATCGCGAGCGCTCGGCTCGGGTCGCCGCAGACGATCGCGTCGCGCGCGATCGGGGCGCAGGGTCGGAGGTGGGCTGGCATCAGCGCGATCCGGGGACGGTCACCTGAGGGACAATAGGATCGTGGACGTGGAAGATCAGGCTGAGAACCCCGAGGCCGGGACGGATCAGGCCGGCGAAGCTCCGGCGGGGTCGCTCGAGCCCGCGAGCGACGGAGTCGGGGAGGCGTTGCGGACCGCGGTGGAGCGAACCCTCGCGGCGACGGCGGATTCCGCCACCGAGACGCGCCAGCGCGCGCAGGGATTGCTCGACGACGTCGTCAGGCGTGGGCAGGAGGCTCGCGACCAGGTCGCCCGTAGGGGGGAGGAGGCGTCGACGCGGCTGGCGGAGGCGATCAGCGACCTGCGCCGGGCCGACGCGGAGGGCATCGAGGAGCTGGGGCAGCGCATGGCGGCGGTCGAGCAGCGACTCGCTCGCCTGGAAGCCCTCGCAGGGCCTGTATCTAACCCTGAGGTAGAGCTTCAGGATAGCTCTGAAGAACCGCATCAGCAAAGGGATTCGGGCGGATAGCTTTGAGCGGCGGCCGTCGGATCCTGATCGCGGGCATCGGGAACATGTGGGGGACGATGCTGGCCCGTAGGCTGGCTCGCGACCCCCGGGTTGAGCAGGTGATCGGGATCGACACGACCCTCCCCGACGTCGATCTCGAGCGCACGGAGCTGCTCGAGGCCGACATCCGCAGCCCGGTGATGGCGAGGCTCGTCCCGGCCACCGAGGCCGACACCCTGGTCCACACCGGGATCCTCTGGTACCCGGAGGAGGGCAAGCCGGCGCGCGCGCTGCACGACATCAACGTGATCGGGACGCTGCAGCTGCTCGCCGCGGCCGAGCGCAGCCCGACGATCGAGCGAGTCATCCTGCGGGGGTCTGCGGCGATCTACGGCTGCGAGCCCGCGGGGCCCTCGTTCTTCACCGAGGAGATGGCGCGCAGCTTCCCGCTGCGGACGCGCTTCCAGCGCGACGTCGGCGAGCTCGAGGGCTACTTCGAGAACTTCGCGCGCAGACACCCGCGACTCACCTGCTGCATGCTCCGCTACCAGCCCGAGATCGGCGCCGGGCTGCAGGTGCCGCTCTCCCGCTATCTCTCGCTGCCAGTCGTTCCCGTCCAGCTCGGATTCGACCCGCGGCTCCAGCTCGTGCATGCCGACGACGCGACCGAGGCCCTGGTCGAGGCGACCATGAACCCAGTGCGCGGGGCGGTCAACATCGCCCCGAGCGGCTCGATCTCGCTCTCGCGGGCGCTGCGGGTGATCGGGGCCACCGAGCTGCCGATCCCGCACCCCTTATTCGGGCCGGCCCTCGCCAGGCTCGGCAGGAGTCTGGGGACCGGGGCCCTCTACGGCGACGCCGTGAGGCTGCTCAGATACGGGCGCGGCGTCGACAACAGGCGGATGCGCGAGGACCTCGGGTTCACTCCCCGTTTCGACGCGGCGGCGGCGATCGAGGACTTCGCCCGCCACAGCACGAGCAGGCGGCTCGCACCGTTGCCGGGCGTCGCCGGCATCCTCGAGGGGCTCGGGAGGATGCGGTGAGCGGCGTCTCCGGGACGAGCATCCCCGAGGCCGGGATCCGGTTCCTGCGGAGCGTCCGCGCCGCGGTCGAGTCGGGCGTCGATCCGATCGTCGCCGTCGAGGCCGCATCGGCCGACCTCCCGAAGTCGCTGCGGGACGGGATCGATCGCATGGCCCGGCGCCTCCGCGGCGACTACTACGAGGACGAATGGGGCTTCGACGAGGAGTTCGCCGAGGGTGCCTACCCGTTCTTCGAGCTCCTCTACGACCACTGGTGGCGGGTAGAGACGACCGGCGTCGAGCACGTGCCCGCCCACGGCCGCGCGATGCTCGTCTCCAACCACGCCGGATCGCTCTTCCCCTTCGACGCCTCGATGATCACCGGGGCCATCATGAAGCGCCACCCGCTGCCGCGCTGGCCCCGGTTCATGGTTCTCAACTGGGCGTTCTCGCTGCCCTACCTGTCCGCGTTCATGCGCAAGGTCGGCGGGGTGCCGGCGAGCCCCCACAACGCGACCCGCATCCTCGAGGACGACGGCCTGATGATGGTCTTCCCCGAGGGCGTCAAAGGCACGGGCAAGCCGTTCTCGGAGCGCTATCGCCTGCAGCGGTTCGGGCGCGGCGGGTTCGTCGAGATCGCCCTACAGACGGGCTCCCCGATCGTCCCGATCGCCGTCGTCGGCTCCGAGGAGATCTACCCGATGCTCGGGGACAGCCGGGCTCTCGCGAAGCTGATCGGAGCCCCGTTCGCGCCGATCACGCCGACGTTCCCGTGGCTCGGGCCGCTCGGCCTGATCCCGCTCCCGTCGAAGTGGCGAATCGAGTTCTGCGAGCCGATCGACGTCTCGGGCCTCGGGCCCGAGGCCGCCGACGACCGCCGCATCGTCTTCGAGATCTCCGAGCAGGTGCGGGAGACGATCCAGGCGAAGCTGCTCGAGAACCTCGTCAAGCGCGGCTCGGCGTTCGTCTGAGGGTCGCGCCCGGGTTGCGGGCACGCGTTCGGCCCTCCGGGCTTGACTGGGAGCCTCCCTGGCGCTAGTGTCAATCCGCACAGTTGACAGGAGGCCGTGAGCACTCTCCGGGCGCCCGACGAGACGGCCGGAGGGCAGCTAGGCGCCACCGGCGCCGCAGGCCGACGAATGCGGACCGAATGTCCGCCACGCTGACGGGGCCCCGCGGGCCCCGTCAACGCGTCCAGGGGCGACCGATCCCCGCGGATCCTGTAGAAGCAGCGAGATGGCCGAGACGATCTCGATCAGCGAAGCGGCGAGACGCTCCGGGGTCTCAGCGAGCACGCTGAAGCGCTGGGCCGAGCAGGGGGTCGTCGAGGTCGAGAGGGGGCGCTGGACCGCCGCCGCCGCCGCGCAGGCGAGGCTCGTCGCGCGGATGCGCGAGCGCGGGCATCCCCTGGCGGAGATCCGCAACGGGGTCCGCGACGGCCGGCTCGCGACCGGTGCGCTCGAGGATCTGCTCCCGGGTCCCGCGAGGATCCACACGCGCGCGGAGGCTGCGGCAACGGTCGGTCTCGAGGAGGAGCTGGTCGAGCGGATCATGGGGCTCCTGGGTACGCCGATGGCGATGACCGACCGGATCAGCGACGAGGACGTCGCGGCGCTCGAGATGCTCGCGGGAGTCCTTCGCAACGGCTTCCCGCTCGTCGCCCTCCTGCAGCTCGTCCGCGTCTACGCGCAGGCGATCCGCAAGGTCGCCGAAGCCGAGGTCCGCCTCTTCCACCTGTTCGTCCACGAGCCGATGATCCGCGAGGCCGTGCCGCCCCTCGACATGGCCGAGGACATGCAGCGGATGGCCGGCGAGCTGCTGCCGGCCGTCAGCCCCTTCCTCGAGTACATCCATCAGCGGTACCTGCGCTTCTACATGGAGCAGGACGTGGTCGGCCACATGGAGGCGGACCTGCCGTTGAGCCGCCCGAGCGCCGATCGGGTCCTGATGGCGTTCTGCTTCGTCGACCTGACGGGGTTCACGAGGTACACCGAGGAGGAGGGGGACGAGGAGGCGCTCGACATGATCGAGCGGTTCGTTGAGACGGTCGAGGCGACGCTCCCGGCCGACGCGACGATCGTCAAGACGATCGGCGACGAGGTCATGGTGGTCGCCTCCGACCCGCGGATGCTGACCGAGTGGGCTGTCGGGTTCCTCACCCTGTTCGCGGAGCGGCCGCGGCCGCGCACCGGCATCCACTTCGGCGGCGCGGTATATCGCGACGGCGACTACTTCGGCGGTGACGTGAACCTCACGCACCGCATCGTCGCCCGTGCGCTGGGGGGCGAGGTGATCATCACGAAGGCCGCCGTCGAGCAGATCGGCGAATCCGAGTACCTCCAGTTCGAATCGCTGGGCGAACTCACGCTCAAGGGATTCCCGGAGCCGACGGAGCTCTTCGTCGCCAGTGCTCGAGACGACATGACTTGAGCGCGTGGCGTGGGCTCTCCCCGCATGCCACCTGCGATTTCCGCCCGTGAGCGCTCCTATGATCGCGCCCGTGATCTCCTCGCCTGCGATCGAGGCCCTAGCCGAGGTGGTCGAGGGCACCGGCCTGGTCGATCCCCGCTCGAGCGGGGTCGTGCTCGTCTCGGGCGGCGCCGACTCGGCCTGCGCGGCCGCCGCTCTCGTCGCCGTGTGCGGGCCCGAGTCCGTCTCCGGCATCCACGTCAACTACGGGCTGCGGCTGGACTCCGACGAGGACGAGCGGGCGGCGCGGGCGTTGTGCGCGAAGCTGAGGATCGACCTGCACGTCGACCGCCCGGAGCTCGGCGAGGGCAACCTGCAAGCGGAGGCCCGCGACGCGCGCTACGCGGCGGCTGAGCGGCTGCGCGGGCGGCTCGGGGCAGAGTGGATCGCGACCGGCCACACCCGCACGGACATCGCCGAGACGATGCTGTACCGGCTCGCGGTCTCGCCGGGAACGCGGCCGCTCCTCGGGCTCGCTCCGCGCAACGGGCGCGTGATCCGCCCCCTGCACTCGGTCACGCGCGCCGAGACGCGGGAGATCGCGGCCACCGCGTCGCTGCCCTTCCACGACGACCCCAGCAACGCCACCGGGCGCTACGCCCGCAACCGGATCCGCTCCGAGGTCCTGCCCGTCCTGGCCGAGGTCGGCAGCGAGGTCGAGCGCAACCTCGCGGCCACCCACGCGGAGCTGCACGAGGAGGCCGAGCTCCTCTCCGGCCTCGTCGGCGACGCGCTGGACGCGGTGGGCGTCGCCCCCGAGGCCGTCGAGGTGGACGCCGCCTCGGTGCTATCGATGGGCTCGGGCATGCGCCGGCTCGCCCTCCGCGAGCTCGCCGAGCGGGCGGCGATGCGGGCGGTGCCGCTCAACCGCTCCCGCGCCGCTGCGATCTGCCGCCTCGCGGCCAAGCCCGAGGGCGGCGTCGTCGAGCTCGGAGGCGGGCTCGAGGCGCGCTGCGAGTCGGGCCGCATCCGCTTCGGCATGACGGGGGCCTCTGGGGCTGCGGCCCCCGGAACCTCGGCCCGCCCCGACGCCGGCGACGATCTCGCGCCCGTGCGGATGGACGTCCCCGGTCGTGCCCGCTTCGGCGATTGGGAGCTGATCGTCGAGATCTGTCGTGACCTCGATGCGGTACCGGGCCCCGACGTCGCCACGCTCGATGCCGCTGCGCTCGGATCGCAGCTCGAGGTCCGCGCCTGGCGCAGCGGTGATCGGATCCGGCCGCTGGGCCTCGGCGGCAGCAAGAGCCTGCAGGACCTCTTCACCGACCGCGGCGTGCCGCGCTCGGAGCGCGGGCGGGTGCCGGTCGTCACGGCCGGCGGCCGCGTCGCCTGGGTCGCCGGCGTGGCGGTGAGCGAGGAGTTCCGGCTCGGCGAGCGCTCGAGCGGCGTCGCGGTGATCCGGGCGCGCCCGGCGGCTTAGACTGCCGCTTGGCATGGGCGAGCCTCCGAGCAGCGGCGGGAACAGCGTGGACAGGTTGGGCGAGACGCTGATC
Organism: Thermoleophilales bacterium; assembly: GCA_020636895.1. Classification (GTDB taxonomy): domain Bacteria; phylum Actinomycetota; class Thermoleophilia; order Solirubrobacterales; family 70-9; genus RHKX01. The sequence goes on along the minus strand of JACJWZ010000002.1, from coordinate 19,319 downwards.
GACAGCGAGCGCCTGCACGCGCGGGTCGCCGAGCTCGGTGCCGAGATCGACGCCGACTACGCGGGCCGCGATCTCGTCCTCGTCGGTGTCCTCAAGGGCGCCCTGATCTTCATGGCCGACTTGATGCGGTCGCTGACGCTTCCCTGCGAGATCGACCTGATGGCGGTCTCCAGCTACGGGTCCTCGACCGTCTCCTCGGGGGTCGTCCGGATCCTCAAGGACCTCGACACCTCGATCGAGGGCCGTGACGTGCTGGTCGTCGAGGACATCATCGACTCGGGGCTCACCCTCCAGTATCTGATGCGCAACCTGCGCGCCCGCGATCCGGCGACGCTCGAGGTCTGCTCCCTGCTGACCAAACCGGAGCGGCGGCGGGTCGAGCTGCCGATCAAGTACGTGGGGTTCGAGATCCCCAACGTGTTCGCGATCGGCTACGGCCTCGACCACGCCCAGCGCTGGCGCAACCTCGACTACGTCGCCGCCCTGGAGCCCACCCGCTCCTGACCCCGTTGTCGGATCGTCGGCGGATCCCGTTCGCCGGCTTCCCGTTCCCGCTTGGAACGAGAACGACCCCTGGTACTCTGGCCGCAGGTCCCGAGACGTCGGGCAACCCTTTTTCCATGCGCATTTCCAGCGAAAGAACCGAGTCGTGAAGCGGATGTCCCGCAGCGGCGCCCTCGTGCCGATCCTGATCGTGATCGTGCTCGCGTTCTTCGCGCAGCGCATCATCTCGCCGCCGCAGTCCGGCAGCGACCCCACCTACAGCGATTTCATCGCGACGGTGAACGACTCGCCGCAGGACATCGACTCGGTGAAGATCAACACCAAGGACAACACGATCGACGTCACGGAGTCCTCGGAGGCGGGCGGGAACGAGTACTCGACCGGCTATCCGAGCAACACCGAGGAGACGCTGGTCAACTCGCTCGAGCGGAACAACATCAGCACCACCGTCGAGGGCAAGGGCAGCTCGTCGCTGCTCTCTCTGCTGACCTACATCCTCCCCTTCGTCCTCATCTTCGGCTTCTGGCTGTTCCTGATGAACCAGATGCAGGGCGGCGGCTCGCGCGTCATGAACTTCGGCAAGTCGAAGGCGAAGCGGATGTCCGTCGACGCGCCGAAGATCACGTTCCGTGACGTCGCCGGGGCGGACGAGGCGGTCCAGGAGCTGCACGAGATCAAGGAGTTCCTCGAGAACCCGAAGAAGTTCCAGTCGCTGGGAGCGCGGATCCCCAAGGGCGTCCTGCTCTACGGCCCTCCGGGCACCGGCAAGACGCTGCTCGCCCGGGCGGTCGCCGGTGAGGCGGGCGTGCCGTTCTTCTCGATCTCCGGCTCCGACTTCGTCGAGATGTTCGTCGGCGTCGGCGCGAGCCGCGTCCGCGACCTCTTCGAGCAGGCCAAGCAGAACTCCCCTTGCATCATCTTCATGGACGAGATCGACGCCGTCGGCCGTCACCGCGGCGCCGGCATGGGCGGCGGGCACGACGAACGCGAGCAGACCCTGAACCAGCTCCTCGTCGAGATGGACGGCTTCGAGATGACCGACAACATCATCTTGATCGCGGCAACCAACCGCCCCGACATCCTCGACCCGGCGCTGCTGCGGCCGGGCCGCTTCGACCGCCAGATCGCCGTCGACCGCCCCGACCGCAAGGGCCGCAAGAAGATCCTCGAGGTCCACACGCGCGGCAAGCCCCTCTCGACCGAGCTCGACCTCGACGTGCTCGCGGGCCAGACGCCCGGCTTCACCGGCGCCGATCTCGCGAACCTGATCAACGAGTCGGCCCTCCTCACAGCGCGCAAGGGGAACAAGGAGATCACGATGGTCGAGCTCGAGGAGGGGATCATGCGCGTGATCGCCGGCCCCGAGAAGAAGACCCGCGTGATGAGCGAGAAGGAGCGCCTCGTCACCGCCTACCACGAGATGGGGCACGCGATCGTCGGCCACGTGCTGCCGAACACCGACCCGGTCCACAAGATCTCGATCATCAGCCGCGGGCAGGCGCTCGGCTACACGATCTCGCTCCCGACCGAGGACAAGTTCCTGACGACCCGCGCGGAGCTCGCCGACACGATGGCGATGACGCTCGGCGGCCGCGCCGCCGAGGAGATCGTCTTCGGCGAGATCACGACCGGCGCCTCCAACGACCTCGAGAAGGTGACCGAGACCGCCAAGCAGATGGTCATGCGCTACGGCATGTCCGAGCGCCTCGGCCCGCGCGTGTTCGGGCACAACCGCGGCCAGCCGTTCCTCGGACGCGAGTTCAACGCGGAGCCCGACTACTCCGACGAGATCGCCCGCGAGATCGACGACGAGATCCGCCGCGTGGTCGAGGAGGCCCACCAGTCGGCGAGGACGATCCTCAACGAGCGCCGCGAGCGCCTCGAGGAGATCTCGCGGATCCTGCTCGAGCGCGAGACCATCGACGCCGACGAGTTCGTCGCCCTGATCGACGGCGCCTCCGAGGAGGAGGTCTTCGGCTCATCCGGCGGCGACGAGGAGCCGGACGAGACTCCGGCCCCCGATCGCGAGGACGAGACCGCGAAGGGCACGGGCCGCGAGGGCCCGCGCACGCTGCCGCCGCCGCGACCGGGCTTCGCCGGTGGCGCCGCGGAGATGCACACCGACGACCCGCGTTCCTGACCCGGGCCTCCCGCGGATAATGCCCCCGTGACCGTCCTCATGGGCATCGTCAACGTGACGCCGGACTCGTTCTCCGACGGCGGGCAGTTCCTCGACCCGGAGGCCGCGATCGCGCACGGCGAGGAGCTTGCCGCGGCCGGCGCCGCCGTGCTCGACGTCGGCGGCGAGTCCACCCGGCCCGGGGCCGCCGAGGTCTCCGCCGAGGAGGAGATCGAGCGGGTCGTTCCGGTCGTGACCGCGCTGGCGCGAGCAGGTCACCGAGTGTCCGTCGACACCTCGAAGGCCGCCGTCGCGGAACGGGCGATCCAGGCGGGAGCCGAGATCGTCAACGACGTCACCGCGCTCGGCGACCCCGACATGGCCGCGCTGTGCGCGGAGGCCCGCTGCGGGCTCGTCCTCATGCACATGAAGGGGACGCCGCGGACGATGCAGGACGACCCGGTCTATGACGACGTGGTCGCCGATGTCCGCGCCTTCCTGACCGACCGCATGACGGCCGCCATCGGGGCCGGGGTGGCCGAGAGCAGGATCTGGCTCGACCCCGGAATCGGGTTCGGCAAGACGGTCGCCCACAACCTCGAGCTGATCGACCGGCTCGGGGAGCTGCGAGGGTTGGGGCGCCCGGTGGTGCTCGGGGCCTCGCGCAAGAGCTTCCTGGGCAAGCTGACCGGCCGCGACGTCGAGGACCGCCTCGCGGGGAGCCTCGCCGCGGCGGTGATGGGTGTGGCCCGCGGCGCCGACGTGCTTCGGGTCCACGACGTCGCCGCGACCCGCGACGCGGCGCTGGTCGCGCGCTCGGTGCTCGCGCGCGGGATCGTCGCCGGGGAGCCCGCGGCGGGATGAGCGGCGCCGAACGCGTCACGATCGAGGTCCGCGGCCTCGAGACGTTCGGACCGCACGGGGTCACGGAGGAGGAGCGGGTGGCCGGCTGCCGGATCGTCCTCGACATCGCGCTCGACGTCGAGGCCGCCGCCACCGCCAGCGACGAGATCGCCGAGACCGTGGACTACGGCGCGCTGACCCGCTTCGCGGAGGCGTTCGTGGCCGACCGCAGCTTCCATACGCTCGAGCGCCTCTGCGCCGAGCTCGCCGACGAGATCGAGGCCGAGCACGCCCCGATCGCGTTGACGATCAGGGCGGCGAAGCCGGAGCCGCCGATGAGCGCCCGCCTCACCGATGTCGCGGTGACGCTGCGCCGGGGCTCGCGGTGAGCGACGGGGCGGGCGAGCGCGTCGCCTACCTCGGCCTCGGCTCGAACGTGGGCGACCGCTGGGCGAGCCTGCGGGGCGCGATCGCGGCGCTGCGCCGGCACGGCGTCTCGGTTGACGCCGTCTCCTCGGCGTATGAGACCGAGCCGGTCGGAGAGATCCTCGATCAACCCGACTTCCTCAACGCCGCCGTCCGGATCGGGACCGATCTGGAACCGGAAGCCCTGCTCTCCATCTGCAAGGCGATCGAAGCCGAGAGCGGCCGCACGGCGGGCCCGCGGCACGGGCCGCGGACACTCGACGTCGATCTGCTCCTGCTCGGCGACGTCGAGCTCGTCACCGACCGGCTGCGGCTCCCGCACCCCGAGGCAACCTCCCGCCGCTTCGTGCTCGTGCCGCTGCTCGAGCTCGATCCCGGGCTCACCCTCCCGGACGGCACGCGGCTCAGTGATGAGCTGGAGGCGCTCGGCGACGGCGAACGGGTCGAACGCGCCGGGGCGCTCGAGTAGGGAAGGGAGAGGAGGGGTCAGGTGGCGCGGGCGGCTCGCAGCGGCTCGAGCCACGCCGTCGGCAGGACCGGGGGCGCGTCGCCCGGGTACGCGGGGACCAGCCGACGCGCCAGCTCCTCCGCCGGGCGCCCGGCGAACAGCGGCCGGACGTCCGCCATCGTCAACAGCAGGGCCGTGCTCGTGGCGATCTGGAAGTCGGCGACGTTCGGCACCTCGCCGCCGATCACGCCCTCGGCGATGAGCTCGTCGATGTGGTCGACCGCGTCGGGGAGCGCGGCGAGATCGGCGCGGACGGCGTCGTCGTCGGCCGCGTTCAGCTTCGCGCCGAGAGCGATCACCGGACCTGCGGTGGCCGCTGCAAGGGGCACGGGAAGCCCTGTGCGCGAGCCCTCCAGGTAGCTGCGGATCGGCGAGCGATCGCGCTGCAGGAGGTTCCAGACCATCCGGCGGGGGATCGGCTGCAGGACCTCGTCGCCCCAACGCTCCGCCTCTTCGACCCGGGTGCGCTCGGCGGGGTCGGCGGGCAGCAGCGGGGGCTCCGGGACCAGGCGGTCGAGCTCGCGGGCGATCGTCCCGGTGCCCTGGATGCGGCGGCCGTCGAGGATCAGGGCCGGCACGGTCACCCCGGGGAAGCGAGCCGCGCGGAGGACGAGCCGGTGGATGCCCTCGACCAGGTCGACCCGCTTGTAGGCGATGCCCTTGCGCTCGAGCATCAGGCGCGCGGCCCAGGACGGATGGGACGCGGGGATCGTGAACAGTCTGGCTTTCATGGGCCGACTCTATCCGGGATCCCGAGCGCCCAATTGCCACAATCCACGGCGATGCTGCTCGCTGTCGACGTCGGCAACACCCAGACTCACGTCGGCGCTTTCGACGGCGCCGAGCTCCTCGCCGACTGGCGGTTGTCCACCCGCGGCTACCTGACCGCGGATGAGCTGGCCCTGGCGATGGTCGGCTCACTGCGCTTTCGCGGACTCGACGCCGACGCGGTCGACGCGGCGATCGTCTCGACCGTCGTCCCGCGGCTCGGTCCCGAGTACGTCCGCCTCTGCGAGCGCCACCTCGGCGCCGAATGCCTGCTGGTGGGACCCTCGGTGAAGACCGGGATGCCGATCAGGATCGACAACCCTCGCGAGCTCGGCTCCGACCGCCTCGTCAACGCCGTCGCCGCCTTCGATCGCTTCGGCGGCGCCTGCCTGTCGGTCGACTTCGGCACCTCGATCAACATCGATGCGGTCTCGGCCGACGGCGAGTACCTCGGGGGCGCGATCGGTCCCGGCCTCGAGGTCTCCATCGAGGCGCTTGCCGGCCGCACCGCGAAGCTCCCACGGATCGAGATCGCCGCGCCCGAGGTCGCCATCGGCCGTGGCACCCAGGGCGCGCTGCAATCGGGGTTCGCCTACGGCTTCGCCGGACTCGTCGACGGGATCGTCCAGCGCATGCTCACCGAGGTGGGAGGCGACGCCGCGGTGATCGCCACCGGCGGGATGGCGACGTCGATCGGGCCTCTCTGCGAGAGCGTCGACGAGATCGACTCCTATCTGACCCTGACGGGCCTGCGGTTGATCCATGAGCGCAACTGAGCTGCAGGCCGCCCAGTCGGAGAGCGTGGGGAGTGGACCGGGGGTCGCGCATCGCGACCGCCCGGCGCTGACCGAGCCCTTCTCGATCGGCGACGTCGAGATCCCGAACCGTGTCCTGCTCGCGCCGCTCGCCGGGATCGGCAACTGGTTCGTGCGGCTGCAGGCGAAGCGCCATGGCGCCGGGATGGCGTTCTCGGAGATGGTCTCCAGCCACGCCATCCACTACCGCAACGAGCGCACGCTGACCCAGTTGCTGGCGATCCATCCCGACGAGCACCCGGTGGCGCTCCAGCTCTTCGGCTCCGACCCGGAGATCATGCGCGAGGCCGCCGGGCGGGTCGCCGAGGCCGGCGCCGACATCGTCGACCTCAACATGGGCTGCCCGGTGAAGAAGGTCCGCAAGACCGGTGCCGGGGCTGAGCTCCTCGCCGATCCTGACCTCGCCGTTGCGGTTGCTCGTGCGGCTGTGGAGGGCTGCGACCGGCCCGTTACGGTGAAGCTGCGATCCGGTTTGGTGAGCGGCGATCGATCGGGGGTCGGCGTCGCCGTCCGGCTCGTCGAGGAGGCAGGGGTATCCGCGGTGGCGTTCCATCCGCGCTCGGCCAACATCGGCCACAAGGGGTTTCCCGACTACGGGCTCGTCCGCGAGCTCGTCGGCCTCGTCGACGTGCCTGTGATCGTCTCCGGGGGGCTGTCGGACGCCGAGCACGCCCGCTTCGCCTACGAGGAATCGGGCGCCGACGCGGTGATGATCGCCCGCGGATCGTTCGGGAACCCGTGGATCTTCGAGGAGCTGGTCGGCACCGAGCCCGAGGTCCCACCGCGCGGTGTGGTTCGCGACGAGCTCCTCTGGGTCGTCGATCGCGCCGAGGAGCACTTCGGAGCCGAGCGGGCCGCCCGCTACCTGCGGAAGTTCTACCCGTGGTACCTGCCGCGGCTGGGGTTGTCCGCGCGCGACGTCCAGGGCCTCGATCGCATCGACGATCTCAGCCTTGTACGCGAGCGAATCGCATCGCTATAGTTCCGCGCCGCCAAGCCCGAGGTGCGTGGCCCCGAAAGGGCCCCGTGACCGGGCGTTTCTGATTCTTGGGGGGCGTGGTCCGCGTCCCCGACTCCAACAGGGAAGAGGTTCAACGCAAAGGTGGCACGCGAATCCCTCATCACTCCGGAAGGCCTCGAGAAGCTCAAGTCGGAGCTCGAGGAGCTTCAGACCGTGAAGCGGCGCGAGGTCGCCGAGCGGATCAAGGAGGCGCGTGAGTTCGGCGACATCGCCGAGAACTCCGAGTACGACGACGCCAAGAACGAGCAGGCGATGCTCGAACAGCGCATCGCCCAGATGGAGGAGCGGGTCCGCCGCGCCACCGTCATCAACGCCAAGGACCTCGATACCGGGGTCGTCTCGGTCGGCGTCAAGGTCCACGTCAAGGACCAGAAGACCGGCAACTCACGCAAGTTCCAGCTCGTCGGCTCCGCCGAGGCCAACCCGGCCGAGGACAAGCTCTCCCATGAGTCGCCGATCGGCAAGGCGCTGATGGGCCGCAAGCGCGGTGAGGTCGTCGAGGTCGAGGTCCCGCGCGGGCCGGCCAAAGAGCTCAAGATCACGAAGATCGAAGCCGCCTAGGTCGTTTCAGGCACCGAGTGGTCTAACCCGGCGGTCCCGTCGCCATGTGGGACCACTCGGCGGGTAAACCGCCCGCATCGGACCTGCGACGCGTATCGCCCCTCCATGGCTGGGTCTATTCGCAGCGCGGGCGACTACTCGTCGAGGTGCAGGTCCATCAGCTCGACGTCGAGGATCTGGCCGAGCTTCTCGCCGCAGCGGCGCTGGGTGCCGAACGAGCGGAAGCCGAGCGACTCGTGCAGGGCGATGCTCGCCGGGTTCGGCAGAGCGACGCGGGCCAGCAGCACCTTGATCTCGGTACCGCTTGCGCGCTCGATCAGCGCTGCGAGCAGGGCCGAGCCGACGCCGCGACCGCGCGCGGCGGCGTCGACGTAGACGGACACCTCGCCGGTGCGCCGGTAGGCGCCGCGCGGGGACCAGGGGCCGATCGAGGCCCAGCCGATCACGCCGGCATCGGCGCCGCTCGGATCGACGGCGACGAGCACGGGATGCTCGGGCGCACGGCCGGTCAGCCAGGCGTCGTCGACGCCGGCGATCCGCGGCTCGACGTCGAAGGTGGCGATCCCACCCTCGACCTCGCGGTTGTAGATCGCGAAGATCCGCGGCAGGTCGAAGAGGGCTGCGTCCCTGATCTCGAATCCGTCGCCGGGCAAGGGCGAAAGGGTATCCGCGGCAATGCGGTTCGCGCCCGTGGCCGCGCATTGACTACGCTCGCCGCCGCGTGAGCGACGAGACCGACAGCAGCAGCGACGGCGAGACCGGCGAATCTCCCGGGGACGCGCCCGACGAGCACGTCCTGATCGCGGAGCGCCGGGCCAAGCTCGAGCGGCTCCGCGCCGCCGGTCGCGACCCGTTCCCGCCGTCGTTCCCAGCTCGGGAGCCGATCGCAGACGTCCGCGCCGCCCACGAGGCCCTCGAGGACGGCGAGGAGACCGACGTGCGCCACACGGTCGCCGGCCGGGTGATGGCCAAGCGCGGCATGGGCAAGGCGGCGTTTCTCGACCTCCGTGACGGCACCGGGAAGATCCAGCTGCAGTCGCGCTCCGACGTCCTCGGTGCCGACGAGCATGCGGCCCTGCTCGAAACGGACCTGGGTGACTTCGTCGGGATCGAGGGCACCGCGTTCAAGAGCCGCCGAGGCGAGCTCACGATCCGCGTCGAGTCGTGGACGCCGCTGGCCAAGAGCCTGCGGCCGCTGCCCGACAAGCATCACGGGCTCGTCGACGTCGAGACACGCTTCCGCCACCGCGAGCTCGACCTGATCGCCAATCCGGACGTGCTGCAGCGGTTCAAGCAGCGAGCCGGCGTCGTCGCCGCGACGCGCCGCTTCCTCGACGAGGACGGTTTCACCGAGGTCGAGACGCCGATCCTGCAGCCGCTGTACGGCGGCGCCCTCGCTCGCCCCTTCACCACCCATCACAACGCGCTCGACCGCGACCTCTACCTGCGGATCGCCACCGAGCTCTACCTCAAGCGCTGCATCGTCGGTGGGATCGACCGGGTCTACGAGCTCGGCAAGGACTTCCGCAACGAGGGCATCTCGCCCAAGCACAACCCCGAGTTCACGATGATCGAGTGGTACGAGGCCTACGCCGACTACGACGACGCCGCGCGGCGTCTCGAGACGCTGGTGGCGACCGTGGCCGAGGAGGTCTTCGGGACGACGAGTATCGAGCGCGACGGGGCGACCATCGACCTGACACCGCCGTGGAGGCGAATCACGATGCGCGATGCGATCCTCGAGCACGCCGGCATCGACATCGGCACCCGTCCCTCGCGCGAGGAGCTCGCCGCCGCGATCGGCATGTCCGCGCCGCCGAGCGACGCGGGCTGGGGCAAGCTCGTCGACATGGTCTTCTCGGCGGAGGTCGAGCCGCAGTTGATCCAGCCGACCTTCGTCATGGACTACCCCGTGGAGCTCTCGCCCTTCGCGAAGAACCATCGTTCCGAGGAGGGGCTGGTCGAGCGCTGGGAGGCGTTCGTGGGCGGCTTCGAGATTGCCAACGCGTTCACCGAGCTGAACGACCCCGATGAGCAGCGCCGCCGCTTCGACATGCAGGCCGAAGAGCTCAAGCGCGGCGACGAGGAGACGCAGCCGCACGACGAGGACTTCCTCCGCGCCCTCGAGCAGGGGATGCCCCCGACCGCGGGCGTAGGGCTCGGCATCGACCGCCTCGTGATGCTCCTGACGGGAGCGCCGAGCGTGCGCGAGGTGCTGCTCTTCCCCGCGATGCGGTGAGCGTGGACCCGCCCCGCGGCGGGTTCCTCCCGGCTACGGCAGGCCGGTGTTCGGGTCGATCGGCAAGCCCGGACCGCTGTAGTAGGTGCGGTGCCAGATGTCCTTGAGCAGGCGCAGCGACTTGCCCGCCCGCTTGTCGTCCTTGACGCCCTTGTACAGCGAGGCCGAGTAGCAGTACTGGCCGTCGTAGGAGGAGTACTGGAAGCCGAGCTCACCGGTGATCCTCGTGCCGTTGGCGCGCCCGGAGAACTTCATCGACTGCGAGTAGGTGCCGCCGCTGCTCTTGACCTTGCTCACCTTGCGGAACTTTGCGCGCTGGAGGTTCGCGGCGAACGCGCGGCGCTGGGCCGCGAAGTGCTGGTCGGGGGTGCCGTCGCAGAAGATGCTGGACCCGCCGTAGTCGATGGTCGGGGCGATCCGCCCCGGGCCTGAGATGGTGATCCCATAGGCGCCCGATGCCGCGAAGTAGTTCGCGGGCCCGAACCAGACCCAGTTCGGCTCCGCGTGCTTGACGAAGTTGCCGGGGACCGCGGCTTGGGCGCCACCGGCGGCGGAGGTGATGGCGGTGAGCACCACCGCAAGCGTGATCAGCACTGAGGGCGAGCGGCGCACGAGCGGCGGACCCTACCTGGAGCGGCGGCGAGCGGAGTAGGCTCCGGCTGAGGCGAGGAAGGCTCCTTTGATCCGTATGCGCAGGCACCTGACGTACGCGAACGTCGTCGCGACGCTGGCGCTGGTCTTCGCGCTGGGACTCAGCGGCGCCTACGCAGCCTCGAAGATCGGCTCCAAGGACATCAAGAAGGGCGCGATCAAGTCGAAGGCGATCAAGGACGGGACGATCACCGGCAAGGACATCAAGGACCGGGCGGTGGGGCCCGCCGATCTCGCGCCGGCGACGGTCTTCACCCCGGAGCTCCTCAACGGCGGCCAGGACGACTGCCTGTGGCGTGACGTGAGTGCCTCGACCCCGGGCCTGGAGGCGGTCGCCGTTCGCAAGGACGGCTACGGGCAGGTCAGCTTCACCGGCATGACCTCCGCCGTCGACGGCCCCGGCGGCGACGGGATGTGCTCCGGCGCAGGCCCCGACGCCGGATCCGACTCGCAGATGTTCGTGCTGCCGCCCGAGCTTCGCCCTGCCAACGCCCAGTTCTTCTTCAACCCGGCCAACGATTCGGTGATCGTGGTGAGCGGCGTCAACGGGATCTCGCTCGGCGGCTCCAACCTGCCCCCCGGCGCCGTCTGGACGGCGGTGAGCGGGCCCGCCTACCTGAACGTGGTCGGCTACCTCGCCGCCGACGCGCCGAACTCGCCCGCTCCGATGCGGGCGCCGGCGCGGATCAAGCGGAGCCTGCTGCCCTGACGCCGGTCGGCTGCGTTTCGAGGTCGAGCAGCAGCGTCTCCACGAACCCGTCGAGCGCCGCCGATGAGACGCCGGGCGCCGAGACATCGAGGTCGGTCGTCGCGATCGGTCCGCGCGGGCCGCGGACGAGGGCGATCAGATCGCCGCGCTGGCGCCCGTCGCCGGTCAGCATCAGATAGCCCTGGGTGCCGCCGAAGAGACCCTCCATGACCCGGATCGGCTTGCCGGGGAGGTTCGCTTCGGTGTGCTCGGCGGCGAAGCGCAGCGGGTCCACCTCGCGGAGGTCATGAGCGCGCTCGTAGCCCTGGTAGAAGGCCTCTTCCGACGCCGTCGTTGCGACGTTGTTGGTGATGCTCCTGAACCGCAGCGGGGCGATGATCACGAGCAGGATCAGCTGGTAGATCAGGGTCGCCTTGAGCGGATCGCCGAGGTTGAGGATGAGGCCGTAGATGCCGCCGCCGATGATGTTGACGGCGAGCATGATCAGGATCGTCCCGGTGATCGTCCGCCAGATCACGGCGCCTGATCGCGCGGCGTGGTGGCGCGCATCACCGAGTGCCGCCTCCACGTGCGCGGGGGGGTGGTCCAGCTGGAGCTCCGGGATCAGCCCGAGCGCGATCTGCGTCCTGCGGTCGGGCGGCGCCGACTTCGCGACGCTGCCGCCGCCCGAGTCGGCCTCCTCGAGCGCCTCCGAGCGGATCTCCTCGGCGATTCGGCCCGCGTCGGAGCACAGCGCCTCCAGCGAGCTTCGATCGCTGAGGAAGCCGTCCCTGAGGACCACCAGGACCCCGTCGGCCAACTCGGCCCCGAAGTCGTCGGGGCTGCGCTGCAGCCACTCGGCGAAGGCGGGGGAGAAGAGCTCGGTGAGCCAATGCTCGTCCACGCCCTGATCCGCGCGGACGACCACCCCCGGCGCCGGCTCGAGCTTCCGCGTCTTCGCCATGACGGCCGACAGCGGGAAGACCGAACCGATCTGCAGGTACGGGGCGTAGCCCAGCGACTCGGGAAGCCGGGTGACGACTGCGGTCTTGCGGTGCACGGTCGTCGTGTCGTCGTTCCTCGTCTCCCAGCGAACCTGCGCGAGCGACCCGGTCAGGCCTCCCGGCAAGGTGCCGTTGACGTAGCCGACCAGCTCCAGGTCCGAGATGCCGAGCAGCGAGCCGGTCGAGGGGAGATCGCCGCCCGTCCCGGGGCTGAGGCCCACGGCTTCCGCGAAGGTGGAGAGGCTCCCGGGGTCTGAGCTCGACGCCACATACCGGAATCTAACCTCCGCGACCTTCCGGTCGATCGCGAAGGGGTGCCCGCGCCCCTGACGCGGACGCCGATCCCGCAACTTCCGGCCAGGCGTGGCGCAGGCGGGACCGCAACCACCGGGGCCGCCGATCGGCCCGTCTATACTTCCGCCTTCCGCGCAACCGACACCGGAGGGCTGATCGATCGGCGAGCAAGGGCCGAGGAAGTTGATCGGAGTCTCCGGTGGCCGCGCATTCCCGGGAGGTGTCCAGGCCGGGCCGACCGAAGGTCGCGCGATACTGACCGAAGGGAACAAGGGAACACGAGTAGAAGCAGGTAGCTGATGTTCGAGAGATTCACAGAGAGGGCTCGCCAAGTCGTCGTCCTGGCCCAGGAGGAGGCTCGGACCCTCAAGCACAACTACATCGGCACCGAGCACATCCTGCTCGGCCTGCTCCGCGAGGAGGAGGGTCTCGCCGCCCGCGTCCTCGAGTCCCTCGACATCACCGTCGAGCGCGTCCGCGCCCAGGTCGTGCGGATCGTCGGCTCCGGTGAGGAGGTCACCTCCGGCCAGATCCCGTTCACACCGCGCGCCAAGAAGGTGCTCGAGCTGGCGCTTCGCGAGGCGCTCTCGCTCGGCCACAACTACATCGGCACCGAGCACATCCTGCTCGGTCTGGTCCGCGAGAACGAGGGCGTCGCCGCCCGCATCCTGCTCGACTTCGACGCGGACTCCGAGAAGATCCGCAACGAGGTCATCCGCATGCTCTCCGGCCCGGGTGGCCGTCGCCAGGGCTCCGGCTCGAGCTCGGGGGCCAGCTCCGGCTCCGGCGAGGGCAAGAAGTCCTCGAAGCTGCTCGACCAGTTCGGCCGCAACCTGACCAAGCTCGCCGCCGACGGCAAGCTCGACCCCGTGATCGGCCGCGAGACCGAGATCGAGCGGATCATGCAGATCCTCGCCCGGCGCCAGAAGAACAACCCGGTGCTGCTCGGCGAGCCCGGGGTCGGCAAGACGGCCGTCGTCGAGGGCCTGGCGTCGCGGATCAACAACGGCGAGGTGCCCGAGCTGCTGCGCAACAAGCAGATCTACACGCTCGACCTGGCCGCTCTCGTCGCGGGCTCCAAGTACCGCGGCGAGTTCGAGGAGCGCCTGAAGAAGGTGATGAAGGAGATCACCCAGCGCGGCGACATCATCCTCTTCATCGACGAGCTCCACAACCTCGTCGGCGCCGGCGCCGCCGAGGGCGCGATCGACGCCGCTTCGATCCTGAAGCCGGCGCTCGCCCGTGGCGAGCTGCAGACGATCGGCGCGACGACGCTCGACGAGTACCGCAAGTACCTGGAGCGCGACTCGGCGCTGGAGCGGCGCTTCCAGCAGGTCCGCGTCGACCCGCCGTCGATCGAGCAGACCGTGCAGATCCTCGAGGGCCTGCGCGACCGCTACGAGCAGCACCACCGCGTGAAGATCAGCGACGAGGCGCTCGCGGCCTCCGCCGAGCTCGCCGAGCGCTACATCACCGAGCGCTTCCTGCCCGACAAGGCGATCGACCTGATCGACGAGGCAGCCTCGCGGCTGCGGATCAAGTCGATGTCGCAGCCGCCCGTGTACCGCGATCTCGAGGACGAGATCGAGGAGACGCGGCGCTCGAAGGAGTCCTCGATCGAGGCCCAGGAGTTCGAGAAGGCCGCCAACCTGCGCGACAAGGAGCGCCAGCTCACAGCGAAGAAGCGTGAACTGGAGGAGGAATGGAGCTCCGGCGAGGAGGGCACGCGCCCCGAGGTCGGAGAGGAGGAGATCGCCGACATCGTCTCGATGTGGACCGGCATCCCCGTCTTCAAGCTGACCGAGGCCGAGACCAAGAAGCTGATCCGCATGGAGGACGAGCTGCACAAGCGCGTGATCGGCCAGGAGGCCGCGATCGTCGCCGTCTCGAAGGCGATCCGCCGCGCTCGCGCCGGCATCAAGGACCCGAAGCGGCCCTCCGGCTCGTTCATCTTCCTCGGCCCCTCAGGGGTCGGCAAGACGGAGCTCGGCCGCACGCTCGCCGAGTTCCTGTTCGGCGACGAGGACGCGATGGTCCGCATCGACATGTCCGAGTACATGGAGAAGCACGCGGTGTCGCGCCTGGTCGGCTCGCCCCCGGGCTACGTCGGCTACGACGAGGGCGGCCAGCTCACCGAGGCCGTGCGGCGCAAGCCGTACTGCGTGCTCCTGCTCGACGAGATCGAGAAGGCGCATCCGGACGTCTTCAACATCCTCCTGCAGATCCTCGAGGACGGGCGCCTGACCGACGCGCAGGGCCGGACCGTGGACTTCCGCAATGCGATCGTGATCATGACCTCGAACGTCGGGGCCCAGGACATCGCCCGCAACACGCCGCTCGGCTTCGCCGTGACGGACGAGATGGGCACGACCTACGACGACATGAAGAAGCGCGTCATGGGCGACCTCAAGAAGGTGTTCCGGCCCGAGTTCCTGAACAGGATCGACGAGGTCATCGTCTTCCACAAGCTCAGCCGCGAGGAGATCAAGGAGATCATCGACCTGCTCATCGGGCGGGTGCGGACCCAGGTCTCCGAGCACGAGCTGCAGCTCGACCTCACCGACGCCGCCAAGGACCTGCTCGTCGACAAGGGCTGGGACCCGTCGATGGGCGCCCGGCCGCTGCGCCGCGCGATCCAGCGCTACATCGAGGATCCGCTGGCCGACGAGGTCCTGAAGACCGGCCCGGACTCGATCGTCCCCGGAACGACCGTGATGGTCGACCGCAACGAGGCGGGCGACGAGAACGACGAGCCGCTCTCGCTGGAGCTGATCGCGCCGAAGAAGCCGAAGAAGTCCAAGAAGGACGACGAAGCCGACGAGGACAAGAAGCCCGTAGCGGTCGGCGGTGGCGATTCCGAGGACGGCGGCGACGAGGGCGACACCCCCGCCGCCGACGAGCCGACCGCGGCCAGCGACCCCGAGTAGCCCCCGGCGGCTGCCGGCGGCGCGGAAGGCGCCGTGCCTGCGTCATCGCGCGGCTCATGGCCTGCGGCCACTTCACCGCGCTCTTCCTTGGCCTGACGGCCTCCGCATTCGCCGGGGTGCCCGTCATCGGGGTGGGTGGCTTGGCCACCCTCTTGGGGGATTGACTCACCTGCAGGCTCGCGGCGAGGGTGCGTCGCATGGAATCCGGGTCTGTGCCTTGCCAGCTTGCCGTCGCCATCCGTGCAGCTTCGTTCGCTGCACTCCTTCTCATCGCCCTCCTCTCCCTCGAGTCGCGGGCTGACGCGCAGGGGGAGCTCAACTTCGCAGGGTGCGTGAGCAACGACGGCTCGGCCGGGGCCTGCGCCGACGCGCCCGGAACCGCGCTCGGGAACGCCTCCGCGCTGGCGGTGAGCCCGGACGGCGCGACCGTATACGTGGGCGCCGACAACGCCTCCGACGCGATCTACTGGTTCAACGCGGCACCGGCTGGACAGCTCACCTTCGCGGGCTGCGTAAGCAACGACGGCAACGGTGGGACGTGCACCGACTTGCAGGGGACGCCGCTCAGCGGCATCGCCTCCCTTGCGGTCAGCCCCGACGGCGACTCGGTCTATGCGGCCTCGGGCACCGCCGACACGGTTACCCACTTCACCCGTGCCGCATCCGGGGCGCTCTCCTTCGGGGGCTGCATCAGCAACCAGGGCGAGAACGCCTGCACGGACGTGCCGGGAACGCCGCTCAACGACCCGCTCGGGATTGCCGTGAGCCCCGACGGCACCTCCGTCTACGTGGCGTCGCTCCTCTCAGATTCCGTGACGCACTTCGAGGCGGCGGCAGGGGGGCAGCTCACCTTCTCCGACTGCCACAGCAACAGCGGCTCCGGTTCCTGCACGGGCTTCTTCGGTGGTCCCCTGGCGGGCGCGATCGGCGTCGCCGTCACGCCGGACGGGGGCGCCGTCTTCGTCAGCGCCTCGATCGCGGACTCCGTCTCGCGTTTCACCACCGACGCGACCGGCGACCTCGAGTTCGCGGATTGCGCGAGCCAGGACGGCCTCCTCGGAGTGTGCAGCAACGTTCCGGGATCCGCGTTCGACGGACCGGGAGCCCTCGCGACCAGCGCTGACGGCGACTCGCTCTACGTCCCTCTCTCGGCGTCCGATGCGGTTGCGCACTTCACCCTCGGAGCCGGAGGGCAGATGACCTCGGCGGGCTGCGTCAGCGACACCGGATCGGGCGGCACGTGCACCGACGTCACGGGGTCGCCGCTTGACGGAGCCGCCACGGTGGCGACGAGCCCCGACGGCGACAGCGTCTACGTCACCGCCTCCGACGCCGACTCCCTGAGCCACTTCACGGCGGCGCCGCAGGGTGGGCTGACCTTCGAGAACTGCTTCGACAACACCGGTGCGAATTGCTCTGATGTCCCCGGCGCGGCATTCGACAACGTGCGCGAGGTGGCAGTCCGTCCCGACGGCGCATCGGTCTACGCGACCGCCCAGAACTCCGGCAGCGTCAACCACTTCGGCCGGGTGCTCCCCAACCGCGATCTGAGCTTCGCCCAGTCGGGGACCGGCTCGGGGATCGTGCGTGCAGCCGCGCAGAGCCTCGAGTGCGACACGCCCTGCGCCAACCCCGTCGCCTGGGGAACCAACGTCACCCTCACCGCCGAGCCCTACCCGGGATCCGGCTTCGTGGGCTGGTCGGGCGCCGGGTGCTCGGGGAGGGGTGCCTGCGCGTTCTCGCTGCGCGCCAACACGACGGTGACCGCCCGCTTCGACACGATCCCGGACACCGCGATCAAGAAGGCGAAGGTCAAGGGGCGCAAGGCGAAGTTCACCTTCAGCTCCGACGTCGTAGGGGCGGACTTCGAATGCGCGGTCGCCAAGAAGAGGAAGGACCCTAAGTACAAGGGCTGCAGCTCCCCGCAGAAGTACAAGAAGCTGAAGCGCGGCAAGTACCTCTTCTACGTCCGCGCGACGACCGAGGCCGGCACCGACGAGAGCCCCGCCAAGAAGCGGTTCAGGGTCAAGTAGGGAGGCAGGCTACCCACCGGGGAAGCGGGCGTGCACTCGGCTGATCCCGTGAAACCACGCTACGGCTTTCCCGTATCCCATAGGGGCGGTTCCGCGGCTCCGCCCCCCAACAAGAGGAGTGGGGCAATTCGTGACTGAACTGTCACGGAGCACGTACCTACAGCCGAGCCCCGAGGCCACCGGTGCCGCCGGGGCGTCTGAAGCCAACATGTTGGACTCAGGCACCCCGCTGTAGAGAGCGGGAGCTCCGAAGCACCTTTCGGCCCCCAGATGGGCGAAGTGCCTCGAAGGGAGGATGAGAGGGCCGGTGCCCGGCCACCCAGCCGTGCCCAGCCAGGAGCCGCAGAGCTCCCATCCTCCCCTCACCAGCCCATCGCAGCCGAGCGGGCTGGAGCAGGAAGACTTGCCCGGTTCCGCGCAACTACGCTACTGCTTTCCGGTATCCCATAGGGGCGGTTCCGCGGTTCCGCCCCGCATCCAAGAAATGGGGGTAGCTCGTGACGCGTTGCGCGAGGCGCACGAGCCCGGCGCAGCGGCCTTCCGGGGGCGCGGTGGCGTCCTGCGGGCTTGGAACGATCGAGGAGATGGCCAAGGCGCGATCCAAGTACGTCTGCCGCGAGTGCGGCCACAGCTCGCTCGCGTGGGCGGGGCAGTGTCCCGGCTGCTCGGAGTGGAACACGCTCGACGAGGTCGTCGTGCAGGCGGCGTCGAAGGCCGGCTCGGGATCGCGCTCCGCCGGCCGCCGCGGCGCGGCGCCCAGGGCGATCCCACTGCGCGACGTCGAAGCGCCGCGGGAGGTCAGGCTCGGGACCGGCATCGGCGAGCTCGACCGCGTGCTCGGCGGCGGACTCGTGCCCGGCTCGCTCGTGCTGCTCGGCGGCTCGCCCGGCATCGGCAAGTCGACGATCACGGCAATGGCACTCGGCAACCTCGCCGCCGCCGGGCGCACGGTCCTCTACGTCACCGGCGAGGAGTCTGCGGCCCAGGTGCGGATGCGCGCCGAGCGGCTCGGCTCCGACGCGCTCTCGGTCCCGGCGCTCGCCGAGACGGACCTGGGCGCGGTGGTCGCCGCGATCGAGGAGGAGGCACCGGCAGTCTGCGTCGTCGATTCGGTGCAGACGATGTACTCGGAAGCGTTGACGAGCGCGGCCGGGTCGGTCGCTCAGGTGCGTGAGGTCGCCGGGGGTCTGATGGAGGTCGCCAAACGCACCGGCACCGCGCTCATCCTGGTCGGCCACGTCACCAAGGAGGGCGCCGTCGCCGGTCCCCGCGTGCTCGAGCACCTGGTCGACTGCGTGCTGCTTTTCGAGGGCGAACGCGAGCGCTCCTATCGCACCCTCCGCGCCCTCAAGAACCGCTTCGGTGCGACCAGCGAGACCGGCGTATTCGAGATGCGCTCGGGCGGGCTCGTCGAGGTCGAGGACCCCTCCGCCCGCTTCGTCGGCGAGGCGACCGCGGCGGCGGGCTCGGTCGTTCTCTGCGCGATGGAGGGGACGAGGCCGTTGCTGGTCGAGGTGCAGGCGCTCGTTGCCCCGACCGAGGTCGTGCCTCCGCGGCGGGTCGCGAACGGCATCGATCGCAACCGCCTCGCGATGATCCTCGCCGTCCTCGCCCGCCACGGTGGGGTTCAGGTCGGCTCCGCGGATGTGTTCGTCAACGTCGCCGGCGGCGTCAGGGTCGACGAGCCCGGCGCGGACCTCGCGATCGCCCTCGCCGTCGCCTCAGCTCAGCGCGGGGTCAGCCTCGCCGACGAGCAGGGCCGGCCGCTCGCCTGCTTCGGGGAGGTCGGCCTCACCGGCGAGCTCCGCTACGTCGCCCACGCCGAGCGCCGCGTCGCCGAGGCGCTCAAGTTCGGCCTCGGCCCGGTCCTCGGGCCACGGGTGGACGAGGCGCCGAGCGGGATCGAGATGCACGCGAC
>JACJWZ010000001.1:1107500-1598372 GCA_020636895.1 Thermoleophilales bacterium | reverse complement strand
TTTCATGGACTCGATCTACTTCAAGGATCCGCTCGGCCTTCTGATCGAGCTCGCCTCCTACCGCTTCGTCCCGCCCGCGGGCCACACCCACGCCGACGTCCTGCTCGCCGCCCACCGGATCAGGGTCGAGCGCGGCGACCGCAACATCGACCGGATCCACCTCGCTGATGCGATCGAGCAGCTCACCGAGGGCTCACGAGAATCTCTCTCGGAGGACCGGGCGCCGAAGAACCCCTACGGCTGAGCGCCGCCACCCGCCGTCGAGGTCCGCGCCCGTTCAGCTCTCGAAGCCGCCGCAGAGACCCCAGACGCCGCGGTCCGCGCGGCGGGCTTTGGTCTGCGCCCGGTGGTAGGCCGAGAGCCGGTCGAACGGCCGGTCGTACACGTAGACGCGCGCCCACCCCTTCTTGATCTGGACCTGGCCGAGATCGCGTCCCCTGCGGACGACGTAGCGGAGCAGGCGGTCGTAGACGTCGACGTTCCCCTGGCTGCGGTCGCGGATCAGCTTCACCTTGTCGCCCGGCTCGAGCAGCCGCTTCATCGAGGCGCTCGCCTGCGCGCCGCCGCACTCGGGCGTTCCGTAGACCTCCGGGGTGTCGATGCCGATGAAGCGCACGTACTCCTCGCGGCCCCCGACCACGACCTTGATCGTGTCGCCGTCGGCGACGTGGTCGACGACGGCTTTCGTCTTCAGGGGTCTGTCGTGGTTCGCCTCACCCGCCGCAGGAGATTGCGCGCATGCGGGCAGGGCGGCGAGGAGCAGCACCGCCAGGGTCGCAACGGCTGGTCCCCCGGGTCGCATCGGCATTCATCTTGCCGCGTATGACGGCGTCAGCCGCCGGGCGAACCGCCGAGGCGCCGACGTGGGTAGGTTGAGCGCGTGAGCGAGACCCCCGAGCGAGTGCTGAGCCGAGACGGCGTCGAGCTCCTGGTGCGTCCGATCGAGCCCGCCGACCGCGACGGGCTCCAGCGGTTCGTGCGCGGTCTCAGCGAGGAGGCCCGATACCGGCGCTTCATGCACTCGGTCACGGAGCTGACGGAGTCGGAGCTGACGCGGCTCACCGTGCTCGACCACTGCGATAACGAAGCGTTGATCGCCCTCGACGACGCCGGTGAGCTCGTCGGGGTCGCCCGCTACTTCCGGCTCAAGGACCGGCGGGAGGCGGCGGAGGTCGCGGTCACGGTCGCCGACGAGTGGCAGCACCGCGGCGTCGGGACCCTGCTCCTTCGCCGGCTGGTGGTGCTCGCCGAGTCGCACGGCATCGACCACTTCACCGCGCTCTGCTTCGCCACCAACGCGGACATGCTCCTGCTCCTGCGCGAGCTCGACGAGAACATCCACAGGATCGGCTCCGGTCAGGGCGCCGTCGAGGTCGAGGTCCACCTCCCCGTCGACGCCGAGCACCTGATCTCGCCGACGCTCAGCGCGGTCGCGAGGGCGCCGGAGCTGCGGGGGAACCCGCTGCGCCGGGACGACGAAGAGGAGTAAGGGGCCGAGTCGGGTCCCGGGGGGCGGCGGAGCCCGCTCAACCGCGCGCCCGGCGGCGATCCTGCGCGCGTTCGATCAGCGCCTGCCCGCGCTCGAGCACGTCGTAGTAGCGGCTCGGCGTGACCCGGGCAAGGATGTCGAACACGCGAGCGTCCGCGCCGATCAGGATCCGCGCGCGCCCGCGTTCGACGCCGTCGACGATCACCTCGGCCGCCCGCTCGGGGGTCGTCTGCGCCATCTCGGCGAAGCTCGCCGTCATCTCGTCCTTGGTCTCGTATCGGCCGCGCGGATCGGAGTGGAAGCGCGCGTTGGCGACGATGTCGGTCTTGATCCCGCCGGGATGCACGTTCGCGGCGCTGACCCCGGTGCCGCGCAGCTCCTGGCGCAGCGAGTCGGTGTAGCCGCGGACCGCGAACTTGGAGGCGCAGTAGGCGCTCTGGTTGGGCATGCCCACGAGGCCGAAGACGCTCGAGGTGTTGACGATCGCACCTGAGTTCTGCTCGAGCAGGATGGGCAGGAACGCGCGGACGCCGTTGACGACGCCCCCGAAGTTGATCTCGGTGACCCACTCGTCGTCCTCGGGCGAGCCTTCGGCGATGCTCTGGATCGCGGTCACGCCGGCGTTGTTGAAGACGAGGCCGATCGGGGCCGGCGCCCACTCCGCGACCTCGGCCGCCCACGCCATCATCGCGCCGCGGTCACGGACGTCGAGCTGCTTGATGGTGACCGGAACGCCGACGAGGTCGGCCGTCTCCTCCAGGCCCTCGCCATTGTGGTCGGCGAGCGCCAGCGGGCAGCCCATCCCGGCGAGCCGGATCGCGACGGCGCGGCCGATGCCGGACGCCGCACCCGTGATCACCGCGGTGCGGCCTGCGAGGGGGACCTTCGGGGTCTTCGCTGCGCTGCTCATCGGGCTGGACCCTACCACCGTGACATTTCTTCTGTAAGCGTCTATGATTGCCGCCATGGCCGCGACCGAGACCCCCGCCACCGCTCCGTCCGCCCCCGCCGCCAACCCGCTGCTCGGGGAGGCGCCGCCCATCGAGGTGGGTCCGATCGAGCCGGGTTCGGCGCAATACCGGATGCCGCCGTCGATGGAGCTGTCGCCCTTCCGCCAGGCGCTTCAGTTCGGCGCCCGGCCGCTGGCCTTCCTGACCAAGGCGAACCGGCAGCTCGGGGAGACGATCACGTTCCGCGTTCCGGGCCGCGACACCGCCTTCGTCCTCAGCAGCCATCCCGACAACGCGAAGGCGCTCTTCACGACAAAGGCGGAGCTGGTCCCGTCGGCGACGGCCGAGTCGCCGCTGCGGCCGATCGTCGGCCCGAACTCGATCTTGACCGCCAACGGCGCCCGGCACATGCGCCAGCGCAAGCTGCTGCTCCCTCCCTTCCACGGCGAGGCGATCGCCGAGTACACGCGGCAGATCCGCGAGGTGGCCGAGCGCGAGGTGGACACCTGGCGCGCCGGCGACGAGTTCCCGCTCGCCAAGCGCATGCAGGCCGTCACCCTCCAGGTGATCATGAGCGGGATCTTCGGTATCGACGGCGAGCCCGCCCCCGGCACCGCCGAGCGCTCGCTGCGCGACGAGACGCGGTTCTTCCTGTCCCTATCGGAGCGCCCGATCTGGCGCGTCGTCGAGCTGTACCACCAGGGCAAGATGGAGCCGCACGGTCCGGTCAAGGCGGTCATGGACCGCATGGACAAGAGCTTCTACCGGGTGATCGCCGAGCGTCGCGAGGTCCCCGCCGCCGAGCACGGCAACGACGTCCTCTCGATCCTGATGGCGGCCACCGACGACGAGGGCCGCCACCTCAGCGACGAGGAGCTGCGCGACGAGCTCGTCTCGCTCGTCCTCGCCGGCCACGAGACGACCGCCAACTCGCTCGCCTGGACCTTCGAGCGCCTGGTCCGCTTCCCGGAGGCCTACGGGTCGCTGCGCGACGCGGTTCGCGGCGACGACCGGGGTGACGAGTGGGTCGAGGCGACCATCCACGAGGGGATGCGCGTCCGCCCGGTGATCCCGCTCGTGGGACGCCGGGTGCAGACCGACTGGCGCGTGGGCGAATACGTGGTGCCCGTCGACACGATCGTCTCCTCCAACATCATCACGATGCACCACCGCCCGGACCTGTACCCGCGGCCCTACGACTTCCTGCCGCAGCGCTTCCTCGGCGTCAAGCCCGGGACCTACACGTGGATCCCGTTCGGCGGCGGCACGCGCCGCTGCCTCGGCGCGGCGCTGGCGATGGCGGAGCAGCGGATCGTGCTGGAGACGATCGTCCGCCGCAGCGACCTCACCTACGCCGACCCGGAGCCGGAGCGCGAGATCCACCGCAACGTGACGCTCGTGCCCAAGCTCGGCGGCCGGGTCGTGGTCAAGCGCAAGCTGGACTAGCGCGCACGCCGCCGCGCCGACGGAGGAGGTGAGCCGTGCCTCGGCTGGGTGGTCCGCCGGTCCGAGCTACTCGTCCGAGGGGTTCCCGAGGGCCTCGACCTGCTCGGCGAAGCCGGCTTCGATCGTCCGCTCGATCCGGTCCTGCAGGACGATCCTGAACGCGGCGTTGACCGCCGAAGTCGCCATCGGCTTGGCCAGCTCGAGCGCCTGGGCGACCCGCTTCAGCGCCTCGGCGCCATCGGGATCGGGGCCGGACTCCTCGAGCACCTGCTCGGTGATCCGCTCGACGAAGAGCTCGTTGAAGGCGGTCGCGATCGCCTCGAGGTGCTCGCGCAGGACCTCGGTCAGCCCGACCGCGTCCTCGAACGTGCCGCCCATCGCCCGCAGCTGCATCCCGTGCGCGCGCAGCGTCGGGCTGCGGACCAGCACCGTGCCGTCTTCCCGCAGCTCGAAGAACCCGGCCCGCCGCGCCCGCTCCAGGGTCTCCTCGTCGATGTCCTCGCCCCAGACCTCGTAGACGTCGCCCTGCTCGAAGACCCGGGGCTCCTCCTCGACGAGTCCCTGCAGCAGCGTCGCCGCCACCGCCCGCAGCTCCTCCGGGGCCATCCCCTCGCCCCATGCCGTCAGCCGCTCGATCGCGGGCAGGCCGATCCCCTGCTCGCGCATGTCGCGGATCATCTCCAGCCGAGCGACGTGATCAGGTCCGTAGACGCCGGTGCGCCCCCGCCTTTCCGGGAGGGGGAGGAGGCCCTGCGTCTGGTAGGCGCGGATGTTCCGCGGCGTCACCCCGACCCTGTCGGAGAGCTCCTCGATCGACAGCTCCTCGGCACCTGCCTCCATGGCGCGGAGCCTACCCTCGGGATGGTCCGCGGTTCGGCTCGACCCGGCCGCGGCCGGGTCGGTCAGCGGGTGGGCGGGCGCGCGACCATGACC
The DNA here is from genome assembly GCA_020636895.1 of Thermoleophilales bacterium. Classification (GTDB taxonomy): domain Bacteria; phylum Actinomycetota; class Thermoleophilia; order Solirubrobacterales; family 70-9; genus RHKX01. The sequence goes on along the minus strand of JACJWZ010000001.1, from coordinate 1,593,554 downwards.
GAGCAGGGCGCGTGCTGCATCACCGCGGTCGCGACGCTGCCGGCGAGCACGTAGGAGAGCCCGGTGCGACCGTGGCTGCCGATCACGACGAGCCCGGCGTCGTGCTTCTCCGCGATCTCGACGATGGTCCGCCAGACGGGATTGCCCTCCTCCGCCACGGCCTCCGCCTCGAAGCCCGCCGCGGTCGCGGCCTCGGCGCCTTCGGCGGCCACCTTCTCGGCCTCGCTCTCGACGTTGTCGAGGAGGTCCTGCGGGACCGCGCCGACCGGGGCGCCCCAGAACGGAAGCGCGTTGAGCGGCTCCCAGACCGTCACCACGTAAGCCTTGGTCCCATGCTCGAGGGTCTCGGCGGCGGCTTCGATCGCACCTCGCGCCGGCTCCGAGCCGTCATAGGCGATGACGATCGCCCTGGATCCTGGTCTGCTCATTCGCGGCCTCCGATTCGGTGGGGTCAGGGTTGAACCGGACTCCGATGCTAGGCCGCGAGCTGATCCGGATAACCGTGGCGGCCACGGATCGAGTGCTCGCGCGGGCCCTCAGCCGAGGATCCCGAGGGCGGCGGCGGCGAGCGCAAACACGGAAACGGCGACGGCGGCGATCACGACGGCGGTGACCGCCTTTCCGGTGCTCCCGAGCGCTGAAGAGCCCATCAGAGCGTGGTCGGCGGCCGCCGACCGCAGGAACGGCAGGATCGCGAGTAGGAGCAGCGCGTTGAGGACCTGGCTCAGGTAGAGGAGCGGCACGAGGGGGACGCCGGGGATCATCACGAGCGCCGCCGCCACCGCCGTCACCCCCACGAAGCAGCCGTAGAAGAACGGCTCCTCGCGGAACCCCGAGTCGAGGACCGATGGGCGGCCGCGCGCTTCGGCGATCGAGTAGGCGGTGGAGAGGGGCACGACCGCGATCGCGAGCATCGCCGCTCCGACGAAGCCGATCCCGAACAGCGACGAGGCGAGGCTCCCGGCGACGGGCTCGAGTGCGCTGGCGGCATCGGCGGCGTCGTCGATCTCCCGGCCGCTCGCGTGCAGCGTTGCCGCGCAGGCCACGATCACGAAGAAGCCGATCACGCCCGTCATCGCGGCGCCGAGGGTGACGTCGATCCGCTCCATCGGGAGGTCGGAGCGGCGCAGCCGCTTGTCGACCGCATAGGACTGCATGAAGGCGAGGCCCCAGGGCGCGAGTGTGGTGCCGATCGCCGCCGTCACCGCCACGATCGCCGCCGACCCGCCCGGGAGGGAGGGGACGACGGCGCCGCGCGCGGCTGCTTCCCAGTCGGGGTGCGCGAGGACTCCGGCTGCGATGTAGGCGACGAAGACCGACCCGAGAGCCAGCAGAATGTGCTCGACCCGGTGGAAGCTGCCGCGCGTGATCAGGGCGATGACGGCGATCGCGGCGATCGGCACCGCGATCTCTCGGCCGGCGCCGGTCAGCAGGTCGGCCCCGGCCGCGAGGCCCGCGAACTCAGCCGCGAGGGTTCCCAGGTTGGCGACCAGCAGCGCCGTGACCACCGTGGTGGAGGCCTTGACGCCGCGGGCGTGGCGGATGAGCGCGACGAGACCCTTGCCCGTTGCGATGCCGGTCCGCGCCGCGACCTCGTGGAAGACGATCAGCGCGGCGGTCGAGAGCGTCAGCACCCAGATCAGCGAGTAGCCGTAATCGGCCCCGAGCAGGGAATAGGTGGTGATCCCGGGCGGATCGTCGTCGGAGAGGCCAGCCAGAAGCCCCGGCCCGATGACCGCGACCAGCGCTGCGAGCGGGCCCACGCGATGGCGGCGACGGCGCCGCAGGCGCTCGTGCGGGTGTCGGCCTGGGAGGTGGGATCGCCTGCCGCCGGGCCGGTGGGGAGTGGCTTCCGATGTCGGTGCTCCTGAGCCCATCGCGCGGATCCCCCGGGTCCTCGGCCGGGAAGCCGGAGACGGGGATCGAACCCGTGACCTCCTGTTTACAAGACAGGTGCTCTGCCAGCTGAGCTACTCCGGCGCCGGCTCAGGATAGGCGGCGGTGGTGGCGGGATCGCTCACGCCGGTCGGTTCAGCCGGCAGCCTCAGACCAACATGTCGGCCCCGGGCTGCCCGCTGCTCGCCCGGAATCGTCCGCTCAGCCGATCGCGTACTGGTTGAACGAGCAGACGCCGTCGTGGGCGAGGATCGACGGCGCGGAGATCGTCACCGCAATGCCCTTCGATGGGACCGCCAGCCACGGCGAGGAGTAGCCCGACTGGAGTGCGTCGCCGCCGAGGGAGATGTCCGGGATCTCGATGGAGAACAGCCGGACCGGCGTGTCGGCGGGTTGCTCGGTTGGGTTGAAGCTGGAGCTCCAGCCTCCTTCGCTGGAGGTGGCCGTCTCGGTCACGCGGTACCACTTCGTGCCGTCGTTCTCGTTGCTGCGGCTGTACTGGCAGGAAGCGGTGACCGTGAACGGTGGGCTCTCCAGGATCGTCGCCGTCTGGCCGTCGGGGATCTGAACGAGGCTGCCGCCCGAGCTCCCGGACGCCAGCTCCGCCTTGTCCTTGTGGCCACCCTTGCTCAGCGAGCTGACGTGGAGGCTCTCGACGTTCTCCGCCAGCGGCACCGCCTGGTTCCTCTTCAGCCGGTTGGACGGGATCGAGTTCTTCTTGATCGAGTTGCCGTTGATCTTGGCCGCGGCGTAGGCGCCGCCGCCGAGGGCTATGAAGACGGCGACCGTCGCCATCACGTTCGCGTAGGTCAGACGAGCGCGCATAGCGGCCCCCTCCTCAATTGAGTGATCGATCCAGTACCGCGATCCAAACTACCCGAAAGACGTTGCTTGCCGGCGGTTCTTTCGCTGTAACTGCCCCTTCTGCCCCGTGTACCGCTTCGCGGTGTCCGACGAGGGAGACAAGCCCGCGCGCGCCTCCGATGCGGCCGGCTCGGATGGCGGCAACGCCGAGAAGCCGCGGAAGGCCCCGAAGACGGGTGCTTCGCAGCGGATCGGTGAGGAGCGGATCGCCGGCTACCACGAGTTCACCCGGACCAAGGGCGTCAACTGGCCGATCTACTTCGTGGCTCGGCTCATCCTCGTCCCGGCCTTCCTGATCTGGTTCCGGCTCGAGCGGCTCGGCCGCGAGCACGCGAAGGTCGAGGGGCCGCTGATCGTCGCCTCCAACCACCGCAGCTTCCTCGATCCGTTCGTGCTCGGCGCGACGCTTCCGTGGCGGCGCCCGATGCACTACGTCGCCAAGGTCGAGCTCTTCGAGAAGGCGTGGCAGGGCTGGATCCTCAATCGGCTCGGCGCCTACCCGGTGCGGCGCGGGGAGGCCGACGGCGCGACGCTCGAGACCTCGCGAGCCATCCTCGACCGGGGCGGCGCGCTCTGCATCTTCCCCGAGGGAACCCGTATCCGCCGCGGCTCGCTTGCCGTGCCTCATCGCGGGGTCGGCCGGCTCGCGCTCGAGTCCGGGGCGTCGGTCCTGCCGGTCGCCGTCATCGGCTCCGAGGACGTCCGACGCGGCTGGAAGATCCGCCCCCGAAAGGTGCGCCTGCGCGCGGGCAAGGCGATGACCTTCCCGCGCACGGAGAACCCCTCACCCTCGCTCGCTGCCACCGTCACCTCGCGGATCTGGCCCAACATCGAGCTGCAGTGGGAGTGGCTCGGCGGGCTGCCGCCCATGCGGAAAGCGGCGGTCATCGGCGCGGGCTCGTGGGGAACCGCGGTCGCGGTGCTGCTCGCCCGCGGCGGCGTGGAAGTCCAGCTCGGCTGCCGCACCGCCGAGCAGGCCGAGGAGATCAACGCGCGCCGCGAGAGCTCCTACCTGCCGGGCGTGACGCTCGGCAGCGCGATCTCGGTCAAGCGCGCAGCCGACATCGAGGTCGGCGGCCTCGACCTCGTCTGCCTCGCGGTCCCCTCGGCGTCGCTGCCGCAGGCGGTCGGCTCGCTCTCGGATCGGATCGGTGCCCGCACCGCGGTCCTGCTCCTCTCCAAGGGTCTCGTGCCCCCGCTCGGCACGCTTCCCTGCGAGTACGTCGACGAACGCCTCCGGACCCGGGCAATCGCCTCCCTCGGCGGACCCGCGCACGCCAAGGAGGCCGCGTCGGGAACCGCCGCCCTGGCGCTCGCCTCACGTGACGAGGATCTGCGCGCGCAGCTCGGGGATGTATTCGACCGCGCCGGGCTGATCTGCGAGCGCACGCCCGACGTCGTCGGGGTGGAGATGGCGGGAGCCGCCAAGAACGCCGCTTCGCTGGCCGCCGCCGCGGCCGAGCCCCACGGACTCAACGCCGCCGGCATCGCCGCCGCCGAGGTGTGGCGGGAGTGCGTGGCCTACGCGACCCTGCGCGGGGCCGAGCTCGAGACGTTCACCGGCCTCGCCGGCGTCGGCGACCTGACCGCGACGGTCCTCGCGCCCGGCAGCCGCAACCGTCGCGCCGGCGAGCTGCTCGGCAGCGGCGTCCCCGCCTCACAGATACCCGAGCGGATCGGGCAGGCCTCGGAGGGCCTCGACTCGGTGCCGCTGATCGCCGCCGCGGTCGACGGGGCCGGGGTGGAGGCGGGCGGACTGCTCGGACTCGCCGCGCTGATCGAGGGGGACGTCACCGCCGTCGAATGGGTCGCGAACCTGCGCCGGGCGGAGCGAGCCAGGAGCGCCGCGTGAGCCTTCCGGTCTCGGCAACGCCACTAGGCTTGAGCGGTGACGGAGAGCGCTTCCGAGACCACCGCCGAGGCCACCGAGGCGAACGGCAAGCCGCAAAGCGCGGCGGAGAAGGTAGCCCTCGACCGCGCCTTCGAGCAGCTCTACCGCGACCATCTGCGGGACGTCTACTCCTACTGCTACTACCGGATCGGCAACCACCACGACGCCGAGGACCTCACCGAGCAGACCTTCCTTCAGGCCTACCGGCACTTCGAGCGGGCGCAGCGCGAGTCGGACGGCCGGCCGTTGCGGCCCTGGCTGATCCGCATCGCCCACAACCTCGCCGCGAACTACCACCGCGACCGCTCACGCAAGCCGACCGCGGCGCTCGAGCACGTCGAGCCGGTCCAGCACCCGCACGGGACCGAGCGCGTCGTCGAGGGCCGGGAGCGGATGCGAGAGGTCATGGCGGGGCTGGAGACGCTCTCCGACGACCGCCGGGAGGCGCTGATCATGCGCTTCTCGCTGGGCATGTCGAACCGGGAGATCGCCCGCGCGCTAGGCAAGACGGACGGGGCCACGAAGGTGCTCATCCACCGCTCGATCAAGCAGCTTCAGGAGCAACTCGATGCGGAGGGGGGCGATGATGACTGACCGTCCCGAGCCGATCGACCTCGAGGGCATACTGGCCGACGCGCTGCGCCCGATCGAGCCGCCGGAGCGTCTCGGCTCCAGGGTGGAGTCGACGCTGCGGGGGATCACCGACGCGGCCGCGGGAGAGCTCTCCTGGTTCGCCGACGAGCTCTCCGACTCCGAGCGCGAGGCGCTGCGCGATCCGCGCAACTGGGTGCGCCCGATCGCGGCGGCGGCCGCGGGCACCGTCGCCGGCACGGCGCTGGTCGTGATCGAGGTGCGGCGACGCCGTCGCGGTGAGGGCCTGCGCGGCGTCGGCCGCGAGATCCGCGCGCGCTTCTGAGCGCCGAAGCGGTTTCGGCGCCGCTCAGGAGGAGGACGACGGGCGCGGGGAACCGGCCGGCCGCGGGCGCGGGAGGTCCCGCTTCTTGGTTGGCTTCTCCGTCTCCGCACCGCCCGACTTGGGCTTTGCTTCGGGCTCGGACTTGGGCTTCGCTTCGGGTTCGCCCCCGGGCTTCGCCCCCGGTCTCCGCGCGCGACCCCGTTCCTCACCGGAGCCGGGCTTCGACCGCGCCTTGACCCGCTTCGGCTGCTCCCGCCGCTTCGGCTTGAGGCGTTCGGGGAGGTTCGGCAGCGGCCCGTCGACCAGGGCCGCGCCGAGCCCGAGCACGCCGAGGATCAGGTGCAGCGCGTTGTCGTTGTCGCCGAGCGGAACCGCATCGAGAAGGTCGCCGATCCCGCGCTCGGTCTGGTCGAAGCCCCAGATCGCGAATACGAGATAGAGGAGGCCGAGCCCGAAGGCCGTCCGGCGCGGCCATCGGGATGCGAACGCGAGTCCGAGCACGCCGGTGACGATGTAGATCACGTTGCGCCAGCCGTTGACGATGAGGATGCCGGCGAGGTCGTCGCTGGTGAGGGACTCGCCGGTGCCGAAGGTCGCGTCGTAGAAGAACCCGAGGACGCCGAGCATCGCCAGGAATGCCCCCGCGAGCAGCGCGTAGAGCCGCGCGGGCCCCGGGCCGCCGGGACGGCGCTCGTCCCTTCGAGCGGGGTCGGGGCGCTTGCGGCTGATCCCCCGCTGCTTCTCGTCGCGGGCACGGGATCTCGCGGCGGAGTCGGAGCGGCGCGATCTCGCCGTCCTCTCGCCACCCTTCCCAGCCGGCTCCCCGCCGTCCTCGTTGCTCTCCGCGCTTGCGTCCAAGATCCGTGCCCCGTTGATGATCCGATCCCGGGGGGTAAGCGTATGTGGAACCGATGGACGGAAGTGTCGAGACCGATCCGGCGCGCCTTGAGCGGCTTGCCGACGAGGAGCTGATGGCGGTCGTCGACGCCAAGGTGGCCGCCGCCTTCGAGGTTCTCTACGACCGCCACGGCGCCGCCGCCTACTCGCTGGCCTACCGGATCGTCGGCGACCGCAACGGCGCCGAGGACGTCGCCCAGGAAGCTTTCCTCTCGATCTGGCGCAGCAACGCCCGCTATGACCGGGCCCGCGGCAGCGTCCGCTCCTGGGTGCTCAGCGTCGTCCGCAACCGCGCCATCGACGCGCTTCGCCGCGGCTCGGGGAGCGCCCCGAAGCTCGACCACGACGACGAGATGCTTCTCGAGGCGAGGGAGGCCGAGGAGCGAACCGACGCGGAGGCGCTGCGGCGCGAGACCTCCCGCGAGCTGCAGGGAGCCCTGGGGACGCTCCCCGACGACCAGTCGCAGGTGATCCGGCTCGCCTACTTCGGCGGCTTCAGCCATTCCGAGATCGCCGACATGCTCGGCATGCCGCTCGGCACGGTGAAAGGAAGGATGCGGCTGGGCCTGGAGAAGATCCGGGTGCAGCTTGCGGAGGCGATCGGGCCCGAGGCGGCTCTGGAGGGAACGTGAGAGACGCAAGCGAACATCGCGACCGCTGGCAGGACGACGTCGCCGCCTACGCGCTCGACGCGCTGCCTCCTCGCGAAGCGGAGATTTTCGAAGCCCATCTCGAGGGTTGCGAGGCCTGCCGCGAGCAGCTCCGCTGGCTCACGGTCGCGGTCGATCAGATCCCCCAGGACGTCGAGCAGCTCCCCGCGCCGCCGCAGCTGCGGGACAGGCTGCTGTCCGTGGTGGACTCCGAAGCGGAGGTGCCGCGCGAGACGACCGCGCCCGAACCTGCGCCCGAGACTCGGGTACGGCGCCTGCCGAGCTTCCTCGGAGGCTTCAGCATGCGTCCTGCTCTCGCCGGTCTGGCCGCCGCCCTCGTCCTCGTGGCGGGCGTCGTCGGCTACCAGCTCCACGACAGCGGCGGCGACCCCGGCGACGGGACGCGCACGGTGTCAGCCCAGGCGGCGAAGGGCGTGGATTCCTCGGGAGCGCTGGAGGTCGAGGGCGACCACGGCTCCCTGCGGGTAAGCGGCATGCCCCCGACCCACGGCGGCGACGTCTACCAGGCCTGGATCCAGGACCGCGACGGGGGCGTGCATCCGTCCTCGGTCTTCGTGGTGGCCGACGACGGGAGCGGCGTCGTCTCGATCCCGTCGGGCCTCGACGGCGCTGCGGCGGTGATGGTCACCCGTGAGCCGCGCGGGGGCAGCGAGACGCCCAGTGAGCCGCCGCTGATGACCGCCCGGCTCGACTGAACCGCCCGCCCGCCGGCACGACGGCCCCGGAGGACCGCGCAGGCGCGTGTTCTAGGCTCACGCGATGCCCACGGCCACCTGCTACCGACACCCCGACCGCGAGACCGGTGTCGCCTGCTCGCGCTGCGGAAGGCCGATCTGCCCCGACTGCATGACGCCGACGTCGGTCGGGATGCGTTGCCCCGAATGCGCGGGGGAGAAGACGCAGGTCAAGCAGGTCAACTACGGCGCGGTCGGCTCCGGAGCGGCGACGGCGACGATGGTCCTGATCGCGATCAACGTGGTCGTCTACCTGTTCGAGGTCGTGGGGGGCTCGGGCGGGGTCGGGTCGACCGGCGGCCGTGTCTTCGCTGACGGCGCCCTGTGCGGGAACGCGATCGGCGACGGCGGTCTCTGCGGCGGGGGAGGGGTGGTCATCGAGACCGGCGGCGGTGAGTGGTGGCGGGTGATCACCTCCGGCTTTCTGCACCAGGGCATCTTCCACCTCGGCCTCAACATGTTCGCCCTCTACATCCTCGGCCAGGTGCTCGAGCCGGCGATCGGCAGCGCCCGGTTCGTCGCCGTCTACCTCGTCTCGTTGCTGGCCGGCTCGGTGGGCGCGCTCCTTCTCAGCGATCCCCAGACCTTCACGATCGGCGCCTCGGGCGCCGTCTACGGGCTCTTCCTGGCGACGATCCTGATCGCCCGCCAGCGCGGCTTCACCCAGGTCGTGCAGACGCTCGGCTTCTGGCTCGTCCTCAACCTCGTCTTCACCTTCAGCGTCTCGGGGATCAGCATCGGCGGGCATCTCGGTGGACTCGTCGGTGGCTTCCTCGGCGGCATGCTCGTGGTCTTCGCGGAGCGTCGGATGGCCGGCCGCGAGACGCTTCCGGTCGAGCTGGCCTCGATGGCCGCCCTCGGCGTGGTCTGCTTCGTCGCCGCGATCGTCGTCGCGACGGCGGGCATCGGCTTCTAGCCGGCCGGCGGCTCAGCCGCCGAAGCTGTCTGGCTCCGAATCGCGTGTCCAGGCCCCAGCGCCCCAGCGCCCCGCACGCTCAGGGAAATCTCAGCTGCCGCAGATGTTCCGCTCAGGTAGGCGGCCCATCCTCGGGTGAGCATCCACGAGAGGAAGGAAACGATGGAAGAGCAGACGGAAGAGACGACCGAGGAGCTCCCGCAGGAGCCGCGCACCTACACCTTCACGGTGAGCCGCCCGATGGCGATCGTCGGCGCCGTGGTGTTGGCGCTCGTCATCGCCGGGGCCTCGTTCGCGATCGGCCGCTCGACGGCCGGCGACGACCACGGCGGCCCCCCGGGCGGCCCCAGCGGGTCCTTCGGCCAGCAGGAGTTCGGCGGCGGCACCCAGGGCATGCCCAGCGGCCCCGGTGGCAGCTACGGCCAGTCCGGCTCGGGCGGGCCGCCCTCGAGCGGCGGCGAGATTCCCGGAGGCGGCATGCCCCCCGGTGCGGTGCCGACACCCGACGGCCCGGGTAGCTCCGGCGGCAGCTCCGGTGGATCCGGCGGCTCCAGCGGATCCGGCAGCGGCTCCGGCGGGAACGACAGCTCCAGCTGAAACGCGAACCCGGCCTCGGGCTCAGGCGATCCGCCTGGACTCGAGGCCGGCGGGCGCGCCGATCAACCGTGGGTGCAGCAGGTGGCCGAGGAGCTCGACGCCGTCGGCCAGGCGCGGGCCGGGTCGCGAGAAGGAGCTCGCCGCGTCGACCGCGTGGATCGCCTCCGCCCCGAGGGCCTCGAGGTCGGCCCGATGCCTCCGCGCCTCACGCTCCGCCTCCTCAGCGTGGAGGCCGCACGGCATCACGGCCACGACGTCAGGCGAGCTCGCGCCGACCTCGTGCCAGCTCAGGTCGCGCGAGCGCGCCCCCGGTTCGGTCCCGAGCGCGTCGATGCCGCCGGCGGCGTCGATCATCTCCGGGATCCAGTGACCGCCCGTGAACGGCGGGTCGAGCCACTCCAGCGCCAGGGTCCGGACCGGCGGCGCTGACGCGGTCGCCTCCCGCACAGCCTCGATTCGATCCGCGAGCTCGGCCCGCAGCTCAGCCCCGCGGGCCGGGATCCCCGCCGCTGCGCCCAGCTTCACGCAGTCATCCAGTACGTCGGCGAGCGTCGAGGGATCGAGCGAGAGCACGGGCGGGTTGCCCGGGAGCTCGGCCGCGACCGCGCGGACGTCGTCGCTGGATACCGCGCAGACCTCGCAGACCTGCTGGGTGACGATCAGCTCCGGCTCGAGCTCGGCCAGGGCGCCGGCATCGAGCTCGTAGAGCGAGAGCCCGGCGCCGACCCGCTCGCGCACGGCGGCGTCGATATCGGCGGGCTCGAGCCCGGCGGGGATCGCGCTCCGGGTCAGACGCGGCAGACGCTCGACCCCATCCGGCCCCGGCGGCCAGTCGCACTCGTGCGTGACGGCGACGACGTCGTCGCCGAGGCCGAGCGCGAAGAGGAGCTCGGTCGCCGAGGGCACGAGGCTCGCGATCCGCATGCCGGGCGGTATAACGGATCGCGCACATGGCGTTGGAGGAGGCGGAGATCGAGGAGCGGCTCGGCGGGCTCGGGGAGGGATGGCGCCGCGAGGGCGACGCGATCGTCCGTGAGTTCGACCGCGGCGACTTCGTCGGGTCGGTCGGGTTCGTCGATGCGATCGTCGGGCCGGCGGAGGAGATGGGGCACCATCCCGACCTCGAGGTCTCCTGGGACACCGTGACGGTGCGGATCACGACCCATTCCGAGGGTGGGCTCACCGCCGCCGACTTCGACCTGGCGACCCGGATCGACGCGCTCGCCTAGCGGCGCGGTGGGCTGACCGAGGCGAGCGGATGCGGCTACTCCACGTCGTCGGCACGCGCCCGAACTTCGTCAAGATGGCGCCGGTCGTCGCCGCGCTGCGCGAGATCGATCCCGACGGCAGGCACGCGCTGGTCCACACCGGCCAGCACTACGACCGGATGATGTCGGAGATCTTCCTCGAGGAGCTCGGGGTGCCGGCCCCCGACCACATGCTCGGCGTCGGCTCCGGCACGCACGCGGAGATGTTGGCGAGGGTCCTGACGGCGATCGCCCCGGTGATCGAGGCCGAGGACCCCGACCTGGTGATCGTTCCCGGCGACGTCAACTCCACGCTTGCGGCGGCGCTCGCGTGCGCGCACATGCAGGTGCCGATCGCCCACGTCGAGTCGGGCCTGCGCTCCTTCGACCGGACGATGCCCGAAGAGGTCAACCGCGTCCTCACCGACCAGATCTCCGACCTCCTGTTCACCCACTCGCCGGAGGCGCTCACGAACCTCGAGCACGAGGGCATCAGCGGCGAGCGCGTGAAGCTCGTCGGTAACACGATGATCGACTCGCTGGTGGCGCTGCAGGACCGGTTCCGCGGGCGCCGGGCCTGCGGGGAGCATGGGGTCGAGCCGGGCTCCTACCTGCTGGTCACGCTGCATCGGCCGGCGCTGGTGGACGGCGAGCTGCTCGGGTCCGCGATCTCCGAGTTGAGCGCGATCGCCGCTGAGATGCCCGTTCTCTTCCCGGTCCACCCGCGGACGCGCGCGCGGCTCGGCGACGCAGCGGCCGATCTGCCCGGCGGGCTCCACCTGATCGAGCCCGTGGGCTATCTCGACTTCCTCTCCCTGGAGGCCGACGCGCGCGCCGTCCTGACCGATTCCGGGGGTGTCCAGGAGGAGACCTCCTACCTCGGGGTGCCGTGCTTCACGCTCCGCGACAACACCGAGCGACCGATAACGATCGAAGCCGGTTCGAATGTTCTGCTCGGTCTCGATCCGGCGCGGATCGCCGAGATCCCGGCGCTTATCGCCCAGCGGGGAGAGGGCTCGTCGGAGCCGCCGCCGCTCTGGGACGGCCACGCCGCCGAGCGCCTCGCCGCCGAGGTCGCGGCGTATCTGGAGACCTGAAGGGCACCCCGCCGCCCGGAACTGCGATATTGCGCCCGTGGTCAGCCTTTCCTTCGCGCCCAAGGATCGCGTCTTCTTCGACCTGCTCGCCGAGGCGGGCCGCAACGCGCTGCGCTCGGCGGAGTTGCTGCGCGAGATGCTCGAGAAGTGGCCCGATGGCAGCGAGAGCCTGAACCGGGAGATCCTCAAGTCCGAGCAGGAGGGCGACCGGATCACCCACGACATCATCCATCGCCTCAACTCGACCTTCGTGACGCCGTTCGACCGCGAGGACATCTACGGGCTCGCGACCCAGGTCGACGACGTCGTCGACTACGTCGAGGAGGCCGGCGACTTCCTCGGGCTCTACCAGATCGAGGCGCCGATGCAGCAGTCCCTGGCGCTTGCGGAGGTGCTCGTCGGGTGCTGCGCGGAGCTGCAGGAGGCGCTTGCGGGGTTGCGAGGATTCAAGGATCTCGACCGGCACCTGATTGAGATCCACCGGCTCGAGAACGATGGGGACCGGATCTCCCGGGATGCCGTCGCCTCGCTGTTCGCGAACGGGATCGACCCGATGGTCGTGATCCGCTGGAAGGACATCTTCGCCGTGCTCGAGAAGGCGATCGACGCGACCGAGACTGCGGCCCACATCATCGAGGGCGTCGCGATCAAGAACGCGTGATGGCCGCGCCGGCCCCTCGAGCGGTTCACCGAGGCTCGGGAACCCAAGGTGGATAGCGACATCGTTCTCGTCATCGTCGTCTTCGCGGCGCTGGCCTTCGACTTCACAAACGGCTTCCACGACACCGCCAACGTCGTCGCGACGTCGATCTCGACCCACGCGCTGACGCCCCGGGTCGCGGTCGCGATGGCGGCGGTCCTCAACTTCGCCGGCGCCTTCATCTCGATCCAGGTGGCGGCGACGGTCGCCCAGGATGTCGTCCAGGCGACCGCGATCACGACGACCGTGATCTTCGCGGGGCTCGTCGGGGCGATCTCCTGGAACCTGATCACCTGGTACTTCGGGCTGCCGTCGAGCTCCTCGCACGCGCTGATCGGCGGCATGGTCGGCGCCGCCCTCGCCGCCGTCGGCACCTCCGCGGTGATCGGCGAGGGCGTGCTCGGAAAGGTGCTGATCCCGGCGATCCTGGCGCCGGTGATCGCCTTCGTTATCGGCGTGCTTGCGATCACCATCGCCTACTGGACGTGCGGACGGCTTCGCCCGGGACCCGCCGCGCGCGGGTTCCGACTCGGGCAGATCGCCTCCGGTGGCATGCTCGCGCTCGCTCACGGCACCAACGACGCGCAGAAGACGATGGGCGTGATCACACTCGCGCTGATCGCCAACGGCAACCTCTCGGCCACCGACTTCGAGGTTCCGACCTGGGTGATCGTCGCCTCCGCGACCGCCATCTCGCTCGGGACCTACACCGGGGGCTGGCGGATCATCCGGACGATGGGCACGCGGATCATCAAGATGGACTCCGCCCAGGGCTTCTCGGCGCAGGGGGCCGGGGCGGCGGTGATCCTCGCCTCCTCGCACTTCGGCTACCCGCTCTCCACGACCCAGGTGATCGCCGGCGGGGTGATGGGTGCCGGCGCCGGCAAGCGCGTCTCGGCGGTGCGCTGGGGAGTAGCGGGCAATCTCGTGGTCGCCTGGGTGCTGACGCTGCCCGCCGCGGCGGCGATCGGCGCCGCCGCCTACGGCTTCACGAGCATCTTCGGGAACGGGGCCGTTGGGCCGCTGCTCGTCTCGGTGATGGCGATTGGACTGGGCCTGGCGCTGTTCGCGCGCCGGATCAGGGCCGGACAGCCGGTGCCGCAGGTATGAGCGGGCCGCTCGCTCCGACAGGGGGCCGATCGTGATCGCGGTGGCGACCGTCGTCGACTGGGAGGCGCTGCTCGACGCGGCCGTCGCGTCGCTCGTGGCCGCTCTCGTCGTGACGCTCGCGGCCTCGACCGCGATCTACGGCGCCGCCACCTTCGCCGAAGCGCAGCGCGACGAGCGCTATGGCGTCGCGGCGATGGCGGCGGTTCTGGCCTTGGTCGGGTCTCTGGTGGTCGCCGCCTCGATCGCGGTCGGCCTCTACGTGATGATCAACGGCTAGACGCTGCGGCGGGTCGCGCGGAGCAGCGGCGGCCGTACCATTGGGTCACCGTGATCGCCGCCCGCAACATCGCGATCATCGCCCTGCTCGCGCTGATCCTCACCGTGCTCCCCTCCGGTGGCAACGTCGCCGACGGGATCCTCACCGCTCTCTCGCTGCTCTTCCTCGGGGCCATCGCGTTGCTGCTCGTCCGCTTCTGGAAGGAGAGCAGCCTCACGCGTGACGCGATGACCGACCGGCAGCGGGGGATCGTCTACGGCGGCCTCGGCGCCATCGCGCTGATGATCGCCGGGACCGACGAGCTCTTCGACAGCGGCGCCGGAACCGTCGCCTGGCTGCTGATCGTCGGCGTCAGCGCCTGGCTGATCTTCACCACCTGGCGCGAAGCGCAGTCGATCTGAGCGCCGGGTCGCCCCCCCCGGGGGGGGGTCAGGTCCAGTCGCCGGGGCCCATGCCCGCGAGCGCGGCCATCGCCTCGATTCCACCCTCGACGGTGGCCCGAAAGCGCTGATCGGCTTCGGTGACATCAGCGTCGCCGGCCCGCTCCGGAGGGATGCGGGAGGGGTTGAGAGCCACGCCGCCGGCCCATTCCCTGATGTCGGGCTCGGCGTTGAAGGCCTGGGCCGCGCGCCCGCCGATGACCTGCATCACCATCCAGTCGGCGGGAGTGTCCGAGAGGGGGGAGGGGTGGCACACGCGGTTCTTGTCCTCATCGGTGTCTCGGGTGGCCTCGGCGTAACCGATCAGCGCGGCGCCGAAGCACGGGAATCCCGCCCGCACGGGCTGGATCGTGATCGCCTCGTCGCTCCATATGGGGACCAGCGGCGGGTACAGGAACCCGGCGGCGGCGCAGTGGACGACGGCTGCGTCGCGGTGGATCGCGACGTCGCCGTCCGCGAGCGAGATGCGCCCCGGCTCGACGCCGCGGATGTGGCCCATCCGGACCACCCGCTCGATGCTGCGCAGGAGGTCGAGCTCCCATTGGGCGAGCGTCGGCGTCTTCGCCATGGTCGGCACCCTCGAGCGGTCGATGCGCAGCATCACGCCGGCGGCTTCCAGCCGCAGGAAGAGGTCGTCCGCGGAGGAGGCCGCGATCGCCGCCTCCATGATGTCCGCGCCGGCGCCGATGAAGGCCGCGGGGTCCGGTTGGATCACGGCCCGGTTGAGCATCCACGGCTCGCGAGGGCGCACCCAGCTGATCGCGTCCGGCTCGACTCCGTTGTCCAGCAGCCACACGCAGGCGTCGGTCGCCGTCTTCCCGGCCCCGACGACGACGAACTCCGGTGGCGCCTCCTCCAGCTCCGGCAGCTCGCCGACCGGTATCACCCGCGCGCCCTCGGAGACGGCGAAGGGCGGCGGGGTCGTGGCGGGGATTTCGGGAGCGAGGTATCCGGCGTCGACGATCCGGCACCCGGGCCGGGCCAGGTGGCGCTGTCCGGAGATGCGCGAGACGAAGGAGCCGTCGCCGAGATACTCGCTGCAGGGATGGAACTCGACGCGGCCCGAAGGCAGGAGCCGCTTGTTCAGCACGTCACCGGCCTGTACCACTCCTGCGGCATCAAGACCGACGGCACCCTCGCCTGCTGGGGTAACAACTCCGTCGGTCAGCTCGACAACATCCCCAGTGGCGAGTTCACCGAGATCAGCGTCGGCGACTACCACACCTGCGGCATCCGGGCCGACGGCTCCCTCGCCTGCTGGGGCAACAACGCCAGCAACCAGCTGAACGTCCCCTCCGGCACCTTCACCCGGATCAGCGCGGGCTCCCACCACACCTGCGGCGTCAAGGCCGACGGCACCCTCGCCTGCTGGGGCAACAACTTCTTCAACCAGCTCGACAACGTCCCCTCCGGCACCTTCAACCAGATCGGCGCCGGCGCCCGCCACACCTGCGGCATCAGGGCCGACGGCTCCCTCGCCTGCTGGGGTGACAACGGCTCCGGCCAACTCAGCAACATCCCCTCCGGCACCTTCTTCCAGATCGGCACCGGCGCCCTCCACGCCTGTGGGATCAAGGGCGAGGGCACTCTCACCTGCTGGGGCAACAACGGTTACGGCCAGCTCAACAACGTCCCCGCCGGCACCTTCACCCAGATCAGCGCCGGCGAAAGGCGCACCTGCGGGACCAAGGCCGACGGCTACATCGCCTGCTGGGGCAGCAACGGCAACAAGCTCGGAGGCCCGCCGACCTTCACGAGCTCCGCTCCCCCCGACGGCGCGATCGGAACTTCCTATTCCCACACCGTCACCGCCGGGCCCGCCGGGGGCCCGACGGCCACCTTCGCGGTCGCCGGAGGGGCCCTCCCCGACGGCCTCCAGCTCGATCCCGTGAGCGGCGAGATCAGCGGCACCCCGACTGACGCCGGCACCTTCACGGGCCAGATCACCGCCACGAACGGCATGTTCGGGCCCGACGCTACCCAGGGCTTCTCGATCGAGATCGCGAAGGCGATGACCTCGCTCAGCGGCACGGCGTCGGCGGGCGGCGATCTCGGGACCGCGCTCCACGACTCGGCGACGCTGAGCGACGGCGACTCGCCGACCGGCTCGATCACCTTCGATGCCTATGGCCCCGGGGACGACACCTGTTCTGACACCCCCGTCTTCACCGACAGCCAGCCGGTCAGTGGCAACGGCGACGTCGACTCCGACCCCTTCACCCCGACCGCGCCGGGCACCTACCGCTGGATCGCCTCCTACTCCGGCGACGCCAACAACGAGGCCTCCTCGACCGCCTGCGGCGACGCCGGCCAGTCGGCGGCGCTAAAGGCGCCGCTCGACGTGGCGACCTCCGGCACCGGCGTCGGCTACGTCGCCTCCACCCCTGCGGGAATCGACTGCGGCTCCGGGTCCCACGCGAGCTGCTCCGCCTCCTACGGCTACGGCACCGAGATCACCCTCACGGCCGTACCCGACGAGGGGACCGGATCGAGCTTCGACGGCTGGAGCGGCGGCGGCTGCTCGGGCACCGAGACCACCTGCGCGGTGACGATGGACCAAGTCCGAAGCGTCAGCGCCTCCTTCACCGACCAGGCACCCGGCATCACCGCGCTCAAGGTCACCCCCAAGAGCTTCACCCCCTCCGGCAAGCCGACGGACCTCCAGCGCCGGGCGGCCAAGGGCGCGACGATCGAGATAACCCTCTCCGAGCCCGCCCTCGTCAGCTTCAGGGTCAAGAACGCCAAGCCCGGCAAGGCCGGGGGACCGCCGCCGCCGCCGAGCCGCCCGCGCTCCTTCAGCCGCAACCTTCCCGCCGGATCGAGCACCGTCCCCTTCAGCGGCAAGCTCGCCGAGCGCACGTTCAAGCCGCGCCGCTACCGGCTGATCGCCCGCGCCATCGACTCCGCCAACCAGAAGTCGGAGAAGGTGTCGGCGCGGTTCCGGGTGGTCGGGTAGCCGACGGCGACCATCGCGCGGCGCGCTCGCCCCCTCGGTCGTGGTGAGCGCACTCTGAATCGTTCCCGGTTCGTGACTGAATCGGCACACGGCGTCTCCCACGCGTGACGCGAGCGCGCCTAGCTTCGCGGCATGGCCGCATTGGGCGCACGAGCGACGATCGAGGAGGAAGCGGGACAGGCTTCGGTCTCCTTCGTGGCCGTCGTCCCGGGCCTCGTGATCCTCGCGCTCGCGATGGTGCAGTTCGTGCTCGCGGGCCACGCCGCTCTCTCCGCCGCCAACGCCGCCCGGGCGGCAGCCCGTGCCTCCTACACGGGCTCGGACCCCGCCGACGCCGCCCGGGCGGCACTCCCTTCATCGTTCCGCGAGCGGGCTGAGATATCCGCGCGGGGCGACCGCGCCGAGGTCGAGGTCGAAGCGCCCCGGGCGCTGCCGTTCCTGCCGGTGATCGACGTCACGGGCACGGCGCAGCTCGCCCCCGACGACGGGATCGACGATGGCTGAGCGGCGGGGACGATGCTCGGCAGGCGACGCGGCCGGGCAGGCGCAGCTCGAGCTGATCGCCGGCATCCCGCTGCTGCTTCTGGCGGCGATGATCGCCCTGCAGCTACTCGCCGTCGGCTACGCGCAGTCGCTCGCCGACGGCGCCGCCGAGGCGGGGGCCATCGCGGTGGCCGATGGGCGTGATCCGGAAGAGGCGGCGCGCGCCGGTCTGCCGGGGTGGGCCGAGAGCCGGACCGACGTCGAGAGCGAGGGCGGGAAGGTCGAGATCGAGCTTGAGCCCCCGGCGCTTCTCCCTGGGCTATCCGGCCACCTCGGGGTCTCCTCCGACGCCTTCGCGCGCCCGTCGGAGGACGGGTCGTGAGCGGCTCGCGGCTGATCGCCTGCACGACGGCCGGCGACGCGGCCGGCGCTGACACCGTTGCCGCCGCGGTGGCCGTTGCGGCGACCACGACCGATCCGGGGGCGGAGGGCGCGCTGATCCTCGATCTGAGGCGCTCGCCGCGCCCACCGCGAGGGACGCTGCTCGCGTCGACGGCCGCACGGCGGCTGGAGGGTGCCGCCGCCACTTTGGATCTCCGCGCCGCGGCCCGCGGCCGGGTCTGCTTCGCGGTTCCGGGCGATGCGGGATCCGATGCCGCGTCGGTCGTCGCTCGCCTCGGCGAGCCTGAGATACCCGCGCCGCTGGTCATGTGCGTGTGCGACCCGGTGCATTTCCGCGCCGTGCTCGCCGCGGCCCCCGGCGGTGGGCGCGCCGCGCTGGTCCGGGCGGCTCCCGGCAGCGAGCGTTCGCTCCTCGCCCTTCTGGTCGGAGAGCTGCTCGACGAGCGGATCCCGGTGAAGGCGTGGACGTGCCCGATCGGCGCGATCCCGGGCCGCCGGGCGCTCGCGGGCCTCGAACCCGGCGGCGAGACGGGACGACGCGCTGCCCGATTCGCAGCGGCGCTGGCGCCCGGCCGCGAGAGGTCCGGGCGACGGCCGACGGGCCGACTACTCGGCGCGGAAGGCGGGCAAGCCCTCCCGGCCGTGCTGGGGGTCGCCGCGCTGGTCGTGTCGCTCGCCCTGATCCTGGTGGCGATCGGGGGCGCCGCAACCGCGAAGGGGCGGCTGCAGCGGGCCGCCGATCTCGCTGCGCTCTCCGCCGCGCGCTCGATGCGGGATGACTTCCCGCGACTGTTCGTCCCCTCCCGGCTTCCCGACGGTCGTGTCAACCCCGAGCATCTCGAGCGCTCCCAGTACATGATGCGCGCCGAGGCGGCCGCCCAGGATGGGGCGGAGGAGAACGGAGTCGATTCCGATCTGGCCTCGGTCCGGTTCCCGGACGGCAGGTCGATGGGGCCGCTTCAGGTGAGGGTGAAGATCGCTGCCGCGGTCGAGACGGACGCGCGGGGCGATGCGGACGAGAATGCGACAACCGAGGTCTCCGCCGAGGCCGAGGTGACCCCACCGGCGACCCCGGGCGGAACGACCTCCCAGCCGGCGATGGCGAGCGGCGGCGGCTACTCGGGGCCGTTGGCCTACCGCCAGGGCAAGCCGATGCGCCCCGACGTGGCCGCGGCGTTCGACCGGATGGCCGCGGCCGCGGCCGCTGACGGCGTCTCCCTGATCATCAACTCGGCGTTCCGCTCCGACGCCGAGCAGCAGGCCCTCTGGAACCAGCATCCCGACCCGCGTTGGGTCGCGCCTCCCGGCACATCGCTGCACCGCTGCGGGACCGAGCTCGACCTCGGTTCCCCCGCCGCCTACGGCTGGCTGGCGGCGAACGCCTCGCGCTTCGGCTTCACGCAGCGCTACAGCTGGGAGGCGTGGCATTACGGGTTCACCGCCGGGCCGGCGCCGTGCTCGGCGGCGGGGGAGCGGGTCGGCGAGGACGGGGCTCTGGCCAAGGCCGACGGCAAGGGCGGGAGCGATCAGGGGCTGCCGGCGTTCGTCCCGGGCGCCTACCGAGAGCCGCTCCTCAGCTCGGCGGCGCGCTGGAACGTCTCCGCTGCGCTGCTCGCCGCCCAGCTCTTCGCTGAATCGAACTTCAACCCGAACGCGGGATCGTCGGCCGGTGCGCAGGGGATCGCGCAGTTCATGCCGTCGACCGCGGCCGCCTACGGGCTCGACGATCCCTACGACCCGGTCGCCTCGATCGACGCCCAGGCTCACCTGATGAGCGACCTGCTGCGGCAGTTCGGCTCACCCGAGTTGGCCCTCGCCGCCTACAACGCGGGTCCCGGCGCGGTCGGCTCCTGTAACTGCATCCCGCCGTACCCGGAGACCCAGGCCTATGTGGCGAAGATCATGGCGATGCTCGACGGCGCCGGTGCCTTGGCCGCTCCACCCCCGGCGCTCGAGGTGCGGTTGGTGGCGTGATGGCGCGCGCCGGCCTGAGGCCGGCGTCGACGAAAGGGGAAACGGGCGTCCCGGTTCCGCGGAACCGCCCCGGCCCGCGGCCCTCCTACTTGCCGCCGTGCTTCGGCTCCGGTCGGGCTCCCGTCTGTCGGAGGGCGTCGAGGACGAGGCCCGCGTAGATCTTCGCGCCCTCGGCATCGGGGTGGATGCCGTCGTAGGTGCGGTCGAGGTGGTCGTCGATGGCGTCGCGCCAGTCGACGATCTGCGCCTGCGGCCAAGACTTCACGGCCTCCTCGAGCGCGTCGTTGACCTCGCCCTCCCAGGAGCGGGGAACCTCGACGTTGACGAGGTAGACGTGGTCAACGCCGTCGAGGGCGGACCTGAGCGCTTCGACATCGTCGCTGTAGATCGGGCCGTTGTTGCCCATCTGCACGACGACGTCGTCGGGGAGGCCCTTCGAGCCCCCGTGGGCGGCGATCACTCCGGGGAAGGCGACGGGGGCTCGTCCCTCCTCGGCGTTGACGACGACCTTGCCGCCGATCTCGTCCGCGAGGGCCAGTGCGGAGGCCTTCATCACGGAGTCGCCGACGGCGAACACCGGCACGTTGCCGCGCGCCGCCGCGGCTGCGGCGCGACGCTTGGCGCGTTCCTCCGCCGCGGCCACCGCGCCGCGCGGGGGGCCGAGCAGACCGGGTGAGGTCGCGGTACTGGGGTGGGCCTGACCGGAGCCGCCGCCGCGGACGATCAGCGTCGGTCCACCGCCCGGGGCGGAGGCGCTCGCCACCGTGCCACCGCCGCTCGCCGCGATGCCACTCCAGCCGGCGACGACGACGGCGAGGACGACCGCGAGCGCGAGGGCCGGGCGCGCCCGGGGGAGCCAGTCCGGGGCGGTCGGGCTGCCGCTGCGGCGGCGGAACGGCTGCTCTACGAAGCGGTAGGAGAGCTCGGCGAGCACGAGGGTAGCCGCGAGCTGGAGCAGGATCAGGGGCGTCCCGTCTACTGGGACGTCGACGCCCGGCCGGGTCAGCGCGATCACCGGCCAGTGCCAGAGGTAGAAGCCGTAGGAGCGGACGCCGAGCCAGAGCAGCAGAGGCCGCGCCAGGGGCCAGCCGATCCGGGAGGCCGGGTGAGCGAAGGCGGCGATGAGCACCGCGGTCCAGAGCGCGACCCGGAGGAAGCCGCCGCCTTCGTAGAGCGCCGGGTCGTAGTCGTGTGCCGTCAGCAGCTCGTGAAGGAGCAGGCAGAACGCGAGCAGGGCCAGCCCGTCGAGGACGAGGCCCGCGCGGCGGCTCTCGCGCCAGCGCAGCTCCGCCGGATGCCAGACGAGCGCCAGCGCGACGCCGACGAGCAGGGCCGCCGCTCGGGTGTCGGTCCCGAAGAAGGCCCGCGCGCCGTCGGCGACGGTGGGGTCGTGAAGCGCGCCCATCAGGGCGGTCGAGCCGATGATCCCGGCGATCACGACGGCCAGCAGACCGCGGCGGCCGAGCTGGGTCAGGCCTGCGGCGCAGATCAGCGGCCACAGGAGATAGAACTGCTCCTCGACCGAGAGCGACCAGAGATGGCGGAAGAGAGACGGTCGCCCGAATGCCTCGACGTAGGACTGGTCGGTGAAGATCTGATGCCAGTTGTTGGCGTAGATCAGGGAGAAGACGGCGTCGCCGCGGAGGCCGGTCACGTCCGCGGGCGCCGCCACGGTGGCGATGAGCATGACGACGCCGATCAGGACCGCGACCGCGGGGAGCAGGCGCCGGGCCCGCCGCAACCAGAACGCCGTCACGTCGATGTAGCCGCGCCGCTTGAACTCGGAGACGAGCAGAGCGGTGATCAGGTAGCCGCTGATCACGAAGAAGACGTCGACCCCGAGGAAGCCGCCGGGCATCCAGGCGACGCCGACGTGGAAGAGGAACACCGCGAGCACGGCGACGGCCCGCAGGCCGTCGATGGCCGGCATGTAGGGCAGGTGGGTCTCGCGCTTGAGCGACATCGGCTGCATCTCGAGCCGGGCGTGGCTCGCAGTGGCTCTGTTCGATGGGCCGGGGACCCGTCCTGCCGGGCCGGTGCTGCCGCAAGCGCCCGACCAGGGGCATCGAATAGGGTGCCCGCCGATGGCACTTGTTGAAGTCGACGGGCTCGAGGGCGCCAAGGCGCTGATCGGGCAGTCGGTGGGCCCGACCGAGTGGCGCGAGGTCACCCAGGAGGACATCGACCTGTTCGCCGGGCTCTCCGGGGACGATCAGTGGATCCACGTCGACGTCGAGCGCGCCAAGACCGAGAGCCCCTACGGCGTCACGATCGCCCACGGCAACCTGACCCTGTCGCTGATCGACGGGTTCCGTAAGCAGCTCTTCTCCGTCGTCGGCGTCAAGCTCGGCGTCAACTACGGCTGGAACAAGGTCCGCTTCCCGGCTCCGGTCCCCGCCGGCGCGCGCGTGCGCGCGAGCGCCGAAGTCGTCTCGATCGACGAGCTCGGCGACGGCTGGTTCCAGCAGGTGACCCGGTTCACCCTCGAGGTCGAGGGCAACGAGAAGCCGTGCTGCGTGGCCGACTCGGTCGGCCGCGCCCTCGTCTGAGGCCCCGGGGACGCCGCGCTCCCGCCAGCGCGTGGCGCTTTTCCACGCTATCCGTGGAAAAGCGCCAAGCAGCGGGCTGGCCGCGAGGCGGCCGCGCCTCATGAGCAGACGCGTGGCGCCTTTTCCACGCAATCGGTGGAAAAAGCGCCATGCAGTCGGCGAGCCGTCCTACTTGACGGTGAGGGTGCCCTCCATGCCCTGCTCCCGGTGGCTGTCGACGGAGCAGTAGAAGGTGTAGGTCCCGGCCTTGAGGTCGGCGGTCGTCTCGGTCGAGCCGGAGGTGATCTCGTCGGTCGATGCGACCTCGTTGCCGTCTGAGTCCTCGATCACCACGTCGTGCGGGATGCCAGAGCCGTTCTCGAACGTGATCGTGTCGGAGCCCGCGTCGGCGCTGACATCCGTCTCGTCGTAGGCGATGCCGGAGCTCGCGGAGAAGGCGACGGTTCCACCTGAGCCGGACGAGCCACCACCGGTGGTGGTCGCCTCCGTCGAGGACGGCTCAGTGATCGTGGTGCCTCCATCGTCGTCGCCGCCGCACGCGGCGAGGAGCGACCCGGCGAGGGTCAGGGCGAGGAGCGGGATCAGCAACTTCTTGGTCATGGTGGCCTCCGGTGGCGGGTACGTGCCGACTCTAGCGGCGGCGACCCCCTCCGGGGCGGAAATCGACGTTCAGCGGCCCTCGAACACCGGTTGCTCGCCGGCGAAGAAAGCGGGGACACCGTGCTTCAGATCCTCGGTCCCCATGCTGTCGGCGATTCCGTGGCGCTCGAGCTGGAGGTGATCGGCAAGCGAGTTGTCGAGGCTCTGCCAGATCAGCGACTTCGCCATCCGCACGTAGTGAGGGGCCTTCGCCCCGAGGGTTCGCGCCTTCTCCTGCGCGACGTCGAGCAGCTCGTCGGCGGGCACCACCTGCGAGACGAGCCCGCGCTCGTGCGCATCGGCCGCGGTCATGTTCGGATCCTCGAGCATCAGCTCCGCGGCCTTCGCCGGCCCGATCACACGCGGCAGGAAGTAGGTCATGCCCCCGTCGGGGGAGGCGCCGATCCGGCCGTAGGCGACCGCGAAGAAGGCTGCATCCGAGGCGATCCGGATGTCGCACATAAGCGCGAGCGAGAAGCCGGCTCCCGCGGCGGGCCCGTTGACCGCGGCGATCACCGGATAGGGGATGCGCTTGAAGTCGACGATCGCCTGGTGCAGGACGTCTGCGCCCTGTCGCACCGAGGCGACCAGGTCCGCGTCGGGATCCTCGAGACCCTTGCGAAACCAGGTGACGTCCCCGCCGGCCGAGAACGCCCGGCCCGCGCCGGTGATCACCAGCGCACGCAGCGGCGCCCGGTCGGCCAGCCACGGGGCAATCACGGCGAACTCGGCGATCATCTGCGGGCTCATCGCGTTGAGGTCGTCGGGGCGATCGAGCGTCAGCGTCCCGACATCGCCGTCGATCTCCAGTCGCATCGTCTCCAGCGTCGGCTGCGCGGCTGTCGGGATCTGCGTTTCGGGGCTCATCCGGTCCTCTCCTCGGTGGCGTTGGCGGGCGGCACGAGTCTATTTCGGGGTGCGTGGTGGCGCCTATCTACAGTTGACGCATGTCCGAGCAGGAGCGTGAGCGGCGGCGCGATGCGATTGCGGAGCAGCGGCGGAGGCTGCCCGACGCGCCCGGTGTCTACGTCTTCCACGACGCTGACGACAGGGTCGTCTACGTCGGCAAGTCGAAGTCGATCCGCAAGCGCGTCGCCTCCCATTTCTCGAGCCGCTCGACCCTCGGCAGGCTCGCCGACGAAGTCGAGCGGATCGACTTCCTCGTCACCGACACCGAGGCCGAGGCGCTGATCGCCGAGCAGCAGTTCATCAAGCGGCATCGCCCGGTGCTCAACGTGAAGCTGCGCGACGACAAGTCCTACCCCTACATCGGGATCAGCCTCGACGAGGAGTTCCCGCGGGTCTACTTCACCCGCGAGCGCCACCGCCCCAGCCGCGCCTACTTCGGCCCCTACGCGAACGCCCGCCGGGTTCGCGAGACCCTCGAGCTGCTCGGCAAGCTCTTCCAGTACCGGACCTGCGTCGGCGCCGAGCCGGGCAGGCGCTCGGGCGTCCCCTGCCTCGACTACTACATCAAGCGTTGCGGGGCCCCCTGCGTCGGCTACGTCGATGCCGAGGAGTACCGCCGCAACATCGACGCGATCCGGCGCTTCCTCTCCGGTCGCTATCGCGACGTCGAGCGGGACCTCGAGGGGAAGATGGACGAGGCGGCCGAGGCGCAGGAGTTCGAGCGCGCTGCGCTGTTCCGCGACCGGCTCGCCGCCGTCCGCTCGCTGATGGAGCGCCAGCGCGTCGCCGGCGAGGGCGTCGGGACGGCGGACCTGATCGGCGTCGCCGTCGAGGGGACCGATGCGAACGCGCAGGTGTTCCAGGTTCGCGACGGCGTCCTCGCCGAACGCCAGGGCTTCTACCTCGACAACCAGGGGGAGCGCGACATCACCGAGGTCGCCGAGCAGTTCGTCGCCCAGTACTACGAGGCCTCTCCGGCGGTGCCGCCGCTCGTCGTCGTCGGCCCGGAGTTATCGGGGAGCACGGAGCTGCTCGCGGAGGCGATCGGGGAACGGCGTGGGACCGCGGTCGAAGTCCGGGCCGCTGAGCGTGGCGACAAGCGCCGGCTGCGCGAGCTGGCTCAGCGCAACGCGCAGCTCGCCCTCGCCCAGGAGGGCCTGCGCCGTGAGCGCCAGCGCCGCCAGCGGACGGCGGCCCTCGACGAGCTCGCCGCGGCGCTCGGTCTCGACGAGGTGCCGATCCGGATCGAGGGCTATGACATCTCCAACCTCGGCGCCGAGAACACCGTCGCCTCCATGGTCGTCTTCGAGGGCGGCGCGCCGAAGAAGTCCGACTACCGCCGCTTCAACATCCGTGGCCGTTCGAAGGAGTCCGGCCCCGACGACTTCGCGTCGATGGAGGAGGTGCTGAGGAGGCGCCTCGACCGCTACATGAGCGAGAGCGAGCGCTCGCCGCACGACGCCGAGCTCGACGAGAGCTTCGCCAGCCTCCCCGGCCTGATCATGATCGACGGCGGCAAGGGCCAGCTCGGGGCGGGGGCGAAGGCGCTGGCGCCGCTGATCGAGCGCGGGACGACGGTCGTCTCGCTCGCCAAGCGGCTGGAGGAGGTCTACGTGCCGGGCCGATCCGACCCGCTGCCGATCCCCGCTGATTCGGAGGCCTCGCGCCTCCTGCAGCGCGTCCGCGACGAGGCTCACCGGTTCGCTCTCGACCTGCACCGGCGTCGGCGCGGCAAGTCGATGACGGGTTCGGTGCTCGACGGCCTGCGTGGCGTCGGCCCCGCCCGCAAGCGCGCCCTGCTCAACCACTTCGGCTCACCGGAGCGCTTCGTCAACGCCTCTCGCGAGGAGCTCGAGGCGGTGCCGGGCATCCCCGGCAAGCTCGCCCGCGACATCCACCGGCAGCTCAACAAGACCGGGGCATCGCCGACGGGGGAGCGGGCCGGCGGCGGCGCCCGTTCATAATCGGCGGTCGTGCCCGAGCCGGTAATCAGCGTCAGCGGCCTGCGCGTCTCCTACGGGGACCTGGAGGCGGTCAAGGGGGTCGATCTCGAGGTCTCCGAGGGCGAGATCTTCGCCTTCCTCGGTCCCAACGGGGCCGGCAAGACGACGACGGTCTCCGTCCTCGAGGGCTATCTCGAGCGCGACGGCGGCGAGGTCAGCGTGCTCGGCGTCGACCCGGCTCGAGCCGATCGCGCCTGGCGCTCCAAGGTCGGGTTCGTGCTCCAGGAGTGCCGCATGGAGGGACTCCTGACCGTCCGCGAGACGCTGGAGATGTACGCCGGCTACTACGAGCGCCCCCGTTCGGTTGAGGAGACGATCGGGCTCGTCGGGCTCGCCGAGAAGGCCGACGAACGGGCGGGCAGGCTCTCGGGCGGCCAGCAGCGCCGGCTCGATGTCGCGGTCGCCCTGATCGGCGATGCGGAGCTGCTTTTCCTGGACGAACCGACGACGGGGTTCGATCCCTCGGCCCGTCGGCAGGCCTGGAAGGTGATCGAGGGCCTGCGTGAGCTCGGCAAGACCGTGATGCTCACCACCCACTACATGGACGAGGCGCAGGCGCTTGCCGACCACGTCGCGGTCATCTCCGAGGGCGCGATCATCGCGACCGGCACACCCGACGACCTCGGCGGCCGCCGCAACGCCGCCACGAGGGTCAGCTTCGAAGCGCCGGCGAACGGCGCCGGGGCCGGCCTCGAGGAGAGCGTCGGGGGCGAGTGGTCGCGCGAGAGCGGCCTCGTCGTTCTGCGGACGACCGATCCGACCCGAAGCCTCAACCAGCTCACCGCGTGGGCGCTCGCCAACGACTTCCAGCTCGAGGGGCTCGAGGTCGCTCAGCCGAGCCTCGAGGACGTCTACCTGGAGCTGACCGGCGGCGAGAGGGGGGAGGGAGGACCGTGAGCGCGCCCGCCCTCGTCCTGCACCAGTTCCGCTACGAGCAGAAGGTCTTCTGGCGCTCGCCCCCGGCCGTGTTCTTCACGGTCATGTTCCCGGTCATCTTCCTCGTCCTGTTCGCCTCGCTCTTCGGCGACGGCGAGATCGACGGGCTCGGGATCAAGGCATCGACCTACTACGTGCCGGGGATCATCACGCTCGCGGTCGTCTCCGCGACGCTGGTCAACGTCGCGATGCGCGTCGTCGAGATGCGCGAAAGCGGCCGCCTGAAGCGCCTCCGCGGCACCCCGCTGCCCACCTGGGCCTACATCGGCGGGCGCGTCTGCAACGCGTTCGTCGTCTCGTTGGTGATGGTGGTGCTCGTTACGGCCATCGGCCACTTCCTCTATGGCGTCCCGATCCCGACAGAGACGATCCCGGCCCTGCTCGTGACGCTCATCGTCGGGACCTTCTCGTTCTGCTCCCTGGGCCTCGCGCTGAGCTGCGCCATCCCGAGTGAGGAGGCGGCGCCGCCGATCACGAACTTCGTCGTCCTGCCGCTCTACTTCCTCTCGGGCGTCTTCGTCCCCGAGTCGGAGCTGCCCGACGGCGTCCTCAACATCGCCGACCACTTCCCGATCCGGCACTTCTTCCAGTCCTGCCTGACCGTGTTCGACCCGAACACGGTCGGCGCCGGGTTCGAGTGGGGGAACCTCCTCAACGTGGCGCTATGGGGCGTCGCGGGGGTGCTGATCACGGTCAAGTTCTTCAGCTGGTCTCCTCGCCGCGGCTGAGCGAAGCGGAGCAGCTGCCCGGGACGCCGCGTATCCGTATCGGCCCACGATGCCCGTGACCGCGGTCTCCCCATAAGCTGGAACCTCACCGCGGGACGCCCCGCGGCTCTCCTCACGCGTTCTCTCCAACCCCAACCCAGGAGGCAAAGTGGCAGTCAAGGTCGGCATCAACGGTTTCGGCAGGATCGGGCGCAACCTGTTCCGCGCGGCGCACGCCGCGGGCGCCGATCTGGACTTCGTGGCGGTCAACGACCTGACCCCGCCGGAGACGAACGCGCACCTGCTCAAGTACGACTCGATCCTCGGCCGGTTCCCGGGTGAGGTCACCTCCGGCGACGGGTCGATCACCGTCGACGGCAAGGAGATCAAGGTGCTCTCCGAGCGCGACCCCGCCGACCTGCCCTGGGGTGATCTCGGGGTCGACGTCGTCATCGAGTCGACCGGTCTGTTCACGAAGCGCGAGGACGCGGGCAAGCACCTCGCCGGCGGTGCCAAGAAGGTCATCATCTCCGCGCCGTCCCCCGATCCCGACGTCACCGTCGCGCTCGGCGTCAACTTCGACGACTACGACCCAGCCGAGCACGACATCATCTCCAACGCCTCCTGCACGACCAACTGCCTGGCACCGGTCGCGAAGGTGATCAACGACACGGTCGGCATCGATCACGGGCTGATGACCACGATCCACGCCTACACCGCGGATCAGCGCCTGCAGGACATGCCGCACAAGGACCTGCGCCGCGCCCGCGCCGCCGCCCTCAACCTGATCCCGGCCTCGACCGGCGCGGCGAAGGCCGTCGGACTGGTGCTGCCGGAGCTCAACGGCAAGCTCAGCGGCTTCGCCGTGCGCGCGCCCGTAGCCACCGGGTCGGTCGTCGATCTCACCTGTCAGGTCTCGAAGGAGACGACGCCGGAGGAGATCAACGCCGCCGTCAAGGCCGCCGCCGAGGGCGAGATGAAGGGGATCCTGGCCTACACCGAGGACCCGATCGTCTCCACGGACATCATCAGCGACCCGCACTCGTCGATCTTCGACTCCGCTCTGACCGTGGTCATGAGCGGCACGATGCTGAAGATCGTCACCTGGTACGACAACGAGTGGGGTTACTCCAACCGGGTCGTCGAGCTCGCCGGCAAGGTCCTCTAGGACCGCGCCGGGCGAGAGCTGGCGAGCCGGATAGCCCTGTGGCCGGATTCAGCAAGGCGTCGGTCCGCGACGCCGAGGTCGGCGGCCGCACCGTGCTGGTGCGCGCCGACCTCAACGTTCCGCTGCACGACGGCGAGGTAGGCGACGACACCCGGATCAGGGCTGCCCTGCCGACGATCGAGCTGCTGCGGGAGCGCGGGGCGCGGATCGTGCTCTGCTCGCACCTCGGGAGGCCGAAGGGCCGCGACGAGTCGCTCTCGATGGCGCCGGTCGCGAAGCGGCTGGGCGAGCTGCTCGGAGCCGCCGTGAAGCTGGCGCCCGACGTCGTCGGTCCCGAGGTCGAGGCCGAAGCCGCGAGCCTGGCCGACGGCGAGGTCCTGCTGCTCGAGAACACCCGCTGGGAGGAGGGGGAGAAGAAGAACGACCCCGACCTCGCGAGGGGTCTGGCGGCGCTCGCCGACGTCTACGTCAACGATGCGTTCGGCGCGGCGCATCGCGCTCACGCCAGCACCGCCGGAGTCGCCGCCGACCTGCCCTCCTACGCCGGGCTTCTGCTCGAGCGCGAGCTGAACGAGCTCGGGGCGGTTCTCGAAGATCCGAAGCGGCCGCTCGTCGTCGTGGTCGGCGGTGCCAAGGTCAGCGACAAGATCGAGGTCATCGATCGCTTCCTCGAGATCGCCGACACGCTGCTGATCGGCGGCGCGATGTGCTTCAGCTTCTTCCGGGCGCAGGGCATCGCGACCGGCGACTCGCTGGTCGAGGAGGGGGAGGGCGTCGAGCTCGCCGCCCGCGCGCTCGAGACCGCGAAGTCCTCCGGTTGCGAGCTCGTCCTGCCGACCGACTTGGTGCTCGGTGCCGAGTTCTCCCCCGAAACCGAGCCGGTGGATCTCGATGGGGTGGAGGTTCCCGACGGGATGATGGGCCTCGACATCGGCCCGCGCAGCGCCGAGCGCTATGCGGAGGCGATCGAGTCAGCCGGCACCGTGTTCTGGAACGGACCGATGGGCGCCTTCGAGCTGGCGCCGTTCGCCGCCGGCACCCGCCGCGTCGCCGAGGCGATGGCGGCGACCGAGGCGACCACGGTGGTCGGCGGCGGCGACTCGGGCGCGGCGCTCGCCCAGTTCGGCCTCGCCGACGAGGTCGATTGGCTGTCGACGGGCGGCGGCGCCTCGCTCGAGCTGATCGAGGGCAAGAAGCTTCCGGGCGTGGAGGCGCTCGACGACGCGGAAGACACCCAGACCAAGACCACCGACAACGCTGAAGGGAACGCGGGATGAGCGAGCGGCGGCCGGTGATCGCGGCCAATTGGAAGATGAACAAGTCGATCGAGGAGGCGGAGGAGTTCTGCAACGCGCTGCTCCCGCGGATCTGCGACGTGGGCGCGCAGGTCGTGATCTGCCCGCCGTTCCTCGCCCTGAACACGGTCGTCGAGGCGACGAAGGGCGGTGAGGTCGAGGTCGCCGCGCAGAACATGCATTTCGAGCCCGACGGCGCCTTCACCGGGGAGGTCTCGGCCGCGATGCTGCTCGATGCGGGTGCTCTCGCCGTCGTGCTCGGGCACTCCGAGCGCCGGCAGCTATTCGGCGAGACCGACGAGGCGCTCTCGCGCAAGGTCCCCGTGGCGCTGGAGAACGGCCTGCTGCCGATCTTCTGCGTCGGCGAGAGCGAGGAGGAGCGCGAGCGCGACGACACCGACCGTGTCCTGCGGCGCCAGGTCGACGCGGGCCTGTCCCGCGTGCCCGAGGCGCGGCTCGGCGAAGTCGTCATCGCCTACGAGCCGATCTGGGCGATCGGCACGGGCAAGACCGCGACGCCGGAGGAGGCTGAGGACGCGTGCGGCTTCATCCGCTCGCTCGTGTCCGCCCGCAGCGAGGCGGCGGGCCAGGCGATCAGGATCCTCTACGGGGGTTCGGTCAAGCCCGCGAACGCCGCCGATCTCCTCGGTCGCGAGGAGATCGACGGTGCCCTCGTCGGCGGCGCGAGCCTCGACCCCGGCGACTTCGCAGCGATCGTGATGGCCGCCTGATGGCAGATCGGGCCGAGCTGCCGGCGGCGCCGGAGTCCGTTCCCGTCGGTTCGGCGGCGGTGATCATCCTCGACGGCTGGGGGCTCGCCGATCCCGGCCCCGGCAACGCGGTCGCGCAGGCCGACACCCCGACCTTCGACGAGATCTGGTCCCGCTTCCCGCACACGACGCTGTCGGCATCGGGCCGCGACGTCGGCCTGCCTCCGGGGCAGATGGGGAACTCCGAGGTCGGGCATCTCAACCTCGGTGCCGGCTCCGTCGTCAAGCAGGACCTGGCGCGGATCGACGACGCGATCGCCGACGGCAGCTTCTTCGACAACGACGTGCTGGTCGCCGCCTGCGAGAAGGCGCGCTCCTCGGCGCGCGGGCGCCTGCACCTGATGGGCCTCGTCTCCGACGGCGGCGTCCACTCCGGCTGGGAGCACATCGAGGCGTGCATCGAGCTGGCTGCGAACGAGGGCGTGCCCGACCTCGTCCTGCACGCGTTCACCGACGGGCGCGACACGAGCCCGACCGGGGGCGCGAAGTACATGGAGGAGGTGGAGCGCTGGCTCCGCTCCGCGGGTCGCGTCGGAACGATCAGCGGCCGCTACTACGCCATGGACCGCGACAAGCGCTGGGACCGGATCCAGCTCGCCTACGACGCGATCGTGCACGCGGAGGGCGAGCACGCCGAGGCCGCCGCCGCGGCGATCGCGGCCTCGTACGAGGCCGATGTGACCGACGAATTCATCGTGCCGACGGTGATCGGCGACTACGACGGGATGGCGTCGGGCGACGTCGTCGTCTGCTTCAACTTCCGACCGGACCGAATGCGCGAGATCGTCGCCGCGCTCGGCGATCCGGGCTTCGGCGACTTCCAGCGCGGCGTCGTCCCCGACGTCGAGGTGACGACGATGGCCAGCTATCGGGAGGAGTGGACCTACCCGGTCGCCTTCCCGCCGCGCGAGCCCGACACGACGATCGCCGCGGTCG
The DNA here is from genome assembly GCA_020636895.1 of Thermoleophilales bacterium. GTDB lineage: Bacteria > Actinomycetota > Thermoleophilia > Solirubrobacterales > 70-9 > RHKX01. Next base: position 1,561,574 of record JACJWZ010000001.1, on the reverse strand, counting down.
TCAGCGAAGCGGGCGGCCGCCAGCTCCACGTCGCCGAGACCGAGAAGTACGCGCACGTCACGTATTTCTTCAACGGTGGCCGGGAGCAGGTCTGGGGTGGGGAGGAGCGGCGCCTCGTCGACTCCCCCCGCGACGTTCCCACCTACGACTTCAAACCTGAGATGAGCGCCGCTGCCGCTGCCGACGCCTTCTGCGGCGAGTGGCAGGCAGGCCTCGACTCCGGCGACCCCTTCCGCTTCGGGATCATCAACTTCGCAAACCCCGACATGGTCGGCCACACCGGTGACGTCGATGCGGCCGTGAGGGCGATCGAGACCGTCGACGGCTGTCTGCGGCGGGTGCTTACGACCGTCCTTGGAGGCGGCGGCGCCTGCATCGTCACCGCCGACCACGGCAATGCCGAGCACATGCGCGAGCCAGACGGCTCCCCGAACACCGCGCACACGACCAACCCGGTGCCGCTGATCGTCACCGCCGAGGGGCTCGAGCTCCGCACCGGCGGCATCCTCGCCGACGTCTCGCCGACGGCGCTCGACCTGCTCGGGATCGAGCAGCCCGCGGGGATGACGGGCAAGACGCTCGTCGAGTAGCGCTCCGGGGTTCGGGAACCGCCCGCCCCGGTCCTCGCCGGGGTGAGATCGACATTTGGGCCGCCGTATGGCCGATTCGTCGATCTCAAGGTTCGGGCGGCTCCCGGCGCCGCTCCGTAGGCTGGCCGGATGCGCTCCGACCCGGACCGCCTCCGCTTTGAGATCGTCGCCCGCGACGGCGACGCGCGCGCCGGTGTCCTGCATACGCCGCACGGCACCGTGGAGACGCCGTGCTTCGTCCCGCTCGCGACTCGCGGGGCCGTCAAGGGGATGCTTCCCGCGGAGGTGGAGGACCTCGGCTTCGAGATGGTCCTCGGCAACACCTACCACCTGATGCTGGCCCCCGGCGAGGAGCTGATCGCCGCCCGCGGCGGCCTCCACGGCTTCATGGGCTGGGAGCGGCCGATCATCACCGATTCCGGCGGTTTCCAGGTCTTCTCACTGGCCCACGGCTCGGTCGCAGACGAGGTCAAGGGCCGCCGTGGCGCCCCGACCAGCGCCGGCGGCGTGCTCGAGATCGCCGAGGAGGGCGTCCGCTTCCGCTCCTATATCGACGGCTCTGAGCACTTCCTCTCGCCGGAGCGCTCGATGGAGGTGCAGGCCGGTCTCGGCTCCGACATCGCCCTCGTCTTCGACGAGTGCACCCCGGTCCATGCCGATCGCGATTACACCGCGCGCTCGACCGAGCGCACGCACCGCTGGCTCGGCCGCTGCCTCGACTGGCACGCCGAGCACGGTCCCCCCGGGCAGGCGGTCTACGGGATCGTCCAGGGCGGGACCCACGAGGACCTGCGGCGGGAGTCCGTCGACGCGGTGTCGGCCGCGGGCGTCGACGGTCTTGCGATCGGCGGCACCCTCGGACGGGACAAGGAGGAGATGGGCGAGGTGCTGGAGATGACGACCGGCCTGCTGCCGAGGGAGGCCCCCGTGCACCTGCTGGGGATCGGCGAGCCCGACGACCTCGTCCGCAACATCACCCTCGGCATCGACAGCTTCGACTGCGCCGTCCCGACCCGCCTCGGCCGTCACGGAATGGCGTTGGCGCCGATGCCCGAGCGCCGTTACCGCTACGACGTCTCCCGTGCCGCGCACGCCACCGATGACGGTCCGCTCGTCGACGGGTGCCCATGCCCCGCCTGCGCCCGCTTCAGCCGCGCCTACATCCACTACCTCTGCCGCGCCGACGAGCTCACCGGTGTCCGCCTGGTCACGATCCACAACCTCGCCTACATCGAGGCGATCGTGAGCGGGGCGCGGGAGGCGATCCTCGCCGGGCGCCTCGCCGCTTTCCGCGACGCGATCCTCGCCGGGGCGGCCCCGTGGGAGGCCGGTTAACCGGACCGGGGCTGCATCGAGTGGCCCGAGGTGGCGGTCCGGTCGCCAGGTGAGGCCACTCGGCGTGGGTTCGCTCGCAAGATCGCGATGCCGACGCCCCCGCGCCCGCCGGCTATTGCGAGTTGTCGCTGATGAACTTGCTGATGCCGTCGATCGACTGCTGCACCGTGTCGCCGATCGCCTTACCAACCTCGGTGTTCTGGCCGGCGTCGGTGGCGAGGAGGATCACCGCCGCGATCAACCCGGCGATCACCGCGACCAGCAGCACGGCGAACAGCCCCTTGAAGAAGGTCGAGATCCCCGACTTCGTGCTCTTCGCGCGCGCCGGCGCGGCGGCGGGGCGGCGCGGGGGAGGGGGGCTGCGGCGCGGGCGCGCCGGGCGGACGGGAGCTGTCGGGGTGCGCGGCTCACGTGGGGTGACGCGTGTGGCCGCGGTGTCCGGGCGTGGGTCGACGACGTTGGTGGCCGCGTCGTCTGCGGGCGGGATCCCCGAGAGCCCGGCGCGCAGCGCAGCGGCGAGCGCGAGGGCGTCGACGTAGCGGTCCTCGGGCTCGTTCTCGAGCGCCCGCAGGACCGCCTGCGAGAGCGCCTCGGGGATGTCGGGTACGTAGCTGGTCGGGGGCAGGGGACGCTCGTTCTCGCGCCTAATCGCGAGCTCGGCGAGGCTGTTGCCCTCGTAGGGAAGTCGCGCCGTCAGCAGCTGGTAGACGACGACGCCGAGCGAGTAGACGTCGGAGATCGGGGTCGCCTCCTCGCCTCGCGACTGCTCGGGGGAGAGGTAGGCGGCGGTGCCGACGACCGAGCCGACCTGGGTCAGCCGCGTCTGCTCGGCGGCGCGGGCGATCCCGAAGTCGGCGAGCTTCACGGTCATCTCCGGCGGTCCGCCCGCGGGGCCGCCGATGACCATCAGGTTTCCGGGCTTTACGTCGCGGTGGATGATCCCCTGCCGGTGCGCGTACTCGAGCCCGGTGCAGGCCTGCGCGGCGATCTCCACCGCGGTCCCCGGCCGCAGGGCGCCGTCGCGCTGCAGGAGCTGAGCGCCGGACTTGCCTTCGACGTACTCCATGACGATGAAGTGGCGCCCCTGGTCGACGCCCGTGTCGTAGACCTGGACGATGTTGGGGTGGACGAGCTTGGCGACGGCGAGCGCCTCGCGACGGAAGCGGGCCACGAACTTCTCGTCGTCGGAGAGGTGCTCGGCGAGCACCTTGACCGCGACCGTGCGCTCGAGCACCCGGTCGGTCGCCTTGTAGACCGTCGACATGCCACCGCTGCCGAGCCGGTCTCCCAGCTCGTAGCGGTCGGCGATCACACCTGGGCTCATGGCGCCTCCCTCGGGGTGACGCCTCCGGAGCCACCGCCGGGCGACGTCCCGCCGCCCGTCGTGGTGCCTCCCTGTCCCCCCTGACCTCCCTGACCGCCTTGGCCCCCCTGGCTGCCCGGGGAGGTCGTGGTGCCGGACTGGTCCGGCTCGGTCGACGTGGTCTGTGGGTTGTCGGTCGTCGTGTCCGTGGTCGTCGTCTCGGTCGTCGTCGTCTCGGTCGTCGTCGTCGGCTCGTCGGTGGTGTCCTCGGTCGTCGTCGTGTCAACCGGCTTGCATTGCGACGCGATCTGCTCGTCGAGCTGTCCGAGCAGGTCGATCAGATTGTCCTTGAGCGAGCCGTCCACCTCGGAGGGCGCCCCCTCGACGGCGTCGCGGAGGGTCGCGAGCTTCTGCTGGGCGTCGTCGCAAGCCCCGTCCGCGACGAGCCCGCCGATCTTGTTGAGGGCGCCCGTCCAGTCGGCCTGGTTCTGGGCTGTGAAGGGCTCGCCGGTCAAGTCCTGGGAATCATCGCTGCCGCCGCATCCGGCTGCCGGGAGCGCGGCGACGGAAAGGCAGAGGATGAGGGCGATGCGGCGCCTTCCAAGCGCCATTCGCGGCGAGTGTAGCTGCGCTCTCATCGGCCCACGAACAGTCGCTTCGCGAGGTGCTCGGGCAGTCCCGCGCGCTCGATGGCCGCGGCCGCGCGCTCGATCTCGTACTCGACGCGGTGGTAGGTCGCATGCCAGGACTCCGTGTCGAGCTCGAGCCAGGCGGCGCGTGAATCACCGTCACGCGGCTGCCCGACGCTGCCTGGGTTGATCAGCCAGCGGCCGTCTCCGATCTCCAGCCGCGTTCCGGCCCCGGCCTGCCAGCCGCGCGCCTCCGGGGGCCGTTCGGATCCCTCTTCGGGCTCCTCGGCGGAGAAGAAGAGGGCGACGTGGGAGTGGCCGATGAAGCTGACCCGCCGCTCCTGCACGACGAGGCACTCGGCCGCCTGCTCGGGCCACAGCACGTACTCCCAGACCGGATCGCGGGGGGATGCGTGGTAGAGCGCCGCGGCGCGGCTGGTGTCGGCCGGCTCCAGGCCGCGGAGGAACTTCAGGCTCCGCTTGGAGGAGTTCTTGGCCGTCCACTCGACGGCAGCCGCGGCAGCGCTCGAGAAGGTCGAGGTGTCGAGCTCGTCGAGGACGGCGAGGTCGTGGTTGCCGACGAGGCAGACGTCGGTGCGCTCGCGCACGAGCTCCACGCAGCCGTCGGGATCGGCGCCGTAGCCCACCACGTCGCCGAGGCACCAGAGCTCGTCGACACCGACCTCGTCGGCATCGCGGAGAACCGCCTCGAGAGCGGGCAGGTTGGCGTGGATGTCGCTGAATACGGCTATTCGCATGGGCGCGTGGGGCGTCACCTGGGAGACGACGGCCCCGGTCTCCTAATCGTAGGCGGGTGGGCGGTCGGGGCGCTGTGAGCGACCTCCGCAACCCTCGGCTGAGACCCCGGTGGCGGCAACCCGGCTCCCCATGCGGAAAGTTGCGTCCGATCGGCCTTGTTATCGTCGCCGCCGCCCTGAACGTGACTAGTTCCCACCTGAGGAGGAATCAACTGTGACCAAGGCAGAGTTCATCGACCGGATCGCCGCTGACGATCGGATCGGCAGCAAGAAGGACGCCTCCGACGCGGTCGAGGCCGTGCTCGACGGCATCGTCGACGCCCTCAAGGCCGGCGAGGATGTCAACTTCACCGGCTTCGGCAAGTTCAGCGTCAACGAGCGTGGCCCGCGCCAGGGTGTGAACCCTCGCACCGGCGAGCGGATCACGATCCCGGGCGGCAAGGTCCCCAAGTTCTCGGCCGGCGCCGGCCTCAAGGGCGCCGTCAAGGGCTCGTAGTCCTGGACCCCTTCGCGGACCGGCTTGCGGCGCTCGTCGAAGAGCGCCGCAGCCAGGTCTGCCTGGGGCTCGATCCCGTTCCGGGATCGGAGCCCTGGTGCTCCGGCGCTGCGCCGGACACGGGCCGCGCCGCCGAGCGCGCCGCCGCCGCGGTCACCGCGACATGCATCTCGTTGATCGAGAGCGCTGGTCCGGCCTGCGTGGCGGTCAAGCCGCAGTTGGCCCGCTTCGAAGCGCTCGGCGCCCCGGGCTGGGACGCCCTCGAGCGGACCGTCGAAGCGGCCCATGACGCGGGCCTGCTGCTGATCGCCGACGGCAAGCGAGGCGATGTGCCGGTGAGCGCCGAGGCCTATGCGGACGTCTTCTTCGGCTCGACGCCGACGCCCTGGGGTGAGATCCCCGGGCTCGGCGCTGACGCAGCGACTCTCAACCCGCTGCTCGGGCGCGATTCCCTGGAGCCGCTGATCGACCGCGCGCGAGCCGTCGGTGGTGGCGTCTTCCTGCTCGTCCGGACCTCGAACCCAGGTGCCGCCGACGTGCTCGACACCGACAGCGCCGGCATGCCCCTGCACGAGCGGATAGCCCGCGAGGTCGATGCGCTCGCTCCTCGTTTGGCCGGCTTCGACGCCGATGGTCTCAGCGGAGTTGGGGCCGTCGTCGGCGCGACCGAGCCCGGGTTCATCGCCCGGCTCCGGGAGCTGATGCCGCGCGCGATCCTGCTGCTGCCGGGGGTCGGCGCCCAGGGCGGCGACGCTGGCCTGCTCGGTGCGGCCTTCGCCCCGGGCCCGGCGAGTGCCCTCGTCACCGCTTCCCGCAGCGTCGCCGGCGCCGCCGATCCCCGTCGCGCCGCCGAGGAGCTGCGCGATGTCGTCTGGGCGGCGGCCGCGGGCTGAGGGTGTCGGGGTCGCCTCCGGCGGGGCGGGCACCTAGAGTCACGCCGATGAGCGCGGCCCCCACAGACCCCGTTTCGAGCCTCCGCAGGGTGATCACCGATGCCGTCGCCGAGCTCGGCGACGGCGTTGCGGAGCCCGGCCTCGAGCGCCCGCCCCGGGCCGAGCTCGGCGACTACTCCTCCAACGCCGCGATGCTCGCCGCGCCCGTCGTCCGCCGCGCCCCGCGCGATGTCGCTTCCGACCTCGCGGAGAGCGTCGCAGCCCGGATCGGCGCCGACGTCGATTCCGTCGAGGTGGCGGGTCCCGGCTTCCTCAACCTGCACATGACGGAGGCCTGGATGCGGGCGGCGGCGGCGGAGGTGGTCGCGGCCGGTGGACGGTTCGGCTCCGGGGTCGTGGACGAGCCGCGGAAGATCCTCGTCGAGTTCGTCAGCGCCAACCCGACCGGGCCGATCACGGTCGCCAGCGGGCGGCATGCCGCCTACGGCGACTCGCTGGCGCGGCTTCTGGCCTTCGCCGGCCACGAGGTCGGCCGCGAGTACTACATCAACGACGCGGGTGGTCAGATCCGCCTGTTCGGCGAGTCGATCGCCGCCCGGATCGAGGGCCGGGGCGTTCCCGAGGGCGGGTACGAGGGCGACTACGTCGCCGAGCTCGGTGAGCGCATCGCGGCCGAGGGCGGGGCCGTCGACGCGGAGGCTCTCGCGCAGCGCGGCGTCGAGCTGATGGTCGATTCGATCCGCGCGACCCTGGAGCGGGCGCGGGTCAGCTTCGATCGCTGGAGCTCCGAACGCGACCTGCACGAGAGCGGCGCGATCGACGAGGCCGTCGAGGCCCTGCGCGAGCGCGGCCTCGTCTACGAGAGTGAGGATGCGATCTGGCTGCGGACGACCGACCTCGGCGACGACAAGGACCGCGTCCTCGTCAAGGCGGACGGCGAGCCGACCTACTTCGCCCCGGACATCGCCTACCACCGCGACAAGCTGCAGCGGGGCTGGGACCTGCTCATCGATGTGTGGGGGGCGGACCATCACGGCTACGTCGCGCGGATGGCGGCGGCGATGGCTGCGCTCGGGGAGCCCGAGGGCAGCTTCGAGGTCGAGATCATGCAGCTCGTCAACCTGCTGGAGGGCGGGGAGCGGGCGCGGATGTCGAAGCGGCGCGGCGACTTCGCCACCCTCGATGACCTGATCGACGACATCGGCGTGGATGCGACCCGCTTCTTCCTCGTGCAGCGCAGCCACGAGACCCCGCTCGACATCGACCTCGAGCTGGCGCGCAAGCAGTCGGCGGACAACCCCGTCTACTACGTCCAATACGCGCACGCCCGCATCTGCAGCCTCTTCCGGGCCGCCGCCGAGGATCCCGACGAGTCGGGTGAGCCCGCGCCTGCGGGGAGCCTCGAGCCCGCCGAACGGCGGCTGATCACGACCCTGCTCGAGTACCCCGGGCAGGTCGCTCACGCGGCGCGCGTGCGCGAGCCGCACGCGATCGGTGGCTACGCCCGCGACGTCGCCTCCGACTTCCACGCCTTCTACCGCGACTGCCGCGTCGTCGGCGCCGAGCCCGGGCTGCAGGCCGCGCGGCTCGAGGTGTGCGGCGCGGCACGCGTGGTCATCGCCTCCTGCCTCGAGCTGCTCGGGATCGAAGCGCCGGAGGAGATGTGAGCTCGCAGCATCGGCACGCCGGCGTCGCGGGCGCCGGCGCGGCGACGCTTCCAGCACCTGTGCGGGCCGTGCTCGCAGCTGCCATCGCCGGCCTCCTCGCCGGCGTGCTCTGGGGCGTGGCCGACGCCCCTCGCTACACCGCGACGGCGACCGTCCTCGTCAGCGGCGACGGGGGCGCTCCCGCTACCGATACGGAGCTCGGGGCGGCGGTTCAGCTCGCCGGGAGTGAGCGGGTGGCGAGCAGGACGGCGATCCTGATCGGCGGCGACGTCGGCGGCGCGGACATCCTCAGCGACGTCGAGGTTTCGGCCGATCCCGGCGCCGGTGCAGTTCGGATCGCAGCCGACTCCGAGAGCCCGGACTTCGCCGCGGCGGCGGCGAACGGTTACGCCCTGGCGCTGACCAAGGTCGGCGGCAAGCGCTTCGAGCTCGGTTCGGAGGCGACGATCCCGGACAGCCCGAGCGAGAACCGCTCGGCGCCGTTGTGGGGGTTGTTCGGCCTCCTGGCCGGCACAGCGCTCGGCTTCGGCGGCGTCGCCCTGCGCGATCGCCGCGCGAGGGCGGGCGGGGACGCCGAGCCCGGGTCCGCGGATGGCGCCGCGATGGCCGGTCCCGAGGCCGGTGGGCGGCCCGCAAGCTTTGCGGGGGCCGATGCGCTCCCCGTTGCGAACGTCGTCGAGCTCGGCGCGCCGGGGGATCTCCTGCGCTTCGAGGGCGGCAGGGTCGAGACCGATCCAGAGGCCGGCCGCGGAATCGCGGCGCTGGCGGCACGGCTCGCGATTGGCGCCGACGACGGCCCCCGCGTCCTCACGTTCATCGACGGCGACGAGGCCGGGGGCGCCCTCGCGGTCGCCTCGAGCCTCGCGATCGCCGCCGGCGGCATGGGGGTGCGCGCGATCGTCGTCGAGTCGGACGTCGCCTCACCGGCGCTCGCCGCGCTGCTCGATCTTCCCGCGACGCCGGGCCTCATCGACTACCTGCGGGGTGACGCGGCTCCGCGTGACGTCCTCCGCTCGGTTCGCGTCCGGCCCGGCGAAGGCTCCTCCGGCGCCACCCAGCTCACCTGCGTCCTCGCAGGCGAGGCGGAGGGGGACGGCATCGACGAAGAGCGCTTCGCGGCGTTGATCGAGCGCCTCGCTCGCGTCTACGACCTCGTCCTCGTCTGCGGGCCGCCCGTGGCCGATGGAGCCGCAGCCGTCGCCGTCGCGGCGCCGAGCGAAGGGGTCGTGCTTGTCGCGTCCGCCGCCGGTGATGTCGCCCTCGCGTTCCGGGAGGCCGTCGGGCGGCTGGGTGAGACACCGGTCCGGGTCGGCGTGCTGACCGGATCGGGCGCCGCGCAATCCCGCCCCCAAAGCGCCCTTTGATCGCTTCCGAGAGTAGTTGCTTGACGTACCATCGCCGCCATGGCACAGCCGAGCGAACCGTGGGCCGCTCCCCCGCGGATCTCCTGGACCGCGAGGATCCTCGGCCCTTTGGCGTTGATCGCCGCCGTCATCGCGTTCGTCGTGGTCATCACGAGCTCGACGGGTGGCGACGGCTCCTCGAGCGGCACCAAGCAGACGACCGAGCGCGAGAACAAGGGCGAGATCCCGAAGAAGTACACCGTTCAGGCCGGCGACTCGCTGACTTCGATCTCCGAGAAGTTCGGGATCTCGGTCAAGCGGATCGAGCGGCTCAACCCCGATGTCGACGCGCAGACGTTGAACGAGGGCCAGGTGCTGAAGCTGCACTGATCCGGCGGTTCGTCGCCGTCGTGGCGACCTTGGCCGTCCTTTTCGCGGCTGCCCCGGCGGCGGCGCAGAAGCAGCAGGAGGGACCGAAGGTCGATGCTGCGGCCTGGCTGCTGATCGACCTGCGCGACGGGCACCGGCTCGCGGCGCACAAGCCCTCGAGCCAACGCTCGATCGCGAGCACGACGAAGCTGATGACCGCCTACCTGGCGATGCGGGATCTGAGCATGAAGGAGAAGCTCAAGGTGCCGGCCTACTCGCCGGCCCCCGCGGAGTCGGTGGCGGGTCTGACCAAGGGCGAGAAGCTCACGGTCCACGACCTGATCACGGCGATGATGCTGCCGAGCGCCAACGACGCCGCGTTCACCGTCGCCGTCGGGGTGGCCGGTTCGGAGGGCGCCTTCGTCGGTGAGATGAACCACGCCGCGAAGGACCTCGGGCTCGACGACACCTCCTACTCCAACCCGATCGGGTTGGACGACGTCGGCAACTACTCGTCGGCCGAGGACCTGGCGTCGCTCAGCTCCGTGCTGCTCGAGGACAAGCGCTTCCGCCACATCGTCAGCGAGCCCGAGGCGACGTTGAAGAGCGGGTCGATGCCGCGCAGGGTCGTCACCCGCAACACGTTGCTGCTCTCCGACCCCACGGTCGACGGGGTCAAGACCGGTCACACGATCGACGCCGGCTACGTGCTCGTCGCGTCGGCCAAGCGCAAGGGCGTGCCGCTGCTCTCGATCGTGCTCGGAGCCCCGAGCGAGTCGGAGCGCGACGCCGCCTCCGAGGAGCTCCTCGACTACGGCTACTCCCTCTACCGGGAGCGGGAGCCGTTCGCCGATGGCGAAGAGCTCGCCTCAGCCGACGTGCGCTACCGCGACGAGTCCCTGGGCCTCGTCGCCGACGGCACGGTCGGCGCCCGAATCAGGGCCGATCAGGAGTTCGACACGCGTGTCAACGCGCCGGCCGAGGTCGAGGGTCCGATCGAGGTGGGGGAGAAGCTCGGGCACGCGACCGTGCTGCTCGACGGCAAGCGGGTCGGCCGGGTTCCGCTGGTCGCCGCCGAGGACGTCGCCGCACCCTCGATCATCGACAAGGCGGGAGGCGCGAGGGCCGTCGCCGCGATCGTCTTCGGCCTGATCGTCATACTTCTGGTCGCTGCGTGGGCACTTCGCCGCAGAGGTGAGAGACGCCACAAGGGGCGCAGCGCGGAGGAGAGAATGAGAAGCCTCGAGGAGCGGGATCGCCGCAGAAACTCGATAGGGGGTGAGGGATGATTCTCACAGTCACCTTGAACGTCGCGCTCGACCGAACGGTCGCGGTGCCGCGGATCGCGCTCGGCAACCGCCACCGCGCGATCGACGCCCGCGTCACGGCGGGCGGCAAGGGCGTCAACGTCGCACGCGCGCTCAAGAGCCTGGGCGAGCCCGTCATCGCCGCCGGGCTCGCCGCCGGTCCCACGGGGGTGCGGATCCGCGAACTGCTCGGCGACGAGCAGGTCCTCTACGACTTCACCGAGGTGGCGGGCGACTCACGCACGAACCTCTCGATCGTCGATCCCGCCTCCGGCGAGCAGACCGAGATCAACGAGCGCGGGCCGCAGGTGACGGCGGAGGATCTCGAGCGCTTCACCGATCGGCTCGTCTACCTCGCCGGCGGCGCCGACTTCTGCGTGATTGCGGGCTCGTTGCCGCCGGGCGCCGAGGCGGACGCCTACGCCGAGCTGATCTCACGTCTGCGCGAGGTCGGGGTGCCGGTCCTGCTCGACACGGCGGGCGACCCGATGCGGGCAGGAATGCGCGCGCAGCCCGCCGTGGTGGCGCCGAACGTGGCCGAGGCGGAGGAGGCGGTCGGCTACGAGTTCACCGAACCCGAGGACCTCTTCTCGGCGCTGGCGACCCTCGTCGAGATGGGTGCGGAGGAGGCGATCATCACGACGGAGAGCGGTTGCGTCGCGCTCGCCGGCGGTCCGCACTCGCGGACGCGGATCGAGGCGACCATCGAACCGCTCCCGACGGTCGCGAGCATCGGCTCCGGCGACGCCTTCCTCGCCGGATACGTGAAGTCGCGCCGCGCCGGACTCTCCCCGCAGGGCTGCCTCGCCTACGGGGTGGCGTGCGGCGCCGAGTCGACCCAGCACCTCGGCGCCGGGACCCTCGACGCCAACGAGGTCGGGCGCCTCGTCGACTTGATCGCGGTCAGCAGCACCCCGGCGCCGGCCGGTGTCGTCTGACGCCTTCCGGCTCGGGGCGTTCTTCGCCCCGGCCCATCCGAACCGCGCTCGAACCGCCCCCTGATCGCCCGGCGGGCGGCTTCCCGAGCCGCGATGACGGCCCCGCGAGGGTGTCCGTGGCGCGTTTTCCCGCAGTTTCCGGATGACGGCCCTCCCAGGGCCGCCGATCCCTCTGCCTACAATCGTCGTTCACGCAGCACCGCCACGAGAACGAGGGAGATCAGCCAGTTGGAAGTCGAGATCGGTAGGGGAAAGAAAGGCCGTCGCGCCTACGGGTTCGACGACATCGCAATCGTGCCTTCGCGGCGTACGCGCGACCCCGACGACATCGACATCACCTGGAACCTCGGGCCCTACCGCTTCGAGCTGCCGCTGCTCGCCTCGGCGATGGACGGCGTCGTCAGCCCCGCCACCGCGGTGACGATCAACAAGCTCGGCGGCCTCGGCGTCCTCAACCTCGAGGGCATCTGGTCCCGCTACGAGAACGCCGACGAGCAGCTCGAGCGGATCTCGAAGGCCCCTCCGGGGCAGTCCACGGCGCTGATGCAGGAGATCTACGCCGAGCCCGTGAAGGCGGAGCTGATCGCGCAGCGGATCGAGGAGATCAAGGCTGAGGGCGCGGTCGCCTGCGGCTCGCTCACCCCGCAGAAGGTCGGCAAGTACCACGAGGTCGCCATCGAGGCGGGTCTCGACATCCTCGTCGTCCAGGGCACCGTGATCTCGGCCGAGCACGTCTCCTCGAGCGAGGAGCCGCTGAACCTGAAGGAGTTCATCGCAGAGGCGCCGATCCCCTGCATCGTCGGTGGATGCGCCTCCTACTCGACGGGCCTGCACCTGATGCGGACCGGCGCCGTGGGCGTCCTCGTCGGAGTCGGCCCGGGCGCGGCGTGCACGACGCGCGGCGTCCTCGGCATCGGCGTGCCGCAGGCGACCGCGATCGCCGACGTCGCGGCTGCGCGCTCCCAGCACATGCTCGAGACCGGGCAGTACTGCAACGTGATCGCCGACGGCGGCATGCGGACCGGGGGTGACGTCTCCAAGGCGATCGCCTGCGGCGCCGACGCCGTGATGATCGGCTCCCCGCTCGCCCGCGGCAAGGAGGCCCCGGGGCGCGGCTACCACTGGGGCATGGCGACGTTCCACCCCTCGCTGCCGCGCGGTACCCGGGTGACGACGCACCAGGACGGCACGCTCGAGCAGATCCTGCTCGGCCCGGCCAACGAGAACGACGGCACGTTCAACCTCATGGGCGCGCTGCGGACATCGATGGCGACATGCGGCTACGAGGACATCCCCTCGTTCCACCGGGCCGAGGTGATGGTCGCGCCGGCCCTGCAGACCGAGGGCAAGCAGCTACAGCGCAGCCAGTCGGTGGGAATGGGATCGAACGGCCGTTCCGCGGTCGCCAACGGGGTCGCGGTCTCCGACGACTGATGGCTCGCCATCGCCGCTGATGTCCGAAGGACCCGCACCTCCCGTCCTGACCGGCGAAGCGGTCGATGCGCCGCTGGTCACCGACGAGCCTGGCCATCCCGGTGAGGTGGCGGTCGAGCGCGAGGAGGTCCTCGTGCTCGACTTCGGCGGTCAGTACTCGCAGCTGATCGCGCGGCGGCTGCGGGAGTGCGGCGTCTTCGCGGAGCTGCTCCCACACGACGCCGACATCGAGCGGATCAAGCTGCGGGCGCCACGCGCGCTGGTGCTGAGCGGCGGGCCCGCTTCGGTCTACGAGCCGGGCGCGCCGGAGCTTCGCACCGAGCTGCTCGAGCTCGGGATCCCGGTGCTGGGCATCTGCTACGGGATGCAGGCGATGGTCCGCGGCCTCGGCGGCCGAGTCGAGGCCGCCGAGCGCGGGGAGTTCGGGCGCACCGATCTGACGCTGCTCGACGACGGCGGCGAGCTGATGAGCGGCCTTCCGGCCGAGCAGCAGGCATGGATGAGCCATCGCGACTCGGTCTTCGAGGCGCCGCCCGGATTCACCGCCCTCGCCTCGAGCCCGGGCTCGCCGGTCGCCGCCCTCGAGGCTCCCGACCGCAAGCTCTACGGGATCCAGTTCCACCCCGAGGTCGTCCACACCCCGCACGGGCAGGCGATCCTCGAGCGCTTCCTCCGCGACATCGCCGGCTGCAGCGAGCAGTGGTCCGCGGCCTCGGTGATCGACGAGCAGGTGCATCGGATCCGTGAGCAGGTCGGCGACGGCGGTGTCATCTGCGGCCTCTCCGGAGGTGTTGACTCCGCCTGCGCGGCGGCGCTCGTCCACAAGGCGGTCGGTGACCAGCTCACCTGCGTCCTCGTCGACCACGGGCTGCTGCGCAGGGGCGAGGCCGAGCAGGTCGTCGAGACCTTCCGCGAGGGCCTCGGCATCAAGCTGATCCACGTCGATGCCCGCGAGCGCTTCCTCGCCCGGCTCGCCGGCCAGGACGACCCGGAGACGAAGCGCAAGATCATCGGCGAGGAGTTCATCCGCGTCTTCGAGGAGGAGGCGACGAAGCTCGACGGGATCGACTACCTCGTCCAAGGGACGCTCTACTCCGACGTGATCGAGTCGGGAGGCGGGACCGGGGCGGCGACGATCAAGTCGCACCACAACGTCGGTGGCCTCCCCGACGACCTCGAGTTCGAGCTCGTCGAGCCCCTGCGGATGCTGTTCAAGGACGAGGTCCGCCGCGTCGGAACCGAGCTCGGGCTCTCCGACCGGATGGTCTGGCGCCAGCCCTTCCCCGGCCCCGGCCTCGCGATCCGGATCGTCGGCGGCGAGGTCAACGAGGAGCGCCTGGCGATCCTCCGCGACGCCGACGCGATCCTCCAGGAGGAGGTCCGCGCCGCCGGCCTCTACCGCGACCTGTGGCAGAGCTTCTGCGTGCTCCCGGTCGTTCGCTCCGTCGGCGTCCAAGGCGATGGTCGCACCTACGCCTACCCGGTCGTGATCCGCGCGGTCACCTCCGACGACGCGATGACCGCCGACTGGGCGCGGCTTCCCTATGACCTCCTCGAGCGGGCGAGCAACCGGATCATCAACGAGGTCCCGGGAGTGAACCGGGTGGCCTTGGACATCTCCAGCAAGCCTCCCGCCACCATCGAGTGGGAGTAGCTCAGGCGGCCCTGGGGTCGCCGGCTCGGCGCCGGCGGTCGGCTCACGGCCGAAGGCCGCTTCGCCTCCCCCTTCCTTGAGGCGAGGGCAACGAGGGGTGCGGGTTTCGGCGCCGCCCGCGGCGGGCAGCGCGCCCGAAGCCGCGACGACCGGTGTTCGGAGGTGGACTTCCATTTTCGGACGAGGTTCGACCGGGAACGGCGGTCCAGTCGGGTCAAGCCACCGGTCTCGCGACTCGGCCTCCGTTTTCGGACGAGGTTCGACCGGAAACGGCGGTCCAGCCGGGTCAAGCCACCGGTCTCGCGACTCGGCCTCCGTTTTCGGCCGAGGTTCGACCGGAAACGGCGGCCGAGGGTGACCACGCGCCGGCTGGGGCCTGGCGCCTCTCGGCCCCACCAGGGGTCAGCCCGCCGACCGGCTCCCCGACCTGCCCGGCCTGGCGCTCAGCTCAGCTGTAGCGGTCCCACTTCTTCAGCGGGGTGGTCGGATCCAGGACGTGGCCGCCTTCGTACCAACCGGGGGCGGACCAGAGCTCGAAGTGGAGGTGGCAGCCCTGGGCGTCGCCCGTGTCGCTCTCGTAGCCGATCACGTCGCCGGTGTGGACGCGGGTGCCGGCTGCAGGGCGACCGCGCTGCTCCATGTGCATGTAGACGTAGTCCTGACCCGTCTTCTGTCCGTCGATGACGAGGTAGTAGCCCGCTGCGGACTGGTAGGCGTTCACCTGCACGCGGCCGCCGCGCGCGGCGACGATCTTGGTCCCGCACTTGGCGAAGACGTCCTGGCCCTGATGGCCGCGGCCCGCGCCGAGTCCGTCGCCGTAGTAGTGCTTGCCGCGCAGCGGGAAGATGTGGTCGTAGTAGTCGAAGCCGGCGCCGGCGCCGGGGCCGCCGCTGAGCTGGGAGACCTGGAACTTGTAGTCGCCGTTGCGGGCGACGCTCTTGTCGGCGTCGAGACCGTTCCACTTGAACGAGTGGTTGGCGAACGGCTCCTGATCCTCCTGGACGACCGAGTCGACGGTCTCACCCGTCTTCTTGTTGATGACGTTCACGCGGACGTCGGTCGGGCCGTCGGCGGCGAACAGGTACTCGAGCTCGCTGCGCTTGGCGGAGTCGAAGAAGGTCTTCGTCGGCGTCGCCTCGGCGTGCTTGACGGAGAAGCCGTCGACCGCCTCGATCGAGTCCTTCGGCGCGACCTCGATCGCGCTCGGCGAGGTCGACTTCTGGCCGGCCATGTTGAGCACGCTGACCTTGCCGTCCGAAGCACCCTCGGGCACCGTGGCCGTGACGACCGTGTCGGCCGCGGAGGCCGGCTTCACGTCGAGCCTGCCCTCGTCGCCCTTGAAGCGGACCGTCGAAACCGAGCCCAAGCCGGTTCCCGTGATCTCGATCTTTCCGGTCTCGGTGACCGTCCGCAGGTCGAGGCAGCGAACCGAGCAGGTGACGTCCTTGACGAGCGGTGGGCTCGGCGTTCCCAGACCGCCGCCGCCGACCTGCGCCAACGCCGCCCCCGATCCGATCGCTGCGCAAGCTCCGGCGGTCGCGGCGACGAGCGTCGCCATCCGCGCCATCCTCCGGTTGCTGCCAGCGTTCAAGTACGCCTCTCTCGCTCGGGCCTACGGGGTTAGCTGACGGGCTCGCGCTTGAGAGCAGCGCTACCGGGCTGATGCTCGGATTCGCCCCTTCGGGACCATCTTTCGACGTCCCGTCCGGTTCCCCCGCTCCCGGTCCTCGAGGGCCGGGATTGGGCAGGTCTCTTGCGCGCGGCAGTATATCCGCGGTCCCGTCGCTATCATCCGCCGCCGCGTCGAAGCCCTGCCGGGCCCAGACGTGGATTCCACGCGCAAGATGAAGACCTACGTAGCCACACCGGAGAATCGCCAGCGCGACTGGTACGTCGTCGATGCCGAGGGCAAGACCCTGGGGCGCCTCGCGACGCAGATCGCCGACGCCCTCCGTGGCAAGCGCAAGCCGGAGTACACGCCGCACTGCGACGTCGGCGACTTCGTCGTCGTCATCAACGCCGAGAAGATCGTCGTCACCGGCGACAAGCTTCAGAGCAAGCGCTACTACCGCCACAGCGGTTACCCCGGCGGGATCAAGTCCCGCTCACTGCAGGAGATGCTCGACCGCAAGCCCGAGGACGTGATCCGGCTCGCCGTCAAGGGCATGCTTCCGCGCAACAAGCTCGCCCGCAAGCAGCTCCTGAAGCTGAAGATCTACACGGGCTCCGAGCACCCCCACGCCGCACAGCAGCCCAAGCCTTTGGAGGTCGAGTAAGTGACGCCCGACGACGAGCAGCCGATCGAGGGCGAGGAGACCCCCGCCGCCGACGAGACCCAGGCCGAGGAGGCTCCCGCCGCTGAGGCCGAGGAGGTATCAGCCGCGAGCGATGACGCCCCCGCCGAGGAGGCTGACGCCCCCGCCGAGGAGGCTCCGGCCCCCGCCGAGGAGGCTCCCGCCGCCGAGGAGGCCCCTGACGAGGAGGTCGCGCTCGCCGAGGACGCCGCCACCGAGAACGAAGAGGCCGCCCAGGAGCAGGCCGCGCCGGAGCGCCCCGCCGCCAAGCCGGCCGCGGAGAAGCCCAAGGACGTCGTTCCCGGGGCCGATCTTGAGCCGATCGCGATCGGCGAGGAGCGCGAGCTCACCGCCGAGGAGCGCGCCGCCCTCGAGGCCGAGGAGGAGGAACGCGCCGCCCGCGAGGCCCGAGCCGCCGCGGACGAGGACGACGAGGCCGTCGCGCCGCGCACGATCAACGTCCCCGCCGATGCGCAGATCCAGGCGACCGGCAAGCGCAAGAGCGCCGTCGCTCGAGTGATCGTCCGCTCCGGCGACGGTTCCTTCCAGATCAACGACCGCTCGCTCGAGGAGTACTTCCCGAGCACCCAGCACCAATCACTGGCGCGCCAGCCGCTCGTCGCCAGCGGCTACGACGGCAACGTCGACGTCCGCGTCCGCGTGCACGGCGGAGGGGTCAGCGGCCAGGCGGGGGCGGTGCGCCACGGCGTCGCCCGCGCGCTGACCGCGCTCGAGCCCGAGCTTCGCCCCGAGCTGAAGCGTCGCGGCATGCTCACGCGCGACGACCGTCGCAAGGAGCGCAAGAAGGCCGGGCTCAAGAAGGCGCGCAAGCGCCCGCAGTTCAGCAAGCGCTGAACGACTCTCTCGCGGGCACGCCCGACCCCTTCTCGGCGGCCACGGCCGGGCCCACCCGATGGTGCGCCCGGGAGGGGCGTTTGCGATTCCCGCAACTCGGCTATCGTGGATTACATGGAATCGCGTAACACCAAAGGGTGGCTAGCAGCTGGTGGGGTCCTCTCCGGTGCCGCGCTCGCGGTGACCGGCTCGTTGACCGCGCTCGTCGATGTCAACGGCCTCTTCAGGCTTCTCGACATCCTCGACGTCTGGCCCCTGTAGCGGGGGGCGTAGGCGGCGCACCTCGGGTCCGAGCGCCCGGCGTCGGACCTCCCCATGCCTGGGGGCTCCGCGGAACCGCGACATCAGCTTCGTGTGTCAGCGAACGCGTGGCACCTTTTCCACCGAATGCGTGGAAAAGGCGTCACGCGCGCGGAGGAGAGCCCGGGCGCCCAGTGCGGCGACCGGCGCCCACACCGCAGCGGGATGGCTGGAGTCGCGATGTCGGCCTGAGGCCCCCCGCCGGCCGGAGGCTGCTCAGCAGCTCGCGAACCTGTAGCTGCGCGCTCCCGGGCGGCTGACGTTGCGGTCCCTGAGCACGACCGATACTTCGTCGCCGATCTCGGCGCAGGTCCGCGCGAAGCTCTTGCGGCTGTACTCGATCGCGATTACGTGGTCGCCGTAGGCGCGCACGTAGCGCCCGCACTCGCGGTAGCGCCCGCACTCCTCGGCGATCGCGAAGTCGAAGCCGGCTCGCCGCCGCTCCGTCGCGTTGAGCTCGACGGTGTTCTTCTGGCCTACGGCCAGCCCGAGATCGTGCGAGCGCCGCGCCAGGAGCCGCGCGTAGGCGACCGCGTCGCGGCGCCCGAACGGCACCTTCTTCGCCAGCGGCGTCCCGTCGAAGCGGGTCCACGAATCCAGGTTGTCGAACTCGACAGCCTCGAACCCGCCCTTCGCGCACCCCTCGATCATCTGCTGGACCCAGGCGGCCGCCCGGTTCCGCTTGCGCGCGCTCGAGATGTCGACGAGGTACTCGCCGCCCCAGTTGGGGTCGTCACCGAGACTCTTCAGAACCAGACTGCGAGGCCAGTTGGAGCGCTCGTCGGGGCGGTCGGCCCCGCGCTCGTCGGCTTGCGTCTGGAAGGCGTTGACGTAGCAGACCGAGTAATCGGGATCGGGCGCGGCGGTCCCGGAGAACCAGTCGCGGGAGACGACGGAGACGCCCGCGGGTAACGGGTAGTCGCCACCGATCTGGTAGTCGAAGCCGGCGTTCGCCGGCGGCGGCTCCCACGCGGAGGCGGGCGTCGCGACAAGCGCGGCGCCAACGGCGCCCAGCAGCGCGAGGGTGATCCGGTGTCGGTGCGAACGGCTCATCACGCGTGCAGGCACTTCAGCCCCGGCGGCGTAATCATGCCGGGTCATGGCGCAACGCGAGAAGCTCTTCGGGACCGACGGGGTCCGCGGGCCCGTCGGCGACAAGCTGACGCCGGAGCTCGCACTCGCGCTCGGCCGGGCCACCGCGGCGGAGCTCGCGGGGGAGCGCCCGCAGGTCTTGATCATCCGCGACACCCGCGAGTCCGGGCACATGCTCGAATCCGCCCTCGCATCCGGCCTCGCCGCGGCCGGCGCGGACGTGTTCCTCGGCGGCGTCCTGCCCACGCCCGCCGCCGCGATCCTCGTCAAGCGCCATCGCTTCGACCTCGGCGCCGTCGTCTCCGCCTCCCACAACCCCTGGCAGGACAACGGCATCAAGTTCTTCGGCCGCGACGGGACGAAGCTCGGCGACGACGCCGAGCGGCGCGTCGAGGACCGGGTCGCCGCCGGGCCGGCCACCGGTGCCTCGTCGGGGCGCATCCGCAAGCTCGAAGGCGCGCTCGACGACTACCTGCGCGAGCTCGCCTCGACCTTCGACCTCGATCTCGGCGGCCGCCGCATCGTCCTCGACTGCGCCAACGGCGCGACCCATCGAGCCGCACCCGCGGCGTTCGAGCGTCTCGGCGCCGACCTGATCACGATCGGCAACGAGCCCAACGGCCGCAACATCAACGAGGGCTGCGGCTCGATCCACCTCGGCACGATCGCCGCCGCGGTGACCGAGCACGGAGCCGAGATCGGCTTCGCGTTCGACGGTGACGGGGATCGTATGCTCGCGGTCGACTCCGCGGGCCGGGCGTTCGACGGTGACGAGATCGTCGCCCTCGCGGCGCTGCACCTCGCCGATTCCGGCGAGCTCCGGGGCGGGGGCGCGGCCGTCACCGTGATGAGCAATTACGGCTTCCATCAGGCGATGGAGGCGGCCGGGATCCCGGTCGCGACGACCCAGGTCGGCGATCGCTGGGTGATCGAGGAGCTGCTCGAGCGCGGCTGGACGATCGGCGGCGAGCAGTCCGGGCACATCATCTGGACCGAATTCGCGGCAACGGGCGACGGTCTCGCCGCGGCGCTCCTGACCATGCGGGCGCTTGGTGACCGGCGGCTCGTGGACGTGAAGCCGATCGAAAAGCTCCCGCAGCGGCTCGAGAACGTGCGCATCCCGAGCCAGGAGGCCCTGAACGAGGCCACCGGGGTCTGGGAGGCGGTCGGGCGCGAGGGGGCCAAGCTCGAGGGTCGTGGCCGCGTCCTCGTGCGCCCGTCCGGAACCGAGCCGCTCGTCAGGGTGATGGTCGAGGCGCCCGACGAGGCCGAATGCGAGGAGGTCCTCGGCCGCCTCGTCAGCGCCGCCCGCGACGCGTTGAGCTAGCGGACCCGAACCGCGCCGAACCGCGCCGAGTCGCACCACACCGCGGCAAGCCACGCCATGCCGCGCCACGCCGCGCCGAACGCACGTAGTTGGGCGATATGCGACCCATCCCGCGCGGTCGTGCGCGTGACCGACTCGTTGCGGGATTTTGCCCGCGGGCGAGGTGGCCGTATCCTTCCCCGCCTCCCGTTCAGGATGCGGGAGCTCCCTCAGCTATGTGCGGCATCGTCGGATACGTGGGCGGGAGGCCCTGTCGCGATCTCCTGATCGCCGGCCTCGAGAAGCTCGAGTACCGCGGATACGACTCCGCCGGTCTCTCCCTGCTCGACAACGGGCGCATCGACTCCGTGCGGGCGGTCGGCAACCTCTCGAACCTGCGCGCGGCGGTCGCCGCCGAGCAGGAGCGAGGGGGCGCGGTCGCCGTCGCCGAGGCCGAGGCCACGATCGGCCTCGCCCACACACGTTGGGCGACCCACGGCCGCGTCACCGAGGAGAACGCGCATCCGCACAGCGACGAGCAGGGGGACGTGCACATCGTCCTCAACGGGATCGTCGAGAACCACTCCGAGCTGCGCCGTGAGCTCCGCTCCGAGGGCCATGAGTTCAGCTCCGAGACCGACGCCGAGATCGTCGCCCACTTGATCGAGAAGCACTACGCCGGTGATCTCACCGCGGCCGTCCGCGCCGCATTCGCCGAGCTCCGCGGCCACTACGCCTTCGTCGCGATGCACGTCGCGCACCCCGACGAGCTCGTCGGAGCCCGCAACGAGTGCCCTCTCGTCCTCGGGCTCGGCGAGGGCGAGACCTTCCTCGCCTCCGCGATCCCCGCCTTCCTGCGCGAGACCCGCACCGTGATGCGCATCGAGAACGGCGAGATCGTCACGCTGACGCCCGGCGGCGTCACCGTCACCTCCGCCGACGGCGAGCCGCGCGAGCGCGACATCGAGGAGGTCACCTGGGACGAGGACGAAGCCGAGCGCGGCGGCTACCCGACCTTCATGATGAAGGAGATCCACGAGCAGCCCGACGCGGTCGCCGAGACGATCACCGACCGCCTCCCCGAGGTCGACTCGGTCGACCTGAGCGAGCTGAAGCTGACGCCCGAGCAGGCCGCTGAGGTGCGCCGCATCGTCATCGTCGCCTGCGGCACCAGCTACCACGCCGGGCTCACGGGCCGGTACGCGATCGAGACCTGGGCGCGGATCCCCGTCGAGATGGACGTCGCCTCCGAGTACCGCTATCGCGACCCGGTCGTCGGCCCGGGCGATCTCGTCATCGGCATCACCCAGTCGGGCGAGACGGCCGACACCCTCGCCGCGATGCGGCTCGCGCGCGAGCGGGGCGCTCACGTGCTCGGGATCACCAACGTGATGGGGAGCCAGGCGACCCAGGACGCCGACTCGGTCCTGTTCACGCGAGCCGGCCTCGAGATCGGCGTCGCCGCCACCAAGACCTTCACGAGCCAGGTCGCCGCCATCTACCTGCTCGGGCTCTGGCTCGCGCAGGCCAGGGATGCCCTCCCGCGCGAGCGCATCGCCGAGCTGATCGCCGAGCTGAAGGCGCTGCCGCGCAAGGTCGACGAGACCATCGAGGGAACCGACGCCCAGGTCCGCGCGATCGCCCGCAGCCACCACGAGGGTCGCTTCTTCCTCTACCTCGGCCGCCACATCGGCCTCCCCGTCTGCCTCGAGGGCGCGCTGAAGATGAAGGAGATCTCCTACATCCCGTCCGATGCGTACGCCGCCGGGGAGATGAAGCACGGGCCGATCGCGCTGCTCGACGAGACCACGCCGGTCGTCTGCGTGGCGACCGACAGCCCGGTGCTCGAGAAGGTCCTCTCCAACGTCGCCGAGGTGAGGGCGCGCGGGGCGGACGTGATCGCGATCGCCACCGAGGGCAGCGACATCGTCGCCGAGTCGGCCGACCAGACGCTGTTCGTGCCGCGCACCGACTGGATCCTGCAGCCGATCCTCGCGGTGATCCCGCTTCAGCTTCTCGCCTACCACACCGCGCGCATGCTCGGGCTCAACGTCGATCAGCCGCGCAACCTCGCGAAGACCGTCACCGTCGAGTAGCGGAGCCGCACGACGCGCTGCGCATGGCGCTTCGCCGCGTCCGCCTCGCGTGTTGGTTTGGCGCCGGTCGCCTATCTCTAGGATGCCGACGATGCACTCCAAGCTCCTGCGCCTCGCGCTCCCCGTCGCCATCCTCGCCATCGCCCTTTTCGCCGCTGCCTGCGGCTCCGACGACGAGCCCGAGTCGGGTCCCGATCCGATCGCGATGGTCCCGGCCGATGCTCCGTTCTACATGGAGATGGTCGTCCGCCCCGAGGGCGAGCTCAAGGACAACCTCGAGTCCGCGGTGGGCAAGCTGACCGGCGAGGACGACCCCGGCGCGCAGATCATCGACGGGCTCAACAGCTCGCTCGCCGAGGACACTGACCTCAACTACGAGGACGACATCAAGCCGTGGCTCGGCTCCCGCGCCGGCGTGTTCGTCTCCGGCTTCCAGTTCGACACCGAGCAGCCCGATGCGGCGCTGGTGGTCGCAACGACCGACTCCGACGCCGCGCAGGGCTTCGTCGACTCCACTCTCGAGGAGTCCGGCGACACGACGTCGGACGAGACCTACGAGGGGGTCAGCTACAAGCTCGACTCCGAGGACGGGACCGCGATCGGGGTTGACAACGACTTCCTCATCGTGGGCACCGAGCAGGCCTTCAAGGCCGCCGTCGACGCCGGCTCAGGCGACTCGCTTGCCGACAACGGCGACGCGACCGCGGCGCTCGACGAGGCCCCCGACGACAGCGTCTTCTCGATGTACGCCGACGGCGCCGCGATCACCGACCTGATCAAGTCCTCTCCCGATCTCTCCGCCCAGGAGTCGAAGCAGCTCGACGAGGCGTTCGCGCAGATCCCCGACGGCCCGGTCGAGGCCTGGGGAACCGTGACCGACAGTTCGTTCTCGGTCGAGGGCTCCGCTCCGACCCCGGACGACGCGCCGGCGGCGACCGACCTGATCACCACCTTCCCCGCCGATTCGTGGTTCGCGACGGCGAGCACGGACGTCGGCGAGCAGATCACGACCCAGCTGCAGCAGTTCCAGAAGGGCTTCGAGGCCTCGCTCAAGCAGGCGAAGAGCCAGTTGCCGCCCGGCGTCGACGCCTCCCAGTTCGATCCGTTCAACCAGATCGAGAAGAAGACCGGGCTCAACCTCGAGAAGGACCTCGGCTGGATCGGTGATGCCGGCGCCTTCTTCGAGGGGACGTCCGTGCTCGGGGTCGGCGCCGGCGTCGTGGCCGAGTCGAACGACGACAAGGCCGCCACCGCTGCGCTCGACAAGCTCCAGGCCTCGCTCGAGAAGAACCGCTCCCTGCGTCGGCAGGCCGAGATCGCCCCGAACTCCAAGGGCGACGGATTCACCGTCTCGGCGCCACCGTTCACCGCCGAGTTCGCGGTCCGTGACGGCAAGGCGGTGATGGCCGCGGGATCCGAGAACGTCGACAGCGTGCTCGACCCCGACGAGACGCTCGCGGACTCCGACCGCTTCTCGGCCGCGACCGGCAACCTCGCCGATGGCGCGACGCCGACGTTCTTCCTCGACATGCCGTCGCTGCTGGCCCTGATCGAGAGCCAGCAGGGCGCGACCGATGATCCCGACTACGCGCAGGCCGCCCCCTACCTGCACGCCATCGACTACATGGTGGCGGGGACAGGGACGAGCGGAGATCGCACCGTCGGGAGCTTCGTGCTCGGCGTCAAGGAGTCCGACGATGCGGGCAGCGACGCAGCCGCGGCGATGATCACGCCGTGACCGCCGTCCCCGCGGCTCCGGGACTCGGGATCGACCTGATCGAGATCGAGCGGGTCGAGGCGGCGCTGGCGCGCCGACCCCGCCTCGCCGAGCGCCTCTTCCGCCCGCGCGAGCTCCAGGCCGCCTCCCGGCGTGCCCGTCCCGGCCGCCACCTCGCGGCGCGGTTCGCGGCCAAGGAGGCGACCATCAAGGCGCTCGGCGGCGCGTGCGGCCCGCGCGACGTCGAGGTCGGCGACGACCCCGTGCCGACGCTCATCCTCCACGGGGCCGCCCGCGAGGCGGCGGCGGCGAACGGGTTCGACCTGGCGGTCTCGCTGACGCACTCGCGGGAGACGGCGGCCGCGGTCGTCGTGGCGCGCTAGCCGACCACTAGGCTCATCGGGGCAGTGAGCGCAGACCCCGCCGCACCCGAATCGCAACCCGACTGGCTCGAGCCGCTCTTCGACGCCGCGGGCATGGGTGCGGTCGACCGCTGGGCCATCGACGAGCAGGGTGTTCCCTCGCTCGAGCTGATGGAGGCTGCGGGGGCGGCACTGGCCCGTGAGGTCGCCGCGCTCGCGGTTGGCGGTCCCGTGCGCGTCGTCTGCGGCAAGGGCAACAACGGCGGCGACGGCCTCGTGGTCGCGCGGTTGCTGCGCGAGACGGGGATCGCCGCCGAGGCCCTGCTGCTGTGGCCCGCCGACGAGCTCAGCCCCGACGCGACGGCCAACCTGGAGCGGCTCGGCACCGACGGTTGGCGGCTGCTCGGCGACGAGCCCGCGCTCGATGCGCTGGCGGGCGCCGGCGCGATAGTCGACGCGATCTTCGGGACGGGCTTCGCGGGCGAACCGCGCGAGCCGGTCGCCGGTGTGATCGCCGCCGTGAACGAGCTTCGTATGGGCGGGGTCCCCGTCGTCGCCTGCGACATCCCCTCCGGCGTCGACGCCGCCACCGGCGAGACCGCTGAGACCTGCGTCGGGGCGGACGCGACGGTGACCTTCCACGCTCCCAAGCTCGGGCACAGGATCGCTCCCGGCAAGTGGCGATGTGGGGATCTCGTCGTGGCTCCGATCGGGATCCCGCCGGGCGCCCCGCAGCCGCCCGCCGGCGGGACGATCGGTGGACGGGTGTTGGCGCTCGCCCCCAGGCGCGGCAGGGAGTCGACGAAGTTCGCCTCCGGCGAGGTGATCGTCGTCGGCGGCTCGCGGGGGCTCACCGGCGCCGTCTGCCTGGCGTCGATGGCTGCGATACGCGCGGGGGCCGGCTACGCGACGGCCGCGGTCCCCGATGCGCTCGAGCCGATCCTCGAGACGAAGCTGACCGAGGTGATGACCGTCGGGGTCGACAGCGTCGACGGCTCGCTCGATGTCGCCGCCGCCTCGACGATCCTCGAGCGCGCCGAGCGCGCCGGGGCGGTGGTGCTCGGCCCGGGGCTCGGGCGCACCCCTCAGGCGGCGTCGCTCGCTCGGCACCTGGCGCCGCGCGTGCCCTGCCCGCTGCTCGTCGACGCCGACGGTCTCAACGCGCTCGGGACGGACCTCGCCTCGCTCGCCTCGCGCTCGGCTCCGACCGTCCTCACCCCGCACGCGGGCGAGCTCGGCCGCCTGCTCGGTGCCGACTCCGGCGCGATCGCGGCGCGGCGGCTCGACTCGGTGCGCCGCGCCGCCGACGCTTCGGGCGCTGTGGTTGTGCTCAAGGGCGACGACACCCTGGTCGCCTCCGGGGAGCGCCTCGCCGTCAACGTCGAGGGCAGCCCGGCGCTCGCCACGGCTGGTACGGGCGACGTCCTCTCGGGGACGATCGGCGCGCTGCTGGCCCGCGGGATGGAGGCGTTCGAGGCCGCCTGCGCGGGTGTCCTGGCGCACTCGCGCGCGGGTCGCGTCGCCGGCGAGAGGCTCGGCGTCGAGTCGGTGATCGCGAGCGACGTGATCGCCTGCCTGCCGGAGGGCCTGCGGGCGGACGGATGAGCGCCCACGAGCCCTTCCAGCGGGCGATGGCCGTCGTCGATCTCGGCGCGATCGAGCGCAACTGCAGCCACCTGAAGCTCGGCCTGCAGGGCAACGCCGAGCTCTGCGCGGTCGTCAAGTCGAACGGCTACGGACACGGGATGGCTGAATGCGCGGAGGCGGCGATGCGCGGCGGCGCGAGCCGGCTCGCGGTGGCGACGGCGACCGAGGCGTTCGAACTTCGCTCCCGGTTGCCGGAGGCGCCCATCCTCGTCATGGGCGCCCTGACCGGGGCCGAGCTCGACGTGGCGATGCAGGCGCGCGCGGAGATCGCCGTCTGGCGCATGGGCTTCCTCGCCGAGATCTCCGAGCGCGCCGCGATGTTCGGCTTCAGGCCGCGCGTGCATGTCAAGTACGACACCGGGATGGGGCGGCTCGGTGATCGCGACCCACGCGTCATCGAGGCGCTGGTCGACGATGCCGCGGCTGACGAGCGGGTCGAGCTCGGCGGGCTCTGGACCCACTTCGCCACCGCCGACGAGGACGACGAATCCTTCCTGCGAGAGCAGCTCCAGCGCTTCCGCGAGGTCGCCGTGCCCGCCAAGGAGCGGCACCGCGGGATCACCCTGCATGCCGCCAACAGCGCCGCGACCCTGCGCGGCGCCGATTTCCACTTCGACATGGTCCGCTGCGGGGTGGCGATCTACGGTCTCGACCCGTTCGGCGAGGACGCCTCCTCTCACGGCCTGCAGCCGGCGATGTCGCTGCACGGCTACCTCGCCGAGGTTAAGGCGGCGCTCGCGGGTGACTCGGTCGGCTACGGGCGCACCTGGACGGCGGAGTCCGACACGCTGGTCGGCGTCATCCCGGTCGGGTACGGCGACGGCTACCGGCGCGGGCTCAGCAACCGCGCGGACGTGCTCGTCGACGGGCACCGGGTGCCTGGGGTCGGGACGATCTCCATGGACAACCTGACGGTGGATCTCGGGCCGGGCTCAGAGATCGAGATGGGAGCGCCGGTGGTGCTGCTCGGCGCGCAGGGCGAGGATGAGATCGCCGCGGAGGAGCTCGCCGAGCGGCTCGGGACGATCAACTACGAGATCACCTGCGGGATCTCGCTCCGGGTTCCGCGGGCCTACCGGCGTTGAGGGACGCGGCCGAGTCAACCCTCGCCGCCGCGGCCGGCGTCCGCGCCGCGCGTGCCGCGCTCGGCGACCGCGACGATGCGTGGGTCGTCGGCGGCGCGGTCCGGGACGCGTTTTGCGGTGATCGCGTGGCCGACGTCGACCTCGCGGTCGCGGGCGACGTCGAGCGCGCAGCGCGT
The DNA here is from genome assembly GCA_020636895.1 of Thermoleophilales bacterium. Classification (GTDB taxonomy): domain Bacteria; phylum Actinomycetota; class Thermoleophilia; order Solirubrobacterales; family 70-9; genus RHKX01. The sequence goes on along the minus strand of JACJWZ010000001.1, from coordinate 1,533,928 downwards.
GCGATCGCCGGTGCCGAGGATGGGCACGCGTTCGAGCTCTCGGCTGAGTTCGACACCTGGCGCGTCGCGGCGCGGGAGGGAGGTTGGACACTCGACGTCGCCGGCCTGCGCGGAACGGGCATCGAGGCCGACCTCGCCCTGCGCGACTTCACCGTCAACGCGATCGCCGTGCCGCTGGGGGGAGGTCCGCCGATCGATCCCACCGGCGGGCTCGCCGATCTCGAGGCGCGCCGCCTGCGCGCCGTCTCGGCGCGCTCCTTCGAGGACGATCCGCTGCGTCTGCTGCGCGCCGCTCGTCTGGCCGCGGGCCTCGGGCTGGCGCTGGATGAGGGAACCGTCGCGCTCGCTCGCGCTGCCGCCGGACGGGCGGGGGAGCCCGCCGGGGAGCGGCAGCTCGCCGAGCTCGCGGCGCTCGTGGCCGGACCCGATCCGACCCGCGGGATCGAGCTGCTCGCTGATCTGGACGCCCTCCCCGGTGTGCTGCCCGAGCTCGATGCGCTGCGCGGCGTCGGCCAGAGCGCGAACCACCATCTCGACGCCTACGGCCACACGATCGAGGTCCTCCGCAGGCTGCTCGTGGTCGAGGCGGACCTGCAGCACTTCGCGGGCGACGTCAGCGGTGAGGTCGCCGCCATCCTCGCTCAACCATTGGCCGACGGGCTGACGCGCGGCGGCGCTCTCCGCTTCGCCGCGCTCCTGCACGACATCGGCAAGCCCGCGACCCGGGTCGAGACGGACGAGGGCTGGGTCTCCTTCAAGGGCCACGACCGGGTGGGCGCCGAGATGGTGCGGAAGCTCTTCCGGCGGCTGCGGAGCTCGCGCGCCCTGGCCGGCAAGGTCGCCGCGATGACCCGCGACCACCTCGTGCTCGGGTTCATGGTCCGGGACCGGCCGTTGCCACCGCGGCGTGTCTTCGGCTACCTGGAGCGCTGTGGGGATGAGGTGGTCGAGACGACGCTCCTGACGGTCGCCGACAGGCTCTCGGCCCAGGGCGGCGGCGTTCCGGAGTGGGCGATCGAGGGCCATCTCGAGCTCGCGAGGGAGATGCTCGGCGTCGCGGTTCCCTGGGAGCTCGAAGGGCCGCCCAAGCCGCTGCTGCGAGGCGACGAGATCGGCGCCGAGGCGGGGATCGAGCCCGGGCCCGCCCTCGGGGAGGCGGTTCGGGAGCTCGCGGCCGCGCAGTGGTGCGGCGAGGTCTCCACCCGCGAGCAGGCGATCGCCCACATGCGCGACTTCACCGCCTGAGCGGTCCTCCCCCGGTAGCCTGCGCCGCCATGCCCGGCCGGGACCCCACCTGCATCTTCTGCGCGATCGTCGCGGGCGAAGCGCCCGCGGAGGTGCTCGACGAGGACGAGCACACCGTGACGCTGATGGACATCAACCCCGCGACGAAGGGACACGCGCTGGTGATCCCGCGCGAGCACAGCGAGGACCTGCTCGCGATATCCGAGGAAGACCTGCGCCACACCGCGGTCGCCGCCCAGCGCATCGCCAAGCGGATGGAGCGGGCGCTCGAGCCCGACGGCTTCAACCTGATCAACGCCTGCCGCGTCGCCGCGTGGCAGACGGTCTTCCACTTCCACATCCACGTTATCCCCCGCTACGAGGACGATCCCCTGAAGCTGCCCTGGATCCCGCGCGGAGCCGACATGGACGAGATCGCGAGCATCGCCGCGACGATCAGGAACGGAGGACAGAGCTAGATGAGCGACACCGAGATCCCCGCCGGGGACGAGCCGATCCGCTTCGAGATGGAGGGCGACGTCGCCGTCCTGATCCTCGACGATCCGCCGCTCAACCTCTTCACCGAGCGCACGTTCCACGCGATGGGCGCGGCGCGCGACCAAGTGGCTTCGTCGGGTGCGCGGGCGATGGTGTTCCGCGCCGAGGGCAGGGTCTTCACCGGCGGGGTCGACGTCGGCAAGGTCTTCAAGGACGTGGAGGGCTCCGAGCAGGGGACCCGGCTCGCCCGCGACGGCATCGAGCAGCTGCAGGCCTTCGAGCGGCTCGAGATGCCGACCCTCGCCCTCGTCCACGGGCTCTGCCTGACGGCAGGCCTCGAAGCCGCTTTGGGCTGCGACATGATCTGGGCGGCGGAGGGCTCCAAGTTCGGCCTCGTGGAGCGGGTCGTCGGGCTGACGCCGTTCGGCGGCGGCGTCCAGCGCATGGCCGAGCGCGCCGGCCCCGCCCGCGCCCGCGAGTTCGTCATGACCGGCGGCCTCTACGACGCGGAGAGGATGCTGGAGTGGGGCGTGATCAACCGCGTGGTCGCTCCCGACGACCTGGTCGAGAAGGGGATGAGGTTCGCCGCGCAGCTCGCCGCCGGCCCCACGGTCGCGCACGCCGCCACCAAGCGCATCATCCGCACCTACCTCGACGGGGGGATCGAGGCCGCCGACGAGGCGGTCCCGCAGATAGCCGGACCCCTCTTCGACACCGAGGACGTGAAGGGCGCCGTCGAGAGCTTCCTGACCGATGGCCCCGGCAAGTACACCGACTACAAGGGCAAGTAGCCGCTCCCGCGCTGCTACCCTGCCGCACCGCATGGCGAAGGAAGAGAAGATCGAGATGGAGGGCGAGGTCATCGAGGCCTTGCCCAACACCATGTTCAAGGTGAAGCTCGACAACGACCACGAGGTCCTCGGCCACATCTCCGGCAAGATGCGCCGCCACTACATCCGCATCCTCCCGGGCGATCGGGTGAAGATCGAGCTCTCGCCCTACGACCTCGACCGGGGCCGGATCACCTACCGCTACAAGTAGGGGCGTCCTCCTTCGGCGGACTGGCGGGCGCGGGGTGGACCCCTCGCCGCCCTTCGGCGAACCTGTCACCGAGAACCGGCGAATAGGTCCGTTTGGGGGTGACAGGTCCAGCGGACTTTGCGCGCCCGGCCGACGTGTCCCCCGGGAACGGCTCCGGGTTGGCTCGCCCTAGAACGCGGTGCGGCGCATGCCGCGCAACGCGAACGCGCCGAGCACGACGACGAAGCCGAGCAGGGCGACGATGCCGGGCCAGGTGCCCGCCCAGGTCACACCGCCGACGAAGCCCTGCCTGGTTGCGTCGACGACCTGCGTCATCGGGTTGATCGCCGCCACGGTCGCGAGCCAGCCGGTCAGCAGATCCTGGGGGGCGTAGGCGGTGGTGCTGAGGATCAGGGCGAGCATCGCCGACTGCATCAGCGGCGCCGCCGACTGCGTCTTGAAGCGCAGCGCCAGCGTCACGCCCCAGCAGGCGGCCAGCACCGCCGTTCCCATCACCATCGCGATCGCGACGACGAGGCCGTCGAGCCCGGGGGAGTGGGCGCCGACCGCGAGCGCGACGATCAAGAGCACCGTCGCCGGGATCAGGGAGCGCACCGCGGCCGCGGCCACGGTCCCCGTCAGCAGCACCCAGCGGGGAGCGGGGGAGGCGAGGAAGCGGTCGAAGAGCCCGATCTCGATGTCCCGGGCGAGGTTGACGCCGGCGGCGGCTCCGGTGAACCCCGCGCCCTGCAGCATGCTCACGGGGATCATGAAGCTCTTGTAGCTGTCGGTATCGAAGCCCGGCAGCAGCGTCAGGCTGCCGAACACCGAGGTCAGCCCGAGGAAGAAGATCGTCGGTGCGAGCACGCCGGGGATCGCCGCTCCCGGCACGCGAATCAGCTCGTTGGCGGAGCGCCTCAGCATCGCCGCGATCGTCGTCAGGTCGGAGCGCAACGCGACTGCCATCAGCCCATCGCCTCCCGGCGCCGCATCGCCCGCAGCGACATCAACGTCCCGAGCCCGCCCACGAGCGCGATGCCCGCGAGGCCGAGCAGCAGGTCCTCGGCGGTCAGGGTCGAGATGACCGGATCGCGGACGGCGTCGACGATGAAGGAGAGCGGGTTGTACTTGGCGATCGTCTGCGCCGGCTCGACGAGCAGGTCCTCCGGGAAGAACGCGGTCGAGAGGAAGAGGACGACGAAGACGAGCGGGAAGGTGCCCTGGACGATCGAGGCGCTTCCGGTCCGCAGCGCCAGGGCCGCGCCGATCGTGCCGAAGGCGAACGCCGACATCGTCACCAGCACGATCATCAGCAGCGCTCCGGGCACGCCCTCCTCAATCGGGGCGCCGAAGATGAGGCCGATCGCGAGGAACCAGAGCGCCGTCAGCGCTCCGAGCGCGGCGGTCCCCGCGAGGCGTCCGGCGACGATCGCGAACCGCGGCACCGGCGCGGCCAGCAGCCGGTCCGTGAACCCGGTCTCGATGTCGACGGCGAGCGCGATCCCCCCGGCGTTGCCGCCGAACATCGCCGACTGCACCATCGCCGCCGGCAGCAGGAACTGGAAGAAGCTGTCGACCGGGGGGAAGCCCGGCAGGTTCACGGCCTCGCCGACGCCGGCGCTCTGGATCGCCAGGAGCAGGGTGGGGAAGACGAGCAGCGGCGCTGCCAGCTGCGGGCGCCGGAACGTCTGCAGCACGGAGCGCCGTCCGAGCACGGCGACGACCTCGAGCGTGCCCCGGACGCCCATCAGGCGGGCTCGGGGGCGATCTCGGGCCGCTCGTCGGCTTCGGCTTCGGCCTCCTCATCCCCTTCCAGGTGATGGCCGGTCTTCTCGACGAAGACGTCGTCGAGCGTCGGCTCGACGAGGTCGAGCGACTCGACCTGGACCCCCGCCTCGTCGAGATCGCGCACGACCGGCGCGATCTCGGACGCGCCACCGTCGACCTCGACGATCAGCTTCCCGTCCCGGGCCGGCAGGAGCTTCCCATGGCGCTCGAGCACGCCGGCGCAGTCGACCTCCGATCCCGCGGCGAGCGTCAGCTCCAGCCGCGGCTTGCCCACCTCCGCCTTGAGCGAGGCGGGCGTGCCCTCGGCGACGATCCGGCCGGAGCTGATGATCCCGACGCGATCGGCAAGTTGGTCGGCCTCCTCCAGGTACTGGGTGGTCAGGAACACCGTCGTCCCCTCGTCGTTGAGCTCGGCCACCTCCTCCCAGATCGCCTTGCGGCTGACGGGATCGAGCCCGGTGGTCGGCTCGTCGAGGAAGAGGACGCTGGGGCGGTGGACGAGCGCGGAGGCGAGATCGAGCCGGCGCTTCATCCCGCCGGAGTAGGTGCCGACCCGGCGCTTCGCCGCATCCGTGAGGCCGACCCGGCGCAGGAGCTCCCGCGAGCGCTCGTGGCCCTCGGGGCGGGGGAGCCCGTGCAGCGTCGCCTGCATGCGGATCAGCTCCTCGCCCGTCATCAGCGGGTCCAACGCCGCCTCCTGCAGGGCGACGCCGATGGCACCGCGCACGGCGGCGGGCTCGGCGACGACGTCGTGACCGGCGACCCGGGCGCTGCCGCCGGTCGGTCGCAGCAGGGTGGTGAGCATCCGGACGGTCGTCGTCTTGCCGGCGCCGTTGGGCCCGAGGAACGAGTAGATCTCGCCCTCGGCCACCTCGAGGTCGATACCGGCGACGGCGAGTACTTCGGCGGAGAAAGCCCGCTGCAAGTTGACGACCTCGATGGCGGGCACGAGCGGGCAGTCTACGTTGGATGCGACACGATTCCGCCCCCGGAGCGCCCTAGACTGCGCCCCGCGCCCCACCAGCCCCGCAACCCTGCGGGGGGACGAGTGTTAGGGACTATCCGATGAGCTTTCGAGCCAACACACCAGTCCGCGCGGCGACGATCTTCGCCGCCGCCCTTCTCCTTGCCGTAATAGCGGCTCTCGGTATGCGCACGAGCGGCGCCAGCGGCGTCGCCGCCGACACGGTGCAGCCCGCCGGCAAGGCGCCGAAGCCGAGCTGCCCGACGCCCGAAAAGAAGAACCAGCCCACCTATCAGCCGCCTCCCTCGAAGGTCTGCCAGGCCGTCGGCGAGGTGACCGGGCTGCAGAAGCTCGCCAACGGCCATCGCAACCCGTACAAGATCCGCAAGGACGGCCACATCGTCGCCTTCAGCGTCGATCTGGCGAAGCCGAACGAGGAGGAGCGCGCGTTCTTCACCGAGGCGCCCGCCGGGGGCCCGAGCGTCGAGGACGGCGTCGGCTGGGGGGACCCCTCGGTGAAGCTCAGCATCCTCAAGAAGCTCAAGCACCAGCGCTTCAAGCTCGTCAAGCAGTCCGTCAAGGTCGAGGTCTCCGATCAGCTCGGGCGCACTCCGATCTTCACCCTGAAGAAGGCGCTGAAGGTCAAGGCCGGGCTCTTCGTCGCCATCACCACGGGCAACTGGATGCCCGCGCTCGCCCACGATCCGCCCGCCGCGACGGCGAACCAGGATCAGTGGCTGGCCAGCCGCGGGTCCAAGCACTGCGGGAATGCCCCCGCGGGTGCGAGCCAGGAGGAGAAGATCGCCGCCGCCCAGGACGCGATCGATCACTCCAAGCCGCAGAACAAGACGGGCTCGGTCCGCTCCTACGCCTGTACCTACACGGCGGCGCGCCTGCTCTACAGGGCCTACCTGGTCCCCGACGGCAAGTAGGACCGTAAGGCCGCTGGGGGGCTGGGGGCGATCGGCGCTCCGCATGCGGCGGGGCGCGGGGGCGCCGGGTCGTCTGGGCGAAGCGCCCTAGCCGCAGCGGTCGGGGTGCTTCTCGCACTCCTCCTCGAAGGCCTCCTGGGGCGAGCCGGGCTTCGGGGGCAGGTCGTTGTCCTCGGTGTCCTCCTCCGACGTCGTCGTGGTCGTCGGATCGACCGTGACCGTGGGCGTCGTCGTCGTGGTGCTGGTCGTGGGCGCCGTGGTCGTGGTGGTGGGCGCCGTGGTCGTCGAGGAGGTCGTCGACGAGGTGGTCAGCTCGATCGTGCTCGACGTCGAGGAGGTCGTCTCAGCCGTCGTGTCGGGGCCATCGCCGCAGCCGGCGGCGAGCAGGGCGGCGGCGGCCAGCATCGCCGCGAGCGCGGCGGGGCGCCGACGGCTCACGAGTCGCCGTTGGTGGCTTCCTGGCGCAGGCCGCAGTGCGGGCAGTCGCTGACGTCGATGCCGATCAGCTGCTTGCAGCGGCGGCACTCGAGCAGGTTCTCGGGGCTGCGCAGGAGCTTCGATGCCGAGGGCGCCAGCGGCAGCACCCGGGTGACGGGCTGCAGCTCCTCGCCGGTCTCGCGATCGACGTATACGCCGTCGACCTCGGCCTCGACGAGCGCTTCACGTCCCGAGGCGGGGGCGCGGAGCCTGTAGATCTGATGCGTGTGCACGGCGCGCACTCTAGTGGGTGGCTATCCGGAAGGGCCGCAAGGATGTCCCAGATGAGGGTCCTGATCTTCCACGGCTACCTGCTGCGCGGCACCGGTAGCAACGTCTACAACGCCAACGTCGCGCAGGCGCTGGCGCGGCTGGGCCACGAGGTCCATCTCCTCTGCCAGGACGGCGAGGCCGGCTCGCTCCCCTGGATCGATGCCGTCGGACGCTGGGAGGGCGGCGGCTTCGAGGTCGAGCCGACGGGAAATCCCGGGACGGAAGGGGGCGGAACGATCACCGCCTATCTGCCCGACATCGGCGGGCTCCTGCCCGTCTACGTCGCCGACCACTACGAGGGATTCACCGCGAAGACGTTCCCCGAGTGCGACGACGCGGAGATCGAGGCCTACATCGCCGCCAACGTGACCGCGGTCAGGGCCGTGGCCGAGCGGGCCGGCGGGATCGACGCCGCTCTCGCCAACCACCTGGTGATGGGGCCGGTGATCCTCGCCCGCAGCGGCCTGCCGTTCGCGGCGAAGGTCCACGGCAGCGCCCTCTCCTACACGGTGATCCCGCACCGCGAGCGCTTCCTCCCCTATGCGCGCGAGGGGATGGAGGGGGCCCGCGCCGTCCTGGTCGGCTCTCGACACACCGGCGCGTCGCTGTGGCAGACGCTCGACCTCGAGGGACTCGAGGAGAGGACGCGGCTCGGGCCTCCCGGCGTGGATGTCGCCGCGTTCTCGCCGTTGCCCCGGTCGCAGGCTCCGGGAGAGCTACGGGCGCTCGCGCAGGAGATCCGATCGGCGGAGTCCGGCTTTGGCTCACCCGGTCTCGGCCGCGATCCCGCCGCCGCCTCCCGGGCCTTGAGCAGCTACGCGGCGGCCGAAGGGGCCAGGGTGATCTTCGTCGGCAAGCTGATCGTCTCCAAGGGCTGCGACCTGCTCCTCGCTGCCTGGCCGCTCGTCGTCCGCGCCCACCCCGGCGCGCGACTGCTGCTCGTCGGCTTCGGTGAGTACCGCGACGGCCTGCTGCGGCTCTGGGAGGCGATCGGAGCCGGCGATCTCGGCGCGGCGCGCGAGATCGCGGCGCGCGGCCGCGCGCTCGAGGGCGGGGAGGAGGGGGAGCTGCGCTTCCTGCGGGCTTTCCTCGACGCTCCGCCGCAGGGCTACGTGGAGGCCGCGGCGGGGGCTCGGGGCTCGATCGACCTGGCGGGCCGCCTCGAGTACGGCGAGGTCGCCCGGGCGGTGCGCGCAAGCGACGCGATGGTCGTCCCGAGCACGTTCCCGGAGGCGTTCGGGATGGTCGCCGCCGAGGCGGCGGCGACGGGCGCGCTACCTGTGTGCGCAGCGCACTCCGGGCTGGCGGAGGTCGCGGGCACGCTTGCCGGAGCTCTTCGGAGGACGCCGGGCACCGCCGGTGTGGCGGAGCTGACGGCGTTCGGGCTCGACGACGAGGCGGTGACGGGGATCGCCTCCCGGCTCGACGCGTGGCTGTCGCTGGAAGCTGAAGAACGGGACGAGGCGCGGGCCGTTCTCGTCGCCGAGGTGAGCTCGCGGTGGAGCTGGGAGGGGGTCGCCCGCTCCGCGCTCGCCGCCTCGGCGGGCGAGCTCGAGCGGCTCGACCGGGTTCCAGCAGGCTGACGGTTTCCGGCATCGGAGCTGCATTCGCGCCACCGTCTTTAGGTGCGACTGATGCATGCGCCGCGCGGTCAATAGAATGCCGCTGCCGATGAAGGACATGTCTCTGTCGACATTTTTGAAGGGCGCCGCGATCGCGGGCCTGATGACGCTCGTCATCTCCCTGGTCATGGTCAACATCGACTGGCTCGGGCCCGTCTACTCCTCCGAGAAGGAGGACATCGTCACGCTCCTGAACGTGATGATCGTGCTCAGCTCACTGGTCTTCAGCATCGTGATGGTGATGATGGTCTACGCCATCTGGAAGTACCGCGCGAAGCCCGGTGATGAGTCCGACGGCGAGCCGATCCACGGCAACACCCGCCTCGAGATCATCTGGACGGCGATCCCGACCGTGATCGTGATCTTCGCCGGCGTCTACTCGACCATCGTCCTCAACGACATCGAGGCGAAGGCCGACAACGGCAAGATCATGGAGGTCGACGTCACCGCCCAGCAGTTCGCCTGGCGGTTCGACTATCCCGAGCAGGGCGTCACCTCGACTGAGCTTCACGTCCCGGTCGGCACCCAGCTCGACCTGCACCTCAACGCCCTCGACGTCATCCATTCGTTCTGGGTGCCTGAGTGGGGGATCAAGCGGGACCTGGTTCCCGGCGCCGACCTACCCGGTGGCGACGACATCGACGACACGGTGACCGTCACGCCGACCGAGGAGGGCGTCTTCTCGGTGGTCTGCACCGAGCTCTGCGGATGGGGCCACGCGACGATGCGCGCGGCGGCGGTGGTCGAGTCGCAGGACGACTTCGACGCCTGGGCGGCGGATCAGACCAAGATCCCCGACGAGGAGGACGTGAGCAGCGGGGTGCCGGGGGGCAAGGGGGCGGGCGTCTTCGACGACCGTGACCTGACCGACGACTGAGATTGATTAGGAGGACCTAGGACTTGGTAGCAGCACTGAAGAACCCCGGAATGCCCCGTGCCGGCCTCGGCTTCCTGATCGGCGGCCTGTTCGGCTTCGGTCTAGTCGTCGCGCTGCGCGCGGTCAGCGGGCTCGAGATCTTCCAGACGGAGGCGACCGGCTACCCGCACGTCATCGTCCCGGGAATCACCGCCCCGATCGGGTTCCTCATCGGTCTCGGCTGCTTCGACTACTGGTTCCGGTGGGCGTCAGGCGCACCGACGATCCCCGACGATCACTCCCAGCACGGCGCCTACAGCTGGAAGGACTACTTCAAGTTCAACACCGATCACAAGGTGATCGGCATCCAGTACGTCGTCACCACCTTCTGCTTCTTCATGATCGGCGGCCTCCTGGCGATGCTGATGCGCGCCGAGCTTGCGCAGCCCGGCACCCAGATCGTCGATCCCGGCGTCTTCAACAGCCTCTTCTCGACGCACGCCGCGATCATGATCTTCCTGTTCATCGTCCCGGTCTTCGCCGGCCTGGCGAACTACGTCCTGCCGCTGATGATCGGCGCGCCGGACATGGCGTTCCCGCGGCTCAACGCTCTCTCCTTCTGGATGCTGCCGATGGCCGGCGTCCTCTTCATGGCCAGCTTCCTGGCGCCGGGTGGCGCCTTCGATGCGGGCTGGACCGGCTATGCGCCTCTCTCCACCGGGGCACCGCTCGGGCAATCGTTCTTCAACCTCGGCGTCCAGTTCGCCGGCGCCTCGTCCGTGGCGACCGCGCTCAACTTCCTCGTCACGATCGTGACCATGCGCGCGCCGGGAATGAACTTCTGGCGGATGCCGCTGCTGGTCTGGGCGAACCTCTCGACCTCGCTGCTCGTGGTCGGCGCGACGCCGTTCATCGCCGGCGCTCAGTTCATGGTCCTGATGGACCGCGCGATCGGCACCAACTTCTTCCAGGCGGCCGCCGGCGGCGACGTCATCTCCTACCAGCACATCTTCTGGTTCTACTCGCACCCGGCCGTCTACATCATGATGCTGCCGGGCTTCGGGATCGTCAGCGAGGTGATCTCGACCCACGCCCGCAAGACGATCTTCGGCTACCGGCTGATGGCGATCGCGCTGCTCGGGATCGTCATCCTCGCGTTCGCGGTGTGGGCGCACCACATGTTCGTCTCCGGCATGTTCGCCTGGCTGCGGGTGCCGATGATGATCACGACGCTGCTGATCGCGGTCCCGACGGGAATAAAGATCTTCTCGTGGCTCGGAACGCTCTTCGACTCCAAGTTGCACATCGAGTCGACGTCGATGTTGTTCGCGCTCGGGTTCCTGGTCACGTTCGTGATCGGCGGCATCTCGGGCGTGATGCTCGGGATGATCCCGCTCGACATCCACGTCTCCGACACCTACTTCGTCGTCGCGCACATCCACTTCGTGCTCTTCGGCGGCTCGGTGTTCACCATCTTCTGCGGCTTCTACCACTGGTTCCCGAAGATGACCGGGCGGATGTACGACGAGCGCCTCGGCCGAATCCACTTCTGGATGACGCTCGTCGGGATGCTCGGCACCTTCATCCCCATGCACTGGATCGGGATGGAGGGGATGCCGCGTCGCGTCGCCGACTACGCGGCGCAGTTCGGCAACTGGAACCTCGTGATCACGATCTTCAGCTTCATCCTCGGCGTCGCCCAGCTGATCTTCGTCTACAACATGGTCGTCTCCTGGCGCTTCGGACCGAAGGCGGGCGACAACCCGTGGCGGGCGAAGACGATCGAGTGGCTGGTCTCCTCACCGCCCCCGGTGTTCAACTTCGACGAGATCCCGCGCGTCGTCGGTGGCCCCTACGAGTTCGGTGTCCCCGGGGCCCGTCACGCGATCATGCATGACGGCGACGGCGCGACCGTCAGCGGGCCCGAGCCCGCGGTGGCCGGCGCCGCATCCGGCGGCGGTGGCGGCGAGGGAGGCGGATCGTGAGCGCCGAGTCCGCGCCGCCCATCGAGGGCGGCACCGTCCTCGCGTTCCTGAACGAGGTCGCGGGAGGGCGCAAGCTGCTGACGGCGATCCGCGAGCGGGTCGACGCCGGCGCGGAGCACGTGGCGCTGGCCGTGCCGCAGAACCAGCCCGTCTCGGGGCAGATCGTCGACGTCGACGAGGTTCGCGACGCGGCGCTGAGCCGCGTCGAGGTCACCCAGCAGGTGCTGCGTGAGTTCGGCATCGAGGCGACGGCCTCCATCTTCGATCCGGTCCCGCCGCTTGCGTTGGACGACGCCGTTCGCGCTTTCCAGCCCTCCGAGATTCTCATCTCGGCGCTGCTCGAGAGCCGCTTCGGCTGGTCTCGTAAGGACCTGATCGAGTGGGCGAGCGACCGTTTCGACGCTCCTGTCGTGCACATCCCGGTGCGGATCGACGACGACGCGATCGCGCTCGACATCAACCACACTCTGGTGGTCGCGACGCAGACCGTGAACGCTCCCGACCTGATCGATCGCCTGATCGCCCGCAACCGCGAGGGCGCCCATCGCTACACCTTCATCTGCCCGAGCTCCGGCGACACTCCGCGCGAGGAGGTCGTCGACCGGCTCGCCGAGACGCTGGCGGCCCTCTACCGCGACGAGATCGACGCCACCGGGCAGCCGATGAGCCCTGAGCCCTTCGCCGCGGTGAGCAACGCGATCGAGCACTACCGTGTCGACGACATCCTCGTCTCGACCTTCGCCGGGCAGCAGTCGCAGTGGATCGAGGACGGGCTCCTCGACCAGATCGCGGACATCACCGACAAGCCCGTCGAGCACTTCGAGTCGGGCGGCGGCAGCGCTGCCTCCGATTCCCGCCAGCCGGTTGCTGCCGGCGCTGAGAGGAGCGAGTCCTGATGGAGTCCGCATCGATCGCCGTGGGCAGCGCGCACGCGCACGAGCACCACGGTCCGCCGGAGGCGCATTCCTCCTCGAAGATCGACCGGCAGACGCTCGGGATCCTCCTCTTCATCGTCTCCGAGGCGATGCTGTTCGGGGCGTTCTTCGCCTCCTACTTCTTCCTGCGGGAGGTCTCCAACCCGACCGACGTGTGGCCGCCAGACGGCTTCGAGCTGCCGAAGGCGATCGCCGGCGTCAACACGGCGATCCTGATCTCGTCCTCCTTCACCATCCACTGGGCCCTCGAGGGCGCTCGCAAGGGCAACCGCGAGGCGATGAAGATGGGCTTGGCGATGACGTGGCTACTCGGAGCGACGTTCCTCTTCATCCAGATCAACGAGTACGTGCACCTGGGCTTCAGCGCCCGCGACGGCGCCTTCGGCTCGATCTTCTACGGTCTGACCGGCCTTCACGGCGCTCACGTGTTCGTCGGCCTGCTTCTTCTCTCCTTCGCCAATATCCGCGCTTGGCGCGGTCACTTCGGCACGAAGGCGGAGGACCACCTCGGCGTCGAGGTGCCCGGCATCTACTGGCACTTCGTCGACGTCATGTGGATCATCGTCTACGTGACGGTCTACATCCTCTAGCGAGGCTCCAGACCACATCGGGCGGGGCGCCCTCGCACCGAGGGTGCATGGCGCATGGCGGGCGAGCGCGTGCGCTCACCCGGCTCTAGCCGGTGCCGCCCCAGGGGCCGCCGACGTTGCGGCCGAGCGCGTCGCGGGGATCCTCACCGACCTCGGGTCGTTCGTCGGCGCGGGTCTCCGCCGTCAGGTTGTCCTCCGGCGGCGGCACGGCGATCTTCACGACCTGCCAGCCGTTGTCGGTGCGTCGCGGCATCCACTGATGCGTCTCGCGGTCGGCGTGCGTCGCGCCCAGGTGGTCGCAGATCTCCTTCGCGCGCTGCTCGCTGAGCTCGCCCTTGGCCTGAGCTGCGTGGTCGGCCTTGTCCGGCGGGCGGCCGATCCCGGGGCGAGCGCGGTGCAGGGTCATGCCGTCATCTCATCAGGTCCGCCGCTTCGGCGGCTTCAGCAGGTCGTCACGTAGCCGGCGGCGACCAGGGCGAGCCCCGAGACCGCGACTGCGACGGGGTAGAGGATCAGCGGCGGGGACTCGCGCTCGCTGTGATCGCCTGGGCTCAGACGGCGGCCGATGTTCAGCACGGTGACTCCCGGCGGGAACGCTGCGAGGAAGAAGACGAGCGCCGCGGCCCACAGGACGAGCTGCTGGACGCCCGTTGAGGGCCCTCCGCAGTCCGCTGCGGTCGTGCTGAGCCATCCGGGGGCATCCACCGCCAACCGAAGGGCCAGAGTCGCCAGGAAGCCTCCTGAGAGCGCTGTGAGCATGGCTGGGAGCAACGGTGCGGCGCTTGGACCCCGGGCGCGGCGCGATTCACGGTCGGCGACGGCCGCGGCGAAGGGGAACGCGAGCAGCGCCAGCACCGTGGGGATCCACAGCGGATCGTCGCCGAGCAGCGCGATGACGATGCCGACGAGCGCGGCGAGCGCGTAGAGGGCGATGCGCACCCGGGAAACCTACTTGGCGGGTACTCCCTGCGAGAATCGTCGCATGGGCACGAGCGACGGCCGCGAGCAGCGCGAATGGCGCAACCCGTTCAAGAACGAGGCGGATGCGTTCAGGATCCTCGTCATGTTCATGGTCGCCGCGGGTCTGGTCGTCGCTGCGGCTGAGCTCGTCGGGAGCTGGGCCGGGATCGTGGTCGGCCTCGTCGCCGCCCTCGTCGGCCTCTGGGCGGCCGCGAATTGGCTCCGGGTCGGGCTGGGCGAGAACGACGAGTCCGAAGACCCCGGTTCCCGCCGCGACTGAGCTTCGCTACTTGCCGCCGCCGGGGGCGACGCAGGAGCCGTCGTCGTTGAACTGGATGTTCGCGTCACCCTCGTCGCCGCTGCTGCCGATGCCGGCGCAGGTGGAGAGGAAGTTGATCAGCTTGTCGAGGTCCTCTGACGGGATCGAGTCGCCGTAGGTTGCGGGCATGATGTTGTCGAAGCCGGCCGCGATCTTGGCACCGGGGTCGACGATGTCCTGACGGATCTGGTCGGGGCTCTGTCCCGGGAGCACGTCGTCGAGGTTGGGGCCCACATTGCCGGCGCTCTGAGCCACGCCGAGGGTGTGGCAGGCGGTGCAACCGTTGTTGGCGAAGATCTGACCACCCGGTCCGCCGGGGGCGGTGGGGGGCTCGATGCCGGGCACGCCGGCGACGGAGCCGACGTAGGCGGAGACGTCCTCGGCGTCCTGACCCTCGACGATGCCCGCGGGCATGTAGCTCGGGTCCGCCTCGTCCGTCACGCGGGGCTCGGCGATCTGGTCGGCGACGACGCCCTCGATCGTGTCGTTGTCCATACCGGCGGCGCGTGAGGCGGCGAAGGCCGCGTCGAGGTCCGGTCCGACCGTGGCCGTGGTCCCCGCCTCCTTGAGCGCGTGGCAGACGCCGCAGTCCGACTTGAAGAGCTGGCGACCGTTGGCGAGGTCGGCGTTCTCCTTGGCATCGCAACCGCTGATCGCGGCGACGGCGACTGTGCCGAGGACGATCGCCAAGGCGGACTTGAGACGGGCTCCGTTCACGAGGCGTGAATCCTATCCATCCGGGAGGCTGCGAGAACCGGCGCCTCGAGCATGGGATAGGCTTGAGCCGATCAGCACAAATGGCGCATGGGAATGCGGCGACGAGGAAGGAGCGCTGGAGCGAGCGATGGAAGTACGGGAGGGCATGTCGGACCTGGTCCTGACGGTGGGTCTCGGCCACACGCTGCGTGAGGCCGCGCGAATGATGAGCGAGCGTGGAGTCGGGGCAGCGGTGGTGCTAGACGAGGAGTCTCCGGGGCCGCGGATCATCAGCGAGCGTGACGTGTTGCGCTCGGTCGGCGCCGGCCAGGACCCTGATTCCGAGCGCGTGGGCGACCACGTGAGCGATTCGGTCATCACCGCCTCGCCCGACTGGAGCCTCGAGCGAGCCGCCTCCGAGATGGCGGCCCGCCGGATCCGCCACCTGGTCATCGTCGAGGGTCCGGAGATCGTCGGGATGCTCTCGATGCGCGACATCATGCGCGTCTGGACGCAGGAGGGCGCCACCTCGGCGATGACGCCGGGGTAGGGGTTCGCTGAACGGTCCAGGCGCACGAAGCGGCGCTGGGCCACCGCGCGTGAGGCGCGTGAGGCGCCCGCCCGCCGCACGTCGACGCTGAAGCGTCCGGCGAGGCACCAATGCGCCCTGGTGAGGCCGTAGGGCGCCTGGTGAGGCCAGCGCGTGGCGCCTTTTCCACCGTATGCGTGGAATTTGCGCCACGCGTCGATGGTTTGAGCGCCCCAGCTCCAGCGCTTGGCTCCTTTTCCACCGAATACGTGGAAAAGGAGCCTTGCGTCGGCTCGATCTGCACCGAAGGGGGTCTGGAGCTCCCGGTGGCGGCCGGCCTCAGGCGCAGCTTCGATGCTCCCCTTCGGTGCCCATCGCCCCAAGCGCGTGTCGCCTTTTCCACCGTATGCGTGGAATTAGCGCCACGCGTCGATGGTTGAGCGCTTGCGATGACGGCGCGTGGCTCCTTTTCCACCGAATACGTGGAAAAGGAGCCTTGCGTCTGCTCGACCTGCACCGAAGGGGGTCTGGAGCTCCCGGTGGCGGCCGGCCTCCTGCCGCAGCTTCGATGCTCCCCTTCGGTGCCCATCGTCCCAAGCGCGTGGCGCCTTTTCCACCGTATGCGTGGGAAAAGCGCCATGCGTCGATGGTTGAGCCACGCATGGGGGCGAAACCCGCGGTCGGTGGCCGTGTGGGGAGCAGGCGCCGACGCTGAGCCGAACCGAGCAGCGACCGGGCGTCGGCTACTCGGCGCGGCGGACCGGCTGAGCCGGGATCACGGCCGTGTCGGTGTGCTGCTCGCGGCGCATCCGCGAGATCTCGTCGCTCGAGCTCTTCCACCAGGAGCGGGCGCCGATGAGCAGCAGGAAGGCGCCGACCAGCCACAGGAACCAGCCCATGAAGGTGCCGGCCGCGAACGCCGTGATCGCGGCCGCGACGATGATCGGAGCCCAGGAGGCGCCTGGGACGTAGATCAGCTCGGTGGGCTCGGAATCCTGCATCGCTCGCTCCGGCATCAGCCGACGTAGAGGACCGCCACGTAGAAGGCCAGGGCGAACGCGATCAGCGCGAAAGCGAGGGCCCAGAGGCCCGCGCGGATGTTGCCTTTTGCGCGACTGCGGTCCATGCAGGCCGATTATCTACCAGAAGGCGATGACCCTGTCGGCCGCCATGGCGGCGAAGAGCAGGAACAGGTAGGCGAGGGACCCGAGATAGAGGCGCAGTGCGGACCTGCGGGAGTGGTCGCGGAGGAGGCGCGCGGCGCCGATGATGAAGGCGCCCCCGAGGACGACGGCGGCCGCGAGATAGATCCCGCCGAACAGCCCGGTGATCACCGGCACGATCGTGAAAGTCACGAGGACGACCGAGTAGGCGAGGATGCGGGTCCGCGTGTAGTCGGCACCGCGGACGACGGGCATCATCGGCACCCCGGTGCGCTCGTAGTCGTCGGAGATGAGCAGGGCCAGCGCCCAGAAGTGCGGCGGCGTCCACAGGAAGATGATCGCGAAGGGGTAGATCGCGTCGATGGTGAGGCTTCCGGTCGCGGCCGCCCAGCCGACCAGCGGCGGGATCGCCCCGGCGGCGCCGCCGATGACGATGTTCTGCGGGGTGCGCGGCTTCAGCCACGCCGTGTACATCAGCGTGTAGCCGAGCAGCCCGGCGAGCGCGAGCGCCGCCGCGAGCGCGTTGACCGTGACCGCGAGCTGGACCGTCGCGATCACGCCGAGCGCGATCCCGAAGACGAGCGCGTGCACCGGCTCGATGCGCCCGGAGACGATCGGCCGGCCGCGCGTACGGCCCATGCGGGCGTCGATGTCGCGGTCGATGTAGTGGTTGATGGCGCCCGCGCCTCCGGCGGCGAGATAGCCGCCCAGGCAGGTCCAGAGCACGGTCGAGAGCGCGAGGCCGGTGGGACGGGCGACGAACATCGTCATCACGGTCGTCCACAGGAGCAGAGAGATGATCCGCGGCTTCGTCAGCGCCACGTAGTCGCGCGTGTGCGCGATCAGGCCGGGCGCCGCTTCAGCGGCGTGATGCTCGGGCCGACGCTCCGGCCGGCGCGCTCGCGGGCGCTCACCGCCGCGGAGGGCGGTCCCACTTCGCTCTGCGATGCCTGCTGAGGACTCCATGGCGCTTCAGCTCGCCGCCGGGCGCGAGTCGCTCACGGAGGCGGGCATGCGATCAGGCTACCGGGCCGTCGCCCTCGTCCTCGGAGCCGGGTGCCTCCGCATCCTCGGCCTCCGCGGCGCCGGCGGCGGCGACGGGGGTCGCCTCGGGCTCAGCGACCCGGGCGGGAGGCGGCGTCCAGCGGGTTTCCCGGCTGCGGATCGCCTCGCGGATGTCGTTGAGCGGCTCGGTGCTGCGGACGTCGGGCACGAGGTCGAAGTTGTGGACCGGGGGCGGTGAGGGGGTGAACCACTCGAGGGTGCTGCCGTGCCACGGATCGGGCCCGACCTCGACGCCCTTGTTGTAGCTGATGGCGGCGTTGATCATGGTCAGCAGGAAGCCGATCGCGAAGATGACGCTGCCGATCGTCGCGATCAGGTTGAGCGCGTCGAGCCCAGAGTCCTCGTAGAACTTGAAGACATCGACGGGCATCCCCTCCAGGCCCGCCATCTGCATCGGGACGATCATCACGATGGCGCCGACGAAGAGGGCCCAGAAGGACATGCCGGCCAGCTGGTCGCCCATCCGCCGGCCGCACAGCTTCGGGAACCAGTAGTGCAGCGCCGCGAAGCCGCCGAACACGCCGGCGCCGATCAGCGCCGCGTGCGTGTCACCCCAGGCGGTGGCGGTGTTGCCGAGCTGCCAACCCACGGGCGGGATCGACTGCACCATCTCGCCGACGAGGCCGGTGTAGGTGAGGAAGATCGCCCCGAGGGCGAACGTCAGCGGTGCGCCGCGGCGCAGTGCACCGCCGCTCAGCGTGCCGAGCCAGTTGAACAGGACGAGGCCGGCTGGGACGGCGGCCAGGAGCGCCATGAGCATCGCGAAGTAGAGGAAGCCGACGGGGATCGCCGCCGCGACCATGTTCTGCATCCAGGCGAGGACGGCGAGGGGCGCGAGCGCCGCCATCGAAGCGGCGACGGTGCCGTGCCCGAACTGCGGCTGGCGCGAGAAGGTGGGGAGGATCTCCGAGATCGCACCCATGGCGGCGATCACGACCGAGATGTAGGCGCCGGCGAGGAAGATCGAGCTCAGGTGCTCGTAGAGGACCGGAGAGCCGCCGAGGTTGGGGTCGAAGAAGATCCCGTCGTAGTGGCGGTCGATCATCAGCATCGTCAGCGCCGCGATCATCACCGGGCTGACGAGCAGGAGCGTCCAGCTGACGACCCCGGCCGACCACGAGAAAAGCGGCGTCCGGCGCCAGACCATGCCGGGCGCGCGGCTGCCGCGCAGCGTCGCGATCATGTTGACGGAGAAGAGGACGAAGCCGATCAGGGTGATTCCGACGCCGACGATCCAGGCGTCGTTCCCGTGCCCGGGCAGGAAGTGCTCGCCCGCCAGGGGCGGCAGGGACACCGTGCCCGCCTCGCCGGGCCGGTAGAGGAAGGCGAGGTAGATGACGAGGCCGCCGAAGAGGTAGAGCCAGTACGAGAGGTGATGGACGCGGGGGAGGGCCATGCCGCGGGCGCCGATCTGCAGCGGCACGACGACCGAGAAGAGCCCGAACGCCAGCGGCAGTGCGAACAGCAGCAGCGCCGTGACCCCGTAGGGGGTGAAGAGCCGGTCGAAGACGTCCGGGCGGATGAAGGTGTTCTCGGGGACGATGAGCTGCAGCCGCATGAGCACGAGCTGCGTGAGCGCGATGGCCGCGAAGAAGAACGAGGTGGCGACGTACATCCGCCCCACCTGCTTGTGGTCGGAGCTCGTCACCAGCGAGATCCAGGCCGGCTGGCGGCGCGGGATCTGCTCCGAGACGACCTCCGGACGGGCGGCTGATTGGATCGGCGGGGCCATCTACTTGCCAGCCTCCTCGAGCGCGACGCCGGGCGCGGTGCCGGCATCGACCTTCTCCTGGATGGCGGCGCGGGCCGCCTTGATGTCGGCGGTGCGCTCCTTCAGGAAAGCCTGGTACTCGTCCTCGGATACGACGTGCACGGCGGTCCGCATCGTCGCGTATCCGGGTCCGGAGAACTCCGTGGAGCGACCGTCGTAGGTTCCCTCCTCGTCGGCTGTGAAGGTGACCGACTGGCGGGCGCCCGGGACCGCGTCGACGGCGCGCGTCAGCGCCGGCACCCACCAACGGTGGATCACGTCGGTGGAGCCGATGTTCAGCGTGATCGGGGTGTCCACGGGGATCACGAGGTCGTAGTAGCTGTATGGGGTGTCGGTGGAGAACCCGTCGGAGGTGTCGTCGGCCTCCGGGTACTCGTAACGCCACAGCCACTGCTGGCCGGTCACCTCGATCGAGATCGGATCCGCCTCGGAGGCGCCGACGTCGCTGGTCCGCTCGGTGAAGACGATGCCGACGACGAACAGGACCAGGGCGACGGCGCCGATGCCGATGCCGACGCGGCGCTGCGCGCTCGCGGCGCCCCGGGTGCGGTGCTCGGGCTCGTCCTCGTCGGAGCCGCGCTTGAAGACGGCGCGCAGAAGGGCTGCTGCGATCCCGACGATGACGACGAGGGAGACGACGAGGCCGATCCAGTACATCGTCTGGGTGGCGTCCGCGCTGGAGCTCGCCGGCGACTCCGGAGCGATGGCTCCGGCGGCCGCCGTCGCGGGCGCGATCGCGAGCGCGCAGACGCTCAGCGAGGCGGCGAGGGCAGCGACCTTTCTACGCGGGGCGGACAAGGGCGCGCATTCTATGGGGACGCTCCGGCAGATGCCCGGTTGGCCATCGGCGGCGCTGTCGCGAGGGCCTCCGGACGAGCCTCGAGGAGACCCGTCAGCGCCCGCTCGACGCCGATTCGCGGCTGCCAGCCGAGCTCGTGACGGGCCCGCTCGTTGGAGACGCTGCCGCGCCTGTCGACGAACACGAGCGCGTTCGCGCCGAGCTCGGGAGCGCCGCCGCGGAGTACCGCCGGCAGCCGTGCCTGCAGGTGAGAGGCCCCGCGGAGCACGGCCGGCGGGACTCGCCGGCAGCGCAGGCCACGCGGCTCGACGAGGCGGTCGAAGTACTCGCCGAAGCTGATCCGCTCCCCGTTCCACGCGTTGTAGGCCCGCCCGGGCTCGCCCTTAAGGGCGGCGAGCAGGACCGCTTCAGCCAGATCGTTGACGTGGACCGGCAGCATCACGCCGTCCCCGGGCGCCGGGATTGCGAGGCGGCCCGTCTCCGCGAGCGCCAGCGGGCGCAGGGTCCAGGGCACCGAGCCGGGGCCGATCACGTCGCCGCAGCGGACCACCACGGCCCCGCGGAGTCGGGCGAGCCGGTCGGAGGACGACTTCGTGTCGAGGTAGGGGATCCCGTAGGAGCGCAGCGGCGCGTCCTCGTCCTGGGTCGTCGGGTCCTCGTAGCCGTAGACGACGACCGAGCTGAGATGGACGACCCGCTCGACGCCCGCCTCGGCGGCCCGGTCGAGGACGTTGGCAGTGCCGCGCACGTTGAGGTCGATGAACGCGTCCATATCGTCGCCCTCGTGGATGAAGGCCGCGGTGTGGAACACGAGATCAGCCCCGGCGACCGTGGCCGCGACGCGGTCGGGATCGCGGACGTCGCAGGCGGCGAAGCGGGCGCCGGTGGCTTCGATCGCGTCGCGGCGATCCTCGTCCACCTCGGCGCCGACGACATCGGCCCCATCGGCGACAAGCGCCGCGCAGAGCGCGGCGCCGATGAAACCGCCCGCCCCGGTGACCACCGCAACCCGGCCCCCGAACCTCTCGCTCGCGGCGATTTCGTCCATCTGCGCCCTCTTATACTCGCCCGGCCCTTGGCGCCAATTTTCCCCTCCAGATGAAGGCGAAGGGGTCGCACCCGCTCCGTCCGTTCCTTCGCGCCGCCGCGGCGACGGCGCTCGTCGCCTCCGTGGCGGTGCCGTTGCTGCGCCGACGCCGCCACGTCCCCACCTCGCTGACCGTCGCCTGCGTCGCCGCCGGGCCGGTCGCGGTCGCGACGCTGTGGCCGCGCACGCGGACCCGGGACGCGTTCATCTTCGCCTCGCAGATGTGGGCGTTCATCATGGTCCACGAGCTGCCCTACGACGACCCGGAGCGCCTTCGGGAGCGGCTGCGGATCCGCTACCCGATCCGGATCGACCGCCGGCTCGGCGCCGGGCGGCTTCCGAACGCGCGCCTGCAGGACGCGCTGATGCGCCGCGACGGCGAGGTCTCGAAGCTCGACCGGGTGCTCACGTTCGGCCATTGGGCCTGGTTCATGGAGCCGCACCTTTCGTTGATCTTCATCCTCGTCCGCGACGAGACGCGGTTCGTCCGCGCCGCGCGCCAGATGGCGGCGGCCTTCGACATCGGCTGCGCGATCTACATCGCGCTGCCCACCGCGCCGCCTTGGTGGGCGGCCGAGAACGGCTACACGGGCGACGACCGGATCGACCGCCGCATGGTCGACGTCGGCGAGCGCGTCTGGGGGCCGGTCTGGCCCGCGCTCTTCAACGGTGTCGACGGCAATCCCTGGGCGGCGATGCCCTCGCTGCACTTCGGCGCCTCGGTGCTCGCCGCGATGCTGCTCTCGGAGGCCGACCCGCGTGCGGGCGCCGTCGGGTGGACCTACGCGCTGGGTCTCGGGTTCGCGCTCGTCTACCTCGGCGAGCACTACGTGATCGACCTGATCGCGGGACTCGGGCTTGTCGCGTTCGTACGCCTCGCCGAGCCGCTCGCCGAGCCGCTTTCGATGGCGATCAGCCGTGGTGTGCAGCGTCTCGAGGCGATCGCCTCCTAGGCGCGAGCGCCGGAGCCCTTTTGGCGCCGATCAGGTGGACGCGGGGCGCGGAAACCACGTCACGCGTGGTCGAGTCGCCCCCGTGCGGGCTGCGCGAGCCCTCAACCACCAACGCTGGGCACCGCAAGGCACGGCACCTCCCCGGCGCGAGCGGACGTGTCACCCGAAACCGGGGAATAGCTCCGCTTCCGGGTGACAGGTCCGGCGAGCCAGGGGTGCCTGGCCGACGTGTCACCCGGGAGCGGGGAATAGGCCCGTTTGCGGGTGACAGGTCGCGCCCATCTCCCACGGCCGGCGCCGGGGCGATGGGCAGCGAGGGGAGCATCGGAGATCCCGGTGAGGCCGGCCACCTTGGTGAGCTCCCCGCCTCCCTTCGCTGACAATCGTGCGATGCGGGACGCGGAAACCACGCAAAGCGTGGTCCATGCGCCCCACGCTTGCAGCGGGAGCGCTCAACCACCGACGCTGGGCGCGCAAACCACGTCCAGCGTGGTCTATGCCGCCAGCGCTAGGGCCCGGAATGCCGCGCCCGTGGTCCGCCGTGACGGCGTCGCCTTGCTTGGACCGGGGCTGATGCCAGACTTCGGTCCCGTGACGGGTGACGGCGAGGGCCGGATGGCGAGCGGGAACGGACGTCCCGCGGCGGAGGCGATGGGTCCCGTGGAGGAGGACGAGGAGGATCCCTCGTTCTTCCACGACCCCAGGCAGGTCGCGCTGACCTTCGCCCTGGTGATCGTCGGCTTCGCGACGATCTACCTGCTGGTGCCGAAGCTGATCGGCCTCGAGGACGCGATCCAGAAGATCGGCGAGGGCTCCTGGCCCTGGATCGCGGTGGCGGTCGGATTCAACGTGCTGTCCTTCGCCGCCTACGTGGCGCTCTTCCGGGGGGTTATCGGCGACAACGTCGCCAGCCTCGATTGGAAGGAGAGCTACCAGATCACGATGGCCGGGCTCGCCGCCTCGAGGATCGTCTCGGCGGGCGGCGCCGGGGGCGTCGTCCTCAGCTACTGGGCGCTGCGCAAGGCGGGGATGGAGCGGGCGGAGGCGGCGCGGCGGATGGTCGCGTTCATGGTCCTCCTCTACTCCGTCTACATCGCCACGGTGATCATCTTCGGCGTGCTGTTGCGCACCGGTGTCCTGCCGGGCGAGGCTCCGGTGTCGGTCACAATCGTCCCGGCCGCGATCGCCGGTGGCCTGGCGATCGTGCTGCTGCTGATCGCGCTGATCCCCGGCGACCTGCAGGGGCGCCTCTCATTCGACGGGCAGAGCCGCGTGATGCGGCTGGTCGTGAAGCTGAGCACCGTCCCCGCCACCGTCGCACAGGGGATCCGGACGGCGCGGGCGTTCCTGCGCAACCCGCGCAAGGGAGGCCTCGCGATGGGCGGCGCCATCGGCTTTTGGGCCGCCAACATCGGGATCCTCTGGGCGAGCTTCGAGGCGTTCGGGGAATCGGTCCCCATCGGCGTCATCGTGATGGGCTTCTTCGTCGGCATGGTCGGGAACCTGATCCCGGACCCGGCCGGGGTCGGCGGCGTCGACGCCGGCCTGATCGGGACGTTCGTGATCTTCGGCTTCCCTGCCGACACCGTGATCGCGGCCGTCCTCGTCTACCGCATGATCGCCTTCTGGCTGCCGCTGCCGCCGGGCATCATCGCCTTCATCCAGTTGCGCAAGACGGTGGCGAGGTGGGAGAGTGAGGGTCGCCCGATGGCCGCCGCAGCGGCCGCTGCAATGCCCAATACTTCAGAAAGTAAAGTATAGTTGCGGGAGCACCCGACTCCGCATCCGCACCCCACACCGACCGACGCCAGGAGGCACCCGTGAGCGAGGACCGCATCGAGAACGTGATCATCATCGGCGGCGCCTGCGCGGGCTACACGGCCGCCGTCTACGCGGCGCGCGCCGACCTCGAGCCGCTTGTGATCGAGGGCTTCCAGTGGGGTGGCCAGCTCCAGAACACGACCGAGGTCGAGAACTACCCGGGCTTCCCCGAAGGGATTATGGGCCCGGAGTTGATGAACAACTTCCGCGCCCAGGCCGAGCGCTTCGGGACGCGCTTCATCACCGACGACGCGACGAAGGTCGAGCTCAGCGACGGCGGCGTCCAGAAGGTCTGGGTGGGCGACGACCTGTACCGCGCGAAGGCGGTGATCCTGGCGATGGGCGCGGAGCCCAAGCGCCTCGACATCCCCGGTGAGATGGAGCTGGGCGGCCGCGGCGTCTCCACCTGCGGGGTCTGCGACGGCGCCTTCTTCAAGGGGCGGGACGTGATGGTCATCGGCGGCGGCGACACCGCGATGGAGGACTCGATCTTCGTCTCCAAGTACGCCGACAAGCTCAGCGTCGTGCACCGCCGCGACGAGTTCCGCGCCTCGATGGTGATGCAGGACCGCGCGAAGGAGCAGGCCAACATCAGCTTCAAGACGCCATACGTCCCCGAGGAGTTCATCGCCGGCGACAGCGGCGCGCTTGAGAGGGTCCGGCTGCGCAACGCCGAGACCGATGAGGTCGAGGAGGTCGAGGTCGGCGGCGCGTTCGTCGCGATCGGCCACATCCCCGGCTCGGCACTCGTCGAAGGTCAGGTCGACCTCCACGACAACGGCTATGTCAAAGTCGCCGAGCCTTCGACCAAGACCAACCTCGCCGGCGTCTTCGCGATTGGCGATCTCGTCGACTTCACCTACCGGCAGGCGATCACCGCCGCCGGATCAGGCTGCCGCGGCGCGCTCGACGCCGAGTGGTACCTGCGCGACACGCCGCCGACCGACGAGGAGCTGATGGAGGCGGCCGAGGAGGCCAGGAACGCGGCTGAGGCGGGCGTCGGCTCGTAGCGCTGCCGCTCCCTCACCCGAGCCCCCGGTCGTCGAACTCGATCGGGCCTGCGGTGGCGGTCAGCACCCTGCCCACGAACGCCGAGCGCTACTCGTCCGGCAGCATCTCAGTCAGCACCGCCCGCTCGCTGGAATCGCGGTCGACGCCGGCCTGCTCGTCGGCGATCACCTGGCTGACGGCGTTGATCAGCGCCAGGTGGGTGAACGCCTGCGGGAAGTTGCCGAGCTGGCGGCCCGAGTGGGGCTCCATCTCCTCTGCGTAGAGGTCGAGAGCGCCGCCCATGTTGAGGAGGCGCTCGCAGAGCTTGCGGGCGGCCTGCGCCTCACCGATCTCCGCGAGCGCGGAGACGAGCCAGAAGGAGCAGATCGAGAACGTGCCCTCGACGCCGTGGAGCCCGTCCTCAGTGCGGTCGACGCGGTAGCGGAGGACGAGGCCGTTCTCGGTCAGCTCGTCCCGGATCGCGAGGACGGTGTTGCGGAGACGCTCGTCGGTGCCGGGGAGGAAGCGGACGAGCGCTGCGAGGAGGGTGGACGCGTCGAGCTCGTCCGTGTCGTAGTGCTGGCGCAGGACGCCGCGGTCGCTGACGCCGTGGGTGAGGATGTCGTCCTTGATCCGGTCGGCCTCGGCCCGCCACGCGTCCGCTCGCTTGCCCTCGCCGCGATGGGCGGCGAGGCGTGAGCCGCGATCGACCGCGACCCAGCACATCAGCTTCGAGGAGACGTAGTGCTTGGGATCGTCGCGGGCCTCCCAGATGCCCTGATCGGGCTGCTCCCAGACGTCGATGGCCTGCTCGACCTGGGAGATGGCGAGCTCCCAGAGCGAGTCGCTGACGCCGCCGAGCGCGCGGGCGTGGATGTAGATGGAGTCGAGGAGCGCGCCGTAGACATCGTTCTGGCGCTGCGCGTAGGCGGCGTTCCCGATTCGTACCGGTTGTGAGTCCTCGTACCCGGAGAGGTGGTCGAGAGTGCTCTCGGTGAGCTCCTTCTCGCCGTGGATCCCGTACATGATCTGCATCCGGTTCTCGTCCGTGCAGGCGCTCTCGACAAAGTCCATGAAGTCGCGCGCCTCGTCGTCGAGCCCGAGCACGTGCAGGCCCCAGAGCGCGAAGGTGGCGTCGCGGATCCAGGTGTAGCGGTAGTCCCAGTTGCGGATCCCGCCCGGGGTCTCCGGAAGCGATGTCGTCAGCGCGGCGACCATGCCGCCGCTGGGCGTGTGCATGAGGCCCTTCAGCGTCAGCGCCGAACGCTGCAGCTCACCCCGCCACGGATGATCGGGGAACTTGCCGCGCTCGAGCCAGCGCCGCCACGTCTTTCCCGTCTCATACACCTTCGCGAAGGCTCGGCCGGCGTCGGTCGGCAGGTCGGCCTCCGGGGACCAGGCGAGCGCGCAGAAGGCGTTGGCGTCGTTGCCGAGGCGGCGGGAGCCGCAGAGGACGCCGTCGCGGTCGACCTCTAGGTCGAGGTCGGCGGAGAGACGCAGGTGCATGTCGCCGACCGTCGCAGTGGCGAGGCCGAGCTCACGGTCGACGTCCCAGTCGATTCCCGCGCGCGCGTAGTCGGGCCGCACGTCGCAGACCAGCTCGATCTCGTTCGTGCCCTCGGGGCAGTGGACCGTGCGCAGCAGCATGTGCTCGGCGGTGATCGCCCGGCGTCCGCCGATGTGGGTCTCGTGGTCCATCCGCACCGCGAGCGCGTCGCGGACGACCGCCCAGCCGGTCTCGGTCGCCCAGGTGGTCTCGATCACGTTCGTCCCGGGCTCGTAGCGGCGCGCGACCGGCACCATCTCGTCAGGGCCGAAGCGGAGCCGGCCGGCGGCGCGGTCGAGCAGCGCGCCGAAGATGGAGGGGGAGTCGAAGTTGGGCAGACAGAGCCACTCGATCGAGCCGTCGGCGGAGAGCAGCGCGCCGGTCTCGCAATCGGAGAGGAAGCCGTAGGAGCCGATGAGCGGGAAGCCGCGTCCGGGCGTTCCGAGCTCCCCCCTGTTGTAGCGGTGGCTCACGGGGCGACTCTATCCACTGGCCGCCCCTACGCTGACCGCGTGGACCGGCGCTCGACCACGCTGCTGCTGACGCTCGCGGCGATCTGGGGTGCCAGCTACCTCTTCATCGAGATCGGGCTGCGGGACCTCTCGGCGCCGTTGATCGCGTGGATGCGGATCGCGTTCGGGGCCGCGGTCCTGGTTCCGCTGGCGATGCGCGCCGGCGCTCTCCGCCGGTTCGACGGCCTTTGGCCCGCGATCGTCGTCGTCGCCGTGGCCCAGGTGGCGGCGCCGTTCCTGCTGATCGCGCTAGGCCAGCAGGAGATCACGTCGTCGCTCGCCGGGATCCTCGTCGGCTCGGCCCCGATCTGGACGGCGCTGCTCGCGTTCTTCTTCGTCGCCGAGGAGCGGTCGCGCGGTCTTCAGCTCGTCGGCATCGCGCTCGGCGTCGCCGGCCTCGTGGTCCTGCTGGGAGTCGATCTCGGAGGGAGCGGAAGCGAGCTGCTCGGCGGACTCGCCGTCGTCCTCGCCGCGCTCGGGTACGCCATCGGGGGCCTCGTGGCGAAGGCGCGCCTCGGAAGCGTGCAGCCGATCGGCGTCGCCGCGATCGTCCTCGCGGTGAGCACCGTGATCTCGCTGCCCGCCGCCCTGCTCACCCTGCCCGGGTCGGCGCCCGGCATCGGACCATTGGCCGCGGTCGCGGCGCTGGGGATCGTCGGGACCGGCGTCGCTTTCGCGATCTTCTACGAGCTGATCGCCGAGGTGGGTCCCGCGCGCACGTTCCTCGTCACCTACCTGGCACCGATCTTCGCCGTCGCCTACGGGGTCGTCCTGCTCGACGAACCGTTCGGCGCCGCCAGCCTGTGCGGTCTGCTCCTGATCCTGATCGGCAGCTACCTCGCGGCGGGCGGGAATCCGCGAAGGGCCGTCAGCGGCCTTCGAAGCGGGGCTCGCGCCTTTCGAGGAACGCGTTGACGCCCTCGACCCGGTCCTCGGTCTTCATCGCCTCGGCGAGCAGCGCCCGGGCGGTCTCGAGGGCGCGCGCGTAGTCGTCGCGCTCGGCCGCGATGACCGCGCGCTTGGCGAGGCGCAGCGCGATCGGAGCGCGCTCGGCGATGAGCTCGGCCCGCGTCAGGGTCGCCTCGAGCCAGCGCCTGCGGTCGGCGACCTCGTTGACGAGGCCGTAGCCGTGCGCCTGCTCGGCGCTCCAGCTCCCTCCACTGAGGACGAGCTCCATCGTTCGCTGACGGCCGATCGAATGCGTGAGTCGGACGATCGCACCGCCTCCCGGGATCAACCCGAGCGCGACCTCGGGCTGCCCGAAGCGCGCGGTCTTGGAGGCGACGACGAGGTCGCAGGCGAGCGCGAGCTCGCAGCCGGCGCCGAGCGCCCAGCCCGAGGTGCCGGCGACGATCGGCGCGCCGATCGCATCGAAGCGGGCCCAGAAGTCGGTTTCGGCCTCGGCGTCGGGCTCGGCCGCCGCGAGCACGCGCGGGTCGGCGCCGGTTGCGAACACCTCGTTCCTGCCGACGAGGGCGATCACGCGTACCTCCGGGTCCTCGTCCAGTCGCTCCAGGCCGGCGACGATCGCCCGCATCAGCTCGGGGCCGAGCGCGTTGCGGGTGCTCGGGTCGTCGATGGTGCAGACGCCGACGTGGCCGCGGCTCTCGATCCTCACCCCGCCGGATCGCGCGGACTCAGCCATCGGCGCCCGGGGAGCGGGGGAGAATCGCGTCGATCCCGGTGGCCGCGCGACCGATGATCAGCTTCTGGATCTGGGAGGTGCCCTCGTAGAGGGTCGTCACGCGCGCGTCTCGGAGGTAGCGTTCGACGGGGTGATCGTCGACGTAGCCGGCGCCGCCGTGCACCTGGATCGCGGTGTTCGCGCACTCGATCGCCGACTCGGTTGCGTACAGCTTCGCGATCGACGTCTCGGTCGTGCTCGGCACGCCCTTGTCCTTGAGCATCCCGGCGCGGAGGACGAGCAGGCGGGCGGCATCCCGCTTGACGATCATCTCGGCGATCATCGCCTGCACGAGCTGGAAGCCGGCGATCGGGACGCCGAACTGCTTGCGCTCGGTGGCGTACGCGACGGAGGCCTCGACGCAGCCGTCGCAGATGCCGACGCAGCCGGCAGCGACCGAGTAGCGGCCGAGGTCGAGTGCGCTCATCGCGATCTTGAAGCCCTGGCCGACCTCGCCGAGCAGCGCCTCGTCGGGGACCTCGAGGCCGTCGAAGGCGAGCGAAGCGGTGTCGGAGGAGCGCAGGCCGAGCTTGCCGTGGATCTCCTGCGAGGAGAACCCCGGCGTGTCGGTGGGGACGAGGAAGCAGGCGAGTCCGCGATGGGCCAGCTCGGGATCGGTCTGGGCGAAGACGAGCGCCACGGAGGCGACGTTGCCGAGCGAGATCCACATCTTCTGCCCGTTGATCCGCCAGCCGCCGTCGATCCGCTCGGCGCGGGTCCGCATCGAGGCGGCGTCGGAGCCGGAATCGGGTTCGGTCAGGCCGAAGCAGCCGAAGGCCTCGCCGGAGCACAGCTGCGGCAGCCAGCGCTGCTTCTGCTCCTCGGTGCCCCAGCGCTCGACCGAGCCGCAGACGAGCGACGTCTGCACCGAGATCACGGTCCTCGCGGCGCTGTCGGCGCGGCCGATCTGCTCGACGATCAGGCCGTAGGTGACGTGGTCGAGGCCGCGCCCGCCGTACTGCTCGGCGACGGGTGCGCCGAGATAGCCCATCTCGCCCAGCTTCCTCGCGAGCTCGAGATCGAAGCGCTGCGCGCGATCGCTCTCGCGGACCCGTGGGATCACGTACTCGTCGGCGAAGCGGCGCGCGGTCTCGGAGATCAGCTCCTGCTCGTCGGTGAGGTCGAGGTCCATCGCGCCGGACCTCGTGTCAGGCCGTCGCGGCGCGCTCTGATGCCGCGGCGCGCTCGGCGGCTACCGCGTCGGCGAGGGCGGAGCGAGCCCGCTCGGCCCACTCGCCGCCGAGCGTCGGAAGGCTTGTCCCCTCGACGGCGGAGATCGGCTGCACCTCGCGGTTCGTCGAAGCGAGGAACGCAGCTTCGGCGCCGATCAGATCGGAGCGGTCGAACTCGCCCTCCTCGACGTCGAGCGCCTCGACGAGCACGTCGCGGGTGATCGAGTCGAGGATGCCGACGCCCAGGGCGGGGGTGCGCAGCGCACCGTCGCCGGTGACCCAGAAGACCGAGGAGGTCGGGGCCTCGAGCACGACCCCGTCGGGGCGCACGTAGACCGCCTCGTCGGCGCCGCGCGCGGCGGCGATGCGGGTCGCCTGCATGTTCGCGGCGTAGGAGATCGACTTCACCCCACCGAGGATCTCGCTCGGGGTGAGCTCGACCAGCGCGACCGAGATGCTCGGGGCGAACGGGGGCAGCGTCTCGGCGGTGAGGATGCGGCGCCCTCCGCGGGTGACCACGATCCGCAGGCATCCGTCCGGCGGGGGGTTGGCGGCGAGCAGGGCCTCGATCTCGCGTTCGAGCGCGGCGGCGTCGTAGGGAAGGTGGATCGCTGCGGCCGAGCGGCCGAGGCGGTCGAGGTGGGCGCGCAGGCGGAAGGGATGGCGGTCGTAGAGCTTCAGCACCTCGAAGGCGCCGTCGCCGCGGACGAGCCCCTCGTCGAGGATCGAGATCATCGCCTCGTCCGGAGGCGTGATCTGCCCATCGACGCTCGCGGTCACCGCCTCGGCCATGCCCCGACCTTAGCCTGAAGACGGGCGCCGCGCCCGCGCCCGCGTCTATGCTCGACAGCAGCCCATGGGCTTCGCTCTCGCCAGCATCGGTGCGGTCCTGCTGATCGTCCTCGTCCTCGTCCTGATCGCCCGGGCGTATCCCGGCAGCGGGGCGGACCTGGTCGATTGGAAGCCGACCCGCGACTACGAGACCGAGTTCCAGCTCGAGGCCGACGACATCTCGCAGATGATCGCGGCGCAGAACGCCTATCGCCGCCGCCGCGGGGCCAAGGAACTGACCGAGCTCGATGCTGAGCGCATGGCGCGCGAGGACCAGCGGGTGAGGGAACGGGGCAGGATGGACGAGACGTCGCTCGCGAAGCTCGACAAGGAGCTGCGCCGGCACGGAGGCGAGGCGGAGGACCCGAGCGAGGAGGAGCCCGAGGGCGAGGACCGGTGGCGCGGGCTCTGATCGTCGGCTGCGGTTGTCGCGGCCGCGAGCTCGGCTCGGCGCTTGCGGCCGACGGCTGGGCGGTGCGGGGGACGAGCCGGGGCGACGGGCTCGCCCCGATCGAGTCGGTCGGCATCGAGGCGGTCGAGGCCGATCCCGACCGGCTCGGGACGATCACCGACCTGATCGCCGACGTGACGGTGATCGTCTGGCTGATGGGTTCGGCCTCCGACGCTCCGGAGGTCAACCGGGAGCGGCTCGAGAGCCTGCTCGACAAGCTCGTCGACAGCCCAGTCCGCGGGTTCGTCTACGAGGCGCGGGGAAGCGCTCCCGAGGAGCTTCTCGAGGCGGGGGCGGCGAGCGTCGCGGCTTGGGGCGAGCGGTTCCGGATCCCGGTGGCGGTGCTGCGGGACGATCCCGGCGAGCACGCGGCCTGGCTGGCGGCGGCGCGATCGGCCGTCAGCGGGGTCCTGGGCTGACGAACCGGCGCTTCAGCGGTTGAGGATCTCGTCGGCCGGCATGGTGATGTCGCTGGCGCACGGCCGCGGGCACACGCGCGGTCCGTTGGCCTTGAAGTCGACGTCGCGGGGCGGCTCGGTGTTGTCGGACACCGCCCAGGGTGCGGTGTTCTTGAGCGGCTGGTCGCGGTTGTCGTAATTGGTGACGACGGTGAGGAACGCGACCACCGCGACGAAGATGACGGCGACGACCGCGCCGTAGACGAGGAGCCGCTTGCGCACCGTGGCGCCGTACTGCTCGCCGATGACGGCGCGGCGCTTGTCGTTGCCCATCGCATCGACCTTCGAGCGGCCCTCCACCGGACCGTGCCTGCGGCCCTCGATGGGGCCGTACCCGCTGCCCTCGACCGGGCCGTGCCCGCTCCTGTCCCCTTCGTTCTCTCCCTGCCCCATGGGGCCAGCCTAGCGGCGCACCCGTCGGGAATCCACCCCGCGGTGCGGGTGCAGCGCCCGCACTGCGTCTACCGCCGCCCCGACGGTGGACTCGCGTCGAGGCGCTCGAGGAAGATCTGCAACATCCGCGCCGTGGCGCCCCAGACGAACGTGTCGCCCACCTCGAACGTCGGGGTCCGAAATGGCACGCCGCGGCGGATCAGGCGCCGCATCCCGTAGCCCTCGCGGAGCTCGTCGAGGGAGAGCTCGATCACGCGCTCCACCTCCAGCGGGCTGAGCACGTGCCGGCGGCCCGCCGGGATCAGGCCGACGATGGGTATCACCCGGTAGGAGGTGACGACCGTCGACGTGGGCGGGAGGGCGCCGACCACCTCGACCACGGCGGGGTCGAGGCCGATCTCCTCCTCGGCCTCGCGCAGCGCGCACTCGACCGCGCTCTCGCCCGGATCGGCGCGGCCACCCGGGAAGGAGACCTCGCCGGCGTGACGGCGCAGGTCGTGGCGGCGCTCGGTGAGGACCAGGCCGGGGCGCTCCGGCCAGTCGTACAGCGCGATCAGGACCGCGGCGTCGTCGCGGCCGTGCGCGGAGATCGCCGCGGCCTCGGCGGGGTCGAGGAGGACCTCCGAGAGCTCTGCGCTCAGATGATCACCTGCACGGCCCCGCCGTCGACGCTCCACGCGGAGCCCGCGACGTAGGAGGCGCGATCGGAGGAGAGGAAGGCGATCACCGAGGCGATCTCCTCGACCTCCGCGAAGCGTGGGATCGGCCTTCCGGATGCGCCCGATGCGAGCGCCTCCTCCCGGTCCTTCTCGCCGCGCGACTGATCGAGCAGGCCTCCCTCGTTCGTCCACAGCTCGGAGCGGACGAGCCCGGGGCAGATCGCGTTGACGAGCACGCCGTCCTTCGCGTAGCGGTCGGCGTAGAGGCGCGAGAGGGAGAGCTGGGCCGCCTTCGCGACGCTGTACTCCCCGAGCATCGCCGAGGGCCGCTTGCCGGCCGACGAAGCGACGTTGACGACGCGCCCCCACCCGCGCGCGGCCATCTCCGGGACCGCGGTGCGCATCAGCCGCATCGGAGCGAGCACGTTGAGCTCGTAGGAGGCCTGCCACGCCTCGTCGGGGATCTCCTCGAGCGCACGCCAGGTGGCGGTGCCGGCGTTGTTGACGAGCACGTCGAGAGAGCCGAAGCGGTCGTTCGCGTCGGCGACGATGCGCTCGGCGGCATCCGGCTCGGTGATGTCGACGGCGAGGTGCGTGGCGCGTCCGTTCGCGGCGGCGCCGGCGCGCCCGGCCTCCGCTGCCGCTTCGGCGAGCTCTCCCCCGGTGCGCGCGACCAGGAGCACCTGGGCGCCCGCCTCGCAGAGCGTGCGCGCGGTGGCGCGGCCGATGCCGCGGCCAGCACCGGTGACGACGCAGGACCTACCGGCGAGCCCGAGGTCCATCAGACCTGCAGGTCGCGCGCGCGGGTCTCGATCTCGATCTCGCCGGCGAGGATCCGGTGGACGGGGCACTTCCCGGCGATGACTTCGAGGCGGCGCTTCTGATCGTCGGAGAACGAGTCGGGAAGGCCGAGGTCGATGACGAAGTGGGTGGGCTCGCCCGGCGGCGGCGTGCCGCCGAACTCGACGGCGACCTGCACCTCGGAGATGTCCCAGTCCTTGCGGTCGGCGTAGACCCCCAGGGTCATCATGGTGCAGGAGGCGAGCGAAGCCGCGAGCAGCCGGGAGGGCATCGGGCCGTGGTCGGTGCCACCGTCGGCCTCGGGCTCGTCGATCTGCAGCGTGTGGCCGTCGACCTCCACCTCGTAGTGGAAGCCGGCGATGCGGCGGGCCTCGGCGCGGCTCACTTGGCCTCGCCCCCTCGGCCCTCGAAGAGGACGGGATCATCGATGTCGGCGAAGCGCGCCATCGCGTAGACGAGGTCCGCGGCGCGGTTGAGGTGGGCGAGGACGTGTGGTGAGGCGAGCTCGCCCGCGTCGGCGAGCGCCGAGACGCGGCGCTCGGCGCGGCGCAGGATCGCCCGGGCGAGGTCGAGCTGGGCAGAGAGCGCTGTGCCGCCCGGGATCACGAACTTCGGCGGGAGCTCGACCCGATCCATGTAGCGGTCGATCGCGGGCTCGAGCGCGCCGACCATCGCCTCGGTGACGCGGCTGACGCCGTCCTCGAGGCGGTCGGACGCCTCGGGCGCGGCGGCGAGCTCGGCGCCGGCGATGAAGAGGTCACGCTGCAGCTCCAGGAGGTCGGCGGCGAGCTCCTCTCCATCGGCGTCCTCCGTGCAGAGGCTGCGGGCCACTCCCAGCGACGAGTTGGCCTCGTCGATCGCGCCGTAGGCCTCGATGCGCCGATCCGACTTCGGGCGGCGCCCGCCGTACCAGAGGCCGGTGGTGCCATCGTCGCCCTTGCGCGTGTAGATCTTCATCTCACCGCAGGGGGTTGAACACGATCCCGGTGAGGAGCTTCGGGAAGAAGAAGGTGGACTTGGGCGGCATCGTCTCGCCCTCGTCAGCGACGGCTCGGACCTGCTCGACCGGCGTCGGGCGGAGGAAGAAGGCGGCGTCGGCCTCGCCCGCCTCGACGCGTCGCAGCGTCTCCTCGAAGTCGGAGCAGTACGAGAGGCCGCGCTTCGCGGCGATGTCGTCGTTCGTCATCGCCAGCGGGCCTTTGAGGATCAGGGACTCGAGCGCGGCGGCGTCGAGGGTGCGGTAGGCCTCGGAGGCTTCGGGCAGGGCCTCGGCCAGGGGTTGGCCGGACTTGAGGCGAAGGCGGTAGGCCTGCTTGTGGTGTGAGTCCATGTAGCCGAAGGCGACCTCGCCGTAATCCTCGGGGGGCACGAGGTCGGCGGGCTCGACCTCCTCCATGTCGAACAGCTCCTGCATGGTGTTGCAGAGCGATTCGCGCTGCGCCGTGCTGGTGTAGTGGAGGAGCCGGTTGGTGGCGAAAACGCTGAGGCCGGGGTCCTCGAGGGAGACGAGGCACGCGAGCACGTAGCGGTGGTCGCCGGTGTCGCCGACCTCCTCGGCGTAGGTGCGAGCGGTCTCGTAGCGGTGGTGGCCGTCGGCGATCAGCAGCTCGGCGCCGTCGAGAAGCTCGGCGAGGCCCTCGTGGAGCTCGGTGTCGGCGACGGGCCAGGCGCGGTGGACGGTGCCGTCGGGGTCGGTGACCTCGCAGAAGGGCTCGGCGCCGTCGATCGCGGGGGCGATCAGGCTCCAGGCGTCGCCCGGGTGGAGCACGAAGATGGGGGAGAGGTTGTGCTCGGTTGCCCTGGTCAGCTCGAGGCGGTCGAGCTTCGGGCCGGGCTGGGTGCGCTCGTGAGGGCGGACGAGGCCGGGGCCGTAGTCGGTGACCCCGACCCGCGCAAGGAAGCCGCGCCGCGTCCTGGCGTTGCCGTCGGGATCGGTGTAGTCCTGCTCGTAGGCCCAGATCGTCGGCTCCTCGTCGGCGACGAGGGTGCCGTCCGCCCGCCACTGCCCGAAGAGCTCGGCGGCGTGCGCGTAGATGTTCGAGCCGTCGTCGGTGCGGGGGAGGTCGAGTTCGACCACGTTGTGGTCGGAGCGGCCGAGAAGCTCGGCGCGTCCCGCGTCGTCGATGACGTCGTAGGGCGGGGCGGTGACGTCCGCGATCTCGACCCGCTCGGGGTCGTAGTGGACGGCGTAGATGGGTCTGACCTCTGCCATTGGTGGGCCTTGCAAGATATCTCCCAGCGTCGGCGGTTCCGTCCGAGCCTCTTGCGAACGTGCGTTCCCATGAGACACGAAGAGACATATCCCCTCGAGTACGTGACGGGGCTGGCGGAGTTCGACCGCCTCTCAGTGGACCCGTCTTTCCTCGCATTCATCGGCCTCATCGACGATGAGGGCCACCATGGATTGCGCGACACGGTCGAGCTCTCGACCGGCGATGCGGAGGACGCGGCGCTCGCCGCGCACTGGCTGCGACGCCTCAGCGGCGCCCGCGTCAGCTACGTCCTCGACGTCGTCGCAGGCGACGACGTGATCGAGAACGTGCGGTCCTGGTCCCAGCGCCTCGACATCGGCCACGAACGCCTACGCCTACGCCGCCGCCGCTTCGACGAGCTCGGTCCCCGGGCCTTCGAGCCGGCGCCCGACGGCGTCATCACGATCCGCACGACCGATCCGGTCCTGCAGATCCGGATGCAGGCCTGGATCGACAAGGTCCGCGCCAACCTGGTGCGCGCCGGGATCTGAGGCCGAGGGCGGGTGGGGCGGTTGAGATGACCCATCCGCTCGACCTCAGACGCAAGGCGCGCGAGTACCGGCGCGAGCGCAACCTGACGATCGACGAGATCGCCGAACGCTTGGCCGTCTCGCGGACGACCGTCTACTACTGGGTCAAGGACATGCCCCCGCGCAAGCGGGAGCGCACTCGTGGTCAGCAGATGGCCGCTGACGCCAACCGAGCGCGCTGCAAGGCGTTGCGTGAAGCCGCCTACGAGGAAGGCATCAACCTCTTTGAGGACCTGTGCGAGGAGCCCGGCTTCCGCGACTTCGTCTGCATGTACATCGGGGAGGGCACGAAGAAGAACCGGATTGCGTTTCCGCTCTAGGCTCCAGGCCTGGATGGATCTGGTCCGACAGGAGTGGGTGCCCGTGCCTGGCCCGGTCGCCGATAATCGTGCTGACTAAGCTTTGGTACCTCCGGGGCGTGGCGAAGCCTGGTATCGCACCCCGTTTGGGTCGGGGAGAGCGCTGGTTCGAATCCAGTCGCCCCGATTTCAGGAAAGAAGTGTCTTATGCGCCGATCGTCCGATTCACGCTTGGCGCGGGAGAAGCTGCAGCGAGGCTCTCGGGGCGCGGAGCTCCGGCGCGCTTCGGGACCGATTCGGAAGTCTCCGGACTCCAGCCCGGGCCCTTGAACATGTAGCCGAGGCGGTCGCGCCAGCGGCTCGCCGCTCGCATGTCGCGCCAGATCGCGACCCACTCATGGAAGGCGACGCGGACGGGGTTGAAGGTCTCGATGTCCTTGGTGAGGCCGTATCGGACGCGCTCGCCCTCGGGCTCGAATGTCCCGAACATGCGGTCCCAGATGATCAGGATGCCGCCGTAGTTGCGGTCGAGGTACTGCTCGTTGGAGCCGTGGTGGACGCGGTGGTGGGAGGGCGTGTTGAAGACGTACTCGAACCAGGAGGGGAGCCGGCGGATCTTCTCGGTGTGGATCCAGAACTGGTAGAGCAGGTTCCAGGAGATCGCGAGGAAGATCATCCAGGGCGGGAAGCCGAGCAGCGGCAGCCAGGCCCAGAAGAAGATCGAGGAGAACGGCGTCCAGTCCTGCCGCAGCGCGGTGGAGAGGTTGTAGTGCTGGGAGCTGTGGTGGACGACGTGGGTCGCCCAGAAGAGCCGGATCCGGTGGTGGGCGCGGTGGTAGCAGTAGTAGCTCAGGTCGTCGGCGAAGAAGAGGATCGCCCAGACCCACCAGTCGCCCGGGTCCATGCGCAGTGGGGTGAGCAGGTAGATGCCGGCGTAGGCCGCCGCCATGACGAGCTTCCATCCCGAGTAGATGACGAGGTGCCCGACCCCCATGACGAGCGAGGTGCGAGTGTCGCGCGCCTCGTAGCCGATCGGCTTGTCCTCGACGTGGTCGTCGTCATGGCGAAGCGCCAGGAACTCGACCGCGACGGAGAGCAGGAAGAAGGGGATGGCGTCGACGACCAGGTTGATCATGTGGTGAGCCTCACTGCGCAGTGGTTGGACCGGTAACTGGTTATACCAGTTCAGAAAGCCCAGGGCTCGTGCGTTCGCCTCGACTCCGCTTCGATCGGGCGACCGGTGCGCCATCCCGGCGACCGCTGACGCCGACCACCCAGCCGGGATTCAGGCGCTTGGGGCTGAGGTCCGGCCTCAGCCGACGAGGCCGGTGTCGGCCTCGAGGAGGCCGCGGGCCGCGTCGGCGGCGGCGGTCGCCTCGCCGGCGCCGATCGCCTCACCGAGCGCGCGAACGGCGGCGGCGTCGCGGGGTGCGAGTTGCTCGCCGATCTGCGGGTAGGCGTCGAGCGCTCCGTTGAGCGAGTTGAGGCCGAGGCGGTAGGCGAGGTTCTCGGAGCCGTCGACGATCAGCTCCCAGAGGCGAATGAAGTCGGCGACCGCCTCGTCCCCACCGGAGTCGACGAACTCAGCCACGGCCGACGCCAGCTCCCGGATCGCCTCGCGCTGCTCCGCGGCTGCGCGATCGGCGCAGCGCCGTGCCGCGTCGGTGCCGATGCTCGCGCGCATCTCGAGAACCGAGCGCATCATCTCCGCGGGTGGCTCCGATCCCTGCTCGACGACGTCGAGCAGCACCTCCAGCCCGGCTTCGGCGCGCCAGTCCCGGACCCGGGTGGCGCCCCCCTGCGAGATCCGCACGAGGCCGGCCTGCTGCAGGCGCTTGAGCGCTTCCCGGACGGCGTGACGGTTGACGCCGAGCTCCTCCGAGAGCGCCCGCTCCGATGGAATCGGGTCGCCGGGAGCGAGGGTGCCGCCGAGGATCTGCTCGCGCAGCCGCTGGTGCACCGCGGCGGAGGCGAGGCGGCTGATCTCGGGACTTCGTGAAGGCGGCACGCAGGGCTTTCTACACGCGCGAAGGCCGGCGTGCGAGCGAACCGGCATGACGCGCCGCTTCCCAACAGGTATGAATACGTGGTCATGAGTGGCGCGGAGACGGGAGATTCCGGTGCGGAGCCCAAGCATCCGCACCTGCATCACACGCCGACCTCGCAGCTTCCCCACGAGGAGAAGCTGAAGCGCCAGGAGCGGCACCTGCAGATCCTCACCGTGGTGCTGCTGCTCGTTCTGCTGATGCTGGTCTACAGCGCGGCGTTCGACCTCGACAACTGGTCGGAGTGGGTCGTCTTCGGCGGCATCTGCTCTGTGGCGATCGGGACGATCATCGCGGTCAACACACACTGAGCTCGGTGGCGATGCAGGGCGCCGATCGAGCGAGATGTGAGGGGCCTGAGCGATGACCTCGGCGGGTGTCGGCGAAGGCGGGCTGAGCTGGCGTCAGATCTTCGGCATTCAAACCGACGACTTCTACGCGATGGGGGACTGGGGGCTCGCCAGGAAGATCGGCGGAGCGCTATGGCTGGGAGGTGCGACGATCGCGCTGCTCCTCTTTCCGCTTGCGCCGCTCGACGATGCCTCCATCGGCGACAGCGGGTGGATCGTCGGCGGTGCGATGATCGTCTTCGCCTACGGCGTTGCGCTGGGCCTGCTGCGCTCAGGCAGCCGGATCGGACCAGGCGGGATCCTCGCCCTCAACTATGTGGCCGTCGGCGTGATCGTGATCCTCATGTGGCTGCACGGAGGGTTCGCGCCTTACACGGAGCTGCTGGCGATGCCGCTGGTCTACACCGCCGCCGTGCATCCGCCGAGGCGCACGCTCGTCTTCGTCCTGGTCACCGGGCTGGCGCTCCTCTCACCCCTGCTCTACGCGCCGGAGCAGACGTTCGCGGAGGAGCTCGCGCGCTTCCTCCTCTGGAGCGGCCTGGCGATGGCGGCCACCGTGTACACCGCGAAGGTGCGGGTCGACCGCCAGGGCCTGCTCGCGCTCAGCGACGAGGCGCGCATCGAGGCGCGGCTGGACCCGTTGACCGGGCTCGGGAACCGGCGCGCGTTCAAC
This sequence comes from Thermoleophilales bacterium, assembly GCA_020636895.1. GTDB lineage: Bacteria > Actinomycetota > Thermoleophilia > Solirubrobacterales > 70-9 > RHKX01. The sequence continues at coordinate 1,493,955 of JACJWZ010000001.1, read as the reverse complement.
GAGGCCCTGTCGGCGGCGACGCTCCGCTCGAGCCGCACCCACACCGATCTGAGCGTGATCATCGCCGACCTCGATTCGTTCAAGGCGATCAACGACCACCACGGCCTGCCCGCGGGCGACCGCTGCCTGCGCGATGTGGCGCAGGTGATCGACCATACGGTCAGGCAGCCGGACTCGTGCTTCCGCTGGGGGGGCGACGAGTTCGTGGTCGTGGCCGACGTCGACCGGGAGGGCGCGGCGAAGTTGTCGGAGCGGCTGAAGTCCGCGGTGCGGGACGGCTGCCGGCGTCCCGACGGCGAACCGGTGACGTTGCACATCGGGGCCGCGCAACTCGGTGATGACGGCGCCGATCCGGCGGCGCTGCTTGCCGAGGCGAGTGCCGCGCTGAAGGCGACCGGGGGCGCTTCGTCGCACTGACGCCGCTGCGTCGTTCCGTCGGGCTGGGGATACGGCGGGTGGGGATCGAACCCACAAGCCCTTTCGGACAGCGCCTTTTGAGGGCGCCCTGTTTACCAGTTTCAGCACCGCCGCTTGTCGTCCCATTCTGCCCGTACCGTGGGCGGCATGTGCGGACGTTTCACGCTCACCGATCCGAGCCCGCGGCGGCTGACCGCGCGCTTCGACCTCGACGGCACGTTCGAGATCGACGAGCGGCCCCGCTTCAACATCGCCCCGACCGACCCGGTGATCGCCATCCGGCGCACCGAGGAGGCGAAGATGCAGGCGGGTCGGCTGCGCTGGGGGCTGCTGCCGGGAATATGGGCGACGAAGAAGGGGCAGCGGCCGCTGATCAACGCGCGGGCGGAGGGCCTCTCGTCCCAGCCGGCCTTCAAGGAGTCGTTCGAGCGGCGCCGCTGCCTGATCCCCGCCGACGGCTTCTACGAGTGGCGGCGGGACGAGAACGGCAAGCGTCCGATCTGGTTCAGCCAGCCTGACGGGGAGCTGTTCGCCTTCGCGGGTATCTGGGCACGGCTGGAGCCGAAGGGCGGGGAGCCGGTCACGAGCTGCGCGCTGATCACCTGCGAGCCGAACGACGTCGTCGCGGCCGTGCACAACCGGATGCCGGTGGTGTTGAGCAGGGAGGCCGAGGGCACCTGGGTCGATCCCGATGCGGATCCGGGGGCGCTCATGAAGCTGCTGGTCCCGGCGCCCGACGACCGGCTCGGCGCCCGAGAGGTCGGGGACGCCGTGAACAACGTCCGCGAGGACGGCCCGCATCTGATCGAGCCACCGATGCAGCTCTTCTAGTCAACGGCCGGCTCGCAGCTGCTTCGCGGCGGCCGCTTGCCCGCGGGGTGCCGTGCCGCTAGATCGCGGGGCTGACCTGGCCGCCGTCGTCCCACCCCTCGTCGTCGCGACGGGAGTAGGCGGGGCTGTCCTGAGGCGGGGGCGGAGGGGGATCCTCCTCGACGACGGTCCGCTGCTCCCCCGGCTGGCCGGCGGGCGGGGGTGGATCCTCGACGTCGTGGCGGCCGCCGATCGGGCGCTCCTCCTCGACGTTCCACGCCTGGTTGAAGGCGACCAGAGCCACGATGATCAGCAGGAGCTGCACGGGGATGACGACGATGGTGAGGACGCCGAGCAGGTCGGGGGGCAGGGCGGGATCGTCGAGGCCCTCCTTCGCGCGGGCGAACCATCCGTCGGCCGCCACCGCGGCGAAGATCGCCATCAGGATCGCCATCGCCGAGGCGACCGGCAGGAGGCCGCGGTTCCAGCGCATCACCAAGATCGCGAAGAGCACGTAGAGGCCCGCCCAGAAGAGCGTGATGAAGCCGACGCCCGGACTCTGCAGCCGCTCCCAGCCACCGAGGGTGATGATCACCAGCAGGGCCGCGGAGATGAGCAGCACGAAGGCGACGATCGCCTTCGTCGTCTTCGACTCGGCCTTCTCCCTGTTCGGGTGCCAGAGCTCGTAGCCCTCCCGAACCGTCACTCCCTTGGGCGGCATCGGAGCAAGCATATGCGCTGCACCGGAGGCGTGCAGGAAGTCGGCGCGGGATCAGGACTTCGGGCCGACGAACTCGTCGAGTGTTGCGACTGATGCTCGATGCGAGATCGAGATGTTGCGGTGGTTCGATTGGGTCCAGCGGATACCGATCTGTTCGCAATGGTCGGTGAACAGCCGCCGGATGTCAGCGGAGAGATTGCTGAAGAAGTAGCGCGGATACGAGTAGCTGGCTACGCGCCCGCTGGGGAGTCGCGTCCGGAACTCGTTCACGCAGCGGCAGCCGTCTGAATGGATGAGTCCACGGATGAAGGCCTCCGGGTTTGCCTCGGTCAGTGCCCGCTGCCAATCAACGAGTTCGATGGAGCGCTCATGCTTCTTGCCGGCGCCGTGCTGGGGAATCGCCTTGCTCCAGTCGACCCCGCTTCCCACGATCCGGATCGAGCCGGGCCGGCTGTCACGGCGCGTGTGTGAGGTCGGGTATGCGGTTGCGATCGTCCGTTCGACCTCCTCGACGACCGCGGGATATGAGGCATCCATGTAGATGTCCAAACGACTTGCCCCAACGATGTGTCCGTCGCCCAGGTAGATCCCGAGCAGGTAGCTGTAGGCGGCGCCGTCCGACGGCCTCCAGACCCTCGGCGCGGGCTTGAGCGTTCGGGGCGGGATGTCACGGAGGCGCCAGTTCTGGGCGGTACTTCGCGGGATCTTGAGAGCGGAGGCGATCTCGTAGTCACTGGAGCCGCTGCTGATGAGGGCTTTCACTCGACGGAAGTCAGAGGGTGAGTAGCGGCGATACACGAACACAGGTTCGCACGCGGTCCGGACGGAGTGCAGGCTCCATCCGAGGGTCGACCGAAGCGGGGCAGCCAGGACTCGAACCTGGAACCGCCGGTTTTGGAGACCGGAACTCTGCCAATTGAGCTACTGCCCCTCGGGGCGGAGGATGGTACCGCCGATGACAGTGCGGACGAGAGGACTCGAACCTCCACGGGCCATGGGCCCACGAGAACCTAAATCTCGCGCGTCTGCCAGTTCCGCCACGTCCGCAGGTTCCGCGGCAAAGGTAGCGGGGAGGTCGGAATAGGGTCCCAGGGAGTTTGGCCTCGCAGACCAGCCGCCCGAAGTTGATCCTCGCCCGCTCTTGGTCGTTGATCTACAACGTGCTCGACGGTCTCGGCGCGCATCGCGCCACGCAGTACGCCGCGGCGATGTCCTACTACGGGCTGCTCTCGATCTTCCCGGCGGCAATCGTGCTCGCGGCGGTCGCCGGCTTCGTGCTCGACGATCCGGGCGCGCGCCAGGACGTCATCGACTACCTGTTCCGTGAGTTGCCGCTCAGCGACGACGCGCAGGGCCGCAGCGACATCGAGAGCCTGATCCGCGGCGTCACCAACAACTACGGGACGCTCGGCGTAATCGGCCTGGTCGGCCTCCTTTTCTCCGCCAGTGCCCTGTTCGGCTCCGCCCGCTTGGCGATCGATGCCATCTTCGGCGGCCGTGTCTCGCGCGGCTACCTGCGCGGCAAGGCGCTCGACCTCGGCTTCGTCGTCGGGCTCGGTCTGCTCTTCATCCTCTCCTTCGCCTCCTCGCTGCTGTCGAGGATCCAGCTCGACATCGGCGAAGGCGTCCTCAGCGTGATCGAGTCGGTGATCACGTTCGGCAACTTCATCGTGCCCGCCCTGATCAGCGCGCTCGCGTTCACCGTCGCCTACACCCGGCTCCCGGTCCACCGGCAGAAGCTGCGCGACGTCTGGCCGGGCGTGCTCGTCGCGACGGTCGGCATCGAGCTGCTGAAGCTCGGCTTCGACTTCTTCGTCACCGAGATCGCCGACTACAGCTCGGTCTACGGGTCGCTCGGAGCGGTGATCGCGTTCATGTTCTTCATCTATGTCGCCTCGATCGTGTTCCTGATCGGCGCCGAGACGGCGCACCTGTGGCCCTCGATCCGGGATGGCGAGCACGACCCCGACGGGAGCGACGGCCCATCCGTCGGCGAGCAGGTCCTCGACTTCGGCAAGAGCCTCGTCCGCCGCAACCCGACGGAGGAGCACCCACAGCCGCGGGAGTAGGGCGACGGCGTTCGCGCGAGTAGCGTGGCCGTCGTGCCCTCCTACTCGCCCGACACCGGGTCGCGCCGCCTGGTCCTCACGGTGGCGATCTCGGCGATCGCCCTCGAGACGTCGCTCCTCGGGCTGGTTGCGCCGCTCCTTCCGGAGATCGAGGAGCGCACGGGCGTGGGCGACGCCGCGCTCGGCCTCGCTCTGGCCGCGTACGCGATCCCGATCATGCTCATCTCGATCCCCGTCGGGCGCCTCGCCGACCGGATCGGGCGCCGCCCGCTACTGCTCACCGGCCTCGTCCTGACCGGGGTCGGCTCCCTGCTGATCGCCTACTCGGAGTCGCTCGGCGTGCTGCTCGTCGGCCGCGCCGTGCAGGGCATCGGCTCAACCGGGAGCTGGGTCGCCGCCCTGACCGTCGTCTCCGACCTCGCCCGGCCTGGGCGCAAGGGGGAGGCGATCGGCTTCGCGCTCGCGGCCAACAGCATCGGCGGGATCGGCGGGCCGGCGCTCGGTGGCATCGCCGGTGGGCAGATCTCCTTCGAGGCGCCGTTCCTGATCGTCACCGGGATCGCAGCCGCGATGTTCACGCTCGGCTGGTTCGTGCTGCCGCATGGGGTTCCCGACGCAGGCGGTGGGGGGGAGGCCCCCGGTGGGGACGGCAAGGGCATGCTCGCGACGTTGCTGCGGCCGATCGTCCTCGTACCCGCGTCGGTGATGGTCGCCGGTGCCGCTTTCCTCGGCGCGATCGACTTCGTGGTGCCGCTCGACCTCGATCGCCGGCTCGGCACCGACGAGACCACCATCGGGCTGCTCTTCGCCGCGGCCGCCAGCCTCGACGCCATCGGTGCGCCGATCGCCGGCCGGGCGGGAGACCGCCGCGGGCGACGCCCGGTCGCCATCGTCGGCGTCGCCTTCGTCGGGCTGTCCGGTGTCCTGCTGACGGTTCTGGGGACGCTCGCGGGCGCGGCGGTCGCGCTCATTGTCTTCGGCCTCGCGCAGAGCATCCTCTTCGGCGGCGCCGTGCCCTGGTTCGAGGAGACGTTCGCGCGCAGCAGTCGCGGCCTCGCCTACGGAAGCCTCAACCTCGTCTACGCGACGGGCTACACGATCGGCCCGCTGATCGCCGGTGGCCTGCTCGAGGCGGCCAGCGCCGACGCCGTCTACTTGGCGATGACCGCCGTCTGCATCGCCGGGGTCATGTGGCTCTCGACGCGACGGGACGGCGAGGCGCTGACGTGAGGTCCGGGAAGAGCGGGTGACGGGACTCGAACCCGTTCTTCGAGCTTGGAAGGCTTGCGTGCAACCGGTAACACTTCACCCGCGCGTTCTCGGATCTTAGAGCGGCCCCGCCGCTCGTCGCGTTTGAGATCACCTGCGCCGGGCAGGGGAAACGCGCCCTTCCAGGCGGGCAACCGGTAGAACCGGATCGACAACTCTCAGGGAGGTAGACGAATGCGTCGAGCATTCATCGCGCTGCTGGCGCTGATCGCGTCGGTGGCTCTGATCACCACGGCACAGGCGGAGAAGCCTTCCGCCGACGACCCCTCGGCCACCCCCGAGGTGACCCCGTCGCAGTTCTCGAAGCTACTGCGCGGGAGCGTGAAGACGAACGGCGTCTTCCAGCACCTGAAGGCGCTGCAGGAGATCGCGGACGAGAACGACGGCACTCGCGCCGCCGGCCGGCACGGGTACAAGGAGTCGGCCTCCTACGTCGCCAAGACGATGAAGGGCTACGGCTGGGACGTCTCGCGCGAGAAGTTCGACTTCGACGCGTTCTTCGAGGATGCCCCATCGACCTTCGAGCGGGTCAGCCCCAACCCGAAGGTCTACACCGAGGACACGGAGTTCTCGACGATGGAGTTCTCGGGCAGCGGCGACGTCACCGCCGAGCTCGTAGCGGTCGACCTGACCCTGCCCCCGTCGCCGGAGCCCAGCTCCTCCAGCGGCTGCGAGGCAAGCGACTTCACCGGCCTCAACCTGACCGGAAAGGTCGCGCTGATGCAGCGTGGTACCTGCGACTTCTCGACGAAGGTCAAGAACGCCACGGCGGCGGGCGCCGCGGCGACGGTGATCTTCAACGAGGGCCAGGAGGGTCGCACCGACGTCGTCTTCGGCACGCTCGGCACCCCCGACATCACGGTCCCCGCGGTCGACACCTCGTTCGCGATCGGCTCCGAGCTCGCCAACGGCGCGCTCAACGGGCCGACCGGCACGACCGTCCACGTCAAGACCACCACCCACACCGAGAACCTGACGGCCCAGAACGTCGTCGCCGAGACGCCCGGTGGCAGCTCCAAGAACGTCGTCATGGCTGGCGCTCACCTCGACAGCGTCGCCGACGGTCCTGGGATCAACGACAACGGCTCCGGCTCCGCGGCACTGCTCGAGATCGCCCACCGGCTCTCCGACAGCGGCGTCGAGCCGAACAACAAGATCCGGTTCGCGTGGTGGGGCGCCGAGGAGGAGGGCCTGATCGGCTCGACCGACTACGTCGCCGGCCTGAAGAAGAAGCAGCTCAGCAAGATCGCGCTGTATCTGAACTTCGACATGGTCGGCTCGCCGAACTTCGCCCGCCTCATCTACGACGGTGACGGCGACGCGTTCGACAGCGAGGGCCCGAAGGGCTCAGACAAGATCGAGGCGACCTTCGAGAAGTACTTCAAGAAGGCCGACCTCGCCACGGGCCCGACCCAGTTCGACGGCCGCTCCGACTACCTCGGCTTCATCGACGCCGGGATCCCGGCCGGCGGCCTGTTCACGGGCGCCGAGGAGGTCAAGACCGACAAGGAGGCCAATCTCTACGGCGGCAAGGCCGGCGTCGCCTTCGACCACTGCTACCACCAGGCGTGCGACGACCTCGAGAACGTCTCGCGCAAGGCGATCAAGCAGATGACCCCGGCGATCGCCGACTCGGTCGCGCGCTACGCGATCGATGTCAGCAAGATCACCAAGGGCGGCGGGAAGAAGGGCAAGCGCCTCGCCGCTCCCTCCGCCGCGGGCGACGCCGAGTACCTCGGCAACGAGCTGGCGCGCTGAGCGCCGCCGAACACCGCTGAGCATGCGCCGCACCACGCCGAGGGGCGTGGTGCGGCATCATCCCTGCCCGTCACGGGGCGTGGCGCAGCTTGGTAGCGCATTCGACTGGGGGTCGAAAGGTCGCTGGTTCAAATCCAGTCGCCCCGATTTAGGTCGTGCGGATCCCCGCTACAGGCAGCCGGTGACGACGTCGAGATCCTCAGTGTCGACGTTGTTCCCGTAGACGCTCACCGCGGCCGTACCGACGACCTGCGTGTCGTTGGAGTTGAGGCCGGCCGCCGCGGCCTGGTCCTGGAGGTCGGCGAACGCTTCGGCATCGCCCGGGCTGCCGAAGAAGGAAACGTCGATGCTGCCGGGGCGGCCGGTGGTCACCGAGATCGCGCTGCCGGGATCACCCTCGGCCGGGGCTTCGACCGTCTGCAGTGTGCCGTCGAGGCCGCCTTCCTGGATGCATGCCAGCGCGTCGTCGGGGCTCGCAGTGTCGGATGCCTCCTCCTCTCCGCCGCATCCGGCCAAGAGGGCGGCCACCGCGAGGGCGACGGTGCAGAGAGATATCCGATTCACGAATTCAGCCTATCCGGCGCCGCGCCGCCCGTCGCCGCCAATACACTGACACGTATGGACGAGCTTTCCGGCCGAGACGACGAAGCTTCGCCGCCGCCGGAGGATCCCGCCGATGGCTCGCTGACCCGTCGGCGGCTGGTCAAGTCGGGCGCTGCGATCGGGGTGGCGCTCGTCTGGTCTCCCTCGAGCGCGCTCGCCGGTGGGAACTCGGTGGAGAAGCAGCTGCAGGCGCTGCGGCGGAGCATCCGTGGCGCTCAGTTCGGTGGCAGGACGAAAGCCCTGTCGCTGATCGCGCGAGCCCAGGAGGCGCTGGCGCTCGGCCACAACGATGCGGCGCGGAACCACCTCTCCAGCCTGAGTTCGTTCCTCGAGGGACTGGGCAGGGGCGGGAAGCTCCCGAAGACGAAACTGAACGGCTGGATCCGAAGGATTCGGCGGATCCGCTCCGCGATCCCGCCCGGGGTCCACGACGGCATCACCGGCCCGAGCGGTCCCTCTGGGGCCACGGGGGCAACTGGCCCGGGCGGCACAGGCGACACGGGGCCGACGGGGCCGACCGGATCTACCGGCCCTGGGGGAACCGGGCCTACCGGGGCCACCGGGCCTACCGGGTCGACAGGATCGACGGGCCCAGTCGGGCCCACCGGCTCGACCGGGCCCATCGGGCCCACCGGCTCGACCGGTGTCGTCGGGCCCACCGGGGCCACCGGGTCCACGGGCGTCCTCGGTCCTACCGGCTCCACCGGTCCCGTCTGACTCGCCGCTGCGGCGGTCTCAGGCTGAGTAGCGCTCGCGCGGGTACGGCTCGCAGTAGTGGTCGACGCCGCTCTCGTGCAGGCAGCTGACGCTGGGCTGGCTCATCCCGATCCAGGCCTCGGGGTCGAACGGCGCCGCCCCGATCGATCGCGGAAGCAGCCGGACGTACCTGGGGGTCGCCCACCAGAAGTTGCCGCTGAAGTGGGGGCGCGGGGAGCGGTGCCAGTTGACGCCGCAGGCGTCGTGCCCGGCGAGGGCCGCGAGGCTGTCGGGCCAGCGGTCGAAGCTGAAGTGCTCCATCAGGTGCCGCCACTCGGCCACGTTCGAGTTGCCCTCATGACATGGTGAGACGCCCTTGCCGTGGGCGTACCAGACCGCCGCGGCCAGGGGCTCACCCTCCTCGCAGAAACGCCGTGCCCACTCCAGGATCGGACGCTCCGCCGGGGCCGGGTCGATGTCCTGTAGGACGATCTCAAGCCGCTCACCAAGCGCATCCCGGAGGATGCCGGCGCCGGCCGCGGCCTCCGGGCCGAGCACGCTGACGAAGATCCGCCTCGTCCTCTCGGCGAGCCCCGAGCGGATCAGGCGGTCGAGCTGCTCGGCGATCACCTCGCGCCAGGTGCCGATCGTGCAGAGGTGGAAGAAACCGAAGACGTCCTCGGCACCATCACGTCGGAACGCCGCACCGCCGGCATCCGGCGCGGGGCTGTATCCGGCGCCGCGGAGACGCTTGCCGCAGAGGCGCCGCTCCGACTCGTCGGCCAGCGGGATCGTGATCAGGTTGGCCCGCACGCGCCCGGGGTCGAGCCGCCCGCCGTCGGCGAGGAGCTCGGACGGGTTCGCGACGGCCAGGTTGAGCCAATCGACGGCATCGGCCGCAATCGCGTTGCGGGCGAGGATCTCGGCGACGAGTTCCTCGCCGACGTCGGGGGTGACGATGCAGTCGCGGACCGAGCGCCCGGATTCGACGCGAGCGTCGCGTGACGCGGAGGACTCGAGGCAGATCCCCGTCCAGTCGAGTCGACGCTCGACGTCGAGCGTCTCGCTCTCCTCGGGCGAGCCGGAGCGGTCGCTCAGCTCCACGAACGTGCCGCCGCGGCGCTCCCCGATCCACCGCTTGACGATCTCGCGGTCAGCGGGCCCCAGGTGCCAGCTGCGGCTCCTGCGGACGGGGTCGAGCACCTTCGCGAGAGTCGGGAAGAACCCGTAGTCGGAGAGGATGCGGCGCTTCTCGGCGCGGATGAAGGGCAGCCTCCGCGACCACTCGTCGGCTTCGATTGCCTCGTGGATCAGGGCCCGGTCGGCTTCGAAGTCAGAGAGCTCGAGCCGGACGAAGGCGCGTGGGTCGAAGTAGGAGTCGAGGTTGGGGCACCCCCAGTAGAAGCAGAGCGTCTCGGCGAGCAGGCAGTCGACGATCTTCTCGGTGAAGAAGTTGGGGTAGGCGTTGTTCTCGGCGTCGAAGTAGTAGCGGTATGGGATCAGGCAGGAGCTCTTGTCGTGTGCCGGGACCGGTCCCCGGTAGCGGCGGAAGCCGTGGTCGGGGTCGCCATAGACGTCGAGGTCGAGGTCCTCTCCCTCGAGGAAGCGAAGGAAGTCGACACGCTTGCGGTGGCCGGGGTCCTCGTACTTGCGGGAGACGCAAGCGGCCATCCCGCGGGTCTTCTCGGGGGGCCGCCCCCGCTCGAGCTCGGCGCGGGTCAGGCCGACCCACCAATCGCAGGAGTTCCGGTAGCGGCGATGGTCGCGGACCTGGAGGAAGGGGAGGGGGCTTGGAGCCGCCCACTCGCCCCAGAGGCCGCGCATCCGCTCGGTCCACATCAGCGGCTCCATCTGGAAGACGACCGTGCGGGAGCGGTCGAGCGTTCCCGCGACGTCGGCCGGAGGGGCGTTGCAGACCGCCCAGAAGTCCGGGCTCTCGTCCCAGGTGATCCGCATCCGCCGCGGCGTCCCGGCGAGGTCGCGGAACGCCCACTCGTAGTTGCCGTCGCTCGTCATCGCGTTGAAGAGCTCGCAGAGATGACGGGAGTCGCACCAGTTGGCGACGAGCCGGACGAGGATCGGCTTCTCGCCCGCCGGCTCGCTCACGGGCTCAGCGCCGCGAGGGCTTCTTCGAGCTCGAGTGAGGCGAGCATCGGCCTCCCGTCCCCGGTGACGAAGGCGATCACGAGCTCCCCGTCACGTTCCACCAGGCTCGTGCAGCGCTCGCCGCCATCCCGGGAGAGCCGGAATCGCGACGAAGAGGAGAGCGCATGTCCGTCAGCGTCGGCGAGCACGAGCTGGTGCCCGGAGCTCCCTCCGGGGGCGATCGAGGACACCGCCATCGAGAGGGTGCCCGCTTCGGTGCTCACGGAGAGCTTCCCGTTTCCGTCGACCCGCGCGACCCCCTCACCGGACTCCAGCTCCTCGACGGATGCCGGGTCGAGCCCCTGGTCGAGCGTGACCCCGTAGCCGCGTGGCGTGGTGGCGTCCGGATCTGTGCCGAGCAGCGTCAGCGAGTAGCCCGCGCCCGATGGTCTCACCGATGCGAACTCGCACCGCCATCCCGGCCCCGCGGCGAGGACCACCTCCGCGACCGCGCAACTCGGCGCGAGGTCGGCGAGGTGCGGTGCGGGCGCGGACACCGGCTCGAAGTCGCGCTGGATGTCGCTGTCGACGTCGTTGTCGAGCTGAGCCATGGCCGCCGTCGCGATGGCGGGAACGCATTCGAGGATCTCGAGCTCATCCGCCTTCCGGGCGAGGAAGACGTCGATCCCGTTCTGGATGCCGTCGCGCTCGACGATCCCGAGGAGGCGCCGGGCTCCACGCGGGGTGAGCAGGTAGGCGAAGAGCCCGCCGACGTAGCCCGCGGCGGGAAGCGGCCTGAGCCCGCCCGCGGGCCGGTCATCGGAGACGAGCTCGTCGGCGGTGAGGTGGCCGAGGAGGATCACGTCGGCGCCGGGATGGTCGTGGCGCAGCCGTTCCCGGACCGCGGCGAGGTGCTGGGGGAAGCCGTCGGCGAGGATGGCGTCGTCCTCGAGGATCAGGTGCACCCCGCGAGCCTCGGCGGCCACGGAGCGCCACTGCTCGATGTGGCTGAGCGCGCAAGCGACGATGCCGCGGCGCAGTCCGAAGTCGTTTCCCCGGAACATGTGCTCGAGGTCCGGATCGGCCGTGAGCCCGGTGCCGTCGATCGCCTCGACCCGCCGGCACGCCTCGGCGAAGCCGGCTCCGGCGGCGCGGCGGGCCATCCGCTGGAACGACTCCCAGCGATCGGCTCGGCGGTTCAGGTTGATGACGACGGCCGGCACGGTCCCCGCCTCCGTCGCATGGGCGGGATGCGTGCCGTCGCCGACCAGCTCGTAGGCGCTGGGGAGCTCGGAGCCGGCGGGCTCCCAGGTGCGACGACCGAGATGGAGGCAGGTGACCTGGTCGAACGACGCCGTCCGGTTGCCCGCCGCCGTGAACCGTTGCGCGGCCTCGAGCTCGAAGTGGCCGGTGGAGGCGAACGGCGCCAGCGTGGGGATGGCTCGCGAGCGGATCAGCGACGGCCGCAGCGTGAAGTTGGGCCAGTAGGCCATCGTCTGCGAGCCGGGGGGGAGCGAGCCGATGAGGCGGCCCCAGTCCTCCGAGCCCGGGTCCACGTGCTCGTGGACCCGGTACGGCAACCCGAGGCCGTGAGTTCGCCGCACGTCCCGGCGGTCGATGCTCCCGCCCTCGAGCGTCTCGGCGTAGCTCGGGTTGAAAGCGACCTGGGCGATGCTCTCGTCCTCGGCGAGGACGTCGGCGGCCCGCTCGATGTACGGCCCTCGCCAGAAGAAGCCCCAGTCGTCCTCGAGGTGCAGCCACAGCGGGGTCTCGGCGAGACCGGCGATCACATTCATCGATTCGGCGTGACGCTCCCCCTCGTCGGGGTCAGTCGGAACGAGCTCGAGGAACGGGTAGAGCTCCTTCATCCGCTCCCGGTCGCTCGTAGTCGAGCCGTTGTCGACGCAGATCCAGCGCCCGATCCGGTCGAGGTCGGTGCAGCAGTTGATGAACGAGTTGATCGTGCGCTCGAACAGCGGCAGACGGCGGCAGGAGGTGATCGACAGGGTGACGTCGCCACCGCTTCCGGCTCGGCCGACGATCTCGTCGATCAGCTCGCGCGGATAGGTCTCGCGCGACCCCGTCAGCCCCGGGACGCAGATGTCGCGGTTGGCCTGCACTCGCTCTCGCTCGGGGCCGGGGAGCTCGTCACCCTCGAGCAGCCCGGTGGAGAGCTCGAAGCTCTCCTCGTGCCGCCCGACGTAGAAGGCGCAGATGGCCTTCTCGTCGGTGGCCGCCCATGAATGCGCACCCCTCGACACGAAGAGGTCGTCCTCCTCCGGCAGCGGGATCTCGCAGGCTCGGGACGCGAACAGGTACCCGAGGTGGAAGTCCCCACAGGCGCGGTAGTGGGCGGCGATCGCATGCAGGGGCTCGGCGCGGGTCGGCCTGGCGTTCCAGGCCTGGAGGTATGCGTCGAGAGCGGCCCCCCACGGCTCACCGAGGGCCGCGAGGCACACCGCGCGGCGCCAGAGGCTGTAGAAGCGCTCCTCCTCCCAGCCGCCCATGGCGGCGCGCTGCGTGTAGCGCTCCAGCGCCGCTCCGGTCTCGCCCGCGTCAAAGAGGCTCTGGGCGAGGTAGAACACCGACCGCGCGTCGCCGGGATCACGCTCGAGCGCTTCCTCGAGGAGCGCGGCGTCGTGGTGGTACTTGCGCGGGTCGCGGTTCCGCGAGCCGAGCCGTCGCGACTCGATGCGGTAATCGCCTTCGAGCCGCGCCTCGGTGACCGGCTCGAGGCAGGCCGGGTACTCGTGGACGACTCCCTCGTAGCGCCATCGCAGGCCCTCGCGGAACAGTTGCTTGCGCCAGTAGAGGGGATCATCGCCGTAGCGCAGCAGGTAGGAGTCGGCACTGAGCCCCGAGAGGTCGAGATCACCGACCACGAGATCGTCGGCGTCGATTACCCAGATGTAGTCGCACTTGCCTGCGCAGAGCTCCAGCGCCTCGGTCCTGTTGGAGCCGAAGTCTCGCCAGGGCCGCTCGTGGATCTCGCCGGGAATGCCCGCGGACCGCATGTGCGCTTCGACGGCGGCGATGGTGCCGTCCTGCGAGCCCGTGTCGACGATCACCCAGTAGTCGACGAGCGGCCCGACGCTCTCCAGCGTCTCGGCGACCACGTGCTCCTCGTCGCGCACGATCATGCTGAGGCAGATGCGCGGGCGAGCGGACCCTTCCACCGGGCCGATCTTAAGGCCGTGCCGGGGCTAGCCGTCGAGGGCGAGGGATGTGAGCACGTCGGGCGAGCGGAGCTGCGTTGGCGGTGACACGACCCCGCCCGACACCACGATCGCCAAGGCGAAGGTCAACAGCAAGAAGCACAAGGTGAGGCTCGAGTTCACGGCGACCGAGACCGGCTCGACGTTCTCCTGCAAGCTCGACAAGAAGCCCGCCGGTGCCTGCGATTCACCGCAGACCTACAAGAAGCTGAAGGTCGGAAAGCATCGCTTCCAGGTCACCGCCACCGATCTGGCGGGAAACGCCGACCCCACTCCCGCTAGGAAGACGTTCAAGATCAAGCCCTAGACCCGGTCGAACGGCTCCGATTTTCTCCCGGGCCGGGCGGGCGTGATCACGTCGTGGAGCTTCCAGACGAATGCCACCCCGGCAACGACAATGCGGTTCAAGGTCGGGCGCGGGACCCCGACGAGCCTGACGACTGTGGCGCGGGGGCCGCTCGAGGTCCCCGAGGCCTCGACGGTCAACACCTTCCCCGTCCGAGCTCCGGTGCAGGCCGGAGACGTCATCGGATTCTCCAAGCCCGCCGGCGATTTCTCCGGATGCGGTGTCTCCGTCGCCGGCTTCACGTTCTCCGCCAGCACAATCGACACGGCGCTCGGCTCCACCGATACGTTCGTCGCGGTCGGCGCTCGAGCTCCGATCTCCGCCCAGCTCGAGCCGGACGCCGATGGCGATGGCTTCGGCGACGAGACCCAGGACCTCTGCCCGAGCGATGCCGACACGGTGAAGGCATGTCGGGACAAGGAGCCGCCCGAGACGACGATCACGGCGAAGCCGAAGAAGAAGGTCAAGAAGAAGAAGGCCGTCTTCGAGTTCACCTCCTCTGAGGCGGGCGCAACATTCCGGTGCAGTCTCAACGGGGCCGCGTTCTCCTCCTGCACGTCGCCCGCTTCCCTGAAGGCGAGCAGTGGTCGCAACACCTTCACCGTCTTCGCCAAGGACGCCGCCGGGAACGTCGACGACAGCCCGGCCACCTACTCCTGGAACTTCAAGAAGAAAAAGAAGAAGTAGCCGCGGTTCGGCGGCCTCTAGGAGGACGGGTCGGGCTGGAGGAGCCCGTAGATGATCAGGGCGTCGATGAGGATCGCCGTCATCGCGAAGATCGGGAGCACCGGCAGAGCGAAGAGCCAGAAAACGGCGCTGACAGTGGCGAGGATGACGCCGGCTCCAGGTCCCGAGGGGGAGTCCGAGAGCAGGAGGTACGGCACCGGGAAGCTATTGCAGCGGCCCAACCTCTCGTCCGGATCCGCTTCGGAGAGCCGCCCCGGTCGTCGCTCGGAGCGCTCGGCGGCCGGACCCGCCACCGCTGGGGCCACTTTCGCCCACATGCGGTCGGTATCGACCCCGGCTCGAGCGGCGGGGCTCCCGGCTCGGGGCCGCAAAGGTCCTCCTGGCGAGCGCCGGCCGCCTAGGCCCGCGGCCGATCGGAGGCGATCGGTGCGCCACCCTCCGGTCCCTCGAGGGCGAAGTCATGTCGGGCCCGGCCGCGCCGGTCGCCGTAGCTCCGGGTCTCGTAGGCGATCAGCACCGCGAGCACGGCGACCGCCACGGCGAGGGCGGTGACCGCCGCGACGTGCTCGGCAACCGGGATCAGGGCAAGCATCAGCATCGCCACGAGGAGCCGGCGGCTGTTCAGGGTCCCGGCGCCGCGGAGCCGGATCGCGACGTGCCCAAGCAGATAGACGGCCACGCCGCCGAGGAGCGCGAAGGCGGGCACGAACTTCATGTGCTCCTCCGGGTGGGCGAGGACGTCGTGGAGGCCGTAGGCGGCGAGCTCGATGCCGGCGACGAGGATGAAGTGGAGGTAGGAGTAGACGTCGCGGGCCATCTCGTTCTGCTCGGCGCCCGGCCGGGCGCGGGCGAGCCGGCGCGCGTTGGCGATCATGACGAGGTCGAAGTAGAGCCACCAGAGCGCGAAGACGAGCGCTATCCCGAGAACCGCTGAGATGACCACCACCATGCTGAGCCCGATCTCGGAGCCGATGCCGAGCGCGACGATCGACTCCCCGAGCGCGACGATGACGATCAGGCCGTGGCGCTCGGCGAAGTGGCCGGGGACGAGCTTCCATCCCTCCGATCCGAAGATGTAGGGCTCGGCGAGATCGAAGGCCAGAGCGGCCGCCCAGATGATGATCTGCGCGTCACCGCCCATCGCGGCGCCCGCGAGCATCATCACGACCAGCAGGGTGGTGCTGAAGCCGAAGCCGGTGATCGAGCGGCGGAGCGCGGGGTCCTCGCGGCTGGCGATGACGAAGAGGCCGATGTGGCCGAAGCGGACGACGGCGTAGGCGAGGGCGAAGGCGAGCGCGTCGTCGCCGAAGGCGTGGGGCACCGCGAGCGCGGCCACGAGGAAGCCCGCCATCGCGACGACGAGGGCCAGCCGCACGCCGCCCTCCTCGGGGTCGAGCACGCTCGTCAGCCACGCGTACCCGGTCCACGACCACCAGAGCAGCGCGAGCAGCAGCAAGCCCTGGCCGACGCCGGCCATCGTGTGGTCGTGGACCATCAGCGCCGTGCACTGGGTCAGCGCCAGGACGAAGACGAGGTCGAAGAAGAGCTCGAGCGGCATCACCCGCTCGCCCTCGCGCATCACGGCGCTGAGCCGTCGGCGTTGCGATCGCTCCCCGCTGGCCTCCATCCGCGCATGATCGCGGAGCCGTCTTGGAGGTGCGTTGCGCGCGGATACGATCCGCCCGGTGGGTGAGACACCTTCACTTCCGGGAGATCCCAGGCTGCGTCCGATCGCCGAGGTGCTCGAGGCGAACGGCGCCATCGCCGAGCTCTACGACGCGAAGTGGAGGATCGCTTACCTGACGACCGAGATGTGCCGCATGAACGGCGTATCGCCGGGCGATGCGGAGCAGGTGTACGGCCTATCTCCCGTGATGCGGGACCTGGAGTTCCCACAGATCTGGGGAGGGCCTGACGAGGGGAGCCTCCACCGCTTCGCCGAGAGGGTCGTGCCGATGATGGTGGCTGACGTTCCCCCCGGCGATGAGCACTTCGATGAGGTCTTCGGGCCGTACGGAGAGGTGGCGCCAGAGTTGCCGGCCCAGAGCCCGACCCCGCTCTTCGCAACGCTCCCGATGCGGTTCCCCGAGCGTCAGCAGTCGCTCAACACGTGGACCGGAGACGTCGAGATCCTCTACCAGCGGGTGTTCGACGACGCCGGATCGCTCCTCTGCGTGTTGGTCATCTACAGGATGGCGCTGCCGGCGACCCTCGCCGCCCGCTTGGCGCGCGGCGAGCGGGCCATGCTCGAGCGCATCGGCGAGCTGGCCGAGCCGGCGCGGCGGCCCGCGGCGATCCTCTTCGCTGATCTGGAGGCATCGGGCGTGCTCTCGCGGCGGCTCTCCTCGCGCGCCTACTTCGGTCTGATCCGCTCGTTGACGGATCTCATCGACGACAGCGTGACGGCGAACGCGGGCATCACCGGCAAGCACGCCGGCGACGGGGGCTCGGCTCTGTTCGTCGTCGAGGGGGGCGATGAGTCGGCTGCTGCTGCGTCTGCGATCCGCGCCGCTCGCGTCATCCGAGCCGGAGCCGGCGACCTGATCGACGCCGGTGAGCTCGCGCCTCGCGTCAACGTGGGTCTGCATTGGGGAGCGACGCTGATGGTTGGACAGGTGTCCGGAGGGGGGAGGCTCGAGGTCACCGCCCTGGGGGACGAGATGAATGAGGCCGCGCGCATCGAGGCCGTGGCGAGCGACGGCGCGATCCTCGCATCCAAGGCGATCGTCGAGCGCCTCGACGCCAAGGAGGCGGCGGAGCTGGAGATCGACGGCGACGCGATCCCCTACAAGTCGCTCAGCGAGCTCGGAGCCGAGGGCAAGGCGCTTCGCGACGCCGGCGCGATCTCGGTGGCCGAGCTCTAGCTCGAACGTTGAGGCACGAGCGACGCTCACTGTTCGCGTAGCCTCAACCCATCGATACCGAGGGCGACAGCGGCGGCGAGTACGAGCGCCTCGGGATCGAGCCGACGCCCGATGACGGCGTGCGTCTGCGGCCGGAGATGCCCTGGGACGAGTCGACCAGACCCCGGCGCCCCCAGTCCGGTCCCGAGGTCACCTACAGCGAGCGCGGGCGCGAGGTCGGCAAGCACCTGATCGACGTCCACGATCACCTCCGCCACGAGCTCCGGGAGCTGCGCTCCCTGATCGAGCAGGTGCGCGAGGGAGCGCGGAGCGCGGGCGAGGCGCGCGGCGAGCTCAACCGCATGGCGATGCGCCAGAACGACTGGACCCTGGGGGCTTTCTGCTCCCGCTACTGCGTCGCGGTCGCCGGCCATCACAACCTCGAGGACGTCTCCGTCTTCCCGCACCTGCGGCGGGCCGAACCGGCGCTCGATGAGGTCATCGACAGGCTCGCCGACGAGCACCTGGCGATCGGCGACGCCCTCGCCGCCGTCGATCGCGCGCTCGTCGCCCACATCAACGACCCCAGCGACTTCGAGCCGCTGCAGATCACCATCGACGCGCTCACCGACGCGCTGCTCTCCCACCTCTCCTACGAGGAGCGCGAGCTGGTCGAGCCGCTCGCGCGCGTCGGGTTCATGCCCGGGCAGGTCTGAGCGCGTCCTGAGCCGAGCTCAGGCGGTGGCCAGCGCCTCGCGCACGAACTCGACGTCGGCCTTCAGCTTTGAGACCGGGTCGCGCGGAGTCTCGACCACCGACGGCGCCTCGGCGGCGCGGATCATGTGACGCAGGACATCGAGGTCGATGTGGCCCTCACCGATCGTCGCGTGGCGGTCGGCTCCGGTTCCGGGCGGGTCACGCGAATCGTTGACGTGCATCAGGTCAATGCCGCCGGTGATCGCCCTCGCGCGCTCGACGGCGTCGCTCAGATCCTCGCCTGCCGCGTGGGCGTGGCAGGTGTCGAAGCAGAAGCCGAGCGGGACGTCGCTCTTCGCTCCCTGCGCCGCCTCCCAGAGCCTCGCCAGTGCGTCGAAGCGGCGAGCGACGGCGTTGTCGCCGCCCGCGGTGTTCTCGAGGTAGACCGGTACCTCGCTCTCGAGGATCTCCAGTGTCCGCGGCCAGCGCCCGAAGCCGTGCTCGATCCCGTCCTCGGCGTGCCCGGGGTGGACGATCACCGCGAGCGCCCCGATCTCGGCAGCCGCGTCGCACGTCTGCTGCAGGATCTTGCGGGACCCGTAGCGGACGTTCGGCTTCGGGGAGCAGACGTTGATCAGGTAGGGAGCGTGGACGTAGATCCCGACCTCTGACGTCTTCAGCTCCTCGGCGTCGTCCCGCGGCGGCGGCTTCTCCCAGCCCTGCGGGTTGGAGAGGAAGAGCTGGATCCGCTCGGCCCCGACCGCCTCGGCCTCCGCGAGCGGGTCGTCTCCCTGCACGTGTGCGCCGACCGGCTGGCCCGTCATGGGCCGAGCATACGAGTCGCGTTCGCGCGTCTCCGCATCGGATAGCCTCGCCGCGTCGTCCGAGGGGTGAACGGAGGTTCCGGTGATTCCGCTGATTCCGCCTAATCCGCCTATTCCGCTTATTAGGGGTTCGAGAGCGATGGTCGCGGGGATCGCCGCGCTGCTCGCCACGGCGTTGGTGCTCGCGGCGTGCGGAGGCGGCGGCGGTGACGACACGGGTGGGGACGTCACCCTCGACCAGGCGACCGTGACCTCGAACCTCGAGGACGCGGGCTACGCGGTCGCCGAGGCGTCGCCCGGGCAGTCCGCTCTTCCCAGCCTCGTCGACGCCGACTTCGCGACCGGTCCCGACAGCGGGTTCGAGAGCGCGATCCAGGTCAGCGGCAACGGTTTGAAGCCGTTCGACCCCACCGACGTCTCCGAGACCGGTTTCGTCCTCCTCTACTCCGACGCGGACGCGGCGACCGCAGCGGATGACGGCATCGGCGATGGACCGGGTCAGCAGGTGGAGGGCAACGCCCTGTTCATCTACGGGACCGGGCTCGACGAGCCGCCGCAGGAGTTCACCGACATGGTCGCCGCGGCGACGGGGCAGTAGCGCGCCGGCCGTCCCGGCCCTGGCCGTTGGACCGATACCGGGCCCGATCGGGCGTGCCGGGCTGAGTGCTCGGAGATGGGATCGTCAGTCGGTCAGCCGTTCGACGCGGTAGGTCTTGGCGCCGCGCGGCGTCTCGACGACGACCTCGCTGCCGACCTCCGCGTCCCGAAGCGCCTGCCCGACCGGGGATTCGGCCGAGAGCTTGCCCTCGGAGACGTTGGCCTCGGTCGGCCCGACCAGCGTCCAGACGTGGGACTTGCCCGCCTCGACGTCGAGCACCTCGGCGCTGCGGCCGAACGCGAAAGCCTGCGCGTCGTCGTCGACCTCGACGACGACCGCGTCGACGAGGCGGGTCCGGAGCCGCTTGATCCGCGTCTCCAGATGCGCCTGATCCTCCTTGGCGATGTGGTAGTCGGCGTTCTCCTTGAGATCGCCGAGCTCGCGCGCCGCCTTGATCCGCTCCGCCATCTCCAGGCGGGCCGGCCCCTCCAGCTCCGCGAGCTCAGCCCGCAGCTCCTCGAGGCCCTTGGCGGTGATCGCTTCTCCGCTTCCTTCCATCCGGGCAGGTTGGCACATGGGCCCGAACCCGTGCGAGACGGTGCCCGGCGGCGCCGTTCGGTCGCTACCGGGCCTTGATCTTCCCGAAGCCGCGCGCGAGCTTGTTCTTGTCGACGTTGCCCGCGATGCCGCGCACGTGCCCGATGCTCGTGTACTGCCAGATCGTCCAGCCCTTGCCGGCCCAGTTGGCTGCGGGGACGAGGGGGGAGGGGACGCCGAAGTTCGCGACCCAGAGCGGATGTCCGTCGAGCGCGAAGGTGGTCGTGTCGCCGGTGGCCTGCCAGCTGGAGTTGTTCGTGTAGATGATCGGCTTGGAGCCGAGCTTGCGCTCGACCCGACTCAGCCAGGCCTTGATCCATGCCTGCAGCTCGATCTCGTCGAGGCCCTTGAACGGGGTCTCGACGTCGAGGACGGGCCGCAGGTCCCGGCCGCGGAGCTGACCGACGACCGAGGCGAACAGGTTGGCCTCCTCGCGGGCGTCGAGCTTGGCCCCCTCGATCCCGTCGATCTCGGTTCCGGGGTCGGAGGCGAAGGCGCGGTGGTAGGCGCCGACGCGGATCCCCTCCGCACGCGCCTTCTTGTAGTTGCGCAGGTAGGTGGGGTCGGCGCCGCACTGCTCTGGGACGACGCTGCAGTCGTCGCCGCTGCCGCGGCTGGCTTGCAGGAAGGCGAACTTGGTCTGCGTCTTTCCCACCTGCTTCCAGGCGATATGGCCCTGGAATCGGGAGACGTCGATGCCGCGGATGCTCTTCGGCTTCGCCTCGGCCGCGGGTGCCGTGGCGAGTAGGGCGACAGCGAGCAGCGCCAGCGCCGCGAGCGCCGCGCCGAGGCGCGGGCGATGTCCTGCGAGTCCCATCTGCTCAATCGAACACGCCGGGGTCCGGATAGTTGCCCGCGAAGTGGGGCGCTGCAGGCGATCGCCCGTCGCTTCGGCGTGGCAGGACGCGGATCCTCTCTCCTCCCTTCGTCGCCTCGCCCGGCTGACGTGCCTGAACGTGTCCCTCCCCAGCGCTCACCCGCCTTCCGCTGCGAACGGTCCCCCTCCTCAGCGCTCGCCCGCCTTCCGCTGCGAACGGCCCCCCTCCCCAGCGCTCGCCCGCGCCCCCACCACCGTGAGATCTACGCTTGGGACGCGGAGTGGCCGAAAAGTCGATCTCGCGACGTCGACAGGGGCGGTGGGGCGGTGGGCAGTTGGGCGCAGTTGGGAGGCGCGGTGCACCGTGAGATCTACGTTTGGGACGCGGAGTGGCCGAAAAGTCGATCTCGCGATGTCGACAGGGGAATCGCCGAGATCGGCGCGGCCCGGCATGACGTCGTCGCCCTTCGTCTTGGCTGGTCGAGCTCGGCCTCGCCCGGCGGGCTGTGAGCCGTCGCGTCGAGGCCGGTCACCCTCATCGAGTGCACCGCGGCGTCCCCTCCGCACGATCGCTACGGCACGATCTCGAGCCGCCGCGCCACCCCCTCTGCGATCGTCGTCGCCAGGGGTCCCGCCGGGTAGCCGGCGATGGTCCCGCCCCCGGCACCGACCTCGAGCGCGCCGGCGGTGCTGATCAGCTCGATCTGCAGGGAGACCTCGATGGGCCGCGAGCTCAGCGGCGCAGCGCCCGCGACGCTGCCGAGCAGGCCGCTGCCGGGGAGCTGGGGGAGCGCGCCGAGCCCGAGCGCGGCGAGATCCGCGGCCGAGACGTGGGCGCGCGTCGCCATCGCGTATGGGCCCGAGTGCCGGCGTTCGAGGACGAAGGCGGAGACGGCGAAGGGGCCGGCGCGGAAGTCGGTGAGCTCGACGTCGACGTGGGCGAAGTCGTCGAGCGCGCCGAGCCCGGCGGCGGGCTTCACCGCCCGCGCCGCGCCTTCCGCCTCCGACGGTGACTCACCCGGAGCGAGCCCGATCTCGACGCCGCGGCCGCGCACCTCGATCCGGTCGCCGCCGTTCCGCAGCAGGCGGCTCGCCGGGAACGCGCGCACGCGCACGTCGGCCGTGCCACCGCGCTCGGTGAGTCGCCCGTGGATGCGCCGCTCCGCAATCCGCGGCAGCTCCACCTGGGCGGCGATCACGGCGATCACGACGAGGGTTAGCACCAGGGCCACGGCGACCATCGCCGCACGCTACCCACCGGCCCGCGCCGACGGTGAGATCCCCGTCACGGCCGGACCCGCCCGCCGTCTCCCTGGGCCCGCCGGTTCAGGTCCGCTGGCGCCCGACCAGCCGCCGCCGGAATAGACTCGCCGCGATGATTGGGTCGAGGGCGTCAAGGAGGCCCGCGTCGCGGAGAGGGATCGCGACGGCGGCGATTGCGACAGCGCTCGCCGCCCTTGCCGCGCTTGCCCCGGCGGCACTCGGCTCTCCGTACATCCACGCCCACCGCGGCGGGTCGCTGACCACGGTGAAGGGGAAGCAGAAGCCTCTCTACCCGGAGGAGTCGATGCCCGCGTTCCGGCATGCCGCGAAGCAGGGCTTCGTCCTCGAGATGGACACGCGCGTCACCTCCGATGGCCGCGTCGTCCTCATGCACGACTCCGAGCTCGACCGGACGACCGACTGCAGCGGCCTCGTCAACTCCAAGACGCTCGCCGAGATCCGCAAGGACTGCGAGATCGACGTACTCGGAACCGACATCCGCGACGACACCTCGAAGCAGCTCGGCGCCAAGGACGACCGCCGCGCCCATGTGCCGACACTGGCCGAGGCGCTCAGGGTGGCGATGAAGTTCGGGGTCGGCGTCAACCTCGAGATCAACAACTACGGCAACAACCCCGACTACGACGCGACCGGCGACTTCCAGCGCCGCGTCTCCCGCCAGGTCAAGGACAGCGGCTTCCCGCCCGGCGACCTGATCCTGCAGAGCTTCGCCCCCGGCAACTTGGCGCTCTTCCAGGAGGACCCCTACTTCGCCGACGCAAAGATCTCGTTCCTGACGCTCGCCTCGCTCAACGACATCGGCCCGACGGTGGGATCGAGCATCGGCGCCGACTACATCTCTCCCGCCTGGCCCGTCAGCGCCGAGATCATCCAGAAGGCCCATTCACTGGGAATGCAGGTCGTCCCGTACACGATCGACACGCCCGCCGAGGTGCGCGACGCGACGCTCGCCGGGGTCGACGCGATCATCAGCGACGATCCGGCGATGGCGCGCCGCGTCGCGGTCAAGGCGTCGCCCAAGCCCCCGACAGCGCCGAAGCCGCCGAGCCGGACCACGTGCCGCCGGGTCGCCGCGGCCAACAGCGTGCCGCCGATCCGCAGCTTCCACCGCAAGGACTCCGGGCCGCGGATGTTCGCGTTGCAGTTCAAGCAGGACATCGCCAACGTCGCCACCTACCGCGACTTCCGGACCAAGATCGAGTGCATGATCCGCACCTACGTCGAGCCGAAGCTCGCCGACGACCGCCCCAACGTCGTCGCGCTGAACGAGGACGTCGGCGTGATGACGCTCGCGACCGGGAGCCGCGCGGCCGGGACCCGCGAGATCTTCGGCGACCCCGCCAACATCCCCGGCTGCGAGGGCGTCCCCTCGCCCTGCGGCATCGTCCAGGCGCTCCTCTCGCTCGACGGCGACTACGCCTCCCAGGAGGCGGCCTACTCCTCCCGCTTCGGCGGTTCGACGCCGTTCGCGCAGACCTTCCTCGCCGGGACCGACACCTTCGGCCGCGGCTGGATGCAGACGTTCTCCGACCTCGCCAAGCGCTACAGCGTCTACATCGTCGGTTCCAACAACCAGGCCGAGTTCCGCGAGTCGATCGACCCGACGGAGGTCGCCGCGTTCGCCGACCCCGACGTCAAAGGAGCGAGGAGCGCCTTCGTCGCAACATCCCCTGAGATCCACAACGAGGCGTTCCTCTGGGGTCCGAAGGATGTGACGAAGGATGGTCCGGCGCCGTTGCGCAACGTCGTCTACTCGAACAAGAAGGTCCCGCTGACCGATATCGAGAACGCGCTGTCGTTGACTCCGGGACCGTCGAGCGGGCCGGACGCGATCGAGAACCTGCGGCCGTACCGGATCCCCGGCACGAAGGCGAAGATGTCGATCGCGACGAGCCTCCCGGCATTCGCCTACGACGGCGACCTCTCGCCGTTCGGCGAGCCGCCCGCGGCGACGATCGACCCATGCTCGGACACCGCCACCTACTACATGCTCTGCGTGGACAAGCTCGGCGCCAACCTCGTCATGCAGGACGAGGCCAACCCCGGGCCGTGGGCCTCCGCCGACGGCTCCTGGCAGCCGCTGGAGTGGATGGGGTCGAGCTGGCGTGCGGTAGCCGACCCGATGGTGGACTTCGACTACAACGTCACCCCGTTCATGGTCGGCAACCTCGCCGACCTCGAGTTCGACGGGCAGACCTCCATCACGCAGCGCGGACTGAAGGGGCCGAAGGGCAAGTCCAAGCGCTGCCACTACGTCGGCAACTCGAAGCTGCTGACGGCGCCGCCCGATGAGGATCCGTCCGCCTACGGCGTGTACGCCGGCGGCAAGCGCGAGTTCCTCGGCCTGGCGCCGTGGGTCAGCGCGGACGCCTCGCGCGCGAAGCTGCGCGCCATCGGCGAGCAGCTCGCCCCCGGCTCCGGTTCGCCGCGCGAGAACGACTACGTGGAGACGGCGGTGATCGCCGACCTCCCGTTCCCTCCCGATCCGCGGCGCCCCAACTGCCGCGGCTGACGGCCCGCCGACTCGACATCGCGGCGTCGCCAGCGCCGACTGTCACTCGTCACCCCTATAGGGGCGCACTCAGTGACGTTCGGAGGGGTGAGGTGCGATTTCCCAGAGAGATGTGAATTTCGACGGAGCTGCTGGTTGACGAACGCTCGCCCTGGGCAGGGGCTTCGATGGAGAGTGCACGTGACGACGACGAGGGAGGAGTCGTATGAGCGAGAGCGTTCAGACGGGAACGATCGAGACGCGGATCCCAGGGCGGCTGGACAGGCTGTCGTGGTCGAAGTTCCACTGGCGCGTGGTGTTCGGGCTCGGCGCCGTGTGGATCCTCGACGGCCTCGAGGTGACGATCATCGGCTTCCTGGCGCCGACCCTGGTCGATCCCAACAGCGGTATCGCCCTGACCGAGTCCGACATCTCGCTCGCCGCCGCGATCTACGTGGCGGGAGCGTGTACCGGCGCGCTGTTCTTCGGGCAACTCACGGACCGCTTCGGCCGCAAGCGGCTCTTCCTCGTCACCCTGATGCTCTACCTGGTGGCGACTGTGGCGACGGCCTTCGCCTTCGCGCCGTGGTTCTTCCTGGCCGCCCGCTTCTTCACCGGCGCCGGGATCGGCGGTGAGTACGCGGCGATCAACTCGGCGATCGACGAGCTGATCCCGGCCCGCGCCCGCGGCCGGGTCGATCTGATCATCAACGGCTCCTTCTGGCTCGGCGCCGCCGCCGGCGGGCTACTCTCGCTGCTCTTCCTGAAGCAGTCGATCTTCGCCATCGACGTCGGTTGGCGGGTCTCCTTCGCGATGGGCGCGATGCTCGGCATCGGCATCCTGTTCGTGCGTCGGCACGTGCCGGAGAGCCCGCGGTGGCTCTTCATCCACGGCCGCGAGGAGGAGGCGGAGCGGATCGTCGACGAGATCGAGTCCGAGGTGAAGGGGGAGGCAGGCGATCTGCCCGAGCCCGAGGCGGACCCGATCACCGTCCGCCAGCGCAAGGTGATCCCCTTCCGAGAGATCGCCCGCACCGCCTTCAAGCTCCACCCGAAGCGCTCGACGCTCGGCCTTTCGTTGTTCGTCGGCCAGGCGTTCCTCTACAACGCCGTCACCTTCTCGCTAGGTCTCACGCTCTCGACCTACCTGGGCGTCGGCGCCAACAAGGTCGGGCTCTTCTACGCGGTCTTCGCCGCCGGCAACTTCCTCGGGCCGCTGTTGCTGGGGAGGCTCTTCGACACGGTCGGCCGCAAGCCGATGATCGCAGGCACCTACCTGCTCTCGGCGGTGCTGCTGCTCGTCGTCGCTTTCCTCTTCAACAACGGCGGCGCGGCTGACCCGGCGTTCAGCGACTGGGGCTTCACCCTGGCGCTCGCGGCCACGTTCTTCTTCGCCTCCGCCGGCGCCAGCTCCGCTTACCTGACGGTGAGCGAGATCTTCCCGATGGAGGTGAGGGCGCTCGCGATCGCGTTCTTCTACGCGATCGGCACCGCGATCGGCGGCATCAGCGGGCCACTCGTCTTCGAGAGACTCGCGCAGTCCGCGGACCCGGGTCAGGTCGCGATCGGATACGTGATCGGCGCCGTGGTGATGGCGATCGGCGGCATCGCGGAGCTGTTCCTCGGCGTCCGCGCCGAGGGTAAGAACCTCGAGGAGATTGCGACGCCGCTGACCGTTCAGGACGCCGAGGATGAGGAGCGCGACGAGGCCGAGGGCGCGAGCACTGCCCCAGCTCTCGACGAGGAGTCCCGCGCGGCGGCGGCGGAGCGCTGGCGCCGGCGGCAGCAGCGCGAGCGCGCGGGGATGCGCCGCTATCGGCTCGGCCCGGGTTCGGCCTCGTTCTCGCCGTTCTTCTCTCAGCCCGCCGAGGACCGGCCGGAGTGGATCGACACCGAGGTCGACCGCATCAGCGAGGCCGTGGCCCGTCACGGCGATGGAATCAGCGCCCGTGAGCTCTCCGAGCAGGTCGGCGGGCGCCGCTGGGGGCCGGGTCGCTTCCACGCCGCCCTTCGCGAGGCCATCGCCGAGGGCACCGTGCGCCGGCTCGGGCGAGGCCGCTACGCGCCGGCGCGGTTCCCGGGCTCGTGACGCCGCTCGCCTGCCGCGTGCTCGGCCACCGGCCCCGGTTCTGGGCGGAGGGCGCGACGCTGCTCTGGGAGTGCGACCGCGATTGCTCGGCCGGGTCCTCGCGCGAGTACGCGACGGCGGCGGACGCCGAGAGCTACGCGCGGGCGCTCGACCGTGAGGACCGCGACGACCTCGGCCGCCGCTCGATCATCTCGCTGATGCCGCTGCGCCTGCTCAGGCGCCGCGGCTGAAGCCCGCTCCCGCCGCCGGGCGGAGTCGCCATCATTGAAGGCGATGGAACCGTCGGCATCGAACGCGATGGTCGCGCCCTCGACCGAGTCCCTGCGCGATGCGCATGGCCGCGCGATCAGCGACCTCCGCGTGTCGGTCACCGACCGCTGCAACTTCCGCTGCCAGTACTGCATGCCGGCGGAGGGCCTGCCGTGGCTCGAGCGCGCCGAGATCCTCAGCTTCGAGGAGATCGAGCGCCTCGTCTCCGTGTTCGTCGGGCTCGGCATCGAGGACGTCCGGCTGACCGGCGGCGAGCCGCTCGTCCGGCGCGACTTCCCCGCCCTCGTGGCCAGGCTGGCCGCGATCGAGGGGATCGCCGACCTCTCCGTCACCACCAACGGCTACCTGCTCGAGCGCGACGCCGAGGCGCTCGTCGCCGCCGGGATCGACCGCGTCAACGTCTCGATCGACTCGCTCGCCCGCGACCGCTTCTTCGAGATCACCCGCCGCGACGCCCTGCCGCAGGTGCTGCGCGGGCTCGAGGCGATCGCCGCCCACGAGTCGGTGCGGCCGATCAAGGTGAACGCGGTCGCGATGCGCGACTTCACCGAGCGCGAGGTGAGCGCGTTCGCCGAGCTCGCGCGAACGAGCGACTACCAGGTCCGCTTCATCGAGTTCATGCCGCTCGACGCCGACCGCGCCTGGTCGCAGGGCGCGGTGCTGACCGGCGCCGAGGTCCGGGCGCTGATCGAGCGTGAGCACCCCCTGCGCGAGCGCGAGCGGGAGCCGTCGGCTACGGCTCGCGTCTTCGACTTCGCCGACGGGCGCGGTCAAATCGGGTTCATCAACCCGGTCAGCGAGCCGTTCTGCGCCGACTGCAACAGGCTCCGCCTGACCGCCGAGGGCAAGCTCCGGACCTGTTTGTTCTCGGTCCACGAGACCGACCTGCGAGAGCCGCTGCGTGACGGCGCCGGAGACGACGAGATCGCGGCCGTGATCCGCGACGCGGTCTGGCGCAAGGAGCTGAAGCATCACGTCGGCGAGCCGGGCTTCCGTCCGCCGCCACGGTCGATGAGCGCCATCGGAGGGTGAGTCCGGCTGCCGATGAGCCGCCGTATGGGGGGGCGGTTGCCTGTGTCATGCTCCGCCCATGGCGGAGGACCTCAGCCTCGGTGAGGCGGCCAAGCAGCTCGGCGTCAGCGTCGACACGCTGCGCCGCTGGGACTCCGCCGGGAAGCTCGAGACCACCCGCGACGACAGCGATCGCCGCCGCGTCCCCGTCAGCGAGATCGAGCGCTTGCGCCCGGCGCCCTCACGCCATCGCACCGGTGACACGTTCTCGGCCCGCAATCGCTTCGCGGGCAAGGTCGTCTCGGTCGAAGCCGACGGCGTCATGGCCCTGGTCGAGATCGAAGCGGGACCGCACCGGATCACGGCGGCGATCACCCGCGATGCGGTCGAGGAGCTGGGGCTCGTCGAGGGCGTCGACGCCGTCGCCACGGTCAAGGCGACCTCGGTGATGATCGCCCGGGAGCCGCGCGATGGCTGAGGCCGGACCGAGCCCGACCGCCGAGGAGTGGATCGAGGCCTTCGCGAACGCGGCCGGGGTGGACCCGCCGTCGGCGGAGCAGGTGCGCGGGCTCCTCGAGCTCGCCTCCGTCGCGGCTCATTCCTCCGAACGCCGCGCCGCGCCGATCGCCTGCTGGATCGCCGCCGCCGCCGAGTTACCGCCCGAGGAGGCGTGCCGGATCGCCGAGGGGATCGCGCCGAGCGGGGACTGACCGCCCCGGGCCGCGCTAGCCTCGGTGGGGTGATCCGCTCCGGATTCACAAGGTGGGGCAGG
This sequence comes from Thermoleophilales bacterium, assembly GCA_020636895.1. GTDB lineage: Bacteria > Actinomycetota > Thermoleophilia > Solirubrobacterales > 70-9 > RHKX01. The sequence goes on along the minus strand of JACJWZ010000001.1, from coordinate 1,464,987 downwards.
GCTTTGCTGTGCGGGGGCGCGCTCTCGGTGAGCCTCGCCTCCGCATCCTCCGCGTCCGCCGCGACGCGCTACGCGACCCCCGACGGCACCGGGCCGGCGGCGTCGTGCCCGCTGTCCGATCCCTGCAGCCTCGGCGACGCCGTCGAGGCGCCGGCGGTCTCCAGCGGCGATCTGATCCTGGTCGCATCCGGGGACTACCTGCTCGCAGATCCACTCGAGATCGATGACGACGTCTCGGTCGGCGGCTCTCCGCTGCAGCCGCCGGTGATCACCGCGACCACGCCCGGGGCGGCCGCGGTGGAGCTCGACGCGAGCGATGGGGAGCTGCACGACGTCGCGATCGTCCAGCTCAGTGCGGAACCGGCCCTGAGCGTCGCGGCGGGAACCGCCGACCGGATCAACGCCTCCTCCGAGGGGCCGGCGACCTGCGAGCTGGGAGCGAGCGGGGGCGCCGACCCGCTCCTTCGCGACAGCGTCTGCCGCAGCGGCCCCGGCGCGTCGGGGGCGAGCGCGGTGTCGATCTCGCAGACGGGGGCGGGATCCCGCGCGGCTGTGCTCCGTAACGTCACCACCTGGTCCGGGGGCGCGGGAGGCGTGGGGATCTCGGCCTCCGCGACCGGCGGGGGCAGCGCCGAGCTCGACGCCCGCAACGTGATCGCTTTCGGCGCCGCCGCCGACGCCGCCGCCGACGCCGGATCCTCATCGACGGCACGGGTGAACCTGGCGAGCTCGAACTTCGACCAGGTCGACGAGACCGGCGCGGGGACCGCGCAGGTCACAGCGGCCGGATCCGCGGGCAACCAGGTCGCCGAGCCTCGTTTCGAGGACGCCGACGCCGGTCTGCTCGACCAGCGGCCCGACTCCCCAACGGTGGACGCGGGGAGCGCCGGGACGCTGCTCGGGCCGTTCGACATCCACGGCAGGCCGCGGGTGCAGGGGGGCGCGATCGACATCGGAGCCGATGAGCACGACGGCACGCCGCCGCGCACGTCGATCGAGTCGGGCCCACCCCAGGCGGTGAGCGTCGGCAAGGTGACGTTCACCTTCCAGGCTGACGATCCGAATGCCACGTTCGAGTGCCGCACCGACGACGACCCCTGGGTCTCGTGCAGCAGTCCCTACACCACTGGGTCGCTCGTGCAGGGCGACCATGTCTTCAGGGTGAGGGGCATCGACGAGGCCGGCAACGTCGAGTCGACGCCGGCGGAGCGCTACTTCACGGTGGACAAGGTCGTCGCCGGCGCGAACGCCTCCGCGAAGCTCCGCCAGCGCGTGGGCGGGCGTTCGGTGTCCCTCGCCGTGAACGTCAGGGCCGCCGAGCTCGCCCGCGTCAGCGCCACCGGCGTGGTCAGGGCGGGCAAGCGCAGGCTTCGCTTCCGGAGCAGACAGACGACGCTGACCGCCGGCGTCGTCCGCAAGCTCATCCTGAAGCCGGTCAAGCGCGACAGCGCCCGCAGGATCGCGAAGGCGCTGCGAGGCGGCAAGAACGTCGAAGCCGCGATCAAGGTCACCTTCACCGACACCCTCGGCAACACCGCCACCACGGGGAACGTGAAGGTCCGAGTCCGGGCACGCTGATGCTCGACGGTCAGCTCCAACTGCTCGCCCTCGCCGCGAGCGTCGCCGTCATGTTCGTGACCTGGCTGATCAGCCTGCGCGCGAAGGACGCCTCGCTCGCCGACGTCTCCTGGGGCCTCTGCTTCGTCGCCATCGGCTGGGTCTGCTTCGCCGCCGGGCCTGGAGCGGGCGGCCGCAGCCTGTTGATCGCGGTGCTGGTCACGCTCTGGGGCCTGCGGCTCGCCGGCTACATCGCCTGGCGTCACGACGGCGAGGACCGGCGCTACCGCGCCATGCGCAAGCGGCATGGCAGCTCCTTCGCGGTCCGCAGCCTCTTCGTCGTCTTCCTCCTGCAGGCGCTGATCGCCTGGGTCGTCTCCCTGCCGGTCCAGGTCGCGGCCACCGACGGGTCGCCCGGCGGGGTTGGGGCGCTGGGCGTGATCGGCGCCTTGGTCTGTCTCGGCGGCCTCGCCTGCGAGGCGACCGCCGACCTCCAGCTCGCCCGCTTCCTCGCCGAGCCCGATTCCCGCGACAAGGTCATGGACCGCGGCCTCTGGGGCTGGTCGCGCCATCCGAACTACTTCGGCGACGCGACGTTCTGGTGGGGCATCTACCTGATCGCGCTTGGGGCGGGCTCGGCCTGGTGGACCGCGATCGGTCCGATCGTGATGACGACGTTCCTGCTCAAGGTCTCGGGCGTGGCGCTGACCGAGAGGACGATCTCCTCTCGCCGCCCCGGTTACGCCTCGTACGTGGAGCGAACGAGCGCCTTCGTGCCGCTGCCCCCGGGGCGCGGCTGAGCCGGGGCCGCCTGTCCCGGTGGCCCGCTGTGAGAAGGTTCGGGCGCACATCGACTCAGCGCCCGGAGGAGGTCGCACTTGCAGCTCGGGATGATCGGACTCGGCCGGATGGGGGCGAACCTCGTGCGTCGCCTGATGCGCGACGGGCACGACTGCGTCGTCTACGACGTAAACGCCGACGCCGTCGCGGCGCTCGCGGGGGAGGGCGCGACGGGCGCCGACTCGCTCGCTGACCTCGTCGCGAAGCTGGAGCCGCCCCGCGCGGCCTGGATCATGGTTCCGGCCGGCTACGTGCAGGGGACGCTGGACGAGCTCTCCGGCCTGATGGAGAGCGGCGACGCGATCATCGACGGCGGCAACTCCTACTACCGCGACGACATCGACCGCGCCAAAGCTCTGGAGCCGACCGGCATCGACTACCTCGACGTCGGCACCAGCGGCGGCGTCTTCGGTCTCGAACGCGGCTTCTGCCTGATGATCGGCGGCCCCGACGGCGCCGTGAGCAGGCTCGATCCGATCTTCGCGACGATCGCTCCCGGCGTCGACTCCGCCGAGCGCACCCCGGGCCGCAGCGGCGATCCGACGCCCGCCGAGAACGGCTACCTGCACTGCGGGCCGACCGGGGCGGGCCACTTCGTGAAGATGGTCCACAACGGGATCGAGTACGGGATCATGGCCGCCCTCGCCGAGGGCCTGAACGTGATCGCCAACGCCGACATCGGCTCACGCCAGGCCGAGGTGGACGCGGAGACCGCGCCGCTCCACGACCCCCAGTACTACCCCTTCGACATCGACACGACCGAGGTGGCCGAGGTCTGGCGTCGCGGCTCGGTCATCGGCTCGTGGCTGCTGGACCTGACCGCCGCGGCGTTGCAGGAGTCACCGACGCTCGAGGGCTTCGGCGGGCGCGTCTCCGACTCCGGCGAAGGCCGCTGGACGGTCCACGCGGCGATCGACGAGGGCGTGCCGGCGCCCGTCCTGACGACGGCGCTGTACGAGCGCTTCGCGTCTCGCAACGAGGACGAGTTCGCCAACAAGCTGCTCTCGGCGATGCGGAAGCAGTTCGGCGGCCACGACGAGAAGCCGGCCGACGGGGCGGCGGGCTGATGGTCCGGACAGCGACGACGATCGCGCCCAGCCCCGCCGGCGGCGAGGTCGCCGGCGAGGAGCGGCCCGACGACCACGTCATCGTCCTCTTCGGCGCCTCCGGCGATCTCGCGGCCCGCAAGCTCCTGCCGGGTTTCTTCCATCTCGACCAGGCGGGGTTGCTGCCGCACCGCTACCGGATCGTCGGCAACGCCGACACGACCTACGACACCGAGAACGGGTTCCACGATCACGTTCGCGACGCGCTCGGCGAGTTCAGCCGGGTCGAGGTGAGCGACGGGGACTTCGATGCGTTCGTGGACAAGATCTCGTATGTGCCGCTGGAGGCAGGTCCCGATGCGCTGCGGGACGCCGTCGAGAAGGCCCGGCGCGCGATCGGCGGCGGGCGGCTGCTGCACTACCTCGCGGTGCCCCCGAAGGCGTTCGGCGGGATCGTGACGATGCTCGGCCGCCTGGGGCTCACCGGCGAGGAGGCGCGGGTCATCCTCGAGAAGCCGTTCGGCCATGACCACGATTCCGCGGTCGCCCTCAACGAGACGCTGCACGCCGAGTTCGACGAGGACCAGATCTTCCGGATCGACCACTTCCTCGGCAAGGAGGCGGTGCAGAACATCCTCGCGCTGCGATTCGCCAACGGCCTCTACGAGCCGCTGTGGAACCGCAACAACATCGAGTTCGTCCAGATCGACGTGCCCGAGACGCTCACCGTCGGCACTCGCTCCGGCTTCTACGAGGGCACCGGCGCCTACCGCGACATGGTCGTCACCCACCTGCTGCAGCTACTCAGCTTCATCGCGATGGAGCCGCCGGCGGCGCTCACCGCGGCGTCGCTGCGCGCGGAGAAGAACAAGGTCATGCAGGCCTACCGGATGATCTCGCCCGACCGCACCGTCCGCGGCCAGTACGAGGGCTATCGCGACGAGCCCGGGGTCGGTCCCCACTCCGACACCGAGACCTTCGTCGCGGTCGAGCTCGAGATCGACAACTGGCGCTGGGCCGGAGTCCCCTTCTACCTGCGGACCGGCAAGGCGATGGCCGAGTCGCGGCACCTCGTCGCGCTCGACTTCCGCGAGCCGCCGATGATGATGTTCCCCAACGAGGTCCAGCACCAGGGCGCCAACCAGCTCGTCTTCGAGCTCGCCGAGCCGGGATCGATCACGGCCGACTTCCAGGCGAAGGTCCCGGGCCCGACGATGGAGCTCGGCCCCGCGCGGATGATCTTCGAGTACGACCAGTCGTTCTGCGCCGATAACCAGCTCGAGGCCTACGAGCGGCTGATCCATGACGCGATGACCGGTGACGGAACCCTGTTCACGAGCGCGGAGGGGATCGAGCGGCTGTGGTCGATCAGCTCCGACGTGCTCGAGCACCCACCCGAGCTCCACGAGTATCCGAAGGGCTCGTGGGGGCCGGCGGCGGCCGGCGAGCTGATCTCGCCGTGGCGATGGCGGCTGCCGGAGGCCCACCCAAACCCAGGAGGAGACAGATGAGCGCGACCAAGCAGCTTCACGACGCCGGCCAGAGCATCTGGCTCGACTACATCACCCGCGACGCGGTCGACGACGGCACGATCGAGGGCTACGTGCGCGACCTCGACCTGACGGGCCTGACGTCGAACCCGACGATCTTCGACCAGGCGCTCGCGAAGGGGGACGCCTATGACGACCAGACCTCCGATCTCGTCGCCGCCGGCAAGAGCGGGGAGGATCTCTTCTTCGAGCTCGCGCTCACCGACCTGCGCGGCGCCTGCGACATCTTCTCCGACGTCCACGCGCGCACCGACGGCGTCGACGGCTGGGCGTCGCTCGAGGTCTCGCCGCTGCTGGCGCACGACGCGCGGGGAACGGCGGCCGAGGCGGCGCGTCTGCACGGGGCGGCCGACCGCGAGAACCTGTTCATCAAGATCCCCGGCACGGCGGAGGGCCTGAAGGCGATCGAGGAGACGATCTACGCGGGGACCCCGGTCAACGTCACCCTGCTCTTCGACGCCGACCAGTACGTGGCGCAGGCGGAGGCATACATGCGCGGCGTCGAGCGTCGCGTCGCCGACGGGCTCAACCCGAACGTCGGCTCGGTCGCCTCGCTGTTCGTGAGCCGCTGGGACGTGGCGGTCAACGAGGAGGTCGAGCCGGAGCTCCACAACCGGCTCGGCATCGCCGCCGGCATCGACGGCTACGTCGCCTACCGGCGGCTGATCGAGTCCGACCGCTGGCTGCGCCTCGAGAACGAGGGCGCCCGCCCGCAGCGCTTCCTGTTCGCCTCGACCGGGACCAAGGACCCGGCTCTGCCGAAGACGACCTACGTCGACGCCTTCGCGGCGCCGCTGTCGGTCGACACGATGCCCGAGGAGACGCTGCTGGCGCTATCGGAGAACGAGGGGATCGGCGACCTCGTCCCCGGCGACGGTGGCGACAACGAGGCGGTTCTCGCGGAGTTCCGCGCCGCGGGGGTCGACCTGAAGGCGCTGGCGCAGCGACTGCAGGACGAGGGCGCCGACAAGTTCGTGAAGAGCTGGGAATCCCTGCTCGAGCGGATCGAGGAGAAGAGCAGGGCGGTCGCGGCCGGATGACGGCCGGCGCAGACCCGCGCCGGCTCTCCGCCTGGGCGGAGCTCGAGCGACACCGGGAGGCGATCGGCGATCGGCACCTGCGCGATCTGTTCGCCGCCGACCCAGAGCGCGGGGAGCGCCTGATCGCCTCGGCGTGCGGGCTGCGCCTCGACTTCTCCAAGCACCGGATCACCGATGAGACGCTGATGCTGCTCGAGAAGCTCGCCGCCGAGGCGGGCGTGGCCGAGCGTCGCGACGCGATGTTCGCGGGCGAGCACATCAACGTCACCGAGGACCGCGCGGTCCTGCACGTGGCGCTGCGGATGCCGCGTGAGCGCTCGTTGATCGTCGACGGCGTCGACGTCGTCAGGGAGGTGCACGAAGTCCTCGACCGCATGGCCTCCTTCAGCGAGCGGATCCGCAGCGGCGAGTGGAAGGGGCACACCGGCAAGCGGATCAGGAACGTCGTCAACATCGGGATCGGCGGCTCCGATCTCGGCCCGGTGATGGCCCACCGGGCGCTCCGCCACTACTCCGACCGAGACCTCGAGATCCGCTTCGTCTCCAACGTCGACGCCACCGACTTCGTTGAGAAGACCCGCGATCTCGACCCGGCTGAGACGCTGTTCGTGGTCGCGTCGAAGACCTTCACGACGCTCGAGACGATGACCAACGCGCACTCGGCTCGCGAGTGGGTGCTGGCCGCGCTCGGGGACGAGTCGGCCGTTGCCAAGCACTTCGTCGCCCTCTCGACCAACGCCTCCGAGGTCTCGAAGTTCGGCATCGATACCGACAACATGTACGGCTTCTGGGACTGGGTCGGGGGCCGCTACTCGATGGACTCGGCGATCGGGCTGACGACGATGCTCGCGATCGGCCCGGGCCGTTTCGAGGAGATGCTCGGCGGCTTCCACGCGGTCGACGAGCACTTCCGCGAGGCCCCGTTCGGCGCGAACCTGCCGGTCTTGATGGGTCTGCTCAACGTCTGGTACGCGAACTTCTTCGGCGTCGAGACGATCGCCGTCTTCCCCTACGAGCAGTACCTCGAGCGCTTCCCCGCCTACCTGCAGCAGCTCACCATGGAGTCGAACGGAAAGCACGTGCGGCTCGACGGCGAGGTCGTCGACTACGCGACGGGTCCGATCTTCTGGGGCGAGCCGGGGACCAACGGCCAGCATTCCTTCTACCAGCTGGTCCACCAGGGGACCCACCTGATCCCGGCCGACCTGATCTTCTTCGCGCGCTCGCTGAATCCGCTCGGCGACCACCACGACCTGCTCGCCGCCAACGTCTTCGCCCAGGCCGAGGCGCTCGCCTTCGGCAAGACGGCCGACGAGGTCCGGGCCGAGGGGGTGGAGGAGCGGCTCGTCCCGCACAAGACCTTCGAGGGCAACCGCCCGACGAGCGTCCTCCTCGCCGAGCGCCTCGACCCGGCGACGCTCGGCAAGCTCGTCGCCCTCTACGAGCATTCGGTCTTCACGCAGGGGGCGATCTGGGGCATCGACTCCTTCGATCAGTGGGGCGTCGAGCTCGGCAAGAAGCTCGCGGTCAACATCATCCCCGAGCTCGAGAGCGAGACGGAGCCGAAGCTCGCCCACGACTCCTCGACGAACGCGCTGATCCGCTGGTACCGCGAGCATCGCGGCTGAGCCCGAGCTGCGCCGACGCGCCGAACGCCCACTGAACCACGCCATGGCGTGGCTGTACGGCCGCCCGGCGAGCCGGGGCGCTCCTCAGCCGCGCTTGCGCGCCTTCCAGACCTCCTCGGTCGGATAGGCGCGCGCCCACTCGAGGGTGATCCCCGAGTAGCGGGTGGTCGAGCCCTCCGGCGCCCGCACTTCGATCAGCTCCTCGACGTCGAAGCCCTCGCGGCGCAGCAGGGTGATCATCTCGCCGTGGGGGAGGTGGAACTCGACCGAGCGGTCGTCGCTCCACTCGATCCGGTGCAGCCCGAAGAGCGGGCGAACGAGCTCGTGGCCGACGGCGCCTTCGGGCGTGTCGGGGATGCAGAGCATCTCCAGGACCGAGTTGACGAGGAAGACGAGGCGGCCGCCGGGGCGGAGCAGGCGGGCGGCCTCCGGGATCCACTTGTAGGGGTCGCACCAGATGCTCGCCCCGTACTCGGAGATCGCGAGGTCGAAGCTCGCGTCCGGGAGCGGCACCTCCTCGGCGTTGCCGTGCAGCAGCGGGAAGTCGATGCCGTGCTCGGCCTGCAGGCGCCGCGCCGTCTCGAGCTGCGCCGCGGAGTTGTCGATCCCCACCGGGCGCGCGCCGCGGCGGGCGAGCCAGGCGGAGACGTACGCGGTCCCGCAGCCGAGCTCGATCGCGTCGATCCCGTCCAGCTCCGCATCGGGGGAGAGGAGCGGGACCTCGGACTCGGGAACGTCCCAGATCCCCCACGTCGGCTCCTCGGCTGACCAGTTCCGCTCCCCGGTCGCCACGTAGTCGGACGCCCACGCGTCCCACTCCTCGCGGTTACGGAGGACGTGGTCGGGTTCGCCGGTCGCTTCGCTCACTCGACGAGAAGCGACGCGCCGATCGCTCCGCCGAGGTCGCCGAGCTCGGCGACGGTGAACTTCGGGGGGTGGTTGTGGTCGAAGAGGTTGCGCTCCATGCGCTTGCGGATCTCCGGTCCGAGCCGCTCGCCGAAACGGACGCCGAGCCCGCCGCCGAGGATCACCACCTCGGGGTCGAGCAGGTTCACCGCGGAGGCGATGCCGGCGCCGAGCGCCTTGATCGCCCGCTCGATCAGCTCCTGGGCCATCTTGTCGTCCTGGTCGAGGGCGCGCTCCCAGATCCCGCTCGTCAGCCGTGGCCGGTCGTGCTCCTCCATGATCTTGAAGAGCTTCGTCTTCTCGCCCGCCTTGACGCGCTTGCGGGCCTCCTTCTCCATGGCCGCCCGGCCCGCGTAGGCCTCCATGCACCCCTTGTTGCCGCACGGGCAGCGCTCGCCGTTGCGGACGACGACCATGTGGCCGATCTCGCCGGCGGAGCCGCGGCCGTGCCATTGCCGGCCGCCGAGGATCAGCCCGCCGCCGACGCCGGTGCCCCAGAAGACGCCGAGGACGGAGTCGTGGTTGCGGCCGGCCCCGAGCTCGTACTCCCCGGCGACGGCGACCGAGACGTCGTTGCCGATCTTCACCCGGGTTCCCAGGGCGTCGGCGAGCCGGGCGCCGAGCGGGAAGCTGCCGTTCCAATCGGGGAGGTTCTTGGCGTTGGAGACGACGCCCGAGTCCGAGGCCACCTGACCCGGTGAGCCGACGCCGACGCCGGTGAGGGCGTTGGTCTTGACGCCCGCTGCCTCCGCCGCTTCGCTCATCGCGTTCGCCATCGCCGCGGCGACGCCGTCGGCACCGTTGTCCTGAGGGGTCGGGCGGCGCGACTGCCCGAGTACCTCGTGGTCCGAGTCGATGACGATCGCCTCGATCTTCGTGCCGCCGAGATCGATGCCGCCGCGCACGCGCTCGTCGCTCATCAGATGGTTCCTTCCAGGTCGCGGAGGACAGCGCGGCTGACCGCGCCGTCGCTGCCGATGAATCGCACCGGCAGGCAGAGCAGCTCGTACTCCCCCGGATCGATGGCGCGCAGGTCCAGTCCCTCCAGCGCGACGACGCCGGCGCCGAGCAGGGCGACGTGCGCGTCGTGATCGCCGATCGACAGGTAGTCGATGCCGATCAGGCGCACCCCGAGGTTCAGCGCGTAGGCGGCGCCGCTCCCGTCGAGACGGGCGAAGTCGTGGGTGAACTCGTCCTGCTCCCAGAGCCGCGAGTTCGGCGTCTTCAGCAGCAGGCGCTCGGTCCCGGCGGGGACCCCGGCGCCCCGCAGCGCGGCTTCGTCGATCGGGCCGAGGCCGATGTCCGGGAGCTCGGCGACGAGGCAGGGGCCGATCATCGCCTCCAGAGAGAGCGCCTCGACCCCCGGGCCGTCGGTGAAGAAGTGGCGGGCGCCGTCGATGTGGGTGCCCGTGTGGGCGCCCATCGTGATCTTGCTCACGTTGGCACCGGCGCCATCGGCGATCGCGCTGTCGAGGTGGATCTCGTAGCCGGGATTGCCACGGTAGATCGGCATCCCCTCGCGCACGGGGACGGAGATGTCGTGAAGCGCCACGATCCGAGACTACCCGGGCGCAGCGGGATCGATCATCTAGGGTCAGACCGGTGAGCGCTTCCTACATCGGCCTCGACGTCGGGGGGACGAAGATCGCGGCCGCGCGTCTCAGCGGGGGGGAGCTGGTGGCCGATGCCCTCGAGCCCACCGACGGCTCGGGCGCCGAGGCGTTGATCGACGAGCTCTGCCGCGCGATCGAGAGCGTCCGGACCGACGATGTCGAGGCCGTTGGGATCGGCCTGCCCTCGGTCGTCGAGTTCGCGTCCGGACGCGCGAAGACGTCGGTGAACGTGCCGCTGCAGGACGTCCCGATCCGCGAGTTGCTGAGCGAGCGCGCCGGGCTCCCGGTCTTCGTCGACAACGACGCGTCGGTCGCGGCGCTCGCCGAGGCGTGCGACGGCGAGGAGATCGTCGTCGAGAACCTCGTCATGTTCACGGTCGGCACCGGCGTCGGCGGCGGCCTCGTGCTCGGCGGCCGCCCCTATCGCGGTGCGACCGGCGCGGCGGCGGAGATGGGCCACACCCTGATCGGGCTGAGGCTCGAGGGCGGGACCCCCGCGGCCGGTGAGTCCTTTCCGCAACCGGGCTCGCTGGAGTCGTTCGCCGCCGGCAGGGAGCTGGACCGGCTCGCCGCCGAGGCCGTCGAGGAGAATCCGGACTCGTACCTCGGACGGCGCAAGGCCGCGGGCGACGAGCGGATCACGGGCGAGGACGTCGTGGCCGGGGCCAAGGAAGGGGACGAGATCGCCCTCGGGCTGGTGACGCTGCTCGGTGAGCGGCTCGGCGTCGGCATCGCCAACGCGATCAACCTGCTCGACCCGGACGTGGTCGCGATCGGTGGCGGCGTCTCGAGCGCGGGCGATCTGCTGCTGGAGCCGGCCGCCCGCGTGGCCCGCAGCTACGTGCTGCCGGGGGTCGGGGAGAGCACGGAGATAAGGCTCGCGCGACACGGCGCCCAGGCCGGTGTGCTCGGCGCGGCGCTGCTTGCCAAGCTGGAGACGAGACGGGCGAACGAGCGACAGGAGGGACCGTGACGGAGAACACCCCGGGCACCACCGCGACCGACATCGACGAGCTTGCGATCAACACGATCCGGACGCTTTCGATGGACGCCGTGGAGAAGGCGAACTCTGGCCATCCGGGTACCCCGATGGGCCTCGCGCCGCTCGGCTACGTCCTGTTCACGCGGATCATGCGCTTCAACCCGCTCGACCCGGGCTGGCTCAACCGCGACCGCTTCATCCTCTCGCCCGGGCACGCCTGCATGCTGCAGTACTCGCTGTTGCACCTGTGCGGCTACGACGTCTCCCTCGAGGACATCAAGAGCTTCCGCCAGTGGGGGAGCAAGTGCCCCGGCCACCCCGAGTACGGGGTCACGCCCGGGGTCGAGATCTCGACCGGCCCGCTCGGCCAGGGCTTCGCCAACGGCGTCGGCTTCGCGCTCGCCGAGGCCCACTACGCCGCCGAGTTCAACCGCGGCGACCACTCCCCGGTCGATCACCACACCTACGTGATCTGCTCCGACGGCGACATGGAGGAGGGGATCGCCTCCGAGGCGGGATCGCTCGCCGGCAACCTCGGGCTCGGAAAGCTGATCGCGATCTACGACGACAACGAGATCTCGATCGAGGGGGCGACGCACCTCGCCTTCCACGAGGAGGTCGCGCAGCGCTTCGACGCCTACGGCTGGCACGTCCACGAATGCCCGCATGAGGCGACCCTCGAGGACATCGAGATGGCGATCCGCGAGGCCCAGGGCGTCACCGACCGGCCGTCGTTCATCACCCTGCCCTCCCACATCGGCTTCGGCAGCCCGAACAAGCAGGACACGGGCTCCGCGCACGGCTCCCCTCTCGGCGAGGAGGAGATCAAGCTGACGAAGGAGAACCTCGGCTGGCCCTACGGGGAGCCGTTCACCGTTCCCGAGGAGGTGCGCGAGCTGTTCGCCGGGGTCCGCGAGCGCGGCGTCGCCGCGCAGGCCACGTGGTCGGAGGCCTTCGAGGCCTACGCCGCCGAGCACGAGGACCTCGCCTCCGAGTTCCTGCGGGTGACGCGTCGCCACGCTCCGAAGCTGCCGCCGGTCGGCGAGATGCCGACCTTCGAGGCGGGGGGCGATGAGATCGCGACGCGGGCGGCGTCGGGCAAGGCGCTGAACTGGCTCGCACCGCAGGTGCCGGAGCTGCTCGGCGGCGCCGCCGACCTCGCGCCGTCGACGGCGACCAACCTCGACGACTTCCCCGACGTGCTGCGCCACGACTTCGGCGGGCGCAACCTCCACTTCGGGATCCGCGAGCACGCGATGGGGGCGATCGTCAACGCCCTGACGATCGAGGGCATGCGCGCCTACGGAGCCACCTTCCTTGTCTTCAGCGACTACATGAGGGGCGCGATCCGGATGGCGGCGCTGATGGAGATCCCCTCGATCTTCATCTACACGCACGACTCGATCGGGGTCGGCGAGGACGGCCCGACCCACCAGCCGATCGAGCACCTCGCCTCGCTGCGGGCGATGCCGAACCTCGACGTGATCCGGCCCGCCGACGTCAACGAGGCCTTCCTCGCTTGGCACTGGCTGCTCGGCGAGCAGTCGGTACCGACCGCGCTGGTGCTGAGCCGCCAGAAGCTCCCGGTCCTGGATCGCGACGCGATCCCCGACGACGCGATCGCGCGCGGCGCGTACGTGCTGCGCGAGGCGGATGGGGGAGAGCCGGAGCTGATCCTGATCGGGACCGGCTCGGAGGTCTCCCTGTGCCTTGAGGCGGCCGACGAGCTCGCCGCCGACGGCATCGCGGTGCGGGTCGTCTCGATGCCGAGCTCCCCGCGCTTCCGGCAGCAGGACGATGACTACCGCGACTCGGTCCTTCCGCCCGAGGTGACGGCGCGCGTCTCCGTCGAGGCGGGATCGACGCTCGGCTGGAACCGCTGGGTCGGCGACGGGGGGATCAGCGTCGGGCTCGACCACTTCGGTGCGTCCGCTCCCGCCGCCGAGGTCGCAGAGCACTTCGGGATGACCGCGCCGGCCGTCGCCGCGAAGGCGCGAGAGCTGCTCGGCCGGTAGGGGGTCCCTGATGCGAGTCGCCTGCGCCTTCGACCACGCCGGTGTGCCGTTGCGCGAGACGGTGCTCAAGGCCGTCCACGAAGCCGGTCACGAGCCGCTCGACCTGGGCACCAACGACCCCGCCGGCGGCGACGACTACCCCGACCACGCCCTCGCGGTCGCAAGGGCGGTGATCGAAGGGGAGGCTGAGCGCGGCATCCTCGTCTGCGGCTCGGGCGCCGGCGTGGCCGTTGCGGCGTGCAAGGTCCCGGGGATCCGCTGCGCAATGGCCCACGACACCTACACGGCCCACCAGTGCGTCGAGCACGACGACGTCAACGTGCTCGCGCTTGGGGCCCGGGTCATCGGCGAGGCGATCGCGGCCGATCTGGTGGTGGCCTTCTGCGGCGCCGAGTTCGTCGGCGGCGAGGTGGGCCAGGAGCGGCACGCGCGCCGGCTTGGGAAGGTCGCGAAGATCGAGGCCGAGGGGCTCGAGGCCGAGCTGTAGGGCTCGCGGCGGCACGACCACGCCGAACGTCCCGGAGTGGGCGCTATGGCGCCCAGAAAAGGACGTTCAGCGCATCAGCGGGTATCCCTGACTCGCTCGGCGCCCGTGTAGACGTTGACGTCGCCCGCGCGGGCGAACCCGCACAGGGTCATGCCGCGGTCGGCGGCGAGCTCGATCGCCAGCGAGCTCGGGGCGCCTACGCCGACGAGGATCGGGCAGCCGGCGACTGCCGCCTTCTGGACGAGCTCGAAGGAGAGCCGGCCGCTGACGCAGAGGACGCGGCCGGAGAGGGGGATGAGACCCTCGCGCAGGGCCCAGCCGAGGACCTTGTCCATCGCGTTGTGGCGGCCGACGTCCTCGCGGGCGCGGAGGAGCTCTCCGGTCGCATCGAAGAGGCCGGTTGCATGCAGACCCCCCGTCAGCTCGAAGGCCGGCTGGCGGATCCGGCCGGGAAGCGCGGCGAGGAGCGCGCGCTCGACCACCGGTCCGGGGGTGACCCGGGGCGCATCGACGGCGACCTGCTCGATCGCGCCCTTGCCGCAGATCCCGCAGGAGGAGGTCGCGTAGAAGTTCCGCTCGCCCGGGTCGTGCGCGAGCGGCCCGGCGACCTCGATGGTGTTGGCGGCGAGGTCCTCAGGCGGGCCGACGACTCGTGCGTCCGCGATCAACCCCTCGCCGTGCAGGAACCCCAGCGCAAGCTCCTCGTCGTCGCCGGGCGTGCGCATCGTGATCGCGATCGCGCGGCCGCCGGCGCGGATCTCCAGCGGCTCCTCGACGGCGACCTCGTCCTCGGCGCCATCGCGGCTGATGCGCTTGTGCATCCTCGGGTCCACCGCGGAAGCGTCGCAGGCGGAGCCGCCGGGTAGCCTCGCCATGTCGACCGCCGCGGCGAGCTCCCGCCGAACGGCTCTCGCGGGCGAGCCTCCCCCCGCGCATTCATCCACTGGGGCTACTTTCGGCCGGATCCGGCCGAAATGCTCTCCGGCGGCAGGCGCTCGATCAGGATCTCGCGAATCTCGGCAGCGACGGCGGCTTCGTCTTGAAGTGGGCCCTCGCCGTAGCGCCGGACGAGCTCGCCGGCGCGGAGCACGGCGATGTCTCGAGCGTTGTCCTTGTCGCGCTGCTCGCCGGTGTGCTGGCCTCCGTCCGCCTCGACGACGAAGTGCGCGTCAGGCCAGTGGAAGTCGAGCTCGTAGTCGAGAAAGGGGGCGTCCATCTCCGGCAGCGGGAGCTCGTGGTCGCGGCAGACGCGGAGCACGACCCGCTCGAGCTTCGAGCGGGTCCGCGACAGCGGCACGTAGGGCATGTCGAGGAGCCGGCGGAGCTCGCCGTTGCCCCGGTGGTTGGGGTTCTCGGTGACGAGGTTCCGCAACCGCTCGTGGTCGAGGTCCTCCAGGTACTCCGCCTGATCGAAACGCTCCCGCAGGTCCTTCGGGCGGAGGATCGCGGCGAGGTCGAAGATCGTGCGCGCCTGCGTAGTCACCGGCATGTGTCCGCGGAACATCCGGTCGACGTCGGCGAGCCGGCGGGGCCGGTGTACCCGCACTCCTCGTGGATTCGCGCGCCGCGACCGCGGGATCGTGACGTGGATGGGGCCCCGGCCGCGCGCGCGGTCGAGGTGGGTGAACCGCGCCGCCGGGATGTGGCTGAGCGTCGCCCGCTCACCGCACGCCAAGACCGCCGCCATCCAGAGCCCCTCCCGGCTGAGCCTCGGGTGCCCGACGGAGTAAACACCTCGATGGACTGCGTGCAGGTGCCCGACGCGAACCCAACGGACGATGGTCGTCGAGGGGAGTCCGAGGGCGATGAGCTGGGTTCGCGACACGACGCCGTGCTGCAACTCGGCCAGGGCGGCCATGCGTCCCGCCGCTGGGGTGACTTCCATCCGGATTCGGCCGATGATCGCCCCAGCGAGTGACATGGCTGAAGCCAAGCGAGCGAACGATCGCGGGTGGGTGACGCCGTGTGCAAATACCCGCGCCGATCTGTGCCGATTCACGCGCGGCGGCTCCCCACGACCGGCAAGCGCGAGCGTCGGCGTCGCCGGAAGCCCACCCGGGTAGCCTCAGGGCAGGATGCTCCGCAGGCCCGTCAAGCGCTGGACGCCCAGCAACTGGGCGAGCTGGAAGCCGTTCGGGCTCGGCGAGCAGCGGCCGAACAACTACAGGGAGGTCTTCCGGACCGTCTGGGAGAACCGCGACAACGCCGCCTACGCCTGGCGCATCCTCCACGACGGCGTCTGCGACGGCTGCGCGCTCGGCACCAAGGGCCTGCATGACTGGACGATCGAGGGCACGCACCTGTGCAACGTGCGCCTGAGGCTGCTGCGGCTGAACACGATGGGGCCGCTCGACCCCGCCGAGCTCTCCGATGTCGAGCCGCTTCGCTCCCTTCGCGGCGAGGAGCTGCGGCGGATGGGCCGGCTGCCGGTCCCGATGCGGCGGCGCCACGGTGAGCCAGGCTTCACGCCGGTCAGCTGGGACGAGGCGCTCGACGGCGTCGCCGAGCGTATCGGCGCATCGAGCCCGGACCGCCTGGGCTTCTTCCTGACGAGCCGCGGGATGTCGAACGAGAGCTACTACGCCGCGCAGAAGGCCGCGCGTGCGATCGGCACGAACTCGATCGACAACGCGGCGCGGATCTGCCACTCGCCGAGCACGTTCGCGCTCAAGGAGGCGGTGGGGGTGGCCGCGACGACCTGCTCCTACAGCGACTGGATCGGTACGGACCTGATCGTCTTCGTCGGCTCGAACGTCGCCAACAACCAGCCGGTGACCACCAAGTACCTGCACCTGGCGAAGAAGGCCGGCACGAAGGTGGCCGTCGTCAACCCCTACCGCGAGCCCGGGATGGAGCGCTACTGGATCCCCTCGAACCCCGAGAGCGCCCTGTTCGGGACGAAGATCGCCGACCGCTTCTTCACCCTCAACACCGGCGGCGACCTCGGCTTCCTCACGGGTGCGATGAAGCACCTGATCGAGGCGGACCTCGTCAACCGCCCCTTCATCGACGCTCACACGGTCGGCTTCGAACAGCTCCGCGAGCGCGCCGAGGCGGCGAGCTGGGACGACCTCGAGGCGGTCGCGGGAACGACCCGGGCCGAGATGGCCGACTTCGCGGAGATGCTCGGCGCCGCCCGCCGCGGCGTCCTCGTCTGGAGCATGGGCATCACCCAGCACGCCTTCGGCGAGGACAACGTCCGCGCGGTCGTCAACCTCGGTCTCGCGCGCGGCTGGGTCGGGGAGGAGGGGACGGGCCTAATGCCGATCCGCGGCCACTCCGGCGTGCAGGGAGGGGCGGAGATGGGTTGCTATTCGACGGCGTTCCCCGGCGGCGCCGCGATCAACGCGGAGAACGCTGCTGAGCTCGGTGACCGATGGGGTTTCGAGGTTCCCGCCGAGGAGGGCATGGTCGCGCCGGAGATGATCGACGCCGCCGCGCGGGGCGAGCTCGACCTCCTCTTCGCCTCGGGAGGGAACTTCATCGACGTGCTGCCCGATCCCGATGCGGTCTCCGAGACCCTCGGGCGGATCCCGACGCGCGTCCACATGGACATCGTGGCGTCCTCGCAGATGCTGGTCGATCCCCCGGAGGGTGGCGAGGTCCTGATCCTGCCGGCGACGACGCGCTACGAGAACCCCGGCGGGGTGACCGAGACGACGACGGAGCGGCGGGTCGTCCTCAGTCCCGAGATCCCGGGACCGCGGATCGGCGAGGCGAGGGCGGAGTGGGAGGTCTTCGGCGACCTCGCCGCGCGGGTGCGGCCCGAGCTGGCCGATCGTGTGCGCTTCTCGGGAACGCCGGAGATCAGGCAGGAGATCGGGTCGGTCGTTCCCCGCTACGCCGAGATCGCCGAGCTGCGCGAGGGCGGCGACGCCTTCCAGTACGGGGGCGCTCACCTGCCGAGCGGCACCGCCTTCCCGACCGCGGACGGCAAGGCGCACTTCGCGCTCATCGACGTTCCCGACCCGATCGCCCCCGACGGCCGCTTCGCCGTCTCCACGCGTCGCGGCAAGCAGTTCAACTCGATGGTCCAGGAGCGGAAGGACTCGCTCAACGGGGCGCTGCGCGAATCGGTGCTGATCGCCGCCGCCGACGCCGAGCGGCTTGGGCTCGGGGAGGGCGCCGCGGTGACGCTGCGCAGCGAGACCGGCGAGCTCGACGGGGTGCTGCGCTTCGCTCCGATCGCGCCCGGCAACCTGCAGGTGCACTGGCCGGAGGGCAACGTTCTGATCGGCGAGCGCCGCTCCCCCGAGGCGGAGATCCCCGACTACAACGCCCGCGTCGAGGTCGTTCCGCGCGGCTCCTGACGGCCCCGGCTCAGCCCGCCAGGCGCGCTTCCGCGCGGCGCAGGTCCTCGGGCGTGTTGACGTTCGCGAACATCACCTCGGGATCGCCGAAGCCGCGCAGCTCCGCCGCGCGCAGGCCGTCCCCGCCCAGTGACTCGGCGACTCCGACCAGCGGTTCCTCGGCCGCGAGCGCCACTCGCAGTCGCGGCAGGAGCCCGGGGGTGTAGCGGGCGACGAGCGGCTGTGGGCGCGGGTGAACCGGCATCGCGAAGCGCGCCCGCCTGTGGGCGAGCTCGGAGAGCAGCTCGGGCGGCAGGTCGGGGAGGTCGCAGGCGAGGACCACGATCGGCTCTTCGTAGAGCTCGAGCGCGGCGACGACGCCGGCGAGCGGATGGCGCGGCGTCGCGGGCTCGTCGATGACCGGACAGCCGAGGTCCGGAAGCGGTGTGTCGGGCTTGGCGACGACCGCCGGTGCGAGACCCGCGAGCCGCGCCGTCGCGATCGGATGCGCGGCGAGCGGACGCCCGGCAAGGGGTAGGGATGCCTTGGAGCGAGGGGTGGAGCCGCTGCCATCGTGGTCCGCCATACGACGGCTCAGCCCGCCGGCCAGGATCGCGGCGCGGCGCGCCGGGGCGGCGTCGCCCGCACCCTCTGCCGATCGCCGCGGGCTCATGGCTGCAGTCTCGCAGCGTTGCCGCGATCATCCTCCACATGCCCACCGAGCTGATGCCGATCGAGCGCGCGTGTGAGCTCGTGCTCGCGCGCGTCTCGCCGTTGCCGAGCGAGGAGGTCGCGCTGCGCGACTGCGTCGGCCGCCACCTCGCGGCCGACGTCGCGTCGGGCGAGGACATCCCAGCGTTCGACAACTCGGCGATGGACGGCTATGCGGTGCGCAGCGCCGACGTCGCGGCCGCTACCGCAGACCGCCCCGCGCGCCTGCGGCTCGCGGGGGAGTCCAGCGCAGGTCATCCCGCCGAGGCCGAAGTCGGCGCCGGCGAGGCCTTCGCGATCTCGACCGGGGCGGCGGTCCCGGGCGGGGCCGACGCCGTCGTCCGCGTCGAGGACACGAGCCGCGACGGCGAGGAGGTGCTGGTCGGGGCAGCGGTCCCGGGCGGGAACAACATCCGTCGCGCGGGCGAGGACGTGCGCGCCGGCGCTCGGGTGCTCTCCGCCGGCGCCCGCCTCGGCGCGGCCGAGGTCGGGGCGATCGCCGCCGTCGGCCATCCCGCGGCCACCTGCGCCCGGCGCCCGCGGCTGGCGCTGCTGCTCACGGGAGATGAGCTCGTCGAGCCCGGCGAGCCGCTCGGTCCCGGGCAGATCCGCGACTCGAACGCCTACGCGGTGCCCCCGCTCGCGGAGGCGGCCGGGGCCGAGGTCGTCTCGATCGAGATCGCGCCCGACAACCACGAGGGGACGCTCGCCGCGCTGGATCGCGCGCTCCGCGCCGACGTCGTCGTGGTCTGCGGCGGGATCTCGGTCGGGGAGCACGACCACGTCCGCCCGGCGCTCGCGGAGCTCGGCGCCGAGGAGGTCTTCTGGCGCGTCGCGTTGCGGCCCGGCAAGCCGACCTACTTCGGGATCGGGCCGGGCGGCAAGCCCGTCTTCGGCCTGCCGGGCAACCCGGTCTCGGCGATGGTCACCTTCCTGCTGTTCGCGCGCCCTGCGTTGATCGCGATGCAGGGAGGGGATCCGGCGTCCCACCGGGTCGAGGCCGCGCTCACCGAGCGCTACGAGACGGTCGCCGGCCGGGCCGAGGCAATCCGCGTCGGGCTCGAGGCCGGGCGCGGCGGCTGGGAGGCGACGCCGACGGGACCGCAGGGCTCGCACGTCCTCACCTCGATGATCGGCGCCGACGGCCTCGCGGTCGTCCCCACCGAGGTCGACGTCGTCGAGGCGGGCGATCCCGTCACCGTCGAGCTGCTCGGGTGGGGGTAGCGTTGGCGGCGATGACGGCGACGGAGGACCGGCGAACCGATCGAAGCGTTGCCGTGCGCGTGCGCCTCTTCGCCGTGCTTCGCGAGCGCGCCGGGTCTGCGGATCTCGGCCTCGAGCTCCCAGCCGGCGCGACCGTCGGCGACGCGCTGGTGGAGCTCGAGCGGCGCCCCGGGCTCGGCGATGCGCTCGCTCGGATCGAGGTCGCACTCGCCGTCAACCGCGAGTGGGCCGACCGGTCGACGGTGCTGCACGACGGCGACGAGCTCGCGCTGATCCCGCCGGTCAGCGGCGGCGCCGACGCGCCCCGCATCCACGCTCGCGTCAGCGGTGAGCCGCTGCAGCTCGACCGGCTCGCGCGCAGCGTCGTCCGCCCCGGCGCGGGGGCGGTCGTGAGCTTCCAGGGCGTGACGCGAGAGGTCGAGCGGCTGGAGTACGAGGCCTACGCTGAGATGGCCGAGGAGCGCATGGCCGCGATCCTCGTCGACGTCGTGGCCGAGCACGCGCTCGAGGCCGCCGCCGCCGAGCACCGCACCGGCTCGGTGCCGCTCGGCGAGCCGAGCGTGATCGTCGCGGTGTCGGCCGCCCATCGAGGTGAGGCCTTCGCGGGCGCCCGCGATGCGATCGACCGGATCAAGGCCGAGGCGCCGATCTGGAAGCAGGAGATCGAGGGCGGCGAGGCGCGTTGGGTCGAGGGCACGACCCCCGGGAGCGGCGCCCGATGACCGAACGGCTTACCCACATCGACGAGGAGGGCGCGGCTCGGATGGTCGACGTCGGCGCCAAACCCGAGTCCGAGCGCCGCGCGGTCGCCGAGGCCGCGGTCCGGATGAAGCCGGACACCGCCGCGGCGGTCGAAGCCGGCAACGGTCCCAAGGGCGACGTGCTCGGTGCCGCGCGGCTCGCCGGCATCAACGCCGCCAAGCAGGCGGGGACGTTGGTGCCGCTGGCGCATCCGATTTCGCTGTCGTTCGCCGACGTCCGCCTCGAGGTCGATGCTGCGGCCGGCGTCGTCAGGCTCGAGGCCGAGGCGCGCTGCGTCGGCCGCACCGGCGTCGAGATCGAGGCGATGGCGGCCGCGTCGATCGCCGCGCTCACCGTCTACGACATGGTCAAGGCGCTGGAGCGCGAGGTCGAGATCGAGCACGTCCGGCTGCTGCACAAGAGCGGCGGCAAGAGCGGCGAGTGGAACCGGTCGTGAGTCCCGAGCGGCCGATCCGGGCGGCGTTGCTCACCATCAGCACGACACGGGCCCGCGAGCGCGGGGCCGATGACCCGGGCGGGGATGAGCTCTTCCGGTGGGCCGGCGAGCTCGACGCCGAGGTGGTCGAGCGCGAGATCGTCCCCGACACCAGGGGTCTGATCGAGGACCGGATCCGTCACTTCGCCGACGCGGTCGGCTGCGACCTCGTGCTCACCACTGGAGGCACCGGGTTCGCTCCTGACGACGTCACACCGGAGGCCACCCTCGGCGTCGCCGACCGGATCGCTCCCGGGATCGCCGAGGCTATGCGCCTCGCCTCCAGGGAACACACCGACCGCTGGATGCTCTCGCGCAACGTCGCCGCGATCCGCGGCGCCACCCTGATCGTCAACTTCCCTGGGAGCCCGCGCGCCATCGGCGAGGCGGGGGAGGCCATCGCGGCGGCGCTCCCGCACGCCGTCGCGCTGCTGCGCGGCGAGCGTCCCGGGCACTGAGGGCGCAGAGCGCGCGAGCCGCACGAGGTGGGCCGACCGGAGCCGCCTCAGCCGCGGCCGGCCCGGCCGGCGAGGACCTCGCGGTCGACGTCGACGAGGATCTCGCGCAGCTCCGGAGGTCCCTCGTCGGGGACGAGGACCATCGACCCCGGCCAGAAAGGGCTCTGGGGGACGGCGCGCCCGAGCAGGCCCTCGACGTAGGTCCAGTTCCCGGTGTTGTGGAGGGTCGTGCCGTTGCGCTGCCAGATCGGGTCGGAGGAGCTGAGACCGTCGTCGGCGTCGAGCGCGCCGCGGCGGTGGATGTGGCCGAAGACGACGTGGTCGGCCTCGATCCCGAGGCGCTCGACGACGACGTGCATCGCCTCGACTCCGGCGCGGCCGATCTCACCGATCGAGAAGTCGCGGTTGAAGCTCCCGAACCCGGCCTTCTCGAACCCGCGCAGCGCGGCCGGGATCACCGCGGAGCCGAGCACCCTCCCCCTGACGGTGCGCGCCCGCCCGGATGCTCCGCCGATCAGCTCCCAGATCCGCATCGCCGGTGGCTTGCCGTTGCGCTTGGAGGCGGTCGGCGAGCGGCCACCCTGGGCGAGGTTGAAGATCAGGTCGTAGACGGGCGCGTGGACCTCCTCGTAGTCGCGGGGGGTGGCCCGGCGGCCGGTCTGCTTCCCGCCGAGCCGGTCGACCGTCGCGACCGAGAGCCGCTCGATCGTTGGCAGCGTCACATGGCTGTCGACGTAGTGGCCGTGGGTCGCATAGACGTCCTCGCGGACCCAGACGCCCGGGTAGCGGACCTCGAACCGCGCGTCCCCGAGCCAGCCCGCGATCGAGTCGACGGCCGGATGCGGCGTGTCCACGAGCGCGTCGAGCGCGGTGGCGGGGTCGGCGTCGGGCTCCTCGGGCCGCTCGAGCCACTGGCCGAGCATGCGGTGGTCGTGGTTGCCGGGGACGTAGATCACCTCGCGACCCGCGAACGCCTCGCCGATGTCCTCGAAGAAAGGCCGCGCCGCCTCGAGGGCTTCTCCCAGCGGCACATCGCGGAGCTCGATCACATCTCCGAGGAGGACGAGACGGTCGACGTCGGCCGTCGCCTCGATCAGGCGCTCGCGGATCGGCGCGCGCCGCAGCACGTCGGCGCGGGAGCCGCCGCCGAGGTGGAGATCGGAGATGAGGGCGGTGGAGGTCATGGTCGGTGATCCGGTAGTCCCCTGGATCGTCGCAGCCGCGAGCAATAGACTCGCGGACCGGAGAGATGGAGAGCACGACGTCAAGCAGCTCGCAGACCAGCGCGAGCGGCAATGGAGCTGGCATCCCGGTCGAGAACCCCGCCACGGGGGAGACGATCGCGACCGTCCCGGAGCTCGGCGCAGCCGACGTCACCGCGATGGTCGAGCGGGCGCGCGCAGCGCAGCCGGGCTGGGCCGCCGCCGGGTTCGAGGAGCGGGCCCGGGTGCTGATGGCCGCCCGCGCCTGGATGGTCGCCAACGGCAACCGGGTGGTCGAGACGATCTGCGCGGAGACCGGGCGCCCCGCCGACGAGACGCAGTTCGCCGAGCTCTCCTACGGCATCAGCGCGCTCGAGTTCTGGGCGAAGCACGCCCCCGCCTACCTTGCCGACGAGGACGTCGAGACGGCCTCGCCCTTCGTCCGCGGCGGCCGCCGGCTCAAGGTCCGCTACGCGCCGGTCGGCGTCGTCGGCGTGATCGGCCCCTGGAACTTCCCGCTCAACAACTCCTTCGGCGACTGCATCCCGGCGCTCGCGGCCGGCAACGCGGTCGTCCTAAAGCCGTCGGAGATCACCCCGCTCACCTCGATGCTGATGGCCGAGATGCTGGCCGAGGCCGGGCTGCCCGACGGTGTCTTCAGCGTCGCCACCGGCCGCGGCGAGACCGGCGCCGCGCTCGTCGACCTTGTCGACTACGTGATGTTCACGGGCTCGGTCAAGACCGGCAAGGCGGTGATGAAGCAGGCTGCCGACACGCTCACCCCGGTCTCGCTGGAGCTCGGCGGCAAGGACCCGATGATCGTCCTCGCCGACGCCGACCTCGAGCGCGCCGCCAACGCCGCCGCCTCCTACGGCCTCAACAACTCCGGGCAGGTCTGCATCTCGGTCGAGCGCATCTACGTCGAGGACGCCGTGCATGACGAGTTCGTCGAGCGGCTCCGCTCCAAGGTCGAGGGACTGCGGCAGGGACCGCCCGGCGCTCCGGGGAGCGTCGACGTCGGCGCGATCATCTTCCCGCCTCAGATCGAGCTGATCGAGGCCCACGTCAAGGACGCGGTCGAGCACGGCGCGACGATCGTCACCGGCGGCAAGCGGGTCACAGACGCCGGCGCCGGCCTCTTCTTCGAGCCGACGATCATCACCGGGGTCGATCACTCGATGCGCTGCATGACCGACGAGACCTTCGGCCCGACCCTGCCGGTGATGCGGGTCGCCGACGCCGAGGAGGCGGTCGCGCTCGCCAACGACGGCCGCTACGGGCTGCAGGCATCGGTCTGGACCCGCGACACCGAGCGCGGCGAGCAGCTCGCGCGCCGGATCGAGGCAGGCGTCGCCTGCGTCAACGACGCGCAGCTCAACTACGCGGCGCTGGAGCTGCCGATGGGCGGCTGGAAGGAGTCCGGCCTCGGCTCCCGGCACGGCGCCGACGGGATCCGCAAGTACACGCGCCGGCAGTCGGTCCTCGTCGCCCCCGCCTGGGCGCCTGCCCGCGAGCTCCACATGTTCCCCTACATGAGCGATGTGACCACGCAGATCGGGGAGACCCTGACCGCGCTCGCGCTGAGCGACCTCTTCGACGACGCTCAGCGCGCCACGCTCGCGGCGCTCTGCGACACCTGGGTCCCCTCGATCGAGGCCCCCGAGGGCGAGGGCGACCCGACCGGCTTCTGGGCGCGGTCGGCCAGTGACTTCTCGGTCCCGGCCGGGGTCGAGCTGACGCTGCTGCAGGCGGGGCTGCCGCCGGAGGAGGTCGAGGGGCTGCGCGGCCTGCTCGACGCGCTCTCCGCCAACGGCATGAGCGCCGCCGCGACGCAGGAGCAGCGCGAGGCGATCGTGCACGGATTCGGCGAGGACCCCGAGGCGGGCCCGGGGCTCGATGCCCTCCGCGGCGCCTGCCTGATGCTCCACTACGCGCTTCCCGACCTCGGCACCGGGATCAACCCGAGCTGGCCGGGCATGGGCTACCCGGGGCCGCAAGCGCTCCCCAAGCCCGCGTCCGAGGTCGAGCGCCCGATCAGGCCGATCGTCCCCGAGGGCGAGGAGCTGACGCTCGAGGCCGACGTCGTCGTCGTCGGCTCCGGCGCGGGCGGCGGCGTGATCGCGGGAGAGCTCAGCGCCGCCGGCAAGAAGGTCTGCGTGCTCGAGATGGGCGGCTACCACGACGAGTCCGAGTTCCCCGGCCTCGAGCTCTGGGGCTATCAGAACCTCTTCCTCAACCAGGGGCCGTTCCTGACGGCCGAGGGTCAGGTGTCGATTCAGGCGGGCTCGGCCCTCGGCGGCGGCACCGTCCTCAACTGGACCAACTGCCTGCGCACGAACGACCAAGTCCGAGCGGAGTGGGCGGCGGCGGGCCTCGAGGGGCTCGACGGCCCCGGCTATGACGAGCACATGGACGCCGTCTGGGAGCGGCTGGGCGTCAACGACCGCTGCAGCGACCTCAGCGGCCCGCACCTGCGCCTCAAGGAGGGCTGCGAGGCGCTCGGCTACGACTTCCGGCTGATCACCCGCAACACGGACCCAGAGACCTACGACCCGGTCACCGCCGGCTACCTCGGCTGGGGCGAGCAGTCGGGTTCGAAGCGCTCCACGGCAAAGACCTACCTCGCCGACGCGGCGGGGAGGGACGCCGACTTCGTGACTCACTGCCGGGTCGAGCGGATCCTCGTCGAGGGCGGCCGGGCCACCGGTGTCGAGGCGGTCTACGCCGATCCCGAGGGCAGGACCGCGAAGGTGGTCGTACGGGCGCCGCAGGTCGTCGTCGCGTGCGGATCGGTCGAGTCGCCGGCACTGCTGCTGCGTTCGGGCATCGGCGGGCCGGCGGTCGGGCAGAACCTGCGCCTGCATCCGACGAGCGTCATCTTCGGTCTCTACGAGGAGTCCCAGGAGGCATGGTGGGGACCGGCGCAGGCGGCGCTCTCGCACCAGTTCGAGGGGCTCGAGGACGGGTACGGCTTCCTGCTCGAGTGCGCGCAGCACGGCACCGGGCTGGCCGCCGCGGCGACGCCGTGGCGCTCGGGCGCCGACCACAAGCTGCAGGTCTCCCGCTGGGACCGGGGCGCCGGGATCATCAACCTGACCAGGGATCGGGGATCGGGCAGCGTCACCATCGACGGTGCCGGCCGCCCGGTCATGCACTACCTGCTCAGCGACGAGCTCGACAAGCGCAACCTCCAGCGCGGGCTCGAGGA
This sequence comes from Thermoleophilales bacterium, assembly GCA_020636895.1. Taxonomy (GTDB): domain Bacteria; phylum Actinomycetota; class Thermoleophilia; order Solirubrobacterales; family 70-9; genus RHKX01. The sequence continues at coordinate 1,438,994 of JACJWZ010000001.1, read as the reverse complement.
GATCATCCGGATCCACGAGGCCGCCGGTGCGATCGAGCTGCAGGCACTGAACAAGCGCACCCCGGTGTGGCGGCGCGGGGAGGACGTCGAGCAGTTCATCGACGCGGTCAAGGGCCTCTCGATGGCGCCCCGCGAGATCGGCCTCTTCAGCGCTCACCAGATGGGAACCTGCCGGATGGGATCCGACCCGGAGACGTCGGTCGCCGACGGCTTCGGCCAGCTCCACGACACTGCCGGCGTCTGGATCGGCGACGCGAGCGCGTTCCCGACCGCGTCGGGGACGAACCCGATGTTCACGGTGATGTCGCTGGCGCGGCGGACCGCGGCGGCGATCGCCGCGAGCTAGCCGCCGAACCCGCAGGAGCCCGGCGCGCCAAGATCGACCGGCCGCGCGGCGCTTTTCCCACGCATACGGTGGAAAAGGAGCTAAGCGCTGGGGGCGATGGGCACCGAAGGGGAGCATCGAAGCTGCGCCTGAGGCCGGCCGCCACCGGGAGCTCCCAGCCCCCCTTCGGCGCAGATCGAGCAGACGCAAGGCGCCTTTTCCACGCATACGGTGGAAAAGGCGCCAAGCCCTGGAGCTGGGGCGCTCAACCATCGACGCATGGCGCTAATTTCCCACGCATACGGTGGAAAAGGCGCCACGCGCTTGGGACGATGGGCACCGAAGGGGAGCATCGAAGCTGCGGCAGGAGGCCGGCCGCCACCCCCCCTTCGGAGGCTCTTTTCCACGCCGGTGGAAAGCGAGCAAGCGCAGATCGGAAAGCCATCGACGCAAGGCGCCTTTTCCACGCATACGGTGGAAATAGCGCCACGCGCTTGGGACGATGGGCACCGAAGGGGGCGCCACGCCCGACGTAAGGGCCTTTTCCACGCGGTGGAAATAGGAAGCGCTCAACCATCGACGCATGGCGCTTTTCCCACGCATACGGTGGAAAAGGCGCCACGCGCTCGAGCGATAGGCGCCGAAGGGCGCGGCGGCGTTCGCCGCGTGCTAGCCGCCGAAGGCGGCCGCGGCCTCCATGAGCTCGCGCCAGCGCTCGCGCGCGAAGAGCGCGTAGTGGCCGCCGCCAGGCCACTCGCGCGGTGGGCCCGCGCCCGGCAGGCGCTCGGCAAGTCCCCGGTACATGTCGGGCGCGAGGATCTCATCGGCGTCCCCGAGGAAGAGGGCGACCGGCTGGGTGACCTCCTCGGGGTTGAATCCCCAGTCGAGGAACGCCCACATGTCGTCGAGGACGCCGCTGCCGTGCTGGGCGAGCGCCTCGTCCATCTCCGCGGCGAACATCGGCTCGAGCCCGGGATCGGTGAGGACCGGCGCGTCGGCGGGGGCGCTCTTCGCCAGCTCGGCGACGAACGCGTCCGGGTCCTTGCGCGCGGACCGGGACTCGATCCGGCCGGCGAGCGCGGCGACCCACTTCGCGTGGCGCAGCCCCCAGATCTCGCGCAGGTCCTTGTTGAGCACGAGGTCGCGGGCGCCGGGCCGGTCGAGCGGGGCGAGCGGGGAGGCGAGGACGATTCCGCTGACGCGGTCGCCGAGCCGGTGGGCGACGGCGAGCGCGTGGGGGCCGCCACCGGACCAGCCGACGACGACGAAGCGGCCGATGCCCAGGTGCGCGGTCAGAGACTCGACGTCCGCGCTCCAATCGAGCAGGGTTCGCTCGGCGACCCTCGTCGAGCCGCCCACCCCGGGGCGGTCTGCGGTGATCAAGCGCACACCGGCCGCGGTGGTGAGTGCCTCGTCGGGGTGGCGGGCCAGGCGTGAGTCACCGGTTCCGTGCTGGAAGAGGACCGGCACCCCGTTCGGATCGCCCGACTGCTCGTAGGCGATGGATCGTCCGTCTTGGAGTTCGATCAGCGGCATGGTCGGGATGTTCGCCGGATGGGCGCAGGAATCCTATTGACAACGTGTCGACAAAGGCAATAGCCTCGCGTGCGATGGGACCGGGGAGCTCAGTCGGAGGTGGCGTCAGCGATCGCCGGGAGCGTCGCGGCGACGATTCGTTCGAGGTCGGCGCGCGTGATCATGCCCTCCGTCCAGCCCTGCAGCAGCGCCTCGAAGAAGCTGAGGAACCCGAGCAGGCCGACGAGAACGCGCGCGGGAGGGTCTTCGAGGCCGAGTTGGTTGATCGCGATGCCCCGGGCGAGGAGCATCCCGGACTTCCGCGTCGCCGCTTCGATTTGCGGGCCTTCGAGCCGGCGCGAGGCGCGGATCACCGTGATCGCGGGGTCACCCACCTCGACGAGGTCGAGGTAGGCGCCGAGGTTGGTCGGGAGCATGCCCCGGCCTCGCTCGGGGTCGACTTCGAGCCTCTCGATCACCTCGCCCCACGCGTGCTCGAGCACGGCGACGTAGAGGTCCTCCTTGCCGCCCTCGAAGTAGTGATAGATCAGCGGCCGACCGACGCCCGCCGCCGCTGCGATGTCGCTGAGCTCGGTTCCGGCGTACCCGCGCTCGGCGAAGACGTCGAGCCCGACCGCGACGAGGTGGCGTCGTCGCTCGGCCGGCGGCAGCCGTTTCGCCCGCTCATTGGTCTCGCCGTCCGGCTTCGCCATCACCGGGGATTAGACCGCACTCGTGGGATCTCGTCCTCGGCGGGGATAGATTCACCGCAGTGACCGGTCCGCTCTACGCCCTCGGGAGGTTCGCCGCACGGCATGGCTGGCCGGTCGTCGCCGCGTGGGCGGTGGTGCTCGTCGGGCTATGGGCGGCGGCCGCGATCACCGGCAAGCCGACCGAGGACGACCTGACGATCCCCGGCAGCGATTCGACGGCCGCCACGGATCTGCTCGACGACAAGTTCCCGGAGCAGGCCAACGGCACGGTGCAGATCGCGCTCGAGGCGGGCCAGGGGAAGCTGGACCAGGGCGCCAACGCGAAGGCGATCAACGAGACCGTCAAGGCGTACAAGCAGCGCGACGACGTCAACTCGGTGGTCAGCCCGCTGAGCGACGAGGGCGCCGACCAGCTCAGCAAGGACAAGAAGATCGCCTACATCCAGCTGACCCTCGAGCCCGGTCCCGCCGAGCTCGAGGAGGACGAGGCGGACGACCTGATCGCGGTCGCCGATCCGGCGAAACGAGCCGGTATCGACGTCGCTGCCGGCGGCTACCTCGGCCAGGAGGTGTCGAAGGCCTCGACCGAGTCGAGCGAGGCGATCGGAATCGCGGTCGCGATCATCGTGCTGCTGTTCGCGTTCGGCACCGCGGCCGCGATGCCCCTGCCGATCCTCACCGCGATCTTCAGCCTCGGCACCGGCCTGAGCCTGGTCGGCCTGCTTGGCCACGTCCTCTCGGTGCCGTCGATCGCGGCGACGCTGGGGACGATGCTCGGCCTCGGCGTCGGCATCGACTACGCGCTCTTCCTGATCACGCGGCACAAAGAGTTCCTCGAACGCGGCTTCAGCGTCGAGGAGTCAGTTGCGCGGGCCACCGCCACCTCAGGCGGCGCGGTGGTCTTCGCCGGGAGCACCGTCGTCGTCGCCCTCCTCTCCCTCTACTTCGGCGGGATCCCGATCGTTCGCGCCCTCGGCTACTCGGCGGCCATCGTCGTCGCCGTCTCCGTCCTGGGCGCGGTCACGCTGCTGCCCGCGATCCTCGGCATCCTCGGCGAGCGGATCAACGCGGGGAGGCTGCCGTTCGGCGGTCACCGCCACGACGACAAGCCGCACGGTTGGGAGCGCTGGGCGCGGGCGATCGGCAGGCGGCCGATCCCGGCGGCGACGATCGGCATGGTCATCCTCGTCGCGCTGGCGCTGCCGGTGCTCGACATGTCGCTCGGGCAGCCCGACAACAGCCAGCTCCCGACCGATACGCAGACGCGCCGTTCCTACGACATCCTCAGCGATGGGTTCGGCCCCGGCACCAACGGGCCGCTGCTCGTCTCGGTCAAGCTCGACCCGCCGGCCAAGCCGGACACGAAGAAGCTCAACCAGCTCAAGCAGCAGCAGGCCGAGCAGGAGCAGCAGGAGCAGGACAAGTACGAGGAGCAGGCGCAGGAGGCGGCCGCCGAAGGGGAGCCGCCGCCGCCCGAGCCCGCCGGGCCGACGAAGAAGCAGCAGCAGGAGCAGAAGCAGCAGGAGCAGTTCCTGAAGTCGCCGGCCAGCGACCCGCGGCTGACCAAGCTCAGCAACCAGATCGGCAAGGATCCCGACGTCGCCGACGTCTCGTTCCCGTCGGTGAACCAGGCCGGCACCGCCGCGATCCTCAACGTCACCTCCGACTCCGCGCCGGTTTCCGACCGCACCGTCGACTTGGTGAACAGACTCCGCGACGACGTCATCCCGGCAGCGCTGAAGGGATCACCGGGGACCGTCGCCTACGTCGGCGGCTCGACCGCGGCCTACATCGACCTGGCGGATGAGATCGGCGAGAAGCTGCCGCTGGTGATCCTGATCGTGCTCTCGCTCAGCTTCATCCTGCTGATGCTGGCCTTCCGGTCGCTCGTCGTGCCGCTCACGGCCGGGCTCATGAACCTGATCTCGGTGGCCGCCTCATACGGGGTCCTCGTCGCCGTGTTCGAGAAGGGCTTTGGCCTATCGCTGATCGGCCTCGACCACACCCTGCCGATCGTCTCCTTCGTGCCGCTGCTGATGTTCGCGATCCTCTTCGGCCTCTCCATGGACTACCAGGTGTTCCTGCTGACGAAGATCCAGGAGCACTATCGCGAGGGGATCGGCAACCACGACGCGGTCGTCGAGGGGCTCGCCGGCACGGCGCGCGTCATCACCTCGGCCGCCTGCATCATGGTCGCCGTCTTCACGAGCTTCGTCCTCAACGGCGATCCGACCGTCAAGCAGTTCGGCGTCGGTCTCGCCGTCGCTGTGGCGATCGACGCGACCGTCGTCCGCTGCCTGCTCGTGCCCTCGGTAATGGTCCTGCTCGGACGCGCGAACTGGTGGTTCCCGTCCTGGCTCGGGTGGATGCCGCACGTCGGCATCGAAGGGGACGAGTTCTTCGCCGCGCTGGACGCCGAGCCGGATGACGCCCCCGACCCGGAGGAGCCCGAGGCCGAGCTCCCGTCCGACACCGAGGCCGGCGACGGCGAAGCAGACGACGGTGCCGACGACGGTGAGGAGCCTCCGGCGCCGCGGCCCGAGCCGTAGTCTCCGCGGCGATGGAAGCCTCGAAGCTGACCGTCGCCGTCACCGGCCCAACGGGGGAGATCGGGCTCGCCGCCCTCCGCGCCCTGGATCATTCGCCCACCGTCGGCCGCGTGATCGGCATGGCTCGCAGTCCGTTCCGCCCCTCCGATCACGAGCTCAGCGAGAAGGTCGAATACCGGCGCGGCGATGTCCTCGATCGGGACTCGGTCGACGAGCTGGTCGCCGGTGCCGATGTGGTCGTCCACCTGGCCTTCATCATCATGGGCGACCCCGAGGAGGCCCGGGCGATCAACCTCGAGGGGAGCCGCAACGTCTTCGAGGCGACGGTGGCGGCGGGAGCCAAGCGCCTCGTCTACACCTCGTCGGTCGCCGCCTACGGGTTCCACGCCGACAACCCGCAGCCGCTGACGGAGGACGTCGAGCCGCACGGGAGCGAGAGCTTCTACTACTCGGCCCACAAGGCCGAGATAGAGCAAGTCCTCGACGAGACCCTCGCCGGCTCCGACGTCGGCGCCTGGGTCTTCCGCCCCTGCATCGTCGCGGGCGCCGGTGCGCCGATGTTGATCGAGACCATGGTCGGCGCGTTACCCGTCTTCGGCCAGCTCAAGCTGGCGCGCCGCATCGCCGATCAGGTTCCCTTCCTCGGCCCGATCCTGCCCGACCCGGGCATCCCCTTCCAGCTCGTCCACACCGACGACGTCGCCCAGGCTTTGCTCGCAGCCGTCGATGGGAAGGGTGCGCCGGGTCGCTACAACCTCGCCGGCCAGGGCGCGATGACGGTCGCGCGGATGGCGCGAGCGCTGGGCTGGCTTTCGGTTCCCGTCCCGGGGGCCGCGGTCGTCTCGCTCGACGAGCTGCTGCAGAGGCTGCCGGGGATGCCGCCGGAGGCCGCGTGGCTGACCGCCTTCCGAGTCCCGACCCTGATGGATACGAGCAAGGCTCGCGCCGAGCTCGGTTGGCATCCGCGCTGGGACGCGGAGGCGACCCTGCAGGAGACGATCACGGGCGCACGCGAGGCCGGGATCCTCTGAAGCGCCTGGGCGGGCGGGTTGCTCGCCGGCTGGGCGGATTGCGGATAGGGTCGCCTGACCCGACATCGTTCACGTGAAGGAGCGTTCGCAGATGGGATTCATGGACAAGATGAAGAAGGCCGCCGAGTCGGCCCAGGCCCAGACGAGCAAGGTCGGCATCGGCGCGAGCGCCGACCAGATGGCGCTCGCCAACCGCGCGCAGAAGCTGATGAAGAGCGGCGTCGACACGCCCGCGCACATCGACTCGATGACCCCGACCGGCAAGACCGACACCCCCGGCGGCGCCGAGAACGTGATCGAGCTGACCGTCAAGCCCGCCGGCGGTGAGTCCTACGCGGTGAGCATGAACCAGTACATCTACCCCTCGGCGCCCTTCAGCGCCGGCGAGGACGTGACCGTCAAGGTCGATCCCGACGACCCGCAGGCCGTGATGATCTGGGGCAAGGGCTGAGTTCAGCCCACTCGCTCCGCGGTGCTGCCGCGGCGGTTCCTCAGTCGTGGCTCGGCAGGTCGAGCGCGCTCGCGTCGAGCATGACCTCGTCCACGTAGCACCAGGCCCAGTCCTCGCCCGGCTCGAAGGAGCCGGCGAGCGGATGACCGGCCGCGGCCGCGTGCTTGGAGGCGTGCCGGTTGGGGGACGAGTCGCAGCATCCGACCTCACCGCAGGTCAGGCAGATGCGCAGGTGCACCCAGCGATCGCCGCTTCTAAGGCACTCGCTGCAGCCCTCGGTGCTCGACGGCGTGAAGTCGCCGATCGCGTCCGTGTGGGTGCACTCGGCCATCGGCCCCGAGCTTACGCCTCGGCCGATGCCGACATCGGCGCCATCACCGGGGCGGTCACCGCTCGGGTCGCAGGAAGCTGACGATCGTGTCTCCGAGCATCCGCTTGGTCTCGTCCTCGTCGTGGCGGGCGATCGCCACCTCCCGCATCGCCGACAAGGAGAGCGTCTGGTAGACGTTCATGATCCAGTCCAACGTCATGTCGTCGCGGATCTCGCCGCGCTTCTGGCAGTCGGCGAGGTAGGACCGGATCGGGCTCTCCGGCGCCGTGCGCGTCTCCCGCATCTCGTTGGATGCCGACGCGAGGTGCCCGAGCAGGAACCGGTTGCGGACTCCGACCATGACGATCATGTCGCAGAGCTCGCGCAGCGACTCCTCGACGGGGAGGTCGCGGGCGAAGATCTCCTCGGCGAGCCGCCACGAGTCCGCGACGGCGTGGAAGTACATGGCCGTGATCAACGCCTCCCGGTTCGGGAAGTGCCGGTAGACGGTGCTGCGCCCGAGGCCGGAGCGGTCAGCGACCTCCTGCATGCTCGCGGTCGGATCCTCGCCGAGCAGCTTCATCCCCGCCTCGACGACCGTCTCCCGGTTCCGCATGGCGTCCTGACGCGGCATGCACCCTCCACGCTCATCAGGTGATCGTCCCGATCACGAATGCCCCCATCGTCGGCGAGTGTATTCGTGGGTGTTGCGTCCGTGCTGCGCCGCCCAACCAAACGGGATGGTATGTTCCACTTCAGGCGCTCGGCACCGTTCCCCCGCGGCGTCGGGCGCCTACTTCTTCCTGCTGGGGCCTCCGCTCGTCGGGGGCCTCAGCTTCTCCAAGGCCGGGAGCTGTACGAGATCTCGCGTGGGGCCGACCCACTGCGTAGGGTGCCGAGCTGCCGCGAGCCGATACTGCGGCGCCCACGGCGGTAGGTTGCTCGGCATGAGCGAGCGCGAGGACCTCAGCTTCGAGTCCGACGGGGAGCGGTGCGCCGCGTGGCTCTACCGGCCCGCCGGCGAGGGCCCGCACCCCTGCGTGATCCTCGCCCACGGCTTCGCCGGGGTGCGGGCGGCGCGCCTGTGGGCCTTCGCCGAGCGCTTCCGCGATGCAGGGATCGCCGCGCTCGTCTTCGACTACCGCCACTTCGGCGACAGCGGTGGAGAGCCGCGGCAGCTGCTCTCGATCGGCCGCCAGCTCGACGACTGGCGCGCCGCGATCGCCTTCGCCCGTTCGCTCGACGGGATCGATCCCGAGCGCATCGCGCTTTGGGGGACGTCGTTCTCGGGCGGTCATGTCGTCGCGCTCGCCGCCGAGGACCACCGGATCGCCGCGGCCGTCTCCCAGGCTCCCTTCAGCAACGGCCTCTCGGCGTTGGGGGCGGCGGGCCCGAAGGAGTCGGGGCGGCTCACGGTCGCCGGACTACTCGACGTCCTCTCGATGATCGGCCGCGGCGAGCCGGCCAGGATCCCGGCGGTCGAGCGGCCGGGTCGCGGCGGCGCGATGGTGCAGCCCGGCGCCTACGAGGGATACCGCTCGCTCTTCGATGATCCCGATGCCGACTTCCGTAACGAGGTTTGCGCCCGCGTCGCGCTCGTCCTCGGCGCCTACGCGCCCTCGCGGCATGCGGCCGACGTGCGCTGCCCGCTGCTCGTCTGCGTGCTCGCCGAGGACGACGTCACCCCGGCCGCCCCCGCGCGCGGGATGGCCGAGCGCGCCCCTCAGGGCGAGCTCATCGACTACGGCCCGGGCCTCGGGCACTTCTCGATCTACACCGGCGAGCCCTTCGAGCGCGCCGTCGCCGACCAGTCGGCGTTCCTGCGCCGCACCCTCGGCGTCGGCTGAGGCGCGCGTTCCCGGAAACGCCGCAGCCCCGCCCGGCGGGGGAACCGGACGGGGCCACGTTCAGTGGGCGGCGCGCCACCTGGGGGATGGGCGGCGCGCCGGGCCCCCTCGTATGCGCGTCAGATCAGATCTGCACGCAGACGCTCTTGGTCTCGGTGTAGCACTCGAGAACCTCGCTGCCCATCTCGCGTCCCCAGCCCGACTCCTTGTAGCCGCCGAACGGCAGCGAGGCATCGAAGACGTTGTAGCAGTTGACCCACACCGTTCCGGCTCGCAGCGCCTTCGCGGTCCGGTGGGCCTTCGAGATGTCCTTCGTCCACACCCCGGCGGCGAGGCCGTAGGCCGTGCCGTTGCCGGCGCCGATCAGCTCGTCGGTGTCCTTGAACGGCTTCACCGTCACCACCGGGCCGAAGATCTCCTCGGCCTCGACGGACATGTCGGCGCTCGTGTCGCTGAGGACCGTCGGCTGCACGAAGTAGCCGGGACCGTCGACGGCGCTGCCGCCGGTGACCGCCTTGGCGCCGTCCGACTTCCCCTGGTCGAGGAACCCGGTGACGCGATCCTGCTGCTCCTGGGAGACGAGCGGACCCATGTCGGTGTCCGGATCGAGCCCCGAGCCGACCTTGATCGAATCGGCGTGCTTGGAGACGCCCTCGAGCACCTCGTCGTAGTGCTCGTGCTCGACGAACAGGCGCGAGCCCGCGGCGCAGCACTGGCCGTGGTTGAAGAAGATCGCGTTCGCCGCTCCCGGGATCGCGTCCTCCATGTCGGCGTCGCTGTAGACGACGTTCGGGGACTTCCCGCCGAGCTCGAGCGTGAGCTTCTTCAGGTTGCCCGCGGCCGCCTTGACGATCTCCTTGCCGACCTCGGTCGAGCCGGTGAACGCGACCTTGTTGACGTCGTCGTGGGCCGCGAGCGCCGCGCCCGCCGTCTCACCGAAGCCGGTGACGACGTTGAGCACGCCCTCGGGGACGCCGGCCTCGAGGATCAGCTCCGCGAGCCGCAGCGCCGAGAGCGGCGTCTGCTCGGCCGGCTTGAGCACGATCGTGCAGCCGGTTGTGAGCGCCGGGCCGAGCTTCCACGCGGCCATCAGCAGCGGGAAGTTCCACGGGATGATCTGGCCGACGACGCCGATCGGCTCGCGCAGCGTGTAGGCGTGCCACTCGGCGTCGGGCATGTAGGGGACAGTCGGGGCGATCGTGCGCCCGTCGAGCTTCGTCGCGAAGCCCGCCATGTAGTGGAAGAGGTCGGCGGCGAGCGGCACGTCGGCGGCCCGCGCGATCGCGAACGGCTTGCCGTTGTCGAGCGTCTCGAGCGCCGCGAGCTCGTCGCCGTGCTCGAGGATCAGGTCGCCGATCCTGTGCACGATGCGGCCGCGCTCGGAGGGGCTCATCTTGGCCCAGGGGCCGCCCTCGAAGGCGGCGCGGGCGGTCTTCACGGCGCGGTCGATGTCCTCGGAGTCGCCCTCGGCGACGTTCGCGAGCACCTCGCCCGTGGCCGGGTTGAAGACCTCGAAGGTCTTGCCGGATGCGGAGTTCACCCAATCGCCGCCGATCAGCATCGGCCTTTCGCTGCCGACGAACTCACGTGCGCGCTCGTCGATCTGGATCTCTGTTGCCATCTGTATCTCTCTCCTCGTTCTCTCCTGTGGTGGCACGCTCCATGTGGAGCACCGATCACGACCGTAGGAATGGGGGCGTTACAAGCCCGTTGCAATGGGGAATTGGCATGGCGAAGGGGTTGCGCGACCGCTTGCCGAGCCCTCTGGTGGCGTAGCATCGACCCCGGAGGAGAGAGCGATGGCAGAACGCGACCGCTGGGTTGCAATCGATGCGTCGACCGACCCCCGCCGCCTGGCGAGGACGCTGGCGCGGGCTCACTCCGATGTGCTCTCCGGGGGCGCCGGGGGAGAGGTCTTGCGCGACGCGATCTCGAGCTCCTGGGATCGCAGCGCCGACGCCGGCGTCGACCCGGACGGATCCGGGCCGCCGCAGGCCATCTCGGGCGAGGAGGCGTCGTCGCGATGGGCGAGCCACCCGCTCTCGATGGCGGAGCCGATCCTGCGCGAGCTGCTCGCCGACGTCCGCTCCGACGACGACCAGGTGGTGCTCGTCTGCGACGCCGACGGCAAGCTCCTGTGGATCGACGGCGAGCCGGCGCTGCTCGACGCGGCGCAGGGTGTGAACCTGCAGCCCGGGGCGGATTGGGGGGAGGCCGAGGCCGGGACCAACGCGATGGGGACCGCGCTCGAGGTCGGCCATTCGATCCAGGTGTTCTCGGCCGAGCACTTCTCCCGCGGCGTCCACGAATGGACCTGCAGCGCGGCGCCCGTCCACGATCCTGACAGCGGCGACGTGCTCGGGGTCATCGACCTCTCCGGCGAGCTCAAGACCGCCCATCCGCACTCGCTGGCCCTGATCGAGGCCGCCGCCCGCGTGATCGAGGCGAAGCTCGGGCAGCTCGGCGCCCGCCGCGACGCGGTCCTGCTCGAGCGCTTCGGCGACCGCATCGGCCCGGGGCTCGGCAAGGCGAGCGCGTTGCTCACCGCGAGCGGGCGCGTGGTCGGATCGACGGCGCCCGGCTGGAGCGGCCTGCGGCTCGAGGTGCCGGAGGGCGGCGGCATGATCGAGATGGGGGAGGGGATCGCCGTGATCGCCGAGCCGCTTCCCGCCGCCGACGGCTACCTGCTCTGGCGCGCACGAGACGGCCGCCCCTCGCCGGACCGCACGCTGCGGCTGTCGCTGCTTGGCGACGACCGCGCCGGCGTCTCCCTCGATGGTCGCGCCGAGCGGCTCAGCCCGCGCCACAGCGAGATCGTCGCGCTGCTCGCGCTCGGCTCGTCCGGCCACGTTGCCGACGCCCGCGAGCTCGCCGCCCGCCTCTACGGCGACGAGGGCAAGGCGGGGTCGGTTCGCGTCGAGCTCTCGCGGCTGCGCGGCAAGCTCGGCAACCGGTTGACGAGCGGCAGCGCGGCCTTGGTCGGCGAGGTCCGCAGCGACTACCGCGAGGTGGAGCGGCTCGCCGGTGTCGGCCGTCTCGGCGAGGCGTTGGATGCTTACCCCGGACCGCTGCTCCCGGCGAGCCGCGTGCCCGAGATCGCCGAGCGGCGGGAGGCGCTTGACAACCGTTTGCGCGAGGCGGCGCTCGCCTCCCATGGCGCGAGCGCGCTCGGCAAGTGGCTCGACACGCCATCCGGAAGCGACGACATCGCCGCCTGCCGCGAGCTCGTCAAGCGCCTCGACGAGGGGGACCCAGCGAGGCCGAAGGCCCTGAGCCGCCTGCGACGGATCGCGAACGCGTAGCAACTCCATCGATCGCGCAATCGCAAGTGCCAGAGACCAGTGATTGCGAGTCCGTGACTCCCGCCACCCCGTTTGGCCCGCCCCCGATCCTCCGCTAGACTCGCGCGTCGCGCCGCTATCGTCTAGGGGACTAGGACGCCGGATTCTCAGTCCGGAAACCGGGGTTCGAATCCCCGTAGCGGTATCACCAGAAACCCGCTCATAGAGCGGGTTTCGTCGTTCCTGGGGCGGAGGCCAATCCGTCCATGTCCCGGGATATGTCCCGAAACGGCGCTATTTTGGGGACATGGGGAAAGCACTGCCTGTTACCGGCCATGTCTTCCGCGTCGACCGCGACCGCGGCCCGCAGTGGTACATGAAGTTCCGGCTGCCGAACGGCAAGCAGGTGCAGCGCAGGATCGGGCCGGCCTGGACCTCGAAGCGCGAGACGGCGGCCGATGGCTACTTCACTAAGAGGCAGGCGCAGCGAGAGCTCGATCGGACTCTGGAGAAGGCTCGGCGGGGAGAATTAGGCGGCGCGACGAGCTCCAGCGCGACCTTCTCTGAGGCCCTCGACGAGTGGCTGCGCTACGTCGAGCATGACCGCGAGCGGAAGAGAACGACGGTCACCGACTACCGGCACATGGTCGATCGGATCAAGCCTGTTCTCGGCGACGAGCGCGTCGGCGATCTGACCACCGATCGACTGGAGGCATACCGGGACGACTTGATTGCACAAGGCTTGGCCAACCGGACGATCAACAAGTACCTCGTTGTGCTTCACGGGGTCTTCCAGCGAGCGATGAAGGTCTATGGCCTCGAGGCGAATCCGATGACGCTCGTCGAGAAGCGCCCCAACCGCGAGCGCGTCGATATCGACGTCTACTCGCGAGAGGAGGTCATGGCTCTGGTGCGCGCCGGCGCCAGCGAGCTCGACTCGGCGATCTACCTGACCGCAGCGTTCACCGGGCTGCGCATGGGCGAGCTGCTCGCGCTGAGATGGCGCGACGTCGACTTCAAACTCGACGCGATCCGCGTGCGCCGGAACTTCACCGGCGGCAAGGAAGACACCCCGAAGTCGGGGCGGGGGAGAACGGTCCCGATGGCGGCCGAGGTCGCCCAGGCTCTCGCTCGCCTCTCGCGCCGCGAGGACTTCACGGAGGACGACGACCTCGTCTTCTGCGGCAAGTTCGGAGGGCACGTCATGCCTAGCAAGCTGCGGCTGCGTTACAAGGAGGCACTCGAGAAAGCGAACCTTCGTCCGCTTCGTTTTCACGATCTGCGTCACACCTTCGGGACGCACGCGATTCGCACAGCCGACAGCCGTGAGGTCATGGAGTGGATGGGCCATCAGGATCTGAAGACCACGCAGATCTACCTCTCTTTCAAGCCTCAGGCTGACGCGGCGAAGCGCATCTCTGACGCTTTTGCTGAGCCAAAGGCGTCTATGGGTGACCATCCCCGATCCCTGGTTAACAGTCCACGAGAGTAAGAGCCATAGGGGGTCAGCCAAGCCGCGAGCTCAGTGCATGCGGCCGGAGGGTGATCGGGTCTAGCAATGGGCCAACGCCAAGGTTCATCATGAAACCTCGGCAACCGGCGCGGTTCCCGTTCCCTTTGACTCACACGAAAGGCTCCTGAGCTGCCTGCTCCTCACGGCTGCGCCGTTGGCACCACACCGGCGTTAGTGGTGTCGGGTCAGTTGTGTAGAAGCGAGCTATGTCGCCGCAGGAGGATCGCATCCGCCGGAGCGTGTCATCGATGGGTTGGGTCGGTGGCGAGTGGCACCTATCTGGAAGCCGCGAGCTGAGCCCAGAGAGATTCGCGGCGCTAGAAGAGCACATATCCCTGGTCCGAGATCTTTCTCGCCAGCGTCCGGTCGAACAACTCGTCGCCGCCACCAGGCGGTGGCAACATACCCTCACCGAGGTCTCCGACTTCGGTGAGGGTCCCGTCGTGGACCCAAGCGCCTTGAGAGATCTGGGCCTCGATCTCGTGGCAATCGTTCGAGCGGCGGACCTAGGCGGCCTCGGGTACGACCAATCTGAAAGAACTCCGAAGGACACGGTAGCCGCAGCTGAGCTTGCTGCCTACAGGGAACATGTGCGCTCGTCCCGCTCGTACCTAACGTGCCGAGGCCTCGCTGAGCGAGCTGAGCGTGGCGATCTCGTCGTTGAAGTTCGCGATGGGGTTGTGCGCCTGGGTGGCTACAGCGGGTCGCCGGTGGAACTGCCGACCGGCCTTCTGGGGTATGTCATCGGACTTTGTTGGTTCGGAATGAAGGCGGTCCGTGCGGAGTTTGACGCGGCTGCACGTGAGATCGAACTCGCGGTGTCAAGCCTCGATAAGAGCAGTAGGGCCCCGGTACTTGCTGCCCTGACGATCGGCGACGATGGTGATGTCACGCACATTCAGGTGTCTGGCCTTCCGCTGGTCGAGATTCAGGCAATTAGGCGCTTCTTGGAGATGTCGCCAGACAGGTCGGATCCCGCTGAGATGGTCTCAGCGAGTCAGGAGCTCGCGTCGATATCTCCTGCCGGACAACTAATGATCGGCGATACCGAAGTGACGCCGATGCTTATCGACGGACGCAGTCGCGAGGGCCTGGACGCAATCCCCGAAGCAACGTTCGAAGTGGACTTGGGGCTTATGGGGTCGAGCGCGCTCGACTTCTGGGCTTCGGTCCAGCATTCAATTGCTGATCGCGAATTTCACCAAGACCGTTTCTCCGGGGCCGTCCAAGAAGTGGAGATCCTCGGCAGCGTTATGGATGTGAGCTGCGAGGGCGCTGTCGACATGACGGAGCTTCGACCGGGTGGCCTCGTGTCGGTTGGGGTCAGCCCCGGCGAGCTGATCACCTCACTAGCCGAGCAGGCGGGTCTTCCGCGTGACACGATCGTGCTCAGCGAGCCCGTGGCCGCCCCGGATGACGAGACAATCGAGGTCGTCGTCCCGATTCGCGGAATCTCAGTGAACGTCCCCGTTACTGTTGGCCCGGCGACGTTCCTGCCCGCGTCAGCTGGGCGCCAGAAGCTTGAGCCTCTGAATCTCGAGACTGAGGAAGGCGGCGCGCTTGCTGCGGCTTACCGTGACGCCGATTGCTACGCCATGGCATCAATGCAGGGCGACTGGCTTCAGAAAGCGGAGGCGCTCGGACTGCAACGGTTGACGGCAGCGCTCTCTTGGATCGCCGTGAGGGGTCGGTATGGACTGGCGCGACTGCCCGATGGCTCTGCCGTTCCGTTCTCCCGCCAAGAAGCGTTACGGCCGCCGAAGCTCGGCGACGTCATTTTGGTTGCCGGCTCGTCCTCCCGTCGGATGTGGTTGCGACGCTCCAGCGGGCCTGACCAACCGGTCCTTCGGGACGTGTCCCAGGGCTGCGCCACCGTCCGTCCAGAGCTTCCGTCTGAGTTGCCTAATTCGCTTCGACTCGGGCTAGTCGCGTTCGCGCAGGCGAGCCTGGAAAGCGAGGTCGAACGGCAACTGCAAGGCCTGTGGTCGGCTATCGAGTTCTACGTTTCGGGCATTTCTCCCCCACCAGCCTTTAAGCCTGAAGAGCTAGCGGCTTTGGAGGAACTCGCTCCCGAATCGCTGAGCAATGAACAGCGCGAGAGATTTCGGTCGGCCGTGCGAGGCCTGAACGGCAGTCCTCTGGTGGACCGGCTGAAGGCAGCGCTTCGTTCCGATGGTGTTCGGCTTAGTGAGGGCGACGAGCAGCTTCTATTTGTGACGCTTCGGCGGGCGAGAAATGATGTCGTTCACGGCCGCGAGATGAAAAAGATTCCGAGTCGCGCCGCGATTAACGGTGGGTTCGGGCTAGTCGCTCGGATGCTCGTCCACCGCATAGCGTCGCTCGACAGGAGCTAGGTCGACATGACCAGCAAAGGTCAGCGCCGACGGCGGAGACGTTCGGCACGGGTGACACCGACCGCCTCCTTGGAAGCGGGTCCCGTCCATCTCGAGCAGCAAGGCACCGTCATTCGGCAGCGCATGAGTTTCGATGACGAGGAGGCGTTGAAGCGCTACCGCGCAGAAACTGAGGCCTGGGTGGAAAGCATCCCGGAGCAACTCGAAGCGTTGCGGGAAAGGCTTCGAGCCACCATCGCTCCTTATGACGCCTTCGATGTCTTGAGCAACGTTTGGGTCGCGAATACACCCGCCGACCCTGACGCGTACAAGGAGTCCAGCGAGGAGGGCCTGCTCGTGATTCCCGAGTACGTGGCCTTGGCCTGCCTCGAGCGTCCCGATCGCGCAGGAGAGGAACCTCGCGAAGCCCCCGTTGACGCGACTGTTCTGGAGCCGATAGACGAGATCGTTCGCGAGATCATGATGCTCAATTCTTGGCACTCAATGCACAAGATCATGTCCGCGCAGGGTGATGAGCCAGCCAGTTTCAGGGAGTTGCGTGCACGTTGGGTGAGTCGCGAACTCTTAGTTCAAGGACCTGGCTTTGAGTTCCAGGAGCGCGACCTCATCGACAACCTCTTCGGTGACGACGAGGATCGAGCGCTGTCACGGGCGATTGGCTTCACGTCGGGCGAAGCCGTCCTCATGGCCGATGCGCTTATCGCAATTGGGATGACCCGGTTCGCGTTTCAACGCGAGGCCGCCCGTTCCTTTGTAGAAGGGCTCGAGGGCGAGGCTGGTTGTGTTCAAGATGGAGTCGACAGTGACTTCGTGCGCAGACTGCGAGGGATGGGGGAGCAGGAGCGCAAGCGCTTTCTGGCAAATGTTCGACTGGGCGCCTCCTTCCATCGCCTCGGCGACACGTTCCAAGTCACAGCCACGCAAGTCGCCGAGGCCGCCGCTGTCGACGCGAAGCATGCTCAAGCGTTCTTGAAGTCGTTCTCTGTTGGATTTGGGCAAACCTGGGACTCAGCTTCGCCCATGGAGATCCATCGGCTCCGGCGCACCCCGATCGTCGACGACGGAACCGGGAACTATCTCGTCATCTCTCACCAGCTCCTGTTCTGGACGCTTCGGCCGGCCTTGGAGGACGCCCTCAAGGCAACCGGTGGTCGAGCGTGGACACGATTCTCCGATCGGCGAGGGAGCCTTGTGGAGGAGCGAGCTCTCGAACATCTAGCTAGGGCGATGCCGAGCGCCAAGACCTACCGCGGATTGTCTTTCGACATCGAGGAAGACGGAGAGCTGATCAGATACGAGACTGACGGCCTCATGATCTGCGACACCGTTGCGTTCGTCGTGGAATCCAAGGCAGGTTCGGTCACACCGCCAGCACGGCGAGGCGCACCAGACCGGATCCGACGGCATCTGCGAGATGTAATCGTCGAAGGCTCGGAGCAGGCTCATCGAACCATCAAGGCTCTATCCGACCCATCCGTCAAGTTCATCGATGCCCAAGGCGCGGAAGTGGCGCTGCCAAGGGAGCAGACAAGCGCCTTCCCCATAGTTCTGACCCTGGACGAGTTTGGTCCGGCGACGACGATGATCTGGGAGCTGGGCGATGCAGGGCTTCTTTCCTCGGATGATCCGCCGCCGTGGGTTCTGACGCTCTTCGAACTTGAGCTCATCGTCGAACTCGTCGAGTACGAAGCCTTCTTTGTTCAGTTCTTGCGACGTCGAGCGAGGCTCAACGAGCACCGGCGAGTGATTGCGTTCGACGAGTTGGACTGGTGGATGCACTACCTGACTCGGGGCCTGTTCTTCGACGATGAGCTCGCCGCCGAGGGAGCGCCGGACGTCATCAACCTTCTGTCCTTCACGGATGATCTAGACGCTTACTTCTTGTGGACCAGAGGTGATCGATCCAAGCCGGCCAAGAAGCCGCGGCAGAAGCTTCACGGAGAACTACGGAAACTTCTCGATGATCTCGCCACGGCGGAATTCACGGGATGGCTCGAAGCAAGCGCGGCGCTTCTTGAGACCAATGACTCAAGTCGGCAGCGCATGGTTAGCTTGGTGCGCCGCATGCACAGACAGACGTTGAGCGATAAGCAGGATCACAGTCTTGCCTTCCTGTGTGGTGGAGAGGGGGCATCCTTGGGACTGGCTTTCATGACGCAGGCGGACGGGAATCTCCGCACTCTTCATGGGCGGCTAGCTGATTACTGCGCCTTGAAGAAGCATCAGGCTCGCTTCACTCGGTGGGTTGGACTTGGCTGGTCGGCAAGCACCACCGATCTAGTGGATTCGCTCGTGTTTCTAAGCGGACCTTGGGTTGAGAATCCTGCGCTCGACCGTGCCTAGAGCGAGATGGGAATCGAGGCCTCCGGCACGCTCGATTTCGAGAACGCCACAGGCGAACCATTCCGCGTGCAGGGACTGAAATTGCCGCCGAGGAGCTAGTCGACCCAAAGCCGGATACGCGCACAAAGTCGACTCCGGCACCACTTGTTGCGAACCAAGGGCATCGACCGTCCCCATAAGCGGGCCCGGCCTGAGCTTCTGGGGCCCCTCGGGAACCTGACAAGGGATTCGGCGCTCCGCCGCAGCCGACCCCACCCCCTCGACGAGGTAGATGCAAGCATCGAGGTGATGGGGTCGGCTGCGGCTCCGCTTGAGGGGTCAGATGGCAGAAGAGTTCTGCGCACAAGCGAGGACGCGGGGTGACGGAGTTAGGGTGAGAACGAGTGGCGTCTGGACTCGAGGCCGGGCGTGGATCGGGGCGGCTCGAGATCAGTAGACCCAGCCGGCTTCGAGAGACGGCCGGGTTTGAGGCCGGAGATCTACTCGACATCGAGGAAGCACGCAGGGCTGTCACGATGGAACTCGCAAGGTCAGGGTCGTAGTCGTTCGCGAACCGACGCGGGTCGCCGGCAGCGGACGGAAGAAGGTGGAGCTGCGTTGGCGACTCGGCATCAGCGACCGAGCCGGTTCAACAAATGCCTGAGGTGCCGCCCCCCTTTTTCCACCTGAGTGACGCGCGAGCGAGCGGGGTCGTTGAAAGTGCGACCCCAGGGCTCGAATCGAGTGAACCGCCCGGCTGCGCCGCGGACTTATCTTCGGCGCTCCGCCTCAACTCTGATCTTTAGCCGGCCTGTGTCGGCAGCTTGCGCCGGGCCGAGCGTGTACCCCTTGAAGGCTGACCGTTTGTAGATCCAGCTGACGTTGCAGCGATATTGGTCGTTGGAAGCCGTCAGCGCGCACTTGACCCGCTTCCGAATGCCGTCGCTCCAACGCCAGCCAAACTTCTTGTGCAGCGCCTCTCTGCTCATGGTGGCGGCCAGCTTTGCGGCAATTGGCGGGGCCACCGGATCAATCGGATCCGTGGGATCGGCCGGGTCCGTTGGATCGGTGGGATCGGTTGGATCCGTCGGTGGCGGTACAGCTGGAGCTACCAGTTCAGCCTTTGCCATTTGGTAGTAGGGCGATGTGCTGTAACCCGTGTCCAGCCAAAGGCACACGGAGCGCCCGTCTGCAGTTAGGGGGAAGTCTCGCGCTCCGCTCTCAACCGTGCCGGAGGCGCGCTGCCGGGTTGATTCCCAGATCCGGGGAGCGTTGTAACGACACGTGCTCGTGCTGCCGGACGAGAGGGTTGCGTACCCAAGCCAGCCTTGAACGCTGCAATCGGTGTAGTTCTGGCAGACGTACTTGACAGTCAGATTGTCGACATGACCGACGGTGCCGGCGGCATCCTTGGTTGGACCGTAGATAAATCCCTCCACGTTCGCGGCGGATGCAGTTGCGGGCCAGAGGACGCAGGCCGCAACGAGGATCGCGATCGAAGATGAGCGGCGCATTGCGGCATGCACGCTACACGCGGTGGGAGGTCCTAAGCGCATCTGGCGCGGAGAAAGTGGCAGTCCTTTAACCAGTCGCAAGGAGGTGCCGCGCGTCAGTCAGGGCGTGATCAGCGCCTCAACTGCTAGGCGCCCGTGGCTCGAATCCCGGTGCTGTGGTCGGGCCCTGCCCGCTCCCAATTTGGCACACCGGAGGCGTGCTGGAGGTCGCTCATGCAGAGCCCTCACCACAGCACCAGGTCCGACGTCCAGCGACGCGACGCAGCCGGCGAGCTGCTCACCAAGCTCTATTCCGGCGGCGGCTACAAACGGTTTGTCCGCCTCGCCCTCGCCCAGCTCACCGACCGGCGTTGGGAGAACGGCGAGGACGCGGTCCAGTCCGCCTCGCTTTCCTTCCTCAAAGCCTTCGACGGAGACAACCGCCCGATCGAGGAGGCCAAGGCCTACTTCATCGTCGCCGTCAAGCACCACGCCTACAGGCAGAACCGCACGCTGTCCCGCAAGCCCGCCGACCTGACCGACCGCTTGGAGGTCTTCGGAGAGGCGCCCGCCGAGGACGAGATACCCGCCGAGGTCCGGGAGGCCCTCAAGGGAGTCAGCGAGCGGCCCCGCCAGGGACTGGCGATGCAGATCCTCGGGTTTGAGCGGGACGAGATCGCGGCGGCGCTCGGGGTCAGCGACCGCGGGCTCCGGAAGGTGATCGGCCGGGGCCGTCAGGAGCTGCGGACGCAGCTGGAGCTTTAGGTCCGAGCTTCAGTCCCCTGCGCACGGACTACCGCGCCGGCTCGCTCCAGCCCCAAGGCCTTGAGGCAGCTGGCCAGCGCAGACAGCGCCGCAGGGTGGGGTGCCGCCGCCAGGGCAGCGGCGATCGTCGACGCCATTCCGATCGGCGGTCTGTGTTCGGCGATCAAGCGCTCGAGGAACCGACTGGCCGCTGCGTCGTATCGGTCCGGAGCGGAGCGCAGGTAGACGAGGCAGATGGCAAGCGCTTGGTGAAGCGGGACGAAATCGCAAGCGATCGCGGCGATCTCGATCTGGCGCACATTCCCGTTGGCGATAGCGCGGTCGAGAGTCGAGTTCGCTGAGCCTCCGACCGCCATGCGAACGCATGTTCGCATGGCGATAAACCGACGACAGTTTTCCCGCCCTCAAGTCACCTAGAGGCAGATGAGCGCTGCACGTGGCTCCCTGGTCCGCGGACCGTTTCGAGGCTCCCTAAGACGGTCCGGGCTCTCGTGCGCCTTCTGTGGGATGGCGTGCTTACCCAAATCCGTGGACCACCTAGGGGTCCAGCTTCGCCTTTATTGGTAATGGGACCGCGAACGGATACCGCTAGTTGGGTTCCTCCGGCCAAGCGCCGAGGTCAGCTGACTGAGCGCGACCTCAAGATCGCCGAGTGGCTCGACCGCCTGACCGGAGCGAGCCGCCAGAACATCCAGACTCGCTTCGGCTTAGGCCAGAGCCAGGCCTACTGGCGCCTGCAGGTCCTGCGTGACTTCGGGATGGTCACCGCCCACCGTCTGCTCGTCGAGCTGCCGACGCTCTTCCTCCCGGCTGGCCGGACCTTGCGTCCCGCGAGCTTTGAGCACTCGCTTCGAGTCGCGACCCTGATCGCCCAGACGGAGGCAGAGGGTCGGCAGATGATCACCGAGGTTGAACTCCGTCGCGAGCGCGCCGGCGAGGAGGGCTTTCCCGAGGGAACGAGCGACCGTACGCGCGCGGTAGCGCTCGGCTGCCGGCGGATCCCGGACGCCATCGAGGCCCTCGCCTCCGGCGGACTTCGTGCGATCGAGATCGAGCTCAGCTCGAAGGGCGCCACCAGGCGAGAGCAGATCCTCGGCCACTACGCAGCTTCGAAGTACGAGCAAGTCACATGGCTTGTGCCGAACGACCGGCTCGCAAGTCTCATCGAGCGCGAGATCGACCGACTCGGCCTGGCCCGATTCATGGAGGTCAGAAATGGCTGGTAGAGACGAGAAGCGTCGCGAGGACGAGACGGGGACCTACGTGATGATCTCCCTCGGTCTTTGCGCGATCGGCTGGGCTATTTGGGCGAAGCTGCCGCAACTCGCCTTCTTGTTGGTTGGCGGGGGTATCGGAGCAGCTGCATCGTTCTGGCCCCGATCCGATGGACCGGCCTGGCGCGCCGTGGGGGTCAAGTTGGTGGCGGCAGGGTTAGTTGTCGGGTGCGCGTTCGCGCTTCTCGACGGACCGATCGGCGCAGACGCTCAGATGCGTCGCTTCAACCGCGCGTGGGGGGAAGAGGCGACGGCAGCGGCTGCGTTGAAGCATCCCTGGGCCGTGATCCCGCTCGGGTCGGCGTTCATGTTGACCGGCCTCGGGTCCGCCCTCATCTGGAGGGCCAAGTGAGCGCGCTGACGGGACTCGCCGGCTACGCGGGAGCCTCGGGCTTTGTCGCGGCTTGGGCTGGGCTTGTCTTCGGCATCGATCACCTGGCCTTTCGCCGGCGTCGAACGAGCTACCCCGAGGATGTCCTGATTGGTTCAGCCGGCCGCCGTCGGCCGATCTCTCTTGGACTCGACGAGCTGCAGCAGGGTCTCCTGATCGGCGGGTCTCCCGGCGCCGGAAAGACCACTCTCCTCACCGCCATCGAGCGGAGGCTGCCGGAGCAGATCGGCTGTCTCTTCATCGACCTCAAGGGCGACCGCTCACTTGCGAGGAACCTCGTGATCCCGCCGGACCGCGTCTTCGGCCTCGGCGATAGAGCCGCGGCCAACTGGAACCCACTCGAAGAGGGAAACCCGGCGAGCTGGCGCGACATGCTGATGTCAACGCAAGAGTGGAGCGAGCCTCACTACCGGCAGGCGGCTGCTCGATACGTAGGCGTGGCGCTGCAGGCGCTGCAGCGAGTGAACGGCGAGGTTGAGCTAGCCGACATCATCGAGCTCCTCGAGCAGCCGACGAAGGCCAAAGGATTGGCACGCGACCTCGACGACGATGCTGGAGCGGTTGTAGCCCGGACCGTCGACGCGATTACCAGAGAAGACTCCCTGCGGTCGGGAGTCCTCGGGCTCGGCAATCGCCTGGCGTTGTTGCGCGAGTCGCCGGCGACCGACGGCTGCCTCGGGGCATCGGGTGGCATCGATCTGAACGACGTACTCGCCGGCGACCGAGTCCTCTTCAGCCTTCCAGCTGCAGAGTTCCCGGAGGAAGCGCCGGCAATCGCCGCGGCTGTCATCCAATCGTTTGGTGCCGCGGGCCAACGCCATGCCGAAGGCGACGAGACTCTCCGGGCCGTGCTGGTCATCGACGAGGCCGCCCGCCTCGGCGGCGAGCAGCTGCGGCAGGCTGTCGCGATCGGGCGAGGCGCCGGAATTGGAACCGTCGTCGCGGTCCAGGACCACGCTGACCTCGACTACGTCGCTGACGGCACTCGCGAAGCGGTCGAGACTGGCGCGAACACGTGGATCACAATGCGGCAGGTCTCGAGCGCGGAGGCGATTGCGCAGTCGTTCGGATCGCAGACCGTCACGAAGCTGACCAAGCAGCGCGATTCTCATCGGCTGGTCTTCACCGATACGGGTATGCGGTCCGAGCGCCAGGTCGAGGAGTTCCGGGTGTCGCCTAATGTCATTCGTGGTCTCGGCAGGGGAGAGGCGATTGTCTGGCGCCGGCTTCGCGGGGGCACCATTGACCAGGTCGAAGTGAAGGCGGCCGAATCGGGAGCGCACACATGAGCTCGCGGCTGCTTACGGCCGAGGAGGTGGCGGACATGCTGCAGGTACCTAAGACCTGGGTCTATCGGGCAGCCCGCGAAGGCGATCTGCCCTCGGTGTGCTGTGGCCGCTATCGCCGCTTCTCCGAGCAGGATGTCGAGCGGTGGATACAGGAACATCGAGGCGTCAGCGGACCAGGCGCGCCCCTAGCGCCAGCGGCTGCAAGATGAGGCGCGACGCGGCGTGAAGATCAGATACCCCTCGCACCGATGCCCGGGTCAGCTTGCGCTCGCTCGAGACCGTCGTACCGGCGCGCGCGATGCCGCACCTGTGTTTTGTCAGGTCTGCTGTCTTCGCAGGTCGATCGCGCAGATGGGCCTTGCGTTTGACTGAGGACGACGTAGGTTGTCCCGAGAATGCAAGTCGAGATCGACGTGGTAAATAGGGGGATCAGGCGCACGGTGACGGTCGCCGAAGTTCCGAGGAGCGGTGACTGTATGCCCGGACTGATCGACGAAGAGGGTGAGGTGATCGTAAGGCGGGTCGCCGCCGCGGCGTCGATCGATACACCCGGCCTCATCCAGGTAGAGGCGGTGTTCGTTACGAACAGGCATTACGTCCTCGCCCCCGGATTGCTTCTGCCTCTTGCCACAGAACTCGACTGGGTTCAACTTCTGCCTTTCTGACGATCCAAGATCACCCCGGCTTTCAGATTCAGACGATGAAGCGGGGTGCTGCACGGCCTCGCCGCGAACTAGTTCTTTCCGTAGAGCGGCGGTAGGGTGATGCGGCGGTAGTCCTGCGACTGCCTGCTCCATCTCATGGGCAGACTGGAACCATCAGACGACCACGCGCGAGTTCTGACCTCGGCCCAGATCCGAGCGGTTGAGGTGTTGACCGAGGCTTCTCCGCAGTCCCTCCCGAGTATCGGCGCTGAGGTCGGAGTGTCGAGCGCAATCGCGTCCGTCCTCGTGGAGGCGCTGGAACGCTTGGGTCTCGCGCAGCGTCGCGAAGCCCGCGACGACTGGCGTGGAGGACTCGTCACCTTGACGACGGCTGCCGCACAGTACCGGCATCTGCAAGGCGTGTCCGATAGCCGCCACGAATAGCTAGACCGCCTACGCGGGGTGAACTGCCTCCGCCGATCACCGGGAGCTCCACGGGTCCCGAAGGACCTGAAGCGTTAGTGAGCCCCGCCCGGAAGGGCTGGGGGTGATCGTGAGGCATCACGCCTCAGCGGATTACGGCTCGCTCGGATGGACGACGAGCAGGTCGACCGATGAGTGGAAGTGGACATCCCCCGCGACGCTTCCCAGCAGGTTGCTCGCGAGCCGGCCTCGACCCCGGGTGCCGACGACGACCAGGTCGTGGTCCGATTCCTCGACTTCCTTGACTATCTCAGCGGCGGCATGTCCGAAGCGCAAACGCACCTCGACAGGAAGCCCGTCGGGGACACGATCAGATGCGGCGCGCAGCACGCCCTCGGTCTGCTTGACGGACTCGGCCTCGAGGGATCGAGCATCGATGTCCGCCGCGTAGGCGACGGCGGGAAGAGGCACCACGACGCTGAGGATCGTCAGACGGGCGTTCAGACCAAGGGCAAGCTCGGTCGCCCGATCCATGGCTCGTCCGCAGGACGAGGATCCGTCGATCGCGACGAGGATGCTCCTAAGCATGAGGGCCGCCCGTGACCTCGCCTGCGATCGGAAGGCGTGGAGCGCTCATCGTTCATGCCTCCTGGCTCAGCGCCGTCAGGGTCTCGGTGGTCAGCTCACGCGCCTCGCTCTCTTGGTCGACCAGGACGACGCTGCATGGCGCTGCGTGGGTGAGAGCAGAGGTGAAGCTCCCGTCGGCGAACTGCGAGGCGGCCCCGCGCCGCGATCGGCCGATGACCACTGCGCGGGCCCCGACGGCTCCCGCGTGGCGGGCGAGGGTGCGGCCGGCAGCGGCGTGATCACCGACGGTGGTGAGAACGTGTCCTGTGGCGGGGACGTTGTGCTCGGACAGGCGCTTCAGGTGGTGGCGCACCGCTTCGCGATCTCCCTCGAGATCGCTGTCGGCGATGGCGCTGTCGCCGACCACGGCGGTCTCCTGCAGATGGACGATCTCGAGCGGAGCTTGCGCCTCACGAGCGATCCGAGCTGCCGCGTCGACGATGTCGTCGGCAGGGACGGAGACGGCAACTGCGACGACCACGGGTCGAGCCCCATCCTCGCGAAGCGGGCCCACGGGCTCGAGCGTCGGCGCCAGCGGTTCGGGATCAGACTCCTCTGCCGCCTTCTCGGCGTCGTCGACGAGCTGTCGGCCCGACGCGAGCACGGGAATCGCCAGCAGGAATGTGAGGCCACCCAGGTAGAACGGGACGCTCAGCGATGTTGCGTCGGCGAGCTTGCCGGCGACGTAAGGAGCGAGCCCGCCGCCGATGAAGCGCACGAAGCCATACGAGGACGATGCAACCGAACGCTCGATCGGCGCCACGAGCATCACCGCCTGAGTCGTAAGCGTGTTGTTGTTGCCGATGAAGGCGCCGCTCAAGATCACCGCGACGATGACGACGGCGGGAGTGTTGACACCGACGGCGATAGCGATGAGGACGATCGCGCACCCGACGAGGTTTCCGTAGATCACGTTGACCGTGCCGTAGCGAGCCTGAAGACGCGGAGCGAAGAAGACAGCGAACGCTGCGACAAGCAAGCCCCAGGCCGTGAACACCAGGCCGAGCTGATGGGCGTCGAGCTCCATCGGATACGGCGCGTAACCGAGCATCGTGAAGAAGCCCCAGTTGTAGAAGACCGCCACGAGGCTCATCGTCATCAGGCCGCGGTGCTTCAGAGCGCGCAATGGCGCGGAGAGAGACGTCTTCTGCTTCGGCTTGGGCAGATCAGGAACGAAGGCGATCGTTGCCACGAGTGCGATGGCCATCAGCGCGGCCACTCCGAAGAACGGCCCACGCCAGCTGATCGAACCGAGCTCTCCGCCGAGCAGCGGGCCCACCGCGATGCCCAGTCCGAGCGCTGTCTCATACAGGATGATCGCGCCCGTGAACCCTCCGGAGGCGGAGGCGACGATGACGGCCAGGCTCGTCGAGATGAACAGGGCGTTGCCGAGTCCCCAGCCGGCTCGGAAGCCGACGATCTCACCGATCGTGTCCGAGAGGCCGGCCAGCGCCGAGAACACGACGATGATGCTCAAGCCGGCCATCAGTGTCCGTTTGGCGCCGATGCGGCTCGAGACCCAGCCGACCACGAGCATCGCCACCGCCGTGACGACCAGATAGCTCGTGAAGAGCAGCGATACCTGGCTCGGCGAGGCCTGCAGATCTTCTGCCAGGGCGGGCAGGATCGGATCCACGAGTCCGATCCCCATGAAGGAGATCACGCACGCGAAGGCGACAGCCCAGACTGCGCGAGGTTGCTTGAAGGGGCTCGCCTTGGGCGCGTCCGCGGTCACGCTGTGAGAGCTCATGCAGCCGCCTCTCTCTCGACAGAGACCAAGTTGCGAAGTGCAGGGAGCGCCGCGCTGATCGCGGCACGATCCGGGTCGTCAAGACGATCGAGGAGGGGTCGCAGCGCATCAGTCCGCGCCTTACGTCGTTGCTCCAGGGCCGTTCGGCCCTCCTTCGCGATTGCAACGAGGACCACTCGCTTATCCCAGGGGTCAGCAGCGCGCTGAACTAAGCCGGCTCGTTCAAGGCGCGTCACGAGCTGCGTCATGTTGGGCTGTGAGACGTGCTCAGCACGCGCGAGCTCCCCCAGCGGGGTGGGGCCGTCGGCTCGCAGCCGCCCCAGCGTGGACACGGCTGCGCTGCTGAGGTTCCCGGGGTTCTCGAGCTTGCGAATGAACCTGACTACGCGCTCGAGCTCGTCATAGAGATCACGGCTCAGTTGGGCTGAGGAATCCATAAGCGGCTTATGCATAAGTCAATTATACAAATTGATCGACGGCCGATTCCGCGCGTCTGGGGCACACAGGGTGAAGCCGACGACGAGAGGTTGGCTTTTCGACATGAACGTGATATGTGTTCATGTATGACGCGAACCCGACTCTTTCTCGGAACGATGCGGGCACTCGTCGGAATCGGAGCCTGGGGTGCCCCGGATCTGACGGCGCGGGTCTTCGGGATCGATCCCGCCAGGTCAGACCGCTTCGTAACCCGGCTCTTCGGCGCCCGAGAGATCGCGCTGGCGGTGGCGCTGCTGAGCGCTCGTCCCGAGACGCTTGCGAGCGTCGCCCTGACCGGTGCCCTCATCGACTCGGCGGACGCGCTGCAGGGCTTCGATGAGCGCCGTCGCGGCAACCTGGGCAACCAAGCCACGCTGCTTGGACCGTGCGGAGCCGTCCTCTTCGCCGTCACCGGGGCTGTCGTCGCGCGCTCTTCGGTTCCTGGGTAACGAATGACCCCGGTCTACGCCGAGGGTCTGCGGCGCGTTCCAACTCAGCAGCGGAGTCAGCGACGGGTCGAGGCAATTCTCGCCGCGACCGAGTCGTTGCTCGCGGATCACGGCCCCGAGGAACTCACCGTCAGGGAGATAGCCGACGAAGCGGACGTGCCGATCGGGACGATCTACCAGTTCTTCGAGGACAAGGACGCGTTGTTCCAGGCGCTCGCTCGGCTCTACATCGATGCGATGCCAACGGTCATCGATGAAGCGTTTGAACGAACCGCCGCGACCTGGTCCGCCGCGGTAGATCGGATCGTCGATGCCTATGCGCAGATGATCCGCGAGAGACCTGCACTGAGAAGCCTGTGGCTCTCGGGCTCGCTCAGTGAGGCGACGCGCCGGCTCGAGGCGGAGTCGGACCTCTCGATCTCACGACGGATCGCGGTTGCCTTGACGGCGTACGGAAGCAGGAAGGGGAGCGCGGCTCAATGGTCTTCTCTCGTTGCGCTCATCGATGGTCTGCTGCACCTGGCTTTCCGCGATGACCCTGCCGGCGATCCCGAGATCCTGCGCGAAACGCGGCGCGCGGCTCGGGCCTATGCGGCGAAGGTCATAGAGCCCGTTGGATGAACTTCGCCTCTCGATCTCATCGGCGGTGGCGGGAGGCGCCGGCGGCGCCAGCCAGTTCCAGTTCTGACAGTCCGGGAGCTTGCCCTCCAGAGGTCACGAACCGGCCTTCCAGAAGACGACCAGAGCTCCCGAATATCCGCCCTCGCCGACGAGCGGCAGTCCGCTGACCTCGAAATCCGACGGGCCCCGCCCAGGAATCTGCAGACGGACCGTCGCGTGCCCGGGCTCGCCACGGCGTAGGACGGAAGTGATCGGGAGCCTCTCGGCGGGAATCCGCTCGCCGCCGGGTCCCAGCGGGCCATAGGTATCTCGCCACGACTCCACCGGGATCGGGCCGGTGTCCTCGAAGTTCGTTCCCATCAGCGCCGCTGCGGGCGGGTTGTAGAAGACGATCGTCTGCGTTTCGTCGAGAAGCACCGCTGCGAGGTGGAGCGTCGAGACGAGGTTCCGGGCCAGGATCAGCTCGAGGGAGACCAACTCGTCCTCCGAGGCCCGCTGCCCGCGGATCTGCGGTGACTGGGGTGATCGCGCGCGAACATCCGCTGTCATGCTAATGATTAGCGTGCTTATGACCGCATCAGCCGCACCGCATCCCCTTTCGACCGCGACTCACGGGGAACAGGCGGAGGTGTTGTTCTGGTTGGAGTGGGACGCCCTGGTCGCGACTGTGAACCGGGCCCGGGGTCGAGCTTCCGTCACAAACGACGGAGAACTGACGATGTCCCAATACCGCCTGATGCGTGCCATCGCCGACCTCGAGCGCCCGCGGGTGCGCGATCTCGCCGAGAGGGTCGGTGTCAGCCAGCCGACGGTTGCGCGGATGCTCGGGACCCTTGAGAAGGAGGGTCTGGTCAAGCGGTCGGTGCGAAGGGATGACCGACGCGAGCACGACGTCGCGATGACGATCCGCGGTGAGCAGCTCCTGGAGCGGAAGCACGCGTTCGTCAGCGGCCACCGGCGGCGGCTCTGGGAGTCGCTTTCGCCCGACGAGCGTGAGGACCTGCATCGGCTGACGCGGCGCCTATCCGAGATCGTCGAGGCCCTGTGAACGGGACGGACCGATCCGACCGCTTCCCGCGCGTCCTGTCGTTGGTGCAGGTACAAGCGGTGGAAGCGCTGACGGGAACGCCTCCTCAGTCGCTGCGCAGCATCGGTGCCGCGGTCGGGGTATCGACCGGCCTCGCTGCTGCGCTCGTTGACGCCCTGGAGCGACTGGGCCTTGCGCAGCGCTGGAACGTTCCCGAGGACGAGCGCGGAGGACTTGTGACCCTGACGATGGCGGCAGCGGCCTTCCGCGAACTGCGATGGACGTCCGGTGACTGGTCCCGATAGCCGGCAGCACTACGGGGTCACTCTCGCGGTCCTCGTGACGGGCGCGCTCGCCTACGCCCTCTCGCAGACACTGGTGGCGCCTGCCCTCCCCGACATCCAGCGCGAGCTCCACACGTCCACCACCGCGGTCACATACGTACTGACGGCCTACCTTCTCTCGGCGTCCATCGCGACCCCGATTCTCGGGCGCCTCGGAGACATGTTCGGCAAGGAACGCGTCCTGGTCGCCACGCTTTCGGTATTCGCGGTCGGATCTCTCGTGGCCGCGCTCTCGCACTCCATCGAGATGCTGATCGCCGGCAGAGCTATCCAGGGGGCAGCCGGTGCAGTCTTCCCCCTTTCGTTCGGGATCATCAGGGACGAGTTCCCTCCCGAGCGCGTTCCGGCGGGGATCGGGCTCATCAGCGCGACCTTCGGCATCGGAGGAGGAGCCGGTCTGGTTCTGAGCGGCCTGATCGTCGATCACCTCTCCTACGAGTGGATCTTCTGGCTCGGACTCGTCGTCGTCGCGGTCGCGATCGTCGCCACGCGCCTGTTCGTCCCCGAGTCCCCGGTGAAGAGCCCGGCGAAGATCGACTGGGGCGGAGCGGGTCTTCTCGCCGCGGGCCTCGTGGCGCTGCTCGTCGGGATCAGCGAAGGAAACTCATGGGGTTGGGGATCAGCTCGGATACTCGCCCTGTTCGTGGCTGCGGCGATCATCCTCGTCATCTGGGTGCGCTTCGAAAGCCGCCGCGATGAACCACTGGTGGACATCGAGATGATGCGCAGGCGACCCGTCTGGACCACCAACCTCACCGGGCTCCTGATCGGCTTTGGGATGTTCGGCTCCTTCATCCTCATCCCCCAGTTCGTGCAGATGCCCGAGAGCGCCGGCTACGGCTTCGGCGCCTCCGTCACGCAGGCGGGTCTCTTCCTCCTGCCCTCCGCGGGGATGATGCTCTTCGCCGGACCCATGGCGGGATTTCTGGGATCGAGGTTCGGCTCCAAGCTTCCGCTGCTGATCGGCACCGTGGTCGTCGGCCTGAGCTTCGTCTTCCTCACGGTGGCGCATGACGAGCGATGGATGATCTACGTAGCGAGCGCCATGCTTGGGATCGGCATCGGATTCAGCTTCGCGGCCATGGCGAACTTGATCGTTGAAGCGGTCGATCAGACGGAAACCGGCGTGGCGACGGGAATCAACACGATCATGCGCACGATCGGCGGCGCGCTGGGAGGTCAGATCGCCGCGAGCGTGGTCGCGGCCGAGGTCGGGGCGGGCGGCTTGCCCGCCGAGTCCGGCTTCACCACCGCCTTCCTGATCTCCGCCTGCGCTATCGCGCTGGCCGCGGTGTGCGCGGCCCTCGTGCCCGGGAGAGCCTCGGCTGCGGGTGTCCCCGCTGGCGAAGGCTCTGCCTGAGCGCGAAGCGAGCGCTCTTCAGATGTCACGCCCCTCCGCAACGGAGGGCGAGGGGCCGTCAGGGAGATCGCCCGCCGACGGCGGGGCGTTCACGAGCAGGGCTGCGAGAAGAGCGCCGACGGCCGCGATGCCTGCGCCGGTGACGAAGACGTTGTCGAGGGCGTCGGTGAAGGCGGCCTGGGCCTCCGGCGGAAGCTGGATGACAGCGGCTCCCGCATCGCTGTCGCCTAGGCGGGCGACCAGCCCGCCGAGAGCGGAGTCGAAGACGGCGCCGAGGACCGCGACGCCGGTGGCGACGCCGACCTGACGGAAGGTCGAGTTCATCCCGATGGCCGTGGCAGATCGCTCCGGCGGCGCCACCGTGAGCGTCACGGAGGCGACGGTGGGATTGGCGAGGCCGAAACCTAGCCCGCAAAGGAGGAGACCGGGAAGCGCAACCGTCCACGAGTCCGCGGGTCCGAGCGTCGTCATCTGAAGCAGTCCGGTAGCGGTCGACGCCAGGGCCAGAGCGAGTATCGGCCTGGGCGGGATGCGACCCGAAAGCCTGCCGGCCAAAGCGGCCGCGATGAACGCCAGAAGCGTCACCGGGAGCAGCTTCAAGCCCGCCTCGAGCGCATCCATCCCCTGAACGCGCTGAAACCAGATCGTCAGGTAGACGAACATGCCGAAGAGGGAGGCCGAGGTCGCGAAGGCGGCGAGCGCCGCTCCCGAGAAGGATCGATCCGCGAGAAGGGCGAGGTCGAACATCGGCGACTCGCGGCGAGTCTCGATTGCAACGAAGAGAAGTAACGCTGCGGCAGCGATGGCGAACAACCCGACGATCGTGGCTGAACCCCAACCGAGCTCCTGGCCCTTGACGAGCGCGACCACGAGCGAACCGATCGACAGCGCGAACGTCAGCTGGCCGGGGATATCTACGGCGCGGGGATCGGGGTCGAGGCTCTCCTCGACGTAGGCGAAGGCGAGCCACGTCCCGGCCACGACGACCGGGATGTTGATGAAGAAGATCCAGCGCCAGTCCGCAGCCTCCAGTACCAGGCCGCCGACGAGCGGCCCGAGCGCGACGGCCGCACCGAAGACGGCGCCGAAGACGCCGAGGGCCTTCGCGCGGTCGCCTCCGCGGTAGGCGTTGCCGAGCAGGGCGAGCCCGGTAGCGAAGAGCATTGCTCCGCCGGCACCCTGCACGCCGCGGGCCCCGATCAGAACGGCCGTGCTCGAAGCTATTGCGCAGAGCACGGAGGCCACACCGAAGATCGCAAGTCCGGCGAGGAAGACGCGACGCCTTCCCACGCGGTCAGCGAGGGCGCCGAAGTTGAGCAGGAGCGCCGCAAGCGCCAGGGCGTAGATGTCGACCACGAACTGGACGTCGGCGAGATCGCCCCCGAGGTCGCGGCTGATGTCAGGCAGCGCGACGATCACGACGGTGACATCGAGCATCAGAACCAGCTGAGCGAGGCAGACCGCAGCCAGCGTTCCCCATTTCCACTTCTGAGCGACCATGGCGAGGAGGTTATTACACCGATCGGTGCGTTTTTCGTATGCTGAGCCCATGAGCGAAACCGAAGCCCTCGATCTCAACATCCATGACCGCCTGCTCTGGAGCGACGGACCCCCGCATGAGGAGTTCCGGGAGATGCGCGCGAGGTGCCCGGTTCACCGCACGGATTCGATCCCGGAGTTCGGTGATGAGGACGGCTTCTGGTCTGTGACCCGCGCGGCCGACATCCGCGAGGTGAGCCTCGACTGGCGGACCTACTCCTCAGCCAGCGGGATCACGACCGTCTCGGACTCAGTGATTCCCGTCGATTTGATCTCAGCCATGTTCATCGGGATGGATCCGCCCCGGCACGATCGCCTCAAGGCGCTCTTCCAGCGCGGCTTCACCCCGAAGCGGATCGGCGAGCACGAGGACGAGATCCGTTCGATCACGCGCGAGGTCCTCGACCGGCTCGCGGCAAGAGATCGTTGCGACCTCATCGCCGACGTGGCGCAACCGGTCGTCTCGCGTGTCATCGGGAGCTTCATGGGGATCCCCCCGGAGGACGACGAGTCCTGGGCGAACCTCATGAACTCGCTCGTCGGCTTCGGCGATCCCGATCTCAACCCGAAGGCCCCCGAGACCGTGATGCAGGAGGAGATACCTCAGATCTTCGAGCGCTGCAGCGCTCTGATCGAGGCGCGTCGCGAGCATCCCACCGACGACCTGACGAGCGTCCTGGTCCACGCAGAGGTGGATGGCGAGCGCCTCGAGGAGCACGAGATCGTCATGGGCTTCTTCCTCCTCATGGCCGCCGGCAACGACTCAACCAAGGCGACCTACACGAGCGCGATGCTCGCCTTGCTCGAGCATCCCGAGGAACGACAGAAGCTCCTCGAGCACCCGGAGCTGATCCCAAGCGCGGTCGAGGAGGCGCTGAGGATGTTCCCGGCCTTCTCGCATTTCCGCCGGACCGCTACACGGGACGTAGTC
This sequence comes from Thermoleophilales bacterium, assembly GCA_020636895.1. GTDB lineage: Bacteria > Actinomycetota > Thermoleophilia > Solirubrobacterales > 70-9 > RHKX01. Next base: position 1,405,379 of record JACJWZ010000001.1, on the reverse strand, counting down.
CTGGGCGGGCAGGAGATCAAGGAGGGCGACAAGGTCGTCCTCTGGTACCCGTCATCCAATCGCGACGAGACGGTCTACGAGGACCCGGACCGCTTCGACGTAGCTCGCGACCCCGAGCACCAGGCGTTCGGCGCGGGCGGCCGGCATTTCTGCCTCGGCGCCGCGCTGGCGCGGCTTGAGCTCAGGATCTTGCTCGAGGAGACGCTCGAGAGGTTTCCGGACATGGCACTCGACGGTGAGCCGAGCCATGTCGTCTCGCAGTTCGCCAACCAGCTGAAGAAGCTGCCGGTCCGGCTGCGGTCGGCTTAACGGCGGGGGTCGGCCCCGGCGGTTCCCTGCTGCCAGGGGAGGAACCCCTCCGTGAGGGATTGGGACTGACCGGGCAGGTCCCAATGGGAGAGCTCCACCTCCAGGAAGAGGCCCTTGCCTGCCGCGATGACGAGACCCTCGTCCAGGACCTCTCCGCGCAGGTCGAGCTTCCTCCCGTCGATGCCGGCGCACCACGCGCGCAGATCGAGGTCCCGTCCCAGGTACGCGGGAGCGCGGAAATCCACGCTCAGGTTCGCGGTCACGGCCGGTCGCTCGAGGACGAAGAGGAGGGAGCCGAGGAGGTCGTCGAGGACAGTCGCGACCGCTCCTCCGTGCGCGAAACCGGGGGCCCCCGACTGCCGGTCGTCGAAGCGAACGCGCCCCTCTACTCCGTCGCCGGCGATCCAGTAGTGAGCGCCGATGCCCGCCGGGTTCTCACTCCCACAGCCCATGCACTGGGGGTGGTGCACCAACCGCGTCGGAGTGCTGCGCTCCTTGCCGCTCACGAGGGCGGCTCACTCACGCTCGCAAGCCAGATCTGGAAATCGTCGATCGCAGTGCGCAGCTGAGGGGTATCGCCGCGTTCGAGGTACTCGAGGATCAGGCCCTGGAAGCCCGCGAGGATCAGCACCTCGAGCGAGCCTCGGGCGATCCGCAGGGTCCGGCCGCGACCGAGCGCCTGGTCGATGAGCCCGCTGACGAGCGCCCGGAAACGGTCGGTGACGTAGCGCGCGGTCGATGCGAGCGTAGGGTTGGTGACCGATTCCGCGCGGAGGGCGAACCAGGAGATCACCAGCGGGCGGTCGCGGGTGACCACCTTCCAGAGCCGCTCGTAGCCGCGGCCGACGATCTCCTCGGGGTCGTCGAGCGCCCCGAGCTCCCGCTCGAGCTCGTCGAAGAGCTCGTCACCTAGGTGGCGGACGACGCGATCGAAGAGGCCCTCCCTCGAGCCGTAGTAGTAGAGGACAACCCGCTTGTGGAGCCCCGCCTCGTCGGCGACGGCCTGTATCGATGTCGCGGAGTAGCCGTCCCGCGCGAGGCAACGGACGGTCGCGTCGAGGATCTCGGCCGCCCGGCGCTCACCCTTCGGTGTGAGCGCGGAGTCCGCCCGCGTGATCGTCGCCTTCGTTGCGGCGCTCACGTCCGCGCCCTGACGTCGGCGGGCGGGCCCGCCGACCAACGCTCGAGCAGGCGGATCCCTTCGTGCTCCAGGACGCCGATGCGTTCGACGTGAGCCAGGCCTCTGGCATGAGCTGCGACGGGTTGCGAGCGGACCTCACTGCTCGCAAACGAATCCGCCAGCCCAAGCCACTCGGCCTCGAGGCGGCGATAGAGCCCACCGGCGTCCAGAAGAAGCTCGTCTCCGAGCAGCTGGCCCGCCTCCTCGAGGAAGCCTGCTTGGAGCCCTCTGAACATCGCGCCTCCGGTGCCGGCCTTCGCGATGAAAACCCTGAGGCCCGAGAGGGCTGCGGGCAGACCCTCGCCGAACAGATCTGGCCAGTGCGGGTACTGCGCAACGAAGTGATCGACGGACGCCAGGCCTGACGTCACTTCGCCTCCGAAGACGGACTGCGAGGCGGTGCGCATGGTGACGATGCTCCCATCGACCGCGGCTCGGATCGCCTCTCGGGGATCTCGCAGCTTGTTCGGCCACCGCATGAGGAACGTCGCGTTCCGGTTGGGGGAGGGGAAGCCGCTCGACATCCGCGCACGCGCGAGGGACCCCCCCGAGCACCGCTGGATCTCCTCGCGGTCGTTGTCGGCAACGAGAACGACGCCTTCGTTCTCGTCATAGCCGCACAAGACGATGTCGTGGTGGGTGTTGCTCATCTTCACCCGCAGGTAGTCCAGCTCGGCGATGTCCGCCCACACCATGGTCGGTCGTCCTGAGTCGAGCTCCGACTTCACCCACTGCCAGGCTTCGTCCGGATCGTCGGTCTCTCGAAGGTCTAGCTCCACACCGACGTTCTTGCAGAAGTCGACCTCCAGATCTCCCGACCGGCCGACGAGGTAGATCGGGGGCGCCGCGGGTGCGAGCTCAGGGATCTCCAGGTAGGTGAAAGCGAGGCTCCCTCCAAGGCCGAACGCGACGTCCTCTGAGATCGGTTCGTCAGACCAGGACAGGCCGTAGAAGGCGCACAGGTCTCGGAGGGCGCCCGAACCACAGTGTCCCGCCAGCGAGTGGGGGAGATCGAGGGTGACCGGCATGAAGCAAGGATACGAAAAACGCACCAGGCGGTGTAAATCGGTCTCGTCCTTCTCGGGCCGCTCCCCTTTCGGGCCCGGTGCCCGCTCGTCCGCTCCCGGCAGACGATATCCCGGGCCTCCTCGCCTACACCTGATGGCGCGATCCAGGTCGGCCGAAAAAGCGTGTCCCGGGAAATGTCCCGAACCGCCCCAACCGTGCGTGACTCGAGAGATATTGGAGCGAACTGAGAGCCGCCTAGAGAGCCGAAAAGCCCATGGTAGAGCCAATTCTCAGTCCGGAAACCGGGGTTCGAATCCCCGTAGCGGTATCGCCTCGAGCCCGCCCGTGTGAGCGGGTTTCTTCGTTTCAAGGGGCCGGTCGGTGAGGCGGCGAGGCCCTAACGGAGTCTGATGGTCGGCCGCACGATCTCGGCCTCGGCGCGCCGGGGGAGGTACGGCTCCGCCGAGCTGGTCACACAGCGTCGCGGGGGAACGTCGCCGTCGCCGCTTCCTCCGGTGTGATCTCCGGGTAGAGCGAGAGGATCGCGATTATCGCGACGACTCCACCGACCAGCTGCGCGATCACGAAGGCCGGAACGGAAGCCGGTGCGATGCCCGCGAACGTGTCCGAGAACATCCGTCCGATGGTGATGGCCGGGTTGGCGAAGCTCGTCGAGCTCGTGAAGAAGTAGGCGGCCCCGATATAGGCGCCCACGGCGGCGGGCGCGGTCGCGCTGCGGCCGGTTCGGGCCAGCGAGAAGATGACGAGCAGGAGCCCCAGCGTCGCGATGACCTCGGCGAGCAGATGAGCCTCCGACGCCCGGTGGGTGGTCGAGATGCTGATGGCGCTGAGCTCGAACATGACGTTCGCCACGACGGCCCCGGTGAAGCAGCCGGCGACCTGCGCCGGCACGTAGGCGCAGGCATCGCGGAGGCTGAGCCCTCCGAAGAACGAGTCGACGAGCGAGACGACCGGGTTGAAGTGGCCGCCCGAGACTGGACCGAACATCAAGATGATCGCGAACAGCCCGGCCGCCGTGACGGCGGCGTTCTCGAACAGGGCGAGGCTCGTGTTGCCATCCGACAGCGAGGCGGCCGCGATCCCCGAGCCGATCACCACGGCCGCCAGGAACGCGGAGCCGAGGAACTCGGCGAGGAGGCGGCGGCGGAGGGGCGGTTCAGCCATCGCCGAGCAGCTCCGATGCGAGCCGGCGCACACGGCCGTCGATGTCGTCGCGAATGCGCCGTACCGCGTCCAGGTCCTTGCCGGCGGGATCCTCGAGCTCCCAGTCCTCGTAGCGCTTGCCGGGGAAGACGGGGCATGCGTCCCCGCAGCCCATCGTCACGACGACATCGGCCTCCTGAACGGAGTCGGTGCTGAGGAGCTTGGGTGCGGCGTTCGCGATGTCGACACCCACCTCTCTCATCGCCTCGACCGCTGCCGGGTTGACGCTGTCGGCGGGGTCGGAGCCGGCTGAGCGGACGGCGACTCGGTCACCGGCGTGCCTGGCGAGGAGCCCTGCAGCCATCTGGCTGCGACCCGCGTTGTGCACGCAGACGAAGAGGACGGTCGGCTTGCTCTCGGTCAATGGAACTTCCTAACCGGCCGCCAGGGCCGCGCAAGAGTCTTCGCGGAGGCATTCGCGGGTCTGCCTGTGGGCGAGTGTCAACACGTGGGATCGAACGGCCGCGTCGTCGAAGTTGCTCAGGATCGCATCGGCACACGATCGGATTTCGCCGTCTGATCGGACTCCCTCGAACTCGTCGGCCAGGTACGGAAGCAGCTGCTCGAGCCGCAGCTGATGGGCGGTGCGGTCAGAGCGGATCGCGTCGATCCTCGCTTCGAGGAGGTCGCCGACGTGCGATCGGATCGAGTCGCGGATCTCCCCCACCTGCTCGATCGGCCTCCCGGCCGGATCGAGGATGTCCCATGCCTCGACGGTGGTCGGGACGTACGGACAGACGTCGCCGCACCCCATCGTCACGGCCCAGTCGGCGTGAAGCTGCATCTCCCTGACCAGCTTCCTCGGGCGCTTCCGGGATAGATCGATACCTACCTCCGCCATCACCTCTACGACCGCCGGCCAAACGCGATCGCCGGGGGAGGAGCCGGCCGATTCGGCGCGCAGATCCTCTGGCGCATCCCGATTGAAGAACGCCTCCGCCATCTGGCTGCGGCCGGCGTTGTGATTGCAGACGAACAAGACGTGTCGCATCCCTCAGATCCCCTCTCTCTCATGTTGCGCGGCGAGTCTAATCTATTGACTTTCGTCTTTTCAATAGATATACGTAGATCGATGGGCATCGATTTCGAATTGACCCCGAAGCAGAAGCGGCCGGCCGGCGAGCCCTGCTGCGAGCCCGTCGTCTACCCCGACGTCGAGCGTGCGCAGGCCGAGCGGATGGGTGCGATCGCGAAGGCGCTCGGCGACCCCGTCCGGATCCAGCTCGTCGATGTGCTCCGCAAGCACGCGGGGAAGGTCTGCGTCTGCGAGCTCGTCCCGCTCTTCGACCTGTCTCAGCCCACGGTGTCCCATCACCTGAAGAAGCTTCGCGACGCCGGTATCGTCGGCTCCGAACGACAGGGGCTCTGGGCCTACTACTACGTCCTTCCCGAGGCCATGGAGGAGTTGAGCGCATGGCTGACCTAGCCCTCATCGATGCCGCAACGACGTCCGGCTGCTGCACGCATGAGGCACAGGCGGACTGCTGCGAGCCCGAAGCCAAGCAGGACTGCTGCGGCGAGGCCGATGACGGGGAATGCGGTTGCGCGCAGGGTCGCGACGGCAACGGGGGGCCGGCTCGCGAACACCGTGTCGCGGGCGCGCAGGGCGCTGCCGAACGGGAGTCCTGACCGAGCGGTTGCCCGTGGCGGAGGTGGAATGAGCGACGAGATCCAGCTGAACGACCCGCAGACGCTCTACCGGCGATGGGAGGGCTCGCAGTGGAACCCGTTCGAGGTCGACCTCGAACGCGACCGCGAGCAGTGGCGGGCGATGGACTCCGAGGATCGGGGGCTGATCTACTGGCTGCTCGCGTCCCTGATGGTCGCCGAGGAGCGGATCACGACCAAGTTCTCGGGCCTGGTCGGTGCCTACGGGAGCGAGGAGGAGGCGACTTTCCTGGCGACCCAGCAGGTCGACGAGGCCCGCCACATGCAGTTCTACGCCCGCTTCCAGGACGAGGTCGTCGCCTCGCCGGCGACCGTCGCCTCGCATGTCGGGAGGGCCCGGCGGGAGGTCTCACCGGCGTTCGAGCAGATCTTCGACGTCGCGCTCGTCCAAGCGCATCGCGCCCTCGTCGCCGCTCCGGAGGATCTGGCGGCCAAGGTGCGGTTCGTGGCCATCTACCACTTGATCCTCGAGGGGACGCTCGGCCTCACCACCTTCAAGTTCTCGACCGAGTACTTGGATCGGGAGGATCTGCTCGAGGGCTTCGTCGCCGGCTACTCCCGCATCCACCACGACGAGACACGCCACATCGGCTACGGCGTCTGGTTCCTCCGCGAGACGGTCCGCTCCCGCCCGGAGCAGGCCGAGGTCGTGAAGTCCACGCTCGGGGACCTGCTCCCGCACGTCGCCGAGGCGCTCAGCGGGTCGGGCGACGGCGGGCCCGACATCGAGCGGCTTGGCGTAAGCATGGATGCGGTCCGCGAGTTCGCGCTCGGCGGCCTCATGCGCCGCCTCGCGATCATCGGCGTCGAGCTCGGCTGAGAGAAGCGCGCGCCGCTCCTCCTCCTCCTCCTCCTCCTCCTCCTCTGGACGCGGTTCCGGGTGACCCGACGGAATCCGCGCCCGCGCCGCCACTCTTCACGTGCAGCACCTCCAGCGCGACACCGACCTCGAGCGCTGAGTCCTCGAGCGGGCGCGGGAGCATGTCGCTCGCCTTGGATACGCGGGCGATGATCGTGTTGCGGTGCGCGAACAGGGCCTCGGCGGTCTGGGAGGCGTTCGACCGCAGACGCAGGTAGCTGCGGAGCGTCTCCCGCAGAACCCCGGGTGCCTCGGCCAGCTCGCCGAGTACCTCGGTGACGAAGGTGCGGGCCTGCGCCTCGTCCTGGTTGACGAGGGAGACGAGCCGTAGTTCCTCGTAGCGGGCGACGCGCAGGGGCGAGTCGAGCCGGCTGACAAGTCGCTGCGCGCTGTACGCCTCCTCGTGGCTCCGCCGGAACCCGACGAGCCCCGGCTCCGGGGAACCGAGCGCCACACGCACGCCGGGGTGGTCGGCCAGCAGCGCCTCGATCTCCGCGGCGTCCGGTTCCCGCTGCGCCGGGATCCAGGCCCACAGCGAATGGGTGGTGGCGGCGATGCTCAGTGCGCGCGCCGAGCCGCAGGCATCGGCGAGCGCGTTCGCGATCTCCCGCAGGGTGTCTTCGGAGGGGTCGAGGTCGTCGCTCCAGACGATCGCGGCGAGGTGGGGATTCGGCTGCTCGAGCACGTAGCCCAGCCGCCGCTCCGCCCGGGCGACGTCGATGGGCTCGCCGTCGAGGATCAGCGTCAGCGTCTCGAGTCGTTCCGCGCTGGTCCCGAGCGCCAGCTCCTCGCGCTCGCGGGCGATCATCGCGACCGTCTCAGCCATCGTCGCCCCGACGTAGGCGAAGATCGATCGGGCGGAGACCTCGAGCAGCTCGTGTAGGTCGGCGATGTCGTCGGTGAGCTCGAAGGCGAGCGCCATCCACGCCTCCCAGGCGGCGTTCTGGCCGCTGCGGAAGGGCTCCAGGGCCTGCAGGTCGAGACCGCGGCGGACCAGATCGCGCACGAGCGCCTCCAGCTCGGGCCCCGTGAAGGGGGAAACCTCAGCGCCGGGGTCTCTCACATTCGAGGCGACCCAGTGCGTGACGAGCGCGCGGTTCGCCCGTCGGAACGTGCCGAGCAGGGCCGGGTCCTCGCTCACCTCCGGTGAGTGCTGAGCGAGGCTCGCATCGTCGATCCGCTCGAAGAACTCCCCGCCGCCACTCTCGAGCAGGCGCTGCGAGCCAGCTCGGAAGAGCTCGGCGACCTGCGGGGAGGGCCGCTGCCACATGCAGTCATCCTATGACCTGTGGGTGTGCATCCCGCTTACGGAGAGCGGCTTGGGCGCCGCCATTCCACGCGTGGGGATGTGCAACCTGCACAAGCAACCGTTGCATCTTCGGTGCAATCGACGTTGTCCCGCGTTCTGTCCCCGGCGAAGGTTCCGGTAGACCCGAGCGCAGAGGAGAGCTTCATGTACGACCACGCCGCCACCGCCACCTCCACCGATCACGTCGACCTGCTCATCATCGGCGCGGGCGTCTCCGGAATCGGCGCCGCTTACCACCTGCAGGACGAGCTGCCGCAGAAGACCTACGCGATTCTCGATGCCCGCGAGGACCTCGGCGGGACCTGGGACCTCTTCCGTTATCCCGGAATTCGCTCCGACTCCGACCTGCACACCTTCGGCTACGCGTTCAAGCCCTGGACCAACGAGAAGGCCATCGCCGACGGGCCGGCGATCAAGGCGTACATCCGCGAGACCGCTGAGGAGAACGGGATCGACGCGCACATCCGCTACCGGCATCGTGTCGCCTCCGCCGAGTTCTCGACCGAGCGCGGGCTCTGGACCGTCAAGGGTGAGCGGCTGGGCGGCGATGACCCCGGCCCGTTCGAGATGACCGCCCAGTGGCTGTACAGCGGCAGCGGCTACTACCGCTACGACCAGGGCTACATGCCGCACTTCGAGGGTCTGGCCGAATTCGAGGGCACGATCGTCCACCCCCAGCACTGGCCCGAGGACCTCGACTACGCCGGCAAGCGTGTGGTCGTGATCGGCTCCGGCGCCACCGCCGTGACGCTCATCCCGGCGCTGGCGGACGACGGCGCCGGCAGGGTGACGATGCTGCAGCGCTCGCCGACCTACGTGCTGCCGGTGCCGGAGAAGGATGGGCTCGCCATCCGCCTGCGCAAGCTGCTCGGCGACGAGCGCGCCTACGCGATCACACGTCGTAAGAACATCTTCCGCCAGCGCGCCATGTACGGCCTCAGCCAGCGCTTCCCACGCCTGGCCCGGCGCCTCATCCGTTGGGTCAACAAGAAGGAGTTGGAGGGCAGCGGCTGCGACGTCGACGTCCACTTCAAGCCGAAGTACGGACCGTGGGACCAGCGGCTCTGCGCCGTTCCCGACGGTGACCTCTTCCGGACGATCCGCGAGGGCCGTGCCGAGGTCGTCACCGACACCATCGAGACGTTCACCCCGAAGGGCATCCGCCTTGCCTCCGGCCGCGAGCTCGAGGCCGACATCATCGTCACGGCGACCGGCCTCAACGTGCTCCTCTTCGGTGGGATCGAGATGTCGGTGGACGGGGAGGAGGTCTCGTTCGCGGACACCGTCGCCTACAAGGGGATGATGCTCAGCGACGTTCCGAACTTCGTCTTCGCGATCGGCTACACGAACTCGTCGTGGACGCTCAAGGTCGACCTCGTCTGCGAGTACATGTGCCGGCTGATCGACTACGCCGACCGGACCGGCAGGGAGATCGCCGTCCCCGAGGTCCACGATCCCGGAATGGAACTGCGGCCCCTCCTCGACTTCCAGGCCGGCTACGTGATGCGCTCCCTCGGCGACCTGCCCAAGCAGGGCACCGAGGCGCCGTGGTTCCTGACGATGAACTACAACCGGGACGCCAAGTACCTGCGCGACTCCCCCGTCGACGAGGAGATGCGGTTCTCGAGCCGCTCGCGCGAGCCGGAGCCGGAGAAGCTTGCGGTCTGAGCCCCTGCCGCGCCGGGCGCTCAGCGCGCCGATGCGGTGAAGGTCCTGACGAAGAGCTCGCCCAGGACCTCACCGGCGTGCTCGGCGTCCATGCGCCCGGCGTGGAACTCGATCAGCGTCGCGGACGTCGTGGCGCTGATCGTCGTCAGGATCCATTGCAGCGGCAGGTCGTCGCGGATCTCGCCACGCTCGATAGCTGCGATCACGTAGAGACGGACCGGATCGTCGGGGTCGAAGGTGCTCTCGGCGATCACCTCGTCGCCCAGCTGCCGGAGACCGTGCAGGTACCGGAAGCGCTGCCCGATGCCGATCAGGGCGGGGCCGAGGGCGCGGAGGACGTCCGCGGCGGAGGCGTCGACGTCGATCACCGCTTGGGTCACGGACTTCGATTCCTCCACCACGCGCTCGAAGAGGGCGTGGACGAGGTCGAGGCGCGTGGGGAAGTGGCGGTAGACGGTCGTCCGCCCGACGCCGGAGCGCTCGGCGATCGTCTTCATGCTCGCGTTGGGGTTGCGGGCCAGGAGCTCCAGCGCGGCGTCGATGACGGCCTCGCGGTTGCGCTGCGCGTCGACGCGTGTGCCCCCTGTGTCCACCGAGATCTGCACCGAGTAAGCGTAACGCTAAGTGGAATAGTAATGTTCCGTTTTCGGCGCTCGGTGCTGATCCCCCGAGGCACCGAGCGCCACTCTTTTTTCTTGCTCGCCCTCCGGTGCTTGTGAGCTGTCTCGCGCCGCTCGCCCGCTCAACGACCGGGGGCGGTGATCCTCATCACGCGGTCCGCTCGGAGATCCCGGCGCACTACCTTGCCGCCGTCGGGCCAACGGGCGACCAGCTTGCGGATCCGCGACCGCTCGCCGAGGCCGAAGTAGACCCGGTAGTGGCCGGAGGAGTAACGGGAGTCCTCGCTCTGGCCGACCCACCCGTAGCTCCAGCCGTCCGCGGTTCTCACCTTCACGGTTCCGCCCATCGACTGCGCATTGCCGGCCGGGCCGAGCAGGTCGACCTCGAGCCAGTGGCCGCTGCGCCTGGTGGTGTTGCGACGCAGGTCGATCACCTGGGAGGCTGCGAACTCCCCGCGCCCGCGCGCTGAGAGGAGATCGCGGCGGCCGTCGTTGTCGAGGTCGGGCCAGGAGACGATCCCGTAGCCGATCCTGCCGTTCGGCAGCGGCTTGTAGTCGAGCTTGCGGGTGCGCTTGAAGTCGCGGCCGTCCGATTCGTAGAGACCCTGCGGGATCAGGTCGGCATCCAGGTCCCCGTCGTTGTCGAAGTCGACGAACGCGGCGGCGAGCGTGCCGCGCTCGGGGAGCCCGAGCTTCCCGGGGGCCCGGCGCTTGAGGACCCCGCCTTCGTTGCGCAGGACCGTGTTGCCGCCGCGGGCGGTGGCGAGCAGGTCGAGATCGCCGTCGCTGTCGATGTCTCCAGCCGAGAGCGTCTGCGGCGGGGAGGTGCCGTTCAGCGTGCGGACGCTCCCGGTCAGCTGCCAGGTGTCGTCGGAGAAGCGCCAGAGCTGCAGCTCGGAGCCGACGGCGGCGACGAGCGTCAGCTTGCCGCGGCGGCCGAGATCGACGAGGCGGTAGACGGTCCCGACGACGGGCGGGGCGGGGCCCGTCGAGAAGCCGCCGCGTCCGTCGCCGAGGTAGAGCTGCGGCGGCGCCTCGTCACAGGTTTCGAGGATGTCGAGATCACCGTCGCCATCGAAGTCGGCGACGCGCGAGGCGCGCCCGCGGCAGACGCCCTTGAAGAGGCCGCTCGCCGCGGTCGCGTCGGCGTATGAGCCGGAGCGGTTGAGGAGGAGCTCGTCGTTCTGGCGCCCGGTGAAGAAGGGGTCGACGATCTCGCCGCCGAGGCCTCCGGTCGCGATGAAGAGGTCGGTTGCGAGGTCGCCGTCGTAGTCGGCGAACCCGAATCCGTGACGGTCGCGCAGCGTCAGCGTGAACTGCCGGGTCGTCGCCGGCACGACATCGGCGCCGACGCGGATCTGCGCCGGGTCGGCGGGGGTGTCGACGGAGACGGCGATCGGGAGGTCGATGTGCTCGACGGTGATGTCGACGAGCGCTCCCGGCTGGGCGTCGAAGTCGAGCCGCGTGCCGCCGTCCGGAACGGGGCTGGCGGTGACCGTCGCGTTGGTCGAGGCCTGGACCGCGAGGTCCTCGGCGAAGAAGGTGAGGCTGCCCGACGCGGCGATGCCGGTGGTTGCGATGTGGAATGGGTCGCGGGGCTGGTCGCGGTCGGTGGCGTACAGGTAGAGGCCGGGGGCGGAGCGGTCGGGCTCGCGATGCAGGTCCTCGTAGCCGGGGAACTCCTGCGTCGGGCTGAGGCCGGACTGGGTGAAGACATCGGTGAAGCCGCCCTTCCCGTCTCCGGCGAGAAGCGCGGAGTCGAACTTGTGGTTCGTCGTGAAGACGTCGAGAAGCCCGTCGTCGTTGGCGTCGGCCACGCCGAGCTCGTAGAGCTTCACGCCCTGGATCTGGGAGGAGTCGAGGTGCTTGAAGGAGGCGGCCGCTCCGGGGACGGGAGCTGCGAGCAGGGTCGCGAGCAGCGTCATCAGGGACGCTGCGAGGATCCGCCGCGCGGCGGGGCGGAAGGCGTGCTGGGCGGGGTCGCGCACTCCCACTAGGGAACCAGGTAGGAGCCCGAACGTTGCGGTCGGCGGCCCCTGGCGGGGCCGGTTCATGCTCCGAGGACGTCTCTGTGCCAGGCGTCGAAGAGCCCGAAGGCGAGGTCTCGCGTCCGCGCTCCGAGCGCGTCGCCTCCGCTCGTCACGGAGTCGGGGTCGATCCCGATCCGCTCCAGGTCCGCGCGCTCGCTGAGCGCCCAGCCGGCGGCGACGGTCGGGCCCGTCTCCGGGTGGAACTGCAGGCCGAGGTTGCGGCCGAGGCGGAAGGCCGCGACGCCGGCGGGCGAGCGGGCGAGCTCGGTGGAGCCGGGGGGCGGCTCGAGCTGGTGGTAGTGGAAGTGGAGCCAGGGGCCGGGCGCGATCAGCTCCGGGACGTCGGTCTCGACCTCGGCCCAGCCGACGGCGGGAGGGTCGGCGGGGTGGACGCTGCCGCCTGCCGCTGCGGCGAGGGCCTGGCCGCCGAAGCAGAGGCCGAGGACGGGGACGTCGGCATCGAGCGCCGCCCGCAGGAACGCGATCTCGTCCTCGACCCAGGCCGGGCCCGGTTGGCCGGGCGTCTGGTCGGATCCGAGCGAGCAGATCCACGGGCGGCCGGTGGGATCCGTCGGCGCGCCCCGCTCCCAGACGGGCACCGTCTCGACGACAATGCCGCGTTCGCGCAGCCACTCCCCGAGCAGGTCGGCGGGGGTCGACGCCTCGTGCTGGAGGATCAGGGGTGGGAGTTGTGGGGCGGCCATCGCGTCAGCCTAGGGAGGCGCCGGTCCGGCGAGCCCGACCCGCTCGGGCTCGCGAGCGGATCCGCTCCTAGCCGGGACCCACGCGGGCGGCCAGTTCCTCGATGCCCGGCCACTCGTAGGAGGGGCGGTCGGGGCGACGGATCATGTCGGGGTCTCCTTGCGGGAGATCCGCGAGAAGGTTCGCGGTCTCCGGCTCCCAGAGCTGCGCGGCGACCGTCTCGCGCGCGATCTCGATCACCTCGTTGCGGTTGCCCGCCCGCATCAGGTTCACGCCCATCGCCTCGAGGTCGTGATGGGTCGGCTGCACGAGCACCACCTTGGTCCCCTCCGCCCGCAGGCGCTTCGCCTCCGAGCCGAGCCGCCGGCCGCTCGCCCGGTTGAAGACGAGCCCGAAGGCGGCGACCGGGTTGATCGCGCGGATCGGATGCAGGCTCGACGTCGGGTTGAAGCAGATGACGAGGTCGAGCTCGAGGCCACGGAGGACGTCGAGGTTGGAGGCCGACCAGATGCCGCCGTCGACGTAGGAGCGGTCGCCGATGCGAACGGGCCGGTAGAAGCCGGGGATCGAGCAGGAGGCGGCGACCGCGTCCTCGATGTGGGCGTCGGGGGCACCTTTGCGACCGAAGGTGGCCCGGCGGCCCGTCGCGTAGTCGCAGGCGACGACCCAGTGGTTTTGGTGGGAGGTCCAGTTCCCGGCGACGGCGGTGCGGACGATCTCGCGCAGCGGCTCGTTGCTGATGACGCCTCGCGGCGCCCAGCCGCTGATCAGGGCGGCGGGGGTGTGGCGGTGCGGGCGTACCGCGCTGCGCACGATCAGCTCCGGCGAGCCCGGGAACCATGGGATCGCACCGCGCTCGAGGTGGTACCGGGCGCCGCCGGCCCGGTCCGCGTCGCCGGCGACGCCGCCGCGCGCGTCGGTCATCCCAGCGAACGTCTCACCCTTCGAGTGGGCGACCATGAACCACGGCGGCAGTCCGGCGGCGATCAGCGTCGCGAGCATCGATCCCGCGGACGTGCCGACGATGTAGTCGGCGCTGGCCGGGTCCCAGCCCGTCTCCTCGGCGATCGCGTCGAGCGCCCCGGTCAGCCAGGCCCCTCCCTGCACTCCACCGGCACCGAGTACGAGTCCGACGCGCATCCGGCCCCGGATGATGTCAGGAGCGGCGGGCAGGTCAGTACTTCGGGCCGACGTGGGCATCGAGCGTCGCGACGTCGTCCTTGCGGGAGACGTACACAGTGTGCGGCGCCCTCGTCGTGTGGAGTCCGAGTAGATCGCAGGCGTTCTCGAAGATCGCTCGTATGTCCTCCGATTGGTTGGAGAAGCTGTAGCGCGGATTCGACCAGTTCGTCCCGGTGTTGATGAAGCGGCATCCGTCCGAATGGATGAGACCGCGCAGAAGGAGTCCCGGGTTGCCCTCGACGCAGCGCATCTGCCAGTCCGCGAGCGCGATTCGGCGCTCATGCTTCTTGCCCGGGCCATGCTGAGGCAGCCAGCAGGGCCAGGTCTTCGAGTACGCGCTCACGACCACGTGCGTCAATTCAGGAGCGTCGCTGAAGTTGCTCGATCTGAGTTGGGAGTGGATGCGGTTGCCGGGGACGTGATCGGCGATCGCCGCCCTGGTTTCGTCGATGATTCCCGGGTAGGCGAGATCGAGGAAGACGCGAAGGCGCGCGACCCCTCTGCGGTGTAGCGATACGAAACCGTCCCCGAGGTACATACCCAGGAGATATGGGTAGCTCGCGGGCGGCGTCCGCAGGTCGTGCTCGCCGCCGCAAGCTGAGCACCGGGTCGAGTCGGCGGCGAACCCCTTTGGGAGCTTCCCCCCGACCCAGTCCCGAACGGTGCTGCGGGGAACTCCCGCCTCCCGGGCGATCTGGGAGGCGTTGAGCCCTCGCTCCGCGAGCGCCAGAACCAGCTCGACCTGGGCCTCCGATCTCACGGAGTCACCCAGGTCGAGCCGATGCGGCCGAGAGGACTCGAACCTCCACGGGCGTTAGCCCAATGCCACCTGAAGACATCGCGTCTGCCAGTTCCGCCACGGCCGCGCGGAGACGACAATCTAACCGTTCGTCGCGATGAGCAGAACCGTGGAATCACCCAAACACATGTTCGCATGTGCCTCGGACGGAAATTCGGCTGAAATCACTGCGAACGGTCTATTCCGTGGCGGATGACCACTCGAGGAACCGTCGCGTCGCGGGCCCGCGGAGGCTGGTCGCCACCGCCGCCAACCCGAAAGTCGCCACCGCGCAGATCGCTATCGAGGCGCCAGCCGCCAGCTCCGCCCAGTAGCTGAGGTAGATGCCGGCGACGCCGGCCGCGACCGCGAACGCGGCGGCCGTGGCGAGGGCGGGGACGAGGCGGTCGCATAGCTGCAGCGCTGCCGCGGCGGGGCCGATCACGATCGCGACGACGAGCAGGTTGCCGAGCGCCTGCACGGCGATCAGCGTCGTCAGCGCGAGTAGGGCGAGGAGGAGCCAGGTGGCGGCGCCGGGGCCGGCGCCGAGATTGCCCGCCGACTGCGGATCGAAGCCGCCGAGCGTCAGCGTGCGGTGCCCGGCGGCGAGGGCGGCGAGGCCGGCGAGCGCGAGGGCGGCGGAGGCGAGCAGGTCGGCGGTCGAGACCGAGAGCGGGTCGCCGAAGAGCAGCTCGCCGAGGCGCAACGGCGTCTGCGGCGAGAGGGCGAGCAGGGTGCCGAGG
Source organism: Thermoleophilales bacterium (assembly GCA_020636895.1). Taxonomy (GTDB): domain Bacteria; phylum Actinomycetota; class Thermoleophilia; order Solirubrobacterales; family 70-9; genus RHKX01. The sequence continues at coordinate 1,390,099 of JACJWZ010000001.1, read as the reverse complement.
CCGAAGAGCGTCGTCACCGCGACGGCGACGGCGGCGTCCGGGCCGACGAGCCGCTGGCGGCTCGCGATTGCGATCGTCGCTGCGGCGACGGCGAGCCCGGCTGCCGCCCCGACCCCGAGGGGAGCGCCGATCAACGCCGCGACGACGAGGCCGGGAAGCATCGAGTGGGCCATCGACTCCGCCGAGTAGCTCTGGCGGAAGAGCACCACCCAGACGCCGAGCGGCCCGCAGACGACGCCGAGGATGAGCAGGTCGATCAGCGCCCTCTGGGTGATGCCGTTGCGCAGCGGGTCGAGCAGGAGGTCCACGTTCGCCTCAGTGCTCGTGGTGCTGGACGACGACGGCGCGCTCGCCGCCGTCGAGCACGATCATCTCGCCGCCGTAGGTGCGGGCGAGGAGCTCCGGCGTCAGCTCCGCCGGCGGGACGAAGGCGACCTGCGAGCCGTGCAGGCAGACGACGGCGTCGAACGCCCGGGCCTGGTGGATGTCGTGGGTCGAGACGAGCATCGCGTGGCCGTCCTCGCGGAGTTCGGCGAGCACCCCGAGGATCCGCTCCGCCGAAGGGCCGTCGACCCCGCTGAGCGGCTCGTCGAGCAGCAGCACCCGCGCGTCCTGGGCGAGCGCGCGAGCGATCAGGACGCGCTGGCGCTGGCCGCCGGAGAGCTCGCCGAACCGGACCCCGGCGCGGTCGGCCAGCCCGACCCTCTCGAGCGCGGCCTCGGCGCGCTCCCTGCCGGCGCGACCGCTCGGCCGCCACCAGGGAGTCGCCGCGTACGTGCCCATCCGCGCAACGTCGAGCGCGCTGACGGGGAAGTCGAGGCGCGCCCGTTCGGTCTGCGGCACGTAGGCGACGGCGCCGTTGACCCGGACCGTGCCCGAGCGCTGCGGCGTCTCTCCCAGGAGCGCGCGGAAGAGCGTCGTCTTGCCGCCGCCGTTCGGGCCGAGGACCGCCGTGATGCTCCCCGCGGGCGCTTCGAAGGTGACGTCGCTGAGCGCGGCCACGCCGGGCCGGTAGCCCGCGCTCAGGCCCTCCACCTCGAGCAGCTTCTCGCCCTTGCCCGCGCTCACCCGGCCGCCTCCGGGGTCGCGGGCTCGCGAGCGGGGAGGGTGAGGGCACGGGCCAGCGCGGCCGCCGCGAACACCGCGCCACCGAGTACGGCGATCGCGGCGCCCGGTGGCGCGTCGAGCTCGTAGGCGAGGAGCAGTCCGCCGATTCCCTCCACCAGCGCAAGGCCCGCCGCCCCCAGCTCGAGCTGGGGGAGGCTGCGCGCGAACAGGCGGACCGTCGCGGCGGGGACGACGAAGATCGCCGAGACCAGCAGCGAGCCGACGGCATCGAGCGAGGCGACCACGGCGATGGCGATCACGACGACGAGAACGAGGTCGGCGGTTGCGGCGCGGAGCCCGAGGGCCCGCGCGCTCGGCGCATCGAAGCCCGTAGCGATCCACGTGTCGCGGAAGAACAATGCCGCCACCAGCGCCGCCGCGAGCGCCGCGGCGGAGAAGCGCAGTTCGCTCGTGCCGATCCCGAGCAGCGAGCCGAAGAGGGCCTGATCGACGCTCGCCCCCGATTCGAACACGTCGCTTGCAAGCACGATCCCGATCGCGAGGGCGAGCACGAGCAGGAGCGCCGTCGCCGCGTCCGCCGCCACTCCGGCGCGCTTCGAGAGCCGCTCGAGCAGCGCCGCGAACCCGCCGCCGACGCCGAGGGCCGCCAACGCGGGTGGGATCCCCAGCGGTCCCGCGATCACCAATCCCGGGAAGGAGGCGGCGCCGACGCTGTGGGTGAAGAAGGCGAGCCGCCGGAGCACGATCTGGGCTCCGAGCAGCCCCGCGAGCGGTGCGAGCAGCGCGATCTCCAGCGCGGCGTGCTGCATGAAGGGGAACTGGAAGGGCTCGATCATCCGCGGCGCCCATCCGAGCGGCCGTGCCCTAAATGAGAACGGCTATCGTTTTCGGCGCTGTGAACTCGCCCTCGGCTCACGCCACCTCGGTCTCCTCGCCGCCCGCCCGCTCCTGGGTGGAGGGAGCCGAAGCCGCGCTGCGGAAGGCCGGCCACCGGGCGAGCGCACCACGCGCCGCGGTCCTCGAGCTGATCGGCTCCCAGGACTGCGTGCTCAGCGCGCGTGAGATGGCGGACGAGCTCCGGGCAGCGGGCAAGCCGGTCGGCGTCGCCACCGTATATAGGACGCTCGAGCTGCTCACCGAGCTGCGGCTCGTCCAGCGCCTCGACGTGGGAGGCGGCTCCGCCCGCTACGAGCCCGCGCTTCCCGGCGGCGAGCACCATCATCACCACCTCGTCTGCGACTCGTGCGGACGGGTCACGCCGTTCAGCGACGAGCGTCTCGAGCGGGCTATCCACGACCTCGGCGAGCGGGTCGACTACCGCGTCGGCGCCCACGACGTCGTCCTCCGCGGCACCTGTCCCGCCTGCGCCCACGCGCACCGCTCCTGAGCCGCGGCTCATCCGCCCAGCGCCTCCGCGCAGTCGTCGCGTCCGTCGGTGAAGCCGTCGGCGAGCTTCGCCGTGTTCGACCTCATCGCTTCGACGTAGGTCGCCCCGTCGGAGCCGTCCGGCCCGAGCGTGTCGGTCCAGAGCTCGCCGCCCACCTTCGCTCCGGCCTCGTCGGCGATCGCTCGCTCGAGCTTCGCGCTCGTTCCCTCCTCGGGGAAGACGGTGCTGACGCCGGTCCGCTTGATCGTGTCGACCAGGTCTGCCGTCTCGCCCGCGGAGGCCTGCCCCTGCGTGCTCAGGGACGGGATCGCAGCGCCGATCACCTCGATCCCGTAGCGGTCGGCGTAGTAGCCGAGGGCGTCATGGCTCGTGACCAGCTTGCGCTCCGGCGCGGGGATGGCGGACATGCAGGCGGCGATCGAGCTGTCCAGGTCGCGCAGTTCCTTCAGGTAGGCGTCAGCCCGCCTGCGGTAACCGGCGGCGCCGTCGGGGTCGGCCTCCGCCAGCGCATCGGCGATGGCTCCGACCGCGAGCTCGGTGTTGCGCGGGTCGAGCCACCAGTGCGGATCGGTCTCGCCATCGACGGTGCGCGTCTCGACGTGGTCGATGAGAGTCAGCTCGGTCGCATCCGTACCCGACGCGTCGACCACCTGCCCGAGCCACGAATCGAGATCGCCGCCGGAGCTGACGACGAGGTCGGCGTCCGCCAGCGTCGCCGCGTCGCTGGGTCGAGGCTCGTACTCGTGGGGGTCGGAGCTGGGGGAGAGGATCTGGTCCACGGCGACCCGGTCACCACCCACCTCGCGGACGAAGTCGGCGACCTGCGGGGTCGTCGCGGTCACGTGTACGGCGGCGCCCGAGTCGTCCCCGGAGTCGCCGCAAGCGGAGAGGAGAAGGCCGAGCGCGGCGCCGGCCAAGATGAAACTGATAATCGTTCGCATCAATGCGAGGAGTCTACAGCGCGTCCACGCGTGTGGCGTGGCGGCCTGCTCCCGGGGGCCTCCGCCGGCTTCTTCCCGACGCGGTTCCCGGCGTCTCGCCACCCCGCGCGCCCGATCGCACCAAAATCCGTGGCCCGATCGGATAGCTTCTCCGGGACTCGACCTGGAGGGAGCCAATGGACGCCAGCAACCTGAAGCGATTCGCCCTGTTCAAGGACGTCGAAGAGAGCGCCTTGAACAAGATCGCGCCCTACACGATGCTGGTCGAGTTCCCGGAGGGCAAGACGATCATCCAGGAGGGCGGCTTCTCCAACGACTTCTACGCGATCGACGAGGGCACGGCGAGGGTCGAGCGCTCCGGCGAGGAGATCGCGACGCTCGGGCCGGGCGACGTCTTCGGCGAGCAGGGATTGCTCGAGAAGCAGGAGCGCTCCGCTTCCGTGGTCGCGACGTCGACGCTTCGCGCCCTCAAGATCGAGCACTGGGAGATCCCGCGAATGCGCCGGGCCATGCCGGAGGTCGTCGAGCAGCTGCAGAGGACCGTGGAGGAGCGCTCGTCGTAGCGCCCTCGGCGCGGACCCCCGGCGCGGCCGGTACGCTGCCACGCAGTAACTAGATACGGCCGGTGGGCCAGGGAAGTCCGGTGAGAAACCGGCGCGGTCCCGCCACTGTGACCGGGTGAGGACGTCGCACGACGCGAGTCAGCCACTGGGAGCCGACGAGGCCCCGGGAAGGCGCGGCATCACGACCCGGAAGCCAGGAGACCTACCTCCGGCCGCAGCCACGTAAACCCTCGAGGAAAGGGTGGCATCCATGCCTCTCAATCACTCACGTACGCGCGCAGTCGCATTCGCCATGGTCGGGTCGCTGCTGATCGCGGTCTCGTTCAGCTCGGTCGCCTCGGCGGCCAAGACCAAGACCAAGTCCGTCCCCGCCGAGCTGCGGGTGATCGACGGCAAGGGCCGCGTGCTCGCCGAGCAGACGCAGTACACAGGTGGCCCGCTGACGGTCAAGACCGACCCGAAGGCGACCTGCTTCGGCCCCGACGACGGCGGCTCCGGCGACAAGGTCGAGATCCCGGCGCCCACCGCCTTCAGCCTGCTGGCCGACGGTGGCGCAACGAACAAGGCCATCAAGCCCCTGTCGATCACTGACGCGTTCAGCTTCGGCCTCGGGCTCTGCGGCATCGGCAAGGCCGTCTCCCCGTCAACCGGCTTCTGGGCCCTGAACGTGAACCACGCTCAGGCCGAGTCCGGTGGCGACTCCACCGCGGTCAGTTCCGGCGACTCGATCCTCTGGTACCTCGTCGAGGACTTCAACGATCCCTCCCCGGCGGAGTTGGTCCTGAAGGCGAAGAAGGCCGAGAACGGTGAGATCCCCGTCAAGGTCGTCTCCTACGACGCCAACGGCAAGAAGACCCCCGCGGTCGGCGCCGGCGTCACCGGGGCCGACGACGTGACCGACGCGAAGGGCAAGACCGTCGTCGCCGCCGACGGCAAGGTCGTCGCCATCACCGCGACCCTCGACGGCGCGCTTCCCTCCAACGAGGTCGCCGTGTGCACCGTGAGGGCCAAGAAGTGCCCCGCCGGCTACGCGGGGATCGTGGCCGGGACCAAGGGCAACGACAAGATCAAGATCGACGCGCCGGTCACCGTCCTCTGCGGTGGCGGCAGGGACGTCGTCAAGGTCAAGGGCGGCGTCCGGTTCAAGGCCAAGGGCTGCGAGCAGGTCCAAGAGGCCAAGTAAGGGGGGTTCCCATTCGCCCGCCCGCAGTCGCATTGGTCGCGATGGTGCTCATCGGCACCGTCGCGGCGGGCGGCTGCGGGTTCGGGCCGGGCGAGTCGGAGCCCGGGGAAGCGAGCCTGCGCGTCACGCGAGACTTCGGCTCCGAGCTGATGGTCGAAGCGTCACTCACCGATCCCACCGAGTCCGATTCCGTGACCCGCTTCCTCGACGAGAACGCCGAGATCGAGACGTCGTACGGCGGCAACTTCGTCGACTCGATCGACGGCGTCGCCGGCAGCACGGTGCAGGGCGGTGGGGAGGATTGGTTCTTCTTCGTCAACGGCTACTACTCCGAGATCGGCGCCGGCGAGACCCGCGTTCACGCCGGCGACCGGGTCTGGTGGGACTACCGCGACTGGCAGCAGGCCTATCGCGTGCCCGCGGTTGTCGGATCCTTCCCGGAGCCGTTCCTGCACGGCGAGAGCGGCGGTCCGGCGCCGACGGTGACGCTCGAGTGCGTCGGTGCCGCCGGACAGGGGGACCCCTGCGACACCGTGGTCGGCGCGCTGGAAGGGGCCGGTGTCGACGCCGAGCGCCGGGACCTCGACGAACCCGAGGTGGACGGCGACTCCCTGCGGATCCTCGTCGGTGAGTGGTCCGATCTGCGCGCCGACCCCGCCGCGTCCCAGCTCGAGGACGACCCCTCCACCAGCGGCGTCTACGCGACCGTCGCTGCTTGCGGCACCGGGGGTGAGGACGACTACCGGCTCGACGTCCTCGGCGCCGACGCGAAGCCGCGGCTGGAGCTTTCCGACGCCGGCTTCGTGGCGGCGCTTCGCCACCGCGAGGATCCGCCCACCTGGGTCGTCGCCGGCACCACCCCCGAAGCGGTTGGGCGGGCTGCCGCTCTCGTCGGGGAGGAGACGCTTCAGGACCGCTACGCGGTCGCCGCCGGGCCCTCCGGCGAGCCGATTCCGATGCCGGCGCCGGATGAGGTCGCGGTCGCCGACGAGGGGGCTTCGACGTGCGCTTGACGGCGCCGCTCGCCTACGCGCCACGCCGCGGCCCGCTCGGCGCCGCTCGCCCTTGGATCGCCGCCGCGTTCCTGATGCCGCTCGCCGTCGTCGCCTTCACGTTCGCCAACCCGATCGTCCTGCTCGCGGCGGGCGCTGCGGCGCTGATCGCCGGTGCCGGTTCCGGTGCCGGCGCAAGCGTGCGCGGGCCGCTGCGCTGGTCGATTGGTCTCGGGGTCATGGTGATCGCCGTCAACGCGATCGCCTCCCAGCGGGGCGCGACCATCCTGTGGCGGGGCTGGGACCTGCCGGTGCTCGGGCAGATCGACGTCAGCCTGGAGGCACTGGTCGAGGGTGCGGTGCTGGCGCTGCGGATCATCGTCGCGCTGCTCGTCTTCTCGGTCTGGTCGGCGTGCGTGGATCCCGACCGGATCCTGCGCGCGATCCGTCCCATCGCCGCCCGCTCGGCGCTCACCGCGACGCTGATCGCGCGCCTCGTGCCCCTCGCCGCGGCCGATGCCGCTCGCCTCGAAGAGGCCGGCCGGCTGCGCGGTCCGGCAGCCGCTCCGGTCGGCAAGGCGGCGATCGCTCGCCGGCTCGTCGCGGGTGCCCTCGATCGCTCCGTCGACGTCGCCGCGACGCTCGAGCTGCGCGGCTACGGGCTCGGGGTGCGCTCGCGGATGCCGCGACACCGGCGTGTCGCCGGCGAGATCACGCTGCTCCTCTGCGGCCTGCTCTCGCTGGCGCTGGTGATCGCGGCGGCGGCCGCGGGCGTTGGGGGTTTCGACGCCTACCCGACGGTCGCCGCCGACACCGATGCGGCGACGTTCGCCCTCGCCGGGGCGATCGTGGCGCTCTCCTGGCTGCCCTTTGCGGTTGAGTCCCTGCGATTGCGACGGCGTCCCCGGGTGGCGGTCGGAGAGGCGGTCCGCGTTGGCTGAACCTGCGCTGCTCTGTGAGGGACTCGACTACCGGTATCCGGAGGCGCCGAGGCTCGCGCTCGACGGCATCGATCTCGAGATCGCACCCGGCGAGTTCGTCGTCCTCGCCGGCCGCTCGGGTTCGGGCAAGAGCACCCTGCTGCGTGCGGCGTGCGGTCTCGTCCCGCACTTCCATGGCGGCGAGATCGCCGGGGAGATGCGCGTCGGCGGTCGCTCCACCCGCGACACCGGGCCCGCCGAGCTCGCGAGCGCCGTGGGCTTCGTCGCCCAGGAGCCGGAGACGCAGGTCGTCTCAACCACCGTCGGCGCCGAGCTCGAGCTGCCGATGGAGCTGCGCGGCGCGGGCGCGGTCGAGACCGCCCGCGCGGTTGAGGAGGCGGCCCTGGCGCTCGGCATCGAGGCGCTGCTCGAGCGCACCACCGACTCGCTCTCGGGGGGCGAGCTGCAGCGCGTCGCCCTCGGAGCGGCCTTGGTCACCGGCCCGCCGCTCCTCCTGCTCGACGAGCCGACCTCGCAGCTCGACCCCGTCGCCGGCGACGAGCTGATCGCGCTTCTTCGCCGCCTCAACGAGGAGTGGGGTGTGGCGGTCCTGCTCGGCGAGCACCGGCTCGAGCGCTGCCTGGCGGCCGCGGACCGCGTCGTCGCGCTTGAGGCCGGAAGCAAGGTCTTCGATGGGCGTGCTCATGACTTCGGGAGCTACGCGCGCCGCTCGGCGCCCGCGCTCGCCACCCCGGTCACGCGGCTGTTCGAGCTGGCCGGCATCGACTCGAGCCCGGTCAGCGTCAAGCGTGCCCGCGAGGAGCTTGGGGGCCTCGGCCTTCTGGACGATGCGAGCTCCGGTACCCACATCGCATCCGGGGCTGCGCCCGCGCGCCGTGAAGGCGCCGCCCTCCGCGCGCGCAACCTGCAGGTCGAGCTCGAGACGGCCGAGGTGGTGAGGCCGGTGCTGCGTGGGGTGGACGTCGAGGTCGCCGCGGGAGAGCGCGTCGCGCTGATGGGTCCCAACGGCGCCGGCAAGAGCACGCTGCTGCGCACCGCCGCCGGGGTCCTGCCGGCGAGCTTCGGCTCGATCGAAGTACCCGGTGGGTGCGCGCTGCTCTCGCAGCGACCCGACGACTACCTCGTTCGCGAGAGCGTCGGCGACGAGCTTCCCGGCGCGGCGGGGAGCGCCGCGCTCGCCGCCGTCGGCCTCGACGTCTCCTCCGACGCCGACCCCCGCGACCTCTCCGGTGGCGAGCGCCAGCGTCTCGCCCTCGCCATCGCGATGGCCGGCCGCGGCGCGGGCGGAGCAGCGCCGGGCCTCGTCTGCCTGGACGAGCCGACCCGCGGTCTCGACCGCGCGCGCAAGGACGAGCTGGCCGCCTGGATCGAGGAGCTGGCCGAGGCGGGATCGGCGGTCGTCGTCGCGACCCACGACGTCGAGTTCGCCGCCCGCTTCGCTTCCCGGGTCGTGTTGCTGGCCCGAGGCCGGGTGATCGCCGACGCCGACCCCCGCGAGGCGCTCGGAGGCGGTTGGTACTTCGCGACCGAGACAGCGCGCATCACCGGCGGCCGGGCGGTCACCCCCGAGCAGGGGGCGGCGCTGCTCGGCGCCGAGCGTCAGGGGGCGGAGTGGTGAGCTGGCAGGCGGCCTCGTTCACGATCCTCGGCCTTGCCCTGCTCGGCGGCTTCCTCTGGTTCGAGCGCTCGCGGCCGCCCGCGCGGCTCGTCGCCGCGGTGGCCGCGATGGCGGCACTGGGGGTCGCCGGCCGGCTCGCGCTGGCGCCGGTCCCGAACGTCGTGGCGACCACCGACGTCGCCCTCCTCGCCGGCTACGCCCTCGGTGGCGCGCCCGGCTTCGCGGTGGGCGCGCTCTCGGGGCTCGTCTCCAACTTCTGGCTCGGGCAGGGGCCCTGGACACCGTGGCAGATGGCCGGCTGGGGGATGGTCGGGATCGCCGGCGCCGTGCTCGCGCGGGCCAGCGGCCGGCGGGTGAGCAGGCTCGGCTTGGCCTGCGCGGGTGCGGTCGCGGGCATCGCATACGGCGCCCTTCTCGATCTCTCGGTGATGATCGAGTTCGGCGGGGAGCAGTCGCTGGACCGGTATCTGGCGCTCAGCGCCCGCGGTCTGCCCTTCAACATCGCGCACGCGGCCGGTAACTTCGTTCTGATGCTCGCCGCGGGACCAGCCCTCGTACGCATGCTCGATCGCTATCGCGACCGTTTCACGTACCGCTGGAGCGATTCCCCGCTCGGCCGCTCGACGGCGACCTTCGCCCTCGTCGCCTTCCTGCTGGTGCCGCTCCTGTCTCCGCATCGCGGCGATGCAGCCGAGGGTCGCTCGAGTGCCCGCGCCTGGCTGGTCAAGGCGCAGAACGGTGACGGCGGGTTCGGGACGGGTCCCGACGTCGACTCCTCCACCGACATGACCGGTTGGGCGATGGTCGGCCTGGCCTCGGCCGGCGTCAACCCCCGTGACGTTGAGAAGCGCGGCAACTCACCGGTTCGGTACCTGCGCAAGAACGCCGACGACATCACCTCCGTCGGCGACCTCGAGCTGACGATCCTCGGCCTCGAGGCGTCCGGACTCGACTCGCGCGCCTTCCAGGGACGTGACCTCGTCGCCGAGCTTCGCAGCAAGCAGAAGGACGACGGCTCCTTCCAGCGGCAGGTCAACCTGACCGCGTTCGCGATCCTCGCCCAGCGCGCCGCCGGCGTGAAGGGCGACAACGTCGGCAAGCCGGCGAGCTGGCTTCGCTCCGTGCAGAACCGCAACGGCGGCTGGGCGTCGGTCCCGGACGCCGACAGCGAACCCGACTCCACTGCCGCCGCGATGCAGGCGCTCAAGGTGGCCCCCGGCAAGCACGGCCCGATCCAGGACGGCGCCAAGTGGCTCGAGCGCAGCCAGCACAAGGATGGGGGCTGGTCGCTGACGGAGGGCGGCACCTCCAACTCCCAGTCCACGGCCTGGGCGGTCCAGGGCCTCACCGCCGCCGGGATCGCCTCCGGCTCGATCCGCAACAACGGCAACAGCGGGGCCGACTTCCTCGCCTCCAGGCAGTCGTCCGCCGGCTACTACGCGTACTCCGGCAGCAGCGACCAGACGCCGGTCTGGGTCACATCGCAGGCGCTGATGGCGGTGATGAAGGCTCCCTTCCCGCTTGCGGCGGTTCCTCGCGAGGAGCCCGACGACAACGACAACGGGGCTGACAACGACAACGGAGCCGAAAACGACTCGACCGGTGGCACCTCGACGCCACCTCCGAGCAGCCCGGCCCCGAGCTATCCGACCTCACCGAGCCCGAGCCTGCCCGGCAACGGTCTCGACCTCGGCGGCCTCGGTGATATCGGGGGGACCACCGGCTCGAACGGCGCCAACCCCGGTGGCAAGGGCAACTCCGGCAACCCCGGTCTCGGGGTGCCCGGCGGCACGCCGGGGGCCGAGCCGCCGGCCGACCCCGGCACTCCCGACGATGAAGGCGGCGCGATTGACACCTTCGCCCAGAGCGCCGCCACCCCGCTGCCCGAGCTCCCGTCGCAGGATTCCCCGCTGCCCGGGACCATGGTCTTCCTCGCCGGGATCGGACTGCTGGCGGCCGGCCTCGGGGCCGGGTTCATCCACTACCGGCGCCGCCAGCTCTAGGGCGGTACGCGAGCGGTGATCACCCGGGAGTCCGCCCTCGCTGCCCTCGGCGGTGAGCGGTTCGACATCGTCGTGATCGGCGGCGGGGTGACCGGCGCCGGGGTCGCGCTCGACGCCGCATCGCGCGGCTACTCGACGGCGATCGTCGAGCGCGACGATTGGGCGATCGGGACGTCCAGCCGCTCGTCGAAGATGGTCCACGGCGGGCTCCGCTACTTGCAGAACTTCGATCTCGGGCTCGTCCGTGAGGCGCTGCTCGAGCGCCAGCTGATGGTCCAGCTCGCGCCGCATCTGGTCTACCCGACGCCGTACCTGGTCCCGCAACTCGGCGACGACCGTCGCGACGTCAAGGTCGGGCTCGGCCTCAACGCCTACGACGTGATGGCGACGACGCGGGTCGGGCAGGGCCGCAGGCAGCGGGGGAGCGGCAGGCGCGAGCGCGAGCGGGCCGCGGATCTCACGGGCGGCGAGGTAGCGCCCGAGTCGTGGTCCCCGGACCGTCATCGCACGATTCCCGGGGAGGAGGTCGTCGAGCTGATCCCGGCGCTCGCACCACGCGAGCCGAAGTCGGCCTATCTCTTCTACGACTGCCAGACCGACGACGTCCGTCTCGTCCTGACGATCCTGGGTGAGGCCGAGCGCTACGGAGCGGTGATGGCGAACCGGCTCGAGGTGACGTCGCTGCTGGAGCGCAACGGCAAGGCCGACGGCGTCGTCTGCCGCTGCGGGGAGACCGGCGCGACGGTCGAGATCGAGGCCGACAACGTCATCAACGCAACGGGGGTGTGGGCGGATCGGATCCGCCCCGACGAGATCCTCGACGAGGCCGAGATTCCGCGCATCGCCCCGAGCCGCGGCACCCACCTGACGCTGCCGCTGGAGCTCTTGCCGCTCGATCACGCTGCCTGCATCGTTCCCGCCGGAAGCGGCCGCACGATCTTCGTCCTGCCCTGGTACGGGCGCGTGCTCGTCGGCACCACCGACAACGACTACGACGGCGACATCGACCACGTGCGCCCCGGCGACGACGACGTCACATACCTCCTCGACGCGGTCAACTCCTACTTCGGGACCGAGCTCGGGCGCGGCGATCTGACCGGGGCCTTCGCGGGCGTTCGGCCGCTGATCTCGACCGGCGATCCGAAGAAGTCGGTCGACATCTCGCGCAAGGCTGAGCTCTACGAGACCTCCTCGGGCCTGCTGACGATCACCGGCGGCAAGCTGACGACGTGGCGGCGCATGGCGAAGAGCGTCGTCGACCGGGTGGCGATGCGCGACGGCAGCGAGCAGCCCTGCCGGACGACCGAGGTGCCACTCGGGATGGCCGCCCGGGAGGAGGATCTCGCGCCGCCCGAGGGCATCGACGTCTCGGCGCTTCCCGAGGGCTACGCCGAGCAGCTCGCCTTCCGCTACGGGCACGCGGCCCGTCTGGTGCTGGCCGCCGCCGCCGAGCGCCCTGAGCTGGCGGCGCCGATCGTCGAGGGCAGCCCCGACCTTCTGGCCGAGGTGGCGATCGCGGCCCGGTTCGAGCAGGCCCGCTCGCTCCCCGACGTGCTGCTGCGCCGCACCCGGCTCGGCATCCTCGCGGCCCCCCAACTGCGGACCGCGGAGGCCGTCGCGCCAGTGGCGGCGGTGCTCGGCGGCGAGCTGGGCTGGAGCGAGGAACGGATCCGCGAGGCCGCCGAGGCGTGGCCGGCGCAACTGCGGGCCGAGGGCGCCGACCCGGCCGCGACCGCCTGAACGCGCCGAGCATCGCCCGCGGGTCCCGCGTCCACGCGGAACGTAGCCCGCAGGCCCCGGCCAGAAAGACGTCGCCCGCCGGTCTCGACTTCGCCGAACGTCGACCGCGCGGGACCGTGTGGGGTGGAAATCGACGTTCGGCGGCATTCCGGCGTGCGGGCGCGATGCCGGGGCGCCGATATCCTTCCCGCCTCATGCCAGCACAACTTGAAAACGCGCACCTCGCTGACCTGCACGCGCTCGCCGCGGAGCTCGGTGTGGAGCGCTTCCGCATGCTCTCCCGCGACGAGCTCACCGCCGCCATCCTCGAGCGCGACCCCGACGCGACCGCCCCCGAACGTGAGCCCGCCGAGGCGGAGCCGGAGGAGGGCGACGGCGCCGGAGACGGGACCGACGCCGGTGGTTCGGGCGCCAACGGATCCGGATCCGGATCCGGGGGCTCGGGCAACCGCCGCGGTCGACGCGGAGGTAGGGGTGGTCGCGGCCGCCGCACCTCCGAGCGCGAGACCGATGAAGGCGAGGACGTCGAGGACGAGGAGGAGGAGCAGGATGCGGGTGAGCCCGTCACCGGCATCCTCGACATCACCCCGCGCGGTCACGGCTTCATCCGGGTGTCGGGCCTCGGCTCCGATGAGGACGACGTCTACGTCTCCCCGTCGCAGATCCGGCGCTGCGAGATGCGCCGCGGCGACGAGGTGTCCGGCCCGGCGCGCAAGCCGCGGCGCGGCGAGCGGTACCCGGCGCTGATCCACGTCGACACGATCAACGGCGTCGAGCCCGGCGCCGAAGCGAAGCGGCTCGCCGACGCGACCCCCGTGCACCCGAACCGCCGCATCGCGCTCGAGCCCGCCGAGGGCGCGAGCGAGGACGAGGCGGTCCTGGTCCGCTCGATCGACCTGCTGAACCCGCTCGCTCGCGGGCAGCGCGTGCTCGTCGAGGCGGCGGCGGGAGCCGGGCGCACGACGCTGCTGCGCGCGCTCGCCGCTTCGCTCGCTGCCGTCGAGGATCTCGAACTGGTCGTGCTGCTGATCGACGAGCGCCCCGAGGAGGTGGCCGAGTGGTCGGAGCGGGTCCCCGAGGACGCGCTCGCCATCGCCACCGCCGAGATGCGCTCGGGCGAGCAGCTGCGCCTCGTCGAGCTCGCCTTCGGCCGCGCCTCGCGCCGTGCCGAGCGCGGTGCCGACGTGGTCCTGCTCGTCGATTCGCTGTCGCGGATCGCCGTCGCCGCCGACGACCCCGATCGCGTCAAGCCGATCTTCGGTGCCGGGCGCGAGACCGAGGAGGAGGGCATGGGTTCGCTCACCGTCGTCGCGACGACGATCGACGAGGGCGAGGACGAGGGCGACGTACTGCGGGCGCTCGACACGACCGAGAGCTCACGGATCGTCCTCGACCGCGCGCTTGCCGCCGCCGGCGTCTACCCGGCGATCGACGCCGGCGCGGCGCGGGTCGCGGGCGAGGAGCACATCCGCGAGGAGGCCGAGCTTGCCGCGGTGCGCGCCCTGCGAGCCCAACTCGACGGGCTCTCGGCGGCCGAGGCCGCGGCCCGGCTGCGAGAGCGGATCATCGACTCAGCCGACAACGCGGCGCTGCTCGCCTCGCTGAGCTGAACGGACCGCCATGGCGCTCGTCGCCGGGTTCGTCGGCTTCATCCTCCTCGACCCACCGCTCAACGTCCTCGCGCTCGTCGCCGGAGGCGTGCTCGAGGCCGGTGAGGCGGTGCTCTGGGTCCGCTACCTGAAGCGGTTCCGCGTCACGACGGGGGCGGAGGGGCTGATCGGGCAGCGCGCCGACGTCGTCGAGGCGTGCGAGCCGCGGGGACGCGTCAGGATCATGGGCGAGTTCTGGCACGCCGTCTGCCCGGAGGGGGCGCGGGAGGGGGAAGCGGTCGAGGTCGTGGCGGTCGACAACCTGATCCTGACGGTCAAGCCGCTTCCGGACGCCCCGCCGCGGTAGCCGGCGGCGCGCATCGGAAGGCGCGTCGGCGAAGGTCCAGGACTAGGGCCGGTAGGCGAGCCCACCCCACGAGGGCTCGCGGGAGAGCTCGATCGGCTCGCAGTCGCGATCCGGCTGCACGTAGCCGAAGGTGTTGGTGCGGTCGTCGAAGACGATGTCCAGCTCGCCCTCCTTGACCCGCTGGTCGAGCCAGGCGCCGCGGAAGACGAGGCGGCGGATCCAGTGGACGAGGCTGCGCTGGGAGCCGTCCACGAGCTCGCCCCAGTTCTCGTTGACGTGCTCGCCGAGCTCGGAGGCGGGCTCGCGGATCTCGCCGTTGACGGCGAGCTCGACGAGGTCCTGGAGCTCCTCGGGGCCGAGGCCGGGGTGGGTGAAGTCGAGCTTCACCGCCGCCTGCTCAACCCGCTGGCTGAAGTCGTTCTCGTTGAAGGCGAACCGCAGCTCCCCGTACTCGAGGACGTAGTCGGAACCCGACTCGTAGTTGCCTCTGCGCGTTGCTCTTTCCATTGGACGAGACCCGCCCGGGCCGTTCGGTGGGCGGGCGGACCATGTTGTCCGAAGCCCCGTCGTGGGGGACCCGCAGAACCCTTCCGTGAACGCAGGCTTGCACCCAACGGGCCCGGGGAGGAAAGCGCGGCGCGGCGTCGACGGCTAGGCGGGGGCGCGGCGGCGGGAGCCGGGGTGGGAGGGGCATGACCCTAGCGCCGATCCCCCGCCGCCTGAGATCGCTGCCGACCGTCTGGGCGCTCGGTTTCGCGGTGCCCGCCGCCACGCGCTTCCGCTCCCGCCTGCTCGGTCTGGCTCTGCTTTCCCGGGACCGGGCGGGGCCGGGCCTGCTGATCCCGCGCTGCCGCTCCGTTCACACCTTCGGCATGCGCTTCCCCCTCGATGTGATCTTCCTCGACGCCGGAGGCCGGGAGGTCCGGCGCACCCGCGTCGTCCCCTGCCGGCTCGTCCGCGAGCGCCGCGCCCACGCGACGTTGGAGCTCCCCGCCGCTGAGGACGGGCAGGTGCCCGGCGCGTCCAACCGCATTCCGGGGGGCGCCGTGGCGGGCGGCGGGGTGTAAGGGGCATGCTGCCCACCGTCCCCAGGATCGCCGTCGTCGTCGTCTGCGAGGACGATGAAGTCACCCGCGAGCAGCTCTGTCGCAACCTCACCGAGGATCGCTTCACGGCACTGCCCGCGGCCGACGCCGAGGAGGCGCTCCGCCTCTGTCGCTACGACGCGCCCGACGCGATGCTGCTCGACCTCGCGCTTCCTGATGCCTCGGGGCTGGACGTCCTGCGCGAGATCCGCGCCGCCGAAGGCCCGGCGCCGCTGTTCGATGCATCGCTACCGATCATGGTCGTCTCCGGCCACGGCGCGGACGGAGAGCGTGTACGCGGGCTCACCGAGGGCGCCGACGACTACCTCGTCAAGCCGTTCTTCTACCCGGAGCTGCTCGCCAGGCTGCGCCTGCTCCTCGCCGGCCGCGACGGATCCCGGCGGGGTCCCGCCCGGATCGGGGAGCTCAAGCTCGACCTCGCGACGCGCACCGTCGAGGTCGCGGGGCAGCCGGTCGTGCTGGCTAACAAGGAGTTCGAGCTGCTGCGCGTCCTCGCGCGAGAGCCCCAGCGCGTCTTCACCAAGGACGAGCTGCTTCGGGAGATCTGGGGGTACAGCGCCGGCAGCCGCACGCGTACCCTGGACTCGCATGCCAGCCGTCTGCGGCGCAAGCTCGACTCGGGCGGCCGGTTCGTCGTCAACTGTTGGGGTGTGGGGTACCGGCTTGTCGAAGGCGGAATGCAGTGATCGCGGGGGGCCTGATCCTGCTCGGTTCGGCCGTTATCGCCGTGGAGGTGGCTCGCTTGATCGCCGGGTTCAGGCGAGCCGTGCGGCTCAACCGCGCACTGCACGAGCTGCGCCGCCCGCTCCAGTCGATCGCGCTGACGATCGACGACGAGCACCCCGATCTCGTCTGCGCGGTCGCGTGTCTGGAGCAGGCACGTTTCGCGCTCGAGGAGCTGGATGCCGCGGTGAACCGCCGGGTTCTCGATCGGCCCCGGGTCCGCACTGCGGCCGCGAGCCTCGCCGAGGGGCTTGCGGATCGCTGGCGCTTCGCCGGGGTCAGCGTCTCGGCGCCGGTCGGAGGGCGGGAGCTGGAGGCCGACCCCGCCGCGGTCGGAGCCGCTCTCGACAACCTGGTCGCCAACGCGATCGAGCATGGCGGCGGCACGGTGAGCGTTCGCGCGCTCCCGTCGTCCGGCGCCGTTCGCTTCGAGGTGCGCGACGAGGGTGGCGCCGACGCATCAGCATCCCCGCCCTCGCTGCGATCCCCATACCGCCGAGCTCCCGACCCTCGCCGCGGCCACGGCTTGGCGATCGCGGCGGAGAGCGCCTCCGCAGGCGGTGGAACCCTGATCCCGCCACTGCGGGTGCCTTCGGGCGGCACCGTCGCCGCGCTGTCGCTGCCCGCCCCGCCCGCCGGCGCGACACCGCCGTGACGCGTCGCTCGAAGGCGATCGGATTCACGATCCTCGCCGTCCTCTGCGCGATCGCCTCGGCCAGTATCGCGTCGGGCTACCGGGACAGCGTCGATGAGCAACTCGGCGAGCTGCGCACCGTGGTGGTGGTAGCCGAACCCCTCTCGCCAGGCAGGGCGCTGACCCGCCGTGAGCTCGAGCGCTCGCTGGAGCTCCGTGAGGTCCCGGTGCGCTTCGCCCCGCCGGATGCTCTCGTCGATCCGGGTGAGGCCTTCGGAAAGAAGCCGTTCGCTCCGGTCCCGGCCGGCTCCTACCTGCTCGCCTCGCAGCTCCGCACGCCCGGGGCGGGGGATGAGCCCGATTCACCCCAGCTCGGATCCGATCTCAGCCCGGTCGAGATAACGGTCACCGGGGCCGGGGCGCTCGCGGGCGTCGCCGGTTCGCCCGGCACCCGCGTCGACGTCGTCGTCGCGGGCGAGCCTGTCACCGGCGGCCGAGCCCGGGTCAGCGTCGCCGCCGCCGATGTGCGCCTGATCGCTCTCGAGCCCGCCACCCCGGAGGAGGCGACGAGCGCCGGAGGTGACAGCTGGAACGCGACCCTGGCGCTGTCGCGCCCAGAGGCTCTGAAGCTGATCGAGGCCGAGAACTTCGCCCGGGAGGTGCGTCTGATCCCGGCCGGGTGAGGACGGGGTGCCCGGTGCGCGGCAGCGTCGCCGGAACTTGCGCTCAGAGGCCCGCGAGCGTGACCGCGGCCTCGAAGGCTTCCCGTGCTTCGCCACCACGCACGGCGAAGACGATCCGCTCGAGGCTCGATCCGGCGGCAAGATGCCGGTCGACCGCCTCGACCTCGATTCGCGCAGCATCCTCGAGCGGGAAGCCGCCGACTCCGGTGCCGAACGCGACGAGCGCCAGCGATCGGGCCTCGAGCTCGTCGGCCCGCTGCAGCGTCGCGGACGTCGCCCGCCCGATGACCTCCGCCGAGGTCGGCCCGCCGAGCTTCATCGTCGCCGCGTGGATGACCCATCGCGCCGGCATCTCACCGGCCGTCGTCTCGACGGCTTCGCCGAGCCCGATCGGCGCCCGCTCGCGGCTCTCACGCTCGAGATTCGCGCCGCCCGCCCGCGAGATCGCGGCGGCAACGCCCCCTGCGTGCAGGAGTTCGGTGTTGGCCGCGTTCGCGATCGCGTCCACCTTGAGCCCGGTGATGTCCGCTTCGAGCACCTCGACCCGCGCCATGCGCCCGAGCATACGCCGACGTCTCCGGGGAACTGCGGGCCATCGCCGGGCTCTCCGATCAGGGGGCACGGCACCCGGCACCGGGGTTCTGAGGGGCATGAGCCCCGTCGACCATGTCGAGAACCTCTCGGTCGAGCTGCGCGGCCGGCTCATCGAACGCCGCCGCGCCGCAGCCGTCGCCCGCGACGGTGACCGCGCCGAGCTCCCGGTCGCGGTCCGCGAGGTGGTCGACCAGCATGCGGCGCTGCTCTCGGAGGAGCGACGTGAGGAGCTCGCCGACCGGGTCCTGCGGGACACCGTCGGGCTCGGTCCGCTCGAGGAGCTGCTCCGTGACCCGGAGGTCGAGGAGGTCATGGTCAACGGCCATGAGGAGGTCTGGATCGAGCGCCGGGGCCGTCTCGAACGCACGGAGGTCTCCTTCGCCGACGAGGGTCAGCTCCGCGATGTGATCGAGCGCGTCCTCGGCCCGATCGGCCGTCGTGTCGACGAGCTCAGCCCGATGGCCGACGGACGCCTCGCCGACGGATCACGGGTCAACGTGATCATCCCGCCGCTCTCGGTCGGCGGCCCGGCGGTGTCGATCCGCCGGTTCGCCGGGATCCGCCCGAGCCCGTACGAGCTGCTGCGCCGGGGGTCGGTCGACGCTGAGCTCCTCGAGCTCCTGCGGGCGGCGATCGCCGGGCATCGCAACCTGGTGGTCAGCGGCGGCACCGGGTCGGGCAAGACGACCGTGCTCAACGCTCTCTCTTCATTCATCGAGCCGGGCGAGCGGATCATCACGATCGAGGACGCCGCCGAGCTCAGCCTGCAGCAGCCGCACGTCGTCCGCCTCGAGAGCCGCCCGCCGGGTATCGAGGGCTCCGGCGAGGTCTCGATCCGTGATCTGGTCCGGAACGCGCTGCGGATGCGTCCCGACAGGATCCTGATCGGCGAGGTCCGCGGTGCCGAGGCGATGGACCTGCTCGTGGCGCTCAACACGGGTCACCGGGGAGCGCTCTCGACGGTGCACGCGAATGGTCCAGGGGATGCGCTGCGCAGGATCGAGACCCTGGCG
This sequence comes from Thermoleophilales bacterium, assembly GCA_020636895.1. Lineage (GTDB taxonomy): Bacteria > Actinomycetota > Thermoleophilia > Solirubrobacterales > 70-9 > RHKX01. Next base: position 1,370,954 of record JACJWZ010000001.1, on the reverse strand, counting down.
ATGATGGCCGGCCTCGGCGTGCCCCACGACGTCGTACGAGCCCAGCTCGCCGGCGCGATCGACCTCGTGCTGCATCTCGAGCGCGGGGCGGAGGGGTCCCGCTTCGCGACCACGCTCGCAGAGGTGCTCGTCGTCGCCGGCGCGCCCGCCGTGCGCGAGGTGTGGGTTCGCGATGAGGAGGTCCCTTGAGCTCCCTGACGCCCGCGCTCCCGATCCTCCTCGCCGCCGTCGGCGGGGCCGCTGTTGCGGTGGCGCTGCGGGAGGGGATCGCGACGATGCCCGCCCTGGTCCGCCAGATCGAGGCGGCGGCTCGGACGTTGTCCCTGGCGGGCCGCGAGAACCGTACGCCGACCGAGCCGGAGCGTCGCCGCCTCGGCGCGCTTGCCGGCGCCACGCTCGGGATCGTCGCCATCCTCGTGGCCGGTGTCGGCCCGCTCGCCGGGATCGCGGTCTCCGGTCCGGCGGTCGCCGGGTGGGCTGTCGCGCGCCGGCAGCGCCGCTACCGGCTGCGGGTCGAGCGCGACGTCCCGGCGATCGCGGCGGGCATCGCGGACGCGGTCGCCGGCGGGGGCTCCCTGCGCATGGCCCTGCTCAGTGCGGGCACGGCGATGGAGGGTCCGACCGCTGTGGAGCTCGCCCGTGTCGGCGCCGACCTCGAGCTCGGGATGCCGGCACGTCAGGCGCTCGCCGGCCTGACGCGGCGCGTGCCGTCGGAGCGGATCGAGGCGCTCGTCATCGCGGTGCTCTCGCAGGAGCGCGCCGGCGGCGACCTCGCGGCGCTTCTTCGCCGTCACGCGGCTGCGGCCGCGCAGCGGCAGCGCGCCGAGCGCGAAGCTCGCTCGGCGACGGCGCAGGCGCGCCTGACCGGCGGCATGGTCGTCGCGATGCCGCTCCTGATGGGAGCGATGATCGAGTTGCTCTCGCCCGGCTTCAGCGCCTCGATGCTGGCCGACCCGCTCGCGGCGGTCCTGCTCGTCGTCGCGGCTGCGTTGCAGGTCGGCGGCTTCCTCGCGATTCGCCGGCTCGGGGCGGTGCGCTCATGAGCGCGGCGCTCGCGGCGGTCTGCGCGCTGCTGCTCGCGGCGGCGTTCTGGCAGATCGCCGGGGAGCGCGGGGAGGACGCGGGACGAGTCCTCCGCCGCCGGCTGTTCCGTCGTTCCCCCAGCCGGGGCCGGCCTCTGCATCCGGAGGCCCTGCTCGGATCGCTGGAGTCGCGGATCGAGGGCGCAGCCATGGCTTCGCGGCTGACCCCGGCGGCGGTCTTGCTCGCGAAGTCGGGCTGCGCGGCTCTCGCCGTGCCGTTCGCGATGGTCGCGGCGCCCGTGGCGCCGGGGCGGCTCGGCGCGCTCGTCCTCGCCGGCGTGCCCGTCGCGGCCTTCCTCGTCCCGGACCTCGTCCTGGAGCATCGCGCGCGCAGGCGCCGGGCCCGCATCGCCGCCGCTCTCCCGGACGCCCTCGACCTGATGGCGACGGGCGCCGCGACGGGCCGCGGCGCCGGAGCGCTCCTCGGCGACGCCATGCGCGGCGCGGCCGGCCCACTGCGCGAGGAGCTCGCTCGCACGATCGCCGCCATGGAGTGCGGCGAGTCGCAGGAGCGCGCCCTGCGAGCGTTGCGCGAGCGCTCCCGCGGCGACAGCCTCGCTCTGCTCGCGACCGCGCTCGAGCGATCCCGCCGCCATGGCGCGCCGCTCTCGCGTGCGCTGCACGAGCAGGCCGGCTCGCTCCGCGACGAGCAGCGCCGCGCCATCGGCGAGGACGCCGCCCGCGCCGCGCCGAAGATGCAGCTCGTCGTCGCGCTGCTCCTGGTTCCCTCGGTGCTGCTGATCGTTGCCGCCGCGATCCTCGCCAACTCGGGGTCGATCCTGCCCTCGTTCTGAACGAGACCCCGCGCCCCGGCGCCGCGCGTGGCGGGCCGGTTACTCGCCGGCTTCGCCGACGAGGCGCGAGGCGACGTCACCGGCGGCCTGGCACATCGCGTCGAGCTCCGCTGCGTTGTCGTAGTGGCCGCGCACGTAGCAGCAGAGGCTGCCCGCCGAGAGCTCCCAGGCGAACTTGTCCGGGGTGTGCTCGCTCATCCAGACGATGAACGTCGGCGAGAAGAGCTGCTTCATCCAGACCTCGTCGTCGTTGGGCCCGTAGAAGATCTCGAACTTCTTGTCGAGGACCTCGCTCTCGAGCTCGAGACGCTTCATGCGCCTGAAGACGTCCTCGGCGCTGTCCATGAACCGGAAGCCGGAACGGCGCTGGCAGTTGATGTCGGAGACCTTCGCCGCGACGGCGGGGACGTCGTGCATGACCACGGTGAAGCGGTAGTAGTCGGTGTCGCGGTCCCCATCGCTGTCGGTCGTGTCGACTTCGTAGGTGTAGAGGGCGAGAGCGCCGGGGGCACCGCCGGGGAGCGTCCCGTTCATCACCTGCTCGGCGTAGCGCCGATCGCCCTTGCGGAGCAGCGGCGTGCTCGGAGGCAGGTTCGACTTGCCCGAAGCGCGGCTGAGGCCGCGGGCGCCGGCGTAGGCCGAGAAGAAGTCCTCTTTGGCCGCGTTGGACGCGAGCACCCAGACGATGAGCAGGATCAGCAGGAAGATGCCGACAGCGACCGCGCCGCCGATCAGGGCTCCGCCGCCGAGCGTGCCGCCGACGAACCCGCCGATCAGGAAGACCGCCCCGAGGCTCAGCGTCAGGGGACGGGTCATCAGGCGCTTGAGGTGTAGGCCGCGGGTGTCGTCGGCGTCCAGCGGCGCGGCCTGGGAGGGTGGAGCGATGCCCTCCGACGGCGGAGGCGCCTGCTCGGAGGGGGCCGGGGCCTGCTCGCTCGCGGGTTGCGCCTGACCAGTCGGCGCGGGAGGGGGCGGCGGTACCTGCTCGCTCGGTGGGGGCGGAGGCTGAGATCCCTCCGGCGGCGGGGGCGGCTGCGATCCGGACTCCATCGGCGGGCAGGCTATCGCTCTCGCCGGTGGGGCGCTTGTGCAACGGGCGTTGCAGGCTGGAGGACGCCCCACATCGACCCACCGGCGCGCTCAAGCGGCAGCTAATGGCTTTCTCAAGCGGTATTCAGGAGGTGGCGCCGCTGGCTAGCAATGCCGTCCGACGCATCCATTCCAATGCGCGGTGTGCTGTTGTGTTGCGCAGTGGGTCCAGGTGGGCTACTGTGGCGCGCCAGTTGAGATCAGCGGGCCGGAGGGGCGAGGCTCCTCCCACCTCACCTCTCCGGCCCAGCTTTCTCACCGCGTCACCCGAGACCGCTTCTGAGAGGGACATCCACCAGGGACAAGTTCGACTGTCACCGGCTTACCACCTTCTGTTGCATGACCTTTCGCGGCCTACACGAGCTCTCCCTAGATCCGAAGAACCGGGTCAACGTCCCCGCGACCTATCGGCCCGCCCTCGCGAACGGCCTCGTCCTGCGCCCGAGCGTCGAGAACTGCATCGAGCTCTGGCCGGAGGACTCGGCCGAGGAGATGGAGGCGAAGACGCTCGGCGAGCTCAACCCCTTCAGCCGCGACTCGCGCCGCATGCAGCGCCGGATCTTCTCGATGTCGGTCAACGGCAAGCTCGACTCCGCGGGCCGCGTCCTGCTCAGCAGGGAGCTGATCGAGAGCGCCGGGCTCGAAGGCAAGTGCGTGATCGCGGGCGCGGGCACGCACCTGGAGATCTGGAGCCCCGAGGAATGGGACTCGGAGTCGACGGAGAACGAGAAGAAGGCCGAAGAGCTGACAGAGAGCCTCGCCGCCAAGCACGACGCCGCTCGAGGCGCGGTGCCCGGGGGCGGTGCCTGACATGGTGACCCTGAGCTACATGCCCACCGAGCACGTCCCCGTCCTCGCCGCGGAAGTCATCCGCGACGCCGCCCCGCAACCGGGAGAGACCGTCGTCGACTGCACGTTCGGCGGTGGCGGGCATTCGCGCCTGATCGCCGAGCGGCTCGGACCGGAGGGGATGCTGATCTGCATCGACCGCGATCCGGCCGCACGCGAGCGCTTCGAGCAGATCGCCCACGAGGCTCCCTGCGAGACCCGTTTCATCGGCAGCGACTTCGCCGATGCGCTCGCCGAGCTCGCGGCCGAGGGCGTGCATCCCGACGTGATCCTCTTCGACCTCGGCGTCTCATCGATGCAGATCGACGCCTGGGAGCGCGGCTTCTCCTACTCATTCGATGCTCCGCTCGACATGCGCATGGACCCCGACTCGGAGCTGACCGCGGCTGAGGTCGTGAACGATTGGCCCGAGAGCCGGATCGCCGAGATCCTCCGCAACTACGCCGACGAGCGCCACGCGCGCTCGATCGCCCGTGAGATCGTCGCCGCGCGTCCGCTCGAGACCACCTCCGAGCTCGTCGACGCCGTCCGCGCCGGGGTACCGCCCAAGGTCCGCTTCGGTCGCGGCAACCCGGCCAAGCGCACCTTCCAGGCCATCCGCATCGCCGTCAACGAGGAGCTCGGCCAACTCGACGCCGCGCTGCCGCAGGCCTGGGACCTGCTCGCGCCCGGCGGCCGCCTCGCAGCGATCTCCTTTCACTCGCTGGAGGACCGCCGCGTCAAGCGGTTCCTCGCCGAGCGCGCTCGCGGGTGCATCTGCCCGCCTGAACTTCCCATCTGCCAGTGCGGGCTCGAGCCCGAGGCCGAGCTGATCACCCGCGGCGGCGTCGCCCCGAGCGCGGGTGAGATCGCTCAGAACGCGCGCTCCGCCTCGGCGCACCTCCGCGTCGCCCGCAAGCTCGACGGCCAGAGTGGGGAGGGGATCTGATGGGCGCCCCGGCAGTGAGTGCCCCCCGCCGCGCCGCCAAGCCGCGCGCGAAGCCGAACCCGCGCACGACCGCCAAGCCGAAGGCCAGGGCCGCCGCGGCGGCGAAGCCGCGCGCGGCAACCGCCAGGCCGAAGACGCGCACCACCGCCCGCCCCAGGTCCCGCGCCGCAACCCGGCCCGCCGCCCGACCGCGGGGGGCCGTGGCCGGGGCCGGCAACGTCGTGATGCTTCCGGTCTCAGCCGTCAGCGGCATCGCCGACAGCGGCCTCGTCACCCGGATGACGCGAAGCCGGCTCTGGATCGGCGTTCTTGGGCTCCTCCTCGGGGGCATCGTCGCGATCAACGTGCTCGGTCTCGGGCTCAGTGCCTCGTCGAGCACCACCGAGTCGCGGATCGACTCCCTGCAGAGCGACAACGGCGTCCTTCGTACCCGCGCCGCCAAGCAGCTCTCGACCGAGGAGATCCAGGCCAAGGCTGCCGCGCTCGGCCTCTTCGTGCCGGCTCCCGATGCCATCAAGTACCTGCGCTCGGGCGGCGACGACGCCGCCGAGGCGGCCAAGCGCCTCGCCGCCGGCGAGATCACCGCCGGCACCCCCGCCCTGCAGGAGAGCTCCGCCGATGACGCGGCCGTCGATCCCGCCGCGGACGCCGCCACGACCGATCCCGCGGCGACCACCACCACGACGACGGATCCGGCAGCCGCCGCGACCACCCCCGCCGAACCGATCATCGACCCGAACACCGGCGCCCCCGCCGTCGATCCGGCGACCGGCGCCCCGATCATCGCCGTCGATCCCGTGACCGGCGCAGCGATCACCGGATGAGCACGCGTCGCAGATCGCGCGACGGTGCGATCGCGATGAAGCTGATCGAGCGGCGATCGGGACTGCTCTTCGCGGCCTTCGCGCTCGCGTTCCTGGTCATCTTCGTCCGCGCCGCGTGGCTGCAGGCGGTCAAGGGCGGGGAGTTCAGCGCCGATGCGCGCAGCCAGCAGGTCACGACCGTGACCATCCCCGGCATCCGCGGCTCGATACTCGACCGCAACGGCAGCGCGCTCGCGGTATCGGAGGAGGCGGCGACGATCTACGCGACCCCGTATCAGGTGGTCGATCCGCCGAAGGCGGCGCACAAGCTCTCCGAGGTGCTCGACGTCCCCGAGACCGAGCTGCTCAAGCATCTGACGGCGCAGTCCGGGTTCGAGTACCTCGCCAAGAAGGTCGATCTCGTCACCGCCAGGCGGGTCGAGAAGCTCGACCTCGACGGCATCGGCCAGCTCCCCGATTCGCGCCGCGTCTACCCGCAGGGAAGCGACGGCGGCCGAATGATCGGCGCGATCGGCGACGACGGCCATGGCCTCTTCGGCATCGAGGCCAACGAGAACGACGTGCTCGGCGGCAGCGACGGCGAGATCGCCGTCACCAGGGACGCGCTCGGTCAGGAGATCGGCCGCGACACCGTCACCGGAGCCGCGGCGGGGCACGATGTCCGCCTGACGATCGATGGCCGCATCCAGGCCTACACGGAGAAGGTCCTCAAGGACGTCGGCGACACCTACGACCCCGATGGCGCCACCGCCGTCGTCATGAACCCGCAGAGCGGGGACGTCCTGGCGATGGCGAGCTGGCCGCCGATCGACCCCTCCGACCTCAGCGATGCGACCTCGGAGCAGACCGTGAACATGCCGACCGGCTACACCTACGAGCCCGGCTCGACCTTCAAGGCCTTCACGGTCGCCGGCGCGCTCCAGGACGGGACGGTGAAGCCGAACACGCAGTTCGACGTCGGCCCATCGATCCAAGTCGCCGACCGGACGATCGAGGAGGCGCACGAGGGCCTCGGGTACCGGACCCTGACGACCGCCGACATCCTCGCTCAGTCCTCGAACGTGGGCGCCGTGAAGATCGGGCTCGAGGTCGGCGCGAAGCGCTTCAGCGAGTGGGTGGACAAGTTCGGCTTCGGCCACCCGACCGGGATCCAGTACTCGCCCGACGAGCAGGGGATCGTGCCTCCGTACTCCGACTACTCCGGCTCCTCCATCGGCAACCTGCCGATCGGCCAGGGCCTTTCGGTGACGCCGATGCAGATGATGGAGGGGTACGCCGCGATCGCCAACGGCGGCATCCTGCGCCCGCCGCGACTGCTCGAATCGGTGGACGGGGAGCCGGTCGACGAGCCGCAGGGGCATCGCGTGATCAGCAAGAGCACCTCCGCCGAGCTGCGCAAGATGCTCGAGGGCGTGCTGGGGCCGTTCGGCACCGCGCCCGAGGTCGAGGTGCCCGGCTACGTCCTCGCGGGCAAGACCGGCACCGCGCAGAAGGTCGTCGACGGCACCTACTCCGACAGCCAGTTCGTCGCCTCCTTCGTCGGCTTCGCGCCCGCCGACGACCCGAAGCTGCTCGTCTCGGTGATTGTCGACGATCCCAAGGGGGGCGACTACTACGGCGGCACCGTCGCCGCGCCCGCCTTCGGCGAGATCGCCAGCTTCGCGCTTCCCTACTTGGGAATCGCGCCGTCGAGCTGATCGGGCGGGGGAGCCGCCACCCGCGAACCTAGAATCGCGGGCGATGAGGCTCGACCAGCTCCTGGCAGATCTCGGTCTGCCCGCGCGCGTCCGCGGCGACGACTCGGCCGAGATCACCGATCTCGCCTTCGACAGCTCCCGGGTCGAGCCCGGCACCCTGTTCTTCTGCGTACGGGGCATGAGCGCCGACGGCCACAACTTCGCGCCCGCGGCGCTCGAGGGCGGTGCCGCCGCCCTCGTCGTCGACCACCATCTCGACCTTGACGTGCCTCAAGTCCTCGTCGAGGACACCCGGCGGGCGATGGCGCCGCTCGCAGCGCGGTTCTTCGGGGATCCGAGCCGCGAGCTGAGGATGATCGGCATCACCGGCACCAACGGGAAGACCACGACCGCCTTCCTGGCTCGGGCGATCCTCGAGGCGGCGGGGCTCCCCTGTGGCCTGCTCGGCACCGTCAAGCAGGTCGTCGGCGGGGTGGAGGAGGAGGTCGTGCGGACGACGCCGGAGGCGATCGACCTGCAGCGCACCTTCCGCCGCATGCTCGACGGCGGCGACCGCGCCTGCGTGATGGAGGTGTCCTCGCACGCGCTCGTGCTCGGCCGGGCCGACGCGATCGCCTTCGACGTCGCCGCGTTCACGAACCTGACGCAGGACCACCTCGACTTCCACAGCGACATGGAGGACTACTACGAGGCCAAGCGCCTGCTGTTCCTCCCGCTCGCAGACGGTGGTCTGCTCCCACCGGGGGCGGCGACGGTCAACGTCGACGACGGCTACGGGGCCAGGCTGCGCGACGAGCTGCTCGCCGCCGGATCGCCGCCGGTGTCCTCGTTCTCCGCCGCCGGGGCGGAGGCCGACCTGAGCGCTCACAGCGTCACCTTCGACGCCGGCGGGACCAGCTTCGAGTTGCGGCTGGCGGGCGTTACCGAGGCTCTGCCCGTCAGGCTCGGCATTCCCGGCCACTTCAACGTCGAGAACGCCCTCGCCGCGCTCGGCTGCGCCCGGGCGCTGGACGTCGCCCCCGACGTCGCGATCGCGGCGCTTGCGGGCGCCGAGTCCGTCCCCGGGCGGATGGAGCCGGTCGACGAGGGCCAGGATTTCGGCGTGCTCGTCGACTACGCCCACACCCCGGATTCGCTGGAGAACGTGCTGCGGGCGGCGCGGCGCCTCACCGATGGGCGACTCATCTGCGTGTATGGGTGCGGCGGGGACCGCGACGCGGGCAAGCGCCCGCTGATGGGGGCTGCGGGTGCCGAGCTCGCGGATGTCCCCGTCGTCACCTCCGACAACCCGCGCTCGGAGGATCCTGAGGCGATCATCGCCCAGATGCTCGAGGGGATCCCGGCGGAGCGCCGCGACGAGGTGGTCGTCGACGCAGACCGCCGCCGCGCGATCGCGACCGCGCTCGCGGCCGCGGAGGCGGGCGACCTCGTCGTGATCGCCGGCAAGGGCCACGAGCAGGGGCAGGAATTCGAGGGCGGCCGCAAGGAGCCCTTCGACGATCGCGACGTGGCCCGCGAGGAGCTCGGGCGACTGCGCGCGGCCGGGGGGACGCCCGCGTGATCGAGCTCGATCCCGACCGGATCGCGACCGATGCCGGAGCGACGATCCTGCAGCGCGGGGACGAGGGCCGGCCGGAGCGCGCTGTGATCGACTCCCGCGAGGCGACGTCCGGGGACCTGTTCTTCGGCCTGCCCGGCGCGCGCACGGACGGCGGCCGGTTCGCCGAGTCGGTCCTGGCCGCGGGGGCCTGGGGCGTCGTCGCCGGCCCCGCCTGGGCGGCCGAGCTGGCGTCTTCGGGCCGGCACCCCGGCTGGATCTACGCCGCTGACGACCCGCTCGCCGCGCTTCAGCGCCTTGCCCGCGCCTGGCGCCGGCGGATCGGCTGCCCCCTCGTCGGCATCACCGGCTCGACGGGGAAGACGACGGCGAAGGACATCACCCGCTCGATCCTGCCGCGCCGCGTCCACGCGAGCCCCGAGAACTTCAACACGGAGATCGGCATGCCCCTGGCGCTGCTCTCAGCCCCGCTCGAGACCGAGGTCCTGGTGATGGAGATGGCGATGCGGGGTAAGGGCCAGATCGCCGAGCTGTGCGAGATCGCCGAGCCCGACGTCGCGGCCATCACCAACATCGGCCCCGTCCATCTCGAGCTGCTCGGGACGGTCGAGGCGATCGCCGAGGCGAAGGCCGAGATCCTGCAGGGGCTGAAGCGGACGGGGCAGGCGGTCATCCCGGTCGGCGCCGAGGAGCTGACGCCGCACCTCAGCGACTGGCTTCAGACGACCACCTTCGGCGCCGGCGGCGACGTGCACGCGGCCGACGTCCGGGTCGCCACGGAGCGCACCGAGGCGCTCGTCTCGACCCCGCTCGGCGAGGCGGAGTTCAGCTTCCCCTTCGAGGAGGCCCACAACCTCTCCAACGCACTCTGCGCGATCGCGATCGGGACCGCGGTGGGCATCGACCCCCGCGAGATGGCGCCGCTGACGTCGCGGATACAGTTCTCGCGCCTGCGCGGCGAACGGGTGCAGCTGCAAGGGGAGATCCTCCTGCTCAACGACTGCTACAACGCGAACCCAATCTCGATGCGCGCCGCCATCGACCATCTCGCCTCGATGCCCGCGCGCCGCCGCCGCGTGGGGATCCTCGGCGGCATGGCGGAGCTCGGCCCCGATGCACCCGGCTTCCATGCCGAGATCGCCGCGCACGCACGCGCGAACGGCATTGGGCCGTTGATCGGCGTCGGCGAGCTCGCCCGCGAATACGAGCCCGACGAGTGGGCACCCGATCCGCTCGCCGGTGCGACGCTCGCCGAGCGCATCCTCGGCCCCGGCGACGTGGCGCTCGTCAAGGGATCCCGTTCGGTCGGGCTCGAGGAGCTCACCGACGCGCTGCGGGCCCGGCTGGGGGAGGTCGAGGCGTGATCGCGCCGCTGCTGGCCCAGACCGACGGTCTCAGCACCGTGCCCGTCGACCGCGGCGCGATCCTGATCGCGGGGATGGCCGCGATGCTGATCACGATCTTCCTCGGCCCGAAGTTCATCGAGAAGATCCGCGAGCGCGAGTTCGGACAGCAGATCCGCGAGGAGGGGCCCGAGGGTCACCACTCCAAAGCGGGCACGCCGACGATGGGCGGCCTGATCATCTTCGCCGCGATCTCGGTGCCCTACCTGGTCCTCTCCGATCGCGACACCGAGAGCCTGGCCGTATTCGGAGTCGCGCTGGGGAGCGCGGCTCTGGGCTTCGCCGACGACTACATCAAGATCATCAAGAAGCGTTCGCTCGGACTCTCGGCGCGCTGGAAGCTGACCGTTCAGATCGCACTTGCGGTCGCTCTCTGGTGGGTGGCCTTCGAGCAGGTCGGGCTCGACGCGCGCCTGCAGATCCGCGTCTTCGACGCTGACATCTACTTCGGGCCCGTCGTCTACATGGTGCTCTCGTTCCTCGTCCTGGCCGGGGCGAGCAACGGCGTCAACCTCACAGACGGCCTCGACGGCCTCGCCGCCGGCTGCTGCTCGATCGTCTTCCTCGCCTACCTGGCGATCACCATCACGACCGGCCAGGAGGACCTCGCCCTGCTCTCCGCCTGCTTCGTCGGCGCGACGATCGGCTTCCTCTGGTTCAACGCCCATCCCGCGCAGGTGTTCATGGGGGATACCGGGTCGCTCGGCCTCGGCGGGGCGATCGGCGCGCTCGCGATCATGACCCAGACCGAGGTGCTGCTGATCATCATCGGCGGCGTCTTCGTGATCGAGGCGCTCTCGGTGGCGATCCAGGTCTTCGCCTTCAAGAGCTTCCGCCGCCGCGTCTTCCTGATGGCGCCGATCCACCACCACTTCGAGATGCTCGCTTGGTCGGAGACCAAGATCATGCTCCGCTTCTGGATCGTCGCCGCCGTGTTCGCCGGAATCGGCTACACGCTCTTCCAGAACAACATCGGCGTCTGACGGTCTGCGAGGGCCGAAGCCGGTGTCCTGGCGGCCTCGAGGCCGCGTCGGCTCCTGCGCCCCTGGCCTCGACGCCCGCAGGCTCGTAGTCGTTCTTTGGCTCGGCGGGCCATGGGCTGCGGTGCCGGGTTCCTCCTCGATCCGGCGGCTCCCGGCCTCGCCAGATCGGATCAGGTCAGGTGCCGGCGAACCACCGCCGCAACCCATTCCTGCCGGAACTGCACCTGCGCCCACGTGAAACGGATGACCGTGTAGCCGCGAGCTTCGAGCCACTTCTGGCGCTTTGCGTCTTTCATCCGCTGAGCCGGCGTGCGGTGCGCGTCCTTGCCGTCCAGCTCGACGATCAGCTTCTTGTCCTCCCAGGTCATGTCAGGTATGAAGCGGCCCTTCCTCACGTTCGGCTCGGGGATGGGAAGGCCGAAGCGCTCGCAGAGCAGAACGAAGTCGCGCTCGAATCCGTTGGCGCACCTCGCGAGCTGGGGGAGGTGGGCACCCATGGCGGCGCGTACTGCGCGGCAGCCGGCTGGTCCGCCGCGCAGGTCCGCCTCCAGCTCAGCCAGGGAGAATGCAAGCCTCTGGTCGTACTCGGCACGACCCAGCACCAGGCGCAGCGAATCGTGGTCAAGGTCGGTCGAGGCCACGAGCAGGGCGCGGGACAACGGCACGACCGGGACGTCCTTGTGCATCGTGCGCCGGGTCTCCGGGGGGTGCCGGACGACGAGGCCGGTCCGCGAGCGCGAGAAGCCGGGCGCGTCGATGTGGACGGCATCAGGCTCCCGGTGGAGGAGGCCCCGCCACCAGAGGTTCGTGAGTCCTGTGAGGCCGGCTCCTCTCCCCGCGTACAGAAGCGCTGCAACGAGCCTTCCCGCCGGTGGCAGGTCGGGGCGCCCCCACGCGTAGACACCGGGCCAGAGACGGAACATCCGTCCCGCGCGGAGCAGCCCGCTGATCTGGGCATCGGTGGCGCCGACCTCGAGCAACTGCCAGCGCGCTATCGCCCCGAACTGCCGCCCGACGATCTCGGCCACGCGACGCATTCGCAATCGCTGGTCCTCCAGAGGTGTGATTGCGAATGCGTGCCCCACCCGAGGGAGCGTGGTCCCCCCGGTGTCACCGATCCAGACGCATGTGTGAAGAAGGTGGAGCGGACCTGCGCCGATTCGCGCACGGCGGGTCGCCGCGGCCGCGGGCCCCTCGGCGCATCCCCGAGCTGGCGCCGACGGCTTCGGCGGCACGGACACGGCGACCAGCGCCGGACAGCCTCGAGCAACCCCGCGCAGGGTCCACGACGCGCCCGGCGAAGAAGGGACGCGGTTATGTCCACCAGCGACCCCAGCGGCCCCAAGCGACCGCCCCTTCCACCCGGCCCGTACCTCGTCGTCGGCCTCGCCCGCTCGGGCGTGGCGGCCGCGAAGGCGCTGGTCGCGCTGGGCGCGCGCGTGTACGGCACCGACTCCGGGAATCCTCCCGGGGCGGGAAGGCTTGCGGAGCTCGGCGTCGAACTCGAACTGGATGGCGACGGGATCCAGCTGCTCGACGAGGTGAAGACCGTGGTCAAGAGCCCCGGTGTGCCGGCGGAGGCGCCGGTCGTCGCCGCGGCCCGCGAGCGCGGCCTCGACGTGATCGGCGAGCTCGAGCTCGGCTGGCGGCTGCTCGACAACCGCTTCGCCGCGGTCACCGGGACCAACGGCAAGACGACGGTCGCCGAGTGGCTCGGCCACACGCTGCGAGAGGCCGGGATGGAGGCCACGGTGGCGGGCAACGTCGGCACCCCGCTCGCTTCGCTTCCCGGCGAGATCGATCCGTCCGCGACGATCGTCTGCGAGTGCTCCTCCTTCCAGCTCGAGGACTCGCTCGCCTTCGCGCCCGAGGTCGCGGTGCTCCTCAACGTCACCCCCGACCACCTCGACCGCCACGGCACGCTCGCCGCCTACGCGGAGGCGAAGCTGAGGATCTTCAGCAACCAGACCCCGGAGGACACCGCGATCGTCGACGCAGACGACCCCGTCGTCGGCGAGGTGGAGCTGCCCGGCGAAGCGATCCGCGAGCCCTTCGGCATCGACGCCTGCGCCGACGAGCAGCGCTGCGCCGTCAGCTTCGCCGACGGCGAGATCCGCGACTCCGGCGGCGTCCTGGTCCGCGCCGACGAGCTCCCGCTCGCCGGCGAGCACAACCTTCGCAACGCGATGGCGGTGGCCGCCGCCGCATTGGCCTCCGGCGCCGATCGTGAGGGTGTCGCCCGGGGTCTACGGTCGTTCGCCGGAGTTCCGCACCGCCTCGAGCGCGTTCGCGAGCTCGACGGCGTCGTCTACGTCAACGACTCCAAGGCGACCAACGTCGCCGCCGCGGCCGCTGCGCTCGCCGCCTTCGGGAGCGGTGTTCACGCGATCCTCGGCGGCAGCCTCAAAGGCGGCGACTTCGCGGACCTCACTCCGGCGGTGCGAGCCCACTGCACCGCCTGCTACCTGGTCGGGGAGGCCGCTCCGCGCCTGCGAGCGGATCTCGCCGACGCCGGCGTCCCGCTGCACGACAGCGGCGACCTCGCCACCGCCCTCGCCGACGCGGCGGCGGCCGCAGTCCCCGGGGAGACGGTCCTGCTCGCCCCCGCGTGCGCCAGCTTCGACGCCTTCCGCGACTACGAGGAGCGCGGCGAGCGCTTCCGTGAGCTCGTCGCCGCATTGGAGGGCGGGACATGAGCAGCGCCGCCGGATCGCTGCGCGGGCTCGGCTTCCGCCGCCATAAGAACAAGCCGAAGCCGAAGTCGAAGTCGAAGGCCAAGTCCCGCCCGAAGGCGCCCGCGCGCCCCCTCGAGTACTCGCTGCTGCTGACGGCGACGATGTGCCTGCTCGCCTTCGGCGTCGTCATGGTCTTCAGCGCCAGCTCCAGCGCCTCGCTGCTCGGCGCCACCGGAGACGGCGCCTACTACCTGAAGCGAACCCTCATGTTCGGGGCCTTCGGCCTCCTCGCGCTGCACGTGCTCGCGCGCTACGGCCTTGGCGCCGTCCGCACGCTGACGCCGATGTTCCTTCTCGGCGCCGTCTTCCTGCTCCTGGCGACGAAGGTGATCGGCGCCGAGGTGAACGGCGCTCAGCGCTGGATCGTCCTCGGACCGGTTCAGATCCAGGCCTCGGAGATCGCGAAGGTCGCACTGATGCTCTACGGGGCAAACATCCTCGCCGAGCGCCCGCAGATGACGCGCGATCTGCGCAGCCTGAGGCCGTTCCTGCTGGTCGCCGGCGCCATCATCGCACTGATCGTGGTCGAGCCCGATCTCGGCACCGGGATGGTCACCGCCTTCTCCGTCACCGCGCTGCTGATCGCCGCCGGGGTGCAGATCCGCCACCTCGCGATGCTCGCGGCCGGGATCGGCTTCATCGTCTTCCTCGCGGTTCTGATGGAGCCCTACCGGATGGCCCGCCTGACCAGCTTCGTCCACCCGAGCGCCGACGCGTCCGGCGCCGGTTTCCAGGGTATGCAGGCGTCGATCGCGCTCGGCTCCGGAGGCGTCTTCGGGACCGGGATCGGCGAGAGCGTGCAGAAGGCCTTCTACCTGCCCGAGGCCCACACCGACATGATCGCCGCGGTGATCGGCGAGGAGCTGGGGCTGCTCGGGATCACGATCCTCTGCGGCCTCTACATGATGTTCGGGTACGCGGGCTTCCGGACCGCTCAGCGCGCCAAGGATCGCTACGGTCGCCTGCTCGCCGCCGCCCTGACGGCGATGATCCTGGTCCAGGCATCGATCAACCTCTTCGCGGTCCTCGGCCTCGCGCCGCTGACCGGGGTAACCCTCCCATTCGTCTCCTACGGCAACAGCAGCCTGATCGTCACCCTCGCGGCCGTCGGGCTGCTGCTCAACATCGCCAACGGCGGGACCGCCACGGCGGGTGCGAGCGGGACCTCGACGGGCCGGGGCTCGAGCGGGTTCCGCCTCCTCGACGGCGGCGGCAGCGCGCGCACCGGAGGTCGGCGTGCCACGAGTAGTGATCGCAGCCGGCGGCACGGCGGGACACGTCGTGCCGGCGCTGGCAGTCGCCGACGCGCTCGCTGAGCGCGGCGCCGAGGTCTCCTTCGCGGGGACGCGGGAACGCGCCGAGGCGAAGCTGGTCCCCGCCGCGGGGTACGAGATCGACTTCCTCGCCGTACGCGGGATCGACCGCAAGAACCCGCTGAAGGCCGCGGCGGCCCTGGCGCGGGCCGGCGCCGCGGTCCCGGTCGCCCGGCGGCTGCTCCGCCGCAGGCGCGCCGACGTGGTCATGGGGGGTGGCGGCTACGTGGCGGCCCCGGTCGGGGCGGCAGCCCGCTCGATGCGGCTGCCGATCGTGCTCACCGAGGCCGACAGCCACCTCGGCATGGCGAACAAGCTGCTCGCCTCGCGCGCCCGCCGCGTCTGCCTCGCCTTCCCGATCGAGGGTCTCGAAGGGGCCCGCTACCTCGTCACCGGACGGCCGGTGCCCAAGGCGATCCTGAACGCCGATCGCGACGCCGCCCGGCGACGCTTCGGCATTCCCGCGGAGGCCCCGGCCGTGCTGATCTTCGGCGGCAGCCTCGGCGCCCTGACCATCAACCGCTCCGCCGCTGACGCCTTCGGGCCGGGGGGAGCCGCGGCTGAACATCCCTTCCACGTCCTTCACATAGCCGGCTCGCGCGACTACCCCGAGCTCGCCGCCAAGCTCGAAGACGCCGATCGATACACGCTGCTCGAGTACGAACCCGACCTCGGGGACGCCCTCGCCGCCGTCGATCTGGTGCTCGCGCGCTCGGGCGGCTCGGTCTTCGAGCTCACCGCCGCCGGCAAGCCCGCCGTCCTCGTCCCGTATCCGTACGCCTCGGCGATGCACCAGCACACAAACGCGCGCTGGATGGAGGAGGCGGGGGCGGCCCGCGTGGTCGAGGACGCCGAGCTGACCCCTGAGCGCCTCGCCACCGAGCTCTCGGAGCTGCTCTCCGATCCCGTTGCGCTTGCCTCGATGGCTGCCGCCTCGCTGGCGCTCGCCAAGCCGGATGCCGCCGAGCGGATCGCCGACGAAGTCTTGGGGGCGTTGGTGTGAGCGGCGCCGCCACTGCTACGGAGGCGTCCTTCGCCGACCGCGAGCTCCACTTCATCGCGATCGGCGGCGCCGGCATGAGCACCCTGGCGCTCGCCTGTCACGCCCTCGGCGCGCGGGTCAGCGGCTCCGACCGCTCGGAGTCGGGCTACGTCGCGCGCCTGCGCGCCGCCGGCATCGACCCGCTGATCGGCCACGACGCCGACGCCGTTCCCCCGGGCGCCGACGTCGTCGTCTCGACCGCGGTTCCCGACGACAACGTCGAGCTCCTCCGGGCCCGCGAGCGCGGCCAGCGCGAGATCCACCGCGGGCAGCTCCTCGCCGAGCTCTGCGCCACCAAGCGCCTGATCGCTGTCGCGGGCGCGCACGGCAAGACCACCACCTCGGGGATGCTCGCCCACTGCCTGAGCAGGGCCGGTGCCGAGCCGGCCTTCCTGCTCGGTGGGGAGCTTCCCGGCGCCGGCCCCGAAGGCGCCCCCGCCAACGCGGGCTGGGGGGCGGGGGAGTGGATCGTCGCCGAGGCGGACGAGAGCGACGGCAGCTTCCTCGAGCTCGCGCCGGAGGTCGCCGCGGTGACCAACGTCGAGCTCGACCACCACTCGCACTGGGGCGGGGAGCGCGAGCTGATCGCCGCATTCGCGAAGTTCACGGGGCCGGCCGCCTCGGTGGTCCGTCCTTCCGGGCCCGAGCTCGCCGCCCTCGACGCAGCGGGTTCCATCTCCACCTTCGCGCTGAGCGAACCAGGCGCCCCACCCCCGGCCGCGGCCACCGTGCTCGCGACGGACATCGAGCCGGCGGAGGGTGGCAGCACTTTCACGCTGATCTCGGCGGAGGCCGGCGAGCAGCGGGTTCGCCTCGCCATCCCGGGCCGCCACAACGTCATCGACGCGACGTGCGCCATCGCCGCCCTGATCGAGGCGCGGCGGCTGGATCCGGTGCTGCCGCCGATCGAGGAGCTGATCTCCGCGCTCGCCTCCTTCCCCGGGATGGCGCGCCGGCTCGAGCGCAAGGGGGAGCACCGCGGCGCCCTCGTCTACGACGACTACGCCCATCACCCGACCGAGGTCGAGGCGTCCCTGCGCGCCCTGCGCGAGCTGCCGCGACCGCAGGGAGGGCGTCTGATCGCCGTCTTCCAGCCGCACCTCTACTCGCGGACGAAGGCGCTCGCACCTCGCTTCGGCCGGGCGTTGGCTCTCGCCGACGAGGTCGCCGTGCTCGACGTCTACCCGGCCCGCGAGCAGCCGGTCGGCGAGCTCGAGGGCGTAAGCGGGTTGCAGGTTGCCGAGGCCGCCGCCGACGCCGCGCCCGGCAAGCGGGTCCGCTGGCTCGGCGGGCTTGACGCTGCGGCCGCCGCCCTCGCTACCGACGAGAGCATCGGGGTCGGTGACATCGTCGTCACGATCGGTGCCGGTGATGTCGTCAAGGTCGCCGAGCGGCTCGTCGCGGCTGAGGCTGGGAGGCACTCGTGAGCTACCCCGAGGGCCTCGAGCGCGATTTCCCCCTGGCCCGGCTGACCACCGTCCGGGCGGGCGGCAGCGGCGACATGTTCGCCCGCGCCGGGACCGAGGAGCAGCTGCTCGAGCTGCTCGCGTTCGCAGAAGACGAGCAAGCCCAGGTAGGAGTGGTCGGCTCGGGATCGAACCTCCTCATATCGGACGACGGATTTCGAGGACTTGTGC
The DNA here is from genome assembly GCA_020636895.1 of Thermoleophilales bacterium. Taxonomy (GTDB): domain Bacteria; phylum Actinomycetota; class Thermoleophilia; order Solirubrobacterales; family 70-9; genus RHKX01. Next base: position 1,353,020 of record JACJWZ010000001.1, on the reverse strand, counting down.
TGAAGCTGGACCGTGATCTCGCGACGATCGAGCGCGATGGCGACCGCGTGCTCTGCGGTGGCGGCGCCCGCCTGCCGTCGGCTGCGGCGAAGTCGGCTGGGTGGGGGCTCTCGGGCCTCGAGTTCGGGGTCAACATCCCCGGCAGCGTCGGCGGGGCGGTCCGCATGAACGCGAACGCCTACGGCGGCGAGCTCGCGCGAACCCTCGAGTGGGTCGACATCTGCACCGGCGCGGGCAGGGACCGCCGCGTCCCCGCCGACCTGGGCTTCTCCTACCGGCGCTCGAACCTGAGGGAGGGCGAGATCGTCTCCGCCGCCTCCTTCGCGCTGTCTCCGGCCGTGCCCGAAGACGTCAAGGCGACGCTCGCCGGGATGCGGAGCAAGCGCCGGGAGGCGCAGCCCTCGGGCATCAAGACCTTCGGCTCGACCTTCAAGAACCCCGACGACCCGCGCGCAGAGGGTCGTTCCGCCGGAGTGCTCCTCGACGCCGCCGGCTGTCGGGGGCTGACCGTCGGCGGGGCCCGCTTCTCTCCCAAGCACGCGAACTTCGTCGAGAACATGGGCGCGGCGACGACCGCTGACATCCTCGAGTTGATGTCGCAGGGCCGCCGCCGCGTGTTCGAGATGTGCGGGGTGGTGCTGGAGCCCGAGGTCCAGGTACTCGGCGAGGTCGAGTGGCCCGCCGGCTGGGAGCTCGGCTGATGGGCGTCCGGGTCCTCTCGCGCCTTCCCGCCTTCCGCCTGCCGCGGATGCCCCGCTGGCACATCCTCCGCCGCCGGGTGATCGCGGCGGCGTTGATCATGGCCGCCCTCGTCGCGGGCTACATGCTCTGGTTCCGCGACTCGTCCTTCGTCCGGGTCGACGACGTCAACGTCGTCGGAGCCGAGCACGATGCCGCTGTGGCGGCCGCCCTCGAATCCGCCGCCGAGGGGCAGAGCACGCTCGACGTCGACGTCGACGCCCTGCGCGCGGCGGTCGCCGACGAGCCGTCGGTGGCCGCGGTCGAGGCGAGCGCCGACTTCCCTCACGGGATGACCGTCACGGTTGATCTGCGCAGGCCCGCGGGCTACATCGACGACGACGGAGGCATGGTGGTTGCCGGCGACGGCACGGTGCTGCAGACCGGGGTCGACCGCCCCGACGGTCTGCCGACGATCGACGCCGCTGCCGCCTCCTCAGGAGATCGTGTGAGCGGAGATGCCCTTGGCGCGGCGGAGGTGCTCGGCGGGGCCCCGGCGGTGCTGGCACCGCAGGTCGAGAGCGTCGCGATCGACAAGAAGCTGGGCCCGGTGGCGACGCTGAACGGCGGTGTCGAGGTTCGCTTCGGGGACTCCTCCCGCTCGGATCTGAAGTGGAAGGCGGTCGCCGCGGTGCTGGCCGATCCGAGCTTCACGAGCGCCAACTACCTGGACGTCTCGGCGCCTTCGAGGCCCGTCGCGGGCTGATTCGCAACCCTCGATCCAGCCTTGAGATCTGCCCAAGTCTCAATTCCTGCTTGAGACAGCGATCTTGCAGCGCCCTCGACCGCGCGTTGACACCCACCCAGGGTTCGCTTACTTTTCCTGCGGTTTAACGGGAGCAAACGTCCAAACTCTCAACTCTCACTCAACCCCCGGACGGAATCAGAAAGGGATGTGAACCCCACATGGAGGCTTCGAGCTACCTCGCCGTGATCAAGGTCGTCGGCGCCGGCGGTGGCGGGACCAACGCCGTCTCGCGCATGGTCGACGCCGGCCTCAAGGGGGTCGAGTTCCTCGCTGTCAACACCGACGCGCAAGCGCTGCGCGCGTGTGAGGCGGACGTCAAGCTTGCGATCGGCCAGGAGCTCACGCGCGGCCTCGGCGCCGGCGGTCAGCCCGAGGTGGGGGCGGGCGCTGCGGCGGAGAGCCGCGACGACATCAAGGAGGCGCTGAAGGGCGCCGACATGGTCTTCGTGACGGCCGGTGAGGGCGGCGGCACCGGCACCGGCGCCGCCCCCGTCATCGCCGAGATCGCCAAGCAGGAGATCGGCGCGCTCACCGTCGGCGTGGTCACGAAGCCGTTCGAGTTCGAGGGCGCCCGGCGGATGCAGCAGGCGCTCGAGGGCATCGAGAAGCTGCGCGGCGAGGTCGACACCCTGATCATCGTCCCGAACGAGAAGCTGCTGACGATCGTCGAGCGCCGGGAGCCTATCAGCGAGGCTTTCCGCAAGGCGGACGACATCCTTCGCCAGGGCGTCCAGGGCATCACCGACCTGATCACCGTCCCCGGCCTCATCAACCTCGACTTCGCCGACGTGCGGGCGATCATGTCCGACGCCGGCTCCGCCCTGATGGGCATCGGCACCGCCGCCGGCGAGAGCCGCGCCACCGACGCGGCCCGCGAGGCGATCTCCTCGCCGCTGCTCGAGTCCGCCATCGACGGCGCGACCGGGATGCTCCTCAACATCACCGGCGGTGAGGACATGGGCCTCTTCGAGGTCAACGAGGCTGCCGAGGTGGTCGCCTCCACGGCCGACAAGGGTGCGAACATCATCTTCGGCGCCGTCGTCGACAACTCGATGGGCGACGCGCTTCGCGTCACCGCCATCGCGACCGGCTTCGAGGGCTTCGAGCTTCTCGCCCGCCGTCCGGAGGCGATCCGCCGCCGCAGCCGCCGCCGCGGCGTCAAGCCTCCGAGCGACCGGGAGATCCGCCAGCTCGAGGTCTCCGACGACGACATCGACATCCCGCCCTTCCTGCGGGACTAGCGCCGAGGCTGCGGCCCCGATATCAGTCGCTCAACGCGACGACCAGCTCCCGGATCGCGCCCGGGTAGCGGTAGGTGATCCCGCCGTGCTTGCCGTCGAAGAGCTCGAGTGTGTGCTCGGCGCCGAGCTTCGTCAGCTCGCGTGAGAACGCCTGCGCGCCGAGGTCGAGGTAGTACTCGTCGCCGCGGCCGGCATCGAGGTAGATGCGCCGCATCGACCGCAGCGCGTCGGCGTGGCGGGCCGCCATGTAGACGGGGTCGTGGGCCAGCCACCGCTCCCAGATCTCAGGGACGAGGCCCGCGTCCTCGATCCGGAACGGGAGCAGCGCCTTGCCCGGGTGCTCGGTGTCGGGCGAGTAGGCGGCGGCGTACCCGTACATCTCGAGCGGCCCGGCGTAACGGCCGAAGTCGAACGGGTCGGGTCCCTTCGCGAGCTCGGCGAAGTAGACGTCCCACGAGGAGTCGAAGTCATCGCGCAGGGTGCGCGTGGCCGCGGCGATGCTCGGGGTCATCGAGAGCTCGAAGAGCGCGTCGCCGGCGTGGGAGGCCAGCGCCGAGAAGACGTCGGGCCGCATCATCGGCACGACCATCGCGCCGTATCCGCCGGACGACTTGCCGGTGATCCCGCGGTGGTCGCGGTCGGCTGCGGTTGGGTAGCGCGAGTCGACGAAGGGGACGATCTCGTCGCACATGTAGGACTGGTAGCGGCCGGTCCCGATCGAGTCGAGGAACTGCGAGCCGCCGTACGCCGTCCAGCAATCGACCATCACGACGAGCGCGTCGGGACAGTCACCGCTCGCGAACATCGCGTCGATCCGCTCCAGGTAGGTCGGCTCGCGGAACGTCCGGTTCGCCCACATGTCGAGCTGGCCGGTGAAGCCCTGGATGACGTAGATGACGGGTAGCGGGCGGGGGTGGTCGAGCTCGACGCCCGGCGGCCGGTAGACCCAGAGCGGGCGCCTGACCGGATCGCCGAGCGGGTTGCCGGCGAGCAGCTCCGACTCGACGACGAGCCGGTCAAGGGTTCCCGCCGGTGGGCGGCTCCAGGGCGGGCCGAGCTCCGCGCGCCAGTCCTCGCTCGAGCTGCTGATGAGCTGCATCGACCGAGCCTAGCTAGCCTGCCTGCCGTGGACGAACCGACCGACCTGCGACGGACGTCGCTCTACGACGAGCACGTGGCCGCGGGCGCGAGGCTGGTGCCGTTCGCGGGCTGGGAGATGCCGGTCCAGTACGAGGGGGTGGCCGCTGAGCATGAGGCGGTCCGCGAACGCGCCGGGATGTTCGACGTCTCCCACATGGGCCAGATCTCAACCTCCGGACCCGACGCTCTCGCCTTCCTGCAGCGGGCCGTGAGCAACGACGTGGCCAAGCTGGAGCCCGGCGGCGCCCAGTACTCCTGCCTCTGCGCCGACGACGGCGGGATCCTCGACGACCTCTTCAGCTACCTACTCGGCGACGGCTCCTACCTGACCGTCTCCAACGCCGCCAACCACGAGTCCGACCTCGCCCGCTTCCGCGAGATCGCCGCGGGTTTCGGCGTCGAGGTCGCCGACATCGCGGCTGACCACGGCATGATCGCCGTGCAGGGTCCCGAGGCCCGCGCCGCCGTCGCGGGGCTCGCCTCAGCCGAGCTGCCGGCGCGGATGCACACGGCGACCCTCGAGGTGGCGGGCCGTGAGTGTCTCGTCTGCGGCACCGGCTACACCGGCGAGGACGGCGTCGAGATCATCTGCGCAGCCGACGACGCGCCGGCGATCTGGCGCGAGCTGCTCGCCGCCGGCGTTACGCCGTGCGGGCTCGGCGCCCGCGACACCCTTCGCCTCGAGGTCTGCTTCCACCTGCACGGCAACGACATGGGGCCGGACCGCAACCCGATCGAGGCCGGCCTCGGCTGGTGCTGCAAGGAGGAGACGGGCTTCGCGGGGTCGGAGGCCGTCGCCAGGGCTCGGGCCGAGGGCACCGCCGAGAAGCTCGCCGCGTTCGTGATCGAGGGCCGCGGCATCCCCCGCGCCGGCAACCCGATCCTGTCCGCAGGGGAGCCGGCGGGGACCGTCACCAGCGGCACCTTCTCGCCCACGCTCGGTATCGGCATCGGGATGGGATACGTTCGCTCCGACCTGGCCGAGCCGGGTCGCGAGATCGAGATCGACGTCCGCGGCCGCGTGCGCGAGGCGGAGATCAGAAGCAAGCCCCTGTACGACCCGACGAAGAAGAGCTGAGAAAGGACCAGATCGACCGATGGCCGAAGCGAGCTACCCCGAGGATCTCCGCTACCACCCCGAGCACGACTGGGCGCGGGTCGACGGGGAGGAGGCCACCTTCGGCATCACCTGGTACGCCCAGGACTCCCTCGGCGACGTCGTCTTCTTCGATCCCCCCGAGGTGGGCGCGACCGTCACGAAGGACGAGCCGTACACCGAGGTCGAGTCGGTGAAGGCGGTCTCGGACGTGATCGCCCCCCTCAGCGGTGAGATCACGGCGGTCAACGAAGCCGCCGACACCAACCCGGAGCTGATCAACACCGACCCCTACGGCGAGGGCTGGATGGTCAAGGTCAAGCTCAGCGACCCCTCCGAGCTCGACTCGTTGCTGGATTCTGCGGCTTATCGCGACCTGCTCGATTGAGCCGCTCTCTACCATCGGCCGCGTGAGCGGCTACACGTCGACAACCGACGCCGACCGCGCGGCGATGCTCGCGGCGATCGGCGTCGACTCCGTCGAGGAGCTCTTCGACGGCGTCCCCGCCGAGGTCCGCATGGACCGGCCACTCGATCTCCCCGACGGCCTCACCGAGGCCGAGGTCTACGGGCGCATGCGCGAGCTCGCCTCCCGCAACGCCGACGCCGAGTCGGAGATCTGCTTCCTCGGCGCGGGCATGTACGACCACTACGTGCCGGCGATCGTCGACGCGATCACGTCGCGCTCGGAGTTCCTGACCCCCTATACGCCCTACCAGCCGGAGATCTCGCAGGGCGGGCTGCAGGTGATGTTCGAGTTCCAGACCGCGATGACGGAGCTCACGGGCCTGCCGCTTTCGAGTGCCGGCCTCTACGAGGGCCCGTCGACCGTCGCGGCCGCCGCCTATCTGGCGATCGGCGCGACCAAGCGCCGCGGCCTTGTCGTCTCCCAGGGTCTCCACCCCGACTCGCGGGAGACCGTCCGCACCTACGCCGCGGGCTTCCCGGCCGACGTCACCGAGGTGCCGCTGGTCGACGGGGTCACCGACGCCGACGCGCTCGCCGCCGCCATCGGTGAGGACACCGCCGCCGTCTTCGTCCAGTACCCGAGCTTCGTCGGCGGCGTCGAGGACCTCGAGCGCCTCGCCGCCATCGTCCACGACGCCGGCGCGCTGCTCGTCGCCTCCTGCGACCCGATCGCGCTCGGGATCCTCCGCACTCCCGGCGAGTGCGGCGTCGACATCGCCGTCGGCGAGGGCCAGCCGCTCGGCAACCGCCTCGACTTCGGTGGTCCCTCCTTCGGCTTCTTCTGCGCGACCGAGGAGCAGATCCGCCGCATGCCCGGGCGGATCGCGGGGGAGACGACCGACGTCGACGGCCGCCGCGGCTTCGTCCTCGCGCTGCAGACCCGAGAGCAGCACATCCGCCGCGAGAAGGCGACCCACAACATCTGCACCGCGCAGGCGCTCAACGCTCTCGGTGGGATCATCTACCTGAGCTGGCTCGGGGCCCGCGGGATGGTTGAGCTCGGCGAGCTTCTCGTGCGCCGCACCGCCTACGCGAAGGGCCGTCTCGCGGCGATCGACGGGGTCGAGCTCCTGCACGACGCTCCGGTGGTGCGCGAGTTCGCGATCACCTTCGACGCCGACGTCGAGGGCGTCCTCGAGCACTGCGCGAGCCGCGGCATCGCCGCCGGGGTGCCTCTCGATCTCGAGTACGGAAACGGCCTGCTGATCGCGATCACCGAGCAGCGCACCAAGGAGCACATCGATCTGCTGGCTGATGCGCTCGCAGAGGCGGTTGGCGCCGCGGCCGCCGGTAACGGTGCCGGCGGGAGCGCGGAGGCCGCGGTCGCCGGAGGCGTCTCGTGAGCTCCGCTCCCCCCACCTCCGCCGCGATCGAGACGCCGATGCAGCGCGACCGCGCGACGACGATCTTCGAGCGCTCCGTCGAGGGGCGCCGCGCCGCGGCGATCCCGGCCGCGGGCGTACCGCAGGAGGAGACGCCGATCGAGGAGCTGATCCCGGCCGGCCTGCTGCGTTCTCAGCCGGCGCGGCTGCCCGAGATCTCGGAGCCGGAGATCGTCCGCCACTACAACCGGATCTCGCGCCGCAACTTCGACCTCGACTCCGGCATCTACCCGCTCGGCTCCTGCACGATGAAGCACAACCCGCGCCTGAACGAGCGGGTCGCGGCGCTGCCCGGACACGCTCGCCTCCATCCGGCTCAGCATCCGGCTCGCGCCCAGGGCGCGCTGGAGCTGATGTGGTCGCTGGAGCGGGCGCTGAGTGAGATCTGCGGGCTCCCGCACGTCAGCCTCCAGCCCTCGGCCGGCTCCCACGGCGAGCTCGCCGGCCTGCTGCTGACGCGCGCGTTCCATGCCGCGCACGGCGAGGAGGAGCAGCGGACCCAGGTCCTCACGCCCGACACCGCGCACGGCACCAACCCGGCCTCGGTGACGATGGCGGGCTACGAGGTCGTCAAGGTCGCGACCAACGAAGAGGGCGGCGTCGATCTCGACGATCTGCGTGCGAAGGCCGACGAGCGCACCGCGTGCCTGATGCTGACCAACCCGAACACGCTCGGGCTCTTCGACGGCAACATCGCCGAGATCACCGGGATCGTCCGCGAGGCGGGGGGGACCCTCTACTACGACGGCGCGAACCTGAACGCGATCATGGGCCACTCCCGCCCCGGCGACATGGGCTTCGACATCGTCCACGTCAACCTCCACAAGTCGTTCAGCCAGCCCCACGGCGGCGGCGGCCCCGGCTCGGGCCCGATCGCGGTCTCCGAGCGCATCGAGCCCTTCCTGCCGATCCCTCGCATCGAGCGCGTCGAGCCGAGCAACGGTGGGCCGCCGCGCTTCGAGCTCCGCGGCAGCGCCGAGCACCCCGGCTCGATCGGGCGTCTGCGCGGCTTCCAGGGCAACTTCGGCGTCTTCGTGCGCTCCTACGCCTACATCCTCAGCCTCGGTGGCAACGGCCTCGCCGAGGCGTCGGAGACGGCCGTGCTCAACGCCAACTACCTGCTCGCGCGGATGCGGGAAGGCCGCGCCGGCAAGTACCTGCCGGTCGCCTTCGACCGGCGGCCGATGCACGAGTTCGTCCTCTCCGGAACCGGGGCGAAGAAGGAGCTCGGCGTGAAGACGCTCGACATCGCCAAGCGCCTGCTCGACCACGGGATGCACCCGCCGACCGTCTACTTCCCGCTGCTGGTCGACGAGGCGCTGATGGTCGAGCCGACCGAGACCGAGGCCCGCGAATCACTGGATCGCCTCGCCGACGCCTTCGAGTCGATCCTCGCGGAGGCCGAGGAGGACCCTGAGATCCTTCGCAACGCGCCGTACACGACGCCCGTGCGGCGGCTTGACGAGGTCAAGGCGACCCGCCAGCCGGTCGTCCGCCAACCTCTGACGGACTGAGGACGCCAGGCTCTAGCTGGAGCCGGCCCCCGTTCGGGCTCCGGGTCCCGAGCTCGGAGGCGGCGTCTCGGAGCGTCGTCGTCCGAGCCCGCCGCGATGGCTCAGCCCGGGGCCGCCGGCAGCTCCTGTTCGAGCTCGAGCACGGGCGCGAAGAGGTCGCCGAGCTCGTCGACCCGCGCGAGGACCGCGGCGGAGTCGAACCGGAGCAGGTCCGGATCCTCGGCCTCCGACGCCGCCTCGACCTCCTCCCAGCGCAGCGGCGTCGAGACGGTCGGGGCCTCGCGTGCCCTGAGCGAGTAGGCGGCGACCGTGGTCTTTGAAGCCGTGTTCTGGCTCCAGTCGACCAAGACCTTGCCGGCCCGGAGGTCCTTGGTCATCCGCGAGACGACGAGGCCCGGCTCGGCGGCCTCGAGGGCCTGTGCGACGGTGCGGGCATAGGGCTTGGTGGTCTCGTAGGTGACCCCGGAGTTCAGCGGCACGTAGACCTGCATGCCCTTCGAACCCGAGCTCTTGGGGAGGCAATCGAGGCCGAAGCTCCCGAACAGCTCCCGCAGCAGCAGCGCCACCCGGCAGCACTCGACGATCGTCGCCGGAGGGCCGGGATCGAGGTCGAAGGCGAGGACCGTCGGCCGGTCCATGTCGGCGGCGAGCGACAGGGAGGGGTGCAGCTCCAGGGCGGCGAGCTGCGCGAGCCAGACCAGCGTCGCCCGCTCCTCGACCAGGGTGAAGTCGATGTTTCCGGCCCGGTCACCGGCCCAGACGGTCGCGGTCCCGACCCAGTCGGGCCGGTGGGAGGGGCTGTTCTTCTCGTAGAAGTGCTTGCCCGTGACGCCGTTGGGGAAGCGGATCAGGGTGACCGGGCGGCCCCGCAGGTGCGGCAGCATCACCGGTGCGATCCGCGCGTAGTAGTCGATCACCTCGCCCTTGGTGAACCCGACCTCCGGGTACAGCACCTTGTCGAGGTTGGTCAGCGACAGCCGACGGCCGTCGACGTCTACTTCGCGGCCTTGGCCTTCGACTTGCTCTTCGCCTTCGCGGTGGAGGACTTGGAGTCGGAGGAGCGCGAGGGAGACGGCTTCCTCTTCGCAGTGGATGAAGGCTTCTTCGCGCCGCCGCTCAGCTCCTCGCCCTTGATCGCGGCGAGCGACTCCTCGAGCGCCGCCATCAGGTCGGGCGCCTTGGTCGGCTTCGGCGCCTCCGAGTCGGCGGAGACGATCGACTTGCCCTCGGCCTTGCGCTCGATCAGCGACATCAGCTCCTCGCGGTACTCGTCGCGGTAGGAGCTCGGGTCGAAGTCGGTGGCCAGTGAGTCGATCAGCGCCTTCGCCATCTCGATCTCGCGCTTGCGCGGCTCGACGTCCTCGCTCTCGCCGAGCACGTCCTCGAGGTCGGAGGTGGGGACGACCTCGTCGGCGAAGCGCATGGTGGCCAGTGTCAGCACCTCGCCGTCGGCGCTGGTGCGGATCGCGGCGAGGCTCTCCTTGTTGCGCATCACGAAGCGCGCGATTGCGACCTTGCGCTGCTCCGCCATGGCCTGCGCAAGCAAGGCGTAGGCGCGCTCGGCCCCCTGCGCGGGGCCGATGTAATAGGGCTGGTTGAAGTAGATGGGGTCGATCTGATCGAGATCGACGAAGTCCTCGATCTCGATCGTCTTCGACCGCTTCGGGTCGAGTGCCTCGAGCTCGTCACGGGTCATCACGACGTACTGGTCGGGGGCGATCTCGTAGCCCTTGACGATCTCGTCGTAGGCGACCTCCTCGCCGTCCTCCTCGGCGACGCGCTTGTGGCGGACGCGCGAGCCGTCCTTCTCGCGCAGCTCCCGGAAGCGGATCGAGCGGCTCGAGACCGCCGAGTACAGGCGGACGGGGACGTTCAGCAGTCCGAAGGAGATCGAGCCTGTCCAGATCGCGCGGGGCATGAAGTCAGTGTTTCGACGATACCCAGCGAGGTCCGCCCGCAAGCGCGCCCGCGAACGCGATCTTGCGGATCCCGGGTTCTCTGCGTCTATGTGCACATATCCGTCAAATATTCAGATATTTGAAGATTCAGCTATTCTGAAACCTATGGCACCGGCCGAAAGCAGCCTCACCACCTTCTCCGCGGCAGCCGATGCCGGCTCGCAGCCCATCCACCGTGTGAAGGCCGAGTTCTTCCGCGTGCTCGGCCATCCGGCGCGGGTGCGGATCCTCGAGTTGCTCCGGGAGGGCGAGCGCTCGGTCGGCGACCTGCAGGGCGCCCTCGGCATCGAGTCGAGCGGTACGTCCCAGCATCTCGGAACCCTCCGTCGCCTCGGCGTGCTCGAGAGCAGGCGCGACGGCACCAGCGTCTACTACAGCGTCAAGGACCCGCGGATGTTCGAGCTCCTCGAAGTGGCGCGAGAGATCCTCGCCAGCCACTACGAGGGGACGCAGGTTCTGCTCGGGGAGCTGGGGGCCGAATCCGACAGGCGCCGGTGAGCGCCGCGACCCGCCTACCTGCGGCCGGCATCCCCGGTTGAGCAGCGACGGCAACAGTCACAGCCGCAGCTGGGCCGCCGGGCTGATCCTGCTCCTCGCCGCTGTCGGCTCCGCGGTGGCGGGGTGTCTCGGGGTCGCCGTCGTCGCGACGGGTGACAGGCTGGGGGTCGACGGGTTCTCCGACGGTGTCGAGCCCGCGCTCGGCGTCGACGGCCTCAGCGGCATCTTCCTCGCGCTGCTCGCGCTGGTCGCGGTTCCCGCCCTCCTGTACGCGCGGACCTATCTCCGCGGCTCGCGGCACGCCACGGCGCTCGCCGCTCTCACGGCCCTCTTCGTCGCGTCGATGGCGCTGTTCCTCGCAGCCCGCGACCCGGTGACCTTCCTCGCCGCGTGGGAGCTGATGACGCTGCTCCCGGCGGCCGCGATCCTGCTCGCCCGCGACGAGGCGGGCGTCAGGAGCGCCGTGTTCGTCTACGTCGCGGTCACTCACATGGGCGGCGTGGGCGTCTGGGTCGCGGTGCTGCTGCTCGCCGCCGCCGGCGGCCTCTCCGCCCCCGGCCTCGCGGACCTCGGGACGGGTGGCCAGGCCGCCGTGATCGCCGGCGCCATCATCGGCTTCGGCACCAAGGCCGGTCTGATGCCCTTCCACTCCTGGCTGCCGCGCGCACATCCCGTCGCGCCCGCGTTCCTCTCGGCGCTGATGTCGGGGGCGATGATCAAGGTCGCCCTCTACGGGCTGATCCGAGTCCTCTTCGACTGGGTGGCGCCGGCTCCCGCCTGGGCGGGCCTGGTTCTGCTGTCGCTCGGTGCGCTGTCGGCGCTCGGGGGCATCGTCTACGCGCTCCTGCAGCGTGACCTGAAGCGGCTGCTCGCGTTCAGCTCCATCGAGAACGTGGGCATCGTCGTGATCGGCTTGGCCGCGGCGATCCTGCTCGCCGACGCGGGTGAGGGCGGTTGGGCCGCGATCGCCTTCGCCGGGGCGCTCCTGCAGGCGCTCGGTCACGCTGCGACGAAGGGGATGCTCTTCCTTCTCGCCGGCACGGTGGAGCGCGCGACGGGATCGGTCGATCTCGATGCGCTCGGCGGGCTGCTGAGGCTGATGCCCTGGACGGGGAGTGCGTTCCTGGTCGGCGCGGGGGCGATGGCCGGGCTGCCGGTGCTCGTCGGCTTCGCGGCCGAGTGGATGGCGATCAGGGCCCTGATCGAGCTGACGATCACGGCAGCCGATGGGATCGCCGTTCTCGCCGCCGTCTGCGCCGCCGCGCTGGCCGCGACGGCGGCTCTCGCCTTGCTCTGCTTCGCCAAGGCCGCAGGTCTGCTGCTCCTGGGAGCGCCGCGCCGTCGCGAGGCCGGCGACGCCTGTGACCCGGCGACGGGTATGCGGGCACCGGCCGCCGCGCTCGCGGCGCTGTGCGTCGTGGCCGGCGCCGTACCGGGCCTGCTGGTTCCCGCGCTCGCGGGACTGTGGCCTCTCGGCCCGGCTCCGGCGATGGCGGTGACGGGCGGACTCGACCTCCCGGGGACGGGCTCGCTGCCGGCGCCGGCGCTCCTCGCGGGGATCGTCGTACTCACCGCCGTCCTCACGCTCGCTCGCGGCCGCTCCCGGGCCGAGCGCGCTCCCGTCTGGATCTGCGGGCAGGAACCCGACCAGGCGTTCGCGTGGACCTCGGCCGGCTTCACGAAGCCCCTCCAGCTCGTACTCGCGCCCCTGCTGAGGCCGGAGCGGTCGGTCGTCGTCGAACGCTCGGCGGGGATCACCGATGCCGTGACCTACGCCGGGCGGGTGCCTCACCGCTTCGACACGGAGGTCTACCGGCCGGTTCGGCGATTCGCGCTCGCCGCGGCCGTCGTCGCGCGACGCATGCAGTCCGGCAGCGTTCGCACCTACGCCGGGTATCTCCTCGGCGCCCTGCTCGTGGCTCTCGCGGTCCTCCGCTTCGGGGTGCTCCAGTGATCGCCGCCGCCGCCGTCCAGCTCCTCGGTGGGTTGCTGCTCGGGCCGCTGCTCGTCGGATCGATCCAGACCGCGAAGGCGCGCTTGCAGGGGCGGCGTGGGCCCTCGCCGCTGCAGCCGTACCGCGAGCTCCGCAGGCTCTGGGGCAAGAGCGCCGTCGATCCCGACGGAGCGGGTCCGCTCTACGAGCTGGCGCCGCCGCTGGTCGCCGCCGCTACCGCGATCGCGGTCCTGGTCGTCCCCGTGGCCGGCGTTCCCTCGCCCTGGGGGTTCGGCGACGACGCCATCGTCCTGCTGGCGCTGCTCGCGGTCGCCCGCTTCGCCCTCACGGCTTCCGCCTGGGATACGGGCACGGGGTTCGGGCTCATGGGCGCTGCGCGTGACCTGACGATCGCGGTGTACGTGGAGCTGCTCGCCGTGCTGGCGTTCGTCGTCGCGGCCATCCCCGCCGCGAGCACGAGCCTGGCGGCGATGAGCGACGCGGCCGACGGGTGGGAGCCGTGGAGCTCGGCGGGCCACTGGTGTGCGGCGATCGCGTTCGCGGTCGTCATCGTCGCCGAGACCGGTCGCCAGCCCGTCGACAACCCCGACACGCACCTCGAGCTGACGATGATCCACGAGGGTCCGCTGCTGGAGTACGCCGGGCGCGATCTCGCGCTCCTGCAGTGGTCGGCGGCGGCGCGCCACTGGATCTTCCTAGTCGTCGGGGCCGAGCTCTTCCTACCGCATTCCGGTGGGCTCTGGCTGCGTCTCGGGTCGCTCGTGATCGGCCTCGCCGCGCTCGTCGCCGCGCTGGCGATCACCGAGACGGCGCAGGCGAAGATGCGGATCCTCCGCGTCCCGGGGCTGCTCCTGGCGTGCTCCCTGATCGCGACGGCCGGAGTGGTCGCCACCGTCGGCGGGGTGCTGGCGTGAGCGGCTTCCTGATCGGCCTGGCGGTGGGATGCGGCCTGTTGATCGCCCTGGTCCGGCGGCGCCGCTCTGCCATCGCCCTGTTCGCGTTGCAGTCGCTCGCTCTCGGCATGGGTGCGATCGCCGTGTCGACGGGCTACGGGGAGAGCTCGCTGGCCGCCGTTGCGCTCGTGCTTCGCGGCATCAGCCTGCCGGCGCTGCTCGCCCTGCTGCGGCGCCGCACCCCGGAGCCGCGGCCCGTCGCCGCAACCCTTCCGGTGTCCGCGCGGCTGCTGCTCGTCGCCGGTTCCGCGCTCCTAGCTGCCGCCTGGCTTCCCGATCTCGGCACCGGCGACCGGGCGGCCGAGCAGGGGGCGATCGCGCTGGTGGCTATCGGCATCGCCGTTGTCGCCCTCCGCCGGCCGACGCTTTTTCAGGCGATCGGTCTGCTGATCGCCGAGAACGGCGCCTACCTCCTCGCCGCCTCGATCCCCGGCGGCGTCCCTGGTCTGATCGAGCTCGGCATCGCCTTCGATCTCGTCGCGATCACAGCGGTGGTCATCGCGTTCAGCTTCCGCATCCACCGCGAGCTCGGCAGTGGCGATACGGATCTCCTGCGAGGTCTCCGTGACTGACTTCCCGACAGTGTTGGTGATCGCTCTCCTGGCGATTCCGCTCCTCAGCGCCGCTGGATCCTTCGTCGTTCGCTCCGTGCGCTCCGCCGACAACCTCGGGCGAGCGTCAGCCCTCCTCACCGGTGGCCTCGCGGTGGGCTTGGCGGTAGCCGCGATCGCCGATGCGCCGGGGGCGGTAGCGGCTGAACGTTGGTACGTCCTCGACCCCTTGGGCGGTGTCTTCCTCGCGCTCATCGGGGCCGTCGGCACGCTCAGCGCACTCAACTCGCACTCCTTCCTTGACCACGCCTCGCGCGGCCCGGCGTCCTCGCGGCGGGCACGAGCCGGCTACTGGGCCGCGCTCAACCTGTTCTGGGCCGCGCTGCTTGCGGTCCCTCTCGCTGACAACCTCGGGATCGCCTGGCTGCTGGTCGAGGCGACGACCGCCGCATCGGCGGTCCTCATCACCTACAGCGGCAAACCGGCGGCGCTGGAGGCGGGGTGGAAGTACGTCGTCCTGACGACCCTCGGGTTGACCGTGACCCTGCTCGGGATCGTCGTCGTGTTCGCCGCGAGCGGCGCGGACTCGATCGGGGCGCTGGACTGGTCCGCGCTCGCGGACGAGGTCTCGGGGATGAGCGCCGAAGCGGGACTCGTCGCCTTCGTCCTCATAGTCGTCGGCCTCGCGGCGAAGGTCGGCTGGGCCCCCGTCCACAGCTGGCTGCCCGACGCCCACAGCGAGGCGCCGCCGCCGGTGAGCGCCCTGCTTTCCGCCGCCTTGCTGCCGGCGGTCCTGCTGATCGCCTGGAGGACCAAGCTCGCGCTCGGCGGCGTGCTTGACGACGACTCGTTGCGAATCCCGTTCATCGCCTTCGGGCTCGCTTCGCTGGCGGTCGCCGTCCCGTTCCTGTGGCGTCCGATGCCCTTCAAGCGGTTGCTCGCGTACTCGAGCCTCGAGCACATGGGGATCATCGCCATCGGTATCGGGTTCGCGAGCCCGATCGCCATCGCCGGCGTCGTCGTCCACGTCGCCGGCCACGGGATCGCCAAGTCGCTCGGCTTCTACGCCGCGACACCGTTGCTGCGCCAGACGCCGGCCGCGGCCACGAAGCCCGCCGTCGGCCTCGCCGGCGGTAGCGGGAGCGTCGCGCTCGCCACCGGCGTCTCGCTGTTCGCGCTGGCCGGGCTGCCGCCGTTTCCCCTCTTCCTCTCCGAGCTGATGATCCTGCTCGGAGGATTCGAGGCCGGGATGCCGCTCGCCGCGTCGGCCACCGCTTTGCTGCTGGCGCTCGGCTTCCTCGGCCTCGCTCACGCGCTCGTCGAGGCGATGCTCGGGGAGCCGCGGACACGGCGACGCCCCAGTCGCTCCGCCCGCCCCCTGATCGTGCTCACGATCGCGTCCGCGGCGCTGATGCTCGTGCTCACGGTTGCCGGCACCATGCTGCTCCCCGGCTCGGAGCTCGTCGAGGCACTGGGCGGAGGTCCGTCGTGATGCGCCGCGAGGGAAGCCCCGCCCGTCCGCGGCTCGAGTACGTCGCCGCGACGAGCTGGCGCGGCGAGGTCGAGCGCGCCCTCGCCCGGGGGCTCCGCTTCCGCTGCGCTTACGCGGGCGGCGAGGGCGAGCGGAGCTGGTCCGCGCTCTTCGGTGACGGCCACGAGGAGCTGCTGCTGCGCACCTTCGCCTCCGGGGACGTTCCCGCCGTGGACTCGGTCGTCGACCTCGTGGAGGCCGCCGATTGGGATGAGCGGGAGGCGCACGACCTTGGTGCGATCGAGTTCGAGGGCCGCGCCTCGACCCGGCCGCTGCTCGACCACTCCCAGCCGTCATCGGCTTGGGCGGTGCCCGTCGCGGGCGCGGGCGTCAACCAGGTGGCGGTCGGCCCGGTCCACGCGGGGATCATCGAGTCAGGTCATTTCCGCTTCCACGTGGTCGGAGAGCGGATCCTTCACGTCGACCCGCAGCTCTTCTACAAGCACCGGGGGCTGGAGCGGGCGGCGGAGGGGATGAGGCCCGCGGCTGGTATCGCGATCGCCCAACGCGCTTGCGGAGCATGCGCTGTGACGAACTCGGTGGCATTCGCCCAGGCCTGTGAGTCGATGCTGGGATCGGTCGTCGACGAGCCGACCCGGCGGGCGCGAACCCTTCTGATCGAGCTCGAGCGCCTCTACAACCATCTCCACGACATCGCCGCGATCTGCGCCGGGGTCGGATTCGCGGCCGGGAACATGGCCTTCGCGAACCTGAAGGAGCGGGCGCTGACCGTCAACCGCCTGCTGAGCGGGCACCGCTTCCTGTTCGGTTCGGTGGCGCTCGGTGGCAACGAGATCGTTCCGGGAGCGCCCGCGGTCGAGGAGGCGAGGGCGCGTCTGAGCGAATTGGGGGCCGACATCGCGGCCGCCTGGCGGGCGCTCGACTTCGCCGCCACCGTGCAGGTGCGGCTCACCGGCGCCGGGGTCCTCTCGCGGGAGCGGGCCGAGGAGCTCGGCGCGGTCGGTCCGGCCGCACGCGCCAGTGGGGTCGAGCGCGACGCTCGAACGTATGCCCCCCTGCTGCACTATCCGGCGTTCCGCCAGGCCCGGATCGACCGGCCGAGTGGTGACTGCTCCGCGCGGCTGCGGGTTCGCGCCGCCGAGTTGGCGACGACGCTCGAGACGCTCGACGACCTGCTCCAAGGTGGGGTGGAGGCGGGATCCGCCGTGCAGCGGGCGAACGCCGATGGAGCGGCGGACGTCGGTGCCGCGGTCGTCGAGGGCCCGCGCGGGGAGACGGTCTGCGTAGTCGAGGGAGATGGGGCGCGACTACGGCGCTTCCACCTCCGCACCGCCTCCTACGCCAACTGGCCCGCGCTGGCTGCGGCGACTGCGGGTGAGCTCCTGCCCGACTTCCCCCTGATCAACAAGAGCTTCGAGCTCTGCTACGCCTGCGTGGATCGCTGAGGCGCAGATGTTCGTCCTTCTCGAGCAACTGCGGCGAGCGCGTCGCACCGCGGCGCTGGACCGGAGCGGCGCAATCGGATCGTGCGCGCTGCGGCACGTCGATTGCGGCTCCTGCAACGCCTGCGAACACGAGCTCACCGCCACCCTCGGCCCCGCCTACGACCTGCAGCGGCTCGGCTTAGACCTCGTCGCATCGCCGCGGCACGCCGACGTCCTGCTCGTCACCGGCCCCGTGACCACGCGAATGGTGGAGCCGTTGCGGGCGGCGTACGCGGCGATGCCGGAGCCGCGGCTGGTCGCGGCCCTCGGCGATTGCCCGCTCGGCGTTGGTGTCGTCGCCGACCGCGGGGCGCTCGCGGGCCCGCTCGAGCGGATCCTCCATGTCGACATCCGTATCCCCGGCTGCCCACCGACGCCGGCGGAGATCACCGAAGCCCTGGCCGACGCCCTCGCGCGCAGGGCCTGAGGACCCTCCGCGCAAGGCCACCGAGCCGCGACCGACCGAGTGCCGCCGCGCTCAGCGGCGCCCGCCGCGCCCGCCGCCGGCCCGCCGCGCTCAGCCTCGTCCAGATCGCGCGCGGCATGAAGTCAGTGTTTCGACGATACCCCGCGAGGTCCGCCCGCAAGCGCGCCCGCGAACGCGATCTTGCGCTCGGGAGCTCAGACGGGCCCGAGCCGCTCGCGCAGCTCGTGGTCATCGAGCCCGCCGACCGCCACGACCTTGTCCCGTGAGCGCTCGCCGCGGACGACGCTCACCCGTCCCTTCGGGACCCCGAGCGCCTTCGCGAGCACCCGGGCGACCGCCGCGTTCGCCTTCCCGTCGACCGGCGGGGCGTTGACGCGTACGAGGAGGCGCCCGTCGCGCTCCCCGTCGATCCCCTCGCGGCTGGAGCGGGGGGTCACCCGGATGGCCAGCTCGGCGCGCGGTTCGCCCACGGTCGGGATGGTGCCACTCCGCGCTCCCTGACCGGGGGAGCGCCCAATCTCGCCAGGGTCCTCATTCGTCCGCCCGCGAGGAGAGCGCGTTACCCGACGCGTCCCAGGGGCCCCGCATCTCGCCGAACGTCGACCGCGTATGCCTATAGGGGGTGCAAATCGACGTTCGATGGGCGGAGGTGACGGAAATCGTGGGATATGTGACTTGACGGACGCTGCGCCACGGCCGATCATCGGCGCATGACCGACTCGCCCATCTCGCCGCGATCACGTCCCGCGCGCCCGCGCATCGGCTTCGTCGCCTTCGATGGCGTCGAGGCGCTCGATGTCACCGGGCCCTGGGAGGTGCTGCACACGGCGGGCCTCTACGCCGGTGACGTCCCAGCGCTTCTCTGCATCACCGCCGACGGCGAGGACGTCCGCAGCTCGAGCGGGCTCAGCTTCCGGGCGGACGCCGCGATCGGCGAGGTCGAGAGCCTCGACACGCTGATCGTCGCCGGCGGGATCGGCGTCCGCGCCGCGGCCGCGGACGAGCGGCTCGTCGGTGGCATCCAGCGCCTCGCCGGGACCGCCCGGCGCACCGCCTCGGTCTGCAGCGGCGCCTTCCTGCTCGCCGAAGCCGGGCTGCTTGACGGGCTCCGCGCGACCACCCACTGGGCTCATGCCGCGACGCTCGCGGAGCTCCACCCCGAGGTCCGTGTGGACCCCGACCCGATCTTCATTCGCGAGGGGGCGGTATCGACCTCGGCGGGCGTGACCGCGGGCATGGACCTCGCGCTCGCGCTGGCCGAGGAGGACCACGGGGCCGAGGTGGCGCTGCAGACCGCCCGCATGCTCGTCGTCTACGCGCGCAGGCCCGGCGGCCAGTCGCAGTTCTCCGTGCAGCTCGAGCGCGGCACGGCCGAGGATGCGCCGCTGCGCGAGCTGCAAGCGTGGATCGCTGAGCATCCCGAGGGGGACCTCAGCGTCGGCGCTCTCGCCGGCCGCCTGCATCTCTCCGAGCGGCAGTGCAGCCGCGTCTTCACCCGCGAGCTCGGGACGACCCCCGCCGAGTACGTGGAGCGCGTCCGCATCGAGCAGGCGCGCGCCCTGCTCGAGAGCGACGGCGGCTCCCTCGAGAGCGTCGCCTCGCGCTGCGGATTCGCCAGTGCCGAGGTCATGCGCCGCGCCTTCCACCGGCGCCTCGGTGTCAGCCCGCGTGACTACCGCGCCCGCTTCCGAACCCCGCTTCCCGCCTGAACAGACCGCCCCACGACCCGAGGAGCAGACCATGCAGATCGCGATACCCATCTTCAACGGCTTCACCGCGCTCGACGCGATCGGCCCCTACGACGTGCTCTCGCGCCTCCCCGGCGCCGAGGTCGTGATCTGCGCCGCCGAGCCCGGCGAGAAGCGCACCGAGAGCGGCGTCCTCGGGGTGATGGCCGACCGGGCGCTCGCCGAGGTCGAGCGGCCGGACGTGATCGTCGTGCCCGGCGGGGTCGGCACCCGCAACCACCTCGAGCAAGGCGACCCGTACATCCGCTGGATCGCGGACGTGCACCCCGGCACGCAATGGACGACATCCGTCTGCACCGGATCGCTGATGCTGGCGGAGGCGGGGATCCTGGACGGGGTCGAAGCGACGACGCACTGGGCCGCGCGCGAGGCGCTGGCCGAGCTCGGCGCCGTCCCGATCGCCAAGCGGGTCGTCGAGCGCGGCAAGGTCATCACCGCCGCCGGCGTCTCCTCAGGGATCGACATGGCGCTGACGCTGGTCGAACGGCTCACCGGCGCCGAGCTGATGGCCCAAGCGATCCAGCTCGGCATCGAGTACGACCCAGAGCCGCCGCACGACACCGGCTCGCTCGAGAAGGCGCCGCCGGAGCTCGTCGAACTGGTGATGTCGGCGCTCAAGGCGGAGGACGAGAAGGCCGCCGAACTGCACTCGCTCTCGCTCTGAGGGCACGCCGAAAAGGGAGCGCGACGGGCGGCGGGTACATTCCCCGCCCGTGAGCGCGACCACCGAGAGGATCTTCAGCGGCATCCAGCCGACCGGCCGCAAGCACCTCGGCAACTACATCGGCGCAATCCGCCAGTACGTCGCCGGGCAGGAGACGGCCGCGGCCCCCGGCGACGCGATCTTCTGCATCGTCGATCTGCACGCGACCACCGTCGACTACGACCCCGCCAAGCTGCGCGAGCGCGTTCACGACACGGTCGCGATCCTGCTGGCCGCCGGCCTCGACCCGGAGCGCTGCGTCCTCTTCCGCCAGGGGGATGTCCGTGAGCACGCTGAGCTGAGTTGGCTGCTCAGCGGCGTCACCGCCTGGGGCGACCTCAACCGGATGCACCAGTGGAAGGTCAAGCGCGAGCAGATCGAGGCGGGAACGGGCGGCTTCGTCTCGGCGGGGCTCTTCAGCTACCCGGTGCTGATGGCCGCCGACGTGCTCGCCTATCGCGCCAACGTCGTCCCGGTCGGCGACGACCAGCGCCAACACATCGAGCTCATGCGGGAGGTCGCGCGCCGCTTCAACGAGCGCTTCGGGCCTCCCGATGTGCTCGTCGTGCCGGAGGGGCGCATCCCCGAGGTCGGCGCCCGGATCATGGACCTGCAGGATCCGTTCTCGAAGATGTCGACGACCAGCGGCGGCGACGCCGGCCGCGTCTACGTCCTCGACGAGCCCGACGCGATCCGCAAGAAGTTCCGCAGCGCCGTCACCGACTCCGGGCGCGAGGTGAGGCGCGGCTCGGGCAAGGAGGGGATCGCGAACCTGATCGACGTCCTCGCCGTCGTCGGGGGCCGCACCCCCGAGTCGATCGAGGCCGAATTCGAGGGCGCCGGCTACGGCGACTTCAAGATGGCTGTGGGCGACGCCGTCGCCGAGTATCTCGCCCCGGTGAGGGAGCGTTACGCCGGTCTCCGCGAGGACGAGGCCGAGCTAGAGCGCGCCCTCGCGGCGGGCGCAGGCGCCGCTCGCGAGATCTGCGCCCCGGTCCTCGCCGACGTGCGCGAGGCGATGGGCGTCGCTGAGCCGCGCTGAGCCCGAGGCACCCGCCCGCCCCGCAATTCGAGCCCGGCGCCACGCCGCGCGCCGCAGAATGCGGCTTCCCGCGCCGCAGCGACCGTGGCGGCGCCTACTCTGTCCCCGTGCGTACGGCCGACCTCGAGCTCGACCTCGACGTCTTCGCGGGTCCCTTCGACCTGCTGCTCGCGATCGTCCTGCGCGAGGAGATCAGCCTGCTCGAGGTACCACTCGGGGAGGTCGTCGTCGCCTACATCGAGCGCCTCGAGGAGACCGGCGAGCTCGAGCTCGAGGCGGCGACCGAGTTCCTGGTGCTGATCGCCGCGTTGCTCGAGCTCAAGTCGCGGCTGATGCTCCCCGCCGCGGAGGAGCCGGAGCTCGACCTCGGGCCCGAGGAGGCCGCCGACGAACTCCTCGCACGGATGCTCGAGTACCGCCGCTACCGCGATGCCGGTGCCGAGCTCAGCCGCCGCTTCGAGGCCGAGCGCGGCTACCTCTACCGCTCCGCGCCGCTGCCGCTGGAGCTGCGCCGGGTCTCGCTCGAGGCCTCCCGGCAGGCCTACGACCCCGATCGCCTCGGCGTCGCGCTCGGCGACCTGCTCAGCACCCCGGCGGTCCCCGACGTCAGCCACATCCGCCCGACCGTCTCGCTCGAGAAGCGCCTCGGTGTGCTCCGCGACCTGCTCGCCGGGTCCGCGCGCGGGAGGATCGACTTCGACGAGGCGTTCGGGACCGAGGATCGGCTCACCCAGGCGGTGACCATCTTCGCCCTGCTGGAGATGTACAAGAAGGGAGAGGCGACGTGGACGCAGCGGGAGACCTTCGGCGCGATCGAGATCGCGAGGGGCCCGAGCGCCGGGAGCGGGGTGCCGGCATGAGCCCTTCCGCCGATTCCTCGGCCACCGCCCTCGCCCGGGTGATCGAGGCGCTCCTGTTCCTCTCGCCGGACCCGGTGCCGGTCGGCGAGCTCGTCGAGGCCTGCGAGGCGAGCGAGGTCCAGGTTCGCAACGCGCTCGACCTGCTCGCCGAGGAGCTCGCGCCCGGCCGCCGGGGGATCGTCCTGCGGGAGATCGGCGGCGGCTACGCGCTCGCGACCGACCCGGCAGCCGAGCTGCCCGCGCGGCGCCTGCTGGCGCGGCCGAAGACGCCGCCGCTCACCCCGGCGCAGGCGGAGACGCTCGCGATCGTCGCCTACCTGCAGCCGGTCTCGCGGCCGGAGATCGCCCGCATCCGCGGCGTCAGCTCTGAGTCGGCGGTGCAGACGCTCGCCGAGCGCGGGTTGATCGAGGAGTCGGGGCGCTCGCGCTTCGGGGCCGTCATCTATCGGACGACGGAGCTGTTCGAGCGCCTCTTCGGACTCACCGGCCTCGACGCCCTTCCCGACCCGGCGAAGTTCGACCCGACGCCGGAGGACGCCGCCGAGCTGCGCGAGCGCCTGCTCAAGGCGGGCGAGCAGCGCGCCGCCGGCTGAGAGCCGTGCGCCTGGAGGTCCTCGCCGGCGAGCTGGCGCTGTGCAGGCTGGGGCCTGAAGACGAGGTGCCGGAATGGGCTGAGGGCGGTGAGCTCCTCGCCACCGTCCGTACGGCCGAGGAGCTGACCGTCGTCTGCACCGCATCGGCGGTCCCCGCCGGCGTCGAGGCGTCGGCGGGATGGCTCGCGCTGCGCGTCAGCGGGACGCTCGACCTGGCCCTGACCGGCGTGCTCGTGAAGCTGCTCGAGCCGCTCGCCGCGGCCGAGGTGCCGATCTTCGCGGTGTCCACGTACGACACCGACTACGTGCTCGTGCCCGCTCGCCGGCTCGACGCGGCGAGCGCGGCTCTCGAGGCCGCCGGGCACGCGGTCGAGCGCGCCCCGTAGCGTCCCACCGCATGCGCCTCGCCAAGTACCTGGCCCACTGCGGCGTCGCCTCGCGCCGCGGTGCCGAGACGCTGATCTCACACGGCGTCGTCACGGTCGGCGGCGAGCGCGTCATCGATCCCGCGCGCGACGTCGATGCGAGCAGCGGCGTAGCCGTCAACGGCACCCCGGTGCTGCCCGAGCCGCATGAGGTCTGGGCCGTCAATAAGCCGCTCGACGTCACCTCGACGGCGCGCGAGCCGGGCCGCCGCCGTCCGGTGACGGCGCTCGTCGACTCCGAGCGGCGCCTCTACCCGGTCGGCCGCCTCGACGCCGACTCGACGGGCCTGATCCTGCTCACGAACGACGGTGAGCTCGCCAACCGGCTCACCCATCCCCGCTACGGGATCCCGAAGACCTACCTCGCGCGGCTGCGCAGACCGCCGTCGCCCCGGGATCTGCGGCGGCTCGCCGAAGGGGTCAAGCTCGACGACGGGCAGACCGCTCCCGCCGAGGTGGCCTTGCGGGGCAGGGCCGACATCGAGATCACGATCCGCGAGGGTCGCAACCGTCAGATTCGGCGGATGGTGAAGAAGATCGGCAACGAGGTCGTCTCGCTGCGCCGGGTCCGCTTCGCGTCGCTCGAGCTCGGCGACCTCCCGCTCGGCGGCTCGCGCAGGCTCAGCCGCTCGGAGGTGAAGCGGCTCTGGAAGGATGCCGGGTCGATGGACGAGCGCGGCAAGGGAACCCGATGAGCGCGGGCGAGCGCGTCTTCGCGCTGCGCGGCGCGGTGCAGGCCGAGCGCAACGATCGCGAGTCGATCCTCGCCTCCACCGACGAGCTCCTGCGGGAGATGATCGCCCGCAACGACCTCACCCCCGAGGTGATGATCTCGTGCCTGCTCACCTGCACCGACGACCTCGACGCGGAGTTCCCCGCCGTTGCCGCCCGCGCGCTCGGCCTCAACGACGTGCCGCTGCTCTGCACCCGCGAGATGGACGTTCCGGGCTCGATGCCGCGCGTGATCCGGGCGATGGTCCACTACTACGCACCGGCCGATCACAAGCCCGCGCACACCTACCTCGGCGGGGCGGCCGCGCTGCGCTCCGACCTCGCGTCCGCGCAGTGATGGAGATCCCGTGACCGTCCGGTTCTCATCGAAGCTCGACGCCCTCCCTCACTACGAGGGCGGCATGGACCTCGAGCGCGCGCGCCGCACCTACGAGGCCTCCGACGTGATCAAGCTCGCCTCCAACGAGTCGCCCTGGGGTCCGCACCCGAAGGTGCTCGAGGCGGTCACCAAGGCCGCGGCCTCGGCGAACCGCTACCCGGACCAGTACGCAGCGTTGCTGCGGCGGCGGCTCGCTGACCGCTTCGAGGTCGAACCGGGCGGCATCGCCGTCTCCAACGGCTCCTGCGAGATCCTCCTCGCCGCCTCGCTGGCGCTGTGCGAGCCCGGGGCCGAGCTCGTCTACGCGTGGCCCTCCTTCTCGATGTACCCGCAGCTCGCGCCGCTCTCCGGCGCCCGCGAGATCCGCGTGCCGCTGAACGACCGCTACGAGCACGACCTCGAGGCGATGCTGACCGAGATCACGGTTGCGACGCAGCTCGTGATCGTCTGCAACCCCAACAACCCGACCGGCACCGCGCTGCCGGCCGCGGAGATCGAAGCGTTCCTCGAGCGCGTCCCCGACCACGTCACGGTGATCCTCGACGAGGCCTACATCGAGATGCAGACGCTCGACGACCCCGACACCACGGTCGACCTGCTTCCGAAGTTCCCGAACCTGGTCCTGCTCCGCACCTTCTCCAAGGTCTACGGCCTCGCGGGCCTGCGATGCGGCTACGCGCTGGGCTCGGCGAAGTTCCGCGCCGCGGTCGATGCGGTACGCCAGCCCTTCAGCGTCAACCTGCTCTCGCAGGCGGCCGGGGCGGAGGCGATCCTTCACGCCGACGATGTCGCCGAGCGGGTGGAGCGGACGATCATCGAGCGCGTCGAGGTAGAGGAGGAGGTGCGTGGGATGGGCCTGGAGACGCCTGACTCGCAGACGAACTTCTCCTGGATCGACCTCGGCGATCGGGACGAGGCCGAGGTCGTCGAGGGCCTCGGCCGCGCCGGCGTGATCGTCCGCGCCGGCACTCCACTCGGCGGACCCGGCCACATCCGCGTCAGCTACGGCACCCCGGCGGAGAACCTGCGGTTCGTCGAGACGCTGCGCGGTCTGCTCTGAGCGACCGCGGGTCGTTCCCCGGGGCGCTGCGGTTGACGCCCGCCCGGCGCGCCTGCTAGAAAGACCGGACCGATGAGCCGCTCCGAGCGCAGCATCACCTCCGTCGCCGGGACCCCGGTCGCCGCGGCGCGCGCGCACGATTCGAGCTGGCTCTGGTATCCGCGATTTAGCTAGGCGTCCGGCCCAGGCCACTCGGCCTACCCGAATCCCGAGCTCTCGAGCTCTCCCCGGACGCCGTCACCGGACCCCTGTGCGGGGTCACCCAGGACTCGCAGACACCCCAGACACCCCTTTGCGGAAGATCAGAAAGGCCCACCACCAGATGACCACCTCAACCGAACACAACCCGATCGACGTCAGCGGCAGGCGAATCGGCGGCGACGGCTTCACGCTGATCGCCGGCCCATGCACAGTGGAGAGCCGCGAGCAGATGCACGCGGTCGCCGACGCCGTCGCCGCGGGCGGTGCCGACATGCTCCGCGGGGGCGCGTACAAGCCGCGGACCTCGCCCTACTCGTTCCAGGGTCTCGGCCGCGAGGGGCTGGAGCTGCTCGCGGAGGCGAAGGCGGAGACGGGCCTGCCGGTCGTCACCGAGCTCCTCGACGTGCGCCACGTCGAGGACGTCGTCGAGGTCGCCGACGTGATCCAGATCGGCGCCCGCAACATGCAGAACTACGCGCTGCTGACCGAGGTCGGGCGCACCGGCTGCGCCGTGCTGCTCAAGCGCGGCCTCTCGGCGACGCTCGAGGAGCTGCTGTCGGCGACGGAGTACATCCGCAAAGAGGGCAACGAGCGGGTGATGCTCTGCGAGCGCGGCATCCGCACCCACGAGAGCGCGTACCGGTTCACGCTCGACCTGCTGGCCATCCCGGCCTTGAAGGAGATGACCGATCTCCCGGTGATCGTCGATCCGAGCCATGCCCCCGGGCGGCGTGACTGGGTCGAGTCGATGTCGATGGCGGCAGCCGCGGCGGGAGCCGACGGGCTGATCGTCGAGGTCCATGACGACCCCGACCAAGCCCTCTGCGACGGGCCGCAGTCGCTCCGTGCCGATGCCTTCGCTGCATACGCCGACCGGGTCCGCACCGTCGCCGAGATCGCCGGCAAGGGGGTGCCCGTCGCGGTCTGACCGCGGCGGCGCCCTCCTTGCCCGTTTGGCCCGAATAGGCTGGGCCCATGCGCATCGCCGTCCTCGGAGTCGGGCTGATCGGCGGCTCGATCGGCCTCGCAGCCAAGCGCCGCCTCGGTGCCGAGGTCGCGGGCTACGACCCACAGCCGGCGAACCTCGAGCGGGCGCTCGAGGTCGGTGCGCTGGATCGCGCCGCCGAGTCGCTCGCCGACGCCGTCGCCGACGCCGAGGTGATCTTCTGCGCGGCTCCCGTAACGGCATTGCCCGCGCTCGTCGCCGACGCGATCGAGGCGAGCGGCGAGGGCGTGGTCGTCACCGACGTCGGCTCGACCAAGCGGGCTCTGCTCGAGGCGGTGGAGGGACTCGACGGGGAGGAGCGCTTCATCGGCGGCCATCCGCTCGCGGGTGCCGAGACGGCCGGCGTTGAGGGCTCCCGCGAGGATCTCTTCGACGGCGCACGCTGGTACCTGACACCGTCCCCGCGCTCGGAGGGGGTGCTGTTCGAGCGGCTGCGGCGGCTGATCGCCGATTTCGGCGCCCGCCCGCAGGCGGTCGAGGCGTCGGTCCACGACCGCGACATGGCCACCGTGAGCCACCTTCCCCACGTGCTCGCGAACGCCCTCGTCGCCGTCGCGGCGGGCTCGCTCGGAGACGACTCCGACCGCCGCGCAGAGGTCGGCCGCAGCTTCCGCGACGCGGTCCGGGTCGCCGGTGCCAACCCCGGCATCTGGGCCGACATCTACGGGACGAACGCCGACGCCGTCGCGGAGGAGATCGACGCCACGGTCGAGCGGCTGCAGGAGGCCGCCGCGTTGATCCGCGGGCGCGACGTCGATGAGCTGGCCCGCTGGCAGGCGTCGATCGGCGAGCAGCGCAGGCGCCTTCTGGCCGACCACACCGGTACCGGCGAGCTGACCGAGCTGCTCGTCGTGGTCGAGAACCGGCCCGGCACGATCGCCGAGATCGCGCTCTCCCTCGGGCAGGCCGGTGTCAACATCGCCGACATGTCCCTGTTCCCCGCCGCCGACCGCCGCACCGGTGCCGTCTCGCTGTGGATCGACGGGGAGGATGCCGCCGCGCGAGCCGCCGAGCTCGTCGCCGAGCTCGGCCATCAGGTCACGACCGTCCCCGCCTCGGAATCGTGAGCGACGCCCGCTTCGAGCCGGCCTCCGGGCTGCGCGGTGAGCTGCGGGCTCCACCCGACAAGTCGATCTCGCACCGGGCAGCGCTTCTCGGCGGCTTCGGTACGCGCACGACGCGGATCTCCCGCTACCTCGATTCCGCCGACACCCGCAGCACGCTCGGCGCCGTCGAGGCGCTGGGCGCCCGCGTCGACATCCTCGCGGCCGAGCAGGGCGGCCTCGAGGTCGAGATCGCCGGCTTCGGCCTCCGCGGCGCCGCCGAGCCGAGCGGCCCCATCGACGTCGGCAATGCCGGGACGCTGATCCGGCTCATCGTCGGCCTGCTCGCCGGTCAGGAGGGGAGGCGCTTCACGCTCGACGGAGACGAGTCGATCCGACGCCGCCCCATGGGGCGGGTCACGCGGCCGCTCACGCGAATGGGGGCGAAGATCCTCGCGACCGACGAGGACCACGCCCCGCTGATCGTCGGAGGTCAGCAGCTGCAGGCCGCCGAGCACCGGCTCACCGTCGCTTCCGCACAGGTGAAGTCGTGCCTGCTGCTCGCCGGCCTGCTCGCCACCGACGGGCCGACCACGGTGCGGGAGCCGGCCGAGACGCGCGACCACACCGAGCGCATGCTGAGGGCGGCGGGCGCCCGCGTCAGCGTCGCCCGTGAGAGCGGCGTCCCGACCGACCCGGCTCCGGGGGTGATAGCCGTCGAGCCGGTCGACGAGCTCGAGTTGCCGGACCTCAGCGTGCCCGGCGATCCCTCCTCAGCTGCCTTCCACATCGTCGCCGGCCTGATCACCGGCGGCAGCGACGTCCGAGTCCGCGGGGTCGGACTCAACCCGACGCGCATCGGACTGCTCGGGATCCTCAACAGGATGGGCGCCAACATCGAGATCAGCGAGGACTCCCACGAGGCGGGTGAGGCGGTCGGCAGCGTCCGTGCCCGCTCCGGCTCCCTGCGCGGCGCCAGGGTCGTCCCCGCGGAGGTCGCCCTGACGATCGACGAGCTGCCTCTGGTCGGCCTGCTCGGCTGCTTCGCGGAGGGTGAGACCGTCGTGACCGGCGCCGAGGAGCTGCGCCACAAGGAATCCGACCGGATCGCCGGTGTGGTCGATGCTCTGCGCGCGATGGGGGGCGAGGCGGAGGCGCTCGAGGACGGCTTCGTGGTCACCGGGAGGGGCGGCCTGCGGGGCGGCACGATCGACTCCCGCGGCGACCACCGCTTGGCGATGCTGGGAGCCGTGGCGGGTCTCGCCTCTCGGGAGGGTGTGGTGATCGAGGGCTTCGACGCGGCCGGTGTGAGCTACCCGGGATTCGAGACCGACCTCCGGAGCCTCGTGGGCTGAGTGCGGAGCGATGCTGCGCCCGGGTGCCTTCCACCCGCCGCCTCTAGTCTCCCCGCCGCCATGGTGATCGCCATCGACGGCCCCGCGGGGGCCGGCAAGTCGACAGTCGCACGGGCGCTCGCCGAGCGCCTCGGCGCCACCTACCTGGATTCCGGAGCGATGTACAGGAGCGTCGCATTGCTGACGGTCCGCGCCGGTGCCGACCCCGACGACCCCGCCGCCGTCGTGCCGCTCGCCGAGGGTCTCGACATCGGCATGGCGGGGCGGACGATCACGATCGGCGCCGAGGACGTCAGCGCGGCCATCCGCACCCCCGAGGTGACCGCCGCGGCCTCCCGCGTCTCCGTCCATCGCGGCGTCCGCGAGGCGATGGTCCAACGCCAGCGCGAGCTTCTCTCCGACGGCGCCTGGGTGGCCGAGGGCCGCGACATCGGGACCGTCGTCTACCCCGAGGCGCCGCTCAAGGTCTTTCTCACCGCATCGCCGGAGGAGCGGGCGCGCCGCCGCGCCGCAGAGAGCGGGGAGGAGGCCGAGGCCGTCCTCGCCGCCCAGCGTGAGCGCGACGCGCGCGACATCGAGCGCGAGCACGGCGCACTCGCTCCCGCCGCCGATTCCGTCGAGGTCGACACCACCGGCCTCGGGATCGATGAGGTCGTCGAAGCGATCGCGGAGATCGCGAGTGCGAGGGGGCTGTCGTGAAGGTCGCGGTCGTCGGCTACCCGAACGCCGGCAAGAGCACCCTCGTCAACCGCCTGGCGGGCGGGCGCGAGGCCGTCACGCACTCCGAGCCCGGCGTGACGCGCGATCGCAAGGAGATCGAGACCGAGTGGAACGGGTCCCCGATCACCCTGATCGACACCGGTGGCGTCGACATGGCGGCCGAGGATTCGCTCTCGCGGGCGGTCCAGCAGCAGGCCCGCGAGGCGATCGCCGACGCCGACGCGATCCTCCACGTCGTCGACGCGCGCGCCGGCCTCGGGCCCGGGGACGCCGAGGTCGCGGCGCTGCTTCGCGCCGCGCCGCAGCCGGTGATCGTCGTCGCGAACAAGGTCGACGATCCCGGTGACGTCCATCTTCTCGCGGACTTGCACCGCCTTGGGCTCGGAGATCCGATGGCCGTATCCGCGACCCACGGCCTCGGCACCGGCGACCTGCTCGACCGGATCACCTCGCTCGACATCGAGCCCGCCTCCGATAGCGCGGCCGGGGACCTGCCCCGGATCGCGATCCTCGGCCGCCCAAACGTCGGCAAGTCCTCGCTTCTGAACGCGCTGCTCGGGTCCGAGCGCACGATCGTCAGCGACATGGCGGGTACGACGCGCGACTCGATCGACACGCGCGTCGAGATCGGGGGGCGCGAGGCGCTGCTGGTCGACACCGCCGGGATCCGGCGGCGCTCGAAGGTCGCGGGCTCGGTCGACTACTACGCGCAGCTCCGCGCCGAGCGCGCGGCCGAGCGCGCCGACGTGGCGATCCTGGTCTGCGACGCCTCCGAGGGCGTCACCTCCGAGGACCTGAGGATCGGCGAGCTGGCGATGTCGTCGGGATGCGCGACGCTGGTCGCCCTCAACAAGTGGGACATCGTCGAGCTCGATCTCGATGACGCGAGGGCGCGCATCGAGAGCCGCCTGCGCCTGCGCCCGCCCGTGATCACGCTCTCCGCCCTGCGCGGGCGGAACCTGCAGAAGGTGCTCCCCAAGGCGCTCGAGTTGTACGACCGGCGCGGGTCCAGGGTGCGGACCTCCGAGCTCAACCGGATCGTCGAGGACGCCGTCGCGAAGGTGCCGCCCCCCTCGAAGCGAGGCCGCCGGCTGCGGCTCTACTACGCCGCCCAGGTCGGGGATGCGCCGCCGCGGATCGCGATCCAGGTCAACGACCGCCAGCTCATCTCCCGCGACTGGTCCTTCTACCTCGAGAACCACCTGAGGGATGCGCTGCAGCTCGACGGGATCCCTCTCGTTATCGACTTCGTGCCCCGCACGCGGCGCCCCCGGGGCCAGTAGCGGCCCCGAGCCGCTGCCGATCCGGCTATAAAGGTCGGGGTGGAGCGGGAGAGCCTGATCGAGCGCGCGCTCGAGCGTCTGCGTGGCCGTGGGGCGGCGGCGGGCGCCGCGACCCCGCGTCCGCAGGCCCTCGATGGCGATCCGCCTCCTCCGGATCCCGAGAACCCGCTCGGGGGCGAGCAGCTCTCGCTGGGTGACCTCAACGACGGTGGCCGCCGCGAGGCGGCGCGGGCGCGCCTGCGGGCGCTCCGTGAGGGTGCCCCCGCCGGGCCGAGCCTGCAGGGGCACGGACATGGGCACGGACTGGGCCGGGGTCGCGGTTCCGGCGCGGTCGGCCTGCGCACGACCTCGATCGGTGGTGGAGGCGGCGGCCCGAGCTCCGGCGGTCGTGGCCCCGACAGCTTCGGCGAGCGCATCGCCGCGCTCGCCCACCGGGCGCGCCTCGGCGTCGCCGCCGCGGGCTCGGCGGCGTCTCACCGCTGGCATGAGCTTCCCGTCATCGCCCGGCAGCGGATCGCCGCCGCTGCGATCGTCGTCGCGGTGCTCGTCATCGTCGTCTTGGTTCTGATCCCGGCGGCCCCGTGCGGCGCGCCCGGCGGCGACAGCTGCCCGGCCGATGACGACGCGATCGCGCTCGTCCCCGAGGACGCGGTCGCCTACGCCCACGTCGACATCGACCCCGACAGCGAGCAGTTCGCGGCCTTCTCGTCCTTCAGCGGTCGCCTGCCGATGCTCGGCGGGATGCTGCTGCGCTCGCTCACCGACGTCGGCGGCAAATCGTCCGACTTCGCGACTGAGATCCGGCCCTGGGCCGGCGACCAGGCGGCGTTCGCGGTGCTTCCCGCCGGGGTCGGGCTCGATCGGGTGACGATGATCGAAGCCGACGACTCGGGCGGGGCGAGCGACTTCGCAGCGGGCGTGCTCGGTCCGCGCGCGAGCGAGCGGGAGGTCGGCGGGGTGGACGTCTCGGTGAGTCCTCGCGGCCAGGCCGCAGCGCTCCTCGATGGCTTCCTGCTCATCGGCGACGAGGCCGCCGTCACCGAGATGATCGAGGGCGACGACGCCGGCAGCCTCGAGACCGCCGGTGTCGCCGCCGGGATCGACGATCTCCCCGAGGATCGCTTCGCGTACGCATACCTCTCCGGCGATGGGGCCCGGGCGCTCCTGCGCACGCCGGGCGCGTCCTCGCTCGACACCTTCGTCAGCTCCGGCTCGGCGACATCCGTCACCGCGGCGCTGAGCTTCGACGACGAAGTCGCCAAGATCACCGTGCGCAGCGATCTCGACCCCGATCTCGCCGAGGACCACCCGGCCTTCTTCTCGGCGCTCCCGGAGTTCACCCCCGCCCTCGACTCCGACGTCGGGCCCGACGCCCTCGCCTACCTCGGGCTCGGCGATCCCGGCAGCAGCGTCGAGTCGCTGCTCGATCGCGCTCGCTCCAGCGCTCCCGCGCTCGCGAAGGCGTTCGGCCGCGCCGACCGCGATCTCCGCAACGCGGGCGGCGTCGGCATCTCCGAGGACGTGCTGCCGCTTCTCGGCGACGAGGCGGCGCTCTCGATCGAGCCGGTCGCCGGAGATCAGGTCGCGCAGACGCCCGGGGTGCTGGCCCCCGCCGGCACCCCCTACGTGAGCCTGATCGCCGACGGCGTCGACAGCAAGGCGGCTGCCGAGGATCTGGCGGGGCTGCAGGACCCGCTCGTCGAGGCGCTCGCCCCGAGGGGCGGCGAGGCTGCCGGCCAGGTCTCGGTCTTCGAGCCGCTGCAGATCGCGGGAACCGAGGCTCAGACCCTGACGGTGAGCCCGAACCTGGAGCTCACCTACGCGACCTACGACGACCGCCTCGTCGCCGCGACGAAGCCGATCGGCATCGCGCAGGCCCGTGCCGGGGGGGACGGGCTGGCCGACTCCGACGACTACCAGGAGGTCACCGCCGGGATGCCGTCGGCGGTATCGGCGATCGCCTACCTCGACCTGCGCGACCTGCTCGCGCTCGGCGAGCAGGTCGGCCTCGGCGCCGACCCCGCCTACGCGCGGCTCGCACCTGATCTGCGCTCGCTGCGAGCCCTCGCGATCGCCGTGGACGACTCCGGCGACGGGGTGCGCACCGACCTCAACCTCTCCGTCGGGGATGCTCCAGAGCCCGACCCGTCGGCCGACGAGGTCGGAGGCGAATAGCATTCCCCGCCCGGACTTCCTACCGAACTCCGCTGAGACCGCAGAACTTTGAAATGAGGGAAATCCTGAGATGACCGAGATCGAGCTGGCCGACAACGAGCATCTGTTCACGTCCGAGTCCGTGACCGAGGGTCACCCGGACAAGATGTGCGACCAGATCTCCGACGGCGTCCTCGACGCGGTCCTCGAGGAGGACCCCGACGGCCGGGTCGCCTGCGAGACGCTCGTCAACACCGGCCTCGTCGTCGTCAGCGGCGAGATCTCCACCAAGGCCTACGTCGACATCCAGAAGATCGTCCGGAAGACGATCGACAAGATCGGCTACAACCACGGCGAGTTCGGCTTCGATTGCCGTAGCTGCGCGGTGCTCAGCGCCATCGACGAGCAGTCGGCCGACATCGCCCAGGGCGTCGACGAGGCGCTCGAGGTACGCGAGGGCTCCGAGGAGGAGGAGATCGAGAAGGCCGGTGCGGGCGACCAGGGGATGATGTTCGGCTACGCGACGAACGAGACCAAGGCGCTGATGCCGATGCCGATCCAGATCGCCCACACGCTCGCCAAGCGGCTCGCCGAGGTGCGCAAGGACGGCACGGTCGACTACCTCCGCCCCGACGGCAAGACGCAGGTGACGATCCGCTATCGCGACGCTGTCCCGGTCGAGATCGTCCGTGTCCTGATCTCGACGCAGCACGCGGAGGGGATCGAGCACGCGCAGATCGAGAACGACCTCTGGGAGCACGTGATCACGCCCGTCCTCGACGCCGAGTACGCGGACATGTACGACGCCGAGTCGCTCCGCGCTTCGCTCTTGGTCAACCCGACCGGGAAGTTCGTCATCGGCGGACCCGTCGGCGACGCCGGCCTCACCGGTCGCAAGATCATCGTCGACACCTACGGCGGCGCCGCCCGTCACGGCGGCGGCGCGTTCAGCGGCAAGGATCCGTCGAAGGTCGACCGCTCAGCCGCCTACGCCGCCCGCTACGTCGCCAAGAACGTGGTCGCGGCCGGCCTCGCCGACCGCTGCGAGGTCCAGGTCGCCTACGCGATCGGCGTCTCCCACCCGGTTTCGATCATGGTCGAGACGTTCGGCACCGGCAAGGTCTCCGATGCGAAGCTGACCGAG
The DNA here is from genome assembly GCA_020636895.1 of Thermoleophilales bacterium. Taxonomy (GTDB): domain Bacteria; phylum Actinomycetota; class Thermoleophilia; order Solirubrobacterales; family 70-9; genus RHKX01. The sequence goes on along the minus strand of JACJWZ010000001.1, from coordinate 1,318,928 downwards.
GCGGTCCGCGAGGTCTTCGATCTGCGCCCCGGCGCCTTCCGTCGCTACCTCGACCTGCACCGCCCGATCTACCAGCGCACCGCCGCCTACGGCCACTTCGGCCGGGAGGACGGTGGAGAGGGCTTCACCTGGGAGCGCACCGACCGCGTGGAGGAGCTCCGCGCGGCCGCCGGCATCGGGGAGCCCGCAGCGGTCTGAGCGGGGGCTTCCCGCCCTCAGTTGGGCGGCGGCGGTGGCTCGTCGCTGCGGTAGTCGCCGAGGCCCGACGCCGTTGTATCGCGCGCGTGACGCTGCGCGGCGGGCTCGGTCGCGTGGTGGACGCGGTCGGTGACCCGGGCGGGGTGGGCGACTCCCGCGAACACGAAGTCACCGTCGGAGTCCTGGGCGGCGGTGTCGAAGTCGACGTCGCCGATCTGAAGCATGCGCTGCAGGAAGGACTGACGGTAGTTGACGTCCTGGACCCGCTCGATCTTGGTCTCCTGGACGTCGCGGGAGATGATCCCGTGCTTGATGTACAGACGCCGCGTGGTGATCATGTAGTCGGTCGAGACGCGGCGGATGAAGCCGACCAGCACCACCAGCGCCGAGCCCCCGACCAAGACCAGCACCGCGAGCGCGGTGCTGTCGATGAGCCACAGCAGCAGCGCGAAGATCACCGCGACCAGCGCGATCCCCTTGATGTAGAAGTCGAGGATCGCCCGCCAGGACGGGTGTCCCTCGAAGACAACGGTCTCTCCGGCGCCGAGGTTCATGGCCATGGGCGCAACATATACCGCCCGGGCGCCGTTTCGCTCGCCGCCCCAGGTCGTACTTTGCCGGGCCGATGCGGATCGCGAAGGTCGAACCGATAACCACCACGCGGGCGCTCCGTGGCCCGTTCGACTACCGGCTGCCGGAGACGATGGCGGACGCCGGCGTCGGCTCGCTGCTGATGGTGCCGTTCGCCAACCGGCGCATGCTCGGGGTGGTGGTCGGGCTCGCGGCGGCGAGCGAGCTGCCACCCGAGCGGCTCGCCGAGCCGATCGAGGTGCTCGATGCGGATGTCCTTCCCGATCTCGTGGACCTCGGGCTCTGGGTTGCGGAGCGCTACTGCTCGACCCCGGCGCGTGGCCTCTCGCTCGTCCTGCCGCCGGGCTACGGCGGAGGCGCCAGGCCCCGAGCCGCGCGAGCCCGGACCGAACGCCGGGCCGCGATAACCGACGCCGGCCGCGCCGCGCTCACCGAGGGCTCACGCCTCGGGGCGCGGCAGCGGATCGCGCTGGAGCTGCTCGCGGCCGCGGACGAGGTGAGCGGCCCCGAGTTGACGGCAGCCGGCGCCGGCGCCGACGTGATGCGCCGGCTCGAGGAGCGCGGGCTGGTGAGCCAGGGCGCCACCGAGGTCAGGCGCCGCCCGGCGATCACGTCGGTCGGGGCGAAGAGCGCGGGGGTCTCGCTCTCCGGCGCTCAGCGCCGCTGCGTCGAGGCCATCGTCGGCTCGCTCGACGGCGAAGGGCCACGGGAGTGGCTGCTGCACGGCGTCACCGGCTCCGGCAAGACCGAGGTCTACCTCGCCGCGATCGAGGCGGCGCTCGAGCGTGGGCGCACGGCGATCCTGCTCGTTCCCGAGATCGGGCTCACCCCGCAGACGCTCGGCCGGGTCGCATCCCGCCTCGGCGACACCGTTGCGGTGCTGCACTCGGCGCTCAGCGAGGGCGAGCGCTTCGACGAGTGGCGACGGTTGCGCTCGGGCGAGGCCCGGGTGTGCGTCGGGCCCCGCTCGGCCGTCTTCGCGCCTCTCGCCGATCTCGGGCTGATCGTGATCGACGAGGAGCACGACTCCTCCTACAAGCAGGAAGGGGATCCGCGCTACGACGCCCGCGCCGTCGCCGCACGCCGCGCGGCCGGGGCGGGCGCGGTGCTGCTGGCGGGTTCGGCGACCCCGCGCCCGGAGAGCTGGGAGACGATGGAGCGGCTGTCGCTTCCGGAGAGGGTCGACGGTAGGCCGCTGCCTCCGGTTGAGCTGCTGGACATGCGCGAGCACAGCCCGCGCGCCGGGCCCCTGCACCCGGTTGCCCGCGACGCGCTCGCCGAGCTCTCCGACGGGGCGAAGGCGATCGTCATGGTCAACCGCCGCGGCTACTCGCCACACCTGAGCTGCGCCGCGTGCGGCGAGGCGGTGAGCTGCCCCTCGTGCGACGTCTCGCTCGTCCTCCACATGGCGAGCGGGTTGCTCGGCTGCCACCACTGCGGCCATAGCGAGCCGCCGCCGCGCGAGTGCCCCTCGTGCGGATCGGTCTCGATCGTCCGCCATGGCGCGGGCACCGAGCGCATCGAACGCGTCGTCGCGGAGTTGATCGCCCCGGCGCGGGTATTCCGGCTCGACGCAGACGCCGTCGCCCGCCATGGCGGCCACGCCGAGGTGCTCGCGGCGTTCGACGCCGCCGAAGGAGGTGCGCTGGTCGGCACCCAGATGGTCGCCAAGGGCCACGACTTCCCCGACGTCGCGCTGAGCGTCCTCGTCGACGCCGATTCGACCCTCCGCTATCCGGACTTCCGCGCCGAGGAGCGCACGTTCTCGCTGATCGCGCAGCTCGCCGGGCGCAGCGGACGCGGCGAGCGCGGCGGCCGGGTTCTCGTGCAGACGCTCGCGCCCGATGCCGTTCCGATCCGGGCCGCTGCGGCCCACGACGCCCCCGGCTTTCTCGCCGGCGAGCTCGAGCGCCGGCGGGCGTTCGGCTACCCGCCCTTCGCCTCCCTCGTCGCCGTCGAGATCACCGGTCCCGACGAGCGCCGGCTGATCGCGGCGGGCGACGCGATCGCGGCAGCCGTCGGCCCGGCCATCGCGAAGGGCTCGGAGCTGCTCGGCCCCGCGCCCCGGTTCCGGCGCCGCAACCGGTATCGCCGCCGGATCCTGGTCAAGACCCTCGAACCCGGCCGCGATGCCGCCGCGATCGGGGCCGCCCTCGGTGATCCGGGGATCGCATCGACCCTGCGCGGGATCACGCTCGCCGTCGACGTAGATCCGCAGTAGATGGCGCGCGGGCTGCCGTGGCGCCGCCCTCCCGGGCTCCGCGGGCATGCCGCGAACGTAGAATCGGAATCCGTGGCCGACGAGAGCCGACATCAGGACGAGACCGAGCCGGAGATCGCCGAGGAGGCGCCCGAGCGGCTGGAGCGCCGTCGGCTCGCGCTCGCCGAGGTGCGTCAGTTCGGCGACCCGGTGCTGAAGTCGCGCGCGTCGGAGGTGACCGACTTCGGCGCCGAGCTGGCGGGCGAAGCGGAGCGGATGATCGCCCTCATGCACGAGGCGATGGGGATCGGCCTCGCCGCCACCCAACTCGGCGTGATGCGCCGCATGCTCGTCTTCCAGGCGGGGCCGGATGCAGCTCCCAGGGCCTTGGTCAATCCCGAGCTCGAATGGGTCTCAGGCGACCTCGTGACGGCCGAGGAGGGATGCCTCAGCCTCCCCGACGTGATCGTCGACGTCGAGCGGCCTCTGCACGCGCGTCTCAGCGGGCTCGACACCGAGGGCCGGCCGATGCGGCTCGAGGCGTCCGGCCTTGAAGCGCGGGTCCTCCAGCACGAGCTCGACCACCTCGACGGCGTCCTCATCCTCGACCGGACGCCCCGTAAGCAGCGCCGCGCGGCGATGCGGGCGCTCCGCGAGGGCGGCCACTTCGACCCGAGCATGCTCGAGCGGGGGGGCGAGGAGGCGGCCGAGGCGGAGCCCGAGGCCGCCGACGCTCAGCGCTCGTGAGCGCCGCGGTCCCTGCGGTCTTCCTCGGTACCTCGGACTTCGCCGCCGACGTCCTCCGGGTGCTCGCCGCTTCGGGCCAGCGCCCGCAGCTCGTGGTCACACCGCCCGACCGGCGCAGCGGCCGCGGCCGCAAGGTGAGCCCCCCGGCCGCCGCGGTGGTCGCGGGGGAGCTTGGGATCGAGCTCTATCAGACGAGCTCGGTCAACGATCCGGCCTCACGAGAGGCGGTGCTCGCGTCCGGCCCCGAGCTCGGTGTCGTCTGCGCCTTCGGCCAGCTCATCGGAGCCGATCTGCTCGCCGCGTTGCCGATGCTCAACGCGCACCCGTCGCTCCTGCCGCGCTGGCGCGGCGCGGCGCCGATCGAGCGCGCGCTGATGGCCGGGGACGCGGTCACCGGAACCTGCGTGATGCGACTCGAGGAGGGGCTCGACTCAGGTCCGGTCGCGCTGCGCGCCGAGGTGCGGATCGAGCCCGACGAGACCTACGGATCGCTGGCACCCCGGCTCGCCGACCTCAGCGGAGCGCTGCTCACGGATGCGCTCGACCTGCACGCCGCCGGCGAGCTCGAGGAGAGGTTCGCGACCCAGCCGGACGAGGGGATCACCTACGCGGAGAAGATCGAGGCATCCGACCGCATCGTCGACCCGCAGCAGCCTGCGAGCACCGAGGACGCCCGGATCCGCGCGCTGACCCCGCACATCGGTGCCGCGCTGAGGCTGGGTGGGAGCGAGGGTGGCGAGCGCCTGGGCCTGCGCTCGGCGGGCGTCGTCTCCTCGCAGCTCGCGCCGGGCGAGTTCGCCGCCGACGGCGACGCGCTGCTTCTCGGCTGCGCCGAGGGGGCTGTCCGCGTCTCCGAGCTGCAGCCCGCCGGCAAGCGCTGGATGGCGGCCGTCGACTACCTGCGCGGGTACGGCGTTCCCCCGTCGCCGCCGCGATGAGCCGCCCGACCCCGGCCCGGCGCGCGGCCTACGAGACGCTGCGCCGCGTCTTCGAGGACGGCGCCTGGGCGGATCGGGCGTTGCGCAGCGCCGCCTCGAGGCTCGGTGTCGACGGTCGTGAGCGCGCCCAGGCGCAAGCGCTCGCCTACGGGGCGGTGCAGCGCCGCGGCACGAGCGATCACTTCGCGGCGCTCCTGGCCGAGCGGCGCATCGAACGCATCGACCCGCCGCTGCGCGCCGCGCTTCGCCTCGGCCTCTTCGAGCTGCTCTGGTCGGAGGGGGCCGATCACGCCGCGGTCGACCAGGCGGTGTCGCTTGCGAAGGGGCCGGGCGGGAGGCGCCGCGGCGCCGGGCTCGTCAACGCGGTGCTCCGCCGCGCCGCGCGCGAGCGCGATGAGCTCCTCGCGGGCCTCGGCGACGACGATCCGGCTTCCGCGGCGCTGATGCACTCGGTTCCCGGCTGGCTCGCGGACCTCTGGTGGGAGGAGCTCGGGGCGGGGGACGCTCGATCCCTGCTGGCGGCGATCAACACTCCTGCCGAGCGGGCGTTCAGGGTCGCTGACGGAGACGTCAAGGGCTTCCTGGAGCGGGCGCCCTTGCGGGCGAGCGCCGCCTCGGCCGGTCCCGAGCCGGCGCCCGGGGGGCTGGTCGTCGTCAAGAGCGGCGACTGGGCCTGGGTCGAGGCGGCGATCTCCAGAGGGGAGCTCGTCCCGCAGTCGCGCGCATCGGCCGCAGTGGTCGAGCTTCTCGCCCCGCGCCCCGGCGAGCGGGTCCTCGATCTCTGCGCGGGGCCCGGGATCAAAGCGAGCGCGATCGCCGCGTCGCTCGGGGACGGGGGGAGCGGGCTCGTCGCGGTCGAGCGGGACCCTGGGCGGGCGGCCGAGTTGCGCGAGCTTCTGCAGCGCACCGGGGGCGCGGGGGCGCGGGTCGTCGAGGCCGACGCGTCCGAGCCGGCACCCGGCGACGGCTTCGACGCGGTGCTCGTCGACCCGCCTTGCTCGGGGCTCGGGACGCTCGCTTCGCGTCCCGACGCGCGCTGGCGCCGATCGCCGGAGGACATCGCGACGATGGCCGCGCTCGCGGCGTCGATCCTCGCTCGCGGGCTCGAGGCGGCCCGCCCCGGGGGCCGGGTCGTCTACTCGACCTGCACGATCTCGCGAGCCGAGAACGAGGCGGTGGCGGGCGCGGCCGTCGCACCCCTCGCGGACCTCGGCGCCGGGTACCCCGGCCTCGCCTCGCCGCACGATCCACGCTGCCTGCAGACCCGTCCGGACCGCGACGGGACCGACGGCTTCTTCATCGCCGCGCTGGCCCCCTGATCCGATGCGGGGGACGCTGCCACTACGATCGCTGCCGTGAGCCAGCAAGGCGAGCCGACACTCTCACGCCCCGCATGCCCCGGTTGCGGGGAGCCGTGGCTGCGTCCGACGCAGCTGCCGGGGCGCTTCCGCTGCGTCAACTGCCTGCAGCGGTACGAGCTCGTCTCGCAGTGCCCAGGCTGCGGGACCCATCAGACGATCGTGCGGATGAGCCACGATCAGGACCTGCGCTGCCAGGACTGCGGCACCTCGATGCTGAGCGCCATCTGATGGGCCTCGCCGGGTTGCCTCGCGGGCGCCGGGTCGCCCCGTCGATCCTCTCCGCCGACTTCGCGCGGCTCGGCTCTCAGGTGGAGATGGTCCTCGAGGCCGGCGCACGCGTGATCCACGTCGACGTCATGGACGGCGACTTCGTGCCCCCGATTACGATCGGCCCGCTCATCGTCGGCGCGATCGCCGATCTCGTCCACGACGCCGGCGGCGCGATCGACGTCCACATGATGATCGAGCGCCCGGAGGCCCAGGTCGGCGAGTTCGCCAAGGCCGGCGCCGACTCGATCACCTTCCACGCGGAGGCGACGCCGCACTCCCACCGCCTGATCGGCGCGATCCACGAGGCCGGCTGTGAGGCCGGGGTCGCGATCAACCCGGGCACGCCGGTCGCGGCGCTCGCCGAAGTCGCCGCCGACGCTGACCTGCTGCTGTGCATGAGCGTCAACCCCGGCTGGGGCGGGCAGGCCTTCATCCCCGCCTCGATGGAAAAGCTCCGCCGCATCGACGCGCTCGGCTCCGATGCGGCGATCGAGGTCGACGGCGGCGTCGATGCCGCCAACGCGGCCGAGGTCAGTGCCGCCGGCGCCGACCTGATGGTCGCCGGCTCGGCGATCTTCCGCGCCCCTGATCCCGTCGCCGCCTACCGCGAGATCGCGGCCGCCGCGGGCGCCGAGTAGGGCCCGGGCGTCCCGCGGGGTCGTCCTCCGCACCGCGCCGAAGGCCGTCCGCACCGCGCCGTAGGCCGTCCGCACCGCGCCGAAGGCCGTCCGCACCGCTGCCGTAGGTCCTCCGCACCGCGCCGTAGGCCGTCCGCACCGCGCCGAACGTTCACCGCCCGGGGCTATAGGGGGGTGAAATCGACGTTCGGCGAGCAGGCGTGAGCTACGTCAGCCCAGGAGCGTCGAAGACGCCGATCGCCTCCTGCAGCCAGGCCCGATCCTGCAGGGAGGTCGCCGACCGCTCGGCGCGCTCGGCGCACCAGCGGGCCAGGTTGCGGCGCCCGCCGAGCGCGATCAGATCCGGTCCGGTCACCGCGAAGCGACCGTCGGCGAGCAGGACGACGGCCGCCGGGGTGTCGCTGCGCGTCCGCAGCACCCGCGCGACGGCGATGCCGTTGACGCTCGTGGGATCGCCGGTGTCTCCGTCCGACTCCCGGGTCGGCCTCACCGAGAAGACCTGCGGAGAGCCTCTGAAACCGACCTGGACTGGCGTTGGGAGCTCGAGCGGCCCCTCGCGCCATGTCCTCGTCAGCCTGCTGATCTCCCGGCGCGTCTCACGACGGACGAGGATGTGCAGCTCGTCGCCCGCCTCGATCACCGTCGAGCCACGCGGGAGCAGCGCCTGTCCGTCGCGGACGATGAGGTTGACGAGGGCCTGGCGTGGCAGCCCAAGCTCCTTGATCACGCGTCCCGCGATGACGTCGTCGGGGCCGACGCGGTAAGCGAAGACGTCCCCGCCGAGCTCCTGGATCGTCCCGGTCTCGATCAGCGGCTGGGGGAGGGCCGGCTCGTTGCTCGTGACGCCGAGGCGATGAGCGAAGGGCTCGAACGTGAAGCCTTGGATGAGCGTCGAGCTGATGACCACGAAGAAGACGAGGTTGAAGAGCTCGCCCGTGCCGTCCACCCCGGCGATGACCGGCAGGGTCGCGAGCCAGATCGGCACGGCGCCGCGTAACCCCGCCCAGCTCAGCATCGCGCGCTCGGCGAGCGTGAAGCTCGCGACCTGCGTCGCGATCATCGTCGCCACGGGGCGGGCGACGAAGATCAGCAGCAGCGACAGCGTGATCCCCTCGAAGGCGACGTGGCCGAGCTGAGATGGGATCACCAGCAGGCCGAGCAGGAAGAACAACGAGATCTGCGCGACCCAGCCCAGGCCCTGGTGGAAGGCGGTGACGGTCGTCCGCGCCGGGACGATCCCCGTGCCGAGGACCAGTCCCGCCAGGTAGACGGCGAGGAAACCCGAGCCGTGGCCGACGTCGGCGAGGCCGAAGGCGATCGCGGCTGCTGCCATCGAGGCCACGGGGTAGAGGCCGGGGGTGGGCAGGTCCAGCTTCACGAACGCCCGCCGCGCGACGTAGCCCACGGCGACCCCGACCACGAGCCCGACCGCCATCTCCTCGGCCATCGCCACCAGCATGTCCGGCAGCCCGTAGGAGGGATCCTGGATCCAGGAGATGAACCCGGTGACGAGCAGGACCGCGACGGGGTCGTTGAGCCCGGACTCGCCCTCGAGCGAGCGCGCGAGACGCCGGTTCAGGTTCGAGTTCCTGAGGACCGCGAAGATCGCAGCGCTGTCGGTGGCTGCCACGGCCGAGCCGACGATCATGCCCTCGAGCGTCGTCAGGTCGAAGAGGGCCGTCGCCGCGAACCCGGCGATCAGCGCGGTCACGATCGTGCCGACGACGGCCAGCGAGACGGCGGTGGGCAGGACCGGTCTGATCTCGCGCCAGCCGGCCGTCAGCCCGCCCTCGAAGAGGATCAGGACGAGACCGATGGTGCCCAGGGTCCTGGTCAGCTCGACGTCGTTGAACTCGACGCCCGCGATCCCGTCGCTGCCGACCAGCATCCCGAGGCCGAGGAAGAGGACGAGGCCGGGGACGCGAACCCGGTCGGCGACGAGCGCGGCGCCGATCCCGGAGGCGAGCAGCAGTCCTCCGATCAGGATCAGCTCGGCGTCGGACACGTCATTCCTCGTTCCGGGTCGGGCGGGTGAAGACTATTCGGCGGATGGGCGTCTAGCCTCCGCGGTGGGCTTGGCGATCGACTCTCACGCGGCTAGAATGGCTGTTGACTGACTAGTCAATCAACGCGGCTTCCATGCATTGGAAGCGGAAAGCGACAGCAATGGCGAGCGTCGCCACCGGCAATCCGCAGACGCACATGCGACGGGCCCTAGAGCTCGCTGAGCGGGGGATGGGATCGGTGAGCCCGAACCCGTTGGTCGGCGCGGTCATCGTCGCCGCCGACGGCACGGTCCTCGGTGAGGGCTTCCACGCGAAGGCGGGTGACCTCCATGCGGAGACCGCGGCGCTCGAGGACGCGCGCGCCCGCAACGCCGACGTACGCGGCGCGACGATGTACGTGACGCTCGAGCCCTGCGCCCACGAGGGACGCCAGCCACCCTGCAGCGACGCGATCCTCGCGTCCGCCATCGGCCGCGTCGTCATCGCCTCCGACGACCCGACCGAGAAGGCGAGCGGGCGCGGTCCGGGCATGCTCCGCGACGGTGGGGTCGAGGTGGCCTGGGCCGAGGGTGCTGAGGCCGCCGCGGCGCGGCTCCTCAACCAGCCATTCCGCAAGCGCGCCCGGACCGGCCGCCCTTGGGTGATGCTCAAGGCCGCGCTCACTCTCGACGGTCGCACGGCCACAGCCACCGGCGACTCGAAATGGATCTCCGGGGACGACGCCCGCGAGCTCGTCCACCACTGGCGCGCCCATCTCGACGCCGTCGCGATCGGCATCGAGACCGCGATCGCCGACGACGCGCTGCTCACCTCGCGCGGGGTCGGGGCGGCGAAGCAGCCGACCCGGGTGATCTTCGACTCCAGGGCGCGGCTGCCGCTCGACGGCGCCCTGGTCCGCACCGCCACCGAGGCGCCGGTGATCGTGATCGCCGGACCGGAGGCGGCGCCGAAGCAGATCGACGCCTTGACCAACGCGGGCGTCGAGGTCGTTGTCTGCGGCGGGGACGGCCCCCACCGCGTCCGCGCCGCGCTCGAGGAGCTCGGCCGCCGCTACCTGGGCAGCGTCATGCTCGAGGGCGGCGCGACCCTCGCGGGGTCATTCCGCGCGGCCGGTGAGCTCGACGAGCTCCGGCTCTTCTTCGCGCCGCTGCTGCTCGGCGGCGGCGACGCCCGGCCGCTGCTCGCCGGCCCCGGTCCCGACCGCCTCGCCGACGCCGAGCGGGCGCTCGCCGTCGACTGGGAGCTGGTCGGAGGCGACATGCTCGCCCGGGTCCGAATGCGGGAGTGGTGAGCGATGTTCACGGGCCTGATAGCCGAGGTGGGGACGATCGCCGCGATCGAACGCGGGGAGGAGGGAGCGCGCCTGCGTATCGAGGCCGAGCTCGCCGGGGAGCTCGCACCCGGCGACTCGGTGGCCGTCAGCGGGGTCTGCCTGACGGCGGTCGACCCCGGACCGGGCGGCTTCGCGGCCGACGTCATGAACCAGACCCTGAACCTCAGCGCCCTCGGCGATCTCGAGCCCGGAGGGCGCGTCAACCTCGAACCGGCGCTGCGCGCCTCCGACCGGCTCGGCGGCCACATCGTCCAGGGTCATGTCGACGGCACCGCCGAGGTCGATTCGTTCACCGAGGACGGCTTCGCCCGTCGCCTGCGCTTCGCGCTTCCCCCCGAGCTGGCCCGCTACGTGATCGCCCAGGGCTCAATCGCCCTGGACGGCGTCAGCCTCACGATCTCCGCTCTCGACGGGCTGTCGGCGGAGGTTTCGCTGATCCCCGAGACCCTCGAGCGCACCACGCTCGGAAGCGCCGCGGCCGGTCGTCGCCTCAACGTCGAGGTGGACCTGATGGCCCGCTACGCCGAGCGAATCCTTGGACCACTGCAAACGAGCACCACCGATGGAGGGTGACCTCATGGCAAGATCAGAGGCGATGACCGCCGAGCAGACCCCGGAGGACCAGAAGGGCGAGAAGGGCGAGAGCCCCTTCGCCACCATCGAGGAGGCGATCGAGGAGATCCGCCGCGGCCGCATGGTCGTCGTCTGCGACGGCGAGGACCGCGAGAACGAGGGTGATCTGGTGATGGCCGCGCAGTTCGCGACGCCCGAGGCCGTCAACTTCATGGCGACCCACGGGCGCGGGCTGATCTGCCTGGCCCTCACCTCCCAGCGTTGCGACGAGCTCGGCCTGAACCTGATGACCGCCAAGAACGAGGCGCCGCTGCAGACCGCGTTCACGGTGTCGATCGAGGCGCGCGAGGGCGTTTCCACCGGAATCTCGGCCCATGACCGGGCACGGACGATCCAGGTCGCGATCGACCCGCACTCCGGGCCCGAGGACCTCCACGTCCCCGGCCACATCTTCCCCCTCAAGGGCAAGGGGGGAGGGGTACTCGAGCGCACCGGCCACACCGAGGCGAGCATCGATCTCGCGCGACTGGCCGGCCTGATCCCGGCGGGCGTGATCTGCGAGATCATGAACGAGGACGGGACTATGGCCCGCGTTCCCGACCTCGAGGAGTACTGCCGCGTCCACGACCTGAAGATGGTCACGGTCGCCGACCTGATCGCCTACCGGCGGCAGACCGAGAAGCTCGTCGAGCGGATCGTCTCCACCTCGCTCCCGACCGAGTTCGGCGACTTCACCGCGGTCGGCTACCGCTCGCTCGTCGACGACAAGCACCACGTCGCGATGGTCAAGGGCGAGGTGTCGGGCAGCGAGGACGTGCTCGTCCGCGTCCACAGCGAGTGCCTCACCGGAGACGTCTTCCACTCCCTGCGCTGCGACTGCGGCGACCAGCTCGAGGCGGCGCTCGCCCAGATCGAGGCGGAGGGCAGCGGCGTTCTCCTCTACCTCTCGCAGGAGGGGCGCGGCATCGGCCTTCTCAACAAGCTCCGCGCCTACCGACTGCAGGAGGAGGGGCTCGACACGGTTGACGCCAACCTCAAGCTCGGCCTGCCCGCCGACCTGCGCGACTACGGCATCGGCGCCCAGATCCTCAAGGACCTCGGGCTGACGAGCATCCGCATCCTCACCAACAACCCGAAGAAGATCATCGGCCTCGAGGGCTACGGGCTGTCGGTCTCCGAGCAGGTCCCGATCGAGCAGGTCGCCAACCCCCACAACGAGGGCTACCTGCGGACCAAGCGGGACCGGATGGGACACACGCTCCATCACCAGGGCCTCGCGCTCGACGATGAGATGATCCACGACGAGCAGGAACGCGACGCGGAGGAGGGACCTGATGAGCGGGGAGCGGGCGCAGCCTGAGAGCGATGGCGCGGCTGACGTCGCGTCCCTCTTCAGCGACGAGGAACGTGCCGCGATCGGAGGAGCCGAGTGGGCCGTCTGCGTCGCGACCTTCTACGAGGATCTCGCCGAGCGGCTGGTCAACGGCTCCTACCAGGCGTTCACTGCCGCCGGCGCCGGCGCTGCCTCGGTCCGGACCTTCGAGGTGCCCGGGGCCTTCGAGCTGCCCCTCGCCGCGAAGCTCTGCGCCGAGGCCGGCGACTTCGCCGGTGTCGCCTGCCTCGGCGTCGTCATCCGCGGTGAGACCGACCACTACGACTTCGTCTGCGCCGAGGCCGCCCGGGGGATCCAGGACACCTCGCTGCGCACCGGCGTGCCGTGCGCGTTCGGCGTCATCACCTGCGACACCCGCGAGCAGGCGGAGGCGCGCGCAGGCGGCGACAAGCGCGACCAGGGCCGCAACGCTGCGATTGCCGTGATGCGCATGCACCTGATGGCCCAGTCCCTTCGCGGTTCCACCTGAATCGGCCCGGCTGCGCGAATCCCGGCCCGGCCGGGAGCGGACGCGCAGCAGAGCATCCCGGCCTTGCCGGGAGCGGACGCGCAGCAGAGCATCCCGGCCTTGCCGGGAGCGGACGCGCAGCAGAGCATCCCGGCCTTATCTGTACTATCCCGCGCCGCATGGCCAAGGTCTGTCACAGCTGCGGCAAGAAGCCCGCCGTCGGGAATTCGCGAAGCCACTCGATGGTCGCGACCCGCCGCCGCTTCGAGCCCAACCTCCAGAAGGTCCGCATCGACCGCGGCCACGGGCCCGAGCGCGTCTACGTCTGCACGCGCTGTCTCAAGGCCGGCAAGGTCGTCAAGGCCTCCTGACGCTGCGCAGCTCGGCGTCCTCGTCGGCTCATGGCCTGGCGGCCACTTCGCCTCCTGCGTCCTTGATCTGCTTGGTCAGGAGGCCTTGCCGGAGGCCGCGGCGCCGACCTCTTCCTTGGTCTGACGGCCCGCGGCCTCGTCAGGAGACCTGACGGGCCGGGCGAGCCGGCTTCGCGCGCGTTCATCGAACGTCGATTTCCACCCCCTCTGGCACCGAGCCATCGACGTTCGGCGTTGTGAGGCCGACGCCGGGCCACCACGGTGCCGACCCGCTTCTCCCCGTTCCTCTCGATACAACTCCCCGGATGTCCGATCCGTCAGTCGTCCGCTTCCGGCGCGTGGTGGCCACCGCTTACTCGTACCTGGACGCGCGTAGGGACGAGGTCAACGACCTCAACGTCTACCCAGTCGCCGACGGCGACACCGGCGACAACATGGCGCGGACGATGTATGCGGTCCTCGTCGAGCTCGACCGGATCGCCGAGCAGGAGGGCGAGGAGGTCGATCGCAACGAGCTCGTCCACGCGGTCGCCCGCGCCGCGCTGATGGGCGCGCGGGGGAACTCCGGCGTGATCCTCAGCCAGATCGTCCGCGGCGCCGCCGAGTACCTGGCGACCCGCCCGGGCGACCTGATCAGCCCGGTGCTGCTCTCCTCGGCCCTCTCCTCGGCCGCCGATGCCGCCTACGAGTCCGTTCGCGATCCCACCGAGGGGACGATGCTGACGGTGATCCGGGCGATGTCCAACTCGGCGAGCATGCACCTCGCGCGGCTCCCCGACGCGAACCGGATCCTCCCCGCCGGACTCACCCAGGAGCAGCAGGACGAGATCCTCGCCGGCGCGCTCGAGGTCATCACCGAGGCAGGCCGGCAGGCGGTCCTCCGAACCACGGGGCAGCTCGATGTGCTCGCCGCGGCCGGTGTGGTCGACGCCGGCGCGCACGGGCTCGTCCTGATCATGGCCGGGATGGTCGCCGGCCTACGCGGGCAGGAGACCCCCGATATCGAGATCCCGGAGCAGGCGCCGGCCCGGATCTCGGCGCCGGAGCACGTCGACAGCCGCTTCCGCTACTGCGTGAACTTCATCGTCGAGGGGGAGGCTCTCGACGGCCCCGGCTTCGAGGCATCGCTGCGCGAGATCGGCGATTCCGTCCTGATCGTGGGCGATCGCCGCACCCTGCGCGTCCACGTGCACACCGACGAGCCACCGCTCGCTCGCGCGGTGTTCGAAGGTCACGGAGAGGTCTCCCAGGTCGACGAGGCGGACATGCGCGCGCAGATCGCCGAGCGCGAGCGCCGGCTCGCGGAGGGCGCCCGCTGCGGCGTCGTCGCCGTCGTCTCCGGGGAGGGCCTGCGGGCGTTGTACGAGGGGATGGGTGCGACGGTCGTCGACGGCGGCCCGACGATGAATCCCTCCACCGACGAGCTCCTCGCGGGGATCCATTCCGTCGGCGCCGAGGGGGTGGTCGTCCTACCGAACTCGCCCAACGTGGTTCTCGCGGCCGAGCATGCGGCGCGGCTGTCCGACCGCGATGCGCGCGTCCTCGACTGCACCTCCCAGCAGGCCGGCCTTGTCGCGATCGTCGAGCTCGACCACGGGGCGGACGCGGCCGAGAACGAGGATCGCCTCGGCGAGGTCCTGGCCGACGTCCGCACCGGGGCGGTCGCACCCGCCGCGCGGGATGACGCCGAGGGCAGGTTCGTGCGCGGTGACGCGGTCGGCTTCGTCGACGGTGAGGTGATCGCGTGGGGAGGGGCGGGGACGACGCTGGCGGCGACGATCGAGGCGCTCACCGCGGCGGCCGAGATCATCACGATCGTCGAGGGGGAGAGCGCCCCGATCGCGCTCGACGACGTCACTGCGCTCGCGCCCGACAGCGTCGAGGCCGAGGCCCATCGCGGCGGACAGCCCCATTACTGGTGGTTGCTCGCCGCGCAGTAGCCTGAGGGAATGGGCGCAGCGACGGACGATCCTCTGCTCTGGCACCTCCCCATCTCCCACTACAGCGAGAAGGTGCGCTGGACCCTCGACTACAAGGCCGTCCCGCATCGCCGCCGGCCGGTCACGCCGCCCGCGCACATGCCGGTTGCCTACGCGATCACCCGTGGCCGCGGCTACACCTTCCCGCTGCTGCAGATCGACGGGCGGGTGCTCGGCGATTCGACCGAGATCATCGCCACCCTCGAGAAGCGTCACCCCGAGCGCCCTCTCTACCCAAGCGACCCGGAGGCGCTGCAGCGGGCGCTCGAGCTCGAGGAGTACTTCGACGAGACCACCGGCCCGGCGGCGCGATTGCTCGCCTTCCATGAGATGCGCTCGGATCCGGACGCCATGGCCGAGGCCGTCGCGGGGATGTTGCCGCCGCCGGCGAGAAGCTCGGAGCGCGTCGCGATGGCCGCGGGGCAGTTCGGGAAGGCGTTCGCCGCGCTCCGCTACGGAAGCGACTCGGACGAAGCCGCCGATGCGGCCCGCGCCGCGCTGATCGAGAGCCTGGACCGGATCGAGGCGGAGCTCGACGCCGGTGGCGGCGACTACCTGGTCGGCGACGAGTTCACGGTCGCCGACCTCACGGCTGCGGCGCTCTTGGCCCCGGCCGTCCAGCCGCCCGAGGGCCCGAAGCTCCCGGAGCCGCCTCCGGCATACGAGCGCTTCCTGGCGCCGCTGCGCGAGCGTCGCGCCTTCGAGTGGGTGAAGCAGACCTTCGCCCGCCACCGCAGCCGGCCCGACTGAGGGCGATTGCGGGCGACTTAGGGGTGGCTTACGGAGCTCCCGGCGGTCAGGCCCGCAAGGCGACGATCGCCTCGACCTCCACCGGCCAGTCGAAGGGCAATGCCGCGACGCCGATCGCGGAGCGCGCGTGCGCCCCCGCCTCCGGTCCCCAGACCTCGAGCACGAGCTCGCTGAAGCCGTTGACCACCGCGGGCATCGAGTTGAAGCCGGGGGCGACGTTGACGAAGCCCGTCGCCTTCACCCAGCGCTCGATGCGGTCGAGATCGCCGAGCTCGGCTCGCAGCGACGCGAGGATCGAGAGAGCCGTCAGCCGCCCCGCGCCCGCAGCGGCGCCGACCCCGAGCGCGCCACCGACGTCGCCGGCCGCCAGGACTCGCTCGCCGTCCATCGGCCCGTGGCCGCTGATGTGAGCGAGCCCGTCGTGCACATGGACCCGCTCGAAGAGGAAGTTGACTCCGGGCGGAGCTGCGAAGGGGGCGGGCAGCTCGATGCCGAGCTCGGCGAGGCGGTCGTCGATGGCACCCATGCCCTCGGAATCTAAGGGACCGTCCCCATCCGTTCGCCATCCTTGTCGCCGAACGTCGACCGTGCGGTGCTATGCGGGGTCGAAATGAACGCTCGGCGCCGAGGGCGCGAGGGATGTGCGGCGGACGCGCGCGTTTCGGGTCGGGAGCCGCGCCTATCCTCGAAGGCGTGCCCGCCGCCGCGAAGACGAAGCCCGACGATGGCGCCCCCACCCCCTCCGGTGGCGACCCCCAGCCCCCACAGCCCTTCGGTGGCGGCGAGCGCCCGTCGCGCTCCGCGCTGCTCGCGGCTCCGCTGCGCACGATCCCTCACCCCGAGCGCCTCGCGGCTCCTCTGACGACGCTCCGCGGCGTCGGCGAGAAGGTCGCTGCCGCGGCGGCAAAGCTCGGTCTTCGCACTCTCGGCGACCTGATCGACAACGTCCCGCACTCCTACACCGAGCCCGCGGCCCCGACGCCGATCTCCGAGCTGCGCATCGGGCAGCGGGCGACGATCGTGGTCGCGGTGCGCAGCGCCCGCGCGCGACCGACCCGCCGTCGCGGGCTGCGAATCGTCGAGGCCGCGGTTGCCGACGACTCGGGATCGCTGTCGGTCTCCTGGTTCAACCAGGCCTGGCTTGCGGAGCGCATGCGACCGGGCACTCAGATGCAGATCGTCGGCCGCCTCGACCGGCGCGGCTTCAAGCCGGAGGCGCAGGAGTTCCTCGGCGCCGGCGATGGGAAGGACGCGGGGCGGGGGAGGGATCCGGTGCGAGACGCGCCGGGGCCGCCGAGCGGCCTGCACACCGAGGGGATCGTCCCGGTCCATCCGGCGGGCGAGGCGGTGCGGGTGCAGCGCCTGCGCGAGTGGACCTGGTCGGCGCTCGCGCACGCCACCGACGTGATCGAGGCGCTGCCGTCGGAGATCAGGCGCCGACGTGAGCTCCCCGGCGCCGCGGACGCGTGCGTCGCCGTCCACTTCCCCCGCGACGACAGCGACGTCGCCGAGGGACGTCGCCGCCTCGCCTACGAGGAGCTCCTGCTGCACCAGGCAGCGCTTCTGAGCCGCCGCGGTGAGCGTCGCGCCGAGCTCGCCGCCGCGCCGCTCGGGGAGCCCGGCGAGCTCGTCTCCGGCTGGCTCGCCGGACTCCCATTCGAGCCGACCGGCGACCAGCGGGCGGCGGTCGCCGACGTCGACGCCGACTTCGCGCGCGACGTGCCGATGCAGCGCCTGCTGATGGGGGAGGTCGGCTCGGGCAAGACGCTCGTCGCGCTCTACGCGATGCTCCGTGCCGTAGAAGCGGGAGGGCAGGCCGCCCTGATGGCGCCGACCGAGACGCTCGCCGAGCAGCACTTCGCCACGCTCGAGACGCTGCTCGCAGCGAGCTCGATCCCGATCGCCCTGCTGACGGGCTCGTCGAAGTCCGCATCGCGGCGCCGCACCCTCGAAGCGCTCGCGACCGGCGAGCTGCCCCTCGTCGTCGGCACCCATGCGCTGATCGAGCCCACCGTCGAGTTCGCGCGGCTGCGCGTCGCGGTGGTCGACGAGCAGCATCGCTTCGGCGTCGGGCAGCGTCGCCGCCTCGACGCGAAGGGCCCGCCGGGGCTTGCTCCTCACGTCCTGCACATGACCGCGACCCCGATCCCGCGCACCCTCTCGCTGACCGCCTACGGCGACCTCGACACGACGACGTTGCGCGAGCTGCCGGCCGGGCGCCGCCCGATCAAGACCTGGCACGTCGGCGAGGACAGGCGCGCCGGCGCCTACGGGTTCATCCGCGAGCGGCTGCGCGAGGGGAGGCAGGCCTACGTGGTCTGCCCCCTCGTGTCCACCTCCGAGAAGGCCCAGGCGAAAGCGGCGACCGCGGAGGCGGAGCGACTGAAGGGCGGCGAGCTCCGCGACTTCGCCGTCGAGGTGCTGCACGGGCAGATGCCCGCAGCCGCCAAGTCGGCGGCCATGGCCCGGTTCGCCGGCGGCGAGGCGGACGTTCTCGTCGCGACGAGCGTCATCGAGGTCGGCATCGACGTCCCCAACGCGACCGTGATGCTGATCGAGGACGCCGACCGCTACGGGCTCAGCCAGCTCCACCAGCTCCGCGGCCGGATCGGCCGCGGTGAGCACGAGTCGCAGTGCATCCTCTTCGCCGAGGCAGGGTCGGAGCGAGCCGCCGAGCGCATCCGGGCGATCGCGGGGACACGCGACGGCTTCGAGCTCGCCGAGGTCGACCTGCGGCTGCGTGGTGAGGGGGAGGTGCTGGGGACCCGCCAGAGCGGCTTGCCGCGCTTTCGCGTCGCCCGCCTGCCTGAGGACGTCGCGCTCCTCGACCTCGCGCGGGCCGACCTGCTGCGGCTGCTCAGTGAGCACGGGTCGCTGGAGGCGCCGGCGCTGGGGCCGCTGCTGGATGCCGTCAGGGCCCGCTTCGGCGACGAGCGCGCGGAGCCGATCGCAGCGTGAGCCCGGGGCGCCCATGAGGATCGTCGCCGGCGAGCTCGGAGGGAGAAGGCTCCGCGCTCCGCGGGGGGGTGAGGTCCGACCGACCACCGACCGCGTCCGCGAGGCGCTCTTCTCGATCCTCGGCGACGTCACCGGGCTCGAGGTGCTCGATCTCTTCGCCGGCACCGGCGCGCTCGGGATCGAGGCGCTCTCGCGAGGCGCGGGCCGCGTCGTCCTCCTCGACTCCGATACGGGTCCGGCCGAGGCCAACGTCGAGGCCCTCGGGCTCGCGGGCCGGGTGGAGCTCGTCCGCGCCGATGCGCTCGCGTTCCTGCGCCGCGGCTCGCACGGTCCGGGCGGCTTCGACCTCGTCCTCGTCGATCCGCCTTATAGACTCGCGCGCCCCTTGGGTTCTGAGCTCACCAAGCTGCTTCCGCATGTGCTCCGTCCCGGTGGCCGGGTGGTCACCGAGAGTTCCGTCGATGCTCCCCTCGGGCTCGACCCGGAGGCGCTGACGATGCTCGACGAGCGCCGTTACGGATCGACCCTGATCCGCATCCACGGCGCGGCGGAGGTTTCGCCGTGAGCGTCGAGAACCCGCGCATCGCGATCTGCCCGGGCTCCTACGACCCGGTCACCAACGGCCACCTCGACATCATCGGGCGCGCCTCACGGATCTTCGACCGGGTGATCGTCGGGGTCGTCAACCAGGCGATCCGCAAGAACAAGACGCTGTTCACGGCCGAGGAGCGCGCCGGCTTCCTCGAGCGGGCGACTGCCGACCTCGACAACATCGAGATCAAGGTCTTCTCGACGCTGCTCGTCGACTTCGCCCGCGAGAACGGCGCGACCACCATCGTCAAGGGCCTGCGCGCGATCTCCGACTTCGAGTACGAGTTCGAGATGAACCAGCTCAACCGCAAGCTCGCGCCCGAGATCGAGAGCGCTTACGTGATGGCCTCGCCCGAGTTCAGCTTCCTATCCAGCACCGGTGTGAAGGAGCTAGCCACCTTCGGCGGCGACGTCACCGATCTCGTCCCGGCGGAGGTGGCGACGGCTCTCGTGGAGCGGATAGAGCGCTGAGCGCATGGTCACGGGGGATTTGAGAAGTCTGGGCAGGAGCTTGCAAGCGGACGACGAAATGTGCGCCGACGCGGGGAAATTCCCGCCTGACCCCTAAGATTGCGCCGCAGCTATGGACGTTCTCGTTCTCATCGACAAGCTCGACGACCTGATCCACAACGCCAGGCCGGTCCCGCTGACCGATCAGGTCCGGGTCGACCGCGAGGAGATCTACGACCTGCTCGACCAGATGCGGGCCACGATCCCCGAGGAGATCAAGCAGGCACGCTGGATCGTCAAGGAGCGACAGGAGATGCTCGCTGAGGCCAAGCGCGAGGCCGAGCGTGTCGTCAAGGAGGCCCGCGACCAACAGGCCCGTCTGATCGCCGAGGAGGAGGTCTACAAGCAGGCCGAGCGCGGCGCCGAGGAGATCCTCGAGGACGCCCGCGACACCGAGCGGCAGATCCGCCTCGGCGCGGAGGACTACGCCGACGAGATCCTCTCCACCCTCGAGGTCAACCTGCAGAAGTTCCTCGCCGCCGTCCAGCGCGGCCGCGACCGCCTAGCCGGCCGCGACGAGGACCTCGAGCCGGCCGAAGTCGAGTAGCGGCCCACGGAGCACGTCGCCCTCGGTGGACGTGTCACCGAGAAGCAGAGAAGAAGTCCACTCCCGGTTGACACCTCCGCTCTAGTAGGCAGCTGCAACGACCGCGAGGTCGCCCTCGCTCCACGTCACCTCGCCGCCGGCCGATTCGGCCAGCTCCGCGGCATCCGTGTCCGCCAGCACCAGCGACCGTGACTGCTCGCGGACGCGCCGCAGCAGGTCGCGCTTGCCTTCGTCGTCGAGCTCGCCGACGCTGAGCACGGCGATCACGAGGTCCCAGGGTCCGTCGGGCAGTGGGTCCTCCATCCGCGCCAGCCGCGTCTCGATCCCGAGCTCGCGAGCCCGGAAGAGCATCTCGGCGCTCGAGTCGAGGCCGGTGATCTCGGCCTCCGGGTACGCCGCGAGCAGGCGCCGCGCCGTCTCGCCGGTGCCGACCCCGAGGTCGAGCACGCGTCGGGGCGGGAACGGGATCGCCTCGATCGCCGCGTCCTGGAGCTCGTCGAAGCGCGGGATCTCGGCCCGGACTTGCTGCAGGTAGGTCTCGGGGTCCCAGTGGAACTGCGCGCTCATCTACCCTCGAATGTATGCGAGCGGACGGACCGGAGACGATCGATCTCGATGCGCTGGCCCTGCGAAGCGGCCAGGCGGAGGCCCTCGAGCTGACCCTGCAACCGGTGCCGCCGGTGGTCGGCGGGGAGGCGCTGGAGCTCGACGACCCGCGCGTGCCGGCGCAGGTGGACGTCTCCCGGACCACCTCGGGCTACGCGCTGCGGCTGCGGCTGAGCACGGCGGCGCACGGCGAATGCACGAGCTGCCTCGGCCCGGCGCGCTGGGAGATCGCCATCGACGCCCGCGAGGTGGACCAGACCTCCGAGAACGATCCCGAGCTGCTCAGCCCCTACGTCTCCGAGGGCGTGCTGGACGTCGGCTCGTGGGCGCACGACGCGATCACGCTGGCGCTTCCGGACCGGCTCCTCTGCAAGCCCGGCTGCCTCGGCCTCTGCGAGGAGTGCGGGATCGACCTCAACGCGGTCGATCCGCCTGGCTCGCATACCCACGAGCGGCCGCCCGATCCGAGGTTCGCGAAGCTCCGCGATCTGCAGGGCTGACGCCCGCTCCCGCCGGGAGCCCGCTCGATCCCCGCCGAGCGCCCCCGCCCGCTACTCTTCCGCGCCCATGGCAGTCCCGAAGAAGCGACAGTCGAGCGCCCGGCGCGACAAGCGCCGTGCCCATGACGCGGTCTCCGCGCCGCGCCTGAACGAGTGCCCGCAGTGCCACAGCCCGCGGATGCCGCACCGCGTCTGCCCGACGTGCGGCACCTACGCCGGCCGCGAGATCGTCTCGCTCGAGCCCGAGCCGATCGACACCTCCGCGGGCGGCGCAGAGGGCCGCTAGATGCGCGCTCCCGGCGGGGAGCGCATCACCGTCGCCTTCGACGCCCTCGGCGCCGAGGGTGGTCCGGACGTAGTCATCCCCGGCGTCAGAGCCGCCGCGGAGGACGGGATCGCCGTGCGCGTCTTCGGAAGCCCCTCCGCGCTCGAGCCCCTCGGCTCGATCGACGGGGTCGAGGTCGTCGCCTGCGAGGAGGTGATCGGTAACGACGAGGAGCCGGTGCGCGCCGTTCGCGGTCGCCCCGGTGCTTCGATTGTCCGTGCCGCCGCCGACGTCGCCGCGGGCGACTCGCACGCGCTCGCCAGCCCCGGCTCGACCGGCGCGACGATGACCGCGGCCCTGTTCGCGCTGAAGCGGATCCGCTCCGTGCAGCGCCCCGCGCTCGCAGTACAGCTTCCGGTGCCGGGGCGAGAGAGCCCGGTGCTGATGCTCGATGTCGGCGCCAACACCGAGGCCCGGGCGTCCCACCTCGTCCAGTTCGCCCACCTCGGCTCCGCGTTCTCGGAGTCGGTGCTCGGTGTCGAGCGCCCCCGCGTCGCCCTGCTCTCGATCGGGGAGGAGGCGAAGAAGGGCACCCAGCTCGTCGTCGATGCGCATGAAGCGCTCGCCGGCTCGAGCGCGATCGACTTCGCCGGCAACGTCGAAGGCCGCGATCTGCTCGAAGTAGAGGGCGAGGTCGACGTTGTCGTCACCGACGGCTTCACGGGCAACGTCGTGCTGAAGACGATCGAGGGCACCGCCGGCGCCGTCGGCTCCGCGGTCGGCCGCGCGGCGCGCTCGAATCCGATGGCGATGGCCGGCGGTCTGCTGCTCAAGCCCGCGCTCGGCTCCCTGCGCAGCAGCATCGATCCCGACGGGACCGGTGGCGCGATCCTCCTCGGACTACGCGGTGTAGCCGTCGTGGGACACGGATCGTCCGGCCCGGAGGGGGTCGCCAACCAGATCCGGGTCGCTGCGCGAGCGGTGGCCGAGCGCGCGGTCGAGCGCACCGAGGAGCTGATCAAGCGCTCCGGGGTCGGTCGCGCCGAGCAGCGGCGAAGCGCCGCGGCGCCGACGGTCGCGGACGAGACGGCCGTCGACGCGGGCTCGGGTGGCGAGCCGGAGGCCGGGTCGTGATACACAGTTCCCGGGATTTCCCGAGATCCAGCCGAATCCGATGAGCGAGCCCGTTTCAGCGACCAGCAGAGAAGAGATCTTCGTGATGGTCCGTGACCACCTCGCGAACGAGCTCGAGCTCGATCCGGGCGAGATCACCGACGACACGCGCTTCCGCGAGGACCTGGACGCCGACTCGCTGGATCTCTACGAGCTCGTGATGGAGCTCGAGGACACCTACGGCGTGCCGATGAGCGAGGAGGAGGCAGCGGGGATCCTCACGGTGGGCGCCGCTGTCGATTTCGTCTCCGAGCGCGTCGGGTCGCGCTGACCGTCTCGCGCGCGGTGGCGATCTCTCCCGAGAAGGAGCTCTCCGAGGAGGAAGCGGTCGCGCCGTTGCGCGGGCTCGTCGATGAGCTCGATCCGATGACGCGCCGGCGGGCATTGACGCACAGCTCTTGGACCGAGCGCCGTGTCAAGGCCTGGGGTCGGCTCGCCTTCCTGGGTGACAGCGTCCTCGGCCTCGCGGTGGCGGAAGAGCTCTTCCGGCGCTTCCCCCGCTCCGACATCGGCCGCCTCACCAAGATCCACGGTCAGGTGGTGAGCGGGCGCGCCTGCGCGCGGATCGCCGAGCTGCTCGGCGTCCCGGAGATGCTCGAGCACGAGCGTCCGGCCGGCTTCGACGGCGGTATCGCCACGTCCGAGCTGGTCGCCAGCGAGCGCGCGATGGCGTCGATCACCGAGGCGCTGATCGGGGGCTGTTACCTGGAGCTCGGGCTGGAGCGGACCGCGGCGGCCATCCTCGCCGCCTTCGAGCCGCAGATGGTCCTCGCCTCCGACACCCTGCTCGACTTCAAGTCCGCGCTGCAGGAGCGCCTCGCGCGGGAGGGCAAGCTCGTCACCTACGACGTCGTCGAGGAGACCGGGCCGCCGCACGACCGCCTCTTCAAGGTCGAAGCGAGGGTCGCGGGTGAGCTGCTCGGCAGCGGCGCCGGCTCGAGCAAGAAGGCCGCCGAGCAGGCGGCGGCGGCCGAGGCGCTCGGGGAGAACCCGGGCTGAGCAGGGGTTTCCCGCCGGGGTCGGGGGGACGCCTCGTCACGTCCGAGCCAACCTCGACGCTACCCGGCGGGAGAGCACCAGGAGAGAAGCTGCCTTGCACCTGAAGTCGATCACCCTGAAGGGCTTCAAGTCCTTCCCCGAGCGCACCCAGCTCGAGTTCTCGCCCGGCGTCAGCGTGATCGTCGGGCCGAACGGCTGCGGGAAGTCGAACATCACCGACGGAGTGCTCTGGGCGCTCGGCGAGCAGAGCCCGCTGGCGGTGCGCGGCCAGAGCATGCAGGACGTGATCTTCGCCGGCGGCCGCGAGCGCTCCGCCCGGAGCGCCGCCGAGGTCGAGGTCGTCATCGACAACTCCGACGGCGCGGCCGGATCCGAGTTCTCGGAGATCTCCGTTACCCGCTCTCTCGATCGCGCCGGCGATGGTGGCTACCGCCTCAACGGTGCCCGCTGCCGTCTCTCCGACGTCTCCGACGCGCTCTCGGACGCCTCCCTCGGCCGTGAGATGCACTCGGTGATCGGACAGGGCAAGGTCGAGGCGATCGTCCTCTCCAAGCCGCGCGAGCGGCGCCTGCTGATCGAGGAGGCCGCGGGGCTCGGCAAGCACCGCAAGCGCCGCCGTCGCGCGCAGCTCAAGCTCGAGCGGACGCGGCAGAACCTCGACCGCGCCCTCGACGTCGAGCGCGAGGCGCGTTCGCGTCTGCGCCCCCTGCGGGCGCAGGCCAACGCCGCCGAGACCCACGCCCGCCTCGAGCGGCAGTCGATGGAGCTGAAGCTTCAGCTCCTCGGGGACCGGCTCTCCGTCGGCGACGGCGATCTCGCGGTGGCTGAGAAGGCCGCGCTCGAGGCGCGGGCGGAGCGTGACCGGGTGGAATCGCTGGTCGAGGAAGCGCGCAAGCGCCGCTCCGCCGTTGAGGACAGGCTCGCCGAGCGCGACCGGGAGCGCACCGCGGTGTGGGCCGACCTGACGGCGCTGCGGGCCGCGCACGAGCGGCTCGGGGCCAGGACCGAGGCGATCGCGACCCGCGAGGCCGAGCTCCGCGCCGCCGTCGAGCGACGGCGGGCGGCCCTGGGGGCACTTGCGGCTGAGCTGCGCGCGACCGAGCGCGACGCCGAGGCCACGCTCGCCCGGGAGCTCGAATCGGCGCGCGAGGCGCTCGCCGACGCCTCCGGTGGGATCGCCGATGCGATCGACGCCGGCGACGTGGAGGAGCGCCTCGGAGCTCTCGCCCGGGTTCGCAACGGCGCCGAGCGCGCCGTTCGCAGCGCCCGCCGCGCCGAGGACATGCTCGGCCATCGCCGCCAGGACTCGCTCGAGCAGCGGGTCGAAGCCGAGGCGGACCTGGCGACGACGCTGGCGACGCTCTGCGCCGCTCTAGCCCAGGCGCGCGACGCGGTCGGCCTGCGCGCCTCCCGCGTTGAGGAGCAGGTCGTCGGCGCCCGCGCCGGCGACGAGCTCGCCTCCGAGCTGCGTGATTGCTCGCGGGCGGAGGCCGAGCTACAGGGCGAGCTGCGGACGATCTCCGAGCGCGTCACCTCGGCGGAGGTCGGCGCCGCCCAGCTTCGCGACCGCCGCGAGGAGGCGGAGGCCGAGTGGGCGCGGATCATCGCCAAGCTCGCACCCGAGGAAGGCGAGTCCCCGGAGCCCGCGCGCCTCGAGGAAGACGAGCGCGTCCGCATCGAGGCCGCCATCGAACGGCTGATCCGCCGTCGCGAGCAGCTCGGCCCGGTCAACCCGCTGGCGGAGGGCGAGTACCAGCAGGCGAAGGAGCACGTCGCCGACCTGGAGGCGCAGCGCGAGGACCTCGAGAAGGCGCTCGACGAGCTGCAGAAGCTGATCCGTCAGACCGACCGAGAGATCACCGCCGCCTTCGAGGAGACCTTCGAGGCCGCGCAGAGGAACTTCGAGGAGCTGATCGAGCACATGTTCCCCGGCGGCTCCGG
This sequence comes from Thermoleophilales bacterium, assembly GCA_020636895.1. Lineage (GTDB taxonomy): Bacteria > Actinomycetota > Thermoleophilia > Solirubrobacterales > 70-9 > RHKX01. Next base: position 1,293,042 of record JACJWZ010000001.1, on the reverse strand, counting down.
CCGCCTCCGGTTGGTCGAGGAGCAGCGGCCCAAGCGCGTGCTCGGCGGCGCCGATCCCGAGGACGCCCGCACCGGCTCCGACGCCGCGGCGGCCTTCCGTGAGGCCGAGGAGGCCGGTGAGGCCCGGTCGGGCTCCGGCGGCGAGGCCGGCGGGGAGCCGCGGGCCGCGGCCGAGGAGACCGATCCCGATGCCGACCCGGGGGCCGATCCCGATGCCGAGGCCGACGGCAGCGCCGACTCCGCCGGGGTCGAGATCGAGGTCACACCCGCCGGCAAGGCGACACGGCGCCTCTCGCTCCTCTCCGGCGGCGAGAAGTCGCTCGTGGCGCTCGCTTTCGTCTTCAGCGTCTTCCTCGCCCGGCCCTCGCCCTTCTACATCCTCGACGAGGTCGAGGCCGCCCTCGACGACGCCAACATCGACCGCTTCCTGCAGCTCGTCCGGCGCTTCTCCGACCGCGCCCAGTTCGTCATCGTCACCCACCAGAAGCGCACCATGGACGCCGCCGACGTCCTCTACGGAGTCTCCATGCAGGACGGCGCCACCAAGGTGATCTCCCGCCGCCTGCCCCGCGAGCAGCAGCTCGGTCAGGCGGATCTCGGATCTGACGACGTGGCAGACGGCGAAGAGGCGGACGACTCCACAGCGGCCGCCTGACCCCTTCCCGGCAAGGGTGCGCTCCCGACCCGCGTGCGGGACGGACGCGAGGCCGACGCCGGCGCACCTCGAGCCGGGTGGATCCCAGGACGAGCCCCCGTCGCCGTTCGCCGGGCCCGAGCGGGTCCGCTCGGTTCACGTCGGTCGCCCAGCCACAGCCGACGGCGTCCGACCGCGACTGACTACATTCCCCGCCTCATGGCGACCACCTGGGCAGACCTCCTCGACGTCGGCGACCGCGAGCTCGATCCCGCCGCCTCCGCGCCGGCCGGGGAGGAGGAGCCGCAGCGCCGCGGCTTCTTCCGCCGCCTCCGCGAGAGCCTGGCGACGAGTCGTGAGGCGCTCGGCGCCGAGCTCAGCGCCAGCCTGTTCGAGACCCTCGACGCCGAGACCTGGGAGCGGCTCGAGGAGGCGCTGATCATGGCCGACGTCGGCGCGCGCACCACCGCCGACGTCGTCGGGCGTCTCGAGGCGGAGGTCGAGGCCGGCCGCGTCGAGGGCGCCGAGGCGGTCCGCGCCCGCCTCGTCGAGCTCCTCGCGGACCTCGCCGCAGGTGACGGCAACACGCGCGTCGACCTGCGACCGCGCCCCGCCGTCGTCCTGATCGTCGGCGTCAACGGAACCGGCAAGACGACGACCGTCGGCAAGCTCGCCTGGCACCTGAGCCGCGAGGCCGGCCTCTCTGTGATGGTCGCGGCGGCCGACACATACCGCGCCGCGGCGGTCGAGCAGCTCGGCACCTGGGCTGAGCGCGCGGGCTGCGACATCGTCAAGGCCGAGACGGGTCAGGACGCGGGCTCGGTCGTCTTCGACGCGCTGGCCGCCGCCAAGGCCCGCGGCACCGACGTCGTCCTGGTCGACACCGCAGGACGCCTCCACAATCGCGCCGACCTGATGGAGGAGCTGGCCAAGGTCAACCGCGTGATCCGCAAGCAGATCGATGCCGGGCCGTCGGAGACGCTGATCGTCGTCGACTCGACGACCGGTCAGAACGGGTTGCGGCAGGCGAAGGTGTTCTCAGAGGCCGTCGATGTCTCCGGCGTCGCGCTGACCAAGCTCGACGGCACGGCCAAGGGCGGCATCGCGCTCGCGATCGCCGGCGAGCTCGGGATCCCGGTGAAGCTGATCGGCGTCGGTGAAGGGATCGAGGACCTGCGCCCGTTCGACGCGCAGGAGTTCTCGGCGGCTCTGCTCGGTGAGTAGCTCTCAGCCGATGCCGTAGGCGCTGGCGACGCAGTCGGCGCCGAGGATCTGGGTGCCGAAGAGCACCCCGACTCCTCCGAGCTGAAGGGTGGCTCCGCTCGGCGCCACGAAGGTCGTCCCGATCCCACTTCCGTTCAGGATGCCAGCGGGGAAGGGCGGCCCATCGACGTCGACCAACGGCACCTCCTCACCGGGTCCGAACGGGCCGGCGTGGCCGGCGCCGGCAACGTAGGTGCCGGCTTCCGACGAGGTCGCAACCGCCCTCAGCCGCGGTTCGCCGCCCACGTCGATGCAGGAGGCGGTGAGCTCAAACGGTCCCGACGTGAGCAGGGATTGAGTTTGCCCGACTGAGAGCTTCAGGAGAGATGAGCTCGAATCACCCCCGGCACTCAGTTCTCGTGCTGCCCGTTTCGATTTCCCCTTCGGCTCGGAGACGGTCAACTGGAGAGTTCGATCCGAGACCTCGGCGCTCTTCACGGTTCCGAGCTTCGACTCCTTTATCTCGGTGCCGGTCACGGTGTTCTTCTTCAGCTTCTTGGCCGGCACCGATCGGTTGACGATCTTGCTTCCGTCGAGCTGAGTCACGGCGTAGGCCGTCCCGCCGAGAGCGACGAAGAGGGCCACGAGCGAGGTGACGTTCGCGAAGGTGACCTTCGATCTGAGCCTGCCCATCACGCAGGACGATCCTACTACGAACTCCGGTGCTGTGGTCACCTTTCCGGCGGGCGAGATCGATCTGAGACTAAGCTCCCCCGCCTGATGTTCGACCAGCTCTCAGAGCGCCTCCAGGGCACCATGAGCGACCTGCGCTCGCGCGGGAAGCTGAGCGAGTCCGACGTCGACAAGGCGATGCGCGAGATCCGCCTCGCGCTGCTCGAGGCCGACGTCAACTTCAAGGTCACCAAGCAGTTCGTCGCCGCCGTCCGCGAGAAGGCGATCGGCGAGGGCGTGCTCGAGAGCCTCGACCCCGGCCAGATGGTCGTCAAGGTCGTCAACGAGCAGCTCGCGGAGCTGATGGGTGGCTCGGGCCGGGAGCTGATCTTCGCCTCGAAGGGACCGACCGTGATCCTCATGGCCGGCCTGCAGGGTTCCGGCAAGACGACCGCCACCGCCAAGCTCGCGCTGTCGTTGAAGAACGAGGGCAAGGGCGTCGGCGTCGCCGCCTGCGACACGCAGCGTCCCGCCGCGGTCGAGCAGCTCGAGCGCCTCGGCGGCCAGGCCGGGGTCACCGTCTTCTCGCAGGGAACCGAGCGCAGCCCGGTCGACATCGCCGAGTGGGCGCTGGGGCAGGCGCGGGCGCAGGAGCTCGACGTGCTGATCGTCGACACCGCCGGCCGCCTGCACGTCGACGCCGAGCTGATGGACGAGCTCGTCCAGATCAAGAAGCGGACGCGTCCCCACGACGTGCTTCTGGTCGTCGACGCGATGACCGGTCAGGATGCGGTGAACGTCGCCGAGCAGTTCGCCGAGGCGACCGAGTTCGACGGCGTCGTCATGACCAAGCTCGACGGCGACGCCCGTGGCGGCGCCGCGCTCAGCGTCAAGGCCGTCACGGGGAAGCCGATCCTCTACGCCTCGACGGGCGAGAAGCTCGACCAGCTCGAGAAGTTCCACCCCGACCGCATGGCGCAGCGGATCCTCGGGATGGGCGACGTCCTCTCGCTGATCGAGAAGGCCGAGAAGGAGATGGACGCCTCCGAGGCCGAGGAGCTGGAGCGCAAGATGCGCCAGGACCAGTTCACGCTCGACGACTTCCTCAAGCAGCTCAAGCAGATCCGCAAGATGGGCCCGCTGAGCAGCGTGCTGGGGATGATGCCCGGGATGGGGAAGGCGATGAAGGAGCTCAAGAACGCCAACCTCGATGACCGCGAGCTCGACCGGCTCGAGGCGATCATCCTCTCGATGACCGCCGAGGAGCGGGCCAATCCGGACGTCATCCGCGGCTCCCGCCGCCGCCGCATCGCCGCGGGCTCGGGGACGAACGTGCAGGCCGTCAAGCAGCTCACCAAGCAGTTCGACCAGATGCGGAAGATGATGCGAGCGATGGCGTCGGGGCGGATGCCCAACCCCGAGGCGATGCTGCAGGGTCAGCTCACTCGCGGCCGCCGACGCTGACGAAGCTGCCGCCCCGCGCCGATGTCCGGCGCGCTGCGCTCGCGGTCGGAGGCCGCGATGTGTAACCTGCGCCGCCGCAATGGCAGTACGAATCAGACTCAGAAGGGCGGGTTCCTCCAAGAACCCGATCTGGCGCATCGTCGTCGCCGACAAGCGCTCCCCGCGTGATGGCCGCACGATCGAGACGATCGGCAGCTACAACCCGCAGACGGAGCCCTCCCAGATCGTCATCGACAGCGAGCGCGCCCAGCACTGGATCGACCAGGGGGCGCAGCCCTCGAAGACGGTCGCCAAGCTGCTTCGCGCCCACGATGCCGACGTCGCCTCGGGCGCCTAGGCGCCAGGCCCGCGATGCGCGAGCTCGTCGAGTTCCTCGTCCGGGCGCTGGTCGAAGACCCTGACGCCGTCGGGGTCGAGGAGTTCGACGAGGACGGTGACCTCGTGCTCGAGGTGACCGTCGCCGACGACGACCTCGGCCGTGTGATCGGCCGCGGCGGCCGCATCGCCAACGCGATCCGCACCGTCGCTCGCGCCGCCGGTTCGCGCGACGACAGGCGCGTCATCGTCGACATCCTCGACTGAGGCTGGCGCGGCTGAGCCCGCCGCTCTCCCGATGCAACTCGACGTCTTCACGCTCTTTCCCCACTGGTTCGAGTGGTTCGAGAGCCAGCGGCACGTCCGCAACTGCATCGCCGCCGGCTCCGAGCTCCGCTTCCTCGACTACCGCGCGACGACGCCCCTCAGCGCGGGCCAGGTCGACGACTCCCCTTACGGCGGTGGCGCCGGGATGGTGATGCGCGTCGACGTCGTCGATGCCGCCCTGCAGGCGGCCTACGGTGACAGCCGTGCGGGCCGCCGGATCGTTCTGATGACGCCGTCGGGGCGCATGTTCGACGAGGACCTCGCCCTCGAGTTGGCCGCCGAGCCCGAGCTGACGCTGCTCTGCGGGCGCTACGAGGGCGTCGACGAGCGCGTCCGCGAGCATCTCTGCACCGACGCGATCTCGATCGGGCGCTACGTCCTCGCCGGCGGGGAGCTCGCGGCGATGGTCGTCGCCGACGCCGTCCTACGCAAGCTGCCGGGCGCTCTCGGGCACGCCGACAGCGCCCGGGAGGAGTCGTTCTCGGCGGATCTCGAGGGCAACCCCGAGTACCCGCACTACACGCGACCGCCCGTCTACAGGGGCTGGGACGTCCCCGACGTGCTGCTCTCCGGCGACCACGAACGGGTGCGCGAATGGAGGCACGAGCGGAGCCGGGAGCGGGGCGCGCAGCAAGAGCCCGGCGCTTAGCTACTATTCCCGGCCCGCGGGGTCCGGCCACCGCCGCCCGCGAACGCACCCCAGCCCGCAAAGGCACAGCCACCAAGCCCACATGAGCACGATCATCGACACCATCGAGAAGGAGCAGCTGCAGAAGCGCCCCGACTTCATCGCCGGCGATCGGCTCCGCGTCCACTTCCAGGTCATCGAGGGCAGCCGCACCCGTACGCAGGTCTTCGAGGGGGTCGTCATCAAGCGCCAGGGCAGCGGCGTGCGCGAGACCTTCACCGTCCGCAAGCAGTCCTTCGGGGTCGGCGTGGAGCGGACGTTCCCGCTGCATTCCCCGAAGATCGAGCTGCTCGAGGTCGCCGCTCGCGGCGACGTCCGTCGCGCCAAGCTCTACTACCTGCGCGATCGCGTCGGTAAGGCCGCCCGCGTCGCCGAGCGGCGCTGGGGTATCTCCGACGACGCGCTCGGCGCCGATCAGGACGAGGCCGTCGACGCCGAGGGCACGACCCAGGTCGAGGCTCCGCAGGCGATGCCCGCGACCGAGGGCGAGGAGGAGCTCACCGAGGTCCCCGCTGCCGAGGTCGAGGAGCCGGAGGCCGCTGAGGAGCCGGAGGCCGAGGCCGCTGAGGACGGCGCGGATGCCGACGCCGAGCCCGAGGCGAGCGCGGAGTCCGATGACGACGCTCAGGCCGACGACGCCGAGGAGGAGGCCGGGGAGGCCTCCGAGTCCTCCGAGTCAACAGACGAGGGAGCAGCCGAGTCCGACGCGGACTCCGAGGACGACGGGAAGTCCGAGCCCACCGCGTAGGGCGGTAGCTTCGGGATGCGCCTGCCCCGGCCGCAGTCCACGCTCGGCGCGATCGTCGAGCTACTGGCGATCGTCGCTTTCGCGGTCGGCCTCGCGCTTCTGATCCAGGCGTTCGTCGTCAAGCCGTACGTGATCCCGTCTGGATCGATGATCCCGACGCTGGAGAAGGGCCAGCGCGTTCTCGTCGAGCGCGTCAGCTACCACTTCACCGATCCGAAGATCGGCGACATCGTCGTCTTCCACCCGCCCGAGGGCGCTCAGACGGAGCGCTGCGGGGACAGCGGCTCTCAGCCCCCCGCTGGACAGGTCTGCATCGAGACCGCCAGCGAGCACGAGAGCGACAACTTCATCAAGCGGATCGTCGCGACCCCCGGAGACACGCTGAAGATCGTCGACGGACACGCGATCGTCAACGGCGAGCAGATCGATGACAGCTTCACGGAGCCCTGCGGCGGCGGCTCTCGCTGCAATTTCCCCAAAGAGGTCACGATTCCGGACGACCACTACTTCATGATGGGCGACAACCGTGGATCCAGCGACGACAGCCGCTTCTGGGGACCCGTTCCCCGAGACTGGATCATCGGCGAGGCCTTCGCCACCTACTGGCCCCCCGACCGGATCGGCATCTTCTAGTCCGGAGGAGACCGCCGCCCCCCCGAAGCGGGCCAAGCGCCGGCGCCGGGCCAAGGGCCGTCCCGACGGCCGTCGAACCGCCTGGCTGTTCCGCTTCGATCAGGCTTTCGGACACCGCTTCGTCGCGGGCGCCGACGAGGCCGGGAGGGGATCGCTCGCGGGCCCGCTCGTCGCTGCTGGCGTACTCCTCGACTACCGCTGCCTGACCCCGGAGGTCCGCAAGTCGCTCGCGGGTCTCGATGACTCCAAGCGCCAGACCGAGGAGGACCGCGAACGGCTCTACCCGGCCGTCCTGGCAGCGGCATCGAGGGTCGTGGTCACGGCCCGCTGCGCCGGCGGCATCGACAGCCGTGGACTTCACGTTACGAACCTGAACGCGCTCGGCGACTGCCTGGCGCGGGTGGCGGTCCCCGGGGCCAAGTGCCTCAGCGACGGCTTCCGGCTCGGCTCCCGCTGCGCGGTCGAGCACGAGGCGGTCGTCGGCGGCGACGCCCGCAGCGCCGCCATCGCAGCGGCGTCGGTGATCGCCAAGGTGACCCGCGACCGCTACATGCGGGAGGCCGCTGAGCACTACCCCGACTGGAACTTCGCCGGCAACGTCGGCTACTCCACGCCCGACCATCGCGAGGCGATCGCAGCCAACGGCATCTGCGTCCTGCATCGCCGCTCCTTCGCTTCGACCGCCTACATCCAGCTCGAGCTCGGCGCCTGAGCCCCTCGCCGGCGGGCGCATCTCAGAACGCGCTCCTGATGTGGCGGAGCGTCCCGTGGCCGTCGTCGCGGAGCTCAACGCCGACGACGTCGAAGCGCATCTCGCGGTAGCGCGGAGGTGACGCCTCCGCCAGCCAGGCCCGCGCGAGGCGGCGCACCTGTCGCTGCTTCTGCACCCCCACCGCCAACTCCGGCCGCTCCGGGCCACGACGGTTGCCCGCCCGGATCGTCTTCACCTCGACGAACACGAGGGCGTCGCCGTCAATCGCGATGACGTCGAGTTCTCCCGCGCGTGAGCGCGCGTTGCGTTGGAGGAGGACCATCCCAGCCGCCTCGAGGTGGCGGCAGGCGACGTCCTCGCCGATTCGGCCGGTGCGAAGGCGGGTCTCGGTCATCGTCGCGGTCGCTCTCTGATCATCGCTTCAGGGTGATCGCATCCGGCGCACGGGTGGCGATCGCCGTGTGCCGATTCACGGACGGAAGTGCAAGGACTTCCGGGCGCTGGGAATCTCTCCAGTTCCGCCTGGAAATCGGCACATTGCGTCTCCCACGCGTGACACCGGTCCGCCTAGCTTCGGATCCGTGCTCTCTCGCACCCGCACATTCGCCATCCAGGGGGTCGACGCCGTCCCGGTCGATGTCGAGATCGACATCCACCGCGGTCTACCGTCCTTCTCCCTCGTCGGTCTTCCTGACGCTGCGGTGCGGGAGTCGCGCGAGCGTGTGCGGGCGGCGATCGTCAACAGCGGCTTCGACTTCCCGCTGACGAGGATCACCGCCAGCCTCGCGCCCGCCGACCTGCGCAAGGCGGGTCCAGGCTTCGATCTTGCGATCGCGGCGGCCATCCTGCGCGCCTCCAAGCAGGTGGAAGGGCCGGAGTTGGAGGGATGGTGGTTCGCCGGCGAGCTCGCTCTCGACGGGAGCGTCCGCGGGCTCAGCGGCGTCCTCGCCATGGCCGAGCGCGCCGCCCGCGCCGAGCCCGGGGAGCCGTCCGGGATCGCCGCGGCGGCCGCCAACTTCGGGGAGGCGGGGCTCGTCGGCGGTCTCCGGATCGCGGCGCTCCGTCGCCTCACAGATCTCAGGGATCTGGCAAAGGGCGTGCTCCCCCCGGAGCCGGTGCTTCCGGGGCCGCGCGTCGTCGACCGAGGGCTGCCTGACCTCGCCGATCTGCGTGGTCAGGGACCGCTTCGCTACGCGCTCGAGGTCGCCGCGGCTGGAGGACACGGTCTGCTGGTCGTCGGCCCGCCCGGTGCCGGCAAGTCGCTGGCGGCGAGACGCCTTCCGTCCCTGCTTCCACCTCTTACCTCGGCCGAGGCCATCGAGGTGACGAAGATCGCCAGCATCGCCGGACGCCCGCCGCGAGACGGAACGCTCGCTGCGAGACCGTTCCGCGCTCCGCACCACACCATCTCCGCTGCCGGGCTCGTCGGTGGCGGGTCGCCGCCGCGGCCCGGGGAGATCACGCTCGCGCACCGTGGCGTCCTCTTCTTGGACGAGCTCGGGGAGTTCACGCGGGCGAGCCTCGAGGCGCTGCGCCAGCCCCTGGAGGAGGGCCGGGTGACGATCTCGCGGGCCCACGGCTCGATCACGCTTCCCGCCGGGTTCCAGGTCTGCGCGGCCGCGAATCCGTGCCCCTGCGGACACGGGGCGGGTGCGCAGCGGTGCAGGTGCCGCCCCGATCAGGTGCGGGCGTACTCCGCGCGCCTCTCCGGGGCGCTCGCGGATCGCTTCGACATCTCGCTCGCCGTCGAGCAGCCCACCGCGGCGGAGCTGGCGGACGACGACGGGGAGTCCTCCGAGGAGGTGGCCGTGCGTGTGGCGCTGGCCCGCGAACGGCAGGCGAACCGGCTCGGTCCGGGGCGCGTCAACGCGACGATGAGCGAGCCGGAGCTCGCCGAGCATGCGCGGCCCGACGCGGCCGGAGCGGAAGCTCTCCGGGAGGGGCATGAGCGCATGGGCCTGAGCGGGCGGGGGTGGAACCGGGTGCTCAAGGTGGCGCGGACGGTCGCGGACCTGGAGGGCACCGCTGACATCGGGGCCCGCCACATCGATCTCGCGCTGAGCCTGCGGCGGCGAAGGGGGGAGGACCAGTGACGACCGAGGGGTCGGTCACCTGTCCCGACTGCGCGAGGCGTGGCCTGCTGCTCTCGGCTTTGGCCGGCCACATCGACCGCTCGGTCGACGGCAGGGTCGGCGAGCGAGCGAAGGACCTGCTGGCGCTCGGAGACGAGTCCCTGGTCCGCGCGGTCGATCCACGCGGAGAGTCGAGCGCGCTCGAGCGGGCCGGGGACCCGCTGGCTTACCAGCGCCTCCTGGACTCGCTCAGGAGCACCGGCTGCTGGAGCACCTGCGTTCATCGCTCCGACTTCCCATCCAGCCTGCGCGTACTGGGCGAGGCGATGCCGCGGGCGCTGTTCTGCTCGGGCGAGCGATCCGCGCTGACGGGGGCGCAGCTCGACCGCTCGGTGACGATCGTCGGCTCTCGCCGGGCCGGCGCCTACGGGCGCGAGATCGCCCACGAGCTCTCGCGGCTCCTGGCCTCCAGCGGACTCACGGTGATCAGCGGCATGGCGCTCGGCGTCGACTCCGCCGCGCACGAGGGCGCGCTCGCAGGCGGCGGGCCCACGGTGGCGGTCCTCGGGGCCGGCGCGGATCGCCCCTACCCACGCACGCGCTCGCACCTCTTCACCCGGATCCGCGCGCGCGGGACGGTCGTCTCCGAGCTGCCGCCGTGCTCTCCGACTTTCCGCTGGGTGTTTCCCGCGCGCAACCGGCTGATGGCCGCGATGGGGGCGATCACCATCGTCGTCGAGGCGGCCGAACGATCGGGGTCGCTGATCACGGCGGAGATGGCGATGGAGATCGGACGTCAGGTGGGGGCGGTCCCGGGTCCGGTCAACTCGTGGCGCTCGGGCGGCGCGAACCGGCTCCTCGCCGATGGTGCCGCGGTGATCCGGGAGGCCCGGGACGTGCTCGATCTCCTCCTCGGCCCGGGTGCCGAGGTTCCCCCCGCCTACGGGCCGCCGCTGGATGGCGAGGTGCGCACCGTCCTCGCTGCCGTCGAGGACGGTGCGGCGACACCCGGTGCCGTCGCGTCGCAGACCTCGCTGCCGTTCCCGGCGACGCAGGCGGCGCTGGGCCGGCTCGAGCGCCTGGAATACGTGCGCAGCGACGCGGCGGGCAGGCTCGCTCGCACCGCGCAGCAGGCTCCGCCGCCATGAGCCGCAGGGAGCCGCACCTCGCGGTCACTACGATCGCGTCCATCTTGTCCGCCGCTCGCAGGACACCGGTCGCTCTCTCCATCGCGGGGTCGGACTCCGGCGGAGGCGCGGGCATCCAGGCGGACCTGAAGGCGTTCGCGGCCCTCGGGGTGCACGGGACGACTGCGATAACGGCGATAACGGCGCAGAACACCGTCGGGGTGACGGCGATCCATCCGATCCCTCCTGAGATCGTGATCGCGCAGGTCCAGGCGGTTCAGTCGGACATCCGCGTCGACGCCGTCAAGGTCGGGATGCTCGGTGACCGGGCGACGATCGCTGCGGTGGCCGAGGCGTTGGACGGGCTTCCCGAAGAGGTGCCGGTCGTGGTCGACCCGGTGATGGTCTCCGAGAGCGGCGCCGAGTTGCTTGCCGAGGATGCCCGCGGTGCGCTCGTCGAGCTGATCCTCCCGCGGGCCGACGTGCTCACCCCGAACCTGCCGGAGGCGCGGCGCCTGGCCGGTCTCGAGCGCGACTTCGGGGCTGACCCGGTCCGGCTCGCCGCGGCGGTGCGGGCGCTCGGCCCGGGGGCGGTGATCGTCACCGGCGGTCACGCCGACGGCACCGATCTGCTCGATGACGGCGCGGGCGACCCGCTCGCCATCCCCGGGCGCCTTCATCCCGATGGAGCCGCCCACGGCTCGGGCTGCACGCAGAGCTCGAGCCTGGCGGCGCTGCTGGCGCGCGGCTGGCCCTTGCGCGAAGCCGCCGTGCGGGCGCGGGAGGTTGCGGCGGAGGCGATCCGGCGTGGGCTCCGGGACGTCGGTGCGGGTCCGGGTCCCGTCGACGCGCTGGGTATCGCCGAGCACCTCGAGGCCGATCTCGAGCGCGGCGCGGCCGCCGAGCCCGAGGTCCGGTGACATAATCCGGGCCATGAAGCTCGTCCGCATGAAGCCGGGGCATGGTGATCTCCTGCTCGCCGAGGGCGACCCAGAGCTCGAGGAGGAGGAGGCCGAGCTGATCCGGGCGTTCCGCGAGCAACTCGACCAGGGGATGTGGGCCGCGGTCCCGACGATCGAATCGGGGGGCAAGCGGGAGGCGCAGATGGTCAGGGATTTCGCCGAAGTTCCCCGCGACGCCGAGCGGGTGATTTTCTTCCCGCCGGCCGCCGGCGGATGAGCCAAGTCCGGGGGGGCGAGGTTTGAGCGCGCTCGTGATCGCGTGCGTCGCAGTCTGCGCGCTGACCGCAGCAGCGGTTGCTGCGGGACCCTGGGCACGGCGGTCCTTCGAGCGACTGCGCGGCCCCTCCGCTGGCGGCTCCCGCGATCACCTCCCCGACCCCGGTCGCGAGCTCCGCGCCGAGCGCCGGGCCGAGCAGCTCCTGCGCTCCGTGCTTGGCGAGGAGGCTTTCGAGGCCTACAAGGCCCTCGGCTTCGTGCACGTCTACGGCGAGCCGGGCGAGGATGGGATTCCCGTCTACGGCTACCTGATCTACCCGCACAAGCCGATCGTGAGCTTCGATGTCGCCTCCGGCGAGCTCCTGAACGAGCACTGCGTCGCCTTCCCGGACCGCTCCGAGCCCGAGAACGCCCAGCGTCTGCCCGATGCCGACGACGTGCTGGCGAAGTGGATGGCGCTGCGCGGCGACGAGCGCGGCCTGATCCGCGCCGCGAACATGAACCTGCCTGGGCGGCAGCTCGATCCCGACCACGTGCGCCGCGATCTCGTCCGGCTCAGCGAGTGGACGGGGCGCTCTCCCGCGGGCGCCGGCATCTAGGTCACTAGTCTCCGGAGGATGAGCGAGCAGACCACCACGGCGCTGCCGCGCCCGCGCTCGGCGGCCGTGTTCGACGGACCCGACCGCGCCGCGGCCCGCGCCTACATGAAGGGCATCGGGTTCGGCGACGACGCGCTCAAGCGTCCGACGATCGGGATCGCCAACACCTGGATCGAGGCGATGCCCTGCAACTTCCACCTGCGCGGCCTCGCCGCCCACATCAAGGAGGGCGTGCGCGCCGCCGGCGGTACGCCGATGGAGTTCAACACGATCGCGATCTCCGACGGGATCACGATGGGCACCGCCGGGATGAAGAGCTCGCTGGTCAGCCGCGAGGTGATCGCCGATTCGATCGAGCTGACCGCCCGCGGCTACCAGTTCGACGCCGTGATCGCGCTCTCCGCCTGCGACAAGACGATCCCCGGCTGCGTGATGGCGCTCGCCCGCCTCGACATCCCCTCGCTGATGCTCTACGGCGGCTCGATCGCGCCCGGCCGCTACAAGGGCCGCGACGTGACGATCCTCGACGTCTTCGAGGCGATCGGCGCCCACAACGCGGGGACGATGAGTGACGAGGAGCTCACCGACCTCGAGAACGTCGCAAGCCCCGGCGCCGGCGCCTGCGGCGCCCAGTTCACGGCCAACACGATGGCCTGTGCATTCGAGGCGCTGGGGATCTCCCCTGGTGGTTCGGCGATGGTCCCCGCCGAGGATGAGCACAAGACGACCGTGGCCGAGAAGGTCGGCGAGCTGGTCATGCAGGTGCTCGCCGAAGACCTGCGGCCGAGCAAGGTCATCACGAAGGAGTCGCTCGAGAACGCGATCGCCTGCGTATGCGCTTCCGGGGGCTCGACCAACGGCGTCCTGCACCTGCTCGCCGTCGCCAAGGAGGCCGGCGTACCCCTCGAGATGGCCGACTTCGAGCGGATCTCGCGGGAGACGCCGCTGTTCGCCGACCTCAAGCCCGGCGGCCGCTTCGTCGCTACCGACCTGAACGCGGCCGGCGGCGTGCCGCTGCTGCTCAAGCGCCTCGACGAGGCCGGGCTCCTGCATCGCGACCAGATCACGGTCAGCGGCCGCACGATCGGCGAGGAGGCTGACGACGCCTCCGAGCTTCCCGGTCAGGAGGTCGTGCGCCCCGTCGACGACCCGGTCAAGAAGCAGGGCGGGCTGGCGATCCTGCACGGCAACATCGCTCCGGAGGGGGCGGTGGTCAAGGTCGCCGGCACCGAGCGCCTCGGTCAGACCGGTCCGGCTCGTGTGTTCGAGCGCGAGGAGGACTGCTTCAAGGTCGTCAAGGAGGGCGGGATCAACGCCGGCGACATCATCGTCATCCGCAACGAGGGCCCGACCGGCGGGCCCGGGATGCGCGAGATGCTGCAGGTGACCGCCGCGATCGTCGGCGCCGGCCACGGCGAGGACGTCGCGCTGATCACTGACGGACGGTTCTCAGGAGCAACGCGCGGGCTGATGATCGGCCACGTCGCCCCGGAGGCGGTCAAGGGCGGTCCGATCGCCGCGATACGCGAGGGTGATCAGATCACGATCGACGTCGCGAACCGGACCATCGACGTCGACCTCAGCGACGAGGAGATCGCAGAGCGCGTCGCCGCCTACGAGGCGCCGGAGCCGCTCTTCCCGACCGGCGTGATGGCGAAGTACGCCAAGAGCGTCTCGAGCGCGTCGGAGGGCGCCGTCACCTCCTGAGCGCTGCGGCGCCCGGGGGAGCGGCACTCGCGCGATGGCCGAGCCCGCCTTCGAGGATCACGACCTCGGGCTCACCTGGCTTCCGGATCCCGACGAGGTGATGCAGCGCGCCTGCCACGCCCTGCGCATCGGCGACGGCGTCTGGATCATCGACCCGATCGAGGCTGAGGGTGCCGACGAGCGCCTCGCCACCGTCGGCGAGCCCGGTGCCGTCGTCCAGCTCCTCGACCGCCACAACCGCGACTGCGCCGCCTTCGCCGAGCGCTTCGACATCCCGCACCACCGCCTTCCTTGGAGCGGGGTGGAGGACGCCCCCTTCGAGCCGGTGCCGCTCGTCCGCAACCGGCTCTGGAACGAGCTTGCGCTCTGGGCGCCCGACGAGCGGGCTCTGATCGTTCCCGAGGCCGTCGGCACCGGCACCTACTTCCGCGCCGGCGGCGAGCGCGTGGGCGTCCACCCGATGCTGCGGATGCTGCCGCCGCGCAAGCTCGCCGCTTACGAGCCGCTCCACCTGCTCACCGGGCACGGGCCGGGGATGCACGGCCCCGAGACCGCGGCGGCGCTCCGCGACGGCCTCGACGGCTCCCGCCGCCGCATCCCGCAGGCGTTCATCTCGATCGTCAAGTCGGGCCGCCTGCCGAGCTGACGCCGCCGGCGCGGACACCGGTCAGCGCCGTCCCTGCCGCGCCGCCCGCAAGCCGCGTGCGAGCCCGCGCCCCCCGCGCCGCGACGCCCGCTGCACACACCGCGCCGCCCGCCCGCGCCCCGACCTGTCACCCGCCCGGCCGCGCTCCTACCTGTCACCCGGGAACAGGGAAGAGATCCACTTGCGGGTGACAGGTCAGCCGCGCCGCCGCGCCGCCCGCCCGCGCTCCTACCTGTCACCCGGAGGCGGGGAAGAGATCCACTTGCGGGTGACAGGTCCCGTCCCCGCCGCCCCGCCTCCGCGCCAGATCCCCGGACAGCGCGCCGCCACCACGCTAGGCCGCGCCGCACCACCTCGCTGTCGTCAGCGCGCCGGCCCGCTCCCGCTCAGGCCGCCGCCGTGAACTCCCCGAGCAGGCGGTTGAAGCGCACGGGGCGCTCGAGCATCGCGACATGGCCGCAGTCGTCGAAGACGACCAGCTGGCTGCCGTCGATCCGCTCCGCGTAGCCGGTTGCATCGGAGGCGGGAACGACGAGATCGTCCCGCCCCCAGACGATCAGCGTCGGGATGTGGATGCGCTCGAGGCGGTCGAGCAGGTCGTAGCCGGTGAGCGCCACGGCGGCGGGGACGACCCCCGGGGCGGCGAACCCGTTGACCATCTGCTCCAGCAGCAGCTCCGGGCGGAGGTGCAAGGGGTGGCGGACGATCCCGCCGAAGGCGATCCTGCGCAGGCCGGGGCGCTTCATCGACGGCATGTCGAACTTCAGCAGCAGCGGGTTTGCGGCGACCGTCATGCGCGCGGCGACCTCGATCGGCTGCTTCCGCATCGTCGCGTGGCTGATCCCGGCGGCGGAGACGAGCACCAGCCGCTGCACCCATGTCGGCTCGTCGACCGCGACGGCCGCGGCGATGAAGCCGCCCATCGAGTTGCCGACGAGCGTGCATCCCTCGACGCCGATCGCGGCGCAGAATTCGCCCACGAGCTTTGCGTAGCCGGGGATCGAGATGTCCTCGGAGGGCATCGGGCTCGCCCCGAAGCCGGGCAGGTCGAGCGCGATCGCCCGGTGGCCCTGCTCGGCCATCGCGGGCATGTTCTCGAGCCAGTTCTGCCAGCAGCCGCCGAGCCCGTGGACGAACACGATCGGGGGCCCCTCGCCGATCTCGGCGTAGTTGACCCGCTGCTCACCGACCTCCGCGGTGTGCAGGTGCGCCTGCCAGTCCACGCCCATCCAAGCGGGCTCAGGATCGGGGTTGCCGTAGGGATCTGGCCCTCTCGCCTCGGTCGCTTCGACCCACTCGATCCGCTTGTAGGGGTAGGTGATTGCGCGCGGGGCGCGCTCGCTGCCGTTCGATCCGCTCACCCCGGAGAGGTTAGTCGCGCCCACGCGGTGGCAGAATGCCCGAATGGCCGAACCGATGCGGACGTCGCTTGCGGGGACCCCGAAGCCCGGGGACGAGCCCGAGACCGCTCTCGAGCTCTCCGAGCGCGAACGAATGCGCGGGCTCATGCCGGCGGTCGAGCCGGACCGCACCCTCGACGACTGGGGCCGCTCCGAGCGCGTCGAGCGAGTCTTCGACGAGACGGTCGTCAACTTCTTCTACCGCTACTGGTTCCGGGCCGAGGTCGAGGGCGTCGAGAACGTCCCCAGCGAGGGCGGCGCGCTGCTCGTCTCCAACCACTCGGGAGCGCTCCCGCCCGATGCGGCCGTGATCGGAAAGGCGATCCGCGAGGAGCATCCCGACCCGCGCCCGCTCTACATGACGGTCGAGCATTTCTTCAAGGGCTACCCGGGCTTCTCGGCGTTGCTGCCGAAGATCGGCTGCGTCCCCGCCCACCCGGCGAACGTGCACCGCCTGCTCTACGACGAGCGCCAGCTCGTCCTCGTATTCCCGGAGGGCCGCAAGGGGACCGAGAAGCTGGTCAAGGACCGCTACCGGGTCCAGCGCTTCGGCCGCGGCGGTTTCGTCGAGGCGGCGATGCGGGGTCGCGCCCAGCTCGTGCCGGTCTGCGTGGTCGGCGCCGAGGAGGCGGCGCCGGTCTTCATGCAGTCGAAGCTGATGCAGCGCGCGACCGGTCTCCTCTACTTCCCGATCACCCCGACCTTCCCCTGGCTCGGTCCGGCGGGGATGCTCGGCTACCTCCCGGCCAAGTTCAAGATCCGTTTCCTCGAGCCCATCGACACGACGAAGATGGGCAACGAGCCCGCCGAGGACAAGGCGCTGGTCCAGACCGTCGCCCAGGAGGTTCGCGCGCGGATCCAGGAGGGGCTGCACGAGATGCTCGCCAAGCGCAAGTCGGTGTGGATGGGATGAGCGAGAGCCCGCCCGCAGACAGCGAGCCCGCCCGCCGCGTCCTGATAACCGGCCTCTCCAGCTACTGGGGCGGCCGGCTCGCGCAGGCGCTCGAGGCGTTCGGCGAGATCGAGGCGATCGTCGGCGTCGACTCCAAGGACCCGACCAGGGAGCTCGAGCGCACCGAGTTCGTCAAGGTCTCCAACCAGCATGGCCTGATCCAGCGCATCGTCCGCGCCGCCCGCATCGACACGGTGATCGACACCCGGCTCGTGGTCGACTCGTCGACGACCCCGCGCCGCGAGACCCATGAGAACAACGTGATCGGGACCATGAACATCCTCGCCGCCTGCGCGGGCGACGACTCCCCGGTCCGGAAGTTCATCTTCAAGTCCTCGGCGCACGTCTACGGCTGTGAGCAGGACGACCCGGCGTTCTTCACGGAGTCCATGGGGCGCAACACGCGGCCGTCCACCGCGATCGAGCGCGACGCCGTCGAGGCGGAGGCGTCGGTCGTCGACTTCGCCGTCAAGCAGCCCAACGTCACCGTCACCGTCCTCCGCTGCTCCAGCGTGCTCGGCCCTGACGTCCGCACCTCGTTCTCGCGGATGTTCGCGCTGCCGTTCGTGCCCATGGTCCTCGGCTTCGACCCGCGCTGCCAGTTCGTCCATGAGGACGACGTCGTCCACGCCCTCGAGCATGCGGCGGTCAACCACACCCCGGGCGTCTACAACGTCGCCGGAGATGGCGTCCTGGCCCTGTCGGAGGTCATCGGCCTGCTCGGGAAGCGGCCGGCCCCGGTGCTGCCGCCGTGGGGGACGGGAGCCCTCTCCGGTCCGCTGCGAACGCTCGGCATCCGCATCCCCGACGAGATGCTCAACCAGCTTCGCTTCGGCCGCGGTCTCGACAACCGCCGCTACAAGGCGAGCGGCTTCGAGTACGGCTATACGTCGCGGGAGACGGTGACCGCGTTCGCGGAGCACCTGCGCCTGCACCCGATCATCCGCGGTGTCGAGCAGACCTACACCTACGAGGGCGAGGTCGAGCGGTTCCTGCGCCGCAGCCCGCTCACGCGGCCACCCGACGCCGCTCCCGAGGAGCGGTCCGGGACCGAGGCCGAGCCCTTCGGCATCTAGGGCCGGGCTCCTTCCCGGAGGCGTTCGTGCGCAACCTCGGTTGCACCCGCCGCCGATCGGCGGCGCCGCTGGGGCCTGTGCCTAAACTTCAGAAACGAAAGCGAGGGTCAGAGGGACTGATCCGAGGGCGCCCCATGCGCGTTGCGTGCGGTGTCGGCGTTCGGAAGGAAGAAGAGTGGGCCGAAAAGCGCAGATCTCGATCGTCACCGTCGTGTTCGCGGCGATCGCAGTCGTGCTGCTTGCGTTCTGGTACGACTCGACGCAGAAGGACAAGATCGCCGAGGGCGTGACGATCGGAGGCGTCGACGTCGGCGGCCTCGACGCTGACGCAGCTGCCTCCCAGGTCCGGACCAACCTCGTCACCCCGCTCGACAAGACCGTCAAGGTCAAGTACGGCGACGACACCTACGAGCTCACCTCGAAGGAGCTGAACGTCCACGCCGACGTCGACACCATGGTCGACGAAGCGCTCGAGGCCTCCCGCGACGGCAGCCTGCCGACGCGGATCTGGCGCGACGTCAGCGGCGGCGAGGTCGACAAGGCGATCCGGCCCGAGGTCGCCTACGACCAGGACGAGGTCGACCACTTCATCAACCACGTCGTCAGCAACGTCGGCCGTGACCCGGTCGACGCCAGCGTCGATCCCACCGGGGGCACGCTGGTCCCGGTCGCGTCCAGGCCGGGCGTCGCCGTCGACGCCGATTCGCTGCGCCGCCAGGTCAAGGCGGCGATCGACGATCCCGCCGACCGCACCGTCGAGCCCAAGACCGAGAAGGTCAAGCCCGACGTGACGACCGCTGACGTCGCGGCCAAGTACCCGACCTACATCGTCGTCGACCGCTCGACCTTCACGGTCACGCTCTACAAGAACCTGCAGGAGGTCAAGCAGTACACGGTCGCCATCGGCGCCGAGGGCTTCGACACCCCGACCGGGCTGTACCACATCCAGGACAAGCAGGTTGATCCCGTCTGGAGCGTGCCTGACTCCGATTGGGCCGGGGATCTCGCCGGCCAGACGATCCCGCCCGGTCCCGACAACCCCTTGAAGGCCCGCTGGATGGGCATCTACGACGGCGCCGGCTTCCACGGAACCTCCGACGTCGGCTCTCTCGGCAGCGCGGCTTCCCACGGCTGCGTGCGGATGGCGGTCCCCGACGTGATCGACCTCTACGACCGCGTCGACGTAGGCACACCCGTCTACATCCAGTAGCCCTGACGCGGGAGGCGCGATGCCCGCGTCATCGTCGGGTGGGCTGCCGGTTTCGGACGAGGATCGTCCGCTTTCGGAGGTCGAGTGGCCGTGACGCCGATTTCGTGGCATCGTCGGCACCCGGTTCCTCGCTGGGAAGGTTTTCGCGCGTCTGGGGTCGAACCTAACGGGGATGGATTCGGACGCCGGCGAAGAGCTCACTGCCGCCTGGGAGCGGGCGCTCGAGAGCTACGAAGGGGAGCTCGTCTCCAGACATGTATCGCCGCGGACGTTGATGGGCTACCGCTACGACCTGAACGAGCTGGCGACGTGGGCCGCTGCGGCCGGCATCCCCTCGCCCGCTGATCTCAGCTACCGGCGCCTGCGGGGCTACGCCGCGATGCTCGGCGGCCGCGGACTCGAGGCGAAGACCGTCGGGCGCAAGCTCGCCGCGGTGCGCGGCCTCCTCGACCACCTGACCCGCCACGGCGAGATCGCCTCCAACCCGGCGGAGCTGCTTCCGAATCCGCGCACCGCCTCGCGGCTACCGCGCGTCCTCGACCGTGACGACATGAGGACCCTGCTCGATTCGATGCCCGCAGGCACACCGCTCGAGTCCCGCGACCGGGCGATGCTCGAGCTCGCCTACTCCTGCGGGCTGCGCTGCTCAGAGCTCGTCGGTCTCGACACCGACGCGGTCGACTTCGAGTCGGAGACCGTCCGCGTGCTCGGCAAGGGGAACAAGGAGCGGATCGTTCCGCTCGGCGAGCCTGCGCAGCGCGCCCTCCGCATCTACCTCGAGCGCGCCCGCCCGGTCCTCGTCGACGACCGCTCCGAACGGGCCCTGCTCGTCTCCAAGCGCGGGCTGCGCCTGTCCCCCTCCGATGTGACGCGGCGTCTCGGCAAACGGGTCCAGCAGGTCGCCACGCTGGGGAGGGTCTCGCCCCACACCCTGCGCCACTCGTTCGCCACCCACCTGCTCGAGGGGGGCGCGGACCTTCGCTCGATCCAGGAGCTTCTCGGCCACTCGAGCATCTCGACGACCCAGATCTACACCCGGGTGGAGCCGGGGCGGCTGCGCGAGGCGTACGCAAGCGCCCATCCCAGGGCCTGAGCCCCCGTTGCCGTAACAACGCAAGCTGGACTAACGTACTAGGACCGAGGAAGGGACCGATGGAGACCAACGTCAAGGCCGTGGAGCTCAAGGAGCTCTGGAGGCGGTGCAAGGAGGAGGGGGACGAACGCGCCAGAGAGCGCCTCGTCGTCGCGTACTCGCCGCTGGTCAAGTACGTCGCCGGCCGCATGGCCGCGGGGCTCCCGTCGCACGTGGACGAGGGCGATCTCATCTCCTACGGCCTGATCGGGCTGATCGGTTCGATCGAGCGCTACGACCTCGATCGCGACATCAAGTTCGAGACCTTCGCCGTCTCCCGGATCAAGGGGGCGATCATCGACGAGCTGCGTTCGCTCGACTGGGTGCCACGCTCGGTGCGCTCGAAGGCCCGTGACGTCGAGAAGACCCACTCCGAGCTCGAGAACCGGCTCGGCCGGGCGCCGACCGAGGAGGAGATGGCGCAGAAGCTCGGTGTCAGCGTCGATGATTTCCGCAACACGCTGCTCGAGATCGCCAACTCCTCGGTGCTCGCGCTCGACGACCTCTGGACCGTCGCCGACCCCGATGGTGGCCAGGTCTCCCTGCTCGACACGATCCGCGACCCGCATGCGGTCGATCCCGAGGAGGCGATCGACACGGTCGAGCTCAAGGACCGCCTCGCCGAGGCGATCGAGTCGCTGCCCGACCGCGAGCGCCTCGTGATCGCCCTCTACTACTACGAGACGCTCACCCTGCGCGAGATCGGCGAGGTCCTCGGCGTCACCGAATCGCGCGTCTCCCAGCTCCACACCAAGGCCGTGCTGGGTATGCGGAGCCACCTGCAGAACGCAGCCTGACGGCGCGGGAGGCGCCATGGCGGCGTCATCGCCCAGCTTGTGGCCCGGGGGGCCACGGCGCTGGACTCTTCCTTGCCCTGACGCCTCCCGCGCTCGTCAGCTCGCCATTCGCGGGAGCGCAGCGCGCGACTGCTTGACTCGCCGCCGACGCACCCATAGGCTCGCGACATGTCGCACAAAGCGGCCGATCGGATCCGGAACGTCGCCCTGATCGGTCATCGGGACTGCGGCAAGACGTCCCTGGCGGAGGCGATGCTCTACGAGGCGGGGGCGATCAACAGGCTCGGCCGGACCGAGACCGGCAATACCGTCAGCGACTTCGAGCCCGACGAGCAGGAGCGGGGGATGTCGATCGGCGCCTCGATCTGCTCCTTCGAGCATGGCGACCGCAAGATCAACCTGATCGACACGCCGGGGGACCCGAGCTTCGTCGCCGAGGCCCTCGGGGCGCTCGCCGTCGCCGACGCGGCGGTCGTCGTCGTCAGCGCCGTCGACGGCGTGCAGGTCCACACCGAGCGCCTCTGGGCGCAGGCCGACCGGGCCGGGCTGCCGCGGCTCGTCTTCGTCAACATGCTCGACCGCGAGCGCGCCGACTTCTTCCGCGCGCTCGAGGGCCTGCAGGAGTCGTTCGGCTCCCACGTCGTCGCGACGGAGATCCCGATCGGCGCCGAGCACGAGGTCAGCGGCGTCATCGACCTGATCGACATGCGCGCGTTCCTCCACGACAGCGACGGCAGGGGGGAGGAGGTGGAGGCCGAGATCCCGGCCGAGCTCCAGGAGCTGGCTCAGCAGTACCGCGAGAAGCTGATGGACGAGGTCGCCGAGAACTCCGACGCGCTCATGGAGCACTACCTCGAGGGTGAGGAGATCTCCCACGAGGAGACGGTCGCGGCGCTCAAGAAAGGCGTCACGGAGGGTCACCTGTTCCCGGTCACCTGCGGCATCGCCACCCGCGATCTCGGCATCGAGCGCCTCCTGCAGGCGCTGATCGAGGACCTGCCCTCGCCGGCGATGCGCGGCGCCCGCACACTGCTGGGCGAGGAGGACGCGGAGGTGGAGGTGCTTCCCGACGAGGACGGGCCGCTGATCGCGCAGGTCTTCAAGACGACCGCCGACCCCTTCACGGGTCGCCACAACGCGCTTCGCGTGCTCTCGGGGACGCTGCGCTCCGACAGCCACGTCCACAACGAGCGGACGGGGGCGAAGGAGCGGATCGGGCAGCTCGGCCAGCCGCTCGGCAAGGAGCTGAGCACCACCGACGAGCTCGGGGCGGGCGACATCGGCATCGTCGCCAAGCTCAAGGAGACCCGGGCCGGCGATCTGCTCTGCGAACCCCCGAGCGGCCTGCGGGCGCCGCGGGTCGAGCTGCCTTCGCCGGTGATGGCCTACGCCTACGAGCCGAAGAGCAAGGGAGACGAGGACAAGGCCGTCACCGCGATTCGCCGGCTCCGGGAGGAGGACCCCTGCCTCGACGTGCACCGCGATCCGCAGACCGGCGAGCAGATCATCGCCGGGCTCACGCAGATCCACGTCGATGTGGTGCTCGGGCGGATGAGGGACCGCTTCGGCGCCGAGATCGTGCTGAAACCGCCGCGCGTCCCCTACGTCGAGACGATCCGCAGGCTCGCCAAGGCGCACGCCCGCTACAAGAAGCAGACCGGAGGGCGCGGCCAATTCGCCGACTGCGTGATCGAGATCGAGCCCGGGGAGCCGGGGGCCGGGCTTGTGTTCGAGAATGCGATCAAGGGTGGCGTCATCCCCGGCGGCTTCATCCCCGCGGTCGAGAAGGGGGTCGTCGAGGCCATGCAGCACGGCTCGGTCGCCGGCTACCCCGTCAAGGACCTGAAGGTGCGGCTCGTCGACGGCTCCCACCACTCGGTCGACTCCTCCGAGATGGCGTTCAAGATCTGCGGCTCGATGGCGCTCAAGGAGGCCCTCGCCGACGCCGACGCGATCCTGCTCGAGCCGATAGTCCGGCTTGCGATCTCAGTCCCGGAGGAGGCGGTCGGGGACGTGATCGGCGACCTCAGCTCCCGCCGCGGCCATCCGCTCGGGATGAGCCCGCGCCTCGGGGTCACCGAGATCGATGCCGAGGCGCCGCTTTCCGAGGTGCTCGACTACGCGCTCGACCTGCGGGCGATCACGGGGGGGCGCGGCGAGTACACGATCCACTTCGAGCGCTACGAGGAGCTGCCGGGGCACCTGGCGGCGGGGGTGATCGCGGCCGCCGAGCCGCGCGAGGAGCTCGCCGCCCACTGATCATCGGCCACCGCGGGGCCTGCCCGGCCGTGATCTAACCTGAGCGGCCGTGACCGAGGAAGTCATCGATCCCGCCTGCGCCGTTTGCGGCCGCCGCCTGCTCGCGGGGGAGACCCCGACCAGCTTCCTGACCCGCGACTGGGTCGAGGTGACGGTCTGCGAACTCTGCAAGCCGCGCGCGGAGGCCGCCGGATGGCTGCGCCCCGAGGAGGCCGAGGAGCTGCGCAGCTCCGGCGCCGCGCGCGAGCGGCGGCGTCCGCGCGGGCAGATGCTGAGCGGCCTGCTCGCGCGCCTCCCTGCGGGCCAGGGCGGGCCGGACGAACCCGAGCGAGCGTCCGCCCCGCGACAGGACCGCATCACGGTGCGGCGGACGACCCCCGCCACCGTTGAGCCGACCCCCGCCGACGTCGAGCTCGCCGAGGCGCTGCGCACCTTCAACTTCTCCGACCATCGCCGCACCGTCGGCGGCCTGACGCGGACGCTCGGCCCGCCGCGGGCGAGCGCCCTGCCGATCGAGACGGCCGCCGGGGTTCCGGGGTTCCGGGTCACCGTCGCCTGGGAGCTCACTTGGTACCAGTGGGAGATCGCGGCGGGCGAGCACGGGATCGAGGTCCGCGAGTCCGGCAAGGGGGACACGATCGACCAGCTCCGGCGCGAGGATCGCGCCTGGAACCTGCTCGTCGGCAACGACGGGACGCTGCAGGCGCGGACCGTCGGATCGGACCCCGGGGAGGGCGCGCCGTGAGGCTCACCGTGAACGTCGACGGCGGCTCGCGCGGCAATCCTGGCCCGGCGGCGATCGCGGCCGTCTTCCGCGACGAGGACGGCGAGGTGATCCACGAGGCCAGCGAGACGATCGGCCGCGCGACCAACAACGTCGCCGAGTACCGGGCGCTCCTGCTCGGCCTCGAGCGGGCGCTGCAGCTCGGCGCCACCGAGGTGGATGTGATCGGCGACTCGGAGCTGGTCGTCAAGCAGGTGCGCGGCGAGTACCGGGTCAAGGACGCCGGCCTGCGACCGCTCCATTCCGCGGCTCAGCACGCGCTCGGCGAGTTCTCCGAATGGACGCTCAACCACGTCAAGCGCGAGTTCAACTCCGACGCCGACGCGCTGGTCAACCAGGCGCTCGACGCCGACATCTGAGCCCAGGACCGCTCTGACGCGGCGCTGCCCGCTCGGGCATGATGGCGCCATGAAGAACGTTTTCCTCTCCCTGGCCGCGCTGCTCGCCACCGCCTTCCTGCTCGGATGCGGCGGCGACAGCGACTCCGACGAACCGAACACCTTCGACGACGACGCCTACCCGTTCACGTTCGAGTACCCGGGGGACTGGAGCGAGACAGACGACGTCACCCTCGACCAGCAGCTCGGCAACTCCGGCGAGGACACCAGGGCCGTCGGGATCGACGAAACCAACGGCATCATCCTGCAGACCTTCCAGCTCGCCATCGAGGTCGACGACGGCAACATCGACGCCGCCCAGAAAGAGCTCGATGGGCTGATCGCCCAGGTCGACTCCGACGCCACCAGCACCGTCGGCGACACGGCGGGGTTGCCGTCGGTCACGTTCGACTCCGTCTCCGTCCCCCAGCCGGAGGGCGCCGAGAGCAAGCTCGTCGCGATCTTCGACGGCGACAAGGAGTACATGATCAACTGCCAGTCGACCGAGGGTCACCGCGACGAGGTCGCCGAAGGCTGCGACCAGGCGCTGGAGACGCTGGAGACGAGGTAGGCGACCGGAGCAGCCGGCGGCCCTGGTGGTCCCGGGGCTCCTGGCCGAGTCGTGCCGCCCGCAGGTCCGGCTCCCCGGGCGATCCGGCGGTGATCTAGACTGCCCGCTTCACGCGGCTGTAGCTCAGTTGGCTAGAGCGTCTGCTTGCCATGCAGAAGGTCGTGGGTTCGAATCCCATCAGCCGCTTGCGAACGGAGCCCCGCCACGTGCGGGGTTTCGTCGTTTCGGGACCTTCCTTGGCCGCTCGGGGCAATCGGGGACGCGGACCGAACCTGACCTCAACCCCGCGTAGGGTCCGCGCAGTCAACCACGCAGCCACGAGAGGAGCGGCAGCATGATCACCAAGCTCGACTTCGTAGGCGTCCCGACGCAGGACTCCGACCGTTCGAGAGCCTTCTACGTAGAGACCCTCGGCCTCAGGCAGGACCCGAAGAGCGACTACGAGTTCTGGGTGGGGGAGACCTGCTTCGGGATCTGGGAGCCCGAGAAGCAGGGGATGGAGTTCAAGCCGCAGAGCAACGCGCACCTGGCGCTGCACGTCGACGACGTGGCGGCCGCCCGCGCCGAGCTCGAGGGGAAGGGCGTCGAGTTCCTCGGCGACACCTTCGACACGGGCGTCTGCCACATGGCCCTGTTCAAGGACCCCGACGGCAACGACCTGATGCTCCACAACCGCTACTCGCCGCGGGACTGAGCGGGACGGGGACGCGGACGTGGATCTCGAGCTGTTCGCCGGGGTCCGCGTCCGCGATTTCGATGCGGCGCTCGCCTGGTACACGAAGCTGCTGGGCGAGCCATCGTTCTTCCCTCACGACACCGAAGCGGTGTGGCGGCTGGGGGAGGGGCGATCGATCTACGTCGTCGAGGACGAGCGCGGGGACGGGAACGCTGTCGTCACGCTGTTCTGCCAAGACCTCGACGGGCGGGTCGCCGAGATCGCTGGACGCGGGCTGGAGCCCGATGAGCGGGAGACGTACTCGAACGGAGTCCGTAAGGAGGTCTACCGGGACCCCGACGGCAACGAGGTCGGATTCGGCGGACCGCCGGCGTGAGCCGCAGGGGCTAGTCGCGAACGAGCTTCTTGTAGGTGATCCGGTGCGGGCGGTCGGCCTCGGCGCCGAGCTCCTTGTGGCGGAACTCCTCGTAGGCCTCGAAGTTGCCCTCGAACCAGCGGACCTGCGAGTCGCCCTCGAAGGCGAGCACGTGCGTGGCGACGCGGTCGAGGAACCAGCGATCGTGGGAGATCACGACGGCGCAGCCGGCGAACTCGAGGAGGGCCTCCTCGAGCGCGCGCAGCGTGTCGACGTCGAGGTCGTTGGTCGGCTCGTCGAGCAGCAGCACGTTGCCGCCGCTCTTCAGAAGCTTCGCCAGATGAAGGCGGTTGCGCTCGCCGCCGGAGAGCGTCCCGACCTTGCGCTGCTGATCTGAGCCCTTGAAGTTGAAGCCGCCGGCGTAGGCGCGGGAGTTCATCCGCATCGCGCCGACTTCGATCTCCTCCTGCCCGTCGGAGATCTCCTCCCAGACCGACTTCTCGTCGTCGAGCGCGTCGCGGGACTGATCGACGTAGGCCAGCGAGACGGTCTCGCCGACGCGCAGCTCGCCGCCGTCGGGCGTCTCGTCGCCGACGATCATCCGGAACAACGTGGTCTTGCCGGCGCCGTTGGCCCCGATCACGCCGACGATCCCGGCGCGGGGGAGGGAGAAGGACAGATCCTCGATCAGCAGCCGGTCGCCGAAGCCCTTGCTCAGGCCTTCGGCCTCGATCACGACGTCGCCGAGGCGTGGTCCGGCGGGAATCTGGATCTGCACCTCGTCGCGCTTGACGGCCTGCTGTTCGGCGAGCATCTCCTCGTAGCGGGCGAGGCGGGCCTTCGACTTCTTGCGGCGGCCCTTCGGGTTCTCGCGAACCCACTCGAGCTCGGAGGCGATCGTGCGCTGGCGGGCGACGTTCTTGCTCTCCTCCTGCGCGAGGCGAGCCTGCTTCTGCTCCAGCCAGGAGGAGTAGTTGCCCTTGAAGGGGATGCCGCGGCCGCGGTCGAGCTCGAGGATCCAACCCGCGACGTTGTCGAGGAAGTAGCGGTCGTGGGTGACGGCGACGATCGTCCCCTTGTACTCCTCGAGGTGCTTCTCGAGCCAGGCGACCGACTCCGCATCGAGGTGGTTGGTGGGCTCGTCGAGGAGCAGCAGGTCGGGTGCGCTCAGCAGCAGCCGGCAGAGCGCGACGCGGCGGCGCTCGCCGCCGGAGAGCTTGGTGACGTCGGCGTCGGCTGGGGGGAGGCGCAGCGCGTCCATCGCCGTCTCCAGCGTGCGGTCGAGGTTCCAGGCGTCGGCGGCGTCGATCTTGTCCTGCAGCTTCGAGAACTCCGCCGCGGTCTCGTCCGAGTAGTTCATCGAGAGCTCGTTGAAGCGGTCGAGCATGTCACGCAGCTCGCGAACCCCGTCCTCGACGTTGCCCTTGACGTCCTTTTCGGGGTCGAGTTGCGGCTCCTGCTCGAGCATCCCCACGGTCGAGTTCGGGTGCAGCTGCGCCTCGCCGCGGTACTCGGTGTCGGTCCCGGCCATGATCCGCAGCAGGGATGACTTTCCGGCGCCGTTGTATCCCAGCACGCCGATCCTGGCGCCGGGGAAGAAGCTCAGGGAGATGTCCTCGAGGACCTTCTTGTTCGGCGGATGCGTCCGGGAGACCCGGTGCATCGTGAAGATGTACTCGCTCGGTGCGGCCATGCTCGGCGGCGCAGGATAGAGGGGCGGGTTGCCCGGCGAGCGCGTCAGCTCAACGACGCGAGGAAGGCCGCCACCGCCTCCGCGCATTGCGCGGGAGCGTCGGCGTAGACGAAATGGCCCGAGCCCGGGACGATCTCGATCTCGGCGCCGGGGATCTCGCGCTGGAAGCGATGAGCGCCCGCGACCGGGGCGAAGGGGTCGTCCTCGCCCCAGAGCAGCAGCGTCGGCACCGTCATCTCGCCGAGCTTGCCCTCGTAGGGGGCGATCTTCTCCATGTCGCCCGAGCGGTACATCTCGAGCTGCGCGGCCTGCCCCTCCGGCGTCGCGAGCGAGAGCCAGTACTCGTCGACCGTTTTCTCGTCCATCCCCTTCGAGGAAGCCGCCATGAGCTGCCCGAAGGACTCGCGGTTCATCCCCGCGAGCATCTCCTCGCCGGTACCCGGCGTCCGTAGCCCCTCGGCCATGCCGCTCCAGCGGCCGTCGGGGAAGAACCCGGTGTCGCTGATCACCATCGCGGCGACCCGCTCCGGGTGCTCGCACGCCCAGCGCAGGCCGATCAGTCCACCCCAGTCGTGGACCACGAGGACGACCGGATCGAGCTCCAGCGCGACGACGAACCGCTCCACCGCCTCGACCAGCCGCTCCCAGGTGTTGGGGGGGTCGGCGGGCGAGCGGCCGGAGCCGGGGAGGTCCGGAGCGACGCAACGGTGCCCGGCGCCGGCGACCGCCGGCAGCAGCTCGTTCCACATGTACGAGGTCTCGGGGAAGCCGTGGAGGCAGAGCACGGGCGAGCCTTGCGGCGCCCCGTCGGGCATGGCCTCGCGGTAGGCGAGCCCGCCCGCCTCGGGAAGCTCGCCCGGGCTCACGTTCCCGGCGGGTGGATTTCGTCGGCCGGCAGCGAGTTGAGCTCCCGGGCGGCGTCGATGAGGCCGCCGTAGGAGACCTGGTCGACGGCGAGGATGTTCGGGTAGCGACCGCGGATCTCCGCGCACTCGGTTGCGCGGCCGACGAGCACGTCGGTCGCGTTGACGGCGGCCGAGGCGGCGGGATCGGGGGTGAGCGGCGCGATCGAGGGCGACCAGTGGTTCATCAGGAAGAGGGAGCCGCTGAGACCGCCGCGGTTGGGAACGCAGGTGCTGGGCCAGTTGGCGGGATCGGTCAGCTTCGACGGCGGGTTCCAGGTGTAGGGCGTCTCCTGCATCAGGCCCTCGTAGGTGGGCCGGTACCAAGCGGGGTCGACCGCCTTGTCGTTGTCGGCGAGCATGACCACTCGGCGTCCCTTGCGGATCATCTTGCCGAGCGTCTTCCACGGCGTTCGCGAGCCCTTGTAGACGTAGTCGAGCAGGCCGCTCTTGGTCATCGCCGAGACGAAGTCGTCGTTGGAGATGTAGTCCTCGTTCTCGATCAGCAGCACCTCGGTCGGGTTCGCCCGCAGCCACTTGCGGATCTGCCGCAGCACCGGTGAGAGCGGCGACGCGCCGATCTGGCAGACCTCGTGGCAGAGGTAGGTTCCGCGCTCGCCGGTGGTGACGGTGCCGTCGTCGTCGGTGATCACGGTGCCGTCGGGCTGCAGGCGCCCGTAGTGGGTGTCGAGCAGGAGCGCCCGCACCCCGAAGTCGAGCTGCTCGGGGATCGTCAGCGTCTGGTTCGGGAGCAGCCAGCCGAGCTCCTGCGAGGACATCGCATTGTGGGAGCCGGGGAGGACGACCTGATCGAGCGTCCGGTCGCACAGCGCCTTCATCCCGTTGCACTTCTTCGGGTTCGGGTATCCGTGCGGCTTGGCCTGCGCGGCGGCGGGCAGCGCGAGGGTGAGCAGGGCCAGGAGGAGGATCGGCAAGGCGAGGCCGCGACGCATCGAGCTGCAATCTAGACGCCCCGAGACGACGCCGCGCCACCGCCCGGCGCGATGCGGGCGGTGGCGCGGATGGTTCGAGATGGGACTTGGGGGTCAGCCGACGCCGCTGATGCGTGCGATCTTGTCGGCGCCGTCGAGCGTCACCCAGAGGGTGCCATCGGGGCCGGTGGTGATCCGGCGGGGGCCGGCGTTCTTGCCGAGCTTGACCGCCCGTGCCGCCTTGCCGGTCTTCGGATCGAGGCTCAGCAGGTCGCCGGCGGCGAACCGTGGCATCCAATAGGTGCGCGCTGCGTACGCGACGCCGAAGGGATCACCCTCGCTCTTGGTCCGCTTGACCTTCTTGCCGACGATCCGGCCGACGATCTGCGGGTTGGAGGTGGGGTCGGCGTACCCGACCTCGCCGCGCGGCCCGGCGGCGAGCGCCTGCAGCCCGGAGCCGTTGCCAGTGTCGAACGCCTTCGCGTTGCCGTCGGTGTCGACGCGGACGACCTGACCGCCGAAGTCGGCGACCCAGAGGTTGCCGTCCTTGCCGCGGTCGATGTCGCGGCCGGCGTCGATCACAGGGAACGAAACGGCCTGGGTCGGATCGGCGACCGGGATCCGGATCACGTTCTGGCCGCTGACGGTCCACATGTTGCCGTCGGGGCCGCGCACGATCGGACGCGGGTCGGTGATGTCGTTGATCAGGTACTTCTGGGCCGAGTCCGGGTCGGCGGGGTCGAAGACGGCGACGCCGCCCGGCTGGGTGACCCACAGGGTCTTGCCGGGCCCGGAGGCGATTCCGATCGGGTTGGCGATGTCGGTCGCGTCGAACTCCTTCACCTTGCCCTTCGGGGTGAGCTGGGCGATGTCGTTCGCGTTGTCGAGGGTGACCCAGATATTGCCGTCGGGGCCCTTCGTGATCTCGTTGTTGGTACCCACCCCGGAGACCGCGAACTTGCCGGTGGCCTTGGGCGCGGCGTTCGCCGGCGCCGTCGAGACGGCGAGCAGCGCAACGGCGGCGCAGAGCGCCGCCGTTGCGCGGGTCAGGAGTGGGCGGGGACGGGGATATGTGCGCGTGGAGGTGTTCATGGCCCCCATGGTCGGGGCTGAGATCTGCTCCGGATACTCGCTCCCGGGGTGAACTCGGCCACCCCGGATTCGGTCCCCGCGGCTCCGGCGGCTACCCTTCCCGTCGCTCTCGGCGCCTTGGCGGAGTGGTTACGCAGCGGCCTGCAAAGCCGTTTACACCGGTTCGATTCCGGTAGGCGCCTCTCCAGTCTCCACGCGGTTTCCCGTATGAATAGAGGGATTTCGGTGTCTGCCGGGCTTCGTCCACGAACTGCTCAGGACCGCCGGAAACCGCTGGAAACCGGTACACACTGGCGCACGGACTGGCGCACACTCGGAATCAGCGGAGGCGAAGCCGTGCCGCCGCGAGCCCCTCAAGGCTCGCCTCGACCCACACGGCCGGCCACATGTGCTGCCGCTCGGCGAAGAGCCGCATCTTCTCGGCATCGTCCCGGCGGTCGTCTTCTGGATCAGGGTCGCTTTTCGAATGCGCTTCTCGGACCTCGCGGAACTTCTCGTTGAACCCGTCCGCGTAGTCGGTCAGCAAGGCGGGGTCTCGGGCGGTGAGGAGATCGCGGCCACGCTGCTCGAAACTCTCGGCTTTCTCCCAACGGTCACGCGGTGCAGATAGAGGCACGTCCCACACCCCGGGTTTCACCTCCTTCGGTTTGACCGGCTCCGAAAGCTCACGGAGGAGCTCCATGCCCTCTCTGAGCTGGTCGTCGATCTGACGCGGGAGGGAGGCGAGGTCGGTTGCGTGGCGCTTCCTGTCCCGGTGGAAGCTCGAGAACGTTCCGACGACGATGAACGCAAGCCCGAGGCAGAGCCACGGCCAGAGATCGCCCAGGAAAACTCCGACGAGGGTGGCGACCAAGCTGAGGATGCTGGCCGCCCACCAGACGGGACCGCGGAAGAAGAGCCTGGCGCTCTGAGCGATCGAGACGCCGGTGGGGTCCGGCTCAGTCACGGCCTGGCGTGGCCGCTGCGCGAAACGAGAACTTCGGTCCCGGCGCAGGGTGCGCTCTCCACGCGTTCCAGGTGTCGATCACGTCGCGCCGCTTCCACCATTGGCGAGGGAGGCCGCCCTTGAGCTCGTCGACTCCCGCCAGGCCGCCGGCAAGCGGCCACCACGGCCACGCCCCAAGAGAAGCCCAAAGACGCCTGCCCGTCGCCGTTCTCCCTCGGATCACCCTCGTTTCACCCCAGTAGGCGGCCTCAGCGCCATGGAGCAGCGCACGGCGCCGTACCGGAGGGCATGATGGTCCGTCGATCCATTCAGCCACGGCGACCTGCGAAAGCCCGGCTATGTCCCTGAGCGCTGCCGCGCGAAGCGCCTTCAACTGCGCGAGATCGTCCTGGTCGAGGCTGTGCGCCTGCTCTTCCTGAGATAGCGGCTGCAAGAGCCAGGTGGCAACCCGATCCCTAAGCACGGACGTCGGAGATCTCTCGAAGTCAGCGAGCTCGACCGGCGTGACGTCATACCCCTGGCCGGAGGGCACGGATTCGAGGCAGGGCGCAGCGATTCCCGATCCCGGTCTGTAGGTAGGGCGCCCCGCCGAGCCGATGATCTGCGAGAGCAGTCCACCGCTCGGCGGGGGGACCTCTGAGCACTGTGAAGGGTCCTTTTTCGACGACCTTTGATCGCTGAGACTGGTTGCCATGAGTACTAGCGATTCTCCCATCGGCATCGGCGGACAGTCCCTGCGAGCTGCACGTCGCTCCGCCGGGTTGACGCAGCAGGACCTCGCACACAAGGCGAACTGCTCGTTGGCCTACGTCCGGCTCCTCGAGGGTGGCTACCGGCCGGCGAAGAGCGCAGCGCTGACTCGCATCGTTGCCGTGCTGTCGATCCTCGGCGACGGCGAGGGCAGCGTTGAGGCGCTCCTGGCGGGGGAGAGCGGGGCGCCATGACACCGGCCGAGGCTTTCGTCGACGAGAGCGGCGTCGGCGTGGAAATGCCCCACAGGCTCGCCGTTCGTCCGGCTGACCTCTCGGCCGTGCGCCCGACGCGTTGGGCCTGGCAGGGACGGCTCCCGATCGGGTCCCTCTCGATCCTGCTCGGCGCGGAGGGCTCCGGCAAGGGAACGCTGATCTCGTGGCTCATCGCGCGGCTCACCTGCGGCGAACTGGTGGGGAACCTCGAGGGTCAGCCGACGCGAGTCCTGATCGTCGGTGACGAGGACGGCTTCGACAGCGTCGTCGTGCCGCGCCTTCATGCCGCCGGCGCCGACCTCTCGCGCGTCTTCACGATCTCCGAGTCCGACGACCTGATCGACCTTCGGGCTGACGCGGGACGGCTTCACGAGCTGCTCGGCTCCGAGGGCTTCGGCTTCGTCTACTTCGACGCGCTCCTCGACACCCTCGGAGCTGACGTCGACGACTGGCGCTCCAAGCATGTCCGTGACGCGATGCGGCTTCTCCGGCGCACGGCTCGCGATCTCGATATCTGCGCCGTCGGGGCTCTGCATCCGAACAAGGGCACGCACACGACCTTCCGAGGCCTCCTCAGCGGCTCCCACCAGTTCAACGCCCTCAGCCGGTCGAGCCTGCTCCTGGCCGAGCACCCCGACGACAGCGATCGGCGGCTTTTGGTCCGCGGTAAGGGCAACCTCGCCAAGGAGCCCGCCGGGTTCGAGTTCTCAATCGCGAGCTGGGCCGACGAGATCAACGGCTACCGCTTCGAGCTCCCCGTTGTCGCTGACGAGGGCGACTGCGATTACGGCATCGCCGATGTGCTGAAGCCCGACCGATCGTCTCCCATCCGGGACACCCTCACCGAGCAGATCGATCGAGTCGGGACGGGAGAGATCCAGAGCCGGGCCGACATCTCCAGGGCGGTCGGCCGCGAGCCCAACGACCGCAGCGTCGGCCGCGCTCTCGA
Source organism: Thermoleophilales bacterium (assembly GCA_020636895.1). GTDB lineage: Bacteria > Actinomycetota > Thermoleophilia > Solirubrobacterales > 70-9 > RHKX01. The sequence continues at coordinate 1,259,249 of JACJWZ010000001.1, read as the reverse complement.
CGCTCTTGAGGAGCAGGACCGGTGGCGCAAAGTCAACCGCGGGCAGTGGCAGCGGATTGGCATTGGCATGTCTAAAGCCATGCCAATGTCCACTCAATCCGCTGGGAGCCAACCAGCGATGAACGGAGCGTCCGCGTGACCTCCCACCGCGAAGCCCTCGCAACGGCCATCCGCCGCGTCAACGCCGACCGCTCCCGCCTACCCGAGTACCTGCGCCCCGACTTCGACGAGCGGGCATGGCTCCGCCTCCTCGATCGCCTCGATCGCTGCCGCACCACCTCAGCCGCCTTGGAGGCAATCGAGGAGTGGGAGCTGGGAGTCCGCCGCCAGCTCTCCCGCCACCTCTTCAACGCCCCGTTGGAGCCCCGGCGATGACCCCGCGGCTGGCACTGAGCAGGGAGGAAGCGGCGGAGGCCATCGGCATCTCCCTCGACTCCCTGGAGCGCTACGTCCTCGACGAGATCCGCGTCGTCCGAATGGGCCGCCGCATCCTCGTCCCGATCACCGAGCTGGACCGCTGGCTCGACGAGCACGCCGAACGAATCCTCGGGCCACCACGGCCCTTCAACCCGAAAGGAACCCGATGACCGACACCGAGACAACCGAGACCGACGAGCCGACCGCCGAGCAGATCGTCGAGGCGGCGAATCTCCTCAAGAGCCTCCCCGAGGCCGACCGCCGCACCATCGCCGGCCAGCTCGCACCGCCTGAGCCGGGTACCGAGGGAAGGCCGCTCACCAGGGCTGAGGCCCGCGAGATGATCGCGACCAACCCGGAGAAGTTCCACGCGCTCCTCGATGCCCAGAAGGCCGGTGGCCCGAAGATCCTCGACCTCGGCAGCGAGAGGGGTGCCTGACATGGCCCGCAAGAGCGCAGCGATCACCGAACGCGAGAGGCTCGAGGAGGAGCTCCGGACCCTCGGCCGCGCCCGAGGAGATGCCGGACGCGCCGAGGCCCAGGCCAACTCCGAGGCCAAGACGCTGACGAGCACCTACCGCACCGAGCTGCAGAAGGCGGCAAGAGGCGACGGCAGTGCCGAGGCGAGAGCAGAGAAGGCCCGAGAGGCGATCGCGGCCAAGCGAGCCGAAGCGGCGACGGCCCACGACCGAGCCGAGGCCGCGGAGAAGGCACGCAGGGACACCGAGCGCGAGCTGCGCACGCACCTGTTCCGCAACCTCCCGGCCTTCATCGAGGAGGCGGAGCGAGCATCGGCTGAGGCAGTCGCATCACGGCAAGCCGTGATCGACGCGGTGGCCGACGCAGCCGATGCCGATGCGGCAGCGCGGCGCGCCTGGCGCCCGTTGATCGGAGCGGTGCGAACGGTCTCCGATGACGGCAAGACGTTCGGAGGCAAGACCGGCAAGGACCTCGGAGCCATGCCCCCGACCCCGGCGATCCTCGGAGGCACCTTCGCAAGCGACCTCGCCTCAGCACCGCCACCGAGCCCCGCCTACGTCCGCGACCGCAAGCAGGCGCAGCGAGCGGCGAGAGGCGACCTGCTCCCGACTGCGGTGAGGCGCCTCCTCGGCGGAAGGGCGGCGGCATGAATCTCGGACCGACCATCCGAGGACCGGAGGGCGAAGCGCCCTTCGGTGGTCACCCCGGAGTGAGCCGGCGGGCGGTGGGAGTTATTGGCCATCGCCCGCCAGGCCCCTGGGGGAGGGGGGCCGAGAAATCACGGGACCCCGCATGTCTTGGACCCCGCCGCAGTCCGATTTCTCTCTCCGAAGGGACCACCGCTACGGCAGGAGGCGACCGATGAGCCCGCCAAAGACCTCCGAGACGTTCCAGCGGTGCTCGGCCGAGGTCGTCACCGCAATCGGCGACGGCTGCTCGATCGCCGATGCAGCCCGCGCCGCCGGCTGCGACTCAAGGACCGTCGACCGCTGGCTCTCGAACGGCCGGAAGGACCCTCACGGTCCATATGGGCGCTTCGCCGCCCAGGTCGAGGCCCGGTTGAAGGAGCGGGGGATGCCGGCCTCAGAGCACCGCGCCGTGATGGACCGCTCCGAGCTGCTCGAGATCATCTCGAAGGCGGCCAGGGCCGGAAGCGTCGCGGCGATGCGGCTGGCAAGCGAGCTGATCGACGACGAGCCGCCCTCGCCGGGGATCCAGCGGCTCAACGAGATCAGGGAGCGGCGCGCCCGTCGCCTGGCGGCCGAGGGGCTGAGCGGCGAGTGACTCAGCTCCACGCCGCATATCCACGCCCGGTCGTGCAGGCATGACGGGCTCAGGGGCGCATGCAGATCAGGCTGGCGTCCGAATCCGGATAGACCAGAGCGATGGCAACGGCTCCCAACGGTATGAGCCGAATCCTCACCCCGTGGGTCTACAGGTACCGCGGGCAGGTATCGAGCTTCTCGTCCGAGGTCTTGCCGCCCTCGAACTTGAACGTCACCTTGGAGTAGACGCGGTGCCCGCAGATCGACTTCGGCTCGCTCAGGAGCACCTTCACGCGCGGCCTCGAGCCCATGTTGAAGAGCGCGACTCCCTTGGCGTGGGCGTGCGGTCGTCCCCAGTGCTTCCACTTCAGCGACTTGGTGCCGACGATCTCGAAGCTGAATCCCGAACCGCCCCGCTTGAGGAAGATGCAGTGTTTCGGCTTTGTCTTGAACTGGAGCCGAGAGAAGTCCGACGGCGCGCACGCCACGCTGATCTTGCCGCCTTTGCGTTCGACCTCACCGGACGCACTTGCGCCGCTGGCAATCACCGTCAGCGCGATCATCAGCGCCAAGACGCCACGAACCTTCATCCCTCGTCGCCCCCTTCCCTGGGTCACTGCAAACCGTTGCCGACCCTATGCGGTCGCCGCCAGCCGCGTCAACGTTTCCCTCGCGACCTTCGACTCCGGCTGTCTTGCGAGCTCGACGAACGCCGCTCCCGCCATGAGCAGCTCCGACAGGCTCGGATGGTGCTCTGCCGAGAACCGCTCAAGCCACCGCTTCGCCGCCTTCTCGAAGCGCCAGTCCCGATCAGCAGCGAGCAGGAAGCAAAGCCGCAGAGCATCGTCGAGGCGCACCTTCGGAAGCTCCATTGCCAGGGAGTAGGCGCTCATCGTGTTGCCGGCGGTGAGGGCTCGCTGGAACTGGCCGGAGATCGAGCCCTTCGAGGTCACGAACGCATGTTCGCACGACGGCCCCCGCCAGCCGTTTTGTCAAGCGCTGTAGCCGATCAGCAGCACGACGACGCCGCCGATAATCGCTATCGCGAGCGGCAACACGACGAACCAGATCACGAGTACATCCAGGCGCGAGCGGATCGCTCTCAGCTCGTCCTGAATCGCCCGACCGCGCTGGGAGTGGAAGGCAATCTGATCCGACCATTCCTGCCCGTCGAAGAACCGCACACCGTTGAAGTACGGATACCAGCCCGGATCCTGACCCGCTTGCGGCTCTTCCATTGCGCCCCCTTCCATTCGCCGTCCAAAGGTGAGGTTCGACCCCGTGCCCGGAATCCCTTGCCACCGACCGCCGGAGCGAGTGGATGGCGCCCGTGATCGAAGTGTGCCCCGCGAGATTGCAGTCTCCGGGGAATGACCCCATGCGAACCGCTCGGCTAGCCCATCGACTTGAAATGCAGGAGTCGCACGGGCTTCCCGCTCATCTCAGCGATTTGCTCGAACTTCTTTCTCTGGTTCGGGTTCTTATCCAGGCTGTCCGTGGGGCCTTTCGAGTCACAGAAGAACCAGTCCTTAAGATTTGGCTTGTACATCAGGGTGTCGGGTGCCTGTGTGTTTCCCAGTTCGGTGCTGTGGTTCCGGATGAGCCGCAGCAGATTGGGTGCCATCAGCCCCTCGACGACCGCGTTCTCCTCCTTCACTGGGAACACGAAGCTCGACGTCGAATCCAAGGGGAGGTAGCCCGTTGCGTGGTAGAGCACGATCGCCCCGAGCGTTTCGAAGAAGCCGAACGCGCGTTTCACCTGCCCATTCTTTTCGACGAACCGCCTGCACTCCGCGTTGAAGTACAGCGGCAGCTCCGCTTCGTATCTCTGCATCCACTGCCTGCCGAGGGTCCGGTCACGCCACTGATCTCGCTGGGACTCCGTGTACGGCACAGGCCCGATGTTCGTGAAGAGCTCCACCCTCACAAGCCACCCTATTGCAGTCTTCTCGTCGCGGCGTTGAATCCGGCCACGTCTGGGGGTAGGGTGTGCCCCGTAATCGAAAAGTGCCCCCGCGCGATTGCACTCGCCGGGGGCCGGCGCCGGAGTAACTCACAAGCTCTCCGACGCACGGGCCACGCTATCGGCCCGCGCTCGCGGAACCGTGGGGTGCTCTCCGGCAGAGAGGAGGCCGCATGGCCGCCACGACCGAGAAGGCATCTCCGACCGTCGAGCTGCAGCTCACGCGGGACGCCGTGATCGCGCTGCTCAAGGAGGCGCGGCAGCAGTTCGGCAACGGAGCGCACGAGCTGTACTCGTGCGAGGACGTAGGGCAGCGCTCCACGATCGCGGCGTGCACGGAGATCATCGGAAGGCTCGACCACATGATCGAGCGCCCGTGGAACTGGCCGACCAAGGAGATTCCTCGCTACGGCAAGGAGGAACTGGGGTCCGTCACGGTCGAGTTCACCCGCGAGACGGCGGCGTGGCTCAAGTGGGACCGCGACCAGCAGCGGCCGTATGTCGAGCTTGAGCTGGCGACTGGAGCCTCCGTCGGCGAGCCGGGCTACGAGGTCGAGCAGGTCTACCTGCTTCACGTCCTCGAGCGAGTCGTCCGCCAGGTCGAGGGGCAGGTGGCCTGATGGCGACCATCACGATCTCCAAGGACGAGCGCGACGCTCTCCACTGGCACCTCAGCCGCGAGATTGACCCGATGTGGGACGGCGGTCCGACCGACTCTGAGAGTGGGGCCAAGTGGATCACCCGCATCCGGGTCATGGAGCAGATTGGCTGGGAGGAGACGGACCATCGGCCCTTCTTCGAGCTGGCTGGCTTCGATCTCGACGAGGACCTCAGGCCGATGCTCAGGCGGTGGCTCGACTACGAGGGCGGCTGCCTTGCGGACGACACCCGAGAGCAGATCCGCATCCACGGCGCCGAGGAGTACGACTCCTACTGGATGCCCGGCGAAACCCTCGAGGAAGCGGTCGCGAACATCGACGGCCGGGTGGAGCGGTCACGACGCACACTCGGCCTGATCGATGCCGTTTTCCAGCGAGTGATGGTCGAGGTTCGCGGGTCTAGGAGGTTGGTCGCCTGATGCCCCGCACCCCCGGCATCCGTGTCCGGCACGCCCGCTCCTGCCGTAGTGGCGGGGGCGGGCGGTGCAACTGCTCTCCGAGCTACGAGGCATCCGTCTATTCGCCTCGGGACAATCGCAAGATCCGCAAGACCTTCAAGGTCGCCTCCGAGGCTCGCTCCTGGCGAGCCCACGCCAAGCGAGCGATCGACCACGGAGAGCTACGCGCAGGCACCTCCCGGACGCTCAGGGACGCCGCTGAGGCATGGATGGAGTCTGCGGAGAGGGGAGAGGTCCGCAACCGCTCAGGCGCTCCCTACAAGCCCTCTGCGCTACGCGGCTATGAGCAGGCTCTCCGGCTCCGGGTTCTGCCGGAGATCGGCCCCAAGCGGCTCTCAGCGATCACAACCTCTGATCTCCAGCAGCTCGTCGACCGGTGGCAGGCGCAGGGCCTTCCGGCCTCGACGATCCGCAACACGATCAAGCCGCTACAGGCGATCTACAGGAGAGCCAAGGCTCGCGAGGGTCTGCCGGTCAATCCGACTCGGGACCTGGAGTTGCCGGCACCGCGGCCGAAGGAAGTGGAGATCGTCAGCCCCGACCAGGCCGCCGAGCTGCTCGCCGCGGCCCCGGAGCAGGACCGGGCGATGTGGGCCACGGCCCTTTACGCCGGGCTCCGCTACGGCGAGCTCAGGGCGCTTCGGTGGGAGAACGTCGATCTCGCCACGGGAACAATCCGCGTTGTCGAATCGTGGGACGCAAAGGCGGGCAGCATCGACCCGAAGACTCGGACCTCACGCCGCACCGTTCCGGTTCCAGCCGCACTCCGGGAATGCCTGCTCGACCACAAGCTGGCGACCGGCCGCGAGTGTGCGGACCTTGTGTTCGGAGCCACCGTGAGCCGCCCACTGGCGGCAAACGTCGTCTACCGGAGGGCTGACAAGGCATGGAAGGCGGCGGGCCTCTCAGGACGCCTCAGGCTCCACCAGGCGCGGCACACCTACGCGAGTTTCATGATCGCCGCCGGGGTCAACGCGAAGGCGCTCGCGAGCTACATGGGGCACTCGTCAATCAAGGTCACGTTCGATCTCTACGGCCACCTCATGCCGGGATCAGAGGCGGAGGCCGCGGATCTGCTCGATGCCTTCCTCGAGCGTGCTGACACGGCCGCCAGGGTTGCCGCCTTGGCCTCGGGATAGGATCGCCGCCACATGGATTCCGGGGAGGTCGGAGCCATTGCGGCGGTGCTTTCGGCCCTGTTTGCAGCGTTCGCTGCCGCTGCGTCCTGGAGAAGTGCCGGTACTGCCAGGAGAGCCGTAGAGCTCGCCCACGAACCGCACCTCACCTGCCAGGTCGTGAGGCATCCGGACGACGGGAGCCTGCTGCTGTCGATCGTCAACGATGGGGGAGGCGTTGCCCACGGCGCGAGCTTTGCGGTTGCCGCATGCGGAAAGGCCACGGATGGCGTCCTGGACGATGGCGTGCTCAAGGCGGGCGAGAGGGTCATCGTGTCTACAACGATCGGACCGCTTCCCAAGCCCGAGGGGATGCTGAGAGCGGACCGAGACGACCTAGGAGCGATGGTTGCCTACCGGGATCGGGAGGGCTTCGTCCACTACCGCACGAACGACGGGCGGTCCGAAGATCCGACAACCGGCTGGCGTCGAAAGCGGGCGGCTTTCCGCGATCGCCTCGACGTGTTTCGGGCCTTCTGGCCGAACGTAGGCATAGACACCGCGACGCGAGCTGGCCACCACTTTGACCGCGTGTGACTGGCGCAATTCCTGGCGCGCACCTTCGCTCGCGGGGCATCGCCAAGCCGATTGTGCGCCATAGTGCGACGCCTGCAAAGCCGTTTACACCGGTTCGATTCCGGTAGGCGCCTCTAGCCGCGAACCTGGGCAGGGAAGCGGCGCAGGTGCCGAGTGCGCCCGCTAGGGTCGCTGAGCAGGAGTTGGCAGGCCCGCGGAAGCGCGGGTCGTCACCGGAGCCGAGGCGATCGGTGCCGGCAAGGCCAGGTCCGTCGGCAACAAGCGCAAAGGGAAGCGTTGAGGCGGCAAGGGACCCCGGGGGCGGACGCGGTCGGCTATCAGCCGGCCGCGTTCCAGGGGTGCTTGCCGCTGTCGCAGTCGCCGGTGCCGGCGTCGTTGACCGGGAGCTTCGAACCGCGGACGATGATCGAGCCGTGAGCGCGGCTTCCGTTGATCTTCCCCCTGATGATCGCCTCGGCCTTCGGGTGGTTCTTGTTGCCGTAGACGGCGTAGGCGGAGAACTTCCGGTCCTTCACCTTCACCGGGAAGGTGAGGGCGCCGCTCGAGGTGTCGTCCTTGCGCCCGCATTCGACCGGCAGCCGGAACCACTCGAGCTCCACGACCTTGGTCCGGTCGCCCTTGCCCTTGACGCCGAAGGAGATCGCTCCGGACGGTCCGATCGGCCCCTTGTAGTCACGCGTCTTCGCCGCGGCGGGCGCCGCCAGCGCGAGCGCGCAGACCGCCGTTGCGCCGAGGATCCCAAGCCTTCCGAGCACGTTTCCGCCTTCCCGCATCGGGTGAGCGTACCCATGCCCGGCCGGGATCGCGCCGGTGTCCGTGACCACGCCCTCCGCGCGCTGATGCACCGTCGCTAGACTGCCCGACCCCGGGCGTTTAGCTCAGTTGGGAGAGCGCCAGCTCGACAAGCTGGAGGTCACTGGTTCGAGCCCAGTAACGCCCATCGCCGGAAAGCCGCTGCACACAGCGGCTTTCTTCGTTCCGGGCGGCGGCCAGGCATCTGCGCGCCACGTCGCCCCGGCCCCGCCCTGCGTCAGACGGGGTCCGCGAGCCTCGCCTCAGGAATCCGCCGCGTCGCCGGCCGCGATGCCTTCGAGCGCCGCGTGCGCCGCTGCGCGTCCCGCCTCGAGCCCGCCGCGGACGACGTCGATGTCGCGCTCGAGGCGGGAGGGGACGGGGGAGTCGGGCGCCGGGCGAATCGAGAGGACGTGGGGGAGCTTCGCCGGGTCTGCGTCGTGTTCGGCGAGGAGGGCCTCGTCGGCGCCCTCGCGCTCAGCGCGGGTCATGAAGCCCTCCGCGACGGCGGGGCTGATGCGACCCAGCAGGCGCGTCGCCAGCGCCGCTCCCGCGCGACCGGGCGGGGTGGCGACCTCACCCTCGCGGCGGGAGCGCAGGAGCAGGATGTGGGTGGCGCCGTCGGCGATCGCGGCTCGGAATGGGATCGCGGCGCTGAGGCCGGCGTCGAGGTAGCGGTGGCCGTCCATCTCGACGGGAGGTCCGGCGAGCAGCGGCAGCGTCGAAGACGCCCGAATCGCGAGCCGCAGGCTGGGCTCGTCGGTGATCAGCTCGTGCAGATCGACCGCCAGGCCCGTCTCGACATCGGTGGCGAGCGGGTGCAGCTCGGTCGGGGAGGCGAGGACGGCCTGGAAGAGGCCGGGTGAGACCTGCTCGTAGCGCGTCTCCACCAGCCGCTCGACGTCGACGACCGGCTGGCGCCTCAGCAGCCTGCGCCGGTCGACCAGCTCCTCGGCGAGCGCGGGGTCGAGCCACGTCGGGATCCCGTCCTCGACGCGGCCGCTGACCAGCCACATCGCGTTCAGCGTGCCGGCGGAGGATCCGTAGGCGGCGTCGAAGGCCTGGCTGAGCCCGAGCTCGTGCAGCGCGAGCGCCATCCCCCCGGAGACGGCGCCCCGGCGCCCACCGCCTTCGACCGCGAGAGCGATCCGGGCGCCGGCGGGCCGCTCGTGCAGGGCGGCGATGACGGGGTGAAGGCCGTCGTCGGAATCGGGACCGGACATGCGTGAGCTTCTATCAGCGCACGGGGCAGCGGCGCAGCCGCCCCGTCCCCTGCTCCGGCCCCGAGCCCATCCTGCCCGCGAGGCCGTCCACCCTTCCCAACGGGTGGCAGGCGAGCTTGGATCACCAGGCCGGGAGAACCCTTCGCGGGCCTCTCGCGGCCGGCGCGCTCAGTAGCTGCGCCGGCGGCGCCGCTTGGGGCGGAAGAGCTCCTCGCTGAGCACGCGGCAGGAGCGCTCGAGCTCCTCGATCGTGGCCTCCTCGACGCGCCCGACCCCGGTCTCCTCGTTGATCCACACGTTGGCCTCGCGGTGGGTCCAGCCGCGCTTCAGCGCGAGGTCGCCGATCAGGCGGTGGCGACGGGCGCGCAGGTCCTTGCGGCGCTGGAAGGCGGGCACGGCGGGCTCGCCGTCGTCGAGCGCCTCCGCAGCTTCCGGAACCGGGGCGGCGATCGGCTGCACGGAGTCGTCGCCGGCCTCCCCGAAGAGGTTCATCTGCGGGGCGATGTCGGCCGCGACGGCGACGAAGTCGGGCTCGTCGCTGCGCTCCGTCTCGCGCCGTTCCTCGCGCTCGTCGAGCAGGCCGTCCTCGTCTGCTCCGGGCCTCGCGACCCGGGCGATCTCGTCCTCGATCCGGGACGCGTGGGAGCGGAGGATCGGCTCGGCGGGGAGGAACAGCCAGCTCTCGCCCTTGGTCCCCGACCCGGTGCGGACGAAGCGGCCGACGATCTGGCGGAAGATCATCGCCGTCTTCGCGGTGGTCGCGTAGACGCCGACGCGCAGTCGCGGGATGTCGACGCCCTCGGACACCATGTTCACGGCGACGATCCAGCGGCCGTTGCCGTCGGAGAACTCGCGCAGCCGCCGATGGGCACCCGCGTCCTGGTGGAGCACGACGGTCGGCGACTCGCCGGTGATGTCCTTGAGCGAGCCGGCGACGAGCCGGGCGTGGTCGCTGTCGGCGGCGATCACCAGGCCGCCCGCGTCGGCGTGCCCGCTCGCCCGCACTCGGGAAAGCTGGTCGTTGGCCTGGCGGAGTATTCGCGGCAGGCCCTCGGCCAGGTCCACGGAGATCGCGGTCCGGTAGCGGCGGCCGCGCTCCTTCGTCGAGACCTCCTCCTCGAACGAGCTCTCGATCACCTTGTCGCCGCTCTGCCAGACGAGCGTGCCGTCGAACGGGATGAACGCGATCGGGCGGCAGGCGCCGTCGCGCACCGACTCCGCGTAGGAGTAGGAGACGTCGGGGCGGGCGAAGCCCTCGCCGTCGTAGCGGATACCGGGGATCGGGGCATCGTCGCTGCGGAAGGGAGTCCCCGAGAGCAGCAGCTTGCGGCCGGCTCGGCCGAACGCCTTGACGAAGCCGGCTCCCCAGGCGAGCTCGTCGCCGAGATGGTGGACCTCGTCGGCGATCACGAGCGTCCGCGCCGTGCACTCCGCACCGTAGGTCTTGGCCGAGGCGGCGGCGCGGGCGTAGGTGACGGCGATCCCCTGGAAGTCGCGCGTCGTGCGCAGGACCTGCGAATCGGGCTGCAGGCTGAGACCGACACCGGCCGCTGCGGCGGCCCACTGGCGGGTCAGCGGGGCGGTTGGGCAGACGACCGCGACGCGGTCGATCTGCCTCTGCCGCAGGAGCTCAGCGGCGAGGACGAGCGCCGGCCGGGTCTTGCCCGCACCCGGAGCCGCGGCGATCAGGAACGGGCCCCCGATCCAGCCGTTCGCCTCTGCCAGGGCCTCCCGCTGCCACGCGCGCAGGCGGTCGTCGGAGAACGCCGCGGGTAGGGGGGAGGGGGCTGTCGCGGTGCTCGCCGGAGGCATCGGGAGGGCGGCACTCTGAGCGTGCGTTCGGACGGACGCCGGGAGCCCGCTCGGGGAGCGGCATCAGAGGCGGCGGTGCATCACGAGCGTGTCGACGTAGTCGCCTCCTCGTAGCCGGAACGCGCCGGGGATCCGCCCGACCTCCTTGAAACCGAGCGAGCGCCAGAGCGCGATGGCGCCCTCGTTAGTGGAGACGACGGCGTTGAACTGCATCGCCTCGAAGCCGCGGCGCTTCGCCTCTCCGAGCGCGAACTCCCCGATCGCGCGGCCGACCCCGTGGCCGCGCGCCGCCGGATTGACCGCGAAGGAGGCGTTTGCGATGTGCCCGCTCAGGCCGCTGCTGTTGGGTTTGACGTAGAAGGCGGCGACGATTTGGCCGCCGAGCTCGGCGACGAAGTTCCATCCGTTCGGAACCAACCAGGCGGCGAGCACCTCCTCACGGGTCGCGTCCGGCTCGTCGACGAATGACTCACCGGAGCGGACCACGGGCTCGAGCACGGCCCAGACCCCGTCGGCGTCGCCGGGCGCCTGCGGGCGGATGTTCAGCCTGGGGCCGGGCATCCAGAGGAATCTAGGGACGACCTAGGATCCGGCCGCTCCTTGGGTGAGCAGGACGACCTCGCAGCTGATTCCAAGGGCGGAGGCAAGGGCTCCGTCAGCGGTCAGCAGCGGGCACTCGAGGCCCTCGGCCAGCGCGACGTACGCGGCGTCGTAGACGGTGAGGTTGTCGCGAAGCTCGAGGCACCGAGCAAGGAGAGCGACGTGTGGTGCTCGAAGCAGGGGAAGATCCTGGAGGTCGTCGACGGCGAGCGCCGCGCGCCGAAGGTCGATATCACCGCGACGAATCGAGGCACGGACTTGGCGCCAAGGTGCAAGCGACGTCCATCAGCACGAACCGATCGACGTCGCTTGGCTTGACCTTCCGGGAGCCTCAGTCCCGCTCGGAGAGAACCCCGTAGATGTCGCGCCTGGCCGCGTCGATGATCTCCCGGATCTTCGCCCGCTGACCCTCGTCGGCGGCGTGGAACGCCTGCGTGATCGCGGCGCGGAGCTGGTGGACGGAGCGGCCGAGCTCGACGAACTCCGGCGGAGCTCCCGAGCGGACCTCCTCCCAGGGGAGGGAGCCCTCGCGTGCTTCGGCGGCCTTGCGGCCGGCCTCGGTGAGGCTGAAGCGGCGCTTACCGTCGCTCTCGGTGCCCACGATCAGGCCCTCGTCCTCGAGCAACTGGAGCGTCGGGTAGATCGAGCCGGCGCTGGGCTTCCAGAGCCCGTCGGAGCGCTCCTCGATCTCCTTGATCATCTCGTAGCCGTGCTTGGGCTCCTCGGCGAGGAGCGCGAGCACCGCCGCGCGGACGTCGCCGCGCCTGGCGCGGGGACCGCCGCGACCGCGGCCGAAGCCGCCGGGGCCACCGAAGCCCTCGGGGCCGCCGAAGCCGCCCGGGCCGGGGCCGAAGCCTCCGTGGCGGTGATGGAAGGCGCCGGGACCGTGCCCGTGGCCGTGTCCTGCGAATGGGTGTCTGCGTGTGCGCATCGATGTTCCTTTCGTTGTGTATCGATAAGCAGTAACGCGATATATCGTAATAGAGCGCGAGGATATGTCAACCCGGGCGGATCGAGGACGCTCGAATGGCCTCTATAAGCTCGCCCTCATGAGCGACACAGCGACTTCATCTGCCGGGGCGGGCGTCTACGAGGTGCCGGAGGAGCTGCGGGACTTCCGCGACCTCGTCCGCCGGCTGGCCCAGGAGCAGATCGCTCCCCGCGCCGCCGAGATCGACGAGAAGGGCGAGTACCCGTGGGACATCCGCGAGCTGCTCGCCTCCCACGACGTCCTCGGCCTGCCGTTCTCCGAGGAGTACGGCGGCACCGGGACGGGGACGCTGATGCAGCAGATGGCGGTCGAGGAGATCGCCAAGGCCTGCGCCTCGAGCGCGCTGATCCTGATGGTCCAGGAGCTCGGCACGCTGCCGATCCAGCTCTTCGGCTCCGACGAGCTCAAGCAGCGCTTCCTGCCGAAGTGCGCGACCGGTGAGTGGTCGCCCGCCTTCGCGCTGAGCGAGCCCGAGGCCGGTTCCGATCCGGCGGCGATGCGCACGACCGCTGTCCAGGACGGCGACGAGTGGGTCATCAACGGCTCCAAGAACTGGATCACCAACTCCGGCATCGCCGACTTCTACGTCGTCTTCGCGGTCACCGACAAGGAGAGCCGCCGGATCACCGCCTTCGTCGTCGAGAAGGAGCGCGAGGGCTTCTCGATCGCCAACCTCGAGCACAAGCTCGGGATCAAGGGCTCACCGACCGGCTCGCCGGTCTTCGAGGACGTTCGGGTCCCCGCCGACAACGTCATCGGCGAGGTCGGCCGCGGCCTCTCGGTCGCTCTGGGAACGCTTGAGCGCACCCGCCTCGGCGCCGCCGCCCAGGCCGTCGGAATCGCGCAGGGCGCCACCGACTACGCGGTCGGGTACGCGAAGGAGCGGATCGCATTCGGCAAGCCGATCATCGAGCTGCAGGGCATCCAGTTCAAGCTCGCCGACATGCAGACGAAGACGGCCGCCGCGCGCGAGCTGCTCTACACCGCGTGCGCGAAGATCGACCGCGGCGACCCGGACAAGGCGAGCTACAGCTCGATGGCCAAGCTCTTCGCCTCCGACACGGCGATGGAGGTCACGGTCGAGGGGGTCCAGGTCCTCGGCGGCTACGGCTACGTCAAGGACTACCCGCTCGAGCGCATGATGCGCGACGCCAAGATCACCCAGATCTACGAGGGCACCAACGAGATCCAGCGGGTCGTGATCGCCCGTGGCTTGAGCCGCTGAGGAGTCACCGAAGGAGGAGGGGGCCCATCGCGGAGCGGCGCGTTGGTGCTGTTCCTCCCCGCGGCGCGGTCGGGCGTCGCCCGACCGCCCCGCCCGACCGCCGGACCTGTCACCGAGTAGCAGGGAAGAAGTCCGTTCCCGGGTGACACGTCCACATGGGGGCGGCTGCAGCGCTGCCGGTGGCCGACCTGTCACCGAGGAACGGAGCAGAGGTCTGCTCCCGGGTGACACGTCCGGCGAGCCCCAGGCGCAGCCCTGAGGGCTAGCGCAGCTTCGGGTGAAGCGGCCCGGGGCGCAGTTCGACCGAGTGGCGGCCCTTCGGCACCTTCACGGTGATCCGGTACCCGAGCAGGCCGGTCGTTGCTGAGCTGTAGGTCACGCTCTCGCGGCCCGGCCGCACACGCTCTCCGTCCACGAACGCGCGGACCAGCGGCTTGCCGAGGGCGGTCACACCGCCGCGCTGGATCACCGTGCCGCTCCAGAAGGTCGCCTTGCCGCCGCGGCCGGACTTGGACGCGCTCAGGACCTGCGTGTCGCCGTCGTATCCGGTCGAGAGGATCTGGCCGGGTATCGAGTCGATATGGGGGCGGGAGAGTTGCTGGGCCCGGATCGAGTCGTCGCGGATGCTCCCGTCCTCCTCGACGGTCTGCCAGTTGTAGAAGCCCTCGCGCTGCTTCCACATCCAGAAGCCGCTGCCCATGCGGTGCTGGTCGGCGAGGTCGAGGTGGTCCTCCCGCATCGCCTCCGCCTTGGGGTCGTTGCCGTTGCCCCACTCCGCGTTGACGAGGGCCGCGTCATAGGCGCTCGCCTCTTCGACGGCCGCCTCGTAGGAGGCGGTGAGCTCCTGCGGGCCGCTGTCGTTGAAGACGCCGGTGTAGATGTGGGGTGCGTAGACGAGGTCGGGATCCTCGGAGAGCCGCTCGGGCTGGCCGATGTCGGTGTCCGCGACGTCGCGGGCGAGGTTCGGCCCGAACCAGATCATCCGCCGCTCGCCGTCGGCGCGCAGGCCGTCGATCATCTTGCGCTCGAACGGCCAGAGCTGCTGCCGCTCGAAGGCGGGCGGGGCTATGGTCCCGAACGTCGGCTCGTTCATGATCTCGAGCCCGAGCATGCCGTCGTGGTCGCGCAGCTTCCGCGAGACCGCCAGCATCGCGTCGAGGTAGTGCTCCTGCAGGCCCTTGCCGACGACGACGGTGTTCTCCCAGAAGTTGTCGAGAGCCGCCCGCGAGCACGGCGACGTGAAGAACGCCTCCTCGCACGGCTCGCCCTCGGTCAGGGTCGCCCAGTCGGGAGCGCCGTCGGCCTCGTCGCCCGGGCGCAGGTTGCGGTTGTAGCGGTCCTGATGGAAGTCGACGAGGACCCGCAGGCCGGCGTTCTCGGCCGCGGTCACGTTGGCGTCGATCAGGTCGAGGTAGCTCTGGGAGATCTCCCCGGGGTTCGGTGCCAGCAGGCTCCAGCTGATCGGCAGCCGCAGGAAGTTGAACCCGAGCGCCGCCATCTCGGCGTAGTCGTCCTCGCTCAGCGGGACCGTCTGCTGGAAGTAGTCGGGGTACTCGACGAGCGCGTTGGAGTTGATCCCCCGTAGCAGCAGCTCGCTGTTCCTCTCGTCCACGATGAAGGCGCGCTCGCCCGCGCGCTTGACGTGGGGGACGGGGGCGGGCTCCTCGGGCGGCTGCCCGGCGGCCAGCGAGGGGGCGATCAACGACGCCACCGCCGCGACCGCCGCCGCAGCCCGGGCTCCGAACGATGCTCTCGATCTCATGTTCGCGATCTAAGCAGAGGGCGCATCGGCCGCGTGCCGTTCGCTCACGTCGACTCCTCGGCGGCCGCGCCGAGCCGCCGGTTGCGGACGAGCGACGCGACGACCCCGGTGCCGAGCACGAGGGCGATCGCCGGCAGCGTGATCTCCGGCCCGATCTTGCCGACCCAGTGGGCGACGCCGATCTTCGCCCCGATCACGATCAGCAGGATCGCCAGCGCCGCCTTAAGGTAATAGAGGCGGTCGACGAGGTCGGCGACGAGGAAGAACAGCGGCCGCAGCCCCATCAGCGCGAAGGCGTTGGCGGCGAAGACGATGTAGACGTCGTCGGTGAGAGCGAGAATCGCCGGCACCGAGTCGATCGCAAAGAGGACGTCGACCATGATCAGGCCGGCGAGCGCGGCGCCGGAAACCGTCAGGACGCGCTTGCCGTTCTCGCGGGCAACCCAGCGGGCGCTCTCGTGCTCCTCGGCGGCGATCGGCAGCCGCTTGCGCACCGACTCGACCAACTCCTCTTCGGCCCCGTGGTCGTGGCGGTGCTGCCACAGCCTCCAGCCGGTCACGATCAGGACCGCGGCGAAGATGAGGTTCACCCACCAGAACGCGCTCAGGGCCGCGGCGCCGATGAAGATGAAGACGGCGCGCAGGACGAGGGCGCCGGCGATCCCGTAGGTCAGCAGCCGGTGGCGGTCCTCGGCGGCGATCGCGAACGCGTTCAGCAGCAGCAGGAAGACGAAGACGTTGTCGAGCGACAGCGACTTCTCGACCAGGTAACCGGCGATGTAGACGGAGGCGTCGGCGGGGCTCGAGGTGACCCAGAGGACGCCGGCGAAGGCGAATGCGATCGCGATCCAGAAGACGCTCGCCTTGGCGGCGAAAGCGCTGTCCATCGCGCCGCCGCGGCCCGCCATGAACTTGAGGTCGAGCGCGAGCAGGGTCACGATCGCGGCGATCAGACCGATCCAGGCCGGCGCCGATGTGGACAGGGTTGCGAGGGGAACCATGGAGGGACCTTTCGTGCGTGGTGCGCGAAGGTTTTGCTCGCCCTGCGGTCTGAGGCTCAGCGCCTCGGGCCCCGGCCGCCGGGGATCCGCGGATCCCGTGCTGACGACGACCGTGTTGGAACTACTTCCCTTCCGGTTGTCCGGGGATCGTAGCGGCGCCGACCGGCGCCGACCCGAAGTACGGGCCCGAACCTATACTCCGCGCCGATGAGCGGGGCGCTGGGAACGTACGCCGCCGCGCTGATCGTGCTCGCGGCTTCGACCGCCGCCGGCGCCGGGATCCTCGCGATCTCGGGGCGGCGCGAGTGGTCCTGGACCGCCCCCGCGGTCGGCTTGGCCACGATCACGATCGTCGCCTGGTGGGCGGTTCGGCTGCCCGGTCACGGCTGGAGCGCCCTCGCCGCGGTCGCGCTCGTCTCGACCGCGCTAGGCGTCTTCGCCGCGCTGCGCCTCGACGGCTTCGGTCAAGCGGCGCGCGAGGCGTGGCCGGTGCTCGGGGCGGTCGGCCTCGCGACGGCGATCCCCTTTGCGGTCGAGGGGCACTTCGGCGTGCTCGGCACCGGCTTCAACGTCGACATGTCCCAGCACCTCTTCGCCGCCAACTGGCTCGCCGACCCCGACGGCCCGGCGCCCGGCCTGTTCGAGCAGGGCTACCCGCTTGGGCCACACGCGCTCGCGGTGGCTGCCGCCGAGCTGACCGGCTCGCTCACCACCGCCTTCAGCGGGGTGACGATCGCGGTGCCCCTCGTCGTCGGCTTGATCGCGCTCACGGGCATCGAGCGCTGGCCTCTTTGGCGGCGCACGGTGGCGGCGGCCCTGACCGCGATCGCCTACCTCGTCGCCACGTACTTCGCGCAGGGGGCCTTCAAGGAGCTCTTCGAGATCGCCCTGCTCGTCGGCTTCGCGCTCTGGCTCGGGGAGTTGCGCCGGCTCGGCGACGCCGGACCAGGGGCGGGCCTACCTGGGGCTGTTCTCGCGGCCGGCACCCTCTATGCCTACAGCTCTCCCGGCCTCGGCTGGATCGTCGGGACGTTCGTGATCTGGGCTTTGCTCGAGCTGCTCGTCGCCCGCGACCGCGTCGGCGCGGTCGTGCGGGGAGCGCTCCCGGCGGCCGCCGTCGCCGTCGCCGTCGCGCTGTTGCTCGTCGCGCCGGAGATCGACCGGATCGTCGACTTCGGCGGCTCGGTCGGCACGGTCTCGGATTCGACCCGTGAGGCGGTCGGCCGCGGCGATGACGGTGCGATCGAGACGCGCGAGCCCGAACGAGCGCGGGAGAGACTGCGCTCCGACAAGCTTCGGTTCGACGACGACCTCGGCAACCTCTTCGGCCAGATCAGCCCGCTCGAGGCGCTCGGCGTCTGGCCGAGCGGCGACTTCAGGGTGGCGCCCGGCGATGGCGCAATACCCGCGCCCGTCTTCTACCTGGGGGCGCTGCTCGGAGCCCTCGCCCTTGCCATGGGCGCGAGGATGCTGGCGCGGACTGGCGAGACCGCGCTGCTGGCCGCGCTTCTGGCGGCGCTCGCGATCTGGATCGCCGCGCGCATCGGCAGCACTCCCTACACGAGCGCGAAGGCGCTCGCCGTGCTCGGGGGCGTCGTCATGCTCGTCACCGCGCGTGGGGTCCTGCGTCCACCCGATGCGGAGCCGCGGCCGGAGCCGCTCGCTGCAGGGCGGCTCGGCGCCGCCATCGCAGCCGCCTTCATCCTCGCCGCCGCTGCGAGCTCCGCCCTCGCCCTCGGCAATGCTCCGGTCGGTCCCAGCGACTACCACCCCGGCGCCCGCGAGCTCAGCGACCGCTTCGCCGGCCGCGCGACGCTGGTGCTCGTCCCCGACGAGGTGATGGCGAACCAGCACGGATCCGAGTTCTATGGCTGGGAGTTCCGCGAAGCGACGCCGCCCTGCATCAGCCCCGCCTCCGCCGCCGACCCGGAAGCGCCGACGCCGCCGCCCTGGTCCCGCGTGGCGGTCGTCGACGGTGGAGACGACGCGCCATTCTCCGACGTCGAGCTGGTCCGGGACGCCGGTGGCGTCGCCTTCTGGAGGGTCGTCGGCCGCGACCGCACCCGTGCCGACGAGGCCGAGCCCGCCTGCCCGGCCTAGGCGTCCTCGGGCACGGTCGGGCCGCGTTCGTGGCCGCCGAGCCGCTCGGCGGGGAAGATCGCGAAGCTGCCGATCGCCGTCGCGAGCAGGCGCCCGTCCTCGTGCTCGACCCGGCTCGAGAGAACGGCGATGCGGTCGTTGCGACGGTCGATGGCCGAGGTGCAGAGGACGTCGCCCTCGCGGGCGGTCTGCACGTAGTTGATCGAGATCGAGATCGTCGCGATGCGCTCCCCGCTCTCCCGCTGTCCCCACAGCGCCGATCCCATCGAGTAGTCGATCATCGCGAAGGCGACCGGCCCGGCCAGGAGTCCCGCGGGGTTGATCAGCTCGTCGCGGATGGTCAGCCGCACTCGCTCGGGGCTCTCCCAGCGGATCCCGAGCCAGCGGGAGAGACCGTCGATGCCGGGCCGCTCGTTCATGGCGGCAGCCTATGGCCGCGCGGCTTCGTGGGCCGTCCCGCGGCGGGGCCGTAGCATGGCGCCGATGCCCGCCCTGACCGTGAAGCTCCCCGACGGCTCCCCGCTGGAGCTCGGCGACGGCGCCACCGGCGCCGACGCAGCCGCCGCGATCGGTCCGGGGCTCGCCCGCGCCGCACTCGCGATCCGCGTCGCGGGCGAGGAGCGCGACCTCGCCGCGCCGCTCACCGACGGCGAGGAGATCGAGATCGTCACCGCCAGGTCCGAGGGCGCGCTCGACCTGATCCGCCACGACGCCGCGCACGTGATGGCGACCGCGGTCTGCGAGCTCTGGCCGGGCACCAAGGTCTCGATCGGACCCCCGATCGAGGGCGGCTTCTACTACGACTTCGAGTTCCCCGAGGGGGTGAGCATCAGCGACGCCGACCTCGAGCGCATCGAGGAGCGGATGCTCGAGCACATCAAGGCCGACGAGTCCTTCGAGCGGACCGATATCCCCGTTGACGAGGCGCTGGAGCGCTTCCGGGGCGAGGATCAGCCCTACAAGGTCGAGCTGATCGAGGATCTGATCTCCAACGAGGGCGTCGAGACGGTGTCGCTGTACCGCAACGGTCCCTTCACCGATCTCTGCCGCGGCCCGCACGCTCCCTCGACCGGCCGGATCGAGGCGGTCAAGCTGAGCTCACTCGCGGGCGCCTACTGGCGCGGCGACGAGACCCGGCAGATGCTGACCCGGATCTACGGGACAGCGTTCTTCTCGAAGAAGGACCTCAAGCAGCACCTCGAGCGCATCGAGCTCGCCAAGGCGAACGACCACCGCCGCCTCGGACCGGAGCTCGGCCTCTTCACCTTCCGCGACGAGTCGCCGGGGATGCCGTTCTGGCTGCCGCAGGGAACTGTCCTGCTGCGCCTCGTGCGCGAGAAGGTCGATGAGCAGCTCCGCAAGCGCGCCTACGTGGAGGTCAAGACCCCAGAGGTCATGGACGTCGATCTCTGGCACCGCTCCGGCCACTACGAGAACTACCGCGAGAACATGTACTTCGCCGAGCCGGTCGAGCGCGACCGCGACGAGGAGGACCGGCGCTTCGCCCTGAAGCCGATGAACTGCCCCGGCGCGTGCCTCGTCTTCGACTCATCGCGCCACTCCTATCGCGACCTGCCCCTGCGGATGGCTGAGTACGGGCACGTCTCGCGCTTCGAGCGGGCCGGCGTCCTGCACGGACTGCTGCGCGTCCGCGCCTTCACCCAGGACGACGCGCACGTCTACTGCACCCCGGAGCAGATCGAGGCCGAGGTGATCGACATCTGCGAGGCCATCGACGAGCTCTACGCGACCTTCGGCTTCGAGGACGTCAAGCTCGAGCTCTCAACCCGGCCGGAGAAGTCGATCGGCGAGGACGCGGTCTGGGAGGCGGCCGAGGCGGCGCTCGCCTCGGCGCTCGCCAAGCAGGATCGCGAGTACCAGCTCAATCCCGGCGACGGCGCCTTCTACGGCCCGAAGATCGACTTCCACGTCACCGACGCCCTCGGCCGCTCCTGGCAGCTCG
The DNA here is from genome assembly GCA_020636895.1 of Thermoleophilales bacterium. Lineage (GTDB taxonomy): Bacteria > Actinomycetota > Thermoleophilia > Solirubrobacterales > 70-9 > RHKX01. Next base: position 1,238,826 of record JACJWZ010000001.1, on the reverse strand, counting down.
GCACCTGCCAGCTCGACTTCCAGATGCCGGAACGCTTCGACCTCAGCTATCAGGGCGCCGACAACGCCAACCACCGCCCGGTGATGATCCATCGCGCACTGCTCGGCTCGATGGAGCGCTTCATCGGGATCCTCATCGAGCACCACGCCGGCCGCTTCCCCGACTGGCTGGCGCCCGTGCAGGCGGCGATCCTCCCGGTCGCCGATCGCCATCTCGACGCCGCCCGCAAGTTGCTCGGCCAGCTCGAGGCTGCGGGTGTGCGAGGACGCGTGGACGAGCGGGCCGAGTCGGTCGGCCGCAAGATCCGCGACGCCGAGCTCTCCAAGGTCCCCTACATGCTCATCGTCGGCGATCGCGAGGCCGAGTCAGGCGGCGGGTCGGTCCGCTCGCACGACGCGGGCGACCTCGGTGAGATGAGCGCAGCCGACCTGGCGGCGCGGATCACCTCCGGGCCGGAGGCTTGAATGCCGCGCTCGCCCATGTATGCTCCGCGGCGATGCAAGTGAACGAGACCCCGTCGCGCCGCTGAGCGCCCGTTTCCCAGTACTTGCGCCTTCCTCGTCCTTTCCGCCCCGGGCAGCACGCTTGACGCTTCCCCGCGCCTGCAGCTGATGCCGGTCCCGAGACGTTTCGACCGGCGCCCGCCTGACCGGGATCAGACCCGGATCAACGAGCGGATCCGCGTTCCCAAGGTGCGGCTGATCGGCGCCGACAGCGAGCAGATCGGAGTCGTCGAGACCGCCGAGGCGATGCGGATCGCCCGCGAGGCCGATCTCGACCTCGTCGAGGTCGCCCCCGACTCGCGCCCGCCCGTCTGCCGCCTGCTCGACTACTCGAAGTACAAGTACGAGCAGGAGCAGAAGGCCAAGCAGGCCCGCAAGCACCAGCAGCAGGTCAACGTACGCGAGATCAAGCTCCGCCCGAAGATCGCCGACCACGACTACGAGACCAAGAAGGGTCACGTCGAGCGCTTCCTCAGGAAGAAGGACAAGGTCAAGGTCACGATCATGTTCCGCGGCCGTGAGCAGGCTCACCCCGAGCGCGGCCGGATGCTTCTCGAGCGTCTTTTCACCGACCTCGGTGAGCTGGCGGTGATCGAGCAGGCGCCCCAGCAGGAGGGCCGCAACATGCACATGGTCCTCGCTCCCGGCAAGGCCGCGAGCACCACCTGATCGCCTCGATCGCGCCCTCCCGACCGCTGACTTTCGCCCTTCAAGGGTTCGCCGCCTCCCGCCGAAGGGAGTGTTCGTGAGCAACGAGGTGGAGCAGCTTCCCGTCTTCGATGTCCAGGTGACCGAGGAGGACATGCGCGAGGTCGAGGACGCGCTTCGTTCCGGCTGGCTGACGATGGGCGAGCGCACCGAGCGCTTCGAGCGCGAGTTCGCCGAGAGCATCGGGACCTCGCGCGGCGTGGCGCTCTCGAGCTGCACCGCCGCGCTGCATCTCGCCTGCCTTGCGCTCGACATCGGCTCCGGCGACGAGGTGATCGTTCCGTCGGTCACGTTCGCCGCCACCGCCAACGCGGTCCGCTACACGGGCGCCCGGCCCGTCTTCGCCGACATCGTCTCCGAGGGCGATCTCGGGATCGACGTCGACCACGTCGAGTCACTCGTCAACGAGCGCACGAAGGCGGTGATCCCGGTCCACTACGCCGGCTACGCCGTCGAGATCGATCGCCTCGCCGAGCTCTGCGAGCGCCGCGGCATCGGCCTGATCGAGGACGCCGCGCACGCGCCCAGCGCCTGCCAGCACCGGGATGGCCCCAGGCTCGGCTCGATCGGGGCGATGGGCTGCTTCTCGTTCTTCCCCAACAAGGTGCTCGGGGTGGGTGAGGGCGGCGCGCTGACGACCGACTCCGACGAGCTCGCCGACCGGATCGTGCGGCTGCGCTCGCAGGGCATGACCGCGGTCTCGATCGACCGCCACCGCGGCAAGGCGATCGGCTACGACGTGCTCGAGCGCGGCTACAACTACCGCTTCGACGACCCGCGGGCGGCGCTGCTGCTCTCCCGCTTCCACCGCCTCGAGGACGAACTCGTCGAGCGGCGCGCCGCCGTCGCGCGCTACCGCGAACTGCTCGCAGACGTGCCCGGGCTGACGATCCCCTACGCGGACTTCGATCTCGATTGCTCGTCCTGCTATCTGATGGGCGTCCTCGCGCCGGACGCAGCGACGCGCCGGACGCTGCGCGAGCGCCTCGCGAGCGAGCACGGCGTGCAGACGACGATGTACCCCGCGGTGCACCTCTTCACGGCCTACATCGAGGCCTACGGCGAGGTCTCGTTGCCGGTGACCGAACGCGTCGCGGACGGCCTCTTCTCGATCCCGCTCTTCCCGCACATCACCGAGGCGCAGCAGGAGCGGGTTGCGGCGGCGCTGCGCGAGTCGGTGGCCTTCGCGGGGGTTGAGGGCTGATGGCCTGGCGACTGCCGCTCGCCGACGTGCGGATGAGCGAGCCCGTGATCGAGGCGGCGATGGAGGCCCTGCGTAGCAACTGGCTGACGATGGGCCCGCGCACGCAGGCGCTCGAGGGTGACTTCGCCGCCGCGGTCGAGCGCCCGCACGCGGTCGCCGTCTCCAGCGGGACCGCCGGGATCCACCTCGCCTGCCTCGCGGCGGGCGTCGGGGAGGGGGACGAGGTGATCGTCCCCGCGGTCGGTTTCGTCGCCGACGCGCACGCGGCCCACTGGTGCGGCGGCAGGACCGTCTTCGCCGACATCAGCTCCGAGCGGCGGCCGCTACTCGAACCCGAGGCGGTCGAGGCGCTGATCAGCGACCGGACCAAGGCGGTGCTCGCGATCCACATGTTCGGCTACCCGCTCGAGCTCGCGGCGCTGCGGGCGCTCTGCGACGACCGCGGGATAGCCCTGATCGAGGACTGCTGCGAATCGGTCGGCGCGACGTTCGCGGACGGCTCCCCGGTCGGGACCGCCGGCCAGAGCGGCTGCTTCTCGTTCTTCGCCAAGACGCAGCTCCCGGTGGGAGAGGGCGGGATCGTCGCGACGGCCGATGAGGAGGTCGCAGATCGTGTTCGGCTGCTCCGCTCCCACGCGATGACCTCGGTCACCTGGGACCGCCACCGCGGCCACGCCGAGACCTACGACATCACCGACCTCGGGTTCAACTACCGGCTCGACGAGCCCCGCGCCGCGATGGCGGCGGCACACCTGCGCGCGCTCGACGACAAGCTCGGGAAGCTCCGCGGAACGGTGGCCGCCTATCGCGCGCGGCTCGCCGGTGCCGACGGGTTGACCGTGCCGTTCGAGGACGAGGAGGTGGGCCGGGCCGGGCACTTCGCGTTTCCGGTCGTCGTCTCCGATCGCGAGACCCGGGACCGCGTGCGTGCCACCCTCGCCGAGCGCGGGGTCCAGACCACCTTCTACCCGGCGATCACCAGCCTCGGCCTCTACGAGGAGGCCGGCCGCGAGCACCCCTGCCCGCGGGCCGAGGATTTCGCCGAGCGCCACCTCGCGATGCCGCTTTCGACGTCGATGTCGTCGGACGACGTCGAGCTCGCCTGCGACGAGCTGATCGCCGCGCTCTAGTCGGGCGCCCAGCGCCGATGGCCAAGCGCTCCCGCTGCGAGCGCGGAGGGCAAGGACCACGCTGAGCGTGGTTTCCGCGCCCCGCATCTCACGATAGGCAGTGAAGGGAGGTGGGGAGCTCCCCGCGGCGGTCGGCCTCGCCGGGATCTCCGATGCTCCCCTCGGTGCCCATCGCCCCGGCGCGAGCCGTGGCGGATGGGTCTTGGACCTGTCACCGGGAAACGGGCCTATTCCCCGCTCTCGGGTGACACGTCTGCCAGGCATCCGGGATCGACGGACCTGTCACCGAGCAGCGGAGCTATTCCCCGCTTGTCGGTGACACGTCCGCTCGCGGCAGGGAGGTGCCGCGCCGCGCGGGGCCATCGCCCCGCGTCTCACGATGGGCAGCGACGGGAGGTGGGAGCTCCCCGCCACGGCCGGCCCCACCGAGATCTCCGATGCTCCCCTCGCCGCCAATCGCCCGGCGCGGGGCGCATGGGCCGCCTATGACGTGGTTTCCGCGCCGAGCGCCCGCCTCGCGGAGGGTCTCTTGGCTCCGCTCGTCGCCGGGCGGCAGCGCGCGATGCGGCCACTTTGCTTCAATACCCCGTCCCGATGCCCAAGATGAAGTCACATTCGGGCGCGAAGAAGCGCTTCAAGAAGTCCTCCACCGGCAAGCTCCGGGGGCGGGCCGCGTACTCGAGCCACATCCTCGAGAAGAAGTCGCCGAAGCGCAAGCGCAACATGCGCAACCCCGTGCCGATCGCATCCGCCGATCAGCCGCGGGTCCGCAAGCTCCTCGCCGGAGGCAAGAAGTAGATGCCGCGCGCAACCAACGCAGTCGCGCGGCGCCGGCGCCGCAAGAAGACCCTCGCGCAGGCGAAGGGCTACTACGGGCGCAAGCACTCCTCCTACCGGTTCGCCAATGAGCAGGTCATGCGGTCGGGCATGTACGCCTACCGCGACCGCCGCAACCGCAAGCGTGACTTCCGCCGCCTGTGGATCACCCGGATCAACGCTGCCGCCCGCCAGAACGGGATGAGCTACTCGCAGTTCATGCACGGCCTCGGTGAGGCCGGGGTCGAGGTGAACCGGAAAATGCTCGCCGACATCGCCGTCCGCGATCCCGAGGCGTTCCGCCGATTTTCCGAAGTGGCCCGGGAGGCCGTCGCGTAGCGGCGGTCACATCACGACTTTCCCCGGGCGGTCCAAGATGGACCGCCTTTTTTTGTCCCCGAACCGACGGCAACAGCGACTTGATCACCAGCAGCGACAACTCCAAGCTCAGCCTCGTCCGCAAGCTTCAGGCCCGCAAGTGGCGGGAGCGGGAGGGCGCCTTCGTGACCGAGGGCGAGGATCTGCTGGAGGCCGGCAGGGCGGCAGGCTGGGAGCCCCGGGAGGTGCTCGTTCCGGCCGGGTCGGGGCTCGCGGGTGACGAGGTGGAGCCCGACCTGCTCGATTCCATCTCGGCGTTGGGCTCAGGGACCCGAGTGATCGCAGTCTGGGCGATTCCCGAGGGTGAGCCGGCCGCTGGTGCCGTCTACCTGCACGGCGTCTCCGACCCCGGCAACGTCGGCACCATCGTCCGCACTGTCGCAGCACTCAGCGGTGGCGCCGCCGTCATCGGCCCGGGCAGCGCCGATCCCTACTCGCCCAAGGCGGTCCGGGCGACGATGGGGGCGCTGTTCGCGGCGCCGCCGGTCAGGGGCGGGATTGACGCGACCGCCACTCCGCGGCTGGCGCTCGTCGCGCATGGCGGCGAGGATCTCGACGGAGCTATCGCCGGCCTGATCGACATGGCGGGGGACGGCGCCTCGCCGCCGACGCTGTGCCTGGGCGGTGAGCGGGACGGCCTTCCCCACGACGTCGTCGAGCGCTGTGACGCCGTCGCGACGATCCCGGTCCGCTCCGGCGCCGAATCGCTCAATGTCGCCGCGGCGGCGGCGATCGGGCTGCAGCGGATATCGTCGCTCGCGGCCGGGGGAGACGGCTGATCACCATGCTCGAGCGGATCGAAGAGCTGCGCAACGAAGCCCGGACCGCGATCGACGCGGCGCCGGACGCGGCCGCGCTCGAGGACATCCGCGTCCGCTATCTCGGGCGCAAGGCCGAGCTGACGGCGATCCTGCGCGGGATCGGCGAGCTCCCGCCCGAGCAGCGGGGCCCGGTCGGCAAGACCGGCAACCAGGCCCGGGTCGAGCTCGAGGGCCTGCTCGGCGCCGCGAAGGAGAAGCTCGAAGCCGCCGAGCTCAACGCCCGCATCTCGGGCGAGTCGATCGACGTGACCCTGCCCGGTACGCCGCCGGTGCGGCTCGGGCACCTGCACCCGCTCACCCGCACCCGGCGCGAGATCGAGGACGTCTTCGTCGGCCTCGGCTACAAGGTCATGGAGGGCCCCGAGGTCGAGCACGACTACTACAACTTCACCGCGCTCAACCACCCGCCCGGCCACCCCGCGCGGATGCTCCAGGACACCTTCTACGTCGATCCCGCCTCGCTCGGCGCCGATCCGGAGCTGTACGGCACCGACGGCGCCGCGCTGGAGCTGCCGCCGGGTCCCCGCGACGTGCTCCTGCGCACCCACACCTCGCCGATGCAGGTGCGCTCCATGGAGGACGCGACGCCGCCGATCTTCATCATCGTCCCGGGCCGCACCTACCGTCGCGACTCCGACGCGACCCACACCCCGATGTTCAACCAGATCGAGGGGCTGGCGGTCGGCGAGGACATCACCCTCGCCGATCTCAAGGGAACGCTCCTCACCTTCGCCCGGGCGATCTTCGGCCCCGACCGGGAGCTGCGCCTGCGCCCTCACTACTTCCCGTTCACCGAGCCCAGCGTCGAGGTCGACGTCTCCTGCTTCCGCTGCTCCGGTACTGGCGTCATGACGGTCGGCGGGAGCGAGGAGCGCTGCAACCTTTGCAAGGGGACCGGGTGGCTGGAGATCCTCGGCTCGGGGATGGTCGACCCGAACGTCTTCGGGTTCGTGCGCGAGCACGGCTACGACCCCGAGCGCGTCCAGGGCTTCGCATTCGGGATGGGCATCGAACGGATCGCGATGCTCAAGCACGGCGTCCCCGACCTGCGCATGTTCTTCGACGACGACGTCCGCATGCTGGAGCAGTTCTGATGCGCGCCCCGATGGCTTGGCTGCGCTCGCTCTGCGACCCCGGGCTGGAGGCCCGTGAACTCTCCGAGCGCCTCTCGATGACCGGCACCGAGGTGGAGCGCGTGCTCGAGATCGGCGCGCCCTCCGCCGACGGCTTCGTCGTCGGCTCCGTGCTTGCGGCCGAGCAGCACCCCAACGCCGACCGGCTGCGCGTCTGCACCGTCGACACGGGCGACGACGAGCCGCGGACGATCGTCTGCGGGGCACCGAACGTCGCCGCCGGCCAGACCGTCGCGGTCGTCCTCCCGGGTGCCGTCATGCCAGGGGGGACGAAGCTCGGCAAGGCGAAGCTCCGCGGCATCGAGTCGGCGGGGATGATCCTCTCGGAGACGGAGATGGAGCTCGGGGAGGACTCCGACGGTATCGCGGTGCTCGAGACGGACGCGGCGCCCGGCGCGCCGCTTGCCGAGGTGCTGCCGGTGTCGGAGACCGTCCTCGAGCTTGAGATCACGCCCAACCGCGCCGACTGCTTCGGGCTCTTCGGCATCGCCCGCGAGGTGCACGCGGTCACCGGCGCGCCCCTCGCCGAGGCTCCCTGGGCCACCGACGCCGAGGCCTCCGGCGAGGACGACGCGAGCGACCACGCGTCCGTGGCCGTCCAGGTTCCCGAGCTCTGCCCGCGGTTCACGGCGCGCGTCTTCGCGGATGTCACGATCGCCCCCTCGCCGCTGTGGCTGAAGGCGCGGCTGATCGCAGCGGGGCAGCGCCCGATCAACAACGTCGTCGACATCACCAACTACGTGATGCTGCTCACGGGCCAGCCCCTGCACGCCTTCGACCTCGACGAGGTGCCCGGTGGCGAGATCATCGTCCGCGCCGCCACCGACGGCGAGAAGATGACCACCCTCGACGACGTCGAGCGGACCCTGGACACCGACACCGTCGTCGTCTGCGACCGCAACGGACCCTCCGGCATCGCCGGGATCATGGGCGGGCAGATCTCGGAGGTCTCCGACAAGACGACGCGGGTCCTGCTCGAGGCCGCCAACTGGGACGGCTTCAACATCCTCCGCAGCTCCGGCTTCCTCGGCCTGCGCTCGGAGGCCTCGACGCGCTTCGAGAAGGGGATCCACCCCGACCTGACGATGCGGGCGCAGGCCGTCGCCTCGAAGCTGCTCGTCGACCTCTGCGGCGCCCGGTTGGTGCCTGGCACGATCGACGTCGACGCCCGGCTGCCGCGGTTCGAGCCGCGCGAGCTGACCCTCAGGGCCGATCGCGTGGAGGCGATCCTCGGGATGCCCGTGAGCGTCGCCGAGATGACCGAGTACCTGGAGCGGCTCGGCTTCGGCGTCGAGAACGGGGGCGAGAGCGGGGGCGAGGGCGTGATGCGGGTCGCCGTCCCGGCCGACCGCCACCTCGACACGACCCGTGAGATCGACCTGATCGAGGAGATCGCCCGCGTCCACGGGATCGACGAGCACCTGCCGGCGACGCTGCCCGACCGCGGCGAGTCCGTCGGTGGGCTGCAGCGCCACCAGGCGCTGATCCGGCGGTTGGAGGACCTGCTTCGCGACAGCGGCCTCGACGAGGCCGTCACCTTCAGCTTCGTCGCCCCCGACCGTGAGGGCGTTCCCGGCCTCGACGAGGTCGCGCCGGTCGTCGTCCACAACCCGCTCTCCGAAGACCAGTCGGCGATGCGGACCGACCTTCTCGGCGGGCTACTCGCAGCGGTGGGCCGCAACCTCGCGCGCGGGGCCGAGAGCGTCGCCCTCTTCGAGAGCGGCCGCGCCTATCTGCCCGAGCGCCCCCCGAGCGCAGGGGGGCCCGCCGCCGGTGACTTCGCGGGCGTCCGCACGGCCCCGATCGCCGAGCCGCACCGCCTCGCCGCCGTCGTCGTCGGGCCGCTCGCGCCCGGCTCGTGGCGTGGGCAGGGAAGAGACGCCGACTTCTACGACGCCAAGGGGTTGCTCGAGCTCCTCGCCGAGGCGATGGGAGCGCCGCTGACGCTCGAGCCGGCGGCCCGGCCCTTCCTGCACCCGGCCCGGGCCGCTGAGGTCTCTTTCGGCGGCGCGCCCGCAGGGTGGATCGGCGAGCTGCACCCCTCGGTTCTCGCGGCGATCGGCGCGCGCGCGGGCGTCGCGTTCGAGATCGACGTCGCGCCCTTGCTGGAGGCGGCGAGTGTCGGCGCCGAGAGCTTCGAGGACGTCACCACCTTCCCCGCGGTCGGCGAGGACCTCGCGGTCGTCGCCGACGCCGATGTGCCGTCGGACCGGATCGTCGCGACGGTGGCCGAGGCTGGGGGAGAGCTGCTGCGCTCCATCCGCGTCTTCGACGTCTACGAGGGCGAGCAGGTGGGAGCCGGTAAGCGCAGCCTCGCGCTGCACCTGCTGTTCCGTGCGTCCGATCGCACGCTGACGGACTCCGAGGTGGCGCCGCTGCGGGAGCGCATCGTCGACGCCCTCGGGGGGATCGGGGCGTCGCTTCGTGGCTGAACGGGCGCAGCCCAGTCCCCAGCCCCTCGACGGCGATCCCGTCAGCCGGGTGATCGTTGCCGGAGCCTCCGGCCTCGCCGGCGCGCTCGCGGCCGATCTCGTCTGGCACCACCCGAAGCTCGAGCTCGCCCGGGCGAGCTCGCGCAGCGATGCGGGCACGCGGATCTGCGACCTGCACCCGCGCCATCGCGTGCCGATGGAGCTGACCGAGCTCGACGTCGACGCAGCCACCGACTGCGACGCGGCGATCGTCGCCTACCCCCATGGCGCCGCCGCGCCCGTGGTCGCGGGCCTGCGCGAGCTCGGGCTGATTGTCGTCGACCTCTCCGCCGATTTCAGGCTCCGGGACCCGAACGTCTACGCCGATTGGTACGGCGAGCTGGCCGCGCCCGAGCTCCTCGGCGAGGCCGTCTACGGGTTGCCGGAGCTGTACCGCGACAAGATCCGCTCAGCCGAGCTCGTCGCCAATCCCGGCTGCTACCCGACCGCGACGATTCTCACCCTGGCACCGCTTGCGGCGGCGGGTCTGATCGCCGACGTCGTCGTCGATGCCAAGTCGGGAGTCTCCGGCGCCGGGCGAGGCGGGGGGGACCGGCTCTCGTTCGTGAGCCTGACCGAGAACGCGATGCCCTACGGCACCGCCGGCCACAGGCACGAGCCCGAGATCGCTCAGGAGCTGGCGGCGCTGAGCGGGTCGTCCGCGCCACCCCTCACCTTCGTCCCGCACCTGTTGCCGATCGACCAGGGCGAGCTCGTCTCCTGCTATGTGCGGCCGGCCCGCGAGGTCGATGCCGAGGAGGTCCGCGCCCTCTACGCCGAGCGCTACGCCGGCGAGGAATGGGTCGAGGTTCTGGACGAGCGCCCGCCGAGCATGCGCGAGGTGCGTGAGTCGAACCTCTGCCGGATCCACGTCGACGTCGATCGCGGCGGCCGCATCCTCGCCTTCGGCTCGATCGACAACCTCTGGAAGGGCGCGGCGGGTCAAGCCATTCAGAACCTGAACCTGATGCTCGGCATCGACGAGAACCTGGGGCTCGGATGAGCGGCGGCGCCAACGGCGGCTTCTTCCGCTCGCGCTGGATCGAGCCCCCGACCGGGATCGAGGAGCTCGAGCCGACCACGCTCGCGCCGGGCTTCCGCGGCGCCGGCGTCGCCTGCGGCCTCAAGCCCTCGGGGGGCACCGACGTCGGCATCCTCGCCTGCGATGTTGCGACGGTGCGCTCGGCTCTGCTGCTGACCCGGAACGCCGCCGCCGCGGCGCCGATCAGGGTCTGCCGCGAGCGCTGCGACCAGGGCGCCCTGCGCGCGGTCGTCGTCAACTCCGGCAACGCCAACGCGGCGACCGGCGAGCAGGGTTACGCCGACGCGATCGCGATGCAGGAGCGCGCCGCGTCCGCCCTCGGCTGCGAGCCCGAACGGGTCGCTGTCGCCGAGACCGGCACGATCGGTGTCCCGCTCGACATGAGCCTCGTGATCGGCGGCATCGACGAGACCGCGGCGGCGCTCCGGCCCGACGGCGGCGCCGACTTCGCGGCCGCGATCATGACCACCGATCGCTGGCCTAAGCGCTGCGCGATCCGCGCCGGCGGAGTCACGATCTCAGCCCAGGCCAAGGGCGCCGGGATGATCGAGCCGGGGTTCGCGACGATGCTCTGCTTCGTGCAGACCGACGCCGTGGTCCCCGATCTCGCCGCCGCCCTGCGGCGCGCTGTCAACGCCTCCTTCGAGCGGATCACCGTCGACGGGCAGATGTCCACCAACGACACCGTGATGTTGCAGGCGTCCGGCGCCGCCGAAGCCGAGCTGCCCGAGGGCTTGCTCGACGCGGTCCTGCTGCAGCTCGCGCTCGAGATCGTCGCCGACGGGGAGGGCGCAACCCGGACCGGGCGAGTCGAGGTGAGTGGCGCCGCCGAGGCGGCCGAGGCCGAGCGCGTCGCCCGCGAGATCGCCAACTCCCCGTTGGTCAAGACCGCGCTGTTCGGCCGCGATCCCAACTGGGGGCGGATCGCGCAGGCCGCGGGCAAGGCGCTGGCCGGCGAGGACGTCGGCGAGCTCGGCCCCGAGCGGATCAGCTTCGAGGAGCTCGGCGGCGAGGCCCGTGAGGCCGAGATCGCGATCGATCTCGGCCGCGGCGAGGAGCGGGCGCACGTCTACTTCAGCGACCTCACCCACGAGTACGTCACCCTGAACGCGGAGTACACGACATGAGCGATCGCAGAACAGCGGAGGAGCGGGCCCTGGCGGCCGAGGGCAGCGTCGAGACGCTGCTGGAGGCGTTGCCCTACATCCGCGAGTTCCACGGCCGCACCGTGGTCATCAAGTACGGCGGCGCGGCGATGCGGGACCCAGCCCTGCGGGACGAGTTCGCCCGCGACGTCGTCCTGCTCAAGTACGTCGGCCTGAACCCGGTGATCGTGCACGGCGGAGGCCCGGAGATCACCGAGTACATGGAGCGCCTCGGCCTCGAGGTCAAGTTCGTCGACGGGCTGCGCGTCTCCGATGCCGAGACGGTCGAGGTGGCGAAGATGGTCCTGCTCGGCAAGGTCAACTCCGACATCGTCCAGCGCCTCAACCGCCAGGGGCAGCCCGCGGTCGGCCTCTCCGGCGAGGACGGCACCCTGTTCGAGATCCGCCCGGTCGCCGAGGCGGACAAGGTCGGCTTCGTCGGCGAGATCGAGCGCGTCGACGTCGACGTGCTCGATCACATCTCCTCCGACTACATCCCGGTGATCGCCTCCGCGGCCTCCGACCGCGAGGGCAACTCCTACAACGTCAACGCCGACTCCGCGGCGGGCAAGGTCGCCGCCGCCCTGACCGCCTACAAGGCGATCTTCCTGACCGACGTCGAGGGCTGGCGCGAGGCCGCTGACGACCCCGCGACGCTGATCTCGGAGGCGACGGTCGACGAGGTCCGCGAGGCCCTGCCGTCGATCGACGGTGGCATGCGCCCCAAGCTCGTCGCCTGCGCGGAGGCGATCGACGGCGGCGTGCAGTCAGCCCACATCGTCGACGGGCGTCGCCCCCACAGCCTCCTGCTGGAGCTATTCACCGACGCCGGGATCGGGACGAAGGTGACGCCTTGAGTATGGCCCTATATGGCGGTATGGTGTCGGTATGGCAAGCGTGAAGGCAACCTTCGTCCTCAACGAGGAGAGCGCTCGCAAGCTGACGCTGGCGGCCGAGCGGACCGGCAAGCCGAAGAGCGAGGTGGTTCGCGAGGCGATCATCGAGTACAGCGACCGCACAGACCGGCTCACCGACGAGGAGCGCGATCGCATGCTGGCCGAGATCGAGAGCTGGGAGCACGAACCCCCGACCCGCCCTCAGCATGAGGTGGACGCCGAGCTCGAGGAGCTCCGCCGCGTGCGCCGGCTTCCTGGACGGCTCACTCCCGTCGAATAGCCCAAGGCGGACGTCGTGATTGTCGTCGACACTTCAGCGCTGATCGGAGCACTGGCCGGTGCGCAGCCCGAGAAACCCGCGCTTCTCGAGATCGTGCGCCTTCGCGAGCGACTTCTCCTGCCGACACTCGTGCTGTACGAGTTCTGGCGCGGGCCTCGAACTCAGACGGAGCTAAGTCGGCAGGAAGCGCTGGTGCCAGCCCGGACTGCGGAGGCTTTCGGCTCCGACCAGGCGCGTGTCGCCGCGCGGCTCTACGCGATGCTCGATCGATCCCGTGAGCGCGAGGTCGACATCGCCATCGCCGCCCATGCTCTGGCTGCGGGCGCGACCCTCTGGACTTTGAACCATCGTGACTTCGCCGACGTCCCCGACCTGAAGCTGCACGGGCAGTGACCGATCTCGGATCACTCCGCGCCATCGAGGAGCGCTATGCGATGCCCACCTACCCGCGGGCGCCAGTCGAGTTCGTGCGCGGTGAGGGGTGCCGGATCTGGGATGCCGAGGGGCGCGAGTACCTTGACTTCTTCAGCGGCCTCTCGGTCCACAACGCAGGCCACTGCCACCCGCGGATCGTCGCTGCGATCTCCGAGCAGGCGGCGGCTATCGCAGGGATGTCGAACCTCTTCTACTCCGAGCCCGCGATGCGGCTCACCGAGCTGCTCGTCAGCTCCTCGCTAGGCGGCCGTGCCTTCCTCTGCAACTCCGGCGCGGAGGCGAACGAGTGCGCCATCAAGCTCGTCCGCAAGCACGCCCATGGGCGCGGGATCGAGCGCCCCGAGATCATCTCGCTGGACTTCGCCTTCCACGGCCGCACCCTGGCGGCCCTGAGCGCGACGCCGCGCCTCGCCCGCGAGGACCTCTTCGGCCCGCTCCCGCAGGGGTTCGTCTCGGTCCCACGCGACGATGCTGACGCCCTCCGCGCCGCCATCGGCCCGAACACCGCGGCGGTGATGATCGAGCCGATCCAGGGCGAGGCGGGGGTGCACCCGATCGCCGACGAGGTGCTGATCGCCGCCCGCGAGGCCTGCGACGAGGCCGGCGCGCTGCTCGTCTTCGACGAGATCCAGACCGGGATGGGGAGGACCGGGACGCTGTGGGCATCGGAGTGGACGCCCGTGAAGCCCGACGTGATGACCGCCGCCAAGGCGCTCGGCGGTGGCCTGCCCGTCGGCGCCTGCGTGATCTCGCCCGAGCTCGGCGAGGGCCTCACCCTCGGCGACCACGGCTCGACCTTCGCCGGCGGGCCGATCTGCGCCCGGGCCGCGATCGAAGCGCTTGAGATCCTGTCCGATCCGGAGCTGCTGGCGGCCTCGCGTGAGCGGGGTGAGGAGATCCGCGCCGGTCTCTCCGACCATCCCGCGGTGAGCGACATCCGTGGACGTGGCCTGATGCTCGGGATCGCGCTCAGCGACGGGGTCGACTCGCGCGAGGTCGCGGCGGCGGCCCTCGCCTCCGGCCTGGTCGTGAACGCACCGAACCCCGAGACGATCCGGCTGCTGCCGCCCCTCGTCGTCACCGCGGACGAGGTCCAGACTGGCGTTGCCACCCTCCGGGACGCGCTCGACGGACGCGGCTGAGGGTTCAAGGGGGTCGGGCGATGGGCGGCGCGGAGGGGAGCCGGAGCCGCGCCCGCATCGTCGTGGTCGCGGCCCTGGCGATCGTCTGCCTCGCCCTCGCCGCCGGGTGCGGCGGAGGGTCTCCCGACTCAACCGGGACCACTGAGCAGCCAGTAGCCGTCGGTCCGCTCCCGGGCGCAATCGCCTCCACTGCCGACTGCGATCTCTTCGCCGCAGTCGGCGGCTCCGACACGCGCGGGGACGGTTCCCGCGAGAACCCCTGGGAGCACGTGGACTTCCTCGTCTCCCGGCTCACCGGCGCACCGGGGCGAGCGGTCGGGTGTCTGCGTTCCGGGAGCTACACGCCGACCACCGTCGACGAGGCTGGGGGCGAGCCCTCTCTGCGCTTCGACGCGCCCGGTGTGACCCTGACCAGCAGCCCCGGGGAGCGGGCGAGGATCGTCGGGCGCATCTTCGTCAGCCCGACTGCGAGCGGAGCGACGATCTCGAACCTCGATCTTGCGACACAGTCGGATCTCTACCCCGGTGCCTCATGCACTCGACCCTGCGGCAACGCCTCGTTCTCGGTCGCCGCGCCCGGTGTGACCGTCTCCGGCAACGACATCACCAACGACGGCACCGACATCTGCCTGCAGCTCGTCCGCTTCGAATCAAGTGAGGTGGCCGCGGACGGGACCGTGGTGGCGGGCAACCGCATCCACGACTGCGGGCGGATCGCCCCGAAGCGCAGCAACACCGCACATGCGATCTACGTCAACGACACGCAGGGTTCGGTGGTCAGCGGGAACCTGATCTACGACACCGGCGCACATGGGGTCAAGCTCGCGCCACGCGCGGTCGGAACCACCGTCTCCGACAACGTCATCGACTCGAACGCGGTCGGCGTCCTGATCGGCGATCAGACGCCGTGCCCATCGGCCGAGGAGGCCACGCGCGACAACCTGATCGAACGTAACGTCATCACCCGCTCGCAGGTGCGCAACAACATCGAGGGCTTCTGGGTCCCGGCCGCCGACTCCCCGGGATGCTTCGACATCGGCGACGACACCCGCGGCAACGTCGTCAGCCACAACTGCGTCTACGCCGACAACCCCGACTCCGACGGTCCGGACGACTTCTACAACGTCAATGGAGGCATCAGCCTCCGCGATCCGGCGGTGCCGGAGAGCGGCGGCTTCGAGGACGACGGCACGAACTTCGAGATCACACCCGCGGCGCAGCCGCAGATGCCGCCGATCTATGCGGACCCCGGCAACGACGACTACCACCTGCTGTCCGCGGACGGAGATGGTGACGACTGCCTCGAGGCCGACGGGATCACGGACCTCGCTGCCTCGGCGAACGCGCGCTGGAGCGCCCCGACGGAACTTGCTGCGGAGCCCGGCGCCGGGGAGCCGGCGGCGGCGATGGGGCCTGACGGGGCCGCGGCGGTTGCGTGGGAGCGGGGCGGTGAGATCAGGGCGATCGTCCGCGGTCCGGGCTCGCGGACGGGGCCGACGCGATGGGGTCCGGAGAACCCGAGCGACGAGCGCCCGGCGGTGGAGACGGTCTCGGCGGATGGGGCAGATGCGTCGGTCCCGGAGATCGGGGTCGGTGGCTCCGGTGATCAGGGCGTGGTGGTCGCCGCCTGGTCGTCCGGCGGCGACCATGGCTCCACCGTTGAGGGGGCGGTCTGGAGCGGTGGTTCGTGGAGTGATCAGCAAGCGCTGTCCGGTGCCGGGAAGGTGAGTGGTAAGCCCGCGGTTGCCGTTGCCGATGACGGTGCCGCGACGGTGATCTGGCCGCAAGGAGACACGGTCGTCGCGCGGGCACTTGCGCCCGGGGCGACGAAGTTCGGGGGAGCTCAATCGATGCCGGCTGCGGGCGCGGAGTCGGTTCGGGTGGCGGCCGGGGCAGCCGACGCGGCGGTCGCCGTCTGGCGCAGCGGCGATGGCGAGCACGGCTCGATCGCGGCAAGCAGGTTCGACGGAGGCTCATGGTCGGAGCCGGTTCCGATCTCAGGAGGGCCTGGGAGCGCCGACCTCGCTGACGTGGCGATGTCAGGAGACACTGCCGTCGCCGTCTGGCGACAGGAGAACGCGGGCGGGGAGGCGCCCGCGGCGGCGGTCTCTTCGGAGGGGGGCGATTGGTCCGAACCCGCCCCGTTGGCCGATCCGGTGGGTCACCTCGGCGCGCCGGTCGTTGCGGCCGGAGGTGGAACCACGGTTGCCGCCTGGTCTGCCGACGGCGAGATCATGGTGTCGGCGTGCCCCGATGAAGGTGACTTCGCGACGGCGGGATCGATCGGCGCCGCCGTCGGCTCCGACGATCCACGGGTCGCGGTCGGCGTCGACGGGCGGGCGATCCTGACCTGGTCGCAACCCGACGCGGAGTCGGACACAGTGCGCGTGATGGGGGCGTCGCGCTCCGTTGTGGGCACGTGGTCCGCCCCTGAGATGCTCTCGACCTTCCTACCGCGGCTCGCCGTCTCGGGAGCGGCTCCCGCCGCGGCCAGCGGTGGTGGCATCGCAGTCTGGCGGGAGGGATCCGGCGCGACCGCGCACTTGCTCTTCGCTGATCGCTGGTCCTGAGCGCGAGCAGCAAGCTGACGCTCATCGTGTGCCTCCGCGCGACTTGGTCCGGACGGGGATCTACACTGCGCCCCGTGAACGAGGATCCGACCCGAGTCATGCCTCCGGACGACGGCGGTGGCCGCGGTGGCCGCGGTGGCGGTGGCCGACGCGACGATCGTCGCGGCCAGTCCTACGACGACGATTACGGCGATCGTTACGACGACGGCGATGACGACGGCGGGATGAGCACAGGTCAGAAGGTCCTGATCGGTCTCGTCGCGGCGCTCGTCATCGGCTTGGTCATCGCCGTGATCGCCCTCGCCGGTGGTGGCGGAGACGACGACACGACGACCCCGACGGTGCCGACCACCACGACCACCAGCTCGACCACTACGACGACATCCAGCTCAACCGAGCCGACGACGACCACCAGTTCGACGACCACGACGTCGACGACGACCACCACCACGACCGAGTCGACCACGACCACCGAGACCACCGATCAGACGAACACAGGTGGCTCGGGTGGCGTGACTCCCTAGCCGCGAGGGTTTGGAAATGCTGCGCCGCAGCCTGGACAGGCTGGGATTCGTCGTCGGGATCCTGCGCGCCACCGCTGGACTGCGAGCTGCCAAGACCGCGATCCTCGCTGCTGCCGGCGCGCGAGGTTCGCAAGGGGACGGCCGTGGACCGGTTCTCGTCCCGATGCGGGAGCTCGGGGGCGAGTCTCTCAGCATCCGGCCCGGGACGAGCGACCTCAGAAACGCGGTCGCCTACTACTCCCACAGGATCCACATGCCGCCACCCGGTGTCGTGCCGACGCGCGCCATCGTCGAGCTCGGCACCAACTGCGGCGTCGCCCTGGCAGCTCTCGGCCACGCTTTCCCCGATGCACGGTTGCTGGGGGTGGAGCCCGATCCAGGCAACGTGGAGGCCGCGAGGGCGAATACCGCGCGGTTCGGCGATCGCTGCGAGGTCGTCAACTCCGCCGTCTGGTCCGAGTCGACCGAGTTGGTTCTCGTGCCCTCGGTCGAGCACGGCGATCACGGGATCACGGTCCGACCCGTCTCATCGGGGGACGATCCAAGCTGGGCTCGGATGTCGGCGCTCACGATCGACGACGTGCTTGCCCGGCACTTACCGGACGGCGAGTCGGTGGATTACATGCACATCTCGATCGAGGGCTCCGAGCCAGGAGTCTTCGATGCCGGTGGTCGTTGGCCGCAGCGCGTCCATTCCCTGCGCGTCGAGGTCCATCCGTACTTCGGGTGGGACCAGGACGACTGCATCCGCCAGCTCACGGATCTCGGCTACAGGGCTTGGGCGGCGCCGGATCCCCCGGACAAGTGGGTGTTCGCGGTCAACGAGGCGGCGCGAAGCACGGCATGAAGCAACCGCGGCTAAAGGTCCCCGGCTCGGCGCCGATGGATCGAGGGATGGGCAGGCAAGAATCAGCGATGGTGCACGTGTGAGCGTCGTCAGCGCCAACGGGCGAACGGTCTGCGTGATCGGCGGGGCCGGCTACGTCGGCAACGTCCTCACCCGGCGCCTCCTGGGTGCCGGCTACCACGTACGCGTCCTCGATCGGCTCATCTTCGATCACGGGGCGGCGATCGCTCCCCTGCTCGAGCATCCGCGGTTCGAGTTGATCGTCGGTGATCTGCGAGATCCGGCGGCGGTGGATCGAGCGCTGGCCGGTGCGACCGATGTCGCCCTGCTGGCGGGACTCGTCGGCGATCCGATCACAGCCACCTACCGGGAACTCTCGGACTCGATCAACCGGGACGGCTGCAAGGCCGTCGTCGAGTCGCTCGACGGCCGAGGGCTCGATCGCCTCGTCTTCACCTCGACCTGCAGCAACTACGGCCTGCGCACCAGCGACGAGCCGGCCACCGAGGAGAGCGAGCTAGCGCCGGTGTCCCTGTACGCGGAGCACAAGGTCGAGCTCGAGCGCAAGATTCTCGCCGAAGCGCAGCGGGGGGTCGACTACACGCCCACCGTCCTGCGGATCTCGACCGCCTACGGACTCTCGCCGCGAATGCGCTTCGACCTGACCATCTCGGAGTTCACCCGGACTCTTGCGGCCGGGCTGGAGCTCGTCGTCTACGACGCTGACACCTGGCGGCCCTACTGCCACGTCTCCGACATCTCCAAGGCCGTGATGACCGCTCTGGAGGCGTCCGCAGCCGATGTTTCCGGGGAGGTCTTCAACGTCGGGCACTCCGACGAGAACTACACGAAGCGGATGGTCGTCGACGTCGTCCAGGACGCCATCGGCGGCACCGGCAAGGTGACCTTCGAGGAGGGCGGACGCGACCCGCGGAACTACCGGGTCAACTTCGACAAGATCCGCGACCGCCTCGGTTACCAGCCCGACGTCCGGGTTCCGCAGAGCGTCGCCGCGGTCGCGCAGGCGGTCCAAGCGGGTGCCTACGACGACTTCGATCAGAGGCAGTCCTTCTACACCAACCACACGATCAGCGATAGCGCACTGGGCACGCATCCGGCGGCAGAAGGCGAAGGCTGATGCGAGCCGCGATCCTCGCTGGTGGGCTGGGGACGCGTCTCGCGCCCTACACGACCGTGCTGCCGAAGCCGCTCATCCCGATCGGGGAGCGGCCCATCCTCGAGTTGATAATCCGCCAGCTCTCGGCTCGCGGGTTCAACCGGGTCGACCTCTGCGTGGCTCATCTGGGAGAGCTGATCCGCGCCTACCTCGAGCAGAGCTCATCCGTTCCGGACGGGATGGACATCGGATACAACTGGGAGGATCAGCCGTCGGGCACTGCCGGAGCTATCCGCGAGCTGGAGCCCCCCGAAGGGCCGCTGCTCGTCATGAACGGCGACATCCTGACGACCCTGGACTACCGTGAGCTGATCAGCTTCCACGAGGAGCAGGGTGCGGCACTGACGATCGCCGCACATCGCAAGGACGTGAAGATCGAGCTGGGCGTCATCGAGGGAGCGCTCAACGACGTGACGGGCTACATCGAGAAGCCGACCCTCTCCTACGAGGTGAGCATGGGGATCTACGTCTACGGCCCCGAGGCGGTCGCCCGCATCCCAGCGGGGCGCTTCGACTTCCCGGACCTGGTTCTCGCGTTGATCGACGAGGGCCTGCCGGTTCGCAAGTTCCCCTTCGACGGCCCCTGGTACGACATCGGGACGCCAAGTGAGCATCAGCTGGCCACCGATGCCTACGACTCGGAGCCGGACCTCTACGAGCCCGCCTGAGCCGGGCTCCGACGGCGGATGCGGATCCTGATCGTCAGCCAGTACTTCGCGCCTGAGGTGACGGCGGCTTCGCTGCGCCTCGGGGCGCTGGCCGAGGGCTTGGCGCAGGAGGGGCACGAGGTCGAGGTCCTGTGCGAAGTTCCGAACCATCCGGCGGGCATCGTCGAGCCCGACTACCGGAGGCGGGCGGTCGTCCGTAGGGGCGCCGACGGATACGACGTCTCCCATGTCTGGGTTTGGGCGAGGCCGTCGAAGCGCGCGCGGACGCGCATCGCCAACTACGCGAGCTTCGGCGCGGTCGCCTGCGCCGTCGGATCATGCAGAAGGCGTCCCGACGTCATCTACGCGAGTTCGCCGCCGCTTTCCGTCGGTCTTGCCGGGATGATCCTCGCCAAACGCTTCCGGGTGCCCTGGGTCCTGGATGTGCGTGATCTCTGGCCTGAGGTCGCTGTGGCGCTCGGTGAGATCGGTCCGGGTCGTCTTCTGCGGGCGGCTGAGCGGCTCGAGAGAGCGCTCTACCGCTCGGCGAGCGGAATAACTGTCACGACCGAGCCGTTTCGCCGTCACGTCGAGGCCCTGGGTGCAACCGCACCGATAGTGCACCTGCCCAACGGCACCACACGCGCCTGGCTGGAGATCGGTCGACGGGAGCCCGACCGTGAGGGTGCGGGGCTTGCGGAGGAGGGCACGTTCGCCTGGACTTACGCCGGGAACCTCGGGATCGCCCAGGGTCTCGGGACGGCCGTCGATGCCGCCCGTCAGCTTGGGGAGGGCTTCCAGCTCACGTTCCTCGGCGACGGAGCCGAGCGCGAGAAGCTCGAAGCGCAGGCAGGTGAGCTCGTCGGCGGCTCGGTCGTGTTCCGGAGCTCGGTCGAGCCGTCGCGCGCCGCTGAGGTCATGCGGGCCTCCGATGCGCTGCTCGTGTCCCTGGCTGATCAGCCCGCGCTGGAGAAGTGCGTGCCAGGCAAGCTGTACCAGTGCGGAGCGATGCGCCGGCCGATGGTCGTCGCCGCCGCCGGAGAGACGCGCGACCTGACCGAACGCGAGCACGCGGGTCTGACGGTTCGTCCCGGGGACGCATCGGGCCTCGCCGCTGCGGTTCGCAGGCTCCGTGATGACTCCGATCTGGCTGCCGAGCTCTCCGCAGGGGGTGCCCGCCTTGCCGCCGGGAGCCTGCGCGAGGAGGGGGTCGAGCGCCTGGAGGAGCTGCTTGTCGAGGTGACCGGATGAGCTCGCGGCGTGTCGTGCAGGTGGTCGAGTTCGACCGGCCTCAGGGCGGCTCCTTCATACCGGCGCTCGACGGCTTCCTCGCCGCCGCGGCTGAGCGTGGCTGGAGGACCGAAGTCGTCCTGCCGGAGAGCGCAGCCGGTGTCGATTGGATCGGTCAGCTGGACGCACACTCGCGCATCCGATTCGCCCCGGAGTGCGCCCTGCGCTCGCGCCCGACCCGGAGCCGTTGGCTCGCCGAGCAGCTTCACGGCGACCCGGGCCCGACCGTGCTGCACACGCACTTCACCAAGTGGGATATCGCGGCGCTGACCGCGTCGCGGATGCCGGGGGTGAAGAGCACCTCGGTGTTCTGGCACGTGCACAGCGCGCTTGCCAGAAGTCCGCAGCTGGTGACGCGGGGTGTGCTGAAGTTCGGGGTTCTGGGACGAGGTGTGGCCGGGATCATCTGCCCGGCGCCGAACATCGCTCTCGGCACGATGCAATGGCTCGCGCCTCACGACCGAGTCCACTTCATCCCCTCGGCGATCGACGCTGACGCCTATCCACTGGCCGATGCAACCGACCGCCGATCCGCACGGGAGGAGCTCGGCCTCCCGCCCGAGGCGAAGGTGGTGCTCCACTTCGGTTGGCACACCTACCTGAAAGCGACCGACACCTTTCTCGAGGCCCTGCGGGTGATGGTCGACCGCGACGACTCCATCCTGGCGATCGTCCGCGGCCACGAGCCCATCAGCGAGCGCTACGCGGCAAAGCTCGATCTCACCGGGCATGTTCGCTTCATCGCCCCGGTACCACGGTCAAGGACGCTTTTCGCCGCCGCGGACGTCGTCCTCTCCTCGAGCCGCGAGGAGGGGATGGCGTACACCGTTCTCGAGTCGATCGCCACCGGAACCCCGGTGGTGGCGACGCCGATCCCGGGCCACACGTTCATCGCCGATGAAATCGATGCCTGCCGGATCACCCGGCGGGATCCGGTAGCCCTTGCGGACGCAGCCATGGAGGCCATCGACCAGCCGGTCGAGCTGCGAGATCGGGAGGCCCGTGAGGCGCACGCCTGGGTCGCGGAGCGCCTCTCGATCCCGACCATCTCCAACGAGATCGTCGACCTCTACGAGGACGCGCTGGACCTCCAAGTATCACGGCCGCGCCCCCCATCTCCCGGCCGGCGACCGCAGCCACGGGTGATCCAAGTCGTTCAGTTCGCGAACCCCAATCCCGGCTCTTTCGTCCCGATGCTCGCCGCCGCCTGCCGGGCGGCGATCGCCGCGGGGGCTGAGCCCGAGGTAGTCATCGGCGCTGGGGCAGCCGGCCACACCTGGATCGACGCCTTGCGTGCCGTCGGCGCCCGGGTTCGGTTCGCTCCGGATACAAATCGCGATGGGGTTCGACGCTGGCTGCGTGAGGTCATCGACGAATCCGACGGACCGGTGATCCTCCACACGCACTTCACCGATTTCGACATCGCGGCCGCGGGCGCGGCTTTGGCGTCATCACGCGCCAAGGTGATCTGGCACGTCCACTCGGCGCTGAACCATGAGCCCGCGGTCTATGTGCGCAACGTCGTCAAGTTCGGCCTGATCTCGCGCTTCGTCGACCGGCTGATCTGCCCCGCTCCGGACCTCGCGGCCGACCTGCAGAGCCGGGGGGCCCCTCGGGGGTTGGTCGACTTCATTCCCAACGGCATCGACGGCGCGCGGTTCCAGCCGCCGAGTCCGGAGCGCCGATCCCAGGCCCGCGCCAGGTTCGGACTCCCCGCCAAGGGTCCGGTCGCACTCGGCTTCGCTTGGAACTGGGACCTCAAGGGAGGGGAGCTGTTCGTGCGGACCGTTGCGACGGCTCGCGAAACGCTCTCGGACCTCAGCGCGCTCCACATCACCAGCGATCCTCGCGCAGGCGAGTTGTCCGTGCGGCTTCGGCTCGATGGCGCAATCCGATCGATCGAGCCCGTGGCCGATGCGACGGAGCTGTACGCCGCAGCCGACGTGCTGCTCGCAACCAGCGAGCGCGAAGGGGGGACCCCGTTCGCGGTCCTCGAGGCCCTGAGCTCAGGCCTGCCGGTCGTCGCTTCGGACATTGCCGCACATCGCTTCATCGCCGAGCGGGCGGAGGGCATCGTGATCGAACCGCGGCAACCTGATGAGTTCGCAGCGGGACTTCTCGAGGCGATCGCCGTTGGCCGACCGGCGGGCGGTCCGACCCTGCCGGCGGAGTTCTCGCTCGATCGCTGGTCCGAGCGGATCGGCGAGGTCTACGCCGAGCTCGGTGTGTCGGCCTCCAGCAGCAGCCGGATGTGATCGAGGTAGAACTTCGTCGCCCATGACGGGTACTTGAGCGGCACGTATCGACCCCAGACGGGATAGGAGCCGGTGAGCGCCCCCCGTCTGTTGGACCCGACCGAGTTGAGGTGCTGGCAGTACGCGACGAAGTCCAGGAGCGCCCAGGCCCCTTCGATCAGATCCGCCTCGGCGGTGCGGGTATGGATCAGTGCAAGCAGGATGCCGAGCTGCGACGAGCCGGTTAGGACGACGTATTCGGCAGCCGGACTCCAGTTCCGATCGAAACGGCCCGGCAGCCGGCCACCGGGCTCCACCTGATCGAGCAGAGCCCGCGCCGTGAGCTCACCGGCAGCGACGAGTTCGGGCTCGTCGAGGAGCGTGCCGATCTCCAGCAGGCCGTCGGCGGTGTAGCCGAGGGTGTGGGTGCTGGGGGTTGCGTTTCCCTCGGGCACGTTGTCGCAGAGATCGAACCACCCGTTCGGCAACTGCTGGCTGACCGCGAACTCGGCGTTGGCGAGCGCTGCCCGTGCGTAGCGGTCATCGCCGCTCGCCTTCGCCAGTTGCGCGAGAGCGGCGGTCGCGTACACGTCGTAGACCCGCGTCATGTCTAGGTAGTTGCCCTTGGAGAAGCTGCCGTCGGGCTCCTGGCCTGAGATGATCCAGTCCCCGGCCCGGCGGGCGCCGTCGAGGAACCGCTCCTCGCCGGTCTCGGCCGCCGCACGGACGAGGCCGCGGATCACCTGGCCCGTGTTGAAGACGACCGGCGGGCGCCCTTCGCCTTCGTACCAGCTCTCGAAGCCGCCGTCGGGCTGCTGAATGCCGAGCTCCCACTCAGCCATCCGGATGGCGCGGCCCCGGAGGTCGTCGCGGCTGAGTCGCGCAGCCCAGTCGAGCATCGTGGGGATGATGTAGCCGGTCACCTCAGGGTAGCCCGGAGTCCAGCCCTGGAAGCGGAAGTCGCCGACACCACCGGACCCGACGGCGTCCTGGGATCGGGCGAACCAACGCAGCCCAGCTTCGGCGAGCTCCGTCAATCGCGCGGGGTCGCGCCCGGCGAATCCGGTCCACGGCCGCTCGCGTCGCAGCGAGACCGCGTTGCGGGCGAGAACGACCGCGTTCGGCGGCCACGGCAGCGTGGCGACCATCCCGGCAAGGTTGCGGGCGTTGCGGCTGGTAAAGGGCGCTGGGCTCATCGCGGCCGCAGAACCCTAGATCCCAGCGACGTCGACCTGCATGACGGCCCGCACGGCCGCCGGCGGATCGACGAGGTCGCGGTGTGCGAGGGCCGCGCGCTTGACCGGCCCGAGTGTACGCCGGAGCGCGGCCTCGATCGCCTCGCCAGGGGTTGGGTCCTCGAGGCTCCGGAGCCATTCGGCGTTGATGGCCAGGCGCTCGCGGGCGAGCGCCCCGGCGCCGGAGCCGTCCGGAAGGCGGGCGACGACCCGCTCGAGGACCTCAGTGTTGCCGCGCACCATCATGGCCAGGTCGCTGGACTGCGAGGTGGCGCTGAAGCGAAGGATCGTCGTCGGCTCGGGATCGACCTGGCACGCGTTCATTCCCGCCATGGCGATGCGTAGCCACATGTCCCAGTCGTCTGTGCCCCGCAAGGCGGCCTCGAACCCGCCGACGAGGTCCAAAGCGGTGCGGGTCATCGTCGTGGAGGAGGCGATGATGAAGTTCTTGACGAGCAGCGCAGCGAGAAAGCTCTCCACGTCTGCGTCGGGCGCGGCGCGGTCGGGGTAGAAGCTGAGCGAGGTGCGCCGATTAACGCGCCCGGTCGCATCGTTGAAGATCCAGGCGTCGGCGTATCCGAGCCCCACATTCGGACGGACCTCGAGGGCAGCCGCCGTCCGCTCGAGGTGCCAGGGAAGCCAGGCATCGTCGTTGTCGAGGATGGAGACGAAGGTGCCGCGAGCCGCCGCTAATCCGCGGTTGCGCGCCGCGGCGGTACCGCCGTTCGGCTGCCGAATCAGCTGCACGCGGGTATCCGCTGCGGTGTATTCGGCGACGATGTCGGGAGTGGCGTCCACCGAGCCGTCATCGATGACGATCAACTCGAGATCGGAGACGGTCTGTGCGAGAACCGACTGGATCGTCGTTCGGATGGTCCGCTGTCCGTTGTAGGCAGGGACGATGACGCTGTGGCGGGGCGCCGCGTTCATGCCGTCAGCAGCTCGTACATGCGGTCGGCTGTGCTCCGGATGTCGAACTCCTCTTCGACGAGCGCTCGTCCCTTCGCCGGGTCGATGTCGCCGGTGAGCGCGCGCTCGAGTGCGCGCGCCAGGTCGTTGGGGTCGCCGGGCTCGGCGAGGTACCCCGTCTCGCCGTCGCGGATCAGCTCGGGGATCCCGGACTGCCGTGTGGAGACCGCAGTCAGCCCAGAAGCGAGTGCCTCCATGAGCGCGACCGGCAGCCCCTCCATCTGCCCGTCGGGGGCGATGATGCTCGGGAGAACGAAGATGTGCGCTCGCGCGAGGACCTCGGCCACTTCGGCTTCGGTGAGCGATCCCCTGAAGCGCACCCGCCCGGAAAGGCCGAGGGCGGCGGCTTGGCGCTCGAGATCCGCTCGCAACGGCCCGTCGCCGACGAGCTCGAGCTCCATTCGGTCCAAACGCGGGGAGGAGGCCAGCGCTGCGAGAAGGACCGCATGTCCCTTCTTCTCCTCGAGCGTCGCGACACACGCCGCGGTGACCGGACCGTCCGAGGGGATCGCTCGGCGGGTGCACTCGTACATCAGCGGGTCGATCCCACAATGGATCACCTCGATCGGCGTCGGGGGGCTCGCCTGGTAGCCGGAGAGGAACCGCCGGTTGTACTCCGAGATCGTGACCGCGAACTCAGCCTCGTCGAGCTTGAGGGCGAGAAGGCTCTGGTCGAGGAAGATGTCGTAGGCGTGGGCCGTGAAGCTGTATGGGATCCCGGTCAGACGTCGAATCAACCATGCGGCGAGCGTCGGATAGGCCGCGAAGTGCGCATGGATGTGGTCGATGCCGTCCTCGCGTTGGATCCGGCGGGCGTGCGCCGCGGCGAGCGGGAGCGTCACCAGCGACCGTCCCATCGTGCGAGGGGAGCGCCAAGCGCCGGCTATCACGGCTCCCACCGCTCGACTTGAGGCGATGGGGCGACGCAGCATCCACGCCACGCACGCGAAGGCGGATTGAGCAGCTGTCGGTCGCACCAAGACCTCCATCCAACGTTCAGCGCTCGGATGGAGGAAGGAGCTCGGGGAGGGGAACAGCGACATGAGGCCGATCTCGAGATCGCCGTGGCGGTCGCTGACGGCGTTCATCTCGCGGACGATGAACGTCTCCGAGCTGGTCGGGAACCGGGAGACGAGGTAGGAGATGCGTCGTCCGCTCATGGGGTCGCTCCCTGCGTGCGGGCTGCGATCCGGGCTCGGATCTCCGTGACGAATTCAGCGACGGAGTGCGGTGCGAGCAGGTGCATCGCGGCGGTGAAGATAGCCGCTCCGGCCAAACCCTCCAGACCCACCAGGCAGAGCCCCGCGAATGTCCCGTGTGAGGTGGGGTCGAGGACGAGGCGGTCGAGGGGAAGCAGGACCAGCGCCATCACCGTGCCGGCGAGAGCGGGCGGCCAGATCTCGCGCCAGGTGGAGCGCAGGGGTACCCCGAGCTGGAGCCGCGTCGCGCGCAGCGCGTAGAGCGCACCGGCGACGCCGCCGAGCGAGAGCCCCGCGGCGACCGCCGTCAGCCCGAGCGGCAGCAGCGCAAGCATCGATCCGGCTGTGACCCCGGTTGTGATCGCGTGCATGCGGACCAGCATGTCGGGTCGGCCGTCCGCTTTCAGTCCCTCGGAGGTGATCGAGGTGATCGCGCCGGCGCCGGTGTAGAGGCACATGGCGATCGCCGCCTCGCCGGCCGGCCGCCAGACGTCGCCGAAGACGAGTACTGCGAGGGCGGGGCCGAGCGGGATCAGGATCAGGCCGGCTGGGAAGCCGAAGATGCACATCCAACGAAGCGAACGAAGGAAGGCGCCGCGCAGGCGTTCGCGGTCGGTCGCGATCCGCGAGAGCGCAGGGAAGATGACGTAGGAAGCGCCGGCGAGCAGGAGTTGGAACGGAGTCGCGGCGATCCTGAACGCGTAGCGATACTGGCCGAGGGGTGCCGTGCCGAGGCCGCGTCCGACGATCGCCGTGTCGGCGACCTGCTCACCGAGCTGGAGGATCGCCGTCGAGGTGAAGATGTGGCGTCCGAAGGCGACGAGCTCGCGCCACATCGCGAAGGAGACCAAGCGGCGCTGCGGCCGCCAGCGGACCAGCGCCCAGGCCAGGCCGGAGCTGACCGCGAAGCCCGCGTAGTTGCCGATGACCAACGACCATGGGCCGAGGCCCTGGACAGCGCAGACGACCGCGACCGTGCCGAATACGACCACCTGGATCGGCTCGATGACGAGACGTCGCAGGAACGAGAAGCGCCGCTGGAGTATCGCCTCCGGTACGGCGCCGATCGCGGTGAGCAGGATCGTTCCCGACATCGCGGCGGCCAGGACGGTCACCTCGCTGCTGTCGAAGAGGAGCCCGATCAGGGGTGAGACGGCCGCGGAGAGGATGCTGAAGACAACGCCGGCGGTGATGGTCGCGACGACGGCGGTGCTTTGCGCCTCCTCGACGCGGTCCCGGCGCTGGACAACCGCCGAGACCAACCCCCCTTCAGTCATCAACAGCGTGAACCCGAGGAGCACGGTCGCCGCCGCGTAAGTGCCGAACTCGGACGGGCTCAGCAGTCGGGCGAGCGCGATGTAGAACCCGAGGTTGAGCGCTTGGGCCAAGGCGAAGCCGCCGGCCGCGTAGCCGACGCCGCGAAGGACGGTGCCCGCGAGACCGGGGGGCTCGTCGTCCTCCCATTCAGGGCTCGGGTTCGTGCTCATGGACAGGTAGGTTGTCCCATATCGATGCGCCTCAGCCTGAACTCCGAGGGGGACGCCACGACGCTTTCAGCCCCGCACCAGGCGACCGGCGATCGGGTCGGCGTCGTCGTGCTGCTCGACAGCCTCGAGAACCCGGGCGGCGGTGAGCGCCTTGCGATCGAGAACGCCGCCCGCCTCGATCCGGAGCGCTTCAGCAGGGCTCTCTGCCTGACCCGCTGGAGCGACGAGTTCGAGACCCAGGAGCCCGCCGCGGGGATGCTGGCGAGGCTGCGGTCGGATGGTGTCGAGATCATCCCCGTGCGGCGAAGGGGTCGCTGGTCGCTGCGAGCGTGGCTGCCCCTGCTGCGGAAGCTTCGCGATGAAGACGTGCGCGTCCTCCATGGCCACCTGTTCGGGTCGAACGTCTGGGCTGCGATCTTCGGAACGCTGATGCGAACCCGAGCCGTCGTGGCTCACGAGCACATGTGGGCCTACGAGAACGGCGGTGCTCGGCCGCTGGTCGATCGCTTCGTCATCGGGCGTCTCGTCGACGCCTTCGTCGCGGTGTCGGGCGAGGGGATGCGACAGATGCTCGAGATCGAGAAGGTCCCGGAGGGCAAGGTCGTGCTCGTTCCCAACGGCGTCCCTCCGCGTCCCGGTGGAAGCGGGGCAAGGGCACGGGCTGCTTTCGAGATCGAGGAGGGGATTCCGCTCGTCGTCAGCGTCGGGCACCTGCGGCCCGAGAAGGCGTTCGAGGTTCTGGTCGAGGCCGCCTCTCTCCTGCCCGAACGCCATAGGGGTACGCGTTTCCTGATCGCAGGCGAGGGTGGTGAGCGCGCCAAGCTCGAGGATCTCCGCGGCCGACTCGACGTCAGCGAATCCGTCCTGATCCCGGGAGCGCGCTCCGACGTGGCCGACATCCTCGCCGCGGCTGACGTTGCGGTCTGCTGCTCCGATTTCGAGGGTGGGCCGCTGTCGGTCATGGAGTACATGGGCGCAGGGCTACCCGTCGTCGCCACCGAGGTCGGCGGGCTGCCGGAGCTGGTGCGTGAGGACGAGACCGGGTTGCTCGTGCCACCGCGTGATCCGGCCGCGCTCGCCGCCGGGCTGACCCGGTTGCTCGACGATCCTTCGCTTCGGAGGCGGCTTGGTGAGGAGGGACGCAGGCTGCAGGCTGAGCTCTACGGGATCGATGCGTGGATCAGGCGACTCGAGGCCCTCTACTCCTCGCTGCTCGGAGACGGAGATCCGGGTTCGGCGGAGCTATCTTCCCCCGCCGTGTCCGACACCAAGTCGAGGTTGAAGCGTGCCGCGAAGCGGTCGCGCACGATGGCGATCGGCGGCCGCATCGCCGCCGAGCGGGTCCGCGACGTC
Organism: Thermoleophilales bacterium; assembly: GCA_020636895.1. Taxonomy (GTDB): domain Bacteria; phylum Actinomycetota; class Thermoleophilia; order Solirubrobacterales; family 70-9; genus RHKX01. The sequence goes on along the minus strand of JACJWZ010000001.1, from coordinate 1,209,190 downwards.
CGGCGCTTGACGGGACGCCGCGACAACCCCATGGGTGCCACGCACTGGTCCCTGCCCCTGCAGACGAGCCTCGACTACATCGACGGCGTCTTCGGCGACTACCTGCTCCATGGCGGCCTCGCAATCGCGGACCTCGAGGGCGCCAAAGTCCTCGAGCTCGGGCCCGGGGACAACTTCGGCGTCGCCCTCAGTTTCCTCGCCGCCGGAGCGAACGAGGTCGTTGCAACCGATCGGTTCGTCCCCTACCGCAACCCCGAGAACCAGCGCCGGATCTACGCAGCGCTCGCCGAGCGCTTGGATGGCCCCGGCTCGGCCCGTGTCGCTGAGGCGCTCTCGGGCCCTGAGCCCGATCTCGAGGCGGCAGGGCTCCGTCAGCTGGAGGAGACGCCCATCGAGGTCGCGGCCGAAGTGCTCGGTGGAGGCTTCGACCTCGTCGTCTCGCGGGCGGTCCTCGAGCACGTCGGCGACCTCGAGGCGGCGTTCACCGCGATGGACCGCCTGCTCGCTCCCGGGGGGCGGATGATCCACAAGGTCGATCTCGAGGACCACGGCTTGTTCAGCGAGGGCGGCTTGAACCCACTCACGTTCCTGACCGTCTCCGATCGGACTTACCGATGGATGGGCGAGTCCAGCGCCGGCCTCCCCAACCGGGTCCTCGTCGGCTGGTACCGCGACGAGATGCTCCGGCGTGGCTACGACGCCTCGTTCCTGGTCACGAACACGATCGGAAGCGACGGCGAGCTCGATCGCTTCGTCCCCCTCGAGGGCCTCGAACCCGATCGTGCGTCACTGGCGCTCGTCGAGTCCATCCGTGACCGCCTGCTGCCCCGTTATCGCGGGCTCGAAGCTTCCGAGCTGGCGATCTCAGGCTTCATGCTCGTAGCCGACAAGCCCGCCGGCTGATCTAACAGCTGTCCAGAATCCCCGCAATCGGCCCACGATGCGGGGCAGAGCGTCGATACGGGCGGCATGGAGATTGCAGCCTCTTGCCGAAAGCCACTGTTCATCGCGATTGCGCTCGTCGCAGTCGCCTTCGCCGTCCTCTCGGCGCAGGCCTCTGCGCAGGCGTCCTGCGACCTTGTCGCGGCCCAGAACGGGTCGGACTCCGCCCCCGGAACCGCCGAGCAGCCGTTGCGCAGCGTCCAGGCTCTCGCCAGCTCCCTTCGCCAGGGGCAGACCGGCTGCCTGCGGACCGGCACCTACACGGATCCCAGCGACGAGGAGGTCAACCTCGCGGTGCCGAACGTCACCCTCACGAGCTACCCCGGTGAGCGCGCCACGATCCGCACCAGGCTCTGGGTCGAGCAGGGCGCGGACGGGGTGACGATCGCCGACCTCGACCTCGACGGCCGCAACCCGACGAACCTTCCGAGCCCGACGATCAACGCCGATGACGTCGTCCTGCGCGGCAACGACATCACCAACCAGCACACGGCCATCTGCGTCTCGCTCGGGAGCCCGGACACGTGGGGCCGGGCGCATCGCACCTTGGTGGAGGGCAACCGGATCCACGACTGCGGCCGGCTCCCGGCCACCAACCAGGATCACGGGATCTACGTCAACTCCTCCGATGACGCGATCATCCGCAACAACCTGATCTACGACAACACCGACCGCGGGATCCAGCTCTACCCGGACGCGCAGGGCACGCTGGTCACCGGCAACGTGATCGACGGCAACGGGCAGGGCGTGATCTTCGGCGGGCACGAGACGACGGCCTCGAGCAACAACATCGTCGAGCACAACGTCATCACGAACTCCAAGATCCGCGACAACGTCGAGTCCTCGTGGGGCGGTGATCCCGGCACCGGCAACGTCGCTCGTGACAACTGCGTCGGCGGTGGCGCCTACGACGAGGGCGACGGCGGCATCCTGCAGAGCTACCCGGGCGGGCTCGGGTTCAAGGCGGTCGACAACCTGATCCACGTGCCCAAGTACGCCAACGCCGACGGTGGTGACTTCACGATCCCGTCCGACGATCCCTGCGCTGAGATCATCGCCGGCGTGGCCGCCGAGACGGCCGCCCCGGAGGAGGTCGGCAGCGGCTCGTCGGCGGCTGTGGAGACGGTGACGATCCGGGCCAACCGTCGCAGCGTCCGCCGTCTGCGTCCGGTGAGGATCACGGGCCGTGCAAAGGGGGCCGACTCGGTGACCGTGAGGGTCCGCCGCTCGAGTGGCTGGAGGAAGCTCGGCACGGCCCACATCGCCTCAAACGGCGCCTACCGGATGCGCGTCCGTATCGCCGATCCAGGCCGCCGGGCGCTGAAGGCCGAAGCGAAGGGCGTCGGCGACTCGGCGCCGCTCCGGCTCCGCGTCAGGAAGAGCTGACGAGCGCGTCGGCGCTCACCCGCCCGCCGCGCGAGCGGCTCCTCTCGAGGCGCTGAGCGACCCCGAGGAGCGCCGGGCCGAAGGCGATCAGCAGCCAGAGCAGCTTGCTGTACTCGGCGGCGAGGAAGAAGTCGGCGGCGAGAATCGAGCAGAGGGCAACCGCGACCCCTCTGGCGATCAGCTCGAGGCCGTCCTCGCCGCATCGCGCGAACGCCTGCGCCGCGCGCACGGCCGCCGCGATGCTGACGATGATGATCAGCAGGAAGAGCAGTATGCCCGGGATACCGAGCTCCGCCAGCACTTCGAGGTAGGAGTTGTGCGCTACGGCCGGGGTGTCGACGATGAAGTCGCTGCGCTCGACCGCTCCAGGCTCGACGAAGAGGTAGTGGATGGAGGAGACGCTGAAGTTGCCGGCGCCGACGCCGTGCCCGGGGTTGGCCTCGACCATCCTCCACCCGACCTTCCAGATATCTGTGCGCCCGGACCCGCCATCGGCTGTTTCGAGGCGGCTGAGCTGGGTGTCTGAGGCGAAGGCGGCGAAGTAGCCGATGGCTAGTGCCGCCAGGATCGTCGCCCCGAGGATCGCCCTGCCGCGGCGCTTGCCGGCGAACAAGATCATCGCTACGAGTGCGGCCCCCATCGCGATGACCCCCCCTCGCGAGACGGTCGCCACCACAGCGGTGAAGCAGAGGACCGCGGCGAGGACGCAGAGGATTCTGCTCGTCGGCGCGCGCTTGGCGTCGAGCGCGAGAGCCAGCGCGAGGATGATGCCGACGATCAGCACCGACGCCAGCAGGTTCGGATCGCCGATCGTGCCGCTGATCCGGTTCAGATCACCGGCCGCGGTGACGCTGTCGGCGGCCTCCGAGGCGGAGGGGACTGCACTCAATCCGTAGGCAGCCGCCGCTGCCGCTCCGATCACCAGCGCGTTGGCCAGCCAGCGCACGTGCTTTGGCTCGCTCAGAGCCGTGTAGACGATTGGAATCAGAAGGATGTTGAGGAGGAAGCGCATGCCCGAGGAGGACGCGATGTTCGGGTCCTCGGCCCAGGAGACGCTGATGAAAGCCCAGGCGACGAACAGCAGCGCCGCCCCGATCAGCGCCGGTTGCTTGGTGAAGACGAGGCTCTCGCCGTCGGGCCTGGTGGCGACGACCGCGAGCCAGGAGATCGCCAGGGTGAGCCCTGCGAGCTTGGCGAAGCTGACGACCGGGCCGCCGACCGCCGGGGCGAGCTCGAGGTAGGCGAGCAATCCGAAGACCGCGACGCCCGCCGGCAGGCTGACGATCGCGACGACGACAAAGGCGAGGCCGAACGAGGCGGCGATCGCGAGCTTCGGGTCGAAGCCTGCGAGGCCGCCGATCGCGACCGCGAGGATCAGCACGCAGACGCCGGCGACCTGCCGAGGTTCGGGCAGGCGGGCGCTGAGTGCGCTCACGTCGAGCCGCCGCCCCCGCGCGCGCTGCCGGACATCTGCTCCTCGAAGGTCTCGCGATGGTCGAAGTAGTAGGTCGAGTCGTGACCGCCCGGGGGAGTGGTGCCGACGACCGCGAATCCCATCGGGCGGATGCCGTTCTCAGCGAGCAGCTCGCCGAGCTGCTCGAGCTTGCTGATCCGCGTAGTGCCCGGCCGGACGACGACGAGCACGTCGTCGACGTTGCGCGCCAGCGGTAGCGCATCAACGACGTCGGTCAGCGGCGGGCTGTCGATGATCACGTACTCGGCGAGCTCCTTGGCCTTGTGGATGAGGTCGATGGCCGTGGGGAGGGAGAAGAGCTCGCTGATCCAGCCCCCCTCGTTCTCGGCGAGAAGCAGCTTCAGGTTCGGCAGCCCGAACGCATCGCCGTCGATCAGCGCGTCCTCCAGCGAGACGCTCTCGATCAACACTCCGACGACGCCGCGGCGCGCCTCGACGCTCAGCGCCCGGCTGATCGCGGGTCGGCGCAGGTCGGCCTCGATCAGGATCACCCGGCGGCCGGTGGAGGAGAGCGACGCGGCGAGGTTGATCGCGGTCGTCGTCTTACCCTCCGACGGTGAGGAGCCGGTGACGAGGAGCACCTTGGCACCGTCGGCGCGCGTGCTCGCCGTGACCGTGCCGCGCAGGGTCCGGTATGCCTCGGCGACGGCGGGGGAGATGCGGCGCGGCCCCAGCGGCGCCTCGCCCGATTCCTTCGGCTCGCGGGGGATGCGCCCGATCACCGGCAGGCGGTAGAGGGTCCGGAGTTGCTCCTCGCGGCGGAGCTTCGGATCGAGGATCTGGGTGGCGAAGGCGGCGGCGATACCCAACACGAGCCCGGCGAGGAGGCCGGCGATGATGCTGAGAATCGGCTTCGGCTTGACGGGGCTCACGGGCGGGGTTGCCTCAGTGGCGACCCGCAGCGTCGGATCGGGTCCCTCGCGCAGGCGCTCGAGCTTGGAGATCTGGTCCTGATCCTGGGAGGTCGGGCTCCCGGTCTTGAGCCCATCGAGAACGCGGTCGATCTGATCGCGCATCTGTGCGGTCCGGCTGGCCACGGTCTCCTCGGCGAAGCTGGTCGCGACCTCGGCGGCGTCGTTGGGGTCGCTGGCGGAAGCGGTGATCGCGACTATGTAGGTCTGGGCGACGGGCTCCGCCTTGACGGTGGCGAGCAGCGCCTCCGGAGTGCCCTCGTATCCGATGTCCTCCTTGACCCGGGTGGCGACGTCGACCGTCGTGACCAGCTCGGCGGCCGTCTGCACGTCGCGGGTGGGATCGGAGGACTGCACGAGCAGGCCCAGTCCCTCGAGGTCCGTGTTCGCGGAGGAGATCGGCGAGACGTAGAGGGTCGACTCGGCCTCGTAGGTCTTGGTGACCATGAGGATGTAGGCGATCGAGGCTAGAAGCGCCAGGGCGGTGACCGCAGCGATCAGCTTCCAGCGCTCGCGCAGCGTCGCCACGTACCGGCGCAGGCCCTGCTGCTCGTCCGGCGGGACGACCCAATCGCTTGCGGGGGTTGCCCCGTTACGGCTCGGATCCGCCATCGAGCGAGAATTCTTGCAATCGGCCCGTACCCCTTCCGCCGGTGGAGCGATTCAGCGCACGGTGGCTTGCTTGCAGGATTTCAGCCTTCCACGACCTATACGCACTGCAGACGCGCCGCGCAGTGGCCCGAGTGGAGCGAGCGCCTAACCTTCCAGAACAGAGATGAGCACTCCCGAGCAGCCAGCCGACGGCGACGCAGCAAGCCTCGCTTCGGACCTCGTCGCCCGCATGACGCCGGTGGCCGATGCCGCCGCGGAGGCGAAGGAGGGAATCGCCGCCGACCGCGAGCGCTATCCCGGCGACGGTGAGGCCGATGCCCTGATCGAGACCGTAATCGGCCGCGTCGACGAGCTCGAGGCGGATACACGCCGCCTGATGCAGATCCTGACCGGCTTCGAGGCGGCCGCTGCCGCACCTGTAGCGGATCGCGAGCCCGAGTCTTTCGAGGAGATCGCCGTCTCCGGGTCTTCCGCTGCGTCACCCGGCGAGCCGGGGATCGTCAGCTATCCCGGTGCCACTGCCGGAGCGGCGGGGATCGCGGGACTGGCGGGCGTGGCAGGCGCAGTCGCTGGAAGCTCTGCCGAGCCGGAGGTGGCCGAGGCTCCCATCGAGGCCGAATCCGAGGCGCCGGTCGCCGAGCAGCCCCAGGTCGAGACGCCTGAGCAGCCCCAGGCCGAGGTCGCCGAAGAAGCCGCGGCCCACGCCGTCCCCGCGGCGGCTCCCTCCGAAGCTCCGCCGACCGAGCCTCCCGGCGGCGACCCGGTCGCGATGGCTCCACCGGCCGGTGTGCCCGTGGACATGCCACCGCCGCAGGGGGCTCCCGTGGTCGAGGAGCAGGCAGTGCCCGAGCCCGAAGCCGAGACGGCAGCCGCGCCGACGGAGGCTGAACCCGAGCCCGAATCCGAGGCGCCGCCGACCGCCGAGCCCGAGTCGGACGTCAATCCCGAGGGCGCTCCCCCCGAGAGCGACGAGCCGGTTCACGTCTCCGAGGGCGTGAGGCTGCTCGCCACCCAGATGTCGGTCGCGGGGGCCAGCTCGAGCGACATCGCCAAGCGCCTGAGCGAGGATTTCGGGGTCGAGAACGCGGACCGCCTCATTGCGCAGCTGTTCGGGCCGGGTCCGAGTCCCAGAAGCTGACCTATGTTGCAGGCGGGGTCAGCCGCTTGTCACAGTGGGGGCCACCACCTATACTGGCCGCGCCCGCCCGGGAAATGACTCCCGTGGTGAAAGCGCCGAGGACCTGGAGGTCTCGGTTCGAAAGGGGACTACAAACACGATGATCCGTTCTAATCGTTCAGTCCGCCGTCTCTGCGTCCTCGTGGTCGCGATGATCGGCATCGTGCTGGCCGCGCCCGCCGCGTCCTACGCGCAGAACATCAACCCCACCGATGAGGAGTACGGCAACGGCATCCTCGGGATCTCCGCCGGCGGCAACGACGGCGGCAGTGAGTTCTCGGGTTCCGGTTCCTCCGGCAGCGGCATCAGCTCGCTGCCCTTCACCGGCCTCGACGTCGTCGCCATCGCGGCGATCGGCCTCGGTCTCGTCGGCGCCGGGTTCGTGGTCCGCCGCGCTGCAGGCTCGCACGAGTCGCACGAGTCGCACACCTGAGCAGGTCCTAGCAACTCAACTTTCGTCTTCGCCTCGGTTCGGCGTCCGCCGGGCCGAGGCGTCGTCGAACTTCTTCTCGAGCCGTTTCAGCTCCTCGCCTTCCGGGTTGAGCTCGAGTGCCTTGTCGAGCTGCTCGCGCCCCACGGGTGAGCTTGGCCCTAGCACCTGCGCAGCGAGGTAGTAGCCGCGCCAGTCGGCGGGCTCGCGCCGCAGCGCCTCCTCCAGCGCGGCGAGCGCGATCTCACGGTCGCCGGCCTGGCGGGCGATGTTGGCCTTGACGAGCAGCGGCACGTCCGCGAACGGGTTCAGGTCAGCCGAGGTATCGAGCGCGTCGTAGGCACCGCCGAGGTCCTCGGTCCAATCGCGAGCGGCGTTGAGCGCCAGGCGATCTGAGATGAAGGTGGGCACCGCCAGCAGCGCGAGCGCCACCGCGCCTACGCCGACAATTGTGCGGACCCGGGCGGGCAGGATCTCGAAGGAGAGCGCCGCGGGTGCCGCCGCCGATCCCAGCAGCGCAAGCATCGGCGCGGTCAGGCCGCCGAAGAACCAGGACCAGTCGAGTGACGCCTGTCCGGCCCAGACCGCGAAGGCGGTCAGCGCGACAGTGCTCAGCGTGGCTGCCTCGGGGCCGAGCCGGCGCGAACGAAGCGCGCCCCCGATGGCGAAGACGAAGCCGCCGAGCAGTAGCGCGAAGCCCGGGATCCCGAGCTCACCCGCGTTCTCGAGCCAGACGCTGTGGGCGTTCCGCGGTGACTGGTCCGCGTCACGATCGAGGAGGTAGTCGGAGCGGAACGAGCCCGCGCCGCCGCCGAGCGCGGGGTTGTCCTCGACCTGCTGGAGGGCGACGCGCCAGTAGTCGGTCCGATCGAGTCCGCCGCCGTAGGAGAAGCGGGAGCCTTCGGCTTCGGTGTAGCTGGTGTCGCCGCTGGTGATCGCGTCGACTCCCTGGGAGATCGGGCCACTCGCGACGACGACTGCGGCGCCGATCCCCGCGAGCGCGACCAGTGTCCAGGCGACGAACTTCCCGCGCGGGGTGAGGACGGGCATCCAGTCCCCGGCGCCGCGCTGTTCGAGGACACCGATCGCTGCTGCGACAAGCGCCGCCACGACCGCTGCGAAGGCCGCGGCTGCCGCGGCTTCCTGCATCTCAGCCAGAGCCGAGCTCGACCCGGCGCTGGCCGCGTCGTAGGGGTCGAGCAGCTGCGGGAGTAGGAGCGCCACGGGGAGCACCGCCACGATCAGGAGCAGGAGCGCCCGGCCGCGGTAGGGGGCGGCGACGAGCAGCATCACCACGCCGGCTGCGACGGCGATCAACGAGCCGCGCGACTGACCGACGACGGCGAGTGCGAGCGCGGCGGCGGCGAGCGCGGCGAGCCCGGCTCGCAGGCGGGCCTCGCAGTGAGGGCGAGCGCCGAAGGCGATGGCGACGAGGCCGACCATGACGAGGAAGCCCGCGTTGGCGTTCCGGTAGCCCAAGGGGAAGTCGAGCGTGTGGTCTTCGTCGAGCAGGCCGCCGACGTCTCCGGCGGTCCAGATCCTGATCAGGATCACGAGCACCACGACGGCGCCGGCGATGAGAAGCGGGGCGACGGCGAGGCTCATGCGCTGACGTAGCGCCGCCGCGAACAGCAGCCCGATCGCGAAGGCGGCGGCGTACACGAAGCCGCGTTGCGCGTAGTCGAGCGCGAGGTCCTGGGCCGGCGACCAGATGATCGAGAGCGCGGTCCACGCGGCGAGGCCGGAGAAGCAGAGGAAGGCAATCGCGTGCGGCCCGCGCGGCGAGACCGGGAAGCGGGCGAAGCCGATCATCAGGGCGAGGACGAGGAAGAGGACGATCGAGCCGGGCAGCATCACGGTGCCGAAGAACGCCCCCTGCGCGAGCGCCCACCAGATCCACATGCCGAGCAGGGTGATGCCGAAGACCCAGGCGGCGAGCACGTTGTCGCGGGGGGTACGCAGCAGCCTCCGGCTCTGCCAGCTCGATGTGGCCTCGATTCGAGGTGCCGTCACGTGCCGAATCATGAACGAGCCTCTGGCGGCACTCCGGAGGCGGCGTGTGCCCGCGCCGGTAGTGTCAGCGCCTCGATGGCGGCGGCGGACGACAAGCAGGTGGGCGCGAGGGCGCTCGTAACGGGCGGCGCCGGGTTCATCGGCTCGCACATCGTCGACGGGTTGCTTGCTCGTGGGGACGCGGTCCGCGTGGTCGACGACCTCTCCTCGGGTTCGGAGGCGAACCTCGAAGGCGCGCTCGCGGCTGGTGCCGAGCTCGAGGTCGCCGACGTCTCCGATCGAGCGGCGTTCGCGGACGCGGTGGCCGGGTTCGCGCCGAATGTCATCTTCCATCTCGCGGCTCAGGCCGACGTACGCCGATCCGTCGCCGACCCGGAGTTCGACGCGCGTGTGAACGTGATCGGGACGATCAACGCACTGGAGATCGCCCGGAGCGTTCCCGGCTGCCGCTTCGTCTTCTCGGCCACCGGTGGTGCGGTCTACGGCGAGGGCGACGAGCACCCGCTCCCGTTCCGAGAGGACTTCCCCGTGGAGCCGCTGACCCCCTACGGCGCCAGCAAGCTCGCCGCGGAGGGCTACATCGCCACCTTCCAGCGTCTGCACGCGGTTCCCGGTGCCGCGCTCCGCTTCGGAAACGTCTACGGCCCGCGGCAGGATCCCCACGGGGAGGCCGGCGTCGTCGCGATCTTCTGCGGGCGCATCCTCGACGGCGCTCCCCCGACCATCTTCGGCGACGGCAGCCAGACCCGCGACTACATCTACGTCGATGACGTCGTCGCCGCTTGCCTGGCCGCGGACGCCGTCCTCGCTTCGGGGAGGGTCATCAACGGGCCGATCAACGTCGGCACCGGCGTTGAGACCTCCGTCGTCGAAGTGCTCGAGGCGCTCGCCGATGCGAGTGGCAGCGACGGTGCGCACGAGCTCGCCCCGGCGCGCAAGGGCGAGCTCCACCGGGTCTCGATCGACCCGGCGACCGCCGCGGCGGAGCTGGACTGGAGGCCGGCCGTGGACATACGCGAGGGCCTCGCGCGGACGTACGAGAGCGTCGCCGCCGAGCGCGCCTGAGCCCCGGCGCGCGAAACGCCGGCCCGACTACGGCGGCGGGAACTTCCCGCTGCCCCCTGAGAACAGTGTGATCTCGTCGAGGTCGGCGAAGACGGTGTAGCGCTCGGCGGCGCTGTAGAGGGGGTGGCAGGCGGTGAGGACGAGGCGCTCGCGGCCGACGTTGTCGACGATGCCGACATCGCTCGGGTCGACGATGTCGGTCTTCGTGACCTTGTACGTGAACGTCGCGTAGGGCATCTCGAGGGTGATCTCGTCGCCGACCTCGATCTTGTCGATCTGGTTGAAGGGCGCGCCGTAGGTGGTCCGGTGGCCGGCGATGCCGATTGTCTTGCCCTGCCCGGGCAGCGCGGTCGTCGGGTAGTGGCCGGGTCCCTTCTGCAGGTCGCCCTCGTCGGTTCCCTGGATCACGACGTAGTCGGCGTCGATCGAGGGGATCCGGATGCGCCCGAACGGCTTGCCGTTGCGGAGGGTCTTCTCGAAGATGTCGGCGAGCTCCTCGGCGCGCGCGTCGATGCTCTTCGCCGGCGGCAGGTCGACGACCGCCGGCTCGGAGAGGAAGTCCTTCTTGATGTCCTGCAGCTGGGATTCAGCCTGGTTCTGGCGGATCGACCCGTAGAACGCCGAGATCGGCTCCTGCCAGGCGAGCGTGATCCCGGCGTCGAGCAGGATCACGATTCCGGCGGTGATCAGGCTGACCGAGAGGATGCGCAGGATCCGCCGCATGGCCACAGATCATGGCGGGCACGGCGGCAGAGCGGCGCAGCGGCTGCGGATACCGGACGGGCATGCAAGACTGCCCGCCCGCCGTGGACGAGACCACCGACAGCCCCCGTATCGCCGGCTACCAGGCCGACCCCGAGAAGATCGGGCGGGTCCTGCTGCTCTACTCGGGTGGCCTCGACACGAGCGTGATGCTGCACTGGATCCAGGCCCGCTACGGGGCCGAGATCGTGACCCTGACCGTCGAGCTCGGCCAGCCCGACGAGAACTGGGACGCGGTCACGGGGAAGGCGCGTGACATGGGTGCGGTCGAGACCGTCGTCGTCGACGCCCGCGAGGAGTTCGTACGCGACTACGTCACCCCGGCGATCAAGGCGAACGCTCTCTATGGCGGCGGCTATCCGCTGTTCACGTCGCTGGCGCGGCCGCTGATCGCGAAGCTCGCCGTGGAGGTCGCCCGCGAGCACGGCTGCGACACGATCGCCCACGGTTGCACCGGCAAGGGCAACGACCAGGTCCGCCTCGACGGCACGATCGCGACGCTGGCGCCCGAGATCGGCATCCTCGCGCCCGTGCGGGAGTGGAGCATGGGCCGCGAGGAGGAGATCGCCTACGCCCGCGAGCACGCGATCCCGATCTCGGGGGGAACGGAGAAGCCTCCCTACTCGATCGACGACAACCTCTGGGGGCGCTCCTCGGAGGGAGGCGCGATCGAGCACATCGGCGAGCCCGCTCCCGACGATGTCTTCCAGCTCGTCACCAGGCCCGAGGAGGCTCCTGACGAGCCCGAGCAGGTGCGCATCGGGTTCGAGGCCGGGGTCCCGGTCTCGCTCGACGGCGAGCCCCTCGGCCTCGTCGATCTGATCGACCGCTGCTCCGACCTCGGACGTAAGCACGGCGTCGGGATCGTCGACCACCTCGAGGACCGGATCGTCGGGCTGAAGGTGCGCGACCTCTACGAGGTCCCCGCCGCGGCGATCATCCTCGCCGCCCACAAGGACCTCGAGAAGCTCGTCTCGACGATCCACCAGAACAACTTCAAGTCCTCGCTGGACTCCCACTGGGCCTACCTGGCCTACGCCGGCCTCTGGCACGAGCCCCTGCGGGAGGACCTCGATGCCTACATGGACTCGGCCAATGAGCACGTCACCGGTGAGGTGACGGTGAAGCTCTACAAGGGGCTCGCCCGCGTGGTCGCTCGGACCTCGCCGTTCGCGCTCTACGACGAGGGTCTGGCGGGCTTCGGTGCCTCGGGCGGGACGTTCAGCCAGGCCGCCAGCCCCGGCTTCATCGAGCTGTTCACGCTGCAGAGCCGGATGGCCCACCAGGTACGCAGGGTTCGCCAAGACGACGAGGGGTAGGGTGGGCGTATGAGCCTCATCTACGAAGGCATCGGCCGTCTGGTCGTCTACGTGGTTCGCAGGAAGTTCGGGCGCCAGATCCAGATCGGCGCCGGCGTCGCGGTCGCGGCGGCGGTCGTCGGCGCCTACCTGCTCGCCTCCCGAGACGTCGAAGAGGGCTGAACATAGCGCCTCATCGGTTCCGTCCGATGGGTGCGCTAGTTGACAGCGAGTCACCGATTTGTAAGGGTTAGCTCACCCTTGGGACCGTTCCCCTGGGTCCCCGTTCAGCCAGCAGTGGCCCCAAAGGCAGACGGGGTCGCAACGGATGGGTTCGAAGGACCTGGGGCCAGGAGACCTGTTGTCTCGAACGCGAATGCGGGACCGTTTCGACCTCAGTGGCCAGAGGTCTGGGCGCGCTCCCGGTGAACTTCACCTCCGCATCCCCGAGGGCGTCGAGCCCGGCGGGGCGCCGCTGCCGCGGGGAATCCGCCTGCGCCAGCAGCTTCGCGCGGTGGGGATGTGGCTGCCGGCGCTGGCCGCCTTCGCGGCGACGATCGCGGTCGCCGGGGCCGCCGGAGACGGTCTCGTGCGCGCCGTCTGCTTCGCGGTGGCGATGCTGGCCGTCTCCCGCCTGCTCCACGACTTCCCGTACCCCCTTCGCCTCATTCCCGCCTCGCGCTACGCGCTCTGCGTGCTGCCCGCCTTCAGCGGCGCCGCGGCGGTAGCGGCGCTGAGCGTCGCCGAGCACGACGCCTTCGTCGCCGTCGACGTCCTTCCCGGCCTGCTCGCCGCGGTCGCCGTCGCGCTCACCGTCGAGGTCGTCGGCTCCCGCCTGGTCGCGCGCCGGCCGCTGCGGATCGCGGTCCTCGGCGCCGCCGACTTCGTGCCCGCGATCCGCCGCGAACTCGATGCGATCGGAGGTCCACGTGAGATCGAGGTGATCGGCTGGCTCAACCTCGGCGGCAGCGTCCCGCTGACCGGGCACCGCGCCGATGAGAAGACGCTCGGGCGCGTCCGAGCGGCCATCACCGAGCACGAGATCGACCTGCTCGTTCGCGGGCCCGGCAGCGGCTCGTCGCGTGGCGGGCGCGACGCCTACGACGCGATCGCCGCCGGCTGCCTCGACCTCCCGGTGCGGATGATCGACGGCAACCAGCTCTACGAGCGGGTGTTCGGCCACGTTCCGATCGGGACGATCGATTCCGCCTGGTTCCTGTTCCTCATGCACCCGAGCTTCCGCGCGAGCTCGAAGGCGTCGAAGCGGGCCATCGACCTTGTCGTGGGCGTCGTCGCCGGACTCATCGCCCTGCCGCTGGTCGCCATCGGCTCGCTGGCGATCCTGCTCACCGATGGTCGCCCGATCACCTATCGCCAGCGCCGCGTCGGGGAGCGTGGCAAGGAGTTCGAGATCATCAAGCTGCGCACGATGCGGCCCGACTCCGAGGACGCCGACCAGCGCTGGTCGGGCGCCGACGACGATCGCGTTACGGCCGTCGGCCGGATCCTGCGCCGCCTCCACATCGACGAGCTGCCGCAGATCGTCAACGTTCTCAAAGGGGACATGACGCTCGTCGGCCCGCGCCCGGAGCAGCCGCAGATCACCGCCCAGCTCGAGAGGGTGTTCCCGCACTACTCACGGCGTCTGCTCGTCAAGCCCGGCGTGACCGGCTGGGCGCAGGTGCGTTGCGGCTACGCGGGCTCCGAGCTCGGCACCGCCTGGAAGCTCTGCCACGACCTCTACTACCTGAAGCACCGCTCGACGCTGGTCGACCTGCTGATCATGCTCGAGACGCTCGTCATCGCCGCCCGCGACTCACACCGGCCGATGCGCGCCCCGCAGGCGGGCTTCCTGTTCTCGCCGACGCCGGGAGGACGCAACCTCGCCGGCATGGATGAGTCGCCGCTCGACGCCGGCCTCGCCGGCTCGACCGGCAGCTAGGCGCGTCGACCGATAGCCGTCGCAGCACCTCGACTCTCCGAGGGAGGGAGCGTCAGCCGACCGGGAGCGGTCTGGGTCCGTGAATGCCCCGCGCCGGAAGCGGAACCACCCACCGGGACGACGCATGGCGCGAAAACCACGCATACGGTGGAAAAGGCGCCACGCGCAGGCTCGTGTAACCGCTCGGCGGACGACGCATGGCGCGAAAACCACGCATACGGTGGAAAAGGCGCCACGCGCAGGCTCGGCCTGGCCGGCCCCAAGCCGGACCGGCGAAGGGAATGGCCCTGGCCGCTCAGGCCTCGCCGAGGACCCGGGCCACGAGCGGCTCCGGATCGGCGACGCCGTAGCCGTCGCGCAGCGCGGCGGCGATCGTCGCGCGGTCGGTGCCGGCGACGGCGAGTCGGGTGGCGTGCAGAAGCGCTTCCTCGGAGACCGGCTGGCTCGCGGCGGGCCGTGCGGAGCCCGGAGCGGGGCTCGCGGCGGCGGGCGCAGGGCTCGGCGTGGGCACGGCAGCCGGAGTCGGGCTGGGGCTCGGTGCCGCCGCCGGGGGCGGGGCGACGGCCGGAGCGCTGTAGGCGGAAGCGGGGGAGGGCACCGCTCCGAGCGTGGTCTGGCCCGGGATCTCGGCGCTCGGCGTGTACTCGATCGACTCGGTCAGCTCCGGCTGCTCGAGCTTCGTCGTCACCGAGCTGATCGCGTCCTCGAGGGCGCGGATCATCTGCTCGGAGTGGTCGCGCACGGTGGCGGCGTGGCGGATCAGGTCGTCTGTGAGGTCGGAGATCAGCCCGACGCGCTCGGCGGTCAGGCGATCGGCCTTGCGCTGCGCCTCGGCGAGGTGGTGGCGGGCCTGCTCCTCGGCGTCGAAGCGGATCGCCTCGGCCGCGCGCTCGGCCGCGTCGATGACCGTCTGCAGCTGTGACGTCATCTGCGTCATCGTCGCCTGCACGTTCGGCGAGGGGATGTGGCCCTGGCTCTGACCCCAGGAGGATCCTGCGGGGCTGGTGGGCTCGGGGCTGTGCTCGCTCATCGGCTCTGGTTCTCCTGCTCCTCGATCGCGGCGATTCTAGATCCTCCCGCGGGGGGCGCTGCGGATGCCCGTTCGCGCTCGATCCTGATCGTCATCTCCCGCGTCTCGGTCAGCTTCACCTCGAACGCGCTGCGGATGCCGCCGGGCCAGGGCGGGATGCTGAAGTCGGCCTCGCGCGCCGCCTCGGTCAAGCGGGCGGCGACCTTGGCCATCGTCTCGGCCATCGCGACGTAGGCGGTCTCGATCCGCTCCTGGTGCTGCTCGATCTCGTTGCGGAGGTTGACGAGCCGCTGTATGCGGGCGTCGATCAGCGCTTGGTCGGTCTCCGCCGCCATCTCGGTGAGCGCCCGCGCGTGCGACTCCGCCGCGTCAAGGATGCGGTCCGCCTGCGCGCGGCTCGCCGCGAGCGAGTCGCGGATCTCCCCTGTCAGCGCGCCCGACACGACTCCATCGTAGGCAGGCGCGTGGCGGCAACCGCAACACCACGTGCAGCGATCGGGTGGCGGCACCCACGGATTCCCTGTATATCGGGTGGGATCGTGGCCGACCAGGATGAGCGAGAGGATGACGACAGCGCCGCCGAGCGCCGTCTGGTGCAGGCGCGTCAGAGCATCGGCAGGAGCTTCGACGAGCTGATCTCGCGGGTCGGCTCCAGCGCCCCCGAGCAGGTGGAGCAGTCCGGGGAGCCCGAGCCGGTCGACCAGGAAGAGGACGACGACCTCGTCGATCCCCCGGCCGCGCAGCACGTCGGGGGCGAGGATGACGATCTGACCCAGTCGCCTCCCCCCGTTGCGACCGGCGGCGGCGTGCCGGCGGACGTCGAGGCCCGTTTGACCGCCTGGGTCAACGCCCGTGTCGAGGCCGCCGAGCGCCGCCTCGAGCTGCAGTCGAAGGCGTTGGAGGCCGCGCTCGGTGAGGAGGCGGTGAGTGCCCGCCGCGCCGGTGAGCAGGTCGACGCCGCCCGCGAGGCGCTGATCCGGGCGACCGAGATCGCCCTCCGCGCCGTCGGCGAGTCGGTCGAGGGCGCCAAGGCCGAGCTCTCGACCGCGGCCAGTGAGCGCGCCGAGACCTCCCTGGCCGAGACCGAGACGCGCGTCCGCGGTCTCGGGTCGGTCCTGCAGGACGAGCTTCGCGACACGATCGTCGGCTCCAACCAGGAGACGCTCGAGCGCGCGGTCGGCGAGGCGACCCAGCGTGTCCGCAACGAGGTCGAATTGGCATTGCGCGAGGCGCGCGAGCACCTCTCCGGGGAGTTCGGCAACGCCGAAGCCCGCCTGCGCGAGAAGATCGAGGAGACCGACGCCGATCGGGCCAGCGAGATGGGCCGCCGCATCACCGAGGTGGAGCGAGTCGGTCTCGAGCGCGTCGAGAGCAGCCTCGAGCGCGCGCTCGAGCGCCTTCGGACCGTCAACGAGCGCGCCGCCGGCGCCGCCGCTGACGCCGCCAGGCAGGGAGCTGAGGATGCCGTCGAATCGCGGATGGCGGTTGCCGAGGAGCAGCTCAGCCATCGCGCCGAGGGCGAGCGCGCGGTAACCGAGTCACGGATCGCCGAGATCGAGGTGGGCGTCCGCGAGCGTTTGGACGCCAACCTCGGCGACGCCGCCAAGGAGCACGCCAAGCGGCTCGAAGCTGACCTGACCGCCCACCGCGAAGCGCTCGAGCGCCTGCGGGCCGACGCCGAGGACGCTCGCCGGCGCGGCGAGGCCCGCGCGGCCGAGCTCGAGGCTTCAGTCCCGGCGACCGTCGAGCGCGAGATCGCCCGCGCGACCGAGGCGGCCACCTCACGGCTCGAGTCCGCACACCAGCTCGTCGCCTCGCGGCAGACGGTCGAGGCGACGGAGCGGCTGGACAGCATCGTCGCCCGCGAGGCCGCCAAGGCCGAGGCCCGGCTCGCGGCAGAGACCCAGCGCGCGGAGCTGCTCGTCAACGAGGGCCGCGAGGCCATCGCGGCCCAGATCGCCGAGTCGCGGACGCAGATCGCCGAGCAGACCGAGGAACGGGTCGCGCGCGCCACCGAGGCGCGGCTGCTCGAGGCGCGCAAGGCCCAGGAGGAGCGCGAGGCCGAGGCCCGCGCGCAGCTCGTCGGTGAGATCTCGCGGGCGCTCGGCGAGGTCGACCGCCGCGTCGCCGAGACGAGGCAGACCCTCGACGTCGCCAACAGCCAGGCGATCGAGGCCGGGCTCGACGACGCGCGTCGCAAGCTCTCGATCGACGTAGAGCGGCAGATCCTCGCCGGGCTCGACGCCTCCCGCGAGGAGCTGAGCCGGACCGGGGCGGAGGGCCTCGCCGAGGCGCGCCGCTCGCTCGAGCACCTCGCCCGCACGACGGCGATGGCGGAAGCCGAGGCCGCGCTCGGAGCGGCCGAGGAGCGGCTCGACCAGCGCTTCAAGACCGAGCAGGAGGCCCGCGCGAAGGCTGCGACCGAGCACGTCGAGACCGTCTCCGCCGAGCTGCGCTCCCGCTCGGAGGCGCTCTCCGGCGAGCTCCGCGACCACGCCGGCACGGCAGCGGAGGAGGCGGTCAAGGGATACGAGAGCCGGCTCGCCGACCGGATGGCGGCGATCGAGCGCCAGCTCGTGCGCGAGAACGAGGCCAACACGGAGAAGCGGCTCGAGACCTTCGACGGGGAGATCGACAAGCGCCTGAGCGACGCCGCCGGAAAGCTCGAGGAGCGCATGCGGGCTTCCGCCGAAGCGGCCGTCGCCGACGCGCGCGGCCAGGCCGCGGCGGACGCCCAGCAGGCGGCGGCCGGGGCGATCGAGCAGGCCCGCGACCAGGTCCGCGCCGAGCTCGAGGCTTCGCTGCAGGGCACGGTTCAGCGCGGCGCCGAGGAGAGCTCGCGCGCCGTCCGCGCCGAGCTCGAGGCCGACGCCGCCAAGCTCCGGGCCGAGGTGGCGAAGCTGCGCGAAGAGCTCGACAAGCGCCGCATCCGCAGCGAGCGCGACAAGATCACCGCTGAGCTCGCCGAGCGGCAGAGCGAGATCGTCGCGGCGCTGCAGACGGAGGCTCGAAAGATCACCGACGAGATCCGCACGAGCTCGGCCGAGGTGGTGGAGAAGGGCCGGGGCGAGCTCGCCGAGCGGGCGGCCGACAGCCGTGCCGAGCTCGAGCGCAGCGCCTCGACGCTGCGCACGCAGACCGAGGGATCGGTCTCCGAGCGCGCCGACGCCGCTCTCGACGCCGGGGTCAGCGCCCGGATGGCGGCGCTGGAGGCCCGCGTCACCGAGCTCATCGAACGCTCGCACGCGAACGCCGAGCAACGCCTCATGGACTACACCGCCGCGGCGGAGGCGAGGCTCGCCGCGGTCGAGCACGCCCAGCAGCGCGAGGAGGAGGTCCGGGCCCGGACGGCGGCCGCAGAGCAGGAGTCGGAGCGCCGCGTCCGCGAGGCCGAGCAGCGCCTGATCGACGTGATGGCGCGCCTCGACACGCCGGGCGACCGGCTCGGCTGAGCCCGCGCGGGAGCGTTCCCGGAGCTTCCCCGCAAAACGCGCGAACTGCTCCCGCGAGGCGCCCGGAACGCCCGGGTGGCATCTGCCGCCCTTGCCATGATGGGCCGGTGAGCCAGCAAGGCGGGCAGACCGTCCATCTGCACGTCCACAGCGAGTACTCGCTGCTGGACGGCGCGAACAAGATCGATGCCATGGCGGCGCGTGCCGCCGAGCTCGACATGCCCGCGCTCGGGCTCACCGACCACGGCGTCATGAACGGCGCGGTCGAGCTCTTCAAGGCATGCGGAAAGCACGGCGTCAAGCCGATCATGGGCCTCGAGGCCTACCTCGTCGACGACGTCGAGCTGATCAAGCAGAAGACGAAGTGGGAGCGCAACCACCTGACGCTCCTGGCGGAGAACAACACCGGCTATCAGAACCTCGTCAAGCTCAGCTCCGCCGGCTTCCTCGAGGGCTTCGCGCGCGGCAAGGCCAACGTCGACCCGAAGCTGCTCTCCCGCTACTCGGAGGGCGTGATCGCGCTGACCGGTTGCCTGCAGTCCCGCTTCTGCCGCCGCATCGTCGAGGACCGGCCGACCGAGGCGCGCCAGCACGCCGACGACCTGCTGCAGATCTTCGGGCCCGACAACGTCTACTTCGAGCTCCAGGTCAACGGCATCGCCGACCAGGACAAGGCCAACGAGGGCATCGCGCGGGTCGCCCGCGAACTCGGTCGGCCGCTGGTCGGAACGGCCGACGTCCACTACCTGCGGCGCGAGGACTACAACAACCACGCGGCGCTGCTCTGCGTGCAGACGAAGTCGACGCTGGAGCAGCCGAAGCTCCGCTTCGACACGAACGAGTTCTACTTGAAGACCGCCGCGGAGATGCACGAGTCGTTCGCGCCCTGGCCGGAGGCCGTCCCCAACACCCTGGAGATCGCCGAGCGCTGCAACGTCGAGATCAAGCTCGGGGAGCTGCTGCTGCCGAAGTTCCCGACCCCGGACGGCTCCGAGCCCGAGGTGATGCTGCGCCGCCTCGCCGAGGAGGGCTTGCGCCGCCGCTACGGCGATCCGGTCCCGGCGGCGGCGACCGAGCGCCTCGACATGGAGCTCGGCGTGATCAGCGAGATGGGCTTCCCCAGCTACTTCCTGATCGTCTGGGACTTCGTCCGCTTCGCCAAGGACAACGGCGTTGCCGTCGGCCCCGGCCGCGGCTCGGCGGCCGGCTCGATCGTCGCCTACAGCCTCGGCATCACCGATCTCGACCCGCTCGAGAACGATCTGCTCTTCGAGCGGTTCCTGAACCCCGCTCGGCGGTCCATGCCCGACATCGACATCGACTTCTCCGTCCGCGGGCGCGAGCGCGTGATCCGCTACGTGCAGGAGAAGTACGGGCGCGAGTCGGTCGCGCAGATCATCACCTTCGGCAAGATGGCGCCGCGCGCGGCGACGCGGGACGCGGCGCGAGTCCTCGGCTTCGACTACGGGACCGGTGACAAGGTCGCCAAGCTGATCCCGGAGCCGATCATGGGGCGGAGCCCGAGCTTCGCCGACTGCCTCAAGGAGGGTGAGGACCTGCGCAAGGCCTACGACGCCGAGGGCGACGTGCGCCAGATCGTCGAGACGGCGCGGGGGCTCGAGGGGATCGTCCGCAACAACTCGATCCACGCCGCCGCCGTGGTGATCGCCGACCGGCCGCTGCAGCAGGTCGTGCCGCTGCAGCTCGCCGAGGACCGCGGCGCCTCCAAGGACGGCGAGCGCTCCTACAAGATCGTGACCCAGTACTCGATGGGCCCGGTCGAGGAGATCGGCCTGCTGAAGATGGACTTCCTCGGTCTGCGCAACCTCGACGTGATCGAGGACGCGGTCGCGATCATCGAGCGCTCACGGGGGATCGCGGTCGATGTCGAGCAGCTCCCGCTCGACGACTCCAAGACATACGAGATGCTCACCGCCGGCGACTCCGTCGGCGTCTTCCAGCTCGAGTCCGAGGGCATGCGCGAGGCCATGCGGAAGGTGAAGCCGACGGAGTTCGGCGACATCGTCGCGCTCGTCTCCCTGTACCGGCCCGGGGCGATGAACTACATCCCCGACTACGCGCGCGGCAAGGCCGACCCCGCCTCGGTGCGCTATGACGACGAGCGCCTGCGCCCGATCACCGAGGCCACTTATGGCTGCTGCATCTACCAGGAGCAGCTGATGGAGATCTCCAAGCAGATCGGCGGCTTCACCGGCGCTGAGGCGGACGACCTGCGGAAGGCGATCGGCAAGAAGAAGCGCGAGCTGATGGCGACGATGGAGCAGAAGTTCATCGACGGCAGCGCCTCTTCCGGCACCGCGCCGCACGTCGCCCAGAAGCTCTGGTCGACGATGACGGCGGCGGCCGACTACTCGTTCAACAAATCCCACGCCGCCTGCTACGCGCTGATCGCCTACCGGACCGCCTTCCTGAAGGCGAACTACCCGGCCGAGTACATGGCCGCGGTGATCTCCTCGGTGATGTCGACGAAGGACAAGGTCCCGTTCTTCGTCAACCGCTGCGAGGAGATGGGGATCGAGGTGCTGCCGCCCGACGTCAACTCCTCCGACCACAGCTTCGTGGTCCACGAGGACAACATCCGCTTCGGCCTCGACGCGGTCAAGAACGTCGGCCACGCGGCGGTCGAGGCGATCATCTCCGAGCGCGAGGAGCGCCCGTTCGACTCGCTCTGGGACTTCTGCGAGCGCGTCGACTGCCGCGCGGTCAACAAGCGCGCGATCGAGGGCCTGATCAAGTGCGGCGCTCTCGACTCGACCGGGGCGACCCGGAAGGCGATGCTCGGGGTGCTGCCGCAGGCGCAGGCGGCCGGCCAGAAGGCGCAGGAGGACGCGATCCGCGGCCAGGGCTCGATCTTCGCGATGGACGACGGCGCGGCCGCGGGCGGCGGCTTTCGCACCCAGCACGCGCCGATCCTCGGTGAGGAGTTCGAGCAGCGCGAGCTGCTGGCGATGGAGAAGGAGACCCTCGGGACGTTTCTCTCCGACCACCCTCTCTCGCAGGTGCGTGACGCGCTCAAGGTCCGGACGGACTGCTCGCTGGCGGAGCTCGACTCGAAGAAGGACAACGAGTGGGTGACCGTCGGCGGGATCGTCGCCGAGGCGAAGAAGATCCGCACCCGCAGCGGCTCGAACATGATGTTCGCGACGCTCGACGACCTCGAGGGCCGGGTCGAGATGATCATCTTCGCGAAGACGCTGGAGGCGAACGACGGGCTGATCGACACCGATGCGGTCCTGCTGGTGCGCGGCCGCGTCGATCGCAAGGACCGCAACGAGATCAAGCTCGTCGTCCAGGACGCCGAGGAGTTCCGGCCCAGCGAGGCAGATGTCGCCGACGCGCAGGAGCAGCTCCGCAAGGAGGCCGAGCCGGAGGTCTTCAAGATCGAGCTCGACGCCTCACGCTTCGGGCTCGATCTCATCGAGGAGCTCAAGGGCCTGCTCGCGAACTTTCCCGGCGAGGCCGAGGTCGAGCTCGAGATGGAGACGCGCGAGGGAAGGCGCCGGCTCCGCTTCGGCAGCGAGTACCGGGTGGCCCCGTCGGTGGGCCTGCGAGCCGAGATCGACGAGCTCCTCGAGCCGCCGATGGCGGCATAGAGACGCCGCCGTCCGGATCGTACACGACGTCGACGGCCGCCACAAAGGGACTTGCCGCTGTTGCGTCGCAGAACCACGCCGAGTGGCTCAACCTGGCGACGACACCGCCAGGTTGAGCCACTCGATGCACTTTGGTGGGCGAAGCACCGCACGCAGCCGATGCCCCGACCGCGCACGTGCTCTGCTCCGTGTCCCTCCGCTCAGCCGCCCTCGGGCGCGAGGCCGTCCTCGCCGCTCTGCAGCGCCGCCGCGCAGCCCTCGGCGAGGAGCTCGGCCACGGCGACGTTCAGCGGGTAGTCGGTGCCGGCGCTCGAGTCGGCCCAATCGCGTACGAGCCCGGGATCGGCTTCCCGCCCGTCGCCGTTACGGCAGTCGTCGGGCATGTCGGCGACGAAGTCCCGGGCCGCCGTGATCCGCTCGTTGCGCGAGAGCTTCAGCCACTCGCCCGCGGTCACGTCGTAGCTGGTGCCGGGCTCAACGCCCGGCGTCGTGTCGGGGGGCGTGTTCGCTCCCGCCGCCGGGACGTACTCCGTCGCGCCCATGTCCTGCTCGCCGCCGCACGCCGCGAGGCTCGTCGCGAGCGCGATCGATGCCGTGACGACGGCGGCGACCCTGCTGATCCCCATCGGTCCAACCTAGAGCATGGGCCCGTTGGGACCCGCCGGGAAGGCGACCGCCTGCGGTCGCGGCCGGGTGCGCTCAGCCGCGGCGATCGACGGCGCGCAGCGGGCGGGAACGGTGGCTGGGCTCCGTAGACTGCAACGAATGCCGGCTACCAACGTCAAGCAGCTGCGACCGCCCGAGGGCGAGTGCAGGAGCTGCCGGACGTTCTGCGACAAGCTCATCGAGCCGCGCGAGTGCCTGAGGATGCGCTGCCCCTACCTGTGGAGCTACGTCGACGGTCCGACCGGTCGCCGCTTCATGGGCTGCGTCCAGAAGGTCTTCCGCGGTGAGATCGACGTCGCCGGCTTCGAGGCCGCCGAGCGCAACGGCGGCTTCGGCGGGATCAAGATGACGGGCTCGCCGATGGCCCACTGCCCGACCCGCGTCGAGCCCGCCTACGAGGGCGACGGGCCCGCGCACATCTGCCTCAACCCCGGGTTCTTCGACACCGAGGATCCCGAGGACTTCGACCTCCGCACCGGCCTCCCGCTGGCCAGCTAGCCGCGCCGGCCCGTCCTCCGGACCGGCACGCACCGAGCGGCGCGATCACTCCCGGGCGCTCCCCGTCCGTCAAGCGGCTTGTTTCCGCGGGGCGGGTCAGGTTTCGCCCGTGCGTGGCGCCTTTTCCACGGAATCGGTGGGAAAGCGGCGGCTCGTCTCCGCGGAGCGGGTCAAGGCCGCCCGTGCGTGGCGCCTTTTCCACGGAATCGGTGGGAAAGTGGTGGCCCGTCTTAGCGGGGCGGGTCAGGGCCGTCCGTCAGGTGCGTGGCGCCTTTTCCACGGAATCGGTGGGAAAGCGGTGGCTCGTCTTCGCCGGGCGGGTCAGGGCCGCCGGAGCGTGGTGTCGCCGCCCCGACATCCCCACGCCGAGGTGCCGCAAGCGCCGCTCAGGTCCGCGCCGCGATGCCCTGCTCGCGCAGGCGCTTCGTCAGCCGGATCTCCTTGCGGTCCGGGCCCTGCTTGTCGGGGCCGGGGGTCTCCAGCGTCGCCGGCAGGTCCTGGAAGCGGGGCTCGGAGAGGAACGTAGCGATGCCCTTGCGGCCCATCTCGCCCTTGCCGATGCTCGCGTGTTTGTCGCGGTTGGCGCCCTGGGGGACGGCGCTGTCGTTGATGTGCAGCGCGCGCAGCCGGTCGAGGCCGACGAGCCGGTCGAGGTCGTCGACCGCGCTACTGAGCCCGTCTGGCTCGAGGATGTCGAAGCCGGAGGCGAACATGTGGCAGCAGTCGATGCAGACGCCGATCCGCTCGCCGGCGCCGGCCGCGTCCACGAGCAGCGCGAGCTCGTCGAAGTCCCGGCCGAGCGGTCCCTGCGTCCCGGCCGTGTTCTCGAAGAGGATCGGGCAGCTCTCGGTCTCCGCCAGCACCTCGCGCACGACCTCGCCGGAGCGGGCGACCGCCTCGTCGACGGGGTCCTTCTTACGCGAGCCGGCGTGGAGGACGATCCCGTCGGCACCGATCGCGTCCCCGATCTTCGTCGCGTGCAGCAGCGACGCCAGCGACTTCTCGCGGATCTCCTTGTCCGGGGTCGCCGTGTTGATCAGGTAGACGGCGTGGATGATCACCGAGCCGAGCCGGGATGCGGCGAACGCCTCGTTGAACGCGTCGAAGTCGTCCTGCGTGTAGTTGGTCGGTTTCCACGCCCGCGGGCTCTGGTGGAAGATCTGGATCGAGTCGCACTCGAGCTCCTCACCGCGCTCGACGGCCTTGGGCAGTGCGCCCGCTGTGGAAACATGCGCCCCGATCAGCACCTTGCCAACACCTTTGTCCTCTCCCGTTCGAGTTAGATTCGCCCCCTCGCCGACAGGCGCGCTGCACATCGGCGGCGCGCGGACGGCACTGTACAACTGGCTCGTCGCCAGGGGGACGGGCGGCGCGCTCGTACTCCGCATCGAGGACACCGACCGCGAGCGCTCCACCGACGCCAACGTCGCCCAGATCCTCGACGCGCTGGAGTGGCTCGAGCTCGACTGGGACGAAGGGCCGATCAGCCAGTACGAGCGCGCCGACCGCCACCGCGAGCGGCTCGAGGAGCTACTCGCCTCCGGCGCCGCCTACCGCGACACCGCTACCGGCGCGGACGTGCAGGCGTTCCGCAAGGAGAACCCCGACCGCGGCTATCGCGGGGAGCCCACCGACGAGGCCGGTGCCGCGATCCGCCTGCGTGTCCCCGACGAGGGGGAGACGGTCGTCCCCGACGCGATCCGCGGCGAGATCCGCTTCCAGAACCGCCTCCAGGACGATCCCGTGATCGCCCGCGCGGACGGGTCCGTCCTCTACAACTTCGCGGTCGCCGTCGACGACTCCGACATGGGGATCACCGACGTGATCCGCGGTGACGACCACCTCTCCAACACGCCGAAGCAGCTCATCGTCCTGCAAGCGCTCGGCGAGCCGGCCCCCCGCTACGCCCACCTGCCGCTGCTGCACGGCCCCGACGGGAAGAAGCTCTCCAAGCGGCACGGCGCCGCCTCGGTGCAGGAGCTTCGCGAGGAGGGATTCCTCCCGGAGGCGCTCCGCAACTACCTGGCGCTGCTCGGCTGGGGCTCGGGCGACGACGAGACGATCATGAGCACGCCGGAGCTGGTCGAGCGTTTCTCGATCGAGCGGGTCGGGCGTGCGGCGGCGATCTTCGACCCGCAGAAGCTGCGCTGGCTCAACGGCCGCTACATGCGGGAGCTGCCGCTCGACCGCTACGAGGAGCAGCTCGCGGCGCACCTCGCCCGCAACGACCCGGAGGCCGCCGAGGCGTTCGCCGCCGCGACGCCCGAGGCCCGTGCCGAGGCGTGCGGGATCGTCCAGGAGAAGGCGCAGACCGTCGTCGAGATCTGGCCGCTGATCGCGTTCCTGTTCACCGATCCGGTCGACGACGACAAGGCCTGGCGCAAGGTGATGAAGCCGGAGGCCGCCGGCGTGCTGGCGCGCGAGCGCGAGACGATCGCCTCGGTCGAGCCCTTCGACGCCGAGACGCTGGAGGCCGAGCTGCGGGCGGTGATCGAATCGGAGGGGCTGGGAGCGGGGAAGGGGCTGCAGCCGATCCGGGTAGCGATCACCGGCACGTCGGTCTCGCCGGGAATCTTCGAATCGCTGGTCGCGCTGGGGCGGGAACGCTCGCTGCAACGCATCGATCGCGCACTTTCCCGGCTTGCCGATGCGGCCTCGCCGGTTTCCGGCGATCAGGGCTAAGGCCCGGGCACCTATCTGCCGACAGAGGCTCCGAGGGAGCTACCGAGGGCTGCATCCGAGGCCCTCGCCCCTGATCCACGATGGCAACAGCACAGCGAACCAAGGCACCGGCGGTCACCAGCGCGCAGGGCAAGGGCGGGCAGCGTCTCGCCGCCGCGTTCGACGCGGTCAACACCCTGCCGGCGCTCGCTGAGACGACGTCACGGGTGGCGAAGCTGACCGAGGGGGAGGCGACCTCGCTCGCCGAGGTGACCGAGCTCGTCGAGTCCGACACCGCCGTCGCGATCGCGGTGATGAAGGCGGCCAACAACGGCGGCGGGCCGCGCGGCCGCGTCTCCAACGTCTCCGACGCGGTCAAGGCCCTCACCCCAGCGGGAGTCCGGGCCATCGCCGGTTCGCTGCAGACCTACGACCTCTTCCAGCCCGTCTCGAGCTGGGCTCTGCTTCCGGAGCGCTTCCGCCGCCACGCGATCACCACCCGGCACGCGGCTGAGTGCATCGCCGACGTCGCCGACGTCTCCGGCCGCGACGAGCTCGCCACCGCTGCCCTCTTCCACGACATCGGCCAGCTCGTCCTCATGCGCCTCTACCCGGGCTACGAGGTGATCCTGGGCGATCGCAGCTCGACGCCGGAGCAGCGCGTCAAGCAGGAGCGCCGTGAGCTCGGCATCGACCACACGCTTGTCGGCGGCGTTCTCGCCCGGCGCTGGGGGCTTCCCCCCGTCATCGCCAGCGCGATCGAGCGCCATCACTCCGAGGGAGCCAAGGGGCTCGCGGCTGCCGTCCGGCTCGCGGACCTGATCGCCCATCACTCGGCCGGCGACGTCGTCTCCGCCGATGCGATGGACGAAGCCGCGAAGGCCGTCGGGATCAGCGACCGCCGCCTCCACCAGCTCGTCTACGAGTTTCCGCTCGCCAAGGTGCCCCGCAAGAACCGCGGCGAGCCCTGCCCGCTCTCACGCCGCGAGGTCGACGCGCTCCGCGGCCTCGCCGAGGGCAAGGTCTACAAGGAGATCGCCGCCGAGATGGGGCTCTCCGCGAGCACGGTGCGGACCCACCTCCACAACGTCTACCGCAAGATCGGCGCCGCCGATCGCGCCCAGGCTGTCCTCGTCGCGCGCGAGCGCGGCTGGATCTGAGCGCCGGCGCCTTCCTCGGGTCAGTCGATCAACCCGCCGCGTAGCGCGATCGCGATGGCGTGGGCCCGGTTGTTGGCGCCGAGGCGGGGGAGGATCGCCTTCGCATGGGTGCGCACGGTCTCGGCGCTGAGTCCGAGGCGCTCAGCCGCCTCGGCGGTGCTGCAGCCGTCGGCGAGGAGCTGGAGGATCTGACGCTGCCGCCGTGTGATCGGGAGCTTGCCGTCCCCGCGCCTGTCGACCGTGGGGTCGATGAACGATTCGAAGTCGGCCACCGCTTCGACGGCGCTCCGCATCGTCTCCGGCGGGGAGTGCTTGCTGACGTAGGCCGACGCCCCGGCATCCAGCGCCTCGACGAGCGCGTGGCGCTCGATCCCGCCGCCGACGCCGACGACGCCGAGCCCCGGCTGCTCGAGCAGCAGAGCCTTGATCGTCGCCGTGCCCGACGGCGATCCGCGCCCGGCGGCACGCATCTCGACGACCGCCACATCGAATGGGCCGACGTTCCGCAGGGTCTCGAGCGCGTCGCCGCCGTGGGGGAGCTCCTCGAACGACCAGCCGTCCCCGCCGGAGAGCGCGTCGCGGATGCCCAGCCTCGCGACGGGGTGGGCATCGATGATCATGCAGCAGCGTTCGTCGCTCATCCTCTCCCTTTGGCCCCCCGGGACGGCTCGAAGGTACTCGCCGGCGACCGTAGCACGGCCTGCGCCGTCCGATCCGATAGAACGAAGAAGCGATGATCTCGGTCACCGCCAAGTCCCGCTACGCCGTCGTCGGCATGGCTGAGCTCGCCCGCAACCACGGCACACCGGTGCCGATCGCGACCGTGGCCGAGCGCCGCGAGATCCCCGTCCAGTTCCTCGAGCAGCTCTTCTCGACCCTGCGCCGGGCTGGTCTGCTCGTCTCCCAACGCGGAGTCGGCGGCGGCTACCGCCTTGCCCGCGACGCCGACGACATCACCGTTCTCGAGGTCGTCCAGGCCCTCGACGGTCGCCTCGGCGAGGAGGGCAAGGAGGCCGGCGGCATCTGGGCCGACGGCGTCGAGGCCCTCCGCAACGTCTTCAGCCGCGCCACGATCGCCGACGTCGCCGCCCGCGAGGACGCCGAGCGGGGCTCGGGGATGTACTACATTTGAGCGGCACCCCTTGGGTATGCGGGATTCCGCTTAGGCAAGCGGTTTAGCTACGCACCGGGACGCACCGGAATGCACCGAAAGCGGGGTGGACTATCCCGCGTTTATCCCGCACCCCGGCCCCCCGGGGAGGGTCTATCGCTCGTAGAGCGATGCGGTTACGACACCCCTTCCCGGCGCTTGCGGATAGCGGACGAAGGCAAAGACCTTGCAACGATCCGGTCTGCCAATCGAAGTCTTGATGCGCTTCACGAAGCCGGAGCCGCGGACGAACTGCTCCCCGATCCCGTCGCGACGTCCCGCCTTCATGCAGGCACCGCTGATCTCGACGTAGACCGTCTGGGTCGGTTTCGACTGGACCCGGAGACTGAGGGTGCCTGGGGTGTGCACGACCGCGAGGATCGCGGTGCTCTCCCGGTCCTTGCCCCGGACGACGAGTTCACCCAAGTCCGCTTTGCCTCCGGTGGCGGCGCTAGGGAAAACCGCGGCAACGATGGCGAGCGCCGGCAAGAGCCGCAGCGCCATTCACTCAACCCCGATCTGCTCGCCCAGCTCTTTCAGCAGTTCGGACGCTGACTTGAGCAGCTGGTCGTGGCTGGCTTTCGCCAGCTTCGGATTCGCCTGAGGGACGCCGGCCGGGCTGCGCTCCATCTCAAGATGAGCGGAGCAGTAGCGCTTGGGTGCGCTCCGGTCGCAGCCCTCGGCAAGGCAGACGCCGGCTCCTCTCGCGAGCAAAGCGCCCATGGCCCTGCTTCTCGCCGACGCACGCCAGCGTTGGCGGTGACGGGCAGAGGGCGCACCATCGACGAAGAACGCGATCGCGGGCGCACAGAGAACAAGGCCGGAGCGCAGGGTCGTTCTCGATGATCGCCGCTCCTTTCGGTGCAGGATTCTTGATTGCCGCAGCAGGGCTCGGCGCTGGCTCAGCGGGGCGACGCGGTGCGTTGGCGGCCGGAACCTATCTGGGCTCTTGCGCCGCAAGCGGAGCGCCCTAGCCTTGCGTATTGACCGCTTCTCGCGGGTCGCGTAGGCCGAAGCCTCCTCGACAAGGTGGCGAACGACCCGCCACCCATAGCTACCCGTCCGCTGATAGCGAGCAGCGATCGCAGCGGGGGCCTTCTTGCCTGCGAAGACCTCTTCCAGCGCGTCGAGAAACGCGGGGTCGTCGGCGAACTGTTCGATGATCGCCCACGCGGGCGCGACCGTGAGCGTGGCCGCTCTCTCGGCGCGCCCGGCGGCGCGCTCCTCTCCCTTTCGATTGGTGAGGATGAGCGGTGAGGTTCGGTGGGGCGTATTCCCGAGAAGTTCTGGCTCGGGCCCCCCCAACATGGTTCCTGATGACCTCACGGACCTTGACACGCGACGGAAGGTACGCCCCGAAGCCGACGTCTCCGCTTCGCGTCTGGAGGGCGGCCCGCGGTTACAGCCAGGAAGCGCTGGGAGCATTGGCCGATGTTCGCCCGGAGACCCTGAGCCGAATCGAGAATGGCCACCACCGGCCAAGCCGCAAGACGCTCCGCGCAATCTCCATAGTGCTGGGCGTCGCCCCCGATGCGCTGTACCCCGTCAACGACGAACGCCGGCCCTCGGAAGCCGGCGCCGTCAAAGACCGCGGAAGCAGCCGCGACCATGACGCAGGGTAGCCCAGAGTCAGGCCGTGATCTCGGCCTCGAGGATGCCCACTCGCTCCTCAGCGCTGGCGACCCCGGCCCGACGCCCTTCCTCGTCGAGGGCTTCATCGTCTTGAACGCGATCGCGGCTCTCGTCGGCGCCTACAAGGTGGGCAAGACCTGGATCGTGTTGGCGATCGCCCTCGCCGTCGCCTCCGGCGAAGCGTTCCTGGGCCGCTTCAAGGTCGCCCGCGGTCCGGTGATGCTGATCCTCGAGGAGTCGGGCCGCAGGGCGCTCCACCGGCGCCTGGCGATGATGGTGCGCGGCCAAGGGATCGCTCACCACAAGCTCTCCCAGCTCTTTTTCGCCGCCAACCAGGGCGTCAAGCTCACCGACCCCGAGTGGCGGGCTCAGATCCTCAGCGAGGCGCAGCGGATTCAGCCGATGCTGATCGTCTTCGACCCGCTCGCCCGCGTGAAGGGCGGGAGCGTCGACGAGAACAGCCAGCTCGAGATGGGGCCGGTCCTCGACTTCCTGCGCGAGCTGCGAGAGGTCTCGGGCGCCGCGATCCTGTTCGTCCAGCACACCGGCCACGAGGCCGGCGGGCGGATGAGGGGCACCTCCGACCTCGAGGCCTACTGGGAGAGCAAGGTGACGATCACCCGCGACAGTGACGCCCTCCAGATCCGCGCCGACCATCGCGAGGCTGAGAGCACCGAGCCGGTCGGCTACCGCCTGGACTTCGACGACCACGGGATGCGCTTCGACCTCGACGAGGCCCAGGACGACCACGACGCGCTGATCCTCGACTACCTCGCAGAGCACCCGCAATCGACCAACACGGAGGTCCGCGAGGGTGTCCCGAGAAGGGCCTCGGCTACGACGTCCCGCCTGCTCGCGCTGGAGAGGGCCGGGACAGTGGGCCGTAGGCAGTCCGAGCGCCCGGACAAGGCCGGACGGGCGAGGCGCGTGGACGTGTTCTTTCTCACTGAGAATGCGGACTTGGAGCCCGTCCCGGACCCCGGACACGCTGGGACCACCAACGGCTCCGGGTCTGGTTCAGTGTCCCCGTTGTCCGGGGCCTTCTATAGAGGCGGACACGGGACTGGGTGGACAACGTGGGGACGGCGGCATGAGACGCCGGCTCGCACACCGGCATCGACGCCGAGCTGTCGGCTGCTGGTCAAGCGAGTGGCCGAGGTCTGCGTTCGCTGTCCAGACACGAAGCTCCGACGTCTGCGGCGAGCGCTTCCACGAGCGCCAGGTCGACCGCGCCTGCGTGCCGGCACCGACCGATCCCTGCGGCGATGAGGGCAATCGAGGCTTGGGAGCAGGAGACCATCACCGTCTGCTCTCGTTGCCTGCTCGACGCGCACCGCTCAGGCGGCCGCATGAGCACGCGAGCTGCAAAACCCATTCCGCGCATCGCCCTCTCCCGTGAGGAGGCGGCGGAGGCGATCGGCGTCTCCCTCCGCACCTTCGAGGCCCGGATCCAGCCGGACCTCCAGCTCGTCCGTCTCGGCCGCCGACTGATCGTCCCCTGCGACGAGCTCCAGTCCTGGGTGACGGCCAACAAGGAACGCATCTTGGAGGGCGCATGACCTCGCTCTCGTCGGCTTCGGTTGCCGTCACGGCAAAGGCACGCAGAAACGACGGCGCGAGTGGCACCGGAGAGGGCGCGGAATGTGAAGCCGTGCCGTACCTCGCGGGTGCCGACCCTTCCAACGCTTCGGTGCCGTTTCCACTCCTGGATGGCATCGAGGGTCGCGACCAGCAAACCGCTGTTGCGAGGGACGGGACAGCGGCGCGGGGTGCTGACAGCGGAGCCCCGCGCCGTCCCCTCCCGAATCCCCACCGACCGAAAGGACGCCATGACCACCGCAACCACCAAGAGCGCAACCGACCAGCTCAAGAGGCTGGCGGCCAAGCGCGAGAAGTCCCACGCCGCACTCCGCGAGGAGAAGCGCAAGCGGAGCGCCTACGAGGACGAGACCGAGGCACTCAGGGCGGCCGCCACCGCCCACCACCAGGCATACGGCGAGCAGTACGCGTCCGGAGTGGCACTTCCCGACACCGAGGCGGCGAAGCTCGCCGGGGAGATCAAGGAGCGCATGGGCGGCAAAGCGTTCGTCAGTGACAGCCCCTACCCCAGCCAGGCGAAGCTCGACGAGTTGACCGAGCGCTACGGCCAGGACGACACCGAGTTCAGGGCCTTCCGCCTCGAGAGCCTCCCGCAGCTCGTCGAGGAGGCAGTCGACCCCGAGGTGGCGGAGGCGATAGCAGCATCACTGCGGGAGCTGATCGACCTCCTCGACGAATACTCCGCCGGCGCCGACCGGGTGAAGAGGCTGATCTCTGAGACGCAGGGCTTCAACGGCCAGCACGCCCACGCCGACCCGCGCATCCACGCACTCCGCGAGGTGGCCGAGGAGTTCCTCAGCCGCGACGTCGAGCAGCCGTGCATCACCCAATACGGCGAGCACCGGCTGGCGATGGTGAGGGAGAACTTCAATGGCTGACCGCGAGGAGATCTGCCGCCGGCACCGGCTACCCGCTCGACTCGCCCTCGAGCTTCATGGCGAGACGCCTGACGAGTGGGAGGCCGACGCCGCGGCACGAGCGGCAGTGGCGCAGCTCCTCGGCGGTGAGCTGGCCGACGAGGAGCCGGAGCCTGTCGACGACCTGGATCTCTCCGAGGTCACCGACGAGCAGCTCGCCGACGAACAGACCCGACGCGAGGGGGCTCGGATCGAGGCCGACGAGCAGGAGGGCCAGGCCCTGATCGCTGCTTTGTTCGCACCGAAGCCGGGCGAGGCCGAGCTGATCCGCTCGCTTCACGGAGGGGATGAGGAGTCGTGAGCTGCGTTTACTGCGGCGAGCCGCACGTCTGCATCGAGCAGGCCGGTCCCGTCTGCAACGAGCACCTGAACAACCCGCCTCCCTCTCAGCTCGACCGCATCGAGCGCGAGCTGGCAGAGCTGCGAGCCAAGGTCGAGGAGGCCGCATGAGCGCCCGGCTCAACAACCCGCAGCGGGTCAGGGTGGAGGTCTTCAAGTTGGAGAGACTCCTCTCGAATGCGACCTCATCGCTCGACCGTCAGCCGATCCTCGAGGCGCTGGCTGAGAGGCGACGGCAGCTCCGCGAACACGGCGCCTACCTCCGCACCCTGCGCCGCGTCGACGTCAGTAACGAGGAGAACGCCGACCGACTGTTCGGCACCGGCGTCCACGCTCCGCTCGAGGAGAAGTGATGGCCGTACTCCGAGCATGCGTGAAGTGCGGCGCCCCGGCCAAGCGGAGCTACTGCCCCGAGCACACGCCCAAGCCCTGGGCCACGAGCACCCGCCGCGAGAAGGTCAAGCTCTCAGGCTCAGCCGAGCAGGCCCGACGCCGCCGCATCCTCGACCGCTACATGGGTTGCTGCCACGTCTGCGGCAAGGTCGGAGCCGATCAGGTCGACCACGTTGTCCCTCTCAGTCAAGGCGGAGCCGACGACGAGCACAACCTCGCACCTATCCACGCTGAGCCCTGCCACCGCGAGAAGACGGCGAGGGAGAGCGAGGTGGCTAGATGCCGACGCTAGAGCTCCTCGCGAACGTCGACGACAGCGTGAAAGGCCGGGTCATCACCTTCCTTGAAGGTCACGGCAGTGACTACCCAGACCGTGTGAATGCCGTCCGGGAAACCCTCGATCCGCTCGCCCGCGACGGGGACGCGAGGCATCTCGGTATGTCTCTCAGCCCTCACCTCTCGAGGAGAGCCTCGACCAGTTCTGGTTCGTTGATGAATACGCGTTGCATGGGACACGAATCTACGGTGGGGGCACCTGGAACCGCCCGACGAGTGTGCAGGAAGCGGACCGCGCAGGGGCCGTCTGCGCGCTCGCTCAGAGATCGGATTGTTGGCATGGCGCGTGATCAGGCCGTCAGAGTCACCCTCACAGACGCCGAGCTGGCCCGTCTCGACGAGCTGCGGCCCGCCGGCATGTCCCGCCCGGCCTTTCTCCGCTCGCTACTCAGAGAGCCTCCCCGCGGCGACGAGGTGGCGACCCGGAACGAGGCTCTCGCGATCCTCACCGCCCTCGCCCGAGACGGCAGGGTCGCCGCCGCCATCGCCCTGGAGCGGGCGACCCGTGAGTCCGGCCCGATCGACGACGCCCTCGACGAGATCCTCGGCCATGACTGAGCTTCAGCGCTTCAAGCGCTTCTGCACCGAGATCCTCGGCCTCGACCTCGAGCCCTTCCAGCTCCGCATCATCCGCGAGGTCTTCAGCGATCGCCGCGAGTGCCTGATCCTGCTCCCGAGAGGGAACGGCAAGAGCACCCTCCTCGCCGCCGTCGCTCTCTGGCACCTGCTCAGCGCCAAGGAGCCGAGGGTCGCGATCGGCGCCGCCAGTCGAGAGCAGGCCGCGGTCCTTTTCGACATCGCCCGAGGCATGGCAGCGCATCCCTCGATCGCCTCCCGCGTCGAGATCACCCGCAGGGAGATTCGCACCGCGAACGGGTGGCTGCGGGTGGTGGCCTCCGATGGCCCCAAGCAGCACGGGCTCATCCTCAGCCTCGCCATCGTCGACGAGCTCCACGCTCACCGCGACTCCGAGCTTTACACCGCCCTCCGCACGGGGATGCTCAAGCGCAGGGACGCCCGCATCGTGACCATCACGACCGCCGGCGCCGACGACGACTCCGCTCTCGGGGAGCTTCGACGGAGAGCCCTGGAGCTGCCGAAGGTCAGGCGCAGCGGCTACTTCACCGAGGCCACGGGACCGAACCTCGCCCTCTTTGAGTGGAGCCTTCCCGACTCGTCCTCGATCGACGACATGGCGCTAGTCAAGGAGGTGAACCCGGCCTCATGGCTGAGCGAGGATGACCTGGCCGAGCAGCGGGAGGCCGTCCACGAGGCAGCCTTCCGCCGCTACCACTGCAACCAGTGGGTGGCGGGGATCGACAGCGCGATCTCGCCAACCGAGTGGGCCGACTGCGCTGCTCCTGGCTGCGAGATCCCCGAGGGAGCCGATGGAGTGTTCGTCGGCATCGACCTCGGCCTCAAGTGGGACAGCACCGCGATCGTCCCGATCCGCAAGCAGGACGACAAGATCCGCGTCCACCGCCCGACGATCCTGGTCCCGCCTCAGGACGGCACCTCGCTCGACCTCGACGAGATATTCGAGGCCGCCGCAGCGATGAGGGAGCGCTGGCCGAGCTGCACGTTCGTCCTCGACCCCGAAGCCGGAGGCGAGACGCTCGCTCAGCGGATCGACAAGGAACTCGGCGGGATGATCCTCACGCACTCCCAGCGCACAGGGCCGATGAGCCAAGCCTCGGCCCTGCTCTCAGAAGCGATCGCCGCCGGCCAGCTTGAGCATCCCGACGACCCGGCGCTCACCAAGCACGTCCTCAGCGCCACGGCGAAGTTCATCGGCACCGGCTGGCGCTTCACCAAGCAGCGCGGCAAGGCGCACCCAATCGACGCCGTGATCGCCCTTGCGATGGCCGTGCGGGTGCTGCTCAGCGTCGAGGACTCTCGACAGCCCGACCAGGCGAATGGCCTGCGGGGAATCGAAAGCGAAGCCGTCTTCGCAGGAATGAGGTAGGCGATGGCATCCGACATTCGACCATTCGGCACCGGCGAAGGTGTCGGCTTCTACTGGGTCAAGGTTGGCGAGCAGTTCGGCCCCGGCTACTGCGAGCTGATCGCCATCGACGAGATCGGCAACGTGACGACAGCCTCGGCCCGTCTCGACTACGAGGAGGTCGCGCTCACCAGGGGAGAGGCCGTGATCCAGCATCTCGCTCCCGCTATTCGCGAGGCCAACAAGGACCTCGAGAAGCGCCGGGCCAACGCGCCCGAGCCCGAGGAGAAGCCCGAGCGACTCGACCCCGCTACGGCGGCGTTCCTCGCAGACGAGAGCTACTGATGGACCAGATGCTTGCCGTCGACCGCCCGAGGGAGTAGGTTGCGCCCCGTAATCGAAAAGTGCCCCCGCGAGAGTGCAATCTCCGGGGGCCGGCGCCGGAGTAACTCACAAGCTCTCCGACGCACGGGCCACGCTATCGGCCCGCGCTCGCGGAACCGTGGGGCTCTCCGGCAGAGAGGAGGGCCGCATGGCCGACGTGACACAAGAAGATCTCCGCCAGCTCCGAGCCGAGCTGCGGCAAGTCCGCGACGTGGCCGAGGGAATCCTGCTCGCCCTGGTCGGTGAAAAGGCGACGATGTGGCGCATCGAAGCTAAGGTCCAGCGCTGGGTGGACGCGAGGACGGTCGGGCAGCCGCTGGACGAGATTGTCGGGCACTCCGCCGCTCACCTGATCTGGGACGAGTACGAGGTCGCCGGCGCTCGCGCCCTTCGACGGCTCAAGCGTGAGGACGTGGCAGCGCTGTCAGGCATCGGGCCCGTGAAGATGGACAAGCTCGATGCGGCGCTCGCCGCGGAGGATGCCGCGTGGGGAGACATGGCCTGATGCTCCGCCTGGTCGACAACAAGCCCGACGCGAAGCCCGCCGAGAAGTCCGACGCCGAGGTCATGGCCGAGGCGTTGCCGCATCTCCGTCGGCTCAGTCATTGCCAAGCTCTCGGACGTTTCGGTCAACTCGCAGCAGAGTCTCTTGCATCTCTTGCCGAGATCTCTGCCCCTTCTCCAACTGAGGACGCCTCCTGATGCCCCGCACACCCGGCATCGAAGTACGCCACGCCCGCTCCTGCCGTAGTGGCGGGGGCGGGCGGTGCAACTGCTCCCCGTCCTATCGAGCCCAGGTCTACCTCAAGCGCGAGGGCAAGACCGTCCGCAAGACGTTCCCGACCCGCGAGCAGGCGATCGACTGGCGCCGCCACGCCCTCGTAGCGGCTTCTAGGGGCGCTCTCAAGGCTCCGACCGCCACGAAGCTCAAGGAAGCGGCTGAGAAGTGGCTGGAGGGCGCGAGAAGCGGCGAGATCACCAACCGGTCGGGTGACCCGTACAAGCCGGCAGCGGTGAGGGGCTACGAGAAGGCCCTCCGGCTGCGCGTGTACCCGGAGATCGGATCGGCCCGTTTCACCGAGGTCCGGCTGCTCGACCTCCAGGCGCTCGTCGACAAGTGGCGGGCGGACGGGCTCTCACCGAGCACCATCGACTCGACGATCAACCCGCTTAGAGCCATCTACCGCCGGGCGCTCCAGCGCGGCGACGTGACGATCAACCCGACCAAGGGCCTCGAGCTTCCGGCGATTAGGAGCAAGCCAAGGCGCTTCGCAAGCCCTCAGGAGGCTGCTGCGCTCATCGCGGCCCTTCCCGCGGGTGATCGGGCCATCTGGGCCACGGCGTTCTATGCGGGGCTGAGAAGGGGCGAGCTGCGGGCGCTCAGGGTCGAGGACGTGGACCTCGCTGCCGGCGTGATCCACGTTCGTCGAGGCTGGGACGACCTCGAGGGCGAGATCGCTCCAAAGACGGCCCAGGGCAGGCGACGGGTGCCGATCCCTGCCGTCCTACGCGACCACCTCGACGCGCACGAGCTGCCCAGCGATCCCGAGTCGCTGATCTTCGGCGGAGCGAGGCCCGGTCCGTTCGATCCGGGAAAGCTGACCAAGCGGGCCGACGATGCGTGGGAGGCCGCAAAGCTCGAGCGCCTAACCCTGCATGAAGCTCGGCACACGTTCGCCTCGCTGATGATCGCCGCGGGCGTCAACGCCAAGGCGCTCTCGACGTTCATGGGGCACTTCTCGATCTCGATCACGCTCGACCTCTACGGGCACCTGATGCCCGGCAGCGAGGATGAGGCGGCTGCGTTGCTCGATCGCTACCTGGCTGATCAGGAGTCGATAGCCGCCGCCGCTGCCAGGAGCTCCGAGCGTCAGCCTTTGGGAGTCGGCTTATGAGGCGCATAGACGGTGCCGTCCACGCGGATCCGCTTGGGGTCGGGGAGTCCACTCGCCCCGAGGGTGCCATCGGGGAGCAGATACCGATGGACCGTGGCAACAAGGACGAGCTCGCCCTCGATCGCGTCGAAATACTCGACCCGCTGGCTCGTTGTGCCTGGCGGTTGGTTGGCCGCTCGGTTAGGGTTTCCAGAGCTGCGAACGACTTCGAGAAGCTCGCCGGCCTCAATCCTCGGCAAGATCTCCGAGTTGAAGCGGTCCCGAAGCTCCCGAAGGCTCACTCGTTGGAACGGAGGCATCATGACTGATCTAGAGACACGTCAAGCGGTCTGGACCTACGTGCTCGGCGGGGTCGATGTCTACGAGCTTGAGCAGCTCTTGGAGGACGCCGAATGGAGCGACTCTCGTGACGAGGGCACCATCGCGCCTCTCGTCCTTCGCTTGATCGCAGAGCATCAGCACGGCGACTTCGGTGAAGAAGCCTTGAAGGACCGGCTCGAGGGTGTCACGGCTACCTACTTGCTTCGAGAGACGCCGAACACGGCCGACTCAACTTCGCCCGTCACTCACCTTGGGGGCCTTGACCAACGGTCGGTGGCGACTGGTACACGACGCGTAGTGGAATACGCGTAAGCGGCTGGCTGTCGAAGAGGATGTCGAACCAGTAGAGGCCGGCGCCTCCCTCTGGCTGGAAGTCCACGGGCAAGAGGATGTTCACCCCTCGTTCCTCGCCCTCAAGCAAGACGTTCGACTTGATCACGGGAACGCGTTCCCCCGAAGGACGCTCTAGCTCGACGGCTACGTCGTAGCTTCCCCGCGCCTGGTCGGACTTGAGATTCACAAACAGCGTGAGAACGTTGTGGGGGGCGACCGGCTCGCCCTCTTCATCGACGAGGAAGTACATCCGATCCACAATCCGGATGGCGCTGGCCACGCTGTCCTGCTCGATTAGAACGCGCTCGCAGAGGAACGCGGCGTTTACGTGCGGTCCGCTCAACTCGTTCGCCCCCAGTCCCGTTGGTTTGGCCGATTGCTCTACGAGCCTAGCTCCTGTCGGCCGACTATCCCGCATCCCTATCCCGCACCACGCATAAAGCCAGCCCTAGAGCCAAGTGCACCGTATGTACTACATCTGAGCGGCGTTACCGTCGCGCCCGGCCGTCGAGTTGTCCCGGCTACTGCGCCAGGTCGGGGAGCGCCTGCTGGTCCTGCGGGATCGCTTCCTGGATCTGGTCCTGGATCGCCTGGACGCCGTCCTTGGCGTCCTTGAGGTCGTTCATGTCGCCCCAGCCCTGGATGATCGCGAAGGCGGCGATGGCGATCGCGATGAGGGGGAGGACCATGCTCTCGCCCTCGTCGCCAGCCGCTATGTAGGCGCCCACGGCGAAGGCGATCGCGAGGATCCCGAAGGACAGCGGGACCCAGAAATCGTTCGGGAGGATCTCGAAGCTGACGGCTGCGCCGGCGATCGCGAGGCCGAGGGCGGCGCAGATGAGGGTCTTGTACTCCATGCTCAGGTCCGATCGGCGGCTTTCCCCGTGGCCTTGAGCGCTGCGATGCGCAGCGCTGCCCGTCCTACTTCGACCATGTCCCGCGGGGCTCCTGCCTCAGCGAGATGCCGATTTCGGACGTATCTCGTCCGAAATCGGCATCTCGGCGGACCGGAAACGGGCTCGGCGGCCCGGCCCATCCGGGATGGACCGAATCGGACGCCATCGCATCTCGGCGGACCGGAAACGGGCTCGGCGGCCCGGCCCATCCGGGATGAACCGAATCGGGCGCCCATGCCCATGCCCGGCGGCCGGCGTAGGCGCGAGGCCGGATATCAGCCCAGCGGCGGCAGAACCCAGGTACCGGTGTCGTCGGCGAAGCCGGAATCCGGGGTGTAGCGGAAGTCGGCCGCCTCCTGCCCGGCGCGGAGCTTGAACGCGATGCATCCGGATCGGGTCGCCCCCGCCGGGATGTCCACCGAGGTCGAGAAGTCCAAGGACGGACAGTCGCCTCCCGTCGGGAACGTCGGTTTCACGGGAGTGCCGTCGTTCAGGGTGAGCGCGGCGCCGTTTCCCGGTGAATCGCTGAAGGTCGAGCCGCCGGTGTTCTCGAGGCTGAGCTCGACGCCGACGAGCTGGCCGCCGGCGGGCACCTTGTCGTACTGGCCTCCGGTCACGACCCGGTAGTCGGTCACCGTGGCCGTCAGCGTGGTGTCGAAGGTCTTGAGATCGATCGGCGCGCCCACGGTGGGATCACCGCTGTCTGTTGTCGTGTCGGCGCTCGAGGTCGTGTCGGTCGCCGCAGTCTCGTCTCCGGTGTCGTCGTCTCCGCCACTGAGCGCGATGAAGCCCACCACTCCGATGACGACGATGGTCGCGACGAGGGCGGCGATGATCTTCCCCCAAGGGGTGCCCCCGTCGTGGAGCGGTGGCTGAGGCTCCCCCGAAGGCGAGCCGGGAGGGGGAGGGGGCGCACCTCCGGGCGGCGTCGGCGCGGGCGGGCCGCCGCCGGGACCGCTCGGCGGAGGCGGCGGGCCGGGCTCCCCGGCTGGAGGTGGAGGCGGGGGAGGCGGCGGATCCGGCGTCACTGGCGGCGGCTCTTGATCTCGTGCGAGATGAAGTAGATCGCCAGCACGACGACGCAGATGACCAGGATCGAGATCACGCCCTCACCGCCCGTGTTTCAGGTAACCGTCCATCGCGCGCTCCACCCTAGCGCCGACGTCGGCACCGGGGCGGCCGAATCGTGACCAGGGCTGATCAGCGACGGTCGGTCGCGGTACCTTCTCTGACGATGTCGGGATCCGCCCCAGCACAGCCGACGCTGCGCATCGCCGCGCAGGCCAGCGGGGTCGTGGGCGACACGCCGATGGTCGGCCTCGCCAGGGTCGGCGCCGGCCTCGGTGCCGAGATCGTCGCCAAGCTCGAATGGTTCAATCCGGGCGGCTCGATCAAGGACCGGATCGGCGTCGCGATGATCGACGCGGCCGAGGCCGAGGGCCGGATCGAGCCGGGTCGGACGGTGATCGTCGAGCCGACCTCGGGCAACACCGGGATAGCCCTTGCGATGGTCAGCGCCGCCCGCGGCTACCACTGCATCCTGACCCTTCCCGAGGGCATGAGCCGGGAGCGCTCGGCGCTACTGCGCGCCTACGGGGCGGTGGTCCGCGAGACGCCGTCGATGGGCGGGATGGACGAGTCGGTCGCGCTCGCCCGCGCCATCGCCGACGAGCACGACAACGCCTACATGCCGATGCAGTTCGACAACCCGGCCAACCCCGAGGTCCACCGCCGCACGACCGCGGAGGAGATCTGGCGCGACACGGGCGGCGAGGTCGACGCGATCGTCTGCGGCGTCGGCACCGGCGGGACCATCACCGGGGTCGGGCAGGCTCTGAAGGAGCGCCGCCCCGACATCCATGTGCTCGCGGTCGAGCCCGCGGCCTCGCCCGTCCTCTCGGGCGGGGAGCCGGGGCCGCACAAGATCCAGGGGATCGGCCCCGGGTTCGTGCCGAGCGTCCTCGATCGCTCCGTCATCGACGAGATCCTGCCGGTGGAGGACGAGTCGGCGCTCGCCACCGCGTCGCTCGCCGCGACGCGCGAGGGCCTGCTGATCGGGATCTCCGCCGGCGCCGCGCTGCACGGTGCGATCGAGCTTGCGAGCCGACCGGAGATGCAGGGTAAGCGGATCGTGGTGATCTTCGCCGACTCCGGTGAGCGCTACATGTCGCTGCCGTTCTTCGCGCCCTAGTGCGGCTCACGACTCCCTACGCTTCCTCGCCATGGCCGGCGCCCTGACCCGCGTGCTCAAGGAGGTCCGCTCCGACGTCGAGGCGGCGCGGGTGCGTGACCCAGCGGCTCGGGACGTCAGCTTCCTCGGGATCCTCTCCTCCTGGGGCGGGGTGCAGGCGCTGCTCGCGCATCGGATCGCGCACCGCTTCCATCGCCGCGGCGCGCGGCTCGCTCCGAGGGTGATCGTCTACGGAACACGCGCCCTGACCGGAATCGAGATCCATCCCGGCGCGAAGATCGGCAACGGCTTCTTCATCGACCACGGGTCGGGGGTGGTGATCGGCGAGACCGCCGAGATCGGGGACGGCGTGACGATCTACCAGGGAGTGACGCTCGGCGGCACCGGCGATCAGCGCGGCAAGCGGCATCCGACGGTCGGCGACTTCGTCACGATCGGCTCGGGCGCGAAGCTGCTCGGCCCGATCCGCGTCGAGGACGGCGCCAAGATCGGGGCGAACACCGTCGTCGTCACCGATGTCCCGGCCTCCGCGACCGTTGTCGGCAACCCCGGCCACATCGTCCGCGTCGACGGCCACAAGCCCAGCGGTCCCGACACCGACTGGATCCACCTTCCCGACCCGGTCCAGGACGCGATCAAGCAGCTCTCGGAGCGCCTGACCGAGATCGAGCGCCGGCTCGAGGCGGTCGACGGCGAGGCCGCCGAGGCCGAGGTGCGCGAGCTGCGCCCGAAGCGCGGCCCGAGTACCGCGGGCGGCTGAGCGCGGGGGCGCGCTCAGCCCACGCCGAACGCCGCGTAGACGCAGTCCGACCCGACCACGTTTGCGCCGTAGTAGATCGAGCCGACGGATATCGAGTCGCCGCTGGGGGCTGCGGCGAAGAGGCCGAACTGCTGCTTCGTCATGAAGCCCTGCGTGTAGGAGTTGTCGAGGTTGTTGACGTTGAGTGGCTCACCGGGATTCACCTGCCCCATGTCCGTGACCGTGCCGGCCGCGGTCGTATCGAGGAAGACCCGCGGAAGGAAGCCGTTGGGCCCCTGATCGCACACGGCGCGGTAAGTGAACGGGCCGTTGGTGAGGAGCGGGGCCGAGTCTCCGGCGGAGAGCCGGACGAGGACGTCGCCGCTCGCGTTGGAGCCGTCGGAGCTGAGCTTCACCTTTCCCTTCTTGCCCTGACTGCTGACGAGCAGCTTCTCCGTGTCCGCCGACACCGGCACCGTCCCGAGCTTCTTCTCCTTGATCTGCTTGCCGGTCAAGGTGTCCTTCGCCAGCTTCGAGCCGGTGACGCTGCCGTCGACCAGGTCCTTGCCGTTGAGCTTGCTCACGGCATAGCTGGTGCCGCCAAGGGCGACGAACAGCGCTATCAGCGCGATGACGTTCGCGAATGTCACGTGCTTCCTCATCAGAACCCACTTTCCCCAGATCGAGTCCGC
The DNA here is from genome assembly GCA_020636895.1 of Thermoleophilales bacterium. Taxonomy (GTDB): domain Bacteria; phylum Actinomycetota; class Thermoleophilia; order Solirubrobacterales; family 70-9; genus RHKX01. The sequence goes on along the minus strand of JACJWZ010000001.1, from coordinate 1,166,335 downwards.
GCACTCTATGCCGGGGCATGCCACCGATCAATAGCGAACCGCGGAACGCGAGCGATGGCGGTGGCGGCTCACGACTTGTTCGCGTCGAGCGGAAGAAACGCGGCGCCGGAACGTCCTTCAGGTCGAGGGGAACCCGATCGACTTGGAAGGACGCACGATGAAGGACGCTCGTTGGATCCGAACCGCAATCGTGGCGCTGGCGGGCGCCGCGCTGACGTTGGCGTTGTCCGCAAGCGCCGAGGCCGCGCCGCCCCCGAACGACAACTACGGGTCGGCGACGCAGTTCGAGCCGACCCCCGGAACCGTTCTGGGCACCAACGTCGACGCGACCCGCCAGTCCGGCGAGCCACAGAACGGCGACAGCACGGTCTGGTGGAAATGGACCGCGACCGAGACCGGCAGGTTCAGGCTGGACACGTGCCAGACGGTGCCGAGCTTCGATTCGGTGATCGGCGTCTACGTCGGGCCGAACGCCGCCAATCTGACCGAGATAGCCAAGAACGACGACGGGGGCTGCGGTTCGTCGAACCTCTCGACGCTGAGCTTCGACGCCATCGCCGGGGTCGAGTACCGCTTCTCCGTCGGCACCTTCGGGAGCGAGTCGCTCAACATCAGGCTGAGCCTGCGCCGAACCCCGCTCAACGACAACTACGCCGCGGCATACGACTTCGGCGCCGCGCAGGGATCCGTGAGGGGGTCCAACTTCGAGGCGACGCGGGAGCTCGGTGAGCCGCGGAACGGCGACGCCACGATCTGGTGGAAGTGGGTTGCCCCGACCTCCGGCTCCTACCACCTGGATACCTGCGACACCGTTCCCGCCGCCGACACCTACCTGGGCGTCTACACCGGCGCCTCCGTCGCCCAGCTGCTCGAGACCGCAACCGCCGACGACGGCAGCTGCGGTGGGGGCAGCGCTCTGACCGAACTCGACTTCAACGCCGTGCAGGGGACCGAGTACCGCTTCTCGGTCGGCACGTTCGGCTCGGAGTCCCAGAACATCGTCCTGGGCTTGATCTCGCAAGCCTGCATCGACGCCAAGAAGGCAGTGCGCAAGGCCAAGGACAAGGTCGCCAAGGCACAGGCCAAGTACGACAAGGCCAAGAAGAAGGTCAAGAAGGCCAAGAGCAAGAACAAGAAGCGGAAGGCCAAGGCGGCCAAGAAGAAGGCGAAGAAGAAGCTGAAGAACGCGAACAGCGCGTTGGAATCAGCGCTCGCCACCAGCACGGCCTCCTGCTGACGCCCGCGGTGGACGCTCGCCGTGGGCCGCTCGCCGAGCTGAGCCCGCCGTCCCCGGGGCTATCCTCGTTGGCCCTTGGAGCAGCGCACCGAGACTGAATTCGACGGATACGGCGACGCAGAAGGCGAGCACCACGGCGAGGGGGAAGAAGCCTTCGGCGGCGCGCCGATCAGCCCCGGCGCGACCGCGGTCGAGAGCCTCCTGCAGGGCCTCAACCCGGCGCAGACCGAGGCGGTCGAGGCGGGGGAGGGGCCGCTGCTGATCCTCGCCGGCGCCGGCTCCGGCAAGACCCGCGTGCTGACCCATCGGATCGCCTACCTGCTCGCGACCGGGATGGCTCGCCCCGGGGAGATCCTCGCGATCACCTTCACGAACAAGGCGGCGGGGGAGATGAAGGAGCGGGTCGCCTCGCTCGTCGGCCCCGCTTCGCGGCTGATGTGGGTGATGACGTTCCACTCGGCCTGCGCACGGATCCTGCGCCAGCACGCCGACCGGCTCGCCTACAAGCGCGGCTTCACGATCTACGACGAGGCCGACTCGCGGCGCATGGTCAAGCGCTGCATGGACGAGCTCGACATCGACCCCAAGCGCTTTCCGCCGCGCTCGATCAAGTCCCAGATCTCGGGAGCCAAGAACCGGCTGCGCGATGCGGAGACGCTGCGCGAGGAGCAGGGGTCCTTCTTCGAGGCCACGGTCGCCGACGTCTACGAGATGTACGAGCGGCGGATGCACGAGGCCAACGCGATGGACTTCGACGACCTGCTGCTGCGCACCGTCAACCTGCTCGAGCTCTTCCCCGACCTGCGCGAGCGCTACCAGCGTCAGTTCCGCCACGTGCTCGTCGACGAGTACCAGGACACCAACCGAGTCCAGTACCGGCTCCTGCAGCTGCTCACCGAGGAGCACGGGAACCTCTTCGTCGTCGGCGACGACTCGCAGTCGATCTACGGCTTCCGCGCCGCCGAGGTCCGCAACATCCTCGACTTCGAGCGCGACTTCCCCGAGGCGTTGACGGTGAAGCTCGAGCAGAACTACCGCTCGACCGGGACGATCCTCGATGCCGCCAACGGGCTCATCTCCCACAACCGCGAGCGGCTCGACAAGAACCTCTGGACCGACCAGGGCCGTGGGGATCCGGTGACGATCGCCGAGCTTGCCGACGAGCACGAGGAGGCGCGCTGGGTGGCCGGCGAGATCGACCGCCTCGTCGACGAGCGGGGCTACAGCCGCGACGACGTCGCCGTCTTCTACCGGACCAACGCGCAGAGCCGGGTGCTCGAGGACACGCTCGTCCGCTTCGACGTCCCCTACCAGGTGATCGGCGGCACGAAGTTCTACGAGCGGGCCGAGATCAAGGACGCGATCGCCTACATGACCGTGCTCGCGAACCCCGCCGACGGCGTCGCCCTGGGCAGGATCATCAACTCGCCGCGGCGCGGGATCGGGCAGACGTCGGAGGGCCGCCTCCTCGCCTTCGCCAACACCAACGGCGTCTCCGCGCTGGAGGCGGTCGAGCAGGTGGATCGCGTGCCCGGGATGGGCGCCGCCGCCGTCAAGGCGATCGGCCGCTTCGGCGAGCTGATCGCGAGCCTGACCGAGCGCGCCGAGCGCCGCGGGCCGGTCGCCGAGCTGCTCGAGTCGGTGCTCTCGGAGTCGGGCTACATCGAGGCGCTGGAGGCCGAGCGCACGGTGGAGGCCGAGGGCCGGATCGAGAACCTGCAGGAGCTGATCGGGATGGCGGGGGAGTTCGACGCCAACCGCGAGCTCGAGGGCGACTCGGAGCTGCCCCCGCTGGAGGAGTTCCTGGAGCAGATCTCCCTGGTGAGCGAGCAGGACGCCCTCGTCGACGACGGCTCGAAGGTGACGCTGATGACCCTCCACAACGCCAAGGGCCTGGAATACGACGCCGTCTTCATGATCGGCTGCGAGGACGGCGTCTTCCCGCACTCGCGCTCGGTCGACGAGGGCAATCTCGAGGAGGAGCGCCGCCTCTGCTACGTCGGCCTGACGCGGGCGCGGAAGCTCTTGACGCTCACTTACGCGCGCCGCCGGATGCTGTTCGGGCAGGGCGGCCCCGGGGTGCCGTCGCGCTTCCTCGGCGAGATCCCCTCCGAGCTGGTCGAGCGGCACTCGACGGCGCCGGCGATGGGGTGGGGCTCCTCGGCGGGCCGCTCGAGCGGGGGCGGCTACGACCCACTCGGCTCAGCGGCCGGGAGCTTCAAGGCGGAGCCGCGTCCGGCGCTCGATCTGGCCGTCGGTGACGACATCGTCCATGCGGCGTTCGGCGAGGGAGTGATCACCGCCGTCGACGGGGATCAGCTCGTCGTGCGATTCCGTAAGAAGGGCGATGAGCGCAGGCTGATGGCTGACTTCGCCCCGATCCAGAAGGCCTCGTGACGGCCCTGACGCTGCGCATACCTGCGTCCTCGTCGGCTCACGGCCCGACTGGCCGCTTCGCCTCCTGCGTCCTTGGTCCGCTTGGTCAGGGGCGCCACGAGTGACGGCCCGTGTGATCGACGGCAAGGCGGTCGCCGCCGACGTCCGCGCGCGGATCGCGGAGGTGGTCGGCAAGCGCGAGCGCAAGCCGGGCCTCGCGACGGTCCTCGTCGGCGAGGACCCTGCCTCCCACGTCTACGTCGGCAGCAAGCGCAAGGCATGCGCGGAGGCCGGGATCCGCTCGATCCACCACGAGGTCCCGGCGACGATCTCCCAGGGTGAGCTCAACGACCTCGTCCGCGGCCTGAACGCCGACCCCGAGGTCGACGGCATCCTCGTCCAGCTCCCCCTTCCCGAGGGGCTCGATCCCGATCCCGTGCTGGCCGAGATCTCCCCGCGCAAGGACGTCGACGGGCTCACCGCGGCCAACGCGGGACTGCTCGCGCAGGGGCGGATCGGGCTCGCCGAGGCGCTGGAGCTGGAGCCCTCCGAGCCGCCGCTGGGCCTGATCCCCTGCACTCCCGCCGGATGCGTCGAGCTGCTGGCGCGCGTGGGCGCCGAGCTCGAGGGGGCGGAGGCCGTGATCGTCGGGCGCTCCAACCTCGTCGGCAGACCGCTCGGCAGCCTGCTGCTCGGCGCCAACGCGACCGTCACCACCTGCCACAGCCGCACCCGAGATCTCCCCGCCGTATGCCGTCGCGCCGACATCCTGATCGCGGCCGTCGGCGTCCCGAAGCTGATCGAGGCCGACTGGGTGAAGCCCGGCGCGACGGTGATCGACGTCGGCATGAACCGCACCGACGAGGGTCTCGTCGGGGACGTCGACTACGCGGCGGTCGCCCAGGTCGCGGGCGCGATCACGCCCGTCCCCGGTGGCGTCGGGCCGATGACGATCGCGATGCTGCTGGCGAACACCGTCCGCACGTCCGTCGCCCCCGCCTCCGCGCCCTAGCCGCTATAGGGTGAGCCGGAGGCGGCGAGCGGCCGCGCCCAGGGCGAAGAGGAGCGAGATGCAAGGCAAGGTGAAGACCGGGGAGATCGTCGCCGCCGGCTCGGCGCTGCTGCTCCTCGTCGTCATGTTCTTCGGCTGGTTCGGGATCACCCTCGAGGACTCGATCGAGCTCAGCAACAAGAACCAGGAGGTGATCGCGGAGAGGTTCAGCGACGGCACCTACCTCGCGGGTGACCTCACCGACAAGGTCACCTTCAACGCCTGGCAGGCCTTCAGCCTGATCGACATCTTCCTGCTGCTGACGATCCTCGTCGCGGTCGGCCTCGGGGTGATGGCCGCAGCCTCACGCTCGCCGAACGTCCCGGTCGCGGCCAGCGCTCTGACGACCACCTTCGGGATCTTCGCGACGCTGCTCGTGCTGTTCCGGCTGATCTTCACCCCCTACGGCCTCGACCGGGAGCTCTTCGCCTTCGTCGGGCTGCTCCTCACGATGGGGATCACCGTCGGCGGGTGGATGGCGATGCAGGAGGAGGGCGTCTCCTTCCGCGGCGAGGGTGAGAGGGTGGCCGGGCGTCGCCCGGACAGCGGATGAGCGATCCGCTGCCACCCCCGGGCGGTCGCGCCCAGGTTCCGCCGCCTCCGCCTCCACCGCCCCCGGGCGGGACCGGTGGAGCGGCAGGCGCCGGGACGGCACTGCCGGGGGTGATCGTCGCCGCTGCAGCGGCAGCGACCACGGCCGTGGTCATGCTCCTGGTCGGGCTGGTGCTCGCCGTCGCGTTGCCGAAGGCGTCGATCACCAGCGTGGAGATCGTCGACGGGAGCACGATCAAGGCCGCCTTCCGGGGCGCGGCCTCCGCGACGCTCGCGACCTTCGACGTGACCAGCGTGGACTACGTGATCCGGATCATGCCCGCGATCTTCCTGCTGGTCCTGCTGCTCGTCTGCGCCGGCTCGGTCCGCGTCTTGAGCTCGTTCGTCCCGGGCGTGCGCGAGATGGCAGCCAACCAACGCCTTCTCTGGGGGCTCGCCACGGGAGTGCCGCTGGCGATCCTGATGTTCGTCTTCGGTTTCGCCTCGAAGGAGAGCCCCAGCGATGGGGTGACGCTGTCGGTGAGCGTCGCGTCGCTGATCCTGCTCTCGCTGCTCTGGGGCGCGCTCGGCGGCTTCGCCGGAGCGCTCTGGGCGCTGCGGAGCGAGGGGCGCCTCGGTGAGGTCCGGCTCTCGCCGGCGGTCGCCCGGGTGCTGGCGGTGCTCAAGGGAGCGCTTGTGCCGCTGGTTGCGCTGCTGGTGGTGAGCACGATCGTCGGCACCTCGGTCTGGGTCATCCAGGCCGCTCGCAACGCCGGCGACATGAAGGCGATCGCGGCGAGCTATGCGGGCACGGACGATCCGGCGTCGACGGGCGGGCTGATCCTCGATGTCGTCCTCTTCGCGCCCGACAACGGCATCCACTTCGCCGAGCTCGGCGCCGGCGCGCAGTTCCACACGCCGATCTTCGACACGCTCGGTCTGCCCGCGCCGGTGACCGATGCGCGCGACGTCTACGACACCGACGACGCACAGGAGTTCCTGCAAGGGGACGATCTCAGCACCCTCACGCCCGAGGGGGCGTTCAGGATCTTCAACTACTCCGGGGCCCTGCCCGCCGCGCTCTTCATCGCGTCCTTCCTGCTCTCGGCCCTGGTGCTCGCGGCGGCGCTCTGGGCCGGGTACCGGGTCGCGCGCTCCGCGACAGGTGGGGCGGGCGGTGCTCTCGGCCGTTCGCTCGGCTACGGCGCCCTCGTGGGACCGATCTGGGCGGTGACGATGATCGCCCTCAACGCGCTCATCCAGAAGGACATCATGGGCAAGGCGGTGGGTCTCAGCGTCGGGCTCAACTTCCTGGTGATCGGCGCCGTGCTGGGTGCCTTCGGTGGTCTGCTCGCTGCAAGCCGCGGCTCGACGGACGGGGCGAGCGCCTTGCCGGCGGGCGTGCCGCCGCCCCCTCCGCCACCGCCCGCCTGATCGCGCTCGGCGCGCCGTCCTAGAATCCCGCCCCCGATGATCGACCGCAAGCAGGTCCTCCACGTCGCGCGCCTCGCGCGGCTGCGCCTCGACGACGAGGAGGTCGAGCGGATGAGCGCCGAGCTCTCCTCGATCCTCGACCACGTCGAGACGATGGCCGAGCTCGACATCGAGGGGGTCGAGCCGACCTCCCGCGTGGTCGACGCCGAGAACGTCATGCGCGCCGACGACGTCGCCGCCAGTCTGCCCCGCGACGCCGCGCTCGCGAACGCCCCCGATCCCGCATCCGGCTCGTTCCGGGTCCCCTCGCCGCAGGCGTGAGCGACGTCCGCGACCTCAGCGTCGCCGCAGGCCTCGCCGCGATCGAGGCCCGCGACCTCGCCGCGGCGGAATGGGCTGATGCCTACGCCGGGCTTCCCGACGAGCTCGGCGCCTACCTGTGGCGCCCCGATGAGCCGATCGGCGGCGAGGAGGGGCCGCTCGGTGGCGTTCCGGTGGCTGTCAAGGACATCTTCTGCATCGAGGACGTGCCGACGACCGCGGGCTCGCGGATCCTCGAGAACTACCTTCCGCCCTACACCGCGACCGCCGTCGAGCGCCTGCTCGGCGCCGGTGCGAGCGTGCTCGGGAAGACGAACATGGACGAGTTCGCCATGGGCTCCTCGAACGAGAACTCCGCCTACGGCGACGTTCGCAATCCGTGGGACACCGACCGCGTCCCCGGCGGCTCATCGGGCGGCTCCGCCGCCGCCGTCGCCGGTGGGCTCGCTCCCTGCGCGCTCGGGACCGACACCGGCGGCTCGATCCGCCAGCCCGCGGCGTTCTGCGGCGTCGTCGGCCTGAAGCCGACCTACGGCTCGATCTCGCGCTCGGGGATGATCGCCTTCGCCTCCTCGCTGGATCAGTGCGGGCCGTTCACTCGCACGGTCGCCGACGCGGCGCTGCTGCTTCGGGTGATGCAGGGAGCCGACCCCCGCGACACGACCTCCACCGGGATCGCCGCAGGGGTCGAGATGCCCTCGCGCGAGGACCTGAGCGGTGTTCGCGTCGGCGTCCCCCGCGAGCTCGCCTCCGAGGCGGAAGGGATGGAGGACGGCGTCCGCGAGGTCATGGAGCGGACGATCGCCCTTTGTGAGTCGCTCGGCGCGACGGTCGCCGAGACCAGCCTCCCCAACGCCCGCTACGGGATCTCCGCCTACTACGTGATCGCTCCGGCGGAGGCCTCGGCGAACCTCGCCCGCTACGACGGCGTCCGCTTCGGCGAGCGCGTCGCCGCCGAGGGCCTCGACGACATGTACGAGCTGACCCGCGCGGCGGGCTTCGGCCCCGAGGTCAAGCGCCGGATCATGCTCGGCACCTACGCGCTCTCCTCCGGCTACTACGACGCCTATTACGGCCGCGCGCAGCGGGTGCGGACGTTGATCGCGCGAGACTTCGAGAACGCCTTCGCCGACCACGACGTGCTGCTGACGCCGACCTCGCCCACCGTCGCCTTTCCGCTCGGCTCCCGCACCGACGATCCGCTCGCGATGTACATGGCCGACTACTGCACGGTGCCGATGTCGCTCGCCGGCGTTCCCGCGATCTCGATCCCGGGAGGGCTCGCCGCAGCTCCGGACGGGGGGCCCGAGCTCCCGGTCGGGGTGCAGCTCGTCGGGCCGGCGTTCGGCGAGACCGCGCTCCTCGACGCGGCGCATGCGCTCGAGAGCGCGATCGGCTTCGACACGAACGCGGCGTGGAGGGGAGGTGCCGATGCCTGAGTCCCCTGATTACGAGCCGGTGATCGGCCTCGAGATCCACATCCAGCTGCAGACGGAGACGAAGATGTTCTGCGGCTGCAAGCTCGAGTTCGGGGCGGAGCCGAACACGCACACCTGCCCCGTCTGTCTCGGCCACCCAGGGGCGCTGCCGATGACCAACGAGCAGGCCGTCGAGTACGCGATCCGTGTCGGCCTCGCGCTGGGATGCGAGATCGCCCCGCGGTCGATCTTCCACCGCAAGAACTACTTCTACCCCGACAACCCGAAGGCGTACCAGATCAGCCAGTACGACATCCCGATCTGCTCGGGCGGCCGGCTCGGGGACGTGCGCATCCACCGGGCGCACCTAGAGGAGGACGCCGCGAAGCTCACACACGTCGGCGAGTCGGGGCGGATCCACGGCTCCGACGCCTCGCTCGTCGACTTCAACCGCGGCGGTACGCCGCTGATCGAGATCGTGACCGAGCCCGACATCCACGATCCGGCCGAGGCCCGCGAGTGGCTGACGCTGCTGCGGGAGACGATCCGCCAGCTCGGTGTCTCCGACGTGAACATGGAGGAGGGGAGCCTGCGCGCCGACGGCAACGTCTCCATCCGCCCGGTTGGGAGCAAGGAGCTCGGGGTCAAGACGGAGCTCAAGAACATGAACAGCTTCCGCTTTCTCGAGCGCGGGATCGCCGCCGAGATCGAACGTCAGAAGGCGATCGTCGCCTCCGGCGGACGGGTCGAGCAGGAGACCCTCCACTTCGACCCCGCGAGCGGTTCGCTGACGTCCCTGCGCTCCAAGGAGGAGGCGCACGACTACCGATACTTCCCGGAGCCCGACCTGCTGCCGCTGGCGCCCTCGCCCGAGCACGTCGAGGAGGTCCGCGCGAGCCTGCCGGAGCTCCCCGCCGAGCGCCGCGTCCGCTACGAGAGCGAGCTCGGCCTCAGCCCCGACGCCGCCAAGCTGCTCGCCTACGACGCCGCGCTCGCCTCCTTCTACGAGGAGGCGGTGGCCGCCGAGCCGGACGTCGATCCCATCGTCGTCGCCAACTGGGTGACCGGCGAGCTCGTCGCCGCGAGTCGTGAGGCCGGCTTCGAGCACCCCGCCGAGACGAAGGCGGACGCGGCGGGGGTCGGGGCCGTCGCGCGGATGGTCGACGGCAAGGAGATCAGCCGCGGCTCGGGGCGAGAGCTGCTGGCCGAGCTGGTCGCGAACGGGGGCGACCCGGCCGAGGTCAGCGAACGGCTCGGGCTCACCAGCGATGACGGCGATGACCTCGCGGCCATCGTCGCCGCCGCGATCGAGGCCCAGCCGGACGCGGCCGCGAAGGTGAAGGCGGGGGAGGGCAAGGCGATCGGCGCGATCATCGGCGTCGTCATGCGGGAGACGAAGGGCCGCGCCGACGGCGGCGAGGCCACGCGCCTGATCCGCGAGCAACTCGGCCTCTGAGCCTGCGCCGTTCCCACCGCTTCGATTCCGGCGTGCGCGCCGGTGGGCGCGATGCGCGCTTTCGACGCCGAATGAGGGGCGAATTGACCACCGAGTGGTCCAACTTGGCGACGACACCGCCAGGTGAGACCACTCGCTGCATTCTTGGTTCCGCCCGTTGGGTGGTGTCGCAGCCCCTCTGATGCCGGCCCCGGTTGTGTCCTCTCCGAGGTCCGGCTCTAGTGCGCTCCGCAACTTTGTAGCAATGCGTTACAAGGTGGCGTAAGGTGAGCGCCATGGCGCATGACATCGTGATCGCAGGTGGTGGATTCGCGGGGGCGAACGCAGCCCGTGAGCTCGAGCGGATCATGCCGCGGCAATCGACCCGGCTGATCCTCGTCAACGACGTCAACTTCCTCCTGTACACGCCGCTTCTGCCCGAGGCCGCGGCGGGGACGCTGGAGCCGAGGCACGTCGTCACTCCGCTCAGGGACATCCTCAAGCGCACGTACCTGCGCCTCGGGGCGATCACCGGCCACGACCACGCCCGCCGCGTCGTCGAGCTGACGACCCACGACGGCGAGACCCAGGAGCTCCACTACGACCAGCTGCTGCTCGCGATGGGATCGGTGAGCCGCTCGCTGCCGATCCCCGGCCTGGACCGGCACGCGATCGGCTTCAAGAGCCTCGCCGACGCGATCTGGCTCCGCAACCACCTCGTCGAGACACTCGAGGAGGCGAACGCCAGCGAGGACCCAGCTCATCGCGCCGAGCTCCTCACCTACGTCTTCGTCGGCGGCGGCTACGCCGGGCTCGAGGCGCTGGCTGAGCTGCAGGACTTCGCCGCCGACGCGATGGAGAGCTACCCGCGAGCACGGCTGCAGGGGATGCGCTGGATCCTCGTCGAGGCGAGCGAGAGGGTGCTGCCGGAGATCGACCCCAAGCTCGCCGACTACGCGCTGCAGCAGCTGCGCGGTCGCGGCACCGACATCCGTCTCGGCACGACGCTCGAGGAGGTCGGCCCCGAGCACGTCGCGCTCTCCACCGGTGAGCGGATCCCGACCCGCACCGTCGTCTGGACCGCCGGCGTCGTCGCGCACCCCAGCATGCAGGAGATGGGGCTCGAGTTGGACGAGCGCGGCCGCGTCGCCGTCGACGATGGCATGGCAGTTCCCGGCTTCGAGGGCGTGTACGCGGCCGGAGACTGCGCCGCCGTGCCGAACCCCGAGGGCGGGCTCTGCCCGCCGACCGCCCAGCACGCCATCCGCCAGGCCCGCGTCGCCGCCCGCAACATGGCCGCGAACGTCGGCGTCGGCGAGCCCACGACCTTCACCTATCGCAGCCGCGGCGCCTTCGTGAATCTCGGTCAGTACAAGGCCGTGGCGATGCTCGGCAAGGCGATGGGGGCCAAGACGCTGTCCGGTTTCCCGGCCTGGTGGGCGGCCCGCACCTACCACGTGAGCCAGATTCCGGGCCTCGCCCGCAAGCTTCGCGCGGTCGCCGATTGGACCGTCGGGCTGCCGTTCCGCCGCGACACCGCCGAGGTCGGGTCGATCGGCCACCCGGCGCCTCTGACCACCGAGGTCTACGCGCGCGGCGGCAGCCATCGCCCGATCGGCACCGACTCCGAGCTCAGCTGAGCGACCGGGTGGCGCGGGGGCGCCCTTTCGTGGAATGATCCGACCGTTCTACGACTCAGGAAGGGCGTGATGACCGAAGCAGGGTGGTACGCAGATCCGGAAGGGCACGGCCGCGGCCGTCGCTACTGGGACGGCTCGCAGTGGACCGAGCATTACGAGCACCCGGCTCCTGCGCAGCAGGCCGCTCCGGCGCCCGCCCCGCAGCCGGTCGTCCAGCAGCAGGCTCCCGCGCAGCAGCTTCCGCCGGCCGGCTGGAAGGACGATCCCGAGGGGGGTGAGGGCCTCCGCTACTGGGACGGCCAGCAGTGGACCGACCACTACCACCCGCCGCGTGACCAGGCCCCAGCCGCCGCTTCGAGCTCCTTCGAACCCGCCTCGCAGGCGTTCCAGCCCTCGACCGGCTCCGAGCCCGCCGTGCAGGCGGCCCCGGCCGCCGGTGCCGCCGGTGCCGCCGCAGCCGCTGCGGCCACGCCGAGCCCCGGCAGCCTCGACGAGACGCAGCTCGACGTGCGCGGCTACCACGGCGGCCGTCCCGAGGAGCCGAGCGCCGCTCCCGAGACGGAACCCTCCGCCGCCGACGCCACGCCGGCGACACCGGCCGAGGAGGCAGCTCCGGCGAGCGCTGGGCCCGATCTCTCCATCGACTACGGCACCGCCGGCGAGGCCGCCACGTGCAGCAGCTGCGGCGCGAAGATCCGCAGCTCGCACAAGTTCTGCCCGGCCTGCGGCGTCGCCCAGGAGGGCTCCTCCGCCTGAGCGGGTGCTCGCCCGCCCGGGTGAGACGGCACAATCGAGCGCATGGCCTTCCTCGTCATCGTGCTCTGCTTCGCGCTCGCGACGGCGATCATCGCCCGCGCCAAGGGCTCGAGCTTCTGGATCTGGTTCGTGATCGGCGGCTGTGCGCCTGGGCTGGGGCTGATCGCGATCATCCTCTCCCGCCGCGAGCAGGCCGAGCCCGAACGCCGCTGTCCGAACTGCGGGAAGGTCCTGAAGCTCTACGTGCAGGTCTGCACGCGTTGCGGCGCCGACCTCTACCTGCCGGAGCCCTCCGAGGTCAGGCCGGGGCCGGATTTCCGCAGTCCGCAAGCGCGCTGACAGGCGCGCCGCGACGGCCGGGGAAGCCTCAACCCCCCTGTTAGACTCGGCCACGTGCCGCGACCCGGTGGCTTGGGCCGGGCGTGGCAATCGAGCTTTCCCTACGAGTCCCCTGGAGGTTGATGAGATGCGTGCCGCCGACGCCCTTTGCGAGGCCCTGAAGGCCGAGGGGGTAAAGCACGTATTCGGGATCCCCGGCGGCGCCAGCCTGCCCCTCTACGACGCGCTCTACGACGCGGACTTCGAGCACATCCAGGTGCGCCACGAGCAGTGCGGCGGCCACTCCGCCGAGGGTTACGCGAAGGCCTCGGGCCGCGTCGGCGTCGCCTTCGCGACGTCCGGTCCCGGCGCCACGAACCTGATCACCGCGATCGCCGACGCCCATATGGACTCGGTCCCGACCGTCTTCATCACCGGGCAGGTCCGCACCGACCTGATCGGCACCGACGGCTTCCAGGAGGCGGACGTGACCGGGATGACCCTCCCGGTCGTCAAGCACTCGTTCCTGGTCACCGATCCGGCGCAGATCCCCGACTACATCCACAAGGCATTCCACATCGCCAAGACCGGCCGGCCGGGTCCCGTCCTCGTCGACATCCCGCAGGACCTCTCGCGGGCCGACATCGACTACGAGCCGATCACCGGCACCCCGAAGCTGCCCGGCTACCAGCCGACGACCGAGGGCAACATCAAGCAGATCCGGATCGCCGCGAAGGCGATGGCGAACGCGCGGCGGCCCGTGCTCTACGTGGGTGGCGGCGTGGTCAACGCCGACGCGTCCGAGGAGCTCCGCGAGCTCGCCGGCTCCGACGACTTCCCCGTCACCTGCACGCTGATGGGGCTCGGCGCGTTCCCGGCCCCGCATGAGCGCTGGCTCGGCATGCTCGGGATGCACGGCACCCGCAGCGCCAACTACGCGATGGACGAGGCCGACCTGATCGTCGCGATCGGCGCCCGCTTCGACGACCGGATCACCGGCAAGCTGAGCGAGTTCGCCCCACGCGCCAAGTTCGTCCACATCGACGTCGACCCGGCCGAGATCTCCAAGAACGTCGCCGCGCACATCCCGATCGTCGGCGACGCCAAGGACGTACTGCCGAAGCTGACCGGGGAGTACCGGGCGCTGGCGGCCGACTCCGCGCGGCTCGACGACTGGTGGAAGCAGATCCGCTCCTGGCAGGAGCAGTACCCGCTGCACTACGAGGACAGCGCCGATTCCGAGATCAAGCCGCAGCTCATGGTCGAGGAGATGTACCGGGCGGCTCCCGACGCGATCATCACCTCCGACGTCGGCCAGCACCAGATGTGGGCGGCGCAGTACTTCAACTTCGCCGAGCCCCGCAAGTGGCTCAACTCGGGTGGTCTGGGGACGATGGGCTTCGGCCTCCCGGCGGCGATCGGAGCGAAGGTCGCGATGCCGGATGAGACGGTGATCTGCCTCGCCGGCGACGGCAGCCTCGTGATGGTCTGCCAGGAGATGGCGACCGCGGCCGCGCACGGCCTCGACGTCAAGGTCTTCCTCATGAACAACGGCTACTTCGGGATGGTCCGGCAGTGGCAGGAGCTGTTCTGGGAGGAGCGCTACAAGTCCGTCGTGATGGGCCCGAGCCCCGACTGGGTGAAGCTGGCCGAGGCGTTCGGCTGGGGCGGCGCCAGGGTCGACGACAAGGGCGAGCTCGCGGGTGCGATGAAGACCGCCCTGGAGACCCCGGGTCCCTACCTGCTTGATGTCCACGTCACCCCGAACGAGAACTGCTACCCGATGATCCCGGCCGGCGCCGCCGCCCGGGACATGGTGGGATAGGTGAGCCAGATGGGCGACCCCGGAACCAAGTCCGAGCTGATCGACCTCGATGATCTGCGGACGTCGAGCGGCCTCACGGGCCGCCGCCACCTGCTCTCGCTGATGGTCGAGAACCGCCCCGGTGTCCTCGCCAGGATCGCGGGCCTGTTCAGCCGCCGCGGCTTCAACATCGACACCCTCGCGGTCGGGCCTACCGAGGACCCCAACATCTCGCGCGTGACGATGACCGTCGACGGCGCGCTGCACCCGATCGACCAGGTCACCAAGCAGCTGCACAAGCTCGTCAACGTGATCAAGATCCGCGATATGGAGCCGGAGACCGCGGTGGCGCGGGAGATGGCCCTCTTCCGCATCAACGCCGCGGCCGACACCCGCGCCGAGATCATGGAGTTCGCCAACATCTTCCGCGCCCACATCGTCGACGTCTCCCGGCGCTCGATCACCGTCGAGGTGACCGGCACGACCGAGAAGATCGACTCCTTCGAGCGGATGGTCCGCCCGCACGGGCTGATCGAGATGGCGCGTACCGGCGAGGTCGCGATCGCCCGCGCCCGCCCGGAGAGCTAGGCCGAGGCCCAGCCCCCCGGCCCGCGTCCGGTTCGAGCACGTGAGCCAGGTTGCGACATCAGACGCGGCGCAGGAGCTGCTCGACCGGGTCGGGCGCCTCGCCGAGCATGCGCGGGAGACCGGCGAGCGGCGCCTGATCACGGTCACGCGGGAGATCGACCCCGTCGACCCGACGGCCGTCGCCTTCGCCTCACGGCGAGCGGATGACCGCTGGTTCTGCTGGGAGGAGCCCGACCGCGACGGGCTCGCGATCGCGGGCATCGGCAGCGCTCACGAGGTCGTATCCCGAGGTGACGGCAGGTCCGCCGACCTGATCGCCGACACCACGGCGATCATGCTGCGACGCCTCGCCGACGAACCCGCGAACATGCCAACCGGCGCCGGCCCGCTGTGGTCCGGCGGGATGGCGTTCTCCGCGCATTCCGCATCGGCTGGCCCGTGGTCCTCGCTGCCGCCGGCCCTGCTGGTGCTTCCTGAGCTCCTGATCGCCCGCAGCGAGGGCCGGCATCTGCTGACGCTGTGCGCGTTCGCGGGTCCGGGGACCGAGCCGGAGGACCTCCGCGCGCGGCTCGGCGCGCGCCTGGCCTCGCTCCGGGAGGAACCGCTGCCGCCGCTCGACCCGCACCCGGCCGTCGCCGCCGAGGTCTCCTCGGCCCGGCCCCCGGCCGATTACGAGCGGGCTGTCGCCGCCGCCGTCGAGCGGATCCGGGCGGGAGAGTTCGAGAAGCTCGTCCTCGCCCGTGAGGTCAGGGTCACGGGGCCGTCGGCGCACTCCGCGGCCGCCGTCCTCGGCGCGCTGCGTGAGGCCTTCTCCTCCTGCTTCTGCTTCTGCGTCGGCACCCCGGAGGCGGCCTTCGTGGGGGCCAGCCCCGAGCTGCTCGTCCGCCGCAGCGGCGCCGTCGCCGCGACGGTCGCGCTCGCGGGCTCGGCCCGCCGCAGCGCCGATCCCGCCGTGGACGACCATCTGGGCGAGCAACTTCTGCACAGCGACAAGGACCGCGGGGAGCACGCCATCGTCGTCAAGCGGATCTCCCGGCGCCTGGCTCCGCTGTCGGTCTGGGTGGAGGCGGTGCCCGAGCCCGTCGTGATCAAGGTCGCCAACATCCAGCACCTCGCCACCCCGATCCACGCGCAGCTCGCGGAGTCACGCTCGGCGCTCGAGCTGGCGGGGCTTCTCCACCCGACGCCAGCGGTCGGCCCGGAGCCGCGCGGACCCGAGGGCGAGGCTGCGATCGCCGAGCTCGAAGGCATGGAGCGCGGCTGGTACGCGGGCCCGGTCGGCTGGATGGACCCAGCAGGCGACGGCGAGTTCTGCGTGGCGTTGCGCTCGGCCCTGCTCCGCGACCGGACCGCCCACCTCTACGCGGGCGCCGGGATCGTCGCGGGGTCGGATCCGGCCGCCGAGCTCGCCGAGACCGAGATCAAGCTCGGCGCGCTGCTGCCCCTACTGGCCGGTTGAGAGGCGGGGCCGACGGCCCGCGCGACGCCGACGTTTGCGGATGCACCTCGCTCAGGGACCTGTCAGGTCCTGGGTAGGGGGCCGTTCCACTCGTCGCTCGTGACCTGTCACCGAGAAACGGGGAAGAGGTCCGTCCTCCGGTGACACGTCTGGCTGTGAGGGGGTTCGATCAACCGGTCCTGGGACCTGTCACCGAGAAGTGGGGAAGAGGTCCGTCCTCCGGTGACACGTCTGGCTGTGAGGGGGCGGAGCGCGGCGGCGAGCGGCCGGGTCAGGTGGCCAGCGCGTGCGCGACGGCCTCGGCGATTCGCCGATGCAGGTCGACGTTGCCCTCTCGCTCGACGCGCACGCGGGCGAGCACGCTCCCCGAGCCGGCCAGGCCCGCAAGCTCCGCCTCTGAGCGGACCTCGACGAAGTCGATGCCGTAGAGAGCCGCGGCACCCTCGACATCGAGCCCTGACGGTGTCGTGAACAGCCTCTCGAAGGCGTCGGCCTCGACCTGCGAGGCCTGCGGGAGGAAGTCGAAGATGCCGCCGCCGCCGTTGTCGATCACGACGATCCGCAGCGGCGCCGGCAGGTCGCGCACGGAGGCGAGACCACCGAGGTCGTGAGCGAGCGCGAGGTCGCCGAGGACGAGCCACGTCGGTCTGTCGGAGCCGAGCGCGATGCCGGCCGCGGTGGAGACGAGGCCGTCGATCCCGTTCGCGCCGCGATTGGCGTGGATCCGGACCGCCGCGGAGCCCGGCCGCAGGAACGCCTCCGCATCGCGGATCGGCATGCTCGATGCGACGAGCACCTCCTCGCCGTCGCCGAAGGTCTCCCCGAGCGCGCGCCAGATCCCGGGCTCGCTCAGCTCGGGCCCGTCGGCGAGGGCGGCGTCGATCGCCCCTTGCGTCGCCGCTTCGGCCTCCGCCCAGGCGGCGGCCCAGTCACCCCCGCCGCGGCGTTCCAAGGCTGCTGTCAGCGCGCGGGCGACCGCCGTCGCATCGGCGCGGACGAAAGCTCCGGCGATCCGCGACGGCTCGTTCCAGCGCCCGGGGGGGTCGATGGCGACCTGGTCGACCTCGACCGCCTCGAGCCAGGCGCGCAGCGGCTTGCTTGTCGGCATATCCCCGAAGCGCAGGACCAGGTCCGGAGCCAGCTCGTCGGGCCGGGAGCGTGCGAGCAGGTCGTAGGTCGCAACCGCGCCCCGCGAATGTGGGCCGAGACGCAAGCCGGAGGTGGGCTCGGCCAGTACCGGGAACCCGGTGGCGGCCGCGAGGTCGGCGACGGCTGCGGGGAGATCGGGATCGAGGCTGCGGCCGGCGACGATCAGGCCACGCCCGGCGCGCGAGACCGCTCCCGCAAGCGCTTCCACGAGCGCTGCGCTCGGCTCGCGACCGGCGATCGGCACCGTCAGAGGTCGTCCTTCCGAGCGGCCCTCGACCGCCAGCGGGCGCGCGGCCGTCACGTCCTCGGGGTGCGGCTCGGGCCCGAGTGGGTCGCGCCAGGAGAGGTTGAGGTGCACCGGCCCGCGGCCGAGCGTCGCCTCCGCCCAGGCGCGGCAGCCGAGCGAGCGCATGTGCAGCAGGCCGGTGTCGTCGGCGTCGTGGGTGCCGCCCTCGCAGAACCATCTTGAGGCGGAGCCGTAGAGGCCGATCTGGTCGATCGTCTGTCCGGCGCCGATGCCGCGCAGCTCGGGCGGCCTGTCGGACGTGAGGACGATCAGGGGCACGCCCGCCTGATCGGCTTCGACGACCGCCGGGTGCAGGTTGGCCGCCGCCGATCCGCTGGTGCAGGCGACGACGGCCGGGGCTCCGGTCGAGAGTGTGCATCCGAGCGCGATGAAGCCGGCGGAGCGCTCGTCGAGGACGACCGTCAGCTCGATCCCGGGGTCGCGGTCGAGGGCCAGGGCGAGCGGGCTGGAGCGGGAACCGGGGGAGAGGATCGCGTGGCGGACGCCACTGCGCGAGAGCTCCTCCACGAGTGCCGAGGCCAGTGCGGTGTTGCGGTTGGTCGGGTCGATCATCGGGCCGTCAGATCGCCAGTCGCTCCAGCGCCGCCGGATCAACCTCGACGCCGAGTCCCGGGGAGGATCCCGGATCGGGGGCGGGACCGACGATCGGGATGCCGGCGGCGACGTCGTCGGCGAAGAGCGTGGAGGTCGCCAGACCGTGGGCCAGACCCGCCGCGAATCCGCTCGCGGGCAACGCGAGCGCGGTGTGGAGCCCGGCGGCGATGCCGATCGCGCTGTCGAGCGCGCTCGAGATGTAAGCCGGAATGCGCCGCGCCACCGCCAGCGCGGCGTGCGGGCCGCCGACCTTGGCGAGCTTCAGGGTGACGGCGTCGCATGCATCCAGGGTGAGCGCCCGCTCGGCGTCGGCGGCGGTCGCGACGCTCTCGTCGGCGACGATCGGGACGTCGGCGGAGGCCCGCAGACCGCTGAGCTCCTCGAGGCTCTCGCAGGGTTGCTCGGCGAGCTCGAGACCGACCTCGCGGTTGAGTTCGGTGAGCTCCCGCTGCGCCCGCGAGAGGCACCAGGCCCCGTTGGCATCGACCCGCAGCGCGACATCGGGGCCGACCGCCTCGCGGACCGCCAGCAGGCGCTCGCGGTCCTCGCCGGTGCCGACCTTCACCTTCAGCGTCCGGAAGCCCGCGCGGGCGAGCTCTCTCGCAGCCGCTGCGACCGCCCGGGGCTGGCCGCCGCCGAGCGTGCCGTTGCAGGCGACCGGGCCGGCGGCGGACGCGCCGAGGATGCGCCAGGCGGGGATGCCGGTGGCGCGGCCGAGCAGATCGATGAGGGCGACGTCGACGGCCGCCGAGGCGCTGGAGGAGAGCCCCGCGCCGCCACACTCGCCGACGAGTCGCCGGACGTCGGACGCGTCGTCGAGCTCACGCCCTGCGAGCGCGCCTGCGCACTCCCCTTCGAGCTCGTCGAGGATGCGCTCGAGGCCGGGCCCGCCGCGCAGGCTCATCGGCACGGCGTCGCCATGGCCGGCGGTGCCGTCCTCGCTCGTGATCCGTAGGACGACCATCTCCCGCTGCTCGATGGTCCCGTTAGCGGCGATGTACGGCTCGCGGAAGGGGAGGGCGACCGGGAACGCCTCTACGCCCGCGATCCGCATCCGGCTAGACGACCAGGCCGATCGACGTCAGCAGCGCGAAGACGGCGAGCACGGCTCCGGTGCCGGCGAGTGCGCCGTTCAGCGCTGGCCCGTCGGTGCGCTCCCGGACCGCGCGCAGCGGCTTCAGCGCCAGCGGCGCGCTCAGCAATCCGAGGAGGCCGAGCGCCGGTCCGTCCCCGAGCAGCAGCGCGACCGGCAGCAGCGCGTAGGAGGCGATGATCATCGCGGTGTAGAGGGCGCGGGTGCGTTCGCGCCCGAGCCGGACGGCGAGCGTGCGCTTGCCGGCGCGGCGGTCGGTGTCGATGTCGCGGACGTTGTTGACGACGAGGATCGCCGCCGACAAGAGCCCGATCGGCAGCGAGAGCAGGAACGGCAGCCACGCCAGGTCCTCGAGCTGCACGTAGTAGGAGCCGTTGACCGCCACGAGGCCGAAGAAGACGAAGACGAACACCTCGCCGAGGCCCTCGTAGCCGTAGGGCTTGGGGCCGCCGGTGTAGAGGATCCCGGCGATGATCGAGAGGATCCCGACGGCGAGGATCTCCGGCCCGACCTCGACCACGAGATAGAGGCCGACGAGCACCGCGATGCCGAAGGCGGCCCAGGTGGCGTGCAGGACGCGTCGAGGGGCGGCGAGGCCGCTCGCCGTCACCCGCACGGGCCCGAGCCGGTCGACGGTGTCGGCACCGCGCTTGGCATCGGAGTAGTCGTTGGCGAGGTTGGTCCCGATCTGGATGAAGATCGAGGCGACGAGCGCGGCGGCGAAGCGCAGCCAGAAGAAGTCGTCGCCGCCGAGCGCCACCCAGGCGGCGGCGCTGCCGACCAGGACCGGCGCGAGGGCCGCGGGCAGCGTCCGCGGCCGCGCGGCCATGATCCAGATCTTCAGAGGTCCCATCGCTGCAGCCGGGGGCGTCGGCGCCTAGGGGCGGCGCGGGAACTTGGAGAAGTCGGGGGCGCGGCCCTCCTGGAAGGCGTTGCGCCCCTCCTGGCCCTCCTCGGACATGTAGTAGAGGAGCGTGGCGTCGTGGGAGAGCTGCTGGACGCCGGTGATCCCGTCCTCGAACGCGTTGAAGCTCGACTTCAGGAGCCGGAGCGAGAGCGGCGACAGGTAGCTCATCTCCCGGCACCAGGCCACGGCCTCGCGCTCGAGCTGATCGGTCGGCACGACGACGTTGACAAGGCCCATCTGCAGCGCCTCCTCGGCGTCATAGAGGCGGCACAGGAACCAGATCTCCTTCGCCCGCTTGGCGCCGATCTGGCGCGCCAGGAGGCCGGCGCCGAAGCCCCCGTCGAAGCTGCCGACGCGTGGGCCGGTCTGGCCGAACTTGGCGTTCTCGGCGGCGATCGAGAGGTCGCAGACGAGGTGGAGGATGTGGCCGCCGCCCACCGCGTAGCCGGCGATCGCCGCGACAACGGGCTTCGGCGTGCGGCGGATCTGCACGTGCAGGTCACCGACGTCGAGGCGACCGACGCCCTTGCCGGCGACCTCGTCGTCGCCGATGTAGCCGTCGTCCCCGCGGATCTTCTGGTCGCCGCCGGAGCAGAAGGCCTGATCCCCGGCGCCGGTGAGGATGATCGAGCCGACGTCGAGCTCGTCGCGTGCCTTGGTGAAGGCGTCGCGAAGCTCGGCGAGGGTCGGCGGGCGGAAGGCGTTGCGGCGCTCGGGCCGGTTGATCGTGATCTTGGCGATCCCGTCGCCGATCTCGTAGAGGATGTCCTCGTACTCACCCGCGGTTTCCCACTCGATCGGCGCGTACAGGGCGGACTCCGGCGGGGCGGACTTGTGACGCTCTGGCATCTGCGGGACGTTAACCGGCGAACGGTGCGGGGCGACGCCCCGCCCGCCTGACAACATCCGCAGCGATGTCGGAGATCCCCACCGATTGGCTCGACCACAGCGCACGCGTGCACCCGAGGCGCGTCGCCCTCGCGGATGCACGGGAGGAGATCACCTACCTCGAGTTGCAGCGGCGCGCGCGTGCCGTCGCCTCCGAGCTCGCCCTGCGGGGCATCGGCTCCGGCGATCCCGTCGCGATCGACCTGCCCGCGGGCATCCCGCATGCGGTGGCGCTGCACGGGGCGATCCTGGCCGGGGCGGTCGCCCAATCGCTCCCGGCCACGGGTCGCGAGGGAGTCGACGTCGCTCCGGGCGCCCGCTACGTCGAGGCCGCGACCGTCGAGCGCGCTCTGAAGCGCGATGGGACCTGGCCCTCGATCCGGCGGCCGCCCCGTAAGCCGCTCACGCGGGTCCTAAGCAGCGGCACCTCCGGCGCGCCGAAGGCGGTCGAGCTGACCCAGGCCAACCACCTCTGGAGCGCCCTCGCGTCCGGGCTCAAGCTCGGGGTGGAGCCCGGCGACCGCTGGCTCTGCTGCCTGCCGCTCAACCACGTCGGCGGCCTGACGATCCTGCTGCGCTCGGCGCTATACGGAACGGCCGCTGAGATCCACGAGGGCTTCGATCCCGAGCGGGTCGCATCCGCCTTCGCCGGTGGCGCGGTGACGATCGCCTCGCTCGTGCCCACCCAGCTCGTGCGCCTGCTCGACATCGGCGCCGCGGTCGAGCGGCCGAGGCTGCTGCTGGTCGGCGGTGGCCCGCTGCCGCTCGACGTCCTCGCCGAGGCGCAGGCGCGGGGGGCCCGGGTAGTTCAGACCTACGGGCTCACCGAAGCCTGCTCTCAGGTCTGCACGCTGGCGCCGGGTGAGGCTCAGGAGCACCCAGGGTCTGCGGGCCGCCCGCTTCTCGGCATAGAGGTCGCAGTCGAGGCCGGCGAGATCCGCGTCCGCGGTCCGAACGTCGCGCCCGGAGCCAAGGCCGCCGACGGCTGGCTTCACACCGGTGACCTCGGGCGGATGGACGAGGACGGCTTCCTGTACCTCGAGGGCCGCCGTGGCGACCTGATCGTGAGCGGCGGCGAGAACGTGCGCCCGGTGCGGGTGGAGGACGCGCTGCGCTCGCATCCCGGCGTCGCGGACGCGGGCGTCGTCGGCGAGGACGACCGCGAATGGGGCCAACGCGTCGTCGCTCACGTCGTCACAGCTCCCGGCGCCGAGGTGAGCGAGGAGGAGCTGCTCGACCATGCCCGCGGCAGCCTCGCTCGCCACGAGGTACCGAAGCAGGTCCGCTTCCGCGAGGAGCTCCCGCGCACGGCCAGCGGCAAGCTGCAGCGGCGGCTCCTCTAGCGCGTCCGGCCAGAAGCGGGGGCACCGCGTCGAGCCCCGGGGTCAGTAAGGGCATGCCATGTGCCCTCCGGCGCTTGATGCTCCAGTGAGATCGACTAATCAGATAATCTGATGTACGTGAAGAGGATCACCGCCACCGAGGCGTCGCGAAGCTTCGCCGAGCTTCTTGATGCGGTCGATCGCAGCGGCGATGCCTACGTCATCGAACGCCGCGGACGACCCGTCGCCACCATCGGCCCGCCACCGACCGCCAACGGAGGCGCGATCAGGCTGGCGATCGAGGAGCTCGCGCTTGACCGTGACCTCGCGGAGGATCTCGGTTCGATTCGCTCCCTGCTCGTCGAAGACGAGCGGCCGTGGCACGCCTGATCCTCGACACGACTGCCCTGATCGCCATCGAGCGGGGTGACCGCTCCCTTGTGGAGGCCCTGGGTGACGGCGACGACGTCGCGCTTGCGACGGCGTCGATAGCCGAGCTTCTCGTCGGAGTTGAGCTCGCCGATGTCTCCCGCCATCCCCGGAGAGTCGAGCTGATCAACCGGATCGTCTCGGAGATCACGGCGGAGGACTACACCGCCGCCGTCGCCAAGACGCATGCGAGCCTGATGGCGCACGTCCGGAGAACCGGGCGACCTCGCGGTGCGCACGACCTGATCATCGCCGCGACGGCGCTGGCGACGGAGCGGATCGTCGTCACTGCCGACAGCCGCGGTTTCGCCGATCTGCCGGGTCTCGAGGTCCGCCTGGTGTCGGGCGCCTGACCGACGGGTCCTGACGGATCCGTCTGCCTGCGTCCCGTCTGTAGGCTGGGCGACCGCACTTGACGGAAAGAGCGGCGAATACCGCCTACGAAGGAGAAGGATGAGCGACGAGCTGAGCACGATGTTCTACGAGGACGACGCCGATCTCGCACCTCTCGAGGGGAAGACGGTCGCGATCCTCGGGTACGGCTCCCAGGGCCATGCCCACGCGCTCAACCTGAAGGACTCCGGCGTCGACGTCGTGGTCGGTCTCCGCCCCGACTCCGCCAGCCGCGCCGAGGCCGAGGCGCAGGGCCTCGAGGTGCTCGACGTCGCCGACGCGGCCAGCCGCGGCGACGTCGTCATGATCCTGCTCCCGGACGAGCGCCAGGCCGACATCTGGAACGAGGAGATCGCCGACGGGATCTCCGAGGGCAACCTGCTCATGTTCGCCCACGGCTTCGCGATCAACTTCGACCAGATCGAGCCGCCCCCCGGCGTCGACGTGGGCATGGTCGCCCCGAAGGGCCCCGGTCACCTCGTCCGCCGCCAGTACGAGGAGGGCCGCGGCGTCCCCTGCCTGATGGCCGTCCACGCCGACGAGACCGGCAACGCCCGCGACCTCGTCCTCGCCTATGCCAAGGGCATCGGCGGCACCCGCGCCGGGGTCATCGAGACGACCTTCAAGGACGAGTGCGAGACCGATCTGTTCGGTGAGCAGGCGGTGCTCTGCGGCGGCACGAGCGAGCTCGTCCAGGCCGGTTTCGAGACGCTCGTGGAGGCCGGCTACGACCCGCGTCTGGCGTACTTCGAGTGCCTGCACGAGCTCAAGCTGATCGTCGACCTGATGTACGAGAAGGGCATCCAGGGGATGCGCCACTCGATCTCGAACACGGCCGAGTACGGCGACATGACCCGCGGGCCGAAGGTGATCACCGACGACACCCGCGCGGCGATGCGCCAGATCCTGGCCGACATCCAGTCGGGCGAGTTCGCCAGGGAATGGATTGCCGAGAACCGCGCCGGCGGCGAGAACTTCGACCGGATGCGGTCGGAGGCCAAGGACGCGAAGATCGAGAAGGTCGGCGGCGACCTGCGCTCGATGATGGCCTGGATCGACGACTGATCCCGGCGGTGGCCCCGGTGTTGAATCGCACCGCGACGATCGGCCTGACGGTTCTCGCTGCGCTGTCGCTGGGCGCCTGCGGCGGTTCCTCGGGCGACGATGGAATCGACGCCGGCACGGTCGTGACGATCACCGAGGAGGTGACGGCGACGGACTCGACGTCGACGGGGGAGACCACGACGACGACCACGACGACGACGACCGAGGACGGCGCGCCGCCGTCGGCCGACATCGAGGTCAGCGAGCTGACGACCTTCGCCTCGCCGACGGGCAACATCGGCTGCGCGATCGACCCCAGCAGCGTCCGCTGCGACATCGGCGACCGCGACTGGTCGCCGCCCCCCAAGCCGTCGGATTGCCCCGGGGACTACGGCCAGGGGATCGAACTCAGCGCCGGCGCCGCGCCGCAGTTCGTCTGCGCGAACGACTCAACGCTCGGAGGCGGCGAGACGCTTCCCTACGGGCAGTCGATCGCCGCGGGGCTGCTGCGCTGCGAGAGCGCCGCCACCGGCATGACCTGCACCGATACGGAGACGGGTCGCGGGTTCACGTTGGCCAAGGAGGCCTACGAGCTGTTCTGAGCTCGCAGGCCTCCCGGCCGAACCGGATTGCCGCCCTTACGCGCTGGGCGGAGGAGGCGGGGGCGGGGGCGGGTCCTCGCCCTGGCCCGCCGGGTGGTAGGCCTCCGTCGAGTAGGGATCGCCGGACTGGAAGGAGCCGGCGCCGAGCTGGGCACCGCCGCGCTGGATGTTCTCCCAGACCTTGTTGAGCTCCGCCTGCATGTAGCCGTATGCGACGAGCCCGAGGAACGGGATGATGAATCCGCCGACGATGACGCCGAGGACGACCCACCCGCTCATGGTCTTGGTCCCCAGGCCAACCTCCTGAGTCCGCTGCATGCGGCCGACGCCGTTGTAGAGCGAGACGATCGGCGGGACGAGGATCAAACCGCCCGGGAAGAACGCCAGGAACGACATCCACGCGTTGTCCCCGAGGCCCTGGACCTGCTGGGCGCGACCGTAGTCGACCATCTCGCGGTTCACCTGGTACCACCAGTAGAGCGCGTAGATCCCCAGGGTGATCAGGCTGAACACCGCGACAAGAACTGGGTTCCTGATCTTCGCGGTGCTCCCCTGGTTATCGAGGGCTACCTCCATTGCAAACTTCCTCCTAGATCGGGTCCCGGCTCCCATCAGCCGGTGAGCAGCGCGGACCCTACCCGTTCAGGGGGCTGACGCCGCGGGATGCGCCTCAGCGCCGGTCGTAGGCGCGCACGAGCTGCTCGAGGAAGGCCTCGTCTCCCATCGGCGTCACCGGACCCGCGACCTTTCCATGCAGCCGCGAGGCGATCTCGCCGGCGACCCGGGCGCGAGGCTCCGGCTTCAGATCGAAGCGCCTGATCATGAAGCGGCGCACGACCGTCATGTCCGCAGCGGTGACGGCGCCGACGTCCCAGCCCGCGCTCAGGTCCGGTGGCGGTGGGGGAGGTGGGAGACCCGGCCGCGGTGGGGGCGGCGGGGGTGGCTCCGCCGGGAAGCGCTCGCGGATGACGAGCGTGCCCGCGGCCATGTCGCCGAGCCGCTTGTTCTCCTTGCTGAGGACGATGCTGGTGATGCCGGCGCCCCACAGCGTCAGCGGGCCGTCGACGAGGAGGACGATGTTGCGGATGGCGGCGGAGCGCAGGTCGACGGGCTCGCCGCCGTCGCGGATCACGCGCAGCCCGATCACCTGCATGCCGGGCGTCTGGCCGCCCCGGAACGCCTCGAAGAGGACGTCGAAGACGTAGAGCATGAAGAAGGTCGCGAGCGAGAAGACGATGATCGTCAACGCGTCGCCTCCGAGCGCGGCCAGCGGCGAGGCGACGATGAAGATCCCGAACAGGAGCGAGAACTGGATGCCGAAGTCGATCGCCGCGGCGATGCCGCGGGAGCCGACGCCCGCGAGCACGAACTCGAGCTCCACCGCCTCCGGGGTACCGATCGTCGCCCGATCCTGATACTCCATCGCCGGTGAACGTAGCGGCTTTCGTGCGGGCCGGAGAGCCCTCCTGGCGCGAGCTCGAGCAGCTCGTCAGCCGCGCGGGCGCCCGGCCCGAGCGCCTCGGAGCCGATGGCGTGCGGCGCCTCGGCGGCCTCTACCGGGCCGCCGCCGCCGACCTCGCCTACGCGCGGCGGCGCTTCCCCGAAGACCCGGTCACGTCGCGCCTCACCACGCTCGTGATCCGCGCCAGGGCCGCCGTCTACGCCGGGTCGGGCTCGGAGCGGGGCGGCTTCCTGGAGATCTTCGGCCGCGGGTACTGGCGCCGCCTGCACGAGCGCGGCCGGGAGCTTGCCCTCGCTGTCGCCCTGCTGGTCGGCTTCGGCGCCCTCGGCGCCCTCTGGGGTCTGACCGACCCGAGCGCCGCCATCGGCGTCGTTCCGGAGATGTTCCGCGGCGCGGTCTCTCCCGATGTCAGCGGCGGCGGCCTCAGCACCGGGGACGCGGCCGCGTTCTCGACGGAGGTCTTCACCAACAACGTCGGGGTGACGCTGCTCGCGTTCGCGGCTGGGATCCTCGCCGGGATCGGGACCGTGGTCATCGTCGCCTACAACGGGCTCATCCTCGGGGCCGTGATCGGGATCGCCGTCGACGCCGGCAACGGCGCGGCGATCACCCAGTTCGTGTTCGCTCACGGCGTCCTCGAGCTCTCGTGCATCGCCGCCGGCGCGGCCGCGGGTTTGGCGATGGGCCGGGCGATGATCCGGCCCGGCGGGCGCACACGCACCGCGGCCCTCGCCGCCGAGGCCCGGGAGGCCGTCCTGATCGTGATCGGCACCGTCCCCTGGCTGCTCGTCGCCGGACTCGTCGAGGGCCTGGTCAGCCGGAGGGAGGTGAGCACCGGCGCCGCCGTCCTCATCGGGCTCACCCTCGGCGGGATCTACTGGGGTCTGATCCTGCTGGCGGGTCGGCCGGCAACGGCTCAGAGCCGCGCCCGCAGCTTCGCGCGCACGTAGGCTCGCACCGCGGCGCCGGCGAGAGCCGACGGGGGCGCCTCGACGACGACGGCGCCGGCGCTCCGCAACCGCGCGGCGGCGCCGGCGCGCGCCTCGAGCACGTCGAGCGCGGCGACCATGCGGTACGCGTCGGTCGCGGCGCGCGGGGCCCGGTGAGCGGCGAGGTCGATGTCGGGGTCGAGTGGGGTCACGACCGCGACGGCGTGGCGGCGGGCGAGCATCGGCACCGCCGCGATCAGGCTGCGCGCCGCTGTCGCGTCGATCAGATCGCTGAAGACGAGCACCAGAGCCCGCTTGGTGGCTCCCAGCGACCGGAAGGCGAGCTCGTAGTCGCTGTCCTCGCCGGAGGGCTGCTCGGTATGGAGCGCGCGGATCAGGCCGCGCCCACCGCCGCGGCGCGGCTCGAGCTTGCGACGGATCCGCGAGTCGAAGACGAGGCCGCCGCAACGATCGGAGAGCTCGTCGGCGACGAGCGCGACGGCCGTGACCGCGTCGAGGCTCGCATCGAGCCGGCTCCTGTCACCGAGGGGTGCGGCCATCAGCCTTCCGGCGTCGATCAGGCAGAGGACGTCGCGGTCCTGGTCGAGCCGGAACTCGTTGCTCATCGGGCGGCCCATGCGCGCCGTCGCCCGCCAGTTCACGCGGCGGATGTCGTCGTCGGGCGAGTACTCGCGGATCGACTCGAACTCGGTTCCGAGGCCGAGCGGGCCGAGGGCGCGCAGCCCGGGATCGCCGAGGCGACCACGGCGAACGGCCAGCGCCAGGCGACGGGCGTTCGGCAGGTCCGGGTAGACGTCGACCTCGGTTCCCCCGCCCGGTTCCGGGTAGCGGGCCGCGAGCCCGAGACTTCCCTCGACGCGACTGCCGAACCCGGGCAGGGTGTGCCGCCCCCGGGCGATCGGCAGGAGCTCGGCGTCGAGCCCGCCGTCGCCTTCGGCGGGCTCCACCGCGAGCCCGCCGGGTGCGGGTTGGCGCACCTGTAGGGCCGGTCCCGGGGCCTCGGCGGTGATCGTCAGCGGCTGCCGCACGCCGCGGCTCAGCACCTGCGAGACATCGCGGCGCAGTCCCGGGTCCGGCACCGAGCGCGCGTCGTAGACGATGGCCGCGAGCAGAGCCAGCGCCGCCAGGACCGCGAGCGCCGCCGGCAGCACGAGCGCCGAGCACGCCACGAGCGCCAGCAGCGCGGCGGCTCTCGGAGTCGGACTCAGCCTCACCGCGTCAGCGCGGGACGGGGACGTCGGCGAGCGCCGTGCGCACCGAAGCGGCGGCCGAATGGCGTTCGAGCTCGGCGTCCGGCGTCAGGACGAGCCGGTGGGCAAGCACGGATTCGGCCGCGGCCTGGACGTCGTCGGGGGTGACGAACGCGCGTCCGGCGAGGAGCGCGCTCGCCTTCGCCACGGCCGTGAGGTGGACGGCGGCGCGTGGCGAAGCTCCGAGCTCGACGCTCGGCAGCTCGCGGGTACGGCGCACGATCGCGACGACGTAGCCGAGCACCTCCGGAGCCACCTCGACGGCGTCGGCCTGGCCGCGGGCGGCGGCGATCCGCCCAGCGAGGCCGCCGGGGTGGGTGGAGAGGCCGCGGGAGACGATCCCCGAGCGCGGGAGGCGGAGGATCTCGAGCTCCTCCTCCGGCGATGGGTAGGGAACTTCGAGCCGCATCAGGAAGCGGTCGAGTTGGGCCTCCGGCAGCGGGTAGGTGCCCTCGTACTCAATCGGGTTCTGGGTCGCGATGACCAGGAAGGGCCGGGGCAGCTCCTGCGGATCCCCATCGACGGTCACATGCCCCTCCTGCATCGCCTCGAGCAGGGCCGCCTGGGTCTTCGGAGGGGTCCGGTTGATCTCGTCGGCGTGGAGGACGTTCGTGAACACGGGTCCGGGGCGGAACCCGAGCTCGCCGCCGCGCAGCGTCATCGTGCCGGTCACGTCCGAGGGGAGCATGTCGGGCGTGAACTGGATCCGGGCGTAGTCGAGGCCCGTGGCCCGGGCGAACGTCTCGCTGAGAAGCGACTTCGCGGTCCCGGGTGGCCCCTCGAGCAGCACGTGGCCGCCACAGACCAGCGCCACGATCATCCGCCCGGTCAGCTCACCGGCGCCGACCACGACCTCGGCGACGGCGCTCCTCAGCTCCTCGGCTATGTCCCGCATGGCCTCATCCTCCTTCCTCGGCCGGATCATCGCCTACCGCGGCGAGCGCGCGTGCCGCGGCCACCATTCCGTCGCGGTCGGAGGCGCCCGTCGCGAGCATGGCGGCGTCCGCTTCCGAGGCTCCGCCGGCGACCGCTGCGGCCGCGAGCTCCTCGGAGCGCGATGGCGCCCGGCCGCTTCGCCGCGTGATCTCCCGGCTCGCGGCGGCGCGGATCGCCTCGGTCAGCTCGCGCTCGCCGCCACTGCGGGAGAGCAGGGATCCGAGCGCATCGACGTACTCGCCCCGCGGGGGAGACGGCTGCAGCCCGCCGCCGTCGGGAGCGCCGACCCTCCGCACCGCCGCCGCCAGCCAGAGCAGCGCCGCGAGCGCGAGGAGACCGAGAGCGAGCCGCCAGGAGCCGGGGATCGCGGCGAGCCCCCGGCCGGAGCCCCGCAGGCCCTCCGCGAACTGCACTGCCCGCCCCGGCCCTCCGGCGAGAGCCAGCGCGAAGCCGGCGTTGTCGGCGTCACCGAGGTACTCGTTCTGAACGGCGCTCGGGTCGGCTAGCAGCAGCACCTCGCCTGAGCCGGTGGAGCGGGTGACGATCAGCTCTCCCGTCCCCGGCGGGGCGTCG
Organism: Thermoleophilales bacterium; assembly: GCA_020636895.1. Classification (GTDB taxonomy): domain Bacteria; phylum Actinomycetota; class Thermoleophilia; order Solirubrobacterales; family 70-9; genus RHKX01. The sequence continues at coordinate 1,136,068 of JACJWZ010000001.1, read as the reverse complement.
TCGCTTCGCCAGGAGCCGAGGCCGGCGGTGCGCACACGGGTGGCGTCGCTGCTCACCCCCTCCCCGGCGAAGCCCGGCGGCAGGACCGGGTCGGCGGGCAGGGGCGCGGCGGCCGGCGGATCGTCGACCACGAGCTCCTCGGGGGAGAGCTCGGCGCCGCCGATCACCAACCTGCCGCCGGACTGGGCGAACTCACGGAGTGAGTCCACCTGCTCCTGCGACAGCGCATCGGGCTGGAGGACCACGAGGGTGGCGCCGGGATCGAGCCCGCCGTCGCTGAGGTCGCCGTCGAGCCGCTCGGTGGGGTGGCCGAAGCGCTGCAGCAGCGACTCGTAGGCGGCGAGGCCGTCGGGCCCGGTCGAGGTGACGGATGAGGGGGGACCCTGCGGGCCCGAGCGATCGGCGGCGTCGGCTATCAGCGCCGCCAGGTTGAGCGCGATCAGACCGCTGACCACCGCGATCGCGACGCGGATCCCCGTGGGGAGTCCGCGCCAACTGCGGCGGACCCCGCGCAGCGAGTTCACGAGCGCACCGCCGCGGTGAGTCGGCCCCAGCGCTCCCTGCTGCCGCGCGCGTCGTCCGGCGTGGCCCGCTCGCCCCCGTAGGAGATGCGCTCGAAGCGGTCGACGATCCAGTCCATCTCCGGCGAGGCGAGGTCGGTGGCCACCTCGCGGGCGGTCGTCGAGGGGCGGAGCCGGAGCGCGCCGGTCGCCGCCAGCCTGAGCACGCCGGCCCGGAACCGGAGCCTCACCGCGAGCGCGGCGTCGCCGTCGGCCTCCGCGCGGTCGGCGAGGCGCTCGAGCTCCGCCGGGTCGGTCCCGGCGGCGATCCCCAGTCCACGGGCCGAGACGTCGTCGCGCGCCGCGCGCCGCCGCCGCGCCCGGGCGCCCAGCACGAGGAGGGCCGCGGCCGCCCCGAGCACGATCAGCCAGAAGGGGATGGGGATCCCGAGGTCGATCGAGTCCCCGAGCCCGAGGCCACGGAGCCAATCGATCGCCTTCTCGATCGGCTTCAGGATCGCGTCCAGCGCGTCGTCGACGAAGGAACCACCGCCATCGCCGCCGAAGCGCGGCTCGCCGAGGATCTCGCGGGCGGCGCGCCGTGCGGCCTCGGAGGAAGGCTCCGTCACTCGGGCGGCGGTGGGGGTGGCGGTGCGGTCGGCGGAGGCGGCGGCGGGGCTTGCATGGGGGGTGGTGGCGGCGGGGGCAGCGCCGAGCCCGCGGGCGGCGCGTCGCCGAGTCCGCTCGCCATCAGCTCGAGGTCGTACCCCTCCTTGCGCACGCGCAGGTCGTAGTAGACGAGCACGTAGATGGCGGCGATGAACGGGGTCGTGATGACCGAGGAGATCGCCGAGGTGACGGTGTTGAGGAAAACCGCGAGCACGACGCTGTCGGTGTCGCCGACAATCACCACCAGCCCGACGAGGAAGGCGAGGACGAACTGGACGATCGCGGCGAGGACGAACGCGACGATCAGGGCCAGGAGCGTCTGCCACCAGCGTCCGCGGACGAGCTGGAACGAGCGCTTCAGCGCGTTCCAGCCGCGGGCGCGCTCGACCAGGATCACCGGGATGGCCATGCTCCAGGAGACGGAGAGCCAGATCCCGGGCACGACCAGGGCGAGGAAGGCGAAGAAGAGCAGGAAGCCCATGAGGACGATGAGCCAGACCAGCGATCCGATCCGCGACCACGCGTAGCGAAGCGACTCGCGGGGGTCGGGCTCGGACCCGAGGTAGGCGTCTCGCGTCGCCTGGAAGCAGGCGGCGACCGTGAGCAGCACCGCGACGGTGCTGAGGATCGAGACGCCGATGTTGCCGATCACCTCGGCGGCGCTGGTGTCCGGCGCCTGGCGCGAGCCACTGCCGTCGAACCCGCCGCCGAAGATCTGTTGCGGATCGTCGATGGTGGCCACGCCGACGACGAACGCGAGCGCCTGCAACGGCACGATGATCAGGGCGACGATGCGGAACAGCGAGACGGCGTGGGCGCGGTAGATGCTGACCGCGGTGTCGACGATCTCGCCGATCGCAAGCGGGCGGAGTCTCGGCGGAGCGTGCACCGCCGACAACATAGCCGCAGGCCTGCTCCGAGCCGCGTGCTGACGGCGGCGCCCGGCGAGTCCGTAACCTGTCGCCGCTCATGGCCCCCACCGAGACCGACGCCATCCAGATCCCCGCAGAGCTGAGGCCCGCCGACGGGCGCTTCGGTTGCGGCCCCTCGAAGGTCAGGCCGGAGGGTCTGGCGGCTCTCGCTGCGGCCGGCGAGCTGCTGGGCACCTCCCACCGGCAGGCTCCGGTGCGCAACCTCGTCGGTCGCGTCCGCAGCGGGATCAGCGAGCTCTTCAGCGCCCCCGACGGCTACGAGGTGGTGCTGGGCAACGGCGGCACGACCGCGTTCTGGGACGCCGCGGCGGCGTGCCTCATCCGCGAGCGCTCGTTGCACCTCACCTACGGGGAGTTCTCGTCGAAGTTCGCGAAGGTGACGGCCGGAGCCCCTTTCCTGGCCGACCCGATAGTTGTCGCGGCGGACCCCGGAAGCGCTCCCGATCCGGTTGGGGATCCAGCCGCCGACGTCATCGCATGGGCCCACAACGAGACCTCGACCGGCGTTGCGGTGCCGGTGCGGCGTCCGGAGGGCTCCGGAGACGCGCTCGTCCTCATCGACGCAACCTCGGGCGCCGGTGGGCTGGCGGTGGAGCTGGCCGAGTGCGACGCCTACTACTTCGCCCCGCAGAAGGGGTTCGGCTCCGAGGGCGGTCTCTGGCTCGCCGTCATGAGCCCCGCCGCGCTGGAGAGGATCGGCGAGCTCGATGGCGCCGACGCAGGAGCCCGGTGGCAGCCGGAGTCCCTCTCCCTCAGCACCGCGCTCGAGAACTCCCTCAAAGACCAGACCTACAACACACCCGCGCTCTCGACGCTGATCCTGCTCGCCGAGCAGCTCGACTGGATGAACGCCAGCGGCGGTCTCGAGTTCGCAACGGGTCGCTCGCGCGCGAACGCCGACCACGTCTACGGGTGGGCCGACGCGTCCGAGCACGCGACCCCCTTCGTGACCGATCCCGGGCAGCGATCCGACGTGGTCGCCACGATCGACTTCGATGAGGCGATCGACGCTGCAGCCATCGCCGCCGGGCTGCGTGCGAACGGGATCGTCGACACCGAGCCGTACCGCAAGCTGGGCCGCAACCAGCTTCGGATCGGGATGTTCCCCAGCATCGAGACCAGCGACCTCGAGGCGCTGACCGCCTCGATCGACTGGCTGATCGACAACGACGAGAGGACGCACGCGTGAGCCCTGAGCGGCCGAAGGTCTTGGTCAAGGAGAAGATCGCCGACCCCGGCGTCGAGCTCCTGAAGGAGCAGTTCGACGTCGAGATCGGCACCGACTGGCCCGACGGCGAGCTCGAGCGGAGGATCGGCGAGTTCGACGCGATCGTGATCCGCTCGGCGACGAAGATGACCGCCGACCTGATCGCCAAGGGTGATCGCCTGCGGGTGATCGGCCGGGCCGGCACCGGCGTCGACAACGTCGACATCGAGGCCGCCACCAAGCGCGGCATCGTCGTCGCCAACGCGCCTGAGTCGAACTCCGTCGCCGCCGCCGAGCACACGCTGGCTCTCGCGCTGGCGCTGTTCCGCAACGTCCCGCAGGCGCACGAGACACTGATCCACGGCGAGTGGGCGCGCTCGCGCTTCGGGGGCAACGAGCTCTACCGCAAGACCCTCGGGGTCATCGGCTTCGGCCGGATCGGCCAGCTCGTGGCCCGCCGTGGCGCCGCCTTCGACATGGACGTGATCGCGTTCGACAAGTTCGTCACCCCCGAGCGCTTCAAGGAGCTGGGCGTCGAGGGCGTTGAGACGAGCGAGGAGCTCTACAGCCGCGCCGACCTGATCACCATCCACCTGCCGAAGACGCCGGAGACGATCAACTGGCTGGACGCCGAGGCCTTCGCGGAGATGAAGGACGGGGTCCGGATCGTCAACTGCGCTCGTGGCGAGCTGATCGACCTCGATGCGCTCGAGGCCGCCCTCGACAGCGGCAAGGTCGCCGGTGCGGCGCTCGACGTCTTCCCGGCGGAGCCGACCACCGAGCATCCGCTCTTCGGCCGTGACGACGTCGTCGTCACCCCGCACCTCGGGGCCTCCACAGCCGAGGCGCAGGATCGCGCCGGCACCGACACCGCCGAGCAGGTCGTCGCGGCGCTGACCGGGGGCGTCGTCACCAACGCGGTCAACATCCCCGCGGTCAGGCCGGAGACGATGGAGGCGCTCGCGCCGTTCGTGCCTCTCACCGAGAAGCTCGGCCGCCTCGCGGCGGGGCTCGGCGACCGCGCGGTCGCCCGGGTCGAGGTCGAGGTGCGCGGCCCGCTCGCCGACCACGAGATCCGCCTGCTCGGGATCTCGGCGCTCGTGGGCATCCTCTCCGGGCACACGGAGGAGCCCGTCAACCTCGTCAACGCCCTCGGGGTCGCCGAGGAGCGTGGGATCGACCTCATCGAGACGGCTGCCAGCTCCTCGCAGGACTTCACGGAGCTGATCACCGTCAAGGTCGAGGCCGGGGGGGAGACGATCGAGGTCTCCGGCACCGGTGTCGGCCCGCGCAACGACCCCTACCTCGTCGGCGTCTGGGGGCAGAGCTTCTACCTGCCGATGTCCGAGCACCTCGCGGTCTTCCGCTACGCCGACAAGCCGGGGATGATCGGCCTCGTCGGTTCGGCCTTCGGCGAGCACGGAGTCAACATCGTCTCCGCCGCGGTCGGCGCGGAGACCGACGGCGTCGAGGCCGTGATGACGCTGACGACGGACGCCGCCGTCCCGGGGGAAGTGATCGACTCGATCACCGACCGCGAAGGCTTCTCGGCCGGCCGCGCCATCGACCTCTAGCCGGGGGCCACGGCGGCCGGCAGTCGCGCGTCCCGCTCGGCCCCGGCGCCGCCGGTGCATGGATAGGCTCATGGCCGATGCGCGCCGTGGTCATCACCGAGGTCGGAGGACCGGAGGTCTTGAAGGTCCAGGAGCGCCCGGATCCCCCCGTCGGTCCCGGCGAGGTCCGGATCGCCGTCAAGGCCGCTGGGATCAACTTCGCTGACCTGCTGGCGCGGACCGGCATGTACCCCGACGCCCCGAAGCTGCCGGCGGTCGTCGGCTATGAGGTCGCGGGCGACGTCGAGACGGTCGGTGACGGTGTCGAAGGCATCTCGGCCGGCGACCGGGTGATGGCGGGGACGAAGTTCAACGGATACGCGGAGCTGGTCACCGCGGGCGCGGGGGACGTGATCCCGCTACCGGAGTCGATGTCCTACGAGCAGGGCGCCGCTGTTCCGGTCAACTACGCGACCGCCTACGCGGGGATCGTCCTGATGGGAGGGCTGCGCGAGGGCGATCGCTTGCTGATCCAGGCGGCGGGAGGGGGCGTCGGCACCGCAGCGACCCAGATCGCGAAGGCGCGCGGCGCGGAGATCTTCGGGACCGCGTCCGCCTCCAAGCACGAGGCGATCCGCGCGCAGGGCGTCGACCACGCCATCGACTACCGCAACCAGGACTTCGAGGCCGAGGTGATGCGGATCACCGGCGGGGAGGGGATAGACATCGCCTTCGACGCCATCGGGCCGACGAGCTTCCGCAAGGACTACCGGCTGCTGCGCTCGGGCGGGCGGCTCATCTGCTTCGGGTTGAGCGAGGTCTCGACCGGCGAGAAACGCAACATCCCCGGGGCAGTGCGCGGCCTCGCGGGGATGCTGACGGCGACCATGCCCTGGTGGAAGAGCATGGCGATCATGAACGAGAACAAGGGGGTCTTCGGTCTCAACATGCTCTCCTGGTGGGAGCGGGAGGGAAGCCTCGAGCGTGCGATCGACCCGCTCCGGGAAGACTTCGCATCCGGCGCGCTGATCCCGGTCGTTGCCGAGGCGTTCCCATTCGATCGCGCCCCTGACGCGCATCGCTTCATCCACGAGCGGCGCAACGTCGGCAAGGTCGTCCTGACGCCGTGAGCGGCGCCGCGGTCGCGAGCTTCGGCAGCACGTTCGACACCTACATCGTCGACGCCGGCAAGCTCCCGGCGTTCCTCTTCCTCTGCGCCTTCCTGGGCTCGTTCGCGTTCATCCGCACGAGCGCACACATGATCCGCGCGCAGGTGAGCTGGTGGCCCGGCAACGTCGAGGTCGGCGGCACCCATATCCATCACCTCGTCTGGGGGATCATCACGATGATGCTCTCGGGTTGGGTGGCGATCGCCCTCGACCCGGGGCCGCCGGGACACGAGATCGCCGCCGTCTTCTTCGGCGTCGGGATGGGCTTGACGCTCGACGAGTTCGCTCTCTGGCTGGAGCTCAAGGACGTGTACTGGTCGCACGAGGGGCGCAAGTCCATCGACGCGGTCGTCGTCGCCGCGATCATCGGCGGCTTCGGGCTGCTCGGGCTCTCGGTCTGGATCGACGCCGCCGACGACGTCGCCGACGCGGTCCACGCGTCCGTCGGCTTCTGGGGGCTCCTCGGGCTCGTCCTCGCCGCCGTGAACTTCCTCAAGGAGAAGTTCGGCATGGGAGCGGTGGGCTTCTTCATCTGGCCGGTCGCCGCCGTCGGGGCCGCGCGCCTCGGCGCTCCGCAGTCACCGTGGGCGCGGCGCTTCTACGGCGCCGCGAAGATGGCGAGGGCACACGAGCGCTTCGACGGCGGGAGCCGACCGCACCTGCCGCACCGCGCCGAGCCCGATCAGGGGGAGGGGCAAGGGTCGGGCGCGAGCGGTGGGCCCGCCGCTCAGCCGCCGCTCGGCGAGGGCTGAGCGGACCCGACGCCGACATCCGCCTCCGCATCCTTGTCGTCCTCGCCGCGCAGGATCGAGAAGACCACGCCGATCGAGGCGGCGACGGGGATCGCGAGCAGGGCCCCGAGGATCCCGAGGATCTGCGCGCCCGCGAGGAGGGCGAGGATCGCGACCAGCGGGCTGATCTGCACGGCGCGGCCGTAGAGCATCGGCTGCACCACGCGGTCCTGGAGCTGCTGGTAGGCGAGGAACGCGACCAGCCAGATCAGGAGCGCGGTCGGGAAGTCGTGGAGGGCGGCGACGAGCGCGATGAAGATGCCGCCGATCGTCAGGCCCACGAGGGGGATCAGGTCGAAGAAGACCATCAGGATCGCCAGCGGCACCGCGAGGTCGACCCCGAGGATCTCGAGCATGCCCCACGTGAACAGCCCGGCGACCACCGCCAGGGAGAGGTTGACGGTCACGTAGCCGCGGACCACCGCGTAGATCCCTGAGGTGATCTGCCGCCCCTTGCGCTCGCGCTCGCCCCCGAGCCACCGCAGGAAGCGATCGATCATCCCCGGCCCCTCGAGCAGGAGGAAGAAGGAGATGACCATGATCGTCAGCGCCGAGATCGCGTTCTTGAGGATCTCGAGCGTGATGCTCTTGAGCTCGCCGGCGGCGCCGCCGAGCACGCCGGGCAGCTCCGAGGTCTGCTCGCTCAGGGTCTTGGTCAAGTGGTACTTGTCGTTGAGATCGCGGAACTGGTCGTTGTTCTCGGCCCAGTGCTCGGCGTCCTCGACGTAGGTCGGGCCCTTCGTGCCGAGCTCCTCGACCTCGCCGACCATGGGCGGGATCACCTCGAGGATCAGGAAGACGAGCACGAAGAAGGTCGTGATGAAGACGGTCAGGATCGCCAGCCAGCGCGGAGGGTTGTGGCCCCTGACGCTGATGCGCTCGACGATCGCCACCGCAGGGGCGAGCGCGAGGGAGAGGAAGATCGCCGAGACGAGCCAGCGCAGCGTGTCTCGGACGTCGCTCACGACCTCGCGGGCGAGCGCTGCGGCCGCGACCGCGACCAGGGCGATCAGGAGGACCTTGATGACTGTCCGGGACTCGATCTGGATGGTGGTCATCGTGCGTTCTCCGCGTTCCGCTCTGGTGAGGTTCCCCGCGTCCGCTAGAGTCCCTGCCCGATGACCCGCCGGCCCTCCAGCCTCGCGCTTCTCCTTCTCCTCCCCCTCCGGGGGGAATAGCGCTGGGCGGCGCGATAGCCGCAAGAGAAAAGGGAACATCGAGACTTGAAGCGAAGGAGAAGGCGGCATGAGCGCTGCTGAGACGACAACCAAGACCGTTGCGGGCCACGATCGAGTTCAGATCTTCGATACGACGCTGCGCGACGGCGAGCAGTCCCCCGGCATCTCGCTGAACACGCAGGAGAAGGTCGAGATCGCGACTCAGCTCGCGCGCCTGGGCGTCGATGTGATCGAGGCCGGCTTCCCGATCACCTCGCCCGGCGACTTCGAGGCTGTCCAAGCGATCTCGCGGTCGGTCTCCGGTCCGGTGATCTGCGGGCTGGCGCGAACCCAGAAGGGCGACATCGACGCCGCCTGGGGGGCGGTCAAGGACGCCGAGCGCCCGCGCATCCACACGTTCATCTCGACGTCGGACATCCACATCGAGCATCAGCTGCGGACCGATCGCGAGGACGTCAAGGGCCAGGCCCGGGCCGCCGTCGCGCATGCCCGCGAGCTCTGCGAGGACATCGAGTTCTCGCCGATGGACGCGACCCGCGCCGACGTCGAGTTCACCGCCGAGGTCTGCGCCATCGCGATCGCCGAGGGCGCCGGGGTGATCAACATCCCCGACACCGTCGGCTACACGACCCCCGCGGAGTACACCGCCTACCTGGAGCGGCTCTACGAGCTGATCCCCGAGCTGCATGACGTGCGGCTCTCGGTTCACTGCCACGACGACCTGGGCCTGGCGGTCGCGAACTCGTTCGCCGGCGTCCTGGCGGGCGCGCGGCAGGTCGAGTGCGCCGTCAACGGCATCGGTGAGCGCGCCGGCAACTGCTCGCTCGAGGAGATCGTGATGCTGTTGCGCACGCGCCGCTCAGACCACGGCCTGGACACGACGCTGAACACGACCGAGCTGGCGCGCACGAGCCGCATGGTCTCGCGCTTCACGGGCTACTCCGTGCAGCCGAACAAGGCGATCGTCGGCCGCAACGCGTTCGCCCACGAGTCCGGGATCCACCAGGACGGCGTGCTCAAGGAGCGGACGACGTTCGAGATCATGGACGCGCGCGACGTGGGCCTGGACTCCAACCAGATCGTGCTGGGCAAGCACTCCGGCCGGCACGCGCTCAAGGACGCGCTGGAGCAGCTGGGCTTCGTCGTCGAGGGTCAGGCGCTGAACCAGGCCTTCAAGAGCTTCAAGGAGCTCGCTGACAAGAAGAAGCAGGTCACCTCCCTGGACCTCGAGGCGATCGTCTCCGATGAGATGCGCGAGGCCTCGAAGAAGTACGAGCTGGCCTGGTTCGACGTCGAGGCCGGGACCCGCCGCGAACCCGTCGCCAAGGTCGGGGTCTCGACCCCGGACGGCGGCGAGAGCGTCGGCGAGGGCGGGGGGGACGGACCGATCGACGCCGTCTTCAGCGCGATCCAGGCGGCCGTCGACACCGATTGCGAGCTCAACCGGTTTGAGGTCTCGGCGATCGGCGAGGGCGACGATGCCCTCGGCGAGGTGACCGTGATGCTCCGGGCCCACGGCCGTCTGGCGACCGGCCAGGGCGTCTCCACCGACATCATCGAGGCGTCGGCGCGTGCCTACGTGCGAGCGCTGTCGAACGCGCTCGAGGGCGCGGCGATCCGCGAGGCGGAGGCCGTGGTGGCCGACGCGGCGAGCGCCTCACCGTTCCCGCCCGGCCCGTAGCGCGGGGTCCGGCGCCCCACCGCCGAATCCGGTGGCCGGGACGCGGGGAGGCGTTGGCGATAGGGTCAATCCATGTCGTCCCTTGAAGGCCGCGTGGTCGCCATCACCGGCGCCTCCTCCGGGATCGGAGAGGCCACGGCGCTCGCCGTCGCGGCCGAGGGCGCGGCGGTTTCCCTCGCCGCGCGACGCGTGGACCGGATCGAGGCTCTGGCGGAGCGGATCAACGGTGAGGGCGGCCGGGCGCTCGCGATCGAGACCGACATCACCGACGAGGAGCAGGCGAACGCCTTCATCTCCCGGACCCACGAGGAGCTCGGCGGGCTCGACGCGCTGATCAACAACGCCGGCGTGATGCTGCTCGGTCCGGTCGCCGGCGCACCCACCGAGCAGTGGCGGCAGATGCTCGACGTCAACCTCCTGGGCCTCCTCTACTGCACCCACGCCGCCCTGCCGATCCTGGGCGCCCAGGGGAGCGGCGACATCGTCAACGTCGCCTCGGTCGCGGGCCGTATCGCCGCGATGGGAAGCGGCGTCTACAACATGACCAAGTGGGGGGTCGTCGGCTTCTCCGAGGCGCTGCGCCAGGAGTGCGCGCTCGCCAACGTGCGGGTCACGGCGATCGAGCCCGGCTGGGTGGCGACGGAGCTGCAGGGCCACAACGACAACCCCCTGGTCGTCGAGCGGATGAACAAGATGATCGAGGCGATCGAGAAGGTCCTCGACCCCGAGGACATCGCCCGCGCCATCGTCTTCGCGCTGAGCCAGCCGCCGCACGTCAGCGTCAACGAGATGCTGATCAGGCCGACCAAGAGCGCGCGCTAGCCGGCCCGGCTATCCCTGCCAGGCCTCCAGTACGTCGGCGGCCTTCTTGCCTTCGGGGCTGAATCCAGCGTCGCCGGGGCCGATCCCGATGCCCTCCGCCGACCACTCCCACCACCAGATACCGCGGAAGAAGGGCAGTGGGGTGAGGGCGCGAAACGCGGCCTCGTAGGCGGTGGCCTGGGCGTCCTCGCTCACTGCCGGGTCGCCGTGATCGATCCGCGCCGCGGTGCCGAGGCGGCTCTCGTATCCGAGCTCGGTGAAGAGGATGCGCTTACCCCAGCGCTCGTGCAGGGCCTGCATGCGCTCGGCGTAGGGCTGCCAATCGGCCACGAGCTCGTCGGTCGTCGGGTCGGGATCGCTCCCCAGCGGCATGTAGGCGTCGATCCCGATCATGTCGAGCGCGTCCCAGAAGGTGATCGCCTCGGCGCCGTCCACCCAGTTCGCCGCGAACGTGATCTTGCCGTCGAAGCGCCGGCGCGCGCGAGCGATCAGATCGCGCCACTGCTCCTCGTCTCCACTCATCGACGTCAGCTCCGTGCCGATGACGAAGTACCGCGCGCCCGCGCGCTGAGCAAGCTCCGCGTAGCGATCGACGAGCTCGCCGTAGCTCGCGAACCACGCGTCGCGGTCGAGCGGCTGGATCTCGCCGCGGAAGGTGCCATCACGAACGTCCACGTGCGGCTTGATCGCGACGTCGAGGCCGAGCCGGCGCGCCTCCCTCGCCGCGGCGAGGACGCTGGCGTCGGTCGGGGTCTTGAGGGGGTCGGCCTTGATCTCGGTCGACTCCGGCGTCTCCATGTAGGACGTCGGCGTCAGCGCGACGAGCTCCGCGCCGGCGGCTCGGGCGGTCGCCAGCGCCCGGCCCGCGTCGGGACCCGTGTATGCGTCCGGCAGGAAGGCGGTGAAGTTGACGCCGGCCTGCCAATGCGGCGGGAGCTTCCAGGCGCCGTCGCCGTTGCCGCTCCTGTCGACGACGACCGCCCCGGCGCCTGCCGCGAGCACGGTCAGGAAGAGCAGGCCCGAGGTCGCCCAGAAGGAGCGCTTGGACTGGATTCGGAACAAGGTGCGTGGATGCGGCGGGGTCGCGGGTGGACGCGAAGGGCGACACGATGACAGCAGCGGCAGAAGAAGCGGCCGGGTTCGGTCCACGGCACGAGGTGGCTTGGACCGGAGCCGACGTGTCACCCGTAGGCGGCGCTGATCCCTGCTTTCGGGTGACAGGTCTGGAAGTCACGCTCAGCGTGCTCCGAATACAGAACGAATGTATGTGATACCGTACGCGCATCTTGAGCACGGCGGAGATCGAAAAGACGCAGCACCTCCCACCGCCCGACCCGGCCGACCCCGCCGATCCCGCTGCGGTGGGCCAGCGCATCCGCGCGCTGCGCGAAGGCATGGGGATGTCCCTGCGGGAGCTAGCGCTGCGCTGCGGTGTCGGTGCCGCGACCCTCTCGCAGGTCGAGCGCGGCGAGAGCAGCCCGACACTGGCCGTGGCCGCGCGGATCGCGGACGGCCTCGAGCTCAGCCTCTCGCAGCTCCTGCGGCTCGACGAGACCCGCCACGTCGTCGTCGTCCGCCGCGGCGCCGGCCGGCGCAGCTCCCGCGGCGGCCACGAGATCGAGGAGTTGACGCCGCCGCTGCCGGGACAGCGCTGCGACGTCTCGATCCACCGGCTCGAGCCCGGGACCGCGACCGGCGGTGAAGGCGATCCGCCGATCCACGAGCCGGGAAGCCGCGAGACCGTGGTCGTGCTGGAGGGGGAGGTCGAGCTCGCCGTCGACGGTGAGGTCCACCTCCTCAGCACCGGCGATTCAGCGACCTTCGACGCCGACCTTTCACACCACCTGAGCAACCCGGCGGAGGAGCCGGCGCGGCTGCTGGCCGTGATTGCCGCGGGGTTGCGGCGAAGCTAGAGGCCCCGGGGACCGCCGCCAGACGCCCGGTCCCCGGCCTACCACCCGACTACAGAAGGAACGAGATGACACCGACAACGCTCTTCGACAAGATCTGGCAGCGCCACGAGGTGGCCGACGGCCTCATCTACATCGATCTCCACCTCGTCCACGAGGTCACCTCGCCGCAGGCCTTCGACGGGCTGCGGCTCGCGAACCGCAAGGTGCGCCGGCCCGATCGCACGCTCGCGACCGCCGACCACAACGTCCCCACCGACGACACGCCGGTCGCCCGGATGATCCGCGACGAGCTCTCCCGCAAGCAGGTCGAGAAGCTCGAGGCCAACTGCCGGGAGTTCGGCGTTCCGCTCTACTCGCTCGGCTCCGACCGCCGCGGCATCGTCCACGTCATCGGACCGGAGCTCGGGGTCACCCAGCCCGGGATGACGATCGTCTGCGGCGACTCGCACACCTCCACGCACGGCGCCTTCGGCGCGCTCGCGTTCGGCATCGGCACCTCCGAGGTCGAGCACGTCCTGGCCACCCAGACGCTGGTGCAGAAGCGACCGAAGACGATGCGCATCAACTACACGGGCCAGTTGCCCGAGGGCGTCGGCGCCAAGGACATGATCCTGGCGACGATCGGCCGCCTCGGGACCGGCGGTATGACCGGCCACGTCGTCGAGTACGCGGGCGAGGCCGTCCGCGCACTCTCGATGGAGGGCCGGATGACGATGTGCAACATGACCATCGAGGGCGGCGGCCGCGCCGGCATGATCGCCCCCGACGAGACCACGTTCGCCTACGTCGAGGGCAAGCCCGGGGCGCCTACCGGTGCCGATTGGGACGCCGCCGTCGCCTCCTGGAGCGAGCTTCGCACCGACGAGGGCGCGACGTTCGACGAGGAGGTCGAGATCGACGCCTCGTCGCTCTCGCCGATGATCACCTGGGGGACCACCCCCGGGATGGTCACCGAGGTCGCCTCCGTGGTCCCGGATCCCGACTCGGTCGATGGCCCCGTCGAGCCGGAGACCGCCAAACGCGCGCTCTCCTACATGGCGCTCGAGCCGGGCATCCCGATGACCGAGATCGCCCTCGACCGGGTCTTCATCGGCTCCTGCACCAACTCGCGTATCGAGGACCTGCGCGCCGCCGCGGACTTCGTCTCGGGCCGCAAGGTCGCAGACAGCGTCCGCGCCATGGTCGTCCCAGGTTCCGAGCAAGTCCGCAAGCAGGCGGAGGAGGAGGGGCTCGACCGGGTCTTCCGCGACGCCGGCTTCGAGTGGCGGGCCTCCGGGTGCTCGATGTGCCTTGGCATGAACCCCGACATCCTGATCGAGGGGGAGCGCTGCGCCTCGACCTCGAACCGGAACTTCGAGGGTCGGCAGGGCAAGGGCGGGCGCACCCACCTCGTCAGCCCCCAGATGGCCGCCGCGGCAGCCGTCGAGGGCCATTTCGTCGACATCCGCGGTTGGAAGGAGCGTTCCTGATGGATCCCGTAGAGGTGGTCGAAGGCGACGTCTCGGTCCTCGATCGAGCCGACGTCGACACCGACCAGATCATCCCCAAGCAGTTCCTGAAGCGGATCGAGCGCACCGGGTTCGGCGAGTTCCTGTTCTACGACTGGATCCGTGACGGCGAGATCGAGCTCGAGCCGAACCCGATCCTCGTCGCCGGCGCCAACTTCGGCTCCGGATCCTCGCGCGAGCACGCGGTCTGGGCGATCGCCGACTTCGGCTTCAAGGCCGTGATCGCGCCGTCGTTCTCCGACATCTTCTACGCGAACTCGACGAAGAACGGGCTGCTCGCCGTGATCGTGCCGCCGGAGCACTGCCGCGGCATCGCCGCCGCAGGCCGGGCCCGCATCGACCTCGACGACCAGACGGTCGACTACGAGGGCGGGGTGGTCCGCTTCGAGATCGAGGAGGACGTCAAGCACCGCCTGCTCGGCGGCCACGACGAGATCTCGATCACGCTCCAGGACGCGGAGGCGATCGACGCCTACGAGGCCGCGCACCCGATGCTCGGTCGCCCGACCACCGCGATCTGAGGAGGTTGCGATGAGCGCGAGCCCCGGGGCGGGTGCCGGTAGCGGCACCCGCGAGTGGGACGCGGGCACCTACGACCGCGTCTCGACCCCGCAGCAGGAGTGGGCGCGGCCGGTGGTCGAGCGGCTCAGCCTGCGCGGCGACGAGACCGTCCTCGACGCCGGCTGCGGCAGCGGCCGCGTGACCGAGGTCCTGCTCGACGCCCTGCCCGACGGGAGTGTGATCGCCGTCGACGGCTCCGCGGCGATGGTCGAGGAGGCTCGCGACCTGCTCGGCAACGACCGCGTCAGCTACATCCATGCGGACCTGCTCGACCTCGACCTCGACGAGGAGGTCGACGCGATCTTCTCCAACGCGGTCTTCCACTGGATCACCGACCACCGGCAGCTCTTCGAGCGGTTAGGAGCGGCGCTGCGGCCCGGGGGACGGATCGAGGCGCAGTGCGGCGGCGAGGGCAACGTCGCCCGCTTCTACGCGACGGTGGCCGAGGTGATCGCCGAACACCCCGAGATCGCGACGCACGTCGGCGACTTCGAGCCGCATCGCTTCGCGTCCCCGGCCGAGACCGCGCGCATCCTCGAAGGTCTCGGATTCGAGGAGGTGAGCTGCGCGCTCGAGCCGCGCCCGGTGCATCCCCCCGAGCCGCGGGAGTTCATTCGCAGCGTCTGCCTCGGCGCCCACTCGGAGCTGCTGCCCGAGGAGCAGCGTGGAGTGCTGCTCGACGCGGTCATGGAGCGGCTGGGGCCGGATCCCGAGCTCGACTACGTGCGGCTCAACATCTCCGCGCGAAAGCCGGCAGCCAGGGCCTGAGCGAGCCCTGAAACGACCGGCGCCGGCTCGAAGGCCGGCGCCGAATCGTCAGATCGTGACGCCGGCAAGCGGCGTCGGTCGAGACCGGGGACTAGCCCGCGGTTGCCTCGAGCTGCTTGACGGCCTGGTCGGCCGCGTCCTGGCAGGCCTGGATCGTCGCGTCGTCGTTGGCCTGGCCGGCGCACTGCTCGAGCGCATCGGCTGCCTGCTGGCAGATCTGGTTGCCGGCGTCCTCGGCCGGGGTGCCGGCGACGGCATCCTGGCACTTGGAGAGGAACTCGTCGGTGTTGACCTCGCTGCTGTCCCCGGACGTCGTGTCCGCGGACGTCGTGTCGTCGGTCGCGGTCTCGGTCGAATCGGTCGCGGTCGATTCGATCGTCGCCGTGTCGCTGGTCGAGTCACCGTCGTCGCCGCAGCCGGCGGCGATCAGGCCGCAGGCAAGCAGCCCGACGATGAGCAGAACCCAGTCCGTCTTTCGCATCTCGCAATCCTCCAGTGGGATGGTGTCCGTCCGGCCGCGCGAAACGGCGGATGCGCGCACCCTACTCCGCCCGAGCCCCGGGAAGTGGGTGCGCGGACCCGGTGCCGACTCAGCGCCGTCGTCACCCGCCCGCTACCGTGCGGCGCCGCGATGGACGCCTCCCAGCAGATACCGAGCATCGTTCTCCTCCCCGGCGACGGGATCGGACCCGAAATCGTCGCGGCGGCGAGGACACTCCTGGACGCGGTTGGAGCCTACGAGTACGCCGAGCACCCGATCGGTGGCGTCGCCATCGACGAGACCGGTAGCGCGCTTCCGGAATCGACGCTCGCGGCCTGCCGGAAGGCTGACGCCGTGCTGCTGGGTGCCGTCGGTGGTCCCAAGTGGGACACCACCGACCCAGACGCCCCGCGCCCGGAGCAGGGGCTCCTCGGACTCCGCAAAGGGCTGGGCCTGTACGCCAACCTGCGCCCGGTCAAGCCGATCGACGCGCTCCTGGACTCGAGTCCGCTGCGCCGCGAGCGGATCGCCGGCACCGACCTGCTGGTCGTCCGCGAGCTGACCGGGGGCATCTACTTCGGTCGCAAGGAGCGCGAGCCCGACTCCGCCGTCGACGAGTGCGTCTACACGCGGGCGGAGGTCGAGCGGATCGCGCTGGCCGCCTTCGACGCCGCCCGCCGCCGCGCCGGTGATACCGGCAAGCCGCGGGTGACCTCGGTCGACAAGGCCAACGTGCTCGAGACCTCGCGGCTTTGGCGCGAGGTCGTCACCGGGCTCGCCACCGAGCACGGCGACATCGAGCTCGACCACCTGCTCGTCGACAACTGCGCGATGCAGCTCGTCTCCGACCCGACCCGCTTCGACGTGATCGTCACCGAGAACATGTTCGGCGACATCCTCAGCGACGAGGCGGCGATGCTCACGGGCTCGCTCGGGATGCTTCCCTCCGCCAGCCTCGGCGAGGACGGTCCCGGCGTCTTCGAACCGGTCCACGGCTCCGCGCCCGACATCGCCGGGACCGGGGCCGCGAACCCGCTCGCCACGTTCCTCTCGGCGGCGATGATGCTTCGCCACGGTCTCGGCGATCCCGACGGGGCCGAGCGCATCGAGACTGCGGTCGAACGCGCGCTCGGCTCCGGCCTGCGCACCGCCGACCTCCACACCGGCACCGGCGACGAGCGGCCGGTTGGCACGGAGGAGATGACCGACGCCGTTCTCGGCGCCCTTTAGCCCCACCCCGGAGGCCGGGGCATTCGCAATACTGGTCTGCCCCCGACCGGAAGTGAGGTGATCGAAGTGGAGAAGGCCGAGACGATCTGGATGAACGGCGAGTTCGTCAACTGGGACGACGCCAAGGTCCACGTCCTCAGCCACGGACTCCACTACGGCACCGGCGTCTTCGAGGGCATCCGCGCCTACGAGACACCCGACGGTCCCGCGGTCTTCCGCCACCGCGAGCACCTCGACAGGCTTCTCAAGTCGGCCGAGCTCTACTACCTGGACATCCCGTACTCCGTCGAGGAGCTCCGCGAGGCGACCAACGATCTGATCCGGCGCAACGGGCTCTCGTCCTGCTACATCAGGCCGCTCGCGTTCCGCGGCTACGGCGAGATGGGGCTCTTCGCGAAGGGTTCCCCCGTCGAGGTGACGATCGCCACCTGGACCTGGGGCGCCTACCTGGGCGAGGAGAGCAAGCTCAAGGGCGTGCGAGCGAAGGTGTCGTCGTGGCGGCGCATCGCTCCGTCGGGCCTGATCCCGCATGCCAAGGCCTCGGGCCAGTATCTGAACTCGATTCTCGCGAAGACCGAGAGCGCGAACGCCGGCTACGACGAGGCGATCCTCCTCGACGATCGCGGCATGGTCTGCGAGGGATCGGGGGAGAACATCTTCGTCGTCCGCGACGGCGAGATCCTGACGCCGGGGCATACCGCCTCGATCCTCGACGGGGTCAGCCGCAAGTCGGTGATCCAGGTGGCTCAGGACCTCGGCTTCACCGTCGTCGAGCGCGACATCAGCCGCTCGGAGCTCTACCTCGCGGAGGAGATCTTCCTGACGGGTACCGCCGCCGAACTGGTGCCGGTGCGCGAGATCGACGACCACGCCATCACCTGCCCGGGTGAGGTCACCCGGGCGATCCAGGCGAAGTACGAGGACGCGCTGCACGGGCGTGCCCCCGAGTACGCGGAATGGCTCGACCCGGTCGGCGAACCGAGTAAAGTCGCTTCCTGATGCGCTTCGTCGCCTTCGCTTCCTCGCGCCCCACGCGCTCGGGCCCACTCAGCCGAATTACCGGCTCCGCTGCCGCCTAGCGGCCGCGGATCGCGCCGTTGTGCGCGAGGACGATCGGGCCGGATCGCGAATCCGGTCGCAACGGACCGGTGATCGGAGTACCCCCTTGAACGAAGTCAAGCTCTACGACACGACGCTACGCGACGGTATGCAGGGCCAGGGCATGTCCCTGTCCGCCGCCGAGAAGGTGCGCGTCGTCCACGCCCTCGACCGGCTCGGGATCGACATGATCGAGGCCGGCTTCCCGAGCTCCAACCCGAAGGAGATGGAGCTGTTCGAGATGCTCGCCGCCGAGGAGCTCGAGCAGGCGACGATCGCCGCGTTCGGCATGACCCGGCGCCGTGGGGTGGAGGCCGCCGAGGACGAGGGCCTCGCGGCCCTCGTCGGCTGCTTCGCCCCGGCGGCGACCCTGGTCGGCAAGACCTGGAGCCTGCACCTGGAGAAGGTGACCAAGGTCTCGCGTGAGGAGAACCTGGCGATGATCGCCGACTCGGTCGGCTTCTGCGCCGCCAACGGCAAGCGCGTCGTCTACGACGCCGAGCACTTCTTCGATGGCTGGCGCGACGACCCCGGCTACGCGCTCGAGTGCCTCCGCACCGCGGTCGCGGCGGGGGCCGAGAACGTCGCCCTCTGCGACACCAACGGCTCCAGCCTCCCGCATGAGATCGCTGAGGCCACGGCCGCGGTGGTCGCCGGCCTCGAGGGAGCGAGCGTCGCCATCCACACGCACAACGACGCCGAGTGCGCCGTCGCCAACGCGATCGCGGCCGTCCGGGCGGGGGCGAGCGTCGTCCAGGGCACCGTCAACGGCTACGGCGAGCGGACCGGCAACTGCAACCTGATCTCGACCCTCCCCGCGCTGCAGCTCAAGCTCGGCTACCGCTGCGTCGAGCCGGAGCGCCTGCGCCGGCTCACCGAGACCGCCCACCTGGTCGACGAGATCTGCAACGTCGTCCCCAACCCCGACCAGCCCTACGTCGGCCGCAACGCCTTCGCCCACAAGGGTGGCCTGCACGCCGCCGCAGTCCAGGCCGATGCCGCGACGTTCGAGCACATGGAGCCCGAGCAGGTGGGCAACAGCCGCGAGATCCTGATCTCCGAGCTGGCGGGTAAGGGCTCGGTTGTCAGCCGTGCCGCCAAGGCGGGCATCGAGCTCGACGACGCCGGCGCCCGCAACGCGATCGAGCGGATCAAGGTGCGTGAGCACGCCGGCTATCAGTACGAGGCCGCCGACGCGTCCTTCGAGCTGCTGCTGCGCCGGGAGGCGGGCAGCTACGAGCCGTTGTTCCGGCTCGAGAGCTTCCGGGTGATCGTCGAGAAGAACGCCGACGGGCGGGTCGAGACCGAGGCCACGATCAAGCTCTTCGTCAACGGCAGCCGCTACATCCGCACGGCCGAGGGCGACGGCCCCGTGCACGCTCTCGACCGTGCGCTGCGCGCGGCGATCACCGAGCAGCACCCCGAGATCAGCGAGATCGAGCTGACCAACTTCAAGGTCAGGATCCTGGACGAGAACCACGGCACCGGCGCGGTGACGAGGGTGCTCCTCGACGCCTCCGACGGCCACGACTCCTGGGGTTCGATCGGCGTCTCCGCGAACGTCATCGAGGCGAGCTGGGAGGCGCTGGTCGACTCCCTCGAGTTCGCCTTCCAGCCTCGCGCGGCCACCTCGTCGCCGGCGAGCGGGGCCGCGGCCTCGCGGTGAGCGCCGAGCGGATCCCGCTCGCGCGCCCGGTGATCGGCGCCCGCGAGGAGGAGCTCGTGCTCGAAGTCCTGCGTAGCGGGATGCTCTCGCTGGGTCCGAAGCTCGGGGAGTTCGAGCGCGGTTTCGCCTCCCGGGTCGGGGTCGAGCCGGAGCTTGTCTCCGCGGTTTCCAGCGGCACCGCCGCCCTGCATCTCGCGGTCCGGGAGCAGGGTTGGGGCACGGGGGATCGGGTGGTGACGACGCCGCTCAGCTTCGTCGCCTCCTCCAACTGCCTGCTCTTCGAGGGCGCCGAGCCGGTGTTCTGCGACGTCGATCCGGCGACGCTGACGCTCGACCCCGCCGCCGTCGAATCGATGCTCGACGAGCGCATAGACGGCCTGCTGCCGGTCCACATCTTCGGTTTCCCCGCGGCAATCGCCGAGCTCGAGAGGATCGCCGCGGCCCACGGGCTCGGACTCGTCGAGGACTGCGCGCAGGCGCTCGGAACGGTCGACGCCGAAGGACGTGAGGCCGGCTCGCGCGGAAACCCCAGCGCGTTCGCGTTCTACGCCAACAAGCAGATGGCGACGGGGGAGGGGGGAATGCTGATCTCCGGGTCCGCGGAGGCGGCCGACGTCGCGCGCAGCGAGCGCAACCAGGGCCGCGCGCCCGGGATGAAGTTCATGGACCACGAGCGGCTCGGCTTCAACTACCGGATCACCGACCTGCAGGCGGCGCTCGGGATCGCGCAGCTCGAGCGCCTCGACGACATGCTGGCGGCGCGTGCCGCGATCGCGAGCCGCTACTCCGAGCGCTTCACGGCGATCGGTGCCACCGAGCCCGGCGCCGGGGACCCCGACGACCTCGTGCTACCGCTCGCCGACCGCGGCGTCGAGCGCCGGAGCTGGTTCGTCTACGTGCTGCGCCTGCCGAAGTCGGTCGACCGCGACGGCGTCATCGCCGAGCTCGATCGCCGCGGCATCGACGCGCGGCCCTACCTGCCGTGCATCCACCTGCTCGACCTCTACCGCGAGCGAGGCTGGCGCGAAGGCCAGTTCCCGATCGCCGAGGACTTCTCGCGCCGCTCCCTCGCGCTCCCCTTCTATCCGGCGCTGCCGGAGGACTCGCAGGAGCGGGTCGTGCGCGAGCTCACCGACATCCTCGGCCGCTAGAAGCGCCCGGCGCTCAGATGCGCCCGGACTCGAGGATCCAACGCGTCGTCCGCCGGACCGCCTCGCGCCAGTCGAGCGGCTCGATCCCGAGCTCGCTGCGCGCCTTGCCGGAGTCCGCCCGCGCCTCCCAGAGCAGGAACTCGAGCTGTCCGCCCGCGAGCAGCGGCGGGCGGCCGGTACGAGCGGCGAGGACCTCGCCGCCACGTGAGAGGGCCCGCGCCGCCCGCTCGGGGAGTGGCAGGGGGACGCGCCCGCGCCCGGCCTCTTCGACGGCGACCCGGCAGATGTCCCGCACGGAGGCGTAGCCGCCGGTGACGAGGTAGCGCTCGCCTGGCGTACCGCGTTCGAGGGCGGCGATGTGGGCGTCGGCCGCGTCGCCGACCCAGGTCATGCTCATGCCGCCGGGCGGGGCGAAGGGCATGCGCCCGCGCAGGAGCTCGGAGATCGTGTCGTCGATCCCGCCGGCCGCCCACGGGCCGGGGCCGAGGATCGCGGCCGGGTTCACCATCACGACCTCGATCCCGTCGTCCCCAGCTCCGGCCTCGGCGAGGAGCAGGCGCTCGGCAAGCTGCTTGGAGCGCTCATAGGCGGTGCCCTTCTCGTAGGTCGCGACCCGCGCCTCGGTCACGGTGCCGCCCCGCGGCGCGTCGAACACGTCGATGGTCGAGGTGTGCACGAGGCGCTTCGCCCCGGCCTCCCGTGAGGCCGCCGCGACGTTGCGCGCCCCTTCGGCGTTGACCCGGTTGAAGAGATCAGGGTCCGCCCACTGCTCGAAGACGCCCATGCAGTTGAAGGCGGCCTCGACGCCCGCGGCCGCGAAGCGCAGGCTCTCGGGGTCGGTGACGTCGCCGTGGGCGATCTCGACCTCCTCCGGGAGCATCATCGCGGCCGCTGCGGGGTCCCGCGCCAGCGCGACGACGTGGTCGCCGCGGGCGACCAGACGCTGCGTCAGGGCATTGCCGACCTTCCCCGTGGCCCCGGTGACGAGCACTCGCATGGCGGCAGCCTAGCCCGCAGCACGCCGCCGTTCGTAGACTGCGCCGCCGTGCCCCGCTTCGAGCAAGAGCCAGATCCCGTCTTCTGGGAGCTGAACGCGTCGCTGTCCTTCGACCGGCGCCTGGCTCCCTACGACGTGCGCGGATCGCGCGCTCACGCTCGGGCGCTGCTCGGCGCCGGTGTCCTCACCGCCGAGGAGCTCGACGAGTTGCTGGGAGGCCTCGACGCGGTCGCGGCGGAGCTCGAGGCCGGCGAGTTCCCCTTCGAGAGCTCCGATGAGGACATCCACATGGCGGTGGAGCGGCGGCTGACCGAGATCGTCGGCCCACTCGGCGGCAAGCTCCACACGGGCCGTTCCCGCAACGACCAGGTGGCCACCGACCTGGCGCTCTTCGTCGCTGACCGCGCGGTTCGCGCCGTCGACCTCCTCGCGGTGGCGATGGGGACCCTGCTGACGCTCGCCGACGCCCACCACGACTGGCGCCTGCCCGGCTACACGCACCTGCAGCGCGCGCAGCCGGTGTCGTTGGGCCACCACCTGCTCGCGTGGTTCTGGATGCTGCGTCGCGACGCCGACCGCTTCTCCGCGGCCGGCGTGGCCGCGGGCGCGATGCCGCTCGGTACCGGGGCGCTCGCTGGGCTCAACTGGGAGCTCGACCGGGAGGCGACGGCCTCCGAGCTCGGCTTCGATCGCCTCGCCGAGAACTCGATCGACGCCGTCTCGAACCGTGACTTCGCGCTCGACTACCTCCACGCGGCCACGGTCTGCTCCACTCATCTGTCGCGGATGGGCTCCGAGATCGTGCTCTGGTCGACCAGCGAGTTCGGCTTCTGCCGGCCCGCCGAGGAGTACTCGTCGGGCTCGTCGATCATGCCGCAGAAGATGAACCCCGACGCGGCCGAGCTGCTGCGCGCCAAGGCGCCGCGGGTGCAGTCCGACTACACCAATCTCGCCGGGGTCCTCCATGGCCTCCCCCTGGCCTACTCGAAGGACCTGCAGGAGGACAAGGAGCCGCTCTTCGACGCCGTCGACACCGTTGAGCTGTCCCTGCGCGCCCTCGCGGGCATGCTCGAGGGGATCAGCTTCGATCGCGAGCGCATGGAGGCGGCCGCGGGGGACGAGATGGCCGCGGCCACCGACATCGCCGACCTGCTCGTGCGTCGCGGCATGCCGTTCCGCGAGGCGCACGGCGTCGTCGGCGGCCTCGTCCGCCACGCCCTCGCCAACGACATCCAGCTCTCCGAGATCGGCCGCGACGAGCTCGCCGGCTTCTCCGAGCTGCTCGACGACGAGTACTACGAGGTCCTCGCGGAGGGCTCCTGGCTCGATTCCAAGCTCTCTCGCGGTGGCACGTCCTCCGCCGCGGTCAGCGCTCAGCTCGAGCTCGCCAGAGAGAGCCTCGCCGAGCTCGCTCGGTGAGTGGTCTCGCCGCTGAGTTCTTCGCTCGGCCGCCGCGCCAGGTCGCCCGCGACCTGATCGGCTGCGAGCTTCTGCACGAGGGGGTCGGCGGCACGATCGTCGAGACCGAGGCCTACGAGCAGGACGATCCCGCGTGCCACGCCTTCGTCGGCCGGACGAAACGCACCGACGTCCTCTTCGGTCCTCCGGGTCTGGCCTACGTCTACCTCTGCTACGGGATCCACCGCATGTTCAACGTCGTCACCGACGACGACGGGACCGCCGCAGCCGTACTAGTACGCGCGCTCGAGCCGACCCGCGGCATCGAGGCCATGCGCACCCGCCGGGGGGCCGACCGCGCCCTCGGCGACCTCTGCTCGGGGCCGGGCAAGATCTGCGAGGCGCTCGCCATCGAGCTCGACCAGACGCGGGCTCCGGTGATCGCCGCCCCCTTCTCGATCAGCGGCCGCGATCCCGCGGCGGATGAGCCGGTGGTCGTCGCCGGGCCGCGAATCGGGATCACGAGGGGGACGGAGCTGCCATGGCGTTACTGCCTGGCCGGCAGCGCCCACCTCTCGCGGCCCGCGGGCTGACGGGCAGGCGGCTCAGCCGGTCGGCACGGCGCCGCCGGTGCCGGGATCGGCGCCGCCTCCCGCGGGGTCGGTCGGTGCGGCCGGCGGGGTCGCCGGCGTCTCGGGCGGAGTTGTGGGGGCGACGGGCGCCGGCTCCGTCGGGGTGACGGGCGGGGTCGCGGTCGTCCCGGTCGGGGTCGGCGAGACCGGCGCGACCGAACCGCTGTCGTCGGACGACGAGTCGGCGTTCTTGTCCGCTTTACGCCCGGCCGCGATGCTGTCCCACGATGTGACGACGTCGTGCCAGATCAACGCAGGGATCGTGCCGCCGTCGACCGGCAGGCCGCCGAACTCCGTCTCCATCGGCGTCGCCCCGTCGGGGTAGCCGACCCAGACGGCGACCGTGATGTCCTCGTTGGCGCCGACGAACCAGGCGTCGGCGTTGTTGTCGGTCGTTCCCGTCTTGCCCCAGACGTAGTCGTCTCCGACCTGGGCCCGCTTGCCGGTGCCCGAGGTGACGACGGTGCGGAGGATGTCCTTGGTCGTCCCCGCGACGCCCGGGTCGAGGACCTGGTCCTCGACCTTCTCGTTCTCGCCCGAGCCGCCGTCGTCGTCGGGAACCGGCTTCTGGTCGCCGTCCTCCTCGGCGGTCACCGACTTGATCGCGACCGGTCCCTTGCCGTTCCCCCGGCTGGCCTCGGTGCCGCTGATGCGCGTGCCGTCGTTGGCGAGGGTGTTGTACGCGTAGGCCATCTCCAGCGGCGTGACGCCGTGCTCGAGACCGCCCAGGATCAGCGCCGGGTTGTCGTCCAGCTTCGAGCTGATGCCGAGATCGTGCGCGGTATCGACGATGTGCTTGATCCCGACCTGGGTTCCCAACTGCGCGTAGACGGAGTTGTCGGAGTAGGTGGTGGCGGTTCTGATCGAGGCGGAGCCCAGGTAGTTGTCGTCGTAGTTGCTGACCCGGAACTTGTCCGTGACCGTCTTCTTCTTGCCGTTCTTCGTGCGGATCGTCGCCTTGAAGGGGATCGCCACGGGTTGGGAGGGGAAGACCTCGTCGGGAGAGCGGCCCTGCTTGAGAGCCGTCACCAGCGTGAAGGGCTTGAAGGACGAACCCGGCTGGCGTTGGCCGTTCGTGGCGAGGTTGAACGGCGCCTTGTTGAAGTTCTGCCCGCCGACCATGGCCAGCACCTCACCCGTCCCGTTGTCGATGGCCACGACGGCCGAGGTCGGGCCGACGCCGGAGAGGTGGTTGTCGACGGCTTGCTCGGCGGCCTTCTGGAGGTCGAGATCGAGGCTCGAGGTGATCTTCAGCCCACCGCCGAACGCCCGGCCCGGGCCGTACTTGTCGACGATCTGCTGGCGCAGCCAGTCGGTGAAGTAGGGGGCCTTCGAATCATCGGTCGGCGTCTCGATGTGGGATGCGATCGGCACGTTGCTGTCGAGCATCGCCTGGAAGTCCTCGTCGCTGACCTCGAGAACGCCCTGGTCGCGCATCTTCTGCAGCACGACGTTGCGCTGGGACTTGGCGGCCTCGGGGTTGGTCGCGGGGTCGTAGGCGGTGGGCGAGGAGATCAGCGCGGCGAGCATCGCGGCCTCCTCGGGCAGCAGGACGGAAGCGCAGCGATCGCCCTCTCCACCGCAGCCGGGATGCTCGT
Source organism: Thermoleophilales bacterium (assembly GCA_020636895.1). Lineage (GTDB taxonomy): Bacteria > Actinomycetota > Thermoleophilia > Solirubrobacterales > 70-9 > RHKX01. The sequence goes on along the minus strand of JACJWZ010000001.1, from coordinate 1,110,565 downwards.
ATCCGAAGTAGGTCTTGGCCGCGGCTTCGATGCCATAGGCCCCGTGCCCGAAGTAGATGTTGTTGAGGTAGTTGGTGAGGATCTTGTCCTTCGACCACTGGCGCTCGATCTGGTAGGCGATCGCGGCCTCGCGGAGCTTCTGGAGCACGGTCCGCGAGCCCTGCGCCTCGAGCGCGTTCTTGACGAACTGCTGGGTGATCGTCGAGGCGCCCTGGACGGCGCCGCCGGAGACGATGTCCTGCTGCAGCGCGCGGGCGATGCCGAGGTAGTCGACGCCGCGGTGCTCGTAGAACCGCTCGTCCTCGATCGCGACCACGGCTTGCTTGATCAGGGGGGAGATGTCCTCGGAGTCGACGAGGATGCGCTTCTCGTTACCGGTCAAGGTGGTCAGCTCGGTCTTGCCGTCGTTGGCGTAGACGACCGAGTTGGCGGCTTTCTCGTACTGCGCCCTCGCCTCCAGGCTGGGCAGGTCCTGCGCGACCGCCATCATCACCCCGAACACCCAGGAGACGAGCGCGAGGAGCATGAGGCCGAGCGTGACGAGCGCCAGACGGAGCTTCTTCAGCTTCGGCTTCGGCGGCCCGTCCTCGGGTCCGGCGCGGAGGCGATCCTCCGGTGCGGGCACCGGCTCGTAGCCGCGGAAGCGGTCGAAGCGCGCCTTCAGCCGCCGTTTGCGGGCCTCACGTCTGGAGGCCCGCTTCGCCTTGCGCTCGTCGCCGCGCTGGCGCGCCTGGGCCTTCGCGAGCGCCGCCCCGGTCAGGCCTTCGAGGTCCTCCTCGGCCTCGGGCGAGGGCTCGTCCCCCGGCTCCGCGCCGGGGTCGGCACTGACGCTTGCGGTGTCGCGATCGTCGAAGTCGTCGCCGCGCGAAGGCTCCTCGGCCTCGTCGCCCTCGCTGCCTGCAGGCTCCTCGAGGCTGGCGCCGTCGCCGTTCGACGGCTCCTCGGCCTCGGCGAGGGGCGCTTCGCCGGGCTCGCCGGCGGGCTCGGCCTCCGGTGCGGAGGAGGGGCTCTCCCGCCCGTCCTCCTCCGCCTCCGGGCGGTCGAGTCGCTTGCCGGTGAAGAGGTCGTCGAACTGCCCGCGCTCGGGCTTCGCGGGGTCCTCGGAAGCACGCTCGTGGGCGCCCTCGGACACGTTGTTGTCTTCGTCGCTGGGAGGCATGGGGTGCGGAGCCGGGGGAAGAGGCGTCCGTTGGTGACCTTCGCGCCGACCGCTTGGGTCGCCTCGCTCCGTGCTCGTGAAGCCGGAGTGGCGGTGGTCAGCCCAGCGCCTCTATGCGCCCCCGGGCGGTGCGTGAGTCTAGCATTGCCCGGATGTCGGATTCGCAGGTTCAGACGCCCTCGGGGGCCCCGGGGCTCACGCTCGGCGCGGTCGACGTGCTGCCCGCCGGAGGCCTCGAGGAACGCCTGGCGGAGGGTCGCCCGCTGCGGGTCAAGCTCGGCATCGACCCGACGGCTGCCGACATCCACCTCGGCCACGTCGTCGTCCTCGAGAAGCTGCGCCAGTTCCAGGCCGCCGGCCACCAGGCGGTGGTGATCATCGGCGACTACACCGCCCGCGTGGGGGATCCCAGCGGCCGCTCGTCGCTGCGCCCGGAGCTCAGCCCGGAGCAGATCGACGCCAACGCGACCACCTTCCAGGAGCAGGCCTTCAAGGTCCTCGATCCGGAGCTCACCGAAGTCCGCTTCAACTCGGAGTGGCTCGACATGCCGAGCGCCGAGCTCTTCGCGCTCGCGCGCCGCTTCACGGTCGCCCGTCTGCTCGAGCGCGATGACTTCACCAATCGGATGGCGGCCGCTGAGCCGATCTCGCTGCTGGAGCTCCTCTATCCGGTCCTGCAGGGCTACGACTCGGTCGCCGTCGATGCAGACATCGAGCTGGGCGGGACGGACCAGAAGTTCAACCTGCTGTTCGGGCGTGACGTGCAGACGTCCTTCGGCCGGCGCCCCCAGCTCATCCTCACGATGCCGATCCTCCCCGGTACCGACGGGGTCAAGAAGATGAGCAAGTCCCTCGGCAACCAGGTCGGAGTTGCGGAGCCGGCCACGGAGATCTTCGGGAAGCTGATGAGCGTCCCCGACGCCGCACTCGGCCAGTACTGGGAGCTGCTGCTCGGCGAACCGCTCGACCCTTCCCGCAAGCCGATGGCGGCGAAGGAGGAGCTGGCCCGACGGATCTGCGACCGCTTCGCGGGGCCCGGGGGAGGAGACGAGGGTCAGGCGCACTTCGACCGCGTCCACCGCGACCGCAAGATCCCCGAGGACATCGCCGATGTTGCGCTGAGCCCCGACGACTCGGTGCATCTGCCGGCGCTGCTGCGGGAAGCGTTCTCCATCAGCGGCTCGGAGGCACGCCGGATGCTCCAACAGGGCGCCGTCCGCCTCGACGGCGAGCGGCTGCCCGCGGAGCCCGCCGACGTTCCCAGGACCGACCTCGAAGGACGCGTGCTGCAGCTCGGCAAGCGCCGTTTCGCCCGGCTGCGCTGAGCTTCGGGACATCTTCGGATTTCCGCTGGACACGAAGCGGGCAGATCGCTATAGTGCTCCGCCGCCCTCCGGGGCAGTCGATCCGCCGCTCGGGAATCACCCGACCGGATCGCGACGGTCTTTGAAAACTGAGCAGCGCATGTATCGGCAGATCTCGATCTGTCAGATGCATCGAGTCCGACCCGGTCCGTCGCCAGCGGCGTGGCCGGGCATATGAAACGAACAACCTGTCATGTCGGTCGTGCACACGTGTAAGTGCCGGCCGGTTAAGCCAAGACATGACAACTCTCAGTAAGACAGAGGAACCCGGTGGCCCTGACCCGGCTGCTGGGATTGAAACCCTCGAGTCACTTTTTACGGAGAGTTTGATCCTGGCTCAGGACGAACGCTGGCGGTGTGCTTAACACATGCAAGTGGAGCGACGAACCAGGGCTTGCCCTGGGGCAGAGCCGCGAACGGGTGAGTAACACGTGGGTAACGTACCCCGATCACCGGGACAACCCGAGGAAACTCGGGCTAATACCGGATGTGTCCGTGAATCATGAGGTTCACGTGCAAAGGAAGCTTCGGCCTCCGGATCG
>JACJWZ010000001.1:0-1105000 GCA_020636895.1 Thermoleophilales bacterium | reverse complement strand
TCCGAAATATATTTAGGTATAGCCTCCAGTATGTGCGTTTCGGCCGTAGAGCACTGTTTGGCTTAGGGGCCCTACCAGGTTACCGACGTCAGGCAAACTCCGAAGACCGTTTCGTATCAGCTGGGGAGTCAGTGTGTGGGGGATAAACTCCATACGCGAGAGGGGAACAGCCCAGATCACCAGCTAAGGACCCTAAGTACTGGCTAAGTGGACAACGATGTCCGAATGCATAGACAACCAAGAGGTTGGCTTAGAAGCAGCCATCCTTGAAAGAGTGCGTAACAGCTCACTGGTCAAGTGTTCGGGCGCGGAGAATGTAACGGGGCTCAAGCCAGTCTCCGAAGCTGTGAACTTGGACCGCCTGCGGGTAGTTCGAGTGGTAGGAGAGCGTTCCCAGTGCAGTGAAGCGGGCGCGGAAGCGATCCCGTGGAGGGCTGGGAAGTGAGAATGCCGGCATAAGTAGCGCAAGAGAGGTGAGAATCCTCTCCACCGATAGTCCAAGGTTTCCTGAGTAAAGTTCGTCTGCTCAGGGTTAGTCGGGACCTAAGGCGAGGCCGAAAGGCGTAGTCGATGGCCAACGGGTTGATATTCCCGTACCACGTCGCAACCGCTATGACCAATGGGGTGACGGGGAAGGCTAAGGGAACCCAGGCGATGGTCGTCCTGGGGTAAGCATGTAGCCAGTCGCGATAGGCAAATCCGTCGCGGCGTTCACGCGAGATGCGATACCAGCTGGCTTGACCGCCGGCGAGTCCCTGAAGCCATGCCCCCTGGAAAAACCTCTAGGCAGGTTGCTCGTGCCCGTACCGAGAACCGACACAGGTGGACTACTAGAGAATAGTAAGGTGAGCGAGATAACCCACGTTAAGGAACTCGGCAAAATCGTCCCGTAAGTTCGCGAGAAGGGACGCCTCGATAGGGTGAAGCCACTTGCTGGTGGAGCCCGAGGAGGCCGCAGTGACTAGTTCCAACCGACTGTTTACCAAAAACACAGGCCTCTGCTAAGTCGCAAGACGATGTATAGGGGCTGACGCCTGCCCGGTGCCGGAAGGTTACGCGGAGCGGTTAGCACTTAGGTGCGAAGCTGTGAAGCTAAGCCCCGGTAAACGGCGGCCGTAACTATAACGGTCCTAAGGTAGCGAAATTCCTTGTCGGGTAAGTTCCGACCTGCACGAATGGCGCAACGAGTTGGAAGCTGTCTCAACGTGGGGCTCGGTGAAATTAGAGTCTCGGTGAAGATACCGAGTACCCGTGGCTAGACGGAAAGACCCCGTGAACCTTTACTGCAACTTGATATTGGAGTCTGGGGCTTCTCGCTCAGGATAGGTGGGAGGCTTCGACCCAGTGACTTCGGTCGCTGGTGAGCCAACCTTGAGATACCACCCTTGGTGTTCTGGGCTTCTAACACATCACCGTGATCCGGGATGTGAACAGTGTCAGGTGGGCAGTTTGACTGGGGCGGTCGCCTCCTAAAGAGTAACGGAGGCGCCCAAAGGTTCCCTCAGCACGGTCGGAAATCGTGCGAAGAGTGTAAACGCATCAAGGGAGCTTGACTGCGAGACCGACGGGTCGAGCAGGAACGAAAGTTGGGGTTAGTGATCCGGCAGTAGCAAGTGGAAGTGCTGTCGCTCAACGGATAAAAGGTACTCCGGGGATAACAGGCTTATCGAGCCCAAGAGTCCACATCGACGGCTCGGTTTGGCACCTCGATGTCGGCTCGTCGCATCCTGGGGCTGGAGTAGGTCCCAAGGGTTGGGCTGTTCGCCCATTAAAGCGGTACGCGAGCTGGGTTCAGAACGTCGTGAGACAGTTCGGTCCCTATCTGCCATGGGCGTTGGAGAATTGAGAGGAGTCATCCTTAGTACGAGAGGACCGGGATGAACGGGCCGCTGGTGTACCTGTTGTCCTGCCAAGGGCATGGCAGGTTAGCTACGCCCGGATCGGATAACCGCTGAAGGCATCTAAGCGGGAAGCCGACCTCGAGATGAATTCTGCCATTCCTATAAGGAAGTAAGACCCCTGATAGATCATCAGGTTGATAGGCCGGCTGTGTACGTGCAGTGATGCGCTCAGCAGACCGGTACTAATGGGTCGAGGTCTTGACGTTTTTCTATACCTCTTCTGATTGGCCCGCGTGCAGTTTTCAAGCCCCGCCGGACGGTGGGGCGCAGGCCGGTTCGCCGGCGCGCGTCCCGCGCGGTCCCGGTTGATTTCGGTGGCAATAGCGAGGGAGATACACCTCTTCCCATTCCGAACAGAGCCGTTAAGCCCCTCAGCGCCGATGGTACTTGGTGGGAAACCGCCTGGGAGAGTAGGTCGCCGCCGGTCTTCTTAGACCGATCTCGAGCCGCATGAGCCTTGTGCCATGCGGCTCGTCGTCGTTCTGGGGCCGAACGTCGATGTCAGGGCAGGAGGTTGTTGAGGTCGTCCAGACTCGGCAGGGACGGGACTTTGACGTCCTGAAGGCCGCTGAGTTGCTGGAGAAGGCCCTGGACGCTGTCGTCGTCCGAGATCGCCTGGAGCGCCGCGATCAGCGCACCGACGGGCGCATGCTCGGCGAGCTGCCTGAGCAGGGTTTCGTCGAGGCCATCGATGCGGCCGGCGGCCGCGGCATCGTCAACGGCGCGGATGAGGCCGGCCCTCACGGCGTCTTCGATGTCGTCTTCGCTGATGTCGTGGGCCTCGGCGAACTGCTGCGTCGAGTCCTCGTCCGTCAGGGCGATGGCGAGCTCCTCGCGCGTGACGCCGAGATCACATGCCGCTCCATCAAGCGCCGAGAGGGCGATCGACTCGAAGAGCGGCCGGTTCGGATCGGTCGCGGACGCGCGCTGCTCGCAAGGGTCCGCGACCTTCGCGGGGTCGTAAGAGGCCCCGCCGAACGCGAGGTAGACGCCGATGAGCCCGATCGAAGCAGCGAACGCGATCAGCGGGGCGCGCAGACGGGGTGGCATCTCAGAGATCCCTCTCGTTGGTGGCGCGAAGCCGCGCGATCGGGATCAGGGAGAGAAGGGCGAAGGCGGCAGCCCCCAGGAAGGGGAGGCTGAAGGCGTTGGTCGCGCCGCGCTCGATCTGGTCCTGCACATCGGCTTCGAGCTCGTCGTAAGCCTCCGCGTTCTCCGCGGGCGGCGTGACGGCGTCGAACGCTGGAGCCACCTGCGGGAGCCTGCCGTCGGCCTTGGAGATCTGCTCGGCGATCGCTTCGCCCAGTGCCACCTTCGTCTCGGTCGGGATCTCAGCGTCGAGGAGCAGGGCCGCGCTCGAATCCTGCGCGCGTTCGCGCTGCGTGTCGAGCTGCCAGGAGAGCACGGGGGCCAACGCGACGATGCCGACGACGATGCCGGCGTGACGGGCGGCGATGGTGGTCGCGGCCCGCTTTCCATGCGGATCGTGACCGCCGACGGCGGCTAGCGTGAGCACGGGGAGCGCGAGCGCGAGTCCGACCCCGATCAGGATCTGCGGCTGCAGCGTCAGCGCCCAGGAGGCCCCGGGGAGTACCCCGAGGGCGGCGAGGCCGCCGGTGACGGCGATGCCGCCGGCGAGCGCGGCCGAGAGCGGTGGCCCCGCGCGATGGATGAGCCAGCGCGCGGCGTAGGCGGCGATCGGGATGGCCGAGACCGTGGCGGCGGCGGCGAGGGGGCTCAGCGCCCAGCCCTCGGTGAGGAGGACGACGAGCAGGAACAACGCCGCGGTCAGTCCGGCTGAGAGCAGGGCCAGGGCGACTTCGGGCCGCAGATCCGCCTGGCCCTCCGGACCGGGCTCGGGCGGACCGGGGCTGCGCATGGCCGCCAGCGGCAACAGCAACAACATCGGCAGCTGCACCCAGAAGATGGCCTGCCACGAGAGCAGCTCGGTCAGGAGGCCTCCGGCGGCGGGGCCGACGGAGACACCGATCGTGCCGGCGGCCGCCCAGACCGGTACGGCGCGTTCGTGGCTGCCACGAAGCCGGGCGAGCATCTCGATTGCGCAGGCGACGGTGAGGGCGCCTCCGAGCGCCTGCACGACGCGCGTCGCGATCAGGATGGCCTCCGATCCGGCCGAGGCGCAGAGGGCGGAAGCGATGCTGAAGACGGCGAGACCGATCGCCCATCCGCGCTGGGGCGCTGTCGTCCTCGCGAAGCGGACGGCGGGGATGATCGCCAGGGCGAGGACCAGGTTGAACGCGGTCAGCACCCACGAGACGCCGAACACCGTCCCGTCGAACTCCTGCATCACATCGGGGAGCCCGAGAGTGACGATCGAGGAATCGGCGAGGACGACGCCGACGGAGAGGGCGAGGGCGGGGACACGCAACCTCGCCTGCAAAGGCGGTGGCGTCAACTTCTACCCAACCTCATTGATGCAGCTTGTCAGGCTCGGCGCTGGGTTGGCGGGGTCGGCGGCAATGGCCGGCCCGCGCGGTCTGTCCGGGTTGGGCGTCGAACTCGCCCACCGGCGAGACCAGCGCCGAACCCGGCCGCGAAGCCGCCGCCACGTCGCGGTTTCGCTCCCCTGCGAAGCACCTCCATCGCCCTTAGCATCACCGATCGTGCCCGAGCCGCACCCCACCCGCATCGGCGAGAGGCCTGGAGCCGCGCGGGTGGTCGATTCCGAGGAGGCGGAGTTGCTTCTCTGGATCAGCCTGCTCGCCGACGACATCGGCCCGCGACGGCCGACCGGGGTGGCGGAGAGGCGGGCCGCCGAGGTCCTCGCAGAGGGGCTGAGCCGCCTCGGCGTCGACGCCCGTCTCGAGGCCTTTCGCGGCTACTCCAGCTTCGCCTTGCCGTTCGCCATCACGGTGGGCACGGCCGTAGCACCCGAGCTTCTGCCTCGGCGCCTGCGCCGGCTGAGGGCGGGGCTCGCAGCCCTCGCCGCGGGGATGCTCGCAACGGAGGGCTCGCTCCGCTTCGCGCCGCTCAGCGACCTGCTCTCGCGTCGGCCGTCCCAGAACGTCGTCGCCACGATCGAGCCCAGCGGGACCGCCGAGCGCACCCTCTGCCTGATGGCCCACGTCGACACCTCGCGAAGCGGGCTGATGTTCCACCCCCGCCTCGTCGGCTGGATGAACACCTGGATCGGGCTCAACAGCGCCATGATCGTGGCCGGGGCGCTCGGGGAACCGCTCTCCGGCAGGAGCCCGAACCTGCGGCGTGCGCTCCGGCTTGCGCGGGCGGTCCTCCTCGGCGGCCTCGGCGTGCTCGGCGAGCGAGAGCGGCGAGGGGTCGACGTACCCGGGGCCAACGACAACGCCTCCGGGGTGGCGGTGGTGGCCACGCTCGCCGCGGAGCTCGCCGCGGAGCCGCTCGCATCGACGCGGGTAGTCGTGTGCCTCACCGGCTGCGAGGAGGCAGGAACGCTGGGGGCGAGGGCGTTCCTCCGCGAACACGAGACCGAGGGGTGGCTGTTCCTCAACGTCGACAACGTCGGGGGGTCCGGATCGGTTCGCTACCTGCGGCGCGAGGGAGTGATCGCCAGGTGGGATGCCGACCCCGGCCTGATCGCCGCAGCGGAATCGGTCGCGCGAGCCGAGCCCGGGTTGAGGATGGCGTCCGAGGACGCGCCCGCGGGCCTCACGTACGACTCCAGCCCCGTCCATGCTCGCGGCGGCCGAGCGTTGACCCTGAGCGTCCAGGATGGGTTCATCCCGAACCTGCACCGCCCCTCCGACACGGTCGCGAACGTGGACCTCGGCGGCGTCAGGCGCACCCTGCGCGCTGCACGCGGGATCGCCGCTGCCGTGGACGCCGGGCTCGCGGATGGGCCACGGTGAGCGTCGCCGGCGTGACGCGGCGGCGCCTGCACCGGGTTTCGCGGCTGGCGCAGCCGAGTGAGCGCACCGTCCTGCGCGCGTTCCGCTGGCTGACGGCATTCGCGATCTTCACCGCGAATGTCGCCGGCACGGCGATCGTCTTCTCGCTGCTGGTCTGGGTGATCCCCACCGGCGGCGATGCCCCGACGATCGCCAACCTCGTTCTCGCGTGCTCCTACGTGGCGCTCGCCGCGCTGCTCGGGATGCGATGGGCCTTGCGGAAGGTGGGGCCGGGGCGCCACTGGGTGGAGAACGAGAGGAGCCGACCACCCACCGCCGAGGAGCAGCTCTCGCTGCTGCGCGCGCCGCTGAGCGTCTCCTTCGGCGTCGGCGTCGGGTGGCTCCTGGCGTCCTTCCTGTTCGGCGGCTTCAACGCGATCTACTCCCTCGAGCTCGGCGCCCGCGTGTTCGTGACGGTGCTGCTGGCCGGACTCGCCACCGCTCAGATCGCCTACTTGCTCACGGAGTGGCTGCTCCGGCCCGTCTCGGCGCGGGCGCTCGCCGCGCGGCCGCTGGAGGATCCGGCGCTTCCGGGGGTGGCGGCGCGCACGATGTTCACCTGGGGGCTTGCCTCGGGGGTGCCGATGCTCGGCCTGGCCATTCTCGGGATCTCGACTCTCCTCGGACAGGACCTGAGCACGGATCAGCTCGCCGTCGCGGTGCTTGCGCTGACGGCGACGGCGTTGCTGGTCGGGTTCTTCGCCACCTTCATCTCGGCGAGGGTGACGGCTGATCCCATCGTCTCGGTTCGCCACGCCGTCGCCGAGGTGGCAGAGGGCAACCTCGGCGTCGAGGTGCCGGTCTACGACGGCAGCGAGCTCGGGATGCTGCAGAGCGGGTTCAACGAGATGGTCGGTGGCCTCCGCGAGCGTGAGCGGATCCAGGAGATCTTCGGCCGCCACGTCGGTGAGGACGTGGCGCGTGAGGCGGTGCAGCGCGATGGGAAGTTCGCCGGCGAGGTGCTCGAGGTCGGGATCCTCTTCGTCGATCTCACCGCGTCGACGAAGCTGGCCGCGAGTCGCGAGCCCACCGAGGTCGTCGACCTCCTCAACGAGTTCTTCGGCGTCGTCGTCGAAGCGGTGGACTCCCACGGTGGCTGGATCAACAAGTTCGAGGGCGATGCGGCTCTGGCTGTGTTCGGGGCCCCCGCTGAGCTCGACGACCCCGCCGGGGCGGCGTTGGCGGCGGGAAGGGAGATGGCGCGGCATCTGGCATCGGAGCTCGAGGGTGTCGAGGCCGGGATCGGCGTCTCCTATGGCGAGGTGGTCGCCGGCAACATCGGCGCCGCGAAGCGGTTCGAGTACACGGTGATCGGCGACGCCGTCAACGAGGCGTCGCGTCTCTGCGACCTCGCCAAGGAGCGCGGCGAGAGCGTGCTCGCCTCGGCGATGGCTCTGGGTGCGGCGAGCGCCGGTGAGCGCGATCGCTGGAACGAGGGCGAAGAGGTCGAACTGCGCGGTCGGACCCAGCCGACGCGCTTGGCGACGCCCAGTCGCGGTTGAGCAAAGCGGGAGGGAGGGCTCAGCGCGACGCCGCGCGCCGCGCCGGCCAGTCCCAGGTGGTCGCCGGCGCCGAATCGCAAGCGCCGCGGCTGCGGGAGCCGCCCTTGCGGCGGGAGTGCTTGCGGCGGTCGGTCCTGCAGGAACCCGCCTCTGCGGCGGGGACCTGCTCGAGCCCGTACTGGCCGAGCGTGAGGACGTCGATGGCAAGGTCGATGCGGTCGGCGATCCGGTTGAGCACGGAATCGGCGCCGCGGGTGCGGTTGGTGCGGTGCTTGATCTGATGCTGTCTGCTGTTCACGGTGGCGAAGGTATGGATGGTGCCGGACGTACAAGTGTTCGTGCAAGAGATCTTGCAGAATCAACGTGAAATGCGGCGATTTGCAGGGAAGTCATGGCGGGGCTCAATGGCCGCGCCGGCCGAACGAGTGCGCCGCCGGCAGGACCGCGTCGAGATCGGCGTGGATCGTCCCGGTCTCGCGGCGGGCGTCGGGTTCGATGCTGCGGACCTCGGCGAGCGGCGCATCGGGGCGCTCGAGCCGCTCGACGCCGGCCGCGACGACGTTGATGACGCCCTCGCGGCGCTCGAGCCGGCCGGCAATGGTGATCAGCGGGGCCGTCCTGACGACCAGCCGGTGTCGCTCGTAGACGGGTGGGAGGACGATGACGTTGGCGACGCCGGTCTCATCCTCGATCAGCAGGAACATCACCCCGCGCGCGGTCGCCGGACGCTGGCGGGCGACGAGCAGACCGGCCACGTGCAGCGAGCTGCCGTCGGCGATGCGCTCGAGATCGGCGCAGGTGACCGTGCCCTCGCGGAGGTCCGGGCGCAGCAGCTCCAGCGGGTGCTGGGCGAGCGAGATGCCGCTCGCGGCGTAGTCGGCGGTGATCCGCTCCCAGGGCGTCTGCTCGGCGAGGGCGGGCGCAGGAGGGACCGGGAGCGGCAGCGCCAGTTGCTCGCCGTCGCGCGTCCGCTGGGACCCGCGCGCGACCCCGAGACGCCAGAGCGGCACACGGCGGGGATCACCGGCTTCACCGGGCCGACCGGCTTCGCCCGGTTCGGTCCCGATCGCCGCGCAGGCCCCGGACCAGGCGAGCCGCTCGAGGCCATCTCGCGAGACACCGGAGCGCGAGGCGAGGTCCGCCAGGTCCGCGTAGGGGCCGTGGAGGTCCCGCTCGCTCACCACCGCCTCGGCGTCGGCTGCCGCCAGCCCCTTGACGAAGCCGAGGCCGATGCGGACCGAGAGCCCGGGGTCCGCGGCGTCGCGCTCCGAAGCCGGCGTCGGGGGGCTCGCATCGGGCTCCACCCGGCACTCGACCGCGCTCTCGTTGACCTCGACCGCCCGGACCTCGATCCCGCGACGCTGCGCCTCGTGGACGAGCGCGTCGGGCGGGTAGAAGCCCATCGGCTGCTCGTTCAGAAGCGCGCAGAGGAACTCCGGCCCGTAGTGGACTCGCAGCCAGGTCGACTGGTAGGCGAGCAGGCCGAAGGCGGCGGCGTGCGACTTCGGGAAGCCGAAGCCGGAGAAGCCCTTGATCTGGTCGAAGACGCGCTCGGCGACCTCGCGTTCGACCCCCTCGGCCACCGCGCCTTCGACGAAGCGGCCCCGGTAGCCGCGCAGGGCCGCGTCCGAACGCTTGCGGCTCATCGCCCGCCGCAGTCCCTCGGCCTCGCCCGCGCTGAAGCCGGCCAGCGCCATCGCCACCTGGATCACCTGGTCCTGGAAGACGATCGCCCCGAGCGTGTCGGCGAGGATCGGCTCCAGCGACGGGTGCTCGTAGGGAACGACGTAGCCGGGATCCTCGCGTAGCGCCCGCTTGCGCTCCAGGTAGGGATGGACGGCGCCGCCCTGGATCGGTCCCGGTCGCACCAGCGCCACCTGCACCGTCAGGTCCTCGATGTTCTCCGGCCGCGAGCGGGGAAGCATCTGCATCTGCGCGCGGCTCTCGATCTGGAAGACGCCGGTCGTCTCCGCCGCCCTGATCCGGCGGAAGACCTCCTCGTCGTCGAGCGGGACCCGCGAGAGATCGATGCGCTCGCCCCGCACACGGCCGATCTCGGTCACCGCGCGCTCGACGGCCGACAGCATCCCGAGCCCGAGCAGGTCGATCTTGAGGAAGCCGGCATCCGCGCAGGAGTCCTTGTCCCACTGCGCGATCTGCCGCCCCTCCATGGCCGCGGGCACGACCGGGCAGAGCTCGGTCAACGGCCTCGTCGAGAGCACCATGCCGCCGGGATGCTGGGAGGGGTGGCGCGGCAGCCCGTAGGCCTCCTCCATCAGGCGTGCGAGCGCGACCCAGCGCGCCGAGGAGGCCCGCTGGGGGCCGATCGCCTCCGAGATCTCAGCGTTGATCCCGTTCTCGGGGTCGATCGGGTCGCTGCCGCCGTCGCGAGACGACCGCGCATCCTCGGCTTCGCGCCCGGTGCGCGTGTCGGGCTCGTAGCTCACGTAGGGGCTGATCGAGCGGGCGACGCGCTCGATCTCGCCGGGCGGCAGGCCGAGCGCCTTGCCGAAGTCGCGGACCGCGCCCTTCGCGCGGTAGGTCGGGAAGGCGGCGACCAGCGCCGAGCGCTCAGGCCCGTAGCGCTCGTGGATCCGCGGGATCAGCCGCTCGCGGACGTCGCGGGGGAAGTCGAGGTCGATGTCGGGTGCCTCGGTGATCTCGTCGTTGAGGAAGCGGCCGAGGAACAGGCCCGCTTCGATCGGGTCGACGTGCGAGAGCCCGGTCAGATAGCAGACGATCGAGGAGACGCTCGAGCCACGACCCCTTCCCGGCGGCAGCAACGCGCGGGCGCTGTCGGGACCGCGGACCTCGAAGGCGACGTCGCGGGCGAGCTCGAGCAAATCGCGGTGCAGGAGGAAGAACCCGGAGAGCCCCAGCTTGCCGATCACCCGCAGCTCCTCCGTGAGGCGGCGCTCGGCCTCGGCTCGGTGTGGGCTGGTGTCGAAGCGCTCGCCGAAGCGGGCGCGGCACGCCTCGGCGAGGCGACGGTCGGCGCTGCCGTCCTCGGAGCCCGGGTAGGCGTAGCCGAGGTCACGGTTGAGGTCGAAGCGCAGCCGCTCGGCGAGCCGCACCGTCTCGGCGACCGCCTCCGGGTGCTCCGCGAAGCGCGTCGCCTGGCGCCGGGGATCGACCATCGCCGAGATGCCGTTCCCTCGCCGGTCCGGCTCGGTCGATTCGAGCGTGCCCCCGAGCCGGACGGTGACCAGCGCATCCTGCAGCGCCACCCGCCGCCGGTCGTGGGCGTGGACGTTGCCGGTGGCGACGCAGGGGACGCCGAGCGTCTCGGCGAGCTCGGCGAGCCTGCGGTTTCGGACCCGGTCCCCGCGCCAGAAAGGCCGTTGCAGCTCGACCCGGAAGTGGTCGGGGCCGAACGCCCCGGCGAGGCGGCGGCCGAGCCGGGCGGCGAGGTCGTGCTCCCCGCGTGCGATCCGCCCCGCGAGCGCGCCGTCGCGCGCGCAGCCTGAGAGGCAGACGAGCCCCTCGGAGTGGCGGACGAGCTCGCCGAGCGTGACCGTCGGCTGCACCGGCTCCTGCGGGCGCTCGCGGGTTCCCGAGTGCGCGGCCGTGAGCAGGCGGCAGAGGTTCGAGTAGCCGGCGGCGTCCTCGACCAGCAGCGTCACGTGGAAGGCCCCGGGCGGGCAGCTCTCGCGCCGGGCCGGCGAGTGGGGTGGGGGAGGGGATCCGGGCGCCAGCACGGTCACCTCGGCGCCGGTGATCGGCCGTACGCCTTGGCTCTCGCAGGCCTTCGCGAACTCCATCGATCCCCAGAGCCCGTCGTGGTCGGTGAGCGCCATCGCTTCGTAGCCGAGCTCGGCGGCGCGGATCGCGAGCTCGTCGGGGCTCGAGGCGCCGTCGAGGAACGAGAACGCCGAGTGGGCGTGCAGCTCGGCGTAGCTCATCGCTGCTCGCTCCAGCCGCCGCCGGCGAGGTCGCGGTAGACGACGATGCAGCGGCCGCCCTCGATAACGAGCTCGAGGTAGTGGCGGCGCAGCGGCCCGGTCGACCACCAGCGATCCTCGACCAGCCACTCCTCGCGGACGAACTCGACGCGGCGGCCGTTGACCGCCGCGGGGCGCCCGCCCTCGAGGCGGACGTGGGCGGGGCGGGGTGCATAGAGCGGCTCGCTCATTCGTTGTAGGGCGCCAGCACCGCCCATCGTTCCGGGATCCGCGAGCCCGGATCGACCTCGAGCACCCGCAGGACCGCGTCGCGGCCCGCCGCGGCCCGCACCTGCCGCACCGCCTCGGCCAGGCGCTCGCGCCGCCGCTCGGCGGGATCAGGAGAGAGGGGGCGTTGCTCGCCACCCGCCGGCGCCAGCTCGAGCGCGTGGAGCGCGAGCGCCGTGGCCGGAGCGGCCAGCTCCGTGAGCCGCGGGCGCAGTGCGAGGGCGAGGCGCTCGGGCGAGGCGCTCGCGCTTCGCATCGCTGCCCGCGCCGTCCAGCTGCCGCCGCTCGCGAGCCGCGCTTCGATCCGCAGCGAGCGGATCGCCCGGCCGCGGCGTCTCCGGTCGGCGATCAGCCGCTCGATCAGCAGGTCGAGCGCGCGGTCGAGCTGGATCCCGGAGGCGGACTCGGGCAGGCCGATCGCCTGCACGAGCTCCTCGTGGGGGCGGCGCGGGCGCAGCGGCGTATCGGACCCCGAGGCGAGCTCCTGGGCGCGTAGGCCGAGGGCGCCGAAGCGGTCGGCGACCGCAACCCGGGGGAGGGCTGCGAGCTCGCCCAGCGTCGCGACCCCGAGCCGCTCGAGCGTCACGACGAGGCGGCCGCCGGCGTCGCCCCTCTCGGCTCGCAGGCGCCCGTCGAGCAGCGCCACCGGCAACGGGGCGAGGAAGTCGCTCTCACCCCCATTGCGGACCACCCTGGGCGCCCGGCTGCGGCCGTGGCGGTGAGCCGGTGCCGTACTCGCGGCCGCGAAAGCGCAGAAGCGAGTCGCCGCGCCGGCCACCCTCGCCGCGCCGCCGGCCTCGTGGATCGCGCGGGCGGCGCGGGCGAGGACGTCCTCGCGACGCGCCCCCCAGAGAGAACGCAGCCCATCGATGGCGAAGAAGGCCTCGCCGGGCCGGTCGCTTTCGACCTCGGCGCCGATCCCCTCGAGGGAGCGCAGCATCCGCTCCCATCCCGCTGCGGCCCTGCCCGGGTCCGGTGGGACGAGGGCCAGGCTGGGGCAGCGCCCAAGCGCCTCCGATACCGGCATCCCGGGCCTGATCCCGAACGCCTCCGCAGCGCCGCTCGTCTCTCCGACCACCTGCTCGTGGCCCGGCCGGGGCGCGAGGACGCACGGTTCGCCGAGCAGATCCCTTCGGCCCCCGATGGCCGCCAGCAGCGAGAAGCGCGGGATGAGTGCGGCGCCCGTGAACGCCGTGGAGGCTGAAAGCGAACACATGTTCGTCTACCGTAGCGGACGGTTCAAGGGCGTCGGCGGCGGGCGCCGCGGATCGCCGACTGAGATCCCGAAAAGCGCCGGATTCGGATAGGTTCAGGGGGATTCGCCGGTGGGCAACGTTTCGCGCGCCGGGAACTCAAACCCATGAGGAGGAACAATTGAGGGGCAGAAAGCTTCTGGCCGTGGCCGGTTCGGTCGCGGCGTTGACGCTGGGCGTAGCCGCTTGCGGAAGCAGTGACGACGACAGCACCAGCAGCGGTGGCGGAGAGGAGACGCTCGATCTGAAGATCGGCAACATCCTCTCGCTCTCCGGTGACCTCGCTGACTACGGTCCGTCCGGTGAGAAGGCTTCGGACCTGGCTGTCGATCAGATCAACGACGCGATCAGCCAGGTCGGCGCCGACCACACGGTGACGGCGACCACCGAGGACGATCAGACGAGCGACCAGGCAGGTGTCCAGGCCGCGCGCAAGGTCGTCGGCGACGGTGCGACGTGCATCACCGGCTCCTACGCGTCTTCGGTGACGATCCCGATCGCACGCTCGGTCTCGGTCCGCGAGGGAGTCCTACAGATCTCGCCGGCTTCGACCAGCGACGAGATCACCGGCCTCGAGGACAACGGCCTGCTGGCTCGTACGGCCCCGCCGGACAGCCTCCAGGGCCCGACGCTCGCTGACGCGATCGCGGAGGACCTGGGCGGCGCCGAGGGCAACACCGTGAACATCGGTGCTCGCAACGACTCCTACGGAACGGGCCTCGCCGGCACGTTCTCGGATGCGTGGGAGCAGCTCGGTGGCACGATCGGCGAGAAGGTCATCTACGACCCGGATCAGCCGAGCTACGACTCGGAGGCCGCGCAGATCGTCTCCGGCAACCCGGATGCGACCGTGATCATCGACTTCCCGGAGACCTTCGCGAAGGTCGGCCCGGCGTTGGTGCGCACGGGCGACTGGGATCCGACCACGACGTGGGGCACGGATGGCCTCGCCTCCGGTGACGTCGCCGCGGACGGTGGCGACGACTACGCCGGGTTCCGCGGCACAGCGCCGGGCTCGCCCGACGATGCCGAGGCGTCGACTGCGTTCGACAAGCTGTTCACCTCCTCCGATCCGAAGGATGTGGACCGCAACACGTTCGACGCGCAGAACTTCGACGCGACGATCCTCTGCTACCTGTCCGCTGTCGCGGCCGGGTCGACCGAGGGTGCTGACATGGCCGAGCAGCTGTCGGCCGTGAGCTCGCCTCCGGGCGACGAGTACTCGTGGGAGCAGCTGCCGGACGCGATCAAGGCGCTGCAGAACGGCGATGACATCGACTACGTCGGTGCATCGGGCGGCGTCGACATCAACGATGCCGGCGACGCGACCGCGGGCGTCTACGACGTCTACGAGTTCAAGGGCGGCGACATCGCCATCACCGGCGAGGTTCCGATCTCGACCGGGAGTGACGGCGAGGACACCGAGTAGCCCGCTGGGCCGCCGGGGTAGCTCCCCGGATGCCCAGACGATCGGTTCGAGGGCCCCGGTTCGCCGGGGCCCTCGGTCGTTCCGGGGGCCTCAGCTCTCTGCCTGCTCGGCCTGCGCCTCGGTGCGGCCACCGCCACCGCCGAGGTAGAGCTCAGCGACCTTGGGGTCGTTGATGAGGTCCTGGCCGCGACCCTCGTAGCGGTCCTTGCCGAGGTCGAGGACGTAGCCGCGATTCGACATCGCCAGGGCGCGGACGGCGTTCTGCTCGACCATCACGATCGTCACGCCGGCCTCGTTGACCTCCTTGACCTTCTCGAAGATCGCGTCGACGAACGCCGGTGCGAGGCCGGCGGAGGGCTCATCGAGCAGCAGCACGTCGGGGTCGGGCATCAGCGCCCGCGCCATCGCGACCATCTGCCGCTCGCCGCCGCTCATCGTCCCGGCGTCCTGCTTGCGGCGCTCGCCGAGGCGCGGGAAGAGCTCGTACATGCGCTCGATCCGCTCGGTCGGCTTGCCCTTCGCGAGCGCGCCGAGCTCGAGGTTCTCCTCGACGGTGAGGGTGGGGAAGACGTTGTCGAGCTGCGGCACGTAGCTGAGGCCGCGCCGGGTGATGTCGTGGGGCCGCAGGCCGGAGATCTCGTCGCCGCGGTAGACGATGGATCCGGAACGCGGCGTCAGCAGCCCGAAGATCGTCTTGATCAAGGTCGACTTGCCGGCGCCGTTGGGCCCGACGATCGTCACGACCTCACCCTGCGCGGCGCGCATCGAGGCGCCGTTGAGGATGTCGACCTCGGGGATGTAGCCGGCGACCACATCCTTCGTGGTGAGGATGTCGGCGGGCTTGTCCCCGTTCTCGCTCATTCGCCGCCCTCGCTCACGTCGTCGAGCTCGCCGCCGAGGTAGGCGTCGACGACCTTGCGGTCGGCGCGGACCTCGTCGGGCGTGCCCTCGCTGATCACCCGGCCCTCGGCCATGACTACGACGTGGTCGGAGTGGCTCATGACCACGTCCATGTCGTGCTCGACGAAGAGGAAGGTGACGCCCTCCTCACGACGGAGCCGCTGCATGTGCTCGAGCAGACGGGCCCCCAGCGTCGGGTTGATCCCGGCCATCGGCTCGTCGAGGAGAAGGAAGCGAGGTTGGGCCATCAGCGCCCGGGCAAGTTCCAGCAGCTTGCGCTGGCCGCCCGAGAGGGTCCCCGCGTAGTCGTTCGCCTTCTTGTCGAGGTTGAAGGACGCGAGCAGCTCGTGCGCCTGCTCGGTGATCTCGCGCTCACGCTCGCGGGTCGCGAGCGGGCGGAAGACGGCGCCGAAGAGGCTCTCACCGGGCTGATCGGGGGCGGCGAGCAGCATGTTGTCGATCACCGGCATCCGCGACAGCGCCTTAGTGATCTGGAAGGTGCGGACCATGCCGAGGCGGGCGATCTTGTAGGAGGGGAGGCCGCCGATCGCCTGACCGTCGAAGTACACGGATCCCGAATCGAGCTTGTAGAAGCCCGTGATCAGGTTGAAGAAGGTGGTCTTGCCGGCCCCGTTGGGGCCGATCAGCGCTGTGATCGAGCCACGGCGGACCGACATCGTCGCTCCCTGGACGGCGTTGATCCCGCCGAAGGAGCGGCGCACGTCACGCGCCTCGAGGACGTTGGGGCTCTCAGCCGGAGCGCCAGCCGGCGCCGATGCCGCGGCCTCAGTCACCGAGCATCATCTCCTCGCGCTTGCCGAACGCTCCCTGAGGCCGGAAGACCATGACGAGGATCAGGACGGCGCCGGCGACGAAGAGGCGCAGCGCGACCTGCTGGGACTCGCTCTCGAAGATCTCGAGCGTCCGGGTGCCCTCGACCAGCACCCAGAAGAAGATCGCGCCGAGCGGCACACCCCAGTAGTTGGCGAGGCCGCCGAGCACGAGCACGCTGTAGCCGAAGAAGGTGACGATCGGCTCGTAGTCGGTCGGGTGGATCGTGGCGAGGTTGAGAGCGAGGAGCCAGCCCGCGAGGGCGGCGATCGCCGAGGCGATGACCAGCGACTGCAGCTTGTAGCCGACGGTGTTCTTGCCGAGGGCGCGCGCCGCGTCCTCGTCCTCGCGGACCGCGCGCAGGACCCGTCCCCATGGGGTGCTCTGTATCCGCACGAGCGCGACGGTGAGGAGGATCGCGATGATCCAGGCCACGACGAGCAGCGGCAGTGCCGACGGCGGATCGCTCATCCCGAGGTCGACGAACCAGCCGTTGATCGTGTCGGAGACCTTGACCCAGGCGTCGTCGTAGCAGCGGGAGAAGTCGTCGGAGCAGAAGATGCCCTGGTTGCCGCCGGTCAGCCCCTGGGCGTTCTGCGCCACCAATCGGATCAGCTCGGCGCTCGCGATCGTCGCGATCGCGAAGTAGTCGGAGCGCAGGCGCAACGACGGGAGCCCGACGAGCAGGCCGAACCCCATCGTGACCAGCATCGAGAGCGGCAACGACAACCAGAACGAGATGTCATGGTCGACGGTGAGGATCGCCATCGTGTAGGCGCCGACCGCCATGAAGCCGGCCATCCCGAAGTTGTCCATCCCGGTGAACCCGACGTTGAGCTGCAGGCCGAGGGCGACGATCGCGTAGATGCCGGCGATGACGCCGACGCCTACCCAGAAGGAGAGGTTGAAGCCGGACGTGGAGATGCCGAGGACGAGCGTGTCCATCTAGACGGTCCTCGCTTTCCCGAGCAGCCCCTGCGGGCGGATGATGAGGACGAGGATCAGCACCGCGAAGCCGATCGTCACCTTCCATTTGGGGTCGATGACGAGCGTGGAGAGCTCGATGACGACGCCGAGGAGCAGGCCGCCGAACAGCGCTCCGAACGCGTCACCGATGCCGCCGAGGACGACCGCCGCGAAGATCGGCAGCAGCAGCGCGAATCCGTACTCCGGCTTGAGATCGGTGATGGCGCCGGCCATGACCCCGGCGAGCCCGGCGAGAGCTCCGGCGAAGATCCAGGTGATCAGGATCACCTGGCGGGTGTTGATCCCAGAGGTCTCCGCGAGGTCGAGGTTGTCCGAGAGCGCACGCATGCGCTTGCCGAGCAGCGTGTAGCGGAGCAGGAGGCCGACGGCGACGAGCACCGAGACTCCGACGACGATCACCATCAGCTGCGTGTCGCCGATCGACAGGCCGAGGATCTCCTTGGTCCCGGTGCGGTTGACGTCGAGCTGCTTGAAGTTGGTCGACCAGATGAAGGTGATGATCGCCCGGAGGATGAAGGCGACACCGATCGAGATCAGCAGGAGCTGCAGGATCCCGGCACCGCGTTCTCGCATCGGGCCGAGCAGACCGCGCTCGTAGACGACGCCGATCAGAGCGACGAAGACCATCGCGAGGATCGCCGCGACCGCGAAGGGGAGCCCCCAGGTGACGTTCGCCAGGTAGGCGATGTACCCGCCGAAGGCGAGCATGTCGCCCTGGGCGAAGTTGACGAGCTTGAGGATCCCGTAGACGAGCGTCAGGCCGACCGCGCCGAGCGCGTAGATGGCGCCGAGCGAGAGGCCGTTGATGCTCGTCTGGAGGACGTCGTGGAGGCCCTCGAAGACGATCAGGACGAGGAGGATGAGCGCGAATGCGGCGAACGTGAGGATCCGTGCTCGGCGCTGGCTGTCCCCCAGGAACGCCAACGGTCGCGCCCCCCGGCGCTCGGCCACTTCCTCCATGGTCGCATCCTATGCACTTCCCGAACGCGAACGAAACGCGTTCGGGGGGATCGGCTGTGGGCCGCTCAGGCGAGCTCGGCGGAGACCCGGGAGGCGATCTCCTCGCACACGCGCGTCGTTCCCGACGAGCCGCCGAGGTCGGAGGTGCGGATGCCGTCGCCGGCCGCGGAGAGCGTCGCCCCGTAGACGGCTCGGGAAACACGGTGAGCCCCCTCGCTGCCGCGCTCGCCGGCGTAGTGGAGCACCGCCGCGCACGCCAGCACCATCGCCATCGGGTTGGCGACGTCTTTTCCCTCGAGAGCCGGCGCCGTGCCATGGGGCGCCTCGGCCATCGCCACGGCCGGGCGCAGGTCGGCATCGAGGCTGAGCAGGACGGACTCGGCGCCGGCGATCGAACCGAACATCGGCATCACCAGGTCGCTGAGCAGGTCGCCGTCGCGGTTCAGGGTCGGGATGACCAGGGGCCGGTCGGCGGCGCCGCTGATCAGCCCCGCGTAGGTCGCATCGATGAGGACGGGCTCGTACCTGACGTCGGGATGACGCTCGGCCGCCGCGTCCATCTCCTCCTTGAGCATCCCCTCGTAGACGGGGCTGACGGTCCACTTCGGCCCGCCGTAGACCTTGCCGCGCAGCTGCTCGGCGGTGCGGAACGAGTGCTCGGAGACGGCTCGGCAAACGCCGCGACTGATGCGCTCGGTCCGCAGGGCGATCTCCTCGTCCGATCCCTCCGGCCCCTCGCGCCACTGCTCGGCGCCGTACGCGTCGCCGACGGCCATCCGGCAGACGGAGATCGGGTGGTAGATGCCGGGGAAGGGGGAGACCCCGGGGATCCGGCGGCCGGTCCGGACGATCACCGTGCCGTCGATCCCCTCGCGGATCAACCGGTTGGGGCTACCGACGTCGTCCTTGTCCTCGGGGGTGATCGTGGCCGCCTTGAGGCCGAGGCCGGCGTCCTTCATGGCTGCGGCGGCCTGCGCGCAGACATCGTTGTTCGTCGCACGGCGGTTCTCCAGCGAGAGGTCGAAGCGTTCGAGCTCGATGTCGAGACCGACGACGGCGGGATCGATCACCGTCAGGGCTGCGTCGAGAAGCTCCTGGCCGGTTTGGTCCCCGTCGAGTACGACGATGCGGATCGGCTCCTGCGCCATGGCGCGAGGCTACGGGGTCGGAGCCGGTTTAGATTCCCGGGGTGGCCTACGACGAGATCCTCGGTGACCGTATTCGCGCTCGCCTCGACACGACGGTGGGCGTCATCGAGAAGCGCATGTTCGGCGGGCTCGCCTTCCTGATCGGCGGCAACCTAGCCGTCGCCGCGAGCGGCAGGGGAGGGCTGATGGTCCGGGTCCCCCGGGAGGAGACGGAGATCTTGCTCACAGAGCCCGGCGCCGAGCCGTTCGAGATGCGGGGCAAAGAGCTCGCCGGCTGGCTGCGCGTCGACGCCGACGCGATCGACGACGAGAAGTCGCTGGCCCGCTGGGTCGACATCGGCGCGGCCTACGCGGGCTCGCTGCCGCCGAAGTAGCCCGCCGGTCCCTCGGGACAGGTGTGGCGCGGGATCTGCGACGCCATGCGCCACGGCCGAATGGCCGTTCCGCGAGGACGCGGAGCGCGAAGAGCACCCATAGCGTGGCCGAGGCGCCCCCGCGCGGGCAGCCGGAGCGCTCAACCACCAAACGCTGGGCGCCGCACGGCGCACCACCTCCCCGGCGCGAGCGGACGTGTCACCCGAAACCGGGGAATAGCTCCGCCTCCCGGTGACAGGCCCGGCGAGCCAGCGGTGCCTGGCCGACGTGTCACCCGGGAGCGGGGAATAGGCCCGTTTGCGGGTGACAGGTCCAAGACCAATCCGCCACGGCTGGCGCCGGGGCGATGGGCAGCGAGGTGAGCATCGGAGATCCCGGTGAGGCCGGCCGCCGCGGTGAGCTCCCCGCCTCCCCTCGCCGCCGAGCGGTAGGCGCGGGGCTGGCCCCGTGCGGCGCACCGAATCGCAATCGCATGTCTGTGGGACCTGCGATTGCGAGTTGGGCACGGCTGCGGCCGTCCGAGGTCTGCGGTTCGGATCGAGTTCAGGGGTCCGGTACCCGGACCGGATACGTATCGCGGGGCGCGAGTGAGGGCCGCCCGGTCGCCCGCGGGGCCGGCCTGCCGCTACTCGCCGCCCGAGCCGCCCGAGCCACCGCCGTTCCCGCCGCCCGAGCCACCGCCGTTCCCGCCGCCCGAGCCACCGCCGTTCCCGCCGCCCGAGCCACCGCCGTTCCCGCCGCCCTTGTTCCCGCCACCGCCGTTCCCGTTGCCCTTGTCTTTGCCACCGTCGCCCTCCTCCGGCGGCGTCACCAGCGGCGCGTTCCCGACGAACGAGAGGATCTGATCGGCGGTCTCCTGCGGCTGTTCGACGTTCGGCGAGTGGCCGGCGTCGTCGATGGGCACCAGCCGGGCGCCGGGGATCGCCTCGTACTTGGGGAGCACGTCGTCGATGTCGAGGATCTGGTCCTCGGTGCCCATGATCGCCAGCACCGGGACCCCTGTCGCGGTCAGCCGTGAGAGAACGCCGCCGTGATCGAGGAAGTCGTCGCTGGCGGCCTGCGACTCCTTGAACGACTTGTAGGTCATCGCGTCGACGTCGTCGACGACGCGATTCGGCTGACCGGGGAAGACCTCGCTGACGTCCGTTCCCGGAGCGAAGGACCGCTCCGACGCCGACTTGATCATCGAGCCGAACTTGACGCGCCAGAGCGCCTCTCCGATCAGCGGCCACGTCGCCACATGGGCGGTCGCCGGTAGCTGCACCTCGCCCGACTGCGCGGGAACGTCGATGAGGACGACGCGGTCGGCGAGGTCGCTGGACTGCTCGGCGAGCGAGGTCGCAACCAACCCGCCCATCGAGTGGCCGACGATCGTGGCGCTGGTGATCCCGAGCTCCTGGCTGAGCGTCTCGGCGATGGCAGCGGCCTGCGTCTCGATCTCGTAGCCGCCGGTCGGCTTCTCCGAGCCGCCGTGCCCGAGCAGGTCGAAGGTGATCACACGGTGGTTCTTGTTCAGCAGCGGGACGAGCTGATCCCACCATCGCAACGAGCACGTGTAGCAGTGCAGGAGCACGATCGGCTCACCCTCGGGGCCGGATCCCGTCGCCGGATGGTCGACGTACTGGAGCTCGTAGGTCTCCGACTGGGTCAGCTTGCCGCCGGGAGCGTTCACCTCCGCCGGCTTCGTCTCCTTGTCGAGGATCCAGGCGTTGACCCCGAGGAGGACGAGCAGGATCAGGAGGGCGAGAGCGGCGAAGCGGAGCAGGCGCTTCATGCCGTCAGCCCCCGGCGACCTGCGCGGCGCTGATCCCCAGCGCTTCCGCCTCGCCCGAGAGCGCGTCGATGACGCGCTGGATGTGCTCGGTCTCGTCCACATCGAGCTCGGCGATCCCGCGCTCGATCTGGCCGCGGTCGACCTTCGCCGCGAACGCCGGCGTCTTCAGCTTCTTGCGCACGGACTTCACCTTCATCCCCTCGATGCCCGTGGGGCGGACCAACGCGCATGCGGTGACGAATCCGGAGAGCTCGTCAACGGCGTACAGGGTCTTCGCCATCCGCGTCTCGCGCGGCACCTCGAGGTACTCGGCGTGCCCGGCGACGGCGTCGATCACGTCCCGGGGGTAGCCCAGCCGCTCCAGCTCCGCCATCCCCATGCGCGGGTGGCCGGTCTCGAGGTCCGGGAAGCGCTCGTAGTCGAGATCGTGGACCAGGCCGGTGATCGCGTAGCGCTCCTCGTCTTCGCCCCAGACCCCCGCGTAAAGCCGCATCGACGCCTCGACCGCCAGCGCGTGCTTGCGCAACGAGTCGGACTCGGTCCACTCGCACAGCAACTCCCACGCATCCGCCCGGGTCGGTTCGCTCATGCTCGCTACCCTAGCCCGCGTTCCCATGGAAAAGTTCGTCATCCAGGGCGGCGTCCCCCTGAGCGGGGAGATCACCGCCGCAGGCAACAAGAACGCGGCCCTGCCGATCCTCGCCGCGTGCCTGCTCACCGATCAGGACGTCGTCCTCCACAACGTGCCGCGAATCCGCGACACCGAGGCGCAGATAGCCCTCCTGGCAGATCTCGGCGTCGAGGTCGAGCGGCTCGGCGAGAACTCGCTCCGGTTCCGGGCAGCCGACATCGGCGCGACGGAGGTCGACGAGAAGCTCGCCGCCAGGATCCGCGCATCGTTCCTGCTCGCCGGCCCGCTGCTGGCGCGCTTCGGTCAGGTGACGATGCCGCCTCCCGGCGGTGACACGATCGGCCGCCGTCGCCTCGATCCTCATCTCGACGCCTTCCGCGATCTCGGCGCCACCGTCGAGGCGGACCGCTCGATCGTGCTCAGCGCCCCCAACGGTCTGCGCGCCTGCGAGATCTTCATGGACGAGCCTTCGGTGATGGGAACCGAGAACGCGCTGCTCGCGGCGGCGCTCGCACCCGGCAGGACTGTGATCGGAAACGCCGCCTGCGAGCCGCACGTGCAGGATCTCGCGCGGCTGCTCTGCAAGATGGGCGCGCGGGTGGACGGGATCGGCTCGAACGTGATGATCGTCCATGGCCAGGAGAAGCTCTCCGGCGCCGAGCACTCGATCGGCCCCGACCACATCGAGATCGGCAGCTTCATGGCGCTTGCGGCCGCCACGGGCGGCGAGCTCCGGATCCGCGACGTCGAGCCCAGCGACCTGGTCATGATCCGCCGGCAGTTCGGCCGGCTCGGGCTGAGCAGCTCGATCGAGGGTCGCGACCTGCTCGTGACGCCTGACCAGCGACTGGCCATCCAGGACGACGTCGGTGACGCCATCGCGAAGATCGACGACGGGCCGTGGCCCGCCTTCCCCGCCGATCTCACCTCGATCGCGCTCGCGTTGGCGACCCAGGCCGACGGGACGATCCTGATCTTCGAGAAGATGTTCGAGAACCGCCTGTTCTTCACCGACAAGCTCGTCTCCATGGGCGCTCGGATCACGCTTTGCGATCCCCACAGGGCGATCGTCAGCGGTCCGAGCCGGCTTCATGGGGAGCGTCTCGAGAGCCCCGACATCCGCGCCGGCATGGCGATGCTCATCGCGGCGCTCGCGGCCCGCGGCACGTCCGAGATCTACAACATCGTTCAGATCGACCGCGGCTACGAGCGCATCGACGAGCGCCTGCAGGATCTCGGCGCGAGGATCGAGCGCGTCGCCGTCGAGCCGGTTCCCGCGCCCGTCTGAGCTCCCGGTGCTGAAACCGATGCGAACGCCGTGCGACCGAGGGCCTCGCTGATGGCGAAGTCGATCCCAGCCGGAACCCGTGACGTGCTGCCGGACGAGATGCGTGAGCTGCGCGCGATCGAGGCCGCTCTCGCGGAGATGTTCGAGCGCGAGGGCTACGGGGAGGTGCAGACCCCCGTCATCGAGTACGAGGAGAATCCACCGCCGGGCGCCGGGCGGGCCGGGGCCTCCCGCTACCGCTTCTACGACGAGACCGGTGCGGCGCTCGCGTTGCGCAGCGACATGACCGAGCCGATCGCCCGGCTGGTCGCCAACCGCTTCGCCGACCACGAGGGACCGCTGCGCCTCCGGTACTCCGGGCGCGTCTACCGGCCGCTGCGGCTGCAGGGCGCGGAGATGCGCGAGCTCCATCAGGTGGGGATCGAGCTGATCGGCGCGGAGGCGCCGGCGGGGACGATCGAGGTGATCCGGCTGCTCGTCGCCGCGCTCGACGCGATCGGGCTGCAGCGGGCAGTAGTCGGGCTCGGCGACGCCGATCTCTTCGGTCAGCTCCTTGACGAGCTGCGCGTCGAGGGTGCCGCCAAGGAGCGCATCCTCTCCTGCCTTGCCGCACACGACTTCGTGGCGATCGAGGCCGAGGCTGGGGACCTCGCCGGGATCGACGAGGAGGCGCGCCGCACGATCGTCACCCTCTCGAACCTGCGCGGTGGCAGCGAGGTCCTGGCGCGGGCCAAGGAGCTCGGCGGAGCCGCCGTCGAACGGGCCGCGAGCCGCCTGGAGGAGACGTACACGGGGCTCGAGGAGCTTGGGATCGCCGATCGCGTTCAGCTCGACTTCGGGCTCCTCCGCGACCTCGGCTACTACACGGGCGCGATCCTCGAGGTCTACGACCCCGCCTACGGCGACGTGCTCGGCGGTGGCGGCAGATACGACGGGCTGCTCGGGGCGTTCGGCCGCCCGCTCCCGGCCGCCGGCTTCTCGCTCTACCTGGATCGGCTCCACATCGCTCAGGCGGCGGAGCAGGAGCGCGCCTCGTGAACCCGGCCTCGCAGGGGATCTCCGGCGAGGGCCTGCGCCTGGCGATGCCCCGTGGCGCGCTGTTCGACCCCTGTCTCGACATGCTCGACCGGGCCGGTTTCGACACCTCGGAGCCCCGCAGCGGCTCCCGCGCACTGATCTTCGACCTCGGCGAGCTCACCATCGTCACCGTCCGCCCCTCGGACGTCCCCACGTACGTGGAGGCCGGCGCCGCCGGGCTCGGGATCACCGGCAAGGACGTGCTCGCCGAGCAGTCGGACCGGGCCGTCTACGAGCTCGCCGACCTCGGGTTCGGGCGCTGCCGCATGGTCCTCGCGGCCGAGGCGGGATCGGATCGCCTCGCGGAGGCCGAGCGCCGACTCGGCCGTATGCGGATCGCGACCAAGTACCCGCGGACGGCCGAGGAGCATTTCGAGCGCACCGGCAGGCAGGCCGACCTGATCGAGGTGAAGGGCTCCGTGGAGCTCGCGCCGCTCGTCGACCTCGCCGACGGGATCGTCGACCTCGTCGACACCGGCCGGACCCTGGCCGAGAACGATCTCGAGGTGGTCGAGGAGATCTCGGTCTGCACGGCGCGCCTGATCGCCAATCGCGTCGCGCACAAGCTCCGCGTGGACGAGATCGACGCGATGGTCGAGCGACTTCGCACCGCCGCCGCGGACTCGCCGTGAGGGTCGAGCGGCGAAGCTGGGACGGCAGCGATCCGCGTGGGCTCGCCGCCGAGCTCAGGGCAGCGGCCGAGTGCGAGCTGCCGGCCGGGATCGCCGAGGCGGTCGCCACCACGATCGAATCCGTCCGCGTCGGGGGCGACGCGACGGTGATCGAGCTCGGCGAGCGCTTCGACGGAGCCCGCGCGGCGGCGCTTCGGGTTCCCGACGAGGAGCTCGACCGGGCGCTCGACTCGCTCAGGCCCGGGCTGCGGGAGGCCCTGAAGCGGGCCGCGGCGAACATCGAGACCGTCGCCACCGCCCAGGCGGCCTCGTCGTGGACGAGCGAGCCCGACGCGGCCCGGATCGAAATCGCCGAGGTGCCCGTCGCCGCCGCCGCCGTCTACGCGCCCGGTGGACGCGCCCCGTACCCGTCGAGCGTCCTCATGGGCGCCGTCCCGGCGGTCGTCGCCGGGGTCGAGCGCGTCGCCGTCGCCTCTCCGTCCGGCCCCGGGGGCCTTCCCCACGACGTCGTACTCGCAGCGGCGCGCATCGCCGGGGCAACCGAGGCCTACGCCATGGGGGGCGCCCAGGCGATCGCCGCGCTCGCCTACGGAACCGAGTCGGTATCGCCCGTTGACGTGATCGCCGGTCCCGGCAGCCCCTGGGTGCAGGAGGCCAAGCTGCAGTGCTCACGGGTCGTCGGTATCGACGGCTACGCGGGCCCCTCGGAGCTGATGGTCGTCTGCGACGGATCGGCGGATCCGCTGCCGCTCGCCCTTGACCTGCTCGCGCAGGCCGAGCACGGGCCGGACTCGCCGCTGCTCGTCGTCTCCCCGAGCGGCGACGCCCTCGAAGCCATCGGCGACGCCCTCGACCGGCTCGCTCCGGGGCGACCCTCCGCCCATGACGCGCGAGTCGACCTCGTCACCGTCGATTCCGGTGGGATGGCCGCGGCGGCAGCCCTCGCGCAGGCCTACGCCCCCGAGCACGTCGAGGTGGTCTGCGACGGGGCCGAGGAGATCGCGGCAGAGCTGACGACGTCCGGGTGCGTGTTCACCGGGCCGGGCGCGGCGGTCGCGTTCGGCGACTACGCCGCCGGCTCGAACCACATCCTCCCGACGGGAGGCGCGGGCCGATTCACGGGCCCCGTCGGTCCCGGGACGTTCCGGCGGCGGATCTCGCGGGTCAGCGTCGATCGGGTGGCGGCCGGGCCGCTCGCGGCCGCCGTCGACGAGATCGCGCGGGCGGAGGGCTTCCCGGTGCACGGGGAATCCGCGCTCAGGCGCGTCGGCGAGGACGCATCGGGTCCGGGCGAGTCGGCATCCTGAGGGACCCATGCCACGCACAGCGCAGATCGACCGCGAGACGGGAGAGACCCGGATCGCCCTCGTGCTCGACCTCGACGGCGGCGAGGCGTCGGCGCGCACCGGCGTCGGCTTCCTCGACCACATGCTCGACCTGCTCGCGCGCCACGGCCGGCTCGGCCTGCTCGTCAAGGCCGACGGTGACCTCGAGACCGGCTCCCACCACACGGTCGAGGATGTCGGTATCGCCCTCGGGCAGGCCATCGATGCCGCGCTGGGCGACCGCGCTGGGATCCGCCGCTACGCCCATGTCGAGATCCCGATGGACGAGGCCCTGGCGCGGTGCTCGATCGACGTCTCCGGCCGTCCGTACTGTCGGTTCAGCTCGGATCTGCCCCCGGTCACGATCGGCGGCTACGAGGCCGAGTTGACGGAGGAGTTCTTCCGCGCCGTCGCGACCAACGCGAAGCTCACGCTGCACCTCTCCAACCCCTACGGAGCAAACGCACACCACATGATCGAGGCGTGCTTCAAGGCGTTCGCGAGGGCGCTTCGCCATGCGGTTTCCATCGATCCGGAGGAAACCGGGGTGCCTTCGACCAAGGGCACGCTGACCACCTGATCGGCCTCCAGGGCCGCAACTTCCGCGCCTGGGGCGTGCTTAGACTCCTACCGATGAAGCGCACTCTTCTCATCGCGATCTGCCTGCTCGCCGGGATCCTCCTGGCCGGCACGGCGACCGCCAAGCCCAAGCACAAGGCCAAGGTCGACAAGGACTTCTTCGGCGTCATGGCCGTCGATCCGTCCAACGACGACTACGACCGGATGGCGGACACCGGCTTCGGGGTCTCCCGCTTCGAGCTGAGCTGGGGGGCGATCCAGACCACCCGCGAGGGCCCCTACAACTGGAGCTACGCCGACGCCCGCATGATCCAGATCGCCAAGGCCGGCATGGAGCCGTCGGTGATCGTCTACGGGACGCCGCGCTTCGTGCGCAAGAACGCCGACGGCTTCTACCCGCCGACCAACTCCTCGCAGAACATGCAGGAGTGGAAGGACTTCCTGCAGGCGGCGGTCCACCGCTACGGACCCGACGGCGACTTCTGGGACGCGCTTCCCGACATCCCCAAGTCCCCGATCCACAAGTGGCTGATCTGGAACGAGCAGAACGCCCGCGCCTTCTGGAAGCCGCGCCCCGACCCCGCCGACTACGCGAAGCTCGTCAAGGCCTCGAGTCAGGCGATCCGGGAGAAGGACCCGAAGGCCGACATCGTGCTCGGCGGGATGTACGGGTATCCGTCGGGCGATCATCGCTCGATGACCGCGGTCGCCTTCCTGAAGAAGTTCTACAAGACGAAGAACATCGCCAAGTCGTTCGACGCCATCAACGTGCACCCCTACGGCTCCGGCGTCAGCACGGTCCGCAAGCAGATCGCCCAGGCGCGGTCGGTCGCGAAGAAGGCGGGAGACGGCAACGTCGACGTCCTCGTCGGGGAGCTCGGCTGGGCCTCCAGCGGCCCCAGCAAGAGCGAGGAGGTCGTCGGCAAGAAGGGCCAGGCGACGCGGCTGCGCAAGGGCCTGAAGATGCTCGTCCAGAACCGCAAGAAGTGGAACATCCTCGGCGCGTACGTCTACCTGTGGAACGACTTCACGATGCCGACCTCGTGCCTGTGGTGCCCGAGGGCGGGCCTCGTCGATCTCAAGGGCAACGCCAAGCCGGCGCTGAAGGCCGTGCGTCAGGTCATCAAGTCCTCGAGCTGAGCGCCCCCGCACCCTCGCCTAACATGGCGCCGGTGAGCGCGCCCCGGCCCCGGATCACCGTCGTCGACTACGGCATGGGCAACCTGCGCTCCGCCTCGAAGGCGCTCGAGCACGTCGGCGCCGACGTCGTGGTCAGCGGTGACGGCGAGGTCGTAGCGGCGGCTGACGCCATCGTCCTCCCGGGCGTCGGCGCCTTCCCCGAGGCGATGCGCCAGATCGAGGCCCGGGGCCTGGCCACACCGATCCGCGAGCGCGTCTCCGCCGGGGCCCCGCTGCTCGGGATCTGCCTCGGCATGCAACTCCTCTTCGAGTCGTCGGAGGAACACGGCGGGGCCGAGGGCCTCGGTCTGCTCGAGGGGCGGGTCGACGCCCTCCGCGCCAAGGGACTGAAGCTTCCTCACATCGGCTGGTCGCCGGTCCTGCCGGGACGCGAGTCGGCGCTGACCTCGACCCTCGACCCGGCGGGGGAGCCCTTCTACTTCGTGCACTCGTTCGTCGCCCGGCCGGCGGAGCGGAACCTGATCGCGACCAGCGAGCATGGCGAGGAGTTCGCCGCGATCGTCGGTGACGGGCGTGTCTTCGGGACGCAGTTCCACCCCGAGAAGTCGAGCACCGCGGGGCTTGAGATGCTGGCCTCGTTCGTCTCGATCGCAACCCCGGCGGAGGTCGCCTGAGATGGGTTCGGCGACCGCGACGGGGCCGGAGCTGCTGCCGGCGATCGACATCCGCGGCGGCAGCGCGGTGAGGCTGCTGCAGGGTGACTACGACCGCGAGACGCAGTACGACGCCGATCCCGTGGATGCGGCGCTGCGCTGGGTGGGTGGGGGCGCCGCGATCGTGCACGTCGTCGATCTCGACGGTGCCCGCGCGGGCAGCCCCCGGAACCTCGAGATCGTCGCGAGGCTGGCCGCCGCCGTGGACGTGCCGGTCCAGCTCGGAGGCGGCCTGCGCGACCGGGGCGCCGTCGACGCCGCGTTCGAGGCCGGGGCCGCGCGCGCGGTCCTCGGGACGAGCGCCCAGCGCAACCCCGATCTGCTCGGTGAGCTCGCGGACGCGTACGGAGAGCGGATCGTCGCCTCCGTCGACGCCCGTGGCGCCAACGTCGCCGTCGAGGGCTGGGAGGAGCCGACATCCACCTCGGTGCCCGACGCGATCGCGCGGCTGGGGGCTCTCGGCGTCGGCCGCTTCGTCTACACGCCGGTCGAGGTCGACGGCACCCTGGAGGGGCCGGGCCTCGGCGGCCTCGATCCGGTGCTCGCCGCCTGCGAAGAGGCGGGCGCGAGGTTGATCTACTCCGGAGGCGTGGGCACGCTCGACGACCTCGTCGCGCTGCGGGAGCTGCGGGCGCCCAGCCTCGAGGGCGTGATCGTCGGCAGGGCGCTCTACGAGCAACGCTTCAGCGTCGCCGACGGCGTCGCCGCGCTTGCCGGGGAGGGCAGATGGGCCTGATCGGCTACACGACGCGCACGACCAAGAAGCTCAGCCCGTGGGCGCGAGCGCTGGCCGTCGCCGAACTTGCGCTGCTCGTCAAGCGCCATCTCGATCGCCTCGGACCGGGCGAGGGGATCGAGCTGCGCGACCTGATCGTGAAATCGAAGGGTCGCCCGGGCAACCTCACCCAGGCGGAGCGCTCGCGCATCTACGAGCTCGTCCGCAAGCTCGAGCCGGGGGCGTTCGCGAAGAGCGCCTCGCTGCGGGCGGTACCGCTCCGCAGGCGCTGACATGGTCCTCAAGCGCCTGATCCCGTGCCTCGACGTCGATCGGGGCCGCGTCGTCAAGGGAACGAACTTCGTCGACATCCGCGACGCCGGCGACCCCGTCGAGCTCGCCGTCCACTACGACCGCGAGGGCGCGGACGAGATCGTTTTCCTCGACATCACCGCCTCTCACGAGGGTCGCGAGACGATCGTCGACCTCGCGCGCCGCACCGCCGCCGACGTCTTCGTCCCGTTCACCATCGGCGGCGGGATCCGCTCCGTCGCCGACGCGCAGGCCGTCCTCGACGCGGGCGCCGACAAGGTCGCGATCAACTCGGCGGCGCTGGCGCGGCCGGAGCTGATCGGCGAGCTCGCCGAGGTCTTCGGCGCCCAGTGCGTCGTCGTCGCGATCGACGCCCGGGCCCGCGAGGGCGAGGGGGCGGGCTGGGACGTCTACGTCCAGGGTGGGCGCAAGCTCGTCGAGGGGGCGGACGCCGTCGAGTGGGCGGCGGAGGCCGCCGCGCGGGGCGCGGGGGAGATCCTGCTCACGAGCATGGATCGCGACGGCACCAAGGACGGCTACGACCTCGAGCTGACCCGGGCCGTGTCCGATCGCGTCCCGATCCCCGTGATCGCCTCAGGCGGCGTCGGCGAGCTTTCCCACCTCGCCGAGGGCATCCTCGAGGGCGGTGCCGACGCCGTCCTCGTCGCCTCGATCCTGCACTACGGAGACAGCACGATCGCCGAGGCGAAGCGCTCGATGGCCGAGGCGGGCATCCCGGTCCGGACTGCGGCGTAGGCGAGCGGACGCTCAGCCGCCGTCGCCACCCGCGTCCGGTTTCCCGCCGCCACCGCCACCGCCGCCCGGTTTGCCGCCCTCCTCGGTGCCACCCGAGGACCCGTTCCCGCCCTTGCCGTCGTCGTTGCCCTTGTCGCCTTCCTTCATCTTCTCCTCGATCCTGCGGCGTTCGGCCGGCGGAACGATCCCCTTCTGGCCCTTCTTCGCCTTGTACTTGTAGTTGCCGATGTCAATCGGGTCGAAGGCGGTGACCGTGACGCCGCCGGTCAGGTAGATCGTCTGGCCGTCGGAGACGACCGGACCGTACTCGCCGTCGTTGTAGGCGAATACACGACGCCCGGTGCCGAGATCGAACCCGAGGGTCGCGTTGCCGCTGAAGGTGGACAGGTAGACGACGTCGCCGACGACCGTCGCCGGGCCGCTGATCTGCCCGCCGGCGTGGGCTCGCCAGATCTCCTTGCCCGTCTTCGCGTCGAGCGCGTAGGCGTTGCGGTCGTGGGAGCCGAAGTAGACGGCCGGCTTGGTACTGCCGGTATCCGCCGCTGCGATGCCTGAATAGACGTAGGCCCCGGCCGAGAAGGACCACGCGATCTGGCCGCTGTCCTGCTCGAAGGAGTAGACGCGATTGTCGACGTCGCCCGCGTAGACGCGCCCGAACGCGACG
This sequence comes from Thermoleophilales bacterium, assembly GCA_020636895.1. Classification (GTDB taxonomy): domain Bacteria; phylum Actinomycetota; class Thermoleophilia; order Solirubrobacterales; family 70-9; genus RHKX01. The sequence goes on along the minus strand of JACJWZ010000001.1, from coordinate 1,074,055 downwards.
GCGGCGGTCGAGTAGATCCTGCCGCTGCCGCCGAGGCCGCTCCCCTGGTCCTGGGTCTGCCACTGGACGTTGCCGTCGCTGGCCCGGACCGCGTTCATGTTGCCGCCGTAGTCGCCGACGAAGAGCGTTCCCTCGTCGAGCGCCGGCGCCGCCTTGACCGAGCCCCCGAGCTGCGTGTCCCAGATCGTCGAGCCGTCCTTCGTGTCGAGCGCGTGTAGGACGCCGCTTTCGTCTCCGAAGTACATACGGCCGCGGACCACCAGCGGCGAGGACTCCGCTCTCGTGCCGAGGTCCTTCCGCCACAGGACCTTGCCGTCACGAGCCCTCACCGCAAGCGCCTGGCCGGGCTCCAGGGAGACGCTGTAGAGCACGCCCTTGTCGTAGGCAGGCGAGGACGCGTTCAGGGTGCTCAGGCGCTTCTTCCAGATCACCTTGCCGTTCGTGGCGTCGAGGCAGACGTAGACGCCGGCGTTGTCGATGAAGTAGAGACGGTCGTCGACGACGATCGGCGGGAACTCGATCAGCTCGTCGCCCTGGTACTTCCAGACCTTGCGGAACGGCGGCTTGACCGACTGCGCATCGAGGAACTTGGAGCGGCCGACGTCGTAGCCGAAGCGGGGCCAGTCGATGGTCCGGTCCTTGGGCGTCGGCGGCTTGTTCGACTTCCCCGCCCCCTTGTGGACGTTGAAGGCGGCATCCGGGTTGGAGATGTCACCGGGCCGCTTCAGCAGGCCGACCACCCCGAAGGCGACGCTGGCCATCGCGGCGAACAGCGCAGCGGTCACGACGACCCGCTCGGAGCCGGTCATGGCGCGCCAGATGTCGACGATCCTCTTCATCTGGGGAACGGGGCATGCTACGGGCCATGGACGCCGGTCTGCATCAACTCCGCGCCGCGATCGCGGGCCTGCCGCTCCAGCCGCTTCGTGATGCGCTGGGCGATGCCGATGCCTGGGTGGTCGGCGGCTTCGTCCGCGACGTCCTCGCCGGCTCAGGCGCACCCGCCGACATCGACATCGCCGTCGACGGTGACGTCGATGGTCTGGTCGAGCGACTCGGGGCGGAGGCGCCCGTCGCAGTTGACGCCCGTCATGCGCGCTTCGGGACGGCAACCCTGGGGGTCGACGGGCTCAACGTCGATCTGGCGCGCACCCGCGCCGAGACCTACGCGCATCCCGGCGCGCTTCCCGACGTCGAACCTGCCGGCATCGAGGCCGACCTCGCCCGGCGGGACTTCTCCGTCAACGCGATGGCGATGTCCCTGGACGGGGAAGGCGAGCTGCTCGATCCCTTCGACGGCCGCGGCGACCTGGGCCGAAGCACGCTGCGCGTCCTGCACGAGCGCTCGATCGCCGACGACCCGACGCGGGCGATCCGGGCCGCGCGCTACGCCTCGCGGTTCCACCTCGATCCCGACGCGGGCACGTCGGCGCAGCTGCGCGCGTGCGAGCTCGCGACGGTCTCCGCCGACCGCCGCCACGCCGAGCTCGCGCGACTCGCCGCGGAGGTGACCGCGCCGGCCGGATTCGGGTTGCTCGACGAGTGGGGCGTCCTCGACATCGGTGATCGCAGGCTGGAGTTGCTGGAGGCCATCGACGGCCTCGCGTCCGAGTCGCCGTGGGGCGACGACGCCGAGCTGCGCACCCGGGCGATCATGCTCGTGGTCGCGGGCGACGAGGCACTCGGGCGGGCGCTGACGCTCGCTGGGATGGCGCCGGAGCGCCCATCGGAGGCGGTCCGGCTCGCGCGGGGTCACGGCGCCGAGGAGCTGCTCGTCGCCGCGGCGGCAGGGGGCGCCTGGGTCCCCGACTACATCGAGCGCTGGCGCGAGCAGAGGCTGCTCATCGACGGCGACGACCTGATAGCCGCCGGCATCCCGCGGGGACCCGCGATCGGGGCCGGGTTGCAGGGAGCCCTGGAGCGGAAGCTGGACGGCGCGCTGACGGGCGGCCGCGAGGCCGAGCTGGAGCTGGCCGTCGAGTTGGCGCGCAGGTCGATCTGAGATCGTCGTCGGAATGGAGTGGCGCGAGAGCGGTGAGCTGAGGTGGCTGGAGGCGGAGCTGCCCGGGGCGCTCGCCTCGTTCTCGACCAGGCTCGGAGGCCTCAGCAGCGGCAGCTACGAGAGCCTCAACATCGGCGTTCTCACCGACGACGACACCGAGACGGTTCTGAGTAACCGGCGCCTGCTGGACGAGGCGCTCGGGATCGAGCCGGGAGCGGTCTTGATCGGGCGCCAGGTCCACGGCGCCGAGCTGCTGGTTCACGACGGTCCACAGGAGCCCGCACCGTGGGTCGCCCCGACCCCGGACCCGCCCGAGGTCGACGCGCACGCGACGGCCGTCCCCGGCCTCGCCCCGCTCGTCTTCGTCGCTGACTGCCTGCCGATCGCGCTCTCCGGCCCGGGCGGCGTCGCCATGCTCCACGGTGGCTGGCGCGGGCTCGCCGCGGGCATCGTCGGCCGTGGGGTGGAGGCGACCGGCGCCACCGCGGCGGCCATCGGCCCGGGCATCGGATCCTGCTGCTTCGAGGTCGGCGAAGAGGTCCTGGCTGCGTTCGCGCCTCTCGGACCGGGGCTCGCCGAGGGGCGCATGCTCGATCTCAAGGAAGCCGCGCGACGGCTGCTCGAGCGGGCTGGCGTGACCGCCGTCGAGGACGCCGGGATCTGCACTCGCTGCAACCAGGACCTGCTCTTCTCCCACCGCGGCGGCGGGCCGATGACCGGTCGCCAGGCGGGGATCGTGAGAATGGTCGGCTAGCCGATGGTCGAGATGATCGAGGACATAGATCCTGCCCGGCTGCGGGCGCGGCTCGAGGAGGTGCACGCCGTGGCGGGCCCGGACGTCGAGGTGCTCGTCGCCGGCAAGTACGTCCCGCTCCAGCTGATGGGTGCGCTGGCCGAGGCCGGGGTCGAGCTCATCGGCGAGAACCGGCTCCCCGACCTCCAGGCGAAGGTGGAGCGCTGGGGCGACACCTTCACCTGGGACTTCATCGGCAACCTCCAGAGCCGCAAGGTCCGCGACGTGCTTCCCCTCGTGCGGCTGATCCACTCGGTCGGGACCGAGAGCGTCGCCAAGCGTCTCGCGCAGTACGGCGGCGCGGACACCGAGGTGCTGGTGCAAGTGAACGTGGCGGGAGAGGAGGGCAAGGGAGGGGTGGAGCCGGAGGCGCTCGGCGCCTTCATCGCCGAGTTGCCCGTCCGGGTCAGCGGCCTATCGACGATGCCGCCGTTCACCGAGGACCCGGAGGCGTCGAGGCCGCACTTCGCGCGCCTGGCCGAGCTCGCGGCGGAGCACGATCTCGCCCGCCTCTCGATGGGGACGACCCAGGACTGGCGCGTGGCGGTGGAGGAGGGGGCGACGACGATCCGCCTGGGCAGCGGCTTGCTGCGCTGAACGCGATGGTCCGCAAGTCGGGCCCAACGTCATAATCGGCGAAGGAGATCAGCCCGAGGGGGCGAAGAAAGGCGCGCAGAATGGCCGTACGCGACACATGGAACAGGGCTCTCGTCTACTTCGGGCTCGCTGAGGATCCCGAGTACCGCTACGACGACGACTACGACGACTACGACCCGGACACCCTCGCGGAGGGCGAGGCGCCGCCGCCTCGCCGGCAGCGCGAGCGTCCGCAGCCCGCCTCGAACGTCCGACGCCTCCGTCGCGACGACCACGGCGAGGACGACATCGACGAGATCTTCGCTGACGATCCCGCCCCGCGCAGGCGCCGCGCCAACATCCGGCCGGTTTCCGACGCCGGGGCCGACGTCCAGGTGCACTTCGTCACGCCGCGCAACTTCAACGACGCGCAGGAGGTCGCCGACCGTTTCAAGCGCAGCGTTCCGGTGATCCTCAACCTGCAGTCCACGAGCGCCGACCTCTCCAAGCGCCTGATCGACTTCAGCTCCGGCCTCACCTACGCCCTGGACGGCGGCATGCAGAAGATCGCCGACAAGACCTTCATGCTCACCCCCGCCAACGTCGAGGTGAGCGCCGAGGAGAAGGCCCGTCTCGTCGAGAAGGGCTTCTTCAACCAGTCCTGAGCGGGCGGCACCGGCTGACTAACCTGCGGGCCATGATCGTCGGCTTCGCAGGTGCGGGGAACATGGCGGGTGCAATCGCGCGCGGGATCGCGCGCGGCCAGCAGCCACCCGTGATGCTCTTCACCGACTCCGGGTCGGGGCGTGCCCAGCAGCTCGCCGACGAAGTCGGCGGAGAGCGGGTCGAGATGCTGGAGGAGCTCGCCGATCGCTCCGATGTCGTCGTCCTGGCGGTCAAGCCCGCCGGGCTCGACGCCGTGGCGCCGCGGATCGCCGGGCGGGCCGGGGCTGTGGTCTCGGTACTCGGCGCGACCCCTCTCGCGAAGCTGGAAGCGGCCCTGTCGCCGACCCCGGTCCTGAGGACGATGCCCAACATCGCCGTCGAGATCGGCAGCGGGATCGTCTGCCATGCGCCGACGCCCGCGGGGGTGCCGGAGATCGACGCGTTCCTGGAGATCCTGGCCGGGCTCGGCAGCGTCGTCGAGGTTCCGGAGCAGCAGCTCGACGCGGCGACGGCGGTGATGGGCTGCGCGCCCGCCTACATCGCGCTCGCGGCCGGGGCCATCGCCGATGCGGGCGTCGAGGCCGGGCTGGAGCCGGGGCTCAGCGCCCGCCTCGTGCGTGAGGCGATCGAGGGCGTGGGGCGCCACCTGGCCGAACTCGAACCGGCGCCGATGCAGGTCGCGATCGCCTCTCCCGGGGGCAGCACCGAGGCCGGCCTCGAGGCGCTCGCCGAGCGCGAGGTCGCCGCCGCGTTCGCCGCGGCCGTAGGGGCGTCGCTGGAGCGGATGGAGGGGAAGCGATGATCAGCGCCGCCATCGACCGCGACGACGTCGCCCTCTACGTCGACTCCCTGTTCCTCGTCTACATCATCCTGATCTTCGCCTGGATCGTGATCTCCTGGGTCGTCATGTTCCGCGGATCCCTGCCTTACAACAGGCCGCTGCGGGCGGTCACGGGATTCATCGAGTCGAGCGTTGAGCCCTACCTCAACCTGTTCCGCCGGATGGTCCCGACCGTGGGGATCGGGGGCATGGGTCTCGACCTCGGCCCGATGGTCGGGCTGATCGCCCTGTTCGTGGTACGCGCGATCGTCGTCGGGCTGATCGCGGGGTGAGCCTCCGCGGCGCTGAGCTCGGCAAGGCGGGGGCGGTGGCGCTCGCCGCGATCGCCCTCGATCAGATCTCGAAGGCGATCGTCCGCGCCCAGGTGCTCCCGGGCGAGCAGGTCGACGTCTTCGCCGGGGTCCACATCGTCCGCGTGCACAACAGCGGCATCGCGTTCGGGATGCTCGAGGACGCCGGCTCGCTCGTGATCGTGATCGCCGCGATCGCCTTCGCCGCGCTGCTCTCGATGTTCCTGCTCAGCGCCGAGCGCCGCGGCCTGTGGTTGCCGGTGGGTCTGCTCGCCGGCGGCGCTCTCGGCAACCTGATCGACCGCCTGCGCCACGGATACGTGACCGATTTCATCGACCCGCCCCGCTGGCCTGCGTTCAACGTCGCCGACATCGAGATCACGGTCGGGGTGATCCTGCTCGTCGCGATCTACGTGCTGCAGCCGGAGCCCGAACCGAAGGCGAGCGAGGGTGGCTGACGTCCCCGCGCCTCGCGTCGTCCGCTCGGACGAACACCTGGCGGTCGTCGACAAGCCGGCGGGGATGCTCGTGCACCAGGCTCCGGGAGCCGACGATCCCACCCTCGTGGCCGCGCTCGGCGAGATGCTCGCCGGCGGCGAGGACCCCCTGCGCCCGGGGATCGTCCATCGCCTGGACCGGGACACGTCGGGCCTCCTCGTCGTTGCCCGAACACCTGAGGCGCACGCCGCGTTGAGCCGGATGATCGCCGCGCGCGAGGTCTCGCGCGAGTACGTGGCGCTCGTCGAGGGCTGCCCGCCGTCGCGTACCGGGACGATCGACGCCGCGCTGGGACGCGACCACCGCGCCCCCGAGCGTGTCGTCGTCGGCGGCCGCCGCCCGCGCTCGGCCGTGACCCATTTCGAGGTCAGGGAGCGCCTCCCTCGCGATGCGCTCCTCGACGTCCGGCTCGACACCGGGCGCACGCATCAGATCCGCGTCCACCTGCAGGCGATCGGGCACCCCATCGCGGGCGATCCCCAGTACGGGAGCCGGGGCCGTTACGGGCTCGAGCGCCAGTTCCTGCATTCGCGGCGCATCGCCTTCGACCATCCGATCAGCGGCGAGCCCGTCCAGGAGGAGAGCGAGCTGCCCGACGACCTGATGGCGGCATTGGCGCTCGCGCGCGCCGACCGGGGCGGGTGAGCCGGATCGGCGCGCCTTCGCGCAGTCTCTAGACTCCGGCTCTCACCGAAAGCGGTCCCGACACGGGCCGCGGGCCCTGCCCGGCGCAGCCAGATGCGACCCGGGTCCCCGCGGCGGCGCGTCCGGACCGGATCTACACACAAGCAAGCAAGGGAACCAATGGCTGACACCGGCATCAAGGAGCTGCTCGAGGCGGGAGTCCACTTCGGGCATCAGACGAGACGTTGGGATCCGTCCATGCGCCGTTACATCTACGGCGAGCGCGACGGCATCCACATCATCGACCTACTGCAGACCGAGCAGCTGCTCGGCGAGGCGCGCGAGTTCTGCGCCGAGATCGCCGGCCGCGGCGGCAAGGTGCTGCTGGTCGGAACCAAGAAGCAGGCCCGCGACTCGATCGAGCACTGGGCCGAGGAGACGGGCATGCCCTACGTCAGCAGGCGCTGGCTGGGCGGGCTGCTGACCAACTTCCAGACGATCAACAAGCGCATCAAGCGGTTGCACGAGCTCGACGAGCTCAACAAGAACGGCCAGCTCGCGCTGCTGCCGACGAAGGAGCGCATGGCGCGCGAGGCCGAGCTGCGCAAGCTCGAGTTCAACCTCGGCGGCGTCCGCGACATGCAGCGCCCGCCGGACGCGATCTTCGTGATCGACCTGAACGCGGAGGAGATCGCGGTCAACGAGGCACGGCGTCTCGGGATCCCGATCGTCGGCCTCGTCGACACGAACTGCAACCCGCGCCCGGTCGAGTACGTGATCCCGGGCAACGACGACGCGATCCGCTCCTGCGAGCTGATCGTCCGCACTCTGGGCGAGGCGATCCTCGAGTCCGCGACGGCCTGGCAGGCCGCCGAGGACGCGCGCCGCAAGCGCGAGGAGGAGGAGCGCAAGCGCCGCGAGGAGGAGGAGCGCAAGCGTCGCGAGGAGGAAGAAGCACGCAAGGCCGCCGAGGCCGAGGCAGCCGCGAAGGCGGAGGCCGCCGCCAAGGCCGAGGCTGAAGCAGCTGCGAAGGCCGAGCCGGCGCCCGCGGAGGGCAAGCCCGCCGCGAAGGCGGACGACAAGCCCGCCGCCAAGGCCGAGGCCGCCCCCGCGCCCGCGGAGGAGAAGCCCGCCCCCAAGGCGGAGACCGACTCCGCCGCAGAGTCCACGCCGGTCGCCCCCGCGGCCGCAGGTTCCGAAGGAGGCTCAGAGTGAGCGACGTCCAGATCAAGGCCGCTGACGTGAAGGCGCTCCGTGAGCGCACCGGCGCGGCGATGATGGATTGCAAGAAGGCACTCGAGGAGACGGGTGGCGACACCGACAAGGCGGTCGAGCTGCTCCGCGTCAAGGGCCAGGCCCAAGTTGCCAAGCGCGGCGGCCGCTCGACCGGCGAGGGTCGGGTCGGCACCTACAGCCACGCCGGCAAGATCGGCGTGCTCGTCGAGGTTCAGTGCGAGACCGACTTCGTCGCTCGCAACGAGAACTTCATCGAGTTCGTGAACGACCTCGCGCTGCACATCGCAGCTGCCGCGCCCCGGGTGGTAAACGCCGACGACATCCCGGAGGAGGAAGTCGCTGCCGAGAGGAGCGTCTTCGAGCAGAAGGCAGCTGAGGACGGCAAGCCCGAGAACGTCCGCGAGAAGATCGTGGAGGGGCAGCTCAACAAGTGGCGCAAGGAGATCGCGCTGCTCGAGCAGGTGCACGTCAACGGCGACAAGCACGACGGCAAGACGATCAAGGAGCTTCTCGACGAGGCGGGCGCTCTGCTCAAGGAGAACATCAAGATCGTCCGCTTCGCTCGGTTCGCGCTGGGCGAGAGCGACGCCGACGGCGAGTAGGACAGGGAAGCGGCTGAGCGAGGCCATGAGCGAGGCCGCTGACAACGCACGAGCCTTCGACCGGGTCCTGCTGAAGCTCTCCGGCGAGGCCCTGATGGGCGAGCTGGAGTACGGGACCGACCCCGAGCGAGTCGACCGGATGGCCGCGCAGATCGCCCGGACCCACGCCACCGGGATCGAGATCGCCATCGTCGTCGGCGCCGGGAACATCTACCGCGGCCTGCAGGGGGCTGCCGCGGGGATGGACCGGGCGACCGCCGACTACATGGGGATGCTGGCGACGGTGCTCAACGCGCTGACGCTGCAGGACGCGCTCGAGCGCCTCGGCTCGCACACCCGGGTGATGTCGGCGATCTCGGTCACCGAGGTTGCCGAGCCCTACATCCGCCGTCGCGCCGTTCGCCACCTCGAGAAGGGGCGGATCGTGATCTTCGCTGCGGGAACGGGCAACCCGTTCTTCACGACCGACACCGCCGCCTCGCTGCGGGCGCTGGAGATCCACGCCGAGGCGATCCTGATGGCCAAGCACGGCGTCGAGGGGGTCTACGACGCCGACCCCGCGAAGGTCGCCGACGCCAACTTCCTGCCGCGGATCACGCACCTCGAGGCGATCGAGCGCGGGCTCAAGGTGATGGATTCGACGGCGCTGTCGCTCTGCATGGACAACGACCTGCCCATCCACGTGTTCAACATGGCCGACGAGTCGAACATAGATAGGATCGTCGCCGGAGAGCAGGTGGGAACGCTGGTGGCATCGTGAGCGAGTTCATCGACGAGTTGCTCGACGACGCCTCCGAGCGCATGGCGAAGTCCGTCGACTCGACGCGCAACGAGCTTGCGACGGTGCGCACGGGCCGCGCCTCACCGCACCTGCTCGACCGCATCACCGTCGACTACTACGGGACCGAGAGCCCGTTGAACCAACTCTGCAACGTCGCCACGACCGATGCCCGGCTGCTGACGATCACCCCCTACGACAAGGGCTCGATCGGCGCGATCGAGAAGGCGATCCAGGAGTCGGATCTCGGACTCACGCCTAACAACGACGGCAACGTGATCCGCCTGCAGGTGCCGGAGCTGACCGAGGACCGCCGCAAGGACATGGTGAAGATGGTGCACGGCGTCGCCGAGGAGGGCAAGGTCGCGGTCAGGAACATCCGCCGCGACGTGCTCGGCGACCTTCGCGACCTGAAGAAGGACGGCGAGGTCGGCGAGGACGACGAGCGCCGTGGCGAAAGCGCGCTGCAGGAGCGCACCGACAAGGCGATCACCGAGATCGACACCCTCGTCAAGGGCAAGGAAGAGGAGATCCTCACCGTCTAGCGACCAGCGTCGCCGTCGGTGCTGGATCGAAGCCGATGACGGCGCAGCAACCCGGCGACGGGAGCGCGACCAACGTCGCGATCATCATGGACGGCAACGGCCGCTGGGCCACGGAGCGTGGTCTGCCGGTCCTGGAGGGCCACCGGCGCGGTGCGCGGACCCTGAAGCAGACGGTCAAGGACGCCGTCGGCCTCGGGATCGAGCAGCTCACCGTCTACGCGTTCTCGACCGAGAACTGGGCGCGCCCCCGTGACGAGGTCGCGGGGCTGATGGAGATGTTCGGCAAGCTGATCGTCTCGGAGACCCCGGAGCTGCACGACGAGGGCGTGCGGATGGTCTTCGTCGGGCGCCGCTCCGAGGTGTCGGAGCAGATGCAGGAGCAGATGGCCTGGGCTGAGGCGGAGACCGCGGAGAACCCGCGCATGACCCTCTTCGTCGCCTTCAACTACGGCGGGCGAGCCGAGATCCTCGATGCCGCGGAGCGGTACGAGGGCGGTGGGGAGGAAGCTTTCCGAGAGCTGCTCTACGAGCCCGAGATGCGCGATCCGGAGCTGGTGATCAGGACCAGCGGGGAGGAGCGCCTGTCGAACTTCCTCCTGTGGCAGTCCGCCTACTCGGAGCTCTTCTTCACCGACGTCCTCTGGCCGGACTTCGATCGGTCGACGCTGGAGGAGGCCCTGCAGGCGTACGCGTCCCGCCGCCGTCGCTTCGGCGCTCGGGAGTAGGCTCGGCCGTCCATTGGACTTCCCGCCCCGGCCAAGCTCATCGGACCCGCGCCGGGTGGAGCGGCGGCGTCCCCCTGAGCCGGACCCCGCCGACGATCCGGAGGCCGGCACAGGCTCGTTCGACTGGACGAGCGAGCTGTCGCTGGAGCAGCCCCGCTCCCACCCCTCGATGGGCGAGGCGGAGCCGTATCCCGCCAGGGCGGAGGACGCCCCGCGCGGGCGCCGTGGCGGCGGATCCCGGCGGCGCGGAGGACGCGCAGGATCGGCCGACGGCGAGGAGCGGCGGCGTCCGCAGCGCCGGATCTCCTCGGAGACCGTCTCGCGCATCCTCTGGGCGGTGCCCTGGGTCGTCTTCGCGATCTTCGTGATCGCGGCCGGCGACGCGGTGTTCGCCGTCGCGATGATCGCCGTCGGCTGGGCGCTTCTCGTCGAGTACTTCCGGATGACGGCCCGCGCGCGACCTTTCCAGCTCGTCGGCTTCGCGGCCGCCGCCGCGATGGTCGCCGCGGCCTACCTCGGCGACTCGTTCCAGATCCTGCTGGTCGCGGTCGCCTTCTTCCCGGTGATGCTGGCCTTCGCGATCGCGCGGCCGACCCTTCACAACGTCACCTGGGCGATGGCCGTGACGGTGTTCGGGGTCGTCTGGATCGGCGTGCCGCTCGCCCATGCCGTGCTCCTGCGCGATATCCCTGAGCATGGCGGCGCGCTGCTCGTCGACGTGCTCGTCTGCACCTTCTTCACGGACACGTTCGCCTACGTCGGCGGGCGCATGTTCGGCCAGCATCCGCTGGCGCCGACCGTGTCGCCGAACAAGACGATCGAGGGGCTCGTGATCGGCATCGCGGGCGGCGTCTTCGGCTTCTGGCTGGCGGGCCTCTACCAAGACTGGCTTTCCGGGGCGGACGCGCTCTTGATGGGTCTCTGCATCGCGATCCTCGCCCCGATGGGCGACCTCTTCGAATCCGCCATCAAGCGCGACCTCGACGTCAAGGACACCGGCCGGATGCTCGGTCCCCACGGCGGCCTCCTCGACCGGTTGGACGCCGTCCTCTTCACCGTCGTCGCCGGTTACTACCTGGCGCTGGCGATCGTCGTCTGAGCGACCGCCTCCGCCGCTTTAGGCGTCCGAGAGCCGCGTTCCTAAACTCCCGGCGGTGAAACGGGTTCTGATCCTCGGTTCGACCGGCTCCATCGGCGAGCAGGCTCTCGACGTCATCTCGCGCTCGGATGAGCTCGGCGTCGCCGGCTTGAGCGCTTCGACCGGCTGGGAGCGCCTGCTCGAGCAGGCGAACGAGAACGGGATCGGGCTCGTCGCGCTCGCCGACGCCGGCGCCGCCCGCTCCGCCCGCGGATCGGGGTGGAAGGGCGAGGTCCTCGGCGGCGAGGAGGGGATCCGCGAGCTCATCGCCCGCTGTGAGCCCGACGTCGTCCTGAACGCGATCGTCGGCTCCGCAGGCCTCGGCCCGACCATCGTCGCGCTCAGCGAGGGGATCGAGGTCGCCCTCGCCAACAAGGAGAGCCTCGTCGTCGGCGGCGAGCTCGTGATGGCGCTCTCAGAAGCCGCCGAGGCGCGGATCGTGCCCGTTGACTCCGAGCACTCGGCGCTCCATCAGCTGATCCGCGCCGAGCCCGTGGGCGCGGTCGAGCGGCTGGTCCTGACCGCCTCCGGGGGGCCGTTTCGAGGCCGCACCGACCTCCGCGGCATCAGCCGCGAGCAGGCGCTCGCCCATCCGACCTGGGACATGGGCGGGAAGATCTCGATCGACTCGGCGACGCTCATGAACAAGGGGCTGGAGCTGATCGAGGCGCACCACCTCTTCGGCCTCGCCTACGACGACATCGACGTCGTCGTCCACCCGCAGTCGCTGATCCACGCGCTGATCCACATCGTCGACGGCTCGACGCTGGCCCATCTCGGCCACCCGGACATGCGCGTCCCGATCGCGTACGCGCTGCACGGACCGGATCGCCTCGAGCTGCCCGTCGAGGCGTTGGACCTGGCCGCAGCCGGTGAGCTCACCTTCGAGCACCCAGACACCGACACCTTCGCCTGCCTGCGCCTCGCCCGCGAGGCCGGGGAGGCCGGCGGCACCGCGCCGTGCGTGCTCAACGGCGCCAACGAGGTGGCCGTCGAGGCGTTCCTCGCCGGAGCGCTCCCCTTCGCGGGGATCGCGGAGGTCGTCGAGCGCGTCCTCGACGCCATGCCGGCAACCGTCCCCACCCACTTCGAGGACCTGTTCCGCTGCGACGAGGAGGCGCGCGTCCGTGCAACCGAGGCACTCGGTGCGGTCGCCTCCGGTGCGGTCAGCGGCAACGGCAGAGGTGTCACATGAGCTGGCTCCTCGCGATCGGCGGGTTCGCCGCCCTCGTCGTCCTGCACGAGGCCGGGCACTTCACCGCGGCCAAGATGGTCGGCATGCGGGTCGAGAAGTTCTTCCTCTTCTTCCCGCCCAGGGTCGCATCGGTCAAGCGCGGCGAGACCGAGTACGGGATCGGGGCGATCCCGCTCGGCGGCTACGTGAAGATCACGGGGATGAACCCGGAGGAGGAGATCCCTCCGGAGGTGGTGGAGCGGGCGTACTACCGGCAACCGGTCTGGAAGCGGATCTTCGTGATCGCGGCGGGGCCGGCGGTCAACATCGTCCTCGCCCTCGTCATGTTCTTCTTCCTCGCCGTCGGCTTCGGGCTGGACGGCGACGTGACCAATCGCGTCGGCACGGTCAGCTCCGATCTGCCCGCGGCCGGGCAGCTCCAGGAGGGTGACCAGCTCATCTCCGTCGACGGCCGCGACGTCTCCGATCTCACCAACGTCCAGCTCGCCAACACCGTTCGCCGGCAGGTCAACACGCACAGCTGCGCCGGCGAGCCGACGGACGGCTGCAAGGCGACGACGCCGGTGACGCTGCGGGTCCTGCGGGACGGCGAACCTGTGACGCTGAAGGTCACCCCCGTCTACGAGGTCCCCGAGGACATACCGGGCACCGACGCGGACGAATCCCAGGATGCCCGCATGGTGATCGGGTTCGGCTACGAGGCCGAGCGCGAACGCACCTCGCTCGGCGAGGGCATCGACTTCTCCCTCGACCGCGCCTGGTTCATCACCTCGACCACCGCCGACGTGCTCGCTCACATCTTCGAGAAGGACCAGCGCGAGCAGATCAGCGGGGTGGTCGGCAACACGGAGATCACGAAGCAGAGCTTCGACACCGACACGCGCCAGGCGTTCCTGGTCCTCGCGGTGATCAGCCTCTCGCTCGGGGTCATCAACCTGCTCCCGTTCCTCCCGCTCGACGGCGGCCACATCTTCTGGGCGATCGTCGAGAAGGTCCGCGGCAGGCCTGTCTCGCTCGTGGTCATGGAGCGCTCGGGGCTGATCGGTTTCGCGCTGGTGATGGTGCTCTTCCTCATCGGCCTTCAGAACGACATCGACCGCCTGGGCGACGGCGGCTTCGGTACGCGCTGACGGCGCAAAGCTGCTGTAGCTTTCGTCCGAACCGGCGAACCCTGGAGGAGGGCGACCAACTATGGAAGCGACGACGTCCGAGCGGCACGCGAGCGGAGGTTCGGCCAGCGAGCCCGAATTCCCGAACCTCGCGAAGGCGTTCCAGGCGACAGCCGAGCGGCTCGGCGACTCCGTCGCCCTGCGCGACGCGGAGCAGGAGATCACCTGGAAGGAGCTGCGGGCGAACGCCGCGGCGGTCGCCGGGGGACTGGCCTCACTGGGCGTATCGCACGGAGACACGGTTGCGCTGATGCTCAACAACCGGGTCGAGTTCTTCCCCTGCGACCTCGGCGTCTCGACCCTCGGCGGCGTCCCGTTCTCGATCTACCAGACCGCCTCTCCCGAGCAGATCGCCTACGTCTGCGGGGACGCAGGCGTCAAGGTCGCAATCGTCGAGAAGGCCTTCCTCGAGACCTTCGAGAAGGCCGACATCCCAGCGCTCGAGCACCTCATCGTGATGGATGGGGAGGGCGGCACCATGAGCTACGAGGAGCTGCTCGCGATCGATCCGGACTTCGACGACGCGGCGGCGGCCGAGCATGTCGGGCTCGACGACACCCTGACGCTGATCTACACGTCGGGGACCACGGGCCCGCCCAAGGGCGTGGAGCTCAGCCACCGCAACCTGCTCAGCCTGGTCAGCAGCATCGACAACCTGATCGAGTTCCCCGACGAGGGGGCGAGGGTGATCTCGTGGCTACCGGCCGCTCACATCGCCGAGCGCGGCGCTCATTACTACCTGCCGATGACCAAGGGCGTGCAGGTCTCGGTCTGTCCCGACCCACGCACGATCATCGATTTCCTGCCGACCGTGAGGCCGACATGGTTCTTCGCCGTCCCGCGCGTCTGGGAGAAGCTCAAGGCCGGCCTGGAGACGATGCTCAGCAGCCTTCCCGAGGAGCAGCGCGGACCCGCGGAGCAGGGCATGCAGGCCGCGATCCAGAAGATCCGGCTCGAGCAGGCCGGGGAGGAGGTCCCGGAGGCGATCGAGCAGGCCGTGGCCGCGATGGAGGAGAAGATGTTCGCGGGCTTGCGTGCGCACCTCGGGCTCGACCAGCTCGTCGCCGTCAACGTCGGCGCCGCTCCGACCCCGGTCGAGGTCCTCGAGTTCTTCCACGCGATCGGTATCCCCGTCGCCGAGCTCTGGGGCATGTCCGAGACCTGCGGCGCGGCAACCGTCAACCCGCCGGAGAAGGTCAAGCTCGGAACCGTCGGGCCGCCGCTCCCGGGCGTCGAGATCCGGCTCGCCGAGGACGGCGAGGTCCAAGTCAAGGGCGACATCATCATGCCCGGCTACCGGAACATGCCCGACAAGACCGCGGACACCATCGACGACGAGGGCTGGCTCTCGACCGGCGACATCGGTGAGCTCGACGAGGACGGGTACCTGAAGATCGTCGATCGCAAGAAGGAGCTGATCATCAACGCGGCCGGCAAGAACATGTCGCCGGCCGGGATCGAGGCCAACCTGAAGGCGGCCAGCCCGCTGATCGGGCAGGCGATCGCGATCGGGGATGCCCGTCCCTACAACGTCGCCCTGATCGTGCTCGACCCCGAGTACGCGCCCTCCTGGGCGGAGAAGCAGGGGATCGCCGACACGGACGTCTCCTCGCTGGCCGGGGACGAGCAAGTGCTCGCCGCGGTCCAGGAGGCGGTGGACGCCGCCAACGCGAAGATGTCGCGGGTCGAGCAGATCAAGAAGTTCAAGCTGCTCGGCTCCGACTGGGAGCCCGGCGGAGACGAGCTGACGCCGACGATGAAGCTCAAGCGCAAGCCGATCAACGACAAGTACTCGGGTGAGATCGAGGATCTCTACGGCGGCTGACCACCCGGGGCGGAGCGACTGCCCATTCGTCCAATCCGCACCCGTTCCGGGATGCGGATGTGGATCATGTGAGCGATGAGCCGATTCGCGACAGCGAGCGGAGCGCCGTGGGCGCGCGCTGAGCGACGGTGTGAGCACCCGGGGGAGACCGAGGGCTCGGCTACGTGATCGAGTTCAGCCCAGAGGCATCCGCCGGGGTGCAGAGGCTGCTCGTCGATTCGCGCGACCGCCGACAGCACGCGGTGAGCAGCCGCGAGCTCCGTGTCGAGGCGATCGTCGGCGGTTCCTTCCTGATCGCCGCGATCGCGATCGCGCTTCTCTTCGACTCGGGCCGCGCCTTTCACGGGTGGGAGGCCCTCATGGTCTTCGCGACGCTCGTGGTCGCGTCCCGGATCGTCTTCGAGGTCGGTTCGGTCTACACGTGGCCGGGGCAGGTGGCCTTCGTACCGAGCCTCTTCCTGCTGCCACCCGAGTACGTGCCGCTCGTCGTCGCCGCAGCCTTGGTGGCCGGAAAGCTCCTCGACGGCGCCGGCCGCCCGCCGGGCCGGGCCCTGATGGCGCTCGGAGACTCGTGGTTCGCGATCGGCCCGACCCTGGTCGCGCTGGCGGCGGGCTCGCCCTCCGCCGTCGAGGTCGGGGCCGGATGGCTGCTGCTGGCGCTTCTCGCCCAGTTCGCCGGCGAGAGCATCTCCTCGCGGGTGCGGGAGCAGCTCCACCATGGCGCGACGCTGCGCGAGCAGATGCTGGAGAGCGCCTGGATCTACTCGGTCGATGCGCTGCTCGCATGCGTCGGCTTCGCGGTTGCTCTCGCCTGCGACGTCAGGCCGACCGCCTACCTGCTGGTGCTGCCGCTGTTCGGGGTGCTGGCCTTCCTCGCCCAGGACCGGCGCCGCAGCCTCAACTCGGCGCTGGAGCTCAGCGATGCCTACCGAGGCACCGCACGGATGCTGCGCAGCGTGATCGGACACGACGATGCCTACACGGGCTCCCATACGCGGGGCGTCACCGATCTCGCCGCACTGGTCTCAGATCGGCTCGGTCTCACCCCCGACCAGCGGCGCAAGGTCGAGTTCGGGGCGATGCTCCACGACGTCGGCAAGATCGCGATCTCGAAGGAGATCATCAACAAGCCGACCTCTCTGAGTGAGGACGAGTGGGCGCTGATGCGTACCCACACGATCGAAGGGCAGAGGATGCTCGATCAGGTCGGCGGCCTGATGAGCGAGATCGGCCGCGTCGTTCGCTGGTCCCACGAGCGCTACGACGGCCGTGGGTACCCGGACGGCATCGCCGGGGAGGAGATCCCGATCGAGGCGCGCATCGTCTTCTGCTGCGACGCGTTCAGCGCGATGACGACGGATCGGCCCTACCGCGAGGCGATGAGCGAGTGGGAGGCGATCGGGGAGCTGCGGGTGAACTCCGGAACGCAGTTCGATCCCGCCGTGGTCGACGCCCTCGTCGGGGTGCTGACCGCCGGAACTGGACAAACCTCGTAGGGGCTAAAGCCGCGGCTCGGCCGTTCCGATTGGGAAGCGGAACCCGTAGTCTCATTTCCCACAGGAGAGGCCCACTTGAGGAGAATCACCGCGATCTCCGTCGCTACTGCGACGCTCGCCCTACTCGCCATCCCAGCCGGCGCTTCCGCTCGCAACTCACAGGGCTCCCAGGGGGGAACAACCGGCTCCGCCGTGGATGCGATCACCGGCCTGCTCCCCGAGGCGACCCAGGAATCGTGCGATGCGCCGTTTCTGGAGCAGCCGTTCGCATTCGCCGGCGACCTGCTCGACTACGTTCTCGCACCCGACGGCAGCTTCGAGGGGACCGAGGGCGATGGCTGGCTCCTCGACGGAGGTGCAGAGGTGATCGATGGGAACGACCCCTTCCCGATCCGCCCCGGCGCGGATGACGACGCGATCCTGTCGATGCCCGCCGGGGGCAGCGCCACGAGCGCCCCGATGTGCGTCGATCTCGACTACCCGCACTTCCGCCTCGCCGCGCACCAGATTCCCGCGGACAACGGCAAGATCCGCGGGCGCCTGAAGGTTGAGACGCTCTACCCGAACGCGAAGAACCCGCGCTGGCACAAGGTGGACGTGCTCAAGCCGAACGCCGACGAGTGGGTTCTCAGCGACTTCCTCGACCTCGAGCCGGAGCGCGGTGCTTCCGGCCCCGGTGGCCGCCAGGTCTCGCTGCGGTTCACCGCAGTCGGCGGCGGCGGCTTCGAGATCGACGACGTCTACGTGGATCCCCGCTTCCGCAACTAGGCCGAACACCCGACACGCGGACGACCTGACGGCGCGGCCGCCGACGGTGCGGCCTAGGATGCGCCAACCGATGAGAGGACGCGAAGGCAGGCTCACGTTCGCAGCCGTCTGCGGCGCCGTGGCAGTGGTCGCGGCGTGCGCCGCCACGCAGGCGGTCGCGCTCGACGCCTGCCCTGACGCGCCGCAGCCTCGGGTCCTCGCGAGCGGCCAGGGAACGCTCGAGTCGGTCGGCGTGGACCGCAAGGGGCGGATCTTCTTCACGGATCTCGACGGCCCGGGCAGGTTGCTGCGCCTCCGCAACGACGGCAGGGTGAGAACGCTGGCCAGCGGCATCGACGCGCCCGGCGGGATCGTCTTCAAGCGCAACAGCCTCCTGGTCGGATACGGCAACAGCTTCGAGCAGGCGGCCGATGGACCCCTCGACCCCGAGGGCGGTCTCCTGCAGGTCGACCCGCGCACGGGGGCGACGAGCAAGTTCGTCGAAGGCCTGCAGATGGCGAACGGGGTCGCGCGCGGAGCCCATGGCCAGATCTTCGCCTCGAACGCGCTCGGCACGGGTATCGACCGGATCAGCGGCGGCACGGTGGAGCTGGGGTGGGCGAACGTGACCAGCCCGAACGGGCTCGCCGTCAGCACCGACAAGAAGTACCTCTACGCGAGCCAGACGCTCACGGCCGCCGCGATCCAGCGCATCCCCCTCAACGACCCGGCGGCGGCTTCGACCTGGTACTCGGCTCCTGCAGCCGACGCCGGGGCCGGGCTCGACGGCCTCGAACGCGGGCCCGACGGCGCGTTCTACGTCGCTGCGGCCGGCGGGGGCCAGGTGTGGCGCGTCACCGGACCCGGTGAGGCCTGCGTGATGCTCACGCGTACACCGTTCCCGACCGGTCCGAGCGACCTCGCGTTCACACGCGGCCGCGGTTTCAGGGACGGGACCCTGCTCGTGACGACGTGGGGCGGTGAGCTGCTCGCCCTCCCCGGGGCGGCCTGACGCTCCCAGCAGCCAGCCCCGAGGGCGGCTGAACCCGGCGCGCTCCTACAATCAGGTGCAGCGATGGCTTCGAAGCGGCAGATATTCGTCGGCGGCGTGCCGATCGGGGGCGGAGCCCCGGTCGCGGTCCAGACGATGACCAAGACCGAGACCGCCAACCTGCAGGCGACGATGGAGCAGATCCGGACGGTCGCCGACGCGGGCGCCGATCTCGTCCGCGTCGCGGTCCCCCGCGAGAAGGACGCCGAGGCTCTGAAGACCATCGTCAAGGACTCGCCGATCCCGGTGATCGCCGACATCCACTTCAACCACACGCTTGCGCTCAAGGCGATCGACGCCGGCGCCCACTGCATCCGCCTCAACCCGGGCAACATCGGTGGCCGCGAGAAGGTCGCCGAGGTGGCCGTCAAGGCCACGGAGGCGGGCGTGCCGATGCGGATCGGGGTCAACTCCGGCTCGCTTCCCAAGCACCTGCACGACCTCGAGCGCGAGGCCCCCGTCGAGGCGCTGGTCGCCGCCGCGGTCGAGTTCGTCGAGCTGATGGAGTCGCTCGAGTTCGAGAACTTCAAGGTCTCGATCAAGTCCACGAACGTCCCCAACACGATCGCGGCCAACCGGCTGCTCGCCGAGAAGATCCCGTATCCGATCCACCTCGGGATCACCGAGGCCGGCACCAAGTGGTCGGGCGCGCTGAAGTCCTCGGTGGGTCTGGGGACCCTGCTCGCCGACGGCGTCGGCGACACCATCCGGATCTCGCTCTCCACCTTCCACGCCGAGGAGGAGGTCAAGGTCGCATGGGAGATCCTGAAGGCCCTGCAGCTGCGCGAGCGCGGCCCGGTCCTGATCGCCTGCCCGACCTGCGGCCGCCTCCAGTTCGACATGGACACCGTGGTGGCGGAGATCGAGCAGCGGCTGGAGGCCTACGAGGAGCCGATCGAGGTGGCCGTGCTCGGCTGCGCCGTCAACGGGATCGGCGAGGCGTCCCACGCCGACTTCGGCATTACCGGAGCCAAGAACGAGGGGCTGATCTTCGCGCAGGGCAAGCCGCTGCGGAAGATCCCGCAGGAGCAGCTCGTGGACACCCTCTTCGAGGAGATCGACAAGTCCCTCGGTCGCGGGAAGACCGAGTTCGAGGAGGCGCAGGCCGCCGAGGGAGAGGAGTGGCTGCGCAGGATCGAGGAGGAGAACGCCGGCGACCTCACCCCCGAGAAGATCGCGGCGATGGAGAAGGCCGCCGCCGAGAAGGGCGAGGACATCACCGCGCCCGGGGCCGAGGGGGAGGACGGGGAGTACATGAAGCCCGTCAAGAAGGGCAAGCGCGTCGAGCTCGGTGAGGACGCCTCGCCGACCGCGGGGCGCCGGTTCACGCGGGCCTAGAACGGTTTCGCAGCGGAAGCGGCGTGTGCCCGGACCCGTTCGCCGCGCGCCCGGCCCCTCGCCTCGAGCCGTGTGTCGTTGACCTTGACCTAGAGTGCCCTGCGTGAAGCACCCGCAGCAGGAGGTGAGCATCGAGCGCGTGCGGGTCGTCGACCTGCCGCTGCTGATGCCGATGCTGCGGGCCTATTGCGACTTCTACGAGGTCGACCCGCGCGACGATCGCCTCGTCGCCCTCTGTCGTGCCCTCATCGACAGCCCCGCCGAGGGAGGCCAGCTCCTCGCGAGGCGCATCGACGAGGACGGGGCGCTCGGCGACCCGCTGGGCTTCGCGACGGTGTTCTGGACCTGGCAGACGCTCGACGCGGCCCGAATCGGCGTCATGAACGACCTCTTCGTCGTATCCGAGGCGCGCGGGCTCGGCGTCGGCCGGCAGCTGATCGAGTCGTGCCGGGCCGAGTGCCGGAAACGCGGCGCCGCCAAGCTCGTCTGGGAGACCGCCCTCGACAACGAGCGTGCGCAGGCCCTCTACGACTCGATGGGCGCCGAGTCGTCGCGCTGGCTCAGCTACGAGATCGAAGCCTGGTAGCGCGGATATCCTCGCGTCCCCGATGAGCCGACTCTCCAACTACCTGCTGCCGACGCTGAAGGACGCACCCGCTGACGCGGAGGCGCTCTCGCACCGGCTCATGGTGCGGGCGGGGCTGATCCGCCAGCTCGGCGCCGGGATCTGGACCTGGCTGCCGGCGGGCCTTCGCAGTGTCCGCAAGGCCGAGGCGATCATCCGCGAGGAGATGGACGCGATCGGCTGCCAGGAGCTGCTGCTGCCCGTCCTCCAGCCCGCCGAGATGTGGAAGCAGACCGATCGATACGGGATCACCGAGCTGTTCAAGCTCGAGGACCGCAAGGGCTCAGACATGGTCCTGGCGATGACCGGCGAGGAGGCGCTGACCCTCCACGTCTCCCGGGAGATCCGCTCCTACCGTGAGCTGCCGCTGATGCTCTACCAGGTGCAGACGAAGGAGCGCGACGAGCCTCGACCGCGAGCGGGAGTGCTGCGCACACGCGAGTTCACGATGAAGGACGCCTACTCGTTCGACCGCGACGAAGACGGCCTCGCGCGCTCCTACGAGCTGCAGCGCGGTGCCTACGCTCGCGTCTACGACCGCTGCGGGCTGCGCTGGTATGAGGTCGAGTCTGACGTCGGGATGATGGGCGGGATCGGCGCCCACGAGTACATGGCGCCGTGCGCTGCCGGCGAGGACCAGGTCGCGATCGCGCCGGGCTACGCCGCGAACGTCGAGATCGCCTCCGCCGTCGCCAAGCCCGTCGACCTGCCGCCGCCCCTCGACGCCCCTCGCGAGGCGCCCACTCCGGGCCTGAGCACGATCGACGGGGTCTCCGACGCCCTCGGGGTCTCCCCGGGCGCACTGATCAAAGCGATGCCGGTGATGGCGGAGGACCGCGGACTGGTGCTCGTCCTGATCCGCGGGGACCACCGTCTCAGCGAGGTCAAGCTGGCCAACCACCTCGGGACCCCGGCGCGGCTGGCGCGCCCCGACGAGTTCCAGGAGGTGATCGGCCCGGCCGGGTTCATCGGTCCCGTCGGCGCCGGCGTGCCGATCCTGATGGACGAGGCGATCTCGGGCGCCGGGCTGGTCGCCGGCGCGAACAAGGCCGACGCGCACCTGATCGGCATCGAGCCCGGGCGGGACTTCGATTTCGAACCCTGCGACGTGCGCACCGTCGAGGCGGGCGACACGACCGAGGCCGGCGAAGTGATCGAGATCGAGGATGCGATCGAGATCGGCAACATCTTCAAGCTCGGCACCCGCTACTCCGTGCCGCTGAACGCGACGTTCCTCGACGAGGACGGCTCCGAGCGCCCGATCGTGATGGGGAGCTACGGGATCGGGCCCGCGCGGATCATCGCCGCCGCGATCGAACAGGGTGCAGACGAGAAGGGGATCGCGTGGCCGCTCGCGATCGCTCCCTGGGCCGTCCACGTAGTCCAGCTCGGGAGGGGCGGCGACGAGGTCTCCGATGCCGCCGAGGCGGCCTACGAGGCGCTGCGGGAAGCCGGGATCGAGGTGCTGCTCGACGACCGCCCGAACGCCGGCACCGGGGAGAAGCTGACCGACGCGGAGTTGCTGGGGTGCCCGCTGCGACTGGTGGTGGGCAAGCGGGGGGTCGCCGAGGGAGTGGCGGAATCGCAGGAGCGGGCGAGCGGGGAGGAGGGCCGGATACCGCTGGGCGACGATCTCGTGTCCGGGGTCAGGGAGATCCTCGACCGCATCGGAAGCAGCGGGTAGGCATGCCTCAGCGGCTCAGTCGCCGCCGCCTGCTCGGCCTCGACCGCTCGGGCCCGGAGCCCACGCAGACGCGGGCCGGGCAGCCGCTGCGGCCGTTCACGATCCCGAATCTCATCTGCTACGTGCGGCTCGCCGCCATCCCGGTCTTCTGCGCGATCGCGTTCGACAGCGGCGACGGGCGCGACGCGCTCGCCTCCCTGATCTTCCTCGCGATCGCGCTCGGCGATCTGCTCGACGGCTTCGTCGCCCGCGCGACCGGGCAGTACTCGCGGCTCGGAGCGTTGCTCGACCCGGTCGTCGACCGGCTCACGATCCTCGCCGGTGCCGCCGTGTGCTGGCACTTCGAGCTGCTGCCTCGCTGGGCGATCGCGCTGCTCGCGCTGCGCGAGGTGACGACGCTCGCGCTCTCCTACTACGGCCTCAAGCACGGAGCCGACATCGAGATCACCTGGGTGGGCCGGATCGCGGTCTTCCTGATCATGGGAGGGATCTTCTGGTCGATGGTCCTCGACTGGACGATCATCAGGATCGGCTTCTCGGTGGGCGTGATCCTCTCGATCGTCGCAACGGTGCTCTACGTGCGCGAAGCACGCCGCCACGTGCAGACGTCCGTTCAACCTTCAAGGTCCGATTGACCCTTCGACTTGCCCGCTTATACTGGGCGTCCCAAGCGATCCAACGGCAACGAGGAATGAGGGTTTGATGGAAGAGACGTTTCCTGACATCGGCGCGATGAGCGACGAGGAGCTGAAGGAGATGATCGAGACCCTCACGGCCGAGGAGCAGCGCGTCTCCTACGAGCGGCGGATGCTCCACGGCAAGATCGACATCCTCCGCGCCGAGTTGGTCAACCGCCTGCGCACCAACCGGGAATCCGGCGATGCGTTGATCAGCGGTGCCGACGTCGAGAAGCTGACCGACATCCTCGCCGGCCGCGTCGGCGGGGAGGGGACCCTCTGAGGCGACCGCTGTGGCCGTTCACTGCCACGAATGCGGGTTCGTCAACCCCGAGGGCGCGAACTACTGCCAGAAGTGCGGCGCCTACCTCGCCCGCACCGAGGGCGGCAGCGGCGACGAGCCGTCGACGCTGACCTACAAGATCGCCGAGACGGGTGACTTCCAGCCGATCGACATCGAGGAGATGGTCGAGGAGGAGGGCGCCGCGCTCGTCATCCGCGGTGGCGGGCGCGCCGGTGAGAGCTTCGCGATCGACCAGGACCGGATGAGCATCGGACGCACCCCCGACGCCCCGATCTTCCTCGACGACGTCACGGTCTCACGCAACCACGCGCTGCTCGTTCGTCGTCGCGATGGCCTCTACATCGACGACCTCGGCTCACTCAACGGCACCTACGTCAACCGCAAGCGCATCGAGTCGCACCTGCTCGCCGACGGGGACGAGATCCAGATCGGCAAGTTCAAGCTCAGCTACCTGGAGAGATGACGGTGGCCGGCGCTGAGGTGACGAGCGAGGAGGTGCCGCAGACGGAGCGGTCGCGCAACGGCGGCTCGCGCCCTCGCAAGGCGTTGACGATCGGTGCCGTCTGCAAGGTGCTGGGGCAGGAGTTCGACGACATCTCGATCTCCAAGATCCGCTACCTGGAGGACCAGAAGCTGCTCTCGCCGCGACGCACCAGGGGCGGGTACCGGCTCTACAGCCAGGCAGACGTCGAGCAGCTGCGTTCGATCCTGCGCATGCAGCGCGACGAGTTCCTGCCGCTGCGCGTGATCCGTCAGGAGCTCGCCGCCGGCAAGATCAGCGGCGCCCGCGCCTCACGCACCTCCTCCTCGCGCAAGGCGATCACGCTCGACGAGCCGGACGAATGGCTCGCCCACGATGACGTCATCGAGCAGACGGGGGCGACACCGACGCTCCTGCGCGAGCTCGAGGAGTTCGGGATCGTGCAGCCGCAGCGGCGCGACGGCTCCGCCTTCTACGACGAGACCGACGTCGAGATCGTCCGCGCCGCCACCGAGCTCGCCCGCTTCGGCGTCCAAGGCCGCAACCTCAGGGTCTTCCGCAGCTCCGCCGACCGCGAGGCGGCGCTGCTCGAGCAGATCATGGGGCCGTCGCTGAGCTCGCGCAGCCCCGCGCGCCGGCAGGAGGCGATCGAGAGCCTCGAGGGCCTTGCCGCGACCTGCACCCAGCTCAAGCACCTACTGCTGGTGCGCGATCTGCGCCGGCTGCGCGGCTGAGCCCGCGGCCCACCACCGATGCCAAAGGTTGCACGCAGCAAGTCCATCTCGGCTCCCCCGAGGCGGGTCTGGGACCTCGTCGCCGACCCGCACAACCTGCCGCGCTGGTGGCCGAGGACGGTGCGCGTCGAGGACGTCCGCGGCAAGGCGGGGGCGGAGCGAAGCCGCTTCACCCAGGTCTTCGAGACGAAGGGTGGCAAGGCGGTGCGCGCGGACTACCGTTGCACGGCCTCACGCTCAGGTGAGCTCCTGATCTGGGAGCAGGAGATCGAGGGGACGCCCTTCGAGGGCTTCATGCACAGCGCCGAGCTCGAGCTGCGGCTCGACGGAGAGGGGGAGAGGACGCTCGTGACCGCCGAGGGCCGCCGTCGCATGCGTGGCCTCTCCCGGCTCGGGGCGCCGCTCATGCACCGCGCCACGGGCCGCACCCTCGCGGGCGCACTCGAGGGGATCGACGACGCCCTCGCTGAACCTCCTGGGGCGGGCTCGTGAGCGGGGCGGACGCGCTGCGCCGCGACACCGCGTTCGACGGCTGGGGTCCGGCTGAGTTGAAGCCCGAGCTGGGCTCCGGGGCCATGGCGCTGCTGCGGGAGCGGATCGGGGAGACGACCCCCGCGCGGGCGACCGAGCTCGGCTCGGTGCGGCTCCCGGATGGAGCTGAGATACCAGCCGCGGTGATCGCCGCCGCCGGCGGGGAGGGGGCGATCAGCACCTCTGCGGAGGACCGCATCCGTCACGCCGCCGGGAACGGCTACCCGGACCTCATCACCCTCCGTGGAGGCACGCTCGAGAGCGCTCCCGACGCCGTCGTGGCTCCACCCAGCACCGACGCCGTCGCTGCCACCATCGTGGCCTGCGCCGAGGCGGGGATCGCCGTCGTGCCGTTCGGCGGCGGCACCAGCGTCGTCGGCGGCGTCGCTCCCGATCGCGGATCGTTCGAACGGCTGATCGCGCTCGATCTCGCCAACCTGCGGCGGGTCGACGTCGACCCCGTCTCGCAACTCGCCCGCCTCGGCCCCGGGCTCCGCGGCCCCGAGGCGGAAGCAGCACTGAACGAGCGGGGCTTCACGCTCGGCCACTTCCCGCAGTCCTACCGCTACGCGACGATCGGCGGTTACGCCGCGACGCGCTCCGCCGGGCAGGCCTCGAGCGGATACGGCCGCTTCGACGCCCTCGTCACCGGTGTTGAGCTGGCTGCTCCGGCCGGGATCATGCGGACCCTGCGCACGCCCCACACCGCCGCCGGGCCGGCGCTTCGTGAGCTCGTCCTCGGCTCGGAGGGCACCCTCGGCGTTATCACCGACGTCGAGGTGCGGATCCGCGCCGTCCCGGCCGTCCGCCACTACGAGGCGTGGTTCGCCGAGGGGTTCGAGTCCGGGATCGGGGCGGTCAGGGCGCTGGCGCAGTCAGGGGAGCTCCCCGACGTCATTCGTCTCTCCGACCGCGAGGAGACCGAGGTCTCGATGGCGATGGCCGGCCTCGGCGGCCTCAAGCGCGCAGGCCTGGAGCGCTACCTGAAGCTGCGCCGCCGCGCCGAAGGATGCATCCTCATCGTCGGCTGGGAGGGGGAGCGCGAGGCCGCTGACCGCCGCCGCGAGCTCTCCCGGCGCGTGCTGCGGGCCTGTGGCGCGGTCCCCATCGGCGCCTCTGCGGGGCGCTCGTGGGATCGTGGGCGCTACGAGGGTCCGCACCTCCGCGATGCCCTGATCGACGCCGGGGTCTTCGTCGAGACGCTCGAGACCGCTCACTCCTACGCCGAGATCACCGGCCTCTACGAGGCCGTCCGCTCGGCGCTCAAGCAGGCGACGAACGAGGGCGTGGTCATGTGCCACGTCTCGCACGCCTACAGGGACGGCGCCTCCCTCTACTTCACCTTCCTCACCGCGGCCCGAAGCGGAGCCGAGATCCAGCAGTGGCAGGAGATCAAGGCCGCAGCTTGCGAGGCCATCGTCGCGGCCGGGGGCACGATCACCCACCACCACGCGGTCGGGCGCGACCACGCTCCCTACATGGGAGCAGAGGTGGGCGAGTTGGGGCTCGAGGTGATCGCCGCCGCCAAGGAGAGGCTCGACCCGGCCGGGATCATGAACCCCGGCAAGCTCCTGCCCTAGCCCGGCCCGAAAACCACGCATACGGTGGAAAAGGAGCCACGCGCGAGGACTTCGCGGCCGGCGGTGCGGCTCAGCCGTTGCCCTGCGACTGCTTGTCGTTGACGAGCGGGATGTCGCCGGAGGCAAGCTCGGTGCCGATGAAGCCGAGGATTGGCGCCTGCTGCGCGGCGGCCTTCCTGGCGGCCTTGCCGACCTCCTTGACGGAGGACGAGCTGACCTTGACGGAGGTGGCCTGGTCGCCGACCGTCAGCGCGATCGCGCTCGGGACGGCGATGGAGCCGGAGAAGCTGCCGTTCTCGTCGGGAGTGATCGGCGTCTCGACCGGGTTGTTGATCGGGTAACCACCGCTGCTGCCGATCATCAGCCAGACGAGGTAGGCGTCGCCGTTGTCGGGCTTCGGAAGGCCGTTGAGGACGACATCGACGTAGAGCTGCTGCTGGTTGGCGATCCCGAACTTCGCGGTGCCGGCGACGCCGCTGCCGCCCGTCGGCTTCAGGTCTACCGTGGTGACGTTGCGGGTCTGATCGGCGGGGTTGCTCGACGCGGTCGTGCCATCGCCCCCGGAGCCCGATGTATCGTCGCTCGAGAAGCTCCCGGTCATGAGCAAGATGACGACGATGAGCAGGACGGTGAGCGCGCCGAGGATCATCAGCAGGCGTCCGCGCGAGCCGGACGGACCCGGCTCGGTATCGCCGCCGTCGTCGGCCCGATCCTTGGAGGGAGCCTCTCTCGGCTCGTCAGCGGCCGGCAGAGCCGCCCGCGCCCGCTTGCCCCGGTGCTCGGGAAGCTTCGGCAGGCTCGCCTCGGGCGCGATCAGCAGCAGGCCCGCCTCGATCCGCTTCGCGAGCTCGAGCGCGTCCGCGTCGGATTGCAGGAACCTGGCGGCGTCCGCGCGGCCGATCGGGTCGGCCTGGCCGAGCAGGTAGTCGGTGAGGCCGACGTCGGCGTCGGGGTCGGAGCCGCCGATCTCCTCGAGGGCGGCACGGGCATCCTCCCGGACCTGGTCCGGTTCCTTGCCGAGCAGGCCCGAGATGTCCTCGTAGCTCTGCCCGCGCTCGCAGAGAAGCTGCAGCAGCGCGCGTTGGTCTCCTCGCAACGGCATCCCGGCCCGGAAGCCTACGCAACCGGCCTGATGGCGGCTGCGGTCGATCCCCCCGTAGGCTTCGCGCATGCATGACGAAGGTGCCGCGGAGCCGGCGACGACCCTGGACGCCACGCTCGGATTCTGCTCTTACAGCTTCGACGGGGAGGGGAAGGCCGAGGCCGCCCTGCCGGTCACCGACGCGATCCGCCAGCCCTACGGGATCGTCCACGGCGGCGCTTACGCGTCGCTGGCCGAGTCCCTGTGCTCGCGGGCGACCTACGAGGCGGTAGGTCCCGAGAACCTGGCCCTCGGCCAGGCCAACGACACCAGCTTCCTGCGCCCGTGCTCGGAGGGCACGGTTCGCGCCCACGCCACGGCCAGGCATCGGGGCAGGACGAGCTGGGTCTGGGACGTCGAGATGCGCGACGACGAGGGCAGGCTGCTGGCGCTGACCCGGATGACCATCGCCGTCCGCCCGATGCCCGAGCAAGCCGGTTGACGGGGTCGTAGCCGAAAAACCGCTCCGATCCGGCGGATTCGGTGTCTACGGTTGGTAGTCTGCCGCGCCCCCGCAATCCGAGAAAGAGCCCCCTGACCTTGAAGCGTCTCCTTGCCGTAGCCATCCTCGCCGCCGCCGCTGCGATGCCCTCCGCCGCCGCCGCAGCGCCGACGCACGCCGAGGCCATCCATGCCCTTCAGGAGGCGCGCGCCGCGTTTGCCACGCCGCTTTCCTCCGGTGGCAGCTCCCCGAGCCGCGAGGCGACCGGGGCGCTCCGTGACCTCGCGGTCGCGCTTCCCGCGCTCAGCGGCGCGGATCGGCGCGAGGCCAACGACCTGCTGAGCCGGCCCACGGACAAGAACGACCGGGCCTACTTCGGCAAGGAGGCGACCGACTCGCCCATCTGCAACGCGAGCTTCTGCATCCATTGGAGCAAGGACAAGAAGAACGCCCCGGACTCGAACTCCTTCATCGACGACGTGAGCGACTCGGTCGCGCAGACGATCGCGGTCGAGAACGGCGCGCTCGGCTGGCAGACGGCGAAGTCCGACGGCAAGCTCGGCGCCCGCAACGGCGTCGGCGGGGACGGCCAGGTCGACGTCTACATCACGAACCTGGGCCGGAACCTCTACGGCTACGCCTCGACCGATCCAGGGCAGAAGGGCTCGCGCCGCTACGCCTACCTCGTGCTCGACAACGACTACAAGGGCTTCCCGAGCTCGCCCCTGGACTCGATGCGCGTAACCGTCGCCCATGAGTTCAACCACATCCTCCAGTTCGGCTACGACTCCTACCAGGACATATGGCTCTTCGAGGACACGGCCACCTGGATGGAGGATCAGGTCTATCCGGACATCAACGACTACCTGAACTACCTGCCCGCGTTCGCCAAGAGCAGCGACACGCCGATGACCGGCTCGAGCATCAAGGTCTACTCCGAGGCCGTCTTCAACCACTGGCTCTCCCGCCACTACGGCCAGGCCACCATCCGCGACGTGTGGGCCGCCTCGGCGGCGGGCGTGAAGCCGCCGCACTTGGCGACCGCCGCTTACACGAAGGGATCCACAGGGAACGGAGGACAGCCCTTCGGACCCGAGTTCGGCGCCTTCGCCGCGGCGACCGCCGAATGGAGCTCGAGCCCGTACTTCCCCGACGCCGCCGCCTATCCCGATGTGCGCCGCCGCGGCACGCTGAAGTCGCAGCCGCAGAAGGTCGAGCTCGACAACACGTCCTTCCGGCTGATCAAGGTGAAGGCCAAGAGCGGCTCCGTGACCCTGAAGGTGAAGACCTCGAAGAAGACGGAGTCGACGATCGCGCTGATCGGCCGCGAGGGGCCCGTCGCCTCCGGGACCGTCACGACCGAGATCAAGCAGCTCCCGAAGGGCGGCAAGGGCACCGTCACCCTCGACGCGGTCGAGCGCTTCAACCGAGTCACCGCTGCGGTGATCAACAGCGACGGCCGGGCCAAGGGCACCACCAGGAACGGCGATCGCCGCTACAAGGGCGACAACACGACCTACAAGTACTCGCTGGCCGGGTAGCGGCGCCCGGCCGGTCTAACCGGCCGGCGCGACCTCGACCGGGACGCCGTTGAGCACGGCGTTGCCGCTCAGCTCGTCGACCAAGGTCTCGTCCGAGAGCACGTTCGAGTTGACGCCGGCGTTCAGGCCGGCGACTCCGAGGCGGGCCCCACCGGTGTCGTGGCCCCAGCCGTGGGGGATCGAGACGACCCCGTCCATGATCGAGTCGGTGACCTCGACCGGCACGCGGATCGAGCCCGCCCTCGAGCTCACCGATGCCTCGCCGCCATCGCTCAGCCCGAGCCGGGCGGCATCGGAGGGGCTGACCTGCATCGTGCAGCGGGGCTTGCCACGCACGAGATGGGGCAGGTTGTGCATCCACGAGTTGTTGGAGCGCAGGTGGCGGCGGCCGATCAGGACCATGCCGTCGGCGTCCCGCGCCGCCGCCCGCTCGAGCCGCGGCAGATCAGCGAGGAGCTCCGGCGGGGCGAGCTCGACCTTGCCGCTCGCCGTGCGCAGCATCTCCGGGAGCCGCGGGCGCAGCGGCCCGAGGTCGATCCCGTGCGGGCTCCGCTCCAGCAGATCGAGGCAGAGCCCCTCCTCGCCGCGCCCGCCGTCGGGGCCGAGACCCGCTCCGTACGGCCCGCAGCGCAGCATCAGGTCGAGGACGCGCTCGGGACCGCGGCGCTCGCCGAGGGCGGCGAGCACTGCGGCCGGGTCCATGCCCTCCGCCGGCGAGCCCGGCGTAGCGGTCTCGCGCCTGGCGACCTCGAAGGCGACGAGGTCATCGAAGCCGTCGACGTCCGCGTCCGGCCCCTGGCCGGCGGCGATCGCGCCGAGACGAAGGAACGTACGCCACTCGGGCTCGACCTCGGAGCTGACCATCGGCGGCGTGAAGTTCGCGATGTTGCGGACCGACAGCTGGTAGAAGGCGAGGTCGTAGTGGGGTCGCGCGAGTGGGGAGGGCGCCGGGAAGATCACGTCGGCGAGCTCGGTCGTCTCGTTCACGTAGGCGTCGACGGAGACCATCAGCTCCAGGGACTCGAAGGCGGCGCGCAGCCGCCCCGAATTCGGCGTCGACAGCAGCGGGTTGCCCGCCACCGTGAACATCGCCCGGATCCGCCCCGGGCCCTCGGTCTCGATCTCCTCCGCGAGCGCGGCCACCGGCAGCTCCCCGAACGCCTCGGCGAGCTCCCGCACGCGCGAGCTCCAGCGGCCGATCTTGAAGCCGCGGCCGCGACCGGGCGCCCCGTTCGCGTTGGTCTGGCCGGCTGCGGCGAGCGGGAACATCGCCCCGCCCTCGCTGTCGAGGTTGCCCGTGATCGCGTTGATCACGTCGACGAGCCAGCTCGCGAGCGTTCCGAACTCCTGCGTCGTCGTCCCGATACGGGCATAGACGACCGCGCGCTCGGCGGCAGCGAGCTCGCGCGCCATCCGCCGGATTTCGTCGTCCGCGATCCCACAGGAGGCGGACACGGCCTCGGGCGTGAACGGGGCGAGGGCGGGGGCGAGCTCCTCGAAGCCGTCGAGGTGGGCGACGAGCTCGCCGGGCGCTGCGAGATCCTCGGCCAGCAGTACGTTCACGATCCCGGCGAGCAGGAGCGCGTCGCGTCCGGGGCGGATGAAGTGGTGCTCGTCGGCGAGCTCGGCGGTGCGGCTGCGGCGCGGGTCGACGACCACGACCTTGCCGCCGCGATCCTGGATCGCCCGCAGCCGCCCCCGGTAGTTGGGCGCCGTCATCAGGGAGCCGTTGGACGCCAGCGGATTGGCGCCGAGGATCAGCATGTGATCGGTGTGGTCGATGTCGGGAATCGCGATCGAGAGCCCCGCGCCGAACATGAGCGCCGATGAGATCTGCTTGGGCAGCTGATCGACGCTGGTGGCGCTGAAGACGTTGCGCGTCCCCAGCGCCTTGATCATGGCCCGCAGGTGGACGAGTCCGTCGAGCGTGTGGGCGTTCGGGTTGCCGAGGTAGATCCCGACGGCGTCGCGGTCGCCCTCGGCGAGAAGCGGCGTGAGGCGGTCGTCGAAGAATGCGAAGGCCTCCTCCCAGCTCGCCTCGACGAGCTCGCCGTCACGGCGCACGAGCGGCGTGGTGAGGCGGTCGGGGTCAGTGTGGAGCTCGCCGATGCTCGCTCCCTTGGGGCAGATGAAGCCCTGGCTGAAGACGTCGTTGCGATCGCCGCGCGTCTTCAGCACCCGACCGTCCGCGTGGGAGATCTCGAGGCCGCAGGTGGCCTCGCAGAGAGGGCAGGTTGCGATGTGAGTCGAAGCTTTCACCGCTGTCACGTTGTCACCGTCGGCGATCTTCCCACACGCCGAGGATCAGAGCGGGTTCTGACGGCGCACGTTGGAGACGATCACCGCCAGCACGGTGACGAGGTACATCTGCCCGATCAGAGCCTCCGTGACAGCCATCGCCCGGCCGACCTCCGTGCCGGCGGTGAAGTCGCCGTATCCGGTCGTCGTCAGCGTCGCCAAGCTGAAGTAGAGGAAGTCCGAGGGCGTGCCATCGGCTCTCCCCGCGAAGAACGGCGTGCCGCCGACGTCCTCGATGACGCCGAACAGAACCGCGAACCCGGTGCCGAGCAGCATGTAGATGCAGAGCCCGCAGTACACGGTCTGGACGGTGACGCGCTTGTCCTCGCGGAGCTCTCGGACCACGCCCGCGAGGACGGCGACCGGCGTCACGGCGATGAGGAACAGCGTGACTATGCGAACGGCGATACGGGTCGCCTCGCTGGGGAACACCGTCCCCGCCGTCGCGATGAGGACGAGCAGCACAACGACGATGATCGATCCGCGCAGCATCCTCACGTGGGCGCCCGCCGCCCGCAGCGCCACCAAGGCGACGAACCCCTGCAGGACGACCCCGATCAGGCGCGTGAGCTCGGTGTCGGGCACAGACAGCTGGTAGATCACGGTGACGACGATCGCCGCGAAGACGAGCGCGAAGCTGTGCCGCGGCGCGGTCAGATGCAGGGCTTCCGCCAGCCTGCCCGGGCTGTCGAGCGGGGACTTGCGCGGCTCCTTGCCCACGCGGCGATGCTAACCGCGTTACCCGCGACTCGCGCGGATCAGCTTCGCGACGCGCTTGCGGAACTGGCGGACATCGGTCGAGCGCCAGTCGACGTGGTCGTTGCGCCAACCCTCGCGGTCCTTGAACAGAGGCGAATCGTTGGCCATCGCGTGCCCGATCACGTTCTTCATGTCGATCCCGTAGCGCTGCTTGAGCCAAGCGACCAGCCGGACCGCCGAACGAGCCTGCCCCCGTCGGCCGAGGATCGCCTGCTCGGCTCCGTGGCGGGTTCCCGTGGCGCCCTGGACCATCTCGATGCCGAGGGCGACGTGGTTGAGGCCGACGGTGTGGCGACAGCGGACGTACAGCCGGGTGAGCTGGTGGATCGTCCCGTCCTTGTCGACGACGAACTGCGCGCAGACGCCCGGGCTCTCGCCGAGGTTCGGCGCGTTGGAGGCGAAGGTGTTGAAGACCGGGGGGTAGGTGTCGGTCGCGGTGTAGTGGAGAACGATCGCCTTCGGGTCGGTGAGGCGCCAGGTGCGTTCGCCGTAGTGGCGCTTCGAGTATGCGGCCATCTGCCGCTTGCGGTCGTGGCCGAAGGGGATCGGATCGAACTCGATCTTCGGTTCCTTCACCTGCCGTGACGCGGCGAGCGCCGGCAGCTCGCCCGGCCACGCCTGCGCGGCGGGAGCGGACGACGAGACGAGCGCCGCGCCGGCGAGCGCGAGGAGCGCGCCGAGCGCGAGATGGACCCTTGTGCGTCCCATCGCCGGGATGTTAGGGACCGCGCCACGTCTTTCCGGACGGTCCGGTGAGTAGGTTTGCGCCCGCTCGCGATGATCCACGTCGACGCCGATTCCTTCCTCGTCATCGTCCTCGCGGCGGCGGTCGCCGCCCTGATCGTGGGCATCGGAGGCGGCCGGGTCGTCATCCCCGTCGTGGTCCTCGAGCTCTGCCTCGGCATCGTCGTCGGTCCCGACGTGCTCGGTCTCGCCGATTCCGACCCGTTCATCGACTTCTTCTCGTCTTTGGGCCTCGGCATGCTCTTCTTCTTCGCCGGCTACGAGATCGATTTCGAGCGCATCAAGGGGGGACCTCTGGAGCTGGCGGTGGTCGGCTGGCTGATCTCCCTCGGCCTCGCGTACGCGATCGGCAGCATGCTCGCCGCAGCGGGGATCGTGCTCTCGCTCCTCTTCACCGGCTCGGCGCTCGCCACGACCGCGATCGGGACCCTGATCCCCATCCTCAGCGATGCCGGTGAGATGAAGACGCGGTTCGGCACCTACCTGCTCGCCGCCGGCGCGGTCGGTGAGTTCGGCCCGATCCTCCTGATCACGCTCTTCTTCTCGACCGGCAACCCACTCTCCAGCGGTCTGCTGCTGGTCGCGTTCGTCGTCATCGCCGTGCTCGCCGCGGTGTTCGCCATCCGCGGGGTGACCTCGAACTGGACCGCCCTCGAGCGCACGCTCGAGACGAGCTCGCAGCTCCCCGTGCGCATGGCCGTAGTGCTCATCTTCGTGCTCGCCGCCCTGGCCACCGACCTCGGGCTCGACCTGCTGCTCGGCGGATTCGTCGCCGGGATCATCACCCGCCTGTCCCTCGGCGGCCATGAGGTCCGCGTGCTGGAGTCGAAGCTCAAGGCCGTGGGGTACGGCTTCCTGATCCCGTTCTTCTTCGTCGTCAGCGGCATCGAGTTCAAGTTCGACGAGCTGACCAGCGACCCCAAGGAGTTGCTCAAGGTCCCCGTGTTCCTGATCGCCTTCCTGATCGTCCGCGGGATCCCGGCGATGGTGCTCTACGTGAAGGAGATGGAGATCCGCGACCGCGTCGCGCTCGCGTTCTTCAGCGCCACCGAGCTGCCGCTGGTCGTCGCGATCACGACGATCGCGATCGACAACGGCAAGATGCACGGGACGACGGCGGCATCGCTCGTCGGGGCCGCGGTGCTCTCAACTGCGATCTACCCGCTGATCGGCTTGCGGCTGCGCGGCTCGCGGGAGGTCCCGGAGGGGATCTGAGCGGCCACGAGGGCCTCGCCCTCGACCCCGGCGGTGGCCGCGAGCTCCTCCAGCACCGCCTCGAGGTCCGCCGCGAGATCGTCGAGCGTCGCCATCGCGACGTAGTCGCCGATCAGCCCGAAGTTGATGGCGCCGTTGTAGCTCATGATCCCCACGCACATGGCCTGGCGCTTGGCCAGCGGCACCATCGGGAACAGGTCGCGCATCTGGCGGCCGAGCGCGTAGAGCGGGAACTGCGGGCCCGGCACGTTGGTGACGACGAGGTTGAAGAACCGCTGCCGGGACTGCAGGCGCGCGGCCTGCGAGGCGATCGTGGGCGGCGCGAAGTCGGACAGCTCGCTCAGCAGGTTCGCCCCGACCGCCTGCTTGGAGTGCTTCAGGTCGCCCATCCGGTCGCTCATGATGTGCAGGCGCTCGACCGGGTCCTCGCACCACACAGGAAGGGGAGCCATCATCGCCGACACTTGGTTGCCGAGCGCACCGTGCGCCTCCTCGGCGCGGATGCTGACCGGGACCATCGCCATCAGCTCGAGCTCGTCGGTCGGGTGACCGAGCGCGCGCAGGTGCCGGCCGAGGGCCCCGGCGACGACCGAGAGGATGACGTCGTTGACCGTGCCGCCGTGGACGTCCTTGATCCTGCGCACCGCCGGCAGCCCCGCTCGCACCCAGGCGAAGCGCCGGTGCGGACCGATCTCGGCGTTCAGCGGTGACTCCGGCGCCGCGAGCCCGCGGCCGGCGATCGAACCAGCGGCTTCGACGGCGTCGCGCACGGCGGTCAGCGCCTGGCGCGGACCGCGGACCAGGGCGCGAACCCCGCGGAGCACCTCCGCGGGCTCAGTCGCACGCTCGAGCAGGGCGGATGCGAGCAGCTCGGAGCCGCTCGGCTCGGGTCGCGGCGTCCACGGAGGCGCCGGCTCGATCGGCGTGGGTTCGGGGGCGGTGTCGTAGAGGACCGCGGTGATGTCGGCCCCGGAGACGCCGTCGACGAGGCAGTGGTGGCTCTTGGTGACGATTGCGAAGCGGTCGTCGCAGAGCCCGTCGACGAGCCACAGCTCCCACAGGGGCTTGGAGCGGTCGAGGCCCTGCGAGAAGGCGCGCGCGGCGAAGTTGCGGAGCTGCTCCTCGCTCCCCGGCGACGGCAGCGCGGTGTGGCGGATGTGGTAGTCGAGGTTGAGGTGAGGGTCGTCCACCCAGACGGGACGACCCTGGTTCCAGGGGACGAACGCGAGCTTCTGACGGAAGCGCGGGACGAGGTGAAGCCGCGCCTCCAGATGCTCCCTGAACTCGTCGTAGCCCGGTGCGGGGCCGTCGAAGATGATCGTCGAGGCGACGTGCATGTGGGCGCCGTCGCGCTCGAGGTGAAGGAACGAGGCGTCGAGTCCGGTCAGGCGGTCCACTGCAACGAGTATCTCACCTTCGTTAGGAGTGTGACCCAAGCCACACATACGTACGTTCGCCCCGCCTACCTTCGCTCCTTCACCCACAGAGAAACCAACGCACCCAGACCGCCCAATCTCGGCTCGGCATTCCCGGCCGGTGAGCGGGGGACCCAACGCCGCCGGTGCATCCATCCGGCGGCCGGGGCGAATCGGGCCGTGATCGGCCCGTAGTCGGGCGAGCCCTCCGGAGTCATCCGGGGAGACCGCCGCGACGAGCCCGTCAGCTAACCCCGTCGGCGGCGAAAGCGAGGAATCGAAGATGAGACGACGTAACCGCATCAGGCGGCGTCGGACCGCGGCGCTCGCGCTCGCGGCCCTGGCGACCGCCGCCACCGCCACGACCGGTCTCGCCGGCAACGCCGCGGCCGCAGAGCGCGGCGCGGTCTTCAACGCAAGCGACAACCGCGTCGGCCCCAACGAGCACATCACCGTGCAGGGTCGCTTCCCTGATCTCGCGACGACCTCCGCTCCCGCCGCCGGCGGGACGAAGGCCGGCGGCGACGGGCCGATCGGCATCCGGATCGAGTTCCGGCCCCTGGGCTCGAAGCGATGGCGCAACGCCGAGCGCGGCAGGACCGGCCGCAGCGGCCGCTTCAAGGAGCGGGTATCGGTCTCGCGCAGCGGCCGCTTCCGCGCCGTCAGCGACGACGGCCGGACGACCAAGCCCGAGCTGGTCACCGTGAAGTCGAGGACCGTGGCTCGGCTCGGCAACTCCGACCCAAGGCTCGGTGAGAAGGTGAAGGTGCGTGGGCGCGTTGTGCCCGGCGGGTCGCGCCGGCTGATCACCGTCGCCGTCGGCGGCGAGACCCTGAAGACGCGGACCCGCACCAACGGCACCTTCAAGCTGAGGTGGAAGCCGGAGAAGGCCGGCACCGAGACCGTCCGCGTGCGCGCCGCCGGCGACAAGATCGCGCTCGGCAGCGGCCGCAAGGCGGGCCGCGTGACCGTGTTCCGCCCGGCGGGCGCGTCGTTCTACGGCCCCGGCCTCTACGGCAACGGCGTCGCCTGCGGCGGCACCCTGCAGCCGGGCACGATCGGCGTCGCTCACAAGAGCCTGCCCTGCGGCACGAAGCTGACGATCCGCTACGGCAACAAGGTCGTCAAGAACGTCGAGGTCATCGACCGCGGTCCCTACGTGGCCGGGCGTGAGTTCGACCTCACGGAGGCCCTGAGGAACAAGCTCGGCTTCGGCGGCGTCGGCACGGTCTGGGTCGACAAGTAGGGGGCGACTCGGCTTCAGCCGAGGACGAGCTGCTCCGGCCCCGTTCCCGCCGCCGTGCCCGCTGAGGGCCGGTCGGCGGGGGCGGGGTCCTCGCCCGCTCGCACCAGGTTGGAGACGCCGACGCCGAGGAGGCGCACCGGCGCGTCGCGTTCGAACGCCTCCAGCAGCTCCAAGGCCGCGGCCGCCACCACGGCCGGGTCGGCCGTCGGCGCGGCGAGCGTGCGGGAGCGGGTGAAGGTCCGGAAGGGGGCGAGCCGGATCTTCATGGTCACCGTGCGCCCCGTGATGTCCTGCCCTCCGAGGTGCTCAGCGACCTCGCGCGCCATCTTCCCGACCGCCGCGCGCATGACGGCGGCATCGGTCTCGTCGGTCATGAAGGTGCGCTCGCGGCTCTCCGACTTGCGCTTGCGCTCGACGGCGACGGTCGTGCTGCCGTGCCCAGCCGCGCGACTGCGCAGGCCGGCCGCGTGGTTGCGCCCGACGGCCCCGGCCAGCCGTTCCTGATCCGCGCCGGCGAGCTGGGCCACGGTGTTGATCCCGATGCCCCGCAGCCGCTCCTCGGTCCGCGGGCCGACGCCGGGAAGCAGCCTCGCGGGCCGATCGCCGACGAGCTCGAGGAATCGCTCTCGCGGCAGGACGCAGAGCCCGTCGGGCTTGTCGAGATCGGATGCGATCTTCGCGATCAGTCGGTTCGGCCCGATCCCTATCGAGCAGGTGAGGCCCGTCCTGGCGAGCACCTCCCGTTTGAGCTGGCGCGCCCGCGTCTTCGGTGCGGGGGAGCCGCTGAGGTCGACGTAGGCCTCGTCCAGCCCGAGCACTTCAACCGTGTCGCTGAAGCCCGAGATCACGTCCATGACCTCGCGCGAGGCTGCCTTGTAGCTCTCCATGTCGCGCGGGATCACGACCGCGTGCGGGCAGCGGCGCCGCGCGACCGCCATCGGCAGCGCGGAGTGGACGCCGAATCGGCGCGCCTCGTAGGAGGCCGTCATGACCACGCCTCTGAAGTTCGGGTCGATCGGACCGACGATCACCGGCTTGCCGCGCAGCTCGGGTCGCCGCAGCAGCTCGACGGAGCAGTAGAAGGCATCCATGTCGACGTGGGCGATCGCCCGCTCCCAGGCGGAGGGGTCGCCGTACACGCGTTCGCTGGGCATCGCGGAGCGATGCTAGGAGCCGCACCGGACGCGGCGGTCGCTGCTACTTTGGCCCGCGGTGAGTGCGGAGGGCAAGAACCTCGAGGCGATCTCGAAGGCGATCGACCAGCACAACTCGGGGTGCCCGTTCCCGGCGTCCGAGGTGCGGATGAACCCGTTCGAGGTGGAACGCCTCGGCTGGGAGGAGATCCGCGGTCTGCCGATCGTCGGCGACGCCAACATCGGCACGGGTCGGTTCCGGATCGTCTGCTCCGGCGACGGCGAGGGGGAGGGCCTCGAGGAGGTCGAGGCCGTCGGCACCCCGGTCGAGGTCCCCGAGGCCGTTCCGGCCGGCCCCGAGCGCTAGCAGCCCTCGGGGCGGCTCGCCGCAGCGAGGCCTGCGTGGAATCCGTCAGCAGACGTAGCTGACCTGGGAGCTCCCGAGCGCTTCCCTGGAGGCGATGCCGCCGCCGGTCCCCTCGTCCGCGTAGGAGACCGGAACGGTCACGAGGTCGCCGTCGACCTCGGGCTCTCCGACCTCGATCGCCCCTGACCCCTGGGACTCGACGGCATCCGAGCTCGCCCCGCCGTCGACGAGCCAGGCGATCTCGCCGTCCCCGCCGGGCTGGGCGGTCGCCACCTGCGCTCGGATGCAGCCGGGTCCGGGGACGCCGGCGATGAAGACGTAGGGCGCGTCGAAGTCGTTGAGCAGCGGTGACGGAGCCTTCTCCGCCGGTTCCTTCGACAGGGAGCGCAGGGCGGCGGGATCGGTGGCGGCGAAGATCAGGCCGTCGTCGAGCCTGAAGGCGACGGACTCGCGACCCCCGGAGCCGGTGCCCGAGTCACCGTAGGCGAGCACTCCGCCCTCGTCGGTGAACCCCAGGTCCCCCAGCGCCGAGCCGATCTCGCCGGTGTCGGCGGTCGTGGCCATGGCCGAGACCTCCCCGTCGGATGCGATCGCGGTCAGCGCGCCGGGCTCGAGCGCGCTCAAGACCTTCCGGTCGCGGGCGGCGAAGACCGGGGCCAGGGCCGGCCCGGAGTAGGGGGCGAGCTCGCGACCGGTTGCATCGGCATCCTCGGGCAGGTCGAGACCCTCGCGAAAGGCGGTCAGGTCCACGGCTGTGTAGGAATCGGCGCCCGCGGGGAGCCACCTGCTCAGGGCCACGGCGTCGTCGCCTCCGCCTGCGCCGCCGCCGCATCCCGCGAGCAGAGCGAGGAAG
Source organism: Thermoleophilales bacterium (assembly GCA_020636895.1). Taxonomy (GTDB): domain Bacteria; phylum Actinomycetota; class Thermoleophilia; order Solirubrobacterales; family 70-9; genus RHKX01. The sequence continues at coordinate 1,034,150 of JACJWZ010000001.1, read as the reverse complement.
AGGGCGGAGCCGATCGCGAGCAGGGCGGTGCGCGGCATGGCGGCCGAGGCTACCGCGCAACGCGGCGCGCGCTCAGGCGCTGAAGAAGTTGATTCCGGCGCCGTCGAGGGACTGCAGGAGCTCGTTGTTGAGGCGGGTGAGCTCGCCGGTGAAGACGAGGATTCCCATGACGACGAGCACGACGCCGCCGAACCCGATGATCACCGTGTAATGGCGCTTGATGAACGCGAACGCGGTCGTGGCCCTGCCGAACGCGATCGCCGTCAGCAGGAACGGGATGCCGAGTCCCGCCGAGTAGACGGCCAGCATCAAACCGCCCTCGAACGCCGAGCCGGTCGTCCCCGCGAGGGTGAGGATCGCGCCGAGCGTGGGGCCGATGCACGGGGTCCAGGCGAGAGCGAAAGCTGCCCCGGCGACCATCGGCCCACCTGAGCCGGCGCGCTCGATCAGCGCGTCGACGTGCCATTCGCGGTTGAGCCTGGTGATGAACGTCGCCGCGATGAAGAGCAGCCCCATGACGATGATCAGGATCCCGGCGATGTGGTTGAGCAGGGTCTGGTTCTCGTGCAGCGTCTGCACGAGGCCGAAGGTCGTGAGCCCGAGCAGGATGAAGATGACCGAGAAGCTCGCGATGAACGTCAGCGAAGCCGGGATGACGCTGCGCCAGCCGGCGCGTTCGAGCTCGGACGGCGTGATGCCGGTGATCGCCGACAGGTAGCCGGGAACCAGCGGCAGGACGCAGGGGGAGAGGAACGACACCATCCCCGCGAAGAAGGCGGTGGCGAGACCGATGCCGCCGACCTCGGGCACCCGGGCCCTCCCTAGACGATCGCGGCTGCGAGCCGGCGGCGGTGCTCGCGGGCCAGTTCGCTGGTGGGGCCGAGCTCGGTGAAGATGGCCACCATCACCCGTCGCAGTCGGTCGGTCAGATCGGCGTCCTCGGAGGCTGCGATCCGCTCCTGAAGAGCCTCCAGCGCCGTTTCGTGATCGCCGCCGTCCCAGGCCTCGAAGGCGGGGGAGAGGTCCTCGCCCTCGGCGGATTCCGCGAGCTCGATCCGGGCGAGCAGCCCGGAGGCGGTGAAGTCACCCTCCAGCGGCTCGAGAAGCCCGCGCGCCTCCTGGACCTCGCCAGAGGCGAGCAGGATCCGCCCGAGCTTGACCGCAGCGTCGCTCTGGCGCGGGTCGAGCTCGAGAGCGCGGCGCAGCGACTCCTCGTCCTCGGCGGCGGCGAGCCTGGCGGCCTCGGAGGGGACCAGCGACTCGAAGAACTCGGCGACGCGGGCGGGGGGGAGGGCACCCGTGAACTCGTCGGCGATCTCGCCGTCCCTGAAGGCCTTGACGGCGGGGATGCCCTGGATACCGAAGGCCTGCGCGAGCCGCTGGTTGGAGTCGACGTCGACCTTGGCGAGATCGACGTCGCCCTCGCGGGCGTTCGCCTCGGCCTCCAAAGCCGGGCCGAGTTGGCGGCAGGGGCCGCACCACTCGGCCCAGAAGTCGACGACCACGGGAACCTCCCGGGATCGCTCGATCACGTGCTGCTGGAAACCGGCTTCGTCTACGTCGTGGACCATGGCGGGGAAGATTAGAGAGCCGCGTTAGCCTGCTCGGTCGGTGGATTCCCTGAGAGGAAAGCTGCTCGTCGCCTCGCCGGCGCTCGAGGACCCGAACTTCGTCCGCTCGGTCGTCCTGATCACCGAGCACGGGCCCGACGGGGCGATGGGGATCGTGCTCAACCGGCCCGCCGACGCCGAGGTCGTGGAGGTGCTGCCGGAGCTCGCTGAGATCGCCGCCGAGGAGCCCGTGTTCGTCGGCGGTCCGGTCCAGCCCGACTCGCTCGTCGTCCTCGGTGAGTTCAACGACCCCGACAAGGCGGCCTGGATAGTCGTCGCCGACGTCGGCCTCGTCTCCGCCGCGACGGATCTCGACGAGCTGCCGGCGGCCGTGCGCCGCGGGCGGGTCTACGCGGGGTTCTCCGGATGGGGCCCCGGGCAGCTCGAGTCCGAGCTCGAGGAGGACGCGTGGATCATCGAGCCGCCGATCCCGCCCGAGCTCTTCCCCGACGATCCGGAGACGCTGTGGAGCGCGGTCCTCGAGCGCAAGGGCGGGCAGTACGCGCTGGTGGCGCGGATGCCCGAGGACCCGAGCCTGAACTGAGCGAGCCGCCGAGCCCGCCTCAGCGGTACTCGGGGTTCGAGAAGTCGGGCCTGCACCCGGCGTCCCACTCGTCGCGCCTGTTGCCGTGGGCGGGGATGCCGCCGGCGTCCTTCAACATCCGGGCGATGTGGATCAGGTTCCACGTCATGAAGTGGGTGTTGCGGTTGGTGAAGTCGTTCTCCGGCCCACCTGAGCCCTCGTCGAGGTAGGAGGGACCGGGACCGGCCTCGCCGATCCAACCGGCATCGGCCTGCGGCGGGATCGTGTAGCCGAGGTGCTGCAGCGAGTAGAGGACGTTCATCGCGCAGTGCTTGACACCGTCCTCGTTGCCGGTCACCAGGCAGCCGCCGACGCGGCCGTAGTAGGCGTACTGGCCGTCGTCGTTGAGCAGGTGCGAGTTGCCGTACAGGCGCTCGATCACCCGCGTGCAGACCGAGGTCTTCTCGCCGAGCCAGATCGCGGTGCCGAGGACGAGGATGTCGGCCGCCATCACCCGCTCGAAGATCGCGGGCCACTCGTCGGAGTCCCAGCCCTGCTCGGTCATGTCCGGGTAGACGCCGGTGGCGATGTCGTGGTCGATGGCGCGGATGCACTCGACCGCGATCCCCGCGTCCTCCATCACCGCGATCGAGCGATCCATCAGCCCCTGCGTGTTCGACGTCTCCGGGCTGCGCTTCAGGGTGCAGTTGATGAACATGGCTCGAAGATCGCTGTAGTCGGTGTCCATTCGCCTCTCCTCGTTCCTGGGTCTGTTCTGGGTGAACCTACTCGCATCTTCCTCCGACCTCGCGATGACGCGAGCGGTTCACGACGGACGTCGCCGCCGGGCCGGGTGGGCACGCGGCAGGGGTGCGGCAGAGGACTGGACGAGGGAGGATCGGGGCGCTGCCCGTCACGCCCGGCGAGGTGGCCCCAGCTACTGGATGATGATGTTGCTGCCGGGCCCGCCGTCGAGCGCGTCGGTACCCGGGCCCCCGATCAGCACGTCATCGCCGTCGCCGCTTCAGGCGGTGACGACCGGCTCCGCGCCCTCGGGCTCGGCGCCCTCCGGCTGCGCCTCCGCCGGGACCCCGGCGGGCGGGATCATGTCGGAGTTGCGAACCATCAGCCACGAAGCGAGCCCGCCGACGAAGGCGATGGCCGCGCCGACGAGGAGGATCTCGTTGAGACCCGCGATGAACGCGTGGTTCGCGGCCGCAGCCGCCTGCTCGCGGATCCCCGGGTCGAGCTGAGCCAACGCCTGATCGGCGGCCCCGGAGCTGACCGCATCGGCGAAGCTCGAGGGGGCATGCGGCATCTGCTCGCCGAGGTCGGAGGCGACGCGGTGTTGGAAGATCGCCCCGAGGCCGGCGACGCCGGTCGCGATCCCGGCCTGGCGGAAGGTGCCGTTGATGCCCGACGCCATCCCGGCCCGGGCCGGCTCGACGACCCCGACCGCAACCGAGGCGATCCCGGGATTCGTCATGCCGATCCCGATCCCGGCGAGGACGAAGCCGGGGAGGAGGTGGGTCCACGAGTCACCGGCCGAGATGCCGCCGACCAGGACGAGGCCGATCGCGACGAGGAAGAGGCCGGTCCCCATCAGCGCGCGGAAGGGGACCTTCGCGGAGAGCCTGGCGCTGAGCGGGGCGACCACGAACGAGACGAGAGAGAGGGGGAGGAACCGGAGACCGGCCTGGAGCGGGGAGTAGCCGAGGACGTCCTGGATGTACAGGGTCAGGTACAGGAACATCGCGAACATCCCCGCCGAGATGCAGAACGCGACGTTGGAGACGCCCGCGAACGACCTGTTGCCGAAGAGCGCGAGGTCGAGCATCGCTTTGTCGCTGTGGCGCTCGATCAGGACGAACGCGGCCATCAGCAGCGCCGCGCCGGCCAGGCAGGCGACGATCACCGTGCTGCCCCAGCCCTCGGAGTTGCCGCGGATCAGGCCGAAGATGAGCGCGAACAGAGCGCCGGAGAAGGTGATCAAGCCGGGGACGTCGATCGGCTCGGGATCGGTCGCGCGCAGGTTGGGGATCCGCATCTCGGTGAGGACGAGGGCGGCGAGTCCGATCGGCACGTTGACGAAGAAGATCCACTCCCAGCCGAGCCCCTCGGTGAGGAGGCCGCCGACGAGCGGCCCGATCGCGACGGCGCCGCCGACGGTGGCGCCCCAGATGCCGATCGCGTTGGCGCGCTCGCGGCCCTCGAACTCCTGTGCGATCAGGGCGAGCGCGGTCGCGAACATCGCGGCCGCGCCGATGCCCTGCACGCCACGGGCGAGGTTGAGCAGGGTCGGGTCGCCGGCGAAGCCGCAGAGGGCGGAGGCGGTGATGAAGATCCCGAACCCGATGCTGAAGACGCGGCGGCGGCCCAGCCGGTCGCCGATGGAGCCGAAGACGAGCAGGAAGGAGGCGAGGGTGAGCGCGTAGGCGTCGACGACCCACTGCAGGCTCGAGAGGCTCGCATCCAGGCTCTCCTGGATGTCCGGAAGGGCGACGTTCACGATCGTGATGTCGATCAGCAGCATGAAAGTCGCCACGCAGACGGCGATCAGGGTCCACCACTTACGGTCCATCCGTCTATTCTCCTTACGCGCAGTCGGTGATAATCAGCAAGACTGACGATTAGACTAACGAACTTATGTCCGAGGTGTCCGAAACACGAAACCAGTCCGAGAGCGGGACCCTGCCCGAGGAGGTCGTGGGGGATCGATTCGGCTTCCTCTTCGCGAAGATGCATCAACGCTGCGCGAAGCTGTCGATCGAGGCGCTGGAGGATGCCGGTCTCGGGCTCTCCGGACTGCACGTCGGCGCGCTCAAGCTGATCGAAGTGAGCGGGCCGATGCCTCAGAACGCGGTAGGTTCGGCACTCGGGAAGGACCGGACGACCATGGTGTCCGTGGTCGACGACCTCGAGCGGTCCGCGCTCGTGGAGCGGCGTCGCAACCCGCGGGACAGGCGCGCCTACGCGCTCGAGATCACAGAGCATGGCCGCGATTGGCTGCAGCGCGCGACGGCGGTCATCCACGAGACGGAGAGCAGCCTTTTGAGCGGTCTCGACGGGCCCGAGCGTGAACAGCTTCGCGGCCTGCTCAGGCGCGTCGTTCTGGCGCCTTCGCCCGGGTCCGGCGATGAGCGCTGAGCGTCCGATCCGCACCGGCGCCCGGCAAGCCCTGACCGCCGCCGACGGCTCCAGTGTCCGCGAACTGGCACACCCTGACTGGTCGAGCGCTGAGAGCCTGAGCCTCGCGGAGGCCGTCGTGGCGCCCGGTGAGGCGACGTTCCTGCACCGGCACCGGCGCTCCGAGGAGATCTACCTGTTCAGGTCCGGAGCCGGGCTGATGACGCTCGGCGACGAGCGGTTCGCCGTGGGTACCGGCGACTGCGTGGTGATCGCGCCGGGAACGCCGCACAGGCTGGAGAACGACGGCGTCGAGCCGCTCGTGCTCCTGTGCACGTGCGCGCCGGCCTACAGCGAGGCCGACACGGAGCTCCTCGAAGCCGGCGACTGACGCCTGCGGCGGCGCCCTGGGGCCCGACCGGGAGTTGCCGGAAGCCGTTTGCAGCCGCTGGGGCGCCCTCCGCCGCCCATGGCCAGATTCCAGGTCTACATAAGATCGATTGTCGTGCGTTGCACGCGCGGGAACCGAGTCGAGATGCCCATCTTCCCCCGCTGCCACCAGGGATCGGCGGCTGACGCGCTCAATCGGCGATCTCGCAATCCCAGCTCTGTGGGACGCGTAATTGCGAGTGCGTTGGGTCCCTGACCGTCGCGATGTCGAGAACCCGCCGCCGGCTCCGCTCATCATGTGAAGGCGCCGCGAACGGCGCGGCCCGCGACACGAGGAGACCGACACATGCCCAAGTACCTGCTGCTCAAGCACTACCGCGGCGGCCCCAAGGCCCACAAGCCCTATCCGCCGATGGACCAGTGGGCCCCCGAGGACGTCGAAGCGCACATGGCATTCCTGCGCAACGTCCGTCACACCCTGTTGGAGAGCGGCGAGTACGTCGACGGACAGGCCCTGACACCCGAGCGGACCTGGGTTCGCTGGGGCGGCCCGGATGCAGCCCCGGTGACGACCGACGGCCCCCACCCGGAGACGAGCGACCTCGTGGCCGGTTGGTACATGGTCGACGTCGATTCGCGCGAGCGGGCGCTCGAGATCGCGGCGTACGTCTCCTCCGAGCCGGGCCCCGGCGGCGAGCCGCTCTACGAGTGGATCGACGTCCGCGAGGTGATGACCGACGTCAAGACGGACTAGGCACGTGACCGCAGAGCCCGCTGCGGGATTGGACGAGGGCGCCCTCCGCGCCCTCGTCCCGCAGGTTCTCGCCGGCCTCGTACGTCGCGGTGAGGACTTCGACGCAGCCGAGGACGCGCTGCAGGAGGCTCTGCTCGAGGCGCTGCGCGCCTGGCCCGAACACCCGCCCCGCGACCCGGGCGCCTGGCTGACGGGGGTCGCCGGCAGGCGTTTGGTCGACGCCCGCCGCAGCGAGAGCGCCCGGAGGCGCCGTGAGGAAGCCGTCCACGCGGATCCGACGGCGACGCCGACGGCCGACACTCCCGCCGAGGTGGACGCGGCAGAGGGTCCGGGCGACGACACCCTCTTCGTGCTCTTCTGCTGCTGCCACCCCGAGCTCTCGCCCGCCTCCCAGGTGGCGCTCACCCTGCGGGCCGTCGGCGGGCTCACCACGCGTGAGATCGCCGACGCCTTCTACGTCCCGGAAGCGACGATGGCCCAGCGGATCAGCCGAGCCAAGCGCACCCTGCGGGGCAAGCAACTCGATCGGCCCGGGGATCTCGCCGTCGTCCTGCGAGTCCTCTATCTGATCTACGCGACCGGCCACGGCGGGCGGATCGATCTCGCGGCGGAGGCGATCCGCCTGAGCCGTCAGCTCACCCTCGCCACCGAGGAGGCCGAGGCGCGCGGGCTCCTGGCGCTGATGCTCCTCAACCACGCGAGGCTTCCGGCGCGCACCGATTCCGAGGGCCGGATCGTGCCGCTGGATCAGCAGGACCGGAGCCTCTGGAACACGCGCGAGATCGCCGAGGGGGTTCGCGTCCTGCAGTCGGCCCTTGCGCGAGCGACCGACGCCGAGCCGCCGGGTCGCTACCAGGTCGAAGCCGCGATCGCCGCCCTCCACGACGACGCGGCCAGCGCCGAGGAGACCGACTGGCCTCAGATCCTCGCCTGGTACGACGACCTCGCCGCGCTCTCGGCCGATCCGGTCCGGGAGGACCCCGCCGCGGTGCTCGGACGCGCCGTCGCGGTCGGGCACGTCCACGGCGGCACCGCCGGGCTCCAGGAGACGGAGCGGCTGCGCGAGGTGCTCGGCGAGCGGCACCGCTGGTACGCGGTCCGCGGGTACCTGCACGAGCTCGACGGTGACCTCCCCGCCGCGGCCACCGCCTACGCCGACGCCGCCCACCGGGCCACCAACGTCGCGGAGCGCGACCACCTGATTCGGCAGGCGGCTCGCGCGCGGACCGCTTGAGCCGGAGCGGCGCTCGTCGCCCGACCCCACGCCGCCATCAGCGGCGGCTTAAGCCCGGAGCGGATCATCTAGGCTGCGCGACCCCCACCCCTCCCCCTGGCTATGCGCGAGCTGATCATCACCGAGTTCGTATCCCTCGATGGGGTCATGGAGGCACCGGGCGGCGAGCCCGGGTACGCGCACAGCGGTTGGGTATCCGACTTCTTCGACGACGAGCTCGGGGCCTTCAAGCTCGAGGAGCAGCTCGGCGCGGAGGTGCTCCTGTTGGGTCGCAAGACCTACGAGAGCTTCCACGGCGCCTGGCCCGAGCGCGACGGCGAGATGGCCGAGAAGATCAACACGATGCGCAAGCTCGTCGCCTCGACCACGCTCGAGGGCAGCGAGTGGGAGAACACCCGCGTGATCTCCTCCGACCTCGAAGGCGCCGTGCGCGCGGTCAAGGAGGAGGACGGTGACCCGATCCTGATCGCGGGGAGCCGGAGCGTCGCCCGCGCCATGCTCGCGGCCGGCCTCGTCGACCAGATCAACCTCCAGGTCTTCCCGCTCGTCCTCGGCTCGGGGATGCGGTTCTACCCTGACGCCGAGGACAAGATGCCGCTCACGCTGAAGTCGTCGCAGACCCTCGAGACGGGGGTCGTCCTGCAGCAGTACCGGACGCTGTAGCGGCAGGCGGCCAGGCCCTGCCGACCGTCAACGGGCCATGCGCTCGGCCAGTCGGGGCACGAGCAGCAGCGACAGCCAGAAGAGCTGGCCGGCGCCGGGGCTGATGACGTAGGCGACCGGGATCGAGAGCAGGAAGATCACCACCACCGAGCCGTTCGACCTCAGGAGCAGAGATTGGTCCCCCAGCGCTCCGGGAGGTGCCAGCCCGGCCTTGAAGGCGACGACCTCGGTCCAGCCGGAGGCCGCAGCGGCGGCGGCGACGTTGAGCGCGTAGATGGTGACCGCGAGCGGACCGTCGAAGCTGCCGAGCACGTTCGTGGTGAAGGGCATCAGCGAGATCAGGCTGAGCAGGAGCAGGTTGACGACGATCAGCGTGCGGTCGGTGCGGACGATCGCCGAGAAGAGCTTGTGGTGCTCGTACCAGAACTTCCCCATCACGGCGAAGCCGATGAAGTAGGCGGTGAGATCGTCGTCGAGCTCGCGGAGCCCATCGCTGAGGCTGTCCCCGCTTGGGATCTCGATGTTCAGCACCAGCAGCGTGATCGCGATCGCGAATACGCCGTCGCTGAATGCGCCGACGCGGTCGAGCTCGCGCCGCTCGGCCTCGTTCGCGCCCTCGTAGTCGCCGGTCATGACGGCGGGCCTCCCGCGCCGGCGCCTAGAGGCTCTCGAGCACCTCGAAGGACCAGATCTCGCTGCTGGTCCCGACCGGCCCCTGCTCGCGATGCTGGGAATGCCCCGCGGCGAAATCCGGGCTCCGCACCCAGTTCTGGAAGTCCTCCTCCGAGCGCCAGGTCGTGATCACGAGGCAGACGTCGCGGTCGTCGCCGGGCCGCAGGAGCTGGAACGACTCGAACCCCTCCGCCTTCTCGACCTGTCCGGCGCGCTTGGCGAATCGCTCGCCGAACTCCTCGAAACGGTCACGGGGAACGGTGATTGCGTTGATCTTCGCGACGGACATGACGCGATCCTACCCCGGCTCCCGCCGATCCCGCCGGATCGCTGCAATGCTTAGGCGATGCATAGGCATCGCGTCTTCTCCCCTGCCCTCGTCCTCATCGCCGTCGTGGCGCTCGCATTCGCAGGCTGCGGCTCCGACGACGGCGGCTCGGCCTCGTCGGGCGGCGAGCCCGAGCTCGTCGTCTTCGCCGCCGCGTCGTTGACGACCGCGTTCGAGGAGTACGGAGACCAGTTCGATGGAGCCGACGTCAAGTTCTCCTTCGCGGGCTCCGACGATCTCGCCGCCCAGATCCGCCAGGGCGTCGTCCCCGACGTCTACGCGGCGGCGAACACGAGCCTGCCCGACGAGCTCGCCGACGATGGACTGCTCGAGAAGCCCGAGACCTTCGTCACCAACAAGCTCGTGATCGGGGTTCCGGCGGGATCCGACATCGACGACGTCTCCGACCTCACCGAGCCGGGCACCACGATCGCGATAGGGGACCCCGAGGTGCCGGTCGGCGCCTACACGCGCGAGGTCCTCGACAAGCTCCCGCCGGAGGAGTCGAAGGCGATCCTCGACAACGTGGCCAGCAGCGAGCCCGACGTCTCCAGCATCGCCGCCAAGATCGCGCAGGGAGCGGTCGACGCCGGCTTCATCTACCGCAGCGATGTCGCCGCCTCCAACGGCGACATCGAGGAGGTCGATCTCCCGTCGAAGGTCAGCCCCGACGTCGCGTACGGGATCGCGGTCACCACCGACGCGGCCCAGCCCGAGCTCGCGCAGGAGTTCGTCGACGGAGCGATCGACGGCGAGGGGCAGCAGATCCTGCTCGACGCCGGCTTCGGGCCGGTGAAGTAGGCGGTCGCAATCGGACCGGCCGGCGCTGTGAGCCCCTTCCGCTTGGCTTCGCTGCTGGCGCTCGCCGTTCTGCTCAGCTTCCTCGCGATCCCGATCGTCGCGATCTTCGTGGAGGCTGGACCGCGCGAGCTCGTGGACAGCCTCGGCAGGGAGGGATCGCTCGAAGCTCTGTGGCTGAGCCTGCGCACCTCGCTGGTGGCCGTCGTCGCGATCCTCGTCGTCGGCACCCCGGCCGCCTTCCTGCTCGCGCGGCGTAGCTTCCGCGGCCGCGCGGCGCTGATCACCGTTATCGAGCTCCCCCTGGTTCTCCCGCCGGCCGCAGCCGGGATCGCGCTTCTCGCCGCCTTCGGACCCCAGGGCCTCGTCGGCGGGGCCATCGAGGACGCCGGAGTTCAGCTCGTCCTGCAGACGGCCGGGGTCGTCGTCGCGATGACGTTCGTCGCGGCCCCCTTCTACGTGCGCGGCGCGATGGCGGCGTTCGAGGCGATCGATCCGGACCTGCTCGATGCCTCGCGCACTCTCGGCGCCGGCGAGGGCAGGACGTTCGCGCGGATCGCGATCCCCGGCGCCCGGGCAGGTCTCGCCTCCGGACTCGCGCTCGCCTGGGGCCGCGCGCTCGGCGAGTTCGGGGCGACGCTGCTCTTCGCCGGCTCCCTCGAGGGCAGGACCCAGACCGCGCCGCTCGCGATCTTCCGGTTCCTCGCCTCGGACTTCGACGCGTCGCTGGCGCTGTCGGGGGTCCTGGTCCTGTTCTCGGCCGCGCTCCTGCTCGGCGTCAAGTTCCTCGGCGGCACCCCGGAGGCATCCCGTGCTGCGCGCTGAGATCAGCCTCGAGCGCGAGGCCTTCTCACTCGCCGCCGAGCTCAGGGTCGAACCCGGCCGGCGCCTCGCGCTCGTCGGACGCTCCGGAGCCGGCAAGAGCACGCTGCTGCGGGCGATCGCCGGGCTCGTACGCCCCGAAGCCGGACGGATCTCCCTCGGGGGATCAACCTGGTTCGACGGCGATGCAGGGATCGACATCCCGGTCGAACGTCGCCGGATCGGCTTCGTCTTCCAGGAGTACGCGCTGTTCCCGAACATGTCCGCGCGAGCGAACATCGCCTACGGGGTCCGCGGAGCCGGGCGCCGCGAACGCCGGGCGCGAGCGAGCGATCTGCTTTCGGTCCTCGGCGTGGCGGGGCGCGCCGATGCCCGCCCCGCCGACCTCTCCGGTGGCGAGCGCCAGCGGGTGGCGCTGGCCCGCGCCCTCGCGACCGAACCCGATCTCCTGCTCCTCGACGAGCCGCTCTCGGCGCTCGATGCCAGCACCCGTTCGAGCGCCGCGTCGGAGCTCTCGCGCCTGCTGCTCGAGACGGGGACGCCGGCCGTCCTCGTCACCCATGACTTCGCCGAGGCGGCGCTGCTCGCCGACCGCGTCGCCGTCCTCGACGGCGGCCGGGTCGTGCAGGAGGGCGCCCCGGCCGAGCTCACCGCCGCCCCGAAGTCGGCCTTCGTCGCCGATCTGGCCGGTGCCGTCGTCCTCAGGGGGATCGCCAGGCTCGCCGCGAGCGGGCTGACCGAGGTGGAGCTGGCCGGCGGGGGCGTCGTCGTCAGCACCGACCGGGGCGAGGGGCCGGTCGCCGTCAGCGTCTTCCCCTGGGAGATCGAGCTGCACGCCTCGGCTCCTTCGGGTGAGGGGGACTCCGCGCTCAACCGCCTGGCCGCGTCGGTGACCGGGGTGACCGAGTTCGGCAACCGCGCCCGGGTGGCGCTCGCCCTGCCACAGCCCGCCGTGGCCGAGGTCACTTCGGCCTCGGTGCAACGGCTTGGGCTGGCGCCGGGAACCTCAGTGGAGGTGAGCTGGAAGGCGACCGCCACACGACTCACTCCAGGCTGAGAGAAGCCGCTGCTGCCGCCACGCCCCGGGCGGCGTACGGCCGACTGGACTTCCGCTCCGCCGCGAAAGCTGATAGCTATTGCGGGCGATGGAAGCCGCAGCCCAGCCGCCTCCCCCTCCCCCCTCCGCTCCGGCGCCGCGTGGGATCGACGTCGGGCGCGTCGTCCGGGAGTCGTTCTCGATCTACGCCGAGAACGCGGCACCGCTGCTGATCACCGCCTTCATCGTCTTCCTGATCGCGGGCCTGATCCAAGGCCTGCTCTCCGACGGCGGGATCATCCTGCAGCTCATCGGCACGGTCGTCTCGCTCGTCGCAACGGCGATCTACACCGGCTTCGTCGTCAAGCTCGTAGCGGACGTGCGCGATGGGAGCCGTGACTTCTCGGTCGGCGACCTGATCTCCTCGGCTTCGCCGTACATCGTGCCGCTCATCGTCAACGGCGTCCTTCGCGGCATCGCGATCGCCATCGGCCTGATCCTCTTCATCATCCCCGGCCTGTTCCTGATGACGATCTGGGCCGTCACCTCGCCCGCGATCGTCGTCGAGGGCGAGGATGGGATCGGCGCCTTCGGCCGCTCCAGCGAGCTCACCAGCGGCCAGCGCATGAACGTCTTCCTGACCATCCTCGTCGTCTTCCTGATCACCTTCGTGGTCTCGTTCATCGTGCTCGCGATCGGCGCCTCGATCGGCACCGGCGCTCTGATCGCACTCAGCATCCTCGTCGCGACCATCACGCAGCCGGTCGCCGCGCTGGTCGCCTCGGTGCTCTTCTTCGACCTCGGCGGCGGCGTGTCCAGCGCCGGCGGTCAGCAGGTCGCCGAGTACTGAGCGCGCGGGTCGACTTCGACCCCGCCGAGGTCGAGCGCCGGCAGTTTCACCGGCTTCTCAATGCCGTGGTCATCCCGCGGCCGATCGCGTGGGTATCGACGACATCGGCCGAGGGCGTTGACAACCTCGCGCCTCACTCCTTCTTCACGGTCTCGTGCATCGACCCGCCCATCGTGCAGTTCACGTCGGTCGGCCGCAAGGACTCGCTGTCCAACGTGGAAGCGACCGGCGAGTTCGTCGTCTGCATGGCGCCGGAGCCGCTCTTCGAGAGGATCAACGCCACCGGCACCGACTTCTCGCCGGACGAGGACGAGTTCGCGCTGGTCGGCCTCGAGCGTGAGCCGAGCCTGAGGGTGAAGCCACCGCGGGTCGCAGCCTCACCGGTCGCGATCGAGTGTCGCGTCAGGGACACGATCCCGCTCGGCGACTCGACGGTCGTACTCGGGAGCGTCGTGCACCTCGCCATCGACGAGGTGGTGATCACCGACGGCCTTCCCGATGCCCGCCGGCTGGATCCGCTCGCGCGGCTCGGGCGCGACGAGTGGTCGACGCTGGGTGAGATCCGCTCGATCCCCCGGATCAGACGACGGGAGTGGCCCGGCCACTTCGACGCCGGCTGAGCGCGGCTACTTGCGCTTCCAGGCGCGGCCGAAGAGCTTCGAGACGCGCCCGGAGCTGAGGTTGGCGCCGAAGCTGGCGGCGCCGGGGTCGGGCGGGCCGAGCTGAGCGACGGTCGCCGCGTCGATGGTCAGGGTGACCGCGCGCTCGAACGTCCTCGCCACCTCTGGTCCATCGACGAACCGGATCGCTCCCGAGGCGTCCTCGATCACGAAGCCGTCGAGGATGTGCTCGCGGTAGTTGTCGACCACCTGGCGCACCTCGCCGACCGCGGTGCCGTCGCTCGCGTAGACGGGTGTCCCGCGCTCGATGGCCGTGTAGTGGACGGGGCTGCCGTGCTCGTCGCTCATCGCTCGGAGGATACGGCCGAACCTAAACGGGATCTGACCCGCTCTCGGGCCGTCTCAGCCCACTCGCTCGCGCACCGCGTCCTCGGCGCAGAACGTCGCGATCTCGCGCGAGAGCCTCCCCCCCTGCCACGCCAGCGGGCTCTGGCCGGACGCCTCGCTGATGAGCCTCGCTCGCGGCAGGCTCTCGGCGTACGCCTCGGCGACCGCGTAGGGATGCGTCGGATCGGCTTCGTCGCCGCTCGCGACGACCAGCGCGGGTACATCGAGACCCTCCAGCTCCGCGAGTCCGTCGAACGGGGACGACCGCGGAATCTCGCGGAGCGCGGCCGCGAGGGCGCCGAGATCCCGATGGACCGAGAGCCGGTCGCGGGCGATGCGAATCAGCGTCTCGCTCCACTCGGGATCGAGGCCCTCGGAGTACGCCGCGATGAACCCGTCGATCCCGTCGCGCTCGAGTCCGTCGGCGAGGGCGTCCCAGCTGCCGCCGTCGGGGGCGGGTCCCCCGACCACTGCGGGTCCGATCACGACCAGACCCGCTACGCGATCGGGGTCCCGCAGCGCCAGCCCGACCAGGGTGTGGGCTCCCATCGAGTGCCCGGCGAGCACCGGCAACGGACCGCCGGCCGGAACCGTGGCGGCAAGCACGGCCTCCATGTCGTCGCCGAGGTGGTCGTAGGTTCGGCTGCCCTGCGGCCCCGCATCGCTTTCCCCGTGTGCGCGAGCGTCATAGCGGATCACCTCGTGACCGCGACGCTGCAGGGCGTTGGAGCCGTGGACGACGAGCTCACGGTGCGCGGTCAGTCCATGGGCCAGCAGGATCGGCGGCCCGTCGCCGTCGCGGGTCCCTCTCAGGGTGACGCCGTCTCCCGCAGCGGCCTCGAAGTCGGACCCGATGGGCTCAGCCCTCCAGCTTCGCGCTCTCGATAACGACCGGCGTCGAGGGCTGGCCATCGCCGCCGTCGGGCGCGAGCTCGGAGATCGCCTTGACGACGTCCATGCCCTCGGTCACCTCGCCGACGAGCGCGTAGTCGGGCGTGAGCCCGATATCGGCGGCGACCGCGATGAAGAACTGGCTACCCGACCGTCCCGGCGGCTCGGCGGCCGTCTTCGCCATCGCCACGGTGCCCTCCGTGTATGCGAGACCAGGCGGCGGCTTCTCGTCGATCGAGTACCCGGGCCCTCCGGTCCCATCGCCGGCGGGATCCCCACCCTGGATCAGGAAGTCGCCGACGACGCGGTGGATCGGCAAGCCGTCGTAGAAGCCCTGCTCGACCAGGCTCTGGAAGGAGGCGGCGGTCTTCGGGTTCCGGTCGTCAAAGGTGATCGTGAAGCTGCCGCAGTTCGTCTCGAAGACGGCGCCCTGGGCCGTCGGCGCATCCTGCTTCGGCGGCTTCGCCTTGCGGTCGACCGGATCAGGGGCCGCGACCGTCGCGCAGTCGCCGGACGACGCCTCGGTGGTTCCGTCGCCGTCGTCGCCGCCGCAGGCCCCGAGCAGCAGGGCGAGCAGCATCAGAGCAGCGGCTGCGAGCGTGAACCCCCTGAAGCTGCGTGCGCTCATGATTGCGGTACCACCTCCATGTCGTCGATCGTCACCCGCTTGCGCGGCGGCCCGTCGCCGACGCCGAGCGACTCGATCGCGGCGACCGTGTCGAGACCCTTGGTGACGCGGCCGACGTACGCGTAGTCGGGGGGAAGCTGGGCATCCGGCCCGGAGACGACGAAGAACTGGCTGCCCGAGCGGCCCGCGGGCTCGTCGGCTGCCTTGGCCATGGCGACGACCCCGCGGTCGTATGTGGTGTCGTCGGGGACCTTCTCGTCGACGTAGTAGCCGGGACCGCCGGATCCGGCGCGCTGGGAGTCATCGGCGAGCGGGTCGCCCCCCTGGATCACGAAGCCGGGGACGACGCGGCTGAACGTGAGCCCGTCGTAGAAGCCGTCCTCGACGAGATGGCGGAAGGATGTCGTCGTCGCCGGCGATGCGTCGACGTCGAGCGCGATGGTGAAGTCGCCCTCGCTGGTCTTCACCGAGACGTCGGCGGGGTCGGTCGCGATCTCGGTCGGGCACTTGACGTCGCCGCCCTCGTCTGGGACCTGGGTGCACTTGACCTCAGCCACCGCGACGGTCCCCGTGCCCGGCGCCGTCGGGTCGTCCCCCTCGTCGTCCCCGCCGCACGCGGCGAGCGAGCCGGCCAGAGCGAGCGTCACGACGGCGAACGCCACCCGCCGGAACACGGGGCGGGAACGGGCCATGTTGTGGGTCTTGCCGCCATTCATCGCTGCTCCGGGACACGCCCGGATCGCGCGCCAGCCTAACGGGTTGCGATCATGCCGCCCGTGAGCGAAGCGGAGAGCGAAAGCCCCGGCGGGCGCGTGCGCCTCGTCGGCCGCGCGGTGACCGCCTCCGTCGCTCGGGCGCCCTGGCTCTGGCCGCTCCTGCGAGGCCCGATGACGCGCTACTTCGACGATCTCGCCGTCGGCTGGGATGAGCGCACCGGCGCCCCCGGGGCCGAGCATCTCGCGCCGCTCGCGGTTGCGGTGACGAAGATCGACCGGCGCCCGGAGCGAGCCCTCGACATCGGCACCGGAACCGGCGTCGCGGCGCTCTTCGTCGCCAGGGAGTTCCCGCGCGCCTCGGTCAGGGGCATCGACATCTCCGAGGAGATGATCCGTCAGGCCAAGGGGAAGGTCGGGCTCGATCCCGAAGGACGCATCGCCTTCAGGGTGGGCGATGCCTCGTCGCTGCCCTTCGACGACGGCCACTTCGATCTCGTCACCCAGCTCAACATGCCGCCCTTCTTCGCGGAGACCTCGCGCGTGCTGCGCCACGGCGGTCACGCGATCGTCGCCGCCAGCTCCGGCGACCGGACCCCGTTCTTCACGCCGGATGCGGTTCTGCGACGGGGCTTCGAGCGCAACGGGATGGTCGAGGTCAAAGCCGGCAAGATCGGGCGCGGGTCGTACTTCGTGGCGCGCAAGGGGGACTGAGACCAGTGGCCGACGCCCGCTACCTTCTCCTCGTCAACCCATCGGCCGGCGGCGGCCGCGCGATGAAGCGCCTGCCGGCGATCGAGGCGGAGATGGGCAAGTGTGGGCTCAGCTTCCGCAAGGTGGAGACGACCGGCATCGAGCATGGATGCCGCGCGGCCGCGGCCGCGGCGGAGGCGGGCGAGATCCCGGTCGTGTGCAGTGGCGACGGCCTGATCGGCAAGGTCGGCGGAGTCCTCGCCGGCGGCCGGACACCGCTCGGGATCCTGCCCGGTGGCCGCGGCAACGACTTCGCGCGCGTCGTCGGGATCCCGACCGATCCGGCGGAGGCCGTGGCGATCCTCGCGGCGGACCATCGGCGCAGGATCGACGTCGGGGAGGCCAACGGCGAGCGCTTCCTCTGCATCGCCTCGTGCGGCTTCGACTCCGACGCCAACCGGATCGCCAACGAGACACGGCTCATCCGCGGCCCGGCCGTCTACGCCTACGCCGCCCTCAGGGCGCTGTGGCAGTGGAAGCCGGCCGAGTTCACGGTCACGGTCGACGGCGCGCAGAAGCGGGTGCGGGGCTACGCGGTCGCCGTCGCGAACTCGAAGGCCTATGGCGGCGGGATGTTCGTCGCGCCTGATGCCGAGCTCGATGATGGCGAGCTGGACGTGATCACCACGGCGGAAGGCAGCAAGTGGAGCTTCCTCACCGGCCTGCCGGACGTCTTCAAGGGCACGCATGTCCTCAGGCCAGAGGTGGAGACCAGACGCGGTGCGGTCGTCGAGGTGAGCGCCGATCGCCCCTTCGACCTCTACGCGGACGGGGAGCGCCTCACCGAGCTTCCGGCGACGATCACGCTGCTGCCGAGCGCCCTCGAGCTGATCGCGCCCGCCCCGGAAGCCGTCGCGCCGTCACCGAACGAGGGCTCATGACCGCCTCCCGCTCCCGCGCCTTCGGCGCGAAGGTGATGGGCGCGCGCGCCGTCGGATCGATCAGCCGACGCAGCGGGCGCGGCGGCGGCACGACGCTACCCGGGCGCCTGCTGCTGCGCACGGCGCCCGACGCGATCGGACGCCTCTCCTCGCGGCTCACCGGCGAGCGAGCCGTGATCAGCGCCACCAACGGCAAGACGACGACGGCCGGGATGATCGCCGCCGAGCTTCGCGCGGCGGGGCGTGAGCCCGTTCACAACCGGGCGGGATCGAACATGGCCTGGGGCGTCGCGACGGCGTTGCTCGAGCAGCGCGGGAGCGAGGCGCTGCTCGAGGTGGACGAGGCGTGGTTGCCTCAGGTCGCAGCGGAGCTCGAACCCACGCTCCTGATCCTCGGCAACCTGTTCCGAGACCAACTCGACCGCTACGGCGAGCTCGAGCGGCTCGCCGACGAGTGGGCTGAGCTGATCGCCGCGAGCCCGGCTTCGATGGGGCTCGTCCTCAACGCCGACGACCCTCTCGTCGCCGACCTCGGCCGCGACGAGGAGCTCCAGACCCGGCCCGGAACCACCTACTTCGGAATCGAGGACACCGCTCGGGCATTGCCCGAGCTCCAGCATGCCTTCGACGCCAAGCACTGCCGCCGCTGCGGGTCCCCCTACCGCTACGAGCGCGCCTTCGTCGGCCACCTGGGCCACTACACGTGCCCCAACTGCGGCGCCGACCGGCCGACGCCGGACGTCCGTGCGACCGCGATCGAGCTGCGCGGCATCGAGGGCACCACGTTCCGCGCCGAGACCCCAGCGGGCGATCTGCAGGTCGAGATCCCCCTCCCCGGCCTCTACAACGTCTACAACGCGCTCACCGCGATCGCCGCCGGCCTCCGCCTCGGGGTCGGGCTGGAGCAGATCGGGTCGGGCCTGCGGAGCGTCCGAGCGGTCTTCGGACGCGTCGAGACGATCCCCGTCGACGGCACCGACGTCTCGATCCTGCTGGTCAAGAACCCGGCCGGGGCGAACGAGGTCCTGCGCACGCTCGCGCTCGAAGCCGAGCGCTCGCAGCAGCCGCTGGAGCTGTGGATGGCGCTCAACGACCGGATCGCGGACGGACGCGACGTCTCCTGGGTCTGGGACGCGGACTTCGAGCTCCTCGCCGCGGCGGCGGGGCATGTCACCTGCAGCGGCACGCGCGCGTCCGAGATGGCGCTGCGGCTCAAGTACGCGGGCTTCCCGACTGACCGCATCGAGATCATCGAGGGGATCGAAGCCTCATTCGACGCCGCCGTCGACCGCGCCGGCGCGCGCCTCTTCGCCCTGCCCACCTACACGGCGCTGATCGAGCTCCGGACCCTGATCGCCCGGCGCGGGCTCGCCTCGGAGTTCTGGCGATGAACGCGGCCGCTCCCCCCCAGCCCGCCGCGGTCGTCTGGCATGACGCCGAGTGCGGCGGCTATGCCGCTGATCTGCCCACCTGGGAGCGGCTCGCCGCCGAACATGACGGTCCGGTGCTCGACCTCGGCGCGGGAACCGGCCGCGTCGCCCTGCATCTCGCCGCCCGGGGGCACGAGGTGGTCGCAGTCGACTCCGACCCGGATCTGCTCGCAACGCTGCGAGGGAGGGCCGCCGGTCGCTCCGTCGACGTGGAGACGTTGCTCGCCGACGTCCGTGACCTCGATCTCGGCGAACGCTCCTTCGGGCTCGTGATCGCCCCGATGCAGCTCATCCACCTGCTCGGCGGTCCCGAAGGCCGCAGGCGCGCCTTCGACTCCGCCGCCACCGTCCTGGGCGACGGCGGCGCCCTGGCGATGACGATCCTGCGCGAGCCGCTGCCCCCCTCGGGGGTCCCTGCGCCGCTGCCCGACGTGCGCGAGGTCGACGGATGGGTCCACTCGAGCCTGCCGATCGCGGTCGAGGTGGGGCCCGAGACCGTCGAGCTCGTGCGCCTGCGCCAGCTCGTCTCCCCGGACGGCGAGCTGAGCGAGAAGCGCTCGGTGACGAGGCTCGACCGAGTCGATCCGGCTGCGCTCGATGCCGAGCTCGCCGCCTGCGGTCTCACCTGCTCGCGAGCGGAGCCGATCGCAGCGACCGACGAGCACGTCGGCTCCCTCCTCGTCGTCGCGCAGCCGACCCAAGGGGGAACCGATGCCTGAGCTCAGGCTGCTCGCCCTCTACCCGGAGCAGATGAACATCTACGCTGACCGCGGCAACGTGATCTTCCTCCGGGAGCGCTGCCGGTGGCGCGGCATCGGCTTCAGCTACGCAGCGGCCGGCCCCGGGGAGGGCTTCGACCCCGAAGCCCACGACCTGATCTACATCGGCGGGGGCCAGGACCGCGACCAGCTCATGGTCGCCGAGGACATGCGGCGGACCAAGCGCGACGCGATCGCCGCCGCGCTCGCCGACGGCGCCTCGCTGCTCGCGGTCTGCGGTGGCTACCAGCTCCTCGGCAGCCGCTACCAGCTCGGCGAGCGGCGGATCGAGGGGCTCGGGCTCGCGAACCTCGAGACCGTCCGGGAGGAAGGCGAGCGGCTGATCGGCAACGTGTCCATCGAGGTGGACCTCGGCTCCGGACCACGCGTTCTGGCGGGATTCGAGAACCACGGCGGCCGCACCTACCTGGGAAGCGGCGCCGAGCCGCTCGGGCGCGTCCTCCACGGCTTCGGCAACAACGGCAAGGACGGCTACGAGGGGATCCTGCGAGGCAACCTGATCGGCACGTACCTGCATGGCCCGCTGCTGCCCAAGAACGCCTGGCTCGCCGACGAGCTGATCGCGAGGGGCGTCGAGCACAGCTCGGGCACCCGTCCGGATCTCGAGCCGCTCGACGACGCGCTCGAGGAAGCGGCTCACGCGGGCGCCGAGGACGCGGCGCGCAGGGGCTGAACGGTGGCGCCGGAGGAGCGACCCGTGATCGGCTGGCGGGAGTGGGTGGAGCTGCCTTCCCTCGGGGGCGCGACGGTGAAAGCGAAGGTCGACACCGGCGCGCGCACCTCGACCCTGCACGCCTTCGACGTCAGCGAGGAGCAGCGGGACGGCGGCACCGTCGTCAGCTTCGCCTACCACCCGGTCCAGCGCGACGAGGAGCGCACGGTCCGCGCCCAGGCGCCGCTCGTGGACCGGCGGACGGTCACGGCCTCCAACGGCCAGAGCGAGCTTCGCTACGTTGTGGCGGCCGAGGTCGTGGTCGACGATGAGCCGATCGCGATCGAGCTCACGCTGACCCGGCGCGATGCGATGGGCTTCCGGATGCTGCTCGGCAGGCGCGCCCTGCGCGGTCGCTTCGTGGTCGATCCGAAGCGCTCGTTCCGGGCGGGGGTTTCCAAGCGAGTGCGTCGAGCGGCGCGGAAGGAGCGACTGGCCAGATGAAGTTCGCGGTGCTGAGCAGGCGCCCATCGCTCTACTCGACCAGGCGCCTGGTCGAGGCCGGCAGGCAGCGCGGTCACGAGATGTCGGTCATCAACTACCTGCGCTGCTACATGGACCTGACCTCCCACCGCCCGCAGGTTCTGCACCGCGGCGAGCCGGTCACGGGCTTCGACGCGGTGATTCCGCGGATCGGCGCCAGCAACGCCTTCTACGGCGCTTCGGTGGTGCGCCAGTTCGAGATGATGGACGTCTTCAGCGCCAACGAGTCACTGGGCATCAGCCGCGCTCACGACAAGCTCCGCCAGCTTCAGCTCCTCGCGCGCGCAGGGATCGGGATGCCGGTGACCGGCTTCGCTCACGACTCCGACGACATCGCCGGCATCATCGACTCGGTCGGCGGGGCTCCGGTCGTGGTCAAGCTGCTCGAGGGGACCCAGGGCAAGGGAGTGGTCCTCGCGGAGACGCGGAAGGCGGCCGAGTCGGTCATCGGCGCCTTCCGCGAGCTCGACGCCAACATCCTCGTGCAGGAGTTCATCAAGGAGGCGCGCGGGTCCGACATCCGCGCATTCGTCGTCGGCCGCCGCGTCGTCGCCTCGATGATCCGGACCGCCGCCAAGGGCGAGTTCCGCTCCAACATCCACCGCGGTGGCACCGCGGAAGCGGTCAAGCTGACTCCGGAGGAGCGATCGACGGCGCGGCGGGCGGCCTCGCGGGTCGGGCTCGCCGTCGCCGGCGTCGACATGATGCGCTCCAACCACGGTCCCGTCGTCCTCGAGGTCAACAGCTCCCCCGGACTCGAGGGGATCGAACTGGCCTCCGGGGTCGACGTCGCCTCCGAGGTGATCAAGTTCCTCGAGAAGAACGCGCGCCCGGCCCCGAAGCGACAGAGCAAGCCCCGCAACCGCGGCTGAGATGAGCCGGGCGGACGAGATCACGCCGGCCCCCGGTGAGCCGATCGAGGTCGGGGGCGTGACCGTCCCCCCGGGCGAGCGCGGGGAGGTCGAGATCCACGTCGAGCAGCTCGCGACCGGGCCGTGGATCTCGCTGCCCACCGTCGTCCTCAACGGGCGCCTCGCCGGCCCGGCGGTCTGCGTGACCGCCGCCGTTCACGGCGACGAGGTCAACGGCGTCGAAGCGATCCGGCGCCTGCTGATGGAGCTTCGCCCCGCCGACATGCGGGGAACGGTGATAGCGGTGCCCGTCGTCAACGAGCTCGGCTTCATGGCCGGCTCGCGCTATCTCCCCGACGGCCGCGACCTCAACCGCTCCTTCCCGGGCACGCCTCGCGGCTCGCTCGCCTCGCGGCTCGCCCATCTGCTGATGGAGGAGGTCGTGAGCCGTTGTGAGCTCGCGATCGATCTCCACTGCGGCTCGGGACGGCGCGGCAACCTGCCGCAGATCCGCGCCGACCTCGACGACCAACGCACGCTCGAGGCCGCCGAGGCGTTCGGCGCCCCGGCGATGATCCACGCGCGCCTCCGCGACGGATCGCTGCGCGAGGCCGCGACCCAGCACGGTGTCTCGATGCTGCTCTTCGAAGGCGGCGAGTCGAACCGCTTCGATCCCTACGCGATCGAAGCGGCGTTCGACGGCGTTCGACGCGTGCTCGAGCACGCCGGCGTGATCGACGGAGCCCCCGGCACCTCGACCCGGACCTTCGTCAGCCGCGAAACGCGCTGGGTTCGCGCATCCCGCGGCGGCATGATGAGGCTCGCCGTCGAGCTCGGCGAGATGGTCGAGCGGCGCCAGGTGCTGGGTGGCTTCTCCGACATCTACGGGCGCCGCAACCTGGCGGTCCGGGCTCCCGTCGACGGGCTCCTGATCGGCATGAACCGCAATCCGCTCGTCAACCAGGGGGACGCTCTGTTCCACATCGCCGAGCGGGCGGAGGGCGCCGAGCCCGAACGGGGGTGAGGCGCGACCGCCGGAGCCTCGTACCGGCCCCTCAGGACTCCTCGAGACCCGAGGGATCGGCCGGCACGTCGACCGCGTGCTCCTGCAGCGCCTCGAGCGGGACGACGTCGAGCGCCCGCTCATGGGTCGAGGCGAGGACGACCCAGGCGGCGGCGCCGTCGCGGTGAGCGCGCAGCCAGTTCGCCGCCGTCACGCACCAGCGGTCGCCGGGCTGCAACCCCGGGAACCCGTACATCGGCACCGGCGTCGTCAGGTCGTTGCCGATCCCCTGCTGGTGCTCGAGGAACTCGGCCGTGACGACGGCGCAGATCGTGTGGCTGCCGAGGTCCTCCGGCCCCGTCCGGCAGCAGCCGTCCCGGTAGAAGCCCGTGACTGGATCGACGCCGCAGGGCTCCAGCGGGCCACCGAGGACGTTGAGCTCGATCAATCTCCGCCTCCGATAACCGCCACCGCCGCCGGGCACCCTATCCAGTCGAGCCGAATCCCCCCGCTCCGCGATCGGTGTCCTCGAGCGCGGCCACCTCGACCGGCTCCGCGTCGGCGTATCCCACCAGGAGAAGCTGCGCGATGCGATCGCCGGGCGAGAGCGCGAACTCGTTCTCGCGGTCGGTGTTGAGCAGCAGCACGCGGATCTCCCCCCGGTAGCCCGTATCGATCAAGCCCGGCGCGTTGACGAGCGCGATCCCGTGCCGCATCGCCAGACCCGAGCGGGGAAGGACCAGCCCCGCGTGCCCGGGTGGGATTGCGACCGCGATGCCGGTGCCGACCGCGGCCCTCTCCCCCGGCCCGATCGTCGCCGGTTCGCTGGCGTGCAGGTCGAGCCCGGCGTCGTCGGCATGCGCGCGCGCCGGAAGCCGGGCGCCGGGGACGAGAAGCCGGACGGGAAGCTGCACGGCCAGCCGTCAGCGGGTCGCGTAGGCCTCGAAGCGATGAACGAGCGCGCGCGGGACCTTCGCCTGCACCCGGACCCCGTCCGGCCCGTCCTCGCGATCGAGGTCTCCGGCGATCGCGTGCAGCTCGCTGAGGCTCGCTCCCTGCTCGTAGGGGATCAGCAGATCCATCGGCTCCAGCGTCGCGGCGAACGCCTCCTCGATCGCATCGAGGAGCTCGTCGATCCCCTCGCCGGTCACGGCCGACACCCCGACGATGCCGCGCCTTCCGACCAGTAACCGCTGCCGCTCCTCGTCGTCGAGCAGGTCCACCTTGTTGAAGACGACCAGCCGCGGGGTGTCGCCTGCCCCGATCTCCGCCAGCACCTCGTCCACAGCTCCCATCGCCACCGCGCGAGAGGCGGGGGGCTCGGAGGCGTCGACGACGTGGAGGATGAGGTCGGCAAGGGTCGTCTCCTCGAGCGTCGCCTTGAACGCGTCGACGAGCTGGTGGGGAAGCTTGCGGATGAAGCCGACGGTGTCGGTGAGCAGGTACCTGCGCCCGTCGTGCTCGAAGGACCGGGTCGTCGGATCGAGCGTGTGGAAGAGCCGGTCACCGACCCCGACTCCGGCACCGGTGATCGCGTTCAGAAGCGTCGACTTGCCGGCGTTGGTGTAGCCGGCCAGGGCCACCGTGGGCACCGCGGAGCGGCTGCGCTCCTTGCGCATCGTCTCGCGGCTGCGCTCCACTCCACGCAGCTCTCGCCTCAGCGCCGCGATCCGGTCGCGGGCGAGGCGGCGGTCCGTCTCGATCTGGGACTCGCCCGGGCCCCTGGTGCCGATCCCGGCGCCGAGCCGCTCGAGATGGGTCCAGAGACCCCGCATGCGCGCCAGGTTGTACTCGAGCTGGGCGAGCTCCACCTGCAGCTTGCCGGAGGCGCTGTGGGCGTGGTCGGCGAAGATGTCGAGGATCACCGCCGTCCGGTCGAGCACGGGCACGCCGAGCTCCGCCTCGAGGTTCCGCTCCTGGCGGGGAAGCAGCTCGTCGTCGCAGACCACGAGGTTGGCGTCGCAGCGTTTGATCTCAGCCGCGAGCTCCTTGAGCTTGCCACGCCCGAAGTAGCGGTCGGGATCGGGCTGCTCGCGCTGCTGCACCATGGTCCCGGCCGTCGCAACCCCCGCGGTCCGCAGCAGCTCGGCCAGCTCGGCCAGCTCGATGTCGTCGCCGGGGCGGCCCGCGACGACTCCGATCGCGAGCGCACGCTGACGCGCCCGCGGGTTGCGCTCACCCGCTGGGACCGTTCCGTTGTCGCTGCGTTGAGCCGGGGACGCGCCGTTGGAGCTCATCGGCCCAGTGTAGGTGCAGTCGACGAAGCCTCAGCGATGATCGGGCTACTCACCGGTCCCAGCGACGGAGAAGATCCGCCAGGAGCCGGGCACGCCCTTGAGCTCGCGCTCGCCATGCTCACGGAACTCGATCCCTGAGCCGACGACAAGGTCGCGAACCGTGGAGGAGGCGAGGACCTCGCCGGGCTGCCCAAGGGCCCCGATGCGCGCGCCGATGTGCACCGCCATCCCGCCGACGTCGGCCCCGATCAGCTCGACCTCGCCGGCGTGCAGGCCCGCGCGAAGCTCGATGCCGAGCTCGTCGACGCCGCTCGCCAGCGCCGACGCGCAGCGGACGGCGCGGGCCGGGCCGTCGAAGGTCGCGAGGAACCCGTCGCCCGTCGACTTGATCGCCCGGCCCCCGAACCGGCCGACGAGCTCTCGCGTCATCCGGTCGTGGCCCTCGAGCGTCTCCCGCCACCGCCGGTCCCCGAGCTCCGCGGCGAGCTCCGTGGAGCCGACGATGTCGGTGAAGAGAACGGTCGCCAGCGCCCGCTGCGACTCGCGGGCGGTCGCGGTTCCGAGCGTGAACTCCTCGACCGCGGTCAGATACTCCTCGTACCCGTCGCCGAAGGAGACCGCGTCACGGCCGGGCAGCTCGAGGAGCCGCGCACCGGGGATGTGCTCCGCGAAGTAGCGAGCGTGGCGGGAGTCGATCGCCTTCGCCCCTGGCCGGTCCAGCACCAGGGTCGGCGTCTGCACACGCGGCAGGATCTCACGGACGTCGAGCCGGGAGTTGATGTCAGCCCGCTGCTCGACCTCGCCGGGCGACGCCCCGATCCGCTCCCAGCGACCCCACCAACGCAGGAACGAGGGGTCACGGGCGGCGAGGACGGGGGCCAGCGTCGCCGCGTTCTCACCGGTCCCCCATCTCGCAAGCGTCGGCAGAACGAACTTGCGGTAGCGCTCCTCCGCGGAAGCCCAGCCCCAGTCGTAGCCCGGGGCCGCGGTCGTCCGCGCCATCGGATGGGTCACGATCAGGTGGCTTACCCGGTCGGGGAACGTCGCCGCGTACATGACCGCCAGCATCGCGCTCTCCGCCTCGGCTGCGAGCGCCACCTGCTCGGATCCGCAGGCGTCGAGCACGGCGCTGATGTCGTCCATCTGCTCCTCGAGCGTCGGCGGCTCCGCGACCCGGTCGGAGATGCCCGAGCCGCGGCGGTCGAAGGAGATGACCCGCATGCTCTTCGTCAGCCCGACGAAGAGGCCACGGCCGGGCGGCTCGACGAGCAGCTCGATCGAACCGACCGTGGGAAGCACCACCAGCATGTCCTGCGCGCCGCTGCCCGCGGCCGCGTAGGCGATGTGCGTATCGCCGACGCGGACGTAGCGGATCGTGGGTGTCATCGCCATAGGCGTCCAGGCGTCCAGGCGTCCTAGCTCAGGTGCTCCCGCATGCGCTCGACCGCCTCCGTCAACCGCTCGTCGGGCGTAGTCAGGGAGATCCGGAAGAACCCCTCCCCGCTCGGCCCGTACATCGAGCCGGGCGAGATCACGACCGCCGCCTCCTCGAGCACGTGCTCGCAGAACGTCGTCGACGTGTAGCCCTCGGGAACCGGCGCCCAGACGTAGATCGTCCCCTTCGGCGAGGCGACGTCGACGCCGATCTCGGCGAGCGCGTCGACGACGAGATCGCGCCGACGTGCGTACAGGGCGTTCATCTCCTCCAGCGGCTCGCGGGGGCCGTCGAGCGCCGTCACCCCGGCAAGCTGAATCGCCTCGAAGAGCCCCGAGTCGACGTTCGTCTTCAGACGCCAGTAGCTCTGGATCGCATCGGCGTTGCCGAGGATCGCGGCGCAACGCCAGCCGGTCATGTTGAAGCCCTTCGAGAGGCTGAAGACCTCGACGCCGACGTCCTTGGCCCCGGGGGTGGCCAGGAAGCTCGGCGCCACGTAGCCGTCGTAGGTCGTCTCCGAGTAGGCGTTGTCGTGCACGACGAGGATCTCGTGCTCGCGAGCGAGCTCGATGACGCGCTCGAAGAGCCCCTCCGGCGCGATCGCGCCCGTCGGGTTGTTGGGGTAGTTGAGGAACAGGAGCCGGGCGCGACGGAGGTCGTCGGGGTCGATCGCGTCGAGGTCCGGCGCGAATCCGAGCTCGGGGACCAGCGGCAGAACGACCGCCTCGGCCCCCGCCAGCACCGGACCGCCCGTGTAGACGGGGTAGCCGGGGTCGGAGGCGAGCGCGACGTCACCGGGATCGAGGAAGGCGAAGCAGAGGTTGTAGATGCACTCCTTGGCGCCGATCGCCGGGATCACCTCGGACTCGGGGTCGATCTCGACCCCGAAGCGGCGCCCGTAGAAGCGGGCGAGCGCGTCGCGGAACTCCTCGCGGCCGCGGTTGGAGGGGTACTTCTGGTTGTCGTTCTCCGCCACGGCCGCCTGCATCGCCTCGACGACGTGCGGGAATGTCGGCATGTCGGGATCGCCGATCCCGAGGCTGATCACGTCGATGCCGGCCTTCTTCTTCTCGGCGACCTTGCGCTCGAGCTCGGCGAACATGTACGGCGGGATCGCCTCGAGGCGCTTGGACGGGTCGGTCAGCGACAAGCTCCGGACTCCTTCGTGGATCGTGGGCGGGACAGGCTCTCAGGCTACCGAGGGCGCGCACCGCGTCCCCGTAGGGTTCCCGGGAACAGACCCCGATCCGAGGAGTGCGGATGAGCGACAAGTGGAGCAGCGACGACATCCCGTCCCAGAGCGGCCGCACGGCGCTGGTGACCGGGGCCAACAGCGGCCTCGGGCTGCGCACGGCGAGCGCCCTGGCGGGCGCCGGCGCAGCCGTGCTGATGGGCTGCCGCGACGCCGCCCGGGCGACCGCCGCCCGGGATCGGATCCTCGCCGAGCACCCAGAGGCCGACGTGGAGATCGTCGCTCTCGACCTCGCCGACCTGGAGGCGGTGCGACGGGCAGCGGAGGAGGTCTGCGCGCGTTCCGGCCCGCTCGACCTCCTCGTCAACAACGCCGGAGTGATGGCGCCGCCACGCCGCGAGACCGCGGACGGCTTCGAACTGCAGATCGGGACCAACCACCTCGGCCACTTCGCGCTCACCGGGCGCCTGATCCAGAAGCTGCTCGCCTCGCCCGCGGCGCGGGTGGTCAACGTCTCGAGCATGGCCCACCGCGTCGGCAAGATCGACTTCGACGACCTCAACTCCGTGCACGGGTACTCGCGATGGCCCGCCTACGGGCAGTCGAAGCTCGCGAACCTGCTGTTCACGCTCGAGCTCGCGCGGCGCGCGGAGGCCGCCGGGACCGACCTCGTCGCGGCCGCGGCCCACCCCGGCTACTCCTCGACCAACCTGCAGACCGCGGGCCCGGCGATGGGGCGCTTCGGCTTCCTGCTCAAGCCGGGCGCGGCGCTCGGCAACCTCCTGCTGGGCCAAAGCGACGCGATGGGCGCCCTGCCCTCCCTCTACGCGGCGACGATGCCCGACGTCGAGGGCGACGACTACTTCGGGCCCGACGGTCTCGGCGAGCAGCGTGGCCACCCCAAGCGCGTCGGCCGCACCAGCCGCGCGGCTGATCCCGAGACGGCCCGTCGGCTGTGGGAGGTCTCCGAGGAGCTGACCGGAGTCGACTTCGGGCCGCTCGACGCAGCTGACGCGTTCAGTCGCGGATCGAGCGCTCCAGCCGGCTGAGCCGGTCCGCCCACTCGTCCCCGACGGCATCGACCCAGCGGCTGACCTCGCGCAGCGGCTCGGGGCGGAGCGTGTACCGCGTCTCGCGACCACGCCGCTCGGTCGAGACCAGCTCAGCCGCGGCGAGCATCGCCAGGTGCTTGGACACGGCCTGGCGCGTCATCGGCAAGCCCTTGGCGAGGTCGGTCGCCGTCGCCGGGGCACTCGCCAGCGACTCGACCAGCCCGCGGCGGGTCGGGTCGGCGAGGGCCGCGAAGACGGCGTCGGCGCTCATGGCGGGAAGGTCCCTCCGGGCTTCCTGTTGCACCTAGGCGAAAACCAGGTGGGCGAGCCGCCGGAGCCCCCGCAGGCCGTCGTCCCAGCCGGACATCAGAAGCGGCGGCGCGTCGGCGCCGGTACGAAGCCGGGTCTCGACGACGGAGATTCGCGTCCCGCCCACGCACGGCGCCAGCACGAGCTCCACGAGGCTCTCCTCGCCGGGCGCCCGGGACCAGGTGAAGGCCAGCTCGCGGCCCTCGACGACCCGCTCGACGCGCCCCGGACGTTCCTCGCCGTCGACCTCGAAACGGGCGGGCGCTCCCTCGACCGGCTCCAGGTCGACCTCGTCCGCCAGCCATCGCTCGAGCTCGGCCGGGTCGCTGATCGCCTCCCAGGCGCGCTCCTCGTCGGCGTCGAGCACGGTCTCGCGCTCCACACGTTCGACCTGCTCGAACCGCTCGATCAGCTCGTCGATGGCGTCCACCTCAGCCTCCTCCATACGTGATGCAACTCATCGGTTGCGGATGATAGCCTCCCGCCGATATACGCAACTCTTTGGTTGCATCTCTGCAACGCCAGAACCGAGGAGGTTCCTGATGCCAATGGTCCCGATGGTCGTCGAGCAGTCCTCCCGTGGGGAGCGATCCTTCGACATCTACTCGCGGCTGCTCTCGGAGCGGATCGTCATCCTCGGCCAGGCCGTCGACGACGACATCGCCAACCTGATCGTCGCCCAGCTGATCCATCTCGAGTCGGAGGACCCCGACAAGGACATCTCCCTCTACATCAACTCGCCCGGCGGATCGGTGACGGCAGGGCT
The DNA here is from genome assembly GCA_020636895.1 of Thermoleophilales bacterium. Taxonomy (GTDB): domain Bacteria; phylum Actinomycetota; class Thermoleophilia; order Solirubrobacterales; family 70-9; genus RHKX01. Next base: position 1,004,222 of record JACJWZ010000001.1, on the reverse strand, counting down.
CGCGATCTACGACACGATGCAGTACGTCAAGCCCGACGTCTCGACCATCTGCTTCGGGATCGCGATGTCGATGGGTTCGCTGCTGCTCTGCGGGGGAGCTGCGGGCAAGCGCCTCGCGCTGCCCAACGCGCGCATCCTCATCCACCAGCCCTCGGGCGGCTTCCAGGGGCAGGCGACCGACATCGAGATCCACGCCCGCGAGGCGATCGCGACCCGCGAGCGGGTCGACCGCATCTACGCCAAGCACACCGGCAAGAGCGAGGAGCAGGTCCACGACGACATGGACCGCGATCGGTTCTTCAGCGCCGAGGAGGCGGCCGACTACGGCCTGATCGACCGGATCATGGAGTCGCGCGACGTCGTCCGCACCCCGACGGGCTTCTCGAGCTAGCCGCCGGGCTGCTCGGATCCCGGCACGGGGACCTGCTCGAGCGCCGCGAGGCGACGCATCATCTCCGGCGAGAACTCCCCGCCGAACACCGGCTCGGCGGTCCCGGTCAGCCAGATCTCGAGCTCGGGTCCGATCTCCACGAGCAGCTCGCCGCCGTCGAGGACGACGGTGATCGGGCTCGGTGCACCTCGTAGGTGAGCCGCTACTGCGGCGCCGGTGGCGCCGGTTCCGGAGGAGAGCGTCTCCCCCACCCCGCGCTCGAAGATCCGCGCGCGGACCGTCGATGCCTGCGTCGCTCCCACCGGCGACGGCTCGACCCGCCAGAAGCTCACGTTGGAGCGGTTCGGGAACAGCGGCGAGGACTCGATCGCCGGCCCGATCGCCGGCAGGTCGAGCTCCTCGAGACCTTCGTCTACCTCGATCGCGCACTGCGGATTGCCCACCGAGACGTGCTGGAACTCGCGCTCGACGCCGCCGACGTCGATCACGCCGCGCCCGTCCTCGGGGCCGGAGGGGAAGTCGTCGGAGCTGGTCCTCGCCTGGGCCATGGCGACCCGCGCCGAATCAGGCCCTGTGATCCGCGGCGTTATCTCACCGGCGGCGGTGAGGATCGTGAACTCGTCGCTGTCGGTCCAGCCGGAGCGCCGCAGGTACATGATCGCCTCGCGGGCGCCGTTGCCGGACAGCTCGGCCTCCGAACCGTCCGGGTTGAAGATCCGCAGCTCGGCGACGTGCGCCTCGGGATCGGTCGGCTTCGAGAGCAGCAGGATCCCGTCCGCGTGGCAGCCGAAGTGGGCGTCGCAGATCGCGTGCGCGCGCTCGGGCGTGAGCGGGAACGGGAGTGCGTCGCGCTCGAGCACGATGTAGTCGTTGCCCAGCGCCTGCCACTTCTCGAACCGCATCGCGCTGATTATCCCCGCCCGCTCGCGACGGCGATCCTCGCCGCGACCTCCGCGTCGCTGAGTCCGTCGCGTTCGACCGTCTCCAGGCCCTCCATCTTCCGCAGCCAGGTCATCTGCCGTCGCGCGTAACGGCGATGCGCCGACTTCATCGCCTCCGCGTCCCCGCGCAGCGCCTCCTCGCGGCCGAGCGCAGCCGCCGCAGTCCGGGACGCACCGATCGCCTCGAGCGCGGCCGCCTCCGCGCCGGCGCCGTTGCCCAGCATGGCCTCGACCCTTCGGTCGATCCGCTCGGCCAGCTCCTCGCGGCCGACGACGATCCCGCTCAGGGTCGTCGGGTGGCGCAGGCGCGCCGTCCAGAGCTCCCGGCCACGCTCGGGCGGATCGAGGCCGGCGCGCTGCAGCTCGAGCGCGCGGGCCACGCGCTTGCGGTCGTTGGGGTGAACCCGCGCGGCCACGTCCGGCTCGAGCTCGGCGTGCAACGCCGCCGGGCCGGCCTCGGCGACCTGCGCCTCCACCCCCTCCCTGATCTCGGCCGCGACCGGAGGCTGCAGGTCGAGCTCGGCGAGGGCGGCCCGCATGTAGAGCCCGGTCCCTCCGACCACGATCGGGGTCCGGCCCGCATCGAGGAGATCGTCGATCTCGGCCCGGGCCAGCTCCGCGAAGCGCCCGGCGCTGAACTCCTCGCCCGGATCGACGAAGCCGACGAGACGGTGCTCTAGAAGCTCGCGCTCGGATGCGCTCGGGGCGCCGCTCAGGACCTCGAGGCCGCGATAGACCTGGATCGCGTCGCAGGAGACGGCGACGGGCTCTTCGCCCCGCTCACGCAGCAGAGCGGCGAGCTCGATCGCGACCCCGGTCTTGCCGACCGCGGTCGGCCCGAAGATCGCGATCACCTCAGCGGTCGCCGCCGCCACTTCCTCAGCCGGTTCGCGAGAGCAGGCGCTCCGCTCCGAGGAGCGTCTGCGAGCTCGCCGAGGAGACCTCCACCTCGACCAGCTCGCCGGGCCGGGCGGTGCCCTCGAAGTTGACCGCCTTGTTGTGGCGGCTGCGGCCGCGCAGCCGCGTCGGATCCGTCCGGCTCGGACCCTCGACCAGGACCTCGACGTCGCGCCCGACGAACCGCTGCGAGCGCTCCTTAGCGCGGCGCTGGACGAGCTCCACGAGCCGCGCCATCCGCTCCTTCTTGACCGGATGCGGAAGCGCCCCCTCGAGCTCGGCGGCGAGGGTGCCGCGGCGCGGGCTGAAGACGAACGTGAAGGCGCCGTCGTAGCCGACCTCGTCGACCACCTCCAGGGTCTCCTCGAAGTCGGCCTCCGTCTCGCCGGGGAAGCCGACGATGATGTCCGTCGTCAGCGCGACGTCGGGGACCCGCTCGCGGATCATCGCGACGCGGTCCATGTATCGCTGGCGGTTGTAGGTGCGGCGCATCGCCTTGAGGATCCGGCTCGAGCCCGACTGCAGCGGTAGGTGGATGTGCTCGCACACCGCCGGGCACTCGGCGTGGGCGGCGACGACGTCCTCGCGGATGTCCTTCGGATGCGGGCTCGTGTAGCGGATCCGCTCGATGCCGTCGATCGCATCGATCGCCCGCAGCAGCTCCGCGAAGCTCAGCCTGTCCTCGCCGCGCAGATCGCGACCGTAGCTGTTGACGTTCTGGCCGAGCAGCGTCACCTCGCGGACCCCGTCGGCGGCCAGCGTCTGGACCTCGGCGAGCAGCTCCCCGGCGGGGCGGCTTCGCTCTCGCCCTCGCGTCGAGGGGACGATGCAGTAGGAGCAGACGCAGTTGCACCCCTGCGAGATCTGCAGCCAGGCCTGGAACTCGCGGTCGCGCTGCGTCGGCAGGTGACCGGCGAACTCCTCGAACTCGAAGAAACCCTGAGCGGTGATCGCGTCGCTCGCGATGAACTCAGCGAGCTTGTGGATCTGGCCGGGGCCGAAGGCGACGTCGACGAAGGGGAAGCGCTCGAACACCTCGTCCTTGACCGACTGGGCCCAGCAGCCACCGACGCCTACGACGGTCCCCGGCGATTCGGCCTTGAGTCGCTTCGCCTCGCCCAGGTGGGCGATGAAGCGGTTGTCGGCGGCCTCCCGGATCGAGCAGGTGTTGAAGAGGATGAGGTCGGCGTCCTCGCGCGTCGCCGACTCCCGGTAGCCGAGCGTCCCGAGCATGCCCTTCATGCGCTCGGAGTCGTGCTCGTTCATCTGGCACCCGAACGTGGTCACGTGGAAGCGCTTGCTCACGGGTTCATCCATGGCGGATCAGGGTAGCGACGCCGGCGAGAGAGCCGACGGAGGGCGAAGAGCCGTGGCCGGGCTACTTCTTCTTGCCGGAGGGGTGGGTGGCGCCGTACAGGTAGGCGACGAGCGCATCGAGCTCGTCGGGCGCGATGTCATCGCCGTAGGTCGTCGGCATGATCCCGTCGCTGAAGCCGGCCTCCACCTCGTCGGAGGGGTCGACGATCGACGTGCGGATGAAGTCCTCGTCCTTGTCGACCAGCGCCTCGTCGAGGTTCGGGCCGATCTGACCGGTCGCGTTGGCGTCTTCGAGGGAATGACAGCCGGCGCATCCCTGGTCGGCGAACACCTGCTTGCCGAGTGCATCCGGGCTCTCCGACGATGGTGCCGGCTGCCCGGTGGATTCGTCGTCGACACCGACCTGCTGGTTCTCGACGTTCTGGACCTCCGACTCGACGGACGCCGCCTCGTTCTGCTCGTGCTCGCGGTGCTCGGCTTCCTCGCTGGAGGTCTTGACCGCAAGGACCGCGGTGACGACGACCACGGCCGCAACCAGCGGGATGCCGATTCGCAGGAGCGTCGGTGACGGGAAGTTGTCGCTGCGCATCCCGATGAACGAGACGACGAGGGCGATGACGACGAGAGCGCCGCCGGCGATGTAGAAGGCGTCGGCCATGAGGGCGCGATCCTATCGACCACGGGTGCGGGAAGGTCGTGCCCGCGTCGGGCGCGGCGACGACCGTCGCACAACGGCGCGTCCGTGGGCACCCCCAGTCAGCCCGCCGTCAGTCCGCGTATGCGCTCGCGCGGCTCTCCCGGACCACGGTGATCCTGATCCGGCCGGGGAAGTCGAGTTCCTTCTCGACCGCCTTGGCCGTCCGCTGGGCGATCACGGCGGCCTCGTCGTCGTCGACGACGTCGGGATCGACCATCAGGCGCACCTCCCGGCCCGCACGCACCGCGTAGACCTTGCTGACGCCATGGCTGCGCCCCGCGATCTCCTCGAGGTCGCGCAGCCGCGTGACGTAGTGCTCGAGCGCCTCTCCCCTCGCTCCCGGGCGCGCCCCGGAGACCGCGTCGGCGATCTGGACGATCACAGCCTCGACGGTCTTCGGCTCGACCTCGTTGTGGTGGGCTTCGATCGCGTGCGCGACGGCCTCGCTCTCGCCGTTCCGGCGTGCCATCGACGCCCCGACCTCGGCGTGCCCGCCCTCGACCTCGTGGGAGACCGCCTTGCCGATGTCGTGCAGAAGCGTCGCCCGTTTCGCGGTCTCCACGGACGCTCCGAGCTCAGCCGCGACCGAACCAGCGATCTTTGCCGCCTCGATCAGGTGATCGAGGACGTTCTGCCCATATGAGGTCCGGTACTTGAGACGACCGAGAACCTCGAGCAGGGCCGGATCGATGCCGTGCAGGCCGACCTCCAGCTCCGCGCGCTCACCCTCAGCGACGACCTGCTCGGCGACGTCCGCCCGGGCCTTCTCGTAGACCTCCTCGATCGTCGCGGGCTGGATCCTGCCGTCGGCGATGAGACGCTCGAGCGTGAGGCGTGCGACCTCGCGCCGGACGCCGTCGAAGCTCGACAGGACGACCGCGTTCGGAGTCTCGTCGATGATCACGTCGACGCCGGTCAGCGCCTCGAGCGCGCGGATGTTGCGACCCTCGCGGCCGATGATCCGGCCCTTCATCTCCTCGTTGGGCAGCTCGATCATGCGCGTCGTCGTCTCGCTCGCGACGGTGCCGGCGAGCCTGCTCATCGCGATCGCGAGGATGTTGCGGGCGCGCCGGTCGGCGTCGCGCTTGGCCTCCTCCTCGATCTGCAGGATCACCCGCCCGGCACGATGGCGCGCGTCATGCTCGACGTCGGCGATGAGCATGTGCTTCGCCTGGGTCTCGGTCAGCCCGGAAAGTCGCTCCAGCTCCTTCCGCTGCACGGCCTTCTGCCGCTTCAGCTCCTCCTGCTGGCCCTCGAGGTTGCGCTCGCGGTCGGCCAAGGCCTGCTCGCGGCGCTCGATGTCGGCGAGCGTGAGCCGCGCGTGCTCGGCGTCGGCCAGCGCCCGCTCCTGCAGTCGCGCGATCTCCTGACGCCGAGCCTGGAGCTCGGCATCAGCATCGTTCGCGGCGGGAGCACCCGCGCGCGCATCGGATCCGGCGATCGCCTCCCGCCCCGCCGGCGGTCCCTCCATCGGCTCGGTCGGTGCGGCCTCCGCCGATCGCTGCTGCGCGGCTCCGCGTGCCGCGAACTTCCTCCTGGCCCGGCGATCCATCGTCCTGCTCCCTCCGTAGTCCGGCGCTTGCTGCCACGCACCGGCCTTCCGGTGCGTGGATGCGGAGCGCGGCCCGCGGCGTCCTTCGGTTGATCCGAGCGCGGCCGGTTTCCTGCAGCCGCGAATCGATGGGTCGCTGCCGCTAGCCGGAAGCCTCCTCGGAGGCGGCGCGATGGGTGGATACGGACGGGTTCAAGAGCTTGATTTTCGAATCTCGGTCACCGACGTCAGCCGGAGGCGGCGCTGCCGCTGCGGCGATCGTAGAGCGGGCAGGTTGCCGCTGCAACTCGTGCAACCTCGCGACCGGCCCTGAACCTCAGGCGGCGTCGCGACCGGCCCGGCGAACCGCGTCGTAGGCGAGCTCGTACCCGTAGCCCCGCCGCGCCAGGAACTGCAGCGCCCGGTTGCGGTCCCCGTCATCACGGAGCTCGCCGAAGCGGCCGCGGACCTGCGCAGTGGCCCGCTCCAGCTGCTCGTCGTGACCCTCCACCGCGACGCTCTCGGCCAGGGAGCGCTCCAGGCCACGGTCCACGAGCGCCGCCTCGATCCGTTCCGGCCCCCACCCCGAGAGCTCGCGCTTGTCACGCGCGAACTCACGCCCGAAGCGGTCATCGTCGAGCTCGCCGACCTCGGTCAGGTCGGAGATCACCGCATCGATCACGTCGGAGCGGACATCCCGCCCGGTGAGCCACTCGTGCATCTCCGCGACGGTCCGCTCCCGCCTTCGCAGTGCCCCGACGGCAGCGACCATCGCCGCCTCGCGGCTGCGCTCCTCGCCCTCGCTCGGTCGCTCCATCAGCCACCACCACCCGTCAACTCGACCGTCGCCAGCGCCGTGTACGTCGCGGGACCGCGGCCGAGCTCGGACCGGAACAACGTCAAGGCCGCGGCATCGTGAGTCGCTATCACCTCGCCGTCGGGCGGCGCCACGGTCGAGATGAAGCTCGCGACGGAGCGACCGCCAAGTGCACCCCGCTTCAGCCTGGCGACGGTCATGTGCGACCAGAACGGCCTTCTCGACGGTCTTCTCTCGGGACCGAGCACCCCGACCTCCGCCAGCGACACGGCGACGTCGGCCTGCAGCCCGCCCACCTCACCGCCCACCTCGTCGAGAGCCAGCACACGGGGGCGCTTTCGTGGCAGCCCGCGAATCTCGCTCCCCAGCCGCATTCGAACGCGGCGAGGCTCGACGCTCCGCACCAGCTCACCGGCCACCTCGGCCCGCTCCTCGTCGATCTCGCCGAGGAAGGCGAACGTCACGTGCAGGGAATCCGAACGCACCGCCCGCGCTCCATCGACCGACGAGAACGCTCGTCCGCTCCAGCCCGCCACGGCGCTTCGCAGCCCTTGGGGTGGAACCAACGCGACGAAGCAGCGCACCCGCTGATCCGCCGCGTCGCTCGCCTTCTCAGGCCGCCTCGGCCTCTTCCTCGGCGCCCGCGGCGGGCGCATCCGCCTCACCGGTGGCCACCGGCTCCTCCGCGGGGCGCGCGGTACGCGCCGAGCCGCCGTTGGTCCGGGCGACACCGAGCGCCTCGTAGATCTTCGCCTCGATCTCGTCAGCCATGTCCGGGTTGTCCGCGAGGAACTGCTTCGAGTTGTTGCGGCCCTGCCCGAGGCGCGTCTCCCCGTAGGAGAAGAACGAGCCCGACTTCGTGACGACGCCGTTGTCGACGCCGAGATCGAGCAGGCAGCTCTCGTTGGAGATTCCGGCGCCGTACTCGACGTCGAACTCGGCCTGCCTGAAGGGGGCCGCGACCTTGTTCTTGACGACCTTGACGCGAACCCGGTTGCCGACCGCCTCGGTCCCTTCCTTGAGGGTCTCGATGCGGCGCAGATCGAGTCGCTGCGACGAGTAGAACTTGAGCGCCCGGCCGCCCGGCTGGGTCTCGGGGCTACCGAAGCTGACGCCGATCTTCTCGCGGATCTGGTTCGTGAACAGGCAGACGGTCTTCGCCCGGTTCAGGTTGCCGGCGAGCTTGCGGAGGGCCTGCGACATCAGCCGCGCCTGCAGCCCGACCTGGACCTCGCCCATCTGCCCCTCGAGCTCGACCCTCGGGGTCAGCGCCGCGACCGAGTCGACGGCGACGAGGTCGACGGCGCCGGAGCGCGTCAGCACGTCGACGATCTCGAGCGCCTGCTCGCCGTAATCCGGCTGGGAGACCAGCAGCTCGTCGGTGTCGACGCCGATCCGGCGCGCGTAGACGGGGTCGATCGCATGCTCGGCGTCGACGAACGCGCAGATCCCGCCGCGTGCCTGGCACTGGGCGATGATGTGGTAGATCAGCGTCGTCTTGCCGGACGACTCCGGTCCGAAGATCTCGACGATCCGGCCCTTCGGCACACCGCCGACCCCGAGCGCGAGATCGAGCGAGAGCGCGCCCGTCGGGATCGCCTCGACGTCGATCTTCGAGTCGCCACCGAGCTTCATAACCGACCCGGCGCCGAACTCGCGCTCGATCTGGGCGACGGCCGCGTTCAGCGCCGCGTCCTTCGCCTTCGCCTCCTTGGAACCCGCCTCGATCGGCGTGGGCTTCGCTGCTGCCATGTCTCTCATCACCTCATCTGCCGCTGCGCGGCTCTCAAGTCGCTTGGACGATGGCCACCACGCGGTGGCCTCTGACCTATGCCGTCAACTTAGACACCGCATCGGCGGAAACGAACACATGTGCGCCCCAGGTGGCGATGCCTTGATCACGAGCGCGAATCTAGGCGGCGCGAAGTCAAGGATCTAGGCTCGGATGTGCAGATTCAGAGCCAGATGTGCGCCGTTTCGCCGGCACGTAGGCGCCTGCCTCACCCATTGGGGCGACGTAGCTGCAAGGTCGCGAACCGACGGGAATCGCCTGGCTCAGGGCCAAGCGATTCCAGGCGGAACGCTCGAATGGCCTCGGCTCATCGCTCTCTTCCCTTGGGCTAGGAGGTTACGAGGGCAACTGAGCAGACAGACTGAGCCGTAGCCGACGGCCCTTCTGTACAGCCGAACGCGGTGGAAAGCGTCAAAGCGGCCTACCCCTTCCCGTGGTGCGCCCCGCCGCCCTTCTTCTTCTTCTTCTTCTTCTTGACCGTCCAGCGATAAGAAGCGGGCGTCCCGTCGGTCAGCCCGGAAGCAACGGCGCGGACCTGGAACCTGTGCTTGCCCTTGGCCACCTTCACTGTGTGCGGCGAACTGCAGGGTGCGAACGTGGCGCCGTCGAGCGCGCACTCGAAGGTAGCATCAGCCGTGAAGGAGCTGAACTCGAACCGCGCCCGCTTGGCCTTCGTCCGACCCTTCGGCCCCTTCTCGATTGTCGTGTCCGGCGCAGTCGGCGCGGGTGGATCGGCCACCGTCGCGAGGGCCGAGACGTCGTCGATGTTCCACCAAGCGCAGAGGTCAGACGGGTGGTAGGAGCAATTGACCCTGAACGTCAGCGTGTGCACACCGGGCGAGACGCCGGCTACATCTACGGAAACGTCCTTGTATCCGGCACCGTAGCCCGGCGCTGTGGGGAGCTTCGTGTCGACGATGGTGCCGTCGACGAGCACTTCAACAGGCCCTGGATAGCCCGTGACAAGCAGCTGTGTCAGCTTGTACGTAAGCGTGGTCACGCCGGTGAAGTCCACCGGCTGCGAGATCGACCCGATCTCTGACACATGGCCCGGGTTGCTGCGGTTGTTGTGCCCGAGACTGATGAAGCCTGCGCCCGAGGCAGCCGCTCCGGAGCACGGCGGCGCCAAGCAGAACCGCGCCTGTGGGTAGGTGGGGACCGACTCCGTCTTGGTCCAATTCGGGTTGGTGCAGGAGTTGATGTCGCTGCCCTGACACCCCGTGGTCGCCTCGAAGCCCCCGTCAACGACGCGCTCGACGACGGCTGCCGAGGCTGACCCCGCTGAGCCGAGCACGGTCACACAGACAACCAGTGCGAAACCAAGGACAGTCTTGAAATTCACGAGCTACCCCCTCGCTCTCCAACCACGGATGCACAGTAGCGCGTCAGCACGAGGCCGATAGCCGCCTTGGCCGGCCGGCCCGCCCATCACTCAGTGCCACGCCCGCTTCAGAACGGCGGCTCGACACCGAGCAGGAAGCGGCGCAGCATGTGCATCGCGACGCTGACGGAGCGCTCGCGGACGTCGCTGCGGTTGCCCGGGAGCTGCACGTCGCGGGCCATCACACGCCCGTCGGCGGACGCGACGCAGAAGCAGACGAAGCCGACCGGCTTCTCCTCGGTCCCGCCACCGGGTCCGGCCACGCCCGTGATGCCGACGCCGAGGTCCGCCCCGAAGCGCTCGATCGCGCCCCGGGCCAGCGCCTGCGCCACCTCCGGGGAGACCGCCCCCTTCCCCTCGATGACGTCGGCGGGAACGCCGAGAAGCCTGGACTTCGCCTCGTTCGAGTAGGCGACGACACCGCCGGCCACGTAATCCGACGAGCCGGGGATGTCCGTGAGGCGCCCCGCCAGCTTGCCGCCCGTGCACGACTCCCCCGTCGCGATCGTGTGCCCGCGCAGCAGTCCGGCGACGATCTCGTCGATCGTCTCCCCGCTCTCCGTATAGATGACCGCGGCATGGCGCTCGCGCAGACCGTCGAAGAGCGCCTCTCGCAGCGGCTCGGCGTCCCTCGTGTACCGGACGTCGATCTCGAGCTCGGCGCCCTTGCGCAGGCAGGTGGTGATCTCGAGCGGGGCGAGGTCCACCCCACCCTCCTCGATCTCGCGCAGGCTCTTCGCCAGCGTCGACTCCGGGATCCCGAACATCTTCATCGAGGCCATCGCGTACTCGTCCGAGCGCTCGAGCACCCTCGCGAACGGCTCCGCCGCCACCGCGGCCGGCCACATCGTCTGCAGCTCGCGCGGCGGGCCGGGAAGCACGACGACCGTCGGTCCCGCCTCCGTCTCCACGACGAGCCCCGGCGCGGTGCCCGCGGGGTCGAGGGCGATCGAGCCCTGCGGCACCATCGCCTGCTTTCGCGTCCCCTCGCGCAATCCAGCGGGGTCGAAGTTCATGCGGCGCGCGAACTCGGCCACGATCTCGGAGATCCTCCGCTCCATCCCCTCGTCGAGGACCATCTCGCGCCCGGCGAACGCGGCCACGAGCTCGGCGGTCATGTCGTCGGCTGTAGGGCCGAGGCCCCCGGTCGTGACGATCAGATCGACCCCGTTGCCGGCCAGGAACCTCAGCGCGGTCGTCATGTCGTCGGCGCGGTCGCCGACGCAGATCATGTGGGCGACGTCGACGCCGAGCTCGCTCAGCCGCTCCGACACCCAGGGACCGTTCGCGTCGGCGACGCGACCGCTCAGCACCTCGGTCCCGGTGACGATGATCCCGGCGCGGGCGCTCACGGGCAATCCGGCCCCGCGTAGTCGACCTCGCGGATCCCGCGCGAATCCGCGTCGAAGCTGGCGTCGCCGTCAGCGGTCAGCTCCTGCCGCTTGCCACCGGCCCGGAGCTGGACCTCACCACCGTCACGCAGATCGAGCCGGTAGCGCTTGAAGCCGGAGAAGCTCTCCTCCGTCCCGGCGACGAGCGTCTGCGCGTCGATCAGGGCCTCGTCGGCGCCCCCGACCAAGCAGACCTGGATCGAGTCCTTCGTCTCCAGCACGAGGTCGATCGGCCGCAGCGGCTGCGGCTTCTTCTCATCGTCCCGGCGCAGCTTCCGCGCTGCCTTGTCACCGTCGCCGGAGCTCTTGTCGCCGTCGTCGTCACCACCTATGGAGCCCAGGATCACGAGCAGGATGATGATGCCTGCGGCGATCGCGAGGATCACCGGCGTGCGCGACGGAGGGCGCGAGCCCGGCGGGCGGGCGCGTTCCCGCAGCAACGGCTCCGTGGCCGGGCTGGAAGCGCCTCCCTGCGAGTCCTCGCTGAATCGGCGATAGCGGTCGGCGAGCATCTCGCCGTCGAGATCGAGCATGTCGCCGTAGGTGCGCAGGAACCCGCGGACGTAGGCGGGGGCGGGAAGCACCTCCCAGTCCTCGGCCTCGAGCGCCCGCAGGTACCTGGCGCGGATCTTCGTCCGCTCCTCGGCCTCCTTGACGTCCATGTCCTGTCGCCGCCGCGCGTCCTTGAGCGCGGCGCCGATCCCCAGTCCGGATGGGTGGATGTCGTTCATCGCCGCTCAGTATTGCGACGCCTGCAAGCGCGCCGCGAGCGACTACCCGCCGACCGTCTCGAGGCCGGCGCCCTCGGTCTCGGGCCCGTCGCCGCCGTCGCCGGGGCCGGCGAGGACGCGGGCGATGTCACCGGGCCCGATCAGCACCTGCCGCGCCTTCGATCCCTCGAATCCGGAGATCACCCCGCGCCGCTCGAGCATGTCGATGAGCCGCCCGGCCCGCGTGTAGCCGACCCGCAGCCGCCGCTGGATCATCGAGACGGATGCGGAATCGGTCTCGACGACGATCCGGATCGCGTCCTCGAGCAGGTCGTCCTCGTCCGGGGAGAAGTCGCCGCCGCCATCGCCATCGACATCGACGGGCGCCTTCTCCTGCAGCAGGTCGGCGTCGAACTGGGGCTCACCCTGCTTGCTCCAGAAGCCCACGACCTTGGCGATCTCCTCCTCGGTCACGAACGCGCCCTGGACGCGCTGCAGCTTCGAGGAGCCGACTGGCCGGAACAGCATGTCCCCCTGCCCGAGCAGGGACTCGGCACCGCCCTGGTCGAGGATCACCCGGGAGTCGATCTGCGAGGCGACCGAGAAGCCGATGCGGGCCGGGATGTTGACCTTGATCGTCCCCGTGATCACGTCGGTGGAAGGCCGCTGCGTCGCCAGGAGCAGATGGATGCCGACGGCGCGGGACTTCTGCGCCAGCCGGATGATCGACTCCTCGACCTCCCCGGGGGCCACCATCATCAGGTCCGCAAGCTCGTCGATCACGCAGAGGATGTGCGGCAGCGGCGCCTCGCCCGCCTTGCGGCGGATCTTGTTGAGCTCCTCGAGGTTGCGCCCGCGCGCCTGGCCCATGACCGTGTAGCGGGACTCCATCTCCGAGACGAGGTTCTCGAGCACGTTGGCGGCGACGCGGGCGCTCGTGACGACGGGCGTCAGCAGGTGCGGAACGGAGTCGTAGTGGTTGAGCTCCACCTGCTTCGGATCGACGAGCACGAGCCGGAGCTCGTTCGGCGACGCGTGCAGGAGCATCGAGGTGAGGATCGCGTTGACGGATCCGGACTTGCCCGAGCCGGTCGTACCTGCGACGAGGACGTGCGGCATCTTCGCCAGGTCCATCGAGACCGCCTGGCCGGAGATGTCCTTGCCGAGCCAGGAGAGCAGCGGCGAGGCATCGTCGGGGCGGCCGCCGTAGATGTCGCCCAGCCGGACCATCTTGCGGCGCGCGTTCGGGACCTCGACGCCGACCGCCTTCTTGCCGGGGATGGGAGCGAGGATGCGGATGTCGGTCGAAGCGAGCGCGTAGGAGATGTCGTCCTTGAGCTGCGCGATCTTGCCCACCTTCGTGCCCGGGGCGAGCTGCAGCTCGTAGCGGCTCACGTGAGGTCCGGTGACGGTCCCGACCAGCCGCGCCTCGATCTTGAAGTGGCTCAGGACCTCGAGGAGCGCCCGGGCCGTGCGCTCCATGTCGCGCCGGTCCGGACCGCTGTCCTTGGAGTCGTTGCCCCGGCGCAGCAGCTTGGCGGACGGGGTCCGGTAGTCCTTCTCCTCCGACTCGGTGATCCCGCCGCGCTTGGCGCCCATCGGCGTCCGCGCGACCTCGATCGCCTCGTCGCCGTCGACCATCAGCGACGGCGGCTCCTCCGAGCCGTCGTCCTCGAACGCGTGCTCGGGCGCGTTCAGGTCGGCGGCGCTGATCTCCTCCTCGTCCTCGTCCTCATCCTCCTCGGACTCGCCGAGCAGATCGAAGTCGATCTCGGACGTCGCAGCGTCGCCATCGTCGTCCGCGTCCGTTGCAGCGTCCTCGCCGAGCGAGACCGTGATCTCCGCATCGTCGTCGCCGGGGAAGTTCGAGGTCGTCCAGCCGTCGCCGATCTGCGCGCCCTCGGGAGCGCCGCGCACTCCGCGCGCCGTGCGGGCCAGCTCGCCGGTCGCCTCCTTCGCCCGCCGACCCGCCTCGGCGCCGGAGCCGATCAGGCTGACGAGCGGGCGTCCGCTGAGCAGCAGGATCCCGCTGATGACGAGCAGCACGGCGATGATGTGCGCGCCGACACTCTGGAAGAGGGTGGCCGACGCCCAGTAGAGGGCCTCGCCGAAGACGCCTCCATGGGCGGTCATGAAGTCCGGTTCGAAGTAGTCGCCTCCACGCACCGGCGTGTCGGGTCCCAGCCCCGCGGTTCCGGCCGCGAACGCGAGGAGCAATCCGGCGACGAGCAGCAGCGCGCCGGCGTTGATCGCTCCCGGGTAGGTGATGAGCGGGCGCACGACCAGTGCGAGGCCGATCCCGGCGAGGAGCATCGGGAGCGCGTAGGCGACGGCGCCGACGGTCCACGTCAGGGCCACCTCGATCCCAGAGCCGGCCGAACCCCCGTCCCAGCCCGCGTAGAGGACGAACCCGAGGTAGAGGCCGAGGGCGAGCAGGCCGAGTCCGATCAGGTCGAGATGGCGCTGCTCGAGCTCACGCCGGGGGGCGGGCTTGCGAGGCGCGGGCTTCTTCTTCGCGGGCTTGCGCGCGGCGGGCCGCTTGCCCCCCTTGCGGGAGGTGCTGCCGCCGCGCGGGCTCTTGCCCATGAGCGGGATGGATGGCATCTGGCAGCCTCCTTCGACGCGACCGCGCGGACCCCTGCGCAAGCGGGCTTCCCGGCGGCCCGAGGGCTGTCGCGCCGCCGGATCCGGTCTTTAGACTTGGGGGCGTGAGCGAGGAAGACCTGACCGGACGCGTCCTCGTCGTCGAGGACGACGAGGACATCGCCGACGTGCTGCGGAGGTCGCTGCGCCAGGAGGGCCACGAGGTCCGAAGCGCCGCAAGCGGTGAGGACGGGCTCAGGCAGGCGGTCGAGTTCGTCCCCGATCTCGTCGTACTCGACCTCGGACTGCCCGACATCGACGGCGTCGAGGTCTGCCGGCGGCTGCGCGCCGACGGCGACGTGCCGATCCTGATCCTGACCGCCCGCTCCGACACCGACGATCGCGTCGAGGGGCTTGACGCAGGTGCCGACGACTACCTCGTCAAGCCGTTCGAGCGGGACGAGCTGCTCGCCCGGATGCGCGCCCTGCTGAGGCGCCGCCCTCCCCGCGGGACCGCTTCGCTGACCGTCGGGGATCTCGTCCTCAACCCGGGCACCCGCGAGGTCACGCGTGGTGAGCGCGTCGTGGATCTGACCAACCGCGAGTTCGAGCTGCTCGAGTTCCTGATGAGGAACGAACGGCTCGTGATCTCGCGCGAGCGGCTGCTCGAGGAGGTCTGGGGATACGACCCGACCTCGATGACCAACACGATCGACGTCTTCATCAGCAACCTCAGGCGCAAGCTCGAGGAGGGAGGAGAGGACCGGATCCTGCACACGAAGCGTGGTGCGGGATACGTGGTCAGGGTGTGAGCGCGGGATGAGGCGGCTCAGGGAGCTCTACGCGCGCTCTCGCCGGCTTCCCGTGCGGTTCCGGATCGCGCTCGTCTCCGCCGCGCTGACGGCGGTGATCCTGATCGGCTTCGCGGCGGTCGTCGGTCGGCTCACCAGCAACCGGCTCCACAACGACTTCAAGGACGATCTGCAGACGAACGCGACCCGGATCGCCGGACAGAACGGGCGCGGCCTCGGGCTCACCGAGGACTCCGTCGTCCGCGTCGTCTACCAAACGGGCGTCGCCGTACCCGGCTTCGACTCCTCCCCCGTCGAGCTCGGGCCCCCGCAGCCCGGCACGATCACCAGATCCGGGGATCTCGACGTCGCCGCCGCTCCCATCGTCTCGGCCAGCGACTCGATCCTCGGCACGGGCGCCCCGCGTTTCGTCCAGTACGCGCGACCCGAGACGGTGGTTGACGACACCATCAACCGGCTCTGGCTCTTCCTCGGCGGGGGCGTCGCCATCGGCACCGTGCTCGCGGGGCTGGCCGGGATGGCGGTTGCCAACCGGGCGATGCGGCCGATCGCGGCGATGACCGCCGCCGCCCGCGACATCGCGGCGACCCGGGACCCGTCCAAGCGAATCCCCGAGCCCGCCAGCGACGACGAGGTGGCCGAGCTGGCGCGGACCTTCGACCAGATGCTGCAGGAGCTCGACGCCGCCAGGACCGAGACCGACGAGACGATCAAGCGCCAGCGAGAGTTCGTCGCCGACGCCTCGCACGAGCTGCGCACGCCGTTGACGAGCATCCTCGCCAACCTGGAGCTCCTGGAGCATTCGGCCGCCGTCGATGCCGACGAGGACGATCAGGCGGCTATCGCTTCGGCGTTGCGCAGCTCCAAGCGCATGAACCGGCTCGTCGGCGACCTCCTGCTGCTCGCCCGCGCCGACGCGGGGCGCACCGGGACACGATCGCAATGCGACCTCGGAACGATCGCCTCGGAGGCGCTCGAGGAGCTGCTCCCGATCGCCGAGGGGTACGAGTTCGTCACCGACATCGAGCGTGACGTGCCGGTGCGCGGAAACGCCGACGAGCTCCACCGGATGGTCCTCAACCTGCTCGAGAACGCGGTGAGCCACACGCCACCGGGAACCAAGGTCGAGCTCCGCGTGGCCGTCGCAGGCGAGCAAGCTGAGCTGCGCATCCGAGACGACGGCCCCGGCCTCCCCGAGGGGATGGAGCGGCAGATCTTCGACCGGTTCGTGCGGGCGGGTGTGCCGGCCGATCGGTCGCGCCGCAGCGGGACCGGTCTCGGCCTCGCGATCGTGCGCGCGGTCGCTCGCGGACACGGCGGCGACGTAGCGGCGTGCAACGACGGCGGCGCCAGCTTCACGGTCCTGCTTCCGCTGGCCGAGAAGTTTGAGCGAACAATTGCTTCCGCTTGAGTCAGCGTTTAGACCGCGGCTACAGACTCCGCCGCGGACGAGACACAAGAACCGTCACCTGACCTCCCCCCAAGTTCGGTCGGTGACGGGACAAATTGGCCCAGCCTGAGCCAATTCGGCCCGCCGGACTCCCCTCCCTGGTCCGGCGGGCCTCTTTTTGTCGGACTGCGGGGCCGGCTGGCGGCGTCATCGCCCGGCTTGTGGCCTGGCGGCCACGGCGCCGGACTCTTCCTTGCCATCCGGGCCCGCAGCCTCGACAAAAAAGGGCGCTCGCTCGGGGCTTCGCCCCGTCGCTGTGGGGCTGACGCCGGGAACGCTTGCGCAAGGATCAGCGCTGAGGTGCCGCTCGTCGCTTCGCGGGTTCGCTCGTACCGCTGACGCCAGGGCGAAGGCCTGAGTAGGCTGCCGCGCAGGTAGGGGACTTGGATTCTTCGGAGCTGATCGGGCTGCTCACCGTACCCCTGTTCACGGGGGCGATCGGGTACGTGACCAACTGGTCGGGCGTCTGGATGCTCTTCTACCCCGTGCGCTTCCGCGGGGTGCGGATTCCCGGGCTCGCGTCGCTGTCGCGCTTCTTCCCGCGCCGCGTGCGGCAAGTCCCGATCGGTCTCACGCACGGGGGGTTCGGGTGGCAGGGGATCGTGCCCTCGCGGGCCGCGAAGATGGGCTCGATCTCAGTCGACAAGGGGATCGCCAAGCTCGGCAGCCCGAAGGAGTTCTACGAGTCCCTCGATCCCGACGCGATCGCCGAGCACATCGTCGAGAGCTCGCGTGACGACATCCGCGAGCTGGTCGAACGGACGGTGCGGCGAGAGCATCCCGGCCTCTGGAACGACCTCCCTCCGCGCGTGCGCGAGGCCGTCCACGCGCGTGTGCAGGAGCAGCTTCCCGACGTCGTCAGGTCGGTCACCGACGGGATCGGCCGCGACATCGACCACCTCATGGACGTGAAACTGATGGTGATCCGCAAGATGGAGGAGCGGCCCGAGCTCGCCAACCGCATCTTCCTCGAGATCGGCCGCAAGGAGCTGAAGTTCATCGTCAACTTCGGGTTCTGGTTCGGGCTCCTGCTCGGGATTCCGACCGCGATCGTCACCGAGCTCCTGCTCCATCAGTGGTGGCTGCTGCCGATCGCGGGCGTCCTGATCGGCTACGCGACCAACCTGGTCGCGATCCAGATGATCTTCGAGCCGGTCGAGGAGCGCCACTACGGGCCCTTCCGGTTCCAAGGGCTGTTCCTACGCCGGCAGCCGGAGGTCGCGGGGATCTACTCGCAGGTCATCTCCGAGGACATCCTCAACCTGACGAACCTCGGCGAGGAGCTCCTGCACGGGCGCCAGTCCGACCGCACGCGGAAGCTGATCGTCACGTCCCTGCGTCCCGCGATCGACCGCGCCACCGGCTACGCCCAGGTCGCCGTACGGGTGGCGGTCGGGACCGATCGCTACGACACGATCCGCGAGAGCGTCGCCACCGAGGCCGTCGGCTACACGATGACCCCACTCTCCGATCCCGACTTCAACGAGGCGCAGCGCTCGGAGATCGAGGACCTGATCACGGTGCGGATGAAGGAGATGTCGGCGACCGACTTCTCGGAGATGCTGCGCACCGTGATTCGGGAGGACGAGTGGATGCTGTACCTCCACGGCGCCGTGCTCGGCTTCGCCGGCGGCCTCCTGCACCTGGCGATCTTCAGCTGAGGCGCCACGCTTCCGGAAGCGGCCGGCGGCTCCGGTGAGCGTCGGGCGGCCGTCAGACCTCGACGACCACGGGCAGGACCATCGGCCGTCTCCGCAGGCGCTTGTCGATCAGCTTCGCGACGACGTCGTGGACGTCCTTGCGGATCAGCGCGGGCTCGCGGGCCTTGCCGTCGAGCGCGTCCTCGACCGCCTCCTCGACGGCGTCGGCAAGCTCCTCCAGGAGCCGCTCGGAGTCCTCGTCGTCGCCGAACGGGACCCCGCGGAAGGCGATCTCGGGGTCGGCGGCGATCTCGGAGTCCTCGAAGGAGACGGTGACGGCGACGATGACCACGCCGTCCGCCGAGAGGGTGCGACGATCGCGGAGCGCGGCGTCGTCGGGCTCGCCGAGCTCGAGGCCGTCGACGAAGATCATCCCGGCGCCGACGTCGTCGCCGAGCCGGGCGTTGCCCGCCGTGATCTCAAGCGGGACACCGTTGCGCGATTGGAAGATCCGCTCACGCTCGATCCCGACCGCCTCGGCGAGGCCGGCGTGCAAACGCAGGCGCTTGTAGTCGCCGTGCATCGGCATCACGTACTTCGGCCGGGTCAGGTTGAGCATCAGCTTCATGTCCTCCTGGTAGCCGTGGCCGGAGGCGTGGATCGGGGCATCGGCGGCGGTGATCACGCGGGCGCCGATCTCGAAGATGCGGTCGATCGTCTCGTTGACGGAGCGCTCGTTGCCGGGGACCGGCGTGGCCGAGAAGACGACGGTGTCGCCGGAGTGGAGCTCGACGTCGCGGTGGTCGCCGTGCGCCATCCGCCGCAGCGCCGAGAGCGGCTCCCCCTGGCTCCCGGTCGAGATCGCGATGACCTCGTCGTCGGGGTAGTCCTCGATCTCACGCGGCTGGATCAGGATCCCGTCCGGCGCGCTTGCGAGTCCGAGATTGGAGGCGATGTTGAAGTTCTTCCGCATCGAGCGCCCGACCAGCGCCACCTTGCGCCCGAGCCTCTCGGCGGCGTCGACGACCTGTTGCACGCGATGCACGTTCGAGGCGAAGCAGGTGACGATGATCCGTCCCTCGGCTCGCGAGAACGTCTCCAGCAGGGCCGGGCCGACGCTCGACTCCGACGTCGCGACGCCGGGGCGATCGGCATTCGTCGAGTCGCCGCAGAGGCAGAGCAGTCCCTCCGAGCCGAGCTCGGCCAACCGCGCGAAGTCGGCCGGTTGACCGTCGACCGGGGTCTGGTCGAACTTGTAGTCGCCCGTCAGCAGGATCGGCCCGAGATCGGTGTGGATCGCGACCGCGCACGCATCCGGGATCGAGTGCGACATGTGGACCATCTCGATGCCGAACGGGCCCGCCTCCTCGATCGTCCCCGGGCTCAGGTCCCGCAGCGGCACGTCGCGGAGCTTGTGCTCCTCGAGCTTGGAGCGAACCATCCCGATCGTCAGCCTGCCCCCGTAGATCGCGGGCGGGATACCGATCTCGCGCAGCACGTAAGGCAGCGCGCCGACGTGGTCCTCGTGACCGTGGGTGAGGACGATCGCCTCGATGTCGTCGAGGCGATCGCGCAGGTAGGAGAAGTCGGGCAGGACGAGATCGATCCCGAGCATCTCCGCCGTCGGGAACATGAGGCCCGTGTCGACGATCACGATCCGGTCGTTGAGCTCGACGACCGTCATGTTCTTGCCGATCTCGCCGAGCCCGCCGAGCGGGAGGATGCGGAGCTTCGAGCTCATCTAGGCCACCGCCGGCATGTCGAGGCGCTCGAGCGCGGCGCGGACCACGGCGCGCTGTCCCTCGTCGCAGGGCACCATCGGCAGCCGCATCCGCTCCGAGCAGATCCCGAGCATCCCGAGTGCGGCCTTCAGCGGCATCGGGTTGGTCGTGACCCCGAGCGCCGAGTAGAGGTCCTGCAGGGTGGCGTCGATCTCCCGCGCGCGCTCGGGCTCACCGGCATCGACGAGATCCCTCATCTCCGCCAGCTGCGGCCCGACCAGGTGCGAGGCGACGAGGATGCCCCCCGCAAGCCCGAGCTCGAGGGCGCGGAGGAAGATTTCGTCGTTGCCCGCCAGCACCGCGAGGCCGTCGATCGGCTCGAGCTCGTCGCTGTTGGCCTGCTTGACCGCGAGCACGTTGTCGATCTCGGCGAGCTCGGCGAGCTCGGCGGGAGAGACGTTGACCACCACCCGTGAGGGGATGTTGTAGAGGACGATCGGCTTCTCGGTGGCTGCGGCCACGGCTTCCACGTGGGCGCGAATGCCGGCCGGGTTCGGCTTCACGTAGTAGGGGGTGACGACGAGCATCGCGTCGGCGCCGGCCTCGTCGGCGGCGCGCGTCAGGTTCACGGAGTGGCGGGTGTCGTTCGTTCCGCTGCCGCAGATCAGCAGCACGTCTTCGCCGACCTCGCTCCGCACCGTGCGCAGGAGCGCGATCTGCTCCTCGTCGTCGAGCGTCGCCGCCTCGCCCGTGCTGCCGGCCACGACGAGACCGTCGCTGCCGTTCTCGAGCAGGTATGCGGCGAGCTTCGCCGCCGCGCCGTGATCGACCCCGCCGTCGGGGTCGAAGGGCGTGGCCATCGCCGTGAGGACGCCTCCGAGGTCGGTCATGCGAGGCAGGTTATGCCCTCACGCGGCATCGCCGGCCACGGCGCCCGCGAAGACCGGCGGAATTCGGTCGGCCCAGGGCGCGGCACGCTCCACCTGGGCTGCAACCCGCAGCAGCAGGTCCTCGCGGCCGAACGGGGCGACGAGCTGCGCCCCGACCGGTACCCCCTCCTCGGTCCAGTGGAGCGGCAGTGAGATCGCCGGCTGGCCGGTGATGTTGAAGAGCGCCGTGAAGGCTCCCGACGGGAACGCGCGGTGGAAGGCATCCATCGGGTTGTCCCCATGCTGGTCGAAGGAGCCGAGCTTCGGGGCGACCTCGGCCATCGTCGGGGTCAGCAGCAGGTCGTGGCCGCCCGCGTACCAGCCCGCGATCAGGCGCGAGACGCCGTGGTGCAACGCGACGTCGGCCAGGTAGCGACCCGACGTGCGATCGCGCCCGATCTCGGTCAGCGCCCAGGTGAGGGGCTCGACATCGTCGGGGGTGATCTCGCGCCCGATCAGCATCTCCATCTGGGAGATCAACGCGGCCTGGCCGGCCCCCCAACGGGTCAGGAAGCTGTCCTGGATCTGCATCCCCGCCTCCTCGTCGCCCTGCGGCATCAGGTCGAGCGGCGAGGAATCGTCGACCTCGTGGCCGAGATCGCTCAGGATCCGGGCCGCCACCTCGACGGCGGCGACGCACTCGGGATCGACGTCGGAAGCGACCGCCGGCTGCGTCATCGTCCCGATCCGCAGGCCCGTCGATTCGTCGGTCAGCTCCTCCACATAGGGGCGCAGCGGCGCCGGCGCGACGTAGGGGTCACCGGGCGCGGAGCCCTCGACCGCGTCGAGGATCCGGGCCGTGTCGCGCACCGAGCGCGAGACCACCAGCTCGCAGGTGAGGCCCGAGAAGTTGTCGCCGACCAGCGGGCCCTCGGTGATCCGCTGCCGGGTCGGCTTCAACCCGACGAGCCCGCAGTTGGAGGCGGGGATCCGGATCGAGCCGCCGCCGTCGTTGGCGTGCGCCATCGGCACGATCCCGGCTGCGACCGCGGCCGCGGAGCCACCCGAGGAGCCCCCCGGCGTCCGGGTCGTGTCCCACGGGTTCTTCGAGGGGCCGTAGGCCTCGGGCTCGCTGGTGGGCAGGATCCCGAGCTCTGGGGTGTTGGTCTTGCCGAACGTGATCAGGCCCGCGGCGCGGAAGCGCTCGGCGAGGAAGGTGTCGACCGGGGCGCGGAAGTCCGCCTCCTTGAGCAGACGCATCCCCATGTGCAGCGGCTGGCCCGCGTAGGCGGCGCCGAGGTCCTTGAGCAGGAACGGGACGCCCTTGAAGGGCCCGTCGGGAACGTCGGCGGCGGCCTGCTCGCGCGCCTCGTCGGCGAGGTCGTGGATGATCGCGTTGATCTCCGGGTTGACCTGCGCTGCGCGCTCGAGCGCCGCCTCCAGCAGCTCGACGGGCGTCGCATCCCCCGACTCCACGAGCTCCGCTTGCGCGGTCGCGTCCATCCGGGCCAGATCGTCGCTCACTTCTCTCTCCTCACTTCAGATTCCGTCGGGGTGCGCCCGAACCCTATAGCCGCCGCCCGCGCGGCCGGATGGAGCTCAGAGCAGCGCTTCGAGCCCGACCGTCAGGGGGTCGGGAAGGGAGCCGACGCGGCGGCACGCGAGCACGACGCCCGGCATGAAGGAGCTGCGGTCGATCGAGTCGTGGCGGATGGTCAAGGTCTGCCCCTCGCCTCCGAAGACGAGCTCCTGATGGGCGACGAGGCCCGGCAGGCGGATCGAGTGGATCGGCTCGTGCACGTTGGCTCCGGCGTCGCGGAGCAGCTCGGCGGTGCGGGCGGCGGTCCCGGACGGCTTGTCGAGCTTGCGGTCGTGGTGGAGCTCGACGATCTCGACCTCCGGCATGTGTGCGGCGACCGCTCTGCCGATCTGCATCATCAGCACCGCGCCGATCGCGAAGTTAGGCGCGACGAAGGCGCGTGGTCCCTCTCCCCCGCTCCAACTCCGCTCCGCGGCCTCGCGCAGCGCGCCGAGGTCGAAGCCGGTCGTGCCGACGACGACGCTGACCCCCGCCTCCAAGCAGTTGATGGCGTTGCCGAGAGCCGTGTCGGGGATCGTGAAGTCGACGACGACGTCAGCCGCGTCGAGCACGTCCGCGAGCTCCGTATCCAGCGCCGGGTCGGCGCGACCGCTGAGCTCGAGGCCCTCGGCCGCCTCGACGGCGTCGCAGACGGTGGCACCCATGCGCCCGGCGGCACCGGCGACGGCGACTCTGATCGGCTCGGGCATGTCGCCAGCTTATGCAGCCAGCGCTTCGCTGACCGGCGCGACGGCGGCACGGAAGCGGTCCTCGTCGGCACCGATGCAGGCGGCCGACATGCGCTCCGGGGCGTACAGCTCGTTGGCGAGCTCGTGGACGTCGTCGAGCGTGACGGCGTCGGTGCGCTCGATCAGCTCGTCGATCGAGAGCAGCGGCAGGCCGAAGAGCGCGGAGCGAGCGTTGCGAGCCATCCGCGCCGGCGTCGACTCGAGCGCCAGCACCATCCGGCCCTTGACGCCCTCCTTGGCGCGCTCGAGCTCGGCCTCGGTGGCGCCATCGCGGCGCAGGGACTCGAGCTCGCGGCCGATGATCTCGCAGGCCTCGCCCACGTTGTCCTCGCGGGTGCCGACGTACATGGCGACGGTGCCGCGATCGACGTACTGCTCCGAGTACGAACCGACCGAGTATGCGAGCCCGCGCTTCTCGCGGACCTCGCGGAACAGCCGGGAGGAGGTGGAACCGCCGAAGATCGTGTCCATCACGCCGAGGGCGAAGCGGCGGTCGTCGTCGCGCGGGATCCCGGGCGCCCCGAAGCAGATGTGGTACTGCTCGGTCTCCTTCGGGTAGAAGCAGAGCCGCGGCTCATGCGCCGCTCCGTCCCCGTCGGGAGCGACGACCTCGCCCTCTCCCGGCTGCAGATGCTGCTGGACGAGTTCGACGATGCGGTCGTGCTCGAGGCTGCCCGCCGCCGAGACGACGATGTTGGAGCCGCGGTAGCGGGCCTCGTGGTAGGCGGAGATGTCCGGGATCGGGATCGAGCCGATCACCTCGGCGGTCCCGAGCACCCGGCGGCCCAGCGGGTGCTCGCCGAAGATCGCGTCGGCGAGCACGTCGTGGACGCGGTCGGAGGGCTCGTCCTCGTACATCGCGATCTCCTCGATCACGACCTGCCGCTCGGAGTCGATGTCCGGGAAGGTCGGCTTCAGGAACATCTCGGCGAGCAGGTCGAGCGCGGCCTCGGTGTGCTCGTCGAGGAACCGCGAGAAGAGGTGGGTCGTCTCCTTGCTCGTCGCCGCGTTCGTGGCGGCGCCGAGCCCGTCGAAGTACTCGGAGATCTCGATCGCCGAGTACCGGCCGGTGCCCTTGAAGAGCAGGTGCTCGAGAAAATGCGAGACGCCGGCCTGCGCCGGCGTCTCGTCACGTGATCCGGTCCGGACCCAGAGGCCGAGGGTGACCGAGCGGAACGACGGCACGGCTTCGGTGACGACCTTGAGGCCGTCACCGAGCTCCGTCAGCTCGACACCCTCGGGGAGTTTCTGGGCCAATCCGGATCCCTCTTCGCCTTCGGGGCGCTAGTCGCGGCGACGCCGCTCGCGGTCGCCGCCGCGGCCGCGATCACGACCACCGCGACCACGATCGCCGCCACGGCCCCGGTCGCGGCCACCGCCGCCACGCGGGCCGCGGTCGCCGCTGCCGACCGCTGCGAGCTCCTCCTTCGACTTCCCGACCACGGCCGGATCGTCGGAGCGACGCAGACCGATGCGGCCGCGCTCGCGGTCGACCTCGACCACGGTGACGTCGATCTCGTCGCCCTGGGAGAGCACGTCCTCGACGGTCTCAACCCGCTCACCCGGCTTCACGGCCGAGATGTGCAGAAGGCCGTCGGTGCCCTTGACCAGCTCGACGAACGCGCCGAAGGTCGTGGTCTTGACGACCTTGCCCTTGAACGTGTCCCCGACCTCGGCCTCGCGGGTCATCGCCTCGATCTGGGCGATGCAGCCCTCGACCAACTCGCCGTTGGCGGCGTAGACGCGGATCGTGCCGTCGTCCTCGACGTCGATCTGCGCCTCGAACTCCTCGGAGAGGCCGCGGATCGTCTCGCCGCCCTTGCCGATGACCGCGCCGATCTTCTCCGGGTCGATCTTGATCGACTCGATGCGCGGGGCCGTCGGGCTGAGCTTCTCGCGCGGCCCGTCGATCGCCTCGGCCATCTTGCCGAGGATGAAGAGCCGGCCCTGACGGGCCTGCTCCAGCGCCTCGCGCAGGATGTCGAAGGTGACGCCGGTGATCTTGATGTCCATCTGGAGGGCGTTGATCCCGTCCTCCGTGCCGGCGACCTTGAAGTCCATGTCGCCGAGGTGATCCTCGACGCCGGCGATGTCGGTGAGGACGATCACGTCGTCGCCCTCCTTGATCAGGCCCATCGCGACGCCGGCAACCGGCGAGGCAACGGGGACGCCCGCGGCCTGCAGGGCCATCGAGGAGGCGCAGACCGAGCCCATCGACGAGGAGCCGTTCGACTCCAGCGTCTCCGAGACCACTCGGGTCACGTAGGGGAAGTCCTCCACGCTCGGCATCGCCGGCTCCAGCGCCTTCTCGGCGAGGGCGCCGTGACCGATGTCGCGGCGCTTGGGCCCGCGCATGAAACCGGCCTCCCCGACCGAGAAGGGCGGGAAGTTGTAGTGGTGGAAGAAGGTCTTCGTCTCCTTCAGCCCGAGGTTGTCGAGTCGCAGGTCCATCCGCGTCGTGCCGAGCGCGACGTTGGAGAGGATCTGCGTCTCACCGCGGGTGAACAGAGCCGAGCCGTGAACGCGGGGCGACACGTCGACCTCGGTCTCGATCGGACGGATCTCGTCCTGGGCGCGACCGTCGGGACGCTTCTTGTCGACGGCGATGCGACGGCGGATCGTGGTCTTCTCGATCGAGCCGAACGCGGCCGAGACCTCGGAGCGACGGGCGGAGTCCGCATCATCGTCACCGGTGTCGGGCGCGTACTGCGCCAGCACCGCGTCCTTGATCGCCTCGATCGCCTCCTGGCGCGCGAGCTTCTCCGGGACGCTCGTGGCCTCGTCGATCGCGGTCTGGTGCGAGCCGACGATCTGGTCGACCAGGCCCTGGTCGATGGACGGAGCCTCGACCTCGACCTTCGGCTTGCCGGCGATGGACGCCAGCTCCTCCATCGCACCGACGAGCTTCTTGATCTCGGCGTGGGCGATGTCGAGCGCGTCGAGAACCTCGGCCTCGGTGACGCCCTCGGCGCCGCACTCGACCATCAGGATCGCGTCCTTGGAACCGGAGACGACGAGATCCATCTCGAGGTTCTCGTGCTCCTCCTCGGAGGGGTTGACGACGAAGTCGCCGTCGAGCTTGCCGACGCGGACCGCGCCGACGTACTCCTGGACGGGCACCGGCGAGACGGCCAGCGCCGCGGAGGCGCCGTTCATCGCGAGGATGTCGTAGGGGTGAACCTGGTCAACGGAGAGCGGCATCGAGACGAGCTGCGTCTCGTAGTGCCAGCCCTTCGGGAACAGGGGTCGCAGCGGACGGTCGATCATCCGGGCGGTCAGCGTCGCCTTCTCGCCGGCTCGCGCCTCGCGGCGGAAGTAGGAGCCGGGGATCTTGCCGACGGCGTAGTGCCGCTCCTCGACATCGACGGTCAGCGGCAGGAAGTCCACATCGCGGAGGTTGCCCATGGTGGCCGTGCAGAGGACGTGGGTCTCGCCGCTCTTGACGACGACGGCACCGCTCGCCTGACGAGCCAGCTTGCCGGTCTCGAACGAGATCTCATTGCCCCCAACCTCAACGGAGACGCTCTTGACGTCGAACATACTCATGTATTCGTTTTTCCTTCCGGGGTCGTCGCTTCTGAATTGGCGGGGTGACTGCTGCGCAGGACCCGTGCGGTGACGACCCGACTGTTTCGGGAATTATCGATTCGCCGCGGGAGAGTACAGATGCCCGCACCCCGACTGCGTTTCCCCGAGCTTGCTGATCGTCTGCCCGCGGGCATATCGTCGCTTCCGGCCACCGTGCACGCTCCCGATCCATACACAAGCCGACTGCAGGCCAACATGCGGCTCCTCTCGCAGCGCCTCGCCCAGCTCGATCAGCAGGCGCGCCAGCTCGCGGCCGAGAACGAGGCGCTGCGCCACGAGCTCGACCTCAACGCCCGCGGCGCCGTCGGCCAGGCGCGCATCGAGGCCGAGCAGATCGTCGCCGCGGCGGAGGAGCGCGCCGCCGCGATCGACGCGATGACGAAGGTGCGCGTCGAACGTCGCCTCGAGGAGCAACGTGAGGCGCTCGCCAAGCAGGCGGCGGACCTCGAGGTCGTGACGCGGGCCCGGATCGCCGAGCTCAAGGAAGCGGCGGCCGAGATGGGCGGAGACACGACGGATGGGGGCGCGAGCGAAGGCGTCGATCGAACAGACGCGGAGCGCGAAGAGCACCCATAGCGTGGTCGAGGCGCCCCCGCGCGCGCAGCCGGAGCGCTCAACCACCGACGCTGGGCGCCGCAGGGCTGCTCGAGCGTTGGATGGCCGGCAGCCGTACCAACTCGCAATCGCAAGTCCCACAGACATGCGATTGCGATTCGGTGCGCCGCACGGGGCCAGCCCCGCGCCTACCGCTCGGCGGCGAGGGGAGGCGGGGAGCTCACCGCGGCGGCCGGCCTCACCGGGATCTCCGATGCTCACCTCGCTGCCCATCGCCCCGGCGCCAGCCGTGGCGGATTGGTCTTGGACCTGTCACCCGCAAACGGGCCTATTCCCCGCTCCCGGGTGACACGTCGGCCAGGCACCGCTGGCTCGCCGGGCCTGTCACCGGGAGGCGGAGCTATTCCCCGGTTTCGGGTGACACGTCCGCTCGCGCCGGGGAGGTGGCGCGAGCTAGTCGCCGTGCTTGCCGCAGCCCTTGCGGCAGCGATAGGAGGCGGTCACGGTCGTGTTTGCGTCCACCTGGAGGCGGTGGAGCCGTGAGCCGCCGTCGGACCAGCCGCTGAACTCGAGCACGCGCTCGCCCCGCGTCACCTTCTTCGGGACACCGAGCCGCATCGACGCGCCGCGCCGGACCGTGACCCTGGCGCCGCCGAGCTCGGTTCGCTCGCCGATCTTCACGCGCAGGCCCTTCGGCTTCGTCTGCACCCGCAGCTCCGCCGTCGGCCCCGCGTAGGAGATCTCGTGGATCGTGCCGCCCGCGACGTCGACGTAGAGGATCCCTCCCGGGCTCGAGGTCAAATCGATCGGCGAGGCGGCACCGTTCTCGAACAGGGCCAGCCCACGCTTGTCGGGGCGCCCGAACCGGCCCGGGCCGACGGACCAGATGCATCCCCGGATGTAGTCGGCGAACAGCATCGCGCCGTCGAAGGGAAACGGGAAATGCGACCCGCGGTCGAACTCGATTCCGCTGATCGCCGATTGGCTGGTCGCCTCGCAGGCCTCCCCGGGGACGACGTGGGTGCCGTGCCGGTACGTCAGGAATGGATCACGGACATCTCGCTTCGGGCTCAGCGCCTCACACCCGGGCAGCTTCGCCTTCGTGTAGCGGGGCTGCCGGGACCTCCCTTCGAAGCAGGGCCAGCCGTAGTTGTCGACCCTGCCCGGCGTCGTCACGTCGATTTCGTCGTTGCGCGTCCAGCCGACGTCGGCGATCCAGATCTCATCGGTGCCCGGGCGCAGGGCGAAGCGGAACGGATTACGAAGACCGAAGGCGACGATCCGCCCCGCGTTGCCCGGGTCGCTGATCGGGTTGCCTGGTGCCGGGAGCCCATCGAGCGGACTGATTCGAGCGATCGTCCCGTCGAGTCCGACGGGATCCGCGGGTGTCAGGAGATCCTGCGACCTCATCGCCCCTCCCTCTCCGGGCGGATCGCCGCAGACCCCGGCGGGCTTGCCCCGGCCTCCGGTATCCACGACGTTGAAGTCGGCGCCGTCCCCACCCCCGACCAGCAGCGCACCGGTCCGATCGAACGCCAGCTCACCGATCGAGTGGCTGCCGAACTGCTGACACCAGTCGGTGAGCAGCACCTCTTCAGGCCCAGCCTTGCCCCGCTTGCCGATCGGCAGACGGCTGACCCGGCTGCTGACGGCGCAGCCGCGTCGGTAGGCGCGGTCGGGAATGCCTCCCAAGCAGCCCTCCTGCTCGCCCACGTGCTTGAGCTTCCTGCCCCAGAAAGGAGCCGATGCCCCGAGGGGGGCGTTGAGGGTGTAGGCGACGTAGATGTAGGGGCGCTTCGGGTAGTCCGGGTCGACCTCGATGCCGGTCATCCCACGCTCGTCGAACGAATGCACCTCGGCGCGCAGGTCCGCGACCCTCGTCGGGGTGCGATCGCGACGGCCGCTGTAGCTGAGGACCAGGCCCCGCTTCTCGGTCACGAAGATCGTGCCGTCAGGGGCCACCGTGACGGCGGTCGGCTGCTGCAGCCCCTCGAAGAGCGTCTTGTCCTGGAACCCCGGCGGCAAGCCACCGGCATGCGCGGACCCCGAGGCAGCGAGCGACAGGACCGCGGCCGCCAGCGCCGCCGCGGCCGTGCGGAAGCGCGTCACGCGGCCTCCCTCAGCGCATTGAGCAGATCCCCCTGCGCGGCGACCCCGCCGACGAACGCGGTCGGTGTCCCGGTCACCCCCGCCCTGATCCCGCTGAGGAAATCGGTGCGGACCCGGTTCGCAACCGCCTCGGAGCGGCGATCGGAGTCGAAGCGGTCGACGTCGAGCCCGAGCCTCTCCGCGCGCTCCCATAGATGCGGGTCGTCGGTGTGGGCGCGATCGGCGAGGAGAGAATCCCACATGCCCCAGAAGGCGTCCTCGGTCTGGATCGCCGCCGCCTCGGCCGCGGCGTGCAGGGCGGCCGAGCGGGGACGCTTGCTGGTGATCGGGAAGTGGCGCACGCAGATACGCACTGGAAGCGCAATCACCCCCGCCCACAACCCAGCGCAGCGCGGACAGGCGAGGTCGAGGTAGAGGATCACCTCGGGACCGCAGCCGCGCAGGTGATCGGCGGAGGAGACCGGGGGCGGCGGTGCGCTGCCGAGGTCCTGCTGCTCGGTCATCGGGCCGGCGGCCGGTTTGGCCTCAGGCCGCGGCCAGCGCGTCGAAGATCAGGTTCGCCCCGGGGATCTCGAGAGGGGTCGGCGCCTCGTAGACCCATTCGACCTCGCCCTCGGGGCCGATGAGCACCAAGGAGCGGTTCGCGTGCCCGCGCTCGGCGATCAGCGCTCCGTAGGAGTCGCAGACCTCCCCCTTCGGGTGGAAGTCGGCCAGCAGCGGGAACGTCAGCCCGAGGCGCTGGCGGAACGCCGCATGGCAGAAGACCGAATCGACGCTGATACCGACCAGGGCCGCACCCTGAGCCTCGATCTCGCCGAGGACCTCCTGATAGACGGAGAGCTGGTCGGTGCAGACGGGGCTGAAGTCGAGCGGGTAGAAGGCGATCACCAGGCGCGAGCCGGAGAAGTCGCCCAGCGAGACCTCACTGCCGTCCTGATCCGGAAGCGTGAAGTCAGGAGCCCTCGCGCCGGCTGCAATCATCGCCGGCTTCCGGGACTAGCGGCGCAGGCCGAGCTCAGCGACCAGCGAGCGGTAGCGCTCGAGGTCGGTGCGCTCGAGATAACGGAGCAGCCGACGGCGCTGACCGACGAGCATCAGCAGCCCACGACGCGAATGGTGGTCCTTGCTGTGCTCGCGGAGGTGCTCGGTCAGGTCGTTGATGCGCTCGGTGAGCAGGGCGACCTGGACTTCCGTGGAGCCGGTGTCGGAGCTGTCGCGGCCGTACTTGCCGACGACCTCCGCCTTCTTTTCCTTGGTGAGACTCATTTGGAGCGCGTGAAGGTAGCACAGAGGTCGCGCGCCTCCGCCACGTCGCGCTGCATCTGCGCGATCAGCTCGTCGGTGCCGGCGAAGCGCTTCTCGCCGCGAAGCCGCTCGACGAAGGCGATCCTCAGGGGTCGCCCGTAGAGGTCCTCGTCGTGATCGATGATGTGCGTCTCGACGAGGACACCGCGGCCGCTCTCGAAGGTCGGCCTGACGCCGACGTTGACGGCGGCGGGGCGCCCGTTGGCGAAGGCGGCGTAGATCCCATGGCCCGGGTAGACGTAGCGGTCGTCGGGGACGATGTTCGCCGTCGGGAAACCGAGGGTGCGCCCGCGGCGATCGCCGGATACGACCTCGCCCTCGAGCATGAACGGCGCTCCGAGGCAGACCGCCGCACCCTCGACGTCGCCAGCGGCGACCAGGGCGCGGATCCGGGTCGACGAGACCGTCTCCCCGCCGGCCTCGACGAGCGGCACGATCTCGGTCTCGAACTCGCTGCGTTCCGCGAGCATCTCCGGCGTTCCCTTCGCCTTGGCGCCGAAGCGGAAGTTCTCGCCGACCGAGACCCGGTCCGCGCTCAGCTTGTCGATCAGGATCCCGTTGATGAACTCCTCGGGCGGGATCGAGGAGAAGTCCCGGTCGAAGGGGATGACGACCAGCTCCTGCACGCCGAGGCCCTCGATCACGTCGCGCTTGACCGGGAAGGGCATGATCAGCTTCGGCGCTGCCTCGGGATGGATGACCGAGAGCGGATGCGGCTCGAACGTGAGCACCGTGTCGGCGTCGGCGATCACCTCGCGGTGGCCGACGTGAACGCCGTCGAAGCTGCCGATCGCGACGCGCCGCGGGCGCGGCTCGGCGTCGGGGAGTGATGTCACCTGGATCGCCATGGGTCTCCTGCGGTCGGCATCTTCTCAGCCATCAGCGGCGGGCGGGAGGACGACGTCGGTGCGGAGCACTCCCTCCACCACCCTGCCGACCGCGACCAGCGTCCCCGAGCAGGTGATCCGGAAGGGGCCGTCGCCGAGCGTGACGGCGTCATCCGGCGCATCGATCTTGACCCCGTTGCGGACCAGGCGCGCCCGCTCGGGCGCGAGATCGACCGCCGGGAGGAACCCGAGGAGCTCCTCGACCGGCTGGACCTCCTCGCCCGTCGCCCCGGCGAGCAGCAGCGGCCCGATGGCAGTGCGCCGCAGTTCGGCGCAGTAGGCGTCGCCGAGCTCCTCGATCAGAGTGCGCACGTAGGTCCCCGACGAGCACTCGATCTCGAACGTCGCCGTGCCCATCTCCGCATCGGTGGCGAGCAGGTCCGCCCGCATCACCTCGACGGTGCGGAGCGGGCGCTCGACCTCCTCCCCGCGCCTCGCCTTCCGGTACAGACGCTCGCCGCCGACGCGGACGGCGGAGGTCATCGGCACCCGCTGCCGGATACTCCCGGTCGGCAGCTCGAGCCGCTCGGGGACGACCCCCGTCTCCGTCAGCTCACCGTCCGGATCACCGGTGCTCGACCGCCATCCGAGCCGCGCCGTGGCGACGTAGGTCTTCGGCAGGCCGAGGACGTATCGCTGCAGGCGCGTCGCCGGGCCGAGCAGCACGATCAACAGGCCCGTGGCGAAGGGATCCAGCGTCCCCGCGTGCCCGACCCGGACGCCGGGCCGGCTCCGGCGAACCCGCGCCACGACGTCGTGGGATGTGATCCCGGCGGGCTTGTCGACGCGGAGGAAGCCCGCGGTCAAGCCGGATCGAGGCCGCCCTCGCGAGCCTCCTCAGTGAGGAACTCGACGAGGTCGGCGTAGCTCTCATCGGTCGAGAAGCCGGCGGCTCGGCGGTGCCCCCCGCCCCCCATCTTGCGTGCGATCAGGGAGACGTCAACGGAGCCATCGGTGGAGCGAAGGCTCACCTTCCGCGCCTCGCGCTGGCTGTCCGGCTTGTCGCGAACCACCGCGGCCACCGACGTGCCCTCGATCCCGCGCACGAAGTCGATGATCCCCTCGGTCATCGTCTCGTCGGAGCCCGTGGCCTTGTAGTCCTCGGCGGAGATGTAGGTCATCGAGAGCGCCCCGCCGAGGCGGCGGTCGATCCGGCCCAGGGCGCGGGCGATGAGCCGCAGCTTCTCCTCGGGCACGCGCTCGTAGAGGCGGCGGAACGTCTCGTTGACCTCGACCCCGGCCTCGATCAGCTGCGCCGCGACGCGGTGGGTCCTGGCGTCGGTGTTCTCGTACATGAACATCCCGGTGTCGGTGACGAGGCCGACGTAGAGGGCTTGGGCGATGGACGGCGTCGTCGTGGCACCGAGCCTGGCGCTGATCTCGAAGACGATCTCGGCGGTGCAGGACGCGTCGACATCGACGAGGTCGATGTCCCCGAATCGCGTGTTGTCGTGGTGGTGGTCGATGTTGAGGATGCGCATCCCGTCGCGCAGCCAGGTGACCGGCATGCGATCGATGTTGCCGCAGTCGAGGAAGACGATCGTGCGGTCGGCGAGATCGACGGGCGGCTCGTGGAAGACCTCCTGGAGCGCCAGGAAGCGGTACTCGACCGGAAGCGGGAACTCCTTCTCGGCCAGGAACATCACCGAGTCCTTGCCGATCTGGGTGAGGATCTCGTGCAGGGCGAGCAGCGACCCGAGGGCGTCGCCGTCGGGACCTTCGTGTGTCGTCAGCAGGAACTTGTCGCCGCGCTGAAGCGCCTCGACGATCGCGTCGAGAGCGCGCGCGGTCTCATCCGCCGACGGCTTGGTCACGACCGCATCCGTCATGCGCCTGAGTCCATCAGCCTGTTGAGGCGGTCGGCGCGCTCGATCGAGTCGTCGTAGACGAATTTCAGCGTCGGCGTCCGCTTCATGTGGAGCTGACCCCCGAGCGATCGCTGGATCACCCCGTGCGCCGCCTTCAGACCTTCCATCGTCGCCTCCTTCTCCTTCTCGGATCCGAGCACGCTGACGTGGACCTTGGC
Organism: Thermoleophilales bacterium; assembly: GCA_020636895.1. Taxonomy (GTDB): domain Bacteria; phylum Actinomycetota; class Thermoleophilia; order Solirubrobacterales; family 70-9; genus RHKX01. Next base: position 970,484 of record JACJWZ010000001.1, on the reverse strand, counting down.
GGTCCTCAGGTCAGGGCTGGTGTCGACGGCTGTGACGGTCACGAATCCAATCCGGGGATCCTGAAGCTCACCCCCGATCGTCGCTCCAACCACTTCCCGAATGACCTCGTTCACGCGGCGCATCCGCGCAGTGGACATGGGCGGCGACTATAGCCGGGACGGGTGCCCCGGGAGATCGACTTGCGTCTTCGATCTGCGATCGAGTGGCCCGGCATGGCGGTCTCGCCGCCGGGTCAGGCCACTCGGTGAGTCGGACGGCCGCCTCCGGCCTCAATCGCGCAGGTCCTCGAGACTCCGCAGGGTCCGCTCGAAGGCGACGTCCTCCCCCGCCCTCGCGGAGACGATCCCCTCGAGGTGATCGCCGCGGCGCATCAGCTCGGCCTCCTCGCGCCCGACGAGCGCGCAGAGCAGCGTCGCGCGCTGCCAGGTGTCCTGGCCCTCGATCTCGGCCACAGCGGCGCCGAGGCGCTCCCTGAGGGCGTCCTTGATCGAGCGCACGACCTGACGCTTCGACTTCAGGCTCTGGGACTCGGCGACGTGAAGCCGCACCTCGACCAGGAGGACGAACGCCCCGGCCAAGGCGCTACTCGAGCGACTTCTCGACCTGCGTCGTCTCGAACGCCTCGAGGATGTCGCCGACCTTGACGTCCTGGAAGCCGTCGAGCGTGATGCCGCACTCCTGGCCCTCGTCGACCTCGCGGACGTCGTCCTTGAAGCGGCGGAGCGTCCCGACCTTGCCGGTCCAGACGACGGTGCCGTCGCGGACGAGGCGGATGTCGGCGTCGCGGGTGATCTTGCCCTCGTTGACGCGGGAGCCGGCGATCGTGCCGATCTTCGAGGCCTTGAAGAGCTCCAGGACCTCGGCCTCGCCGAGCGCGCTCTCGACCTCCTCGGGCTCGAGCATCCCCTGCATGGCGTCCCGCAGTTCCTCGGTGATCCGGTAGATGACCGAGTAGGTGCGGATCTCGACGCCCTCAGCCTGCGCGGCGCGGCGGGCGTCCGCGAGCGGGCGCACGTTGAATCCGACGATGATCGCGTCGGACGCCGCGGCCAGCATCACGTCGGACTCGTTGATCCCGCCGGGGGCGGCGTGGATCACGTCGACGGTGACCTCCTCCTGCGGCAGCTTCGCGATCTCGTCCTGCAGCGCCTCGAGCGAGCCGGACACGTCCGCCTTGAGCAGCAGGTTGATCTGTTTGAGCTCGCCCTCCTTGGCCTTCGAGAAGACGTCCTCGAGGGTGACGCGGCGGGCCTGACGGCGGGCGAGAGCCTCGGTCTTGAGGCGGTTCGCGCGCTCACCGGCGAGCTGGCGGGCCTTGCGGTCGTTCTCGACGACCTGGGCGCGCTCACCGGCCTCGCAGACGCCATCCATGCCGAGCACCTCGACCGGATCGCCGGGGCGCGCCGCGTCGATCCGCTTGCCGTTGAAGTCGTGCATCGCGCGGACCTTGCCCCACTGCGAGCCGGCGACGATCGCGTCGCCGACCTTGAGGGTGCCGCGGCCGACGAGGATCGTCGTGACCGGACCGCGGCCGGCATCGAGATGCGACTCGATGACGGTGCCCGAAGCCTCGGTGTCGGGGTTCGCCTTCAGATCCTCCAGCTCGGTGACCGTGAGGATCATCTCCAGCAGGTTGTCGAGCCCTTCGTGGGTCTTGGCGGAGACGTCGCAGTAGACGGTCTCGCCGCCCCAATCGTCGGGCGTCAGCCCCATCCCGGCGAGCTCGCCGCGGACCTTGTCGGGTGCCGCGCCCTCCTTGTCGATCTTGTTGACGGCGACCATCACCGGGACCTCGGCTGCCTTGGCGTGGTCGATCGCCTCGACGGTCTGCGGCATCACGCCGTCGTCGGCCGCGACGACGATGATCGCGACGTCGGTGACCTTGGCCCCCCGGGCGCGCATCGCCGTAAAGGCCTGGTGGCCTGGGGTGTCGAGGAAGGTGATCGTGTGGTCGTCGTGGTGGACCTGGTAGGCGCCGATGTGCTGGGTGATGCCCCCGGCCTCACCGGCGGTCACCTCGGTGGCGCGGATCGCGTCGAGCAGCGACGTCTTGCCGTGGTCGACGTGACCCATCACGGTCACCACGGGCGGGCGCTCGACGAGGTCCGCCTCGTCGTCCTCGACGACGGGCTCGGCCTCGACCTCCTCGCCCGCGTGGACGATCTCGACCTCCTGGTCGAACTCGTCGGCGAGAACGAGGACCGTCTCGTCGGTCAGGGTCTGCGTCAGGGTCGCCATCTCGCCCTGCTGCATGAGCTTCTTGATGACCTCCGCCGGGCTCACCCCGAGCGTCTCGGCCACCTCACGGACGGTGGCGCCGGAGTTGACCTTGAGGGGGACCTTCTCCTCGACGCTCGGCGTCTTCAGCTCCGGTGACTCGTCGAAGGCGGGACGCCGACGGCGGCCGCGGCGGCGCGGCGGCCGCTGCGGCGGTCCCTGGGACATGTGGTCGCGACGGGAGGCCTGCGAATCGATGACGACGCGGCGGCGCTTCTTGCCGTCGGGTCCGGCGCCGCCACCACCGCCGCCGCCGGGCGCGGGGGCACGGCGGGGCTGGCTCGGGGCCGAGCGGGCGGGCGAGGCGCCGCTCTTGCCGGCGGGGACGGGCTTCTTCTTCGGCAGCGCACCGGCGGCCGCGAGCGCCTTCAGCGCCTCGGCCTGCTCAACGCTCGAGGAGGCGGTCTTCGCCTCCACACCGGCGGCCTTGAGGGCCGACAGCACGCGCTCGCTCTCGAGGCCGAGCGCCTTTGCGATCTGGTGGACACGCTGCTTCGCCATCGCGGGCTCCTAGCTGCTCTCCTCGGCGGGAGCGGGCTCGGCTGCGACCTCGCCGTCGTCGGTCTGCGCCTCCTCAGCGATCTCCTCGGCCTCCGCAGCCTCGACGGCCTCCTCGAGAGCCTCCTCGGCCACGGCTTCCTCGACCGCCTCCTCGAGGATCTCCTCGGCGATGGCTTCCTCGACCGCCTCCTCGACGATCTCCTCGGCCGCCTCCTCGGCGATGGCTTCCTCGACGATCTCCTCCGCCTCCGCCTCGGCCTCGTCGAACTGAGCCTGCGCGCGGGCGACGATCGGATCGACGTCACCGGCGGGGGCGGCGGGATCGGCGAGCAGCTGGACCTCGTCGTCGCTGAGCGCGGCGAGCACGGTGACCTGATTGGTCCCGAAACGGGCCAGCGCCTGGTGTTGCGGCAGGCCGCAGTAGCGCGAACCGTCGAGGGAGGCGTTGGGGCAACGGCGTCCGGCGGAGAGCACGGCGGCGCAGCGGCCGTCGTGGACCTCCTCCTCGCCCTCGAAGCCCTCATCCTCGTCAGCCGAGGCCGCGAACTCGCTCTCGCCGACGATGTCGACGCGCCAGCCGGTCAGCTTGGCGGCGAGGCGGGCGTTCTGACCCTCGCGGCCGATCGCCAGCGAGAGCTGGTCGTCGGGCACGATCACGGTCGCCTGGCGCTCCTCGTCGTCGACGAGCACCTCGCGGACGCGGGCCGGCGACAGCGCCTTGGCGACGAAGCGGGCGGGCTCCTCGTTGTAGGGGATGATGTCGATCTTCTCGCCTCGCAGCTCGGAGACGACCATGCGCACGCGCGAGCCACGCGGGCCGACGCAGGCGCCGACCGGGTCGACGCCGTCGGCGTGGGAGACGACGGCGATCTTGGAGCGGAAGCCGGGCTCGCGGGCGACGCCGACGACCTCGACGAGCTCGTCGGCGATCTCGGGCACCTCGAGCGCGAACAGCTTCTTGATCAGCTCCGGGCTCTTGCGGGAGACGACGATCGCCGGGCCCTTGCCCTCGGCCGAGACGTCGGTGATGACCGCCTTGATGCGCATCCCGTGGTCGTAGCGCTCGCTGTAGATCTGCTCCGAGCGCGGCAGCAGCGCCTCGACCCGGTCACGGAGCTGGACCAGCGTGTAGCGGTTGTCTGACTGCTGGATGATCCCGGTGATCAGCTCGCCGACGCGGTCCTGGAACTCCTCGTACATCATCGCCCGCTCCGCCTCGCGGATCCGCTGCAGTACGACCTGCTTGGCGGTCTGGGCAGCGATCCGGCCGAAGTTGTCGGGCGTGACGTCGACGGACTCGATCTGGTCCTCGTACGGGGCGAGGATCTCGGGGTCGAGGTCGGGCTCCTCGGGCTCGCGCATCTCGCCCGTCGCGGGGTCGATCTCAGGTTCCTGGGCCTCGGCGACCTCGGCGAGCAGCTTCTCCTCGAGCTCGGCCGGGAGGATCAGCTCGTAGACGCGGAAGTCGGCCGTGTCGCGATCGAGATCCACGCGGGCGTACTTGGCCGAGCCGGGGCTCTTCTTGTACGCGGACAGCAACGCGTCCTCGAGCGCCGCCATCAGGGTCTCGGCGTCGAGGCCCTTCTCCTGCTCAAGGACCTTGATCGCATCGACGATCTCGCGACTCACGAGGGCACCTCCGTCAGCTCGGGAACGAGGTTGGAACGATGGACGCGGTCGAGATCGATCTCGACGTCCCCATCGTCGGTTTCCAGGGTGACCGTGGCGCCGTCGAGGGCGCCGATGCGGCCGGTGAAGTTGCGCTGCCCGTCGATCGGGTCGGAAAGCCGCAGGCGGGCCTGGTGGCCGGCGAACCTGGCGTAGTGCTCGGGCTTGGTCAGCGGGCGGTCGAGACCCGGCGAGGAGACCTCGAGGCCGTAGTCCACGAGCAGATCGCGAAGCTGGAAGGTGGCCGCCTCGCAGTGGTCGAGGGTCACCCCGTCGGGATGATCGATGAAGATCCGCAGGTCCTCGCGGCCGATCCGCTGCACGTCGAGCACCTCGATTGCGGGATCGAGGTCGGCGATTCGGGTTTCGATCTGGCTCTGGAGCTCGTCCATGGAGGGCTCTCCGGGTTGGTTCGAGGCCGAAAAAAAGGCGGGCCGACGGCCCACCTCTCGCAACGGATTCGTATGCGCGGTCAAAGGTGAAATTCGAGTATAGCCGTCGTCATCCTTCGTTCAAGATCGCCGCTGGTCACCCGGAGAGCGGTGACTCGACCAGGATCGTCACCGGTCCGTCGTTGACGAGGTCGACCTCCATGTGCGCCCCGAACAGGCCCTGCTGGGCCCCGAGGAGCTCGCAAACCGTTTCGTAGAGCGGCCTCGCGGCCTCCCCGGGCGCAGCTCGGCCCCAGCTCGGCCGGTTGCCCTTCGAAACCTCCCCGAGCAGCGTGAACTGACTCACGCACAGGACCTCACGCCCCCCGAGCGGCTCGTTCATCCGCCCCTCGGCGTCGTCGAAGATGCGCAACGCCCGCAGCTTCCGCGCGATCCACTCGGCCTCGGTGCGCGTGTCGTCGACGGCGATCCCGAGCAGGACCAGCATCCCCGGCCCGATCCGCGAGATCAGCTCGTCGTCGACGGCGACCGAGGCCGAGCTGACGCGCTGGACGAGCGCCCGCACGCCGCGCTAGGCGGCCGCAGCCGCCGCGCGCCGACGGTAGACGCGGTAGTCGTTGCGGTCGGGCCGCAGGTTCGCTGCGATCGCGAGATGGCGGTTCGCCGCCTCGCTGCGACCGGTCAGGTCGAGCGCCCGGCCCAGGCAGAAGTGCGCGTAGTCGTTGGTCGGGTAGCGCTCCACGACCGCCTCGAACTCGGTCGCGGCCTCGGCGAACCGGCGCGAGCGGAAGAGCGCGCGCCCCAGTGCCTCACGAACCGAGGACTTCTCGGGTTCGAGCGCGGCGACCTTGCCGAGCGGGACCGCCGCGGCGGCGTAGTCCCCCTTCTCGAGCAGGTCGACACCGCGCTGATACAGCTCGTAGGTGCTCTCGTTGCGCTGGTTGTCGGGGTTGATCCGAGACATGCATCCAATGTAGAGAGGCGGTCAAGGGCCAACGGCCCCTCCGGCCTAGCGCTCAGCTGCGCAGGGCCTCGACCCGGTCGAGGATCGCCTCGGCGACCACCGCCTTGTCGGCGCGCGGCACGAGCAGCTCGCCCTCGCGCTCGACGATCGTGACCTCGTTCTCCTCGCTCTCGAAGCCGATCGCGGCGTCGGAGACGTCGTTGACGACGATGGCGTCGATGCCCTTGCGCTCCAGCTTGCCGCGGGCCCGTCCGACGAAGTCGCCACCGTGCTCGGCCGCGAAGCCGACCAGGACCTGCCCGGGGCGGCGCCGCACGCCGAGCCCGGCGAGCACGTCCTCCGTCTCCTCCAGGTGCAGCTCGAGGCCACCGGATCCCTCGCGGGCGAGCTTGTCCCCCGCAGCCCCAGTGGGCCGGAAGTCCGCGACGGCGGCAGCCATGAGCAGGACGTCGCAGTTCTCGAAGGCGCTCCCGGCGGCGGTGGCCAGCTCCGCCGCGCTGGTCACCTCGACGCGTTCGATCCCGGGTGGCACCGGGAGCGTGACGTTCGCCGCGATCAGGGTCACCTCGGCTCCGCGGGCGGCCGCCGCGATGGCGAGGGCGATGCCCATTCGACCGCTCGAGCGGTTGCCGATGAAGCGGACCGGGTCGATCGCCTCGCGGGTGCCGCCCGCCGTGATCAAGACGCGGACACCGGCCAACGGCAGCGGCTCCGGAGCGGGCTCCCGCGGCGGTGCGCTCGCCAGGGCGGCCTCGATCGCCGCGAGGATCTCGGTCGGCTCCTGCATCCGGCCGCGGCCGCGCTCCCCCCGGGACGCGAGCGCGCCCTCGGCCGGCTCGAGGATCGTGACGCCGCGCTCGCGCAGTGTCGCCGTGTTCGCCTGAGTCGCATCGGCCTCCCACATGCGCCCGTTCATCGCCGGCGCGACGATGCGTGGGGCGCGCGTGGTCAGGAACGAGGTCGTCAGCATCGAGTCGCAGAAACCAGCCGCGAGCTTGGCCAGGGTGTTCACCGAGGCCGGCGCTACGACCATCGCATCCGCCCGCTCGGCGAGCGCCAGGTGCGAGATCGGCGCGTGCTCAGGGGTGGGATCGCCCGGGTAGGCGCCGCGGGCGGGATCGGGGTCGAACTCGCCGCGCAGCACCGGTGCGCCCGTGATGCCCTCGAACGTCGCCGCGCCGACGAAGCGCTCCGCGTTGGCGGTCACGAGCACGCGTACGCCATGGCCCGCCTGCGTTGCGAGGCGGGCGAGCTCGATCGACTTGTAGGCGGCGATACCGCCGCTGACGCCGATCAGGATCCGTGCCACCGAGAACCTCCCCGCGGAGACTCAGGACGGCCGGCCCGGACTAGTGCCGGTACTCGTAGTTGATCTTGCCGGCAGCGGTCTCCTCGAGCGCGATCGTGAGGTAGTTCTCGCTGTCGGCCTCGACCATCGGCGGAGTGTGCTCCTCGTAGGTGCCCTCGCCGAGAGCGCGGTAGTAGCTGTTCAGCTGACGAGCTCGCTTGGCCGCGACGATCACGGCGGCGTAGTGCGAGTCGGTCCGATCCATCAGTTTGTCCACTCGGGGCTTGACCATAGGACGCGGCAGTGTAGGGAACGGCGCGGCCGCGGTCGAGCTACCGCTCGCAGTCGCGGACGATCTCAGCCAGCTCCGCGGCGGCGCGGTCGACGTCGTCGTTGACGATCGAGTGCGGGAACTCCCCGCGGGCAGCCAGCTCCTCGACGGCCACGCCGAGCCGCGAATCGATCACCTCGGGGTGGTCGGTGCCGCGCCCGTGCAGGCGCTCCCGCAGCGCTTCCGGGCTCGGTGGCGCGATGAAGATCTGCACCGCCTCGGGCATGCTCTCGCGGATCTGCCGGGCTCCCTGCACCTCGATCTCGAGCACCACCGGGACGTCGCGGGCGAGCCGCGCGTCGACCTCGGAGCGCAGCGTCCCGTAGCGGTTGCCGCTGTAGGTCGCGTGCTCGAGGAAGTCGCCGGCCTCGACGCGGCGCTCGAACTCGTCCGGGTCGAGGAAGTGGTAATCGACGCCCGGCTCCTCGCCGGCCCGCGGTGCCCGCGTCGTCGCCGACGTCGACAGCTCCAGATTCGGGATCTGGCCCCGCAGGGCCCGGATCAGCGTTCCCTTCCCCACGCCGGAGGGCCCGGTGATGACGTAGACGGACGACAAGACGCCCGGATTGATACCGGGAAGAGCGGATACCGGCGGGGTCGCCCGGCCAGGCGAGGTGGAGGGCCGCCGAGTCGAGGACGCAGGAGGCGATGCGACCATGTGGTCGTGAGCCGACGAGGACGCGGACCCGGCGGTCCTCCGCTCGCCGGGACTACTTGCGGCGCAGGTGGGCGACGAGCTCGGAGCGCTGCCGCACGGAGAGCCCGCCGATCGTCTTCGAGGGCGAGATCCGGCAGTGGTTGAGCACCCGGTTCACCTTTACGCGGCCGTACTTGGGGACGGCGAGCATGAGATCGAAGACCTTCGCCGAGCTCAGGTACTCGGGCGGATCGAGCAGCAACCTGTCGATCTGCACCTTGCCCGCCTTGAGGTCCTTCTTCAGCTGCGCCCGGCGCGTGCGGATCTCGTTTGCGGCCTCCAGGGCCCGCATCCGCTGGTCGTGAGAGCGCTCGGGCACGGGGGCTGTGGAGGCGGTCGAGGTCGTCATCGGAAGGCGCGGCGATCATATACACGGGTTGGCGCTCCGCAAGCCTTGACTACGCCTTTTTCGCCGGATTCGACTCAACCTCAGGTCGAGGTCGAGATGACCTCCGGGCCGAATCGCGGATTTTGTGGCCTCAGAGTTCGCTAGTTGCGCTCGAAGCTGCTACGGGATCCAGCCCTCGAAGCTCGATGAGGATCCGCTCGGCGGCCAGCGGGTCCCGGAAGCTGGCGGTGCCCACCGCGACGACCTCAGCGCCCACGTCGAGCAGGTCGCGCGCATGCGAGCCGCTCTCGACGCCGCCCATCCCGGCGATCGGAATCGACACCGCCGCTGCGACGTCGCTGACCTGCTGCAGCGCCACCGCCCGGACCGCCGGCCCGGACAGACCGCCGCTCCCGGCGCCGAGCCACGGCTTCCCGGCGAACATCGGGCGCGCCTTGAGCGTGTTGATGAGCGACACCGCGTCCGCCCCCCCGGCCTCCGCTCCGGCCGCCACCGACGCCGGCGCCGCCACGTTGGGGGTCAGCTTCACGATCAGGGGCTTCGCCGTCAGCGGGCGCAGCGCCTCGAGCAGCGCCTCGGTCTCACTCGGCTGCTCGCCCACGATCAGGCCGGAGTGCACGTTCGGGCAGGAGACGTTGAGCTCGATCGCGGCGACCTCGTCGCGCGCGGAGACCGCCTCAACGAGCCCGCTGAACTCCTCGGCGCTCGTCGCCATCACCGAGACGATCAGCGGCACAGGGAGATCGGCCAGTGCCGGGAGATCGGTCGAGAGGAAGCCTTCCGCGCCCTTGTTCGGCAGCCCGATCGAGTTGACCATCGCCGCAGGCTCCTCCCAGAGCCTCGGGGGCGGGTTGCCCGCTCGCGGCGCCGGGGTGATGGTCTTCGAGACGTAGGCGCTGAACGGGAAGCGCTCCACCACGGCGTCCCCGAACGCGCGCCGGGCGGCGATAGCGTCGAAGGTCCCCGACGCGTTGATGATCGGGTGCGCGAGCTCGATGCCGCAGAAGCTCGTCGGGCCCGCGCTCATCGGTGACCGGCCCCCTCGACCAGGGCCGTCTCGATGGCACCCGCATCGACCACCGGGCCGTCGACGCAGAGGCGCATGTACCCGCCACCGCGCAACGGCATCGCGCAGCCGAAGCAGGCCCCGTAGCCGCAGGCCATCGGCGACTCCAACGCGAGCTCGGCGGCCACGCCGCACTCCTCGCAGAGCGCCCGTACGGCCTCCAACATCGCCGGCGGTCCACACGCGTAGACGACCGCTGTGGCGGCCGCGTCGTCGCCCTCGAGCATGACCGCAAGCAGGTCGGTGACGTAGCCGCGGTGGCCGGCGTGACCGTCCTCGCTCGCGAGCCGCAGCTCCGAGCAGCGGAACAGCTCGAGCCCGCCGGAGTGTGCCTCGTCGCGGAAGCCGAGCAGGGAACGCTCGGGGAAGCCGCGCGCGGCGAGGTCGCGGCGCAGCAGCGCCAGCGGCGCGAGGCCGATGCCGCCGCCGACGAGGATCGCGCCCGCCGCGCCGGGGTTGACGTCGCGTGGCGGTGAGAACGGACGCCCCAGGGGCCCGGTGAGCAGGAGGCCGTCGCCCTCGGCCAGACCGGCGAGCTCATGCGTCCCCGGACCGACGTCCTCGAGCACGAAGGTGAGCCGAACGCCCGTCTCCCCGGCCGTGGCGTCGGCGACGGAGAAGGCGCGGGGCAGGAACGGCCTCCCGCCCCCTCCGCCCCAGCCGTGCTCGGCCGCCAGCATGTAGAACTGCCCCGCCTTCGGCAGCGGGCCATCGGGGTCGAGGGCGGTCAGCAGCGTGTAGCCGCCGCTGGGGGAGTTGGCGACGACGGCCGAGCGGCGGCGACCGAGCGGGGCGAGCACGCGCCCGTCGGCGCCGGTCTCGCCCTGGGCGGAGGCAGCCAAGCCCTACGCGCTCCCGGTCGTCGGCGCCGGGGCCGTCCCGTGCAGTTCCTGGAGGCTGCGGACGGTCTCGTCCCCGCGCTGCGCGCCGATCGCGCGGACGGCTGCGGTAGCCCCCGTCATCGTCGTGATGCAGGGGATGCCGCGACGCGTCGCGGCGCTGCGGATCTCGTAGCCGTCGGTCCGCGCGCCCGACCCGGTCGGCGTGTTGATGACCATGTCGACCTCACCGGCCTCGATCTTGTCGACGACGTTCGGCGAGCCTTCGGCGATCTTGTGGATCGTCTCGACGGGAACGCCCATCCGCGAGATCGCCTGCGCGGTCCCGGCGGTGGCGACGATGTCGAAGCCCATATCGCAGAGGTTGATCGCGAGCTGCGTGGCCGCCGCCTTGTCGGCGTCCGTCACCGTGATGAACACCGTGCCCGCGCTCGGCAGCCTCACCCCGGCCGCCGCCTGCGCCTTGCCGAACGCGGTCGGGAAGTCCGCGGCGACGCCCATCACCTCGCCGGTGCTCTTCATCTCCGGGCCGAGCACGGTGTCGGCTCCCGAGAAGCGGGAGAAGGGCAGCACGGCCTCCTTGACCGAGACGTGGCCGGTCGGCATCCGCGGCAGGTCGAGGTCGGCCAGGCGCTCGCCGAGCATCAACCGGCACGCGAGCTTCGCGACCGGCACGCCGACCGCCTTGCTGACGAACGGCACCGTGCGCGAGGCCCGCGGGTTCGCCTCGATGACGTAGAGCTCTCCGCGCGCGACCGCGAACTGGATGTTGATCAGGCCGACGACGCCGAGCTCGAGCGCGATCCTCGCGGTCGTCTCCTCGATCCTGCCCAGCATCTCCTCGCCGAGGCTCATCGGCGGCAGCACGCAGGCGGAGTCCCCGGAGTGGACGCCCGCCTCCTCGACGTGCTGCATGACCCCGGCGAGCGCGCACTCCTCCCCGTCGCAGAGGGCGTCGACGTCCACCTCGATCGCGTCCTCGAGGAACCTGTCGAGCAGCAAGGGGTGCTCGGGGCTCGCCTTGACGTGCTGGTCCAGGTACTTCGCGAGATCGTCGGTCGAGTAGCAGATCTCCATCGCCCGGCCGCCGAGCACGTAGGAGGGCCGGACCAGGAGCGGGAAGCCGACGTCGGCGGCGATCTCCATCGCCTCGGCGGCGCTGAGCGCGGTCCCGTAGGGCGGATGCTCGACGCCGATCCGCCGCAGCAGGTCCCCGAACCGGCCCCGGTCCTCGGCTAGGTCGATCGCGTCCACCGGCGTCCCGAGCAGCTTCACCCCGGCGTCCTCGAGGGTCTTCGCAAGCCGCAGCGGAGTCTGGCCCCCGAACTGGACGATGACCCCCTCGGGGTCCTCGCGCTCGATCACCGCGAGCACGTCCTCGGCGGTCAGGGGCTCGAAGTAGAGCCGGTCGGAGGTGTCGTAATCGGTCGAGACCGTCTCCGGGTTGCAGTTGATCATCACCGCCTCGCGACCGGACTCACGCACCGTCATCGCCGCGTGCACGCAGCAGTAGTCGAACTCGATTCCCTGCCCGATGCGGTTCGGCCCGGAGCCGAGGATGACGACGCTCGGCCGCTCGCCCGGGCGCACCTCGTCGCCCGCGACCGGCCCACTCGGGCGCCGCTCGTGGCCTGAGTAGTAGTAGGGCGTTCGCGCCTCGAACTCGGCGGCGCAGGTATCGACGGAGCGATAGACGCGCTCGAGTTCCTCGGTCCCATCCCCCTCGAGAGCGAGTTCCCGCAGCTCGCGCAGCCACCACAGGTCGATCGCAGTGCTCTCGTGGACCGCCTCGACGTCGATCCCGCGTCCGAGGCCCGCGAGGATCAGGTCGAATCGGTCAGAGGAGGGGGTGCGCAGCCGCTTGAGCAGCTCCTCGTCACCGGCCGGGATCTCCGCGGCGGAGTCCAGCTCCCGCGAGCGCATCGCCTTCGCGAAGGACTCCCTGAACGTGCGGCCGATCGCCATCGACTCGCCGACCGACTTCATGTGCGTCGTCAGCTTGCCTTCGCTTCCGGGGAACTTCTCGAAGGCGAATCGCGGGATCTTGGTGACGACGTAGTCGATCGTCGGCTCGAATGCCGCCGGCGTCGCCTGCGTGATGTCGTTGGGGATCTCGTCGAGCGTGTAGCCGACGGCGAGGCGAGCGGCGATCTTCGCGATCGGGAAGCCGGTGGCCTTCGAGGCCAGCGCCGAGGAGCGCGAGACGCGCGGGTTCATCTCGATGACGACGATCTCGCCGCTCTCGGGGTTGACCGCGAACTGCACGTTCGAGCCGCCGGTCTCCACCCCGACTGCGCGGATCACCTTCAGCGCCTGGTCGCGAAGCTCCTGGAAGAGCGGGTCGGTCAGCGTCTGCGCCGGGGCGACGGTCACCGAGTCACCGGTGTGGACGCCCATCGGGTCGATGTTCTCGATCGAGCAGACGACGATCACGTTGTCGTTGCGATCGCGCATCAGCTCGAGCTCGAACTCGCCCCAGCCCATCACCGACTCGTCGATCAGGACCTGGTTGATCGGACTCGCGGCGAGCCCCTCCGAGACGATCTGGCGGAGCTCGGTTTCGGTCTCGGCGGCTCCTCCCCCCTGCCCGCCCATCGTGAAGGCGGGCCGGATGATCGCCGGCAGCTTCAGCGAGCCGTCAGCGAGGGCCGCGTCGATGTCGCCCACCGACTCCGCGATCAGCGACCACGGCATCCGCAACCCCGCCGACTCCATCGTCTCGCGGAAGGCCTCGCGGTCCTCGGCGCGGTGGATCGCGTCGTAGTCGGCGCCGATCAGCTCGACCCCGAGGCGCTCGAGGGTGCCGTCGTCATGGAGCCGCTTGGCGAGGTTGAGGGCCGTCTGCCCGCCGAGCGTCGGCAGCAGCGCGTCGGGGCGCTCACGCTCGAGGATCTTCGCGACCACCTCGGGCAGCAGCGGCTCGATGTAGGTGCGGTCGGCGAACTCCGGGTCGGTCATGATCGTCGCCGGGTTGGAGTTGACGAGGACGACCTCGTAGCCCTCCTCGCGCAGGACCTTGCAGGCCTGTGTTCCCGAGTAGTCGAACTCGGCCGCCTGCCCGATCACGATCGGCCCCGACCCGATCAGGAGGATCTTCGAGATGTCTTCGCGCCTAGGCATCGCCACCACCGCCGACATCCGCGAGCGAGGCTTCCAGCCGCGCCCTGACCGCGGGCCATTCGTCGTCGACGATCGAGAAGTAGGCGGAGTCGCGCACGCCCGCGACCGGCATCAGCATGTGCTTGCGGAAGATGCCCTCGAAGGTGGCGGGAAGCGCCTCGAGCGCCGCCCGGGAGCGCTCGTTTCGGGCGTCGGTCTTGAACTCGACGCGCATCGCGCCGAGATCGTCGAAAGCCTCGGCGAGCATCAGCAGCTTCGCCTCGCGGTTGGCGCCGGTGCGCCACGCCGAGGGGTGCAGCCACGTCCAACCGATCTCGAGCCCGCCGTGCTCGGGGCGGATCGCCAGGAAGGACGAGGAACCGACCGGGTCTCCGTCAGCCGCCCTCGTGGTCACGAAGCACCACTCGGTCCCGGCCGCCGAGGCCGTGAGCTTGTGGTCGAACCAGGCATCGAACTCGCCCCTGTCCCCGGGCACACGGCGATCGATCCAGGTCCAGGTCTCCGGGTCGAGGGAGGCCGCGAACAGCCCCTCGCGATGATCCTCGCGGATCGGTTCGAGGACCACGATCAAGCCTTCCAGCGAGCGGCTCGGCGGCGGCCAGATCATCGCGCCAGCTCCAGGAAGCGGTCGAACAGGTAGCGCGCATCGTGCGGCCCCGGTCCCGCCTCGGGGTGGTACTGAACGGTGCCGCCGGGGACGTCGAGCAGGCGCAGCCCCTCGACGGTGCGGTCGTAGAGGTTCAGGTGCGAGAGCTCGGCGGTGCCGAAGTCGGTCTCCCAGCGCACCGGCTCGTCGGATTCCATGCGCTGCTCGCCGCCGGGCCCGACGACAGCGAAGCCGTGGTTCTGGGAGGTGATCTCGATCTTCCCGGTCGCCAGATCCTTGACCGGGTGGTTGGCGCCGCGATGGCCGAACGGCAGCTTGAACGTCTCGAGCCCGACGGCTCGGCAGAGCAGCTGGTGGCCGAGGCAGATGCCGAAGACCGGCTTCTTGCCGACGAGCTCGCGGACGGTTCCGACGACGTGGTCGAGCGCGGCCGGATCGCCGGGCCCGTTGGCGAGGAACACGAGGTCGGGATCGAGCGCGAGCACCTCCTCCGGCCCGCTTCCGCAGGGCAGCAGCGTCACCCGGCAGCCGCGCTCGCGGAGCTGGCGGACGATCGAGAGCTTGATCCCGGTGTCGAGGCCGACGATGTGCGGGCCGGGACCGTCGAGGATCACGGGCTCCGGCGGCGTGACCGTGCTCGCCAGGTCGGCGCCGGCCATCCGCGGCTCGGCCTCGACGCGGCCCATCGCCTCCGCCTCGTCCATGGACGCCGGGAAGATGCCCCCGCGCATGGCGCCGGCGTCGCGGATGTGGCGCACGATGGCTCGCGTGTCGATGCCGCTGATCGCGGTGACGCCGCAGTCGGCGAGCCAGTCGAGCCAGCCGCGCTCGGAGGTGGGGGCGTCCTCGCCGTTCTTGGCGTCGCGCATGATCACGGCGCGGGCATGCACGCGGTCGGACTCCATCGCTTCGGCGCTGACGCCGTAGTTGCCGATCAGCGGGTAGGTGAAGGTGATGATCTGGCCCGCGTAAGAGGGGTCGGTGACCGACTCCTGGTAGCCGGTCATCGCCGTGTTGAACACGACCTCCCCGGTGACCGGCTCCGTCGCGGCGCAGAGCTCGCCGTCGAGCCGCGAGCCGTCCTCGAGCAGGACGTATCCGGGTTCGGCGGCCATCCCGTTCACGGTGCGAGCTCCAGGACGAGCCGCTGCACGGTCTTGAACTCGTCGCTCCCGGCGGCGCCGAGCAGCTCGAAGAGCGCCGTCTCGACCGAGGTGAGCGTCGCACCCGCCATCTCCGCCTTGTTGAGCCCAAGCTCGCGGTTGGCGTCGCTGCGGGAGCCGACTGCGTCGCTCACGACCTGCACGTCGACGCCGCGGTCGAGGAGGTCGAGCACCGTCTGGTTGACGCAGACGTGGGTCTCGATGCCGCAGACGATGGCCTGCGAGCGGCCGCCGAGGTCGAATCCCTCGGCCGCCGCCGCGGAGAAGACGGTCTTGGGCAGACGCTCGACGCCATCGGGCAGGTGATCGGCCACCTCGGGGACGGTGCTCCCAAGCCCCTTCGGGTACTGCTCGGTGACGCGGATCGGCACCCCGATCGCGGCGGCGCCGCGGACCAGGGTCGCGGTCGCGGCGGCGATCCCGTCGAAGCCGGGGATCGCCTTGCGGAAGCCCTCCTGAACGTCGACGACGACGAGCGCAGTGCGTTCTCTGTCCAGCAGCTTGGAACTCAACTTCTCGCCCCTTCCTGGCCTCGCGGGACCACGGTTAAAGGAACCGGCGTGGTGCGGGGCGAGGCTAGCAACGGCGACGGCGACACCCGATCAGGCCGCCCGCACCGCGAAGCGGCGGCGCCTGAACGCGACGGCGCCGCCGATGATCGTCATCAGGATCCGCGAGCGCATCGCGCGCCCGTTGAAGCACGAGTTGGAGGAGCGGCTCTCCCAGCCGTCGGCGCCGGCCTCCCATTCGGCGTCGAGATCGACCAGCGCGATGTTGGCTTCGGCGTCGACGGCGATGGTCGACGGGTCGAGGTCGAACAGCTCCGCCCCGGCGCCCATCCGCTCGACGAGCAGCCCGAGGTCGATCACGCCCGGCTCGACGAGCTCCGTGTAGAGGACCGGGAAGGCGGTCTCGAGCCCGATCACGCCCATGTTCGCCTCCTCGAAGGGGACGTTCTTCTCGTTGATCGCGTGCGGGGCGTGATCGGTGCCGATGCAGTCGACGACGCCGCTGCGCAACGCTTCGATCAGGGCCAGGCGGTCGGCCTCGGTCCGCAGCGGCGGGTTCATCTTGAAGTTGGCGTCGAGGCTCCGCACCGCCTCGTCGGTGAGCGTCAGGTGGTGCGGGGTGAGCTCAGCCGTCAGCCTCGCGCCGACCGCCTTCGCCGCCGCCACCGCATCGACCGACTCGCGCGCGGAGAGATGCTGGACGTGCGCGGTGGCGTCCTCGTACAGGCAGAGCAGCCCGTCGCGAGCGATCATCGTCGACTCCGAGATCGAGGGCACGCCCGCCAATCCGAGCGCGGCGGACACCGCCCCCTCCCCCATGACCCCGTCGCGGGTGAGCTCGGGATCCTCCTCGTGCAGGAGGATCGTGCCGCCGACGAGGTGCTGGTATTGGAGCGCGCGCTGCATCACCCCGGCTGAGCGGATCGGCAGGCCGTCGTCGGAGAACCCGACTGCTCCCGCCTCACGCAGCTCCGCCATCTCGGTCAGCTCCTCGCCCCGCATCCCCTTGGTGACCGTGCCGACGAACCCGGTGGGAACGACCGCCTCGGTCTGCGCCCGCTCCCGCAGTGCCCGAACCGTCTCCGGCTCATCGACGACCGGATCGGTGTTGGCCATCGCGACGATGCCGCAGTAGCCCCCCGCCGCCGCCGAGCGGGTTCCGGTCTCGATGTCCTCCTTGTACTCCTGCCCGGGGGTGCGGAGGTGGACGTGGGGGTCGAAGAAGGCGGGCAGCGCGTGCATCCCGGCCGCGTCGATCACCTCGGCACCCTCCGGCTCCTCTCCGGCGCCGGCCTCGGCGATTGCTGCGATCCGGCCGTCGCGAATGACGATGTCGCACTCACGCTCGAGGCCGGCCCGCGGATCGAGCGCGACGGCGCCGCGGACCACGAGATCACCGGGCCCGCCGTCGCCCGCGCCCCGCCAATCGAGGCTGGTGACGGGCTCGCTCACGCCGGCTCTCCGATCGATGCCGGCGACGTCGCCCCCGAGGAGGCGTCGCCGCGTCCACTGCGGGGACGCTCGCCGCCGGCCAGCACCTCGTAGAGCACCGCCATGCGGACGACGAGCCCGCTCGCGACCTGGGAGGTGATCAGCGATGACGGGCCGTCCATCGTCTCCGGGGAGATCTCGATCCCACGATTGACCGGACCCGGATGCATGACGAGCTGACGCGGGTTCAGCCGCCGCGAGTTGAGCTGGTAGTGGATCGCGTACTCGCGCAGCGAGGGCACGAAGGAGCCGTTCATGCGTTCCCGCTGCATCCGCAACCCGTAGACGACGTCGGCCTCACCGATGTCGTCGAGCGTGTAGCTGACCGCGCAGCCGAGCTCCTCGATGCCACGCGGGATCAGCGTCGGCGGGCCCGCGACGGTCACCTCGGCGCCCATCAGCCCGAACGCGCGGATGCAGGAGCGGGCGACGCGGCTGTGCAGGACGTCGCCGACGATCCAGATCCGCTTGCCGTCGAGCCGGCCCAGGTGCTCGAGCAGCGTGTGGACGTCGAGCAGCGCCTGGGTCGGGTGCTCGTGCTTGCCGTCGCCGGCGTTGATGACAGCCGCGTCGGTCCACCCGGTGATCAGCTGCGCCGCACCGGCATGCGGGGCGCGGATCACGATGGCGTCGGGGCCGAGGGCGGTGAGCGTTGCCACCGTGTCCTGCAGCGACTCGCCCTTGTCCACCGAGGAGCCGGCCGACTTGATCGAGACGAGATCGGCGGAGAGGCGCTTGGCGGCCAGCTCGAAGGACGAGCTGGTCCGCGTGCTCGATTCGTAGAAGAGATTGACGACCGTGCGCCCGCGGAGCGTCGGCACCTTCTTGATGTCGCGCCTGGCCACGTCGGCGAAGCTGCGCGCCCGCTCGCAGATGCGCTCGATGCCGGCCCGGTCGAGGTCCTCGATGGACAGCAGATGCCTCATGCGCTCGCGCCTCCTCCGTTGCTGCTCGCCACGGGGGCGGCGGCGATCGCGACCCCGTCCTCACCATCGACCTCCTCGAGCCGTACGTAGACGCGCTCGTCGCCGGCGGTCGGCAGGTTCTTGCCGGTGAAGTCGGGGCGGATCGGGAGCTCGCGATGGCCGCGATCCGCGAGCACGGCGAGCTGGACCCGCTGCGGCCGCCCGTAGTCGAAGAGCGCGTCGATCGCGGCACGTACGGTGCGGCCGGTGAAGAGCACATCGTCCACGAGGACGATGGTCCTGCCTTCGATGTCGAAGTCGAGATGCGTTGCGTGGACGACGGGGGTGTCGGAGGGTGCACGTCCGAGGGCGTCATCGCGGTACAGCGAGATGTCGACGTCGCCGATCGGGACCTCCGCGCCGGAGAGCTCGCTGACGAGCCCGTGAAGGCGGCGGGCGAGAACCGCGCCCCGGGTGTGGATCCCGACGATCGCCAGCCCCCGGCCGTCGCCGGAATCCGGGTTCTTCTCGATGATCTCGTGCGCGATCCGCACCAGGGTGCGGCGCACGTCATCGCTGTCGAGAACGATCCTCTCGCTCAATGCTCGCTCCTTCTCGGCCTCGCGGGACCTGGTTAAAGGAAGAGTTCGGTTGCGAGCACGAGGCTAGCAGTGCCGTCGACCGCAGCCCGGGCGTCTTCGCCCAAGTTGCGCGAAGACGGTGCCGCTCAGCTCGCCTCGAGCCTGACGACCGCGAAGCCGAGGCCCTCGGCGGTGCAGGTCACGTACTTCTTGCCGTTGCGCCTGAAGACCGCCTCGACGGACAGCTTCCCCTTGATCTTCCTGCGGCTCGTGTAGTGACCTTCAACCTCGTGCCTGTAGCGGACGCTGTAGGTGTCGTCGCTGTCGGTCGTCGAGCCGACGTCACGGAAACCGTCCTGGGTGGCGCGATCAAGCGGGCTGCGGATCTGCACCCGCACGCGGAAGTCCTCGTACTGGCCGCTGCAGTCGGTCATGACGGTCCAGACGCCGCGCTGAGCCCGTCCCTGCTGGTCGACGACGAGCTTGGCCTTGCGGCCCTGGTCGGTGTCCCCTCCGAACCTGACGTTCCCCTTGACCGCGCCGGCGAGCGCTGGGGCGAGCAGCGCGACGGCGGCGGCGGCCACGGCAGCGAGACGGGTCACCTCCCCGAGCCGGCTGGGTCCTCCCGCGCTCATCGCTTCGCTTTCTACCGGAGAGGGCCGGCGCTCGCGCCGGGCCGAGCCCACCTCAGGTTCGAGCGCCGTTCTCCAGCAGCCGCGGCGACCCGCGCTCCGGAAGGGGGATCTCGACCACGTCGAAGTCGCGCGGGGCGACCGTCCCCGAGAAGACGGCCCGGGCTTCCTCGAGGACATCGGGGATGAAATGGCGCGAGGAGACGTGGACGAGCGCGAGCATCGCCACCTCCGCTTCGGCGGCGATCTCCGCCGCCTCGACGACCGTCGAGTGGCCCGTGAGCTCGGCGCGCTCGCGCTCGGCCGCCGAGAAGGTCGCGTCGTGGACGAGGAGCTCGGCTCCGTGTGCCGCGATCCGCGTCTCCTCGCAGGGACGCGTGTCGCCGGTGACGACGATCTTGCGCCCCGGGCGATCGGCCTCCATCACCTGCTCCGGACGCACCTCACCGTCGCGGCCCGGGACCGCTTCGCCCCGCTGCAGCGCCCCGTAGGCGGGTCCGGGCTCAACGCCGAGAGCCTGCGCGGCCTCGGGATCGAAGCGACCCGGACGCGCGTCCTCGTAGAGCGCGTACCCGTTGGCGACGATCCGGTGGTCGGCGTCGAAGGGCTCGATCACGTATCCGTCCCGCTCCACCAGCTCGCCCCGGTTGAGCTCGTGCAGCGTGACCTCGTAGGAGGGGCGGCCCACGATCCGGGCGATCGAGGAGAACAGGTCGACGAGCCCGGGTGGGCCGAAGATGTCGAGCGGCTCGGGGCGGTCCTGCATGTCGTAGCTCTTCAGCAACCCCGGCAGGCCCAGGTAGTGGTCGGCGTGCAGATGGGTGATGAAGATCGAATCGACGGGGATCAACCCAGTCGAGCGCTGCATCTGCCGCTGCGTCCCCTCGCCGCAGTCGAACAGGATGCGATCGCCTCCGCGGCGCACGAGGACGCTCGCGGTGTTGCGCCGCGCCGAGGGCACCGAGCCCCCGGTGCCGAGGAAGACGACGTCCAGGTCCATGCGCGCAAGCGTATGCGCGGCCGGGGTCTCCTAGACTGCCGACCCCGGCGCCCGTAGCTCAGTGGATAGAGCGCACGCCTCCGGAGCGTGAGGTCGAAGGTTCGAATCCTTCCGGGCGCGTCCTGCGCCGCTGGTGCCCCCCGTGCAGCCTCAGACCCGGGGCCCGCGGCGGCGGCGGCGGCGCCACTCGCCGACGCCGGGGTCGGTCTCCCCCGTCGGACCCGGGATCCAGAAGGTCCTCCCCGGCTTCTTCGGCCGGCGAGACAGCGGCCGGCCGCTCTCGGTGGCCGGGGAGTAGTTCCTCCTGCCCGCCGGGCCCCAGAGCGCGAAGTAGCAGGGGCCGCAGAGCGCGTGGCCGCTCGGGGCCTCGTAGCCGAGGCCGTCGCCGACCTCGTCGAGGCATTGCGTGCAGCGGAGCTTCACAGAAGCCCGATCGGCTCCCGCCACCAGCTCTTGAGCCGCGTCCGCCTCGGTCGCATCCGCGCCAAGCAGCCCAATGAAGGGCCCGGCGGCGGACCTGTCGCCCGGGAGTGGACTTCTTCTCTGCTCCCCGGTGACAGGTCCGGTGGAGGGCGACCGTCGAGGATTCGCCTACGGATAACCGGTCCAGCCCGCGGCGTAGCAGGGCTTCGCTGCACACGGGTTGGTGATCGCGCCCGGGGTGTCGATGAACGCGGCGATCTGCGCCCGCGCCTGCGGCGAGGTGTTGACCACCGTGTCATGGGGATCGACCCCGGCGGCATCGCCGGGCGGGGGCGTGTTGGTGATCGGCGGCGGGTCGGTGCCGAGGTAGCCGCCGGAGCCGTTGTCGCGCTTCGGGCCGATGTCCCAGACGAAGTAGCCGTTCCCGTCGGCCGCGGGGCCGCTGAGGTCCCCGAGCGTCGGCGTCTGCGGGAACAGGTCCACGTAGGCGCTCGGGATCCGCTGCGAATCGACGGCCGGCTGCCGCAGCGGGGCGCCGATCGTGCGCGCCTCGACGTTGGTCTGCACGTTCGCGACCTGATGGTCGCCGTACGCCTGCAGGATCAGCACCTTGTGGGCGGGCGTTCCCGGCAGGGGATCACTCGTCATGTGGTTGGCGTAGCCGCTCGGCTCGCCGCGATCCCAAAGCGACTGGATCAACGTCAGCGCCAGCGGGCGGGTCGACTCGACCGGGTAGGCCGGGTACAGCACCGAGGCGTAGTCGATCTCGCTCGGGTCGGGATCGTCGAAGTCGACGCTCCGGGGGAGCAGCGCCGAGTACGTCATGCCGGGCACGTAGAGCACCGAGCGCGTGAAGTCGGTCGCGACCGCCGTCAGCGCGCCGCCTGCGATCCCGCCCTGGCTGTTGCCCCAGTAGTAGAGGTGATCGGTGTCGATGACCGAATCGCCGTTGAACTTGAAGGCGGCGGCGTCGGCCAGGCCGTCGGGATGGATCAGCGCCCTGCCGAGGTAGAGGAAGTCGAGGAACCCCTGCTGCAGCCTGTCGGGGATCGGCCCGAACTTCGAGAGGTCCTGCAGGGCCGGGAACGCGGCCCCGATCACGTCCTCATCCGCCATGCCGATCCAGTCGGCGGCGCAGTTGAGGACGCCGTTCTCGTTGCCGAGGCGGCGAACGCTGCCGGCGAAGACCTCGTCGTACTCCCCGAAGAGGCCGTGCCCGTACATCGACGGGCGGGCGGGGTCGGTGACCACGTAGTTGTCAGAGGCGGGCGGCGTCTCGGTCACGGCCGAGCGCGGGATGCCGCACCCGAAGCGGGCGTCGTAGAAGCCGTTCTGCTGCGGCACGCCGTTCGCGTCGAGATTGAGCCTCGAGCCGGGATCGCAAGGATGCAGCGGACCCGCGCCGTCGGGATCGGTCATGTAGCAGGGGACCTTGATCGTCCCTTCGACCGTGCGCACGTACTCGACCCCACGGCCCGACGCCGTCGACGACGGGTAGTCGGTGACGCCGGTGATGGCGTACTCGGGGGAGTCCCCCTGGATCGTGCCGTCGGTCAGGTTCGTGTCACCGAGCTTGGCGAATGCGTCGTTGCGCATCGCGAGCATCCGGCCCGTAGTGCTCTGGGTGCTCGCGACCGTGAAGTCCCAGGCGAGATAGAGGTCGCCGCGTGAGATACCTGCCTGCTCGAGCCCCGAGAAGACCCGCTCCATCTGCTCGCGGCGGCTTTCGATCGCCGGGATCGCGGTCGGGACGTCGTCGCGGAGCAGGCGGAAGCCCTCGGGCGCCGACAGGGTCGCGCCGGAGGCGTCCTTCATCCCTCGCAGAGCGACGATGTAGCGATGGCCCTCGGTCAGGTTCTTGCCGGGGTGGATCTCGAGGACGGTCTGATCGGGCGAGGTCGCGTTCGAGTCGAGCTCGGTCCAGATCAGCTGTCGCGCGCCCGTCGCCGCGTCGATGAGCACGACCGGGGCGTCGGTCGCGAAGGACGCGTCCATGTTCGTGACCGGCGGCGGATTCGTATTCGCGAACGCCTGCGCGGTGTCCATCCCCGGCACGCGCACGAGGATCGGGGCGCCGGGGCTGAAGCCGTCGCTCTGGTTGATGTCGGTCGGGTCGATCGGTGTGCCGCCGGCGTTCTGCGGCATCGCGGCCGACTTCAGGTCGAGCCGCAGGCCCGTCACGGCCGAGGGGTCGGAGCGGGTGTAGAAGTCGTTGGCGTACGGGAACAGGCACTGCTGGCCAAGCGGTGCGATCAGGTCGCAGTGGTCGGCCCGGGCGAGATCGACCCCGACCGGCGTCTCACCGTCGCAACGGGCCGGATCGCGCTTGAGCTTCGCCTTGTCGGTCGCCTTCTTGCCCTTGCCCTTGCCCGTCGCGACGACCGTCGTATCGATGCAGCTCTGCACGAGCCGCTCAGCGTCCGCGCGGACCGGCAGCTTGACCTTCGCCTTCTTGCGCGGCTTGACCTTGACCTTCTTGCTCTTCGTCAGCTTCGCCTTGGTCCCGTCCTGCTTCAGCGCGACGTCGACCTTGACCTTGGCCTTGCGCTTCGACTTGATCGTGACGGTGACCTTGCCGCCGTCGAGCAGCTTCGCCTGCGAGGGGGCCTTCACCCCCAGCTTCGGGGTGGGACTTGCCGCCCTTGCCCGCCTCGGCGCTGCCGGCGCCGAGCGCCAGCACCAGGAGCGCCGTCAGGAGGAGCAGCGTCGCCGCGACGACGCCCCGGTTGTGGTCGGCGTCGGTCCGCGTCATCGCTGCCCTCCCAGGCGGTCGGTTGTGGCTTGCCTCAGCTGCCCGGAGCCCGGGTGCCGCCGAACGTGTAGTCGTGGCAGGCCGGTCCGGCGGAGCCGATACACGTGTCGGTGATGTTGCTCAGCCCATCGGGCTGCAGGAAGTCGGAGACCATCTGCTGCTCCTCCGAGGTCCGGCGCGGGAGGCTGTGCGGATCCTCACCGCTGCGGTTGGGCACGTTGGCCAGCGGCGGCGGGTCGGTCCCGAGCAGTTCAGCCGGGTCGGCCGAGCCCGGATCGTCCCGCGTCGGACCGCTGTCCCAGTAGACGATCGCCGAGCCGGTGAACGGGTAGCTCGAGATCCGCGGGATGTTCCAGAGCTGATCGACTCCGGGCCAGCGTCCGTCGTCGACGACCGGGGCGTGAGCCTCGGCGCCGATCGTCCGCGCCTCGGTGTCGGCGGTGAAGTTCGAGACCTGGTGGTCGCCGAACGCCACGTTCATGAGCACCTTGTGCTGCGGCGTGTTGGGCAGCGGGTTCGTGGTCATCCGATGCGCGTAGCCGTTGGCCTCGCCGCGATCCCAGAGCATCTGGATCATCGACAGGACGAGCGGCCGCTCGAGCATGTCGGTGTAGTTCGGGTTCAGCCCGGCTTCGGCGTAGGTGTCGAAGTCGACCGAGCGGTTGAGCAGAACCGAGTAGTTCATGCCGGGCACACCGAGGCTGCCACGGGTCGCGTCGGGTGAGAGCGCCATGAACGCGCCGCCCATGATCCCGCCCTGGCTGTTGCCGTTGTAGTACAGCTTCGCCGGGTCGATCACCGATGCCGTGCCGGTCGTGCGATCGACGTGGAACTCGCCGTCGGTGACGAAGCCGTCGGGGCTGACCAGAAGCCTGCCGAGCAGAAGCTCGTTGAGCAGACCCTGCTGGAGCCTGTCGGAGATCTTCGGGAACTGCCCGAGCTCACCGAGCGCCGCGAAGGCGGTCGGGACGTCAGCTCCCGAGAGCCCGAGCTCGTCGGTCGCGCAGGAGATGATGTTGTGGCCGCGCGCAAGCGACGTCTGGTTGCTCGAGTTGGCCTCGCTGGCCGATCCGAGCAGGCCGTGGCCGTACACGGACGGACGCGCCGGCGTCGGCGTGCCGCCGTCGACCGCCGCACGCGGGATGACGCAGTCGAAGTTGGCGTCGTAGGTGCCCTGCTGCGACGGCATGCCGTTCGAGTCGAGAGGCATGGTCGCGCCGGGCCCACACGGCACCGGCGAGCCGCCGGTCAGGTAGCAGGGAACCTCGAAGGTGCCACGGATGCGGCGGGCGATGTTGGCGTTGTCGCCGGGCGTCGGGTAGTCGTTGACGGTCGTGACCGTGAAGTTGGGCGCATCCCCGGTGACGACGCCGTCCGCCAGGTTCGAATCGCCGAGATCGGCGAAGGACTCGTCGCGCATCTTCATCACGCGGCCGGCGATGTTCTCGTCGGTCGCGACCGTGAAGTCCCATGCGAGGTAGAGGTTGTTGCGCTTGATGCCGGCGCTCTTCAGCTTGTCGAAGATCCCGTCGAAGCGATCGCGCTGATCGTTGATCGCGGCCTCGTCGGAGGGCAGGTCATCGCGGTAGTAGCGGAACCCGGCCGGTGCCGGCAGCTGGGTGCCATCCGCCGACTTCAGGTTCCGGATCGCGACGATGTAGCGATGGCCGGAGGCGAAGTTCACCGACGGGTGGATCAGGACCGCCGTGCGGTTCGGATCGGTCGAGTTCGAGTCGATCTCGGCCCAGATCGGCTGCCGCTCGCCCGTCTGTGCGTCGATCACGACGAACGACGTGTCGGCGTCGGCGTAGGTGCCGAGCTGCGCGAGCTGCGGGTGGTTGTTGGCGTCGAGGTCGGCCTGGGTGTTGATCCCCGGGATCCGCACGACGATCGTCTCACCCGGGCTGAACCCGTCGTTCAGGTTGTACGAGTCGGCCGCGATGTGCACGCCGGCGTCGTTGGCCGGCATCGCCGAGGTCTTGAAGTCGATGCGGCGGCCGGTCGCCGAGTCGGCGTCGGACCGCGTGTAGAAGTCGTCGGGGAACGGGACCATGCACATCGACTGGTCCTGGTTGCCGATGAAGTCGCATTCGCTGGCACGGGAGAGATCGACCGTGCCGGGCTTGCAGTCGGCGGTGTCGCGGACGAGGTCGAACGAAGTCTTGCTCTTGCCGGCCTTGACGGTGATTGTGCGGGCCTCGCACGAGGAGACGGCGTCCTTGCCGGAGGAGGTCAGCTTCAGCTTCACGGTCTTGCTCAGCTTCTTGCCACCGCCCTTGCGGTTCTTGCCGCCCTTGCCCTTGCCCTTCTTCTTCTTGGGCTTCAGCGTGACCTTCTTGGTCTTCGCGAGCGACTTCGCGGCCGGGTCGTCGAACGTCGTCGACGTCGCCTTCAGCTTCGTCTTGACCTTCTTCTTGCTCTTGACGGTGACCTTGACCTTGATGCCCTTCTTGAGCAGGGTCGTCTGGCCCTTCCCGGAGACCTTCAGCTTCACCTTCGCCTTCTTGGCGGCGACGCCGGAGTCGGCTGCGTTGGCGACTAGCGCGCCGGTGAGCGCGATCGCGATGAACACCCCGAAAATGACTGCGAGCAGCCGGGAAGCCGTCTTCAAAGTTCTCTCTCCTCCTGTTTGGTCTCAGGCCGCCGGGCCGGCTACCTGGCTCGCGTGGCGCCCCGCTCGCCCGCGAACGCGCGGGAGCATATAGCGCCTTCGCAGCGGCGCGCAACGGACAACCGGAAACGGCCGTCAGCCGATCCGCCGGAACCTGATCGCGTCGGCCTGGATCTGCCGCTGGCCATAGCTGCCCTCATACACAGGGCCGGAGGCGGCGAGCTGATCGCCCGGACGAGGCAGCGGGCTCGGCCGCAGGTCGACACGGACGTCGATCACGGACACGCCGGGCGCCGTGATGCTCTCGCGGCTGAGCAGGACGAAGTGCGCATCCCCGTCACCGTCCGGGTCGACGCGCTCGACGTAAAGGATCTCGCCGGATGCGCGCTCGCAGTTGTCGGAGGGCGGGCAAGGGGGCGGGACCAGCGCTCGAGCGGCCGGCTCCGTCGTCGTCGAGGTCGTGGCTGCCGGCTGCGTCGCGGGCGTCGATTCGCCGCCGCCCACCGTGGCCGAGCCGCTCGTCGCGTCGGGCTCCTCGTCGCCGCACCCCGCGACCGGCAACCCCACCAGGAGGGCGACGCATGCCGTGGTCGCGATCACCGGTTTCCGCACGCCGCCAGCATCCCAGACCCGCTGCGCCCGCCTGCCCGGCACTAACCTCAGGTCGATGCGCCACGTCCTCCGCCCGCTATTCGACCAGGTCGTGATCAAGGAGCTCGAGCCCGACCGGGTCCGCAGCTCCGGCCTCGTGGTGCCGCCGGGGACGCGCGAGCCGCCCCCGCAGCACGGCGTCGTCGTCGCCGTCGGGCCCGGGCTCGACTGGTGGGAGTCCGCCGGGGTGAAGATGCCGGTCGCCCCCGGTGACCACGTCGTCTTCCCGGCGAGCGCCGGGGTCTGGATCGAGGTCGACGAGGAGCGCCTGCTCGTCTGCGCGGTCCGTGACCTCCTCGGCACGCTGGAGGAGCTCAGCGACTGCCCGCTCTGCCACGGCGAGGGTCCCGGAGAGGGTGACGCCTGCCCGGTCTGCGGCCGGACCGCGGAGGTGCCGCGGCCGGAATGACCGACGGGGAGGGAACCTGAGCCGGCGCGCGCCGCGGATGCCGCCGCCCCCCGGGGCGATGCGCACGCGGCTGCTCACCGTGGGGCCGATCCCACCCGAGTGGGGCGGCCGCCTGCGCGGCGGCGTCACCCGCTTCAACGTCACCCTGCTCGACGAGCTCCGGCTCCACCCCTGGCGCCATCGCATCGATCCGATCGGGGTACTGATCCCACCGCCCCAGCGCGTCCTCAGGCTCAGGGCGCAATCGAAGGCGCCGTTGCCCATCTTCATGCAGCCGAAGGAGGGCAGGCCCCGGCGCTTCACCTCCCTCCTGCTTGAACGCGAGCGGCCCGACGTCGTGCTGCTCAACAACCTCGCGGCCTTCAACGGCGCCCGCTACTCGCGCGTGCAGCACGCGGTCGCCCCGGAGCTCCCGGTCGTCGCCGTGGTCCACGAGTGGCGCGCGATCCGCGCCAAGGGCGAGGAGGAACGCGCCGAGCGCTACCGCCGTGCGGCGCAGGCCGGGCTGGATTCGGTGAGCGCGGTCGTCTTCCCCTCGGCCTACACACGCGACCTCGGGCCGGCTGAGCTCGGGCTCCGCTACCCCGAGCGCGCGCTCGTCATCCCGAACCCGCTGCAGCCCGGCTTCGCCGAGCCGGGCATCGACGTCTCCGGACCGCGCGAGGGCGTCGCGTTCGTCGGCTCCTTCAACCCGCGCAAGAACGCCGCGGCGGTGCTGCGAGCAGCCGCGGCGACGCCCGGGCTGAGCGTGACGATGCAGGGGCGCGGCCCGCTCGAGGAGGAGCTGCGCGCGCTGACGAGCGAGCTCGGGATCGGCGACCGGGTCGAGTTCGCGCCGTTCGTCAAGCCGAAGCTCCACGTCGGCGCGGTGATCGAGGTGATGCGATCCGCCGAGCTCGTCTGCCTGCCCTCCTTCAGCGAGTCGTTTGGCCTCGTGATGATCGAGGCGCTCGCCGCCGGCGCTCCGGTCGCCGGATTCGGGCCGACGCTGCGCGAGATCCGCGACAGCCTCGGGATCGACGTCGGCGAGCCGATCGACGACCCGACGCCCGACAACGTGGGCGCCGCGATCGAGGCGATCCGGAGCCGCAGCTGGGACCGCGAGCGGCTGCGCCGGGCCGCCCTCAGCGAGTTCAGCGCCGCAACGGTGACTCGCCGCTACGCACGTTTGCTGCGTTCAGTCGCCTAAACCGGCGAGCGGTGAGAGTCGGAGCCGGGAGACCGCGGTCAGCGGCCGGCCGCTTGGCTGCGATCAGGCCGGGCGGATCTCCGGGCGCTCTCGGTACCACGCGAGTGTGCGTGCGATCCCCTCCTCCAACGCCACCCGCGGCCGCCATCCGCACCGCTCGTCGATCTTCGAGGCGTCGACGTACTGGCGGTCGATCTCGCCGTCGGGGTTGCCGCTGCCCCGGACGTCCGGCTCGACGTCGGAGCCGGCGACATCGGTGATCGCGGAAACGATCTCGAGCACCGAGTAGGGACGCTCGCCGCCGGCGTTGAACGCCTCCCCGCGCACGTCGTCGCGGTCCAGCGCGGCGGCGATGGCCAGGTAGGCGCCGACCGCGTCCTCGACGTAGAGCAGATCCCGCACCGGCGATCCGTCGGAGCGCAGCACCGGGCGGCGGCCGTCGAGGACCGCGCACACCGCCTCGGGGACGAGCCGCGAGAAGTTGAGATCGCCGCCGCCGTAGATGTTGGCGAAGCGGGTGACCGCGACGGGCAGCCCGAAGGCGGGCCAGTAGGAACGTGCGATCAGGTCGGTCGCCGCCTTCGAGGCCTCGTAGGGAGCCGTCGGCTGCAGGGGCAGGTCCTCGCGATAGGGGAGCTCCTCGTGGGCGCCGTAGGCCTTGTCGGAGGAGGCGACGACGACGCGCTCGGTCCCCTCCTTCCGGCAGGCCTCGAGCAGCGTCCAGGTCCCGGCGACGTTGGTCTCGAAGCCGCCGACCGGATCGGCCTTGACGGTCCCGACGATCGTCTCCGCGGCGAGGTGGAAGACCGTGTCCTCCCCAGCCAAGGCAGCCGTCACCGCGGCGCGATCGCGCAGGTCTCCCTCGACCTCCTCGACGTCGCCGTCGACGCCGAGCAGCCGCAGGGTCGAAGGGCGCTCGTGAGGTCCGCGGCGATCGAGGGAGCGGACCTCCACCCCGCGCTCGAGGAGCTCGCGGCAGAGCCAGGCGCCGACGAAGCCGCGCCCACCCGTGACCAGCGCCCTTCTCATGGCGCGACGCCGCCGGGATCCGGGGCGGCGGCCCCGTCCCAGACGCGCCACGGAGGCGCTCCCGCAGCCCAGAGGTCGTTGAGGACGACCGCGTCCTTGTAGGTGTCCATGCAGTCCCAGAAGCCCTCGTGCCGCCAGCCCCGCAGCTCCCCGGCCGCCGCCAGTCGCTCCAGCGGCTCGTGCTCGAGGACGCTCCCCGGACCGAGCTCGTCCAGGACCCGCGGCTCGCAGAACATGAAACCGCCGTTGACCCACTGCTCCATGCGCGGCTTCTCGACGAAGCCCTCGATCCGATCTTCCTCCCCGACCCTGGCGACACCCCACTGCGCGTGCGGGCGCACCAACGTCACGGTCGCCGCGGCACCGTGCTCACGATGGAACTCGAGTGAGGCGCCGAGGTCGACGTCGGCGACCCCGTCGGCGTAGGTCAGCGCGAAGGTTCCGCCTCCGAGCCGGTCGGCGACGGCGGCGACGCGACCCCCCGTCGGCGTGTCGAGGCCTGTGTCGACGCACTCGACCTCCACCTCACCGGGAAGCTCCGCGGCCGCGGCGAAGTCGGCCACCATCTCCCCCTTGTAGCCGCAGAGCAGCAGAAACCGCTCGAAGCCGTGCGCGGCGTAGATCCGCAGCACGTGCCAGAGGATCGGCCGCCCCCCGATCTCGACCAGCGCCTTCGGGATCGCGTGCGTGTGCTCCTGCAGACGGGTACCGCGCCCGCCGCAGAGGATCGCGACCGGCTCGGGACGAGAGGGCGCCAAGGCGCCGGGCGGATCCTCAGCCGCCCGCGACGGCGGGCAGGATCGTCACCTCGGCACCGTCGGCGACCGCCGTCTCGAGCCCGTCCTGGAACCGGATGTCCTCACCCGAGACGTAGACGTTGACGAAGCGCCGCAGGTCGCCGTCCTCGGTGATTCGCTCGCGGAGCCCGTCGTGCTGGGCGAAGACGGCGTCGAGCGCGTCACCGACGGTCGCGGCCGACTCGATCTCGATCTCCCCCTCGCCACCGGTTGCGGGTCGGAGCTGGGCTGGGATCTTGACGGTGATGGGCATCGGTTCTGTCCTCTCAGGCGGTGGCCGCGAAACCTAGACGATGGGGGATGTCGGGTGGTCGGGCGCCGACGGGTCGGCGCCGCTGCAGCTCGCCCTCAGGCCAGCGCCGGCTCGGCGACGGTCTCGGCGAAGGACTCGAGCGTGGGCTCGATCCGGTGCATCTCGAAGCCCTCGCGCACAGCGTCGAGGGTCTTCAGGCCCTCGCCGGTGATGTAGACGACCACCCGGTCGTCGGTCCCGAGCTCACCGGCCTCCGCGAGCTTGGCCAGCGTCGCGGTGGTGACGCCACCGGCCGTCTCGGTGAAGATCCCGGTGGTCTCCGCGAGCAGGCGGATGCCGGCGCGGATCTCGTCGTCGCTCACCGACTCGATCGACCCACCGGTGGTACGGGCGAGGTCGAGCGCGTAGGGACCGTCGGCGGGGGTGCCGATCGCGAGGCTCTTGGCGATCGTGTCGGCGCGCACCGGGCGGCAGACGTCGTGGCCCTCGGCGTACGCGTTGGCGACCGGGCTGCAACCGGCCGCCTGGGCGCCGTGGAACGCCGGCAGCTCGCCCTCGATCAGCCCGAGGTCGAGCCACTCGGTGAAGCCGCGGCCGATCTTGGTGAACAGCGAGCCCGAGGCGATCGGGGCGACGATCTTGTCGGGCAGCCGCCAGCCGAGCTGCTCGGCGGTCTCGTAGGCGAGGGTCTTGGAGCCCTCCGCGTAGTAGGGCCGCAGGTTGACGTTCACGAACGCCCAGCCGCGCTCCTCGGCGAGCTGGGTGCAGAGGCGGTTGACGTCGTCGTAGGCGCCGTCGACACCGACGAGCGTCGTCCCATAGACAGCCGTCGCGAGCAGCTTCTGCTCCTCGAGGTCGGACGGCACGAACACGTAGGAGTCGATCCCCGCCGCGGCCGCGTGGGCGGCGACGGCGTTCGCGAGGTTGCCGGTCGACGCGCAGGCGATCGTGTCGAATCCGAGCTCGATTGCCTTCGCGAGGGCGACGGCGACGACGCGGTCCTTGAAGCTGTGGGTCGGGTTGGCGGCGTCGTTCTTGATCCAGACCTCGCCGACGCCGAGCTTCTCGGCGAGGCGATCGGCCTTGACCAGCGGCGTCAGGCCGGGCTCGAGCGAGCTAGCCGGACGCGTCTCGAAGGGCAGGAAGTCCGCGTAGCGCCAGATCCCGGTGGTGCCGGCCTGGATGCGCCTGCGCACCTCCTCGGCGTCGAGGCCGGAGAAGTCGTAGGCGACCTCCAGCGGGCCGAAGCAGTCGGGGCAGAAGTAGAGCGCCTCGAGCGGGTACTCCCGCTTGCACTCCTTGCACCTGAGTCCCTGCAACGTCGATGACATCCGATTACTCCGTTTCCACTCGCTTGCTTATGAAAAAGACCTCTGCCGGTGCGAGCAGAGGTCCCGAGTGGAACTCCCCACTCACATCTCCCAGGTATCCACCTGATGGAATTGGCACCTTTCTTCAAGCTGTCGCCTGAAGCGGTTGCCGGGGTTTCGTAGGGCCAGTTCCCTCCACCCCTCTGGATGTGGCGGTCTATGTGCGCGGCAATATACCAACCGGGTCCCGACGGAGCCGGGATCGGCTTGGACCGCTGGCGTAACCTTGTCAGGTCGATGGAGCCCAGCGAGCCTTCCAGTCCGAGCCATGCCGAACCTTCCGAAGCCCCGGCTGCGACGCACCGACCGCTCGGTGGAGCTTGCCCCTGCCGCTCCCGCCGCAGCGGCTGAGCCGAACGTCGAGATCGTCCAGGGCGAAGGGCTGCGCTGGATCAACATCGAGCGCCCGACGGCCACCGAGTGGGCCTGGCTCGGAGAGCACTTCGAGTTCCACATGCTCGACCTCGAGGACGTCGCCTCGCGTAACCAGCGCCCGAAGATCGACGAGTACCCCGACTACCTCTTCATCGTCCTGCACCTGCCGGTGTTCGACCGCGCGGTCGGGAGGCTCAACGTCGGCGAGCTCGACATGTTCGTCGGGCCCGACTTCGTGATCACGATCCCCAACCAGCCTCTGCAGCCGGTGGAGTACCTGTTCGAGCGCTGCCGCTCCAGCGAGGAGACGCGCGAGAAGCTCTTCTCCCGCGGCGCCGGCTATCTGCTCTACCGGATCGTCGACGACAGCTTCGACTACTGCTTTCCGATGCTGCGCAAGATCGGCAACAAGCTCGACGCAGTCGAGACCGACATCTTCGAGGAGGAGCGCTCGCAGGAGGTCGTCCGCGATATCTCCAAGGTGAAGCAGGAGATCATCAACTTCCGCAAGGTGATCCGGCCACAGCGGCCGGTCCTACGCGACCTCGAGCACGTCAAGAACCGCTTCCTCGCCCCGGACCTCGACCTCGAGATCTACTTCGACGACATCGTCGACGCGCACGAGCGCATCTGGGACATGCTCGAGAACTACAAGGAGATCGTCGAAGCACTCGAGGACACGAACGAGTCGGTGATCAACCACCGGGTCAACGAGATCCTCCGCGTGCTGACGGCGATCAGCGTGATCGTCCTGCCGATGACCCTGATCGCGAGCATCTGGGGCATGAACGTCGGCGTTCCCGGTGAGGGCGACGCGACCGACTTCTACGTGGTCATCGGGGTGATGGTGGCGATCCTGGTCGGGATGCTCGGCTACTTCCGTAGCCGCGACTGGCTCTGAGACAGCGCCGGCCCGGCCCGCGCGTCGGCGGAATCCCGAGCCCGTCGGCACGGCGACTAGAGTCCGGCGCCGATGGCCAATCATCGGATCTGGGCGCCGTGGCGCCTCCGCTACGTGTCGACCGCCAACAAGCAAACCGACTGCGTGTTCTGCGCCAAGCCCAAAGAGGCATCCGGGGCATCGGGGGCATCCGGGGCATCCGGGGGGCCTGAGGGTGACCGCGCGGCGCTGATCGTGCACCGCGGCGAGCGCGCCTACGTGATCCTCAACCTCTACCCGTACACGAGCGGCCATCTCATGGTCGCCCCGTTCGAGCACATCGGGGCGCTGCAGGACATCGAGCCCGAGGTGTTGGCGGAGATGATGGACCTCGCCCAGCAGGCGATCCGCAAGATGGAGTCCGTCTACTCCCCGGAGGGCTTCAACATCGGGGTCAACCAGGGCAGGGTCGCGGGCGCCGGCGTTGAAGGGCACATCCACCTGCACGTCGTCCCGAGATGGGCCGGCGACAACAACTACATGCCGGTGCTGGCGGACACGCGCGTGATGCCCCAGTCGCTGGAAGAGACCTACGACGCCCTCGAAGGAGGCTTCAGTTGAGCACGGAAGGCAGCGACGCGAACGGCGGACCGGGGTCGGTCCAAGAGGGGATCTTCAAGGCCTATGACGTCCGCGGCCTCTACGGCGGCGAGATGGACGGCGACACCAACTTCCTCCTCGGCCGGGCGTTCGCCCGCGTTCTCGCCGACCTCCGCGGCAAGCCCGTCGGCGACCTGCGCGTCGGCGTCGGCCGCGATATGCGCCTGCAGGCTCCGGAGATGGCAGGACGGCTGCGCGAGGGGCTCGAGGCCGAGGGCGCGCACGTCCTCGACGCCGGGATGGTGGGCACCGAGATGCTCTACTTCATGGTCGGCGCGCGGGAGCTCGACGGCGGCGCGATGATCACCGCCTCCCACAACCCGAAGGCCTACACCGGGGTGAAGCTGGTCCGGGAGGGAGCCCTGGCGCTCTCCGGCGACACCGGCATCACCGCGATCCGCGACCTCATCCTCGCCGGCCTCGGCGACACCCCGGGTGGTGGTTCGGCGGAGGAGGTCGACATCACGGCCGAGTTCGAGGAGCGGGCGCTCTCCTTCGTCGACGCCGAAGCGATCCAGCCGATG
This sequence comes from Thermoleophilales bacterium, assembly GCA_020636895.1. Classification (GTDB taxonomy): domain Bacteria; phylum Actinomycetota; class Thermoleophilia; order Solirubrobacterales; family 70-9; genus RHKX01. The sequence goes on along the minus strand of JACJWZ010000001.1, from coordinate 936,180 downwards.
AAGGTCGTCGTCGATGGCGGCAACGGCATGGCGGGACAGATGGTCGGGCCGCTGCTCGACCGGCTGCCGCTCGACCTGATCGCGACCTACTGGGTCCCCGACGGCAACTTCCCCGACCACGAGCCGAACCCGCTGCTGCCCGAGAACCGGACGTTCATCATCGACCGGGTCCGGGCCGAGAGCGCCGACGTCGGGATCGCCTGGGACGGCGACGCGGACCGCTGCTTCTTCATCGACGACCAGGGCGAGTTCGTCGACGGCGACTTCCTCACGGCGCTGCTGGCCGAGCTCGTGCTGGAGAAGGCCCCGGGCGCCGACATCCTCTACGACGTGCGGGCGAGCCGGGCGGTTCCCGACACGGTGACGGCTGCGGGTGGCACCCCCCACATCAACCGCGTCGGGCACGCGTTCATGAAGCGCTCGATGAAGGAGATCGGGGGCGAGTTCGCCGGTGAGGTCTCAGGCCACTACTACTTCCGCCAGTTCTACAACGCCGACACCGGGACGATCCCGGCGTTGCTGGTGCTCGAGCTGCTCTCGAAGTCCGGACGGAGGTTGTCCGAGCTGGTTGGTGACCTGCGCTCCAAGTACTTCATCTCCGGCGAGATCAACTCCGAGGTCGCCGACCCCGAGGCGAAGATGAAGGAGATCGCGGAGTCGCATCCGGACGCGGAGGTGACGTGGCTGGACGGCGTCTCCGTCGACTACGACGACTGGCACTTCAACGTCCGCCCCTCCAACACGGAGCCGCTGCTTCGGCTCAACCTCGAGTCGCTGATCTCGCGCGAGGACATGGAGGCGAAGCGCGACGCGGTGCTGGAGCAGATCCGCAGCTGAAGCCCGGGCCGCGACGGCCCTCGTGCCCTCGCAACTCGGGCCCGCCCGTAACCGAGCACGTCGTTCGGGTATGAAGGCGGAGTGACCAGCGCGCCGCAGACCCTCCCCCCCGCCGACCTCCCCGAGAGCGCCTCCCACGCGGACCGGCGCCCGGAGAAGAAGCGGATGCTGATCATCGTCAACCCATACGCGACGACGGTCTCCGACCGGCTCAAGAGCCTCGTCGTCTATGCGCTGCAGGGCCGCTACGAGGTCGAGGCCGTCTCGACGGAGTCGCAGAACCACGCGACCGAGATCGGGCGCGAGGCGGTCGATGGCGGCTACGACATCGTCGTCGCGTTCGGCGGCGACGGGACGCTCAACGAGGTCGCCAACGGTCTCGCCGGGACCGACATCCCCGTCTCCGTGCTCCCGGGCGGCTCCACGAACGTGGTCGCGCGGACCCTCGGGATTCCCAACGACGTCGTCGACGCGACCGAGCACCTGCTCGGGTGCGCCGATCGGTTCGAGCCCCGCGCCATCGACCTCGGCATCGCCAATGGGCGCCGCTTCGTCTTCGCCTGCGGTGCGGGGATCGACGCCTCCGCCGCCAACCAGGTCGACTCCCACCCGCGGATGAAGCACCGCTTCGGCCCCTACTACTACACGTGGGCGACCGTCAGGAGCTTCTACTCCCAGTACCTGCGCGACCCGGTCCGGCTCAGCGTCGAGACGGAGAACGGGAGCGCCGAGGGCGTCACCGCGATCTGCCAGAACTCGACCCCCTACAGCTACTTCCGCGGGCGCGAGCTGAACATCTGCGACGGCGTCGCGCTCGACTCGCGTTCGCTTTCGCTGGCCGTGCTCGGGCGCGCAACCCAGCGCGACACGCCCTTCATCGCGGCCCGCGTCCTCGGCTCCCGCTCGACCGCCGGCGACCACCGCCACATCGACCACTTCGAAGGGCTTGACGGCGCCCGGATCGAGTCCGCCTCCCGCGACGCCAACGGGGCCTGGCGGCCGTTCCCGGTACAGGTGGACGGCGACTACATCGGCCTCCACACCGAGCTCGAGCTCGAGCTCGATGCCGCCGCGCTGAAGGTCATCGCCTAGGCGGTGGCTGTGGCGGTGGCGGGCGACGACTGCATCTTCTGCGCGATCGTCGCGGGTGAGCTCGACGCGGAGATCGTCTTCGAGGATGAGGCGACCGTCGCGTTCCTCGACGTCCGCCCCCTCTTCCCGGGCCATGTCCTGCTCGTCCCGCGCGAGCACCTCGAGACGATCGAGGACCTTCCGGACGAGCAGGTGGAGCGGTTCTTCCTCAACGGCCGCAGGCTGGCCACCGCCGTCCGCGAGGCGATGGGTGCCGACGGCACCTTCATGGCGATGAACAACGTCGTCAGCCAGAGCGTTCCGCACCTGCACCTCCACGTCGTCCCCCGCGTCCGCAAGGACGGCCTCCGCGGCTTCTTCTGGCCACGCCACAAGTACGGCGAGGGCGAGATGGCGGCAGCGGCGGAGCGGGTGCGAGCGGCGCTGGGCTAGCGAGCCAGGAGGGCCCGGACCCGGCCCGCCACCCATGCTTCGCGGAAGTGGACCTCGCCCCAGCTGAAGCGGATGACGGTGTAGCCGAGCGACTCCAGCCACTTCTGCCTGCTCGCGTCGGTCGCTCGCTGCGCTTCGGAGGTATGAGCATCCCTTCCGTCCAACTCCACGATCAGCCTGGCCTCCTCCCAGGTCATGTCGGGCACGAACCGTCCCTTGCGGACGTTCGGCTCGGGAATGGGGATGCCGTTCGCCTCGCAGAGCAGGACGAAGTCGATCTCCAGCGGGCTTGTGCAGCGTGCGAGTTGCGGCAGGTGGGCGGCCATCGCGGCTCGAAGGGCTCTGCTGCCCTCGGGACCCCTCCGGATCGCCTCCTGCAGTGAGCGCAGGGAGAAGGGGATGTCCTTGTCGTAGTCGGCCCTGGCGAGCACGAGGCGCAGCGAGTTGTGCTCGAGCTCCGCGGAGGCAACGAGCAGCGAACGCGCGAGATCGACGACGGGCAGATCCTCGTGCACATGGCGTTCGATCCGAAGTGGGTGGAGGATGCGCAGATCCGCGCAGGAGGAGGCGCGCCGGGGCGAGGCGATGTTGATCCTCTCGGGCCGGTGCTCGAGCAGCCCCTGCCACCACAGCGCGCTCAGCCCGTCCAGCGCCGAGCCCCTTCCCGCGTAGAGGAGCCCCGCCGCCAGCCCGCCCTTCTCCGGCAGATCGGGCCGCCCCCAGGCGTAGACGCCGCGGTAGCGGGTGGGGTGCAGGCGCCCTACCCGCTTCCAGTCACGGATACGCGACGCCCCGAGGCCCAACTCGAGGATCTGCCGGCGGGCGATCGCCCCGAACGTTCGTGCGGCGAGCTCGCCGGCGGCCTCTGCTGCGTATATGGGGCGCATGTTCCCCTCTTCTCGCAGCGCAGGTGGCACGCGAGCGACTCTGCCGCCACAGCTGTCACCGATCCAGACGCGAATGCGCCGTTCCTGCGTCGAGACCGTGCTTTCTGTCACCGGTCGCTCTCCGTCCTCTCGCCCTGGCGGTGGCCGGGGGCAGACGGTGGCCGGCGCGGTGGCCGGGGCTGCCGCTCGCTAGCTGCCGGGCGTGACGCGGTAGACGTCGAAGACCGCCTCGACCTGGCGCAGGCGGGAGATGCACGCCTTGATCTGCGTGGTGTCACCGACCTCGACCACGAAGCGGTTGTGCACCATCGGGTGCTTGGTGTTGCAGCGGGCCTCGAGGATGTTCACGCCCGCTTCGGAGAAGGTCCGCGAGAGGTCTTCGAGCAGGCGGGTCCGGTCATAGGCATCGACCGCGATCTCGATTCGGTAGGAGGTGCGGTTGTCGCCGTCCCAGGAGACCGGGGTGAATCGCTCCGGCGACTTCATCAGCGCCTGGACGTTCTTGCAGTCGTCGCGATGGACCGTGATGCCGCGACCGAGCGAGACGTATCCGACGATGTCGTCGCCGGGCACGGGCTTGCAGCACTTGGCGAGCCGGATCATCACGTCGTCGACGCCCTCGACCTTGATGCCGTAGTCGGTCGCCTCCTGGATCCGGCGCTGGCGCTCGTCGCGGCCGTCGAGCACGCCCGCGAGCTGTGACTCGGCCTCGTCGCCGGCGACGGCCTCGCCCTGCTTGAGGCGCTGGAGCACCTTGTTGGCGACCGTCTTGGAGCTGATCTTGCCCTGGCCGAGGCCGACGTAGAAGTCCTCCGCCTTGCGGAACCCGGACTCGCGGATCACGTCCACGAGCAGCGGCGAGCCCGCCACCTTCGCGGGCGGCAGGCCGCGCTTGCGCAGAGCCTCGGAGAGATCCTCGCGGCCGGCGCGCTCGGCGTCCTCGCGGCGCTCGCGGGTGAGGAAGGCGCGGATCTTGTTGCGGGCGCGCGAGGTCCGGACGAGCCCGAGCCAGTCCCGCGAGGGGCCGCGCTCGCGCTTGCCGGTGAGGATCTCGACGATGTCGCCGCTGCGCAGCTGGTAGTGCAGCGGCACGATCTTGCCGTTGACCTTCGCGCCGACGCAGCGGTGGCCGACGTCGGTGTGAACCGCGTAGGCGAAGTCGAGCGGGGTCGAGCCCGCCGACAGGTTCTTGATCTCGCCCTTCGGCGTGAAGACGAAGACCTCGTCCTCGAAGAGGTCGACCTTGAGCGCCTCGAGGAACTCCTCGGCGTTGGACTCGCCCTCCTCGTCGAGGAGGTGGCGCAGCCACGTCATCTTCTCCTTGCCCGCGCCCTGGCTGGGCTTGCCGCCGTTCTCCTTGTAGACGACGTGGGCGGCGATCCCGTACTCGGCGAGCTCGTGCATCTCGCGCGTGCGGATCTGGATCTCCAACGGCTGGCCCTGGGGGCCGATCACCGTCGTGTGGAGCGTCTGGTAGAGGTTTAGCTTCGGGGTCGCGATGAAGTCCTTGAAGCGGCCCGGCAACGGCTTCCACAGCGTGTGGACGACGCCGACGGCCCCGTAGCAGTCCTTGACGGAGCCGACGATCACCCGCATCGCGGTCAGGTCGTAGATCTCGTTGAACTCGCGACCCTTCTTGGTCATCTTCGAGTAGATCGAGTAGAAGTGCTTGGCCCGGCCCGAGATCTCGGCCGAGATCCCGACCTTGGCCAGCTCCCGGTCGAGGAACTCACCGGCCTCCTCGACGTAGCGCTCGCGCTCGGCGAGCTGCTGGTTGACCAGCTTCTTGATCTCGTCGTACTTGCGCGGGTGCAGGACCTGGAAGGCGAGGTCCTCCAGCTCCCACTTGATCGCGTGGATCCCGAGCCGGTGGGCGAGCGGCGCGTAGATCTCCAGGGTTTCGCGGGACTTCGCGACCTGCTTCTGCTTCGGGAGGGCTCCCAGCGTCCGCATGTTGTGGAGCCGGTCGGCGAGCTTGATCAGGATGACCCGCACGTCGGCGGCCATCGCGACCATCATCTTCCGGTAGTTCTCGGCCTGGCTCTCGTCGCGGCTCTCGAAGGTGATCCCCGTCAGCTTGGTGACGCCGTCGACGAGGTGTGCGACGGGCTCACCGAAGCTCGCGGCGACGTCCTCGAGGCTCGCGCTGGTGTCCTCGACCGTGTCGTGCAGGAGCGCTGCGCAGAGCGTCTCGGTGTCGAGCCGCAGGCCGGCGCAGATCTTCGCCACCTCGACCGGATGGCTGACGAACTCCTCGCCGGAGCGGCGGCGCTGATCGGCGTGCCGCTCACAGGCGAAGGCGAACGCGCGCTCGACCTCGCGACGGTCGACGGTCGTTCCCTCGCCCTCGTGCTCGGCGATGACCGCGAGCAGGTCTCCGAGCAGCTCGCGCTCGCGCTCGGTCAGATCACGCGTGAACTCGTCGAGGGGTGCGGGGGCATGCGAGGCGCCGCCTCCGTTGGCCTCGGCGCCGACCCTGACCCGACCGGTGCGCTCGAGCTGGGCAGCGTCGATCGAAGCGCCGTTCTCGGCACCCTCCTCGCTGGTCTTCAGCGCTCCGCTCTTCGGCTCTGCAGGTATCTGCGCCCCTCCAGATGGATCGATTCACAGGCGCGCCAAGCGCCGGATCGCTCCAATTCGGTCCTCTCCGAGGATACGACCCCGATCCAGCGGGCGTCCCCGCCGCCGCCCAGCTCCGCCACGCCGATCTCACCGAGGATGCGCGCGCAGCGGGCCGCGCCCTCCGGGGTGCGAGGGAAGCGCCCCGGCCCCGCGAGCAGATCACGAGCGACGGCGCCCTCAGCCCGCCCGACCGGGGCGAGAGCGCGATAGATCTCCGCGAGCGGCGCGCGCAACGCCCACTCCGCGTCCCAGCAGGGCTCGGCGAGATCCTCGCCGGATCCCCAGATCTCGTGCAGGAACCCGGGACCGCCGCGGACGAGAGCGGCCTGGTCGGGGGAGGCGGGCGGGTCGACCGCGACCGCGTGGTCGAACGCGGCCGCCGCCTCCGGCGCCGCGGCGAGCGTCGCCCAGTCCGTGAGCAGGAGCGAGCAGGCACGGTCGTCCGCGCGCGCGAGCAGGAGGCCGGGCTCGCAACGCATGCAGACGGTGGCCGGGCGGCCACCGCCCCCGATGTCGACCGAGGCCCCGAGAGCCGCCCTGCGCCCCGCGTCGGAGCTGACGACGAGCACGCGTGATCCGCTCGAGAGCAACTCGGCTATCCGTGCGACCGCCGAGCCCCGGCGCGCGACGATCACGCGCCGCTCTCCCCCGGCGTAGGCCGACGGCGGGCCGGCGGCCGGCGCCGCCGGATCGCGCTCCAACTCGCGCTCGAAGCGCTCCCACCACCAACCGTCGTCGGCGGCGGCGGGGCAGTCGTGCGTCACCTCCGCGTCGCCGTCGGCGGAACGGGCATGGGCGGCCGAGAGCACCGCGCGCGGCTCGACGGCGCCGTTCCAGTGGTTGACCTCGAGGCGCACGGTCAGATCGTGGGGCGCCCGCTTGGCGCGCTCGAGCACACCGTTGGAGTTGAACGCGACGCCACGCGCCGACAGCCCGCCGCTGGAGAGGTTGAAGCGGGCGTGCTTCCCCTCCTCCCCCATCGTCCTCACGTCCCCGATGCGCGCCCCCGGGACGAGCAGCCGCACATCCGGGTTGCCCTGGCCGAACGGCTTCAGCGCCTCGAGCTGCTCGGCGATCTCGAGCCCGAGCGCATCGGCCCCGACGACGGCGTCGATCCGCTCTGGATCTCCGAGTCCGCCCGCCGGGATGACGGACCGCGCGTGCTCCGCGAACGCGGCCCGGAACGCGCCGATCGCCTCCTCGCGCAGCTCGAGGCCGGCGGCGGCCCGGTGGCCGCCGTAGCGATCGAGATGCGCGGCGCACGCGTCGAGGGCGGCGAGGAGGTCGAAGCCGGGGACCGACCGCCCCGAACCACGGGCGCCCCCCTCGTCGTCCACCGACAGCACGATCGCCGGACGACCGTGCCGCTCGACCATCCGCGAGGCAACGATCCCGACGACGCCGGGATGCCAGCCCTCCCCCGCGACCACGATGCCAGCCGCCCCCCGTTGCTCCTCGGGAAGCTCGCGCAGCGCCGCCTCGGCGAGGTTCGAGACCTCGCGCTCGGTGTCGCGCCGCTCGCGGTTGGCGGCGTCGAGCTCGGCGGCGATCTCGCGCGCCCGCCGCTCGTCGCCGGTCAGCATCAGCTCCACCCCGGCGTCGGCCCGGTAGAGGCGCCCCGCGGCATTGAGACGCGGCGCCAAGCGGAAGGCGATATCGCCCTCGTCGACGCGCTCGGCCTCGATCCCGCAGGCCGCGATCAATGCGCGGACGCCCGGTCGGCGAGCGAGCCTCAGCGCAGCCAGCCCGTGCCTCGCCAGCGCCCTGTTCTCACCGACGAGCGGGACCAGGTCGGCGACCGTGGCCAGCGCGACGAGATCGAGGTCACGGTCGCTCGCGCCCTCCCCGTCCTCCCCGAGCTCCCGCTTCAGCGCGATCACGAGCTTGTGCGCGACGGCGGCGCCGCACAGACCCTCGAACGGGTACTCGCTGACGACCGGGTGGACGATCGGGCAGTCCGGAAGGGCCTCCCCCGGCTGGTGGTGGTCGGTCACGACGGCGGCGATCCCGGCGGCGCGGGCCAGCTCGATCGGCTCGACGGAGGTGATCCCGCAGTCGGCGGTGATCAGCAGCTCGGTTCCGCGCCTGACGAGCTCCTCGACCGTGCCGGCGCTGAGCCCGTACCCGTCGCTGAGCCGGTCGGGGATGATCCAGTCGCACTCGGCTCCCTCGCGGCGCAGGGCGGAGACGAGGATCGCCGTCGCGCAGATCCCGTCGACGTCGTAGTCGCCGTGCACGGTGATCCGGCTGCCGGCCGCGATCGCCGTCCGGATCGTGGCCACGGCGTCGTCGATGCCACGGAAGCAGCTCGGGTCGTGGCTCTCGTCGGCCGCCAGGAAACGGCGCGCCGCCTCCACGGTGTCGAGGCCGCGGCGGACCAGTGCGATCGCGACGGGCTCGGCGAGGTCGAGCTCGTCGGCGAGACCGCGCGCCGCCTCGTAGTCGTAGGGATCGGCGGTGAACGCCCTCGCTTGCGCGCTGCTCATCGCCGGACTGTTGCAACGCCCGGGGATGGAACCGAAGCGCCACCGCGCAAGCAGCGGCTTGTTCTCGGCCCGCTCCCCGCTCAGTCGGAGAGCAGCTCGCGCTCGTCGCGAATGCCGAGCCTGTACATGAGGCCCATGCCGAGCAGGCAGCCGGGAACCGCGGCGAGCACGGTGAGGACGTTCGTCGTCCCGACGCCGTCGCCGATCGCAAGCTGCCAGAGCAGGCCGGTCAGCATCGCCCCAATCACGGCACCCACGAAGGCGCCGACGATCCCCCAGCGGAACCGGTCGGGGACGAACACGCTGAAGTGCCAAACCGCGATCCCGAGCGTGAACCAGACGAGGATGGCCATCAGCTCGAACCTCCCTTGTTGCGCTTCGCCTGACGGCGGCGGCGCGCCTCCATGCGACGCTCACGCTCGCTCATCCCGGAGGTATCGACCCCGGGCTCCGGTTCGCCCACATCGGGCTCGGGCTCGCTCACCTCGAACTCGGATTCAGCCGCCTCGGGCTCGGCCTCGGCCTCGACCGCCTCCGGTTCCGCGGACAGCTCCTCGGGCTCCGGCTCGGACACCACTTCGTCCTTTTCCTCAACGGCGGACTCGGGTTCGGCCAACGCCGTGCCCGCTCCCGCGCGAGCCGCCCGGCGCCGGCGCAGGCGTCGCGCCCGCGAGGTCTCGCCCGGGGGCCGGTCCTCCGAGGCACCGTCGCCCCCGTCGCCGTCGCCGTCGCCATCGCCGACGCGGGCCACCTCGTTCTCCTCCGGGAAGGCCGGAACGTAGCCCATCTGCTCCTTGATGCGCGCGGCGCGGGCGCGATAGGCGGGCTCGCGCTCCTTCCAGTGGATCAGGATCGGCGTCGCGATCAAGATCGACGAGTAGGTACCGGAGAGGACTCCGACCATCATCGCGAAGGCGAAGTCGCGCAGGGTCTCGCCGCCGAAGATGAGGATGACCGTGATCAGGAAGACCGTCGAGAGCCCGGTGATGAGCGATCGCGTCAGCACCTCGCTGAGCGAGCGGTTCGCGATCTGCGCGAACGTCGCCCGCGGCAGCCGTGGGACGTTCTCGCGCACGCGGTCGAACACGATCACCGTGTCGTAGAGCGAGTATCCGAGGATCGTCAGGAAAGCGGCGACGGTTGCGCTCGAGACCTCCCTTCCGAGAAGCGAGTAGACGCCCGCTGTGATCAGGATGTCGTGGATCACGGCGAGCATCACCGGGACCGCGTACTTGGCTTCGAACCGGAACGCGACGTACGCCGCGATCAGGAGCAGGGAGAAGACGATCGCGTACGCGGCGCTGCGCGCCACCTGCTCGCCGAACGTGGGTCCGACCGTGGTGCTCTGGAAGCTGTCCTGGGCGTTCTTCTCGTAGCCGAAGTCCTGGTCGAGCTGGTTCTGGACATCGGCGACGTTGCCCTGGCCGGAGGACGCGTCGTCGGTCTCGATCTTGCCCTGGATCTGGAAGACGTTGGTGCCGAAGTCCGGGTTCTCGACCTCCTGGATCTTCAGCGACTCGGGATCGTCGACGCCCGCCTGGGAGAGCGAGTCGCGGATGCTGTCCACGGTCGCGTCGGGCCCGAGCGCGACCTCGATCTTCGCGCCCGACTCGAAGTCGATGCCGAAGTTGAGTTGCTTGGTCGCGAACGAGAAGGCGCTGATCAACAGGATCGCGCCTGAGATCGCGAAGAACCAGCGGCTCGCACCGGCGAAGTCGAAGTGCCAGCGGACCCGGTCGTCGATGCCGGCTCCGATCAGCTTCGGCGAGCGCAGCAGGCGCGTGCGGCCGAGGACCCCCAGCACCGCTCGCGTGAAGACGACCGCCGTGAACAGGGAGACGATCGTGCCGATGCCGAGCAGGAACGCGAAGCCCTTGACGCCCGCGGTGGCGAGTCCGAAGAGGATGAACGCGGTCAGCAGCGTGATCACGTTCGCGTCGACGATCGTCGCGATCCCGCGCCGGTAGCCGGTCGTGATCGCGGAGATCATCGAGTGACCCTTGCGGGCCTCCTCCTTTATTCGCTCGAATATGACGACGTTGGCGTCCGCCGCGACGCCGATCGTCAGCACGAGGCCGGCTATCCCCGGCAGCGTCAGCGTGATCGGAATCAGCTTCATCAACGCCAGGAAGAAGACGGCGTAGACGGCGAGCCCGAGGACCGCGATGAGGCCGAGGAAGCGGTAGTAGAGGAGCAGGAAGAGGCCGACGAGGATCAGCCCGGCGATGCCCGCCTTCAGCCCCTGGTCGAGCGCCTGCTGGCCGAGCGTCGCGGTGACCGTGCTCTGGCTGATCAGCTTCAGGTCGACCGGCAGCGCGCCGATCTTCAGGAACTCAGCGAGGTCCTGAGCCTCCTGGACGGAGAAGCTGCCGGAGATCTGCGCCCCGTTGCGGCCGTCGATGCCGTCGGGGTTCTCGTCGAAGTCGATGATCGGACGGGAGACGATCTGGCCGTCGAGCACGATCGCGAACGAGTACGGCGCCCCCAACCCGGCCTCGATGCCCCGCTGGGCGATGTCGCGGGTGATCTCCTGGAACTCGGCGCGGCCGCGGTCGGTGAAGTTGAAGGTGACGTTCGGCTGGTTGTTCTGGTCGAAGTTCTGCTCCGGGTCCTTGATGTCGTCGCCGGTCAGGGACGGGTTGTCCTTGAGCACGAAGTACCGGGAGGGGGCGTCCTCGATCGGGTTGCCGTTGGAATCGGTCTGCGGCTGGTCCTCGACGACGAGGTAGCCCTCCGGGACCACGAACATCTTCCGGTTGCTCTTCGGGACCGCCTTGACGGCGTCGAGGCTGAGCAGGTCCTTCTCGCGCTCCTCCGGGCCCGCGACGTACTGCCGGGACTTCTTCTCGAACATGTAGTAGGCGTCGCCGGAGGAAGCGCAGATCTTGTCCTGGTCGCAGGGCACCGGCTTCTGCTCGGAGGCGAGCTTGACGGCCGTGTACTGGCTGGTCGTCGACTGCGCGTCGAGGTTGAGCGGGGTCACCTCGCCGGGTGCCACGTCCTTCTGCAGCGGCACCACGTTGGGCTCGAGGTCGAAGAAGTACATCCGCGCCGTCTGGCCGATCTGGTCGATCGCGCGCTGGGCGTCCTGGACGTCGGGGAGGCCGACCTGGATGCCGTCCGCGCCGACACGCGAGATCTCCGGCTCGGAGACGCCGAACGCGTCGACGCGATCGCGGATGATCTCGATCGAGCGGTCGATGTCCTCCGGCTCGATCGTCGGGTTCTGCGCGTTCGGCTGGGCCTGGTAGACGAGCTGGGTGCCGCCGCTCAGGTCGAGGCCGAGCTTGGTCGGCTTCGTGAAGATCACGTACAGCGAGCCGGCCAGCAAAGCCAGCACGAGCAGGATGATCGAGATGTTTACGCGGCGCGAGCCCATCGGCGGAACGCGTGAAACTACTCGGGTGTGAGGACGAGCAGCATGCCGCCGTCGTCGTCATATGCAGGGAAGACGTCGGCGACCGCCTTCGCCGGCAGGTCCCCCTCGGCGTGCACGGCCACTCGCTTGCCGAGCGAGCGCACCCCCCATTCGAGCGTCGTCTCGATCGGATCGGCGACCCCGTCGCCGTCGGTGTCGGCCGTCTCGCCGCCGCGGCCGGGGTCGATCCACTCGAGGCCGAGGACGTCCTTGACGGGGCGGCCGATCACGTCCTCGTCGGTCAGGCCGGTGAGCTCGAAGCCGCCGCGGCCGACGTCGAGCACACGGCCCTTGCCGTCGCAGGTGAAGAAGGCGGCGTCGGGAGCGGGGTAGTAGTCGTCGAGCAACTCGAAGAGGAAGCCGAAGCCGCACTTCGGGCAGCCCTTCGGGCGGTTCGAGAGACCGGCGGTCCGCTCCCCGCTCTGGACGCGGTTGCCGCAGTTGGGACAGATGAAGAAGGGCACGGGCCGGAAGGCTAGTGAATCGGCCTTCCCCACCCGCTCAGTCGTTCCGGCTCAGGTATCGCGCCGCCGCAGGACGGTGAGCGCGACGAGGCGCGAGACCACCATCGCGACGAACGCGAGCCCGACCATCTGCTCGATCATCACGACGCTCCGTCCGAACGCCTCGACCGGGACCACGTCGCTGAGCCCGGTGCTGGAGAGCGTCGTGAAGCTGAGGAACAGGAGCTCCATCCAGGTGCGCTGCGAGTCGGGATCGACAGCGGCCGTGAAGGTCCCGGGCTCGGCCGCTTGGACGACCAGGAAGAGGTAGGCGAAAGCCCAGGCGACGAGGGTGAAGGTCGCCCCCACCGCCCACAGCTCATCCCTCGTCACGTCGTGGTCCGCGAGCATGTAGGCGATCAGCGCGCCCGCCGCGTAGAAGTAGAGGACGCATTCGAACGCCGAGGAGTACGGCTGCAGCGCGTCGCTGCCGCTGATCGCCTGGATCAGCAGCAGGATCGAGGCGGGAGCGGCGAGCAGAAGCGCCACCTGCGTCAGCCCCGGAGTGCTGCGGACCGCGAGGACCACGAGACCGAGGATGGCGATCCCGAAGATGCTGAACAGGGCCTGGCCGACGCCGTCGTCCTGCATCAGCGGGTAGAGGAGGATGCCGAGGACCTGACCGGCGAAGAGGACCGCCGACGGCTCCCTCTTCGCGAACGCGAGCATGGCCGGGAAGGTAGGCGGTGGCTCGGACCGGATGCCGCTGCCGCGGCGGCTCGGCCCGGCGACTCAGAAGCTCAGAAGAGGCTGCTGTGCCCGCTCGGGGCCGGCAGCCCCATGTGCGCGAACCCGCGCTCGGTCACGACGCGCCCGCGCGGCGTGCGCTTGATGAATCCCTGCTGGAGCAGGAAGGGCTCGTAGACGTCCTCGATCGTGTCGGGCTCCTCGTCGACGGCGGCGGCGAGCGTCGAGAGGCCCACCGGGCCGCCCGAGAACTTGACCGCGATCGCGTCGAGGATGGCGCGGTCGTGGCGGTCGAGGCCGCCCTCGTCCACCTCGAGCATCTGCAGCGCGGCCGCCGCCACCTCGTCGGTGATGACACCCGCGTGACGCACCTCGGCGAAGTCCCTGACCCGCTTCAGGAGCCGGTTGGCGACGCGCGGCGTGCCGCGCGAGCGCGAGGCGATCGCATGGGTTCCCGACGGCTCGATCTCGACGCCGAGGATGCGCGCCGAGCGCTCGACGATCTCGCTCAGGTCCGTTGCGTCGTAGTGCTCGAGGCGGTGGCTGACTCCGAAGCGGTCGCGCAGCGGCGTCGACAGGAGCCCCGCTCTCGTCGTGGCGCCGACGAGGGTGAAGGCGGGAAGCTCGAGCTCGACGGTGCGGGCGCCGGCACCCTGTCCGAGCACGACGGGCAGCTTCCGGTCCTCCATCGCGGGATAGAGCGTCTCCTCGATCGCCCTGTTGAGGCGGTGGATCTCGTCCACGAAGAAGACGCTCCCCGGCTCCAGCGTCGTCAGGAAGCTGGCGATGTCGCCCTTGCGCTCGAGGGCCGGGCCCGCCGTCTGCACCAGCGGCACCCCGAGCTCGGAGGCGATGATGTTGGCGAGCGAGGTCTTGCCGAGCCCGGGCGGGCCAGCGAGAAGCACGTGGTCGAGCGGCTCGCCCCGGCGCCGGGCCGCCTCGATGAACACTCCGAGCTGCTCGGTGACCTGGCGCTGGTTGACGAACTCCGAGAGCTTGGCCGGGCGCAGGCTGCGGTCGAGCTCCTCCTCCCCGCGTTCGATCCTCGCGTCGGCGATGCGCGGCTCGCCCTCCGTCTCGAGGTCGTTCTTCGCCGCTTCGTTCAGGGGGATCCGCTCGATCGCCATGCCGTCAAGTCTCCCCGACTAAGCGGCGGCGCGGCCGCCGCGCAGGGCCGAGGCGACGAGGTCCTCGGCGCTCTCGCCGCTGGCCGAGTCGAGCAGGCGTTCCGCCTCCTGCGGCGTGTAGCCGAGACCGATCAGGCCTTCGCGAGCTTCCCCGCGCGGGCCGGCGGCCGAGGCGGCGCCCTCGACAGCTTCGATCTCGAGAGCATCCGCCACCCGCTCGCGCAGCTCCACGATGATCCGCTCGGCGGTCCGCTTCCCGATCCCGGGGACGGCCTGGAAGCGCTTGGCATCACCGGTCGCGATCGCCCGCAGCAGCTCCGGGACGGTGCCGCCCGAGAGCGCGGCGAGGCCGACCTTGGGGCCGACGCCCGAGACCGAGATCAGCGACAGGAAGAGGTCGCGCTCCTCCTCGGTCGCGAAGCCGTAGAGGGCGAGCGAATCGTCACGGGCGATCAGGTGCGCGTGCAGCGACACCCGATTGCCGACAGCCGGGACCGCCCGCAGTGTCTCGGTCGAGACGGCGAGCCTGTAGCCGACGCCGCCGGCGTCGACGACGACGTGGTCGGGCCGCCGGGAGATCACCTCTCCGCTGACGGCGGCGATCACTGCAGCGCGACCTCTGGCGCCCCGGCTCTCGTGGCCGGCGGCACCGGGTTGAGCGCGCTCGCGCCCTGCAGGTGGGCGGCATGGCAGACGGCGACGGCCAGCGCGTCGGCGGCGTGGTCGGAAGGGGGCTCGCACGGCAGCCCGAGCAGGACGCCGACCATGTGCTTGACCTGGTCCTTGCCGGCGGAGCCGTTCCCGCAGACGGCCAGCTTCACGGCCTGAGGCGTGTAGTCGAAGCAGCCGAGGTCGCGCTCGGCCGCGGCGAGCATGATCACGCCGCGAGCCTGTCCGACGCCCAGCGCCGAGCGCACGTTCTTGCCGAAGTAGAGGCTCTCGAGCGCCACCGACTCGGGCTCGTGCCACTGGATGAGCTCGGCGAGCGACTCGTGGATCGTGCGCAACCGCCGCTCGGGCGGCGCGTCCGGCGGGACCTCGATCGTGCCGCCGTCGATCGCGGTCATCCGCGATCCGGCCACGCGAACGACACCGAATCCGGTGTTCGCGAGCCCCGGATCGATGCCCATCACGATCCTCATCGGGGAATGATTCTCGCCCGAGGGTCGGATGCCTTCCCGGAGCGCACGGGCGGCCGCGAGGTAGTTACGCCAGAGCCTTCTCCATGACCTCTTCGGAGATGTCGAAGTTCGCGTGGACGGCCTCGACGTCGTCGTGGTCCTCGAGCGCGTCCATCAGCCTCAGCAGCGTCTTCGCATCGCCCTCGTCCACCTCGACCGTGGTCTTGGGGTCCATGACCACGTCGGCCGACTCGATCTCCATGCCCTCGCCCTCCAAAGCGGCGCGAACGGCGGTCATATCGGCGGGAGCGGTGAGGACGCGGACCATGTCGCCGTCGGTGTCGACGTCCTCGGCACCGGCGTCGATCGCGACGATCAGGTCGTCCTCGTCGTAGCGCTCGCCGTCGAGCAGGATCACGCCGCGCTTCTCGAACTGCCAGGAGACGGAGTTGGGCTCGCCGAGGCTGCCGCCGTGGCGGTCGAAGGCGTGGCGGATCTCGGAGCCGGTGCGATTGCGGTTGTCGCTGAGCGCGTCGACCATCAACGCCGTGCCACCGGGCCCGTAGCCCTCGTAGACGATCCGCTCGATCGTCGCTCCGTCGCTGCCCTCACCGGTGCCGCGGTCGATGGCGCGCTGGATGTTGTCCTTCGGCATCGAGTTGTCGCGAGCCTTCTGGATCGCCGTCGCCAGCGTCGCGTTGCCCTCGGGGTCGCCGCCGCCGTCCCGCGCCGCGACGGTGATCGCCCGCGCGAGCTTCGTGAAGAGCTTGCCCCGCTTGGCGTCGGCGGCGCCCTTCTTGTGCTTGATCGAAGACCACTTGGAATGACCTGACATGGCCACGATTCTACGTGCGCCAAGCGCCGAGCCACGCTCCGCAGCTGACCGTGCGCCCCTCCTGGAAGAAAAAGACGAGGACCGGGCCTGCGGGGGGATCTCGAGACCCGGTCCTCGTCATCGGTCCGTCGGCTCCGCGTAGTCCTCCGGCGCGCTCCCGCAAGCGACCAGTGGTGCGGATCAGGACTCTGATCACGCAAACAGGGGCGCATGGGGAAAGTTGCGCCGCCGCTCCGACGTCAGCTAAATGTTTCCTCTATTCCCCTATTCCCCTATTCCCCTGTTCTTCTATCGGCGCCCGGCCGATCGGTCGCGGGCGCGCCGGAGCGCGGAACACCGTCGCCGCCTCAGACCGCGAACTTCCCGTCGCGCTGCAGCACCTCGCCATCGACGGTGATCGAGCCGCCGCGCCGGAGGTCGCAGATCATGTCCCAGTGGACCGCGGACTCGTTGACGCCGCCGGTCTCCGGGTAGCTGGCCCCGACCGCGAGATGCACCGTGCCGCCGATCTTCTCGTCGAGCAGGATCTCCCCCGTCCCCTCCGAGATCCCGAAGTTGGTGCCGATGCCGAGCTCGCCGAGGAAGCGGGCGCCCTCGTCGGTGTCGAGGACCGACGTGAGGAAGTCCTCGCCGCGCTCCGCCGTCGCGTCGACGACCTTGCCGCCCTCGAAGCGGAACCTCACCCCGGACACCTCACGCCCCTGGTAGGTCGCGGGTAGGTGGAAGGTGATCTCGCCCTCCGCCGAGTCCTCGACCGGGCCGGTGAAGAACTCCCCGTCGGGCATGTTGTACTTGCCGTCGGCGGGCTTGAAGTAGCGGCCCGCGACGTTCAGCTTCAGGCTCGTCCCGGGACCCTCGATGACGACCTCCTCCTTGCCCTCCATCCAGTCGGCGAGGCGGTTGGTCTCCTCCGCGGCGCGCCTCCATGCGGCGACGGGGTCGGGCTGGTCGACGAGGCAGGCCCTGTAGAGGAAGTCCTCGAATGAGGACTGGCTCATCGAGGCCCCGGCGGCGTAGGCATCGGTCGGGAACATCGTCACGTTCCAGCGCAGCTCGCCCTCGGCGCTGCGCTCCATCATCCGCTTGATCAGGTCCCTCCGGGCGCGCTGCAGGATCTGCTGCTTCTCCGGCGCCACCCCCGAAAGCTCCTTGGTGTTCGTCTCCGAGAGGATCCTGATCCGGGCGTCGGCGTTCTCGACCACCCACTGCTCGGCGGGCGAGATCCAACCGATCTGCGCGTCGGACGCGCGCTCGAAGAAGCTCGCCTGCTGCCCATTGACAGCGAGGTTGACGATCGGGTGGCCGCCGGCGTCGAGCACGGCCTCGTAGATCGCCTTGACGAGCGGCTCCGCGGCTGTGGTCGCCGCGATCTCGCAGACCTGCCCCGGCTGGATCTCAACCGAGTACTGCGTGAGCACCTTCGCGAGCCCTTCGATCCTCGGATCCCTCATCTGCTCGTCTCTCCTTCCCTCGCGCTCTCGCGCGCGCTCGTCGCCATCGCCATCAGCAGCGCATGGACGCGGTGGTCGTCGGTCAGCTCGGGGTGGAAGGCGCAGGCGAGGACGCTCCCCTCGCGCACCGCCACCGGATGGCCCTCCCAGCTCGCCAGCACCTCGACGCCGGGGCCGTAGGACTCGATCCAGGGGGCGCGGATGAAGACGGCCTCGATCGGCTCACCGCCGATCCCCTCGAAGTCGAGCTGCGCCTCGAAGCTCTGCGCCTGGCGACCGAACGCGTTGCGGCGGGCGACGGCGTCGATCAGGCCGAGGTGCTCGGAATCGCAGACGATCATCCCCGCGCAGGTGCCCAGCAGCGGCGCCCCGCGCTCGACGTGCGCGCAGATCGCAGGCCCCAGGCCGTCGCGCTCGATCGCCTTCATGATCGTCGTGCTCTCACCGCCGGGGACGACGAGGGCATCGAGCCCCTCGAGCTCCGCGGGCGATCGCACCTCGCGCGCGTCCGCGTGCAGGCGACGCAGCATCCGCACGTGGCGCGCGAAGCCTCCCTGGGAGGCGAGCACTCCGATCCGAAGCGGCGGGCCGTCGGCCGCCGTCACCAGCCGCGCTGCTGCAGCAGCTCGCCGTCGGCGGCGAGCTGGGCGATGTCGTCCCCGCGCATCGGGGCGCCGAGGTCTCGGGAGGCGGCGAGGACCCGCTCGGGGTCCTCGAAGTGCGTCGTCGCCTCGACGACCGCCTTGGCGACGCGCTCGGGGTTCTCGGACTTGAAGATGCCGGATCCGACGAAGTTGCCCTCGGCTCCGAGCTGCATGGTCAGGGCCGCGTCGGCGGGGGTGGCGATTCCGCCCGCGCAGAAGAGGGGGACCGGCAGCCACCCGCGCTCGGCGACGTCGCGGACGACGTGAAGCGGCGCCTGCAGGTCCTTGGCCTCGGCGAAGATCTCGGCGGAATCGAGGGACTGCAGGCGCTTGATCCCGGCGACGATCTCGCGAAGATGGCGGACGGCCTCGACGATGTTGCCGGTGCCGGCCTCGCCCTTGGAGCGGATCATCGCCGCGCCCTCGCCGATCCGCCGCAGCGCCTCGCCGAGGTTGGTCGCGCCGCAGACGAACGGGACGTCGAATGCGAGCTTGTCGATGTGGTTGGCCTCGTCGGCCGGGGTCAGGACCTCGGACTCGTCGATGTAGTCCACCTCGAGCGCCTGCAGGACCTGGGCCTCGGCGAAGTGCCCGATGCGCGCCTTGGCCATGACCGGGATCGAAACGGCCTCCTGGATCTCGGCGATCATGGACGGGTTCGACATGCGGGCGACGCCGCCGTCGGCCCGGATGTCGGCCGGGACGCGCTCGAGCGCCATCACCGCGACGGCGCCCGAGGACTCGGCGACGCGCGCCTGCTCGGCGGTGACGACGTCCATGATGACGCCGCCCTTGAGCATCTCGGCGAGGCCGGTCTTGAGGCGGAAGCTGGCGGGTTCGCTCACGCGCGGCAGTCTAGAGGCTGGAGGCGAGCCCGCCTCGACCCCTCGCCGGTGTCACGCGACCGGAGCCGCGGGCGGCGCTGGGTCCTCGCGGCGCACCGCCGCGGAGGCTCCCCGCTCGCAACTACTTCAGCTTGAAGGCCCGGATCCGGTCCTTGAACGCCGCCTTGTCGCGGGCGTAGACACCGTGGGCGAGCGCTTCGACCAGCGCCAGGAGCGCGGTCGTCGAGCGCGTGTAGCTCGGCGAGTCCGAGGACCAGTACAGGGTGTGGTCGGCGTGCTCACCCACGTCGGAGAGGGTCGCGTCGGTGATCGCGATCGTGTTGGCACCGCGGTGGCGGGCGAGCTTCATCGCGCGGATCACGAGCGGGTGGGCGCGGCCGGCGGAGAAGGCGACGACGAGCGTGTCCTCGTCGACGTTGCCCATCCGGGTGATCGACTCCTGCCGCGGCTGCGTGACCGTCTCGGCGCGGATGTCGAGGAGCGCGAGCATGTGCCGCAGGTAGGAGGCGAAGAAGGCCATCTGGTCCATCGCGACGATGACGACGCGGTGGGCGGTCGCGAGCTCGCCGACGCAGGCGTCGACGTCCTCGCGCGTGAGACCGCGCACCGTGCTCTCGATGTTGGCGTGATCAGCCGCCAGGGACGACTCGAACTCGGTGTGGTCGAAGTCGAACAGCGCGCCGCCGGCGGTCGCAGCACCGCTCGAGGCCACCGTCGCCCGGTACTCCTCGATCGCGGCCTGCTGCAGCTCCGGATAACCGTCGAACCCGAGCGCCTGGGAGAAGCGGACGACCGTCGAGGAGGAGGTGTCAGCCCGGCGAGCGAGCTCCTCGGCGGTCTGGAAGGCGGCCTCCTCGAGGTGATCGACGATGTAGCGCGCGACGTCCTTCTGCGAGCGCGAGAACTCGTCGAACCGCTCGGTGATGTACGCCGAGAGGGTCTTGCCGATCTGCACCGGCGTCGGGGCTTCGGAGGGGGCTCCGTTGCCGGTGGTGCCGTTGCGGCGGGGCTTGGTCTTGGTGGCGGTCTTGCTCATCGGTGAGCACAAGTTCGCCCCGCCGATCTGTTTCCCTTCCGCGTCGGGACCTCATTCGTCGGATCGGCCGCGCTCGACCTTCGCGCAGCCGTCGAGCCCGGCCCTGACAGCGAGCTTGAAGCGCTGCGACGCGCCGTCGAGCGCCTTGCGCCGGGCACGCTCGTAGGCGGATCCGTCCTCTGAAGCGGCCGCGTCTCGCGCGCGCTCGAGCTGCGCGACGACCTCGCCGCGGGCTTGGAGGTAGCGGCGGAACGCCTCCGCACTCCCCGCGGGCGGATCCAGCGCAGCCAGGTGCTCCTCCCCCTCCCTGGCGATGTCGATCAGGCGCTCGAGCACCACCGCCCCCTGGGAGAAGGTCCGCGGCGACTCGCGCTGCGCGGCCGCGAAGCTGCGCGCGACCTGCCGGCAGATCGAGTCGGCGGCGATCGACGCCTCACCCGACCGGACCGAGATCTGATCGCCGGAGCCGAGATCGACGTCGGGGCCGCCGCAGCCGCCGAGCGCGGCGATAAGGGCGACCAGGGCAACGGAGGCCGTTACGGATCTCGCGCGTAGGGAGAGCATCGACGGGGCAGGGTAAGTACAGGCTCAGACTGAGCCACACCGAATCCCCACCGAGAGGAGCAGGGCATGGATGACAACAAGACCGAGGGCAAGGTCGATGAGGGCAAGGGCCGGGTCAAGGAGGCCGCGGGGAGCCTGACCGATGACGACAGCCTCAAGAACGAGGGCAAGGTCGACAAGGCCGCCGGCAAGACGAAGCAGAAGCTCGGCGACGCCGGGGGGAGGGTCGGCGATGCGGTGAGCGGCGCCGCCGACAAGGTCAAGAAGGCCCTCTGAATCTTGTGACGACGGCCGGGCGCTCGAGTCGTCCGGCCGTCGCTCGCGGCCTGTTAGCGTGGCCGGATGCCGACTTCCACCGATGCAACGTCCGGATCCTGGGAGCTCTCCCACCTGATCGACCTCGATGACGCCGGGGTGGAGCCGGCCGCGACGGTCAGCGACGACGAGGGCGCGGTCGCGGCGCTTCTCGACGAGGCCCAGCGGCTCGCCGACGAGTTCGCCGACGAGTACGAGGGCAAGGTCGACCAGCTCGACGGGCCGGGCCTCGTGGCCGCGATGGAGCGGCTCGCCCGGATTTCCGAGCTTGCCGGCAGGGCCCTGAACTACGCGCACCTGCGCTTCGCGGCGGACACGGCCGACCCCGCGATCGGCGCGCTCCTGCAGAGCGGGTCGGAGCGAGCGACGCGCATCCAGACCAAGCTCCTCTTCTTCGAGCTCGAATGGGTGGCCATCGACGACGAGCGCGCCGAGGAGCTGCTCGCCACCGACGGTCTCGACTTCGCCCGCCACCACCTCAGCCTCGAGCGGCGTTACCGCCCCCATCTGCTCAGCGCCCCGGAGGAGCGGATCGTCACAGAGCTCTCGGTGACCGGTGGCAGCGCCTGGAGCCGGCTCTTCGACGAGCTCACCTCGGCCATCCGCGTCGAGCTCCCGGGGGCGGACGAGCCGGTGACGCTCGACGAGGCCCTCTCCGGGCTCTTCGATCCCGATCGCGACAAGCGCCGCGCGGTATCGGAGGCCGTGACCGTCGCCCTGCAGCCGGGGCTCCGGACCCGCGCCTACGCGTTCAACACCCTCCTGCAGGAGAAGGCGACCATGGATCGCCTGCGCTCCTACCCGCACTGGCTCGCCACCCGCAACCTCTCCAACGAGGCCTCCGACGAATCGGTACAGGCGCTCGTCGACGCGGTCAAGAAGCGCTACGAGCTTCCCCGGCGGTGGTACCGGACGAAGGCGAAGCTGCTCGGCATCGAGCGGCTCGCTGACTACGACCGGATGGCGGTGGTCGGCGCCGACGACGAGGAGATCGGCTGGGAGGAGGGGCGCGGCATCGTTCTCGAGACGTTCGAATCCGTCTCGCCGCGGATGAGCGAGATCGCCGGCAAGTTCTTCGACGGCGGCTGGATCGACGTGCCGCCGCGACCGGACAAGCGCGGCGGCGCCTTCAGCGCTTCGACCGTGCCCTCGGTGCACCCCTACGTGATGCTGAACTGGACCGATCGGCGCCGCGACGTGACGACGCTCGCGCATGAGCTCGGACACGGGATCCACCAGTACCTCGCGCGGGAGCAGGGCGTCTTCCACCAGAGCACTCCGCTGACGGTCGCCGAGACCGCCTCGGTGTTCGCCGAGGAGCTCGTCTTCGGGCGCCTGCTCGCGGCGGCCGACGACCCACGCTCGCGGCTCAACCTGCTGGCCGAGTCCATCGAGGGGCAGATCGCGACGGTCTTCCGCCAGATCGCGATGAACCAGTTCGAGGACCGGGTGCACAACGCGCGGCGCGAGGTGGGCGAGATCTCGGTCGACCACTTCGGCGAGCTGTGGGTCGAGACGCAGGAGGAGATGCTCGGCGACTCGGTCGAGGTCACCGACAACTACCGCTCGTGGTGGTCCTACGTCCCCCACTTCATCGGCAGCCCGGGCTACGTGTACGCCTACGCGTACGGGCAGCTCCTCGCCCTGTCGGTCTACCGGCTCTACGAGGAGCGCGGCGAGGAGATCGTCCCCGGCTATCTGGAGATGCTCGCGAGCGGCGGCTCGCGCTCGCCGGAGGAGCTCGGCGCGATCGTCGGCGTCGACCTCGCCGATCCCGGATTCTGGGACCGCGGGCTCGATCTCGTCGCCGAGCAGCTCGACGCGGCGGAAGCGGCGGCCGAGGCCATCCTCGCCGAGTAGCCCTGCGCGTCGCCGAGGTCCATCGGCCGCTGGCGAGCGCCGCCCGCCGCCGGGTGCTGGGTCACCGGCACTGCGCAACCGCGCGCGCGGATCCGCCTGCGCTCGTGACTAAAGTCACGCACCATGGCTCGGGAGACCTCCGCCTCCGATCGGCGCTTCGCGATGCGGCAGGTCATCACGACCGCCGCGATCGCCGGTCTCGGAGGCCTCCTCTTCGGCTACGACACCGGCGTCATCGCCAGCGCCCTGCTCTTCATCGAGCCCGAGTTCGGGCTCTCGAGCTTCGGCTCCGGCCTCGTCGTCGCGGCGGTGCCGATCGGCGCCGTGGGCGGCGCCCTCTTCGCGGGGCGCCTGTCGGACACCTACGGCCGCCGGCTGATGATCCTGATCTCCGCCACGATCTTCATCGTCGGCGCGATCGGCAGCGCGCTCGCCGACAGCGAGGCGGTTCTGGTCATCGCCCGCGTCGTCGTCGGCGCCGCGATCGGCCTCGCCTCCGCCGCCGCACCCGTCTACATCTCCGAGGTCTCACCCCCTGACGTGCGGGGCCGCCTCGTCACCTTCTTCCAGCTCTCGGTGACGGTCGGCATCGTCGTCGCCTACGGCGTCGGGCTCGCCTTCGAGCCGAGCGGCGACTGGCGCTGGATGCTCGGCCTCGGAGCCGTCCCGGCGATCGCGCTCCTCATCGGGATGCTGCGGATGCCGCAGAGCCCACGCTGGCTGGTGATGGTGGGCCGCGGCTACGACGCCCGGGCGACGCTGGAGCGGATCCGCGTCGACGACCCGGCGGCGATCGACGCTGAGCTCGACGAGATCTCCGAGAGCATCGTCACCGAGCCCGGCTCCTGGCGCGACCTGCTCGAACCCGTCGCCAAGGCGGCCCTGCTGGTCGGCGTCGGCCTCGCGATCCTGCAGCAGGTCTCGGGGATCAACACCGTCATCTACTTCGCGCCGACCATCATCGGCTACACGGGCATCGACTCCAACTCGGCGGCGATCCTCGCCTCGGTGGCGGTCGGGATCGTCAACGTCGGCATGACCCTGGTCGCGATCCGCCTGCTCGACCGCGCCGGCCGCCGCCCCCTCCTGCTCTGGGGGACCGCGCTCATGGCGACGGCGCTGAGCGCGCTCGCGATCGTCTTCATGACCGGCGCGTCCGGGGACATCGGCTCGTTCGTGGCGATCGGGAGCCTGATGCTCTACGTCGGCGCGTTCGCCGTCAGCCTCGGGCCGATCTTCTGGCTGCTCAACGCCGAGATCTACCCGCTGAAGATCCGCTCGAAGGCGGCGTCGGTCGGGACGATGGCCAACTGGACGTTCAACTTCATCGTCTCGCTCACGTTCCTCCTGCTCATCGACGCCCTCGGGCGCAGCGGCGCCTTCTTCTTCTACGCGGCGATCTGCGTCCTGACGTTCTTCTTCTGCAAGGCCCTGGTTCCGGAGACCAAGGGCAAGCGCCTCGAGGAGATCCAGGCGATCTTCGCCGAGCGGGTAGGCGAGAAGCCGCCGCCGACGAGCTGAGCCTCGGAGGCATCCACCCTCACCTGGGACCTGCGCTGCGAATTCAGGGCGATATGTCCCCCGAATCCGCAGCGGAGACGTCCGCCGAGCGTCAGATCGCCGAGGAGCTTGTGGCCGGGGCTCGCGGCCTGCCGCTCCAGGCGCTTGCGATGTCGTCGAGCGGCGTCGCCTCGTGGTCGACGCCCAGCTCCCCGGCCACAGCGTGCTCGCACATGCCGTCGACACCTCGACGACTTCGCAGCCCGGCGGCGGCTCGGGCTCGCCGAACTCACCGATCCCCGGGACGGCCCCGAGCGCGATGCACCGCCGCGCGGCTCAGTTGTCGTAGGTGCCGATGATGCGCGCCTGCTCGATCACCGAGTCCTCGATCGCCTCGAGCAGCTCGCGGCGGCTCAGGCCGGGCTCGAGATCGGGCTCCTCGTTCAGCGCGTACACCCAGAAGTAGTAGTGGTGCTTGCCGTGGCCGGGGGGCGGTGCCGGGCCGGAGTACCCGTCCTCGCCACCGGTGTGCGGACCTTCGACCAGATCGGCCGCGCCCTCCGGCAGGCCGGTGGCGTCGCCCGGGATCCCGTAGGCGACCCAGTGGGTCCAGCCATCCACGAGCGGCGCGTCGGGGTCGTGGCAGACGACCGCGAAGGCGACTGTGCCCTCGGGTACGCCCGACCATTCCAGCGGAGGCGAAACGTTCTCGCCGTTGCTGGTGTGCTTGTCCGGAATCCGACCGTGGTTGTCGAACGCCGGGGAGGTGATCTCGAGCTCGTCTACGAAGAAGTTCTGTGCCATGCCGGAAACCTACCCGAGCGCGCTCGTGGGGAAACCGGCGCAGCGCCGCCGGGGCCCCGGCGGCGCCTCAGGCTCGGCGCGAGAACTGGCCGTGGAAGCCGAACGGGATGTGGTGGGGCGCCCGCGCGCGAGCGATCTCGCTCAGGTCAGAGGCGTCGAGGACGAGCAGGAACGACGTCCCCGCTGCCGCATCGAGCACCACCGAGAGCAGGACGCCCTGGTTCTCCTCCTCTGCCCCAGGCTCGGCCACGAACACGGGCTCGCCCGGGTAGCAGTGCGGCTCGTGCCAGGAGCGCGTCGCCCGCTCCTCGATGTCCACCGCGACGATGCGGTCGAAGAAGCCCCCGCCCTCCCCGGGCGCCAAACCGGCGCCCCAGACGTAGCGGTAGGGGCGCTCGTTGCAGCGGCCGTAGTTGATGCGCGGCAGGTCGAGCCCGTCGGGCACGAGCTGCTCGTAGTCGATCCCGCCGCCCTCGGGGTCGATCACGAATCGCGTCAGCGACGGCTTTGGGATCGGGGCGCCTTGGCGGAGGCGGTCGAGGTAGAGGCTCTCGATCACCTCGGGGTCCTCGAAGGTGCAGATGTCGGCGACCACGCGGCCATCGTCGTCCTCGTAGGCGTTGACATGGTGGAAGCCGAAGCAGGCGTCGGTCATGAAGGGTCCCGTGGCCTCGCCGCTGGACCGGTCGACCAGCGTGAAGCGGGTGCCGAGCTCCGGCTTCCAGCGGTAGTTCTCGATGTAGGGCCGACCCGCGAGCGCAAGCTGCAGCGGGTTGACGACGAACGGGAACTCGGCGAGCACGATCCAGCGCTCGGTCAACCCGAACGAGTGCATGTAGGCCGGCTCGCGCGTCGGCAGCGATGCCCTGATCTCGGGCTCGGCCCCGTCCGGTCCGAGCAGGAAGAAGCGGTACCGGTTGCGCGGCCCGAGCTTGGCGGCGTAGTTGAGCATGCCGCCGCTGTCGCGGTCGAGGTGGGGATGGGCGGTGGTGAGCTCACCGGGAACCTCCCAGGCGACCCCCGCCGTGGCGAGTGTCTCGGGGTCGAACTGGACCGGGATCGGCGTCTCGGTCATCGCCACGAAGCGCTCTCCGAGCTCGACGAGGTTGACGTTGGCGTTGTCGCTGAGCTGCGGAGAGAACACCGAGAACATCCGCTTGAAGAGCGACCGGCATGGGTCGGTGGCGAACTCCGCGTAGGCGATCTCGCCGCGCTCGTCCGCGGTGCGCTTCGCCTTCGACCCGAGGAACCGGTTCGCGTAGGAGACGCGGCCGTCGGCGAAGCCGAAGCGATACAGCATCGCGAGCCCGTCGAACCAGTGCCGCATCCGCTGCTCGCCGACCTCGAACTTCGCGGGGCCGGTCCGGATCAGCGATCCGCGGAGCCACTCCGGCAGCGCGCCCTCGACCGGCACGTCGTCGATGCGCACCTCCTCGTCCAGCGACTCGAATCCGATCTCAGCCTCGGCGTAGCCGGGTCCAGCGGTCGCGGTCGCGGTTGGCTCGGCTGCTGCGGTCGGCTCCATGGTCACTCCCCATGATTGAGTGGTTCCAATAGTTCGGACTGAACGATGCAGCTCGCACGTTAGCATGGCGGGACGATGAGCGAACCACGACTCTCGACCACCTCCCACATCGTCCTCGGCCTGATCGAGCAGATCGAGCCGGCGACGCCCTACGACCTCAAGCGCCTCACGGCCCAGAGCATCTCGAACTTCTGGACCCTCCCCCACACCCAGCTCTACTCCGAGTGCGCCCGGCTCGCCGACCTCGGTCTGCTCGACGAGGAGCGCGAATCGGGCGGCCGCCGCAGGCGCATCTACCGGCTCACCGAAGCCGGTCACG
Organism: Thermoleophilales bacterium; assembly: GCA_020636895.1. GTDB lineage: Bacteria > Actinomycetota > Thermoleophilia > Solirubrobacterales > 70-9 > RHKX01. The sequence goes on along the minus strand of JACJWZ010000001.1, from coordinate 909,270 downwards.
CGGCGCTCGGGGCTTGGCGCGAGGAGGACACTCCCGCAACCGGAGAGTTGCGCGATGCGGCCCTGCTCAAGCTCTTCCTCGGAGCCGATCCGGTGCACCTCGCGAAGGCTCAGCTCGACGCGCATCACCGCAAGCTCGCCGAGTACGAGGAGCTGACCGACGTCGAGATGCCGAAGGGAATGCGCCTGGCGCTGGAGGCCGGGCTCAGTTTCGAGCGCAGCTACATCCGGTTCTGGGAGTCGGTGGCGGGGGGCGCCGACTGAGATGGACCAGCTCATCCAGATCGCCGGCGCCGTGTTGATCCTCACCGCCTACGCCGGGGCGCAGTTCGGCCGCCTCGATCAGCACTCGATCGCATACCTCGTGCTGAACCTGCTCGGCTCGGCGACCCTCGCCGTGCTCGCCGCGATCGAAGGCCAGCTCGGCTTCCTCCTGCTCGAGGGCGTCTGGGCGATCGTCTCCGCCTGGTCGCTGGGGCGGGAGCTCCGCCCGGGCGACTAAGCCGCGGTGGTCGTACCCGCCCCGCCCGCGGGACCGCCCGGACCCGCTCCGACGACCGCCGGCAGGACCCTCTCGACCACCGCTCTGATGGTCTCGACGATCAACGTGTGGGTCTCCTCGCGGGTTCCGCCCCGCCCCGTCATCCAGTCGCGGATCGCCTGCTCGAGCATGCCCGTCGCAGCGCGCATCGCGGTGTGCGCTGACGCGGGGAACGGTCCTTCGCCCAGGTGATTGCGCAGCATCCGCTCTGAGATCCGGTCGCGGAGCTCGTCGACGAAAGCCTCGAGATCGGCGTCGCGGCCGACGGTCCCCGACCCGAGGAACATCAGGGTCACGTCGCGGTTGACCTCGAGCAGATCGAGAAGCGCGTCCGTGTTCCGGGAGATCATCTCCTCGCCGGTCAGGTCGAGATCGGTGCGGACGACGATCGCGGTGCGAGCGACGATCTCGCGCGCGACCGCGATGAAGAGGCCGCGCTTGTCGCCGAAGTAGTGGTTGATCAGACCGCGGCTCGCGCCGGCCTCGCGCGCGATCGCGTCCAGCTGGACATCCATGTAAGGCTGCGAGGCGAACGCGAGGGTCGCGGCGCCGAGGATCTCCCTCCTCCGCTCATCCGGTTGAAGACGACGACGCATCTGGCCTCACTGCTTCTTGGCGGCCTCTCGGCGAACCGACGCACGGACTGCGTCCGTCGGGTAGCTTACGTTATTGGCGCACGTCAATAACGAACGGACGGTCCGGTGAGGCCCGGCGCCCACCGGCCCGCATTGGGAGGTTTGATCGCGATGCGAACGACGGAACGGGATCCGAGCCGCGAGCCCCGGCGCACGAGCCGCGACACGCGCTGCCTCGCCGGCGCGCTGGCGGCGGCCTGCACACTTCTGCTCGCGACCGGAAATGCGGCGGCGACGGAGTTGCGCGGCGAGGTCGCGAGCGGCGGCGAGAAGCTCGGCTCAACGCCGGTCAACCTCTACCGGGCCGGCTCCGCCAAGAGCGGGCCAGAGCGTCTCGGCCAGTCCCGCACCGGACGTGACGGCGCGTTCGCGATCTCCTACCGAGAGCCGAAGGGCTCGAAGGCCGTCCTCTACCTGACCGCCGGCAAGGGCCAGGCCGTGCGGCTCGCGTCGGTTCTGGGCGTCGGCGGCGCCCCACGCAAGGTGGTCGTCAACGAGCACACGACCGTCGCGATGGGCTACGCGCTCGCGCAGTTCCTCACGGGCGGCAAGCGGATCGCGGGATCCTCGCCCGGCCTGCAGAACGCCGCGGCCATGGCGGCCAACCTGGCGAATCCCCGCAACGGCAACCTCAGCGGCGTCCTGCGGCGCGCACCCAACGGCGATCAGACCTCGACCCTGCAGAAGTTCAACTCGGTCTCCAACATGCTGCCGCGGTGCGCGCGCTCGCAGGCCGGATGCTCGCTGCTGTTCTCGATCGCGAAGCCCCCGGGGGGATCGGCGCCGCGAGGGACGCTGGAGGCGGTCGCCGACATCGCCCGCAACCCCGGCCACGGCGTCAAGCGCCTGTTCCGCCTCGCGGGCGCCGTTCCGACCCCCTATCGCCCGGCGCTGGCGCAGGACGAGCAGCCCGACTCCTGGACCCTGGCGCTGAGCTTCGACGGCGACGGCAAGAGCCTCGACGGGCCCGGCAACTTCGCCATCGACCGCAAGGGCAACATCTGGGTCAATAGCAACTACCAGTTCCAGGCCAGCCCGCATACGCCCGCCTGCGCGAGCGGTGAGGTGTTCAAGTTCACGCCGGACGGGCGCTACGCGAAGGGCTCCCCCTACAGCGGCGGCGGGCTCGACGGGGCGGGCTTCGGGATCTCGATCGATCCCGACGGCCACGTCTGGGTCGGCAACTACGGGTTCAAGGGCGTCGGATGCACGATCGAACCGGCGAAGAACAGCGTCTCCGAGTTCCTGCCGAGCGGCAAGCCGCTCTCGCCCAGCGCGACCGCCACGTCCACCGGCGGCTACACGCAGGGACTGATCTCAGGCGCGCAAGCGACCGTCCCCGATCGGAACGGGACGATGTGGATCGCCAACTGCGACAACGACACCGTGACCCGCTACCCGGGGGGAGATCCGAACAAGGCGACGGTCTCCTCCGATCTCGGCATCAGCAGCCCGTTCGGGATCGCGATCAACGACAAGGGGCAGGCATTCGTGACCGGCAACGCCTCCGACAGCGTCGCGATGCTCAACCCCGACGGAACCCCGACGGCGAACTCGCCGATCTCGGGCGCCGGGATCAACCTCCCGTTGGGCATCGCCACCGACAGCCGCGGCAAGATCTGGATCGCGAACTCCTCAGCGATCGCCTTCCCCTGCAACGCGCCCCAGGGGCCCTTCGACATCGGCGGGTCGGCGACGCTGCTGAGCAGCGACGGCGTACCGAGCGCCCGCTCCCCGTACACGGGCGGCGGCCTCAAGGTCCCGTGGGGGATCGCCGTCGACGGCGACGACAACGTCTGGGTGGCCAACTTCGACGGACAGCAGATCGGCGAGCTCTGCGGCACGCGTCCCCGGCACTGCCCGCCCGGCGCCCGCACGGGCGATCCGATCGCGCCGGCCAGCGGCTACGGGTCCGACGCCCTGACGCGGAACACCGGCATCGCGGTGGATCCCTCAGGCAACGTCTGGCTGGCGAACAACTGGCTGCAGACCCCGTACCAGACCAACCCCGGCGGCCACGAGATCGTCGCCTTCGTCGGTGCCGCGGCGCCGGTCCAGACACCGGTGATCGGGCCGCCCGAGAGGTAGCGAGCGCCGCCGCGCCCTCCTGACCGCCTCAGGCGGGCGCGGCGCCATCGATCGCGGCGCGGACCGCCGCGAGCGCCTCGTCGTCGTTCATCCCGCTGCCGCGCAGCAGGTCGACCGCAATCGAGCGGACCTGGCTGACGATGGCGCTGACCGAGAGGTTCGCCGTGTCCGCGAGCGCCGCCGTCGCCAGCACCGCCGCGCGGGTGGCGGCGCCCCGAGCCTCCACGATCGCCGATTCCTCCCAGAGCGCGCGGTCCAGGGCGCGGGTCGCGTCCGCGAGCAGGCGCACGCTCTCGATCGCGTCCGGCGGTGCCGGGTCTTCGAGGTCGATCGAGCGGAGCGTGTTGCGCGCGAGCACCCGCGAGTTGCGCCACGCGAAGTCGATCGGGTCGACGGCGGCTGCGAGCTCGTCGAGCGCGCTGCGCGACGCTCGTCGCGGGGGCGCGATCACGGTCGTCTCGACGCCGGCCCGGAGGGCGCTGCGCACGGTCGCGATCGCGGGCTCGCCGCGGCGCCCCCGCGCGAGCGCCTCGGCCGCGGCGGCGCGATCGCGATCGGTGAGGGCGCCCGCGAGCTGGTCGAAGATCGACGCGAGCTCCGCCAGCAGCGGCTCGAACTCGCGTCGCGCCATCCGCATCGGATGCGACGGGATCAACGCGTTGGCGACGAGCGCGACCGCGGCGCCGATCAGGGCATCGAGGAACCTCGCACCCGAGTACCCGGCCGGCACCGGCAGCGTCGTCACCAACACCGCCGAGACCGCCGCCTGGTTGACGAGCAGGGTCCCGCCGCCCGCGAGCACCCCGGCGGCGACCGCGAGGGCGACGATCAGCCCGAGCTGCCAGACGCCGGTGCCAATGGCCATCACGAGCAGGTCGGCGATGCCGATCCCGAGCGCCACCCCGACGCCGAGCTCGATCGCGCGGCGGCCGCGCTGGCCGATGCTGAGGCCGAGCGTGAGCACGGCCGCGATCGGCGCGAAGAACGGTGAAACGTGCCCGACGAGCTGGCGGGCGATCAGGTACGCGATCGCGGCGGCGAGACCGACCTGGACGATCGACAGCCAGACCTCGCGCAGCTCGCGCAACCGGCTGCGGCTGACGGAGCGGGCGGTCTCGCGGGCCGCGGCGAATGAGTCGGAGGAGCTCATGGGTCGGATCGAATCTAGAACCCTGGGGCGTGAGCGCGCCGACCCGGGGGCGCTTGTGGCATCCTGCGCCGTCCTCATGACCGAACTCAGCGAGAACGCGAAGCTCTGCCTCGACAGCCTCGAGACCAAGCCGGCACTCAACACCCCCGCCCTGATCGCCCAGAACGAGGGCATCGAGCGCGCCGACGCCGAGCAGGGGCTGGCCGAGCTCAAGGACGCGGGGCTCGTACGCCAAAGCCCGATGGGCTGGAAGCTCCCCCGCAAGTAGAGCCCGCCGGCGTGAGCGCCGGCACAACGAGAGATGGCCGACCGCTCCTTCCTGATCCTCCACGGATTCGGCTACGACGGCGACCCCACCCACTGGCACGCGTGGCTGGAGCGGATGCTGCGACAGCGCGGTGAGCGCGTCTGCCGGCCCCTGCTTCCCGATCCGGAGCGGCCTTCGCGGGCGACGTGGCTGCGGATCGCGCGCTCCGAGCTGGCGGCGATGGCGGGGGAGCGGATCGTCATCTGCCATTCCCTCGGGGCCCTGGCCTGGATCCACCTCTCCCCCACGCTCGAGCAGCCGGTCGACCGGCTGCTGCTCGCCTCCCCTCCCGAGGACGCCGAGGTACCCGACGGCGGCGAGGAGTTCCACGTCGGCGAGGTGGATCCCGGCCCACTGCGGGCGAGCTGCGCGCGACGGATCAGGATCGTCAGGGGAGAGCACGACCCCTACAGCCCGGGGGGAGTGCCGGGGTGGGCGGCGGCCGCCGGATGCGAGGTCGACGCGATCGCCGGCGCCGAGCACCTCAACCCAGACGACGGCCATGGCGAATGGCCGTCGCTTCTGGCCTGGTGCGACGACTCCGCGACGCGGATCAACTGACCCTTTCGGGCGTCGACCAGTCGCAATATGCTCGCGCCCATGGGGAGTTCCCGGAGCTGGGCCGCAGAGGGGTTCCGCGCCGAGCGGGGCGCTGATCGCTGATGCCCACGCCCCCTGAGGTGCTTCCCCCCGGCGAGGTGATCGCCTACGTCCTCGCCGACATCGCGATCATCCTGATCGCCGCCCGGATCGTCGGCGGGCTCATGGTCAAGGTCGGCCAGCCGCGGATCGTCGGCGAGATGATCTCGGGGATCCTGATCGGGCCGACCGTGATCGGCGGTCAGCTCGCCAAGGGAGCCGTCACCAGCCTCGACCTCCCAGCCGTCGACGGCAGCGGACTGGTCAACGACATCTTCCCGCTGCAGGCCTTCGCGTTCCTGAGCCTGCTCGGGTCACTGACCCTCGTCTTCTTCATGTTCCTCGTCGGGCTCGAGGTGGAGCAGCGGCTGCTGCGCGGCCGCGAGCGGCAGATCCTGGTCGTGGCGCTGACGGTGATCGTCGTGCCGGTCGCCCTCGGGTTCCTGGTCGGCGCGATCCTCGACGAGCCCGGCAAGTGGAAGTCGCCGGAGACGCTGACCGGGGGCGATGTCTCCGCGACGACGCACGGGCTGTTCCTCGGCGCCGCGCTCGCCGTCACGGCGTTCCCCGTGATGGCGAGGATCCTGCAGGAGAAGCGGGTGCTGAACACGGCGATGGGCGGCATCGGCGTCGGCGCGGCCGCCGTCGTCACCCCGCTGATGTTCCTGGTGCTCGCGGGCGCGGTCGCCTCCGCGAAGGGGGATGGCGTCCCCGACACGGTCGCGGTCAAGCTCGGGCTCGCCATCGTCCTCGTCGCGTTCCTGTTCGTCGCGGTACGCCCGCTGCTCAAGATCGTCATCGACAAACGCTTCGACCCCGACGAGCCGCTCGACGGGGACCTCTTCGCATTGCTCCTGATCGGCGCCGTGGCCACCGGGTTCGTCGCCGACCGGATCGGCATCAACTCGCTCAACGGCGGCTTCCTCTTCGGCGCCTGCGTGCCTCAGGTCGCCGGCCTCGGCCGCGCCGTCATCGACCGCATGCAGCAGTTCGTCGTCGTCTTCCTGATCCCGATCTTCCTCGCGGTCTCGGGCCTGCAGACCAACCTGCGGGTGCTCGAGTTCGGCCTGATCGGGGGGATCGTCCTGTTCCTGGCGGCGATGATCGCCGGCAAGTGGGGCGCCGGGGCCGTGGCCGGGCGCGCCGTCGGTCTCAACTGGCGCGAGTCGAACGCGATCGGCGTGCTCATGAACTGCCGGGGCCTGATGATCCTCGTGGTCGCCGTGATCGGCAAGCAGGCCGGGGTGATCACCGACCCGATGTACGTGACGTTCGTGATCGGCGCGATCGCCACGACGCTGATGACCGGGCCGCTCGTCGGGGTCTTCATTCCCGCCGCCGAGGTCGATGACGAACGCGAGAAGACGATCACGAAGTCGCTCGCCGCGATCCCGGCGATGACCGGCGGCCCGCGGGCGCTGATCGCGCCGGGCTCACCGGCGGCCGCGCCCCAGGCGATGGTCGACGCCGAGGCGCTGATGTCGGCGAGCGGCGAGCGAGCGCAGTTCCTCGTCGCCCACCTGCCGCCGCTTGCCCCGGGCGGGGACTACGTCGGCGCCGGCCCTGAGGAGGAGCACTTCGCGGTCAAGCGGGCGCTAGGCTGGCTCGAGCCGCTCGGCGAGGCGATCCGCGGCCGCGGCTTCGACGTCGAGGTCGTCTGCTTCCAGAGTCCCGATCCTCCGTCCGACCTCGCCAGGCTCGCGAGCGAGTGGGCGGCCACGGAAGCCCACGTCGGCCCGACGGTCGCCTCGGCCCCGCTGCGCGACGCGGGGATGGAGATCAAGCGCCCCGGTTAGAGGCGTCCGGGGCGTACGGCGTCGGGGCGATCGGCCCCCCGGTCCGCGGTCGGGCGGTCATCTAAGCCCGCGGCTGCCAGCGCTCCAGATCGCGCAACCATGCGGTTGCGGTTCCGTCGGAGGGCGCGCGCCAGTCCCCGCGCGGGGACAACGAACCGCCGTGTGAAACCTTGGGCCCGTTCGGCAGCGCGGAGCGCTTGAACTGGGCGAAGGCGAAGAAGCGCTCGCAGAAGACCTCGAGCCAGCGCTTGATCTCGGCCTCGTCGTAGGCGACGCGCTTGGCGTCGGGAAAGTTCGGCGGCCACTCCCCCGCTCCGGCGTCCTCCCACGCGTGCGCGGCGAGGAACCCGATCTTGGTCGGCCGGAATCCATGCCTGAGGACGTGGAAGAGCGTGAAGTCGTGCAGGGCGTAGGGCCCGATCTTCGACTCGGTCGATTGCAGCTCCTCGCCGGGGACGAGTTCGGGGCTGATCTCGGTGTCGAGGATCGAGAGCAGGGTCTCGTTGACCTCGGCGCCGAACTGATCGGATGCCGCGACCCAGCGGATCAGGTGCTGGATCAGCGTCTTCGGGACGCCCGCGTTGACGTTGTAGTGGCTCATCTGATCGCCGACGCCGTAGGTGGCCCAGCCCAGGGCGAGCTCGGAGAGATCGCCCGTGCCGAGCACGATCCCGCCCCGCTGGCCGGCGATCCGGAACAGGTAGTCGGTGCGCAGGCCGGCCTGGACGTTCTCGAAGGTGACGTCGTAGACCTCCTCGCCTTCGGCGAAGGGGTGGCCGATGTTCTTCAGCATCAGCCGCGCGGTCTCGGTGATGTCGAGCTCCTCGACGGTGACGCCGAGCGCCTTCATCAGCGCGTGCGCATTGGCCTTGGTCTCCGCGCTGGTCGCGAAACCCGGCAGCGTGAAGCCGAGGATGTCCGTTCGCGGCCTCCCGGAGAGGTCCATCGCGTGCGCGGCGACGATCAGCGCGTGTGTCGAGTCGAGGCCGCCGGAGACGCCGATCACGACCTTGGAGCCGCCGACCGCCTCCAACCGGCGGCGCAGTCCCGCAACCTGGATGTTGTAGGCCTCGTAGCAATCGAGCTCGAGGCGCTCGCGGTCGGCGGGCACGAACGGGAAGCGCTCGACGCGGCGGCGCAGGCCGATGTCACCGCCGGGGGGATCGAGCGTGAAACCGACGCTCCGGAACGCTCCCGCGCGAGATGCGTGGGTTCGGCGGTTCTCGTCGAAGGTGCCCATCCGCATCCGCTCCTGGCGCAGCAGGTCGAGGTCGACGTCGGCGACCGAGCTGCGGGGTCCGTCCGGGAAGCGCTCGCTCTCGGCGAGCAGCGCGCCGTTCTCCCAGATCATCGTCTGCCCGTCCCAGGAGAGGTCCGTCGTCGACTCGCCCTCGCCGGCCGCCGCGTAGGCGTAAGCGGCCAGGCAGCGCGCCGACTGCGAGCGGCAGAGCAGCTTGCGGTCCTCGGCGCGGGCGACGGTGATCGGGCTGCCCGAGAGGTTGAGCAGGAGCGTCGCGCCCGCGAGCGCGGCCTCCGAGCTGGGCGGGATCGGCACCCAGACGTCCTCGCAGACCTCGACGTGGACGACGAGCCCGGGGACGTCGGCGGCCGCGAAGAGCAGATCGGGCCCGAAGGGCACCTCCTCCCCGCCCGCCGCCGCGAGGCTGATGGCGCCACCGCGGCGATCGTCACCGGGCGCCATCTGGCGACGCTCGTAGAACTCACGGTAGGTCGGCATGTACGACTTCGGGACGACGCCGAGCGCGCGGCCGCGGTGCACCGCGACGGCGCAGTTGAACACCCGCCCCGCGTGCCGGAGCGGCGCCCCGACGACGAGCAGCGGCGTCAAGCCCTCGCTGCCGGCGACGACGTCGCCGAGCGCTTCCTCCACCCCATCGAGCAGCGCGTCCTGCAGCAGCAGGTCCTCGATCGAGTAGCCGCTCAGACAGAGCTCGGGGAAGAGCGCGACCGCCACGCCCTCGTCCGAGCAGCCGCGCGCCTGCTCGAGCACGGCAGCCGCATTGGCGGCGGGATCGCCGATGACGACCGGTCCGGTGCAGGCGGCGACGCGGGCAAAGCCCTGCTCGTAGATCGAGCGGAAGTCCATGCCCCCTAGTTTGAAGCGCCGGCGCAAGCGAATCGAGGGCCGCCCGCCCGCTGCAAGCGCCCTCGCGGCGCCAGGCTCCGCCTAGACGAAGTGCTCGTCGTAGACGCAGAGCCCCCAGATGATGATCACGTCGATGACCATGATGATGATCGACCAGATCGGGAAGACCGGCAGGAAGAAGAGCTGGGCGACGAGGCTGAAGCAGCAGAGCGCGATGCCGGCTACCTGGCCGTTGGCGCTGCGCTTGAAGATCAGGCTCGCCGTCATCAGCTGGAAGGCCCCGAGCGCCAGCATGACGATCCCCCAGAAGGTCAGGTTGGCGAAGAACAGCTCGTGCTCAGCGAAGTGGTCGTCCCCCACGAGGGCGACGATCCCGTCGATGCAGTTGAAGATGCCGAGAACGAGGAACAGGGTCGCTGCGAACAGGACCGTTCCCTCTCCCTTCGGCCTCGCGGTTGCCTCCAAGGCAGCTCCTTCTCTCTCGATTTACCCGCCGCGCACGGCAGCCTAGGCGAAGGGGCGGTCGCGGTGTCCGCCTGGGTGGATGGCCACAGCGACGCGAGTCGCTGCTGGTACTTGGCCAATGTGCAACCTATTAGTTGCGCTCGTCGACTCGGTGCCGCAGCCGGGACGCCGTCTGCAGCGTTGGCCCCGTCAGCTCAGCGCGAGTAGTCCGCGGGGTAGCGCCGGATGTCGATCGAGCCGTTGACGATCTTCACCTTGTCCGATCCGTGGTAGCTGCCGCCGTACTCCTGTGATGCGGCCAGCACCAGGTTGACGTAGAGCGGGACGGGCGCGCCCTTGTCGTTGCGCGGCTTCTTGACCGCGTTGTAGAGCAGGTGCGCGGCGCCGACCTTGCGGATCTTGCACGGGTCGGAGAAGTAGCTGCCTCCACGCGTGCAGTTGGAGCCGTTCTGGTTGGCGATCTTGCCGTTGTTGGTCATGACCTGGACGGCGATGCCCGTGAAGTCCGGCTTCGTCGGCTTCTCGGCGACGATCAGTTCCGGCTGCAGCAGGACGTTGTAGTGAAGGCCCTTGAGCGAGACCGTCGCATGAGCGTCGACCAGCAGGCTCTCGCCCTTCTTCAACCCCTCGACCTTCGTCGAGTAGATGACCTGCTCGTCGGTGCTGGCGGAGTGGGATTGGACGGGCAGGGTCTTGCGGATCCTTCTCGCCTTCCCGGTCTTGCGGAAATCGAACGCCCCCGACGGCTTCGAGAACACCGCCGCCGACAGCGCGGCCTTGCCCTGCTCGATCCCGTGGTTGCTGTCGGTTGCGACCACCACGACCTGCCCGCCGCTCGCCTTCTCGTGGTAGGCGGAGGCGACCACATTGAGCCGGCAGTTCTTCTCGCACGGGAGCTTGCGGGCGTTCTTGATCACCTGGCTCTCGTCGAGCACAAGGCGGCAGTGATGGTTGCGGTTGGGAAGCTCCTGGGAGCAGGTCAAGTCATGGACCTTCCCGACGCGGTAGCCGCGGCGGTCGTTCTGACCCGCCGCGAGAACCATCCAGTACTCCATGTGGGGGGAGAACGAGTAGCGCTTGCCGACGCATGAGGGGTCCGGTTCGAGGCAAGTCACCGACACCTCGACCTCGGCGAACCCCTCGACCTCGTTGCCGGGCTCGACGCCGCCGAGGTCCTTCGGAGACAGCGAAGCGACCACCACGGGCTTGGCGCCGCGCTTGGAGGAGATCGGAATCTTCTTGGCGGTCTCGACGTTCTTCGCTTCGTTGACGCCGACGGTCAACGTGAGGTTGTCCTGGTCGTTGCGGCCGGCGAGAGCCGACGCGCTGATCGCCAGGACGAGCGTGAACGCGAGGGCGAGCAGGAACCGGACTGACCCGATCGTGCGCCTCATCTTCCAATCCTCCCTCTTCATATCGACATCCATCCCGGACGCGGCCCGGCCGGCACCGAGCCGAGTGCAGCGCGATGATGATCGCCCACAAGTCCGGCTTCCCCCTCCGGACGGTTGCCGGGGCACCGATCTTCCGTCCTCCATGGCTGCGGGCGTGGACTTCTACGATCAGACCCGGACCCGGCGACATCGTCAAGGAAAGCTAGGAGGCACCAGCGAGATGGGAGAAGCGATCGGAACGGCGCTGCCGCTTGCCGTCGGAGTCTCGCTCAGCCCCGTGCCGATCATCGGCGTGGTGCTGATGCTCGGGACGCCGCGCGCGAAGCAGAACTCCCTCGCCTTCCTCGCCGGCTGGATCGGCGGGATGGCGGTCGTCGGCGCGGTCGTCCTCGCCGTCTCCTCCGGCGCCGGCGCGTCATCGGGGGGCGATTCCGCAACCTGGGTCAGCGTGCTCAAGCTCGTCCTCGGCCTCCTCCTCCTTCTGGTCGGAGTCAGGCAGTGGCGGGGGCGGCCCCGCGCGGGTGAGGAGGCGCCGATGCCGGCGTGGATGCGGTCGATCGACGCGTTCCGCGCTCCGAAGTCGGCGGGGCTCGGCGTCCTTCTCTCCTCCGTCAACCCGAAGAACGTCCTGCTCGTCGTCGCCGCGGCGGCCGCGATCGCGGGAACCGGCATCTCGACCGGCCAACAGGCGGTGGCACTCGCCGTCTTCGTCGTCGTCGCAACGCTCGGTCCCGCCGTCCCCGTGGCGATCTACTTCGCGAAGGGAGCGGGTGCGAAGAGCATCCTCGACGGCCTCCGCGCGTGGATGTCACACAACAACGCCGCGATCATGTGCGTCATCTGCGTGATCATCGGCGCGAAGCTGATCGGCGACGCGATCGGCGGCTTCTGAGCCTCTGAGGCCCCAAGACTCCTCTGCGAGGCGCGGCCGAAGAGCCGGGCCTTCCTCTTGAGTCAGCGCCTCAGAGGAGCTTGCTCTCGAGCTCGCTGATCCGCTCCCGCAGCGATGCGATCTTCACCTTCTGGCCCTTCGCCTTCTTGCGCGTCCGCTTGATCTTGCGCTTGAGGGCCTTCGCCTTCCGGTGCCCCGCGTCGTCCAGCCGGTCCTTCAGCTTGGCGACCTTCTTCTTCAGCTTCGCCTTCTTCTTCTTGCTCCTGTCGAGCTTGCCCTGGAGCTTGTCGATCTGGGAGCGGACGTCCAGGTAGGCGTCGGCCTGCTTCTGCGCGATCGTCAGCAGGTTGCCCTCGGCCAGGTTGACCTCGGGCACGTGGTAGTTGGAGCCGGACGCGACGAGCGCCCCGATGTCGGGGCGGGAGTCTCCGGGGAGATCGGTCTTGGTCAGGTTCAGCCAGTGGGCGCCGTCCTGGCTCTTGCACTCGACCTTGTAGTAGTCAGGCTGGCTCAGCCAGGGAGCGTCGCCCTCGGGACCCGACGGCACGTCGAGCAGGTAGTCGAGGTTGACGAGCGGCAGCAGCGTCCCGTCGCCGCCGTCGATCAGCGCCGGGTTCACGCACATGGCCTCGTACTTGCTGGAGTCGGGGCGCGCCTCCGGGTAGATCCAGTAGCCGAAGTCGAGCCGCGAGAAGGGAGCGGTCGGGCCCGGCACGTCGTTGAAGGTGGAATACGCCGTCACGCAGCCGAACTCGCCGACCTCCGTGCAGGCGGGGACGTTGTCGAAGAGGCCTCCGACGGGCTGCCCGATCGGGACGGAGATGTTGGCGCCCGGTGCGATCGCGCCGACGAACCGCTTACGCAGGTCCGGGTCCTTGTCGACCATGTCGTCGATCAGGCGGGCGGTGTGGGCCGCCCCCTGCGAGTGGCCGATCATGATGAACCCGCGGCCGTCGTTGTAGTTCTTCAGGTAGTCCTCGAACCCGGCCTTGGCGCTCTGGTAAGCGGTCTCGACGTCCTGGTTGTACGAACCCTGGTTGCCGTTGTAGGTGACCTGGTGGTACATCGGCGCGTAGACGTCGCAGACCGAGGAGAACATGCGCGCCTGCTGCACGACGACACGCCTGATCGGCGGGTCCTTGTCGAGGTTGGCGTTGGGGGTCGCCTGCTCGCTCTGCGTCGGGTACAGGTAGAAGCAGTCCACGGGCGCGTCGGCGGGGCGCTTGTAGGGGAGCGGCTCCGCCGCCTGGCCCGGAGCCGGGTTGGAGACGCCGTCGATCGTGCCGGCGCAGAGGTCGTCGGCCTGGCCGGGCTTGCAGATCCAGACCGTGTCCTCGGCCTGCGCGGCCGCTGGGGCGATCAGCGCCACGGCCGCGGCCACCAGGGCCAAGCAGGCCAGCCTCACCCGGTTGCGGCGCACCTCGACGTTCGACACCTTCGTACTCCTCTCCCTCTCGACGGCCCCCGATCGCCGTGGAGCCTACGGTGTCGGCCGGGCGCGGGCGCCACTCCGGCGGTCAGGCGCTCACGGCGCGCTCGGCCGCAGCTCCCACAGCTTCCCCTCGGAGGAGACGTAGTAGTAGCGCCCATCGAAGCCGGGCGTGACGATGTTGCCCGGCGCGGGCGCCACCGCGAGCGGTTGGGAGCGGGCGAGCTCGCGGCCCCGGCGCTCGCTGAGCCAGACGACCTCGTCGCCGTCGGTGCCGGAATCGGGGATGACGATCTCGCGGTGCTTCGCTCCGCCGACCAGCGCCGAGAACGCGAGCGCGGTGATGTCGCGGCGCCATCGGACCTTGAAGCCGCGCTCGGGATCGAGGCGGATGGCCGCCATCCGGCCGGCCGCCGTGTCATGGGTGACGACGGTCATCGTCGCCGCGTCGAGCGCGGCCTTGGAGACGATGAAGCTCGACGTCCCGGAGCCCGCGAAGGGCTGGACGCGGAAGACCCGGTCGGGGTCGCGCTGGCTGACCGCGGTCACGGTCATGGGCTCCGGCGAGCTGGCGAAGTTCGTCTGCACGACCACGAAGCCGCCGAGGATCCCCGGCCCCGTCCCCGGCTGCTGCTCGCCGGTGCGGTAGGTGACGGGACCCCACCCGTGATCGAGCCGGAGGCGGCCGTTGCGGTAGCGGAACCGGAAGAGCTCGTCGCGGCCCGCGGCGTAGATGTAGTCGCGGCCGTCGAAGCGGGCGGCGGTGATGCGCCCGGTGATGGGCTCGGGCGCCGGTGTGGTCGAGACGATCTTCAGCCGCTTCGGATCGAGGACGACCACGTCGGTCGGCAGCGCGTTGGCGACCCCGCAGAAGAGGCCGCCGATCGCGCCGACCTGCGCCGGCGCCGTCGGCGGGACGGCGCACGGACCCCGTTCGATGCGCTTGGTGACGATCCGGCCGTCCGGGAGGACGACCATGCCGTTGTAGGCAGCGCCCGTTCCGTCCGGGTCCTCGGGGAGATCGCGCCGCGCGAGCGTCCTGCCGGTCGCGGGATCCAGCTTGACCATGACGCTCGCGTACACGGCGTAGATGAACCCGTTGCCGTGGACCACCTGCACGCCCGGGTAACTCCAGGCGTTCGCCGGCGTCGCGTCGGTGATCCGCGTCCGCCACCTCTCCTCGAGCGTCCTCGGATCCACGCTCGCGACGTAGCCGCCCTCGGTGGCGGCGTTCGCGCCGTAGCCGTAGACGAAGAGCTGGCCGCGGTTGCGCGTGGCGGCGATGTAGGGGGTCGAGAAGTCATCGGGCGACTGCCGCGCGGCGATCTCAGGCCGCTTCGAACCGGTGAGCTGTCGCAGAGTGCAGGTGTGCGGGAAGACCTGCGTGCGGTTGGAGCTGAAGTGCTCGAACGGCGCGATCGTCCGGTACAGGCCGGCGTCCGTGGTGCCGGGCTTGATGTCCGCCGCTGCGCAACCCGGAGGTTGCGCAGCGTTGGCCGCTCCGGCGAACGTGAGCGAGGCGAGGATGAGTGCGAGGCCGCCGCCTGCGAAGCGCATGGAAGCATGTTGACACAAAGTCAATAGCGTGTCACCCCTTCACCCGGAGACCATCCCCTGAGCGGTTCGCCGCCAGGCACGAACCACTTGCAGGCAAGGCAAGTGATACTCGCGGCAAAGATCAAGGTGCCAATAGCCTCGTGGAGGAGGAGACCGTGGGATTGATCACACCCAACCCACCGCCAGTCGACCCGGCGACGTTCATGGACACGCCCTACCTCGACCGGATCAAGGCGCTGTCGCGCCATTGGGTCGATTACGGGGCCGGGCTGCCGAAGTACATCATGTTCATCTACATCGCCAAGATGCTGGTGTTCGCCGTGGTGGGCGTCCTCCTGGCGACCTTGCCCTCCGGCCTCGACCCGCTCGACCCGGGCGAATGGTTCTACGAGCCGATCGCCTGGCAGAAGCTCGTGATCTGGACGATGTTCGTCGAGGCCGTCGGGATCGGCGGCGCCTGGGGTCCTCTCTGCGGCCATTTCAAGCCGATGACGGGTGGCGCCGCCTACTGGCTGCGCCCGGGGACGATCCGGATGCCCCCGTGGCCGGACCGGGTGCCGATGACGAAGGGCGACGAGCGCACGCCGCTCGACGTCGCCCTCTACGCCGGGTTCCTGGCCGCGCTGCTCGTCGCGCTTGTGCTGCCCGGCTCCTCCGATCCCGACATGGACGCGCTCCTCGGCGCCAACGAGGGACTCGTACTGGTCGCGCCGGTGATCGTCGCGATCGCCCTTCTCGTCATCGTCGGGCTCCGCGACAAGACGATTTTCCTCGCCGCCCGCGGCGAGCAGTGGATGCCCGCGCTGATCTTCTTCGCGTTCTTCCCCTTCATCGACATGATCGTGGCCGCGAAGCTGCTGATCGTCCTGGTCTGGTTCGGCGCCGGGATCTCGAAGGTGAACCGCCACTTCGAGAACGTGATCCCGCCGATGGTCAGCAACACGCCGTGGAACCCGTTCAAGTCGATCAAGCGGCTGCACTACGCCGACTTCCCGGACGACCTGCGGCCGTCGAAGGGGGCGAAGCGGCTCTCCCACATCGGCGGCGCCGTCGGGGAGCTGATCCCGCCGTGGATCCTCCTCTTCTCCCAGAACCCGACGGTGACTGCGATCGCCGCCGTGTTCATGATCTGCTACCACGCGTTCATCACCTCGACGTTCCCGCTCGCGGTCCCGCTCGAGTGGAACCTGATGTTCATGTTCATCACAGGGTTCCTCTTCCTCGGCTTCCCGAACTACGACGGGTACGGACTGGCCGACATGGACCCAGTGCTGCTCGCCGTGACGGTCGTCGGGCTGCTCGTGTTCCCCATCCTCGGCGAGCTGCGACCCGATCTCGTTTCGTTCCTGCCGTCGTTACGCCAGTACTCGGGCAACTGGGCGACGTCGATGTGGGCGACCGCGCCCGGGGCGGAGGCGAAGTTCGACGAGGGTCTCGTCAAGCCGGCGCGCATGCAGACGGTTCAGCTCTCGGAGATGTTCGACCCCGAAACGGCGCGGGTGACGCTGCACCAGTACCTCGCGTGGCGATCGATGCACAGCCAGGGACGCGGGCTGAACTCGGTGATGCTCGAGCACCTCGGCGACGACATCGACGTCTACGACATCCGCGAGGGCGAGATCTCCTGCAACGCGATCATCGGCTGGAACTTCGGCGACGGTCACCTGCACAACCCCAGGCTGATCGAGGCGATCCAGAAGCGGTGCCACTTCGAGCCCGGCGAGTTCGTCGTCGTCTTCGCGGAGTCGGAGCCGGTCGGCAACGGCAGGCAGCAGTACCTCGTCATCGACGCGGCGGTCGGGATCGTCGAGCGCGGCTCCTGGGCCGTCAAGTCGGCAATCGCCGAGCAGCCCTGGCTGCCGAACGGCCCGATCCCGCTCGAGGTGAGCTGGACGATGCCGGGCTACGAGCGCGCCGGGCGGGGACAGCCCGCGCCTGCGGGCACGTGATGAGCAGCGCCGTCGTCGTCGGCAGCGGTCCGAACGGCCTCGCGGCCGCCGTCGTCCTCGCCTCGGAGGGGTTGGACGTCCGCGTGCTCGAGGCCGCGGAGACGCCGGGGGGAGGCACCCGCAGCAGCGAGCTCACCCTTCCCGGGCTGCTTCACGACGAATGCTCGGCGGCGCACCCCCTGGCGGTCGACACGCCGTTCTCGCGCCGCTTCGACCTCGGCGCGCACGGGCTTCAGTGGCGCTGGCCCGAGGTCCAGTACTCCCACCCGCTCGACGACGGCGCCGGCGCGGCCGTGGTCCGCTCGGTGGACGACACAGCCTCGGCCCTGGACGAGCGGGACGGAAAGAGGTGGCGCTCGCTCTTCGGTCCGCTCACGGAGCGCTTCGACGACATCGCCGAGGACTTCATGCGGCCGATGCTGCACTTCCCGTCGCACCCGATCAAGCTCGCCCGTTTCGGCATCCCGTCGGGGATGCCGGCCGGGCTGCTCGCCCGCCGGTTCCAGACGGCGAACGCGCAGGCGCTGTTCGCCGGGGTCGCCGCGCATGCCTTCCGCCCCTTCGGCTCCCCGATGTCGAGCGCGATCGGCGTCACCCTCGGCACCGCCGCCCATCGCTACGGCTGGCCGGTCGCCGAGGGTGGGTCGAGGTCGATCAGCCAGGCGATGATCTCGCTCCTCGAGTCCTTCGGCGGCCGGGTCGAGACCGGAGTGCGGATCGAGACGCTCGAGGAGCTCGACTCCCCTGACATCGTGATGCTCGACGTGGCCCCGGCCGCGGCGGCGCGGATCGTCGGCGACCGGATGCCCGGGCGGATCTCGCGTGCGCTGCGGCGCTTCCGCCACGGACCGGGGACGTTCAAGGTGGAGTTCGCCGTCGAGGGCGGGGTGCCGTGGACCCACGAGGAGTCGCGCGCCGCCGGCACCGTCCACGTCGGCGGCGGCCGCGAGGAGATCGAGGCGAGCGAGAAGCTCGTCCACCGCGGCCGGATGCCCGAGGCGCCGTTCGTCCTGGTCTGCCAGCAGTACCTGGCAGATCGCGGACGCTCGGCGGGAGACGTGCACCCCCTGTACTCCTACGCCCACGTGCCCGCCGGCTACGACGGCGACGCCACCGGCGCGATCGAGGCGCAGATCGAGCGCTTCGCGCCCGGGTTCCGTGACCGGATCCTCGCTCGCCACGTCCGCTCGGTCGCGGAGATGGAGCAGTACAACCCCAACTACGTCGGCGGCGACGTCGTCACCGGCGCCAACGACCCGCTGCAGATGGTCTTCCGCCCCCGCGCCGCGCTCGACCCCTACTACCTCGGAGCTCCGGGCGTGTATCTCTGCTCGGCGGCGACGCCGCCCGGCGCCGGCGCCCATGGGATGTGCGGCTACAACGCGGCGGTGTCGGCGCTCCGCAGGCTCGATCCGTCCTCGTTCTGAGCGCGAGCTCGCCCGCTCCGTCGCGCCATCCGCCACGGCTGGTGGACTGCAGCCCGAGCAGCGATGAGCTGGGTAACGGAAATCCGCCGCCGGCTCGAGGGCGAGCTACGGACCCCGGACGAGATCCGCGAAGCCGCTTACCTGCTCACCGGCGACGTCACGGCCAAGCTGACGCGCTTCTGGCTCCTGCTGACGCTCTCGGCGGTGATCGCGACGGCGGGCATCATCTCCGACTCGACGGCCACCGTGATCGGGGCGATGATCATCGCCCCGCTGGCGACGCCGATCCAGGGCATAGCGGTCGCGATCGCCTACGGCGAAGCCAAGCCCCTCCTGCATTCGCTCGGGATCCTCCTGATGGCGACGCTGGTGGTGATCGGGATCGGCGTAGCCCTGGCGGCCCTGCTCCCGGAGCTTCAGAACCCCAGCGACAACTCCCAGATCACCGGGCGCATCTCCCCCACGCTGGTCGATCTCGTCGCCGCGGCCGCGACCGGGCTCGCGGGATCCTTCGCTCTGACCCGCCGCGACGTCGGCGACATCCTTCCCGGCGTCGCCATCGCGATCTCGCTGGTCCCCCCGCTCGCCGTCGTCGGGGTCACCGGCGTCGAGGACAACTTCGACGGCGCGCTCGGCGCGCTCCTCCTCTACACGACCAACGTCCTCGCGATCCTCGTCGCCGGAGTCCTGATCTTCGGGATGACGACGCTGCGGCAGGGCCGACCGCAGATTCGCCGCCGCTCGGTCCTCGCGGTGCTCGCGGTCATGGGAGTCGTCGTGGTCGCAGCGCTCGGCGTCAGCACCTACCGGGCGGTAGAGCTCTCCCAGCGCCTGAGCGCCGCCACCGACGTCGCGACGCAGTGGGCTGACGCGAACGGCGAGCACGTCGTCGGCGCGCGCTTCGAAGGCTCGACGCTCGTGATCCTCGTCGAGGGCCTCAGCGACGGCTCCCAGGACGCCAAGCTTCCCGGGCTCCTCGCCGGATCGGTCCCGGCCGGCACCGACATCGTCATCAACCGCGTCGCCGGCTCACGGGCGCAGTCCGGGACGGTTCCCTAGCTCGACGGCGATGGCCACCACCAACCGCGACGCCCGGGTCGCGGGCGGTAATAGACTCCGCGATCTGCGCGGGGGCGGGCCTCGATTCCATGAGTTCCCGGTCGGTCCGGGGACACGGTCGAAGGGCGTTTACTGAGATGAGAAGAACCCGAGGGGGGAGAACTCGATTGCGTCCGCTGCGACCGCTGCTCGCCGTCGCCGCGCTCCTCGCGCTCGTCCTCCCGGCCGTCGCCGAGGGCTCCGACGAGACCGCGAGCGACGGGTGCAATCCGCTGACCGGGACGCCCACCTACAGGCCCCTTGCGACGGCCGGACCTGCGGCCGCTGCCCGGCTCACTGCGCAGGGTGAGAGCGGTGGCGCCGTCGAACCCAACGTCGCCGAGGCCTACCAGTACGAACTCGCCCACGGCGGCGACGCCGCCGACGCCGACGGAGCGCGGCGGGCGCGCGCGAGCGGCACGATCCGCGTCCCCGTCTACGTCCACGTGATCCAGAGCAGCGAATCGGTCGGCGTCGTCTCCGACGCGCGCATCGCCGCCCAGATGGACGTCCTCAACGACAGCTTCGACGGCGCCACCGGCGGTGCCACCACGGGCGTCGCCTTGGACCTCGTCGGAACCGACCGGACGATCAACAGCAGTTGGTACACGCCTGACACGCTGGGGGTCGAGGAGGCGATGAAGACGGCGCTGCGCCGCGGCGGCGCTCGCACCTTGAACCTCTACGTGGCCGACGCCGGACCCGGCTTGCTCGGCTGGGCGACCTTCCCCTCCTCCTACGCCTCAGACCCTGATTACGACGGCGTGGTCGTCGACAACGAGTCGCTCCCGGGCGGCTCGACCGCGAACTACAACGAGGGTGACACGGCGGTCCACGAGACCGGGCACTGGCTCGGCCTCTTCCACACCTTCCAGGGCGGCTGCAGCGAGCCTGGCGACTTCGTCGCCGACACCCCCGCGGAGGCGAGCCCCGCATCGGGCTGCCCGACCGGATCGGACACCTGCCCCGCCCCCGGCGAGGACCCGATCCACAACTTCATGGACTACTCCGAGGACCCCTGTATGTACGAGTTCACCTCCGGGCAGACCGACCGGATGCACGAGATGACCGCTTCGTACCGCAACGGAGCTCCTTCGATCGATGGCCGCGAGTTGACCACGCAGCAATCAACCCCGCTGACCTTCTCGGGGGCGGCGAGCGATCCCGACGGCGACGCTCTCACCTACGCCGTGGCATCCGGCCCCGCGCACGGGACCGTGTCCGTCAGCGGCGGTGAGATCACGTACACCCCGGCGGCGGACTTCACCGGCGCCGACGAGTTCGCGTTGAGCGCCACTGACATCTTCGGCGCCCAGGCTGAGGCCACCGTCAGCGTGACCGTGGGCTCAGCCGACAAGTCGGTCAAGCTGCACCTCAGCGGCAGCCGCAAGCAGCGGCTCGGCAAGCTCGCGATCAGCGGCGGCTGCGGCTCGGAGGCGTGCGAGCTGAAGGTCAAGGGCGTCGTGAAGGCGACCGGCAGGCCCGGTGCGCGCAAGCTGAACAAGCGCTTCACGCTGCGGGCCGGCGGGAAGGCCGCGGCGGACGCCGAGGCGAAGCTCCGGCTGCGGCCCAAGGGTGCGAAGAAGCTGGCGAAGCTGCTCGATCAGGGCTGGAAGGCGAGGGCCACGGTGACCGTCACGGCCACCGACGACGCCGGCAACCGCGCGCGGTCGAAGCAGCGCATCAAGGTGCTTCCGTAGGGCCGACACGGCCCGAGCCCCCGGACATCGGGAAGGCCGCGCGACCCCCCGAGAGGCCAAGTCTCCGCTCGGCGGGACGACCTCCAAGTCACATCTGCGGAGCCCCCGGTCCTCATGGGCCGGGCAGGGATCGAACCTGCGACCTACGGATTATGAGTCCGCTGCTCTGACCAACTGAGCTACCGGCCCTGGGGTACTCGTCGGGCGAGGGTATCCGGCGGTCAGGCCGGACCTGGCGCTCGAAGGTGACGCTATTTGTCACTATCACGCGCCAGGTGCTGGCGATCGGGGCGGAGGCGGCTTGCGGTCGGGGCGGCGCCGTGCCCGGAGCTACAGGCCCTCGACGACCTTCCTGGCCTCCTCGCCCCCGGCGCCCGTCAACTCGCGGTACTTGCGGATGGCACCCAGGCGGTCGCCGGCGGCGGCGAGTTCGACGACCTCGGGCGGCGCGCCTGCGCCGGGGCGGTCGTAGGGCACACCGGCCGCCTGCGAGACGGCGGCCATCTGGTTCTCGATCGCGCGCAGGCGCTCGAAGATCTGGTCGACGTAGGAGCTGAGCTGGGCTTCGTTGTAGATCGGCATGGCGGACACCCTATTCGCGCGTTCCCGCGCAGGCGCGACCTAGGGCTCGACCTGGGGCCGGGGCCTCTCCCCCGCTCAGCGCTTCGGCTTGATCGCCTTCGACTTCGGCGGCTTGCCGAGCTCCTTGCCGCCGTAGATCACGTTCCCCTTGTTGTCCTGGTAGGTCTGCCAGGGAATCGTGCCCTGCTGGTCGACGCCCGGCTTGGAGTAGTCGCAGACACCGTCGGGGTAGATGCTCTGCAGCTTCGCCCACTGGCCCGAGGTGAAGCTGACGCTGTAGTCGCTCTGCTGCAGCGGCTTCAGCTGGCACTTGTTGGCGTCGGTGGTGAGCGCCTCGCCGGCGACGGTCCGCGGCGTCCCGTAGACCGGGACGACTCCGTCGGGGCAGAGCGAGTCGCCGACCTTGTTGCCGGAGCCGTCCAGGCAGCGATCGGAGAGATCGCTCGGCTTGTCGGCGATCAGCTTCTCGGCCGTGGAGGCGTCGCTCTTGTCGGCCGCGACCGCGGTGAGCCAGCGATTCATCGCCTCGAGGCTCTCCTGCGTGCACTGCAGGTCGGCGCCGATCGTGTAGGGGCCCTCCCAGATGAGCTGGTTGGCGTGGGTGCCGTGCTCACGGTCGAGACGGTCGCGGACCGCGAAGGCGCGGTAGGAGTCGTGCGCGTAGCCCGGATCGGGGCCCCGGCAGTCGATAATCGCGGTCCGGTCGAGGTTGTTGGTCTCGTTGATCAGGCCGGTTCGGTAGGCGTTGGCCAGTGCCGGCTCGTCGGCGACGTTGCGGGTCGCAACCGGCTGGGCGTCGATGTCGACGCCCCCGACCTTGTCGTTGAGATCGACGAACTGCGCCGGGGTGATCTGCCCCTGCTCCAGCGCGCTGAGCCCGTACTGGACACCGGTGTTGTCGATCGGGATGCCGGCGAACCCGCGCCCGATCTGCTGCTCGGGGGCGCTCCAGACGGACTGCGGGCGCGGAGCGAGCTGGTTGATCGCGATCTCGGAGATCGAGCAGCGGGCGCCACCGGGGTTGGTGAGCGCGTTGTAGCGCTCGGCGGCGGTCGGGCCGGCGCACGCGTGCGTCGGGTCGATCGCGGCGAAGAAGCCGATATCGGAGGTGATCGAGTTGAGTGTCGAGGGGCTGCCGTACACCTGCGCCATCTCCGTCGGGGTCCAGGCGACGCCCGCATCCCAGCGCGTCGGATTCTCGAGATAGGGGCGCATGATGTGGTAGTCGAAGACCTGCGTCGCCGAGGTCCAGGCATCGGGGAAGGAGCAGGTCGGCAGGATGCCCTGGTAGATGCCCGGGTAGGCGTTGGCGACCCACTGCTCGGTGAGCGAACCTCCGGAGCAGCCGACGCCGACCGTGAAGCTGAGCGGCCCGTAGCGCTCGACGACGCGCTCCTTGGCCATCATCAGGGACTCGGCCTGGACGACCGGGTTGCAGCTGTGGCTGTTGTGATCGAGCGAAGTCGACATCACGACCCAGCCCTTGCCGAGCGCCCACTGGCCGGTGTCGGGGGAGCCGGGCACGTCGGCCGAGCGGTAGCTGAGCACGTCGGGGGCTTCGTCGGCGCCGAGGTTGAGATCGCAGCCGAAGCCGTGGGTGATCAGCATCTTGCCCGCGTACTGAGGCTGCGGCTTACGCCACGTCCACTTCTCCGACGGGTCGTAGAGCGTCGCGATCTTGTACTGATCGCGATCCTGGTAGCCAACCTCGATGCGGACGATGAACGGGACGCTCTCCCCGTCCTCGGTCGTCGTCGTCGCGACGTCGCTGAGAGGGTTGTCGACGTCGTAGGGCTGCAGCTTCGCCTTCGTCTCGTCCGTCGACTTGTAGAAGAAGCCGTACTTGACGTTCTCGTTGCACTGCGAGTCGACGGCGCTGTCCTGGCACTTCCACGGCTGGATCTGCGGGCCGGAGAAGACCGGGCCGCCGTTCGGGTGGTTCCGCAGCTTCAGCTTCGCGCCGCGGCCGTCCTTCATCCGGACCTCGAGGACGTTCTTGCCGTCCCCCATCCCCTTCAGCAGCCCCTCGAGGCTGCGCTTGCTCGTCTTGCGGAACTGACCGCTGACCGAGTCGCCGTTGAGCTCGATGTCCAGACTCGCCTTGGCGGCACGCTTCGGCAGCGAGATGGCGACGAG
The DNA here is from genome assembly GCA_020636895.1 of Thermoleophilales bacterium. Lineage (GTDB taxonomy): Bacteria > Actinomycetota > Thermoleophilia > Solirubrobacterales > 70-9 > RHKX01. Next base: position 885,379 of record JACJWZ010000001.1, on the reverse strand, counting down.
CGCGTCTCCCTGCGAAAGCAGATCGGCGCGGTTGGAGAGCACCTTGATCTTCGGAGATTTCCCCTTCGCCTGCGCGGCGGGAGCGGCGAGGGCACCGAGGCCCAGGCAAGCGAGGGACACGACGACGAGGGCCCGCAGCGACGGGCGAAGCTTCCTCTCCGTGGCGGGCGATGCTAACTCAGAGCCGGGACGTGTGTGCCGGTTCCGGGCGCATCCCGGTCGCCCGGACCGAGAGGGCTGGCCGTCAGGAGCCGCCGATGCAGCCGGTGATGATGTCGTGATCCTTCTTCGGGATCGCGCCGCCGAGGATCACGTAGTTGCCGACGACCTCCTGATCGAGGCCGGAGGAGCTGTCGGCGCTCTCGGCCTCGTCCTCGCTGGCGTAGACATGGACGAGGATCGTGGCGTTCTCCGTAGTCAGGTCGACGGCGACCGCCCCTGGCTGGGTCGTGTCGCTGACAGAGCCTTCGAGACCGGCCTGGGTGGTGCAGTCGGCGAGCGACTGGGCCGCGGCCTCGGGATCAAGGGCGTCGCCGCTGTCCGTAGACGCGGTGTCGGTGGCGGTCGTGGCGGTCTCCCCCGTCGAATCCGAGTCGCCGCCGCAGGCGGCCAACAGCATTGAGCAGCCGAAGATCGCGAGCAGCGCGAGGGCGAAGGCGGAGGGACGGGAACGGGTGGGATCGATGCGATGGCTCATCAGGCCGGCGATCCTACCCGCGGCGCGGCGAATGGCTGATCGACCGGACGGATGTCCATCTCCCAGGGGGTGGAGAATGCCCGCTCCCTGCTCTACTTGCCGGACCTCGCATGAACGACGCACCCGACGGCCCCGCCGATCCGATCGACCCCCGCCCCGAGCTAGCCGAGGTGCTGGAGCGCCGCGCGGCGCTGCAGGACGACGCGCGCGCCGAGGCGGTGGCGAAGCGGCACGAGGCGGGACGGCGGACCGCCCGCGAGAACCTCGGCGACCTCGTCGACGCGGGCTCGTTCGTCGAGTACGGCGGGCTGGCGATCGCCGCGCAACGCGCCCGGCGCGAACTGGAGGAGTTGCTCGCCCGCACCCCCGCCGACGGCCTGATCGCGGGGACCGCGCGCGTCAACGGTGAGCTGTTCGGCCCGGAGGCCGCGGCCTGCGCCGTGCTCTCCTACGACTACATGGTCCTCGCCGGGACCCAGGGCGCGCTCGGGCACCGCAAGAAGGACCGGATGTTCGAGTTGATCGAGCGGATGCGGCTGCCGACGATCCTCTTCGCCGAGGGCGGCGGCGGCCGGCCCGGCGACACCGACTACGCGGTGGTCTCCGCGCTCGACTGCCGGGCGTTCGCGCTGTGGGCGCAGCTCTCGGGGATCGCGCCGCGGATCGCCGTGGTCTCCGGCCGCTGCTTCGCCGGCAACGCGGTTCTGGCGGGGAGCGCCGACCTGATCGTCGCGACCGAGGACATCGCGCTCGGGATGGGCGGGCCGGCGATGATCGCCGGTGGCGGGCTCGGCCAGTTCGAGCCGGACGAGATCGGGCCGATCGAGACGCAGGCGGCCAACGGCGTCGTCGACGTCCGCGTCGCCGACGACGCAGCGGCGGTCGATGCCGCCAAGCAACTGCTCGGCTACTTCCAAGGGCCGCTCCCCGATTCCGCCTGGGAGGAGCCGGACCCCCAGTCGGCGCGGGAGGTCGTCCCCGAGCGGCGGCGGCGCGCCTACGACGTGCACCGCGCGATCGAGGCGATCGCGGACGTCGGCACTGTGATGTACCTGCGCGACGGCTTCGCGCGGACGATGGTGACCGCGCTGGCCCGGATCGAGGGACGGGCCGTAGGGATCGTCGCCAACAACCCGATGCAGATGGGCGGCGCCATCACCAGCGACGGCTCCGACAAGGCCGCCCGCTTCATGCAGCTCTGCGACGCCTTCGGGATCCCGCTCGTGTCGCTCATCGACACCCCGGGGATGATGGTCGGACCCGACGCGGAGGCGACCGGGCTCGTTCGGCACTGCTCCCGGCTCTTCCTGACCGGCGCGAACCTGCGGGTGCCGCTCGTCGCCGTGATCCTGCGCAAGGCCTACGGGCTGGGAGCGCAGGCGATGGCCGGCGGCGGGATGCACGAACCGCTCCTGACCGTGGGCTGGCCGACCGCGGAGCTGGGAGCGATGGGGCTGGAGGGTGCTGTGCGCTTGGGGGCGCGACGCGAGCTCGACGCGATCGAGGACCCGGAGGAACGCGAGGAGCGGGTGCAGGAGATGACGGCGGCGCTGCACGACCACGCGAAGGCGCTGAACGCGGCGACGCTCTTCGAGATCGACGACGTGATTGACCCCGCCGACACGCGACGGGTCGTGGCGGCGACGCTGGCTGCGGCGGAACCGGCCACGGCGGCGGAGCTCGCTGCTGCGGAGCCCAGGCCGATCGACTCCTGGTGAGGGCCGCGGTGAGGGCGGCTCGGCCGCGGCGGCGATAATCCGGGCGTGGCGAACTTCGACAACCTCCCCGACTCGCGCCAGAGCCTGCTCGGCTACGACCACGAGGGCGACGAGGTGTGGCTGATCCGCGGGATCTCCCAGAAGCAGTACACCTGCCCGGGCTGCTACGGCGACGTGGAGATCGGCGAAGACCACGTGATCGCGCAGACGGTCCACCGGCTCGGCGGGACGGAGCACCGGCACTGGCACCGGGGCTGCGCGCTGCGGACGCTGGCGCCGGCGCTGCGACGGCTGAAGGCCGTCAACGCGAAGGAGTCGGGACGGGCGCAGCTCGAGCGGCGCGGGAAGCGCCCGGCGGGAAAGCGCGGACGGCGGGCGCCGCGGCGCTGAGCGGGTGCGGCGCTAGCTGACCTTGTCGAGGGCCTCGTTCAGCTCGTCGGCGCTGAACGCTCCCTCGATCCGGGTCGAGACCTTGCCGTCGGAGTCGATGACGAACAACCACGGCTCCGACATCAGGCCGAAGTCGGTGACCTGCGAGCGCGCGTTGTTGTCGGGCTTGCTCGCGTCGGGCTGGTTGTCGTTGTAGATCTCCATGTGGATGTAGGCCGCGTCGTCGGGACGCTCGTTCTTGACCTCCTCCTCGATGTCGACCACGGGGCCGCAGACGCGGCTCTGGCAGAGCGCGGGCGTCGCGAACAGGAGGACGACCGGCTCCTTGCCGACGACGTCGGCGAAGTCGGTGTCGTGCATGTCGTCCGGGGGCTGGCGGGTGTCGATCTTGGAGAGGTCGCCGCCGACGTCGTCTGCGGTGGGCGTGTGGATGGCGGGGGCGGGATCGCCGACGTCGGGGATGTCGTTGGCGGCGCCGACGTTGGCGGGCTGGACCGCCGAGTACTCGAAGGAGCCATTGTCGTCCTCGATCATCGCCAACATCTGCCAGCGCCCCTTGGAGGGGAAGTCGACGGTCGTGGTGTAGACGGCGGTCGCCGCGTCCGGGTCGTTGGAGGTGGTCGCGGAGGTGTAGGCGCCCTTGGTCTTGAGCGAATGGACCTCGGCGGGGAAGGGACCGACGGCCGGCTTACCGGCCTTGGAGGCGTACAGCGCGACCTGCGCATCCTCCTTGGGATCCCCGTTGACCCCGAAGACGCCGAATCCGTAGCGGTTCTTGCCGGTGCTGAAGACCGACTCCGTGGGAGCCACCGCAACGTCGGCCTGGGTTCCCTCCTGCGCGATCTGCTCGAGCGTCTTGCCGGCCGGATCGGGGAAATCCGAGGCGCTCGGAGCGGAGGCCGTCACCGCGTCGGAGTCGCCGCCACATCCCGCCGCGGCCAGCGCAAGGACGAGGGGCGCGGCGAGCAGCGCCACGCGAACGTTGTTCCTGAGGTCGGGCACGGCGGGCATGGTAGGGGGCGCCCCTTCTAGACCGCCTAAATTTCGGCGGACCACGGAAGGACGTCAGATCCGGAGCTTCAGATGTCCTTCCAGGCGCTGCTTGCGGGAGCGCTCCGCTCCCACCGAGACGGCGGCCTCGGCGTTGATGCGGCCCTTCCTCCCGAGGGCATGACGCCCCGCTCGGGTCAGCTTCACCTTGACGTTGCGCGTCTTGCCCGCCTTGATGCTGAACTTGGCGGTGCCGAGCGTCAGGCTGCGCTTGCGCCCGGCGCGCGCACGCAGCTTGACCTTGCCGCGGCAACGCTGGCCCTCGAGCCTGCAGGCGAGCTTGACCCGCACCCGCCCGCGTCCATCGACGCGGGATCGGTGGCTCCGGAAGAGCATTCGGCGCTTCGCCGGGACCTTCAGGGTCTGCTGCGACGTTCGCTCGGCGTCCACCTGGGCCTTGGTGATCGGGAACTCGCGGTAGGTGTTGGCGAGGTAGTCGGCGGCGTTGAGGCTGTAGGTGGGGTCGCTGGGATCGGCGGTGTCGGAGACCGGGCGCATGACCGTCATGCGGCCGCTCGCGAGATCGACGTTGAACATGAACCCGGAGCCGCCCTTGGCGACGCACGAGTGGTAGTAGCTGGGCGAGCTCGCTCCCGGCAGGCCCTTGCAGGTGGTGAGGCGCAGCGTCTCGATGTTGACGTCGCCGCCGTCGACCCCGCCTGAGGCCGACCCGTACTCGAAGCGATGCAACGAGCCGTAGGGGACCGCAGCCGTGCCGTACTGGTCGACCATCCCCTCGTAGGCGACGATCATCGCCCTGCTTGCCTCGTCCTTCGCCGCGTTGGAGAAGCTCGTCGTCGGCGGGGGCGGGCTATTGGGCGGGAAGCCCAGCGCCGAGCGCTCCAGGCCGCGCACCCAGGTGGCGAAGAGCGCCACCGCGTCGCTGCCGGCGACGGCGCGGCCGTCCCACGGGGCGATGATGGCGTTCGCGGCGACCACCGCGGGATCGGCGCCGGGGCGGGCGGCCGTCTGTGCGAGCAGCGCCTGCAGACCCGGGGACGACTGGACGAACGCGTCGAGTCCGAATCGCTCAGCGTCGCCGAGGGTGAAGCCGCTGACACCCGTGAGGAGGTCGACCTGGCGCTTGGAGCGCGGGGTGTCGCCCTGGCCTCTCAGATAGGTCGGAATGGAGTCGGCGGTGATCTGGTCGGGCGCTGAGAACAGCGGGCCGTTGTTCGCGTTCTGGAAGTAGCCCGAGGGTGGGTCGGCGGCCTGCGGGACGTCCTCGAAGGGAAGGATGCCCTGCCACTGGGTGGCGGGGTCGGTGCCGTCGAGCGGGGCGTTCGGGTCGAGGCCATCGGCGAGGATGCCGCTGCGGCTGCCGGCGGCGTAGAAGATGCCGTCGCCGTCGGCCGCCACGAAGTTGAAGCCGGAGACCTGGTTGTGGGCGAGTCCAGCGCGGAACTCGTTGAGGTTGTGCGCCTGGTCAAGCGCGAGCATCTGCGTCGCGAGGCCCGTTTGCTCGAACTGGCTGATCTGGGCGGAGACAGCGATGGCGCCGGTCGGCGCGGCTTGGCCGGCGGTGGTCGTTATGGGGTCGGAGAGCACCGGACCGTGGACGGTGTAGCGGTAGGTGACCGGGATCTCCTGAACGGCTCCCGGGGAGGTCTGCGCCTTCAGGGTCGAGTGGACCACGTCCATGTTTCGGTAGGAACCGCCGAACAGGTACTGGTTGGCGTTGGCGGCGTTGAGCTGCTCGACGTAGACGTCGGTCTCGTTCTGGGTGCCGTGGTTGGCGGTGTTCGCCCACGCGACATGGCCGTTGCTGCCCATCGCGATCCCGGGGAGCCCGCGGAACGTGGATCCCTGCACCCGTGTGCCCGGCCATTGGAGCTGGGCCATGTACCAGCGCGAGAGCCCGTCGAAGCCCAGGTGGGGATTGCCCTCGAGCACCGGGCTGCCGGTCGCGGTGCGGGAGCCGTTGACGGCGAACATGTTTGAGGCGCCCTGGTCGACCTCGCCGGCGCCGCGGGCGGCGCTGGCGACGGTCCCGGCTCCGAGTGCCCGCCCGATCTCCCGGGGGGCGACGTCGGCGGAGCCGGCCGAGTCGGTGCCGGAGGAGTCGTCGGAGACCGCGATTCCGGCGGCATCGCTCACCTGGGACATCACGAAGCGGTACTCGATGGAGGCGAGGACGTCCGCCGGGGTGAGCGGGAAAGACCACGAAGGGACCTGGTCGGGATGGTCGGCGATGAAGGCGTTGATGCCGTCGGTGAAACCGCCCACCGCCTCCTTCGCGGAGGACGGCAGCCCGCTGTACTGCTCGGTCGCGCTCTCAGGGATCCGGAAGAGATGGACGAGGTGGTCGCTGCGCAGGCACCCTGGGAGGCAATCGGGGCCGAGGAGCTCGGCGCTGCGGCCGGTGGAGGTGGCGAGGTTCTGAAGGATGTAGGTGCCCTGGTCCTCCATCTGCGCGTAGCCGAAGCCGTAGGTGGTGGCGCGGAGGCTGTCTCCGGAGACGTGGGGCTCGCCGCGGGAGTCGCGGGTGATTGTGACCCGCTCCGTCGGCTTGGCGCTCTTGCCGCCGGGATGCGGTCTCGCGGCCGCCGAAGCGGGGACGAGAAGTGCTGCGATCGCGGTCGCTGCGATGAGTGCTCTGCGCGTGTCCAACTCCGGTACCCCCCTATAGCCATAGCGAACACGACGGGCAGGCGGGAGTTGCTGCGCCGAGCGGAATAGGGTTCCGCGCAGCATCGACAGCTTCCGAGCGAGCGAGGAGAGAAAGTGGCCGAGAGAGCAGCACTTGTAACCGGGGCTTCCAGCGGGATCGGCTTGGCGATCAGTCGCGCGCTGGCCGAGGACGGATATGCGATCACCGCCTCGGCGCGGCGTCCGCAGAAGCTCGAGGAGGCGGTGGCCGGGCTCGCCGCCGACGGCTTCGAGGTGACCGCCGTTCCCGCCGACGTCTCCTCCGAGGACGACATCAAGGCGCTCGTCGCCGCCCACCGCGAGAAGTACGGCCGCCTCGACGTGCTCGTCAACAACGCCGGGGTCGGCATCGGCGGCGCCGTCGAGGAAGCGGAGACGAAGAAGATCGACATGCAGATCGACGTCAACCTGCGCTCGTACGTGATCGCGATGCGCGAGGCGCTGCCGATGCTGAAGGAAGCGGGCGCCGAGCACGGGAAGGCGCTGATCGTCAACACCGCCTCGATCGCGGGCAAGGGCGGGCAGGGGTGGCTCGCCGTCTACTCCGCGACCAAGGCCGGGGTGATCGGGCTCAGCCAGGCGACGCAGATGGAGGTGGGCAAGGACGGGGTCCAGGTGACAGCCCTCTGCCCCGCCTTCGTCGATACGCCGATGACCGAGTGGGTCCAGGGGCAGGTGAAGCCGGAGGAGATGATCCAGCCGGAGGACCTCGCGGAGACAGTGCGGCTGCTGCTGAGGACCTCGCGCTACTGCCTGATTCCGGAGGTGGTGTTCTCCCGGCCCGGCGACCCCTCCGCCTTCGCGACCTGAGCGGGGACGCGCGCTTGCCGGTGGCGCGGCTGGGAGATGCCGGCGGCCTCGCGGCGGCGGCGAAACGGGCTGCGGCGGGGGTGGCGGCGCTACGCGATGCCCGCGGACTCGCGGCGACGCCGCAGCGGATTGAGGCGGCGGATCCGGATCAGCATGCCGGGGCGCTCCGGGGGCGAGACGGGCTCCGCGGCCGGCGCCGGCTGTGGTGCGGCGAGGCGCGGCATGCGATCGCGCTCGGCGCGGATCCGGGCGGCGGCCTGAGCGAGGCTGCCCTCGGCGCCGTCGTAGGCGAGGCTGCCGACCAGCAGGGAGCGAAGGGTGCGGACCTCGCGGGGGGTCGCGAGGCGGGGCCGGCGGGCATCGGTGTAGCGGTCCCAGGAGCGGGCGAAGGAGGCGAGGTCGGTGCGTCCGCCGCTGCGGTGGGCGGCGAGCATCGGACAGATGCCGCCGGTGGAGCTGTCGGTGTAGGCGCCGACGATGATCGTGTTGTCGTCGATGCCGCGCAGCATCGCCTCGCGCGCGTGCTCCGGCATCGCCTCGACCGCCATGCGGAGCCGCTGGCAGGAGTTGCGGGACGCGCGTCTACGCAGCATCGGTTCAGCCAGGATCGCGGCGGCGTGCGGTGGGCGCGGGGTTCGGTGCGGTGTCCGGGAGCGGTCTTGCAGCGGGAGCGGGCGGCGCCCCGGCGCTGGACGGTGAGGCGGTGGCGTTCCATGCGGCTCGGCGCCCTCCGCGAGCAGCGGGAGCGGGCGGTTCGCGGCGCGTCGCCGGGACGCGTGGCGCGAAAACCACGTATTGCGTGGAAAAGGCGCCACGCGTTGAGGCGGCGATGCCTTGTCAGCCCCTCCGGCCAGGACGCGTGGCGCGAAAACCACGTATTCCGTGGAAAAGGCGCCACGCGTTGAGCGGGCGGCGCTTCCTGGTGGCGGCGTTCGGGGACGCGGGGCACGCGTTCCCGGCGCTCGCGCTCGCTCGAGAGCTGCATGGCCGCGGCCACGAGGTGGTGATCGAGACTTGGGAGAAGTGGCGGGAGCCGGCCGAGGCGCTCGGGCTCCGGTTCCACGCGGCGGAGGAGTACGTGGTGTTTCCGCCCCCACCGCCTGGAGAGGGAGCCGGTGCAGCGGAGGCGGCGACGGCGCTGCTGCCGTTGCTCGACGAGCTGCGGCCACACGTAGTGGTGAGCGACGTCCTCACCCTGGCGCCCTCTCTGGCGGCGGACGTTCGGGGCGTGCCGCGGGCGACCCTTGTGCCGCACCTCTACCCGGTGTACGAGCCGGGAATGCCGTTCTTCGGGATCGGGATGGCGCCGCCGCGCACGGCGCTGGGGCGAAGGGCCTGGCGGGCGGCGCTGCCGGCGCTGGAGACCGGGTTGCGCCGCGGACGGCGAGAGCTGAACGAGACACGGGCGAAGCTGGGGCTCGAGCCGCTCGAGCGCTTCCACGGCGGCATCTCCCCCGACCTCGTGATCGTGGGGACCTTCCCCCAGCTTGAGCTGCCCCGCGACTGGCCGCCGGAGGTTGTGCTGACGGGGCCTCTCGGCTTCGAGCTGCCGCATGCCGACATCGAGTTGCCGGAAGGGGACGACCCCCTCGTGCTCGTCGCGTCGAGCACCGCGCACGATCCGCACTGCGACCTGATCCGGCGCTGCTTCGAGGGGCTCGCCGGCGAGCCGGTGCGGGTGGTGGCGACGAGCAACGGCCACATGCCGCCGGAGCCGATCGACGTGCCGGCCAACGGGATGCTGGTGGGCTGGCTCTCCTACTCGCAGCTGATGCCGGCGTGCGACGTCGTCGTCTGCCACGGTGGGCACGGGACCGTTGCGAGAGCGCTGAGCGAGGGGCGACCGCTCGTCATCTCGCCCGCGGCCGGAGACATGGCGGAGAACGCGCTGCGGGTGTCGTGGGCGGGGTGCGGACTCACGGTGCCCGCCCGCCTGCGGCGCGGCGCGACGCTCAGGTGGGCGGTGAGGAGCGTGCTGGACGAGCCGCACTACCGGCGCGCCGCGGAGACGATCGCCGCGAGCCCGTGGGCGCACGGCGGGGCGGCGAGGGCCGCTGCGGCCGTGGAGAAGCTGGCAAGAGAGTAGAAGCTCCGGGGGTGGGACTCGAACCCACAACCTCTCGATTAACAGTCGAGCGCATCTGCCAAATTGAGCTACCCCGGACCGGAGTTCGGCGTGCTGGTGCCGCGCGCCGCGCGTCATCGTAGCGGCACGTCGGCCGCACCTGCCTCGACCATCGCGTGGCAGTTCGCGCAGAGGAGGACGCACTTCCTCGCCTCTGCGCGGAGCGAGTCGATGGACTTGGTGACACCCTGGGCACTGATTGCAAATGCCTTCGTCTTCGGATCTAGATGGTGGAACTCCAGTGCAGCCAGCGAATCACTGAAGCCGCAGCGGACACAGCTTCCACCAGCCTCCTCGACAAGGATCTCCTTGACCCTACGGCGTCTCTTGGCAACGGCAACCGTGTTGCATCGCTTGCATCGCGCATGCTGCTTGCCGACCCAGAATGCCGTCAGCCCATGAGTAGGGCACTCGAGCATCACTTCGTTGGAACCTGACGCGCGAGCAGCCCGGATCCGCTCAATGCGCCGTGATGCTCGGGTGCCTTCGAGCCCATATGCACGGATGCGATTGCGGACGGTGCCCGGCGCCACCCCAAGGATCGACGCGATCTCCTTCAGGGTGAGACCTTCCTCAACGAGTGCGGCAAGGTTCTCGCGATCCTCTGGAGAGTGCCCACGAGCAGGACTGAACTTCGCCCTGCCATTAGCTGTGAGGCCATGCTTCCTCACCCAGTAGCTGACGCTCCCCGGCAGCTTCCCAGTCAGCCGACCGATCTCCGGTAGCGACATGCCCTTCGTCAAGCACTCCTCCAGAAACCGCTTGTCCATGCGATGCATGGTCTCATCCGGGTCGGATGGAAACACGAACTCCTGTTCGTGTCAGAAGGGTTGCGAAGGTGTCCCGGAAGTGTGCCGCGGTGTGCCTAGAGCGAGGCGCGCAACGCGTCGACGAGGGTCTCGACGTCCTCGTCGGTCGTATCCCACGAGCACATCCAGCGGACCACCTCGGCGTCCTCGTCCCAGACGTAGAAGGGATGCTCGCCCGGCAGCTCGCCCATCAACCGCTCGATGGCCTCGCGGGGAAGCCGGGCGAAGACGCCGTTTGCCTCGACCGGGTGAACCAGCTCGACACCGTCCAGCTCCTCAACGGCGGCCCCAAGCCGCGCCGCCTTCTCATTGGCGGCGGCGGCCGTACGCCGCCACAGATCGGTGCCGAGCAGCGGCTCGAACTGGGCGCTGAGGAAGCGCATCTTCGAGCCGAGCTGCATGCCCTGCTTGCGGACGAACTCGAAGCCCTCGACGGCCGCGGCATCGGTGAAGACGACCGCCTCCCCGATCATCGCGCCGTTCTTCGTCGCTCCCAGCGAGAGGGCGTCGACGGCGACGGCGGTCGTCAGCTCGCCGAGCCCCACCCCCAGCGACGCCGCGGCGTTCGCGAGCCGGGCGCCGTCGACGTGCAGGAGCATGCCGAGCTCGTGCGCGCGGTCGGCGAGGGCGCGTAGCTCCCCCGCCGTGTAGACGGTGCCCACCTCGGTCGCGTTCGCCACCGAGACGAGCCGAGGTTGCGGGAAGTGAGGGTCCCCGCGGCGCGGCTCCCAGGCGTCGAGGTCACCGGGCGCCAGCTTCCCGTGCTCGGTCTCGACCGTGAGCACCTTGACGCCCGCGTAGCGCTCGGGGGCGCCGCACTCATCGATGTCGATGTGCGCCCCGCGCGCGCAGATGACCGCCTCGTAGGGCCGAGTCAGCGCGTCGATGGCGAGCACGTTCGCCCCGGTCCCGTTGAACACCGGGAACCCTGCGGCGGCGTCGCCGAAGTGCTCGCGCACGAGCTCGCCGAAGCGCTCGGTCCAAAAGTCCTCGCCGTAGGAGCCGGCGTGGCCGCTGTTGGCGTCGATGATCGCCTCCATCACCTCCGGCAGCACGCCGGAGCGGTTGTCGGAGGCGAAGCCCCGCGGCTCCGGGCGCGCGCCGCCCTCCCCCACGCTCACGGGTGCAGCGACAGGCGCTGGCCGTTCATCCGCGCCGCCGAGTCCGAGCAGAGAAAGGCGAGCGCGTCGGCGATCGACTCCGCGGGGGTGAACCCCGGATACTCCTTGCGCGGGTGCGCCTCGCGCATCTTCCGGGTGAGGATCGCGTTGATGACGACGATGTTCGCCGTCGCCCCGGTCCCCGCGAACGAGTCGGCGAGGGCCAGGGTCCACGTCTCCGCCGCGCCCTTCGTGGCGGCGTAGGCCGCGTTCTTGGCCTCCGGGAACTGAGCCTGCTTGGAGGACACGATCGCGAAGCGCCCCCTGCCGCTCTCGGCGAGCGCGTCGTGGAAGGCGCGGGTGACATGCATCGTCGTCACCACGAGGAGGTCGTGCAGCCATTGGTAGTCGGCGAGGTCGAAGCTCTCGATCGGGTCTCCCCCACGCCAGCCGCCGACGAGGTGCATGAGCCCGTCGACGCGGCCGAAGCGCTCGACGAGCGCGTCACACCACGCCTTGGCGTCGTCGGGGTCCATGAGATCGACGACGCGCACGTCGAGGCGGTCCTTCGGCAGGCCGAGCTCCTCGGCCACCGCCGCCATCCGGTCGGCGTCGCGGTCGCAGAGCGCGAGCGTCGCGCCCTCCTCCGCGAACTTCCGCGCCACCTCCGGCCCGAGGCCGCCGCCCACGCCGGATACCGCGATGACGCGGCCGTCGAGCTCGCCCATCAGGCGGGCACCGCGGTTCGGATCTCGCCCTCACCCTCGGCCCGGCGCGGGCGAGCGTCGAACGCGTCCTGCAGCTTCGGTCCGAGCTGCGTGTAGAACAGGCTCAGCGGGAACTCGTCGTCGCGAACGAGGTCGACGAGCTGCTTCGGTTCCTCGACCTCCGGCAGCTCGCGCCGGTCCGCCGCCCACACCGAGCTCTCGGCCGGCGGCACGTACTTGGCGACGAGGTCATGCGCCGCGATCCACTGCCCGAGCTTCGAGCGGTCGATCCCGGAGTGGTAGAGCTCACCGACGAGGTCCTTGAGACCGCCGACGCCCTCGGCCAACCGGTCCCACTCGATCACGAGCCGGTTGTCGGTCCAGTGCAGGTAGCCCTCGTGGTGGAGGTAGGCGAACAGGAGCTGGCCGCCGAGCCCGTCGTAGTTGCGGACCCTCCCGCCGGTGAGCGGGAAGCGGAACAGCCGGTCGAAGAGGATCGCGTACTGCACATGGCGCGCCAGTGCGAACCCCTCGGCCTCGAGCTTCACCGCCTCCCCGAACGTCGTCAGGTCGCAGCGCAGCTCCTCCAGCGAGTACATCCAGTAGGGGCTGCGCTGGCGGATCATGAACGGGTCGAAGGGGAGATCGCCCCGCATGTGGGTTCGGTCGTGGATCAGGTCCCAAGCGATGTAGGCGTCGCGCGAGAGCCCCTCGGATGCGAGCAGGCAGGCGGCGTCCGGCGGCAGATTCAGCTTCAGCACCTCGGCCGCGGCGCCGCAGATGCGGCGGAAGCGCTCGGCCTCGCGATCGCAGAGGATGCCGCCGAAGTGAGCGGGCGGCCGCTCCGCGGTCGAGAAGGTCTCCGGGAACACCACTGCGCACTCGGAGTCGTAGCCGCTCGTGTAGTCGACGAGCTCGATCGGCACGAACTTGGCGTTGTCGTACTCCTGCTCCAGCTCGGCGGTCCACTGCGGCCAGGGAACGCGCACGATCAGCGCCTCGAAGCAGGTGCCAGGCGGCCCGTTCTGCTTGTACATCGGGAATACGACGAGGTGCTCGATCCCGTCGCGCCGCTCCTGCTCGGGCCGGTAGACCTCGACCGAGCGGATGAAGTCCGGCTTGCCGAAGCCGCCGTCGGCCCAAGCCCGCAGGTCGGCCCCAAGCGCCTCGATGTACTCGGCTTGATGGGGGAACCTCGGAGCGAGCTCCCGGGCGGAGGCGGCGATCTGCTCGCACAGCTCGCGGAGGCGCGCCTCGTCGCGGCCCTCCTCGGGGATCGAGCCGTCCTTCTCCTGCAGGACGCGCAGCTCCTCGACGGCGTCACGCAGGCGCAGCCAGGCGGGATCGGCCGCAGCCTCGGAGGGCACGGACTCCTCGGGACGCCCGAACGACGGGGCCGCCGCCCAGTAGGCGAGGTTGACCCAGAGCGCCTCGTGGTCGAGCGCACCGATGCAGTCGTCGCCGAAGAGGTCGGAGTCGGAGAGCACGACGACGCGGCCGGCGCCGTGCTCGATGACGGCGGCGAGCGGCGCCTTCGGCGGCGCTGCATCGGCCGAGGTGCGAGCGATCACGCGCCCGCCGTTGCTCAGAGCGAGCGTGCCGGCGCGGTAGAAGCAGAGCTCGTCGACCCGGGTGAGCGGATCGGCCCCGGCCACGTCGGCTTCGACGAGGTCGGCGTAGATCCACGTCGGTGCCTCACGGTGATGCTCGTAGTCCTGGACCGTGGTGTTCTCGATCTCGGCGCCGAAGCGGGCGAGCAGCTCGTTCAAGTTGTTCCCGTACTTCGCCTGCTCGGTCTCGCCGAGGACGATCAGGCCACCGCCGGCCTCTACCCAGGAGGCGAGCGCCTCGATCTCCCCCTCGCTGAGCTGCGGGCTCCCCTCCCCAACGGTGGACTCCCACTGCGGGTCGGAGGGATGGGCGATGACGAGCACGTCCGTGCTCTCGAGCGTCGCGACGCTGAGCGGCTCGCCGGCGTTCACCCCGACGCGGAAGTCGCGCTCGGCCAGCGCCTCGGCGGCACGCTGGAGGGAGGCATCGGCGGGGTGCGACGCCTGCATCTGAGCGGTCACCTCAGGGCGGATCGACCACGCCTCCGAGTGGGACTCATCGAAGAGGATGCGTGCACGGCGCGTCTGAGTTTCGGGAGCCATGTCCCAAAGGTAGCGCCCGCCGTCGCGGCGGCACCGTCCGCGGATGGATGAACCGCGCGCCGGGACTTGTGCGGAGCGTCCAAGGGGCGGTGCCGCCTCGCGCGCTACTCCGCGCCCGAGGCGATGGCGTCCTTCAGCCGCGCCCGCTCCCGCTGCAGCTCGACGGTCCGCTCCAGATCGCCCTCGTGCTGGGCGCTGCGCAGCAGGCTCTCCATGCGATCGAGCTCGAGCATCCGCCAGAAGTAGGTGAGGTTCTCCTCGGTTGGGGGGCCCTCGTCGAGCGCGCTGAGACGCGAGACGGCGTTGTAGAGGTTGGCGTCGGAATCGTCGAGGCCCTCGAGAGGATTCGAAAGGTGCTCGCGCAGCCACACGAACGCCTTGCCCAGGACCGGCGAGCTGAAGTGCTCCTCGCTGAGCCGGTCGAGGAAGCGCTGTCCCTCCTTCGGATCGGCGATGCAGAGGGCCAGCAGCTTGTACTGGTGCTGCTCGGCGGGGGTTGCCTGCCGCCGCGGCCGGGAAGGCCCGGCGGCGGGCTGCTCCACCTCTGGCGCGGCGGGCGGGCCCGCGGGAGCCTGCTGAGCGCGGCCGCCCCCCTTCAGCCGTCCCGCGACCATCTCCGGCGTCGTGTCGAGCCGGTCGGCGACCTCGCGGACCATCTCCTGACGGGTGATCGTCTCCCCCATCCCGACCAGCACGGGAGCCACCTCGTCGAGGGCGCGGTCGCGCCCCGCCGGCGTCGTCAGATCGGCATCGGCGAGGATCGCGCGGGCGTGGAAGACGGCGAGGTCCACAGCGCCCGCGAGCGCCTCGCGCATCCGCGCGGCGCCCTCGTCGGTGAGCATCAGGTCGGCCGGATCCTCCCCCTCCGGCATGGGCGCGACGAGCAGCCGTAACCGGCCCGAGCCGGCGACGCGCTGAGCGCGCAGCATCGCTTCCCGCCCGGCGCGATCGGCGTCGAGCGCGAGCACGATCTCCTCCGCGTAGCCGGCGAGGATCTTGAGCTGGTCGGGGGTAATCGCGGTCCCCATCACCGCCACGGTCTCCTCGATCTCCGCCTGGTGCAGCGCGAGGACGTCCGTATAGCCCTCGACGACGACGGCCCGGCCGCCCCGCGCGATGGGACCGCGCGCGCGATCGATCCCGTAGAGCGTGCGGCTTTTCCGGTACACCTCGCCCTCGGGTGAGTTCAGGTACTTCGGCTTCGCGTCCGGACCCATCCCGCGGGCACCGAAGCCGACGACGCGGCCGCGGTGGTCCTTGACGGGGAAGGTGATCCGGCCGCGGAAGCGGTCGTAGTGGCTTCCCGGCTGCTTCTGGGAGCGCTGGATCAGCCCCGCAGCGAGCAGCTCGTCGACCGAGAAGCCGGCCTGCTGGCCGCGCGTCAGCACGGAGTCCCAGGCACTGGGGGCGAAGCCGACGCCGAACGCGCGGAGCACCTCCTCACCGAGCCGGCGCTCCGCCGTCAGGTACTCGCGGGCCTTCGCAGCCTTCTCCGACTCCCACAGGTAGCTCTCGTAGAAGCCGGCCACGCGGGCGAGCGCCTCACCGAGCCGCCCACGGCGTCGGCGCGCCTCCTCCGCCTTCGGGTCCTCCTTCTCGACCTCGATCTCGACCCCGTAGCGGTCGGCGAGCGACTCGACCGCGTCGGGGAAGCTCAATCCCTCCTTCTCCTGGACGAAGCGGATGGTGTCGCCGCCCGCCTCGCACCCGAAGCAGTAGTAGAAGCCCTCGGCGGGCTTGACGCCGAACGACGGCGTGCGCTCGTCGTGGAAGGGGCAGAGCCCGACATAGCGCTCGCCCTGGCGCCGCAGGTCGGTGTGCTGGGAGACGACCTCGACGATGTCTGCCGCCTCGCGGACGCGCTCGATTGTCTCTGGGGTGAAGCGGCTCACTCGGTCATTCCCTCACCTTCAAGAATGCCGGGCACTGCAAACGTGCGCCCCCTCAAGCGCGAGAACCTCCCGCCAAGCGGCTCGCGCCGATCACAGCCGCGACTCCTCCGGCAGGGCGATCCGCCGGAAGGTGGCGATGCAGTAGCGGTCGGTCATTCCGGCGACGTAGTCGGCTACCCGCTGGAGAGGATCGGCCTCAGCGCCCTCCGAGGTGGCCGCCGGCATCTCCTCCGGGTGGGCCAGGTAGTGGTCGATCAGCGTGCGCAGGGTTAGCTCCACGCGGTGATGCTCGGAGCGCGCCTCCGGGCCGAGGTAGACGCGGTCGAACATGAACTTGCGCAGGCGCAGCATCGCTCCCCCCATCTCCTCGCTCTGGACGATGTCCCCGGCCTCCCGCGAGCGTTCCACGATGTCGCGCACGAGCGCGTCGATGCGGGCCGCGCCGGTCGGTCCGAGCCGGTCGATCTGCTCTGCGGGGAGGTCGGCGTCGGAGATAACCCCGGCCCGCACCGCGTCGTCGATGTCGTGGTTGATGTAGGCGACGCGGTCGACGAGGCGGACGATCCGGCCCTCGAGGGTCTCGGCGCGCAAGGATCCGGTGTGGTTGAGGATCCCGTCTCTCACCTGCTCGGTGAGGTTGAGCCCGCGGCCGCCGCGCTCCAGCTTCTCGACGAGGCGCAGGGAGTGCTCGTTGTGGCGGAAACCGGCACCGCCGCGGTCCTTGATGGCAGCATCGAGCACCTCCTCGCCGATGTGGCCGAAGGGCGGGTGCCCGAGGTCGTGTCCGAGGACGATCGCCTCGGTCAGATCCTCGTTGAGGGCGAGCGCCCGGGCGACGGTGCGCGCGATGAAGCAGGTCTCGAGCGTGTGGGTGAGCCGCGTCCGGTAGTGATCGCCCTCCGGGGCGATGAAGACCTGCGTCTTGTGTTTCAGCCGGCGGAAGGCCGTCGAGTGCGCGATGCGGTCGCGGTCGCGCTGAAATGGCGTCCGCACGGGGCTGTCGGGCTCGGGGACGGCGCGCAGCGCGGGGTAGGAGCGCTGCGCGAGCCCCCAGAGGTACTCGTCCTCCTGGGCGCGGATCCGGGCCTCGAACGTGGCTGCACCCTCCCCTGTCCGCACCGACTCCTCCATCCCGGGCGATTCTAGGCGCGAATCGCGTGACTCCACGCGGGGCCGGTAGGTAGTTTGGTGACATGCCGACCGCGCTGGTGACCGGAGCCTCCTCGGGGATCGGGGCGGAGTTCGCCCGGCAACTGGCCGGGCGGGGATACGACCTCGTCCTCGTGGCCCGGCGGACGGATCGCCTCGAAGAGCTCGCGGCGGAGCTTCCCGGCGATCCGGTGGTGATCTCACACGACCTCGCCAACGACGCGGCATCGCTGGCGCCCGAGCTCGAGCGGCGCGGGATCGTGGTCGACCTGCTGGTCAACAACGCCGGCTTCGGCTCCCACGGGCGTTTTGCCGAACTCGACCCGGCACGCGAAGCCGAGCAGGTGCGACTCAACTGCGAGGCGGTGGTCGTCCTCACCGGCGCGCTGCTGCCGGGAATGGTCGACCGCGACAGCGGCGGGGTCATCGTGGTCGCCTCCACCGCGGGGATGCAACCGCTCCCCTACCAAGCCGTCTACGCGGCGAGCAAGGCGTTCGCGCTCAACTTCACCGACGCGCTGGCCACAGAGCTGCGGGGGACCGGCGTGCGCGCGATGTCGGTCAACCCCGGCCCGGTCCCGACTGAGTGGCAGGCGGTCGCCGGCTTCGAGGGCGGCGAGGACAAGATCCCCGGCAAGATCGAGGTCGAGCAGGTCGTCTCGGAGTCGCTCGAGGCCTGGGACAAGGGCAAGCGCTCGGTGATCCCGGGCGCGGTGATCCGTTGGGTGATGCGGGCCTCGGCGGTGGGTCCGCGGGCGCTGCAGCTGCGCGTGGTCGAGCGCCAGTACCGCCCCTGACGGCCTGTCGGGCCGCCTGCCCGCGTCAGGCAGCCACCGAGCGCAGGTGGACGTGCGCGTGATGCTCGAGCGTCTCGTTGATCGCCCGCTCCGCCTGGCGCAGCGCTCGCTCGGAGGCGTCGGGGAGCTCGGCGATCGGCCTCGTCATCGCGGTGACCATGAACTCGTGCGCCTCGGGGGCAAGGCGGAAGCCGCCACCCTCGCACGATCCGCACACGACCCCGCCCGCGGCGCCGGAGAAGGCGACGAGCCCCTCTCCCTCTCCGCAGCGTGCGCATGAGCGCAGCTCCGGCGAGAAGCCGGCTGCGAGGGCGAGCTTGAGCCGAAAGGCCAGCCCGACGGCGGCGGGATCGGGGCGATCGTCGACGCTCGGCGCGTGCGCTCCCCGGTCGAGCAGCGCCAGGTAGCGGCAGAGCAGGTTGTAGGCGGGGCGGTTGGGCTCGGCGGAGTCGAGGAGGCGCAGGACCGCGTCGCAGCCGCGCGCGGCGGCGTCGATGGCGGGGCCGTCGGCGCGCAGCCCGGGGTAGCCGTCGAGGGTCGATGCACCGGTGACCGTGCAGAGGTCGCTGCGGCCCTCGTGCAGCATCAGGTCGAGGCGGAAGAACGGCTCCAGCCGCCCCCCGAACCTGGACTTCGGCCGCCGCGAGCCCTTCGCGATCGCGTTCACCCTCCCCTTCTCCACCGTGTAGAGGTGGAGGATCCGGTCGGCCTCGCCGAAGCGGATGGAGCGCAGAACGACGCCCTCGGTCTTGAACGTGCCCGGCACCCCTCCAACTATGAAGGGGCGCGGGGACGGCGCTACCGCTACTCGGCGCGCTGGACGATCCGGATGTGATTGCCGAACGGGTCGCGCAGCGCGCAGTCGATGCCGTAGGACTGCTCGACCGGCTCCTGGCTGAACTCGACGCCCTTGGCGACGAGGTCCTCGTAGGTCGCCCGGCAGTCATCGGTGGCGAAGCCGATCCAGCCGCCGCCGGCGCCCTTGGAGACCATCTGACGGATCTCCTCGACCGTCGCCTCCTGGTATCCGGGCTCGCCGGGGCGCTCGAGGAAGATCTCGCGGTCCTCTCCGGGCACCCCGATCGTGAGCCAGCGCATGAAGCCGAGGTCCTGGTCGACCTTGACCTCGAGGCCGAGCTTGCCGACGTAGAAGTCGAGGGCCTCGTCCTGATCGTTGACGAATATCTGCGTGAGTCGGATTGAGTTGATCATGGGACCAACCTAGGCGCAGACAGGGCCCCGCGCTTCTCCGAAACTGCTCGATTGCCGATCGGCGACCGTCCCTCAGCGCGAGGGCCGCGTGTAGGCCATCGAGTGGTATGTGGGGGTCGACGGCCGCTCGGCGCGGCGCCGGTAGGTGCTGGGCGACTCCCCGACGATCTCGGCGAACGTCCGCGAGAACGCCCCGAGGCTCGTGAAGCCGACATCGAGGCAGATCCGGCTGACGCTCTCGTCGCTCTCGCGGAGCATGAACATCGCCCGTTCGATCCGGCGCCGCTGCAGGTAGCGGTACGGGGTCTCCCCGAAGGTCGATCGGAACTTCCTGATCAGGTGCGACTCGGAGACGTGCACCGCGGCCGCGAGTTGCGCGAGGTCCAGTGGGTGCGCGTAGTTGCGGTCGATCATGTCCCGCACCCGGAGCATCCGCCGGTTCGACTCCTCGATCGCCCGTGCCATCACGAGGGCTCCCCCTCGGCGACCGCGCAGCGGATCCCGTCGCGGATCGCCGCGGCGACCACGGTCGCCGCCAGCGTCCCGACGCGGGTGACGAGCCACGGCGAGGGATCGACGTCGCCGGAGGCGAGGCAGAAGACGACGTCCCCGTCGAAGGGGGTGAACACCGGGTCGATCGCGCGTGCCAAACCCGCGCCGGCCATGCGCGCGACCTTCGAGCAACCTGTCTTGTCGAGCGCGGCGTCGGTCATCACGCAGACGAGCGTCGTCCCCTGCCGCTCGGCTCCCCCCTCGGCCCCGTCGGCCCACTCCGGCGGCCCCTCGACCCCCGCGAGGATCGCGGCGCTGCTCAGCACCTCGCCGTCGTCGCCGCGAGGGCCGGCGAGGATGGTGCCGTCCTCGGCGATCACGTCACCGGTGGCGTTGACGATCGCGACAGCTGCGACGGTCTCCCCGGGACCGGTGCGCGCCGCCGCGTAGCCGACGCCTCCGGGGGTGGAGAACTCCCGACCGCGGGCCTTCGCCACCGCCGCCCCCCGCGCGGCCCCCACGCTGCCGCGTGGCGGTACCTCCTCCCCGGCGGCCTCGCACGCCGCGTACCCGGAGCCGGCGTCGGGGCGCACCGTCGCCGCGCCCGCCGTCAGGTCGTAGATCACCGCGGCGGGAACGAGCGGCACGAGTCCACCTGGTGTTCGGTACCCGCGCCCGTGCTCCTCGCACCAGCGCATGACGCCGTCGGCGGCGGCGAGACCGTGTGCGCTCCCGCCGGTGAACAGAACGGCGGTGGCCTCCTCCGGGTTCGAGAGCGGCGCGATGATCTCGGTCTCGCGCGTGCCGGGCCCGCCGCCGCGGATGTCGACGCCCGCCCGCGATCCCGTCGGCGGCAGGATCACGGTGCAGCCGGTGCGGGCGTCCTCGGCCGTCCAATGCCCGATCGCGAACCCCGCCGGCGGCGGTGGTGCGTCGGCCGCGCTCATCTCCTCGCCGCCGGAGCGCGGGGGCGGCGGCGCTTGCGCAACCGGGTCTGACAGGCCGCGCAGAAGTAGGTGGAGCGACCGCCGACCACGATCCGCGAGATCGGCCCGCCGCAGCGCGGACACTCCTGCCCCTCTCGCGTGTGGACCAGGAACTCCTCCTGCATCGAGCCCTTCTCCCCCCGCGAGTCGCGGTAGTCGTCGATCGAGGCGCCACCGTTCGCCAACCCCGCCTCGAGCGCCTCGACGATCCCCTCCCGCAGCGCCTCCCAGTGCTCGGGGCGCATCGAACCGGCAGGTGAGAGCGGGTGGAGCTCGGCCCGGTGGAGCGCCTCGTCGGCGTAGATGTTGCCGATCCCGGCGATCCCCTTCTGGTCGAGCAGGAAGGACTTCAGCGGCGCCGTCCTCCCCTGGGCGATGTGGCCGATGTAGTCAGCCGTCAGGTCCGCGCCGAGCGGCTCCACCCCGAGGCGCGAGTCGAGGTAGGGGGCGAGCTCGTCGGCCGCCAGGAGCGCGGCGTGGCCGAAGCGGCGCGGGTCGGTGAAGAGCAGTCGGCGACCGTCGTCCAGCTCCATCTCTGCGCGCAGGTGGGCGAGCGCCGGTGAGGCCTCGTAGAGCCGCTCGCCGCCGAAGCGCTGGCCGTCGGGCTCGCGCTCGTCGGCCAGCAGCAGGTTGCCGGTCATGCGCAGGTGCATCGTCAGGGTGGAGCCGTCGTCCAGCCCCAGCAGCAGGTACTTGCCGCGGCGGCCGACGCCCTCGATCACGCGGCCGGTCAACCCGGCGGCGACGGGCGCCGTCGGCTCGGGGCGGGTCCAGCGCTCGTCGTGGATCTCGGTCGCGACGATGCGGCGGCCGAGCAGCTCGGGCTCGAGCTGGCGGCGGATGGTCTCGACCTCGGGGAGCTCGGGCATCGACCCAGCCTATGGGGGTGCCGTCGTTCCCGGAGCCCTCGACACCCAGCGGCGAAGGGAGTAGCTTCGTCTCGAGGCAGGAGCCCCCGCGCCCGGCTCACGCGGCGCACCCGGAAAGGAACCGCGATGAAGCGCATCGCCCGGTACCGCCCCTCGCCCGCCCTCCTCGTCTCGGTGGTGGCGCTCGTTGTGGCCTGCGCCGGCACGGCGCTCGCTGGGAACCTGATCACGGGCAAGGACATCAAGAACGGCTCGATCAAACCGAAGGACCTGAGCAAGGCCGCGAAGGCGGCGCTCACAGGCCCGCAGGGTCCGCGCGGCGAGCAGGGCGCTCCCGGCAAGGACGGTGAGGATGGCCAGGACGGGCAGTCGGCGTTCGGCGGCGGCACGATCCCCTCGGGTACGACGATCACAGGAGCGTGGGGCGGCCGCTACATCGCCGCGATCGCGGGCACGCAGGAGAACAGCTACCTGCTCACCTACAGCTTCCCGCTGCCGGCGCCGGTGAAGCTCACCGATGCCGACGTCCAGTTCGGCGCCAACACCGCCGGCCCGGTCGGCGACGCCGACCCCGCGTGCGACGGGACGCTGGCCAACCCGACCGCCCCGGCCGGCAAGGTCTGCATCTACTCGAACGACGGAGCCAACGGGACGCGCAGCAACTCGACCCTGACCGGGTTCAAGTTGACCGCCGCCGGAGTGGCCACGGACGCCGACGCCTACGGGTTCACCGTCCGGATGGTGGACGCGGGCACGGTTCCCGGCAGAGTCCGCGCTGAAGGGACGTGGGCGTACACCGCGCCCTAGCGGCGATCGGCGGCCAAACCGATCGGCCGAGCCGGCCCGTCAGAGCTTGGCCCGCGGATGGGCGTCGAAGTAGACGTCCTTGATCCGCTGCGAGGAGAGGTGCGTGTAGATCTGGGTGGTCGAGACGTCGGCATGGCCGAGCATCTCCTGCACGGAGCGCAGGTCGCACCCGCCCTCGAGCAGATGCGTGGCGAAGCTGTGCCGCAGCGTGTGCGGGCTCATCCGCTCGGCGAGACCGACCGCCTTGGCGCGGCCCTGGATCACCTTGTAGAGGCCCTGTCGGCTGAGCGCGCCGCCGCGCTGGTTGAGGAACATCGCGCGCTGCTCCTCGCCGCTCCCGGCGAGCTCGGGGCGCCCCGAGCGCAGATAGCGCGAAACCGCCGTCGCGGCCTCGCTCCCGAGCGGGACGATCCGCTCCTTCGACCCCTTGCCCTGAGCGCGCAGGAAGCCTCGCCGCAAGTCGATCGAGCCGGTGACCTCAAGCCCGATCGTCTCGGAGGCGCGCAGACCACAGCCGTACATCACCTCGAGGATCGCCCGGTCGCGCAGGTCGGCCGGGCCGGCGCCGTTGACCGAGTCGAGCAGCTTCTTGACCTCCGAGTAGCTGAGGACCTTCGGAAGCGGCTTGCCCTTACGCGGCGGCCGCACCCCGGTCGTGGGGTCTACCTCCACGAGCTCGGCGCGGCGCAGGTGCCGGTAGAACGAGCGCAGACATGCCGTCTTGCGGTTCAGGGTGGCGGCGCTGCACGGCGACCGCTCCTCCCCGTCGCCGCGGGCGAGGTCCGCGAGGAAGTCGGCGACGTCGGCGCTGCTCGCGTCCGTCGGGCTGATCCCCTTGGAGCCCAGGAACGACCCGTACTGGAGGAGGTCGGTCCGGTAGGCGCTCAGCGTGTTACGTGAGAGGCCGCGCTCGAACTCGAGGTGGGCGAGGAAGTCGAGCAGCAGCGCCTCGAAGCGCGCCTCGACGGCATCGACGGCACGCGGCTTCCGTTCAGCGACAACGCCCACGCATGGCAGGTTCACCGCGAGTGCGGCGCGCCCTCCCGATGCAAATCGGCGCCCGTGAGGCGCCCCCGGACCTCAGGGGAGGCGGGAACCCAAGGCCGCGCCCGCGGCGAGGGGAGCGGCGAAGAAGAGGGCGTCATCGCTGATGTCGCGTCCCATCGTCCGGGTCGGCAGGCCGGAGGCGGCGTAGGCGTCGATCTCGGCCACGTGCTCGCTCGCGCGGTGCAGCCCGCCGGTCGCGCCGGCGATCGTTGCGGTGGCGTCACCGGCCCCCTCCGGCCACAACGTCGCGAGGCCGACCGGCACCGGCACCTCGACGCCGCCGAGCAGCAGTTCGAGGACGGAGCTGGTGTGGTGGCTGAGGCCGAGGTGCCGCGGGCGCGGGTCGCCTGCCGACATGCGGGGAGAGACGATGCAGGGAAGGCCGAGTGCGAGGGCGGCGTGCGCGGCGTCGAGGGCCGCCATCCCGCCGTGTCCGTAGCGGGTCTCCGAGCCGAGGATCCCGGGGCCCGGTCCGACGATCGCCCCGTCCCAGCCCCGCGCGCCCGCGGCCGCATGGAGGGCTCCAACGAGCGTGATCGCCTCCCCCTCGCCCCCGTAGCTCTGTCCAGCGGTGACGTGATCGGCGATCAGGCCGCGCTCGCGCAGAGCGGCGACGTCGCGCGAGAGCGATCCCGGCAACCCGCCTCCCCCGGCCTGGACGAAGCCGATCCTCCCCCCCGGCGCCGCCCTCCCGGCGGCCCACGCCACCGGCGCGAGGTGTCCGTGCAGCGGCAGCGCGACGACCGGGATCGGCCGAGCCGGGCGCACATCGGAGTCGACGGGTTCCTCGATCGGGTCGACCGCATGCTGCAACGAGGAGTAGTTCAGCTTCATGACGTGGACGCCCGGCGGCGTCCCGCCTCCCTCGAGTCCGCGGGTGAGGTTGACGTGGACGATGTCGAAGCCACCGGAGCCGAGGCCGAGGTCCACCGCCGCCGTGTTGACGATCACCTCGTCGCCGGGCTCGACCGCGCCCACCATCGACTCGTCCGCCCATGCCCGGCGGCGCTCACCTGCCACCTCGACCTCGAGCGGCTCGGCGCTGACGACCGTGCCGCGTCTCAGCTTCAGCAAGCTTCTGCCCCGTCCTCGCGCCCCGCCTCCACGACGATCGCGCTGCAGACCTCGAGCATCCGCACGAGCTCGCTGATCGCGACGCTCTCGTCCGGGGTGTGGTTGGCCTCGGTGCCGTTGGCCAGCAGCAAGGCGTCGAAGCCCGCCGACCGCAGCGCGTTGGCGTCGCTGCCGCCGCCGGTCGCACGCTCGACCGGCTCGATGCCGCAGCTCTCCAGCGCAGCCCGCGCGATCGCGAGCGGCCGCGAGCTCGGCTTGATCCGGTAACCGCGAAAGTAGGTCTCCATGAGCAGGTCGACGTCGACGCCGGCCTCACCCGCCGCCCACGCGCAGGCGTCGATCATCCGCTGCGCGACCTCCTCGGCCCGCCCCGTGTCCACGGACCGCGCCTCCGCCTGCAGCCTGCAGACGCCGGCGACGACGTTCGGCGCCGTCCCGCCGTCGATGACGCCGACGTTCGCGGTCGTCTCGTCGTCGAGGCGACCGAGCTCCATCGTCGCGACCGCGTGCGTAGCGGCTTCGATCGCGCTGCGGCCCGCCTCCGGGCGGATCCCGGCGTGGGCCTCGACCCCGCGGAACTCGGCCATGATCTTCTTGTAGGTCGGCGCCGCCGTGATCACCTCGCCGATCGGCGTGGCGTGGTCGAACACGAACCCGATCTCGGACTTCAGCCCGGAGGGATCGAGAGCCGCCGCCCCTCGCAGTCCCTGCTCCTCGGCGACCGTGAAGACGAGCTCGACGCCGACCGGCCCCGGATCCTCCGCGAGCTGCGCCCCGAGCTCCATGAGCACCGTGACCGCAGCCTTGTTGTCGGCCCCGAGGATCGTGTCGCCGGCGCTGCGCAGGACGCCGTCGTCGACGACGACCCTGATCGGCTCCTCGTGAGGGACCGTGTCGAGATGGGCGAAGAACGCGGCCCAGCCCGCGGCGCCCTCCCGGCCGGGGATGCGAGCGATCAGGTTGCCGGCCCCCGCGCGCGCCTCCTCGGCGGAGTCGTCCTCGTGGAACTCGATCCCGAGCTCCGTCAGCTCGGCCGCCACCGCGTCGGCGACCGCCCGCTCGTCTCCGGTGATGCTGGGGATCTCGCAGAGGCGCGCGAACCGCTGGACGAGCCTCTCCTCGTTCATGGCGAGGAGGCTAGAGAGAATCTCCAAAGCGGGTATGTCGATTTCGCAGCTTCCCGTTCGACGCCAGGGTGAGCGAGCCGAATACGCGGCCGCCGACGAAGGAGAAGGAGACGAGATGAAGGTCATGGTCTTGGTCAAGGCAACGGAGGACTCCGAGAACGGCGTGATGCCGTCGACGAAGGACCTCGAGGACATGGGCGGCTTCAACGAGGAGCTGGTCAAGGCCGGGGTGATGCTCGACGGGGACGGGCTCCGGCCCTCCACCGACGGCGTTCGCATCAGCTATCCCGACGGCGAGGGACCCTCGGTCACCGACGGCCCGTTCGCCGAGACGAAGGAGCTCGTCGCCGGCTTCTGGGTGTGGCAGGTCCGCGACCTCGACGAGGCGATCGAGTGGGCCAAGCGGATCCCCTTCAACCACGGCGAGAGCGTCGAGCTCCGGCCGTTCTTCGAGATGGAGGACTTCGGCGACGCGGTGACGCCCGAGCTCGAGCAGAGGTTCGAGCGGATGCGCGAGGACATCGGCTCCGAGTGAGCTGAGCCGGTCTCCCCTCAGGCCGTGAACGCGAAGGTCGTCAACCGCACGGTCGAGGCCGTCTGGCGAATCGAGTCCGCGAGGCTCATCGCCGGGCTGGCCCGCACCATGCGGGACGTCGGCCTCGCGGAAGACCTGGCGCAGGAGGCACTCGTGGCCGCTCTCGAGCAGTGGCCGCGGGACGGGATTCCCGAAAACCCCGGCGCATGGCTGATGGGGACAGCACGCAAACGCGGGATCGATCGGATCCGTCGCGCCGAGGTCGCTCGACGCAAGAGCGAGGAGCTGGGCCGCACCATCGAGCTCCGCGGCGGCGAGCTCGAGGCCGACCTCGCCGCAGTCCTCGACGACCCCTTCGTCGAGCTGGACGACGACCTCCTTCGCCTCGTCTTCACCACCTGCCACCCGGTGCTGCCGACCGAAGCCCGCGTCGCGCTGACGCTGCGGCTCGTCGGCGGCCTCACCGTCCCCGAGATCGCCAGCGCCTACCTCGTCTCGGAGGCGACGATCTCCCAGCGCATCGTCCGCGCCAAGCGCACGCTGCGGGCGGCGCGCGTCCCCATCGAGGTGCCGGACCACTCGCAGCTTCCCGGCAGGCTCGCGTCGGTGCTCGAGGTCATCTACCTGATCTTCAACGAGGGCTACTCGCCGAGTTCGGGCGACTCGACCGTGCGGATCGAGCTGCTCGAGGAGGCCCTGCGGCTCGGGCGGATCCTCGCAGAGCTGATGCCCGAGGAGCCCGAGGTCCACGGCCTCGTCGCGCTGATGGAGCTGCAGGCGTCGCGGACTCGCGCACGCCTCGATGCCGCCGGCGATCCCGTGCTGCTCCTCGAGCAGGACCGCAGCCGCTGGAGCTGGCTCCTCGTCGGCCGCGGCCTGAGGTCACTCGATCGCGCCTATTCGACGGGCGGCTCCTTCGGCCCCTACGCGCTGCAGGCGGCGATCGCGGCCTGCCACTCGCGGGCGCGGCGGCCGGAGGACACGGACTGGGAGCGGATCGCCGCCCTCTACGACGGGCTCGCGGAGATCTCCCCCTCGCCGGTCGTCGAGCTCAACCGCGCCGTCGCCGCCGGGATGGCGGAAGGTCCCGAGCGGACCCTGGAGATGATCGACGCGGCCGGACTCGATCACTCGCTCGACGGCTACGCGCTGCTTCCCGCCGCACGAGGGGACGCCCTCGAGCGCCTCGGCCGCGGAGCCGAGGCGCGGGCGGAGTTCGAGCGCGCGGCCGCGCTGTCGGGCAACGAGCGCCAACGTGACCTGCTGCTGCGCCGGGCGGCGCGCTGCTGACCCAGCGGGGTGCATCGAGTGGTTCGATCTGGCGGTCCCTTCGCCAGGTGGGACCACTCGGCGAGGCGGCGCGACCGACACCCCGCGCCCGGGGCGCCCGGGGGCCGGTGCGGGGCTACGTGCTCGGGCTCTAGCCCTTGGAGGCGGAGATCTCGGCGTCGTCGTCGGCGAGCACGTCGTCGCCACCGTCGCCGGCCCGCTCGCCACTCGCCTTCGCGGCCGCGCCGACGAACTCGCGGAACAGCGGCTCGGGGCGAGTCGGGCGCGAGTTGAACTCCGGGTGGAACTGCGAGGCGACGAAGAAGGGGTGATCCGGGAGCTCGACGATCTCGACGAGCCGCTCGTCCGGGGAGGTGCCGCTCATGACCATCCCCTCGTCCTCGATCCGGCGCCGCAGCATGTTGTTGACCTCGTAGCGATGGCGGTGGCGCTTGTAGATCACCGCTTCGCCGTCGAAGATCTCGCGCGCTCGCGTTCCCTCGTGCAACTTCACCGGGTCGGCGCCGAGGCGCATCGTGCCGCCGAGGTCGGTGACCTCCTTCTGCTCGGGGAGCAGGTCGACGACCGGGAAGGGCGTCTCCGGGTCGAACTCGGCGGAGTTGGCGCCCTCCATGCCGCAGACGTGGCGCGCGTAATCGACGACGGCCATCTGCATTCCGAGGCAGATGCCGAGGAAGGGGATCTCGTTCTCGCGGGCGTAGCGCGACGCGGCGACCTTGCCCTCGATCCCGCGCTCGCCGAAGCCCCCCGGGATGAGGATGCCGTCGGCGTCGGCGAGCCCATCGGTGTCGAGGTCCTCGGAGCTGACGAGGTCGACCTCGACGTTGACGCCGTGGTGCCAGCCCCCGTGCTTGAGCGCTTCGATCACCGACTTGTAGGCGTCCTCCAGTTGCACGTACTTGCCGACGAGGGCGATCCGGACGGTCCCCTCGGCGGCGTCGGCCCGTCGGCAGAAGTCCTCCCAGTCGGCGAGGTCGGGCGCCGGCGGGTCGATCCCGAAGTGATCGAGGACGAGGTCGTCCATGCCCTCCGCGCGGAAGGCGAGCGGCACCTTGTACGTGTTGTCGACGTCGCGCGCGGAGATGACGGCCGACTCGGGCAGCGACGCGAACAGAGCGATCTTGCGGCGGATGTCGCGGTCGAGCCCGCCCTCGGAGCGGCACACGACCGCGTGCGGCTGGATGCCGATGCGGCGCAGCTCGTTGACCGAGTGCTGGGTCGGCTTCGTCTTCAGCTCGCCGGCGTGGCCGACGTAGGGGACGAGCGTCAGATGGAGGAACATCGCACGCTTCGGCCCGAGGTCGGTGTAGAGCTGGCGGATCGCCTCGAGGAAGGGGAGCGACTCGATGTCGCCGACCGTGCCTCCGATCTCGGTGATCACGAAGTCGACGGACTGCGCTTCGGCGACGATCAGGATCTTCTGCTTGATCTCGTCGGTGATGTGCGGGATGACCTGGACGGTTCCACCGAGGTAGTCGCCGCGCCGCTCGCGTGAGATCACCGTGTTGTAGATCGACCCCGCGGAGACGCTCGAGGCGCGGGAGGTGTTGTGGTCGGTGAAGCGCTCGTAGTGGCCGAGGTCGAGATCGGTTTCGGCTCCGTCCTCGGTGACGAAGACCTCGCCGTGCTGGAACGGGCTCATCGTCCCCGGGTCGACGTTGATGTAGGGGTCGAACTTCTGCAGCTGGACCCGGAAGCCGCGGGCGACGAGAAGCCGGCCGATGGAGGCGGATGCGATCCCCTTGCCGAGGGCCGAGACGACGCCTCCGGTGACGAAGATGAAGCGGGTCTCTCCTGCGGGAATCCGAACGCTCAAACCGGGGTCCGAGTGTAGTGCGCGGATGGACGGAAGCCTGGCCGGGTAGAAGGCCTCCCCGCTTCTTCCCCGCTAATTGGGTTGATTGCTCTCCCGCCCCAGCTGGTCCAACGCCCGCAGGGGCGGGATCCGCTCGATCGCCGCCGAGATCGAGCGGAACTCGCCGTACACGGTGAGCGCGACGACGAGCGCGAGCGCGATCAGACGCGCCCCGTCCCCGAGGGAGACGATCAGAGCCACCCCGGCGATCGCGCCGGCGAGGTTGGCCCCGGCGTCGCCGAGCATCGCGCGCTCGCGGAGGGTCAGGGCCGCGCCGACCAGCACCGGGCCGATGAAGACGCCGAGCAACTCGACCGGGTAGAGGGTCCAGGCGCCGATGCAGACTCCGGCGAGCAGCAGGATGAGGGCCTTCTCGACCCGCCCGGGACGCAGGTCGAGGAGGTTGAAGAGGTTGGTGGTCAGCAGCAGCAGCGCGAGGTCGGCGAGGTATCCGGGCCACTCACGGCCGAGACCCGAGACCGCGAAAGCCGCCAGACCGAAGGCGCCCGCCGCCTTGATCGCACCGGTCGAGAGCCGCCCTCCGAGCAGGGCGCTCGCGTGCCCGCGCCAGCCCCGGGCGGTGTCGCCGGCGTGCCCGCGGCCCAGCATGTCGTCGAGCAGCCCCAGCATCGCGACGCCGATGACGTAGGCGGCCCAGCGCCGTAGGTCGGGCTCGAGCAGGTCGAGGTCGGCCCGATCGTCGAGCACAGCGAGGGGCGCCAGCGCGATCAGCGACGCGGAGATCGCCAGCGCCCCGAGCGGGAACGCGAGGGTTCTGCCCCGCCAGTTCTCGCGGGTCAAGCCACTTGCGCGCATGTCGGCGCTCCAAGGGGGCAGGACGACCGCGGCGACGGCGGCCGAGACGATCAACCCCGCCCAGGTCATGGCGTGCGGCCACGCCCGTGGTGGCTCACTGCTTCGGCCGGTCGCGCTTGAGCGGCGGCAGCAGGCTCGAGGCGCCGCCCTTGACCCCGAAGTCACCGGTCGCGCCGCCGAGCACGTAGACCATTGCGACCTTGCCCGCCGGGGTGTCGACGTCGTCGACGGTCGAGACGCCGTGATCGGAGAACTGCTCGAGCGTGGTCGGGTCGGTGCTCGTGCGCTCCACGCCGACGATGCCGCCGGCGCTCCGCCGGGCGCCCTCGATCAGACCCGACTCGAAGGCCTCCTGGACCTTCGCACGGTTGCCGCCGCCGGCCTTGACCGGGTTGCGGATCAGGATGAGCAGGGTGACGTCGTCGAGCGAGCCGTTGAAGCGGGAGAAGAGGTCGGGCTTGGTCTCGTCGATCAGATCGCCGCCGCCGGGGATCTGAGCGCCGATCAACCGCCCGAGCCGCTCCGCCTCATCGGGATCGCGTTGCGCGCGCTTGAAGGATCCGCCCGCCGCCTCGGCCAATGGGGCCAAGTCGACCGGCAACGCGATCGACGAGACGGACGCCAGGTCGGCCCCACCCTGCTCGGCGGCGTCGATCGCGTCCTCGGCCGTGGTGTCGACGGCGTCGTCGGGAACGTCTCCGAGCTCGACCACGGCGAACCGTTGGCGATCGAGCCGTCCGTCGACGAGCGCCGGGTAGGCGGCGTCGCTGAAATCGGCCTCCATGTCGAGCTGGCCACGAAGGTCGTCGGCCTCCTGCTCGGCCTGGTCGCGCTCGTCTCGGAGGCTCTGCTCGAGCTCCTGCGAGGCCGTCGAGACGACGTCGTCGGCGAGCCCGATCCCGATCAGGATGCCGATCGCGAGCGCGATGAAGACCGCCGCCAGCGAGGCGGCGTGATAGCGGCCGCTGTAGCCCATACGGCCGCTAGCTTCTCACGGGCGGGCCGGGGCTGGGCGTCAACCGCCGAACACGTCCTTGATCTTGATCCAGAGGACCTCGGTGACGTTGTCGAGGCCGGGCGAGGCGGCGATCACGATCACGAGCAGGAGCAGGAAGGCGACGGCGAACATCGCCACGCCGAAGCGGCCCATGCCCGGCTGGTAGAGCCGGGAGACGCCCTTCGCGTCGATCAGCGTCTCGCCGACGCGGAGGCGGGTCAGGAAGGTCGAAGACATGCCGGCTCGGTTCTTGTCGAGGAACTCGGTCAGGTTGAAGTGGGCGCCGACGGTGACGATCAGCTCGGCCCCGCGCTCGTGGGCGAGCAGCATCGCGACGTCCTGGCTCGTCCCCGCCGCCGGGATCACCAGGTGCTCGAGACCCGCCTCGAGCAGGCGGTCGCGCCCGGGCGCACGCCCATCGGGGTAGGCGTGGACGATGAGCTCGGCGCCGCAGCTCAGCGCCTCGTCGGTCGCCGAGTCCATGTCGCCGAGGATCACCTCGGGCTTCATGCCGCGCTTCAGGACCGCGTCGGCGCCGCCGTCGACGGCGATGATCAACGGCCGCACGTCGCGGATGTAGGCGTTCAGCGCTGCGAGGTCCTCGCGATAGCCGGGACCGCGGACGACGACGAGCACGTGGCGACCGCTGAAGCGGGTGCGCGTCTCCGGCATGTCGATCTCCCCGGAGAGGAGCTCGCCCTCCTCGCGGACGTGCTCGAGGGTGTTGGTCGCGAAGTCCGCGAGCGCGACGTCGATCCGCTCGCGCTGCTCGCTGAGCCGGTCCTCGATCTCGTCGAGCGTCGGACGCTCACCACGCCCGACTACTTGCCCTCCGCACGCGATGTCGCCGCCGTCAAGGTGGACGATGTCGCCGTCGTCGACCTTCTCGAAGAGCTCCTGACCCGGGGCGTCGACGAGGATGACGCCCGCGTTCGCGAGGATCAGCGGCCCGATGTTGGGGTAGCGGTCGGTCGAGGAGCGCGAGCAGTTGACGACCGCGATGACCCCCGAAGACGCCAGGTCCTCGGCGGCGATCCGGTCGAGGTCCGCATGGTCGATGAGCGCGATCTCGCCGACCTCGAGCTTCTTGACGAGGTCCTTGGTGCGCCTGCCCTTGCGGACGGGGCCCGCCACCGCGCGCGCCGGATCGGGGGGCGGCTCGGCGCGGCGGCGCGACAGCAGTCCACGCAGGGCGCCTCCTGGTACCGAACCATCAGGCATCGCCAGATTATGAGCCCCCCGGCGCCCGCCCGGCCTGCGGAGCGCCGACCAGCGGTCGCCTCAGGCCGCGAGCAGCTCCCGTGCGTGGCGGCCGGCGGCCTCGTCGTTCTCATCCGCGCCGAGCATGCGCACGATCTCGGCGTGCTGGGCGTCACCGCTGACCGCCTCGACGGTGGCGACCGTCGAGCTGCCCTCGCTTCGCTTCTCGACCCGGAAGTGGGTGGACGCGAGCGACGCGACCTGCGCGAGGTGCGTGATGCAGACGACCTGGCGACCCTCGCCGAGCGCGCGCAGCCGCTCACCGACGCGGCGCGCGACCTGGCCGCCGACCCCGGCGTCGATCTCGTCGAAGACCAGGGTCGAGACGTCCCCTCCCGGACCCAGCCCGGCGAGAGCCAGCATCACGCGCGAGAGCTCTCCGCCCGAGGCGGCGTCGCCCAGCGGCGCCAACGGCATCCCCGGGTTGGTCGCGACGCGGAGCTCGATCGCCTCGGCGCCGGAGGCCGCGAGGCCGTCGGAATGGGGCTCGAGCGCGACCTCGAGCCGGGCGCCGTCCATCGCGAGCTCGGCGAGCACCTCCGCGACCT
This sequence comes from Thermoleophilales bacterium, assembly GCA_020636895.1. GTDB lineage: Bacteria > Actinomycetota > Thermoleophilia > Solirubrobacterales > 70-9 > RHKX01. The sequence goes on along the minus strand of JACJWZ010000001.1, from coordinate 852,418 downwards.
CCGCCTCGAGCCGGGGAGCGGCGGCGGCCCGTCCGGCGCTGAGACGCTCGCCGAGCCGCGAGCGCTCGCCGCCCGCCTCCGCGAGCTCGGCCTCGAGCTCGGCGCGGCGCTCCGTCGCGTGCTCGAGCGCCGCCAGCCGCTCGCGGCAGTCGTCGGCGTGCGCGAGGACCGCCTCGACGCTGCCGCCGTGCTTGCGGACCAGCCGGTCGATGATCTCCAGTCGCTCCTCGGCGGCCTCCAGCGCCGCAGGGTCGGCATCGATCCCCTCCGCGTACCCGCGCAGCTCCGCGGCGATGTCGGAGAGCTCGAGGTCGAGCGCGCCGACGCGCTCTGCAAGCGCATCGAGGACCGGGTCGACCCCTTCGGCGCGTCCCAGCGCCGCGCTCGCCGCAGCGCTGAGCGCGGCGGCGCCCGCACCGCCCTCCTCGCCACCGGTCAACGCCGCGAGCGCGGCGGCGGCGCCTTCCCGCAGACCCTCGACATGACGGAGCCGGTCGCGAGCGGCGAGAAGCTCCTCGCGCTCGCCCGGCTCGACCGCGGCCTGCTCGATCTCTTCGAGCTCGAAGCGCAGCAGATCGATGTCGCGCTCGCGGGCACCCTCACGCGCCTCCAGCTCGGCGATCTCACGCCCGATCCTGACGACCTCGGCGTGGGCGGCGCGATAGGAGTCGCGAAGCTCCAGATGATCCGCGCCCGCGTACCCGTCCAGGATCTCGGCCTGCGCAGCGGCCAGCGTCAGCTTCCGGTGCTCGTGCTGCCCGTAGAAGGCGAGCATCCGGGTGCCGAGAGCCCGCAGGTCAGCGGCGGAGGCCGAACGCCCGGCGATGAAGGCCGAGGAGCGACCCGACGATGCGTGAACCCGGCGGGCCAGGGTGACCTCGTCGTCCTCGGCCGGAAGCCGCTCGGCCAGCTCCGCCAACTCCGGATCGGAGCGGATGCCCTCGGGGAGCTCGAACGTCCCCTCGACCCACGCCTCATCGCATCCGGGGCGCACGACGGCGCTCCGCGGACGGCCGCCGAGAAGCAGGTCGAGCGAGTGGGCGAGCACGGTCTTGCCGGCGCCGGTCTCACCGGTGATCGCGTTCAGACCGGGGCCGAAGCGGAGCTCGGCCCGCTCGATCAGCAGCAGGTTCTCGATTCGCAGCTCACGGAGCATCGCCGCTACGGGATAGCAACGGCCGGAGACAGAACGCCCGTTTGCAGGGACCCTCGCACGCCTGCGCTCGGGCCCGCCCAGCCGCGGCCCGGCTTCAGTGCGCGAGCTTGCCGAACTTCTCGCGCATCCGCCGGTAGAAGTTCTCGCCCTCGAGCTGCGCCAGCACCGATAGCCCGTCGCGGAAGCGAACGCTGATCTCCTCGCCTGGGCCGAGGCGGCCGGCAGAGGTCCCGTCGACGCCGATCTCGACGATGTTGCGGTCCCCCTCGTTGATGACGTGGAGGACGTCATGGGGGGCGACGACGAGGGCGCGCGCGGTGAGCGTGTGCGGAGCGATGAAGCTGACGACGAACCCCTCCACGCCCCAGGCGAGCACGGGGCCGTTGTTGGCGAGGTTGTAGCCCGTGGAGCCGACGGGGGTGGCGGCGACGAGGCCGTCGCAGCGCACACGGCCGACCTCCTGCCCGCTGACGCTGTAGGAGAGCTCGGCGACGCGCTCGTGGGCGCTGCGCGTGAAGGAGACGTCGTTGACCGCGACCGCGGTGCGGCCCTCCGTCTCCAGCTCGAGACCCGGCAGCGAGACGGTCTCGAACTCCCCGGCGAAGGCGCGCTCGAGGCCGGACTCGAGCTCGGAGGCCTCGACCGAGGCGAGGAAGCCGACCGTCCCGTAGTTGATCCCGAAGACCGGGACACCGGTACCCGTGTAATGACGGAGCGCGCGCAGGATCGTCCCGTCGCCGCCGAGCGTCAGGCACAGGTCCGGCCGCTCCGGCGGAGCGTCGGCCAGGGTCAGGCCCGGAAGCTCGGCGGGCAGCGGGCCGAGCTCGCCGTGCGCGAGCACGAGCTCGCAACCGACCGCATCGGCGGCCGCCGCCGCGGCGGCGATCGCCTCCGTCGTGTTGCGCGGCTCCTCGTGCGTGAAGAGCGCCACCTGCCCGGAGCGCCGGGAATCGCGGGGGGCGCCGCTCATGCGACCGCCGCCTCGATCAGGGCGTCGCGCTCGGCGGCCGCGGTCGCCGCTCCGCGCTCGAGCCTGACGAAGACCTCGCGGTTGCCCTTCGGCCCGGGAACCCCGGCCTCGGTGGCGGCGCGCACGGCGAGATCGTGCTCGGCGGCCGCGGCGACGACCCCCGAGACGGCTTCGCGGCGCTCGGACGCATCGCGGACGACCCCGCCCTTGACGCGGCCCTTGCCGAGCTCGAACTGCGGCTTGACCATGGCGAGGATCGTCGCCTCCGGCGCCACGCACGCGGCGATCGGACCGATCAGCTTGGTCAGCGAGATGAAGGAGACGTCGACCACCGCGAGATCGGCGGCGTACGGGAGCATCGCCGGGTCGAGGTCGCGGGCGTTGACGCCTTCGAGCGTCGTGACCCGCTCGTCGTTGCGCAGCGACCAGTCGAGCTGGCCCCGGCCGACGTCGACCGCGATGACCCGGGCGGCGCCGCGCTGAAGCAGGCAGTCGCTGAAGCCGCCGGTCGAGGCGCCGACATCGAGACACGACAGGCCGGTGGGGTCGATCGCCATCTGGTCGAGGGCCGCCTCGAGCTTCAGGCCGCCCCGCGACACGTACCGGCGACCCTCCTCGAGCCGGACGTGGAGGTCGTCGTCGACCGAGCGCCCCGGCTTGTCGGCGATCTCCTCGCCGCGCCCGACGCGGACGCGCCCGGCGCGGATCAGCGCCGCGGCAGCGGTTCGCGACGGCGCGAGGCCGCGTTCGGCGAGGAGCGCGTCGAGCCGCATTCGCGCCATGGTGAGCGCAAGGTAGCGGGGTCGCTGGGCGGGGTCGACCGCCACCACCGCTGCCGCACGACCACGTTGCAACCGGGCGGGCCACTCATTTCCATCGAACATGTGTGCGTCGTGTGAGCGCTCTCACACACAAAGGGGACATATGTTCGTAGGCTGCACCGCAGACTTACAGACCGGCCGGCCACCGCCTCATAGCCGCGGTGTCCACAGAGCCGGTCCCTCTCAAAACACATAACTCTCCTCCCTGTACCCGAGAGCGCCCCTCCCAAGGGGCGCTTTCGTTTTGTCGGGCCGGTTCGCCGCAGTGAGCCGCACCGGGAAGCCCCCGCTGACCGGGGCCTCGTGCGTTCGGCCGCCGAAGTGGTGGGTCAGGCGTTCGCCCGCGCCGGCGAGCCCAACGCGGCGAGCACCCGTTCAGCGACCGCGGAGCCGGTGAGCCCGACCTCCTCGCGAAGCAGCGCCGGCTTGCCGTGCGTGACGTAGCGGTCCGGGAGACCGACGCGGAGGATCCGCGCCCGGTCCCGACCCAGCGAGTGAAGCGAGTCCTCGGCGTGCTCGAGCACGGCGGCGCCGAAGCCACCTGCGAGGACGTTCTCCTCGATCGTGACGACGAGGTCGTGGTCGGCGCAGAGGCGATCGACGAGCTCGGTGTCGAGCGGCTTGGCGAAGCGGGCGTCGGCAACGGTCGGATGGAGGTCGTGGGCGGCGAGCTCCTCCGCCGCGTCGTTGGCGACCTGCACGCCCCAGCCGTAGCCGAGCAAGGCGACGCGGTCGCCCTCCTGGAGGATCTCCCCCTTGCCGATCTCGATCTCTCGCGGAGGCTCCGGGAGCGGCACGCCTTCGGCCGTGCCGCGCGGGTAGCGCAGGGAGATCGGCCCGTCGTGGGCGACAGCGGTTCGGAGCATGTTCACCAGCATCGCCTCGTCGCGTGGAGCCATCAGGACCATGTTCGGCAGCGGCCGCAGGTAGGAGATGTCGAAGGCGCCGTGGTGGGTCGGGCCGTCGTCGCCGACGAGGCCGGCGCGGTCCATGGCGAAGATCACGTTGAGGTCCTGCAGGCAGACGTCGTGGACGATCTGGTCGAAGCCGCGCTGCAGGAAGGTCGAGTAGATCGCGCAGACCGGCTTCGCCCCCTGCAACGCGAGCCCGGAGGCGAAGAGGACGGCGTCCTGCTCGGCGATGCCGACGTCGTAGTACTGGCCCGGCAGCGCCTTCGCGAGCTTGTCGAGCCCGGTCCCCCCCGCCATCGCCGCGGTGATGCCGATCACGCGCTTGTCGCGCTCGGCCTCGGCGATCAGCGCGTCGGCGAACACTGACGTGTACGCGGGCGGAGACGGCTTCGGCGTCGCCTCCTCGAGCTTCTCGGGGGCGATCGAGTCGGGAGCGTCGGACTCCTGGACCGGGACGACCGGCTTCGGCGCGGGCTTCGATTGGGCGGCGGGCTTGCGGTCGACGATGGAGCCGGGCTTGGCGGCGTGCCACTCCTCCATCCCCTCGAGCCCGCCCTCCTCGGCGGCGGCGAAGCCCTTGCCCTTGACGGTGTGGATGTGGACGACGACCGGGCGCTCGGCGGCGAGCGCCTGGCGCAGCGCCCAGCGCAGGTCGGCGACATCGTGGCCGTCGATCACGCCCATGTAGGCGAGGCCGAGCTCCTCGAAGAAGAGCCCGGGCGCCCAGTAGGCCTTGATCGCAGACTTGACCTCGGGCCCGAGCCGCTCGATGCGACGGCCGAGCCCCATCGGCAGCTTCGTCAGCCGCTCCTCGACATCCTCGCGGGCGTGGAAGAGCCGCGGGTTGAGCCGGACCCGGTTGAAGTAGTGGGAGAGCGCCCCGACGTTCGGCGAGATCGACATCCCGTTGTCGTTGAGGACGATCACGACCGGCGTCTCGAGCCCTCCGGCGTGCTGCAGCGCTTCGTAGGCGACGCCGCCGGTGAGCGCGCCGTCGCCAATGACCGCGATGACCTTGCCGTCCTCGCCGATCCCCTTGCGCATCGCCTCCTTGAGCCCGACGGCGTAGCCGATCGAGGTCGAAGCGTGACCGGCACCCATGATGTCGTGCTCGGACTCGGGAATCGAGCAGAACGGCGCCAGACCGCCGTACTGGCGGATCGTGTCCAGTCGCTCCTTGCGTCCGGTCAGGATCTTGTGCGGGTAGGCCTGGTGGCCGACGTCCCAGAGGATCTTGTCCCGGGGCGACTCGAGCAGGCTGTGCAGGGCGACCGCCAGCTCGCAGGTGCCGAGGTTGGCACCGAAGTGGCCGCCGATCTCGCCGATCGTGTCGACGATCAGCTCCCGAGTCTCCTGCGCGACCTGCTGCAGCTGCTCGTCGCTGAGATTCCGCAGGTCGGCTGGGCCTTCGATCCCCGGCAGGAGAGGCCCGGCGTTGAGTTCGGGGTCGGTCACGGCCCCGAATGTTCCCACTTAGGACTGGCGGGTGAAGATGAAATCGCTGATCTGCAGGAGCGCGGACGCGTCCCCGCCCGTCTCGCGCAGGGCTGCCACCGCCGCCTCGTGGGAGCCGACGGCGAGCTCGCGGGCGCGCTCGAGGCCGAACAGGCTTACGTAGGTGACCTTCCCGTGACGCTCGTCCGAGCCGCTCGGCTTGCCGAGCTCCTCGTCGCTTCCGGTCACGTCGAGGATGTCGTCGACGATCTGGAAGAGCAGCCCGAGCTCGGTCGCGAAGCGCCGGTACGGATCCTGCTCGTCGAGCGAGAGCCCGCTGAGGACGAGCACCGAGCAGACGCTGGCGAAGATCAGCCGGCCGGTCTTGAGCGAGTGCAGGAGGCGCAGCGACTCCGCGTCGGTGCCGCCGCCGACCACGTCGACGTACTGGCCGCCGACCATCCCGTCCACGCCGGTGGCGCCGGCGATCTCGCAGATCGCCGAGAGCACCCGCGCCGGATCGCCCGTCTGACGCTCGGCGACGAGGCGGATCGCCTCGGCGAAGAGCGCGTCGCCCGCGAGGATGGCGACGTCCTCGCCATGGGCGACGTGGGAGGTCGGCCGGCCGCGACGGAGGTCGTCGTCGTCCATCGCCGGCAGGTCGTCGTGGATCAGCGAGTAGGTGTGGATGAGCTCGATCGCAGCCGCTGTCGGCAGCACCGTCGCGGGATCGATCCCGAGCGCCCGCGCCGTCGCCAGGCAGAGGACCGGCCGCACGCGCTTGCCACCGGCGAGCAGGGAGTACCGCATCGCCTCCTCGAGCCCCGTCGTCTCCGGGCGATCGGAGTAGCTGAGCTCGGCGAGGTAGCCCTCGACGAGGTCGCGCAGGTCGTCGGGGTACACCGACCTCGACCCGTCTCCGGCGTCCGACCCCGAGGGCACCGGCGGCGCGGGCATCTAGGCGGACTCGTTGCCGCGCTCGGCGGCCGCGCGCGCCGCGTCGGCCGCGAGCGTCCCGGCATCGGCCGCGATCTGAGCCGCCTCGCGAGCGAGCTCGACCGCGTCGGCATCGGAGAGGCCCTCGTCACCGAGCTGCACGGAGATCTCCTGCAGCCGGGTTGCGGCCCGCTCCAGGCGGTCGTGCTCGTCGCTCACGCGCTCGCCTCCTCGGTCGTCGCGGCGCCGGCCTCCTCCAAGCCGGCCTCGCGGGCGATGGCGGAGAGCACCCCGTTGACGAACCCCGGAGCCTCGGCCCCGCAGTAGCGCTTGGCCGAGTCGACCGCCTCGCTGATCGAAACGGGCGCCGGGATCTCAGGCCGGTGATGGATCTCGAAGACCGCGATCCGCATGATCGCCCGCTCCAGCGGCGCGATCCGCTGGATCGTCCAGCCGTGCGCGTTGGCGCCGATCTCGGAATCGATCTCCGCCAGGTGCTGATCGGCGCCGAGCGCGAGATCACGCGTGAACGGCTTCGCGCCGTCGAGCAGCTCGTCGAGCGGGCGCTTGGTCACGTCCCGCTGGTACAGCGCGACCGCTGCGTCGCGGCGTTGATCGGATCGGCGCATGGCCGTGCAGGTTACGCGCCGCGCTCGGCGGCATCCGCGCCGCCTACGCGCGCGAGACGTAGGCGCCGGAGCGTGTGTCGACGCGGACCCTCTCGCCCTCGTCGATGAAGAGCGGCACCTCGATCGTGACGCCGGTCTCGAGCGTCGCCGGCTTCGTGCCGCCGCCGGAGGCGGTGTCGCCCTTGAGGCCGGGCTGCGTCTCGGTCACCTCGAGATCGACCGCGCTCGGGATCTGGATCCCGGCGGGCTGCTCGTCGACGAGCAGGACCTCGACCTCGTCGTTGGGACGGACCCACTGCATCTCCTCGCCGGTGACATCGGCCCCGAGCTCGATCTGGTCGTAGCTGGAGGTGTCCATGAACACCTTCGCGTCGCCGGAGTCGTAGAGGTACTGCATCTTCCGCGTCTCGGTGCGGACCGGGCGGAACTTCTCGCCGGCGCGGAAGGTCTTGTCGATCACCGACCCGTCCTCGACGCGACGCAGCTTCGACCGCACGAACGCCCCACCCTTGCCGGGCTTGACGTGCTGGAACTCCATGATCCGGTAGATCTTGCCGTCGACCTCGATGTGGGTCCCGTTCTTGAACTGCGCGGTGCTGATCACGGCGGCGGAGGGTAGCGGTCCCGAACGAGTGGGACGGCCTAGGATCGGAGCGTGGCATTCGCCAGAACCGCTCCGCTCCGCAACGAGCTGAGGAAGGCGCTCCCCGAGCGCCCGTTCTCGGTTCGCTTCTGGGACGGAACCGAGCTTCCCTCGACAAGCAGCTCGACGAACGGAGACGGGCCGCGCTTCACCGTCCGCTCCCCCGCCGCGGTGGGGCACGCGCTGCGCGCGCCGGGGCAGCTCGGCGTCGGCCGCGCCTACGTGACGGGCGACCTCGAGGTCGACGACATCGACGCGGTCATGCGGATGCTGGACGAGTGGAAGCCGCCGCCGATCGACGGAGCGGCGAAGGGGAAGCTGGCGCTCGCGGCATTGGCGGCGAACGGCCTCGCACTTCCCCCCTCCCCGCCGCGCGCCGAGCTGCGGCCGCAGGGAACGCGGCGCTCGAAGGAACGCGACGCCCGATCGGTCCGCCACCACTACGACCTGCCGCCGGAGTTCTTCGCGCTCTTCCTCGACGAGTCGATGACCTACAGCTGCGCGATCTGGAAGTACGGCGCCGAGACGCTTGAGCAGGCGCAGGAGCAGAAGCTCGAGCTGGTCTGCACCAAGCTCGGGCTGAAGGAGGGCGAGCGCGTCCTCGACATCGGCTGCGGCTGGGGCAGCTTCGCGACGCACGCGGCCACGAGACACGGCGTGAACGTGGTCGGGATCACGCTGTCGGAGCCGCAGGCGCGGGTGGCCAGGCAGCGCGCGATCGACGCCGGTGTCGGCGACGAGGTCGAGATCAGGGTCATGGACTACCGCGACGCTGCCGCGGTCGCGGGCGAGCCCTTCGACGCGATCGCCAGCATCGGCATGGTCGAGCACGTCGGCGGCGAGAACATCGACCTCTACGCGGAGCAGCTCGCCGGCCTGCTGCCCAGCGGCGGGCGCCTCCTCAACCACGGCATCGCCCGTCTCCGCCACACCGATCCCGAGGCGGGACCGTTCTCGGAGCGCTACGTCTTCCCCGACGCCGACCCCCTGCACCTGAGCCGCGTGACCCTCGCGCTCGAGCGCGCCGGCTTCGAGCCGACCCTCGCCGAGGGCTTCCGCGCCGACTACGCCGAGACGCTCAGGCACTGGGCGCGGCGGCTCGACGAGAACCTGGACCGCGCCATCGAGCTCGCCGGGCCGGAGCGGGTCCGCGTCTGGCGCCTCTACCTCCGCGCCGCCCGCAACGGCTTCGAGAACGGATTCACCTCGATCTTCCAGGTGACGGCGCAGCGCGCCTGAAGGGGTCAATCGTCCTCGGAAGCCTCGCCCCCTTCTCCGGAGTCGTCGGGGGAGACCGGGGGGACGGTGGTCGTCGTGGTCTGCTGAGGCGTGGTGCTGGTCGTGGCATCGGGCGACGTGGTCGACTCGCCGCCGTCCCCGCTGTGGCCGTCGCCACCGTTCCGATGGCCGCCGCCGCCATGACGTGTGGAGGCGGGTGCGAGCGCCTCGCCGGCCTGCAGCGGCTCCGAGGCCAGCCCGATCCGCTGGCTCGTCAGGGAGCTGGCCGCGATTCCGACCCCGACGGCGATCGCCAGGCCCGCAAGCGCGAGTAGGACCCAGGACAGAGCGGTGGGAATCTGGAGCTTCATCGGTCCCGCTTTCCTCGCGCGGAGGCCTCGGGGAACGAGATCCGGGCTTGAGCCCCGCCACCTCGCCGGTCCTGCAGGGTCAGCACTCCCCCCCACTGACCTGCGAGCTCGGCCGCGATCGGCAGGCCGAGGCCCGTTCCCTGGGGGCCGCGCCGTCCGGCGCTGCCACGGTAGAAGCGTTCGAGCACCGCCTCGCGCTCGCCCTCCTCGAATCCGGGGCCCCGGTCGAGGATCGCGATCGATTCAGCGTCGTCGTGGATCTCGACCTCCCCTCCCTGCGGCGAGTACAGGATCGCGTTCTCGGCGAGGGCGTCGAGCGCCCGGTCGAGGTCCGCCGGGGCGCAGCCGACAGTCCTCCCGCGCCCGTCGGAGCTGCGCCGCAGTGAGATCCGGCGTTCGCCCGCGGCCCGCCGCCAGCGGCTGACGAGACGGTCGGCGGTCTCGGTCAGGTCGACGTCCTCCGCCGGAAGCTCATGCTCTCCCGCCCGGCTCAGGACGAGCAGCTCGTTGACCATCGCGGTCAGCCGATCGACCTCCCGCAGAGCCGCATCGGCGGCCATACGGGCCTCGGCGCCGGTTGCCTCGTGACGGATCTCCTCGACCTGGAGCCGAAGGCCGGTCAGCGGGGTTCGCAGCTGGTGGGACGAATCGGCGACGAAGTCGCGCTGCCCCTGAAGCATCCGGCCGACGCGCGCGGTCATCTCATTGAAGCTCCGCGCGAGCTTGCGCTGCTCGACCGTGCCCTCGACCGGCGCCCGCACGTCCAGATCACCTGCGGCGACGTCATTCGCCGCGTCGGCGAGCCGCCCGATCGGCTTCGCGATGCGCTGGGCGATCAGCGCGCCGGCGATCAACCCCAGGGCCAGCACGCAGGCTCCGAGCACAGCGATCCCGGCGATCGACCGATGCACGGCGCCGTTGACGGCGTCGACGCTCTGCGTCACGCGCACCGCACCGACCGGGAGGCCGCGTTCGAGGACCGGCACCGCCGTCGCCAGGATGTCGGTCGAAAGGGTCTGGCTGTATCGCTGCTCCTGGTAGGTGGAGCCGTTGGTGGCCGCCTCGATCTCGGGCCGGGTGGAGAAGTCGCTTCCCACCTCGCCCGGGCCGGCGCTGTCGGAAAGGACCTTTCCGGATGCGTTGACGACGATCACGCGGCCGCGAACCGACTCGGCCGAGGAGTCCACCAACCGGCCGAGCGCAGAGCGGTCGGACGGGGAGAGCAGCTCGCTGGCGCTCGCCGCCAGCAGGTCGGCCTGACTGCGGGCCTGGCCGCGCACCTCGGCATCGACCCGGTCACGAAGGCTGACGGCGAGCGGAACGCCGAAAGCCACCACCGCGAGCAGCAGCACGTAGGAGACGGCGAGGAGGAGGGTCCGGCGAAGCGTCAAGCCGGCGACTCTCCCGGGACGTCGAGGCGGAACCCGACACCGCGAACCGTCTCGATGTACTCGGGCGCGGCCGGATCATCGCCGAGCTTGCGCCGCAGGCCGCCGATATGGACATCGAGCGTCTTCGTCGACCCGAACCAGTTGACGTCCCAGACGCGAGACATCAGGTCCTCCCGTGACACGACCTGGCCGGCGTTACGCGCCAATTCGGCCAGCAGATCGAACTCCTTGCGCGTCAGCGACAAGGCCTCTCCGCCGATGCTCGCCTTCCGTGCCCCGGGGTCGATCTCGATGTCGCCGATCCGCATCGCGACCACGCCGCGCGCATCGCGGCCGCTGCGGCGGAGCACAGCGCGGATGCGCGAGACGACCTCGGCACCGCTGAAAGGCTTGACGACGTAGTCGTCGGCCCCCATCTCGAGCCCGACCACCCGATCCATCTCGCTTCCCCGGGCGGTCAGCATCACGATCGGGACGTCGGAGGTCCTGCGCAGCTCGCGGCAGACGTCTCGGCCGTCCCCGTCGGGAAGCGTCAGATCGAGGAGCACGAGGTCCGGGTCGATCCTCCCCATCAGCTCGAGAGCGTCGGCCGAGGTCCTGGCGACCACCGGCTCGAAGCCCTCGCGGGCGAGGACCTTCGAGAACGGCGCCGAGATCGCCTCCTCGTCCTCCACGAAGAGGATCACACGCGAGCTCGAGGCGGCCATGACGCAACTGTAGAGCCGACTCCGGGGCCGTCATAGAGCATCGCCTGAAGCTTGTCCAAGTCTTTACCCGGGCCTTTGCATCGGCTTCCCGGGCGACCTGCAAGCTCGCGTCAGTTGCCAATCCGACAAGGAGCATCGACGTGAACGACGTGAGAATGAAGATCGCCGCCGGGGCAACGGTCCTCGGGCTCGGAGGACTCGCCGGCTTCGCGCTCGGCACCAACGACGCGCCGACTTCGGCCGCGGTGAAGGCGAGCGCCAACCCCGACCCCAAGGTGAAGACGCGGGTCATCCATCGGCGGATCGAGGTGCACCCCAAGAGCCGGGCGGTCGACGCAAGCGATCCGGGCACACCCGCCGTGGAGCCCCAGGCCACCCCGGCTCCCGCCGTCACGCCGTCGCCGGTGACCCCCGTCTCGGCGACGCCGGACGGCAGCTCGGCGCCACCCCCGGTCTCGACCCATACGAGCGGCTCCGGGAGCGGTGCGAACGCGACGGATGACGATCGAGGCCAGAGCGAGAACGAGGGCGAGAGCGAGGGCACCGATGACTGACGTGCCCTCCCCGGCCCCGGCTCCCCGCCCGGCCAGTGCCCGGCGCGGTCCGCGGTTCGGGCCGACGATCCTCGCGGCCGCGGCGACGTTCCTCGTCCTGTTCGAGTTCCTCGCCTTCCAGCTGAGCTCGGGACGGGACCCCGCGCTGGGGGCGAGCGTCGCGAGCGACTCGAAGGGAGTCGCGACGCGCGGCGTCGTCCATCGCCGGGTGATCCGGACGAAGGTCGTCCATCTGCCCCGTCCCCCTTCCTCGCAATCAGGAAGCCCGGCGGCGAGCCCGACGCCCACCGTCAACCTGGCCCCGGCCCCGGCCCCGGCAGCGGCGACGCCCTCGCCGTCGCCCGCCCCGGCCCCGGCCCCGGCGCCTCCGGTCACCTCGAGCTCATGAGCACCCACGACTCGACCTTCCGTGCGATGGGATCCGAGGTTCGGCTGATCGTCGAGGGACCGGCTTGCGACGGGCGTGATCCAGCGGCCGCCGCAGCGGAGACGATCGCGTTCATCGCCGAATTCGAGCGGCGGCTGTCACGGTTCCGGCCCACGAGCGAGCTCTCGCGGCTCAACGCCGACCCGCGCGCGACCGTCCCCGCCTCGCCGTTGATGCTGGACGCGCTCGACGCCGCCCGCGAGGTGGCGGAGCTGACGGGCGGGCTCGTCGACCCGACGCTGGTCGACGAGATCGAAGCCGCCGGGTACCGGCACTCTCGCGAGGGTGCCGTCGCCGCGCGGTTGCAGGACGCGCTGGCTCTCGCGCCCGGGCGCAAGCCCGCCGGCCCCAGCCCCACTCGTCGCTGGGAGCTGATCGAGGTCGACCACGAGGCCGGGGTGGTCCACCGCCCGCCTGGAGTCCGGATCGACAGCGGCGGCTTCGGGAAGGGATTCGCGGCCGACCTCGCTGTCGAGGGGCTGTCCGGCTTCAGTCGATGCGTGGTCGGCTGCGGAGGTGATCTCCGCGTCGGGGGTGCATCGGCGGACCCGTTCGAGGTCCTCGTGGAGCACCCGCTGACGGGCGAGCGTGATCAGAAGATCGTGGTCGGGAACGGCGGCGTCGCCACCTCGGGGCTGAACGTTCGCGTCTGGAAGCGCGAAGACGGCGGCTTCGCCCACCACCTGATCGACCCTTCGACCGGCCGTCCCGCCTGGACCGGGTTGGTCGGCGTGACCGCGCTCGCACCCACCGCGGTGGAAGCGGAGGCGCGGAGCAAGGCGGCCCTGCTCGCCGGCCCCGGCGGCGGAGCCGAGATCCTCCGGCGCCACGGAGGGCTGATCGTCCACGAGGACGGTGAGATCGAGCCCATCGGCCCGATCCGCCTTCAGCCGAACCGGCGTGTCGTCATCCCGATGAACGCGGTCGCAGCATGATCTCGGCGCTACACGAACACGGCTGGTGGCTTGCCAGCAGGGCCTCGGGGCTCGTTGCGCTGGGGCTGATAACGGTCTCCGTCGCGATCGGCCTGATGATGGCCGGGCGCATCATGCGCAAGCCGGGCCGCGCGAAGACGATGGTCGCCCTGCACGAGCAGACCGCGCTTGCGGGCCTCGTCGCCATTGCGGTCCACGGGGTGACCCTGCTCGGTGACGCCTACCTGCACCCCGGCATCGCCGGCATCGCAATCCCGGGAGCGATCGACTATCGGCCGCTCTGGGTGGGGCTCGGCATCGCCGGCGGCTACCTGGCGGCTGCGCTCGGCCTCAGCTTCTATGTGCGGCGGAGCATCGGCCCGCGCCTTTGGCGCAGGCTGCACCGGCTGACGATCTTCGTCTACGCGCTGTCGGTCGCCCACACCATCGGCGCCGGAACGGACGCATCGACCCCCCTGCTGAGGTGGTGGCTGCTGATCACCGCTCCCGCGATCCTCGCGCTCCTCGCGGCCCGGGCGACCGAGCCGTGGCGCCGCAAGCGCCGCACCGCAGCCCATCGCCCAGGGCTGCGGGCACCCGGCGCCCCCACCCCCGCGGCATCGGAGGCCGCGCGATGAGCCGCGCCGATGACGGCATCGTCGTCGTCGGAGGCGGATTGGCCGGCCTCCGCTGTGCCGAGGCCCTGCGCAAACGCGGCTACGACGGGCGGGTCCGGCTGATCTGCGGGGAGCACGAGGCGCCCTACGACCGGCCGCCCCTCTCGAAGGAGCTCAGCCGCACGCCCGCGTTCCTGCGGGAGGCGGGCTGGTACCCGGACAACGACGTCGAGTTGGTCCTCGGCCGGCCGGCGAAGGCGCTCGAGCCCGCCCGGCGGACCGTGACGCTCGCCGGCGAGGAAGCGATCGGCTACGAGAAGCTGCTCATCGCCACGGGAGCCGGCGCGAGGCCGCTGCCGCTTCTGAGCGGGTTCGAGAACGCACTCCCACTGCGCACCGTCGCCGATGCGCGGGCCTTGGGCGCGATCCTCGCCCCGGGGGTCCGCCTGGTCGTCGTCGGCGCCGGATTCATCGGCCAGGAGGTCGCGTCGGCCGCGCGCAGGGTCGGAGCGTCGGTGACGATCGTCGAAGCGCTGGAGCTCCCCCTCGCCGGACTGCTGGGCGTGGACGTCGGCCGCCGATTGGTGCGGATGCACCGCGAGGAGGGCGTCAAGGTGATCCTCTCGGCGCAGATCACCGCCGCTCACGGCGATAGCCACGTCGAGGAGCTCGAGCTCGCCACCGGCGAGCGCGTCGGCTGCGACGCGGTGGTCGTCGGCGTCGGCGTCGCGCCCGCGGCTGGATGGCTGGCCGGAACCGGACTCGACCCTTCCGGCGTCCTGACCGACCCAGCCGGGCGCACGTCCATCCCGGATGTCTTCGCGGCCGGGGACGTCTCGCGCCCGTTCGACGAGGTGCAGGGCCGCCACGTCAGAACGGAGCACTGGGAAGCCGCGAGCAGGCAGGGCACCGCAGCGGCCGCGGCGATGCTGGGTGACAGCCCTCAGAAGCCCCCGCCGCCCTCGTTCTGGAGCGACCAGCACGGTCACCGGCTCCAGTACGTCGGCCATGCCGACATCGCTGACGAGGTGCGGATCGACGGCGATCCCGACGCCCGTGACTTCTCGGCGCTCTATCTCCGTCGCGGACGGCCCGTGGCCGGTTTGGCCCTCGACCGCCCACGCGAGATCGCGGCGATCCGTCGCTGCATCGCCGACTCCAACCGACCAGCCCCGAACACGAAGGAGACCGACCGATGACCCTAATACCGACGATCGACCAGGAAGCGTGCTGCGCGCACGGTGATTGCGTGGAGATGGCTCCGGGCGCGTTCGCGCTCGAGGAGACCGCGACCGTGATCGGATCGGCGCCCGACGCCGACCTGCTGGCGGCCGCCGAGGCCTGCCCCGCGCTCGCCATCTCGCTGACGGATGCCGCCACCGGGGAGGTGATCTTCCCCTGACTCACCCTTCGACCGGCTGGGAGCCGGCAGGCGTCACGTCTCCTTCGGCGCACGCCGGCCGGCGATCAGGCCGGCGATCGCGATCAGCACCCCGGCGGTGAAGATCAGCGTGCCCATCGCGAAGACCTGCGGCGGGATCCCGACCTTGACCGAGCCGTAGACCCAGAGCGGGAACGTCAGCGTCTGCCCGGCGACGAAGCTGGTGATGATGAAGTCGTCGATCGAGAGCGCCGCGGCGAGCAGTCCAGCGGAGAGAATCGCCGGGAAGATCACCGGCAGGGTGATCTGCCAGAAGGCCTGCCACGGATTGGCTCCGAGATCGCGGGCCGCCTCGACGAGCGACGGATCGAGGTCGCGCAGGCGCGACTGCAGGACGACGACGACGAAGGCGACGTTGAAGGCGACGTGCGCGATCAGGATCGTGCCGAAGCCGCGTGGCACGCCGAGGTACACGAAGAAGCCGAGCAGGGAAGCTCCGACGACGACCGAGGGGGCGGCGATGTCGGCGAGGATCACGAGGTCGGCGGTGCCGCGGGCGCGGAACCGGTAGCGGGAGAGCGCGATCGCCGCCGGGGTGCCGATCGCCACCGCGATCACCGTGCTGAGCGCGGCGATCTCGAGCGAATGCAGCAGCGCCGAGGTCAGGTCGGGGATCTCGAACAGGCGCCTGTACCACTCGGTGGTGAACCCGTTCCAGGCGAAGTTGACGCGCTCGTTCGGGGCCTGGTTGAAGCTGTAGAGGACGATCACGAAGATCGGCATCAGGGTCACCAGCACGACCAGCCCGACGTAGCCGGGCAGCAGCGCCCGCCGCCACCGTGGGCCGTGCAGGGATCGCGGTCGCCTCCGCGCCGCGCCGGGCCGGCGCACGGTTCCGCCGGCGGCGCTCACGTCGCGTGCTCCTGCAGCGTCCGCGTCCCGAAGACCTTCGCGTAGACGCCCATGGCGACCAGCAGCGTCGCCATCAGGATCAGCGCCAGCGCCGACGCGATCGGGTAGTCGGCGTTCTGCACGTACTGGGTCTGGATGACGTTCCCGATCATCGTCGTGGAGGGCCCGCCGAGGATCGCCGCGCTGACGTAGTCGCCGATGTTGGTGATCGCGACGAGGACGATCCCGGCGTAGATCCCGGGGGCCGAGAGCGGCAGGATCACGGTTCGGAAGCGGTCGTACTTGCTCGCGTAGAGATCGGCGGCGGCCTCGATCTGGGAGCGGTCGATCCGCTGCAAGGAGACGTAGAGCGGCAGCAGCATGAACGGAAGCGCGTCGTATGTGAGACCGGCGACGACCGCCGACGGGGTCGAGAGGACGTGCATGCTCTCCGGGACCACGCCGATGTCCTTGAGCGTGCCGAGGACGATGCCGTCATCGGCGAGGATGAACTGCCAGGCGATGATCCGGATCACGAAGCTGACGAAGAACGGCAGCAGCAGCAGGAACAGCAGCGCCGACTTGAACCGGCCCCCGTAGAACGCAACCCAGTAGGCGACCGGGTACATGGCGACCAGCGCCACCGCGGTCGAGATCCCGCCGTAGAGGAACGAGCGCAGGAACTGAGTCGAGTAGGTGCTGATCGCATCCCCGAAGATCGAGAAGTTCCACGTCAGGGTGTAGCCGTCGAGCGCGTTCCCCGTCATCAGCGAGACCGAGAGGATCGCCAGCAGCGGGACGACGAAGAAGATCCCGAGCCAGAGCGCGGTCGGCAGCCCGAGCAGGTAGGGCGTCAGCGAGCGTTTCAGGCTGGAGCTCACGGGGTCACGAGGTCACGATTGGATGATCGGGTCGAAGATCGAGGTCCACTCCTCGTGGTCGCCGACGCTCTTGAAGTCGTAGTAGTCGTGCAGCTGCTTGGTGATCGCCTCGCTCGGGAAGACCAGCGGGCTGTCGGCGACGGTCGGGTCGTCGAGCTGGTCGGCGATGATCGGTTTCGCGTCCGGGACCGGCGAGACGTAGTTGACCCAGTCGGAGATCTGCGCCTGGATCTCGGGCCGGTAGGAGTAGTCCATCCACTCGATGGCGTCGACGGGATGGGCCGCCCGATAGGGGATCATGCAGTTGTCGTGCCAGATCATCCCGCCCTCCTCGGGCACGACGAACTTGAGGTTCGAGTTGCCCGAGACCTGGGCCTGGAAGACGTCGCCTGACCAGGCCATGCTGATGATCGTGTCGCCCTGCTGCAGCGCCTTGATGTAGCCCTGGTCGTAGTACTGGCGGACGATGCCGTCGTCGCGCTGCTTCCGCAGCACCTCCGCGGCCTGCCTCCACTCCGCCGGGCCCGAGCTCACCGGCTCGATGCCCTGCACGAGCATCCCGGTGCTGCCGAGCTCCGTGTTGTCGGACATCATCCCGACCCGGCCCGCGAACGCCGGGTCGTAGAGGTCCTTCAGCGAAGTGATCTCACGACCCGTCTTCTCCGGGTCGTATCCGATCCCGGTGATGCCCGACTGCCAGGTGACCGTGAACTCGTTCTTGGGGTCGTACGCCGGCGCCCGCGAGGCGGCGCCGGCGTAGCGCTCGAAGTTCGGGAGGCGCGAGTGGTCGAGCGGGACCAGCCAGTGGTTCTCGATCATCTGCGTCAGCTCCCAGCCGTTGCTGATCACGACCAGGTCGTAGCCGATCGGCTGCTCCGCGGCCAGCACCGGGCTGATCTGCGCGAAGAACGAGGCGTTGTCCTGGATCACCGGCCGGTAGTTGACGGTGACGCCGTACTTGCGGCTGAAGTCGTTGAGCGTCGGCGAGCCGTCCTTGGTCCGGTCGATGTAGAGCGGCCAGTTGGCGAAATCGAGGGTCCCCTGCCGCTCCTGCCGGCGCCACCACGAGTCCCAGTCGAACCCGGACTTCCAGCCGGTGTCGCGCGTGCCGGCGATCCCGCACGCCGACAGCGCTCCCACCAGCGAACCCGCTGCGAGCAGGCCCCCCGTGTTGCGGATGAAGCGGCGGCGCGAGAAGCGCGGGGCGGTCAGGCCCCGGAGCAGGTCCGGGGAGACGGTCGTCCCGCCTGGATCCCGCTGGCTCTTCTCCTGCGCGTCGTCGATTTAGGTCGTCTCCTCTGGTCCGGGCATCAATCGTAGCCCGGGGACCCCGCCGGGCACCCCACCCGGAAACCGCGTCGGGCCGCTCAGCCGCCGTCCGACTCGCCGTCGAAGTAGTCGACGCCACTCGAGCGACGGGCGATGAGGTTGTCGGTGCGGTCGGGATCGGTGAAGACCCCGATCTTGTCGCTGTCGGGGTAGACGGTGGCCGCAGGCCACCGGACCGCCGAGAACATCAGCACCCGGACCGTCTGCTCGCCTCCGTTGGTGACCTTGTGGGCGCCGCCGGGGCCGGTCGGGAAGAAGGCGACGTCGCCGGCGGCGAGCTCCTCCTCCCCCTCCGGCGTCCGCAGCACGACGCCGTCGCCGAGTGCCACCAACCACTCCTCCTCGGCGTACTCGTAGTGGTAGGGGCAGATCGACTGCCCGGGCGGCAGCTCGTAGACCGACATCCCGGTCTCCTTCGCCCCGAGCCCCGGCCCGGGGCGGTACAGGCCGGCCCGGTAGCCCTCGGGCTCATCTCCCTCGTAGTCGAACTCGCAGTCGTTGACGTTGGCGCGCTCCATGCGCCCCAGGCTAACGCCCCTCGAGGGGCCCCGAGGGGGCGTACCTGAGCTGCGGCCGGGACCCCGGCCGGGAGCCCGCTCAGCCGATGCCCGGCGGGTTCACCTCGTCGACGTAGAGGTCGACCTGAGGCTCGGCACCCTCGACCGCGGAGTAGATCGAGAAGTCGGTCACGCCCTCCTCCGCGAGCACGTCCTCGCAGAGGTAGAAGTTGCCCGTGCACTCGCGGCTCGGACGGTTGAGGATCGCGTAGGCGGCGTCTGCGTAGACGGCGGGGGTCCGGGCCCGCTTCATCGCCTCGTCGCCGCCGAGGAGGTTCTGGACGGCGGCGGTCGCGACGATCGTGCGCGGCCACAGGGAGTTGAAGGCGATCCCCTCCTCGGCGAACTCGGCCGCCATGCCGAGCGTGCAGAGGCTCATCCCGTACTTGGCGATCGTGTAGGCGACGTGGTGCTGCGCCCAGCGCGGCTCGAAGCTGAGCGGCGGCGACAGCGTCAGCACGTGGGGGTTCTCGGCCTCGCGCAGGTGCGGGATGCAGGTCTTGGAGAGCAGGAAGGTGCCGCGCGCGTTGATGTCCTGCATCAGGTCGTAGCGCTTCATCGGCGTCTGCTCGGTGCCGCTGATGTTGATCGCGCTGGCGTTGTTGACGCAGATGTCGATCCCGCCGAAGCGGTCCGCCGCCTCGGCCACCGCCGCGATCACCCGCTCCTCCTCGCGGATGTCGCCGAGGATCGGCAGCGCGGTTCCCCCCGCCTCCTCGATCGCTGCGGCCGCGGTGTGGATCGTGCCCTCCAGCTTGGGATGGGGCTGATCGGTCTTGGCGATCAGCGCGACGTTCGCGCCGTCGGCGGCCGCCTTGAGGGCGATCTCGAGTCCGATGCCGCGGCTTCCGCCGCTGATGATCATGGTCTTTCCGGCGAGGCTCATGGGCCGGACGCTATTGGAAAGCGGCTCAGCGGCGGGAGCGGCTGCGCTTCTTCTTCTTGCTCCGCGAGTGCGTCGGCTTCGGCTTCGGGCCGCTGCCGTTCGCGAGTGCCGTGCTCCCGCCGTTGCTCATCGGAGCCTTGCCATTGGCCTTGCCACTGCCGTGGTTGTGACCGTGGCTCTGGCCGAACACCGGCGCCGGCTTGTGGTCGCTGCTCTCGAGTGCCCGCTCGAGCTTCGAGTCCTCGCCCGCCTCGGCCACGTCCTCCAGCTCCGCCGCGAGCGCCGCGGTCCCGGCGGGAACGGCGGCGGAGAGGCGCCAGAAGGTGATCTGCTGGCCGAGGCTCCAGAGGCTGGTGGTGATCGAGTAGATCGCGAGCCCGGCGGGGAAGCGCGCGATGACGCCGGCGAAGAGCACAGGCAGGGCCATCGCGAAGCCGCGGTGGCTCGTCTGCATCGTTCGCGTGGCGATCGCGCTCGAGGCGAGCTGCGAGCAGATGTAGATCGTCAGCATCGCGACGAGCACCCCGCCCGTCGGCTTCGCGGTCAGGTCGGGGATGAAGAGGAAGCCGCCATCCCCGAACAGGCCGTTCGTGGCGTCGTGGCGCAGCAGCATGTAGAGCGAGATGAAGACCGGGATCTGCAGCAGCATCGGGCCGACCGAAGCGAGCGGGTTGATCCCGTGCTCGCGGTAGTAGGCGCTCATCTCCTGCTGCAGCTTCTGCTTGTCGCCGCCCTTGTACTTGGCCTGCAGCGCTCGCAGCTCCGGCATGTGACGCTTCATCTCGCGCTGGGAGCGGTACTGGCGGACGATCAGGGGCAGCATCACGAAGCGCGTGAGCAGTGTCAGCCCGACGATCGCGAGGCCCCAGGTGAGCCCCATCCCGTGCAGGCTCTCGAGCACCCACTCCTCGGCGTTGGTCAGCGGCTGCAGGATGTTCGCGGCGATCGGCATCCGCAGAAGGCTACTTTGAGGGCTACTTGGGTCGTGAGCTGAGGTTGCGATGGCCGTCGTCGGTGACGACCACCAGGTCCTCGATCCGGACCCCGAACTCACCCGGCAGGTAGACGCCCGGCTCGACGGTCACGACCTCCCCCGCCTGCAGCACGTCGTCGGAGCGCCTCGACAGGCGCGGCGGTTCGTGGACCTCGATCCCGACCCCGTGTCCGAGGCCGTGGCCGAAGAGCTCGCCGTAGCCGGCCTCGGCGATCAGATCGCGCGCGACGGCGTCGAGCTCGCGGCCGGAGGCGCCCGCTTTGATCTCGCCGAGCGCCGCCTCCTGGGCGGCGAGCACGACCTCGTAGGCCTCTCGATGGGCGATCGGCGGCTCGCCCTCGACCAGCGTGCGCGTGCAATCGGAGCAGTAGCCGTCGACGATCGCGCCCATGTCGATGACGATGTACTCGTCGCGACGGATCTTGCGCTCGCCGGGAACGGCGTGGATCAGGGAGCCGTTCGGGCCGGCGGCGACGATCGAGGGGAACGAGGGATCCTCGGCGCCGAGGTGGCGCATCCGCGCCTCGGCCGCGAGCGCGACCTCCCGCTCGGTCCGGCCCTCGAAGCCCCGCTCCTCGAGCCATGCGTAGACGCCGTCGGTCAGCGCCGACGCCGCTGCGATCGCTTCGATCTCGACCTCGTCCTTGACCCGGCGCAGCCCCTCGACCAGACCCTGCGCGGCGGTCAGCGTGACGCCTTCGGCCAGCGCGTCGGCGAGCTTGCGGTGGTTCTCGACGCTGATCCGTGACTCGTCGACGCCGACCGTCGCGAACTCCGAGAGGAGGCCGGCGACCGTCTTGGTCAGATCGGCGGTGCCGTCGACGACCTCGAACGAGCCCGGCACCGTCGCCTCGGCCACCTCGAGATAGCGGAAATCCGTCACGAACCAACGCCCCTCCGGCGCGACGACGACGAGGCCGCTCGTTCCCCGGTAGCCGGTCAGCCAGCTCACGTCGGCCATCGCATCGGGCGTGGAGTCGCCGGGCCGGACCATGTCGCCGATCAACACCGCGTCGAGCTCGGCAGCGGTCGCGGCGGCGGCGAGCCGGTCGGCCCGGGTCGCGGGGACGGGCTTCACGCCCCGAGCTCCCCCTTGAGCACCTCGAGCGCCTCCCGGTAGCCGTCGACCCCCTTGCCGGAGATCTTGGTGAGGACGAGGCCGTCGAAGACGGAGATCGAACGCCACGGCTCGGCCTCCCCACGCCTGTCGACGTCGCTGATGTGGACCTCGACCGCGGGCTTCGCAGCGACCTCGAGCGCGTCGCGGATCGCCCACGAGTAATGGCTCCATGCACCCGCGTTGATCAGTACGGCGTCGGCGGTCTCGCGGACCCGGTGCAGGTACTCGCAGAACTCGCCCTCGTGGTTGGTCTGGAAGAAGGACGCCTCGAGGTCGAGTTCGCGGGCGAAGTCGTGGACGCGTGCCTCGAGCTGGTTGAGCGTCTCCGACCCGTAGATCGCCGGATCGCGGCGGCCGAGCGTGTCGAGGTTGACCCCGTGCATGACCGCGACGCGGTTGGTGACGGTGCTCACGCCGATCCCGTCGATGGCGTCGATGTCGGCTTCAGCTCGCTCACGGCCGCCCGGAGGCTATCCCGATCGACCGCATGCCCATGGGTCACGTCACCGGGGCCCGCGACGAGGACGAAGGGAAGCCCGTCGGCGGTCGCTTTCTTGTCGCGCCCGCTGAGCGCGATCACGTCGTCCACCGCCACCTCGGGATCGAGCTCGGTGGGGAGGCCGGCGCGGTCGAGCAGGCCGGAAACCTCGGCGCGGAGCTCCTCCTGGCCGGAGAGCCGCAACGCGGCGAGCACCCCCAGAGCCACTGCCTCCCCGTGCCGGTAGCGGGAGTAGCCGGACGCCGACTCGATGGCGTGGCCGACCGTGTGGCCGAGGTTGAGCACGGCGCGACGGCCGCCGTCGCGTTCGTCCTCGGCGACGATCTCGAGCTTGGTGCGGGCGCAGTCGAAGACGAACGGGGTGACGGTCTCCGCATCGACGCGCTCGAGAGCGCGCACGCCTTCCCAGAGCGGGCCCCCGGCGATCAGCGCCGTCTTGAGGACCTCGGCGAATCCGGCGGCGAGCTCCTCGGGCGGCAGCGTCCGCAGGGCAGCGGGGTCGGTGAGGACCGCGGCGGGCTGGTGGTAGGCGCCGACGTAGTTCTTCGCCTCGGGGAGATCGACGCCGGTCTTGCCCCCGTATGCGGAGTCGACCTGCGCGACGAGCGTCGTCGGCACCTGCACGACGGGGATCCCGCGCTGGTAGACGGCGGCGCAGAAACCGGCGAGATCGCCGACCACACCGCCGCCGAAGGCGAGCAGCGCGTCGTCGCGCCGCACGCCCGCCCGGGCGAGCTCGCCGAGGACGCGCTCGGCGGCCGCGAGCGTCTTCGCCTCCTCCCCACCCTCGGCGCTGATCGGGTCGGTATCGGTCGCTGGGAGCAGGCCGCCGATGGCGGCGAGCGCGGCGGCGTCGGCGACGGCGAACGTGCGTGCCCCGGGGGCGGGAGCGCCGGGGGCGGAGAGAGCGCCGGTCGCGCCCGAGCCGATCAGCGCCGGGTACTCGCTCGAGGCCGCGCGCGCCCAGATCATCCGCACGTCGGGCGCGCTGCGAAGAGTCCCGACCCACGCGAGCGCCGTATCGCTCGTCGCCAGATCGGCGTCCGCCGGGAGGATCGCGCGCGCGACCCCGGCGTAGAGGGGCTCACGGGCGGCGTGGCGGCGGCGGAAGCCGTCCCGGTTGCGGGCCAGCGGACGATCGGTGCCGGCGCAACGCGCCCACGCGAGCTCCTCGTCGACGCGGCACCAGACCGCGACGTGTTCGCGCAGCGCCGCACGGACCCGCTCGCTTTCGACGGCACCGCCGCCCAGCGCGACGGCGCCACCGCGGGCGAGCGCCTCGAGCACGATCCGCTCCTCGAGCTCGCGGAAGCCGTCCTCGCCCCGCTCGGCGAAGATCGAGGGAATCGGCCGACCCGCCTCCGCTTCGATCAGCGCGTCGGTGTCGGCGACCTCGAGATCGAGAAGGCGGCCGGCGCGGAGCGCCGTGGTCGTCTTCCCGGCCCCCATGAAGCCGACGAAGGCGATCGCTGGAGTACCCGCTGACATGGCTGCGGAGCCTAGATGACTACTTCGGCGTGGCCGATTCGGCGCCGCGGCCACGCCGGCCGCCGGCCCAGAGGGGACCGGCCGCTACCGGCGCCAGTCGATGCGCTGCTCGTAGGCGGCGATCGCGGCGCGGACGTCGTCGATGTGGTCGCCGCCGAACTTCTCCCGGTAGGCATCGGCGAGCACGATGGCGAGCATCGCCTCGCCGACTACCCCGGCGGCGGGCACGACCGTCGAGTCGGTGCGCTCCTTGTGCGCCTGCTCGGGCTCCTTGGTGTGGACGTTGACCGAGCGCAGTGGCTTCGTCAGCGTCGAGATCGGCTTGATCGCCGCGTGGACGATCAGCGGCTCGCCGTTGGTCATGCCGCCCTCAAGGCCGCCGGCACGGTTGGTCTCGCGGTAGTAGCCACGTTCATCGGAGTGGAAGATCTCGTCGTGGGCTTCCGAGCCCGGGCTCGAGGCGACGTCCCAGGCGGGGCCGATGCTGACGCCCTTCACCGACTGGATGGAGACGATCGCCTGCGCGATCCGGCCGTCGAGCTTCTCGCCCCACGAGACATGCGAGCCCAGCCCCGGCACGAGACCCCAGGCCCGCACTTCGAAGGTCCCGCCGAGGCTCTCGTTCTCCTTGCGCAGGCGGTTGATCTCCTCGACCATCGCGGCCGAGGTGTCAGCGTCGAGGCAGCGAACCGGGTCGTCGTCGACGCCCTCGAAGTCCGCGGGCTGGAGGTCATGCGGGGCGGGCGCCTGGACGCCGGAGATCCGCGTCACGTGGCTGCGGATCGTGACCCCGACCGCTTCGAGGAACTGCCGCGCGATCGCCCCGGCCGCCACCCGCGCCGCGGTCTCGCGCGCGCTTGCCCGCTCGAGCACGTTGCGCGCGTCGTCGAAGCCGTACTTCTGCAGTCCCGGCAGATCGGCGTGGCCGGGTCGGGGCAGGTGCACCTGCGCAACCCCCTCGCCGCTCTCCCAGGGCCCCATCCGCTCAACCCAGTTCTCGTAGTCGCGGTTGGCGACGAGCAGGGCGATCGGGCTGCCGAGCGTGTGACGGTGGCGGACGCCGGAGCGCACGTCGACGGCGTCCTTCTCGATCTTCATGCGCCCGCCGCGCCCGTGTCCGAGCTGGCGGCGGGCCATGTCGCGGTCGAGCCCTTCGCGGTCGAGCTCGAGCCCGGCGGGCAGGCCCTCGACGATCGTGGTCAGCCCGGGGCCGTGTGACTCCCCGGCGGTCGTGAATCGGAAGCGCGACATGAGCGGGAGAGGCTACTTGCGCCCGCGCCGGGGCGTCTGGTCCGAGACCGCTCGGCCTCAGTAGCCGAGCAGCGAGCTCACGCGATGCGAATCGCCGCCCGCGCCTGAACCGCTGTCGCCCGACTTGGACTGCGGCTCGTAGGGCTCGCGATGCTCGTTGATGCTCTTGAGCTCGAGGCTGTAGCGCTGGTCGTCGAAGAGGAACTCCATGTCCTGGCCCGGCTTCATGACCAGGTACTGGCACTTCTCGAGCTTCGGCACGCACTTCGCCTTGCCCTTCAGCGCCGCGGCCGACGGGTTGACGATCATCGCCACCTGGTGGCCGCCGGTGTCGGCGTCGACGTACTGGACGAGCGGCCGCTTCGGGTCGGGGAGGAACGAGAACGACTTGACGTCGGTCATGACCTTCGTGTTGCCCACGGGGCCGACGCGCACGTCGATGCGGTAGGTGATCAGCTGCGACCCGCTCGACCCGCTCGACCCGCCGCCGGTGCCGCTGCCGCCACCCGTGTCGGTTCCGGTGCCACTGCCACTGCCACTACCACTGCCGCTGCCGGACCCGGTGCCCGTAGTACCGGTGCCCGTGCCGCTGCCGGAGGGGATGTCGATGGTCGGCACGTCGGTGCTGCCGGTATCAGTGCCGGTGCCGGTGCTCGTCCCGCTCCCCGAGCCCGTCCCGGAACCGCTGCCGTTTCCGTTGCCGCCACCACCGTTGCCCTTGCCCTTGCCCTTGCCGGTCTTGGGCGCCTGCGACTTGAACGGGTTGCGGCTGCTGTAGCCCGCGAGGCGCTCGCGGAAGTCGCGCAGCCCCGGAACCTCGGCGAGCACCACCGGGTCGAGCTGCTCGTCGCCCGCGAACGGGGCGGTCGGCGGCGCCGTCGTAGCCGCCGTCGAGCTCGAGTCGTCACCGCCTCCGGCCGAGGCCAGGAAGGGCACAAGGATGATCGCCCCGATGAGGGCGACGGCGATCGAGAGCATGCGCCGATCGCGCAGGTCGCGGTAGACGTTCTGGACGAGATCCGGGACCTTCACGGCGTCACCGTCGCGGTCGTCGCCGGCGTCGAGCTCAGCGTCGCGGCCTCATCCGACGCAACGGTCGGGGGACCCGCGGGGGTCGCGCCGGCCGAAACGCCCTGGTCGGCGGGGACCGAGTAGGTGGTCAGAGCCAGCGTCGCGCTGACGCGCGGGAATCCGCGGTCCCCGTCGTTGACGAGCGCGAACCCGTCCACCGTGACGAGGCGGCCGCGCACCGTCGGCTGCTTGGTCAGGTCGTCGCCGCCCCCGACCGAGACGCTGGAGTCGAGGTCGCCCATCAGGTTGGCGACGTCGAAGAAGGTCCCCGAGTAGTTGAACGAGTAGGGCGTCAGCGGCAGTCCGGCCGGGCCCACCGTCGCCCCGAGCGGCAGGGTCGAGACCGTCGCCTCTGTCGGCGTCGCGGCCACCGGGGCGGTATCGGCGCTGCCCGAGCCGCCCGATCCCGAGTCGCCCGATCCGGAGTCGCCCGAGCCGGAGCCACCCGAGCCGGAGTCGCCCGATCCGGAGTCGGCCGATCCCGAGTCGCTCTGCGCCGCCGGCGCGGGCGTCGCCTCGGCCGGCGCTGCGATGTCACCGGTCGCCGCCAGCTCCCAGGAGCGCAGCTGGACCGAGTTGTCCTGCCCGAGCCGCGTCATCGAGTAGACGAAGGTGGCCTGGTCGTTGTCGTCGGGCGCGGCCGCGCCGAGCTTGACGATGTCGGCGTAGTTGCTGTCGTAGGAGTCGCGCGCGGCCTCGGCGCCGGAGATGTCCGTGTTCGCGTTCGCGACCTGCGAGTTGAGGTCGTCGATCTTGGTGTTCAGCTCCGCCATCTCGGCCCGCTTGGGAGCGATGACGAGCAGGTAGAAGCCGATCACCAGCGCGGCCAGCGGCAGGACCAGGAGGATCATCCGATCGGTGCTCTTCACCTCAGCCTCCCGGGGTCAGCGTCTCGGGGGTGGTCGACTGATCGCCGGAGGTCCCGGGACCCTGCGAGGTCCCGTTGCTCGTCGGGACGTTGGAGCTCGGCGGCGTCACGGCGGCGCCCGCCTCACCCGGCACCTCGGGGACCGCGATCTCGTCGAACGCGGCGACGAGCTGGAACGCCGGGCTCGATGCCGGGCAGCTGTCGGTGGAGTTGCCGGCGCCCTCGGCGTCACCGCTGTCGCCGGAGCTCGCCTGGGCCTTGGTCCCGTTGGTCGCGCCGACGCGGGTGACGCCATCGACGTCGTTGACCGCGGCGATCAGCCGCGCGATGTCGGTCTGCGAGCGCGCGCACCCCTTGAGCTCGAGGGCCGGTCCCGGGATCGCCGCCCGCAGCGACACCCCGGCGGAGTTCTCGACGGCTACGTCCGGCTTCACGGTCCCGGTCATGTTCTGCAGCCACACGCCCTTCGGGATCAGCTTCGTGACCTCACGGATCACCCGCTCCCAGTCGAAGCGGCTGCGCGCCAGCGAGCCCACGGTCTGGACCCGGGCGTCGCGGAGCTGCTGGAAGCTCACGTAGGGCGAGAGTGCCTGCACGCGGGCCTGGCTCTCGGCGGCCTGCGCCTCGAGCGAGCTCGCCTCCGAGCGCTTGCTCTCGACCGAGTTGCCGAGCATCACCGTCGCGATCACCGCGCCGAGGACGACGACGAGGAACCCGATGAAGATGTAGGCGAGGGGCCCGGTGCGAACCGGGGCGTCCTCGCCACGGCGCTGATCGAGCGGGATCAGGTTGACCGGACGCATCGGCTACTCCTCGAGTGCGAGGCCGAAGGGAACGGTCAGGCGGGAGGCGTCGGGCGTCGGGAAGCCGGCGAGCGCGACCGGCCGCGCGGGCCTCAGCGCCAGCCCGAGCTCGGCCTGCAAGGCCGCCGGGAGACCGGGCACGGCGGAGCCGCTGCCGCAGACGATGACCTCCTCGATCGCGACCGCCTCGCCCTGGGAGCCGTAGTAGTCGAGCGAGAGCCTGATCTCGGCCGCAAGCTTCGACACGCCTTCGAGGAGGACCTCACGAGCCACCGCGACGATCGCGGGCTCACCGGCGATCTGGTCGATGGGCGCCTCGAGACCGACATGGCCGATCCACATCCGGGCGTGCTCGAGGGTCAGGCCCTGGCGCTCGCCGAGCGTCGCCGCGATCGCCTCCATCCCGTAGGGGAAGACGCGGGTGAAGAGGCAGCCGGCCCCGCGGGCGATCGCGAGGTTGGTGACGTCTCCGAGGCTGCAGAACAGCCGGGCCGGCTGGCTCGGGATGCCGTCGGCCTGCGGGGCCGGCGCCCCCGCCGCATAGGGGCCGGAGGCTGCGATCGCGGGCTCCTTCGAGAGCGCGCGGATCATCCCGAAAGCGGCGACGTCGACGCCGACCGGCCGCAGGCCCGCGGCTCGCACCGTGTCGACGAGCGGACGGACCATGTCCCAGCGCGCGGCGGCCACGGCGACGTCCATCTGCCCGGAGGCGGCCACCTCCGGGCTCGAGTCGAGCACCTGCCAGTCGACGACCGCGTCGTCGAGCGGCATCTGCATCTGCTCCTGCGCCATGAACCGGATCGCGTTCTCGATCTCGCCCTGCTTCTCGACCCGCGGCATCCGCAGGGTGCGGACCACGACCCGCTGGTTGGCGACGCCGATCCGCACGTCCTTACCGAGCTTGGCGGTGGTGAAGAAGTCCTTGAGGGTGGCGCTGAGGGCGTCCGCGTCGGCGACCTCGCCGTCCTGGCTCGCGCCTTCAGGGAGCGGCGCGATCGCCGTCTTCTCGACGCTGACGCTGCCGTTGACACGCAGCTCGACGGCCGCGACGGTCGCGGTGCCGATGTCGAGACCGACGATGTTGGGTCCCTTCTTTGTGGTGCGCATCTGCGGTTTCGGTCTCCTGGGGGAACGGGAGCCGGGAGCGCCGGGCGCTCCCCTCCGCTCCAAGATCGGCCTCAGCGCGCATTCCTTGAATGGCGGCGCACCCCTTTCGACGGCGAGGCGGCGAGGCGCGCTGAATCAGTCGAAGAAGGAGTCGAGGTACCAGTCGACCATGTCGTCGCCCCAGAACAGGGCGATGACCGCTCCGAGCGCGAGAAACGGGCCGAACGGGACCTTCATCTTGCGAGCTGAGGAGCCGTGCCGGGCGATCAGGCCGATCCCGAAGAGCGCCCCGGCGGCGAAGCCGATCAGCAGCGCTGGAGCGACCGCTCTGCCCAGGTATATGCCCATTACGGCGGCGAGCTTGACGTCCCCCATCCCCATGCCGCGCGGGTACAGGAACGTGACGACGAGCAGGAAGCCGCCGGCGATCGCGGCTGCGATCAGGTGCCCGGGAAGCTCGCCGGTGTCTGCCGCGGCGACCAGCGCGATGCCGATGATCGCGGCCGGGCCGAGGACGACGTTGGGGATGATCCTGTCCTCGAGATCGGTGAGCGTGATCGTCGCCAGCATCGCGATGAAGACGCACCCGAGGGCCACCCAGGCCCAGCCATCGTCCTCGAAGGCGAGGTAGGAGCCGGCGAACCCGGCCGCGACGACCAGCTCCGTGAGCGGGTAGCGGGCCGGGATCGGGGTGCCGCAGTGACGACACTTGCCGCGCAGCAGAAGCCAGGAGACGAGCGGGATGTTGTCGTAGGCGGCCACCGTCTCCCCGCAGGAGTCGCAATGCGAGCGGCCGGTCCACGGGGATTCCCCGATCGGGATCCGGTAGGCGAGCACGGCGGCGAAGCTGCCGACCAGCAGCCCGAGGACGGCGATGAAGAGAGTCGGGACGAGCACGGGAGCTGTGGTTGCTGGCCGGGGTGGCGCGAGGGGAACCTAGCGAGGGGGTCGGGCGTCAACGCGGGCTCAGCCCGTCGACGTCTGCCGCTGCATGTGCCAGGCCGACTCGACCGGGTCGAGGAACTTCGGCGGCGCCAGGTACCTGAGGCGGTCGTCGTAGTTGTAGTCCTTGCTGTAGCCGTGGTTGCCGACGATCCCCACCGGTCCGCGGAACTTCTGCGAGATCGCACCGTTGACCGTCAGCGTCCCGAGCTGGGCGCCGCAGTCGTAGTGGTCGACGATGAACGAGTGCTGGATCGCCAGCATCGCCGCGTCGATCCGCAGGTTCGAGTTCGAACCGGTGCCGTTGACGCCGCCCGAGCATTCGGCATCCTCGTAGCGACCGCTGTGGTAGTCGACCTTGCCCGTCTGCGAGGAGATCGTGCCGCTGGTGCAGCCGAGGTTGCTCGACGGGCAGATCGGGTGCTTGATCCGGATGAAGTTGTTGGCGATCAGACCGAGCAGGCCCGCCCCGGTCGGGGTTCCGCAGGAGGAGCCGCGGCAGATGTTGCCCTCGATGATGATGTCGTTCTCCGCAGCGATCGTGAGCTGGCTCGTGTAGGTGCCCTTGACGTAGGCGTTGCCGCAGGTCGATGTGGTCGGGTATGTGGCGGTGAACGGGTTCAGCCCAGACGAGCAGGAGCTGTTGGAGACGTAGACGACGCCGCTCGTCGGAACCGCGCCGGAGTACAGCGTCGAGGAGCCGTTCGTCACCGTCATGTTGTTGCCGCTGAGCGTGATGTAGACCTGCCCGGTGAACTTGAGGGCCCCCGGCACGTTCTTGAGCTGCGCGTTGGTCGGCGGCGGCGTCAGCGTCGGAGCCTCCTTCAGGAACTGGCCCTTGAAGGTCGGCGAGTTCCCGCTGCAGCCGGAGGAGCTGTACCAGCCCGGATCGGTCGCGCTGACCTCGATCAAATCCGAGGGCGAGCGACCGAACGTCGGCGTTCCGCAGATGATCAGCGCGTCGTTCGTGTGCAGCGGCCCGTCGATCGTCTCGCCCGACGCGAAGACGATCCGGTCGCAGTACCTGCCGCCGCTGTTGGGGATCGTCGAGTCGTAGCGGCCCTGCTGGATCGTCTTCGAACACTGCGTGTAAGCGCCGTTGATCGTCGACGAGTTCTCGTAGGTCTGCGGATCGGAGGTCTCGAGCTGCGTGAAGTAGACGTAGTCGAGGAAGCTGGCGCGCTTGTAGGAGGCGATGATGCTGCGGCGCACGCACTTGGACCCGCGCAGGTTGGTCGCGCACCCGGAACCCGAATAGCCCGTGGAGCGGATCCGGAAGGTGCTGGTCGCCGTTCCGGAGCCCTCGATCATGGTCCCGATGGGGTCGCTGGTACTGCAGGCGGACTTGCCCGTCGCCGGCAGCAGCTCGATCGAGTAGCGCGCGCCCGTATCGCCGGGGACGGGACGCGTCTTGATCGTCGTCGGGTTCATCTGGTTGACCGCGTTCGGGGTCGGAACGTCGGTGCAGCGAGCCCAGTAACCGTTGTCGTTGTTCAGGTGGTAGGAGTAGTCGGCGACGCCCGCCTGGGCGGCCTCGTAGGCGCGCTTCTCGTCGATGCTGCGCCCGGTGAGTTGGATGTCCGAGTTGGTCGCGGCGACGGCGGCGACGGCGAGGATCGTCGCGACCGCGATGCCCATCACGACCGTCGCCATCGCGAAGCCTGAGTCGTCGGAGCGCAAGCGCGCGATCAAGGTGCCGATCAGGTGCATGGCAGGCCCGCCTTGTTGGTGTCCTCGTTGCTCGGGGAGAAGCGCAGCAACGCGCTGTCGGTCAGGGTGACCGCGTTGTCGGGATCGATCCTCGTCGCGCCGGCCGACAGCGACGCCATGAAGGTGACGGTGACCTGGACCACGAGCTTCGCGTTCTCGGAGCTGAGCGGAGTCGGCAGAGGCGTGGTCGAGATCGCTCCGTTGACGTACTTGTAGTAGCGGAAGATCGGCACCGAAGTCGAGGAGGTCAGCGGCACCCTGACCGCGCGGTTGATCAGGGTGGCCCGGTTCAGCACGGTCGTCGTCGCCGTCCAGTTGGGAGCGGTCCCGCTCACCTGGTAGGCGTAATCGGTGATCGGCCCGGCCGGTGGGTTGGTCCCGGTCTGCTGGGTGAAGGTGATGCGGCGCACGACCGGAACCGGGCTCGCGTCGGTCCCGGAGTTGTATGAGCCGCCGTCGTAGCGGTCGACGGCCGCGTTGTACTGCAGCATCGAGATCTGGGTGTCGCTGCTGCCGGAGAGCACGGGGGCGATCCCCGGGTAGACGCAGGTCGAGTGCAGCTCGTCGATGATCCGCTGCATCGCCGGGCGGGCGATCTGATCGACGGCGACGCGGCTTGTCGTCCGCGCGTTGCTGCGGGTGGCGAAGTTGACGAGGACGAACAGGCCGCCGAGGACCGCCGTGCCGACGATGATCGCGACGCTGAGCTCGGGAAGGGAGTAGCCGCTCTCGTCCCGTCCGCGCGACCGGAGGGCCCGCATGCCCCGAGTGGTGAGATCGGCCAGGCGGATCACGGGCAGGCCCCCGTCGTCGATCCGGTCGCGCCGGAGCCCAGGTAGATGGTCCGGCTCGTGTCGCTGGCGGTCGTCTGCACGGCGACGTTGGTCAAGGTGTTGCGGCGCGAGCCGTTGTAGGCGCAGATGTTGTAGACGCCGTAGGGCATCCCGGGGTCGACGGTGCTCTGCCCGGTCGGAACGAGCCCGGTCGGGCTGCCGCTGGTGCGGTTCGTGTAGGTGCGCTTGACCGTCGGGCTGGTGCACCCGGCGTCGGTGATCGTGACCGCGGCGTTGCTGACGATGCTTCCGGGGCTGCCCGAGCTCGTCCCGGTCCGGACGGTCAGCTGCAACGCCGGCAGCTGGATCGACGGGGTGACGGTCACGAGCTGGTTCTTCAGCACCGTGGCTTGCACGAGCGCAGCCGCGGCCGGCGGGTTGACGATGTTGGTCGGGTTCGGGTTGTTGTCGGTGCAGCTGCCCGCGTAGATCGTGTCCTGGGACGAGAACGGGAAGAGCGATCCGGTCGTGATCGTCGACTGCTCGTCTCCGATCGTCCCGAAGGTCGCCTCCTTGGTCATCCCGGAGTTGAAGACGACGACCGAGTCGGCCTTCGAAGCCTGCACGGTGCCGCCGATCCGGGTCTTGAAGGAGAGCTGCAGGGTGCCGGGGCTGTCGTACTGGAGGGCGACCGTGTTGGTGCTCTGGCCGACCACGCTCACCGTCTGCGCGGTCGGGGTCGCGCCGTCCTTGTCGACCACCCCCATCGCCGTGCCCGGCGTCAGCGTGTAGTCCCCCTCGGGGAGGTTGGTGAACACCGCGCACCCGTTGGTGCCCGTGGTGCCGCTGAACGTCCCGGCCCCGGATCCGCTCAGCGACAGACCGGAGACCGGGTTGCCGGCGCCGTCACGAACCGCGATCGCGAGCGTGCCGCGGTCGGCGGAGAAGGTTCCGTTCGGCGGCGCGACGAGGCTCTCGATCACCGTCGGCGGCGCGGACCGGCTCCCATGCCAGCTGACCGTCGAGCTGACCTTGATGTAGTCGGCGCTCGAGGTGCCGTCCTCGCAGGAGGCCGTGCCGGACTGGTCGTTGACGTACTGGCCCTTGGAGACGACCGTGTACGTCGAGCCGTCCTGGACCACGGTGCGCGTCTGGTTCAGCGTCATCAGCTGGCTGATGCGCAGGGAGCGCATCCGCGCCTGGTCCTCCTGGGCGATCGCATAGGACTGGCTGCGCATCCGCTGGTCCTGCTCGGCCCGGCCGCTCGTGGCGAGGAGTCCGTAGGTCGCGGTCATCGCCGACAGCAGGAGGATGCCGGCGACGAGGCCCTCGATCAGCGTGAACCCTCGCTGATCCTGGAGCAGGCGCTTACGGGCGCGTACGAACACGGGAGAACATCGGCACGGCAGGCACGAACTTGAGGTCTGCAAACACCTGTGGCCGGAGGTCGGGGAAGCCCCCAGCGCGCGCTGGGGGCAGAACGAGAGGAGGCGGGCACAGGGCCCGCCTCCTTCGGAACTCGCTGCCGGCTCAGAGCCGGATCAGCGTGCTACCACTTGCAGCCGTCACCGGTACAGGTCTGATCCACGGAACCGTCTGCGTTCCGGGTGATCAGGTACGTGTTGCCGGAATCCGACGTCGACGTGATCGTGTAGGTGTTCGCGGCGAGACCGGAGAGCGCCACGCTGCCAGCGAAATCGCTGATCGTGCCCTCGATGTCCTCCAGGTCGGCGATGGTCGCCGTCGCGTAGGTGCCATCGTTGTCGATGAAGTAGGTCTCCATCGCGGTCTGGGTGGTACGAGCGTTCGCCTTGGCGTCCGAGTCGTAGCCCTTGTCACGCTGGCTGAAGAACGCGGGGATCGCGATCGCGGCCAGGATGCCCAGGATGAGCATCACGACGAGGAGCTCAACCAGGGTGAAACCCGACTCCTCGTTGCGCCGCTCACGGAACTTCTCCAACATAGTTACCCTCCTCAGGGTTTCCAGTGGAGTCAGAGCCGGTGGCACTAGCCAGTCGGGTGTTCGAACCCCGGTGGTAACCCGGCTTGCTCCCGATCCGCTGGGAGCTCCGTGGTTTTGCGTCCCCGTCTTGCGACGAGTTTGCCTCTGCACCAGAGCCCTGACTCGATGTCGATTACGGACCGCCTATCGGGAACCCCGGGAAGGACCTTTAGCAAGATCCGGTGCGAACTCAACACATGTCTAGTCGCGTCCCTTCATCACGGTCTGAGGTCTGGACCTCAGAAGACGATCGCCGGGCTCCGGAAGTCCTGAGATGGCCGCTCGGCGTCTGATCATCGTCCTCATCCTGCTGCTGGCGGCCTCCGTGGTCGCAGCGAGCATCGCCCCGGACCGCACCGGGCGCCTGGTCGGCGTCGACACCACCACGGACACGACCACCGAGGAGACGACCACGGAGGAGCCTCCCGGGGTGCCGGAGAGCGCCAAGGGCGCGATCGGCGAGGTCGTGCGCGACCACATCGACGCCTCCGTCAAGGATCCGCCGACGGTGGAGGCGTTCGTCGGCGACCAGCTCACGCTCACCGTCTCCTCCGACCCGGCCCGCGAGATCGCGATCCTGCCGCTCGGCATCACCGATTTCGCCGGCACCGACACCCCCGCCTACTTCAACATCCTGCTCCGCGAGCCCGGCAGCTACCCGATCACCGACGGCTCCGACCCGGGCGTGGTCGTCGGCAAGCTCGAGGTCAGGCTCCCGCAGAAGCCGGGCGACGGGGCCGGCGACGACAGCGGCTCCGGCGACGGTGGCGACACGGGCGTCAGCCCGGCGATCCCCAGCGGCGAGGAGACCGTTCCCAGCTGAGCGGGGTGACGGAGCGGGGTGACGGAGCGGGGTGATCTAGGCTGCCAATCGTCTTGGCGAGCCTCACCGACAGGTCATGGCCGGTGCTCAACCGCCTCATCGGCGGCCACGTCGCGATCTACCGGCTGACCGGCGGGCGGGTCGGCCACACCGTCCCCGGTGGCCCGCCGATGCTGCTGTTGGACCACGTCGGCGCGAAGAGCGGCGCCAAGCGGACGACGCCGCTGGTCTACGTGGCCGATGGCGACGACGTCGTCATCATCGCCTCCAAGGGCGGCCACCCGAAGCACCCCGCCTGGTTCCACAACCTGCGCGCGCACCCGGACACGACGGTTCAGATCGGCCGTGAGAAGCGCGAGGTGCACGCGCGGGTGGCGACGCCCGTGGAGCGGGAGCGGCTGTGGCCGAAGGCGGTCGCGACCTACTCCGGCTACGAGGGCTACCAGGAGCGCACCGACCGGGAGATCCCGGTCGTGATCCTCGAACCGCGGTAGCGACGACGACCGGTCCGGGCCGAAGCGCGGGAACCTGATGAGCTGAGCCGGCCTCAGTCGCCGCTGGGCAAGTCAGCCGCAGCCCGCATCGCCGCTGCCAGCGTCTCGGTCAGGATCGGCAGCATCCGCTCCGGCGCCGTTCCCGTAGCGCGGGCCTCGTCGAGGGCGGCGCCGAAGAACGCGAGATAGCCCTTGAGGGCGGATCGGGCGGGCGCCGACGGTCGCTCGGTACCGAGGTTGTTGAGCGCGATCGCCGCGATCACGCTGTCGACGTAGCGGTCGGTCGTCGCCCGCAGCGCGGGGTCGGAGGCATTCAGGGCCTGGCGGTAGATCTTCCAGGCCACGGTCGGCGCCATCGCGTGCTCGATCATCCGGCCGTTGTTAACGATCAGCCGCTCGGCCAGCGGAATCGACTCGTCGGTCAGCCAATCGTCGGTGAGCTCGTGCCCGGCGGCGTCGGCGACCGCGAGCGCCAGCGCCGCCCGGCCGCCGGGGAAGTAGTGGTAGAGCAGGTTCCGCGTCACGTCGGCGCGGGCGGCGACGTCGTCGAGCGAGAACTCGGTGAAGCCCTGCTCGGCGACGACCGCCATGGCGGCAACGAGGAGCTGCTCGCGGCGGTCCTTCGGCGACATTCGGCGCGGGCTACGGCTTGGCGCCGCCACCGAGGCCGGCGGAGAGCTCTTGAGCATGGCCCGATCCTAACATTATTTACGCAGTACCCAACTTGACAAAGCTACAAATAGGCGGATAGGTTGCCTTCGTCCCCCGTCGAGCCCAACGCGAGGAGTGCCCATGACCGCTGACCGCCGATCCCCCGTGCGCGGGCTCCTGCTCTCCGTTCTGATCGCGTCCGCGGCGACCTTCGCGATCGTCACCCCGGCCCGGGCCAACCTCAATTACCTCCCCCATCACATCGCCGTCGAGACGGACCAGCTCTACGGCCACGACTGCTTCTGGGCGCCGCCGAAGGGGATGGACTACGCGAACCTGCCGAACGCGATACCGATCCAGAAGCCGAACCTCTATCCGGACGTCGGCTCGACCTACTTCGTGGGGCAGTACAAGCTTCCGGCCGGCGCCAGCCTCACCTTCCACGGCAAGTTCGGGCACCAGCGCTACATGTCGTGGACGATGTTCGGCCGCCCCGGCGCCCTCGGGCAGATCGCCTCCGCCGACCACCTTCGCGACCTCAACATCCGCCCCGACAAGGGCTCGGTCAACCCGTTCCGGCCCGGCGGCAGCCGCACCGGTGGCCCCCGCCGCTACACCTTCCACATCGTCTCGGGTCCGATCCCGGCCGTGCGCGCCCCGAACACGATCTACACCCAGACCACCGATCCCGACACCCGCCTCGGCATGAGCATCCGCAACTACCTGCCCGACCGCGGTCGCGACGGCACCGGCGACGCCGGACTGCCCAAGCTCGTCCTCAACCTCGCCGACGGCACCGAGGTGCGCGGCGACGCCGCCTGCGCGATGCTCGACCCGATCAAGGACGCGAGCACGTCTACCTTCCCGGCCGCGCTGTGGAAGTCCCTCGTCGCCGAGTCCTCCGACCCGGTGAACGCGCCGGCCCTCGACCCGCCGCGCTGGGAGAAGTTCTGGAACGCGTCCTACAACGTCGCCGGCGCCTTCATCTCCGACCCGGCCGAGCGCGCCGCGACCTACCCACCGGTCGAAAGCGGCGGCTTCCAGTCCAACCCCGACACCAGCTACCTGCTGACGTCGACCAGCCTCAAGTACGGCCGCCTGCTCACGGTCTCGGGGAAGATGCCGACCTTCCCGAAGACGCTGCCGGCCTCCAAGGGCTGGAGCCCGCGCAATTACCAGGTGCGCTACTGGTCGCTGTG
Organism: Thermoleophilales bacterium; assembly: GCA_020636895.1. Lineage (GTDB taxonomy): Bacteria > Actinomycetota > Thermoleophilia > Solirubrobacterales > 70-9 > RHKX01. The sequence goes on along the minus strand of JACJWZ010000001.1, from coordinate 814,999 downwards.
CAGCGGCTCCTCCCCGGTCACCGGGCTCGGATACGACTGCGTCTACGACCAGCAGGTGCCGCTCGCCAAGCACCGCCGCTACACGCTCGTCATCGGCCGCCACGCGGATCGTCCGGCAAACGCGCGGCGCAAGTGCGGCTACCGCTGGATCAACTTCGGAGCTGGCGAGAACTACCCCGACCCGGCCTCGCGCGACTACGCGGGCGCCATGTACATGCGGTTCATGGCCGCCGACCCGGGCTGGAAGCATGCCCCCCAGCAGGTCGACGAGGCGGGAACGGAGTCGCAGGTGATGGGCCCCTACTTCCCCACGTCGAAGTACATGGCGAAGTCCGACTTCAGGCAGCTCGGCTGCCCGGGCAAGTGAAGGCCGGGGCGAAAGCCGCGGGATTCGTCGCCGCGGCGATTGCGGCGCTGACGCTACTGCCGGCAAGCGCGTCGGCCGCCCGAGGCGACATGGTCGGCGGTCGCTTCTCCGACTGCTTCTGGAACTACGGCGCGTTCGGGGCGAAGGACTTCAACATCGCCTACCCGGACGCCGGCGCGACGTACTGGGCAGCCGGCTTCCGGCGGCCGCCGGGCTCGACGCTGACGCTGCGCGGCCGCTATCCGCACGCCCGCTACATGGGGCTGCAGACCTACGACCTCGCCGGTCGGGGCGTCGACGCGCTCGCCGATTACCAGATCGACCCGCTGCCGAAATCGACGAACCCGTTCCGCCGCGGCGCCGATCGCGACGCGCGCAAGCGCAGCTTCCGCGTCGACGTGATGGATGCGAAGAACCCGGGCTTCCCGCTCGAGGCCTACGCCGGCGAGGCGGCACGCAACGACATCTACGTCATTCCCGACGCCGGGCCGATGACCGAGACGGCGGACGGCCAGGACTACGAGCTCAACCTGCTGATGCTGCGCGTCTACGTGCCCGACAAGGGCACCGACCTGACCGGCGGCGTCGGCCTGCCGAAGCCGACCCTCACGCTCGCCGACGGCACCGTGCTCAAGGGCCAGCCACTCTGCGATGCGCTCGACTCCGAGTCGAAGGCGCTCGGGCACGCCCGCGTCCCCGACCCCGGGGCGCTGCTGATCAGCGCCGACTCCTACCGCGCGATGCGGTATCCGAGCGAGCTGTCGGCTCCGGTCGACGTCTTCGCCGGGCTGATGTCGGTCCCGCGCCTGGTACCTGAGACCTTCCCCGCGGTCCGCGAGGGCGAGTGGCGGGCGCAGTACGACCGCCGCTACCTGCTGCAGCTCTGGACCGGCGACGACGCCCCCGGGGCCAACCCCACCCCACCCCCGCGCAACGCCTCCGGCGGCTTCTTCCCGAACGTCCACAACGCCTACGTCCGCACCGCCATCAACCGCGGCTTCGGCAAGGTCGCGGTCTTCCGCGGCAAGCTCCCGACGGCGCCCGGGACCGTGCGCGGTCAGGGGCGGATGGGCTCGGGCCAGGTCCGCTACACCAGCTTCTGCATGAACCAGGCTCCGGTCACGACCAAGGTCACCGACTGCGCCTTCGACGAGCAGATCCCCACCAACCGCAAGCGGATCTACACGATCGCCGTCAGCCGCAAGGCCGACCGGCCGAAGACCGCCCGCCGCGCCTGCGGGATCGCCTGGATCCGCTGGGACGACGCCGGCGACGGCTTCATGGACCGTGACTTCGGCTGGTTCCAGATCCGGAACATGCTGCCCTCCCGCAGCTTCAAGCACGCGATCCAGCTGACGTCGACCCCCGGCGACGAGAAGGCGATCCTCGGCCCCTACCTGCCGAAGCTCACCTACTTCGACGGACCCGCGGCCTTCGGGCACTCGGCGCTGGGCCGCTGCCGCTCGGGTAAGTAGCTGACGCTCAAAGCGGCCGGGCGAGGAACGGCCACCGGGCCGCGGTCCAGACGCGCATGGCCGCTCGGGCTGCGGCCCCGACGCGCGTGGCGCCTTTTCCACGCATTCGGTGGAAAAGGCGCCACGCGTCCGATGCTGCGGACGCGGACGCGAGGCTCAGAGCACGAGCTGAGCGATCGCGGCGAGGCCGACGACGACGATCACGGCGCGCAGGACCGGGTCGGGGATGCGCCGGCCGATCTCCGCTCCGATCAGCCCCCCGGCGGTCGAGCTGACGGCGATCAGCAGCACGACCAGCCAGTCGAGGTCGGCGGCGAAGACGAAGATCACAGCCGCGGTCGCGTTGGCGATGCCGGCCAGCGCCGCTCTGACGACGTTGATCGAGAGCAGCTCCCCGGGCAGCGAGTTGGCGAGCAACGCGAACAGGATGATCCCCTGCCCGCCGCCGAAGTAGCCGCCGTAGATGCCGACCCCGAAGACGCCGAGGCGGACCATCGGCCCGCCGTGCGGCCGGTGCACCTCGCGGCGCGCCGTCAGGTAGGCGGAGATCCGCGGCTGCAGGACGACGAGGACCAGCGCTATGGCGATCAGCACCGGCACGATCGCCTTGAAGGACCCGGGCGGCAGGAGCAGCAGCAGGGCCGCGCCGCAGGCGGAGCCGACGATCGTCATCGGCGCCAGGCGCATGACCCTCCCCCGCTCCCCCTCGAGTTCGCGCCGGTATCCGTAGAGCGAGCTCGCCGCCCCCGGGACGAGCCCGAGGTTGTTGGAGACGTTCGCGGTCACCGGCGGCAACCCGATCGCGAGCAGGACCGGGAAGGTGATCAGGGTCCCCGACCCGATCACCGCGTTGATCGTCCCGGCACCGAACCCGGCGACGAGGACGAGGATGACCTCGAACGCTGACATGAGCGCGGGATGGTGACGGAAGGGCCGGCCAGGGGCCTTCGATCAGGAAGCGGGCTGGTCGAGCTTCCTCACAGCGGCCTGGGCCGCGGCGACGCGGGCGATGGGCACGCGGTAGGGCGAGCAGGAGACGTAGTCGATGCCGCTGTCGTTGAAGAACGCGATCGAATCCGGGTCGCCACCGTGCTCGCCGCAGACGCCGAGCTTCAAGTCCGGCTTCGTGGTCCGGCCGAGCCAGGCCCCCATCCGAACCATCTCACCGACCCCGGGCGCATCGATGGTCTCGAAGGGAGACCGATCGATCACGCCGACATCGATGTAGCGGGCGAGGACGCGGCCCTCGATGTCGTCGCGGCTGAACCCGAGCCCGGTCTGGGTCAGGTCGTTGGTGCCGAACGAGAAGAAGTCGGCCTTCTCCGCGATCTTGTCGGCGAGGAAGCAGGCCCTGGGAAGCTCGATCATCGTCCCGACCGAGTAGGAGTCGGCTTCGACGCCCTCCTCCGCCGCGACCGCGTCGATCGCCGCGCGCACCAACTCGAATTCGCGTTCGTAATCGACCAGCGGGACCATGATCTCGAGCACGCAACCCGGCACCCCCCGCGCCGCTGCGAACAGAGCCCGGGCCTGCATCCGGTAGAGGTCGGGCATGAGGATGCCGAGCCGGACGCCGCGTGTGCCCAACATCGGGTTGGCCTCCTGGAGGGCTGCGACCCGCGCCCGCTCCGGTGAGCCCTCCGGGAGCGAGCCGGGAGCGGGCAGGAACTCGTGCAGGGGCGGGTCGAGCAGGCGGACGGTCACGGGCCGGCAGTCCATGGCCTGCAGGATCGCCTCGAAGTCGTCCTCCTGCAGCGGACGCAGGCGGTCGATCGCGGCATCCCGCGACGCGTCGTCGTCGGCGAGGATGACGTCCGCCATCAGCGGCTGGCGGTCCCCGAGGAACATGTGCTCGGTCCGGCACAGCCCGATCCCCTCGGCGCCGAAGGCGATTCCCTTCGCCGCGTCCTCCGGCGTATCGGCGTTCACCCGAACCCCCAGCGTCCGCAGCTCGTCGGCCCAGGTGAGAACGCAGTCGAACTCCTCGCTCACCCCAGGGGACACGAGCGGGACGTCCTCGGTGCTCAGCGCGCCGGTCGATCCGTCGATGGCGATCCGGTCCCCTTCGTGCAGCACCACGTCGCCGACGGTCATCGTCCGCTTGGCGAGGTCCACGGATACATCCGAAGCACCGGTCACGGCAGGTCGGCCCATACCGCGCGCAACCAGAGCCGCATGAGACGCCTTCCCTCCTTCGGAAGTCAGGATCCCCTTGGCGGCGTGGAACCCGGCCACGTCGTCGGCCTCGGTGAACGGCCGGACGAGGATCACCTCGCGACCGTCCTCCGCGGCGTCGATCGCGTCCTTGGCGGTGAAGACGATCTCGCCCTTCGCCGCGCCCGGGGAAGCAGCGACTCCGCGGGCGAGAACCTCGAAGTCGGCGCTGGCGAACGTCGGGTGGAGAAGCGCCGCGAGGCTGGCCGCGTCGATCGTCGCGAGCGCCTCTGCGCGGTCGAGGAGACCCTCCGAGACCGCGTCCACGGCGAACCGGACGGCCGCCTGGGCCGGCCGCTTGGCGCTGCGCGTCTGCAGCATGAACAGCCGGCCCTCCTCCACCGTGAACTCGGTGTCCTGCATGTCCCCGTAGTGGCTCTCGAGCCGGCGGAGGATCGTCATCAGCTGTTCGTGGACCTCGGGGTTCCACTCGGCGAGCTCGGCGAGGTCCTTCGGGGTACGGACGCCCGAGACGACGTCCTCCCCCTGAGCGTCCGGGAGGAAGTCCCCGGAGGGCTGCGGCGAGCCGTCGACCTCGTCGCGGCTGAAGGCGACGCCGGAGCCGCTCGTCGGACCCTTGTTCCCGAACACCATCTGCTGAACGTTGACCGCGGTTCCCCAGCTGTCGGGAATCCGGTTCAGCCGCCGGTAGGCCACCGCGCGCTCACCCCGCCAGGAGTCGAACACCGCCCTGATCCCGGCGCGGAGCTGCTCGGCGGGCTCCTCCGGGAAGGAGTAGAAGCCCTGGAACTCTGTCACCAACTCGCGGAGGGCCTCCGCGTCGAGATCGGTGTCCTCGACGACGCCGCGATCGGCCTTCGCCTCCTTGATGGCGCGCTCGAATCGCTCGCCGGGAACGCCCTCGACGACGTTCCCGAACATCTGCACGAGGCGGCGGTACGAGTCCCAGGCGAAGCGGGGGTTGCCGGTCCTGGCCGCCAGGCCTTCGACGCTGTGATCGTTGAGACCGACGTTGAGGACCGTGTCGAGCATGCCCGGCATCGACTCGCGCGCGCCGGAGCGCACCGACACGAGCAACGGGTCCTCCGGGTCTCCGAAGGCCTTCCCGGCCGTGCGTTCGAGCCTCCCCATCGCGGCCGAGACCTCATCCTCGAGCCCATCGGGGAACCGCCCCTCACCCATGTAGGCGACACAGGCCTCGGTCGTGACGGTGAACCCGGCCGGCACCACACCGGCGCCGAGCACCCGCGTCATCTCGGCGATGTTGGCGCCCTTGCCGCCGAGCAGCTCACGCATCTCCCGAAAGCCCTCGACGAAGTCACGAGTCCATTTGGCCGTTACGACTGGATCTGCTTGCATTCTCGTCCTCAACTTCTACGCACTTCGCTCGGGCCGCGCAAAGCGAGCCGGCCCGGCTACTTGATCTTGTCGTAGATGCTGAAGATCGGCAGACACATCGAGATCACGCTGAACCCGACCGCGACGCCGACGAAGATGATCATGATCGGCTCGATCAGGGAGGTCAGGGCCTTGAGCCCCGACTTCAACGGCCAACTCACGCGGCGCCGAGAACCTAGTACGCGAGCCCGCGAGCAAGAGCGGCGATGCGTTGAGCCATCTCGGGGCCATCCACGAGCGCACCACTCCCGTCGCGGAAGTCCGGATCACGCGCGATATAGAACTTCCTCGTCCTAGTCGCGCCGCTTGCCTCTTCAAGATCGACCTCGATCACGAAGTCCGGGTCCTCGCCCGCCACCCGCACATTGACAACGCTCGGGAAGAACTCCCGATGGCTCACATCACGGGACACAGCTTGCAGGATCATTGCGAGTTCCTGGGTGAGGTTCGCTACGTACTCTGCAAATGCACGACGGGCGACACGTTCGAAACGCTTGTCGACTTCGCTTGCCACGTAACCCAGCAGAGGGGGTCTTCTCAGGAGCCGACAGCGTTGAACGAGGTGACGATCCCGCGTGGTGCTGGATCATCCGGGCCTTGTACGAAGTCCACAACTACGCGTCGTTCACAGCCAACACCACCCGTCCCACTGGACACCGCGAGTTTGTATATGTACTTGCCGCTTCCTTGGTCCTCGGCTGGCGACGTAAGCAGAGCCAAGCGTGTCTCCTGCTCGTCCAATAGCGACCATCCGTGCTTAGATCGGATATGGCGATATCCCCATCCCCTCCAATCGTCAACGGCTTGCTCCTCCGGCTGCATCTCGACACGGCCAGGCCCCCACCACGTCGTGCCGTATCGAAGGCGAACACCAGAGTGATCGAGTCCCTCCGGTACGTCAGTGACGGTATACGGCGAAGCGTCTCGAACGTCAAACGGCGCTGGGTCGGCATTGCCGGCAGGGTTGCTGTAAGACGGGCCAGGAGACCGATCGCACCGATGATCCTCCTGCAGTCGCGTCACGCGAGGATCGGGGTACCGCTCAGGATCTTCTTGGAACGCAAACCACGCTGCCGCCTGGCTGAACTCGCCGGTGCCAAGGGCTGACTCGAGCCTTGACTCGACAGTCGAACGCGACGTCGCTGCCGACGGGCTGTAGCTGGCTGCACCGCTACTGAAGAGGTTCGGTACTCCCAGGGTTTCGCCAACAGAGAACTCGCCCGGTCCAATGGGATCGAAGTAGAGGCGCATCCCGTATCCACCAGCCGACTGGGGACAGAAGGCCTGATAGCGGATGATCCCTGTTTCGATCGTCGCGGCACCCTCGGGAATTCCGCTGACGGTTTGGCTGCACTTCGGCGTACTCGCACTCCCGTATCGCGCCGTGGCTGAGTTGCCTTGGAAGGTAAAGAGTCGGCCAGCGGCAGGTGCATAGACATCGACCGATCCTGACGGCGGACACGCCGGCGCTCCGGACGTGCAACCTATGCTCGCCAAGAGGTCGTCCTCTCCCACGAAGTTGACATATGTCGCGGTTAACTCAGTCTGCGATGTGGATGACATTGCTGGAATCAACGCTTGCAATGCCCGGCCGCCAACCTCCCAGGCGACGATTCCGCCTACTCCGCCGAGCGTAAACCGGCCGATCTGGCCAATTCGTGTCATGAGCCCCAGCCGAGTGCGAAGCTTGATGAGCTCCGAGTGGAGGTCCTTCGACGCCGGCATGTTGGGGTATGGCCGGTGCTCCTCGACGTACCAGGACTCAGCGGTGGGACTCGGGGTGATGTCGGGGACGTCGTTGGTGCCTCCGAGCTCCAAAGCCCCTATCGCATCATCGACGGCTTCTGGCGGCAGGGACTGCGCAGGGGCCTCGCCTTGCGCACTAAGCCAGACGACTGCAGCAGCGAAGCTGGCCACCAGAATTCGAATCAACGAAAGACGTGAGTAAGCGTTCACCGAGTCTCTCCCAGGTGATTGCTGTTCGCAGTTGACGCTACTTGATCTTGTCGTAGATGCTGAAGATCGGCAGATACATCGAGATCACGATGAACCCGACGGCGATGCCGACGAAGATGATCATGATCGGCTCGATGAGGGAGGTCAGGGCCTTGACCTTGGCGTCAACCTCGGCCTCGTAGAAGTCGGCGACCTTGCTCAGCATGTGCTCGAGCTGGCCGGTCTCCTCGCCGACGGCGACCATGTGGGTGACCATGGTCGGGAAGACGGCGGACTTGTCGAGCGGAGCAGCGATGGTGCCGCCGCGGCGGACCGACGCGTAGACGTCCTCCATCGCCTCGGCGACGACGGCGTTGCCGGAGGTCTCACCGGCGATCTTGACCGCCTGCAGGATCGGCACGCCGGCGCTGATCGTGCCACTGAAGACACGCGACCAGCGGGCGATCGCGACCTTCTGGACGACGTCGCCGATCTTCGCCGGGAGCTTGAGCTTGAAGGAGTCCCACTGGTAGCGGCCGCGCTCGGTCTTCTTCCACTGGGCGAAGGCGAAGAAGAGCCCCGCCATCGCCGGGAAGAGGATGAACCAGTAACCGGTTATGGCGTCGGAGGCGCTGACGGTGATCTGAGTCATCACCGGCAGTGACGCTTCGTCCCCGCTCTCCGCTGCGAGCTCCTCGAAGAGGCCGACGAAGACGGGGACGATGAAGGCGACGACGGCCATCATCACCAGCGCCGCGAAGGTGAAGACGAGCAACGGGTACATCATCGCCGACTTCACCTGACGCCTCAGGGCGTCGAGCTTCTCGAGCTGGATCGCGACCATGTCGAGCGCCGACTCGAGCCGGCCGGAACCCTCGCCGGCGCGGACCATCGAGCGGTAGAGCGGGTCGAAGATCCCGGGGCGACGCTCCATCGCGTCGGCGACCGAGCTGCCGGCCTCGACGTCGTTGCGGAGGCCGCCGATCGCCTCCTTGATCTTCTCGTCCTGGGTCTGGTCCTCGAGCGTGTAGAGGGAGCGCAGCATCGGCATCCCGGAGCCGATCAGCGTCGCGAACTGCCGCGAGAAGACCGCCAGCTCGCGCATGTCGATGCGCCGGAAGCGGTCGAAGGCCGCGTCGATGCGCATCGCCTCGCGCTTCTCGGAGACGTCGAGGACGATCAGCCCGCGCTGGCGCAGCTGCTCGGTTACCTGGGTCTTCGAACCCGCCTCGAGCTCTCCACGTGAGGGGACGCCGGCGAGGTCGACGGCCCGGAACAGGAAGACGCTCATCAGGCCGGGGTGCCGAGCGTTGCCGCAGCACCCTGGTAGGTGGGCGGCGGCGGCGCGGTGGCGGTCGGGGCGTTCATGCCGCCGGTGCCGAGCAGGCGGCGCAGCTCCTCGGGCACCGCGGCGCGGGCCTCGGCGAGCTTCTGGGTGATCCGGCCCTGGCGGACGAGCTGGGCGAGGTGGGCGTCCATCGTCTGCATCCCGGAGGCGCCGGAGGTCTGGATCGCCGAGTAGATCTGGTGCGTCTTGCCCTCGCGGATCAGGTTGCGGATCGCCGGGCTCGGGACGAGGATCTCGCACGCGCAGGCGCGGCTGAGGCCGTCCGCGGTCGGCAGGAGCTGCTGGGTGACGATCCCCTGCAGCGCGATCGAGAGCTGCATCCGCACCTGCGCCTGCTGGCCGGCGGGGAAGACGTCGATGATGCGGTCGACGGTCTGAGCCGTGGACTGCGTGTGCAGGGTCGCGAAGACGAGGTGGCCGGTCTCAGCCGCGGTCAGCGCGGTCGAGATCGTCTCCAGGTCCCTCATCTCGCCGACGAGGATCACGTCGGGGTCCTGGCGGAGGGCGGCCTTCAGGGCGGCCGCGAAGTCGGGGGCGTCGGCGCCGATCTCGCGCTGGTTGACGATGCAGCGCTTGTGCGGGTGCATGAACTCGATCGGGTCCTCGATGGTGAGGATGTGCTCGTCCCGCTCGGCGTTGATCGAGTCGATCATCGCCGCCAGCGAGGTGGTCTTGCCGGAGCCGGTCGGTCCGGTGACGAGGACGAACCCGCGCGGCTTGCGGGTGAACTCCTCCAAGACCGGCGGGAGTCCGAGCTGACCGAGCGACTTGATGTTCTCGGGGATGAAGCGGAAGGCGGCGCTGATCGCCCCGCGCTGGAAGAAGCAGTTGACGCGAAAGCGGGCGACGTTGGGGATCGCGTAGGCGAAGTCGAGCTGCATGTTGTTCTCGAAGCGCTTGCGCTGATCGTCGTTGAGGATCGAGTAGACGACCTCGCGCGTCTCCTGCGGGGTCAGGGCCGTCTGACCCTCCATCGGCGTGATCTGCCCGCGCACGCGGATGGCCGGCGGGAATCCGGGGGTCAGGTGCACGTCGGATGCTCCCAACTCGACCATGCGGTTGAGAACGGCTGCGAAGTCGAAGCTCACGGAGACCAGATCGGATCGGAACGCCGAACCCTTGAGCGGCGCGGACGCGCGCCCAGATATCCGCGCTGAGGTGGCGACGCCCGTCTTAGGCGGGAGGTTCCTCGTCAGGGTCCGCGACCGGCTCCGTGCCGGGTGATTCGGAGGCCTCCCCTGCCCCCTCAGACGGGATCGTGTCTCCTGCGCCCGCCGCCACCGCGACGGGGACGTGAGAGCCCGGAAGTATCGTGCCGCCCTTGTAGACGCGGCGGAACTCGACGTACTCGCGGGCGCCGATCTGCAACGCCGCGGCGGTCGGGATCGCGAGCAGGGCGCCGACGATCCCGAGCAGCGTGCCACCGAAGATCGCAGCGACGACGATGATGAACGGGTCCATGGCGACGGCTCGGCTCTGGATCCGCGGCTGCACCACGTAGTTCTCGAACTGCTGGTAGCCGATCGCGAAGATCGCCCAGATGATCGTCGCGGTCGGGAAGTCCGTGAACAGCGTGATCAGACCGACGATGATCGCCCCGAGCGTGGCCCCGATCAGGGGGATCAGGTCGAGCACTGCGACGATCACCGCGAGCGCGAGCGGGGCCGGGACGCCGAGGATCTGCAGGATCACGAACGCAGCGATGCCCGCGATCGTCGCCTGCAGCAGCGCACCTCCCACGTACGAGGCCACGGCGGCGGCCATGCGGTCGAGCGCCCGCCGGATCGCCTCCGCCTCCTCCTCCGGGCGCGTACGCAACGCGGCTTCGACCCAGACGCGGCCGCGCGCGACCATGAACATGCTCATCACGAGGATCGTGAAGAGGGCGAAGAGCGAGCTGACGAGGCCGGCGCCGACGTCGGCGAGCGTCCCCGCCACGTCTCCGACCGACCCGGCGGCGTTGTCGGCGAGATCCTGGAGCTTGCCGACGAGGTCGAAGTCGTCGTTGAGGTTGCGCAAGGTGTCGTTCTCGTTGACCGTCGTGCTCAGGTCGTCGACGTACTTGGGGGTCTCGGAGACGAGGTCGCTGACGGCGCGGACCGCGGGTGGGATCAGGATCGCGCCGATCGTGATCGGGACGAGGACCAAGAAGAAGTAGATGAGGCCGATCGCGAGGCCGCGAGGCATGTGCTCGCTGAGCCGGTTGACCGGAGCCGCGACCGCAACCGCGACGAAGGTCGCGAAGAAGAGCCATGAGATCGGCGTCCGCAGCAGGTAGATGAGGTAGATCGCGAAGGCGCTGCAGACGACCGTCACGACGACGCGCAGGATCCCGCGCACGGTCGGCTCCCGCGGCCGCCAGGCCTCGTTTGCCGCAGCGGCCGCCGAGGCGACCAGCTTCGCGCCGCCCGGGGGACCGGATGCCGAGGGAGTGCTCCCTGCTTCCATCGGCATGGATATAGGGGCCGGGCCGGACGGCACGGCCCCGAGCGCTCGGCTGCAGCCGCCGGGACTGGGCTGGACCTGTCACCCGCAAGTGGACCTCTTCCCCCTTTCCCGGTGACACGTCCACCGAGGCTCGGCGAACTCCGCGCGGGGATGGTTCCTCAAGGGGTTAGCTCGAACGCCTCGCCGGGCTCGAGGATCTCGACCCTCGTGCGCGGCGCCAGCTCGCCGACGTGCTCGGCGAACTCCCGCGCCGGCGCATGGCGGTCGTCGACCTTCATCATCAGCCGCTCGTAGGTGCCCCAGTGGATCGGGATCGCGACGTCGGGGTCGATGGTTCTCGCGACCTCCGCCGCCTCGTCGGGCCCCATGTGACCGGGGCCGAGCTTCGGGCCCCACCCCGCGACCGGAAGCAACGCCACGGTGACCGGCCCCACCGGCGCGAAGTCCGCGTTGGCGCCCGTGTCACCGGCGAAGTAGACCGACCCCTCCCCCGCCGGCCCGCGGATCACGAAGCCGAAGGCGTCGGTGTTGCGGCCGGGCAGCGGCCAGCGGCGACCGTCGTGCTCGGCGTCCGTGACCTCGACGGAGACCGAACCGACCTGGACCGCCGCACCGTGGGCGAGGACCTCCGGCTCCAACCCCGCCTTGCGGACGGGCCCCGCCGCCGGCGCTGGGCAGATCACCCGCGGGGAGCCCGTCAGGGCCCGCAGGGACGGGACGTCGAGGTGGTCGTGATGGGCGTGGGAGATGAGGACCGCGTCGAGGCCGGCGACGGTCTCGGGGGCCGGGTCGTCCACCACCCGGCGCAGATGACCGAAGCGGCGACGGTGGACCGGGTCGGTGAGAATGCGGACGCCGCCGATCTCGATCAGCAGGGTGGCGTGGCCGACGTAGGTGACGCGAATCACGGGCACGAGCCTAGACGGCGACCCGCGCGACCTCCTCGATGCTCGTCAGGCCCTCGCGGACCTTCTCGAGACCGTCTTCGCGAAGCGTGCTCATCCCCTCCTGCCGGGCGACGCGGGTCAGATCCGCCTGCGGCGCCGACTGCACGGTCAGGTCCCTGAGCTCCTCGCTCATCCGCATCACCGAGTAGAGGCCGACGCGTCCCCGATAGCCCGTCCCCGAGCAGCGAGCGCAGCCGACCGGCTCCCATGCCTCGACGTCGGCGCCGACGTGGAAGCCGGCGGCCTCGAGGGCGGCGCGAGTCAGGACCGTGCGGCGCTTGCAGTCGATGCACAGCGTCCGGGCGAGGCGTTGGGCGACCACGCAGTCGACCGCCGAGGCGGTCAGGAACGACTCGATGCCCATCTTGTTGAGGCGGGTGACGGCTCCGGGGGCGTCGTTGGTGTGCAGCGTCGTCAGCACCATGTGGCCGGTGAGCGCGGCCTCGATCGCGATCCGCGCGGTCTCGGCGTCACGGACCTCGCCGACCATGATCACGTCGGGATCGGCTCGCAGCATCGAACGCAGGCCGGTCGCGAAGTCGAGCCCCGCCTTGCGGTTTACGCCCATCTGGTTGACGCCGGCGATCCGGTACTCGACCGGATCCTCGATCGTGAGGATGTTCCTGCTGACGTCGTTGATCTCGTTCAGCGCCGAGTAGAGGGTGGTCGACTTGCCGGAGCCGGTCGGCCCGGTCACGAGCACCGCGCCGTAGGCCTGCGAGAACGCCTCCTGGAAGCGGCGCCTGCCCTCTCCGAGCATCCCGAGCTCGTCGAGCGTCCGCAGCGCCTGGGTCTTGTCGAGGATGCGGACCGTCGCCCCCTCCCCGCGCTCGGTCGGCACGGTGACGACGCGGAGGTCGACCTTGCGGTCGTCGACGTTGACGGCGACGCGGCCGTCCTGAGGAACGCGCTTCTCGGCGATGTCGAGCTCGCTCATGATCTTGATGCGGGAGACGACTCCGGCGACCATCCGCTTCGGGACGCGGGCCACCTCCTTGAGCACGCCGTCGACCCGGAAGCGAACGCGCATGTCGCGCTCCTCGGGCTCGAAGTGCACGTCGGAGGCGCCGTCGTTGACGGCCTGCCCGAGGATCGAGTAGACGAGCTTGATGACCGGGGCGTCGTCGGCCGACTCGCGCAGCTCGGTGACGCCCGCCGGGCCGATCTCCGCCTCGTCCTCGTCCTCCTCGACCGCTTCCGTGACCGCGCTCTCGAGCGAGTTGAGCTGGTTGATCAGGTTGTCGATGTCGACCTCGGCCGCCACCGCGACGCGGCAGTTGAGGCCGGTCATCATCTGCACGTCGTCGATCGCGAGGACGTTGGCCGGGTCGGCCATCGCCAGCAGCAGGGTGTCGGAGTCGACGAAGCCGACTGGGACCGCGCGGAAGCGGCGCGCCGCGGCGACGGTGACCATGTTGGCCGCCGCCATGTCGACGGTGTAGATGTTGAGGTCGATGTGCTGCAGGCCGTAGCGCTCGGCGACCGCGCGGGAGAGCTGGTCGGCGCCGAGCAGCCCTTGCTCGACCATCAGGCTCTCGGGGGAGCGGCCCGCGGTGCGCGCCTCGGCGACCACCTGCTCGACCCGCTCGGCGGGCACGTAGCCGAGATCGACGATCACGTCGGTGATGAACCGGCCCGCGTGCGAGCTCGAGAGCGGCGGGGTCAGCCCCGGCGTCCCGGACGCGTAGGGGTCGATCGCGGGCGCGGCCGAACCCGCGTCGGGCACGCTCGCGTCCGTCGGCACCGGCCGCAGGTAGTCGGGTCGGTCCCCGGGCGTCATCGCCGCTGTTCCTCGATCGCGTCGCGCATGGCCTGCAGAGGTGGTTCCAGTCCGGTCCAGATTCGAAATGAGAGGGCACCCTGGCGGACCAGGATCTCGCGGCCGTCGACCACCTTCGCCCCGCCGCGCCTGCCGGCGGCGGTCAGCTCGGTGGGCTCGGCCCCGTAGACGAGGTCGACCAGGATCAGATGTTCGTCCAGCCCATCGGCCTCGATGCCGAGCTTCTTTAGGTCCGAACCGGCTGCACCGGGCTCCGCACCGGGCTTTGCAAGGCCCACGGCGGTCGCATTGACCAGGATCTCGCAGCTCGAGAGGTCGAGCGGCTGTCCGGGAGCGGCGAGGCGGCCGCCGAGGTCGGCGACCAGCTCCGCGCCGCGCTCGGCGCTGCGATTCCGGACCTCGACGTCGGCCCCGGCCTCCAGAAGCGCCCAGACGGCTGCCCGCGCCGCGCCGCCCGCGCCGAGCACGACGGCGCGCTTTCCCCGTGGCGACGCGGGAAGCGCCGCGATCAACCCCGGCGCGTCGGTGTTGTCGGCGCGGATTCCCGCCGCCGTGAAGGTGAGCGTGTTCGCGGCGCCGATCGCCCGCGCCGCCTCGCTCGGCTGCTCGGCGATCGCCAGCGCCGCGGCCTTGTGCGGGACGGTCACGTTGGCGCCGACGAATCCGCGCTCGCGCAGATCGGCGACGCCGTCGGCGAACCGCTCCGGGGAGAGCTCGATCGCCTCGTAGCTCCACTCGCCGTCGATCCCGAGCGCCGCGAACGCGGCCGTCTGCATCCGTGGCGAGAGGGAATGGGCGATCGGCTGGCCGAGGACGGCGAGGCGGTTCATGGCCCCATCATCGCGACCGCTCAGCAGTTGGGCTTGCCTCCGGCAGCCGCCTGGGCGGCGTCGTACTCGTCGGAGGCGGCGAGGAACTCGTCGTAGCTGTCGGTGAAGAAGTGCTTGGCGGGGCACGTGTTGGGCTTGACCACGTAGTAGAGGTAGTCGTCGTTGTCGGGGTCGGCGGCGGCCTGCAGCGAGTTCAGGCCGGGATTCGAGATCGGACCGACCGGCAGGCCCGGGTACTTGTACGTGTTGTAGGGGGAGTCGATCTCGAGGTCGGAGGGCTCGAGCGCCTTCGAGTAGTTGTTGCCGATCGCGTAGCGGACGGTGGCGTCGATCCCGAGCGGCATGCCGGCGTCGATCCGGTTGTAGATCACGGCCGCGACCTTCTTCGCCTCCTCGGGAACCTGGACCTCGCGCTCGATCATGGAGGCGATCGTGACCACGTCGAACTCGCTGAAGCCCGCCTTCTTCGCCTTGCTCATGTTCACCTGGGCGAAGTTCGGCTCGAAGCCCTCGTAGAGCTGCTTGTCGACGAGGTTGGAGACAGGCGCGCCCTTCTCGACCTCGTAGGTGGCGGGGAACAGGAAGCCCTCGAGCGTCGCGTCCTTGGGGCCGCCGAGCTTCTGCACGTCGAACTTCTTCTGCGCCTGCTTCATGGCCTTGGCGTAGTCGCCCTTGAGGCCCGCCTTCTTGGCGACGTCGGCGATCTCGCCGGAGGTGAGCCCCTCGGGAATGGTCACATCGGTCGTCTTCACGTTCTTGACCGGAGCCGGAGCGGGAGTGTCGTCGCCCCCGCGGACCCTGTCGACGGCGAACGCCGCCCCGGCCACGAGCAGGACGACGGCTCCGATCGCCAGCAGGCGGCGGCGCCACAAGGTCCACCCGCTCGAGGTCGTCGACGGGCGCGGGCGCCGGGTTCCGCCGCTCCCCGATCCCTCGGCGGCGGGCATCGCGGCCCACTCCTCGCTCTCGCCCGCGGGGCGACGCGAGTCAGGGACGTTGAGCGGCTCCGGGGCGACCGCATCGCCCTCGCTGGTGTCGAAGGCGGGAGGCACGGCGGGAGCGGTGGGCCGGGGACGGAACATGGACTCACGGCGGGGCATCGCTTCCTCGGCGCTGAGCCGCTGCGCACGCGTCGCGGAGGCGGGGGGCTCGGAAGCCGGCTCGGGCTCCGCCTGCGACGCATCCGCGGGCGGCGCGGAGGCCGAAGCCGCCGTCCTCGGCGGCACCTCGGCCGCCCGGCGCGGCGGGTCGGCGGCCGGGGCGGGCGAACCGGCCTCCGGCGCCGGAGCCGCCGGGGCGCGCCGGAACGAGGGCGGCTCGACCCCGTCGGAGGGAGGCTCCGGAGAACGGGCCCGCTCCCGCGTCTGCTCGATCTTTTCGCGGCCGCGCGACGTCGCGTCGTCGATTGCCCCGCTGACACGCTCGGCGAGCGAGGCGCGGTTGTCGCGCTGCTTGCGCTTCGCCTCACGCTCGGCGCGGCGGCGAGCCCGCTCGCGAGCGGCGTCTCCTTCCGCGAACGGGTCCTCGAAGTTGGATTCGTCGGGACTCATCGCCGCGCCTCGGCAGCGAGCAGCCAGGAATCGAGCAGGTGGGCCGCCGCGAGCGAGTCCTCGGCGGCCTTCGAGCCGCCGCGCCTGCTCGCGGCGGCCATCCGCGTCGTCAGGCGCTCGTCGTAGGTCTCGACCCGGACTTCGCCGGCGGCGGCGACCTCGCCGGCGAAGCGGCGGGCCTCGGCGGCCTGCGCGCCCTCGGTGCCGTCGAGCGATACCGGAAGCCCGACGACGATCAGCTCCGCCCCCTCGGAGGCGGCGAGCCGGGCGACGGCGGCCGGGTCGGGTGGAGAGATCGGCTCGAGCGGTCGGGAGATGGTGCCGGTCGGGTCGGAGATCGCGCAGCCGCAGCGCGCGGCGCCGTGGTCGATCGCGAGCACCCTCACGACCCGAGCGCCTCCGTGATCGCGGCCCTCGCGACCCCGAGGGCGTCATCGAGCTTGGCCGGGTCGCGGCCGCCGGCCTGAGCGACCTCGGGCTTGCCGCCGCCGCCGCCACCGACGACCGGGGCCGCCTCGCGAACGAGGTCGGAGGCGGAGACGCCGCGCTCGACCGCGCCCGGGGAGACCACCGCGACGAGGCCGACCTTCTCGCCGGCGCTGGCGCCGAGGAAGACGGCCGCCTCATCGCCGAGCCGCTGGCGGATGGAGTGCGCCTGGCCGATCAGGCCCTTCGTGTCGGAGAGCTCGCCGAGCGAGCCGACGACGACGCGGACGCCGCCGATCTCCTCGGCCCCCTCCGCCAGCTCCGCGGCGACGTCGCCGGCGGCCGCGTCGCGCTCGCGGGCGGCGGCGGACTCGAGCTCACGGAGCCGGGCGCTCAGGCGCTCGGTCGCGGCGACCTCGGCGCCATGGGCGGAGAGCACGTCGCCGACCCGGTCGAGGGCGGCGCTGCGGGAGCGGAAGTGATCGATCGCCTCGGGGCCCGTGATCGCCTCGATCCGGCGGACGTTCGAGGCGCTCGAGCCCTCCGAGGTGATCTCGAAGATCCCGATCTCCGCCGTGTTGGCGACGTGGGTGCCGCCGCAGAGCTCGCGCGAGACGCCCTCGACCTCGACGACGCGGACCCAGTCCCCGTACTTCTCGCCGAACAGAGCCATGGCGCCGAGCTTCTCCGCCTCGGCGCGCGCCATCTCGATCGCCCGCACGGGAGCGCTCTCCTTGATCCAGCCGTTGACGCGGTCGGTGACGGCCTCGAGATCCTCCGGGCTGAGCCGGGAGCCGTGGGTGAAGTCGAAGCGGAGCTTGTCGGGCCGGACGGCGGACCCCGCCTGGCGCACGTGGGTGCCGAGCCGCTCACGGAGCGCCGCGTGCAGGAGGTGCGTTGCGGTGTGGTTGCGCATCGTCGCGTGGCGAGCCGAGTGGGCGACCTCCGCTTCGACGTGGGCTCCCGAATCGGGCGCCTCGCCGCGGATCCGGATCGCCTGGTCGTCACCGACGCGGTAGACGTCGAGCACCTCGGCCTCGCTCCCGTTCCAGCGCAGCGTGCCCGCGTCGGCGACCTGCCCGCCACCCTCCGCGTAGAACGGGCTCTCCTCGAGCTTGACCAGGGCCTCACCGGCCCCCGGCAACGCCGTCGCGGCGGCGACGCTGGTGCCCGAGCGCAGGTCCTCGTAGCCGACGAAGCGGGTCTCCGGTGCCGAGCCGACGAACGCGAGGACGCGCTCGTGATCGCCCTCGGCCTCGGCGCCGGCGCCGCTGCGGGCGCGCTCGCGCTGCTGCTCCATCAGCTCCTCGAAGCCGGAGTCGTCGACGCTCAACCCCTCCTCGGCGAGGAGCTCCCGGGTCAGGTCGTAGGGGAAGCCGTAGGTGTCGTGCAGCTCGAAGGCGGCCTCGGCGTCGATCCAGGATGTCTCGGACTGCCTCGCCTCGTCGATCAGGCGCTCGAGCATGAGGCTGCCGCGGTCGAGCGTCCGTCCGAAGCTCTCCTCCTCGATGCCGATCCAGCGCATCACGGTCTCGCGCTCGGCGGAGACGACGGGGTTGAAGCCGGCGAGCATCTCGATCGCGCGTTCGGCGAATCGCCCGAGGTATGGCGGCTCCAGACCCAGCACCCGGCCCTGATGGATGGCGCGGCGCATGATCCTTCGCAGCACGTAGCCGCGGCGCTCGTTTGAGGGGACGACGCCGTCACCGAGGAGCTGGACAGCGCCCCGCGTGTGGTCGGCGATGATCCGCATCGCCCGGGTCGCGGCTGCGTCGTCGGCGCCGTAGGAGCAGCCGGAGAGCTCGACCGCGAGATCGACGAGCGGGCGCAGCAGGTCGGTGTCGAAGACCGACTCGACGCCCTGCTGGATGACGGCCATGCGCTCGAGTCCCAACCCCGTGTCGATGTTCTTGGCCGGCAGCTCGGTGAGCGAGCCGTCGGTGCCGAGCTCGTAGGCGGTGAAGACGAGGTTCCAGTACTCGAGGAAACGGTCGCTGTCGTCGCCGGGCCGGTCGGTGTCGGGCCCCCAGTCGGGCCCACGGTCGATGTACAGCTCCGAGCAGGGGCCACACGGCCCCGAGTTCCCGGCCTGCCAGAAGTTCTCCTTGCGGGGGAGGCCGACGATGCGCTCGGCCGGAACGCCCAGGGAGCGCCAGATCTCGATCGCCTCCTCGTCGGGCCCGAGGCCGAGCTCGTCGTCGCCCTCGAAGACGGTGATCCAGATGCGATCGGCGTCGAAGCCGAAGCCCTCGCGCGAGAGCTCCCAGGCCCAGGTGATCGCCTCCTCCTTGAAGTAGTCGCCGAACGAGAAGTTCCCGAGCATCTCGAAGTTGGTGAGGTGGCGCGCGGTGTTGCCCACCTCTTCGATGTCGGGGGTCCGGAAGCAACGCTGGCAGGAGCAGAGGCGGGGGCGCGGCGGCGTCTCCTCCCCCAGGAAGTAGGGCTGGAACGGCTGCATGCCGGCGACGGTGAGGAGCGTCGAGGTGTCGGTCGGCGCCGGGATCAGCGACGCCGACGGCTCACGCAGGTGCTCGTGCCGCTCGAAGAACGACAGGTATGTCTCGCGGATCTGCTCCGAGTTCATGGTCAACCCGTCCCGGGGACGAACCGTGCAGGCTACGGAATCCGCCTTCCGAGGCGGCGAGGCGTGTCCGGACTACGCGATCGTGCCGTGGCCGACGACGAGGTCGCCGTCGAGGAGCACCGCGGTCTGACCCGGAGCCCCCGCCCTCGCGGGAGCGCCGAGCCGCACGTCGAGCCGCTCGTGCCGGCCCGCCGCCGGAGCACCGTGCCCGCCGCCCGCGACCCTGCACTCGAGCGGTCTCGAGCGGTAGCGAAGGCGGATCGAGCCGACGCGATCGGCGGGCCGGTGCAGGACGACGTCGCGGATCGCGACGCCCTCGACCTCGAGCTCGGAAGCGGTCCCGACCGTCACCCGGTTCGCCGCGGCGTCGGTTCCCAGCACGTAGAGCGGCTCCGGCGAGGCGACGCCGATGCCGCGACGCTGGCCGACGGTGAAGAGGTGATGGCCGCGGTGGCTGCCGATCACCTCGCCGCCGCTGGTGACGATCTCGCCGTCGCGGTCGGCGAGCCCGCCGTGGGCGGCGAGGAACCCGGCCTTGCCGACGCCGGCGAGGAAGCAGAGGTCCTGGCTCTCGGCCTTCGTCGCGACCGGCAACCCCGCCTCGGCTGCGAGCTCGCGCACCTGCGGCTTGGTCAGGTCACCGAGCGGGAAGCGCATCCGCGCCAGCACCTCGGCGGGAAGCGCCGCGAGCATGTACGTCTGGTCCTTGGCATCGTCGGCGGCTGCGGAGAGCAGAGGACCGCCGGGCTCGGCGACGACGCGGGCGTAGTGGCCGGTGGCGAGCGCGGCGGCGCCGAGCCGCTCGGCGATCCCGGTCATCGGCTCGATCCGGACGCGGCCGTTGCAGCGCACGCAGGGGTTCGGGGTGACGCCGGCCGCGTAGCCCTCGAGGAACGGTTCGACGACCCCGGCGCGGAACGCGTCGCGGAGATCGACGGTCAGGTGTGGGATGCCCTGGGCGTGGGCGAGCGCCCGTGCCGCTCGGACGGCGCTCGCCGAGCAGCAGCTCGCCTCGCCGTCGTTGGCGGGGTCGGCCCAGAGCTCGAGGGTCATCGCCACGACCTCAGCACCGCCGCGCCGCTCGAGCAACGCGGCGACGGCGCTGTCGACGCCACCGCTGACGGCGACGAGCACGCGCTCGCCGTCCTGCGGCGGCTCCAGCAGCGGCTCCTCGGCGATCAGAACCGCGACCCCGAGGGCGCGGTGGAGCGCCTCGGCCGCGAGATCGGCGGCGTGGGCGCCGACCGGGCTCAGGCCCCCGAGCTCGGCTGAGATCGCCGCTGCGTCGATCCGGGCGGCGTTCAGCAGCGGGGCGCCGTCGGCGAGCTCGGCGACGGCGGCCGCCGCGGCCCTGGCGGCCGCGCATCCGGATCCGGACTGCGAGACGCCGGTGACGATGCCGCCTTCGACCCGCAGGGAGACCTCGATCAGGTCACCGCACGCCGCTCCGCCGGCGCGCCCGGTGGGATCGCCGGGGGTCGGACCGGCCGCGCGCGAGCGGTCGCCGAGGTAGTGCTCGAGGAGCTCCGTGTCCACGCGCCCAGGGTAGCCGCGCAGGCGCGCGCACCCCGTGGTGGTGGCGCTCAGCGGCTGGGGTAGGCGGGGACGTTTCCGCCCTTGTAGAACGCGTCGTTGATCGCCTGCTTGGCGCTCTGAGGGCTGCGGAAGCCGTAGGTGACGGTCGCCATCGGGACGCCGCCGCTGAGCTTGCGCGGCGTGACCACGATCAGGGCCGGGGTGCGTGAAACCGAGACGCCCTGGGTGATCCGCGAGTACCTGGCGATGTCGTCCACTTCGACGACGAAGACCTTGACGTCGTCGTCGTTCAGGTCCTTGGTGAAGCGGACCCACTTGAAGGAGTCCTCCGACTTGGGGTCGATGACCACGAGGGCGATCGCCTTGCCGCCTTCGTATGCCTTGAGCACGTCCTTGGGGAGCCCGTCGCCAGCCTCGATGTCACCGGAGGTCCCGCTCGGCGGCGTGACGCTCCCGGTCTCGGCGGGAGGAGCTGTGGCCGCGGGGGCGGGGGTCACGGTCCCGGTCGACGGGTCGGCGGTCGCACCCGCCGCCGCTGGATCGGCCGTTACCGCCGCGGCGTCCGCAGTCGTGGCCGTCGCGCCCGCGGAGTCGTCCTTCTTGAGGACGCTCGTGAAGACGACGAAGGCGAGCACGACACCGCACAGCGCGAGCACCGCGAGCTGCATCATCGGGTTGTCGTTGAGCGCCTGCCTCACGCGAGGCCCCCGGGACCGTCACCGGCCACCGCCGGCCGGACCGCTCGGCCCGCCCAGCGCATGGCGATGATCAAGGGCTCCAGCTCGCCGGTGCCGCCCGGCTGATGAACCCTGTGAAACAGGGGGGAATCTGCCGAGACACCCACGGGCGCCTCAGACGTCGACTCCCGAGCCAATCGTGTTGGTTCACACTTAGGACGGCTGTCGTACGAGCTCGGGCCCATGGTCAAGTTACCAATCACAGGGTTCGGCGCGCAGCCGGGAAACCTTGAGCCCTGCCGCTTCCGTGCCACGGCCGCGGAGGCACCGGGAGCGGGTTCAGGGACGCTTGGAGCGGAACTCGATCAGCGCGGCGCGGACGTCGTCATGCACCGTCAGGCGCGCCATCCGTCCCCCATCGAGCTCGATCTCGAGCGCGATCGGAGTGCTGTCGGCGACCTCCCCACCCTCGCTCCACACGTACTGGACGGCGCCCAGCGCAAGGACCCGGGAGCCCACCGAGCGGTACTCGTCGATCGCGTAGATGCGGCGCAGGTGGTCGTACTCCTTGCTCGCCCAGGCGAGGATCGCCTCGGGGCCGGAGTGGACACTGCGGCCGGTGACGATCTCCGCGTCCGCGCCGAGGAGCGATCCGAGCTGCTCGTGCTCGCGGTCGTTGATGGCGGCGACGATCGCCGCAGCGGCTTCTCCGGGATCGCCCCCGGTGACGGTCATGGCGAGGGCGCGGGCGGCGGCGCGTTGAGGCGCACGCCGAGCTCACGGAGCTGGCGATCGTCGACCGGCGCCGGCGCACCCGTCAGCGGGTCGCCGCCGGACGCGGTCTTCGGGAAGGCGATCACGTCGCGGATCGAGTCCATCCCCGCGGCGAGCGCGACCATGCGGTCGATGCCGTAGGCGATCCCGCCGTGCGGGGGCGCGCCGAAGCGCAGCGCCTCGAGCAGGAAGCCGAAGCGCGCCTCCGCCTCCTCGGCGTCGATGCCGAGCAGGGCGAGGACCTGCCGCTGGGTCTCGGGATCGTTGATACGGATCGAGCCGCCGCCGATCTCCCAGCCGTTCCAGACGACGTCGTAAGCGCGGGCAAGGGTGTCCCCCGGCTCGTCGCCGAGCTCGCCCTCGAAGGAGGTGAAGGGATGGTGCAGGGCGTCCCAGCGGCCCTCCTCCTCGCTCCACTCCACCAGCGGCCAATCGACGATCCAGACGAGCTCGTTGACGCCCTCGGGGATCTCGCCCCAGCGCTCGGCGAGCCGGTTGCGCATCGTCCCGAGCACCTGGTTGGCGACCGCGGGCGCGTCGGCGACGATGAGGAGGAGGTCGCCCTCCTCCGCCCCGAGCGCCGCGTTGAGCGCCGAGAGCTCATCCGCCGTCAGGAACTTGGCGGTGGGGGAGCGCCACCCGTCGCCCTCGCGGAAGGCCCAGACCAGACCCTTCGCCCCGAGCTCCTGGGCCATCGAGATCAGCCCGTCGAGCTCCGAGCGGGGGACGTCGCGCTTGCCGCAGTTCATGCCCTTGACGACGCCGCCGCCGTCGAGCGTGCCGCGGAAGACGCGGAACTCGGTCTCGCGCAGCGCCTCGGAGAGCTCGACCAGCTCCATGCCGAAGCGCGTGTCGGGCCTGTCGGTCCCGAACCGGGACATCGCGTCGCGCCAGGTGATCCGCGGGAACGGCGCCTCGATCTCGATCCCGGCGGCGGCGAGGACGTGCGTCAGGAGGCGCTCGTTGGCCTCGATCACGTCGTCGACGTCGACGAACGACATCTCGATGTCGAGCTGGGTGAAGTCGGGCTGACGGTCGGCGCGCAGGTCCTCGTCCCGGAAGCAGCGGGCGACCTGGTAGTAGCGCTCGAAGCCGGAGACCATCAGCAGCTGCTTGAAGAGCTGGGGCGACTGCGGCAGCGCGTAGAAGGAGCCCTGCTGCAGCCGCGAGGGGACGAGGAAGTCGCGCGCGCCCTCGGGCGTCGAGCGGGTCAGCACCGGCGTCTCGATCTCGAGGAACCCTTCGGCGTCGAGGATCTCGCGCATCGCCCGCACCAGGCGCGCGCGAAGGGCGATCGCGGCCTGCATCTCGCTGCGGCGCAGGTCGAGGTAGCGGTGGCGCAGGCGCGCCTCCTCGCCGACGTGCGCGGTGCCCTTGGCGTCGATCGTGAACGGCGGCGTCTCCGAGTCGGCCAGCAGCTCGGCCGCCTCGACGCGGATCTCGACGGCGCCCGTCGGGATCTCGGGGTTGACCTGCTCGGGATCGCGCTCGACGACCGACCCGGCGACGCTGAGCACGTCCTCGGAGCGCAGCTTGTGCCCGAGGGCGAAGGCGTCGGCGGCGGTGTCGTCGGGATCGAAGACGAGCTGCACGATGCCGGTGCGGTCGCGCAGGTCGATGAAGATCAGCCCGCCGTGGTCACGGCGCCTGTTCACCCAGCCGGCGACGCGGACCTGGGATCCGACCCGGTCGGCGAGCACCTGCCCACACCATGTGTCGCGGTAGCTGTTTCCGCGCTGGCGCGGGAAGTCGGGGGTCTGGGGGGTGTCAGCCGCCTCGGTCACGGTCGCGCAGTGTGTCAGGACGCGGCGCGAATCTCGTCGACGATCCGCGCCGGGTCGACCTCACGCTGCTCGCCGCTGCCCATGTCGCGGAGCTTCGCCGTGCCGTCGGCCTCGAGGATCACGGCGGCTCGGGCGCCGGAACGGTCGGCCTGCTTCATCTGGCCCTTGAAGCTCCGCCCCGCCAGATCCAGGTCGGCGCCGATGCCCGCGGCGCGGAGCTCGAGGACGAGCGCGAACGCCCGCTCCCGCTGCTCGGCGGAGACGATGAACGCCTCAACCGATCCCTGCGGCTGCGGCGCCTCCATCGCGAGCAGGATGCGCTCGATCCCGGCCGCCCAGCCGATCGCGGGTGTCGCCGGACCCCCGAGCATCTCGATGAGCCCGTCGTAGCGGCCGCCTCCGCCGACGCCCGACTGCGCCCCGAGCCGGTCGCAGTCGAACTCGAACAGGGTGCGGTTGTAGTAGTCGAGCCCGCGGACCAGGGTCGGGTCGAGCTCGTAGGCGACGCCGGCGGCGTCGAGCAGCGCCCGCACCTCGGCGAAGTGCTCGGCGTCCTCGCCCTCGAGGCGCTCGAGCAGCGTCGGCGCGCCCGCCATCACGCCCCGCGTGCGCTCGTGGTCGGAGTCGAAGGCGCGCATCGGGTTGAGGTCGATCCGCGCGCGGACCTCCTCGGAGAGATCGCTTTCGTGAGCGCGCAGGTACTCGCGGAGCTCGTCGCGGTACGCCATCCGCGCCGCGGTCGATCCCAGCGAGGAGAGCTTCAGCTTCAGCCGGTCGATCCCGAGTCCGCGGAGGATCCCGTCGAGCAGGATCACCACCTCGGCGTCGAGCAGCGGGGAGCCGGAGCCGATCGCCTCGGCGCCGATCTGGTTGAACTGCCGGTAGCGACCCTCCTGCGGGCGCTCGTAGCGGAAGAACGAACCCGCGTACCAGAGCTTCACGGGCTGAGCGAGGCGGTGCATGCCGTGCTCGAGGTAGGCGCGGCAGACCGGCGCCGTCCCCTCGGGGCGAAGCGTGATCGAGCGCCCACCGCCGTCCTCGAAGGTGAACATCTCCTTGCGGACGATGTCGGTCGCCTCCCCCACCCCGCGCGCGAACAGCGCAGTGTCCTCAAACATCGGCGTCTCGATGCGCCCGTAGCCGGCCAGGCCGACCACGCGCTCGGTGTAGGCGAGTACGGCCGCGCGCGCGGCCTCCTGCTCCGGGAGGACGTCGAAGGTGCCCTTTGGTGCCTGGAAGGAAGCCATCGGCGCCCGACCTTACCCGGCGGATGCCGGAATGCCGTGTGACCCGCGCCCGGCCCTCAGCTCTTCAGGCCGGAGAGGAACGGGTTGCTCTCGCGCTCCGCTCCCAGCGTCGTGATCCCCATGTGCCCGGGGTAGACCTTCGTCTCCGGGGGATGCCCCTCGACGAGCGTCCGCAGGCTCTCCTCCAGCGTCTCCCAGTCACCTCCGGGGAGGTCGACGCGTCCCACCGATCCCTGGAAGAGGACGTCGCCGCTGAACATCGCTCCCTCGTCCGCGACGACGTAGGTGACGTGGCCGGGGCTGTGGCCGGGTGTGAAGAGGACGTCGATCTCGAACCCGGCCAGCTCGAGCTTCTCCCCGCCCTTGACCGTCTCCTCGGCGTCCCAGCTCTCGTAGGGGCCGAAGCCGGGCCAGGGGACGAAGCTCATGATGTCGGCGAGCACCGGGACCTCGAGCTCGGGGCAGTAGACGGGGGCGCCGGTCTCACGGGCGACGGGCGCGACGGCGCCGACGTGGTCGAAGTGCGTGTGCGTGAGGAGGATCGCCTTCAGGTCGAGGCCCAGCTTCTCGATCGCCCCGAGCAGGAGCGGCGCCTCCTCGCCGGGGTCGATGATGAGCGCCTCGTCGGAGCCGTCGCGGCGGAAGATGTAGGAGTTCTCCGCGACCGGGCCGACCGTGAACGCGCGGACGTCCATCCCCCTAGCGCCCCTTCGCCTTCTGCTTCTCCGCCTGCGCCCGGGCGCGTTCGGCGGCGAGCTTCTGCTGGCGGCGGCGGTAGAAGAACGACTCGGTGTAGAAGCCGAGCGGCACGTAGAAGGCCGCGGCGACGATGCTGAGCACGATCGCGCTGCCGATCGCCTGGCCGAAGAGCAGAGAGACCGGGATGAGCAGGGCCGCGAAGATGACACCGCGGAACATCGCCCCGCGCCAGGTCGGCGGGATGTCGCGGCGATCGACCGGTTGGCCCTTCCTGCCGCCTCCCCCGGACCGGCGGCTGCGCGCCTGCGCCATCGCCTCCTGCCGGTTGCGGGGGCGGGAACGCTGCGCGCGGGTGATGCTCCCCGTCTGGGTGCCGCGGTGCTTGCGGCGGCGAGGCTTCTGGTTGCCGGGCATGGGCGGGGAGAGTAGAGGCGATACGGCGAACGGGACCTGAGCCCGCCCGCGTCCGTCAGCCGACGACGCGATCGAGCCCCCCGAGTCGCGACTCGATCGTGCGATCGCGAGGGTCGGGGCCGATGATCGGCACGTCGTCGGGGTAGCCCTCGAGGGCCGCGGCGGGAACGAGCCCGACGAGCTCGGCCCGGGCAGGCGCGGTCCCCTCGGCGGCGGCCAGCCTGCGGACCTCGTCGACCACCCGCGCGAGCGGGACGGCGACCGGGTCGTGGATGTTGGTCGAGATCTGCATGCGCTCGGCATTGAGCTTCACCGCGATCGCTCGCACCCCGCTCGGCCCGCCACCGGACTCGCGCAGCTTCGCGGCGATCGACTCGGCCGTCTCGAGGCTCGCCCCCGGTGCGAGCTCGATGTTGAAGGCGGCGAGCGGTGCGCGGGCGGTGACGAGGACCCCGCCCCCGGTCGGATGGGACCAGCCCGGCCCGAAGTCGGGCTCGAGCTCGCCGGACTCCATGCGCTTTGCGAGCTCGGCGTGGCCGCCACTGCGGAAGTGGGCGCGTTCGGCGCGTTCGGGCGCCGTGGCGAGCTCGCCGTAGAGGAATACCGGGAGCCCGATGGAGGCGAGCTGCTCGGCCACGGCGAGCGCGACCTCGCGGGCATGCTCGCGGAGATCCGGCGTCGGCCAGACGACCGGGCAGACGTCGAGCGCGCCGATCCGCGGGTGAGCGCCGCGTTGGCGCGTGATGTCGATCGCGTCGAGCGAACGTGCGGCGAGGCCGCGGAGCGCGCGCACCAGCGCCGCGTCGCGCCCCGCGAGCGTGAAGACCGTGCGGTTGTGGACGGGATCCGAGTGCTCGTCGAGGAGCACGACGGGGTCGGCGGCGAGGCCGTCCTCGATCCGGCCGAGCGCCTCTGGGTCGGCGGCCTCGGAGACGTTCGGGACGGCGAGCAGGGTTGCGCGGGAGAACGGGCTCAGAGCAGCAGCTCCCCGTCGCGGACGATCACCTGGCCGTCGACCGCGACGACCGGTTTCATCACGACCGAGTCGAGGTGGACGGGCACCTGGATGCGCCCCCCGATCGCCTCGGATGCGCCGAAGGCGACGTGCGCGGTCCCGAGCAGCTTCTCGTCCTCGATGATCTGCCCGGTCAGCTCGGCGCGCTCGTTGGTGCCGATCCCGAGCTCGGCGATCGTCAGGCCGTCCGGCCCGTGCGCACCGAGCAGCTCCATCAGGCGGGCGCCCTCCGGCCCGGTCGCGTCGACGAGCCGCCCGGCGGAGACGGTCAGCTTCACCGGCTCGGCCGGGATCCCGACGGTCGCGATCGTCCCGTCGATCACCAGCGTCCCCTCGCAGTCGCCATCGTCGGGCGAGATGAAGCCCTCGCCGCACGGCAGGTTCCCGAAAGCTCCCGGCTCGGTCAGCTCGCCCGCGTCTGGGATGGCCTTGCGACCGCGCAGGCTCAGCCGCAGGTCGGAGCCGTTGGCGCAGGTGATCGTCGCCTCCTCGCCGGCGTCGAGCACCGCGGCGATTGCGTGGCCGCGCCGGCGCAGCTCCTCCATGTCGGCGCTCATCAGCCGCGCGAGCTGGTCCTCGGTGACGCCGGGGAGGGTCGCGATCCGCGCCCCCGCCTCCGAGGCGGCCTTGCGGGAGGCGGTGTGGGAGAGCGACTGCACGGTCGGCGCGAGGACGACGTCGGCCTCGCGCATCGCCGCGGCCACGGGCGCGGGCGGCTCGGCCGCGTGAGAGGCTCGCTCCGCCATCAGCGCCATCACCGCGTCGGCCCCGGCGCGGCCGGCGGCGCCGCGAAGGCGTTCGCCGAGCCCGAGCGTTGCCGGGTTGGCGACGACGAGGACGTCCTCGCCCTCGCGGACGCCCATGCAGTCGCGGACGACGTTCTCGACCGCGCGAGCGATGTCGGGTGCCTGACTCATCCCGCGACGACCCTAGCCGTCGCGGCGTTGCGCTTGTACATCAGGCGGGCGAAGATGCCGGCGGTCACGAACATGAAGCTCGCATAGACAGCGGCGGGGATCGTCAGGACCGATGCGATCGTGGCGCCGACCGCGATCGCGAGTGTCGAGTTGTGGACGCCGAGCTCGATCGCGATCGCGGTTGCCTGGCGATCGTCGAGGCGGGCGAGGCGGGCGATCCCGAACGAGATCCCCATCGCGGCCACGTTCAGCGTGACGACCGCCGGAGCGACCTCCCAGAGATGCTCGCTGACGCGGTCGAACTCGGCGATGACGACGCCGACGACGACCGCGAGGAAGACCCCGAACGCGACCTTCTTGACGGTGCCCTCGATCTCGCTCACGCGCTGCGGCCAGCGCTCGCGGAACCACATGCCGACGCCGAGCGGGATCACGGTGATCACGAGGACGCGGACGACGACGCCGAGCATGTCGACGCTCTCGTCGAGCTCGGTCGCGCCGAAGTGCGACGTCGAGAGCTGGAGGAAGAGCGGCACCGTGACGATGGCGGCGAGGCTCGAGATCGCGGTCATCGAGATCGATAGCGCGGTGTCGCCGCGGGCGAGATGGGTGAGGAGGTTGGCCATGGTCCCGCCGGGCGAGGCCCCGAGCAGGACGAGGCCCACCGCGAAGGCCGGCTCGAGCGAGTAGAGCTCGGCGATCGCGAGCGCGAGCAACGGCGAGATCAGCGCCAGGTTGGCGATACCGACCGCGATGCCGCGGGGTTGCACGGCGACGCGCTTGAAGTCGGCCGTGGTCAGCGACAGCCCGAGGCTGAGCATGATCACGGCCAGCGCGGCCGGCAGCACGACGGTCGCGAGAACCGAGTCCTCCATCGGCGCGAGCCTACGTCACCGGGGCCGCCAGGTCAGCGGCTGCGGGCCTCGGACGACTTCGTCGCCCGGGTCGGGCCCAGCGCGCGTCGCTGTGTCGAGTCACTCGAGGGCGCTAGGAGAGCGACGCCTTGTCGATCTTCCAGGTGCCGTCCTCGAAGACGAGGTCGTACTCGCTGGTGATGTCGATCCCGCCGCCACCGACCTCAGCGCTCGCCTTGTCACCGTCGATCTCGACGTCGGTGATCTCGATGGCGTCGGCGCCGTACGAAGGCGGGGTGAACAGCTTCTCGAACGTGTCGCAGGCCCTCTTCGGGTTGTCGTCGAAGGTCTGCGCCTCGAGGAACTTGTCGGTCATCAGGTCGCAGTCGCCCTCGAGGATCCAGGTCCTGATCGTGTCCTCCACCGCGGCGGTGTCGTTGGGATCGGGTGCCGCGGCGTCGTCGGTCGTGTCCTCATCGGTCGTCTCGTCATCGGTCGTGTCCTCATCGGTGGCGGTAGTAGGCGTGGACGTATCGCCGACCGTCTCCGCGGTGGTACCGCCGCCGCCGGAGTCGTCATCCCCGCATCCGGCCGCGACGAACGCGAGCGCGGCGACGATCAGGAGGACGGCGAGCTTGGGGGCGGTGGCGGTGCGCGACATGGCGGCGGATCCTAGCCGCAGGCCGAGATGGCGGAACATGCCCCTTGCGGTTCAGGACGAGGCAGTATCGAGGCCAGTTCTCGTCCTCGATCTCTGGGAACCTTGCGCGGATGGCGGAGACGACCTCGAGCCGGCTGCTGAGCCTCCTCTCGATGCTGCAGGCGCGACGCGACTGGCCCGGTGGCGAGCTCGAGAGCAGGCTCGAGGTCTCGCGCCGGACCGTCCGCCGCGACATCGAGCGGCTCCGCGATCTGGGCTACCCGATCGAGTCGGTAAGTGGCCCAGCGGGCGGCTACCGGCTCGAGGCCGGCACCGCGATGCCGCCGCTGCTGGTCGACGACGAGGAGGCGATCGCGATCGCCGTCGGCCTGCGGACCGCCGCCGGCGCCTCGATCGCGGGGATCGAGGAGACCTCCGTCCGGGCGCTGGTCAAGCTCGAGCAGGTGCTGCCCAAGCATCTGCGCAGGCGGGTGCAGGCGCTCGGCGCGGTGGCAACCCCGGCGAGCGGCAACGGGCCGATGGTCGACCCTCAGGTGCTGACCGTCGTCGCCTCCGCATGCCGCGACCGGGAACGACTCCGGTTCGCCTACACCGGGCGTGACGGGGAGCCGAGCCGCCGGCTCGTGGAGCCGCGATCGCTCGTCAACCTCGGCCGCCGCTGGTACCTGCTCGCCTGGGACTCAACGCGCGAGGACTGGCGCACGTTCCGGCTCGACCGGATCGAGCGTCCGGCGGGAGCCGGCGGCCGGTGCGCCGAACGCGAGCTCCCGGGCGGCGCCGGCGATGCCGCCTACGTCTCCGCCAACCTCGCCTCCGCCCGGTCGCGCCATGAGGCGAGGGTGACCGTCGACTGCCCGGCCTCCGAGCTCGAGGGGCGGCCGTGGTTGTTCGGGAACATCGAGCCGATCGACGAGCGGACCTGCGAGTACCGGACGAGCGAGGACGATCTCGACTGGCTCGCTCTCCGGGTGGCGATGATCGGTCACGACTTCGAGGTCCATGAACCGCCGGAGCTGATCGAGCGCCTCGGCGCGGTTCGCGACCGGATCGCGCGCGCGATCGGCTGAGGCCGCCCGGCCCCCGCTCAGGCTCGTCGCAGCTACTCAGGCATCCGTTCCGGCCGCCTCGACCTCACGCTGGAGCTCGGCCGCGTCGGCGTCGATCTGCTTCTCGATCACCTTCGTGGCCCGCTTGACGGCTTTCTCGACCTGCTCCTCGATCTTGGACTCGCCGATCACGACGAGCGCCGCCTCGCCGTCGTCCAGGGCCTCGCCGAGATCCTTGAGGTCGCTCCTCGACATGCCCTTCCAAAGATGGCCGATGACGCCGCCCGCGACACCTCCTACCGCGGCGCTGCCGATGATCGCGGGTGGGAACAGGATCCCGACGAGCGCACCGACCGCGATCCCGCTCCAAGCGCCGTGCTGGGTCGGCTTCTCGGTCTTGTGCACGTGGACCTTGCCGTCCTCGTTCTCGATCACCGCCGAGTCGAAGGTGCCGACGAGGCCGGCTGCGTGAAGCTCGAGGAGGCCTTCGTAGTCGGCTTCGGCATCGGCGACGTCGTCGTAGACCGCGGCGTAAAGGAAGACGGGTCGATCAGACATGAGGGTTGCCTTTCTGTGGCTGGAGTCCGGCACCGAAGCCGGTGCTACGGAACCTAGCTTAGGCTTGCGAGGTGCTGGCGCTCGGGATCTTCGCGGCGGCTTTCGCCGCCTACGAACTGGCCGCGACGCGACTCGAGGGAATCGGGGCGTCGCGCCCGATGGCCTTCCTCGTGGCCGGCGCGCTCGCCACGCTGACCGGGGCCCTCGATCCGTTGTCGGGCGGCGAGCCCCGTGGAGTCCTGCTTCCGCTCGCCGAGATCGCGCTCGCGCTCGTCCTCTTCGCGGATGCCTCGCGCGTCAACCTCTCCTGGCTGCGCCGCGACTACGGCATCCCGCTGCGGTTGCTCGGCCCGGGGATGCTGATGACGATCGGCCTCGGGACGCTGGTCGGCGCTTTGCTGCTCGGGGGCCTCGACTGGTGGGAGTGCGCGGCCCTGGCGGCGATCCTGGCGCCGACCGACGCCGCCCTCGGCGCCGCGGTGGTCGAGAACGAGCGGGTGCCCGGGACCGTGCGCCAGGCACTCAGCGTCGAGGCGGGGCTCAACGACGGTCTCGCGGTTCCCTTCCTGCTGCTCTTCGTCACCGGCGCGACGGTGAGCGAGGGGTTCGAGCCCGGCTCCTACTGGGCCAATACCGCGCTGGAGAAGATCGGGATCGGGGCACTGGCGGGGATCATCGTCGGCATGATCGCCGCCCAGCTTGCGCTGCGCGGCCGGCGGGCGGGATGGGCGAGCGGCGTCTCCGAGCAGCTCGCGATGGCGGCGGTGGCGGTCGCGTTGTTCGCGTTCACCGAGGAGCTGGGGGGCAGCGGCCTGATCGCGGTCTACGTGGGTGGCCTCGCCGCGGGTTCGAAGCTCGGCGACGACAGCGCCCCCGCCGTCGCGTTCACCGACGAGGAGGGAACTCTCGTCGGCGCTTTCGTCTTCTTCGCGCTCGGCCTCGTCGCGGTCGATCTGCTCGACGGCATCAGCCTCGCGATCGCCGCCTACGCATTGCTGAGCCTCACCGTGATCAGGATGCTCCCGGTCGCGATCGCCATGATCGGATCGGGACTGAGCGCGCGAACCGTCGCTTTCGTCGGCTGGTTCGGGCCACGGGGCCTGGCCTCGGTCGTGCTCGCCCTCATCGTTCTCGAGCAGGACACCGAGCTGCACTCGATCGACACCGTCGTGCTGACGACGCTCGTGACCGTGATCCTCAGCGTCTTCCTGCACGGGCTCAGCGCCGGCCCGCTGGCCGATCGCTACGGCGCTTGGGCGCGACGGCTGCCGCCAACGGCCCCCGAGACCGAGGAGGTCGCGACCGAATGATCGCCGTTGGCGGATCGGGCGGTGGCTCGCGGCCGCGTCCCGTCTAAGATCACGCGCCCCCGCCGGAGTAGCTCAGCTGGTTAGAGCAGCGGAATCATAATCCGCGTGTCGGGGGTTCAAGTCCCTCCTCCGGCATCCGCGAAAGCCCGCTCAGGCGGGGTTTTCCCGTCCACGGACCAGTGACACGGAGCGCCTCGCCGGGCAAGTGGTAACGGATCGGTAACCGACCCGGCCTCTGCAGTCCCCTCAGACGACGATCCGCACGTCCGGCTCGTCACCCCACTCAGCCCGCTCGCTCTCGGTAGTAGCAAAGGGCAAACGCTCGAACGGTTCGCGGAAGGGCCACGGAAACGCCTCGGAGCCCACCCCAATCCCCCATCGGAGCCGAAGCCACCCCATCCCGTAATGACTCTCGATAACGAGCCAGTGACCGTGGACGTCACGCTCTGTGAACGACAGGTCACCGAGCCACAGGCTCCCATCGGCCAATTCGTCCCTGTGTGCCTTCGCGATGTCCGCCCGGATAGAGAACTGCATCGAGAGATCGGCGAAGGCCTCAGGTCCCCCATCCAGGAAGTCACAGATGGGGTTCGGGAACCTCGATCCCGTTCTCAGCGAGCCTGCAGCCAGCGTGCTTCGCGAAGAACCTGAGCATGTCGTCCCGCCCGTCCTCCCACCTGTCGCGGCCATAGACGGCACGGAGGTCGATCGCCCGCGAGGACAGGATGTGCCGATCGTGGCCCCGGACGTAATCCGCGAATCGGTCGTAGGCGAGATCGTGCGGCTGACTTCGTCGGTTGTTGCAATCCGAGCACAGGGTCGGCTTGAACTTGACGACCACGCTGTCGGGGCCCTGAATGAACCGGTCGCCGCCGTCCTTATGGGAGCTGAGCTCCGGATAAGGGCCGGGGCCAAACTGGCGCTTCAAGTCGGTCTTCTTCAGCTTGTGCTCGCGCGAGTCCGCTGGAGCTGCTCGGCACCACCAGCAGAGTCCCTCTGTCCGGCTCTCGTAGAGCATGTCCCGACTGTAGGAGATCGGGGCTCCTTTGACACCGGGGTGTCAGAACCCGCATATATAAGCGGGTTCTGTTGCTTCATTGTGTATAGCGGTGGACAATGCCGACCGATCGATTCCCGTTCCCATGTGTCCCTTCGTCGGTCAGATCGTCCGCTGAACTCATCCGGACGTGGTTTCCCGCGTCCGCGGCGCGAGGAACGGCCTGCTGACCGGTCCCCGACCTCGCTACTTCTTGGGCTTCACCTTCACCTTCAGCCGCTGCGTCGTCTCGTTGCCTGCCGCGTCGGTGGCCGTTGCGACGACTTTCGTCTTCAGCTTGCCCTTGGCGGCGAGGTCCTTGAGCTTGCGGACCGCCTTCTTGCCCTTCGCGTACTTGAGCTTGACCTTGGTCTTCTGAGCCGCCGGGACGTCGACCGACTTGCGCTTGAGCTTGAAGGACTTGCCCTTGCCCTTCGTCTTGCCCGAGAGCTCGACCGTGCAGTCCCCCTCGGGGCAGGTGAGCTTGACGACCACCTTGCCCGCCGGCTGCTTCGACTTCGCCTTCGCCTTGAGGACGACGCCGGCATCGACCGTCACGGAGCCCGTCGCGGTGCGCGGGCCGTTGCAGACGACGCGGCTGCCGATCCAGACGACCTCGCCGGTGTAGATCGCCGCCGGGTCGCAGTCGTTGGCCACGGTCAGGGTCACCGTGTACGGCTTGGTGTCGGCGAAGGTGTGGGTGGCGTCCGGGCCGCCGTCGGCGAGGGTCGTGCCGTCGCCGAAGTCCCAGTCGAAGCGGGTCGCGTAGCCGCCGCGCACCGTGCTGGTGGAGGTGAAGGTGGTCGGCTGCCCGGGGGTCACCGCGGAGTGATCGAACGCCACGTCGGGCGTCTGGGTAGGAGCGATGCCGACCCCGAAGTTCGACGGGAACGGTCCCCCCGTCGCCGTCGGGGCGCCGTTCAGGGAGAGGTCGCCGTTCGCCGCGATCGACAGCGACGAGACGCTGCCGGGATCAAAGAGGCGCGAGACGAACAGGGTGTTTCCGTCGGGGGTGATCTTCAGGCTCTGCGCCTGCTGCCCGAGGTCCTCGGGTGTTCCCGGGATCGTCGTCAGCGCACCGGTGCCCTGGTTGATCGAGAAGCCCTCGACCGACTTGCCGAAGACCTCCGACGCGTAGAGGCGCAACCCGTCGGTCGTGGGCTCGACCTCGATCGGCGATTGGTTGACCGAGTTGAACGGAGCGACGAACGACGGCGCCCCATTGGATTGGTTGAGGTTGTAGACGCTGATCTTCTGGTCGTTCGCCTGCGCCATGAAGAGGCGGCCGCCATCCGGCGAGATGCTCATCCCGAACCCCGCGAGGAGAGCCGCGTTGTAGAAGGGCGAGCCGACGATCGGCGTCAGAGCGCCGTTCGCGCCGATGCTGAGTACGGCGAGCGCGCTCTGCGCGTTCGTGGCCGGCGGCCCCGTCGGCCCGCGCCGCCCGGAGACGTAGGCGAACCTGCGATCGGCGGTCATGACGATGCCCCGGGGGTCGAAGATGCCGACGTTGAACGGTGACCCCGTTACGGCGGTCAGCCCACCGGTGGCCGCATCGATGTTGAACACCGAGACCCGCGGTGCCGTGTCGGTGCCGTCCCGGTTGCTCGCCATGAGCAGCGAACCGTCGGCGCTGACGGTCAGACCGGCTGGCTGGTTGGCCCCGGTCGGCGTCGTTCCCAGCGGCGTCAGCTGCGCGTCATCCGCGACCGAGAATCGCGAGATGTCGTCGTCGCCTTGGTTCGCGACATACGCGAAACGCCCGTCAGGAGTGAACGCGACCCCGTGCGGATCCTGACCGGTGGTGAA
Source organism: Thermoleophilales bacterium (assembly GCA_020636895.1). Taxonomy (GTDB): domain Bacteria; phylum Actinomycetota; class Thermoleophilia; order Solirubrobacterales; family 70-9; genus RHKX01. The sequence goes on along the minus strand of JACJWZ010000001.1, from coordinate 779,399 downwards.
CGGTGAACCGGCGACAGGAGTCAGGCCGCCGGTCGGGCTCGCGGTGTAGGCGGCTGCGCTCGAGCCACCGCCGTTGGTGACGACCACCGTCTGGGTCGCCGCGGCCGTGCCCGCGCTCAGCAGCCAGAGCGCGACCGCCACACAACCGAGGAACGCTGACCTCCCACTGGACATTCAAGGGCATCAAATCGCACGAAACTCGGTTCGGCAAGCCCTTTTGTCGCCCGAGAACGCGTGACCGACCGCGCGAGTTGCCATTTCGGTCCTCCATCCGGACTGAAATGGCAACGCGGCTCAGCCCCCATCGGCTGACGCGGTTGAGCGGCCGCATCCAACGGCGCCAAGGGATCGAGGCGATGGTGGTCGAGGGCGCCGCGACCAGGCCCTGATCGGAGCCGGTGGCGCCCGACACGCATAACTGAAGAAATCCTCATTTCAGTTGATAGCCTGCACTGCGGTGCTCCGGAGAGGCCTGACAAGCGCGTTGGCGGTGGCCGCAGCGACGTTGCTGCTGGGTGCGCTCGCGGCCCACGCGACCGCGGCGCCGAAGCGCACGTGGGCGGGCTTCGAGCCCCCCTCCCCCTCCTACCCGGGCGAATCAGTGACGCGCGACGTGCTGATCACGATGGACGACGGCGTCGTCCTCTCGGCCGACGTCACCGCCCCCGCGCTCGCGGACGGCTCCCCCGCCCCCGGCCGCTTCCCGGTGATCATCGAGCAGACCCCATACAGCAAGGCGCTCGCACCGGCGACGCGCTACGCGAACTTCGGGTACGTCTACGTGCTCGTCGACGTCCGCGGCACGGGCACCTCCGACGGCGCCTTCGGGGTGCTCGACGAGCGCGAGCGCCGGGACGGGCGCGAGCTCGTCGCCTGGGCGGCGCGGCAGCCGTGGTCGACGGGGAGGGTCGGGGTCACCGGCTTCTCCTACATGGGAGCGAGCGCGAACCGCACCGTCGAGAAGAGGCCGAAGGCGCTGAAAGCCGCGTTCGTCGGCGGCTCCCCGACCGACATCTACCGCGAGTTCATGACCGAGGGCGGTGTCTGGTCGAGGGGGGCCGTGCTCTGGAACAGCCTCGCCAACTTCGGCAGCGATCCGGCCGGGACGTTCCGCGAGCAGGCGATGGAGGGGATGGAGAGCGGCGCGCTCAACTGGGACCTGCCGCGGTGGCGCGAGCGATCCGTGGACGTCAGCAGGTACCGCACGCCGACGATGGTCTACACCGGCTGGGAGGACCTCTTCTTCAGCGCCTCGCCGCGGCAGTACCGCGACATGGAGCTGAAGCCCGGTCGCAAGCAGCTCGTGATCGGGCCATGGACGCACTACTCGAGCCCGAAGTCCATCGGCCCCGAGAACCGGTACGTGATCGGTGATCTCGAACTCGCCTGGTTCGATCACTGGCTCAAGGGTGAGCGGAACGGCGTCACGGACCTCGGGCCGGTGACCCTGTTCGACCAGGGCGTCGACCGCTGGCGCCGCTACTCCGACTGGCCGGTGCCGCGAACCCGCTACCGGCGGCTGTATCTCTCAGGGCGCGCGAGCGGCTCGGCGGTCTCGCTCAACGACGGCAGCCTGACGAAGCGCCCCAAGCGGAACCGCGGGAACGACGGCGGGCTCGAGGACCCGGACGCCGGCGCCTGCTCGCGGTCGCTGATCCAATACAGCGCCGGGTCGATCCCCGCGAGCAACCCGTGCAACCTCGACCAGCGGCCTGAGGAGGACACGGCCCTCACCTACACGACGCCGCCCTTGCCGGCCGATCTGCACCTGAACGGCCCGATCTCGCTGACGCTCCAGGGCAAGAGCACCGCCGCCGACCCGCTGTGGGTGGCGCGTATCTCCGATGTCGAGGCCGACGGCAACTCAGTTCCGATCACGCAGGGATCGCTGCTCGCGAGCCGCCGCGCCCTCGACCGCAAACGCTCCGTCTTCGCCCCCAACGGGGATCCCGTCGAGCCCTTCTACGCGATGACGAAGCCGGCGGCGCGGCCGACGAAGCCGGGCAGGCCGGTCAAGCTCCGGATCGGGATCCAGGCGACCGATTGGGTGATCGAGAAGGGTCACCGGCTGCGGCTGACGATCCAGGGCGCCGACGTCGGCCACTTCCAGCCCTCGGCGAGCTCCGGCGAGCAGCTGGGAACGCACACGGTCGTCCGGCGCCGCGGCGAGCCCTCGTACCTGACCCTCGGCACCACGAAGTAGCCGCTGCGACGAGCCTCCTCAGGGGCGCAGGGCCGCAGGGCGGAAGGCCGGGGCCGCCGGGCTAGCTTCCCCCGCGCGCGCTGGTTGCGCCCCCGGAACCGGCGGTGACCGTCTCCTCACCCGCCTCGTCGCCTTCGTCCTCGAGCTCGATCAGGCCCTCCTCACCCGATGTCCGCGCGTGGCGCTTGCTGGCGATCACGAGGACGATCACGAGGACGATCACCGGCCCGAAGTAGATCGCGAACTGCTCGCTCGCGTGGCCAAGCGTGTGGTGGGCGAGGAGCAGGGTCGGGGTCATGATGCGCCCACCGGCTCGTCTCGCTCTACGGCCCGATGCTCACCGGCGGCCCGCTCGATCCGGCTGCGGAGCAGGTCGCCGGTACCGGCCGAGGCTGCGCGCGCGGCCCGGTCCTCGTCGAGCTTGACGCCGTGGGCGAGGGCGAAGTCGAGCAGATGCTGCTTCTCCATGTCCACTCGCTGCCAGCGCATCAGGGCGAAGATGAAGACCGAGATCATGATCAGCCCGCCCTGGAGCATCAGGATCGCGCCCGCGATCCCCTGGTCGGTCTGCGGATCGATCCCCCGGTCGAGGGCGCTCTGCGCGTAGTCGGGGTAGTAGATGTCGCCCGACCACATGAGGATGTTCGCCAGCCCCATCATCGCGAGGTGGGCGACGACGACGAGCCCGACCCGCGCCGGCGGTCCGAACCACGACGGCTGCGGGAAGGTGCCGAGCACCGACATCCAAAGCAGCGTCCCCACCGTGATGAAGGAGGCGTGCTCGAGCATGTGGATCCAGCCCTCGCCGCTCGCCGCCTGGTAGAGCGTCGGCGTGTGCCAGGCGTAGATGACGCCGATCCAGAGCACGAGGACCACGACCGGGTGTGTGAGCTGACGGAACCAGCGCAGACCCGGCGCCGTCATCACCGGGCCGAGCACCGGTCCGGTGAGGCCGATCGCGAAGAGCAGCGAGGCCTCGTCGGTGAGCAGGGTGTGGGTGATCATGTGCCCGAGCACGAGATCGCCGGAGATCGGGCCGAGCGGCGGAACGGCGGTGATCGCGACGATCAGCAGGCCGCAGATGAACGCGACCTGCCGAGCGGCCGAGGGCGCCCGGCCGATCCGCTGCAGCTTCGCGACGCGGTATCCGTAGGCGATCCCGATGAGCAGCGGGATCCCGGCTTCGAGGACGGCGAACATCTCTGCCCCACATTGTGAACGGGCGACGCCTCGGGCCGCGACCGGGTGCTCAGGACGGCGGCGCCGTCGCGTCGATCGCGTCGCGCTCGAAGCCGCGCAGGCCGCGCGGGATGTCGAGCTCCAGCGGGTCCGCGGCGATCGACGGTGTGGCTCCCGCCAGCGCCTCGGCGATTGCGAGGTTCGCGAAGGCGACGTGCTCGAGGCTGTAGCCACCCTCCAGGACGACGACGAGCCGGCCGCCGCAGAGCTCATCGGCCAGCGCCAGCGCACGGTCGGTCAAGGCCCGGAAGCCGTCGGTGGTCACGCACATGCGGCCGAGCGGGTCGGATGCGGCCGGGTCCTGGCCGGCGGAGACCAGCAGGAGGTCGGGACCGAAGCTTCGAACCGCCGGCTCTACGAGGCGCTCGAACGCGTACGCGTAGCCGTCGTCCCCCGTGCCCGGCGGCAGCGGGACGTTGAGGGTCGTCCCCTCCCCCGCACCCGCGCCGCGGTCGCCCGCCGCGCCGCGGCCCACCGGGTAGAGGTCGTCCTGGTGCAGGGAGACGAACAGCACCGACGGGTCCTCCCAGAAGATCGTCTCGCTGCCGTTGCCGTGGTGGACGTCCCAGTCGACGATCGCGACCCGCCGGGCGCCGAGGTGCTGCGCGTGACGAGCGGCGATCGCCACGTTGTTGAGCAGGCAGAAGCCCATCGGCTCCTCCGGCGTAGCGTGATGGCCGGGCGGGCGGACCAGCGCGAAGGCGTTGTCGGCCTCACCCGCGAGGACCGCCTCGACCGCGGCGAGAGTGCACCCCGCCGCGAGCAGCGCGGGCTCCCAGGAATCACGTCCGATCCGGGCCCCGGGGCCGACCTCCGCCGGCTCGCCGCGGGCGCAGGCGGCCTCGAGGGCGTCGAGCATCGCCGGCGCGTGGACCCGCTCGAGCTCCTCGCGGCTCGCCGGTCGCGAAGGCAGCTGCGCGAGGCGATCGAGCAGCCCCGAGCGCTGGAGGACGTCGAGGCTCCAACCCAGGCGCTCTGGGCGCTCGTAGTGGGGAACGTCGAGCCACGACGCCGCGCGGGCGTCCTCCAGCATCGAGCCGTTCTCGTGGGCGAGGCAGCGGCGGTCGAAGGTGAGGGCCGTGCGGCCGCCTCGTCCGTCCTCCGCTTCTTCGCGCGCGCCCATCGTCGTCCCCTCAGGCGGCCGCGCTCACCCCTTCGTCTCGGCGAGCGCCTTGTCGATCGCGTCCCGCAGGCCGTCGGCGTCCACGAGCTCCTTCTTCCCGTCGGTGGGGCCGACGAGGAACGCCGGGGTCGAGGTGGCGCCGGACTTCCGTGCCTCCTCCTCGCTCTTCTGCTCGTACTGCGAGACCTCCTCGGAACCGCGGTCGGAGATGGCCTGATCGATGTCGAGCCCCTCCACCGCCTCGCCCTGGTCACGCATGAAGTCCTCGGTGAGGTAGCCGGTGTTCTCCGTTCCCTGGTGGGAGTACACGTTCTCGGCGAGCGGCCAGATCCGGTCCTGCTGCGCGGCGGCGGCGGCGATCTGGCGTCCGGTCTCCGAGTCCGCGCCGATGAACGCCAGGAGATGAAGCTCCATCCGGACGTCGCCGGGCTTCACGTAGTCCTTGACGATCCCGGGCAGCTCGTGGATCGCGAAATCGCGGCAGAAGGGGCACTGGAGATCGGCGAACTCGATGACCGTGACGGGAGCGTCCTCGTCGCCGATCGCGATCCCTTTCTGCGGGACGTTGGCGAAGAGATCGGTGCCCTCGACCTTGGCGTCGTCCTTGCCGGATTGGCTCACGACGATCAACACGACGATCCCGATCAGCGCCACCAGGCCCACCCCGCCGGCGATCAACGCGGAGCGGCGCTTCCGCGCCGCGGCCTCGGCCTCGGCCTTCTCGGCCGCGAGGCGCTTCTCCTTCAGCTCTCTCTTCTGCTCCTTGCGATGGCTCATGGCCGTGGTTCCTCCGAAATCTCCATCTCCGCGCCCCCTGCCGAGGGGTCCGGACGGACTGGCGCCCGCGTGAAACTACCGCTAGCGCCGGCCGGCCGGTCCCACTTGCCGCTACGTGCGCTCGGCCAGGGCGGCGCCTCCGACTCCGATGCCGGCGCCCTCCAGCGCAGCACGATCAGCGGCGGACCGGCCCCTTCGAGGGCCCGCGCCCCCCCACGCGGACCCTCGAAGGGGTCGCGGAGCGGCATCCGTGCCGCCCGCTTCCCGTCCTTCAAGCGGACGTCCTGTCCGTCTCGACCGGAGAGGTCGGTCCCCGGACCAGGTTCCTGACAACTCCCCCCGCAACCCCGTGCCCCTCCAGGATCGTCTTCAGTCGGCGGCCGCCTCCGGATCCCCGAATGGTTGGCTTCCTACGCCGCGTGGCGTGATCAGAACCGGGCAGTGGGCGGAGCTGACGGCATGGCGTGAGACCGAGCCGATCAACGTTGCACGCAACGGTCCGTAGCCGCGCGAGCCGAGCATCAGCAGGTCGAGGTGCTTCGACTCCTCCTCGAGCTGCTGTCCGATGTCGCCGCGGATCAGGTGGCTGCGCCCCGGGATGTCAGCGGGCACTCGGTCGACGGCATCCGCGAGCACCCGGCGCGCGTGCTCGGTGGCCTCGCTCTCGATCTCACCGGCCGTCAGCGCCTCGATCGCGGGGCCGTATCCGAACGTCGTCGGTTCCACCGCGGTGAAGATGGCGAGCTCGGCTCCCGCCGCGTCGGCGAGCTCGATCGCCCCGGCGAGCGCGGTCAGCGACTCATCGGAGCCGTCGACGGCGACTCCGATGCGCTTGACCGAACGGGGCTCGGCCTCGGCGTACCCGAGCGGCGCGACGGCGACCGCGGCGGGGGCTCCGTGCAGAAGCGCGGTGGCGGTGCTTCCAGCCAGCAGCCGCCCGACCTTGCCGCGATGGGTGGAGCCGACGACGATCACGCTCGAGCCCTCACGCTCCGCTTCGTCGAACAGCGCCCGCGGGATGGAGGAATCGCCGGTAGCCCGTGTCCGCGGATCATGGGCTGCGAGCCGCTCTTGCGCGAACGTCAGGCCGTCGTGGGCCTCGCGCTCGAGGGCGAGGTCGATGTCGTCCCCGAGCAGGAAGCCGGCGACCGGCACGACGCGCAGCACGGTCGGACGTGCTCCCATCAGCCCGCAGAGGACGTCGGCCAGCGCCAGCGAGTCCTCGCCGTGGACGTCGCGCGCGTACCCGACCAGCAGACGTCGCTCGCGCCGCTCGCGCCGCTCCTCCAGATGGCTCGTCTCAGCTCCGATCCTGGGAATGCAAGCGGATCGGCCGGATGGGCGGCATCCGTGGCGGCCACCCAGCTGCCATTCGCGCCCCCCAGGGGTGCCCGAGGCGGCCTCGGCGCCTAAGCTGCCAGCGATGTCGCGGGAGACCAACGCCGACGAGATAACAGTCGTGCTCGCCGACGATCATCGGCTCGTCAGGGACGGGATCCGGCTCGTGCTGAGCGAGGAGCCCGACATCCGCGTCGTCGCGGAGGCCTCCGACGGCGACGAGGCCGCGCGCTTCGTCCTCGGCCACAAGCCGGCGATCCTCGTCCTCGACCTGAGCATGCCCGGGAAGCCCAGCCTCGAGCTGATCCCCGAGGTGCAGGAGATCTCCCCCGGAACCGAGGTCGTCGTGCTGACGATGCAGAACGAGCCGCCCTTCGCGCGGCAGGCTTTCGCGGCGGGAGCCAAGGGCTTCGTCGTCAAGCAGTCCGCGGCGAGTGAGCTGGTCGATGCGATCCGCGCCGTCGTCGATGGCAAGACCTACATCAACCCCGGTCTCGGAGCGCGGCTCGCCGCGACCCCCGAGACCGCCGATGGCCCACCCGACGACCTGACCCCTCGCGAGATCGAGGTCCTGGAGCTGCTCGCCCTCGGATACATGAACCCCGAGATCGCCGACAAGCTCGTGCTCAGCGTGCGCACGGTCGAGACGCATCGGGCCAACATCCAGCGCAAGACCGGGCGCTCGACGCGGGCCGAGCTCGTCGCCTACGCGATCGAGAACGGCCTCGCCGGCCGCTGAGCCCTGGAGCTCAGGCCTCCCCGACCCGGGACACCGGCAGCTCGGCCCGGACTCTGCAGCCACGGCCCCGGAGGGCGGTGCGGACCTCGAACCTGCCCCCGAGCAGCTCGGCCCGCTCGCGCATCCCGACGATCCCGAACCCGCGTCCGCCCATTCTCGGCGCGAACCCGTCGCCGTCGTCCTCGACCGTGACGACGACCGAGTCCTCGCGCTCCTCGACCAGCACCCGGGCCCGATCGGCCTCGGCATGCTTGACGACGTTGCTCAGCGCCTCCTGCACGATCCGGTAGATGGCCGCCTCGAGCTCGGGGGTCAGCCGCTCACGCACGCGCCCGCCCTCGTAGGCCAGGTCGAAGTCGAGGTCGATCGTGAGATCGCTGCGCTCGGTGATCCGCTCGACGAGTGCCTCGATTGCGGACTGCGGACCAAGTTGATCGAGGGCGGCCGGCCGCAAGTCGGTGATCAGACCCTGCAGGGAAGCGATGACGCTCTCCACCTGACGCCCCGCTCGCGCCAGCGCCTCGCGCGCGGCCTCCGGGTCGGAGGCGCGCAGCGCGCCCTCCTGCATGACCCGCAGCGCGCCGAGCTCCTGCAGGGTCTCGTCGTGCAGCTCCCGGGCCCAGCGCCGCCGCTCGAGCTCCGAGGACTCGATCGAGAGGCGAAGCTTCTCGGCCGCGAGCGAACGCGTTCCCTCGATCGCGATCGCCGCCCACTCGGCGAGCACCACCAGCAGGCGCTCGTCCTCGTCGCTGAACGGACCGCCGCCCTCCTTCTCGGTCAGATACAGGTTCCCGAAGACCTCGTGGCGGATGCAGATCGGCACACCGAGGAACGAGCTCATCGGCGGATGGCCGCCAGGGAAGCCGTGCGAGCGGGGGTGGGCGCCGATTTCCTCGAGCCGCAGCGGCTCGGGGTGGCGAATCAGCTCCCCGAGGATGCCGAGCCCGCGCGGGAGGTCACCGATCCCGGCACGCGTCTCCTCGTCCATCCCCGTGAAGATGAACCGCTCGAGGCCGACGCCGTCACGGTCGAGGACGCCGAGGGCGGCGTACCGGGCGCCGGTCAGGTCGCGGGCCGCCTCGATCACGTGATCGAGGACCTCGTCGGGCTCGGCAACCGAGACGAGACTGCGGCCGACCGCGAGCAGGCGCTCGAGTTGGGCTGTTCTGGGCTCGTCCATGGTGGGCTCGTCCATATCGGTATCAGTACCGGCTACCGAGGCAGCTACGGGGTCCGACTCGGGCAGAAGGTCTTAGCTAACCGTTAGGTTTCTCGGCGTGACCTCCCTCGACCTCGCTCGCTGGCAGTTCGGCATTACGACCGTCTACCACTTCTTGTTCGTGCCCCTGACAATCGGCCTCGCGGCCTGGGTGGCGATCTGCCAGACCGCTTGGTACCGGACCGGCAACGAGCAGTGGAAGCGCGCCACCAAGTTCTGGGGCAAGCTGATGTTGATCTCGTTCGCGCTCGGGGTCGTCACCGGGATCGTGCAGGAGTTCCAGTTCGGGATGAACTGGTCGAACTACTCGCGCTTCGTCGGCGACATCTTCGGCGCGCCCCTGGCGATGGAGGGTCTCGCCGCGTTCTTCGTCGAGTCGACGTTCCTGGGCCTCTGGATCTTCGGCTGGGGCAAGCTCTCACCCAAGGTCCACCTCGCCTGCATCTGGGCCGTCTCGCTCTCCACCGCGCTCTCCGCCTTCTTCATCCTCGCCGCCAACTCCTGGATGCAGCACCCGGTCGGCTACGAGCTGGTCGACGGGAAGGCCGAGCTGACCTCGATCTTCGCCGTGCTCGGCAACAGCACCGCCCTCTACGCCTTCGCCCACACCCTGCTGGCCGCCGCGATCACCGGCTCGATGATGGTGATCGCGATCTCCGCCTGGCACATCCTGCGCGGCAACGAGGCGGGGATGGGCGTGTTCAGCCGCTCGATCCGCGCGGCGATCCCGACGCTCGCCGTAGCCGCGCTCGTCACGGTGATTGTCGGCCACTTCAACGGCATCCTGATGACCGAGCAGCAGCCGATGAAGATGGCCGCCGCCGACGCCGTCTTCGAGACGAAGGACCACGCCGGGCTATCCCTGTTCGCCACGGGCGACTTCAAGTCGAACCCCGAGGGCCTGAACCGCAACATCGAGATCCCCAACGTCCTCTCCTACATCACCACCGGATACCCGAACGGTGAGATCAAGGGCATCAATGACATCAACGCCGAGTACCAGGAGAAGTTCGGGCCCGGCGAGTACGCGCCGATCGTCGCCGTCGCCTACTGGTCCTGGCGCGCGATGCTCGGGGTCGGTTTCCTGGCGGCCGTGCTCGGCTTCGTCGGCTGGTGGCTGATCCGCAAGAACAAGCTCGAGGAGTCCCGTCCCTACCTGAAGCTGATGGTGTTCGGCGCGGCGCTCCCGTTCATCGCCAACACCGCCGGCTGGATCTTCACCGAGATGGGGCGTCAACCCTGGGTGGTCTTCGGGATGCTGAAGACCTCCGACGCCGGCTCCCCCGCCGTCAGCACGTTCGAGGTGCTCGTCACGCTGATCGGCTTCACCCTGCTGTACCTCGTCCTGGCGATCATCGCCGGCCGGATCTTCCTCGAGAAAGCGAAGAAGGGCCCGGATCCGGAGAAGGAACCAGGCGAGGAAGACACCCGCGAAGACGACCTGGCACTCGCCTACTGAGGTTCGATAACCATGGACGGAGTTTCATTTCTCGAGGGCCTCTGGTTCGTCCTCATCTGCATCCTCTGGCTCGGCTACTTCGTGCTCGAGGGGTTCGACTTCGGCGTCGGCATGCTGCTGCGCGCCGTCGCCAAGGACGACGACGAGAAGCGCGCCGTCATCCACTCCATCGGACCCGTCTGGGACGGCAACGAGGTCTGGCTGCTGGTCGCGGGCGGCGCCACCTTCGCGGCGTTCCCGCAGTGGTACGCGACGCTCTTCTCGGGGTTCTACCTCGCGCTGTTCTTGATCCTCGCGGCGCTGATCGTCCGCGGCGTCTTCTTCGAGCTCTGGGGCAAGCGGACCGACCCGACCTGGCGCAAGCGCTGGGAGATCGCCTTCGCGGTCGGCAGTTTCGTGCCCGCCCTGATCTGGGGCGTCGGCTGGGCGAACATCGTCGGCGGCTCGCCGATCGGCGCCGACGGCGAGTTCACCGGGACCCTCTTCGACCTGCTGAAGCCATATGCGCTCGCCGGCGGGCTGGCGACGCTTGCGCTCTTCCTCGCCCACGGCGCCTGCTACCTCGAGCTGAAGACCAAGGCGGAGATCCGCGAGCGGTCGAAGGCGATCGCCGTCAAGGCGATGCCGGCCGCCACCGCGCTCGTCGCCATCTTCCTGATCTGGACCGTGATCCGCCAGACGAGCGACGGTGGCAGCGTCGAGATCCTCTCGGCTGTGATCGCCGCCGGCGCAGTCGTCGCCCTGATCGGCGCCAGCGTGACCGTCGCCGAGAGCCCGGGCAAGGCGTTCGTCGCAACGTCGCTGGGAACCGTGCTGATGTTCACGGCGCTGTTCTGCGACCTCTTCCCGAACGCGATGGTCTCGAGCACCAGCTCCGCCTACGACCTGACGCTCAGCGCCGCCGCTTCGTCGCACTACACGCTCTCCGTGATGACGGTGGTCGCCGTCGCCCTCGTCCCGGTCGTCCTCCTCTACCAGGGCTGGACCTACTGGGTCTTCCGGCAGCGGCTCGGCGCCGAGGACTTCGGCGACGCCCGCACGCCCCTCGACCTGATCGAGGGGCGCCGGGGTGAAATGAGTGAATGAGCTCGGCCGCCGGCTGCTGAGGTCCGCGGGGCCCGGCCGCCGGCTGCTGGCGATCGACGCCGTTCTCGGTGTCGTCTCCGTCGCGCTGCTGATCGTGCAGGCGACGCTGCTCGCGAACGTGATCTCGCGGGCGTTCCTCGACGGTGAGAGCGTCGCCGACCTGAGCGGCGAGCTGATCGCCCTCGCCGCCCTCGCGGTCGCCCGTGGACTGATCGCCTCGATGTTCGAGACCGCCGGTCGCTGGGGCGCCGTGGCGGTGATGAGCGGACTCCGCCGGCAACTCGCCACGAAGCTCCTCAGAGAGCGGCCAGGCGGCCTCGCCGGCGAGCAGCGCGGCGAGCTCGCGACGGCGAGCGTGCAGGGGGTCGACGCCCTCGAGGCCTACTTCGCGGGCTACCTGCCCCAGCTCGTCATCTCCTGCATCGGGCCGCTCGCGATCCTGATCTGGAGCGCGCCGCGCGATCTCATCGCCACGGCGGTCCTGGCCGTGACGGTGCCTCTGATCCCGATCTTCATGGTCCTCGTCGGCCGCGCGGCCAAGCGCCGGGCGGATGAGCGCTGGCGGACGCTCACGGTGCTCTCAGGGCACTTCCTCGATGTCGTCACCGGCCTCAAGACGCTGCGCGCCAACGCCCGCGCCGATGCGCAGATCGAGACGATCGAGCGCTCCGGGGAGCGCTACCGCGACGAGACGATCCGGACGCTCCGCGTCGGCTTCCTCTCGGCCCTGGTGCTCGAGCTCCTGGCGATGATCGGCGTAGCGCTCGTAGCCGCGGTGATCGGAGTCCAGCTCGCCGCCGGCGACCTCGGGCTCGCGGCAGGGTTGACGGTGCTGATCCTCGCGCCCGAGGTCTACATGCCACTGCGCCGCCTCGGAGCGCAGTACCACGCCTCCACCGACGGCCTCGCGGCCGCAGAGCGGATCTTCGAGATCCTCGACGCGCCCGCCGCGGTCAGCGTCGCCGAGTCGCCGCGCCCCTGTCCCGACCCGGCGCGCTCGACGCTGATCGCCGACGATGTCGCGTTCTCCTATCCCGGCAGCCGTGAGCCGGCGCTGAGCGGCTTCACGCTGGCGATCGAACCCGGCGAGACGGTCGCGCTGGTCGGTCCCTCGGGCGCCGGCAAGACCACGCTCACCCACCTGCTGATGCGCCTCGCCGACCCGGCCATGGGGCGCGTCGCGTGTGGAGGGATCGACCTCGCCGACGTCGATCCGCGCGAGTGGCGGCGGCGGATCTCGTGGATCCCGCAGCGACCGACGATCTTCCCGGCATCGGTCGCCGACAACGTCCGCTTCGCCGCTCCCGACGCCTCCGAGGCGGACGTGCTCGAAGCGCTTCGCCGCGCTGATGCGCTCGCGTTCGCCGAGGAGCTTCCCGAGGGGATCGAGACGACGATCGGCGACGGCTCCCGCGAACTCTCGATGGGTCAGCGCCAGCGCATAGCCCTCGCCCGGGCCTTCCTGCGACCGGGGGCGCTCGTGATCCTCGACGAGCCCGCCGCCAACCTCGACGAGGGGTCTGAACGCGCCGTGGCCGCCGCCACCGCGGATCTGCTCGAGGGCCGCAGCGCGCTGCTCGTGGCCCACCGCCCGGAGTTCGTGCGGCTGGCCGACCGCCGCGTCGAGCTGCGCGCGCCAAGGCGCCCCGACCCCTCCCCCGTCTCCACCTCCGGCCAGCCGGTGATCGCGTGATCGAGGCCCTGCTGGCCACGCGCTCCCGCTGGCCGCTGGCGACGCGCGCCGCGATCCTCGGCGCGCTGACGATCTGCGCCGCCGGAGCCCTCCTCGCCGTCTCCGGCTATCTGATCAGCCGCGCCGCCCAGCAGCCGCAGATCCTCACGCTCGGGGTCGCGATCGTCGGCGTCCGCTTCTTCGGCATCTCGCGCTCGCTGCTGCGCTACTACGAGCGCCTCACCTCCCACGACGTCGCCTTCCGCAGCCTTACCGACCTGCGGCTTCGGTTCTTCCGCCGGCTCGTGCCGCTCGTCCCAGCCGGACTGCCGGGGGTCTCCAACGCCGACCTGCTCTCCCGCTTCGTCGCCGATGCCGACCGCATGCAGGACCTCTACCTGCGGGCCGTGCTGCCGGTTGCGACCGCGATTCTGGCCGGTGCAATCGCCGTCCTCGCCGCAGGGCTGATCCTCCCCGCCGCCGGCGCCGCGATGATCGCGGTGCTGATCGCGGGCGCGATCGTCGCGCCGCTCCTCGTCCGCACCGTCGCGCGCCGCTCAGGCACCCGGCAGGCCTCGGCGCGCGCCTCCGCGACCGCCGAGATGACGACGCTGGTTCAGGCGGCACCCGAGATCGCGGTCGCCGGCAGAGAGGAGGACTGGGAACGGCGCACGGCCGATACCGGAGGGCGGCTCGCGCGGCTGATGCGCCGCGATGCGGTGGCCTCGGGGCTCGCGGCCGGCCTCGCCGAAGCGGTCGCCGCCGGAGCCGCCGTCGTGATGGCGCTGGTCGCGATCCCGGCGATCGGCGACGGGGAGATCGCCGGGGTCGTGCTGGCCGCGCTCGTGCTGCTGGCGCTCGCCTCGGCTGAGATCTTCACCCCACTCGGCGCCGCCGCTACCTCCGTCGACGCCGTCTCCGACGCGGCCGCGCGGCTCGACGCGATCACCTCGCGACCCGACCCGGTCCCCGAGCCCGCATCGCCCCGTCCCCTTCCCGCCGCCGGCCCGCTGCGGATGAGCGGGGTCGACTTCTCCTACCCGGGCGAGTCGGAGGCGATCCTGAACCATGCCGAGCTCACGGTCTCCCCCGGGGAGGCCGTCGCCCTCGTCGGGCGCAGTGGCACCGGCAAGAGCACGATCGCCGACCTGCTGACGCGCTTCCGCGATCCCGATCGCGGCACCGTCGAGTTCGGCGGCACCGACGTCCGCGGGCTGGACTCGGACGAGCTGCGCAAGGCGGTGCGGCTGGCGCCCCAGGACGCCCACCTCTTCGCCACCTCGATTCGCGCGAACCTGGCGCTCGCCGCGCCCGAGGCGGGTGACGACGAGCTGACGGAGGCGCTGCGGGCAACGGGACTCGGGCCCTGGCTCGATGCCCTTCCGGACGGGCTCGACACGCACGTGGGCGAGGCGGGAGCGCAGGTCTCCGGGGGTCAGCGGCAGCGCATCGCGGCCGCCCGCCTGCTCGCCTCCGACGCACGCTTCCTGATCTTCGACGAACCCACCGGGCACCTCGACGCCGAGAACGCCAAGAAGGTCGTCGCCGCCGCGATCGCCGCAGCCAGAGACGGTCGCGGCGTCGTCGTGATCACGCACGACGAGAGCCTGCTCGGCGGGTTCGACCGCGTCGTCGGCATCCACGACGGCAGGCTCACCAGCGGCGGCACGAGAGCCGTCGAACGGAGGCAGCCATGAATCCACCCGCGATCGGCTGACGCAGTGCTCGAGCTGATCGCAGCGGCGATGGTCACGGCGATCGCCACGGGCGTCGGAGCCGTTCCCGTCTTCGCCCTCGGCGTCCCGTCGAGAGGACTGCAGGCCGCGCTGCTCGGTTCCGCCGCCGGAGCGATGGCCGTCGCCGGCGTGGCGGGGCTGCTGATCCCGGGCATACGGGAAGGTGGCGCTGCGCCGACGCTGGCGGGCGCGGTTGTGGGCGTCGTCTTCATGTTCGCGGTCAGAGCGGAGATCGACCGCGCCCAGATCGCGAGCACCAGGGACGGGCGCGCCGCGGCGCTCGTCTTCATCGTCCTCTTGGCCCACAGCCTCCCCGAGGGATTCGCGATCGGGACCGCCTACGCGTCGGAGACGGCCGGGCTCGGCGCCTTCGTGGTCGCGGCGATCGCCATCCAGAACATCCCCGAGGGGACCAGCATCGCCATACCGCTCGCCGCCGCCGGAGCCTCACCCACTCGCCAGGTGGTCGCCGCGATAGCGTCGAGCATCCCGCAGCCGATCGGCGCGGTGATCGCCTACCTGGCGGTGGACGCGATCGGCGGCCTTCTCCCCTTCGCCTTCGGGTTCGCCGGTGGCGCGATGATCGCGGTCGTCCTCGTCCAGACCGGTCCGGACTCGGCCCGGCTCTCCCGCCCGCTCGCCGCACTGGGCTGCGTTCTGGGCGCTGCCGCGATGCTCGCTCTCGACGTCGCTCTCGAGATCCCAGCCTGAGCGCGTGAGATCGGCGGGGAGTCCGTGGCGACCACGGTTTCCCAGCCGGGTGACCGGCGAGAGCATCACAACATGGAGTCCGCGGAGAGCGCCCTGAACACGATGACCAGGCCTGTGCCGCAGGCGCCCGGCGAGACGTTCTCGGTTCTGATCGCGGGAGGCGGGGTGGCCGCGCTCGAGGCGGTCCTCGCGATCGCTCAGGAGACGCCCGGCCTCGGCGTCGAGCTGATCTGCCCGACCCCCGAGTTCGAGCTCAGGGCGCTCACGGTCGGCGCGCCCTTCGGATTGCAGGCCCCGCGAAGGATCTCGCTCTCGAAGCTCTGTCAGCGAGCCGGCGCCAAGCTCCGCCTCGACCGGGTCGCCGAGGTGTGGGGATCCAGCCAACGGGTGCTTCTCGACTCCGGTGAGGAGCTCTTCTACGACGCGCTCCTGCTCTCCCCCGGCGCGGCCCGCCACGAGGCGCTGCCCGGCGCTCGGACCTTCGGCGGCGGCGAGGATGTCCAGTGGTTCGGGGAGATGCTCGACCGGATCGAACACGGCGCCGTTCGTCACGTTGCCTTCGCCGTCCCCGCCGCGGTGCGTTGGGCCCTCCCGCTGTACGAGCTCGCGCTGATGACCGCACGGCAGGCGCGGGAGCGGGAGGCTCATGTCGAGATCAGCTTCGTCACCCACGAGTCCGCACCGCTCTTCGACCTGGGCGACGCGGCCTCCGACCGCATCGCCGAGCTTCTCGCCGACGCCGGGATCGAGCTGGTCCTCTCGCGGGCCCCGGCGGCCTTCGCGGACGGGATGCTGCGGCTCGAGGACGGGGCGCTGATCGACGCCTCCGAGGTGGTCAGCCTGCCGTCGCTCAGCGTCGCTCCCATCCCGGGCGTCCCGCAGGGTCGCGACGGGTTCATCGGGACCGATCCGGAGATGGCCGTGGAGGGCCTCGACGCTGTCTGGTGCGCCGGCGACGCGACCTGGTTCCCGATCAAGCAGGGAGGGATCGCCGCGGAGCAGGCCGACGTCGCCGCGGCGGCGATCGGGCGCCGGGCGGGGGCCGCCGGACCCGCCCCGACCTTCGCCCCCGTCGTCCGCGGCGCCCTGCTGACCGGCGACGAACCCGAGTTCTTCCGCTTCGAGGGAGACGGTGCCGGCACCGCGTCGACCGCGCCGCTGTGGTGGCCGCCGGGCAAGGTCGCGGGCCGCTGGCTCGCCCCCTACCTGGCGCGTGAGTGGTCGGGGGGAGAGAACGACCCGTTGTACCCGCTGGAGGACCTCACCGTGGGCAGCGAGGAGAAGGACGCGGCGCGCCATCGTGAGGCGCTCGACCTGGCGCTGCGCTTCGCCGAAGTGGACGCCGAGCAGAACGACTTCGATGCTGCGGTCAGGTGGCTTGATGTCGCCGAACGCCTTAACGTGACGCTGCCGCGTGAATGGTCACAGCGGCGCATCGAGTGGCGCGAGCTCTCCGGGGCCGAGCGCTGAGAGGGAGAGAGAGATGTACAGCAAGATCGTCGTCGGGCTCGATGGCTCGGAGGGAGCGGCGCGCGGGCTGGAGCACGCGAAGGAGCTGGCCGGCCAATCCGGTGGCGAGATCATCGCCGTGCACATCGACGAGCGGATCGTTGCCAAGGGAGACATGCCCACCGCCGATCCCGCCGAGGCCGAGGTCAAGGAGAAGGTGCGAGGCCAGGTCGACGCGCTCAACGACGCCGGGATCAAGACCGAGCTCGTCGAGAGCGTGATCGTGCTCGGCGGCCCCGGCCGGGCGATCGCCGACATCGCCGACGGGGCCGGCGCCGACCTGATCGTCGTCGGCACCCGCGGGCACTCCTCCATCCCGGGGGTGATCCTCGGCAGCGTCGCCCACCGGCTCCTGCACATCGCCGGGCGCCCGGTGCTGGCGGTTCCGCCGACGAGCTGAATGCCATGATCAGTCGTCGATGACTGCGACGACTGCGGTCGCCGCGCGGCGGGCGCTCGGAGGCCCGAGCTGAGCCCGCCCGCGACGATCGAAACCACGAAGCTGAGCAAGGACTACGGCGCGGGCAGTGGGGTCTTCGACCTCGACCTCGAGGTCCGCGCCGGCGAGGTCTTCGGCTTCCTCGGTCCCAACGGGGCCGGTAAGTCGACGACGATGAGGATGCTGCTCGGCCTGATCGCGCCGACGGGCGGCTCGGCGTGCATCCTCGGCCGCGACTGCCGCGCTGACGGCCTCGAGATCCGGCGCCGCGTCGGCTACCTGCCGGGCGACTTCGCGATGTACCCGCGCCTCACCGGCGCCGAGATGCTCGGGCACCTCGCCGAGCTGCGCGGCGGCACGAGCGCCGCCGTCCGGAAGGCTCTCGCGGACCGGTTCGGCGCTGAGCTCGACCGCCCGATCGGCGAGCTCTCGACCGGCAACCGGCAGAAGATCGGGCTCATCTCCGCGTTCATGCACGAGCCGGAGGTCCTGATCCTCGACGAACCGATCGCGGGGCTCGACCCGCTGGTGCAGCAGAGCTTCCACGCGCTTCTCGACGAGACCGCGGCGCGCGGCGGCACGATCCTCCTCTCCTCCCACACGCTCTCGGAGGTCGAACGGGTGGCCGACCGCGTCGCGATCCTGCGCCGCGGCCGGCTCGCCGAAGTCGACACGCTCGAGAACCTTCGACAGGTGGCGGTGCACCGGCTCGAGGTCGACATGGCCGGGGGTCGCGACAGCGACTCCGGCCTCGCCGGGGTCCCCGGTGTGAAGGAGGTGCGACGCGAGGGCGACCACCTGCTGATCAGCTACGAGGGCTCCGCCGATCCGCTCATCAAGGCCCTCGCGGCCCACGATGTGAGCGCGATCCGCAGTCGCGACGACGACCTCGAGGAGGTCTTCCTCGACCTCTACCGCGATCGTGGGGAAGGGTCATGAGCCGTCCGGTCCTGCTCATGACCCTGCGACAGCGGTGGCTGGCGACGCTGCTGTCGGGGCTCGCCGTCGTCCTCGTCGTCCTCATGACCGGGGCGCTGTTCCCATCCCTCGGCGACGCGATCGGCAAGCTCGAGCTGCCCGAGGGCGTGTCGGAGCTCCTCGGCGGCGCCGACTACGGCTCGCTCACCGGCTGGATGCGGACTGAGGTCGGGGCCGTCTACGGGCCGCTGGTGATCGCGGCGGCCGCGATCACGGGGATCTCCTCGCAGCTCGCGGGAGAGGAGGAATCGGGCATCCTCGGCCTCCTCCTCGCCCATCCGGTCTCGCGCCGCAGCCTCCTGCTCGCGAAGGCTGCGGGCGTGGCCATCAGCGTCGTCGCGATCGCGATCATGACCTGGCTCGGGCTGATCGCCGGAGTGGCGATCGCCGGCGGCGGTATCGGCGTCGGGAAGCTGGCCGCGCTCGCCGCGCACCTGGCGCTGTTCGGCCTCGCCTGCGGTGCCCTCGCGCTCGCGATCGCCGCCGGCACGGGGCGCCGCGCGGTCGCCAACGCAGTCGCCGCCGGCATCGCCGTCCTCGGGTACCTGCTCAACGGGTTCGCGCCGCTCGTGTCGGGCCTCGACTGGACCAAGTACCTGACGTTCTTCTACTACTACACCGACGGCGATCCGCTCAGCACCGGCGTCGACCTCGCCCACCTGGCCATCCTCGCCGCCGCCGCCGTCGCACTCACGGTCGTGTCGGTCGTGCTCTTCAGGGACCGCGATCTCCGGGCATGACCGCGAACCCACCACTCACAGGAATCCCGGCGCCAGATATGTTCCGCGGGTGAGCGTCGCGGTCGTCACCGACAGCACGACCTATGTGCCGGCCGAGCTGCTCGACGAGCTCGACGTCCGCCGGGTCGATCTGTACGTCGGATGGGACGGCGACATGCGCGCCGAGAGCGAGTGGATCGACCTCGACGCCTTCTACGCGCGCCTGCAGGAGTCGGAGCGCACGCCGACCACCTCGCAGCCGTCCGTTGGCGACTTCACCGCCGCCTACGAGCCGCTGCTCGAGGCCGGGCGGGAGATCGTCTCGATCCACATTCCGGTAGCGCTCTCGGGAACGTGCGAGAGCGCCCGCGAGGCGGCCCGCTCGCTCGGGGCCGAAGACCGGATCCGGGTGATCGACGGCCGCACCGGGGCGGGTGGGCTCGGCTGCCTGGTGATCGCCGCCGCCGAGGCGGCCCGCGCCGGGGCCGGGGCCGCCGACGTCGAGGCCGCCGTGGACGACGCCCGCTCCGAGCTCGACATCTGGTTCTGCCTCGAGACCCTGGAGTTCCTGCGCAAAGGCGGCCGGATCGGCGCCGCGCAGGCGCTGGTCGGCAGCGCCCTGCGGATCAAGCCGGTGCTCACCTTCGGGACCGAGATCGCGCCGGTCGGCCGTGTCCGTACGAGCCGGCGGGCGCTGGAGCGGATGGAGGAGTACCTCGAGGAGCTGCAGGCTCGCGGCGCGACCGACTGGATCGTCCAGCACGCGCAGTCGCGCGACGCCGCTGATCACCTCGTGAGCCGCGGGCGCGAGGTGCTCGACAAGCCTCCCCTCTTCTGCACCCAGGTCGGCCCCGTGCTCGGCGCCCACCTCGGCAAGGGGATGCTGGTCGGCGGGATGCGCCGCAGCGAGCCGTCCGCGCCCTAGCTCGCGGCGGACGCCAACACCCCGAATCGCCCAATCCTCGCCACGCATGGCGCCTTTCCCACGTAATCGGTGGAAAAGTCGCCACGCGATCTCGTCGCGGGCCCTACCCGCTCGGCGCGGCGACCGCCTCGATCGCCTCGTGCACGGTCTCCCCCGTCGCGTCGAGGCTGTCCTTGGAGAGCGCGTCGAGGGTGTCGGAGAGCTCGTGGCCGGGGTAGCTCCAGTCGATCAGGTCGACGGCGGGGATCCCGGCGCGGAGGAACGGGGTGTGGTCGTCGGTGATCGTCGGACCGATTCTGCTCGGGAATACGCGCGCGACGCCGGCCCGGCGCGCACCCGCCCGGATCTCGTCCCACAGCTCCGGGGTCGACGAGCCCTCCCGCGGCAGCGACAGGTTCTTCCCCGCGATGTAGTCGAGCAGGATCATCGCCCCGACCTGGCCACCGTGGCGATCGACGTAGGCGCGCGAGCCGCGCAGGCCGCTCGAGTAGAAGTCGGTCTGCTCCTCGGGCAGCCCCTTGGCGGGCTCCTCGCCGTCGAAGAGGACGAAGCGGACCTGGTGGGAGCCCGCCGGGCGGTCCTCCTTGGCGAGCTCGCGAGCCAGCTCCACGACCGCCGCCGAGCCCGCGGCGCCGTTGTTGGCGCCCTGGAAGCCCTTCGGCTCGCGAAGGGTGTCGTAGTGGGCGCCGACGACGAGCGCCGGCAGCTTCCCGGGAACGACCGAGACGATGTTCCGCAGCTTCGGCTCGTCGGGGATGCGCTCGAACCTGCCGTTCGGCATGCGCTCGCGGAGCTTCACCGCGAGCCGGCGAAGCTGCGGGGAGCCGGCGGGGCGCTGCCCGTAGCCGAGCTGCAGCTCGATCAAGCGCCACGCACGCCGCTCGTCGAAGGACCCCCGCGGGTTGGCCTGCGGCGGCGCTGCGGACGCGGACCCGGCGTCGTCCTCGCCGCAGGAGGCGAGCGCGAGCAGGAGCGCCACGAGGAGGGCCGCGAGTGCGAGCGGGACGGTATGGAAGGTCCGGGGCACGCCGGAGATGGTCGCAACTCCAGGGTCTCGGGGGGCCGGGTCGCGATTCAGCGCACGTGGCGCTGGACGTAGCCGAGCTTCGTCGCCCCGAGCATCTTCGAGCCCTCGACACGGTAGAAGCGCCGCCTCGCCTGCCGCTCGTAGACGGCGACGATGCGCTCCAGCATGAAGGCCTGAACGAGGCCGAGGACGAGCAGGATCAGCACCAGCCGGAGCCCGTTCGCCGCGCCGCCCAGCTTCGCGACCACCACGGTGAGGATCGCCACCAGGACCGGGAACTGCCACAGCGCCCGCGGCTGACCGCTGCCGAGCTCAGGCGTGAAGAGCTGCGTAGCCCTCCGTACCGCCACGTGGACCGAGCGCGGGCCCAGCCAGGCGATCAGCAGCACCGCGACGCCGAAGACGATCAACGTCGTCCCGATGCCGCTGCGTGACTCCGAGGACGCGGCGAGGAGCGCGACCGTGGCGACGGTGGCACTGCCCGCGAGCGCGAGACCCTCCGCGCGCAGCCGCTCGCGGTAGTTCGGCACCGCACCTCCACGTCCTGTCTCCCGTCGCCGGACTCGACCCGCTTCCATCGCGTCTGATGATGGCAAGCGCGCGAGCGCGACCGCCCGCGACGAGGGTGGCTGGGATCAAGGCTGCGGCAGCGGGTCCGCCCGGGGGACCCCGAGCGTCCTACGGATCAGCCGAACGAGGCGATGTCGATCACGCAGCGGTAGCGCACGGAGCTGTCGGCGATGCGCTCATAGGCGCCGTCGACCTCGTCGACCGTCACCCGCTCGATCTGCGGTTCGACCCCGTGCTCGGCGCAGAAGTCGAGCATCTCCTGGGTCTCGGGGAGCCCGCCGACGCTCGAGCCGGCGAGGCTGCGGCGGCCCCCGATCAGCGAGAACGCGTGGTAGGTGTCGGGCTCGGAGGGCGCACCGACGTTGACCATGGCGCCACCGACCCGGAGCGTCGAGAGGTACCGGTCGATGGGGAGGTTGGCGGAGACCGTGTTGAGGATCAGGTCGAAGCTTCCCCGCAGCTTCCTGAAGGTCTCGCGGTCCTCGGTCGCGTAGTAGGCATCAGCGCCGAAGCGGCGCCCGTCCTCCTCCTTGCTCGTCGTCTGGCTGAGCACGGTGACCTCGGCGCCCATCGCCTTGGCGATCTGCACGGCGACGTGGCCGAGCCCGCCCATGCCGACGATGGCCACGCGCTTGCCCTCCCCCGCGCCCCAGCGCTTCAGCGGCGAGTAGGTGGTGATCCCGGCGCAGAGCAGCGGCGCCGC
This sequence comes from Thermoleophilales bacterium, assembly GCA_020636895.1. Taxonomy (GTDB): domain Bacteria; phylum Actinomycetota; class Thermoleophilia; order Solirubrobacterales; family 70-9; genus RHKX01. The sequence continues at coordinate 757,227 of JACJWZ010000001.1, read as the reverse complement.
GACGTCGAGCTCGATCTCGTCGGGGACGTGGACGACGAAGTGGTCCTTGACCACGATCCGGGTGCTGTAGCCCCCGTGGGTCGGGTTGCCGTCGTAGTCCTTGCCGTTGTAGGTGAGCACGACCCCCTTCGTGCAGTGCTGCTCCTCGCCGTCGGCGCAGTACTCGCATTCGCCGCAGGAGTCGACGAAGCAGCCGACACCGACGCGATCACCCTCAGCGAAGCCCTCGACCTCGTCGCCGACCGAAGCGACCACGCCGACGATCTCGTGCCCCGGGACCATCGGGAAGATCCCGGAGCCCCAGTCGCCCTCGACCTGGTGGATGTCGCTGTGGCAGATGCCGCAGTGCTTGATCTCGATCTCGACGTCGTGCGGGCCCGGGTCCCGGCGCTCGATGGTGGCGCGCTCGAAGGGCGCCCCGGTCTCGGGGGACTGAAGGACGGCTGTGGTTGTCGGCATGGGTCTCCTCGTCGGCGTGTGCGCGGGCTCGGTGCTCTTACCCGATCGGTGGGTGGATAGCCTCGCGGAAGTGCAGCGTCCGTCGCGTCCAGCCCTTCTCCGCCTCGCCGCGCCGGCGTGCGCGCTCGCGCTCGCGCTCGCGGGCTGCGGTGGCTCATCGGACTCCGGCGGGACGGGAGCCGCGACGGCGGCGGGCTCCACCTCGGGAGCCGAGGGAGCGCCCTCCAGCGACGATGCCGGCGCGACCGACATCTACTTCACGACCGGGGAGCAGTTCCGCACGGTCGAGCGCGACATCCCCGAGGGGTCCCCGGAGGAGCGGCTGAGCGACGCGGCCGAGGAGCTGATGGCGGGGCCGAGCAAGCGTGAGGCCGCCACCGAGGTCGAGACGACGTCCCAGATTCCGGCGGGGACCGAGGTCCGTGGCGTCGAGCTCGACGGCGACACCGCGGTCGTCGCGGTCTCGCCCGAGTTCACCCGCGGCGTTCCCGCCGACCCGGCGGCGCGCAACCGCTCCCAGCGCGCTGAGATCGATGCCCGGCTCGCGCAGGTGACCTACACGCTGACCCAGTTCCCCCAGGTCGAGCGCGCGAAGGTCGTCGCCGGCGGCCGCCCGGTCAGGACCGGTGGGCGCAAGGCCGGCGGCAGCGGTGAAGACGAGGCGCAGGACCGCAGCGACTTCGACGCCCCGGCGCAGGGTCCCCAGGCGGTGCAGCGACCGCGCGGCGAGCGCAGCCTCTCGGTCAAGGCGCTTCAGCAACGTCTCGCCGAGCTCAAGTACCTGCCGAAGAGCGCTGTCGACGGCATCGACGGCTACCGGACCCAGCAGGCGGTGCTCGCGTTCCAGTCGTGGCGTGGACTCGACCGCGACGGCGTCGTCGGCCCGGCCACGCAGGCCGCGCTCGCGAAGGCCGGCCCACCGCGCCCGCACGGCGACGGTCCCTCCGGTCGGATCGAGGTCTACCGCGACCGCGGCGTCACCCTGCTGATCAAGAACGACCGGACCAAGCGGGCGATCCACGTCTCCACCGGCGGCCCCGGCAACGAGACACCGGCCGGCACCTTCGAGGTGTTCCGCAAGGAGCTGAAGTCGTGGTCGGTGCCGTTCCAGGTCTGGCTCCCCTACGCCTCCTACTTCAACAACGGCATCGCTTTCCACGAGTACCCCGACGTCCCCGTCTATCCCGCGTCCCATGGCTGCGTCCGCGTCCCGGCGCCGGAGGCTCCCGGCGTCTACAGGTTCGCGAAGCTCGGCACGACTGTGATCGTGTACTGATTGCGCCTTCGATGCACCCCTCCCCGCACCGAGACGCAGGATGAGCGCGTGAGCGAGCGCCTGCGCGTGGCCATCGCCAGTTACCCGAACGTCGCGCCGGAGTTCCGCGACGACGAGACGCTGCTCGAGCAGCTGCGCTCGCGCGGGGTCGACGCGGCCATCTCGTCGTGGGACGACGCGAGCTTCCCCTGGAACGAGATGAGCCTGATCGTCGCCCGCAGCGTCTGGGACTACGCGATGCGCTACGACGAGTTCATGCGCTGGCTCGACGGCCTCAGCGTCCCGGTCGAGAACGACCCCGGGCTGATCCGGTGGAACAGCGACAAGCGCTACCTCGACGACCTGCTCGAGGAGGGACTGCCGGTGGTGCCGACCACGTTCCTGCCCCCGGGCGCATCGGCGCCGAGCTTCGACCACGAGGTCGTGATCAAGCCCACGATCTCCGCCGGCGGAAGGCGCACCGGCCGCTTCGGTCCGAGCTCCGTCGCAGCGGCGGAGGCCCTGCTCGCCGAGATCAGCGAGGCCGGGCTGACGGCGATGGTGCAGCCGTACCTCCCCAACGTCGAGCGCGCCGGGGAGACCGCCGTCGTGATGATCGACGGTGAGGTCAGCCATGTGCTCCGCAAAGGGGCGATCCTCGCCGCCGACGAGGTCGCGCCAGTGCGCGCCGACGACTACCTGGGCGTCGCCGAGCGCATGTACGACCCCGAGCTGGTGCTCGCCGGTGAGGCGACGGACGAGGAGCTGGATCTGGCCGAGCGCATCCTCGGCGAGGTCCGGCGCCGCTTCGACGTGACGCCGCTCTACGCGCGCGTCGACATGCTCCGGGGGGACGGCGGCGAGCCCCTGCTGCTCGAGCTCGAGGCGGTCGAGCCGAACCTGTACTTCCCTCAGGCCCCCGAAGCGGCCGAGCTGCTCGCCGACGCCATCGTGCACCGCGCTCGGAGGGCCTCGACGCGGCGCACGAGCGCGTCGAGGCGGACGTGAGAGAGCAGGCCGTAGGCGGGCGGCGGATCGGCGCGGTCGATGTAGCCGTCGGTCCAGAAGCCGCGCTCCCCGTGAAGTAGCCGCGCGCAGTCGAGATCGCTCAGCGGCGAGAAGGAGGACTCGAGCAGCTCGGCGGCGGCGGCGTCGGCGTGCGTCCCGGCGAGCGCGAGTCGCTCGTCGTCCCACTCGTCCCAGAAGCCGCCATCGCGGCCGTAGGAGGTGCCGTCGCAATGAGCGATGAAGCCGGTTGCCGCGAGGTCGCGGGCGCGCTCCGCCTCGGCGGCCTGGGCCGCGCGGGAGCCGCGGAAGGACGGGAGATCCTCGTAGAGGTCGGGGCGCAGCCTCAGCGCGAAGCGCTTGACGAGCCGCGCCGACTTGTAGCCGCGCCGATGCTGGGCGAAGCGGATCTCGGGGTCACGGGCGCTCGAGCCGACGTAGACCCAGGGGATGCGGGGATCGCGGCGGCGGCCCGCGTCAGCGGTGAGCTCGATGACGTAGACGCGTGAAGCCACCCGGGTGTCTTCGACGCCACAGGCCGCGCGCCCTTCTCCCGGGCGCGTCCGCCGCGCGCCGATGCCGGATGCGTTGCCGCCGGGCACGTCCGCCGCGAGCCGATGCCGGATGCGTGGCCGCCGGGCACGTCCGCCGCGAGCCGATGCCGGATGCATGGCGCCGGGCACCCGCCGCGAGCCGATGCCGGATGCGTGGCGACTTTTCCACGTATTCGGTGGAAAAGGCGCCACGCGCTCCCGTGCGGCGGCCGCGGTGGGCCGCCGCCGCGCGCCCAGGCTCAGGCGATGCTCACCACGAGCTTGCCGGTGTTCTTGCCGTCGAAGAGCATGTTGAGCGCGTCCGGAAGGCCCTCGAAGCCCTCGACGACCGTCTCCAGCGGCTTGATCCCGCCGGCGGCGAGCAGGCCCCCGATCTCGGCCCCGGCCTCCGCCGCCTGGCCGAAGTGGTCGAGGACGATGAAGCCCTGCAGCTTCGCGCGCATGATCAGCAGGTTGCCGAAGGTGCGCGGCCCCGGGGGCGGGTCGTCTTCGTTGTAGCCGGAGATCAGACCGCAGAGGGCGATCCGGGCGCGAAGGTTGATGCGGGCGAAGATCGCCTCCATGATCTCGCCGCCGACGTTCTCGAAGTCGACGTCGATGCCGTCGGGTGTGGCGGCCTTGAGCTGCTCGTGCCAGTCGGCCGCCTTGTAGCCGACGGCGGCGTCGAAGCCGAGCTCGTCGGTCAGGAGCGCGCACTTCTCGGTTCCGCCGGCGATCCCGACGACCCTGGCGCCATCGGCCTTCGCGAGCTGGCCGGCGACGGAGCCGACCGCGCCGGCCGCCGCTGAGACCACGACAGTCTCACCCTCCTTCGGCTTACCGATCTCGCGGATCCCGACCCACGCGGTGAGGCCGGTCATCCCGAGGACGCCGAGGTAAGCGCTCGGCGACTCCACCCCGGGGAGCTCCTGGACCGGGATCAGCGGCGCCGCGTCGGAGGCGACGAAGTGCTCCTGCCAGCCGGTCAGGCCCTGGTACAGCTTGCCCTCCTCGTAGGCCGGGTTCCTCGAGGCGACGCAGCGCCCGAGCCCGGCCGCGCGGACGGGGTCGCCGATCGGCACCACCGGCAGATAGGTGGGGGTGTCGTTGAGCCAGCCGCGATTGGTCGGATCGACGGAGATCCACTCGACCCGGATCAATGCCTCGCCATCGGCGATCTCGGGCACGTCCTCGGTGACGAGGTCGAAGTCGCTGCGCTCCACCCGCCCGCTGGGGCGCTTTGCGATCAGGTACCGGCGGGTGCTTTCAGACATCGGGGCTCGCTCTCGTCTCGGGGGTGGAGGGCGAACACTCCCACTTCGCGACGTCTCAGCGCAGCTCGACCTTCACGCGCTTCGAATGCGCGGACTTGAGCGCCCCCACCGCGTCGAAGCGGGCGCGAAGCTTCACCGGCTTGGATCCGGGCCCGCCGAGCTTGCGAACCTTCACCGTCGCCTTCGCCTTGCACCGCTTTCCCGAGGTGACTCCCGAGCCGATCTTGCGCCACCCCTTCTTGCGGCGCTGCTCGAAGACGACCCGCTGGAAGCCGACGGCGGGACATGGGCGCAGCTTCGAGCTCATCGCGACCTTCGCCTTCTTCCCGGAACCCTTGCGCTTGACCTCCAGCCCGAGCTTGGGCTTGCTCTTCGTCGTCGGGCGATCGGGGCCGAACTCCTGCCAGGTCCCGTCGATGGTTTGCTGGCCCGGGCCCGGCTTGGACCAGTCGCAGACGCCGCCGGAGAAGATCGCGGCGAGGCGCGCCTGCTGGCCCGGGGATGGGGAGCCGTAGTCGCTGTAGTCGAGCGGCTTCAGCGCGCACTTGAGGGCGATCGAGTCCAGCGGCTTGCCGGCCTCGTTGGCCGGGAGGCTGTGCGGCGGGTACGTCTGCTCGCAGATGTTCGAGGCACCGATCTGCGCCGGCGCGTCGGTGCGCTGGCCGCCGTCGGTCCAACACGCGTCCACGGCGTCGGCCGGCTTGTCCGCCAGCACCTTGTCGGCCGCCGGGGCGTCGGAGTCGTCGGCCGCGATCGCGTCGAGCCAGCGTCCCATCAGGTCGAGGGCGGCGGCGTACATCGGCGCGGTGTTCTGGCCGCCCTTGGCCCGGAACATGACCTGGTTGCCATGGCCGCCGGCGCTGTCGAGCCGGGCGCGCATCTTGTAGGTGTTGACGTACTGGTGGACGTTGACGTCGTCGTCCACGTAGGTGCGAGCGTCCACCACCGGTACTTGGCGGTAGCCGCCGAGCCCCTGGTTGACGCGACCGGTCCGGAAGGCGGCCGCGATCGCATCCGGGTCACCAACGCTGCGCGCGGCCCGGATCGCGCCGTTGTCGTCGTAGCCGCCGATCCCCTCGTTGAGGTCGAGGAACTCGTTCAGCGTGATCTCCCCATCCTGAAGGGCGACGAGCCCGTACTGGACGCCGACGTTGTCGAGCGTGCGCCGCGCGTACCCGGTGGCCGGATCGCGGCCGTAGACGGCCACCATGCTGTCCCAGACGGTGCAGCGGATCCCGGTCGGGTTCGTCGCCGCGTCGAAGATCTGAGCGGGCGGCACGACCGTCTCGTCGCATCCCTCGGTCGCGTCGACGACGTCGGCTCCCTGCCCGAGCGCGAGGCAGCCGTTCGGGTTGCTGAGGCCGCTGATAGCCACCCGCTGAGCGTTGCTGAGGGCGGATCCGGCCGCCGTCGAGTAGTAGGCGTTGAGCAGGCGGCAGTCGGGGTAGTCGGGAGCGGATCCGTCGGGGAAGCTGGCAGAGGGAAGCAGCCCGTCGAGCAGGCCGGGGTAGTTCTGGCCGATCAACTGGGCCTGGACGGACCCGCCGGAGCTGCCCTCGCCGATCGTCCAGACGGGCTCGGCGCCGACCGACTCGATGAAGTGCTCCTTGAGCATCGAAGCCGCCTCGGCCGAGAGCACGTCGTTGCAGGCGGTGTTGAAGACGTTCAGGCTCCCAGCGAGGATCGAGTACCCCTCCGAGAGCTCGTCGTCGTCGAGGACCAACCCCGGGTTCGCGACCCCCTGCTGGTAGCCCGCACCACAGCCTCCCCCGAACTTGTAGATGAGGCGCCGGTTCCATCCGGCCCCGACATCGCCCCCGGGCGCGAGCGTCGCCCAGCGGTAGACGGAGCGGTCGATCACACCGGACTCGATGCTGACGACGTAGTCGACGGTGCGTCCGTCGCGGGTCGTCGTCTGCACGCCGTCGGCCGGCATCGCCTGGGGATCGGCGAGCGGTTCGAAGGTGCCGCCGGCCGTCCGGTAGACGTACCTCACCTGCGTCGGCGCCGAGCAGTTCGCATCCGTCGGGGAACCGAGGCCGGCGTCGATGGTGCGGCAGAAGAAGGGAGCCTGCTGCGGCCCGGAGAAGAGCGGGCCGCTGAGGGGGGAGTCGTAGAGCTGCAGACCCGCGGGCTTCTTCAGTCCCTTTGCGTACGCGGTGAGCTCGTTCCGGCCCCGCGAGAGGCCGCCGACGAGACCGACGAGGCGGCCGTCTGCCCGCTCGGAGAGCTCCCCGGTGACGTCGGTGCCGTTGAGCCGGACGCGGACCTTCGACGGCTTCGTCTTCGGCGGGACCGTGACCGCGACGAGCGCGTCCTCGCCGGTGACGAGATCGGGGGCGCTGGAGAGCGTCTCGATCCTCAGCTTCCCCGAGGCCGCATGGGCCGGCGCGGAGAGGGTCAGCAGAGCGAGCAGCGCCACCGCGGCGATCGTCCTTCTCGTGCTCATCTGCGGGCGTCCTCCCGGATCGTCGGCTGCACTTCGCGTCCCGGGTGCATAACCCCCGGATCGGATGAAAGGTTCGGCGGTCGCGCCGCCACCCCGTAGGCTCACACCATGAGCGACAGCAGCGAGTACACGCACAAGAACCTCGACGCGGTTGACGACATCGCCGCCAAGCACGGCTTCTCGGAGATCGGCGAGGTGCGATTCGCCACCGGGGACCTAGACGCCGAGCAGACGGGGTTCAGCCATCACAGGCTGAAGCCGAACGCGAGGCAGGGGTTCGGCCACAAGCACGACGACGCCGAGGAGATCTACGTCGTCATCGCGGGCTCGGGCAGGGTGAAGCTCGACGACGACGTGGTCGAGCTCACGAACCTCGACGCGATCCGCGTCTCCCCAGGGGTCACTCGCGCCTTCGAGGGCGGCGACGACGGGATGGAGTTCCTCGCCTTCGGGGAGCGCCACGAGGGCGACGGCGAGATCGTCCCCAACTGGTGGACGGACTGAACCGGAGCTGACCACGGGCATCGCCGGGGGCTCGACTCCCCGGCCGGCGCTGGGGGTGTGACACGCACGGCGTGGTTCGCGCGTCCCGCGCCCAAGGGCGAGACAGCGAGGGAGAGTCGGAGCGCCCCCCTGGGGCCCTCGCGTGCGACGACCCCGGCCCTTGCTCCCCTTTCGGCGCCCATCGGGCGTGCCGGGGATGGCTTCTCCCGCATCCGGCGGAGATCGCCCCGGCGCCGGACGTGTCACCCGGAAGTGGACTTCTTCCCTGTTTCTCGGTGACAGGTCCGCCGATGGGTCGCGAACGCTGAGCGCGGAGTGGCCGCGGGGGAACGGCCCCGGCGCGAAGCAGCTGCAGAGCAGCGGTGGCGGCGACCGCGCCTGGGGCCGCCGCCTAGAGAGCGCCGAGGTCGGGGCGCTTGGGGTCGCGGCCGTCCCCGGAGGAGCGGCCGCGGATCCGCCGCACCACCCATGGCGTCAGGTGCCGCCCGGCCCAGGCGGCGTCACGGGCGAACCGCACCGGCCGCGAGGCCTGGGCCGGCATGGGCAGGACCTCGTCCCAGCCCTCGCCGGGGTCGGCGCCGAGCGCGCTCGCCGCGGCGGCGGCCATGCGCTCGTGCCCGAGCGGGTTCGCGTGCAGTCGGTCGGCCGACCAGTAGAGCGGGTTGGTGACCCCCTGCCGGTCGAGGTCGACGAGCACGGCGCCGTGCTCGGTGGCGACGCCGCGGATCGTCTCGTTGAAGGCGATGACCCGCTCCCTGATCCGTCCGGCGGCGAGCGAGATCACGGCGGTCGGGTCGGGGTAGGTCATGACCAGCACCGTTGCGCCCGCGCCTCGGAGGCCGGCGACGAGGGCGTCGAAGTCGGCGCCGATCGCCGCCAGATCGACCGAGGGCCGGATGATGTCGTTGAAGCCGCCGAGAATCGTGGCGAGGTCGGGCTCGAGCGCGAGTGCGGGCTCGAGCTGCTCGGCGCGGATCTGCGGCAGCTTGCGCCCGCGAATCGCGAGGTTGGCGTAGGTCAGGTCCGGGTTCTGGGCCGCGAGATGCCGGGCGAGGCGGTCCGCCCAGCCGCGGTAGCTGCCGTCCGGATACGGATCCTCGAGCCCCTCCGTCGTCGAGTCGCCGAGGGCCACGTAGCGCTCGAAGCTCACCCCCTGATCATCCCATCCCGAGCGCGGAAGGAGGCGGTCAGTCGGCGCGCGGTCCCGGGATGTTCCGGAACTGGAAGCTCTGCGGATCCCAGCCGGGCTGGACGAACCAGCACTCACCGCTCGCCTCGCCCTCGAAGAGCGCCACGACGCCGGCCGCGACCTTCTCGGCGGGGATGATCGTGAAGCCGCTGTTGATCAGGGCGTCGCGGATCGGGGCGATGATCCCCGACTCAGCGAAGCCCGGGCAGATCGCGTTGAAGCGGATCCCCTCGTTGACGAGACCCGGTCCGAGGGAGCGGGCCAGGCCGACGACGGCGTGCTTGTTCGCCGCGTAGAGGGGGTCGTAGGGGACTGCGGTGAGCCCGGCGAGCGACGCGGTCGCGACGACGGATCCACCCCCCTGCTCACGCAGGACCCGGATCGCCTCGTGGGCGCCGAAGACGACGCCGTCGAGGTTGATCCCCATGACACGCCGGTACGTGTCGACGTCGAAGTCGTCGCCGAGCCCGATCCCGCTGGCGACGCCGGCGTTGAGGTAGATGTGGTCGAGGCCGCCGAACGTCTCGACGGTCGCGTCGAACATCGCGCGGTTCTCCTCGAGGCTGCTCACATCGCAGCGCAGGAACTCGCCGCCGACCTCCTCCGCCACGGCGGCGCCGCCCTCGGCGTCGACGTCGGAGACCATCACGCGGGCGCCGCGGGCGGCCACCGCCCGCGCGGCGGCGGAACCGAGTCCACCGGCGCCGCCGGTGATCAGCACGACCTTGCCCTCGAGCTCGCTCACGGCGCGCAGCCTATTGGCGCGGGCGCATGGAGGGCTTGACCGTCGCAAGGCGAGTAGGTTTCCGGCAGATGAGGGGTGCTCTGTGACCTGGGCAGTCGTCGCGATCGTCGTCGTCGCGGCGGTCGCGCTGTTCGTGCTCGTCACCTACAACCGGCTCATCCGGATGCGGCTCGCGGTCGACAACTCCTGGGCCCAGATCGAGGTCGCGCTGAAGCTCCGCCACGACCTCGTCCCGACCCTCGTCGAGACGGTCGCCGGCTACGCGGGTCATGAGAGCTCGGTCCTCGTCCGCACCGCGGAGGCCCGCGGCGCCGCCACGCACGCCGTCGGCGCCGGGCCGGCGACGCAGGCCCCGCTCGAGGGTGCGCTGGCGCTCGGCATCGGCAACCTGATCGTCCTCGCCGAGGCCTACCCCGAGCTGAAGGCGAGCGACAACTTCATGCAGCTCCAAAAGGAGCTCGCCTCCGTCGAGGAGCGGATTTCGATCACCCGCCGGGTCTACAACGACACGGTCCAGACGCTGAACACCGCCGTCTCGATCTTCCCGCAGTCGCTCGTCGCCTCGGCCTTCGGATTCACGACTCGGGAGTTCTTCAGCGCCGGCTCCGAGGCCGCCGTGGCACCGGCGGTCGAGATCCCATCATCGGCCGGGAGCAAGTCGTGAAGAAGCTCGCCGCCGGAGGGTTCACCGGGCGCATGATCTTCGTCGTGATCCTCGCCGCCGCGGCGTGGGCCGGGTTCACGTTCATCCCGGACATCCCGACCCAGGAGAAGCAGTACGAGATCGACAACGCGGACGTCGACGTCCAACTGCAGCGAGACGGCAGCCTGCTGGTGCACGAGTCGCTCGACTTCGACTTCCAGGGCTCCTTCAGCGGCGCCTACCGCGACATCCCGCTCAACGGCGGCGCCCGGATCACCGGCATGCGAGTCCTCAGCGGCGGGCAGCGGTACAAGCCCGGCGCGGCCACGGGCCTCGGCTCCTACGACGTTCCGGGCTCGTTCGGGACCGAGGAGTTCGGCGGCACCTCGGACTTCGACGGCGCGGGCGACGCGTCACGCGATCGCCACTACGTGCGCGTCGTCTGGCACTACAGCGCCGAGAGCGAGCACAAGACGTTCGATCTCGTCTACCGGGTGACCGGGGCGACCAACGTCCGCGACGACGTCGTCGACGTCACCTGGTCGATCTGGGGTGACCAATGGGACTTCTGGCTCAACGACCTCGATGCCACCTTCTCCTCCGCGAGCGGCGTTGCGCCGACCCACACCTGGCTGCGCCCGCGCTCCCTCGGATCCGAGCCGGAGATCGAGGGGGACGCCGCTGTGGCGTCGGTGTCGCGGGTACCCGAGGGCGAGGCCGTCGGCATGCGGGCGGTCTTCCCCCGCGATGCGATCAGCTCGACCACGGGCGCCGAAGTCGACCGCGGGGACGGCCTCGACGAGATCGAGTCCGAGGAGGCGAGCCTGGACGACCAGCTCTCGGCGACGACCAAGCTCCGCAACTGGATCAGCGACAACGTCCTGCTCGTCTCGATTCTGCTCGGCCTCTTCGCGCTCGCCTGTATGGCGCTGCTGACGGCCCTGGCCCGGGAGCGCCCCACCGACGTCCCGGAGTACCTGCCGGAGCCCCCCGAGGACATCCCGCCGGCGCTCGGCTACCAGCTCGCACGCGAGGGCACCTACTCCGATCGGCTCGTCCTCGCGACCCTGATGGACCTCGTCGACCGGGGCTTCTACGAGGCGAAGGCGGCCCCGGGGAGCGACCTCGACCTCGAGGTGCACAAGTGCGAGGAGCGCCCCGACGCGACCCAGCTCCAGCCTTACGAGGTGACGGTGATGGACTTCTTCGACAACCTCCTCGGCTCCAACTGGGTCGCCATCGGCAAGATGAAGGACGAGGTCCCGCGACACTCGAGCGTGTGGCGCGCTCGCTGGGAGACCATGAACAACCAGCTCGACGAGGCGGAGCACACCCACGTGAGCTGGGACCGCGACATGACCGGATGGCGCGAGCTCCTGACGGCGATCGTCGCCCTCCTCTTCGTCGGCGTGATCGTCGCCGCGTGGACACGGACACAGCGGGTGCCGGTCCCGGTCGCGGCGATGATCCTCACCGTCGGCTTCCTGCTCTCAGTCCCGAAGGTGTGGCTGAAGCGACTGGCGGCCGAGCCGCGCCGGCGCAGCGCCCAGTGGCAGTCGTTCGAGCGTTGGACGAAGGACTTCCCGCGGCTCCACGACGATCCGCCCGCGACGCTGGAGCTGTGGCGCCGGATCCTCGTCTACGCGGTCGCCTTCGGCACGGCGGAGCGGATCGCGAAGTCCGGCCGGATCCCGCCCCCGGTGACCGAGGCGGCCGCGTCGGACGTGCCTTGGACCGCCTACGCCTTCCACAGCGGCAGCTTCGGTGGCAGCTTCAACAGCTTCGGCTCCGGCTTCTCCTCTCAGGTCGCACCGCAATCCTCCTCGAGCGGAGGCGGCGGGTTCAGCGGCGGCGGAGGCGGCGGGTTCAGCGGCGGCGGGGGCGGCGGGGCCTGGTAGTCGGCGGGGCCCGTCTCAGGCTCGCGGGACGTCGGTGGCGACCGAGCCGCCCCGCTGAGCGGATCGATGATTCAGCCGAGCGGTTCGTGAGCGCGCCGTGAGCCGTGATCGCGGTCGTAGCTGACCGTCTTCTCCCCCTTCGCCCCGCGCAGGCGGGCGTCGGCGGCGGCCAGCAGCCCCTCGAGCGTCTCCGCGTCGGCAGGGAAGTAGGCCGCTCCGATCGAGGCGCCGATCCCGCTTCCATCCGGAGCGACGGAGGCGATCGCCTCACCGAGGCGGCGGGCGAGGTCGTGCGCCTCGCTCTCGTCGGTCTCGGGCGCCACGACGGCGAACTCGTCCCCGCCTTGACGGACGACGATGTCGTCGCCGCGAACGCTGTCGAGAAGCGCGGCGGCGACCTCCTGCAGGACCGCGTCCCCCCGCTGGTGCCCATAGCTGTCGTTGATCCGCTTGAAGTCGTCGAGGTCGATCACGAGCAGGGTCAGCGGGCGCCCGTGGCGACGGTGGCGGCGGAGCTCCCGCGGAACGCGCAGGCTCAGCATGCGGTAGTTGCCCACCCCGGTGAGCGGGTCGACCTCGGAGAGCTGCCGGTAGCGGGACTCACTCGCCGCGAGACGCTCGCGGAGGAAGGCGACGGCGCCGCCGGCGAGCACGAAGGTGGGCACGAGGACGAGCGCCTGGATGAGGTTCTCGCGCGCGTCGTCGGGCGCGTAGAGCAGCGGTACGAACGCGAGCAGGCAGACGAAGCCGACGTGGGCCGCGATCGCCCTCCTGCTTTCGAGCACGTAGGCCGCGAAGATCGCGATGAAGGTGAAGTAGACGGCGAAGATCTGATCGGCGAGGCCGGCCGTGAGCGCGACCTCGAGCGCGGCCACGACCGCGACCACGTGCAGAGCGCTGCGTGGGAGCCGTGGCGCGAGCGCGAACGTGACCGCGCCCGAGACGATCGCGAGCAGCGGCAGCAGGTAGATCGTCGGCGGGTGGGCGGGCTCGTGCAGCGCGTCGGGCAAGACCGCGCCGACGCCGCCGCCGACGAAGAGGATCGCCGCGAGCACGTACTGCTGTCGCGTCTGCTCGCGCCGCTGCATGAGGTCGTCCCTGGCCGTCTCGTCGGCCGCTCCGATCGGCAACGGCGACACCGCAGCGACGGATCTTGTGCGGCTCTTCTCGTTCGACATGCTGCTACCCCTGAGAGCCCCGATCCCAAACGCGCCTCGTCCACCCGAGGCCCGCACTCCGGAGCGTCCCTGCTCCCGGTCTCAATCTATCGGCTCCAAGTGAGATTCCATGAGGAGCGTCCCTCGAATGCCGTTCGGCGAGAGATGCTGCGGCCGTCGGCGCAAGGGCCTGCGCTACCGTCGGCGCGATGGCCACGGCAGGCAGCGCAGGGCAGGCGACCGGGGATGGGATCACGTTCGAAAGCGCGGCCGGGCGCTGGGTGCTGGCGGTCACGGTGCTCGGCTCCGGCCTCGCGTTCCTCGACGGGACCGTTGTCAACGTCGCCCTGCCGGCGATCGGCAGGGACCTCGATGCCACCACCAGCTCCCTGCAGTGGATCCTCAACGGATACCTGCTGACGCTGGCATCGCTGATCCTGCTGGGAGGTTCGCTGGGGGACCGTTACGGGCGGCGGCGCGTCTTCACGCTCGGCGTCGCCTGGTTCACGCTCGCCTCGCTGCTCTGCGCGGTCGCGCCGACGTCGGAGGCGCTGATCGGCGCCCGCCTCCTGCAGGGGATCGGCGGGGCGCTGCTCACACCCGGGAGCCTCGCGATCATCGAGTCGACCGTCGCGACCGGTGAGCGGGCGCGCGCGATCGGCGCCTGGTCGGGGCTCGGCGGGGTCGCGACGGCGATCGGCCCGCTGCTCGGCGGCTGGTTGGTCGAGGCGGTCTCGTGGCGGCTGATCTTCCTGATCAACGTGCCGATCGGGCTGTTCGTGTTCGTCTCTGCGCGCCGTCACGTGCCCGAGACGAGGGATCCCGACGCGCCCAGGCGGCTCGACGCCTTGGGCGCCCTGCTGGCCGCGCTCGGCCTCGCGGGCACGACCTACGCGCTGATCCAGGCCCCGGACGGCGGCGCCTCCGCCACCGTGCTCGTCGGCGCCATCGCCGGGATCGCCGCGCTCGTCGCGTTCGTCATCGTCGAGAGACACGCCCCGAACCCGATGATGCCGCTGTCGATGTTCTCCTCGCGGCAGTTCACCGCTGCGAACCTCGTCACCTTCGCCGTGTACGCGGCGTTGGGAGGCGTCTTCTTCCTGCTCGTCGCGTTCCTGCAGATCGCGGTCGGCTACACGCCCCTCGCCGCCGGCGCCGCCACCCTGCCGGTGACGCTGATCATGCTGCTGCTGTCGGCGCGCTCGGGTGCCTTGGCGCAGCGCATCGGGCCCCGCGTCCCGCTCACGCTCGGGCCGTTGATCCTCGCCGCCGGGATGCTCCTGATGACGCGGATCTCGCCGGGTGAGCCATACGCGACGAGCGTGCTGCCGGCGGTCGTGGTCTTCGGTCTCGGGCTGACCCTCGTCGTCGCTCCCGTGACGGCGACGGTCCTCGCCGCAGCCGACGAGCGCCGGGCGGGCATCGCATCCGGGATCAACAACGCGGTCGCCAGGGTCGCGGGCCTGCTCGCCGTGGCCGTCCTGCCGGCGATCGCCGGGCTCACGGGCGATAGCTTCTACGACCCAGCCGCGATGGAGGACGGCTTCCGCACCGCGATGCTCGCCACCGCCGCGCTCGCCGTGATCGGCGGCGTCATCGCCTTCCTCACCATCGACACCGAGGTGCTCGACCGGGACGATCGACCCGAGCAGCCCTACTGCGAGGGCCCGTCGGCGTCGTGCCCCCCGCTGCGACCGGTTCGCTGAGCACGGACACGTGACTCCGCGGCCCGCTGCCCCGCGGGCGGTTCCGACCTATCCCCGCCCGTCGAGACCGAAGCGCGAGCGCTGGTTCTCCGGCACGAGGTCGAGGTACTCAGGGTGCCGCTTCATCCAGCCGAGGACGAACGGGCAGAACGGCAGCACCCCCATGCCTCGCTCGCGGGCCTCGTCGAGCGCACGGCGAGCAAGGTCGGAGGCGAGGCCCTCGCCCTCGTAGCGATCATGGACCTCGGTGTGATCGAGCGCGATCAGATCGCCCTGCAGGCGGAAGCTCAGGTGCCCCGCCCTGCGGTCGTCGGCGAACAGCTCGTAGCGTCCGAGCTCGTCGTCGCGCTCGATCCGGACCCGCACGTTCAGCGCTCCCTGCGGATCTCCGCCGCGTCGGCTTCGTTGCTCGTCGTCATCACGCTCGCCGCGCCACCGGAGAGCACCCGGCGGACGAGCCCCGGCAGCAGGATCCGGGTGACGGCCGCGAGCGCGTACGGCCGCGGCACGTACCGCTCGGCCTTGCCGCCCGGGCCCGCTTCGAAGATGGCCTCCGCCGCCTTGTCCGGAGTCGAGACCGTCCACCGCGTCGCGGCCTTCGCCTTGAGCTCGGTCGCGGGGAAGCCCTCGGTCTCGATGAACCCCGGAAGCACGAGGCCGACGTGAACGCCGTTGGCCTTCTCCTCCAGGTGGAGAGCGTCCGACCAGCCCACGAGCGCGAACTTGCTCGCCGAGTAGGCGCCGCTGCCGGCCCGGGCGACCCGTCCCGCCGTGCTCGCGACGTTGACGATCGCGCTCGGCGCAGAGGCGCGCAGGATGGGCAGCAGTGCCTCGGTGAGCCGGACGACCGCGTCGAAGTTGAGCTCCATCGTCCGCCTCACGTTCTCCCACCCTGCCTCGCCGAAGGTCCCGCGCCACGCAGCCCCGGCGTTGTTGACGAGCAGGTCGAGGCGGTCGTGATGCTCGCCCACGTGGGCGAGGACGCGCTCGGGCGCATCGGGCTCGGTGAGGTCCACAGCGATCCAGGTCGCGGGCACGCCGAGCGAATCGGCCAGCGCGGCGAGCCGATCCTCGCGGCGCGCGACGAGCACGAGCTCGGCGCCGGGCTCGCGAGCGAGGCAGCGGGCGGTCGCCTCGCCGATCCCACTCGAGGCTCCGGTGACGACGCTGACGCTCACCCGACCGCCCTCAGAGCTCGAGGACGACCTTGCCGGTCGCGCCGCGGGCATCGAGCAGCCGTAGCGCGTCGGCGGCCCGCTCGAGCGGGAAGCGCGCGCCGATGATCGGCCGCACGTGTCCGGTCCCGATCAGGCGCTCGATCTCGCCGCCGATCTCCCGGTTGACCTCGGGCTTGCCCATCACGTAGGCGCCCCAGCCGGCGCCGATGATCTCGACGTTGTTGAGCAGCAGGCGATTGACCTTGACCTCGGGTATGGAACCGGCGGTGAAGCCGACGACGACGACCCTCCCCCCTTCGGCCAGCGAGCGGAGCGAGTCGGTGAAACGGTCGCCGCCGACGGGATCGATGACGAGGTCGACCCCGCCACCGCTCAGCTCCTTGGCCTCGTCCTTCCAGGCTCCGTCGGAGCGGACCACCTCGTCGGCGCCCGCCTCGCGGGCGACGGCCTCCTTCTCCTCGTCGGAGACGACGCCGATCACGCGAGCGCCGAGGCCCTTGGCGACCTGGATCGTCGCCGTCCCGACTCCCCCCGCCGCGCCGTGCACCAGCACGGTCTCGCCCTCGGCAAGTCGGCCGCGGGTGACCAGCGAGAAGTAGGCCGTGTGGTAATTGAGGACCAGCCCCGAGCCCTGCGCCATGTCCAACTCGTCGGGCAGGCGGAAGCTGAGGAAGGCCGGTGCGACGGCGACGTCGGCCCAGCCGCCGAGCATGCAGGTGGCAGCGACGCGATCCCCTGCGCTCAGATCCGAGCCCTCCGGCGCCGAGCGCACGATCCCGGCGACCTCACCCCCCGGCACGAACGGCAGCGGCGGCTTGAACTGGTACTCGCCGCGGGTCTGCAGAACCTCGGGGAAGGAGACGCCGGCGGCCTCGACGTCGATCAGGACCCCTTCGCCGGGGGTCAGCATGTGCGAGGCCTCAGGCTCGGGAAGGTCGACCTCCCGCAGCGCGTCCGGCCCACCCAACTCCGAAATCTGAATAGCTCTCATGCCCGCAACCTACTGATCGAGGAAAGGGGCATCGGCCCCGATCCGAGGGAGACTCAGGCGGGCCCGGGTCCGGGGGGCGTCTCCCGGGCACTCCAGCGATCCGCGAAGCGGATCGCGCCCGGGGGATGCCCCCCGGGCACGGGACCGCCGCGTCAGCGCGCCTACTTCTTCTTGTTGGGCCGGTGCCCGTTGAACGAGATCACCTGCTGGATCCCACTCGGGCGGTTCGTGTACCGCATCGTCCTCAGGTTGATCGGCGAGAACTTGATCTGCTCGCGGGTAGCGTCCGAGCGCCACGCGGCCGGATCCTCGGTGCCCTGGGCGGCGGCGATCTCGGCCCCCGACTCGTCGATCGCGTTCCACAGCGCCGTCTGGCAGGCCTTCAGCTTGCCCTTGCCGCAGTAGGCGTTGGCGAACGGTGTCGGCACCTTGCGACCGAGCAGCGCGTTGATGTCACGGTCGAAGTACTGGTACCAGCCGCTGTACTGACCGCTTGGCGGCAGATCGAACCGCGAGAACAGGGTCGCGAGCTCGTCGAGCTGGGTGCCGAGCCGCGGCTTCATGAACGCGTCGGCGATGTTGTTCCAGGAGCCGTCCATCACGGCGGCTCCCGGGTTGTCGATCTTGCCGTCGTTGTCGAGGTCGAGCCGGTTGCCGCCGTCCTTGCGCCAGGCGACCATCAGGTCGAGCATCTGCTGGGCGCGGGCGCTCGGGGCCTTCGAGCCCTTGAGCACGCGCTTGAGCAGCGGCACCGTGTCGATCGCGCGGACATCCTGCGTGGCCGCCGCGTTCATCGCTGCGGTGACGCTGGCCAGCGACCACTTGCCCTTCTTGTTCTTGAGCCGGTCGAGGTTCTTGTTCAGCAGGTCGACGCGCTCAGCGGAACCGGCGCGGCCCCACTGGTCGTCGGCGGAGCCGAAGCCGAGGGCCGCCACCTGGTTCCAGTTGGTCATCGTCCCGTCCTTGGGATCGGTGCCCTGCGGGTGGCCCTTCTTGGAGAGGAAGCCCTTCCACTCGTACTTGCCGTTGCCGTTCGTCAGCAGGCCGGGGTCCACCCCGTCCGGGCGGATGGGCAGCTTGCCCGCCGTGTACTCGGCCACGTGCTTGTTGTCGATGTAGAACGAGTTGAACGTCTGCGGGGTCTTCGACGCCGCCTTGAAGAACGACTTCGGATCGTGGACCTGGCCGTTGGACAGACGGCGGTTGTAGAGCAGGTCGAGCACGTCCTCGCCGTAGCTCGAGCGCTTGGAGGCGATCGCGACCTTCTTGCCGTTCACCGTCGCATAGCCGGTGACCGAACCGTGGACGGTCGTGTTGAAGACGACCGGGTCGCCGTCCAGAGTGCCGGCGTCGAAGGTGCCCATCTCGCGGCACTTGCCCTTGTACTTGTACATCGTGTCGCTGCCGCCGCACAGCTTCTCGGCGTACTGGTCGATGATGTCGGCGGACGCCGAGGTCAGCGTCGTCGCGAAGTCCTCGCCGCGGCCGATCAGCAGGTAGCCGGGGAACGGGGCGGAGGTGGCGCCGCGCCAGATCAGGCCGGGGGCGTCCATGTCGATCTCGTAGGTGAGGCCGGGGTAGAAGTAGCCGATCTGCGGACCACCCACCATCAGCGGCCGGCCGTTGGTCGACTCGCCCTTGCTGATCATCAGCGTGTTCGAGGCCTGCGTCGGCTGCGGCGCGACCGAGCGAGCAAGCTGTCTGTCCTTGACCGCGGGGGTCTGGACGTAGCTGTCGTGGTCGATGAGGACGTTGCCCTTCGCCTGCTTGGGGATCTTGCCGTAGGGGAAGCGGCCGTCGACCGTGGTCGGCACGCCGTCGTTCTTGAACTGGCGCAGGTCGTTGAAGACGCTCATGCCCTTCTTCTTGCCGAGCCTGTCCTCCATGCCGCTGAGGAACTGCGTCCGCCGCGCCTCGTCGCCACCGCCCTGGCCGAGGAACTGGCCCTTGAGCGCGTTCAGAGCGTAGATGTCGTTGCGCGTGAACGGCGCGGTCGACGGCGAGTGAATCGCGTTGTAGGCGTTGATGCCGCCGATGTATGTGTCGATGTCGGCGAGGACGGCCTTGCCCTCCTTGCCCTCCGCCTCGAGCGCCTGCGTCTGCTTGGCGACCTCCGCCTCGGTCTGCGCGCTGGGGACGAAGCTCTTGAGCTGGGTGACGAGCCCGATCGCGCTCAGGCCCGGCGCGCCGATCGCGGCGACGCGGGCGTTGTAGCGAGCCTGGTTGAGCAGCAGGCCGCGGTCCTCGGCGGCGATCCAGCCGGCGGCGAAGACGCCGCCCTCATGCGTCTGCGCGACGACGTGGGGGACGTTGTAGATGTCGCGCGTGATCTGGATCTCGGGGTGGCCGGGGACCTCCTCGGGAGTTCCCGGGCCGTCGGTGCCGAGGCTGTTCAGCGCCTCCGACTTGAAGTACTTGGTGAGATCGCCGTCGGAGACGTTGTCGAACAGCGGCGTCAGTCCGTCGTACATCTGCGCCTGCTGATCAGCGGGGAGCTTGCCCGGATCGAGGCTCGTGGGCGGCGGCACGCTGCCGTACTGGCCCGAGGGGATGATGTTCAGGGCGGTGCCGGCGTAGTCCTTCGCCGAGGCGCCGCTGACGGGAAGAAGCATGGCGGCGGCGAACGCGATCGCCAGCTTCGTGAAGCGGTTGCTCAAGGTCTCTCCTGATTCGGTTTCCGTGTCCCCCGCGGACGCATCGGAGACGATAAACCAGCGCCGGGCGCCGAGTTGCGGTCAGGCCGTCAGACGCGGCCGGCTCAGGAGGTCCGCCTGTCCTTCGGCGGATCCCGCGGCGCAAGCTGGATCTCGCGCTCGGCAGCGGTGATACCGGCCGCGAGCTCGCGGCTGCGCTCGCGCTCCGCGTTGAGCTCGAGCCCGAAGAGAAGGGCGAGGTTGCTGATCCAGAGCCAGACGAGCAGGGTCACGAGGCCGCCGAGCGTGCCGTAGGTCTTGTCGTAGGAGCCGAAGTTGGCGACGTAGAAGGCGAAGGCGCCCGAGGCGCAGACCCAAGCGGCGAGGGCCACGATGCTGCCGAGGGTGATCCAGCGGAACCGCGGCATCCGGACGTTCGGCGCCGCGTGGTAGAGCACCCCGATCATCAGGATCAGGACGAGGACGAGGATCGGCCACTTGGCGATGTCCCAGACCATGGTCGCGGTGCTCCCGATCCCGATCTCGCGGCCGACGGCACGGACGATCGGGCCGGTCATGACCAGCGACATCGCGACGAGCGCGAGCAGCACGACCATCCCCAGCGTGACCGCGAGCTGGAGCGGCCGCAGCTTCTTGAAGGGGCGCCCCTCCCCCGTCTCCCAGATCACGTTCGCAGCTCGCATGAAGGCGCCGACGTATCCCGACGCCGACCAGATCGCTGTCGCGATCCCGACGAAGAAGAGGACGCCGGCGGCCTCGCGGTTGGACGTGATCGAATCGATCGGGCCCTTGAAGGTGTCGACCGCGGTGTCGGGCCCGATGTCGCTGACGATGTCCGTCAGCGACTGGGTGGTGCGCTCGGGATCGCCGAAGAGGCCCACGATCGAGACGAGCGCGATCAGCGCCGGGAACAACGAGAGCAGGCCGTAGTAGGTGAGAGCAGCCGCCCGGTCGGTCATCTCGTCCTCCTGGAACTCGAGGGCGGCGCGCTTGAAGGTCGGCCAGAGGCCGGTCTCCGCCCTCTCCGCTTGCGAGTCCTCGTCCATGCTCACGCGGTACCCGCAAGCTCGCGGCCCAACCTCCGCGCCTTCACCATCATGGGCCGATGCCCACGACGCCCACCGCTGAGCACGGAGCCCCCGAGGACGGGCGGGTGCCGGCCGTCGCGATGGTGCTCGGCGGCATCCTCTCGGTGCAGCTCGGCTCGGCCCTGGTGACGACCATCTTCGACGACCTCGGGCCAGGCGGCGCGGTACTGCTGAGGACGACGTTCGCCGCCGCCGTCCTGATCGCCATCTGGCGTCCCGCCCGCTCGGCGCTCCACGGCGAGACGGCGCGCATGATCGCCCTCTACGGCGTCGTCTTGGCCCTCATGAACCTCTCCTTCTACGAGGCGCTCGAGCGGTTGCCGCTCGGGATCGCCGTCACCCTGGAGTTCACCGGCCCCCTGGCGGTGGCCCTGCTCGGCTCGCGGTCGCGCGCCGACGTGCTCTGGGCGCTGATCGCGGGAGGCGGGATCGTCCTCTTCGCGCCCGACATCGGCGACGGGCTCGACCCCGCGGGAGTCGCCTTCGCCCTCTTCGCCGGCTCGATGTGGGCCAGCTACATCCTGCTCGCCGCGCGGGTCGGCCGCGGCCCCGCCGGGGTCGGCGGGCTCTCGGTGGCGATGCTCATCGCGGCGGCGATCCTGATCCCGGTCGGGATCGGGTCCGCCGGCACCGATCTGCTCCAGCCCGCCGCCCTCGCGACCGGCTTCGCGGTGGCGATGCTCTCCTCCGCAATCCCCTACGTGCTCGAGCTCGAGGCGCTGCGCCGGCTCCCGGCGAACGTGGTCGGCGTGCTGCTCAGCCTCGAGCCCGCGGCGGCGGCGTTGATCGGGACGATTGCGCTCGGGCAGGCGCTCGCGGGCCGCGAGCTGCTCGCCATCGCGCTCGTGGTGATCGCGAGCGCCGGCGCGCTGCGCTCCTCGCCCGAACCCCCGGCGCCAGAGGTCTGAGCGCACGTCAGCCCTGGCCGCCGTCGGGGTCGCGGCGCTCCCAGCCGCTGCATTCGAGCACCGGCATCCGCGGGTACTTGGGGAAGTTGGGATCGGTCTTGGCGCGCCCGCAGAGCGAGAACGTGGACCCACGCGTGTTGCCGACACGGCGCTGGTGCCGGCAGGAGTCGCACAGTCCGAAACGCCGCTCGCCCACCGGGCGAGTCTACGAGCGACCCGCGCAGCTCCCAATACTTCACTTTGTATAGTGGGAGGGTCGTGATCACCTTCAGGCGCCTGCTCACGTTCCTGCGTCCATACCGGACGCAGAACATCCTCTCGATCGTCCTCGCCTCGCTGGCGATGGGCCTCACGGTGCTGATCCCCTGGCTCGTGGGCGAGGTGATCGATGCGATCCAGAACGGCGAGCGCTCGCACCTCGTGCCGCTGTCGCTGACCATCGTCGCCGCGGGCCTGCTGCGCCTGGCGCTGACCGCGGCCCGGCGGATCATCGCCGGGAAGGTGTCGCTGGCGGTCGAGTTCGACCTGCGCTCGCGTATCTACGAGCACCTGCAGTCGCTCGAGCTCGGGTTCTTCGACGCGCAGCAGACCGGGCAGCTGATGTCGCGCGCGACCGTCGACCTGCAGTCGATCCGCTTCTTCCTCGGCTACGGGCTGATCTTCATCACCCAGAGCGCGCTGACCCTGGTGCTGGCCGGCGCCGTGATGATCTACCTGCAGCCGGAGCTCGCCCTGCTCGCCCTGCTGCCGGTGCCGATCGTCGTCCTCACCGCGATGCGCTTCAACCGCTACTCGAGGCCGGCGCTGCAGGAGGTCCAGCAGCGGATCGCCGAGCTCACGGTCGAGGCCGAGGAGTCGGTCTCGGGCGTCCGCGTCGTCAAGGCCTTCGCCCGCGAGCGCCACATGCTCGAGCGGTTCCGCAACGCCGTCTCCCGCGTCTTCGACCAGAACGTCCTCTCGACCCGGATCCGCGCGTTCTACACCCCGTTGATCGCGTTCTTGCCCAACCTCGGGCTCGCGGTGGTCCTCCTCGTCGGCGGCAACCTCGTGATCAACGGGTCGATGACGCTCGGCGACTTCTCGGCGTTCTACATCTACCTCGTGATGCTGATCGGGCCGATGCGCATGCTCGGCACCGCGCTCGGGATGTCGCAGCGCGCGATCGCCTCCGGCAATCGGCTCTTCGAGGTCCTCGACCGTGAGCCCGAGATCGCCTCCGCACCCGATGCGGTGCCGCTGCCCGCCGGCGACGGCCACGTCGTCCTCGACGGCGTCTCGCTCGACTACGGCGGCGCCGAGGAGGCGCTCAGCGGCATCGATCTCGAGGTCGAGGCCGGCAAGGTCGTCGCCCTCGTCGGGCCGACGGCATCCGGTAAGACCAGCCTGGTCGCCCTGCTCGCGCGTCTCTACGACCCCTCGAAAGGCACCGTCTCCATCGACGGCGCCGATCTCCGGGACGTCAAGCTCTCCTCGCTGCGCTCCCAGATCGCCTTCGTCGCCGACGACTCGTTCCTGTTCAGCGCCAGCGTCGCCGAGAACATCGCCTACGCGAAGCCGGACGCCACCCTGGAGGAGATCCAACTGGCGGCCGGGCGCGCTCAGGCAGCGGGCTTCATCGAGCGCTTGCCTGAGGGCTACGAGACCATGGTCGGCGAGCGCGGGCTGACGCTATCGGGCGGCCAGCGGCAGCGGATCGCGATCGCCAGGGCGCTGCTGGCGGACCCGCGGATCCTGATCCTCGACGATGCGACCTCGTCGGTCGACGCGCGGACGGAGGCCGAGATCCGCCGCGGACTCGACGAGGCCCTCGCCGGACGGACCACGTTCATCGTCGCCCACCGCCTCTCGACGATCTCCCTCGCCGACGAGATCGTCGTGCTCGACGAGGGCCGGCTCGTCGACCAGGGCACCCACGAGGAGCTGCTCGACCGCTGCCCCCTCTACCGCGAGATCGCGGACTTCGGACTCGAGGACCGCTGCTTCCTGCAGCGCGACCTCGAGGAGCGCGAGGAGGTGGCGCGCCTGTGAACGACAGACCCGCAAGTCCCGGTCTGGGCGACTTCTGGGCGATGGTCAAGGCGCTGTGGAAGCTGGTCCGCGGCGAGGACGGCCGCGGCCGCAAGCTGCGCTGGCTGCTGGGCTTGCTGCGCCCCTACCGGAGCCGGGTGGCGCTGATGATGGTGGCGCTGCTGATCGCGACGGCGACTGCCCTCGCTCCGCCTTACCTGGCCGGGCTCGCCGTCGACAAGGGCATCACGCCGGGCGACTCGCAGGCTCTGACCCTGATCGTGCTCGCGTTCCTCGCCTCGGCGGCCATCAACTGGGGGGCGACCTACCTGCAGACCTACCTCGTCGGCTGGGTGGGCCAGCGGGCGCTGCAGGATCTCCGCGAGCGCATCTACACGCACCTGCAGGCGATGTCGATCGGCTTCTACACCCGCAACCGGCCCGGCGTCCTGATCTCGCGGATGACCAACGACGTACAGGCGCTGGACACCCTCGTGACCGACGGGATAGTGACGATGTTCTCGAGCACGCTGACCCTGCTCGGCGTCGTCGTGATCCTCCTGGCGATCGATCCCGTCCTCGCGCTGGTCACCTTCGCGACGTTCCCGATCCTCGCGATCGGCAGCATCATCTTCCGGATCGCGAGCGCGAGCGCCTACCGGATGACGCGCGAGAAGATCGCCGAGATCACCGCCTACCTGCAGGAGTCCCTCAGCGGCGTCCGCGTCGTCCGCTCCTTCGGCCAGGAGGGCCGCCACGTCAGCGAGATGGAGCGGCTGAACGAGGAGAACCGCGCGGTCAACATGCGCACGGTCTACCTGAACGCCTCCTACTTCCCGGCGGTCGAGCTGCTCTCGGCCATCGGGACAGCTGCGATCCTCATCTTCGGCGGCTACCAGGTGCTCGACGGCAACATCGAGGTCGGCGTGCTGATCGCCTTCGTCGGATACCTGCAGCAGTTCTTCGACCCGATCCAGCAGATCAGCCAGCTCTACACGACCTACCAGCAGGGAATGGCGGCGCTCGACAAGATCTTCGACCTGCTCGACACCGAGCCCGACACCGTCGACCAGGACGACGCGATCGAGCCCGGCCAGATCCGCGGTGAGATCGATCTCGAGGGAGTCTGGTTCTCCTACGCCGAGGACAACCGCCGCGGACGCGCCGCCGGCGCCCGGCTCAGCATTGTCGAATCGGACGGCAGCCATCCGGAGTCCGGAGCCGACGAGGTCCCCGACGGCTGGGCGCTGCGGGACGTCGACCTGCACGTGCTGCCGGGTCAGACCGTCGCGCTTGTCGGCGAGACCGGCGCCGGCAAGTCGACGCTGGCGAAGCTGATCGCGCGCTTCTACGACCCGCAGCGGGGACGCATCCTCGTCGACGGCACCGACGTCCGCGAGCTCGACTCGGGCGCTCTTCGCAGTCAGCTCGGGATCGTCCCGCAGGAGGGATTCCTGTTCAGCGGCACGATCGCCGACAACGTCGCTTTCGGCCGCCCCGGAGCCTCGCCGGAGGAGATCACCGAGGCACTCGAGGCGGTCGGCGGCAGGGCGATGCTGGATTCGATGCCGGCGGGGATCGACACCGAGGTGGGTGAGCGCGGCTCGCAGCTCTCCGCCGGCCAGCGGCAGATGGTGGCCTTCGCCCGGGCGCTGCTCGCGGAACCGCGGATCCTGATCCTCGACGAGGCGACCTCGAACGTGGACGTGCGCACCGAGCGCATGATCGAGCGCGGCCTCGAGCGCCTGCTCGCCGGGCGCACGGCAATCGTCATCGCCCACCGCCTGACGACGATCCGCCGCGCGGCGCGGATCGTCGTCCTCGAGGACGGCCGGATCGCAGAGAGCGGCACCCACGAGGAGCTGCTCGATGCCGGCGGCGCCTACGCGCGCCTCTACGGAACCTGGGCGGGCGGCACCTCGGTCGCCTGAGCCACCCCGGCAGCGCCTGCAGCCGGGCGTCCAGTCCGTCGTGCGCGCGGCCGGTCGCCCTGGCCCGACCGCTGATCAGGGGGTCAGCCCGGACCGACGCCGCCGCTGCCGGTGCCGCCGCTGCCGCCCGTGCCGCCGCCGGTGGACGGTGGGGTCGGGGTCACCGGGGTGCCGCCGCCGGTGTCCGGCGTGACCGGCGTCGGGGTCACCGGGGTCGGGGTCGTGGTGGTGGTCGGCGTGACCGGCGTCGGGGTCGTCGTCGTCACCCCGGAATCGGAGCCGGTGGTGTCACCTTCACCGTCGGAGATCACCTCGCCGGTGCCGCCGCACTCGGTGAAGCCGTACTGGTCGGCGGCCGTCGCGGCATCGGAGCGAGCCGTCTCGAGATCCGACTCCAGCGATGTGACGGTCGTCGTGTCACCCTCTCCGGAAGCGGTTTCCTGCTGCTTGAGGATGCGGATCTCGTCATTGAGCGCGGAGTAGTAGTCGGCCAGAGAGCCGTCCGGGTCCTCCGGATCGCCGAGCGCCTCGAGATCGCTCTTCATGCCCGCCGTGATCGAGCGCTCCTGCGAGATCGCGGTCGAGTCGTCGCCGAGGTTGGCGATCGCGTTGTTCGCCTCCTGGCAAATCGGGTCGGCGCTGGCGATGAAACCGCTCTGGGAGGAGGTATCGGCGGTCGAGGTGGTCGTCGTGCTGTCGATCGGCTCGATCGGCGCGTCGTCGCCACCGCACGCGGCGAGTGCGAAGGCGCACGCGGCGAAGGAGGCCGCGGCGGCGGCGCTTCGCCGAATCGAGGAAACGGAACCTCGCATCGCAGTCAGATTAGACCCCGAACCGGAGATCGCGCTGCAATTCCCCTGCCGGACCGCTCGAACGAACCCCGATGAGAGCCCGCCGCGGGAACGAACTCGGCGGGAGGCTGATGACTGGGGACCAGGGATTCGAACCCCGAATACCTGCTCCAGAGGCAGGCGTGTTGCCGTTACACCAGTCCCCACCGGTGCGTCGCTTTTCCGGCGCGACGGGGCCTGAGGTTAGATGATCTAGGCGATCGGATCGAGGTCGGCGTCGAGGTCGGCGACCGCCGCGCGGCCCTCGGCGCCGAGCGCAGCGCCCGACGCGATCAGGCGCCGAGCGTGCTGCAGATCGTCGGAGCGGCCGACCGAGAGCGCCGCCGCCACGCGGTCGTCGGCCACGTACCAGGCGGAGAACTCACCGCTCTCACGACCGCCGCGCCACAGCACCTCGTCCCAGCGTTCGGCCGGTCCGACGTACTCGAGCGACGCCCAGTCGGAGAGATCGCTGAAGAAGTACGGGACGACCTCGTAGGGCTGCTTGTCGCCGAGCATCCCGCGGGCGGCGTGCGCGCCCTGGTTGAAGGCGACGTCCCAGTGCTCGACCCGGATCCGGCGACCGTGGACACGGCTCTCGTAGTTGCAGCAGTCGCCCGCGGCGAAGATCCCTTCGACCGAGGTCTCGAGCGCCGCGTCGCAGACGATCCCGTCGTCGACCTCGAGCCCGGCCCGCCCGGCGAGCATCGTGTCCGGGCGCACGCCGGCGCCGACGACGACCGCCTCGCATTCGATCTCGAGCCCGCTCTCGGCGAGGACCCGCTCCACCCGCTCGTCCCCCTCGAAGGCCGCAAGCGTCTCGCCACCTCTGATGGTCACGCCCTTCGACTCGAGCAGCTCGTGGAAGTGGCGGCCGACCTCCTCCCCGAACCCGCCGGAGAGGGCGACCTCCTCCATCGTCAGGATCGTGCACTCCTTCCCCATCTCGGTCAGGGAAGCGGCGACCTCGGCGCCGATGTAGCTGCCGCCGACGATCACCACCCGCTCGGCGTCGGCGACGTCGTGGCGGATCGAGTCGGCGTTTCCGAACGCGCGCAGGTAGTGGATGCCCTCGAGCTGGGCGCCGTCGACGCGGAGGATGTTCACCATCGCGCCGGTGGCGAGCAGGGCCTTGCCGAAGCCGACCTCCTCCCCGCTCTGCAGCTTCACCGTCCGCGCGCCCGCGTCGAGCGCGACGGCGCTCGTTCCGGTCAGCAGCTCGACGTCGTTGTCCTCGTACCAGCCGGGGTCGTTGACGTAGGCGTCGGAGCGCTCGGCCTCACCGCGCAGGTACTCCTTGGAGAGCGGAGGGCGCTCGTAGGGCGGCTCGCTCTCACGGGCGACGAGCAGGACCGACGCACCTGAGTCGTGCTTGCGCAGCTCCGCGGCGCAGCGCGCGGCGGCGAAGCCACCGATCAGCAGATGGTCGACTCGGCGGTCGGACATAGTGATCCGATTCCCGGCCCGAGGGCGCGGAAAACCTCAGATCGTCTGGCGGTTGACCGTACCGCCATCGCCGCCGTCGAGCCCGAGATACGCGGTCAGCTCCTCCTCGGCGCTCGGGTCGAGGACGGCGAGGACCTCGTCACCGGCCTCGAGCACCGTGTCGGCCGTCGGCACGAACCCGCTGCCGCCGCGGACGACGCTGATCAGCAGGCTGCCCTTCGGCATCTCGAGCTGATCGATCCGCTTGCCGACGACTGTCGCCTCCTCGCCGATCAGCAGATCGATGATCTCGATCTTCGCGTCGGCGAGATCGAGCAGGTGGACGAGCCCATAGCGCGGCACCTCGCGCTCGATCAGGCGCATGATCAGGTCCGTGGCGGAGACGTAGGGCTTGACCCCGAGCAGGTCGAAGTGCTGGCGGTTGCGCGGGTTGTTGACGCGCGCGATCACCCGCTCCACCCCGTACTTGTCCTTGGCGACCTGGCAGATCAGCAGGTTGTCCTCGTCGTCGCCGGTGACCGCGATCACCATCGCGGCCCGGCTGATCCCGGCGCGCTCGAGCACCCAGAGCTCCGAGGCGTCGCCGTAGAGCACCCTGTGCTCGAGCTCCTGTTCGACGGTCAAGTAGCGCTCGCGATCGCTCTCGATCAGCGTCACCTCATGGCCGCTGTCGATCAGCTCCCGGGTCAGGTTCCAGCCCACCTTGCCGGCCCCGACGACCAGCATGTAGTCGCCCCTAGCCATCCCCGAGCTGCTCCCCTGATTCACGCTCACTCGAGATCTTCCGCACGTCGGCCTCGAGCATCTCGATCGCGACGCGCGTCGGGCAGATCGTGTGCAATCCCTGCGTCTCGTACCACTCGGCGCGGTACGGGTCGAGGATCCGCGCGATCACCGTCTCGACCTCGAAGCGGCGCTGCGCGATCTGCGCGATGACGATGTTGGTGTTGTCGCCGTTGGTGGAGGCTACGAAGACGTCGGCGGTCTCGATCCCGGCGGTCAGCAGGGCGTCGATCTCGAGGCCCGTGCCGACGGTGAACTGGCCACCTTCGTCCTCCCATGAGGACTCGAGCCCGAGCTCGAGGCGCGCGTGGGAATCCGGGTCCTCGTCCAGGCACGAGACCTCGTGCCCGTCCGCGAGCATCGCCCTTGCCAAGCTGGCGCCGACGCGCCCGCATCCCACTATGAGGATCTTCACGCGAGCGATGCTACCCGTCGGACCCGGAGCTGCGCCGGTGCCTAGGCGACAGTCGGAACCTCGAAGGGTTCGGGCGCGGACTCAGGCGGCGCCGTCAGCAGCACCCTGCAGGGCGCGTGGCGCAGCACGTACTCGGTGATCGGGCCGATCTCCGCCGGCTTCGACCCGCGCACGCCGCCGAGCACCGCACCGCCGCGGATCTTCGTCGGAGGCTCGCCGCCGACGATGATCGCCTCGACCTCGCGCTCGAGCGCCTGCACCACGATCGCCTCCCCGGCGTCGCGGGCCGGCGTCCAGCTTCCGTGCGCCTCGACCGACGGGTACTCCTCGGCGATCTCGAGCGCTCGCGCGATCGCCCTGTCGGCCTTGGCGATCCGCTCGGGCGGCGGCGGCGAGTTGAGGGGCACCGTCAGCGGGAGCTTGATCACGTAGAGGAACTCGAGCCGAGGCTTGCTCTGTCCGGGGAGCGGGTCCGAGTCGGCCAGGCGACACGCGGTCGAGACGATCTCGTCGTCGAGGCCCTTGCCGAAGACCGGGACGAGGACGCTCTCGAGCTCGACGTCGGGTACCTGCTTCTGCAGTGCCTGCTCGGGCACCGTGACCCTGGCGGTGAGCGAGATTCCCCCGATGAGCCGGCGGTAGACGAAGTAGGCGACGAGGCCGAACAGCATCCATCCCCCGCCGACCCAGAAGGCGCCGCCGTGGAGGGCGACGATCGAAACCAAGCCGATCCCGGTCAGCGCGAGACCGAGGAGCGAGGGGAGCGGCAACGAGGCGCCCCGGACCCTGATACCGAGCGGCACCCGGTAGGGCCGCTCAGCCTCGGGCTCGGAGAACCGCAGCCTGATCAGCGACGCGTGCGCGATCGAGATCGCCAGCATCGCCCCGAACGCGAAGACGCCGGCGAGGAGCTCGACGTCACCCGGGATCACGAGCGCCATCGCGGCGGCGGCGGAGAGCCCGATGGCCACGAAGGGGGTCGAGCGCCGCTTCCCGAGCTTGCCGAGCCAGCTCGGGATCTGACGGTTGGTCGCGAGCACGTAGACGTGCCGGGAGAGGCCGAGCATCGTCGCGTTGGCGGCGAACATGAGAATCAGGGGCGCGATCGCGACCACCGCCCACTTCGCGATCTCCGAGAGCCATTGCGGCTCCAGCGCCGCCGCTATTCCGAGGACCGGAGCGTCCTCGTACACGGTCGACAGCACGGTCTGGGGCCCGTCCGGGGTGGCTACGACCGGCATCGCCATCAGAGCAACGACCGCCATGCCGACGTAGACCAGCGGCACGACGATGCTGCCCGCGCGGAGCACGTGGCGGAGATCCTCGCGCCGCCACGCGAGATCGGGGGCGAGGTCGGAGGCGGCCTCGATGCCGGCCAGCGCGACCATCGAGACGACGAGCGCGTAGGCGAGGTCGCTGAGGCTCGGCGATGTGAAGAGGTCGAGCTGGGAGGTGAGCGACGAGGGGTCCCAGAGCACCGCGATGCCGACCACGATGAGCAGGAACTGGAGGGCCAGATCGGATGCGGTCAGGGCGACGAGCCAGCCCTGCCGGCGATTGCCGGTGTAGCCGATCGTGTTGACGACGGCGACCAGGGCGACCACACCCATCGCAATCACCACCTCCCAGGTGCCGTCCGCGAGCTCCCCCGAGATCGGCGCCAGGTAATGCGGGACGGTGACGGCCGCCAGGGCGATGACGATGACGTAGTCGATGAGGATGGCCCAGCCGGCGACGAAGGAGACGAGCTCGTTGAAGGCGTGACGCGCCATCGTGTTCGAGCCGCCGCGCTCGTTGAACATGGCCCCGCCCTCGACGTATGTCATGGTCGTGACCACGTAGACGAGACCGGCCACGGCGAAGATGACCGGGGTCATCCCGAGGCCGTTGTCGGCCACGACCCCGAGCGCGTAGTAGACGGAGAACGCGACCGCCGAGTGGGCCACCGCCCACAGCCATGGGACGCCGAGGAAGCGTCGCCCCAGAGGCGGCCTGCCGACGCGCCGTTCCCTCACCGGGAGGCCCGCAGGGAGAGGTAGAGGCGGCCGAGGCCGATCGCGACGAAGACCGCTCCCAGCAGGACGCCGGCGGAGAGC
This sequence comes from Thermoleophilales bacterium, assembly GCA_020636895.1. Classification (GTDB taxonomy): domain Bacteria; phylum Actinomycetota; class Thermoleophilia; order Solirubrobacterales; family 70-9; genus RHKX01. The sequence goes on along the minus strand of JACJWZ010000001.1, from coordinate 726,083 downwards.
ACGCCGCCGCCGGCCGCCAGGGTGCGGACGATGATCGCCGCGCCGAGCAGGGCGATGATCGGCGATAGCAAGCGGGTCCCGCTCGACCCGATTCCCTGAGAGGACGCCATCGGCCGCGATTCTAGGCCGCGCGAGCGCGGCGGCGGGCGCCGCCGCTCAGGCGGACACGGAGGCGGGGGCGATCCCGGCTTCGCGCAGCTCGGGCAGCAACGTCGCGAGGTTCGCGTACTCCTCGGCGCAGTGGCGGGCCAGCGCGCGCGGGGCCTCCTTGGGAACGGCCAGGCGGCGGATGGCGGCGCGGTTGAGCAGGGCGCCGACGGGTGCGGCCAGCGCCGCCGGCGCGTAGGGCCTGATGGCGGCCCCGAGCCAGAAATGGCTGCGGAGTACGAGGCCGTCGCCGTCGCGGAGGAACACGTGGACCATCAGGGTATGCCGCAGGCGGCGACCGTCATCCCCCGCCAGCCCGGCGACGATCGTGCCGACGCGCCCGTCGTCGAGACCGTCGTCTGAGAACCCGAGGTCGCTCGGAGCCCGGAATTCGATGCGGACGTCGGTGACGCCGAGGCCGACGTCCTCGACCGGATGGTGGGTCGTCCCCCAGAGCGCCTTCGCCCCGGTGGCCGCCGGTCGCTCCACCCGGTTGGAGACATGGGCGGCCGGGTGCCAGATCCGGTAGCGGAGGGGATCGTCGGGGTGCCAGTCGAACCACCAGTCGACGAGCGCCGCATCGACCCCGGGCATCGCCGTGCGGACGGCGACGTAACCGACGCCGTCGGCCAACCTGCACCAGCCCGTCTCGGCGACGAGCGGTTCCGGGTCCCGGAGGCGATCGAGATCGTCACGCCCGACGGCGTCGTCGGGATCCATCGGGCCGGATTCGATCGCGGCGAGCACACCCGGATCGGGCGGGCTCATCGGCCGCTCGAGCAGGCGCTCGAGATCGGGTGCGGGGCTCACAGGCGGCCCATCCACGGGTGGAAGCGGCCCTCCGGGTCCCACTCGTCGCGCAGGGCGTCGAGCCGGGCCATCCGCTCTTCGTCGATGAACCGTGCCGGGCGCTCGGCGAGGTTCTCGTCGGCGAGCTGGATGCCGGACGCGTGCTCCTCCCCCGCCCTCATCAGGTCGGTCGCCCAGGCGACGTTGGCGGCATCGTCGGCCGGGTCGGTCCAGACGCCGTAGAGGGCGATGTAGGTGTCGTCCTCGACGCTGAACGCCATGTCCGGGCGCGCGGGAGCGGGCTCGCTGCCGGGGCCCCAGTTCATCCACAGCATGTGGGAGGGCGCCTCGGGGATCGTCTCGACGATGCGGTCGAAGAGCGGCATCAGCTCGGCGGCGGGGGCATGGGTCCACATGTTGTCGACGCCGTAGCGACTGCCGTCGGGGTAGCTCGCATGCGCGCCTGCGTAGAGGTCGGCCATGGTCGCCTCTATGTAGGGAACCTCGATCCGCGCGCGGGAGCGGACCGGGCACGTGGCGAGCACCGCGAGGGCATCCCGCGCCTCGTCGGGGTCGTCGACGAGCGTCGGTCCGGTGACGACGATCTCCGGTTCCCCGTCCTCGCCGCGATGGATGAAGAGCATCATCTCGGTCGTCCGGCGCACCTCCGTCGCGACCTCCTGCGCCCAGGTGAAGACCGGCTCGAGGCACTCGACCGGATAGGTGAAGAGCGCGTTTGCGACCACGCGTGGACGGGGCTGCAGGCGCACGTGGAAGCCCGTGACCGCCGCGAAGAAGCCCGGCCCGGAACCGCGCGCCGCCCACAGCAGGTCGGCGTCCTGGCGCGCGTCCGCGCGCAGCAGCTCACCGTCGGCGGTGACGAGATCAACCGCTTCGACGCTCATGCAGGCCGGACCGTGCACGCGCCCGTTCCAACCGAACCCGCCCTGGAGCAGGTAGCCGCCGAGCGCGACCCCCGGGCAATGCCCCGCCGGGAAGAACAGGTCCTCCTCGGCAAGCCGCGCGATCAGCTCGTTGCCGGGCAGGCCGGGCTGGACGCGGGCGGCGCGGGATTCCGCGTCGACCTCCGCGGCCCGCAGCCTCGAGACATCGAGCAGCATGCCGCCGTCGCGGACGTGGTTGCCCGCCCAGCTGTGGCCGCCTGAGCGGACCCCGACCCGCAACCCCTCGCGGGCGGCGAGACGCACGGCGCGAGCCACGTCGTCCTCGGTGGCCGCCCGGACGATCACGTCCGGCATCCGCTCGGGCATGCGGCCGTTCCAGACGGCCTCTCGGCGAGCGCGCTCGTACCCCCCTTCCCCGCGCTTGATCAGGTCTCCGTCGAACTCGCTTCCGTCCATTCACGAGTTATACTACATCTGTAGTGCTTGCCGGCGAACCAACCAAGGGAGCCCCCACTCCGGCTCGTGGAACCAGGCGCGCGCTGGCGCTGGACGCCGCGCTGCGCGTTCTCGCCCGTGAGGGCGCGGGTGGGCTCACGCATCGCGCCGTCGATCGCGAGGCGGGGCTCGCCGAGGGCTCGACCTCCAACCACTTCCGCACCCGCGACGCGCTGCTGGAGGCGACGCTCGCCCATCACCTGACGCTCGACCTCGCCCCCGCCGCCGCAATCGAGGTCCCGCCTGAGCTGAGCCGGGAGGACGCGGCTGCGCTGCTCGTGGTCGCGGTCGAGCACCTGCGCCGGTCCCGTGATCTGCTGGTCGCCCGCTACGAGCTGTTCCTCGAGTCGACCCGGCGCCCCGCCCTCGCCGCCGACCTCGGCGCCGCCCGGGCGCGATTCGCGGAGCTCGCCGAGAGCACCGTCGCCGCAACCGGGTGTCGCGACCCGCGAGCACACGGGCGCCAGCTCGTCGCCTGCGTGGACGGCCTGCTGCTCGACGGCGTCCTCGGTGGCCCCACGGCACTCACCCCCGGTGAGGTCGAGGAAGCGATCGGGCGGCTGCTGGCCTGCTGCTGATCGCCTGGAGCAGGCCTAGGCAGTGACGGCGGGCTTCTCCGCCGCCGGCCCGGCCCCGTTGCCGCCCCCGGTCGGGTCGGCGGCGACGATGACGCGACAGGGCCGGTGCCCGAGAACACCCTGCAGCGTCTTCCCGTAGAGCGGCGTGTGGCCGCGGTAGGTGAGCTGCATGACGATCGCGCTCGCCTCGATCGACTCCGCCTCCTCGACGATGGCCTTCGGCGCCTGACCCGGCCGGATCCGCTGGACATGGCCGGTGACGCGCTGTCCGCCGATCAGCTTCGCGCGCTCGATCTTCGACTGCGCCTTCTCCTGCTGCCGCGGCAGCGGCGCGTTGATCGGCAGGTGCGCGGGGACGTTGAGGAGCGAGATGACGTGGATGCCGCGCCGCTTACGAGCGGCGAGCCGGGCGGCGGTTCCGATCGTGAGCTCTGAGAAGGGGTCGTCCTCGAAGGGGACGAGGATCGATCGGAACTCGACCTCCTCGACGTCGAGCGGCTCCGGCAGGACCACCTTGACGGTCTTCGTGATCGGCAGATCCTGGTGGCGCCGGTAGAGGACGTAGACCGCGCCGCCGAGCATCATCCAGCCGAGACCGATGGCGGCGGTGACCGGGTTCATGACCATGACCACCGTCCAGGCGCCGAGGGTGCCGAGCCCCCCGAAGACCGCGGTGAGCGGCAGCGAGACCCCGCGGAAGTTGACGGACCCCACCGGGGTCCAAGGCCGCTCCCGGTCGGGATATCGTCGGCGCATCCACAGGATCGCGAGGTGCGCGACCGTGAACGAGAGCATCGCCCCGAACGAGTACATGGTCGCGAGCAGGTCGGCCTGACCGGGGATCAGCGCGATCGAGGCGATGACCGAGAAGGTGATGATCGCGATGTGCGGCGTGCGGAATCTCGGGTGCACCTGCCGCAGCCGCTCCGGGAGCTGGCGGTGCTGGCCCATCGAGAAGGTCAGGCGGGAGACCCCGATCATCCCGGCGTTGGTCGCGATGACGAGGATCACGGCGGCGAGGATCCCGACGTACACGCGCAGCACGTCCGTCACCGCGTCACCGAGACCGAGGTTCTCGACGATCCCGAGCACCGGGTCGCCGGCGTAGGTCGTGCCGAGCTCCGTCGTGTAGGAGCCACTCGCGGTCTCGGTGACCGGCATCGCCGAGAGTGCGATGACCGGCAGCAGCGCGTAGAGGCCGATGACCGCAGCAACCACGAAGGCCGCCCCGCGCGGGATCGTCTTCTCCGGGGTGATCGCCTCCTCCGACATGTTCGAGATCGTCTCGATGCCGGTGTAGGCGATCATCCCGAGCGCGATCCCGAGCGCGAAGTCACCCCAGGTCGGGGCGACGCCCAGATCGACGTTGCCGATCAGCGTGTCGGGGCTGAAGACGAGGACGAGGCCGACGATCACGAGCAGCACCTGCGTCGCCAGGTCGCCGATCGCGAGGATCAGGTTGAGCTTCGCCGACTCCTGCGTTCCCTTGATGTTGAGGGCGGCGAGGCCCGCGATCAGGACGATGCCGCCGATGACGTCGCCGGGCGACTCGCGCAGCGGCTCCCAGAAGACCCCGAGGTAGTGGGGGACGAAGAACGCCGAGATCGCGACCGTGATGATGTAGTTGAGCATCTGCCCCCAGCCCGCGACGAACGAGACGAGCTCGTTGAACGCATGCCGGGCGAAGCTGGCGGAGCCGCCCGCCTCGGGGAACATCACCGTGCCCTCGACGTACGTCGCGGCGGTGCAGACGAAGATCAGCCCGGAGATCATGAACGCGACCGGTGTCAGGCCGAGGGCGAAGGCGGCGACGACGCCGAGCGCGTAGTAGATCGACGAGCCGACGTTCCCGTACGCGGCCGAGAACAGAGCGCCGACGCCATGGACGCGCTGCAGCGATTGATCGCGGGGAACCCGGTGCGCCATGCGGGGGGCGACTATAGATCGGCGGGTGGGCGGTCAGGGCCGCGCGGGCCCGCGTGCGCGTGCGCCGCCGCGGACCTGTCACCGAGAAGCGGTGCTATTGGCCGCTTCCCGGTGACACGTAGGGGCGGGACGGGCAGGACCAACCTCAGTTGCCGGAGCCCTCGTCCCCGCGGGCGAGACCGAGGTACAGGCGCCCGCACCCCAGCAGGAAGAAGAGCGCGCAGATCACGAACCCGGCCGAGCCGAACCCCTCGTCGCCCGTCGCCGCCGCGACCATCCCGGCGAGCGCGAAGACGATCACGCAGCCGGCGAAGAACGAGCTCGCGATCTCGTAGAGGCTCCGCTCCCGCTTGCCCTGCCCCTTCTCCGCCATCGCGTCGATGATGACGGGGTCGCGGGCCCCACAACGAGCGAGGGCGGCCCCACCTCAGTGGGACCGCCCTCAGAGCCAGATCGCGAGTGCCGCCGCGTGCCGTCAGGCGCGCTCCGGCGCCGTGATCAGAAGCCGATGATGGGGATGATCAGGATCGCGACGATGTTGGCGACCTTGATCATCGGGTTGATCGCGGGGCCGGCGGTGTCCTTGTAGGGATCGCCGACGGTGTCGCCGGTCACCGATGCGGCGTGGGCCTCCGAGCCCTTGCCGCCATAGGCGCCGTCCTCGATCAGCTTCTTGGCGTTGTCCCAGGCGCCGCCGCCGACGGTCATCGAGACCGCGGCGAAGAAGCCGACGACGATCACGCCGATCAGCAGACCGCCGAGCGCCTCCGCGCTCCACAGGCCGATCAGGACCGGGACGACGATCGGGATCAGGGCCGGCAGCAGCATCTCGCGCTGCGCGGCGGCCGTCACGATCGCGACCGTCCCGCCGTAATCGGGCTTCTCGGTGCCCTCCATGATCCCGGGGTGCTCCTTGAACTGCTTGCGCACCTGCTCAACGACCTCGCCGCCGGCGCGGCCGACCGCCTCGATCGCGAGCGCCGCGAAGAGGTAGGTCATCATGCCGCCGACCAGTAGGCCGATCAGAACCTCAGGGTTGGTCAGATCGAAGAGGATCAGCCTGCCGGCCTCCTCCTCGGCCTCGATCTTGAACGCGGCGAACAGCACCAGGGCGGCGAGCACGGCGGAGCCGATCGCGTAGCCCTTGGTGACGGCCTTGGTCGTGTTGCCGACCGCGTCGAGCGGATCGGTGATGTTGCGGACCTCCTCGGGCAGCTCGGCCATCTCGGCGATGCCGCCGGCGTTGTCGGTGATCGGACCGAACGCGTCGAGCGCGACGATCAGACCGGTCAGCGAGAGCTGCGCCATCACGGCGATGGCGATGCCGTAGATCCCGGCGAGCTCGTTGGCGCCGAAGATCGCGATGACGATGATCAGCGCCGGGATCGCGGTGCCCTGGAAGCCCTGTGCGAGCCCCTGGATGATGTTCGTAGCGTGGCCGGTGATCGAGGCCTTCGAGATCGTCTTCACCGGACGGAACCGGGTCGACGTGTAGTAGTCGGTGACCACGAAGAGGCCCGCGGTGACGGCGATGCCGATCAGGGCGCAGAACCAGAGGTCGGTGACGCTGGCGCTCGCCAGCGCACCCTCGGGGTCGATCACGCCGAGGTCGAGCGGCGTCTCCATCAGCCACTTGGTGATCGGGTAGAAGGCGATCGCCGAGAGGCCGCCGGAGATGATCAGGCCCTTGTAGAGGGCGCCCTCGACGTTGTCGCTCTTCGTGCGGACGGAGAGCGCGCCGATGATCGAGGCGAGGATCGCGACGCCGCCGAGGATCAGCGGGTAGATCGCGAGCTCGGTGGCGAACGCGCCGTCGAAGTAGAGGACGCCGAGCAGCATGACGGCGACCGAGGTGACCGCGTAGGTCTCGAAGAGGTCCGCCGCCATGCCGGCGCAGTCGCCGACGTTGTCGCCGACGTTGTCGGCGATCACCGCGGGGTTACGCGGATCGTCCTCGGGGATCCCGGCCTCGACCTTGCCGACGAGGTCGGCGCCGACGTCAGCGGCCTTCGTGAAGATGCCGCCGCCGAGTCGGGCGAAGACGGAGATCAGCGAGCCGCCGAAGCCGAGGCCGACGAGCGCGTCGATGGCCTCCTTGTCGCTCTCACCGGCGAGCGTGAGGATCCCGAAGTAGCCGGCGACGCCGAACAGCGCCAGGCCGACCACGAGCAGGCCGGTCACCGATCCGCCCTTGAAGGCGGCGTCGAGCGCCGGCGGGATGCCGCCGCGGGCCGCCTCGGCGACACGGGCGTTCGACCGCACCGACACGTTCATGCCGATGAAGCCGGCCGCACCCGAGAGGATGCCGCCGATGACGAAGCCGATCCCGGTCGTGACGCTGCTGGTGACAAGCCAGATCGCAATGGCCAGCGGGATGGCCACATAGCCGATGATCTGGTACTGGCGGCTCAGGTAGGCGGCGGCGCCCTCCTGCACGGCGCCCGAGATCTCCTGCATGCGGTCGTTACCGGGCGAGAGCGCGAGCAGGCGCTGGGTGACGACGACGCCGTATACGACCGCCGCAGCGGCGCAGACGAGCGCGACGATCACGCCGTGGTCGGTCAGGAAGTCAGTCAACGTTCAGTTCCCTCCGTTGGGTAAGCGTTCGTGGGGATTCACACGGAAAGCCGCCCCCAGTCGTAGGTCGGAGGCGGCTCGAAAAGCGGGCGGAAGTGTATCCACAGCGGGCGGACGGTGGCCTCTCGGCCCCGCCGATTCCCCGCTCGGGACGCCGAAAGCAGCCCCGAGGACGGTGTCGTCGGAGAAGCTCGCCCCCGCGGCCGCGGGCTGCTAGCGGTCCTGGCCCGGGACCCAGAGGCCCGGCGGCGGCGTGTGGATGCCGCCCGCCTCGCCCGCGGGAGCCCCGCCCTCGGCCTCCGGCTGCGCACTCGGCGCAGGGGCGTCACCGGCAGCAGTCTCCCCCGCGGCCCTGGCGTAGAGCATCTGGATCTGGGAGAGCGCGTTCTTGATCTCGCGCTGCGAATCGGGATCGAGCTGGTCGGCGAGGGCTCGCACGGCGTCGATGCCCGCGCGCGCCTGCTCGAGATCACGCTCGTCCTCCTTGACGATCCGGCGGGCTGCGAGGTTGAGGATGCTGACCACGCTCTGCGCGATCAGGTCCTCGACGCGCACGCGCGCCATCTCCTCCTCCATCTGCCGGAGCATCTGCTCCTGCTCGGGCGAGAGCTGCTCCCGCTGCTCCCCGCCCTGCGCGTCGTCGGGACCCTGTGCCTGCGGCGTCTCCTCTGAGCTCATGGCTCTGACCTTAGACGAAGGGATCAGGTCCCTTCAGGAACACGCGGGGCGCCGCCGTAGGTGCGCCGCGTGCGCTCGACGGATTCCCGGTAGATCCCCTCGATCGACGCTCCCTCGGCGAGCCGCTCACGGGCCCGCTGGGTGTCGTTCGCGTCGCCGGGCCCGAACGGGGGCTCCGGGATCGCGAGCGCACCTCGCGCCGGAGCCGTCCAGGCTACGAGCCGCTCGACCGCCTCCCGGGTCTCGATCTCGGTACCGGCGTCGAAGTCGATCATCCGGCCGTCGAGGCCGTAGCGGATCGCCCGCCACAGGTTCTCCTCGATCTCCCGGGCGCGCATCGGCGCGGCCAGAGCGCCCTCGTCGTAGTCGAGCGCCGCCTGGGCCACGCAGGCGACGAGGAGCCCACCGAGCGCCAGCGACGCGTCCCCGTCTCCCTGCGCGTCGCAGATCCGCACCTCGACCGTGCCGAAGCTGTGGTGCGGGCGAACGCTCCACCAGAGCTGCGTGGACTCCACGACCGAGCTCGTGCGCTCGAGAAGATCGACGAACCCGGCGTAGGTCTCCCAGTCGCCGAAGGGGTCGTGGATCCCGCAGCGCGGGAAGCTGCGGGTGAAGATCTGGGTCCGAACCGAGGCGAGCCCGGTGTCGCGTCCGTCGAGGAAGGGGGAGCTGGCCGACATCGCCAGCAGCGTCGGCAGGTGGTTGCGAAGGGAGTCGCAGACGGCGACCGCGCGGTCAGCGCCGCGGACGCCGACGTGCGCGTGCAGGCTCCACGTGTTGTTGCGTTCGGCGACGTAGCCGAGCTCGGCATGCAGGCGGCTGTAGTGGTCGGTGTGGATGATCTCCTGGTCCATGTAGCTCGCCCACGGGTGCGTTCCCGAGGAGCCGAGCGCGAAGCCGTGCTCGGCGGCGAGCGCGAAGAGCTCGGCGCGGCGGGCGCGCTGGCTGGCGCAGAGCTCGGCGAAGCTCTCGGAGCGCCCGGAGCGGATCTCGATCTCGGTGTCGATCAGCTCCCCGCGCACGGACTCCGCGAGCTCGGGTATCGCCTGGGCCGCGTCGCGGAGCCGCTCGAAGCCGTGCGCGAGATCGAGGGTGGCGGGATCGAGGAGCGCGAACTCCTCCTCGAGCGCGCAGGTGAAGTCGATCGACTCCTCGAACCGCTCGCGCGCCAGATCCATGTCGAGGCTCTCGTCGCGAGCCGCAGTCATAGAGCGCTCAGGGGGTCCGGTCAGGCCAGGTAGAAGTACAGGGCGTAGAGCAGGTCGACGGCGGGGCTGGAGGTGTGCACGGTCACCTCCGGGGGGACGTCGAGAAGCTGCTCGGAGTAGTTGAAGATGACGCGCACGTCGGCCGCGACGAGGCGGTCGGCGACATCCTGTGCCGCCTCAGCGGGAACTGCGAGCACGCCGACCACGATCTCCTCGTCGGCGACCACCTTCTCGAGATCGTCGATCGAGCGGATCGGGACGTCGCCGACCTTCTTGCCGACCAGCTTCGGCGAGGTGTCGAAGATCGAGACGATCGTGAAGCCGTGGTCGGCGAAGATGTCGGAGGAGGCGATCGCCTGGCCTAGGTTGCCGGCGCCGAACAGCGCGATGTTGTGCTGGCCCGACGTCTGCAGGATCTTGCGGATCTCGGCGACCAGCGAGTCGACCCCGTAGCCGACGCCGCGCTTGCCGAACTTGCCGAAGCCCGAGAGATCGCGGCGGATCTGGGTCGAGTTCACGTGCGTCCAGGAGGCAAGCTCCTGCGAGCTGATCGTCTCGCGGCCCATCTTCCGAGCCTGGATCAGGACCTGCAGGTAGCGCGAGAGGCGGGCTGCGACGCCTAGCGAGAGGCGCTCGGATCCGGCCCCGCCGGGGCGTGACATGGTCGTCGCACCGGGGCCGGCACCCCCTTCGGCACCGGCCGCCGCGGAAACTGATCTGCCGGCACTCACGCGGACAAAGTACCGATCCGGGCCAGCACAGCGCCTTCGTCGAAGATCAGCTCGCTGACGCGGACGCCGTCGACGTCGACCACCGGTATCGCCTCGAGCATCTCCCGGTGCAGATCCTCGTCACCCTCGATGTCGACCTCCTGCAATCTGAAGCGCAAGCCGCGATCCCTGATCGCGAGCAGCGAATCGCGTGCCTCGTCGCAGAGGTGGCAGCCCGGGCGGCCGTACAGCGTGACCAGCGGGACCTCGTTCATCGCGCCGCGGCGTCCCAGCCGAGGTAGTCGGGGTAGGCGGTGCGGGGAGCCCACCGCGCGGCCGAGCCGATCATCGCCGCGTTGTCGGTGCAGAGCGCCGGGGGGACGAGCTTGAGCCGCACGCCGCGGCGCTCGCAGGCGGCGCCGAGCGCCTCCCGCAGCGGGCCGTTGGCGGCCACCCCTCCCCCGAGGGCCAGGGCATCCCAGTCACCCTCATCGAGAGCGCGGCCCGCCTTGGCGACGAGCTGGGAGACCACGGCCGCCTGGAAGCTGGCGGCGAGATCCGCCCGGCGCTCCTCCACCCCACCCTCACCGAGATCGCGCACGGTGTAGGCGAGCGCCGTCTTCAGGCCGCTGAAGCTGAAGTCGAGGCCGGGCTCGCGGCTCATCGCCACCGGCATGGGGAACGACCCCGGGTCGCCGGCCTCCGCGGCCCTTTGGATCGCCGGTCCCCCCGGGTAGCCGAGGCCAAGCAGGCGCGCCGCCTTGTCGAGCGCCTCGCCCGCGGCGTCGTCGAGCGTGCGCCCGATCACCTCGTGGCTGCCGTGGTCGCGGACGGCGGCCAGCAGCGTGTGGCCACCGCTCGCGATCAGTGCCAGGAACGGCGGCTCGAGGGGGTCGGGCTCGAGGAACGCCGAGGCGACGTGGCCCTGGAGGTGGTCGACGGCGATCATCGGCAGCCGCCGCGCCGCCGCGAGCGCCTTCGCCGAGCTGAGGCCGACGAGAAGCGCCCCGATCAGGCCTGGATGGGTGGTGACGGCGATGGCCTCGACGTCGTCGAGGCCGCAGTCCGCCTCGGCCAGGGCCGCGTCGACGACCGGGTTGACGAGTTCCAGGTGGTGCCGCGAGGCGATCTCGGGGACGACGCCGCCGAAGCCCTCGTGGACCTTCGCCTGCGAGGAGACGATGTTGCTGAGCACCCGGCCGTCGTCGAGCACGGCGGCGCAGGTGTCGTCGCAGGAGGTCTCGACGGCGAGGATCAAGGCGGGACGGCTAGCCGATGTAGCCGGGATCGCCCAGCCACATGATCATCGCGTCCTCGCCGTTGTCGTGGTAGTAGCGGCGGCGGCGCCCGGCGCGGCGGAACCCGAGGCGCTCGTACATCGCGATCGCGCCGTGGTTGGAGACCCGGACCTCGAGCGTGTAGCGCCCGTCGCGGCCGGCGGTCTCGAGCAGCTCGCCCATCATCCGCGCGGCGATACCCTCGCGGCGTCGCTCGGGGTCGACGGCGACGTTCATCACGTGCCAGATGTCGGCGTAGCGGGAGCAGACGAGGTACCCGGCCAGGCCATCGCCCGTGTCGGCGGCGAGGCAGATCCCGCTCGGCTTGGAGAGCTCGAGCACGAACATCGCCAGCGACCAGGGAGCCGGGAACGAGCGGCGCTCGATCGAGAGCACGCCGGGAAGGTCGCCGTAGGCGAGGCGACGGACCTCGATCGACCCGATGGGCCTCGATGGGGACTCAGTTGCGGCCATCTCGTTCTCGCCAGCGCTCCGCGTCAGGTCGTCTCAGGTAGGTGGGTCGGATTCGCTCCGGCGGGAGGGGCTCGACGCCCGCACCCAACTCGCAAGTCCACCGAGCCGAGAGGTCGTGCGCAGCGTCTCCATCGGGGAGGACGCGCACTCCGAGCGCCTCGATCTCGGACCGGAATCGTACCGCCCCGTCCCCACCGGCAATCGCACCCGCAAGCGCCTCGGGGCCGATCCGTGCGGCGAGGTCGCCGGGCGGGCAGACGACCGGATCGCCGTGCTGAGCACCCGCCCCCAGGGCCGCGAAGACCTCACCGCGACGGGCGTCGATGACGGCCAGCGGGGTCCCGCCGGTCTCGCTCCTCGCGGCTCCGGCGGCGGCGATCCCCGCCGCGAGCGCAGCGAGGCTGGAAACCGCGGAGACCATGAGCCCGCGCGACTGCGCGAGCCCGCGCGCGGTCGCGACCCCGATCCGCAGGCCGGTGAACGACCCCGGTCCCACCCCCACCGCGATCCGGCCGATCGAATCCCAGCCGCCCGCGTCGGCGACGAGATCCTCGATCGTCTTCAGCAGCGCCGTGTTGTGGACGGGGCGGCCGTCCTCGCCGGGGCCGAGGCGGACCTCGGCGACGCCGCCGCCGGCGCGCCACGTAGCCACGACGGTGTCGGACGTCGCGGTGTCGAAGCCGAGGATCAGCGGCTCGGCGCTCATCGGGCCACCTCCTCCACGGCGATGGTCCGGGCGTCGCCGCCCGCGTGGGCGATCGCCACCCGCATCGTGACGCCGCTGAGCTCGGTCCCGGCGATCTCGGGCCACTCGACGAACGCGATCGAATCCGCAGTCAGGTAGTCGTCAAGGAGGCCCGGCTCCTCCGAGTCGAAGGCGCCCTCGAGCCGGTAGAGGTCGAGGTGGGACACGGGGACGTCGCCCTCATAGCGCTGGCCGATGGTGAAGGTCGGCGAGGTGACCGGCTCGCTCACCCCGAGCGCCCGGGCGGCGCCGCGAACGAACGTGGTCTTCCCCGCTCCGAGGTCGCCGGAGACGAGCACCACGTCACCCGGCTCGAGACGGCGCGCTGCCGCGGCCGCCACCGCCTCCGTCTCAGCCGCGCTCTCGGTGCGCCGGCGCTCCACTCCCACAGTTGTCAACCGCCGCCGAAGATGTCGAGCTGATCCTCGGCCGGCGCCGCGGCGGGAGGTGAGCCCGAGAGCACGGGTCCGGCTGGAGCGCCGGCATCCTGCGGCTGCGGCTGCGGCGGCGGCGGTTCGTCGAGCAGCGCGCGCAGCGCCGCGAAATCGGCGTCCATCATCGGCCGCTGGTTCGGGTTCCGCAGGATTGCCGCCGGATGGAAGATCGGGAACACCCGCACCGTGCGCTCGCCGAGCGTGTGCGTCTGCGGCTTGCCGTGAACCCGGGTGATCCCGGTCTGGTTGTTCGTGATCAGCTTCGTCGCGAAGTTGCCGAGCGTCGCGATCACCTTCGGCTCGATCAGCTCGATCTTGGCGTGCAGGTAGGGACGACATGTCTCCAGCTCGATCGGCTGCGGGTCCCGGTTCCCAGGCGGCCTGCAGAGCAGCGTGTTGGCGATGAACACGTCCTCGCGGCGCAGCCCGATCCCAGCGAGCAGATCGTTGAGGAGCTGCCCGGCGCGGCCGACGAAGGGCAACCCCTGACGGTCCTCGTCCGCTCCCGGCGCCTCGCCGACGAACATCAGGTCCGCGTCGGCGTTGCCGGCCCCGAACACGACCTTCGTCCGGGTCTCGGCGAGCGGGCAGAGAGTGCACGTGGACGCCTCGCGGTAGACCTCGACGAGCCGCTCGCGGCGCGCGGAGGCGTCGTCGCTCACTTGCTGCCGCCGGAGCGTCGCTCGCGGCTCTTCGAGAGGTTCTTCTTGAAGCGCTGCCTGGCGCCGTCGCGGTTCGTCCCCCGGCGATCCTCCATGCGACGGCGCTGGTTCGCCGTCGGCTGACGGCTCAGGCCGAAGGACGAGAAGCGACGCTCGGCACCCGCGGCGCCGCAAGACGGGCACGTGGCCGTCTCGGTCCCGGCGTCGCTGAGCTCCTCGAACCGCTCCCCGCACTCGGTGCATTCGAACTCGTAGATCGGCACGGGCCGATGGTATTCGCAGCGGTGGCCGGGTTGGAGCCCTGGGAGGCCTCGGCGGGCCGGCGCCGAGGCCCGTCATCGCCGAACTTCGATCGCTCCGGGCGACGTGGGGCCGAAGACGATGTTCGACGCGGGCCGATCCTTCGACGCGCACGAGACGCAGAACTTGGACTCATGGCGTCCGAATGCGCGTGCCGGTGCCGACGCCGCTGGATCGGCGCCGGGAGCCGTGGATACAATTGAGCCTGAAGCCGCGGTGGCAGCGACCCTCATGGGCGCGGACCACGGGAAAGCGGCCTCGACCCCCAAGACCCCAGAAGCCGTCTGGTATCTCCGCCGAGAACTGGAACGGGATGCACCCACCCCGCGCTGACACGCCCGCGCTTGCGCCGATCACCCTGGTCGGACCCGGTCGCGTGGGCACCGCGCTCACCGGCGCCGCCACGATCGCCGGCCTCGAGGTGACCCTCGTCGGGCGCGCTGATCTGGCCGTCGCCTGCGCCGATGCCGAGGTCGTCCTGCTCTGCGTGCCCGACGCCGAGATCGCCGCGGCCGCCGCGGCCGTCGCCAAGGCGGCGCCGGGGCTGCGGATGATCGGCCACACGAGTGGGGCCACCGAGCTCGTCGCGCTCGCCGCCGCCACGAGCGCCGGAGCCGAGGCCTTCTCGTTGCATCCGCTACAGACCATCCCTGCCGGAGACGCGCAGCTCGTCGGCGCGCCCGCAGCGATCGAGGGGGCGAGCCCCGCCGCGCTGACGCTGGCGCACGACCTCGCCGAGGCCCTCGGGATGAAGCCCTTCGAGATCCCGGCCGGCTCCCGCGCCGCCTACCACGCGGCCGCGTCGATGGCCTCCAACTTCCTCATCGCGCTCGAGTCGAGCGCCGCGGCGCTGCTTGACGCCGCGGGCATCGACGACGCCCGCGAGCTGCTCGCGCCGCTCGTCCTCCGCAGCGCCGCCAACTGGGCGGAGGCCGGGGACGCGGCACTGACCGGACCGATCGCCCGCGGCGACGAGGCGACGGTCGCGCGGCATCTCGAGGCGATCGCCGCGACCGCCCCGGAACTCGAGGATCTGTATCGGGCGCTGGCCGAGCGCACCCGGGAGATCGCATCCGAGGGAGCGCGCGCGTGAGGGTCGTCGAGACGAAGGCCGCACTGCGAGATGCGCTCGCGGCGCCGCGCCGCGAAGGCCTCACGATCGGCCTCGTGCCGACGATGGGCTTCCTGCACGCCGGCCACGTCTCGCTGCTCGAGAGCGCCCACGCCGAGTGCGACGTCGTCGTGATGAGCCTGTTCGTCAACCCGGCGCAGTTCGGCCCCGGCGAGGATCTCGACCGCTATCCGCGCGACCGCGAGCGCGACGAGCGCATGGCCGCCGACGCCGGCGTCGATCTGATCTACGCCCCGCCCACCGAGGAGGTCTATCCCGAGGGGTTCGCCACCGCGGTCGAGGTGAGCGGGCTCACCGAGGTGCTCTGCGGCGACCCCGGCGCGCGGGGGCCGGAGCACTTCCGCGGGGTGACGACCGTCGTCGCCAAGCTCTTCAACACGGTCGGCCCGGACGTCGCCTACTTCGGCCAGAAGGACGCCCAGCAAGCGGTCGTGATCCGGCGCATGGCGGCTGACCTCGACTTCCCGGTCCGGATCGAGGTGCGCCCGACCGTCCGCGAGGACGACGGCCTGGCGCTCTCCTCCCGCAACGCCTACCTCGAACCCGCCGACCGCGAGCGCGCCCCCGCCCTCCATGCCGCGCTCGGCGCCGCCGCGGACGCCGCCGAGGTCGGCGCCGCAACGGCCGACGCGATCGCCGCCGCCCGGCGGGTGCTCGCGGAAGCCGGCGTCGAGCCCGAGTACCTCGAGGCCCGCGACGCCGAGCGGCTCGAGCCCATCGAGACCTTCAACGGCCGCCCCGTCCTGCTCGCGATCGCGGCGCAGGTCGGCGGAGCGCGCCTGATCGACAACGTGATCATCGAACCCAACGCCCCCGGCCGGACCCGCGGGGCCTGAAGACGAGAGAGGGACACCACACCATGAGCTCAGCGCCCAGGATCCCCGTTCCGGCGACTCCCCCCGAGGACGTGCGCGTCCCGATGACGCTGCCCAAGCTCGAGGAGATGAAGCGCCTCGGCCAGCCGATCGCCATGGTCACCGCCTACGACTACCCGTCGGCGCAGGTGGCCGAGGAGGCCGGCGTCGACATCGTCCTCGTCGGTGACTCGGGCGCGATGACGGTGCTCGGCTACGACTCGACCGTGCCCGTCGGCATGGAGGAGATGCTGATGCTGGCCGCCGCCGTGCGGCGCGGCCTGCGCACCCCCCTCCTCGTCGGCGACATGCCCTTCGGCTCATACGAGGCGTCGAACGAGCAGGCCGTCGCCAACGCCCAGCGCTTCATCAAGGAGGCGGGCTGCGACGCCGTCAAGCTCGAGCGCGGGGGCGCCTCCGTCGACCGCGCTCGCGCCATCATCCGCGCCGGGATCCCGGTCATGGGCCACGTCGGGCTGACCCCGCAGACCGCGACCGCGCTCGGTGGCTACAAGGCGCAGGGCCGAACCGGCGACCGGGCGTCGCAGATCGCCGAGGACGCCTTCGCGCTGCAGGCGGTCGGCTGCTTCTCGATCGTCTTCGAAGCGGTCCCGGCCGCCGTCTGCGAGGCGATCATGCCCCGCATGGAGATCCCTGTGATCGGCATCGGGGCGGGCGGCACCACCGATGGGCAGGTGCTCGTCTTCCACGACCTGCTCGCCATCAACACCGGCCACGTAGCCCGCTTCGTGAAGCGCTACGCGGCGATCCACGAGGCGATGGTTGCCGGGGTCGGTGAGTACGTCGCCGACGTACGCGCACGCCGCTTCCCCGACGAGACGCACGAGTACTCGATCGACCCCGCCGAGCTCGCGGCATTCGAGGAGTACCTCGAGCAGGACTCGTTGGCGGGCGAATCCGCCTGGGACTGGTAGCCGGGCGCGCGGTCCCGCCCGCGCCCCGATCGCAAGGGCGGGTCTAGGGCCCGACCTTGGCGTTGGACTTGACCGCGGAGACCCGCCAGTTGCCACCGCCGTCGCGGACCACGGTCATCGTCACCTTCTCACCCTTGCCGTAGGGGCCGCCCTTGGCGGTTGCGACCACGGTGGCGGTGCCGTCGTTGACCTGCGAGGAGGTGATCTGGACGCTCTTGGCGAGCGAGGCGGGGCGGCGCGCCTTCAGGCAGCCCTTGCGGTCGCCGTAGGTCTTCTTGAGGAGGCTCGGCGTGATCCCCTTGTCGCAGACGACCGCCGCGTCGGAGGAGATCAGGAAGGCGTTGGCGGCCGACTGGGCCGCCTGGATGTCCGCCTTTCCCTGCTCCTCTGAAGTGACCACCGGCCCGGTGGTGGCGGGCTCGCTCTTCTCGCCGCACCCGAGCAGGGCGACGCACAGAGCGGCGGCAGCCACTGCGGAGATCGCGCGAAGACGGCTTCCGGTCACGGCGGGAAGGCTACCCGTCGCCCCCGGTCGCCTTCGCATCGGAGCCGGGCTTGAACTCGATCTCGCGCAGCACCTTCGCCGGGACCCCGGCGGCGATCGTGGCCGCGGGCACGTCGCGGGTGACGACGGAGTTGGAGCCGATCACGCTGCGGTCGCCGACCTCGGTGCCGCCGGTGACGACGACGCCCTTGCCGAGCCAGACGTTGCTACCGATCCGCACCGGGCCGCGGGCGGTGAAGCCCTGCCAGGTGATCGGCAGGTCGGGATCGTCGAAGCGGTGGTCGGCGTCGCCGACGAAGCAGTGGTTCGCGAACATCACGTGGTCGCCGATCTCGATCAGCTCCTGCGCGGCGAGCATCGTCTCGCGGTTGAGGAAGCAGCCGCGCCCGATCACGATGCGCGCCTCCGGTGCCAGCGTGATCCAGCAGCCGGGCTCCAGCATCGTTCCCTCGCCGATGGTCAGCCGGCCGTCGTCGAGCGCCTCGAGGATCTCCCCCTCGACGGGATGGCGCACGTAGAAACCGCCGCGGGCCGCGTGGCGGTTGATCCGCCAGCGGTTGCGGAAGCGGTGGGTGCGGTCGTACCAGCGCCGCTTCGTCCACCACATGCGCCAGCCCTTCTGCGGGTAGACGTGGGGATCGTCGGGCACGCCTGTAGCTTCCCAGACATGGCCCCGGACACCAGCGCCGAGGAGTACCAGACCCGCGAGGAGCGCCTCGAGGTGGCCCGGCGCTACCGCGAGCGCCGCGGGCGCGAGCTGCGCGAGCTGGCTCAGACCGCGGTCGACGGCGAGGTCGAGGCCGCGGGCGAGTTCAGCGCGGTGCCGACCGAGTCCCTCGCCGCGGTTCCCGTCGTCGGCATGCTGATGCTGCCCATGGCCCGCCGCAAGGCTCGCAAGCTGGGGCTCTCGCCGAAGCTCCTACTCGCCCTCGATGCCGAGCACCTGCACGCCCTCGAGCTGCAACCCACCGACATGCGCCGCGACCACGCCGAGGCATCCGAGATGCACTCCTGGCCGCGCGCCGAGGTCTCGATCGAGCGCGCCGGCCGCGCGTTGATGCGCGACAAGGTGCTGCTGCACGTCCCCGACCGCGACGAGCCGATCACGTTGTTCGCGCCCTCGCTGACCACGAACCCGTGGAGCGCCGAAGTCGTCCGCCTGCTCGGCGGCGAGGCGCCGGAGCCGCTCGATCTCAGCCTCGAGGGGCCGGGCGCGTAGGCGTCAGAAGTTCCGCGGTCAGGGCCGCGCCGCGATCGCTCGGCGCTGGTCCTCAGCCGCCGGCCCAGGTCACGTGCCACCACTCGTTCGGGGCCTCGTACTTGCCCCAGCCGTAGATGCCGCCGATCGCGTCGACCACGGTGCGCATCTCCGGCGTCGCCAGGTCGACGGATACGCCGAGCTCGTGCGATGACATCCCCGGCGGGTTCGCCGGCGCCCCGGCGCCACTGAGGAAGAGTTCGTACATCTCGCCCTGCTGGGTCGAGGTCCGGTAGGCCGACAGCGGTCCCGCCGGGTAGAGGTCGACGCCGTAGTCGCTCAGCGCCTGCTGGCGCATCGCGTTCCAGGCCGCCGCCGCTCCGGCGTCGAGGTAGAGATCTCCCCACGGGCTCGGGATCGAGCCCAGCCACGACGCCGGGGCGATGCCCGTCGTGGTTGTGGTCGTGGTCGTCGCCGGATCCGTCGTCGTCGCGGCAGCGGGGTCCGTCGCCGTGGTCGCCCCCGCCGCGCCGGTCTCGGCGAGCGAGGGCACGCTCAGCGTCGTCCCGCTGATCAGCAGGGTGTCCGAGCTGATCCCGTTCCACGAGGCGAGCGTCTCGGTCGAGAGCCCGTTGGCCGCCGCGATCCCCGACAGGGTCTCCCCGTCGACGACCGTGTGCGTCACGGCCGCGCTCGCCTCGCCGCCTCCCGCGGTGAGGAGGGTGATCGCGCATGCCAGGGTCCCGAGCGCCGTTCGCGCTCCCTTGCCTGCGCGCGCCTGGTGTGCTGCTCCTGATCGGATATCGCGGGCTTCGGGCCCCGCGGCGGTGTCCCTGCCGCTATCCGATCCGCAAGCGATCTCCCAGGACGCAGGGTGGGCACGGCGCCGAAGACCTCGAGCAGCGCGCGTGCGCCTCGCGGGCTCTCCCCGTTCCCTAAGCGGCCACGGGCTCCCGCTTGCGCGTCCGCGTGACCGCGGGCTCGACGAGCTCCTCGAGGAAGCGGCCGGTGTAGGAGGCGGCAACGGTCGCGACCTGCTCCGGGGTCCCGGCGGCGATGATCTCGCCGCCACCGTCGCCCCCCTCGGGCCCGAGGTCGACGATCCAGTCGGCCGACTTGATCACGTCGAGGTTGTGCTCGATGACGACGACGGTGTTGCCGGCATCCACGAGCCGCGCGAGCACGTCGAGGAGCCGCTCGACGTCTGCGAAGTGCAGGCCCGTCGTCGGCTCGTCGAGGATGTAGAGGGTCTCCCCAGTCGCCACCTTCGAGAGTTCGGTCGCGAGCTTGACCCGCTGCGCCTCGCCGCCCGAGAGCGTCGTCGCCGGCTGGCCGAGGCGGATGTAGTCGAGGCCGACGTCGTGCAGCGTCTTCAGCCGCCGGTGGATCTTCGGAATCTTCGCGAAGAAGTCGACGGCCTCCTCGACGGGCATCTCGAGCACGTCGGCGATCGACTTGCCCTTGAAGCGGACCTCGAGCGTCTCGCGGTTGTAGCGGCGACCGTGGCACTGCTCGCACGGCACGTAGACGTCCGGCAGGAAGTGCATCTCGATCTTGATCTGCCCGTCGCCCTTGCAGACCTCGCAGCGCCCGCCCTTGACGTTGAAGCTGAACCGCCCCGGCTGGTAGCCGCGAGCCCGCGCCTCCTTCGTCTTCGCGAAGAGCTGGCGGATGTGGTCGAAGACGCCCGTGTAGGTGGCCGGATTCGACCGCGGCGTGCGCCCGATCGGCGACTGGTCGATGTTGATGACCTTGTCGATCTGCTTCAGCCCTTCGATCCGGTCGTGCGCGCCGGGCCTGGTCCGCGCCCGGTGCAGGCGGTTCGCGACCGAGCGGTACAGGGTCTCGTTGACCAGGGTCGACTTGCCCGAGCCGGAGACACCGGTCACGCAGGTCAGGGTGCCGACCGGGATCTTCGCGTCGACGCCCTTGAGGTTGTGCTCGCGGGCGCCGCGGACGACCAGCTCACCGCGGCCCTTGCGGCGCTCCTCCGGAACCGGGATGACGCGCTTGCCCGACAGGTACTCGCCGGTCAGTGACGCCGGGTCGCGGATCACCTCGTCCGGGGTTCCAGCGGCGACCACGCGGCCACCGTGCTCGCCCGCGCCCGGGCCGAGGTCGACGAGGTAGTCGGCGGCGCGCATCGTCCCCTCGTCGTGCTCGACGACGATCACCGTGTTGCCGAGGTCGCGCAGCCGCTCGAGCGTCGCGATCAGCTTCGCGTTGTCACGCTGGTGGAGCCCGATCGAGGGCTCGTCGAGGATGTAGAGGACGCCGACCAGGCTGGAGCCGATCTGGGTCGCGAGGCGGATCCGCTGCGCCTCGCCACCGGAGAGCGTCGTCGCCGCCCGCTCCAGCGTCAGGTACCCGATCCCGACGGAAACGAGGAAGGAGAGCCGCTCCTGGACCTCGCGGACGACGAGCCGGGCGATCGCGCGCTCGGTCTCGGTCAGCTCGAGCTCACCGATCCAGTCGAGCGCAGCCCGGGCCGAGAGCCGCGAGTAGTCGGCGATCGAGAGCCCGCCGACGGTGACCGCGAGGCTCTCCGGCCGCAGGCGCGCGCCACCGCACGCCGGGCAGGGCTGCAGGGCCATCAGCCCCTCGATGCGCTCGCGCGTCTTCTCCGAATCCGTCTCCTGGTAGCGGCGCTCGAGCCCGTGGGTGATGCCCTCGAAGCGCGCCGTGTAGCTGCGGCGGCGGCCGAAGCGGTTCTTGTAGGAGATCGTGTGGCGCTCGCTGCCCGTGCCGTCGAGGAGGATCCTGCGATCGGCGTCGGGGAGGTCCTGCCAGGGCGCGTCGGCGTCGATGTCGTAGGACTTGCAGACCGCCTCCAGCAGCGTCCGGTAGTAGCGCGACGCGGCACCCATCCAGGACGCGAGGGCGCCCTCGGAGATCGACAGCGTCGGGTCCGGCACGCACAGCTCGGGGTCGATGACACGCTGGTAACCGAGCCCGTGGCATCGCTCACAGGCCCCGTGCGGGGAGTTGAAGGAGAAGATCCGGGGCTCGATCTCGGGCATCGAGGTGCCGCAGTTGAGGCAGGCGAAGCGCTCGCTGAAGACCAGCGTCTCGCCGCGCTTGCCGGCGCTCGGGCCGGACAGCACCTGCGCGCCCGCGACCTCGGCCTCGCCGTCGACGAGCTCGATCTCGACGAGCCCGTCGGCGAGCCCGGTGGCCGCCTCGATCGACTCCGACAGCCGCTTGCGGATCGACTCCTTCATGACCAGCCGGTCGATGACAATCGCGATGTCGTGCTTGTAGCGCTTGTCGAGGGTGATCTCCTCGTCGAGCCGGCGCAGCTCGCCGTCGACGACCGCTCGCGCGTAGCCGGCCTGGCGCATGTCCTCGAGCAGCTTCCCGTACTCGCCCTTGCGCTCCCGGACGACGGGCGCGCAGACCATGAACTTCGTGCCCTCCGGCAGCGTCAGCACGCGGTCGGTGATCTGCTCGACCGACTGACCCGAGATCGGCTCTCCGCAGTTGAAGCAGTGGGGTTTGCCGATCCGAGACCAGAGCAGCCGCAGGTAGTCGTAGATCTCGGTGACCGTGCCCACGGTCGAGCGCGGGTTGCGCGAGGTCGTCTTCTGGTCGATCGAGATCGCCGGGCTCAGGCCCTCGATCGAGTCGACGTCGGGCTTGTCCATCTGCCCGAGGAACTGCCGCGCGTAGGCCGAGAGCGACTCGACGTAGCGGCGCTGGCCCTCGGCGTAGATCGTGTCGAATGCGAGGCTCGACTTGCCCGATCCGGAGAGGCCGGTCATGACCACGAGCGCGTCCCGCGGCAACTCGACGTCGACGCCGCGCAAGTTGTGCTCGCGCGCGCCTGAGACGACTATCCGGTCACTGGTTCCCACCGCAAAGCGGATTGTACGGAGGCGAACGGACGTTCGGACGGGCGGGAACCGACGCGCGGGGACGGGGGCGATCCCAGACGGGGTGCGTGGCGCCTTTTCCACGCATTCGGTGGCAAACGCGCCATGCGGCGCGCCTGCCAGGGGTGGCTCGTCTAGCGACCCGCGCGGGAGAGGACGTCGTCGAGGAGTCCCTCGACCCCATCGACCTGCCCGAACTCGGAGCGAAGCTGCGAGGCGATCTGGTCCCGCGATGCCCCCTCCAGGGCCATGTTCATCGCGACGAGGCGAGCCGCACCGAGGTCGGAGCCGGAGACCGCTGCGGGGGCCGCGGCGGCGCCGCTTCCAGCGGGGGGCCCGACAGCGGCCTCGCCGGCGCCGGGCGCGGCTGCTGAGGTCGCGGCAACCCCACCGCCGGCCG
The DNA here is from genome assembly GCA_020636895.1 of Thermoleophilales bacterium. Lineage (GTDB taxonomy): Bacteria > Actinomycetota > Thermoleophilia > Solirubrobacterales > 70-9 > RHKX01. The sequence continues at coordinate 703,282 of JACJWZ010000001.1, read as the reverse complement.
CGGCGGCGCGAAGCTGGGCGATCAGCTCCTCGGTCGTCGTCGCCGTCTCGGGAATCACGGCAGCGCCTTCGGGAGCCTGGGTCGCCACCTCGGGAGCCGTATCCGCGACTGGCTCGAGCTCGGGCTCGGCCTCGAACTGCGGGCCGGGCTCCGGCTCGGGATCGGGGCCCGGCTCGGGGACGGTCTCGGGGCCGGGGACCGGGTCGGGCACGGGATCGGGGGTCGGCTCGGGGACGGGGTCGGGCCCCGGCTCGGGGACGGTGGCCGGACCGGGCTCGGGGACGACGATCGGGCCACCGGGCACCTCGGCGGCCGGGGCCGCGGCTGCGGCTGGCGTCGCCGACACCTTCGGCGCCGCCGTTCCCAGGACCGGGGCGGCAGCGCTGACGCGCTCGCCGAGCGCGGTGACCTGGCTGAGCAGAGACTCCGCCTGTCCGACGAGCTCCTCGACGGCCCCGCGCGCCTGCGCGACATGGCCGTCGGCCTCCGCCTTCGCGTTGCCGAGGAGCGAATCGGCCTCGCCGTGGGCCTCGGCGACGATCCGCTCCGACTCGGCCTGCGCCTCGGCGACGCGCTTGTCCGCGTCGGCCTGAGCCTCCGCGATGCGGCGCTCCGCCTCCGCCTGCGCGTCGGCGACGCGGTTGTCCGCGTCGGCCTTGGAGCTGCTCTCGATGTCCGCGGCGGCGGCCTCGGCGGCCTCGAGCACGGTCCTGACGCGGCCGGCCGCGACGTCGCCGAGAGTGCGCTCGCGCGCCTCCTCCCCGCCCTCAGCCGCAGCGGCGGCCTCGGTCGGATCGGGCATTGACGCCGCGACCTCGGCCAGGTGCTCCCTGACCGCATCCGGGTCCCAGCCCTTGCGCACGACCTCGAAATCTTCCCTGGTGATCTGCTCTCGCTCCATGGCTCCCACCCTAGCCGACGGGGTGGCGCATGCCGATGGCGCCGAGCCGGCGGCCCCAGGCCCGTCAGGCCTCCTGACGAGGTCAGGGACCGCCGGATCAAGGACGCAGGAGGTGCCGCGGCCTCTGGGGCCGCAAGCCGACGAGGACGCCGAGCCGGCGGCCCCTGGCCCGTCAGGCGCGCATGCCCTCGAGGTCGCGGCGCAGCTCCTTGAGCTCGTCCCGCAGCCGCGCGGCCTCCTCGAAGCGCAGCGACTCCGCCGCCTCGAGCATCTCCTCCTCGATCGAGACGATCATCTTCTCCAGGTCCTCGGCGCTCTCGATCGGCTTGCCGTCCATCGTCGCCTTGGTGCGGCGCCGCTTGGCCGGGGCGTTGGACTCCATGGCGAGGAAGTCGGACATATCGCTGATGCCCTTGGTGATCGTCTCCGGCGTGATGCCGTGCTCGCGGTTGTAGGCGAGCTGGATCTCGCGACGGCGGTCGGTCTCGCGGATCGCAGTCCGCATCGCTTCCGATTCCCTGTCGGCGTACATCAGGACCCTGCCGTTGACGTTGCGGGCCGCGCGGCCGATCGTCTGGATCAGGGAGGTGGAGCCGCGCAGGAAGCCCTCCTTGTCGGCGTCGAGGATCGCAACCAGGCCAACCTCGGGGATGTCGAGACCCTCACGCAGGAGGTTGACGCCGACCAGCACGTCGTACTCACCGAGCCGCAGGTCGCGGATGATCTGTATTCGCTCGATCGTGTCGACCTCGGAGTGCAGGTAGCGGACGCGGAAGCCGTGCTCGAGCAGGTACTCGGTGAGGTCCTCCGACATCTTCTTGGTCAACGTCGTGACCAGCACCCGCTCGCCGCGCTCGGCGATCGCGCGCACTTCGTTCATCAAGTCGTCGATCTGGTTCTTGGTCTCGCGGACCTCGATCGGCGGGTCGACGATCCCGGTCGGCCTGACGATCTGCTCGACCACACGGCTCGAATGGGCGCGCTCCCACTCCCCCGGCGTCGCCGAGACCATCACGACCTGATTGACGCGGTCGAGGAACTCGTCGAACTTCAGGGGCCGGTTGTCGATCGCGCTCGGCAGCCGGAAGCCGTGGTCGACCAGGGTCAGCTTGCGGGACCGGTCGCCCTCGTACATGCCGCCGATCTGCGGCACGGTCTGGTGCGATTCGTCGATGAAGACGACGAAGTCGCTCGGGAAGTAGTCGATGAGCGTGTGCGGGGCGCTGCCGGCGGGACGGTCGTCGAGGATCCGCGAGTAGTTCTCGATCCCGTTGCAGAAGCCGAGCTCCTTGAGCATCTCGAGGTCGTACTGGGTCCGCTGCCGAAGCCGATGAGCCTCGAGGTCCTTGCCCTGCGACTCGAACCACTTGACCTGCTCCTCGAGCTCGAAGCGGATCTGCTCGACGGCGCGGTCGATCGTCTCCTCCTTGGTCACGTAGTGGGTGGCGGGCCAGACCGCGACGTGATCGACCTCGTCGAGCACCTCGCCGGTCAGCGGGTCGAAGTGGATGACCTCCTCGACCTCGTCCCCGAAGAGCTGGATCCGGTAGGCGGACTCGGCGTAGGCCGGATACACCTCGAGCACCTCGCCCTTCACCCGGAAGGAGCCGCGGGTGAGGATCGTGTCGTTGCGCTGGTACTGCATCGCCACCATCTGCCGGAACAGCGTCTCGCGCTCGATCTCCTCGCCGACCTTGAACAGGATCATCTGCTCGCGGTAGAGATCGGGCGAGCCGATCCCGTAGATGCAGGAGACGGAAGCGACGATGATCGTGTCGCGCCGGGCGAACAGCTCGGCGGTGGCGGCGTGGCGGAGTCGGTCGATCTCGTCGTTGACCGTCGCGTCCTTTTCGATGTAGAGGTCCTGCGCGGGGACGTAGGCCTCGGGCTGGTAGTAGTCGTAGTAGGAGACGAAGTACTCGACGGCGGCGCCGGGGAAGAACTCCCGGAACTCGTTGCAGAGCTGCGCGGCGAGCGTCTTGTTGTGGGCGATCACGAGCGCGGGACGACCGAGCCGCTCGATCGTCGCCGCCATCGTGAACGTCTTGCCGGTGCCGGTCGCGCCGAGCAGGGTCATAAAACGCTCACCGGACTCGACGCCCTGCGCGAGGCCGTCGATCGCCTTCGGCTGGTCGGCGGTCGGCGAGTAGGCGGAGTTGAGGTGGAAGTCCGGCATCGGGCGAGGCCCGAGCGTAGCGATGGTCGAGGTCGGGCCCTGGCCGCAATCGAGCCGCCCGCGATCAGGGCACGAGCAGTCCGCCTCAGCCGTCCGCGACCCGCTCGGCGAGCCACAGGCACGGCATCCAACCGCGCTCGGGGATCGGCTTCTGGCGAGCGACGATCTCATCCCCGTCCGAGCTCAACGTCGTCCCCTTCCATGCGGGCGATCCCGGGATGGCGCCCAGCACCACCTCGATCTCCGCCGGCAGATCGCCCCGGCGCTTGCCCCGGACCTTGCCGTCGCGCGTCTTCGCCTCGAACGCCGGGATCCCGGGGGCGGCGAGACGGACCACGCACTCGTTCCCCTCCATCGTCACGCCGACCGCGCGCCCGTCGCGCTCGCCCGAGAAGCGAACGGCTCCGCGGATCTCGGACTTGAGGCCGTAGGGGGGAACCGGGCGAAAGCCGGCGCCGATCGAGGGGCGCTCGACCAGCGACATCCCGAGTGGCTCGAGCGACGCGTCGATCGCGTCGTAGGCGTCCTGCAGCTCGCCGCCTCCCGCTCCCGCGAGCCCGACCAGGTAGGCGATCGAGACGAGCACGATCAAGGCGGCGCCGACGAGCACCGGGACGAACGACTCGAGCATGTAGGTCATCGGCACGCAGGTGAAGATCAGGACGCAGACGATCCAGGCGGTGTTGTTGGACTTACGGACGAGCCCCCAGGCGAGTCCGTGCGCGCGGATCGCCTGATCACCGATCGGGCCGGTCGCGAGCGCGGCCCACAGGTCGGGCTCCGGCACGGTCATCGGGTTGTCGATGGTCGTCCCCGGCGCGATGGAGGGACGAGCGCGCTGCCGGGCCGCGGCCTCGATGTCGAGCCGCTGGATCGCCAGCAGCAGGAAGACGTAGGCGCCGACGATCCCGAAGATGAGAGCGTAGGTCCCCTTCGGATTGGGGTCGGTGGGATCGACGCTGAGGGCCACCAGCACCACGGCCACCACGACGATCGGGAGACCGACGAGGGCGAAGATGCGTGAGCGACGATGCAAGAGTCCGGAACCTACATGCCGCCGAAACCGGCCGCGTCGCGCCCGGGCCCGGTTCGCGAGTGGGCACGGTGGGTAGGTTCCCCGGGATGAGCGCCTCCCGCCGCCTCCTCGCAGCCTTCTGGATCGCCGCCGGCGTCAACCACCTCGTCAACCCGAGGATCTACGAGTCGATCATGCCCGACTACCTCCCCGCCCACCGCGAGTTGGTGCTGGCGAGCGGCGTCGCCGAGATCATCGGCGGGGCCGCGGTGATGCCGGCCGGGACGCGGCGGTTCGCGCGCTGGTGGCTGCTCGGCGTGCTCGCGGCGGTCTACCCCGCGAACATCCACATGACCCTCCATCCCGAGCGCTACGAGCGGATCCCGCCGCTCGCGCTGTGGGCGCGGCTGCCGCTGCAGTTCCTCTGCGCCTGGTGGGTGTGGAGGGCGACCGAGTAGCGGCGTCGCGGGCGTCGCGACCCCAGCCCGCGGGGCTCAGCGGATCCCGAGCTCCTCGGCGTATTCCTTGCGGTACTGCGCCTGCTTCTCGAGCACCTCGTCGACGTACGCGCGGGTCTCGGGAAACGTGATGTCCGACGGCTCGAGATCGGCCCCTCCCCACTTGTCGGCGTTGCCCTCGCCGGCGTTGTAGGCCGCCAGGGCCGCAGCCTCGTCCCCGTCGTACTTGTTCATCAGGTAGCGCAGGAAAAAGGTCCCGTAGCGGATGTTCAGCTCGGGGTCGGCGAGGTCGTCGAAGGTGAAGGTGGACCCACCGGAGAGGCTCTCGATCGTGTCGGCGGTGTCCGGGGTGATCTGCATCAGGCCGCGGGCGCCGGCGTCGGAGGTCTGGTCGAGGAACTTCGACTCCTGGAAGATCACCCCGGCGATCAGCGCCGGGTCGATCGGCGGCAGCTCGATGTCGCCGGCGAGCGTGTGCGCGGTGTCGGGGTCGTCGGCCTCGGCGCGGATGATGTCGGCGTGCTCGAGCGGCAGGCCGAAGCCGGGGATGTGGCCCTCGCGGCTCAGCGACTGCCAGGCGGCGACGGCGATCACCACGACGCCGACGAGGATCCCGCCGACGAAGAGCCGGCGGCGCACCCGGCGGGAGCGGTCCGCCTTCGCCTTCGCCTTCGCGCGCCGCCGGGCCGCGGCAGCCTGGGAGGAGCTGCGGGAGCGAGCGGCGGGGCGACGCGCTGCAGCTCCCCGCGCCGGGCTCATCGTCCGGCTTCCCTGAGGATCGGGTAGAGGGCGGTGAGCTCCGCCTGGAGCTCCTCCACGGTGCCGTCGTTGGTGATCGCGTGCGTCGCGAGGGCGGACTTCTCCTCCTGGCTCAGCTGGCGCCCGCTGCGCGCCTCGAGGGCGCCGGTGCCGCGCGCGTCGGCGCGCCGGCGGCGCTCGCCGTCACCGGCGCTGATCGCGATCGTTGCGTCGAACATCTCAGCCATCGAACCCTCGAAGAGCAGCGGCACCTCGACCACCGCCACCTCGACATCTTGAGACAACCCGCGGCGCCACCCAACGACTCGCTCTCCGACCAGCGGGTGCAGGACGGATTCGAGCCAGGCGAGCTCGTCCGGGTACTCGAAGACGATCTCGCCGACGGCCCCACGGTCGACCTCGCCGTCGGGTGCGACCCGATCCCCCCAGCGCTCGACGAGGCGCGCGCGGACCTCGTCGCTGCCGAGCAGCTCATGGACGACGGCGTCGGTCGAGATCGTCTCGGCTCCGAGCTCGGCGAGGATCCGGAGCGCCTCGGACTTCCCCGCGGCGATGCCCCCCGTCAACCCGATCAGCGAAGGATCGGGCAAGAACTCAGGATTCGTCGGTCTCGGACTCGGGAGCTTCGGTGGCCGCGTCCTCGGCGAGGTCGGCCGGCTCGGTGTCGGCGGCGTCCTCGGGCTCAGCGGCGGCCTCTGGCTCAGCGGCGGCCTCGGGCTCGGCGGCGGCCTCGGGCTCAGCGGCGGCCTCGGGCTCAGCGGCGGCCGCATCAACGGGCTCGGCGGCAGCGGCCGCAGCGGCGGCCTCGGCCTCGACGGCGGCGTGAGCCGCGGCGAGATCCTCGTCGGTGATCTCGATCCCGCCACCGGAGGAACCGGAGTCGGAGAAGACCTCCTCGGAGAGGCCCAGCTCGGGAGTCCCTTCGGCGTCGCCGCCGGCGGCACCGGCCTGAGCGGCCTGGAAGGCGTCGCGAAGCGGCATGCCGCCCTCGCCGACGCGCTTGATGGAGAGGGAGATGCGGCGGCGCTCCTCGTCGATCTCGAGGATCTTGACGCGGACCTCCTCGCCGGGCTGGACGACCTCGCTCGGGGTCTCGACGTGGTGGTCGGCGAGCTCGGAGATGTGCACGAGCCCCTCGACGCCGGGCACGATCTCCACGAACGCGCCGAAGGCGACGACCTTGGTGACCTTGCCGGAGAGCGAGGAGCCGGGGCCGTAGGAGTTGAGGACCGTCTGCCACGGGTCCTCCTGCGTCTGCTTGAGCCCGAGCGAGATGCGCTGGCGGTCGCGGTCGATGTCGAGCACCTTGACGTTGACCGACTCGCCGATCTTCAGGACCTCGGAAGGATGGTTGACGTGGCTCCAGCTGATCTCGGAGATGTGGATCAGGCCGTCGATGCCCTCGAGGTCGACGAATGCGCCGAAGTCGACGATGTTGGAGACCTTGCCCTCGACGATCTGACCCGGCTGCAGGCGGCCGAGGATCTGCTCGCGGACCTCCTTGCGCTCGTCCTCGAGGACGGCGCGACGGCTGAGGACGACGTTGTTGCGGCTGCGGTTGAGCTCGATGACCTTGCACTCGATCTGCTGGCCGGTGAACTCCTCGAGGTTGTGGACACGGCGGATGTCGACCAGCGAGGCGGGCAGGAAGCCGCGGACCCCGAGGTCGAGGATGAGGCCACCCTTGACGACCTCGATGACCGTGCCCTCGACCGGCTCGCCGGACTCGGCGGCGGCCTCGATCTTGCGCCAGGCCTTCTCGAAGCGGGCGCGCTTCTTGGAGAGGATCAGGCGACCCTCGGAGTCCTCCTTGGTGAGAACGAGCGCGTCGACGCTCTCACCGAGGGCGACCTCGTCGGCCGGATCGACCGAGCGGCGGATCGAGAGCTCGTGCGAGGGGATGATGCCCTCGGACTTCCAGCCGATGTCGAGCAGCACCTCGTCCTTGTCGATGCGGACGACGGTGCCGGTGACGACCTCGCTCTCGTCGAAGTGGGTGATCGTGGCGTCGTAGTTCGGGATGATCTTCCCGTCGAGCTCGAGCAGCAGGCCGTCGGAGCCCTCCACAGGAGTGGCTCCCTCGGGTGCGAGCATGGTTCCGCCAGCTGTCTGGGTCGCAGACACGGCCGCGCATGATTGCAAAGGCGTGACCCGGGCGCTGCCAGACATCGGAAGTTCCCGTGCCCGGGCACGCATTACGCTCTCAGGCGCATGCCCGTCCGAAGGACAAAGCGAGGCGACGAGCGGACCCCGCTCGAGGGCTCCTGGGACGTCGTCATCTGCGGCGCCAGCTTCGCCGGCCTGACGATCGCCCGCGAGCTGCGGGGCTCCGGGGCGCGGGTGCTGATCGTCGACCGCTACGAGATCGGCGAGCGCCAGACGTCCGCCTGCGCCGCGCCGACCGAGTGGATCGAGCGACTCGGCCTCTCCCCCTCGATCCGCCAGACCTTCACCGACCTCGTCGTCCACTCGCCGCACATCGACACCCGCTGGCGGCTGCCGTGGTCCTTCTCCACCTTCGACTACCCGGAGCTCTGCAACCTGCTCTGGGAGCAGTGCGACGCGGACTTCGAGACGGCCAAGGTCGAGGGACGGGTGGGCGCGATCCCACCGGCAGGCGTCGCTGACGACGGCGATCCGGTCGCAGTCGAGACGGATCGAGGCGTCGTCGAGGCGCCGCTGGTCGTCGACTGCCTCGGCTGGAGACGCGTGCTCGACGACGGCTACCAGCCCCCCGATGCGCCGCTCTCACGCGGCCTCGAGGTCCATCCCGCCGGCACCGACGACGACCTCGAGATCTGGATCGACCGCGACATCGTGCCGGCCGGCTACGGCTGGAACTTCCCGGCGCGCGACGAGCTGCGCATCGGTGTCGGCAGCTTCGATCCGCGGTTCCACGTCAAAGACCCGACGGTGAAGCTCACCGAGGACCTCGGCAAGCCCCCGGAGGGCTACCAGGGGAACTGGATCCCGCACCGGCTGCGCGAGGGCACTGCCCGCAACGTCTTCTTCTGCGGTGACTCGGCCGGCCACTGCATCCCGCTCACCGCCGAGGGCATCCGCCCCGCCTTCTACTTCGGGATTGCCTGCGGGCGTGAGCTCCGGGCCGTGGTGGACGGCCGCCGGGACCGGGCCGCGGCGCTACAGCGCTACTCGGACTTCAACGCCGAGCACCGCTGGAAGTACGAGTGGATGCTGCGGGTGCAGAAGCTGCTGCCGAAGATCCCGCCGCGGGTGCTGGCGCCGATCCTCCGCGGCGTGGCCGTCGAGTCCTTCACGGAGTGGTCGTTCGATCACTACCTCGCGATCGCGCCGCCGGAGTTCGCCGGCGAGGGCGAAGGCGAGACCGAGGCGCGTCGCGAGCCGGTCGCGGCCTGACCACGAAGGGTGGCCGCCCAGCCGGTGAAGGCGGAATGCCGGTGCCGGACCTGTCACCCGTAAGCGGACTTCCTTCCTGTTTCTCGGTGACAGGTCCGCCGAAGCGGGCGAACTCAGCGGACGACGAGCAGCGTTCCCAACATCAGCAGCGCGACTCCGGCGACGCGGCCGAAGGTGATCGGCGTCTGCTCAAGCCCGAACGCCCCGAGCCGATCGATCACGAGTGAGGCGACGAGCTGTCCGGTGATCGTGCCGGCGGCGACTCCACCGGCGCCGACCACTGGGACCGCGATCAGGGCGCAGGTGACGTAGACGGCGCCGAGAAGGCCGCCGACCAGGTAGATGGGGCTGACGTCGGGGATGCTCGCGACGCCGCCGCCCTCTCTCGCGATGACGACGATCAGCGCCAGCGCCATGGTCCCGACCCCGAAGGAGACCAGCGCCGCAACGAGGCTCCCGGTGGACTTGCCGAGCCCGGCGTTGATCGGCGCCTGCAGCGCGATGAGCCCTCCGGCGGCGGCCGTGATCGCGATCGCGACGCTTCGGTCCATGGCTCGGGATCGTAGGTGGGTCGGCGCGCAGCGGCTCACCGCCCGTGAAATCCTCGCGGTGCGATCACGCCGTCCGTGATCTTCGTGACCGCCGTGTGTTCATCACTCAGGGACCTCCAAGGTTCCCGCCGTACCATCGAGAGCCGAGGGAGCACGAGCTTGAGCCCGCTGAGACCGATCGCCCGCCGCGCGCTGGCCGCGCAATCCGACGAGCGGCTGGTTCGGCTGCTGCGCGAGGGCCATGAGCCCGCGTTCGAGGAGATCGTGCGCCGCTACCGGTCACCGCTGGTCGCCTTCGCGACCGCGATCGTCTCCCACACCCGCGCCGAGGACGTCGTCCAAGCGTCGCTCGAGAAAGCGCACCGGGCACTTCTGGCCGACTCCCGCGAGGTGGCGCTGAAGCCGTGGCTCTTCACGATCGTCCGCAACGGCGCGCTGAACACCATCCGCGCCGAGCCACGGGCTGAGGAGCTGGTCGCGGCGACTTCAACGGTGCCGGGCCCGAGCGAGCTCGCCGAGCAGCGCGAGGACCTCGACCGGCTCGTCGAAGCCATCATCGCGCTGCCGGCCGCGCAGCGCGACGCCCTTGTCAAACGCGAGCTCGAGGGCGAGGGTCACGGCGAGATCGCCGCCCAGCTCGGCACCTCTGCGACCGCGGTGCGAGGTCTGATCTTCAGGGCGCGCACCAGCCTGCGCGATGCGCTCGGGGCGGTGGTGCCCCTGCCGGTGCTCCGGCTGCTCCTCACCGAGGGGCCGACGGTTGCGGGCGGCGCCGCGGCGGGCGGTGGCGTGAGCGCGGCGGTGCTCGGAGGCGCGGGTGCCAAGGGCGGCACCGTGATCGCGGCGGCGATCGTCGCCCTGGGGACCGGGATCGCGGTCGACCACGGCTCCCGAAGCGACCAACGGCAGCCGGGCAGCGACATCGCCGCCGACGTGCGGGCGGTCGGGGGCGGGACCTCTGCGGCCGACGCAGCGGCGACTGGCCCGAGCGGCGCCCTGGTTGACGGCAGCGCCAGCGGCGAGGGCGCGGCGACGGCGGGCGATTACAACGGCTACGACGTCGAGCCGGCGTCGGACTTCGGCCCCGGCCGAGCAGACGACGGCGGATCGGAGTCCGGGTCGGGCGGGTCGGGCGGGTCGGAGGACGCTTCCGGGTCCGGCGGGTCGGATGGCGACCACCCGCCGCAGAACGACGCTCCAAGCAGTGGCCCAGGCGGTGGCGCCACCGGAGATCAAGCGCCGAGCGCCGGCGGTCCCGGTGGCGGCTCGAGCGGCACGCCCGGCGGCGGCGGCTCGGGCAGCGGCGACCCCGGCGCCGGCGAGAGCGTGGGTGGACATCCAGGGCCCGGCGGGAGCGGTTTCACCGGATCCTCCGGCGACGGTCGTCCGCCCCTTGGCTCGGCGGGCACATCGACCATCCCGGCGAGTGAGGGTTCGGGTCCTTCAGGCGACCACGCGGGCACGGGGGCATCCGGCTCCGGCGAGGGGCTCCCGCGCTCGGGCGATTCCGGCTGATCGCGCGTGATCCTCGGGCGCGGCCCGGGTTCCACCTCTGAACCAGAAACGGCGGCGGCGATGCCCCGCCCGAACAGGAGGGACCCACATGAGGAGGATGAGGACAGCAACGCTGGTTGCGGTCGGGATGCTGGTCGCAGCGTTCGCGATCGCGGCACCGGCCTCGGCCAAGGACCGCAACCACGACAACCTGCCCGACCGCTGGGAGAAGCGCTACGACCTCTCGCTCAAGGTCAAGCAGGGCAAGCGCGACCAGGACAAGGACGGGCTCAACAACCGCGGCGAGTACGCGGCGGGGACCAACCCGCGCAAGGACGACACCGACGGCGACGGCAGTGAGGACGGCGACGAGAACGCCGGCGTGATCTCGGCCTTCGACGGCGAGACGCTGACGATCGACCTCTACGGCGGCGGCTCCGTGACCGGCACCGTCGACGACTCGACCGAGGTGAAGTGCGGCCACGAGTGCGGCCAGGACGGCAGCTCCGAGGAGAGCGAGGGTGCCGAGCGCAGCCCCGGCCCCGGCGGAACCGAGGGAGGCGAGGAAGGGGGCGGACACCCCGGCTCCGGCCACCCCGGCGAGGACGAATGCACCGTCGAGGACCTCGCGGTCGACGTCGTCGTCCGCGAGGCGGAGCTCCACCTGAAGAACGGCAGCGCCGTCTTCGACGAGATCGAGCTCGCCGACTAGCTCCGGTCCCACCCGGAGGAAGCGCGAGAGGGCGCCCGGACCTGCTCCGGGCGCCCTTCGTCGTCAGTGATCGCGGGATCGCGGTGCGACGCCGGCAACAACGGACGCGTGGCGCCTTTTCCACGGTATGAGTGGAAAAGGCGCCACGCGCGATGCCGATGCCTACGCGGCCGACCGTGCGCCCGACAATGCCGGCGGTCGGGGGAGCGCCGGACCAGGCGCGGCTAGTCGACCAGGCGCCGCTCGACCGCCCAGCGGCTGAGCTCGTGGCGGTTGGAGAGCTGCAGCTTGCGCAGAACCGCGCTCACGTGAGCCTCGACGGTGCGCGCCGAGATCCCGAGCTGCAACGCGATCTCCTTGTACATGTAGCCGCGGGCGATCAGGCGCAGCACCTCGCGCTCGCGCATCGTCAGCTGGTCGAGCTCCGGATCGACCTCAGCCTCCGGCACCGAGCCCGCGAAGGCGTCGAGCACGAAGCCTGCGAGGCGGGGTGAGAAGACGGCATCGCCGTCGCGGACACGCCGCACGGCATCGGCGAGCTCCTCCCCCGAGATCGACTTGGTCACGTAACCGCGGGCGCCGGCGCGGACGACGGCGATGACGTCCTCGGCGGCGTCGGAGACCGAGAGCGCGAGGAAACGCTGCGCCGGGTTGGACTCGGCGACCCGCCGCATCACCTCGATGCCGCCGCCGCCGGGCATGTGCACGTCGAGCAGGACGACGTCGGGGCGCTCGGCGAGGATCACCCGCACCGCCTCCTCGACCGAGCCCACGTCAGCGAGCACGTCGAGATCGCCCTCGACCTCGGCGCGCACGCCGCTGCGGAACAGGGCGTGGTCGTCGACGATCACGATGCTCGCTCGCTGGCTCATCCCGGGATCTCCCACACAGCTTGCCTCACCTCAGGACCCCTCCCGCTTGAGCGTCAGCGCCACCTCGGTGCCGCCACCCGGGAGCGAGACGATGCTCGCGTCTCCCCCATGCCGGTGCATCCGGCCGACGATCGACTCGCTGACCCCGCGCCGGTCGGCCGGGACCGCACCCGGGTCGAAGCCCGGGCCTCGATCGCGCACGAACGCCTCGACCCGTCCGTCACCCGCCTCCGCGTAGAGGGTGATCGGCCCGTCCGCCGCGAACTTGGCGGCGTTCGTCATCGCCTCGCGCGCGGCAGCCACGACCGCATCCGTGGCGGGATCGAGGTCGCAATCGCCGACCGCGACGACGTCGATCCGGACCCGCTGGGAGTCCTCCACCTCCTCCGCGGCGGATCGGATCGCGGCGGCGAAGCTGCGGGCCGCGGCGTCCGCCCCCTGCTCGCCCGCCAGCCACGCGCGCAGCTCACGCTCCTGGCGTCGCGCGAGCGCCGAGACCTCGCGGGGATCGTCGGCCCGGCTCTGCACCAACGCCAGGGTTTGCAGCACGGAGTCGTGCAGGTGAGCGGCGACCTCGGCGCGCTCCTGTGAGCGAATCCGCGCCGCGCGCTCATCGGCGAGGTTGCGGCCGAGCCGCCAGATGAACGGCAGCAGGATCAGGCCGAGGGCGATGATCGAGACGACCGCGGTGAAGGTGACGTCGCGGGCCGCTCCGAGCGCATCGTTGGCGGAGAGGACGAGAAGGGCGGCTCCGAGCACGAGCGCGATGCCGAACCCTCCCCGGTAGAGGGACGCGAGCGAGGAACCACGGCGGCGCTCCTCGGCGTCACGCTCGGCGGTCGGGTCGGGCGCGCGTAGCGACGCGAGCGGAGGCTCATCGGGGACCGCATCCGCCCTCCGCGACGGGGTCCAGAGCAGGGAGAGGCCCCCGGCGAGCAGGACGAGCGGCCAGACGAGGCCGTCGCTCCACCAGATCCCGAGCTCGCGGAAGACGAGCAACGCGGCGAGCACCAGCAGGGCGACCCCTGCGCCGAGCTGCCAGCGCCTGCCACCGCCGCGCGCGAGGCGGGGCAGCGAGATCCCGCTCGAGCCGTCCGGGTCGGGGATCAGGGCCCAGGCAAGCGCGTAGGCGATCAGGATGGCGCCGCCGCTGAAGACGACGAGGGCGATGAGGACGATCCGCAGGGGCAGCGGATCGACGGCGAAGCGCTTGGCGAGGCCCGCGATCACCCCTCCGACGACGCCTGTCGCGGGATCGCGGCGCAGCGGCCCGCGCTCGGTCGCCGCTGCGGGACGGGCCGGGGCGCCGCTCACCGGTCCCCCCGTCCCGCTCCCCCGTCCCCGGGCTCGAGGCCCGAGACGACGAGGACCAGCCCCGCGGCCGCGCAGACGACCGCGGCGACCAGCCCGGCGCTGAGATCGATCACGCCGAGCTGGTCGAGGCCGAAGACGGCCCCGACCAGCAGGCATGCCAGCCCGGCGGCGAGCGAGACGCGGTCCTTCACGCGGCGCACGCCCTCGCGTTGGCCGCGCGGAGATCGGCGGCGTTGCCCCAGTCCCAGCTCGGACCGTGCTCGGCGATGTCGACGGTGTCGTCGTTGATCACGCGCAGCACGCCCATGTTCACCCGGCCGTCGAGGACGAGCCGCGGCGTCGCCTCCGAGCCGCCCGCGACGCTCAGGTCGGCGTCCGGACCGTCGGACTCCTGCCCGGCGACCTGCAGCGCGCCGGCGCCGGCGTGAGCGTCAGCCTCGACGCAGATGTCGGCGGGCACCGCGACCACCGTCTCGCCGATCCCGAGGCGGGTCGTCAGGTGGACGACGCGCCCACCGGACCAGTCGAGATCGCGGAGGTCGACCGCGAGCCTGCCGACGCCGAGCTCGTAGCCGTCATCGGGGATGGCCGCAGCCGCGGCGGGGCGGTGCTCCTCGCTGCCGATCCCACCCTCGAGGTCGAGATCAGCCGCTGTCGCGACGCCGACCCCGATCGTCAGCGCGAGCGCCGGGACGATCAGCCAACGAGCGCCGCTGCCGAACGAGGCGGCGATCAGGGCCACGCCGAGCAGCGCGACCGCCCCGACGACGGCGAGGCCGTAGCCGAGGCCGGTCGCGAACGCGGCGGCGACCACGAGGATCCCGAACCCGGTGATCCCGATCAGGACCAACGCGCCGACGGCGAGGATGCGCAGCGCGGTCTGGCCGCGCGAACCCGGCGCCGGGCGCCCCGTCCCATCGTCGGCGGGAACGAAGACCGCGGCGAGCAGGTAGGCGATCACACCGAGGCCACCGAAGAACACCGAGACCACGGCGGCGATCCGGATGATCACCGGGTCGATCGACAGGTACTCGCCGAGGCCGCCGGCGACTCCGGCGAGGACGCGGTCGTCCTTCGAGCGCAAGAGGCGCTTACGCGCCGGCGGAGGCGGCGGTGGGGGCGGAGGCGGCGGTGGGGCACTGCCCGTGGACCGCTCCTCGGTCGCGGCCGTCTCGGCGATCAGCTCCGGCGCCTCGCGCGTCTCGGCGGTCTCCTCGGTGTCACGCTCGGCACCCGTCTCCTCGTCTCGTCCCTCTTCGTCTCTGGCAGTCATCTCGAACCTCCTGGGGTTGCTTTCGTTTGCTTTCCCCAGGGTCTCCCTCGAAGGCTTCCCCGTCCATACGGGATGACCCTTAGAGGCCCCGCGTCCGACCCGTGTCCACCCCCCGCCGCGGCGTCACTTGGCGCTCAGCCAGTCAGGGCCGGAGCCGATGTCGACGGCGAGCGGCGGGTCGAGGTCGAAGGCGCCGACCATCTCGCGGCGCGCCAGGTCGGCGACCGCCTCGCTCTCGGCGACGGGACCCTCGAAGAGGAGCTCGTCGTGGATCTGCAGGATCAGCCGCGACTCGAGCCCCTCCGCTTCCAGCGCGCGGCGGCTGTTGACCATGGCGATCTTGATGATGTCGGCCGCCGTCCCCTGGATCACCGTGTTGACGGCGAGCCGCTCGCCCAACGTCCGCGTCTGCCAGTTGCGCGAGCGCAACTCCGGAATCAGCCGGCGCCGGCCCATCAGCGTCGTCACCTTGCCCTCGTCCGTGGCGCGCTCGATGGTCTCGTCGATGAACCGCTTGACCCCGGAGTAGCGCTGGAAGTAGCTGTCGATGTAGGCGCCCGCCTCCTCACGCGAGATCGAGAGCCGCTCGGCGAGGCCGTAGGCGGAGAGGCCGTAGGCGATCCCGTAGTTGACCATCTTCGCCTTCGACCGCTCGCCCGGCGAGATCGCCTCCGGATCGGCGCCGATGATCCCCGCCGCGGTCGCCGCGTGCACGTCCTCGCCGGAGGCGAAGATCTCGCGCAGAGCCTCGTCGCCGGCGACGTGGGCGAGGACGCGCAGCTCGACCTGGTTGTAGTCGCAGGAGGTCAGGGCGTTGCCCTCCTCGGCCACGAAGCAGCCGCGGATCGGCCGGCCGAGGTCGGAGCGGATCGGGATGTTCTGCAGGTTCGGGTCGGTGCTCGACAGGCGCCCGGTCGCGGCCCGCACCTGGCTGAAGTTGGTGTGGATGCGACCGTCGGAGGGGTCGATCTCCTCGGGCAACGCGTCGAGGTAGGTGTTGGTCAGCTTCGTCACCTCGCGCCAGCGCTCGACCTTGGCGACGATCTCGTGCTCCTCGCGGATCTGGGAGAGCACGCGGGCGTCGGTGGAGAATCCGGTCTTGCCGCGGCGCTTGCGGCTCAGACCGAGCTTGTTGAAGAGGACCTCTCCGAGCTGCTGCGGCGAACCGATCGTGAACTCCTCACCCGCAAGCGCCCAGATCTCGGCCTGCAGCGACTCCGCCTGGCCCTCGAGCTCCCCCGAGATCGCCGCGAGCCGGTCGGCGTCGAGCTTGATGCCCTCGCGCTCCATGCCGGCGAGCACCTCGATCAGGGGCATCTCCACCTCGGCCATGATCCGCTCGAGACCGAGGTCGGCGAGCTTCGGCCGTTGCTTGGTTGCCAGCTCCCACGCGAGCCTGGCGATCGCGGCGGGATCGGGGCCGGTGTCCTCGGCGGGATCCTCGCCGAGGGAGAGCTGGCCGTCCTCGGGCTCGTCCGCTCCCTGGTCGGCGCCGGCGATCGAGATCCCCTCGTCGGCGCAGAGCTCGTCGAGCTCGTAGGTGCGGCGGCCCGGATCGATCAGGTAGGCGGCGATCATCGTGTCGTGAGCGAGGTCGAAGGAGCCCGCAGCGAGCGAGGCGAGCAGCCCGCGCGGGCCGCCGGAGCCGTGCTCGGCGAGCGACTTGGCGTCGTGGGCGACGATCGGATGGCCGTCAAGCCCCTCGCGGATCGTCTCCGCCGACGGCGCGGGCCCGGCGATCAACCGCTCGCCGTCGAAGGCCGCCCAGCGCCCGTCAGCGAGCGCGAAGGAGACCTCGCCGGCGCCGAGGTCGGTGAGGGTCCCGTCCTCGGGGGTCGCGTCGAGCTCCCGCTCGGCGGCGCGCGCCGGGACCTCCCCGCCCCATTCGTCCTCGAGCCGCTGGATCACCTGACGGAGCTCGAACTCGGCCGCGAAGTCGCGCAGCCGCGTGAGGTCGGGGCCGCGCTCGGCGACCGCGGCGAGGTCGACCTCGAAGTCGACATCGAGATGCATCGTCGCGAGCTGCTTGGAGATCTTCGCGTCCTCGGCGTGCTCGGTCAGGTTCTGCTTCCGCTTCGGACCTGAGATCTCGTCGATGCTCTCGAGCACCTTCTCCAGCGAGCCGAACTGCTGCAGGAGCTGCGCGGCGGTCTTCTCGCCGATCCCGGGGACGCCAGGGATGTTGTCTGAGGTGTCGCCCTTGAGGCCGATCAGGTCGGGGACGAGCTCGGGCGGCACTCCGTAGCGCTCGACCACCCCGGCGGAGTCGTAGATCTTCGTGTCGGTGACCCCCCGCGAGGTCGACATCACCCGAACCCCGTCGCCGACGAGCTGGTAGGCGTCGCGATCGCCGGTGACGATCATCACCGGGATCCCCCCCTCCCGCGCCTGCTTCGTCATCGTCGCGATCACGTCGTCGGCCTCCCAGCCCTCGGCCCTGACGTTCTCGAACCCGAACGCCTCGGCGAGCGGCGCGAGGTGAGGCCACTGCTCCTTGAGCAGGTCGGGACGGGATGCGCGCTGCGCCTTGTAGGGGGCGTAGGTCTTCTCACGGCCCGACATACCCGCGTCCCAGGCGACGACGACGCCGCGCGGGTCGTGGTCGGTGAGGATCTTCACCATCATCGACGCGAACCCGTAGATGGCGTTGGTCGGGCGCCCGTCGGAGGTCGCGATCGACTCCGGCAACGCGAAGAACGCGCGATAGGCGAGGCTGTTGCCGTCGATCAGGTAGAGGTCACGCTGGGCGGCGCCGTTCGATGAGGAGGCGGGCACGCGACTGATCATAGGCGCGACCGAAACCATCGCCGGGCTCGCCTGTTAGGGGAGGCACAAGGCCCGATCAGCCTTCGCTGAGGAAGTCCGCAGGGACGCGCGAAGGCGGCGCCGCAGGGGCGCTACGGGCAGACGGGACAAGCAACTCCACCTCGATTCGTCGGGGCGGAAGGAAGAGAGATGGCTCGAATGAGCTTCAGGAAGATGCTGCCGCGACCCGCCATGGTCGTCGCCGTGATCGCGCTGATGGCGGCGGTCGGCGGCTCCGCGTACGCGGCCACGAAGATCGACACCGAGGACATCGCCAACGACGCGATCACCGCGCGCCAGGTCCAGAACGACTCCCTGAAGGGGAAGGACTTCAAGCAGGGTGGTCTCAAGGGCTCCGACATCAAGGACGGCTCGGTGGCAACCAAGGACCTCAGCGAGGAGGCTGTTGCGAGCCTGAAGCCGCGCTGGCTCCTGCTCAACGAGAAGGGTGAGATCGAGGAGCAGTCCGGTGGGTTCACCGTCCTCGACGCCTACACGACCAACGACAACGTCTACGTCGACGCCGGCTCCTCGATGGAGAACCACGGGCTGCTCGCGACGATCGCCGGGCAGAACAAGATCGACGTCGACGGCGCCGCCGGAGCGGACCCGAGCTTCAACGGCCAGGTCAGCGTCGCCCGCTGCCAGACGGACGCGGTCGAGTGCGCCCCCGCCAACGCGAAGACGGCGAACGCCTTCGTCGTCAGCCCGCGGGAGCAGGACGGCACCCCGACGACCCCGACCACGCGCAAGCGGGTCTACGTCCAGGTCACGCCGTAGCGCCTCCCCCGGTCCCCACCCAACCGCCGAACGTACGGCGCGGGCTCCCATAGCGCCCGAAGCCGTACGTTCGGCGCGGGGGCAGGGGCGGCGAATACCCTTCCCGCCATGAAGTGGAAGAAGGGAGCGAGCGACAAGAACGTCATCGACGCGCGCCGGTCCTCGGCGCGATCGGCGGGCGGCCGCGGCTTGCCGATCCCGACCTCGCTCGCGGGGGCCGGCGGCGGCCTCGGGTTGGTCGTGGTGATCGTGATCGTCGCGATCAACGCCTTCGGCGGCGGCACCCCCGGAAGCGGCGGCTTCGACCTGCCGGCCGGCTTCAACGACGCGCTCGGGGTCCCCGGCGCCGAGAACCCGGAGGGGATACCCGCCGACGAGGATCCACAGGCCGACCTCAAGGACTTCTCCGCCTACGTCTTCAACGACACCCAGGACGTCTGGAGCCAGACGCTCCGCGAGGACGGCTCGCGCTACAAGGACGCGCAGCTGTACCTGTACTCCAACGCGGTGCGGACGAACGGCTGCGGCAGCGCGACCTCGGCGGTCGGGCCGTTCTACTGCCCCGCCGACGACCGCGTGTACCTCGACCTCAGCTTCTACGACGAGATGAAGCGCCAGCTCGGCGCCTCCGGCGACTTCGCCTGGGCCTACGTGATCGCCCACGAGATGGGTCACCACGTCCAGAATCTGACCGGGACTAGCGCCAAGGTCGACCAGCTCAGCCGCCAGAACCCCGACGACGCCAACGAGCTCTCCGTCCGCCAGGAGCTGCAGGCGGATTGCTACGCCGGCGTCTGGGCGAGCACGGTCTTCGCCCAGGGTGATCTCGAGCAGGGCGACATCGAGGAGGCGTTCAACGCCGCCGAGGCGGTCGGTGACGACCGGCTGCAGCAGCAAGCGGGGCAGAGCATCAACCCCGACTCCTTCACGCACGGCACCTCCGAGCAGCGCCGCGAGTGGTTCAACCGCGGCTTCGAATCGGGGCAGCCGGCCGACTGCGACACCTTCTCGGTCGACGAGCCCTGAGCGCTCCGAAGCGCTCCGGTTCCTCCGTTGCCAGCCGCAAGGCGACTGTTTATGCTGGAAATCGGGATTGGTGAAGTTGGGAGATGGGGGTTAGGTCAATGCTGGGAAGTGGGACGGTCGTTCGGGCTCTCCGCTCGAAGTCGTCGATCGCGACCGCGGTGGCGTTCGTCGCCCTGAGCACGGTCTTCACCGCGCTCGCCTTCGGGGCCACCGGCTCGCTCACGTTCGTCGAGTTGGACAAGGACGGGGTCAGCGGCGTCTCGGGCATCGGCGGCGCGATCGACGTCGCGATCTCCCCGGACGGAGGCAACGCCTACGTCGTCGGCACCAACAGCGGTGCGGTGGCCACGTTCACCCGGAACCCGTCGACCGGCGCGCTCACCTTCCTCGAGCAGGACGTCGACGGCGTGTCGGGCGTCGACGGGATCTCCGGCGCGCGCGGCGTCGAGGTGTCCCCGGACGGCGCCAACGTCTACGTCACCGGCCACACCGACAGCGCGGTCGCGACCTTCACCCGCAACCCGACGACCGGCGCTCTCACGTTCCTCGAGCAGGACAAGGACGGCGTCAGCGGTGTCGACGGGCTCGCCGGCGCCTGGGGCGTCGACGTCTCCCCCGACGGCAAGAGCGTCTACGTCGCGGGCGATGCCGACAACGCCGTCGCCACGTTCTCGCGCGATCCGGGTACAGGCGCCCTCACGTTCGTCGAGCAGGACAAGGACGGCGTCAGCGGTGTCGACGGGCTCGCCGTCGCCACCGGCGTGGTCGTCTCGCCCGGGGCCGGCGGGAACGTCTACGTGGCCAGCTGCGTCGACAGCGCCGTCGTGACGTTCGACCGCGATGCAACGACGGGAGCCCTGACCTTCGTCGAGCAGGACAAGCAGGGCGTCGACGGCGTCACCGGCATGGGCTGCGCTCGCGGCCTCGCGATCTCGGGCGATGGCGCGAACGTCTACGTCGCCGCCGAGAGCGGTGACGCCGTGGCGACCTTCAACCGGAACGCCACGACGGGATCGCTCGCCTTCGCCGGCTCGCAGTTCGACGGCGTCTCCGGCGCCGACGGCCTCGACGGCGCCCGCGACGTCGCCGTCTCCCCCGACTGCGGGAGCGTCTACGTGGCATCGACGGTCGACGACAGGGTCGCGGGCTTCTCCCGAGACGCCTCCTCCGGCGCGCTCACCTACATCGAGGCGGCCGGCGCCGCCGGGTCTCAGGGAACGAACGGCGCCGATGCCGTCACCGTCGCTCCCGACAGCGCGTTCGTCTACTCGACCGGTGAGTCCGACAACGCCGTCTCCACGTTCAGCCGCGAGGGCGCCGGCGGCGAATGCGGCTCGACCACGACGCCCCCGCCCGGCGGCGGAGGCAGCCCCGCTGCGCGGACGATCTCCCTCAAGGGCTCGAAGAAGAAGGTCAAGAAGGGCAAGAAGGTCAAGCTGACCGGCGACCTCGCCGCACCGACTGACCCCGGCTGCGAGTCCGGGCAGACGGTGACCCTGCTGCGCAAGCGCGGCAAGGGCTCGTTCGCCACCCTGAGGGCGGTGACGACCGACGGCTCCGGAGGCTTCTCGACCACCGACAAGGTCAAGAAGTCCTCTCAGTACCGCGCTCAGGTCGTCGCCACCTCGGCCTGCGGCTCCGCCGACTCGAAGGCGGTCAAGGTCAAGGCGAAGAAGAAGAAGAAGAAGTAAGCGGTCAGTCCTCGAACATCCGGTAGCCGCGACTGCGGATCGCGTCCATCGTCTCCGGGCTGACCTTGTCGATGGCGCCGGCGAGGTGGGCGAAAGGCGGGGCGACACGCCGGGGCCGCCCGACCATCGCCTCGCAGATCAGCCGTCCCGCTTCATCGGCGCTGAGCGAGGGGATCGTGTCGTATTGCTCGGTCGGCGAGATCATCGGTGTGTGGACGAGCGGCATCGAGATCGTCGTCATCCGCAGGCCGTCCTCGCTGACCTCCGCCTGCAGCGCGTCCGAGAAGGCCTCGAGGGCGGCCTTCGAGGCGATGTAGCCGGAGAAGCGCGGCGTCCGCATCTGCACGCCGGCGGAGGAGACGTTGATGATCTGCGCCTTGCCGCGCTCCCGCATCGAGGGCAGCAGGCCGAGGATCAGGCGCACGGAACCGAAGTAGTTGAGCTGCATCGTGCGCTGAAAGTCGTGGAAGCGGCCGATGGAGTGCTCGACCGAGCGGCGGATCGAGCGGCCGGCGTTGTTGACCAGCACGTCCACCCCACCCTGCTCGGCCACCGCCCGCGCGGCCAGCGCGTCGATGGCCTCAAGATCGGTCAGGTCGCACGGCATCGCGTGAGCGTCCGGCCCGATCTCGGACGCGATCCGCTCGAGATCCTCGGCGCTGCGCGCGACGAGGAGCACCGTGGCCCCGGCCGCACCGGCGCGCCGAGCCGTGGCCTCGCCGATCCCGGACGAGGCGCCGGTCACCATCACGACCCGGCCGCGAATGGCCGCCGCCAGCGCGGCGTCCTCGTCACGAGGCAGCGGCACCAGGTTCCGGGCGCTCATGCCCTCGCCGCCGCCGATCGGGTAGCTGGAGACCCGGAACAGCGTCCCGGCCACCCCCCTCGCGGTGCGCCGGAGCCTTCGCGTCAGCGGATCCATAGGTGGGAGTCTCCCAATCAGCCCCGCGTAATGGGGCGAGCACCCCCGCGCCTCCTATGATCCACCGGCACCCATGGCCGGAGTCTCCGCCCAGTTCTCAGTGACCGTCCGCGTCGAGCTCGACTCGCGCAACGAGCCCCTGGGCAAGATCACCGGGGCGATCGCCGAGTCCGAAGGCGCGCTGCAGAGCGTCGACCTGGTCCCCGGCGCCGGCGCCGAAGGCAAGCGCGTTCGTGAGTTCACGATCGACGCCCGCAGCCCCGAGCACTGGGAGCAGATCCTGCGCGCAATCGGCGGCACGCGTGGTGCGCGCGTCCTCGACTACACCGACCGCACCTTCGCGATGCATCGCGGCGGCAAGATCGAGCAGCACAACAAGTACCCGCTGAAGACCCGCGACGACCTCTCGATGGCCTACACGCCGGGGGTCGCCCGCGTCTGCACCGAGATCGCCGGACAGCGCTCCAAGGCCTTCGAGTTCACGATCAAGAAGAACACCGTCGCCGTCGTCACCGACGGCAGCGCCGTGCTCGGCCTCGGCGACATCGGCCCCGAGGCCTCGATGCCGGTGATGGAGGGCAAGGCGATGCTCTTCAAGGAGTTCGCCGGAGTCGACGCCTTCCCGATCGCGCTCTCCACCAACGACCCCGACAAGATCGTCGAGACCGTGAAGCTGATCGCGCCGGGCTTCGGCGGCATCAACCTCGAGGACATCTCCGCGCCGCGTTGCTTCGAGATCGAGGACCGCCTGCGCGAGGAGCTCGACATCCCCGTCTTCCACGACGATCAGCACGGCACCGCCGTCGTGATGATGGCCGCGCTGTTCAACTCGCTCAAGATCGTCGGCAAGCCGATCGAGTCGCTGCGCGTCGTCATGGTCGGACTCGGCGCGGCGGGCATCGCCTGCACGAAGATGATGATGGCCGCCGGGGTCACCGACATCATCGGCTGCGACCGCCAGGGCGCGGTCTCCACGGAACGTCCCGACTACGGGTCCGGCGGCATGACCCCGATCAAGAGGTGGTTCGCAGAGGTGACGAACCCGGGCAAGGTCCAGGGCGGCCCCAACGACGTGCTCGAGGGCGCCGACCTGTTCATCGGCCTCTCCGGCCCCGGCCTGGTCGAGGCCAAGTCGCTTGCGAGCATGAACGACGACGCGATCGTCTTCGCCATGGCCAACCCGACGCCCGAGGTGATGCCCGAGGACGCCGAGCCGTACGTGCGGATCATGGCCACGGGTCGCTCCGACTACCCGAACCAGATCAACAACGTGCTCGCCTTCCCTGGGATCTTCCGGGGTGCGCTCGACGCGGGGGCGCCTCAGATCACCGAGGAGATGAAGCTCGCGGCCGCGAAGGCGATCGCCGCGGTGGTGACCGAGGACGATCTCGACGAGGACTACATCATCCCCAGCGTCTTCGACCGCGACGTCGCCCCGGCGGTCGCCGAGGCCGTCGTCCGCGAGGCGAAGGCGGCCGGGATCGCCAGGATCACGGAGGAGACGGGCACGTTCGCCACGGTTTGAAGGCCTCGGGGCGGGCAAGGACCGCTGCAAGGCCTGTGAACGAACGGAGCGCAACTCGATGAAGGTCCTGATCACCGGCGCAACCGGGACGATCGGCGGCGCCGTCGCCCGTACGTTGCTCGGGCGAGGCGACGACGTGGTCGGCCTCTCCCGCGACCCCGGGCGCGCCGCAGCCGCCGAGCCGCGGATCACCTGGCACGCCTGGAACGCGGCCCAGGAGCGGCCTCCAGCGGAGGCATTCGATGGCGTCGACGGCGTCGTCAACCTCGTCGGCGAGCCCATCAACCAGCGCTGGAGCGACGAGGCGAAGCGGTCGATCCGCGAGAGCCGCATAACCACGACGAAGAACCTGGTCGCGGGGATGCTGGCGGCGGAGCGGACGCCGCGGGTGCTCGTCAGCGGCTCCGCGGTCGGCTACTACGGTGACAGGGGCACGGACTTCGTCGACGAGGGGACGGCGCCCGGCGCGACGTTCGACGCGCAGGTCTGCGTGGACTGGGAGGCCGCGGCGAAGGAGGCGGAGGCCGGCGGGGTGCGCGTGGCGCTGATCAGAACGGGCCTGCTGCTGACCAGGGAAGCCGGGCTGCTCGCGGAGCTGCTCCTCCCCTTCAAGCTCGGCGTCGGTGGGCCGGTGGCGGGCGGGCGCAACTACATGCCCTGGATCAGCCTCGCCGACGAGGTCGGGATCATCCTCTGGGCGCTCGACACCGAGGGCGCGAGCGGCCCGTTCAACGCCACCGCGCCGAATCCGGTCACCAACCGCGAGTTCTCCAAGGCCCTCGGCCGCGCGCTCCATCGCCCCGCGGTCCTCCCGGTGCCGAAGCTCGCCGTGAAGGTGCGCTTAGGCTCCGAGTTCGGAGAGATCGCGGCCACCGCAGGGCAGCGCGCGATCCCCAAGCGGGCCACCGACGGCGGCTACGAGTTCTTCTTCACCGACATCGACGCAGCGATGGAGGACGCGGTCGGCTGAAGCGCGGCTTCGCGCCGCAGCGGAGCCTCAGGGAATGGTCAGAGCCTCGCGCTCCGGCAGCGCCCGCCCCCGCCCGTCGATCCGGTAGGCGCCGAGCCTCCTCAGGGTCGTGTCGCCGACGCCGTCGATCGAGTACGTCCCGAGGATCGACTCGCGGTCGCCGGTGTCGAAGAAGGCGTCGACGACATCGCCGCGATCGGTCGGGTCGTCGGCGCGCCCGACCGAGTCGAGCACGACCGCCATCGCCTCGTAGCCGTAGGCGGCATAGCGGCCCGGCGCGCGATCGTAGGCGGCCTCGAAGGCTGCGAGGAAGTCGTCCGCGGCGGGCGGGAGCTGGGTCGGATCGAGGGCGGCCGAGGTGAGGCGCACGGGCGTCGAGTTCGAACCGAGCGCGCGCGGGTCATCGAGCTGCGCGTCGGAGCCGAGGATGCCGCGATCGCCCGTCCCCGCCCCCGCGGGGCGGACGGGGCCTTCCGCCGCGATGTAGACGGCATCCGCGGGGTCCCGACCCGTCACGACCTCGGGAGGCGAAGGCGCCGCATCGAGCCCGTCGACGAGGGAGTCGGCGTAGGCGGAGCCGTCGCTGTCGACCAGGACCGAGGAGATCCCGGAGTCCGCCATCCACACGCCGGCCGCCTCGCCCTGGTCGCGGTCGCTTGGAATCACCCGCCCGAAGGTGCGGTGGCCGCTCTCCTGGACGGCGGGAGCATCACCCGACGCCGGTGAGTCGCTGGTCAGATCCGCCGCGCCGGCGCCCGGCGAGACCTGCAGGATCCCGGCCCGGTTGGTGATCGGGATCGACGTGCGGGAGGCACCGGAGTCGAGCTCTCCGACGTAGGCGATCGTGGTCGTGTCCTCCGTCGCGGCACGGGCGTTCGCGCCGGTCGCAGCCGCGTCCCAGCCGCCGCCGGTGGCGTCGCTCAGCACTTCGAGATCGATCGCCACTCCCCCCGCCTTCCCGTCGGCATCCACCAGCGCGAGCCGGGCGCCGTCGGCGACGTCATGACCGGCGTCGGCCCGCGGCCCCTGCAACGGCGCGCTCACGTAGACGGTCAGCGTCGCGTCGTCGTCGGCGCTCGAGCCACACCCGACAGCGACCACGATGACCGCGAGAGCTGCCACCGCAGCGACGACCCCGCCGGCTCTAGTCAAGTTCCTGCCCACGGCGAGGCTCGATCGGCGCGCGCGAGCGAAGACCGATTCGGCCGAATCGCGAGCGGTTCCGCGCTACCCACCGGTAGGACGCGTCGGTCCGCTCCGGCCAGCGGGCGAACGCACGGGCGGGGATCCTGCCGCCTGGGAGCAGGCGCGCGAGCGTCGGAGCCGCGGCGCCGCCGGACAGGACCGTGCCTCCCGGGGTGACGAGGTGCGCGGACTCGAGTCGCAGCGGCCCCGGGATCTCCGTGAGCAGCCGCTGGCCCTCCTCGCTCTGGATCGCGACCGGCCGCAGGCGCTCCTCCCGGTCCAGCCGCAGGATGCCGCGGACGCACAGCTTGCAGAAGCCGCAGTCGTCGTCGTAGAGCAGGGCGTGGTCGAGGCGCGAGTCCATATAGCCGTGATTATCAGCCCCGCGCGTCAGCCTTGACAGCAGGCCAAGGCTCTCACGGCTTCACGGTTGCTCGAGGTGAAGAAAGAAGCGGACGCATTGATCCGCTCCGTAGGGCTCGGGTCGGGCGGGTTTCTACAAGCGGACAACAACCACCGGCGCGCCTCGCGCTAGGGTCGGCGAATGGCACGCATCGGCATCCTCACCGGCGGCGGCGACTGCCCCGGCCTCAACGCAGTCATCAGGGCGGTCGTCCGCAAGGGCGTCAAGAGCCACGACCACGAGTTCTTCGGCTTCCAGTACGGGTGGGCGGGCGTTCTCGCGGGCGAGGGGCGACCGCTGGACATCAACGCGACACGCGGGATCCTCCCCCGCGGCGGCACGATCCTCGGCACCTCGCGGACGAACCCGTTCAAGGACGACGGTCCCGGCGTCGAGGGGGTTCTCGCCGGCATGGAGCAGGCGGGAGTGGAGATGCTGATCCCGATCGGCGGCGAGGACACGCTGGGCGTCGCCGGCAAGCTCGCCGAGGCCGGCGTACCCGTTGTCGGCGTCCCGAAGACGATCGACAACGACCTCGCGGGGACCGACTTCACGTTCGGCTTCCAGACCGCCGTTCAGATCGCGACCGACGCGATCGACCGCCTCCACACCACCGCCGAGTCCCACAACCGCGTGATCGTCGTCGAGGTGATGGGGCGCCACGCCGGCTGGATCGCCGCCTACTCCGGAATGGCGGGCGGCGCCGATGCGATCCTCGTCCCCGAGCGCCCGTTCGACATCGACGAGGTCTGCGAGCACCTGCGCCGCCGCCACGTCCAGGGGAGCCGCTTCTCGATCGTCGTCGTCAGCGAGGGGGCACACCCCAAGGACGAGGGGCTGATCGCCTCGACCGGAGAGCTCGACGCCTTCGGCCACGAGCGGCTCGGCGGCGTCGCCGTCGCACTCGAGGGCGAGATCGAGAAACGGACCGGCTACGAGACCCGGATGACGATCCTCGGCCACGTCCAGCGCGGCGGCACCCCCAACGCATACGACCGCGTCCTCGGAACGCGCTTCGGTGTCGCCGCGATCGATGCGATCGCGCGCGGCGAGACGGGAACGATGGTCGCCCTGCGCGGCTCGGAGGTGGTCACGGTGCCGCTCGCGGAGGCGCTCGCCGAGCCGAAGCTGCTCGACCCGGCCTTCTACGAGACCGCCGAGGTCTTCTTCGGCTGAACTCCGCCGCCCGTGGCCTCGCGGCCGCTCAGAGCTGAGAGCTCGGTCCGCGGATCCACTCGATCAGCGGATGCCACGCGCGGACGGTGGCGCCGATGAAGAGGATCAGCAGGAAGATCAGGAAGCTGACCGTGCCGCCGAGGTCGAAGGCGCCGAAGCCGATCATGAAGGCGACCACCGCGGCGACCGTGAATCCGAAGAGCTGCATCGGCGGGGAATCTACCGGGTGGGGACCACGTTCAGCGCTCAGGCGCGCTAACCCCGGCCGCGAGCGCCACGCGCGTGTCGGCGAGGAACGACCTGACCGCGTCGACCGCCTCCTCCCTTCCACCGGCATCGGCGACCGCCCGGACCAGCCGGGTTCCGATGATGACCCCGTCAGCCATCTCCCCGACCGTCGCGGCGTGCTCCGGCGTGCCGATTCCGAACCCGACCGCGGCCGGAGCGGGCGAGCTCTCACGCACGGCGCCGACGAGCGCCGCCAACTCGGGCGGCACCTCCGCCCGCTCCCCGGTCACCCCGGTCAGCGAGACGACGTAGGTGAAGCCGGTGGCAGCCGCCGCGATCGCGCGGAGCCGCTCCGGAGCCGTCGTCGGCGCGACGAAGCCGATCGGCGCCAGGCCACGCTCGATCAGTGCCTCGGCGATCGAGTCGTCCTCGCCCGGCGGCAGGTCGGGGATGATCGCCCCGGCGGCGCCGGCGCGCTCGAGCGTCGCCGCGAAGCGGTCGGGACCGAGCGTCAGCACAACGTTGACGTAGACCATCGGCAGCACCGGGACCCGCGCGGAGACCCGCTCGCACAGCGTCATCACATCGCCGAACCTCGTGCCGGCGGCGAGCGCCTCGGTCGCCGCCGCATGGATGACCGGGCCGTCGGCGAGCGGATCTGAGTAGGGGACGCCGAGCTCGATCAGGTCGGCCCCCGTGTCGGCGTAGGCGTCGATGAGCGCGGCCGAGGTCTCGAGGTCGGGGAACCCGCCCATCATGTACGGCATCAGGGCGGCCCGGCCCTCGTCGCGAGCGGCGTCGAACGCGGCGGCGATCCGCCCGATCCCGTTCGCGGCCTCAGCCATCTTCGCCGTCGCCATCGCCGTCGTCGAGCCGCTTCAGCCCCGCGAGCGCCTCGGCGAGATCCTTGTCGCCGCGGCCGGAGAGAGTGATCAGGTCGATGCCCTCCCCCGCGCTTTCGCTCAGCACCCAGGCGATCGCGTGGGAGGACTCGAGCGCCGGCACGATCCCCTCCAGACGCGCCAGAACCCGCAACGCCCGCAGCGCTTCCTCGTCGGTGATCGCGACGTAGCGGGCGCGACCGGAGTCGCGGAGCATCGTGTGCTCAGGCCCGACGCCGGGGTAGTCGAGCCCGGCCGAGATCGAGTGCGCCTCGAGGATCTGACCCTCCTCGTCGGCGATGACGGCCGACAGGGACCCGTGCAGCACCCCGGTACGCCCGGCGCTCAAGGGGGCGCCGTGGCGGCCGTCGAGGCCCTCCCCCGCCGCCTCGACGCCGATCAGCTCGACGCCACCGTCATCGACGAACGGGGCGAATGTCCCGATCGCGTTCGAGCCACCGCCGACGCAGGCGATCACGCGGTCGGGAAGCCGGCCGGCGGCGGCGAGGATCTGCTCCCGCGCCTCCTCGCCGATCACCCGCTGCAGGTCGCGGACGAGCGCCGGGTACGGGGCCGGTCCCACCGCCGAGCCGATGATGTAGTGGGTGTCGCCGACGTTCGTTACCCAGTCGCGGATCGCGGCGCTCACCGCCTCCTTGAGCGTCCGCGCGCCGGCCTCCACGGGCTCGACCCGCGCTCCCATCAACTCCATCCGCTCGACGTTCGGCTTCTGCCGCCGCATGTCCTCGGTCCCCATGTAGACGATGCACTCGAGCCCGAAGAGCGCACAGGCGGTCGCGGTCGCGACGCCGTGCTGGCCGGCGCCGGTCTCGGCGATGATCCGCGTCTTCCCCATCCGCCGGGCGAGCAGCGCCTGCCCGACGGCGTTGTTGATCTTGTGGGCACCGGTGTGGGTCAGGTCCTCGCGCTTGAGGAAGACGCGCCTGCCCGTGCGCTCGGAGAGCCGCTTCGCCTCGTACAGCGGCGTCGGCCTCCCGACGAAGTCGCGCAGCAGCGCTCCCAGCTCTTCGCGGTAGACGGGATCCGTGCGCGCCTCCTCCCAGGCGGCCGTGAGCTCGTCGAGCGCAGCGATCAGCACCTCGGGCACGTAGCGGCCGCCGTAGGGGCCGAAGCGGCTCTCCACCGTGCTCACGCCTCAGCCCTCCGTCCGCGTCCGCCGCTCGACCTCGCGCCGCACCTGCTTGATCGCCCGGCGGTGCTCGCGGACCTCCTGCTGGACGGCGCCGGCGCGCTGCGCGGCCTCGATGAAGGACACGATCCGGTTCGGATCCTTGATCCCCGGCGCCGTCTCGACGCCGCTGGCGACGTCGACCGCCCAGGGCCACGCCGCGTCGATCGCCTCACCGACGTTGTCGGGATCGAGCCCACCGGCGAGGATCACCGGCACCCCGCTGCGGTCGCGGGAGGCGAGCTCCCAGTCGAAGGTCGTGCCGGTGCCACCGTGAGCGCCGTGCGCGAAGGCGTCGAGCAGATGGAAGTCGGTGCGATAGGCGCGGGCTGCGGCGACGTCGCCGGGGTTCTTGACGCGGAACGCCTTGATCACCTTGCATCCCGTCTTCCGCCCGACCTCGGCGCAGAAGCTCGGCCCCTCCTCACCGTGCAGCTGCACGAGCGTGAGCCGCTCCCGCTCGACCGCGAGGACGATGTCGTCGATCGGCGCGTTGACGAAGACGCCCGCCACCTCGCAGCGGCGCTGCAGCCTGCGCCCGATCTCCTCGGCCGCGTCGAGGTCGATCTGCCGCGGGCTCTCGGAGCTGTGGTTGAGCCCGACCGCCCAGGCGCCTGCCGAGACCGCCGCCTCGGCGTCCTCGAGCCTCGTTATGCCGCAGATCTTCACCTTCATCGCGAGCGAGGAAAGATCGCACAGTGCCCGCCCGCGCCCGCGCTCAGGTGGCGGCCGCCCCCTCAGTGGTGCCCGTGACCATGATGCCCGTGGCGCTTGTGGTGCTTCCTCTTGACCTTCCAGGAGATGGAGGCGGGCGTCGCATCGGTGTTCCCCGCGGCGTCGGTCGCGGACACCGTGAACCGGTGGCGCCTGGGCTTCTTCTTGACCCGGAACGTGATCGGCGAG
This sequence comes from Thermoleophilales bacterium, assembly GCA_020636895.1. Classification (GTDB taxonomy): domain Bacteria; phylum Actinomycetota; class Thermoleophilia; order Solirubrobacterales; family 70-9; genus RHKX01. Next base: position 672,695 of record JACJWZ010000001.1, on the reverse strand, counting down.
TTGCAGGGCTCGGGCGTGCCGCCATCGATCGTGCAGGCGAAGGACGAGCCCGCCTCGCTCGAGCTGAAGGTGATCCGCGCCGCCCGTCGCTTGACCTTCCTCTTCGGCCCCGAGTCGATCGTCGTCTCCGGCGGCGTCGTGTCACCGACGGCCGGCGGCGGCGCGCTCCGGGAGAAGTGGGAGACGGTGTTGCTGGTGACCGAGACGGCGTACAGCGAGTCACCCTCCGGGGAGACGACGGCGTCGATGACGCCGTCCAGGGGCCCTCCCGGCACATCGAAGCATCCGCGGGCGCCGGTGTTGCCCTGACATGAATCGAAGGTCAGCCTGCCGCCGGCATCGGCCCTGAAGAACGAGAGCGTGTCGACCGACGAGATGCCGTTGTTGCCCGGCGAGGTCACGTAGACGGAGTCGCCTGCGGGGCTGACGACGGCCCCGAAAGTGTTCTCGAACGCGTCGGTGGGGAGCTTCGTGCAATCCCCGCCGAAGTTCGTGAAGCAACCCGCGAAGGAGAGCTTGTCGTTGCCGTCGAGCGCGAACTCGGCGAGGGACGGGTTGTTGAACGATCCGGCCGTGTAGATCATCCCGGTCGGACTCGCGACCACGCTCGAGAGGGAGTCGACCGCGTTGTTGGGGAGATCGATGCACGGAGCGAATCCCGATGGATGCGCGCAGTCGGAGAAGGTGAGGTCGCCCCCGGCGCCGATCTTGAAGTGGTCGACGGTGACGATCGAACCCGTCGTCACGATCAGCGAGGAGCCGTCGGTCGTCACCGCCGCGCTGTTCGCGCCGTCGAGGATGTCCGTCGCCAGATCGGTGCAGCCGTCACTCGCATCGTCACCGACGCAATTGGCGTAGACCGGCTCGCCCGAAGCGTTGACCTGGAAATGAGCGACGTCGTCGGAGGTCTGGGCCGTGACATAGAGAGAGGATCCGTCCGGCGTCAGCGCCATCCCAAGGGCTCCGGTCAGCGGCGTCCCGCTGAGGTTCGTGCAGCCCATCACGCCGCTGTCGTTCCAGCATTTCTGGAAGTCGAGGCTGCCGTCGCTCGCCCGCGTGAAATAGGAAAGCGAGTTCGACTGGAACGAGCTGACGTAGACGGACTTCCCGTCGGGGCTGACGATCACGTCGGTCGGACCGAGCATGGGCCCGGGCGTGTTGGGGATGTCGTCGCAGCCCGCGATCGTGTTGCTCGAGGAGCAGTCGGCGAACGTGAGGGTCCCGTCGAAGTTGCGGACGAAATGGCTGATCGAGTCGGAGCCGACGGAGACCACGTAGACCGAGGTCCCGTCGGGGCTGATCGCGATCCCGCGCGCGCCCGTCAGCACGGCCGGCGACAGTGCCTGACAGCCGACCGCCGCCGAGTCCGCGATGCACTCGCGGTAGGTGAGCTCGCCGAACGCGCCGGCCGGCGCCGCGGTCGCCGCTGACGCCACCAGCGCGGCGATGGCGCCCGCGAACAGGAGGAGGATGCGTGGGACTGATCCGCGACCGCGCTGGATGCTGCTGCGTTTCAGACCGACGACCCCCATTCCTGTCTACGAGTCTCCCACCACCGGTCGCCCACCGCAATAGGGCGACAACCCGGGGCCGGCGGGGACTCAGAGGTCGCGCGGCAGGATCACGCCGGCTGCGAGCGCCCTGCGGGCGAGCTCCGCGCGCTTGCGGTTCTGCGGCAGATCGGGGACCTCGAAGATGCGGAACAGCGTCTTCATGTGGCTTCGCACCGCCTCCACGGAGACCGCCAGGGAAGCTGCAACCTCGGCGTTGGACGGCGGCACCCCATGCCCGTCGGGCTCGGCGAGCGGCCGGCAGAGGGCGACGAGAACACGGCGCTGAGCCGGGGTGACGGCGGCGAGAGCCGGATCACCCGCGGCGGCAGCCGTCTCCTCGGCCCCCTTCGCGGGATCGCGGAAGGTCGCCTCGGTGACGCCGAAGCGGATCACGTCGCGGTCTCCGAGGCGACGTCGTCCATGGACCCTGACGCCGTTGACCAGGGTGCCGTTGCGGGAGAGACCGTCATCGACGACGGTCCAACTCCCCCCGAGATGCTCGAGCAGCGCGTGGAGGCGCGAGACCTCCGCATCCCAGGTGAGCGCCAGGTCGCTCCCCTCCTCACGGCCCACCGTCAGCCGCTCACCGGTCAGCTCGAGAAGCCGCTGCTGCCCGTCGCCGTCGCGGAGGAGGAGAAACGGCCCTCCCTCGCGCTCAGCGGCGAGCAGCGCGGCAAGCTCAGTCGGCGTCCAATCGTGCGAGGCCCCGGTCACCCATCGGATACTTGCGGGTCGCCGGGCGTGAGGTCTCGCCGCTCATCCGGTGGCGTCGTCGGGGCGGTTGCCGAGGTCGACGTCGATCTGCTTCTTGTCTCCGTCGCGGATCACGTCGAGCGTGACCGTGTCGCCCGGGTCCTTGCCGTTGATGACGCTGATCAGATCCTCCATCCCGCTCACGGGCTGACCGTCGATCGCGGTGATCACGTCGCCGCCGGCACGGACCTGCTGTCCGTCCTCGGTCACGGTCGCGTCGCCACCCTCGAGGCCGGCCTTGTCGGCGGGACCGCCGGACGTCACCTTCTGGACGAGGGCACCCTCGTCGACGTCGAGGTTGAGCACCTGGGCGAGCTGCGCGTTCAAGTCGGCACCCTCGATCCCGAGGTAGGCGTGCTCGACCTGGCCGTTGTCGATGATCTGGGAGGCGACCTGCTTGGCGGTGTTGATCGGGACCGCGAAGCCGATGCCGGTCGAGCCGGAGCCGTCCGAGCCCGTGGCGATCTGGGAGTTGATCCCGATCACACGGCCCTGACCGTCGATCAGCGGGCCGCCGGAGTTACCGGGGTTGATCGCCGCGTCGGTCTGCAGGACGTCGGAGATCGTGAAGCCGTTGGGGGCGCTGATCTGCCGCTGCAGCGCCGAGATGATGCCGGTGGTCACGGTGCGATCGAGCCCGTATGGGTTGCCGATCGCGACGGCGGGGTCACCGACCTTGACGTCGTCGGAGTTGCCGAGCTCGAGCGGGTTCGCATCGACCTGATCGGGGTCGACGCCGAGGACAGCGACGTCGGTGGAGTCGTCGATGCCGAGCACCTTCGCGTCGAGGGCGTCGCCGTCGCCGAACTTGACCGTCACCGAGCTGGAGCCGTCGACGACGTGCGCGTTGGTGAGCACGTGCCCCTGATCGTCCATGAGGATGCCCGAGCCGGTCGCGGTGCCGCCGCTGGACTGCTGTCCGAACGGCGATGCGGACCCGGAGGGCTTCTCCACCGCCTCGATGTAGGCAACGCCCTGTCCATCCTGCTGGTAGACCTGCCCCACCGTGCGATCGCCGGTCGAAGCGGGTGCGGTGTCGGTGGCGATCGGCCCCTGAGCGACCGTGGCGGTCGCGGAGTCGTCGGAGTTGTCGACGGAGATCAGGCCGGTCGCGACGGCGGCGATACCCAATGCGAGGGCGATGACGCCGCCGAGGAGGGCGGAGAGGAAGGGGCTGAGGGCGTTCTTGGGGCGGTGCATGCGGGCGATGATCCGCAGGCCTCCTGAGCACCTCGGAAAAAGTGCCTCTATTGCAGCTAAGTCTTTCCTCTGAGGGGACTAAGCGGACCACCCGCCCCGCCGCCCCGGGCGCTACCTGAGCTTCACTGACACCGCCTCAGCACGTCTCGACCGGCGCCTCGCTCTGCACGACCTCGAACGCGCTGCCGGGGATCTCCTTGAGCTGGTTCAGGTTGCCGTTGCTCCAGCGCTTGTTCGCGGTGCCGGAGATGAACCAGTTGGAACCGTTGTCGGCGTTGATCATCCCGTACTGCTTGAGCGCGGTCGCGATGATCGCCGCCTGCCCCGTCAAACCGGATGTGTCATACGAGGACTTGAGCCGGAACCGCATCCCCATCGAGGGCGCCGCGGGCGAGTCGGTGTCGCCGGCGCAGTGGGAGGCGGGGTTGATCCAGGCGTTCCGGGTCGACTCGAAGGTGACCCGGATCGCGTGGTCGATCACGCCGTCGGCGACTTCCTCGTAGCGGACGAGCCCCGGGAAGATTGGCAGCCCGGCAGCGTCTGCCGAGGTGAAGCCCGCGGTCCTCAGGCCCGCCGAGCGCAAATCCCAGACGGCGCCCGAGCCGGCCTTCCAGCTCTTGCTGCGTGGCTTCGCGCCGAAGAGCTCGTAGAGCTTGCAGGCGGAGGTGTCGAAGGCGATCGTGTGGCGATCCCCGTCGCCATTCTTGCCGCCCTCGATCGGTGCATCGAGCGGGACCTTGTACTTGCCGGGATCGGACTCGCCGCGATAGCGGAACTTGACGCGCAGAGCCTTCGTCTTCGCTCCCACCTTCACGTAGGGGATCCCGTACTTCTTGTTGCGCCCGAAGTCCGGGTGAAGCTCGGAGTCACCATGGGAGTTGATGTAGGAGATGATCTGGTCGGAGTCGGGATCAACCGGGGACTGGGAGACGTCCTGGTTCCAGGCCCGCTGATCGGGGAGCGAGGCCGCCCCGGCCGGGACCCCTTCGGCGCCCGGGAAGACGCCGCAGGCGTCGTCGAACGCTCGCGGCGCTGCCTCGGGACTGGCGGTGGCCCCGCCGCCGGTCACGAGCAGGACGCCGCCGCACAGCGACGCCACCGTCGCTACCGCCGCCGACCTGGCTCCACGTCGCACGGCGTTCATCTCGGCATTCCCCTCTCTGGACTGGGCCCTGATCCGGACAACTCGTCGCGGAGGCTCGCACGGGGGCGGCGAACGCGCCATACCCCAAGTGGGTGATACGGCCACCCCTGCGCCGCCGCGCGGAGCTCACCCGATCAACCGCAGTGACCCATCCGCTGTGACCGCGTAGCCGTGGACGACCGGCTCGGAATCTCCGTCGTTGAGCCAGCGGAGGCAGAAGCCGTGGGGGAACCCGCACTGCTCGAAGGCGAGCAGCCGGCCGTCGGTGCGGGCATCGCCGACGGTGGCCCGCGAGATCCGGCCGCCGTCACCGTAGGTATCGATCATCAGCGCATCACCGACGCGGGTGAGCTCGGTCCGGTAGGCGTCGCCGCGCGGCGCCTCGATCACCTGCATGGCCAGCGCAGCTCCGGCCGGCGCCCTCTGGGCCTCCTTGCCGTTGAGCTGCTCGAGACGCGCCCGAGCCCCCTCTTCGACATCGACGCGAAGCTGCATCTCGCCCGCGACCCTCGTCGTCCTCACCTCAGCCGGGGCGTAGGGGGCCGTGCCGCTCACGCGCATCGCGGTGGACCCGTCACCGCCGGGCCGCAACCCGATCGACGCGCCCGGCGTCAGGGTCACCCCGATCAGATCGCCGCGCTCGACCTCGATCTCCGTGTCGAAGGCATGTGGAGCCCGGTCGTGGACCGACTCCACCCGCGAGAACGAGCGCAGGAACATCCGGTCGCCGCTGAAGCCGATCACCTGCAGCGCGAGTGCGCCGGTGGCGTCGCGGACGGCCCAGCGGCGGATAACGCCGCCGGCCCGCACGCGGGCGGAGCGACCGCCGAGCGAGACCTGCGCGAGCGTGCAGGCCGGCGTATTCAGGCCGGGCTGGCGGGCGCAGCCGATGCTCGAGAGGGAGCCCGCCGCCAACTCGCTGCCGAGCGGCTCGGCCCCCTCCGCAACCGCGGGCGGAGGCTGGGTATCCGGATCCTCCCCGGCTGATCCGGACCCGACGAGAAGCCCGGTCCCGACAGCCAGCGCCGAGAGGACGGCGAGAGCCAGGGAGGCGTAACGGCGGCGCCCGGCCAGGCCCGGCCGGGCGCGTGGAGCGAGCTCGGCGCGCTCGCGCAGACCTGCGATCGCGGCCCGGTCGTCATCGGCGGATCGTTCGGCCCCGAGCCCGAGATCGGTCAGCAGCACCCTGCCGTCCTCCTCGATGATGACGTTGCGCGCGCTGATCCGCCCATGGACGAGCCCCACGCCGTGAACCGCCGTAACCGTCGATTCCACCTGGTCGATGACGGCGATCAGCTCGCCCCGCGAGAGTCGCCCCGCCCCGAGCACTCGCTCCAGCGTCTGGCCGCGCACGAACCTGGTGGCGACGAATCGGCCGCCGTCCCATGCGCCCGCCTCGTAGACGGGAACGACACCCGGGTGGTGGAACGCGGCGGCTGCGCGCTGCTGGTCGAGGAAGCGGCCCTCGTCGGCGAACCCCTCGAGATCGGCGGCGTCGAGCAGCCGCAAGGCCGCCGGCCGCTCGAGCGATACCTGCGTCGCCTCGTACACGGCTCCACATGAGCCGCTGCCGATGAGACGGCCGACTCGGAAACCGCTGATCGTGGCTCCAGGCTGGATCGGCGAAGGCATCTGCCGGGACACCTAGATGACGAGCTGAATCTGCTTCTCGGAGACGGCGAAGAAGTGGAAGTTCAGGCGCCCGCTGCTCGGGTTGACCCAGTAGACGTCGACCTCGCTGGTCGGGCTGCCGTCGTAGACGTAGGAGTCGAGCTCGGCGGGCAGCCCCCCGGGGAGCAGGCCCGGGATGAACACGCGCTGGATCCGCCGCTTCCCATCGAACAGGTCGAGGGCGACGCGGTCACCGACCTCGACGAGCTCCACCCGAACCGTCGCAGCGGGCCTGGAGATCCGGACGTCGCGCCGGTCGCGGACCTTGCCCTCGGGCGCGCTCTCCGCCGCCCGCCCGGTCAGCGTCTCGGGCGGCTCCATGTCGGCCCCGGCGACGAAGTCCGCGCGCAGCACCAGCTCCGATTCGAGGCCGACGGGCACCTTGTGGTCGGGATCAGGATCGCCGTAGGCCCCGCCCATCGTGTCCGACCAGCGCTCGACGGTAGCGTCGTCGCTGTCACGGACCCCGATGGCCGAACCGCGCCCCAGCTCGACGGCGATCAGGTCCCCGCGCTCCACCGGGAGGCTGGTGTCGAAGTGGAACGACCCCCCGTTTCCAGCCGACTCCCACTGCGAGCGAGCGATCCTCGTCGTATCGGATCCGCGCGGCCTGATCACGTCGAGGGCTATCTCACCGCTGGCGCCCCGCACCGCCCAGCCGGTGATGAGCCCGTCGGCGGGCGCCACGAGCTGGGTGGAGCCGAGCTCGGTCTGCGCGAGGGCGCAAGGCTCCGCGTCGGGCTCAGCCGACCCACCACCGCATCCGATCGTGCGATCCGGTGCCCCGAGCGAGCTGCCGAGCGGCTCCGCGTCGCTCGGGACGGCCGGCACCGGGACCTCAGCCGCCGCCTCCCCCCCTCCGCCGCCATCGTCGAGGAGCGCCGCGACCCCGGCCCCGATGAGTGCTGCGAGGAGCGCGACGATCGCGAGGACCCCGGCGAGACGACCCCGCCCGGGCTCGGGCTCGCCGCCGGATGGATCCTCGGCCGCGTCCGCCGGCGTCGTCGTCGGGACGGGCGCCAGGGTCTCCGAGGAGAGCGGACTCGGCGAACCGAGCCGGGGCGGGCCGAGCTCCGCCATCCCGGCTGCCGCGAGCCGCTCGCGCACCGCCGCAACGAGCCCGCGCGCGCTGGCCGGGCGGCGGCCCGGGTCCTTGGCGAGTGCCTCCTCGAAGACCTGGTCGAGCGCCGCCGGCAGTTCCGGGCGGCGCGCGCTGATCCGCGGCGGTGGCTCGCTCGCGTGCGCGAACAGCACCGCCGCCTCCGACCCACGCGGGAAGACGACGTCTCCGGTCAAGCAGTGGAAAAGCGTCGCGGCAAACGCGTAGCGGTCGGAGGCCGGCCCAGGTGACTCCCCGGCGATCACCTCGGGCGCGGCGTAGGCGACCGTGCCGAAGGTCGGCCGTGACCGCGAGTCCGGGTCGGTGCCGATCCGGCTCAGCCCGAAGTCGGCGAGGAAGGCCTGATCGCCATCGCCGACGAGCACGTTCTGGGGCTTGACGTCGCGGTGTACCAAGCCGGCGGCGTTGGCGGCGTCGAGCGCCTCGCCGACCTGCCCGAGCAAGTCGACCGTTCGCGCCGCATCGAGCTCGCCGGCCCGCAGGAGATCGGCGAGGGTCGGCCCATCGACGAGGCGCATCGCCAAGAACAGGTCGTGGTCCTCGCTCTCCCCCACCTCGTAGACGTCGAGCACGTGCGGGTGCTCGATCGTCGCCTGCAGGCGACCCTCGCGGCGGAAGCGATCGACGAAGGCGGGATCACCCGCGAGCTCCGGCTTGAGGATCTTCAGCGCCACACGCCGGTCGAGCGAGTTCTGCACCGCTTCGTAGACGACCCCCATCCCACCGCTGCCGAGCAGCCTCTCGACGGTGTATCCACCGAAGCTCGATCCCCGCTCGATCACCGTCTGGCCCCAGTCAACCGACGCCCGGATCGGCGTCGGTGTCGGGGATCATCGCTCAACCCTCCTATCCGGGGGAGGTCCAGCCGTCGTTCAGGTGCGGCAGCAGGAACGTGACCACGTCGGCGTCGGTACCGGGGACCGGGGTCCCGGCCACGACGTCCCCGGGATTGTCGAAGTGGGTGCCGGTGCGCTCGATCCGCTCGACCGGGAAGCCCGCCGCGCTCAGCGCATCGGTCTCGCTGCGGACCGTTGCGATCGGATAGGCGTCGTCCTGCAAGTGGGCGAGGTGGACGACGTGGAACTTCGACGACGCCGCGGAGATCGCCTGGTCCTGGGTCAGCCCGGTGTCGCGGAACGGCGAGGTGTTCTCGGCGAGGACGCCGGCGATCTGGTTCGAGTGCTCGAACGCGGTCCGATAGGAGAGGTCGCCACCCGACGAGTAGCCGCCGAGGACCACGGTGCGCGGGTTGATGTTGAAGTGCGTCTTCATGTTCGAGATCGCCTTCATCACCTTGTCCTGATCGCCGTTCGGGTCCCAGCAGTCGCCGTCACGGCCGCCGACACTGACGGAGATCCAGCTCTGGGCGTTGCCGCCGGGGCTGATGTTGAAGATGTCGCCGCCGCTGTCGCCGCCGCATCCGTGGCTCCAGACGAACAGCGTCGTCGGGGTCTGGTGGGAGCCGTCGTAGCTGGAGGGAACGACGACCCAGTACTTGCTGGCGCTGCTGGTCAGCTCGAACGGCTCATCGGTCGGGTAGTTGATGGGGTTGTTCGGAACCGACGAACCGCCGCCACCGCCGCCACCGCCACCCGAGCCCTTGACCTTGCCGAGCTTGGCGCAGTCCTTCTGCACGCAGAGGACGATCGGCGACTTGCCACTGGGGAGTCCAGAGGGGATCGGGACCTTCACCTTTGCCTTCGCCGTGCCTCCGGGCGCCAGCGGGCGAACCGCGTAGCGCCCCGCGACCGGGTCCTTGCCGGGGGTCTTGACCTTGAGCTTGGCGGTGGTCTTGGCGGACTTCGCACCACCGACGTTGCGAATCGCGAAGGAGCCCTTCAGGTTGCCCTTCTTCGCCTTCACCTTGCCGCTCGCGACGACGAGCTTCGCCTTGCCGCCGGCCTCGGCGACCCCGGACGTGAGCAGCAGCGTGGCCATGCACAGGAGCAGCGCCGTCAGCGCCTTCGGCACCCATCCGGCCAGAGAGTTCCCCGTCACTTCTTCCCCTTCTTCCCCTTTGCCGCGAGATCGCGGTAGTGATCGCGGATTCCCTTGCCGAACCCGCTTGGCTTCCCTGAATAGTAGGCCGACAGCTTCGGGCCCAGCAAGGCGTTGGCGCAGCCGCCGTAGTCAGCCTCCGTGTTCCAGGTCCACGCCAGGTAGGAGATCCCCTTCGAGTCGGCGAAGCGCATCAGCTTGCGGCTGTAGCCCGAGTTGCAGTCGGTGTCGCCGAAGCCGCCGACCAGCACCGGGTACTTGCGCGAGAGGCCGGCCAGGTCCGGCTTCGAGCTCTTCAGGTTGCCCGAGTAGTCGAAGGAGTTCCAGCCGACGACGCGCTTACCGAGCGGATCCTCGGGCGCGTATAGCTCCCACTGGTCGACCTGCCCCGCGAAGTCGATCCCCGAGATCACGATGGGCTGCGTCGCTCCGGTGTCGCGAATCGCAGTGAGCAGCTGCTTGTGGCCGGTCGCCTCGTACTGACCGAAGATCGGCTCGCCGTCGGAGCCGTCGGCATCGACCGTGCACCCATAGAGGACGCACAGCCATTCGATCTTGTGCGGCTCGTCGTAGAGGTGGAAGAGAACCGCATGGTTGTCGCGGAACTCGGTGGCCACCGACGTCCAGAAGTCGACCGCGTGGTCCGCGTCGGCCATCGGCGCCTCCGCGTCGCCGGGCACAGATCCGTAGACCGAGTCTCCGGGCCCCGCGCCGGAGAGCCGGAGCACGACGTATATGCCGTGGCGGTTGAGCCGGTTCACGTAGTCCTCGATGGCCTCTCGGTAGGGGGCGCCGCTGAAGCTCGGGTTGAGTCCGCCGTAGCCGCCGAGCCAGCAGGCCTCGTTGAGCGGCAGCGCGACCGCGTTGACCCGCCACTTCTTCATCGCCTTGATCGCGCGATCGCTCACCGGACCCTGGAAGACCGCGTATCCGTGGCCGCCCTGCCCGTCGTCACCCGCGCACGAGTACTCGGATCCGGAGCGGTTGACCCCGATCAGCCGCACCCGCTTGCCCTTGCCGTCGACGAAGTGGTTGCCGGATACGTCGATCGAGAGTGCCGAGGCGGTTGTCGGCGCCAGCGCCGCCTGTCCGCAGATGGAGCAGGCGAGGCAGGCGAGGCAGGCCATGGTGGCCGAGAGCAGACCCCCACCCCATCCGCCGCTTCCGCTCCCACGCATCGCCTTCATCTCACCGATCCTCTCACTTCTGCCTCCCAGGCTTCCCGTGTTTCCCATGCATTTTCGGTTTGACCTTCCACCGCAGGACCGATGGTGTGGCATCGGTGTTGCCTGATGCGTCGGTCGCGGCAACGCTGAAACGATGGCGCCTCGGGCGCTTGCCCACCTTCACCTTCACCTTGTGAGGCGAGGTGCACGTCTTCGGCTCGGCGCCGTCGACCGCGCAGACGAACGTCGAGCCCGGCTCGCTGGAGCTGAAGACGAATTTGGCCTTGCGCCTCGTCGACGTCCGCTTCGGTCCCTTGTCGATCTTCGTCTCCGGAGGCGTCGTGTCGAGCGGAGTGACCACGGGCAACTCGCGCGAGAAGCGGCTGACCGCGTCCGCTACTCCGGCAGTGGCGTAGACGTTGCCCAAGCCACCCTCGTCGGCCACCACGACGCCATCGGCGCCGTTGAGCGGCGAGTTCGCCAGGTCCCCACAGCCCCCGCTCGCCGTGTCAGCGAGGCACCCTCCGTACTGAAGCGAACCATCGGCGCCGGTGTTGAGCCGCGTCAGCGAGTCGGCCAGGGCCGAGGCGACGTAGACGTTGGCCCCGTCGGGGCTGACCGCGACGTCTTCGGCGCCATCGAGCATGAATCCGGGATCGGGAGTGCAGCCGACGGAGGCCTGATCGGCGACGCAATCGGCGAACGTGGGGCTGCCGTTGGCGCCGATGCTGAGATGGCTGACGGAGTCCGCGTTGGCCGAAGCCACGTACAGCGACTTGCCGTCGGGGCTCAGGGCGACGGCGTTGGCACCGTCCAGCGGGGTGCCTGGAGGATTCGCGCAGTTCGCGTCGCCGGCGTCGTTGATGCAATCGGCGAGCGTCAGCGTCCCGAGGGCATCCGCTTTGAAGTGGGCGATGCCGTCGCGCGCCCGCGCGGCGACGTAGACATCGGAGCCGTCCTCGCTCACGGCGATCCCGGTCGCCCCCGAAAGCGGCGTACCCGGCTGATCGACGCAGCCGTCGGAGCTGTCGTTGCCGACGCAGCCGAGGTAGCTCAGGGCGCCCGTCGCGTTCGCTGCGAAATGGGTGACGATCCCCAACGACGTCGTCGCGTAGACGGATCGGCCGTTCGGGCTCACCGCGACGTCGCTCACCCCAGAGAGCACATCCGGCTCGCGGTTCGTGCAGCCGCCGAGCTGCCCGAGGTCCGACTGGCAATCGGCGAAGTGGAGGTCGCCGTCGGAGTCGGCGGCGAAGTGCGCGACTACCCGGTCGTCGAGACCGAACTGGCCCTCGGCGACCGTGTAGACGGACTTCCCGTCGGGGCTGACGGCGATGCCGTTCGGTTCGAGCAGCAGCGACTGCACGTCATCCACGCAACCGCCCGCGGTCGAGTCGGCGATGCAGCTCGCGAACGTCAACGACCCGTTCGCGGCGCGGTTGAAGCGGCTGATGCTGGACGAGCCGTCAGCGAGCACGTAGACGGACCGACCGTTGGGACTGACCGCCATGTCGACTGGCCCGTCGATCCCGTTCTTGGGGATGGCGGTGCAGCCGTCGGCGATGGTCTTGGCCTGGCAGTCGAGAAAGCCGAGCTCTCCGAGCACCGCGTCCGCGCGGCCCACGCCGACGAACCCGTGGGCGATCGTGATCGCCGTTGCCAGCAGCGCAAGGGCGAGTACCCGTCGGCGCCCGGGGCCGTTGCCAGATCCGATCGTGATCCCCTTCTCGATCCTCCCAGCATGGCCGACGCAGCCGCATCACGCAATGGGGTGTCCCCGAAGTCCCTCCACGTGGCTCTCCCAGCCTCAGCCCGCAGCCCTCAGCCCTCAGCCCTCACCGGGGGCGATGATCCGTACAGCGCTTTCCCGCGCCGTCAGCGCTCGTCGGTGAAGAGGTGCTCGCGCGTGGCGTCCTCATCAAATGTCAGCGAGCGGACCATCGCCTCGGGGTCCTCGCAGCGCATCAGCGTCTCGCCGATCAGGACCGCATCGACGCCGATCCGGTCGAGCTCCTCGATCTGCTCGCGGCCCGTGTAGCCGGACTCGGCGACGACGGTGACGCCGGCGGGGATGTCGGTGACGAGGTCGGCGGTCGTCTCCGTGTCGACCTGCAGGTTCTTGAGGTTGCGGTTGTTGATCCCGATCACGTCGGGCTCGATCCGCAGGGCGCGCTCGAGATCCTCATCGTCGTGGACCTCGACGACGCAGTCGAGGTCGAGCGCCGACGCCTCCTCGAAGAGCACCTCGAGGTCCTCGTCGGCGAGCGCGGCGACGATCAGGAGAGCGGCGTCGGCGCCTGCGATCACGGCCTCCCAGAGCTGGTACGGATCGACGATGAAGTCCTTGCGCAGGATCGGCAGGCTCGTCGCCTCCCGGGCGGTCTCCAGGTCGGCGAGCGAGCCGTGGAAGTGCGGCTCGTCGGTGAGGACCGAGACCGCCGCGGCGCCACCGCGCTCGTAGGCGGTGACGAAACCGGCCACGTCGGCGTTGGGGCGGATCGCTCCGGCCGAGGGAGAGCCGCGTTTGAACTCGGCGATGACGCTGAGGCCGGGTCGCACGAGCGCCTCCTTGAACGGTCGCGAACCGGTGCGAGTTCCCAACCGAGCGCGGAGCTCCTCGCCGGAGACCTGCGAACTTCGCCTGCGCACGCCTTCCCGCGCCGCATCGACGAGCTGATCGAGGGTGCTCATCCGGGGACGAGGCTACCGATCGGGATCCGGGTAGCTCTCGAGCTTCGCCAGGACGGCCTCGGCGGCGCCGGAGGAGATCGCGACGCGCGCCACCTCCACCCCGGTCTCGAGATCGTCGCTGCCACCGCCGACGTAGATCGCGGCGCCGGCGTTGAGCAGGGCGATGTCGAGGGCCGGACCCGGGTCGCCGGCGAGCACCGACCGCGCGACCGCGGCGTTCTCCGCGGGCTCGCCGCCTGCGATCTCCTCCAGCGGTGATTCTCCGAGTCCGTAGTCGCGCGCCTCCGCGAACCATTCGGAGGTGCGTCCGTCACGGACCTCGATGACGCGGGTGCGACCGTGGATCGTGAGCTCGTCGAGGCCATCCTCGCCGGAGACGACGAGCGCGTGCTCGGTGCCGAGACCGGCCAGGGCCTCCGCGATCGTCTCCTGATAGCGCCGGTCGGAGACCCCGAGGAGCTGGCGAGACGCACCGGCCGGGTTGGTGAGCGGACCCAGGAAGTTGAAGATCGTCCGCACCCCGAGCTCCTTGCGGGTGGGGACGACGTACTTCATCGCGGCGTGATGCGCCGGAGCGAACATGAAGCCGAAGCCGATCTCGCGGATCGACGCGGCGACCTCCTCCGGTGTGAGCTCGATCCGAACCCCGAGCGCCTCCAGCATGTCGGCCGAGCCCGAGCGCGAGGTGCTCGAGCGGTTGCCGTGCTTGGCAACCGCGCGGCCGGCGCCGGCGGCGATCAGGGCCGCCGTCGTCGAAACGTTGAAGGTAGAGGGACCGCCTCCGGTCCCCGCCGTGTCGACGAGGTCGTCGCGCCCGGTCTCGACCGGGGTCGCCAGCGCCCGCATCGTCCGCGCCAGGCCGATCAACTCGGGGACGGTCTCCCCCTTCGCGCGCAGTGCGATCAGGAAGGCGCCGGTCTGGACGTCGCTCGCGCGGCCCTCCATGATCTCGGCCAGCACGGTCGAGGCGTGGTCGGCCGTCAGGTGCTCGCCGGAGGCGACGGCGTCGATCGCGCGGGTGATGATCTCGTTGGGCACGGCGGGGGTCCTGCCTTCTATCAGGCGGCGTCCGGGAGGTCCACGCCGAGGAAGTTCGCCAGCATCGCCTTCCCCTGCGGGGTCAGCACCGACTCCGGGTGGAACTGAACGCCCTCGGCCGGGAGCTCGCGGTGGCGCACCGCCATCACCAGCTCGCCGTAGGTCGCGCTGAGCTCGAAGCACTCCGGCAGCTCCGGGGATGCGAGCAGCGAGTGGTAGCGGCCGACCGTGAGCGGGCTCGGCAGCCCGGCGAAGATCGTCTTGCCGTCGTGCGTGACGACCGCATCCTTTCCGTGCACCGGCTCGCCCTGGATCACCTCGCCACCGAACGCCTCGACCATCGACTGATGTCCGAGGCAGACCCCGAGCGTCGGGATCCCGGACTGCGGGAAGCGACGCGAGGCCTCGACCGAGATGCCGGCCTCCGCCGGCGTGCAGGGCCCCGGCGAGATGACGAGCCGGTCCGGCTTCCGCCCGAGCAGCTCCTCGACGCTCGCGCGGTCGTTGCGGACGACCTCGACCTCGGCCCCGAGCTCGCCCAGATACTGGACGAGGTTGTAGGTGAAGGAGTCGTAGTTGTCGATGACGAGCACTCTCATCGCGCTCACGACCACTCCGGGTGCTCGACCGCGACGTCGACGGCGCGGAAGATCGCCTTCGCCTTCTGCAGCGACTCGCGGTACTCGTTGGCGGGCACGGCGTCGGCGACGGTCCCCCCGCCTGCCTGAACGTGCATCTCGCCGTCCTTGACGACGACGGTGCGGATGTGGATCGCCGTGTCGAGGTCGCCGCGGAAGTCGACGTAGCCGATGGCGCCGCCGTAGGAGCAGCGCTTGACCGGCTCGAGCTCGTCGATGATCTGCATGGCGCGGACCTTTGGTGCGCCCGAGAGGGTGCCGGCCGGGAGGGCGGAGCGGAGCACGTCGAGCGCTCCCATCCCCTCGCGGAGCTCGCCGGAGACGCGGCTGACGATATGCAGCACATGCGAGTAGGTCTCGACCGTCATCAGCTCGTCGACCTTGACCGTGCCGTAGCGGCAGACGCGGCCGAGGTCGTTGCGGCCGAGGTCCACGAGCATCACGTGCTCGGCCCGCTCCTTCGGATCGGCGAGCATCGCCTCGCCGTTGGCGCGGTCCTCCTCCTCGCTGTCGCCGCGCGGGTAGGTGCCGGCGATCGGGCGCGTCTCGACGCGGCCGCCGGCGACCTTGACCAGCGGCTCGGGGGACGCGCCGGCGATCTCGAAGTCGCCGAAGTCGAGGAAGTACATGTAGGGCGAGGGGTTGACGGCGCGCAGGCCGCGGTAGATCGAGAAAGCCTCGACCGGGCAGGGCGAGCTGAAGCGCTGGGAGGGGACGACCTGGAAGGCGTCCCCGGCGTACAGGTACTCGACGATCCGGGCGACGTTGGATTCGAACTGCTCGCGGGTCAGGTTCGACCGCCACTCGACCTCGGGTGACGCGGCATGCCCGGACTCGCCTTCCCGCTCCCGCTCCGGCCGGGGGATCTCACCCCGCAGGCGCTCCCGGGTCCGCTCGATCAACGCCGCGGCGCGGGCGTAGGCGGCGTCGAACCCGTCGTCGCCTCCCTCGGGGACCACGGCCAGGGCGATGATCGAGACCTCGTGCCGATGATGGTCGAAGGCGACGATCAGCTCGCAGACCATCAGCGCGAGGTCGGGCAGGCCGAGCGGATCCGGGTTCGGCGGGCCGAGCGGCTCGACGGTGCGGACCAGGTCGTAGCCGAACAGCCCGACCGCGCCGCCGGCGAACGGCAGATCCTCGCCGCCGGCGAGTTCGAACCCGGCGAGGCGCTCCGCCACGGCGCCGTAGGGATCAGGGGCGGCGGTGCGGCTGGTCGGCTCCGCCGCGCCGGGGCCGGAGGCGGGCGCGGCCGCGGCATCGCCCTCCCACTCGAGCAGCTCGCCATCGACCCAGCGCATCACCAACCGCGGGCTGAAGCCGAGGAAGGAGTGCCGGCCCAGACGCCCGCCCTGCTCGGCCGACTCCAGCAGGTAGCTGGGCCCGTCGCCGCGCAGCTTCAGGAACGCGGAGACCGGTGTCTCGGTGTCCTCGACGAACGTGTGGACGATCGGGACGACGGTCCCCGCCCGGGCGAGCCCACGCGCCTCCTCGAGCGACGGGGAGAGCTTGCCCGGAGTCGCGGCCGCCGCCGCGCGCGGGCCGCCTGCGTCGGCGTCGGGCATGGTCAGCGGCGCCTTGTCAGCAGGACGTCGAACGCGCGCGCGAGCGGTACGTCGCGCGAGAGGAGCGCGACCTCGAGGTGGTAGAGGACGTCCGCCGCCTCCTCGGCGATCCGCTCGTCCGACTCGCCGGCGACCGCGCGCGCGACCTCGTCGGCCTCCTCCCGCACCTTGGCGCCGATCAGCTCGGGGTCGGCGAGGAGCTGCGCCGTGTAGGACCCCTCGGGGCGCTCGGCCCGGCGCGCCTCGAGCGTGCGTTCGAGCTCGGGCAGCGCCTCGAAGCTGACCGCCTCGGGCACCTCAGCGGCGCCCGGTCCGCTTCGCAGGGCCCGGTGGAAGCAGGTGCGCTCGCCGGTGTGGCACGCCGGCCCGGCCGGATCCACGAGCGCGAGGACGGCGTCGGCGTCGCAGTCGTAACGGAGCTCGCGCACCCTCTGCACGTTCCCCGATGTCGCGCCCTTGTGCCAGAGCTCGTCACGTGAGCGGCTCCACAGGTGCATCTCACCGGTCTCCTGGGTCCGCTGCAGGGCTTCGGCGTTGACGTAGGCGAGCGTCAGGACCTCGCCCGTCGAGGCGTCCTGGATGACGCACGGGGCGAGCCCGCGCTCGTCGAAGCGGATCTGCGTGCTGTCTGCGGGGTCGTCCGAGGACACGCGGCCAGTCTAGATGCGGCCGCTCACCCTCCCTGTCTCGGCGATGCTCAGTGAGCCAGCACGGGCTCCCCGACCGGCTGTGCACGACTGCCCTTCGCGCGCAGCAGCAGCGCCGCGGCGATCGCGCCGAGGGCGAAGATGCCCGCCGACCAGTAGAAGGCCGTCGTGTAGCCGTGCACGGCCGCCTCCGCCATCAACTGCGGCGTCTGCGGGGCGCCTGCCATGAAGGCGTCGGTCGCGCTGACGGCGAGGGTCGAGAGCAACGCGGTGCCGATCGATCCTCCGACCTGCTGGGAGGTGTTGACCATCGCCGAGGCGACACCCGCGTCAGCCGGATCGACGCCGAGCGTCGCGGTCGCGATCGAAGGGGCGAAGATCAGGCCGAAGCCGAATCCCATGAGGAGGAGCGCCGGGAGGATGTCCGTCGCGTAGCTCGAGTCCGTGCTCAAACCCGTCAGGTAGAGCATCCCGAGGGCACCGAGCGTCATCCCGGTCGGGACGAGCGGACGGGCGCCGACCCTCGCGAGCAGCTTCACGTTCGCCGTCGTCGAGGAGATCACGATCCCGGCGACCATCGGCAGGAACGCGAGTCCGGAGGTGACCGGCGACATGCCGAGGTTCTGCTGCAGGAAGTAGGTCAGAAACAGGAACACCGCGAAGATCGCGATCGCGGACATCGACACGGCGAGGTAGGAGCCGCCGCGGTTGCGGTCGAGGACGACGCGCAGGGGCAGCAGCGGATGCTCGACCCGGCGCTCGATGGCGACGAACGCTCCGATGAGCACGATCGCGGCCGCGAACATGCCGAGCGTCAGCGGATCGGTCCAGCTCGTCTGCTCGGCGTTCGAGAACCCATAGACGAGGGCGAAGAGTCCGCCGGACGCCGTCAGCGTGCCGGGGATGTCCAGGGCCGTGTGCGTGCCGGAGCGCTGGTTATGGATCAGGCTCAACGCGCCGAAGACGGCGACCGCGGCGAAGATCAGGTTGACGTAGAGGCACCAGCGCCAGTCGAGGTACTCGGTGAGGATGCCGCCGAGAAGCAGGCCGACCGCGGCGCCGCTGCCGGCGATCGCGCCGAAGACGCCGAAGGCCTTGCCGCGCTCGGAGGGCTCGGTGAAGGTCGTCGTCAGCAGCGACAGGGCGGCTGGCGCGAGCAGCGCGCCGAAGACACCTTGCAGGGCGCGGGCGCCGACGAGGACCTCGAAGCTGGGCGCGGCGCCGCCGATCGCGGAGGCGACGGCGAAGCCGATCAGTCCCGTGACGAAGGTCCACTTGCGGCCGAACATGTCGGAGATGCGGCCGCCGAGCAGGAGCAGCGATCCGAACGAGAGCGCGTAGGCGGTGATGATCCACTGCCGCTGGTCGTCTCCGAAGCCGAGGTCGGCCTGAGCGGACGGGAGGGCGATGTTGACGATGGTCGCGTCGAGCACGACCATCAACTGGGCCAGGCTGAGGACGGCGAGGATCAGCCAACGGCGCTCGTGGTGGGGGTTCGCTGCAGCTTGCATTCGGTTCGGGTCTCCTTGTAAGCGGAGGACAGCTCTCAACTTAGGTCGGGCCACCGTAGCAGAGAAGTGGAGGATGGTTCTCCGTTTTGTAAGCTCTGTGACCCATGTCCACGCCGGCGAAGCCACCCAAACCACTCCGAGCCGATGCCGAGCGCAACCGGCAGCTCCTCCTCGACGCCGCCAAGGAGCTGTTCGCCGAGCGCGGGCTCCACGTCTCGCTCGACGACATCGCCAAGCGCGCCGGGGTCGGAGTCGGCACCGCCTACCGTCGCTTCAGCTCACGCTCGGAGCTGATCGAGGCGCTCTTCGACGAGCGCATCGATCAGATGGTCGAGCTCGGCGAGGAGTGCCTGGAGATCGACGACCCCTGGGACGGCCTCGTTGCCTTCATCGAGCGCTCGACCGAGCTCCAGTCCTCCGACCGCGGGCTCAAGGAGATCCTCCTCGGCTCCGGCGAGGGGAAGGAGAAGATCGCCGAGATCCGTGAGCGGATGCGGCCCATCGGCAGCGAGCTCGTCGAGCGTGCGAAGGAGTCGGGCGACCTGCGCAGCGACTTCGTTCCTCAGGACCTGCCGATGATCCAGATCATGCTCGGAGGCGTTGCCGATGCCTCCGCGACGGTCGCACCGGGACTCTGGCGCCGCTATCTCGAGCTGCTGCTGATCGGGATGAGAGCGGGCGGCGAAGGCGGGCGACCTCCCCTCGAATGGGACCAGATGGTCGAGGTCCTCAACTGCTGGCGACCCCCGCGGCGGGACTAGGACCGACCCGCCTGCACCGCGAAGGAGTCCGGCCGAACCGGTCGGCCCAGCCGCCTACTCGCCGGTTTCCGGGGTCAGGTACGCCCCCGACAGCCCGCCGTCGACCAGGAACGTCGAGGCGGTCACGTAGGAGCTGTCGTCGCTCGCGAGGAAGAGCGCGCCCTGGGCGATCTCCCGCGCCTCCGCGAAGCGACCGAGCGGCAGGTGCACGAGCCGGCGCGCCGCCTTCCCCGGATCCGAGGCGAACAGCTCCTGCAGGAGCGGCGTATCGACCGGACCCGGGCAGAGCGCGTTGACCCGGACGCCACGGCGCGCGAACTCGACGCCGAGCTCGCGCGACATCGCCAGCACCGCGCCCTTCGAGGCGGTGTAGGAGACCTGCGATACGGCGGCGCCCATGACCGCGACGAACGAGGCGGTGTTGATCACCGAGCCGCCGGGCGGGTCGTTGGCGAGCAGGTGCGGAATGCCGTGCTTGCAGCAGAGGAAGACGCTGGTCAGGTTGACGCGCTGGACCCGCTCGAACCACTCGAGCTCGGTGTCGAGCACCGACTGGTCGTCGGGCGGGTTGATCCCGGCGTTGTTGAAGAGGACGTCGACGCGACCCAGCTCGTCGGTGACGCGCTGGTACATGGCCTTGACCTGCTCCTCGTCGGTGACGTCGGCCTCGATCGCAAGGTCGCCGATCGAATCGGGGCTGAGGTCGACGCCGACGACCTTGGCGCCCTCCTCGCCGAAGAGTCTCGCGGTCTCGGCGCCGATGCCGCTCGCGGCGCCGGTGATGACGCACACCTTGTCCTGAAGTCGGCCGGGCATGTCGGCGCGAGGCTACCGCTTGGTCGTCAGTCGGTCGCGACGAACACGTTCTTGACGTCGGTGTAGTGGTCGAGGGCATCTGGGCCGAGCTCCCTCCCCACGCCGGACTGCTTGAAGCCGCCGAATGGGGTGCTGACCCGGACCGAGGAGTTCGAGTTGACCGAGATCACGCCGGTCTCGAGGGCGCGGGTGGCCCGCAGGGCCCTGGCGCCGTCGCGGGTCCAGATCGAACCGGAGAGGCCGTAGATGGTGTCGTTGGCGATCCGCAGGGCCTCTTCCTCACCGTCGAAGGGGATGACGCAGGCGACGGGTCCGAAGATCTCCTCTCGAGAGGCGCGGTCGTCGTTGCTCATCGGCGCGAGCACCGTGGGCGGGAACCAGTAGCCGGGGTTGTCCGGCCCCGAGGGCGCGGCGCCGCGGATCGCGACCGGAGCGTCGTCCGGGACGAAGGAGCCGACCGCCTCGAGCCGGCCGGCGGAGATCAACGGGCCCATCCCGGTGGACTCCTCGAGCGGATCGCCGACCTTGATCGCCGTCACGGCTCGCTCGAGCGCCGCCATGAAGTCGTCCATCGCGGGACGCTCG
Source organism: Thermoleophilales bacterium (assembly GCA_020636895.1). Classification (GTDB taxonomy): domain Bacteria; phylum Actinomycetota; class Thermoleophilia; order Solirubrobacterales; family 70-9; genus RHKX01. Next base: position 651,838 of record JACJWZ010000001.1, on the reverse strand, counting down.
ACGAGGATCCGCGAACGCGCACAGCAGTCCTGGCCGGAGTTACCGAAGACGGCGCCGGGCGCGGAGGCCGCGGCGGCTTCGAGGTCGGCGTCCGCGAAGACGATGTTGGCCGATTTGCCGCCGAGCTCGAGCGTCACCCGCTTGATCGTCCCGGCGGCCGCGGCGGCGATCCCGCACCCGACCTCGGTCGAGCCCGTGAAGGCGATCTTGGCGACGTCGGGGTGCTCGACCAGGCGGCTGCCGCACACCGAGCCGGGACCGACGACGACGTTCAGGACCCCCTCCGGGATCCCAGCCTCGAGCGCGATCCGCTCGAGCTCCAGCGCCGTCAGCGGCGTCAGCTCCGCGGGCTTGAGGACGATCGTGTTTCCCGCGGCGAGCGCCGGCGCGCACTTCCACGAGGTGATTACGAGCGGGAAGTTCCAGGGCACGATCAGCCCGACGACGCCGAGCGGCTCGCGGAAGGTCATATCCACACCGCCCGCCACCGGGATCGTGTGCCCGAGCAGGCGCTCGGGTGCGCCGGCGTAGTAGCGGTAGGTCTCGACGACCATCCCCATCTCGCCACGGGCGTCGCCTATCGGCTTGCCGGCGTTGCGAGCCTCGAGCCGGGCGAGATCCTCGAGCGCGTCCTCGAGGGCGTCGGCGAGGCGACGCAGGAGCGCGGCCCGATCGCCCGGGGAAACGGCGCGCCAGCCGGGGAAAGCGGCCTTTGCCCTCGCGACCGCCGCGTCGACTTCCTCGGCCCCCGCGCGCGGGATCTCCGCCATCACCTTCGCCTTCGACGGCTCGATCACCTGCAGCGTGCTCACACGCTCACCTCCTTGGTTCGTGAAGCCGTCCGCGGGGTCCATTCGCGGGCGGCGGCGCAGAAGGCCGCCATCACCCGGCTCGAAGCCTCCTCCTCGGTATGCCAGAGGATGCCGAGCACCCACCCGGGCGCGTCCGGAATCTCGATCGACTCGACGACGGCGCCGGGTTCGGCCCATCCCGTCGCGACCAATCCGTCGCCGAGGCGGCCGATCCCCTGGTGATGGTGCGAGCGCACGGGAAGGTCCGTCTCCCCGGAAGCGGTCGCGGCGAGCGATCCGGGTTCGAGGCGCACGCGGTGGTCGCTGAAGACCCCCGGCGTGTGCACGTGCATCTCCGCGTCGTCGAGGTGCTGGACGAGATCGCCGCCGCGCGCGACGTTGAGGACCTGAAAGCCGCGGCAGACGCCGAGCAGCGGCAACCCCCGCTCCAGCGCCGCGCGGCAGAGCGCGATCTCGAAATCGTCGCGAGCGCGGCGCGTGTTGGTGGTGCGGGGATCCGCGGGCGCGCCGTAGCTCGCCGGGTCGAGGTCGGCACCGCCGCTGAGCAGGAGCCCGTCGATCCGGTCGAGGATCGTTCCCGGGTCGGCGGCTCCGCTCGCGCTGGCGGGCAGCAGCAGCGGCACCCCTCCCGCCTCGTCGACGCGATCTGAGTACGTGCGCTGGGAGATGTTGACGTCGATGTCCCGCCAGACCGCCCAACGGGCGCTCTCGAACGCCGCGGTGATGCCGACGACCGGCCTCATCGACGTTGACGAGGCCGTCAAAGCCTCTCGAAGCCGCGGTACTTGTCGAAGTCCGTCACCGCGGCCTCGACGGCCTCGATCTCGATGCGGGCGCGGTTGAGGTAATGGTCGACGACCTCCTCCCCGAAGGAATCGCGAGCGACCTCGCTCGCCGCGAAGAGGTCGCGGGCCTCGTAGAGGTTGGTCGGCACGCGCGGAGCGTCGGACTCGTAGGCGTTGCCCTCGAACGCGGGCTCGAGCGGCAGCTCGTTGTCGACGCCGTGCAGGCCGGAGGCGATCATCGCGCTCAGGGCCAGGTAGGGGTTGACGTCGGCGCCGGGGAGGCGGTTCTCGAGCCGCAGCGACTCGCCGTGACCGACGACCCGCAGCGAGCAGGTGCGGTTGTCCTCGCCCCAGGCGACCGCGGTCGGCGCGAAGGAGCCCGGCACGAAGCGCTTGTAGGAGTTGGCGTAGGGCGCGTACATCAGGGTCATCTCTCGCAGGCAGGCGAGCTGGCCGGCGAGGAAGCGCTCGAAGAGCTGCCGGTCCCCACCGAAGGCGTTGCTCCCCTCCTGCTCGCCCCCGGAGTGCGCCAGCGAGCAGTGGATGTGGCACGAGTTGCCCTCGCGCTCGTTGAACTTCGCCATGAAGGTGATCGAGTGCTCCTCCTGGGCGGCGATCTCCTTGGCGCCGTTCTTGTAGATCGCGTGCTCGTCGGCGGTCTTCAGCGCCTCTCCGTAACGGAAGTTGATCTCGTGCTGGCCGAGGTTGCACTCGCCCTTGGAGTTCTCCACAGTCAGGCCGGCGGCGGCCATCTCGTTGCGGATCCGGCGGATCAGCGGCTCGACGCGTGCGGTGCCGAGCAGCGAGTAGTCGACGTTGTAGAGGTTGGCCGGCTCGAGTTCGCGGAAGGCCGACCTCCAAGCGTCCTCGTAGGACGTCTTGAAGACGATGAACTCGAGCTCGGTGCCGGCGTTGGCGATCAGGCCGCGCTCGGCGAGGCGGTCGAGCTGCCTGCGGAGGATCTGTCGCGGCGAGGCGACGACCTCGCTGCCGTCCTCCCACTGCAGGTCGGCGATGACCATCACCGTCCCGGGCTGCCAGGGCACCGGCCGGAGCGTGTCGAGGTCCGGCTTCATCTGGAAGTCGCCGTAGCCGCGCGACCACGACGACATCTCGTAGCCCTCGACGGTCTCCATGTCGACGTCGACGGCGAGCAGGTAGTTGCAGCCCTCGGCGCCGTGGTCGAGCACCTCGCCGAGGAAGTGCGAGGCGGTCAGGCGCTTGCCCTGCATCCGACCCTCCATGTCGGCGATCGCCAGGAGCACGGTGTCGACCGTGCCGTCGGCTACCGCCTTCTTCAGCTCCTCGATCGTCACGAGGCACCCAGGCTAGCCGGGCGCCGCCGCGTCCGCCCCGGCAGCCGTCCCGGTCATTCCGTCTCCTCGCCCTCGAGAACGCGGCCGGTGTCGTCGGTGGCGACCTGCCTGATCGGACCCTCGAACTTGTTCCGAGCGCTGATCAGCCACCAGGCGCCGACGGCGAGGATCACCACCGCTACGGCGATCGGCGCGTAGTTGACGTACTTCCAGTCGAACGCGTTGGCGGGATCGTCGCCGGTCTGCGTTCCCGGGGTGCCGATCGGCGACTGCGGGAGGCTGAAGATGATCACGCAGATGATCACCCAGACCACCGCCGCCGGGTTGATCCACTTGTAATGGCGGCCGAGGGTCCACGGGCCCGGCTCGAACGAATCTCCCTTACGCCAGCGCAGGAACGTCGGGATCACGTACGCGATGTAGAGCCCGATGACGGTGATCGAGACGACCGCTGCGAACGCGTAGGTGAAGTTGTTCTCGTCGCCCTCGAGCGCCGGCAGCGTGACGATCAACGCGCAGAGTGCCATGAAGACCACCGAGAAGGCCGGCACCCGATGATGGTTGAGGCGCGTCCAGATCCGATGGCCCGGCACGGCGCGGTCGCGCGAGAACGCGTAGCACATGCGTGAGGCGCTGGTCAGGCATGCCATGCCGCAAAACAGCTGCCCGATCGTCGCGATCAGGATCACCAGCTTGGCCGCCCAGGGGTCGAGCGAGCTGTTGAAGATCGCGAGCGAGGAGCCGAGCCCGAAGCCGTTGGCGGGATCGTTGATGAAGTCGGTGTTGGTCGCCGCGAAGGTGATGGCCAACAGGACGAGCCAGCCGATGGTCCCGGCCCAGAACACCGACCGCCAAACGCCCCTCGCCGCCCCCATCGCCGCGCCCTTGGTCTCCTCCGAGATGTGGGCGGAGGCGTCGTACCCGGTCTGCGTGTACATGGTGAGCAGGAAGCCGAGCGGGAGGATGTAGAACCAGAAGCTGCCGCCGCTGATCGCCCCGTCGAAGAAGCCCGAGTTGTTGTACCGCTCGCCGAAGACGAAGCTGACGCTCTGGTGGTCGTCCGGGACGATGATCAGCACCAGGATGATCACCGCGACGCCGGCGACGTGCCAGAACACCGAGATGTTGTTGAACATCGCGACGAGCGGCGACGAGTAGATGTTGATCAGGGAGTGGATCAGCAGGAACAGCGCGAAGAGCGCGAACGTCTCCAACAGGACGTGGTCCGCATCCCCGAAGTTGACGAAGCCGAGGTCGAGGCCGTAGATGTTGAGCAGGGTGTAGGCGAACTGCGCCGAGGCGTAGACGACCGAGGCGACCACGCCGACGAGGCCGATCAGGTTGAACCAGCCGGTGAACCAGCCCCAGGTCTTGCCGCCGAGGTCGGAGGCCCAGTAGTAGATGCCGCCCGCGGTCGGGTACTTGGAGACGAGCTCGGACATCGAGACCGCGACCAGGAGGATCAGGCCGCAGATGATCGGCCAGCCCCACGAGATCGCGATCGGGCCACCGTTGTTCCACGCGATGTAATACGTCGTGAAGCAGCCCGCGAGGACCGAGATGATCGTGAACGAGATCGCGAAGTTGGAGAAGCTGCTCCAAGCGCGGTCCAGTGACTGGGTGTAGCCGAGCCTCGCGAGAGTGCTCTCGTCGTCGTCGGCCTGGGTGGACGAAACCTGGTCGGCAGCCATTGCTTCCCTCTCTCTCCCGCTACGCGGCTTGTGACGTATGTGACGTCGGCCGGGGGCGACCCTATGCCGCCGGAAGGACGCGGTCAAGCCGCCGTTCGGGGATTTCGCCCGATCGGCCCGCGGCGGCGGACCGCCTTGTCCTCCGCGGACTAATCGATCCCGAGTCGGTCGAGCAGGGACTCGTCGCGCCGCCAGCGCGGGCGGACGCGGACCCTGAGGTCGAGGAAGACGCGTGTGCCGAGCTCCGCCTCGATCTCGCGACGCGCGGCCGAGCCGATCTCGCGGACCATGTGGCCGCGCTTGCCGATCAGGATCGCCTTCTGCGAATCGGTCTCCGCCCAGACATCGGCTCGCACCTCGGCGAGCCCGTCGTCGCGGTGGGTGACCTCGGCGACCTCGACCTCGACCGCATGTGGGATCTCCTCGCGGGTGCGTCGCAGGATCTGCTCGCGGATCAGCTCGGCGAGGTGCACCTCGCTGGTCTCGTCGCTGCGCTCCCCCGCGGGGTACAGGAGCGGACCCTCCGGAAGCAGGTCGATCAGCCTCTCGCGGAGGGGCTCGAGGCCGGTGCCGCGCCGGGCGCTGATCGGGAAGACCTCGTCGACGACCTCGAGCCCGGCGGCCGCGGCGAGGACGGCGACGACCTCATGCCGCTTCAACATGTCGATCTTGTTGACGGCGCAGATGACCGGCGTATCGGCCTTGGCCTCGAGCATCCTCGTCGCGATGAAGCGATCGCCGGCGCCGATCCCCTGGGCGCCGTTGAGGACGAAGACGATCGCGTCGGAATCGGCGACCTCGCGCTCGACTCGCCGCTGCATCCGCTCCGTGAGCACGTCGCGCGGCTTCTGCACCCCCGGCAGGTCGACGAGGACCATCTGCCAGGAGGGCGCGGGAACGGGCTCGGTGACGATGGCGCGCACCGCCCGGCGGGTGGTCTGAGGGCGGTCGGAGACGATCGCGACCTTGGCCCCCGCGAGCGCGTTGGCGAGCGTCGACTTGCCGACGTTGGGACGACCGGCCAGCCCGATGAATCCGGAGCGGCTCACCCGGGTGCCGCCTCGCCGAGCGCGGCCATCACCCGGGCCTGGAGCGCGAGCATCTCGCCATCGTCGGTCTCGTGGTCGTGTCCGCAGAGATGGAGGGTGCCGTGGACGACGGCCTCGGTGAGGTCGGCGGTGTGCTCGGGGCAGATCACGATGTCGCCGAGCTCACGCGGGCCGGCGTTCGGCCCGGTGCCGTCGATGGGGAACGAGAGGACGTCGGTCGGCTCGTCCTTCCCACGATGGTCGCGGTTGAGCTCGTGGATCCGGTCGGTGTCGACGAGCTCGAGCGACAGATGGCCGTCGGTGACCCCGGCCGCGTCGAGCGCCGCCGCCACCGCCGGGCGGAGCTCAACCGGGACGTCGTCGAGGTCGGCGCTCAATCGTCCGCGGCGTCGCGCCGCTCCCGCTGTCGCCCTGAGAACGAGTCGTAGGCGGCCACGATCCGCTGGACGAGCTCGTGCCTGACGACGTCGGCGCCGCCGAAGCGGATGAACTCGACGTCGCGAACCGCGGAGAGGATCTCGCTCACGACCACGAGACCGGAACGCTGGTTCGAGGGCAGGTCGATCTGCGTCACGTCCCCGGTGACCACCATCTTGGACCCGAACCCGAGCCGGGTCAGGAACATCTTCATCTGCTCGGGAGAGGTGTTCTGAGCCTCGTCGAGGATCACGAAGGCATCGTTCAAGGTCCGTCCCCGCATGAATGCCAGAGGCGCGACCTCGATGATCCCGCGCTCGAAGTACTCGTTGACGCGATCCGGATCGAGCATGTCGTAGAGCGCGTCGAAGAGCGGGCGAAGGTACGGATCGACCTTCGCCTGCAGGTCGCCGGGGAGGAAGCCCAGGCGCTCGCCGGCCTCGACCGCGGGGCGGGTGAGGATGATCCGGTTGACGTCATGGCCCTCGAGCGCGGCGACGGCCATTGCGACGGCGAGGAAGGTCTTGCCCGTGCCCGCGGGTCCGATGCCGAAGGTGACGGTGTGCTTGCGGATCGAGTCGATGTACCGCTTCTGGTTGACGGTGCGCGGAGCGAAGTTCGTGCCGCGGTGGCTCCAAACTGCGTCCCCGAGCATGTCGGCCGGCTCGAGACCGGAGTCGGTCGCGTCGCTCACGGACGCGATCGTCTCAGGCTCGAGGCCGTGGCCCTTCTCGACCAGGCTCACCAGCTCCTCGACGAGGTCCTGGCCCTCGGCGACCGAATCGTCGGGGCCGTCGAGCGTGATCACGTTCCCGCGCAGGAAGACGTCGCAGTCGAGGCGGTCCTCGAGCCTGCGCAGCACGGAGTCGCCGGAGCCGGCCAGCTCAGCGGCGACGTCGTTGTCGATTGTCAGCTGCCTGCGAGCCATGGGTGCAGAGTAAGGGGCGGGTGCAGCACGGGGGCGCGGCGGCCCCAGGAGCTACGGGGCGACCTCCTCCACGTCGCCGAGCGGCATCTGCAGGAAGCGGGTGCCGAGCTCGCGGAAGGCGGCGGCATCACCGGTGCAGAGGAACCGGTAGTCGCCCTCGCCGTCGTTGCGTGACTCGAGGCCCGCCGACTCGAGCAGACGCTGGGCGGTGGCGGCGATCGCGTGGCCGGCGGTGACGAGGCGGACGTCGCGCCCCAGCATCCGCTGCAGCATCGGCGCGATCAACGGGTAGTGGGTGCAGCCGAGGATGAGCGTGTCGACGCCCGCCTCGCGCAGCGGCTCGCAGTAACCGCGGACGGTGCTGACGACGCCCTCGTCGAATGGGAAGCCACTCTGGATGATCGGGGCGAGGTCGGGCGCGGCGACCTCCGTCACCTCCAGCGCTCTGCCCTGATCGGCGAGCGCTCGGTGGTAGGCGCCGCCGCTGACGGTGGCGGGCGTCGCAAGCACTCCGACCCTGCCGCCCGCGCTGATCGCCGCCGCGATCTCGGCCTCGGGGCCGACGACCGTCACCACCTCCACCCCGTGCTCGGCGGCGATCTCGCGGGCGACGTCCGCGCCCGCCGCCGTCGCCGAGTTGCAGGCGACGATCAGCAGCTTGGCGCCGCGATCGAGCAGGAAGCGAGTGTTACGGGCGACGAGCCCGCGCAGCTCGTCGCGCGACTTGGTGCCGTAGGGAAAGTTGGCGCTGTCGCCGAGGTAGAGGAAGTCCTCGGAAGGGAGCGAGACCAGGCACTCGTGCAGGACGGTGAGGCCGCCGACTCCCGAGTCGAACATGGCGATCGGGAGCGAGCTGTCAGCGGCGGCCATGCACCGATGCTTCTACAAGAACGGCTTCGCCGTCATCACGTAGATGGTCAGGATGATCAACACGCCCGCGGCCATCCCGACCTTGCCGATCGCGTCGTAGCGGGCGGCGATCTCGGGCGGCATGTCGGTCGACTCCGAGCCACCCGGCTTGGCGACCTCCTCCTCGAGCAGCGTCACCAGGGCCTTCTCCCGCGGCAGGAAGAACCCGTGGACGACGCCGAAAAGGACGAGGATCGCGACGAACCCCCAGGAGATGAAGAAGTCGCTGAACTCCCAGTAGCTCTCGTACGTCGCCAGGTACATGCCCGAGAGGAAGATGATGACCATGCAGATCGTCAGCCCGGTTCGGTTCCAGACGACGATCGAGCGCGAGACGCCGAGCGACGCCCGCATGCCGCTCTGGGCGGCGACGTTACCGAACACCGCGTAGGCGAAGGTCGGGCCGAAGCCGACGACCACCGCGGCGATGTGGAAGAACGTGATGACGTCGTAGAACTGGACTGTGGCGCTGGCGATCATGGCGGCAACCTAACCGCAACGGCGGTCGTCAGCCGCGAAGCAGAAGCGCTGCCCAATCGCCGGACTCGCGGCGCGACCCCTCGCCGAGCCCGGCGCCCGCGTAGGCGCCGGCCACCCGGTCGACCTCGGTCCGCAGGATCCCGCTGAGGACGAGCGTGCGGGGCCGCTCGATCTCGCCGGAGGCGATCCGGGCGGCGAGCTCGAGGAGCAGCGGCGCGGTGATGTTGGCGACGACCGTGGGCGCGACCGGGGGCACCTGCTCGCGCAGGTTCAGGCGCTCGAATGCGCCCTCGACCCCGTTCCGCCCTGCATTCTGCCGGGCGGCCTCGATCGCAGCCACCTCGTGATCGACGCCCGTGACGGGCTCCCAGCCGAGCTTCGCGGCGGCGATCGCGAGGACGGCCGAACCGGTCCCCCAGTCGACCAGCGGTCCCCGGGCCTCGCCGTGGTCGGCGAGCTCGAGCAGCAGCTCCAAGCAGGCCTTCGTGGTCGCATGGGCGCCCGTGCCGAAGGCCTGCCCGGGGTCGACGACGATGTCGATCTCGGCCGCGGCGACGTCGGGCGCCTCGGCCTCCCACGAGGGCCTGACGACGATCCGCCCGTCGCCGACGACGACGGGCTCGTGGAAGTCGCGCCAGCGGTCCGCCCAGTCGTCGGGGATCTCGGTGGTCTCGATCTCGACGAGGCCGTCCCCCGCCGCCGCCTGCAGGTCCGGGAGCTCGGGCAACTCGCCCGGCGGCCCGTAGATCGCGTACTCGACGAAACCCGGCCCCCGGTCCTCCTCGACGCCGCCCGGCACGAGCGCGACGAGCTCGGCGAGGACGATCTCCGCCTGCTCGGGAGCGCAGCGGACGGCGAGCCGGATCACCGGCGCACCGCGGGTGTCGATCTCACTTGAACGCCTTGCGGAACCGGCCGAAGAAGCCGTCGCGGGCACCCGGGACGTTGCGCTCCTCGAGGGTCGCGTCAAGCCGCTCGGCGAGCTCGCGCTGCTCGTCGTTCAGCTTCACCGGGGTGACGACCTTGATCGCGACGTGCAGGTCCCCGCGCTTGGAGCCGCGACCGCCGTGGAGGCTGGGCAGGCCCTCCCCCTTGAGACGGACCGAGTCGCCGTGCTGGGTTCCCGCCTCGACCTCGACGTCGCGCTCGCCGGTCAGCGTCTCCACCTGAACGGTGGCGCCGAGCATCGCGACCGTCGCCGGGACGTCGAGGACGGTGAGCAGATCGGAGCCTTCGCGGTGGAACCGCTCGTCCTCGGCGACCTCGACCTGCACGTAGAGATCGCCGGCGGGCGCGCCGGGATCGCCGGCATGGCCCGCCCCGCTGATCCTGATCCGCTGCCCGTTCTCGATGCCGGCGGGGATGTCGACGTCGTAGGTCTTGCGCTCGGCGACGCTGCCGTCACCCCCGCAGACCTCGCAAGGCGTCTCCGGGATCTTCCCCGCCCCGTTGCAGGTCGGGCACGGGGCCGCACGCACCATCTGGCCGAACGGGGTCCGGGTCGCCTGCCGCACCTGGCCCTGTCCGCCGCAGGTCTCGCAAGTGTGGATCGGAGTGCCGGGCTCGGCGCCGTTGCCGCGGCAGTGCTCGCAACGGACGACCGCTCGGAACGCGACCTCCTCGGTCGTGCCCTCGAGCACGTCGGCGAGGTCGATCCCGACCCGAACGCCGATGTCGCCGCCCGGCGCAGGGCCGCTGCGACCGCCGCCCCCGCCGAAGAGGTCCTCGAAGGGGGACCCGGCGCCGCCGCCGCCGAAGATCGCGTCGAAGATGTCCTGGAAGCCCCCGGCCCCGGCCGCCTGGGAGTGGAAGCCGCCGGAGCGCAGGCCCTCGTGGCCGAAGGCGTCGTAGGTCCGGCGCCGCTCAGGGTCGGAGAGCACCTCGTAGGCCTCCGCAGCCGCCTTGAACTTCTCCTCGGCTTCGGGGTCGTCCTTGTTGACGTCGGGATGGAGCTCACGGGCGAGGCGCCGGAAGGCCTTCTTGATCTCGGCCTCGTCGGCCCCCCGGTCGACGCCGAGGGTCTCGTAGTAGTCCTGGGGCATCAGGTCAGTGTCCCTGGTCAGCCTTCGTAGACCGTCGCGAAGAAGCGTGAGAGCTCGCCGGCGGCGTCGCGGACCGAGTCGATCGCGGTCGCGTAGTCCATGCGCAACGGGCCGACGACCCCGACCGCGCCGAGGTTGCGGTAGCCGAGACCGTAGGAGGCGCTGACCATGCTCACCGAGCGCAGCGCGGGCTCCGGGTTCTCCTCGCCGATGCAGAGGAAGACCGAGCGCTCGCGCAGCGCCGAGCGGAGCACGCTGAGCACGCTCACCCGACCCTCGAGAGCGCGGACGACGCCGTCCGGCTGCGGGATGTCGGCGGCGTGCGATTCGGAGAGCAGCCGCGCAGTCCCCTCCATGTAGAGCTCCTGCGGCGAGGCCTCGGCGAGCTCCTCCACGGCGGCGCGGATCTCGCCGAGGAAGCGGCGTTCGTGGTCGCCGAGCTCCGGATCCTCGAGGCGGGCCGTGATGGTGCGCGAGCCGATCCCGAGGCCGGCGAGCCGCTCGTTCAGGAACGAGGAGGCCCACTCGACGAGCCCCGAGTCGACCGGGCTGTCGAAGGTGAAGACGCGCTTGGCGACGTCGCCGTTGTCGGCGATCGCGACGACCACGACCACGCGCGCGTGCAGACGCAGGACCTCGATGCGGTGGATCGTCGCCGTGCTCGACGGGGGCGCGGTCACGAGCGCGAGCAGGTCGTTGGCCTGAGCGAGCGCGGCGGTCGTCTCGCGCAGCGCCTCGTCGACCTCGCGGCGGACCTGCGAGAGGCCGCTCACGCCCGGCATCTGGGGCGCCGCCTGCGCGGGCCGGACGCGCGACTCGATCAGGTCGTCGGCGTAGCGGCGGTAGCCCGCGTCGGTGGGGACGCGGCCGGCGGAGGTGTGGGGATGGGTCAGATAGCCCTCGCGCTCGAGCACCGCGAACTCCGCGCGGACAGTGGAGGGACCCCAGTCGACGTCGTCGCGGTCGGAGATCGCACGCGAGCCGACCGGCTGGCCGGTCTTCAGGTAGCCCTCGACCGCGAGGTCGAGGATCAGCTCTTGGCGCTCGGTGAGCATGACCCGAGATTCTAGGTCGGGCCGCCTTCAGCGATGGAACGGCGTGGCGGCGTGGACGACGGGCTCAGACGCGGGCGGCGGCGTAGGCGCCGAAGAAGAGGCCGATCGCCAGCATGGCCAGCAGAGCCAGGCCGATGCCGCGTCCGTCGCGGATCGCCGCGACCCCTCCGGCGATCATCGCCGCGACTGCGGCGACCGCCGACAGCCCGAGCAGGCCGGCGATCACCGCGCGGCGCTGCGTCGAGGCGGCGATGCAGTTGTCCCCCGGCGCCGGCTCGGCCCCCGCCTCGGCGAGGTCCTTGCAGGTCGTCTCGTCGGAGATCTGCTTGGCGGCGCCCGCGATCGGAACCGCCGCCGCGCCGAAGGCCAGCGCGATCACGACGATCGCGGCGAGCTTCAACGCAACTCGATCTCAGCCTCGGCGTTGCGGACGATGCCGTTGTCCCCCTGGTACGCCTCGGTCTCGACCACGACCGTGTCGCCGTCGCGCTCGCGGACGGTGCCGGTGACGACGATCTCCTCCTCGGGAACGCCCATCCCACGGAACTGGACCTTGAGCCTGCGCAGCGAGCGCGGGTCTCCGCCCGCAGCCTCGGTCTGAGCGCGGGCCACCTGGGCCATCGAGTAGAGGCCGTGGAGGATGTTGCGCGGCAGTCCGACCATCTGCGCGAAGTCGTTGTCGATGTGGATCGGGTTGAAGTCGCCGGAGGCGCCCGCGTAGCGGTGCGGCAGGTACTTGTCGGGGGTCACCTTCAGTTCGGGGATCGAATCGCCCTGGTTGAGATCAGCCATGGTCGGATCGCCTCCTCAGACGCCGCGGACGATGTTCGTCCAAGTTGCGCGGACGACCTCGTCGCCGTCCTGGTTGACCGAGGTGGACTCGAAGACGTAGAAGCCCTTGCCGTCCTTCTCGCTGATGTCGGCGACGCGCGCCGTCGTCGTGATCGTGTCGCCGGCGCAGACGGGCTCCCCCCAGACGAACTCCTGGCCGCCGTGGACCATCGTCGCGAAGTTGATCCCGACCTCGGGGTCGAGGATCCCCGGGCCGAGGGCGCGGGCGCTGTAGACGACGGCGAACATCGGCGGCGCGACGACGTCGCGGAATCCGGCGGCCTGCGCCGCTTCGCGGTCGCGGTGGACGGCCTCGCCCTGACCCACGGCATCGGCGTACTCGCGGATCTTCTCGGCCCCGACCTCGTAGGTGACCGGCGGGTACTCCTTGCCGATCGCTTCTGTCTTGACTGGCATGCGGCGGAGTCTATTTGCGCGGGCGCGAAGCCGGGGATCCCGACGGGCCCGACGGTGGATCTACCTCTCGCGCTTGACCTGGGAGCCGCCCGTGATCGTCTCGGTGCCGTCGTCGGCGAAGCGGATCAGCGCCTTGTTGCCGCCGTCGTAGTCGGGCCCCCAGACCAGCAGCTCGGCCTCGCGGCGCTCCTCGGCGTCGGGCGGCCCGATCGTGACTGGCTCCGGCGCCGGCTCGTCGAGCCCGCGCCAGTAGCGGATGAACGGATTGCTCTCCCATTCCTCGATGATCGTCGAGGGCTCGCAGTGGCCGGGGTGGATCCGCGTGTCGTTCGGCAGCTCCATGATCCGGTCCATGATCGACGCCTTCAGGTCGCCGAGGCCGGTGGCGGTCGGGTTGGCGGTGCCGCCCACGGTCCCCTTGAAGAGCGCGTCGGCGGTGAGCAGGTCGTCGTCGTTGATCCGCAGCGCCAGATGGTCGGCGCAGTGGCCGGGCGTGTGGATCGCCTCGATCTTCAGGTCCCCGGTCTCGAGCACGTCGTTGTGGTCGATCGTCCCGGTGACGAGGCCGTCATCGAGCAGCTCCGCCGTCTTCGGGTGCGCGAGCACCGGGATCCCGCCGAAGCGCTCGGCCAGCTCCTTGAGCCCATACACGTGGTCCCAGTGGTGGTGGGTGAGGAGGATGTGGGTGACCGTGGTCCCCTCCCGCTCCGCCCGCTCGGCCAGCGGCTCGGTGACGCCATTGGAGTCGATCAGGACTCCGGTGCCGCCGATGCCGTCGACCGCGAGGTAGGCGTTGGAGAGCCACTCGGCCTGTTCGACTCGCTGAAGGATCATGCTCAGAACTCTATGACGCTGCGGATCCCGTCCTGGGCGTGCATCAGGTCGAAGCCCTTGTTGACCTCGTCGAGGGTGATCCGGTGGGAGATGAACGGATCCACGTCGATCTCGCCCTGCATGTAGAGGTCGACGAGCTTCGGAACACCCTCACGGCCCTTGACGCCGCCGAAGGAGGAGCCGGCGACGCGGCGGCCGGTGATCAGCCAGCGCGGGATCACGTCGAGCGTCTCCCCCTTGCCGGCGACGCCCGCGATCGTGCAGAGCCCCCAAGCCATGCGCGCGGTCTCGACGGCCTGCGCCATCACGTTGACGAGGCCGGTCGCCTCGAAGGTGAAGTCGTAGCCGAAACCGCCCTCGCTCATCTCCAGCAGGCGCTCGACGGTGTTCTCGTCGGCCTTGAAGAGGTCGGTCGCGCCCTGCCCCTCGGCGAGGGCGAGACGATCGTCGGAGAGGTCGACACAGATGATCCGCTCGGCGCCGCTGAGGCGGCAGCCGGCGACGGCCCCCAATCCGACCATGCCCGCGCCGAAGACGACGCAGGTGGAGCCCTCGGTGACCTTGGCGGTGTTCATCGCCGCGCCGAGGCCGGTCGAGAGGCCGCAGGCGAACAGGCAGGCGCGGTCGAGCGGCGCCTCGGGGTCGATCTTGGCGAGCGCGATCTCCGGCATCACCGTGTACTCGGCGAAGGTGGAGGTGCCCATGAAGTGACGGATGTCCTCGCCGGAGCCGGGACGGCTGAGGCGAACGGTCCCGTCGGGGAGGTGGCCGAGATTCTGCTCGGCGCGAATCGCCATGCAGAGGTTGGTGCGCGGGTCGACGCAGTGGACGCACTCGCCGCATTGCGGTGAGAAAAGCGTGACGACATGGTCGCCGGCCTGGACCGAGGTGACGCCGTCACCCACCTTCTCGACGACCCCGGCCCCCTCGTGACCGAGGACGGCCGGCGCGTAGCCGGACGGGTCGGCGCCCGACGCCGTGTACATGTCGGTGTGGCAGACCCCGCAGTTGACGATCCGGACGAGCACCTCGCCGGGCTTGGGGTCGGCGAGCTCGACCTCCTGGACCTCCAGGGGCTGGCCGAACTCCTCGAGCACGGCGGCACGCATACGCATCTTGGGGCTCCTCTCCTCGGGGGTGGCCGGAGCCTACCCCGATCCGGCGAACGTCATTCCCCGTCCCGCGGGGGATTCGAAGACGCTCAGCGCTTGCGGGCTTCCTTGAGGTCCTTCTTGGTGGCGTCGAGCGAGACCATGTAGCTGCGCTTGCTGACGCGCGTGGCGAGGCCGGATCGCTCGAGCTTGCGCATCGCGGCCGGGCACTTCTTGCACCGCGGACCCGACTTGCAGCACTTCTTCTTGGTCTTGACGAGGCGTCCCGCTGCCATCCACGGGCGAATGTAGCAGTTCGTTAGGGGTGCCTAACTCGTCGCCGGGACCTCATCGGCCCGCTGCGCCGCGCGGCGCTCCCGGCGCGACGCCCACAGCGCCCGGACCTTGCGCACCCCGACGTAGGTGGCGAGTGCGTAGATCCAGCCGAGGACGATGTCGAAGACGTAGTGCTCGCCGGCGTAGACGAGGGCGAAGCTCATCGCGAGGACGTAGGCGAGGCAGATCGCACGCACCCACCACTTCCCGGTCGGCCAGAAGAAGCAGAGGATCAGCGCCGGGAATCCGACGTGGAGGGAGGGAACCGCCGCGACCACGTTCGACCAATCGCTGCCGTGCCCCCAGATCGCGCTCGCGGCGCCAACCCCGAGATGCGCCCAGACGTTGCCGATCAGCCTGGTGATCGGGCCGACGGCGTTCTGGTCGCTCGCCATCCACGGCGGCACCGCCGGGAACAGCGCGTACGTGGTGAACGCGGCCATGCTCAGCGTGCAGACCATCGCGCGGAACTCCAGGAACTTCGGCCGAGCCACCCTCCACAGCACCGCCGAGATCAGGAAGACCATGAAGAAGTGGGTCATGTAGACGGCCCAGACCGCGACGTCGAGCGCGTCGATGTGCAGCGGATCCCAGAAGCGCTCCTGCAGCGAGACGCTGGGGACCGAGCTGAAGAGGAACCGGTCGAAGTCGATCTGCGGCATCAGGTGCGGCTCGAAGATCGGGTTCTGGCCGACCTGCCCCCGGAGGAAGTCGTAGAGGAAGAGGATCCCGAAGTAGGGGAGCCAGTCGACGATCACACCGCGGGCCCAGCCCTTCAGGTCCGAGAGCGAGACCATCAGCATCCCGACCATCAGCCAGGCGAAGACGGTGTCGCGGGCGAGCAGGACACCGTCGGCGCTGACCAGGATGATCGTCGCGATCACGTAGACGACGAGGCCCGCGATCGAAGCGGTGTGGGCATTCATCCACGAGCGCTCGCGCGTAGCCTCCTCCAACCCTCGTTCCGCCGGAACTCCGCCCATCGGGGCAGGATATTGAGGCCGCCGGTCCGGTGAACGAGGTGTGAACCGGCTCGGACGCCCTAACCGCCGATGCGCGCGAAGTCGGCGGCGGTGATGCAGCCGTCGAGGGTGCGGGTCATCCCGCCTCCCGGTCGCCCCTGGACCACGTGGGCGTTCCAGCAACCCCATCCGTCCACATCGACCGCGTAGACGACCGCGCGCACGTCCGAAGCGCCGTCGGGACGGCCGCGGAGGCGGCACAGCCAACCTCCGCCGTCCTTGCCGCCCTGGCCTCCCTCGAGGCAGGTTCCACCCTCGGAAGCGTTCGCGGCCGAGACCAGCGAGTGCGCCAGCGAGTCCTCGCTGGGGCCGACGACGCGCGCCGGCCGGAAGACCATCAGCGCGATGGCCGCGAGCGCGAGCAGCGCCAGCACGATCCCGAATACTCTCCCCGCGCTCACCGGGCCGAGCCTATCCGGGTTTCGAGCCCACCGGGATCCGCGGCTGGGCGATACTCAGGGGCGTGGAGGAGACGACCGAGAGGATCGAGGTCGCAGGTGCCGCGATCGGGGTGAGGCGCCTCGGCGACGGCCCGCCGCTCGTCGTGATCAACGGCTACGCGGCCACGAACCTCGACTGGGATCCGACCTTCCTGGCCGCGCTCGCGCGCGCCTCGGGGCTGATCTGCCCCGACAACCGCGGCGTCGGCTCCTCCACCGCCACCGGCGGCCCGACCGAGGTGAGCGCCGACTCGATGGCCGCCGACGTGCTCGCGGTGATGGACGCACTCGGGATCAGCTCCGCACCCGTGCTCGGCTGGTCGATGGGCGGTTTCGTCGCGCAGGCGATCGCGCTCGCGGCCCCCGAGCGGGTCGAGGCGCTGATCCTCCTCGCCACCGACCCCGGCGCCGGGGCGGAGCTCTGCGACGGCGCGACCTGGCGGCGGCTCATCGACCACGGCGGGACTCCCCGGGAGCAGGCGAGCCGGCTGATCTCACTGCTCTTCCCTCCCGGCGTCGCCGAGCCGATCGACTCCGAGTTCGGCGAAATCGTGGCCGCGGCCCGCGCGCAGCTCGACCATGGGTCGTTGAGCGCCCAGGAGACGGCGATGCGCTCCTGGCACGACGACCGCGACCGCTCAGCGCTCGCCTCGATATCGACGCTCGCGGCCACCGGCACGCTCGACGTCGTCATCCCGCCCGTGAACGCCGAGCTCATCGCGGACCGCTCCGAGGAGTCGTGGCTCGCCCGCTTCCCCGGCTGCGGCCACGCGTTCATGGCGCAGGAGCCGGAGCGGCTCGCGGCCCTGATCGCGACGTTCCTCGGGCGCTGAGGGCGTGCCGTTGGTCCTCCCTAGTCGTCGAGCGTCAGCACGGCGAGGAACGCTTCCTGAGGCACCTCGACCGAACCGACCTGCTTCATCCGCTTCTTGCCCTTCTTCTGCTTGTCGAGGAGCTTGTTCTTGCGGGTGACGTCGCCTCCGTAGAGCTTCGCGGTGACGTCCTTACGGACGGCCTTGACCGTCTCGCGGGCGAGGATGCGCGAGCCGACGGCGGCCTGCACCGGGACATCGAACTGCTGCCTGGGGATCGTCTTGCGCAGGCGGGAGACGAGCTTCTTGCCCTGCTCGAGCGCGTTGTCGCGATGGCAGATGACCGAGAGCGCGTCGACCGTGTCGCCCGCGAGCAGGACGTCGAGCTTGACCAGGTCGCCGGGGCGGTTGTCGAGCGGCTCGTAGTCCAGCGAGGCGTAGCCGCTGGTCCGCGACTTGAGCTGGTCGTAGAAGTCGAGGACGATCTCGCCGAGCGGCAGGTCGTAGCGGATCTGCACGCGCTCGGAGCTGAGGAAGTGCATGTCGACGTGGGTTCCGCGGCGCGACTGGCAGAGCTCCATGACGGCGCCTACGAACTCCTTCGGGCAGATCAGGGAGGCGCGGATGTAGGGCTCGGTGATCTCGTCGATGCGCGCCGGATCCGGGAGGTCGGCGGGGCTGTGGACCTCGACGACCTCGCCGTCGGTCCTCATCACCAGGTAGGAGACGTTCGGGGTCGTCGCCATCAGGTCGAGGTCGTACTCGCGCTCGAGGCGCTCGCGCACGATGTCCATGTGCAGGAGACCGAGGAAGCCGCAGCGGAAGCCGAACCCGAGCGCGTCGGAGGTCTCGGGCTCCCAGGAGAGCGCGGCGTCGTTGAGGGCGAGCTTGGTGAGCGCGTCACGAAGGTCGTCGTAGCGGTCGCTGTCGATCGGGAAGAGGCCGCAGAAGACGACCGGCTGCACCTCGCGGTAGCCGGCGAGCGGCTCCTCCGCGGGGTTCGCCTTCGCGGTCAGCGTGTCGCCGACGCGCAGCTTCGCCACGTCTTTGAGCCCGGTGATCAGGTAGCCGACCTCGCCCGCCTCCATGCCGTCGGCGGCGGTCATCTCCGGCCGGAAGAAGCCGAGGTCGTCGATGTCGGCCTGGGTGCCGCTCTGCATCGCCCGGATCGAGTCGCCCTTGGCGAAGGAGCCGTCGATCATCCGCACGTAGGCGACCACCCCGCGGTACTGGTCGAACTCGGAGTCGAAGATCAGCGCGCGCGGCGGCCCGTCGGCGACACCGGACGGAGCGGGGATCCGCTCGACGATCGCCTCGAGCACCTTGTCCACCCCCATCCCGGTCTTCGCCGATATGTGGATCGCCTCGTCGGGATCGGTGCCGAGTAGGTCGGCGACCTCCTCGGCGACCCGCTCGGGCTCGGCACCCGGAAGGTCGACCTTGTTGAGGATCGGGATCAGCTCGAGACCGGCGTCGATCGCGGCGTAGGTGTTGGCGACCGTCTGCGCCTCGACGCCCTGTGCGGCGTCGACGACGAGCAGCGCGCCCTCGCAGGCGGCGAGGCTGCGGGAGACCTCGTAGGAGAAGTCGACGTGCCCCGGGGTGTCGATCAGGTGCAGGTGGTAGGCGTCCCCGTCGGGCGCCGTGTACTCGACCCGCACCGCCTGCGCCTTGATCGTGATCCCGCGTTCGCGCTCGAGGTCCATCGAGTCGAGGACCTGCGCCCGCATCTGCCGCTCGTCGACGGCGCCGGTGAGCTCGAGGATGCGATCGGCCAGTGTCGACTTGCCGTGGTCGATGTGGGCGATGATCGAGAAGTTGCGGATGTGGTCCATGGCGGTGATCCCGTGACCGAGGTGGCGTGTGACGGATCGCCGGGAGCGCCGTAGCGTAGATGCATGAGCGCACGACTCCACACCGAAGCCGGAAGCGGAACCCGCGCGCCGAGGGGTCGACGTTCTTCTAGGGTGGTGTCGATGCGCGCTTCCGGGATCGGACTGCTCGTGGCCGCTGTGTCCCTTCTGGCCGGCTGCGGGGAGGGCGAGGAGACCTCGACCCAGGCCGAGGGTCCCGCCGAGCCGATCGCCTACAAGGTCTTCGTCGGCTATCCGCCGGTCGCGCGCTCGATCGAGATCGACGAGCACGGGAAGGCCACGACCAGCGTCCAGTACCGCGACGAGGAGCGGCCGCACCGGTCCAGGTTCACGGTCCCCGAGGAGCAGCTGAACGAGATCCGCGCCCACCTTGCGGCCTCCGACCTCGGCGAGCTACCCGACGAGCAGCTGACAGACCACGTCTACGCGACGATCACCTACGGCGACGAGGAGGGCACGGGCGGCACGGCCGAGACGCCGGAGGAAAACGAGGACACGCCCGAGGACCTTCGAATCGCCATCGAGATGCTCACCGACCTGATGCCTCCGCTCGAGAAGTCGGGAGACCAGGACCAGCCCTGACGGCGCTGCTCGGCTCCGCCGCCGTGCCTCAGCGCCTGAGCACGCCGAGCAGCTGCTTGGCCTCGGGCACGCGCATCGCGAGAACGGCGCCGAGGTAGACGGCGGCGCCGACGAGGAGGGCGATCCCCAGCGAGACGATCTGCGCGATCGTGCCGCGGCCGACGGCGTCGTCGAGGACGTCCCAGATCCCCCAGGAGACGGCGGCGAGCACCAACGAGGCCACGCTGATCCTGATGGCGCCGTCGAGCAGGCTGCCGAGCTCGATTCCGTTGAGCTGACCCCGCAGGACGATCATCTGCGCGATCACGCTGGCGAGGGTCGCCAGGGCGGTCGCTGAGACGATCCCCGCGACGCCGAAGGGCTTGTAGAGCGCGGCGGAGACGCCGGCGGTCACGAGCAGGTTGAGGGCGGAGATCGCGGTCGGCACCCAGGGTCGCTGGAGGCTGAAGAAGGTCCTGGTCAGAAGCAGGAAGAGGCCGTTGAAGGGAAGTGAGAACGCGAACCAGAACAGCGCGGTGGCGACAAGATCCGTGTCGGCGGCTGAGAAGTCGCCCCGCTGGTAGACGAGCCTGACCATCGGCTCGGAGAGGACGAGGATCGCCGACGCGGCGGGAACGAGGACGAGCAGGATCATCCGCATCCCGTTGGCGACCGTGCTGCGGAGGTCGTCGAAGTCGCGCCGCGCAGCGAAGCGAGCGAGCGTCGGGAAGACGACGGTGGCGACGGCGACCGAGAACATCCCCTGCGGCAGCATGTAGATGCGGAACGCCTTGTCGATCGCGGCGGGGGCATCCTCGCCCTCCCCGGGGACGAGCGAGCCGAAGATGCCGTTGATCGCGAGGTTGAAGTTGATCAGCCCGAGGCTGATCGTCACCGGCAGCATCAGCAGCAGGACCCGCTTGACGAGGCCGCTGCGCCATTCGAAGACGCGACGCAGCCGGAAGGGCGTGTTGCGCAGGTCGTAGGCGACCATCGCGAGTTGCAGGGCGGTGCCGACGACGACGCCGATGGCGTAGGCGTAGATCTCGTCGCCGCTGGGGAAGGCCGGGGCGAGCCCGACGAGCACGGCGACGATCGCGACGTTCCAGAAGAACGGGGCGATCGCGAAGACGCCGAAGCGGTTGTAGCTGTTGAGGACGCCGACGACGATTCCCGAGACGCCGAGCATGATCAGGATCGGGAACAGAACCCGGGAGAGGGAGACGGTGAGGTCGAGCTCGGCCCCCGAGTAGCCGGGGGCGAACAGCGGCATCACCCACGGCGCCAGCAGGATGAAGAGCGCGGTGATCAGGCCGAGCACCAGCGTCGCCGCGAAGATCAGCGTCGAGGCGAGCCGGAACGCCTCGATCTTGCGACCGCGCTCGAGCTGCTCGGTGAAGACGGGGACGAACGCCGCCTGCAGGGCGGCGTCGGCGAACAGCGAGCGGACGAGGTTCGGGACGAGGAAGGCGATCGTGAACGCCGACATCTGAATGCCGACGCCGAAGTAGCTCGCCGCGAAGATCTCGCGGACGAGACCGGCGACGCGGGAGAGCCCCGTTGCGATGCTGAAGAACGCGGTCGAGCGGCCGAGGCGGCGCTCGCGCTCGACCACCTCCTCCTCCATGGCGGTCGAATCAGGGCCGTAGTCGGCGGCCCCGATCGCGATCCCCGGTTCGACTCGGTCTGTCCGCTCCGTCATGGACCGCTAAAGTACGCCGCCGCTTATGGCCAACATCGCCTCACAGAAGAAGCGGATCCTGCGTTCCGAACGGGAGCACGAGGAGAACCGCCGCCTCAAGAGCGCCATCAAGACGCACTTCCGCAGGTTCGAGTCCGCGGTCGAGTCCGGTAATGGCGACTCGATCGAGACGGAGCACCGGACCCTGATCGCTCGTATCGACAAGGCCGTCCAGAAGGGCGCCCTGCACGAGCGCACGGGCGGCCGCAAGAAGAGCCGCGCCGCGCGCATCCGCGCCGGCGCCCAGGGCTAGCTCGCAGGTTCAACCTCCGCCCGCCGCTCGCCGCACGGCGAGCGTCATCGCGACCGGCGCGTCGTAGTCGGAGCCACCGCGCGTCCACCATTCGAGGTCGGCGATTGCGCCGATCGCGTCCGCCAGCGCCGACGGGTCGACCCCGCTGACGGACCGGACCAGCATCTTCGACGGGTACGGGGCCATCGGAAGCGCCGCCTCCACCTTCTGCGCCGGGGTACCCGCGGCCAGCATCACCGCGGCCTGGTGCGCGCTGCGCAGGCGCGAGGCCATGCCGTAGACGAGCGGCGTCACCGCCTCTCCCTGGTCGAGCAGGGCGTCGGCGTTCACCACGGCGGCCTCGACGTCGCGGGCGACGATCGCGTCGCCCAGCGTCCAGCCGGCCCGTTCGGAGGTGTCGGTGGTGAGCGCCTCGACGTCCTCGATGTCGACGAGGCCCCCTTCCCCGGCCCAGATCGAGAGCCGGTCGATCTCGGTGGCGAGACGCGCGGTGCCCTCGCCCACCCGGGCAACCAGCGCCCGAGCCCCCTGCGGGGTGAGCTGGAAGCCTCGCTCCCGCGCGGAGTTGACGAGCCAGGAGGGCAGGTCGCGGCGGCGCGGCGCCTCGTAGGTGAGCACATCGCCCCCGGCCTTCGTGACCGCTTCCGCCAGCCCCTTGGGCGCCTTCCCACGCGCGACGAGGACGACCGTGATGTCGGGACCCGCAGACGCCAGCGCATCGGCGATCGCACCCACCTGCGCGGCCTTCCAGCGCTCGACGCCGTCCGCGAGCAGGTAGCGCCGACTCGCCATAAGCGAGATCGCCGGCATCGCTCCGATCAGCCCGTCCGCATCGGGCGCGGCGCCCGGCGCCCCGGAGAAGTCCTCGAGCGCGCCGGCGCCGCCCTCGCGCTCGGCTCGCGAGCGCAGCCGCGCGAGCGCCGCCGACAGCTTCGACTCGTCGTCGCCGGCGAGCAGGTAGGCGGGCTTCATCTCGGGAGCCATCGGAGCCGAGTCTAGGAGCCATCCCGGAGGGCGCGCCTAGCCGCTGCATCCAGGTGGCCCGCGCTCGCTCCAGGCCCGCATCCCCTCCGGCCCGACGAAGACGCCGGAAGTGCCGTCGAGGTCGGTGCGAAGCGTGCAGACCCCGTGCTCGGCGAGGGTGGTCAGCGTCGCCGCCGTCGGGTGCCCGTAGCCGTTGTCGGCGCCGACGCCGATCAAGGCGAGGCGAGGCAGCGAACGCTCGAGTAGGGATCCCAGACCGGCGTCGTCGCTGCCGTGATGGGCGACCTTGAGGAGGTCCAGCGGACCAGGGTCGAGGTGCGTGAGCTCCTGCTCGGCATCGGCGCTGAGCAGCGCACTCCAGCCCCGGAATCGGGCGAGCATCACCACCGCGTCGGCGTTGCGCTCGGGTGAGGGGTCGGCGAACCGCTCCCGCGGCGGCCACAGGACGTCGAGCCGGAGTCGGCCGAAGCGCAGAGCCGACCCCGCGGCCACCCGCTCGATCGGGATCCCGGCGCCGCGCGCCATCGCCTGCAACTCGGGGGCCGGCTGCGCGTGGACGAGCTCACCGACCTCGAAGCGGTCGAGGACGGTGGCGAGCCCGCCGGCGTGGTCGAGCTCGTCGTGGGTGACGACGACCGCCCCGAGCCGTTCCACACCGAGCTCGGTGAGCCCCTCGGCGGCGGCTGCCCCCGGCGGTCCTCCGTCGACGAGCACCGGCGGCCCGTTCGCCGTGCGCAACAGCGTCGCGTCGCCCTGGCCGACGTCGATCTCGGTGATCTGGAGCTCGCCGCGGGCGGGACCTCGCGGGGCGCCTGGGCCCGTCCCGAGGGCAGCAGGCAGCAGCGCGAGCAGAAGAGCGACCGCTACACCGAGCGAGACCGACCGCACCGCCCCCAACCCTCGCCGGCGGCCGAGCGCGGCGAGGAGGACACTGAGCCCGGTGGCGACGGCGATGCCGGCGAGCAGCGGCGGGAGCACGCCGGGAAGCCCGACGGGAGCCACCGCCCAGCTCGGTGCCGCCGACGTCTCGGCCACCCGGACGACGTAGTCGATCAGCCCGCCCTCGATCCAGCCGAGCCAGGCGATGGGGTCGAGGTGCAACGGGCCTGCTGCGATGAGCCACGGCGGGAGCTGGGCGAGCATCGACATCGCCATGCCGACCCACATCACCGGCGCGACCGCCGGCAGGACGGCGACGTTGGCGGGGAGCGAGGCGAGCGAGACGCGCTCGAAGACGTGGGCGATCAGCGGCGCCGTTGCCACCGTCGCGGCGATCGTCAGCGCGGCCCCGTCGGCGAGCGGAGCGGCGAGTCGATCGGGGATGTGACGAGGGAGGCGAGCGGCGAGGAGGTCGCCGATCGGCCGGGCCCAGAGCATGATCCCGGCGACCGCCGCGAACGAGAGCTGCCAGCCGACATCCGTCCCGGCCCGCGGATCGATGAGCAAGGTGACGACGGCGGCGAGCAGGAGCGGATAGGCCCGTTCGCTCGGCCGCCCCGCGAGGGTGGCCAGGATTGCCGCCGCGCCCATCACCCCGGCGCGTTCGATCGACGGGCCGGACCCTGCGATCGGCACGTAGACCGCGATCAGGAGCAGCGTCAGCGTCAGTCGCATCCGCAGGCCGGCACCGAAGAGCGCGAAGACGACGCCGCCGAGCAACGCGAGGAGCATCACGTTCTGGCCGCTTACCGCGAGCAGGTGGGCGAGGCCGGCCCGGGCGAAGGCCTCGCGCGTGGCGGGATCGACGGCGTCGTCCTGACCGAGCACGAAACCGCGGGCGAGGGACGACTGCTCCTCGCTCATCCCGGCTCCCAGCGCCCGCTCGGCGCGAGAGCGGGCCGCGTCCAGCACACCGTCGAGACCACCGCGGGCACCGCCCGTCGGGACCAGCTCAGGGGCGCGGAGCTCGGCGACGGCTCCGGCCCGCTCGACCTGAGAGCGGGCGAAACCCTCCTCCGGCGCGACGATCTCGCCCACCGCCCGGACCTCGGCGCCGACGGTGAGGTCGCCGACCGGCTCGGGTACGACCGCGAGAATGCGGCCGTCGTCGGTCTCCAGCGGAACCCGTACATCGCCGAGGCTGCGTTTTGGGAACCCGGCCACGAAGCCGCTGACGTGCGCCTCGCTGCCCTCCGGGGCCTGCAGCGCGCCGCGCTCGATCGCCGCCAGGCGGATGGCGCCGATCCCGAGCCCCGCAAGTGCCGCCAACGCGGCAAGGCACACCAGCCATGTGAGCGCCACCCCCGGCCCTGGCGGCGCCCGAGGGTCGAGGATCGAACGCGACATCCAGCCGAGGGCGAGTGCGGACGCGAGGCAGACGACCTCCCAGCCGGCGGGAGCGGCGAGCGTGGGGGCGATGAGGAGGCCCGACGCAACGCCGGCGAGCGACACGTGACGCCACCACCCGAGAACTCGCGCCATCGCTCAGGGCTGCAGGCGCTCCGAGAGCGCGTCGATCGTGGCGGGGCCGATGCCCGGCACCTCGTCGAGCTCCTCGATCGAGGAGATGCCGCCGTGCTCGTCGCGGAACTCGATGATGTCCGCGGCCGTAACGGGGCCGATGCCGTCGATCGTCTCGAGGTCGGCTTGATCGGCAGAACCGAGGCTGATCGGTCCGTCCTCGGCCGCGGCAGCGGCGCCACCCGTGACGCGGCCGGGCACGACGATCTGCTGTCCGTCGGCGAGCCGGGCCGCGAGGTTGATCGCGTCCGGATCGCCCGCCCCGGTCACCCCTCCGGCCTTCGCGACCGCATCCGTCACACGTGAGCCCGCAGGCAGGCGGAAGACGCCCGGCTCCGCCACCTCGCCGGCGACGTGGACCACGACATCGCCCGATGCCGGGGCGCCGCCGGCCGATCCGGCGCCGCCGACCGGCTGCGCGGAGAGCCGGACTCCCGACTCCCCCGCGCCCTCCGCGCCCGCGCCCTCGACGGCGCGGATGCCCAGTAGGAGCAGGCAGACTCCGATCGCGGCGTAGACGGCGAGCTGAACGCGGCTCATGCTCCGATCGTGGCGGGGAACGCGTCACGGATCGAGACGCGGAGGTGCCGATTCACCCGCGAAGCAGTGCCTTCTTCGTGACATCGGCCCGCCGCCCGCCGCCCGCGGCGTGCGTCGTGCGGCCCGACAGGCTCGAGCGGCTGGGGGTCAGGCGGTCCGGAATCCGGTCTCGCCGCGAGGGTCTTCCTCGAAGGACTCGACCCGGCTCACCGCCGCCCGCTCAGGACCGCTGGAGCAGTAGGCGATCAGCGCCTCGACCTGATCCGAGGGCCCCTCGAGCACGACCTCGACGGAGCCGTCAGGGAGGTTGGTCGCCGATCCGGCGACACCGCGGGATTCGGCGACGCGGCGAACCGAGTCGCGGTAGAAGACACCCTGCACGCGGCCGCGAACGCTGAGGCGGCGTCGAACCGTCGCTCCCCCGCCGCCGGGCTCGTCCGGTTCAGTAGTCGTCTTCGTCCTCGTCGTAGCCGACGACCGCGGCGGTCTGGCGGCCGAACGTCTCGTCGACGGAGACCGCCGGCGACTGCACCGACAGCAATGCCAACGGCGCCTCGTCCTCGTTGGCGACGGTGTGGTCTGTCGCCGGCGGGATCAGCGCCAGATCTCCGGGCTGAAGCTGCTCGGTGTCCCCCGTGGTCGAGAGGGTGCCCGTCCCCTGCACGACGACGTAGACCTGCTCGGCCTCCTCGTGCGAGCGCAGCTCCTGGGAGACACCGCTCGGAACCTCGATCCAGGTCACGGTCATGTGACGGGATCCGAGCTCCCCAGCATCCATGAGGATGTGGGAGCTGAGACGGTGGAAGTCCTTCACCGCGGCGTCGGAGAGGCGCCTGACGAGCACGTGGCGTGTTCTAGCAGACGTTCATCCGCCGCGCGAGGCTCAGCGAACGACGATGTTGACGAGCTTGCCGGGCACGACGATCTCCTTGACGATCTCGTGGCCGTCGAGGTGCGCCTGCACCTTCTCGCTCGCGCGGGCGAGCTCGAGCAGTTCCTGCTCGGGGGCGTCGGCTCCGACCTCGATCCGGTCGCGGAGCTTGCCGTTCACCTGGACCACGAGCGTGACCGTGTCGGCGACGAGCATCTCCGCGTCGGCCTCGGGCCAGGGCTGCGTCCAGAGATCGCCGCCCTCGAGGCGAGACCAGACCTCACAACCGAGATGGGGGGCGAATGGGAAGATCAGCGACGCGGCCGTTGCGGTTGCGAAGTGGAGGGCGCGGGCGCCGCTTTCGTCCCGCGGGAGCTCGTCCTTGACGCGATAGATCTCGTTCACGAGCTCCATCACCGCGGCGATCACGGTGTTGAACTGGAAGCCGCGCTGGAAGTCTCGCGTCGCCTTGTCGATGGCCCAATGCGCCTTGCGCAGCAGCGTCAGGGACTCGCCCGTCGCGTCGCGCTGCCAGGAGCCGTCGGCGCTCGCCCGGGCGTCGCCGCCCGCGCTGGGAGCGCCCGCGGCGATCTCGTCGGCGACCCGCCAGAGCCGCGAGAGGAAGCGGTGGACTCCCTCAACCCCCTCGTCGACCCAGTCGCCGCCCCGGTCGGGCGGGCTCATGAAGCAGACGTAGGTGCGGGCGGAGTCGGCGCCGTAGCGGGCGACGTAGTCCGCGGGGCTGACGACGTTCCCCTTCGACTTGCTCATCTTCGCGCCGTCGCGGGTGATCATTCCCTGCGTGAAGAGGTTGGCGAAGGGTTCGCGCGCCGCCAGCATCCCCTGGTCGGAGAGTGCCTTGACGAAGAAGCGCGCGTACATGAGGTGGAGAATCGCGTGCTCGACGCCGCCGATGTACTGGTCGGCGGGCATCCAGTAGTCGGCGATGGCGCGGTCGAAGGCCGCCTCATTGTTGTCGGCATCGAGGTAGCGCAGGAAGTACCAGGAGGAGTCGACGAAGGTGTCCATCGTGTCGGTGTCGCGACGGGCGGCGGCACCACACGAGGGGCAGTCGACCTCGACCCAGTCGGTCGCAGCTTCGAGCGGAGACTTGCCCTTCGGCCGGTAGTCCTCGATCTCGGGCAGCTCGACCGGAAGCTGGTCCTCGGGCACCGGGACCATGCCGCAACTCGGGCAGTGGACGATCGGGATCGGGCAGCCCCAGTAGCGCTGCCGCGAGAGCAGCCAGTCGCGGAGGCGGTAGTTGACCGCTGCCTCCCCCCTTCCCTCCGACTCCAGGCGGGCGACGATGCGGGACTTGGCCTCGGCCGGGGTCAACCCGTCGAGCTCGCCGGAGCCGATGATGCGGACGTCGTCGGACTGGGTGACGAACGCCTCGCCGGCGCCGACCTCGGAGCCGTCGGCGGGGGCGACCACGTGGCGGACATCGAGCCCGAACTTCGCCGCGAACTCGAAGTCGCGCTCGTCGTGCGCGGGGACGGCCATGATCGCGCCGGTGCCGTACTCCATGAGGACGTAGTCGGCGACGAAGACCGGGATCTGCTCGCCGTTGACCGGGTTGGTGACGGTCCGCTCGATCCGCACCCCGGTCTTGTCCTTGCCCTCGGACTCGCGGTCGGAGGTGCTGCGGCGAGCGGCCTCGGCGACATAGGCGCGGACGTCCTCGGCGTTGCCCGTGCCCT
Source organism: Thermoleophilales bacterium (assembly GCA_020636895.1). Classification (GTDB taxonomy): domain Bacteria; phylum Actinomycetota; class Thermoleophilia; order Solirubrobacterales; family 70-9; genus RHKX01. The sequence continues at coordinate 623,584 of JACJWZ010000001.1, read as the reverse complement.
CGATCATCCGCTCGAGATCGGGGTGCTCGGGCGCCATCACGAAGAAGGTGGCGCCGAAGAGGGTGTCTGGGCGGGTCGTGAAGACGGGGAAGTCGAGGCCGAGCTCCTCGCAGCGGAAGACGGCGCGGGCACCCTCCGAGCGACCGATCCAGTTGCGCTGCATCGTGACGACGTGCTCCGGCCACGACTCGAGGATCGAGAAATCGTCGAGGAGCTGATCGGCGTACTCGGTGATCCGGAAGTACCACTGCTCGAGGTCGCGCTGGACGACCTCGGTGCCGCAGCGCTCGCAGCGGCCGTCGATGACCTGCTCGTTGGCGAGGACCGTCTGGTCCTTCGGGCACCAGTTGACGGGGGCGTTCTCGCGGTAGGCGAGTCCGCGCCCGAAGAGGCGCAGGAAGAGCCACTGCGTCCACCGGTAGTAGGTGGGCTCGCAGGTGGCGAACTCGCGGCTCCAGTCGATCGAGATGCCCCAGGAGAGGAACTGCTCCTTGAACTGCCCGATCGACGCCCAGGTGGAGTCACGCGGGTGCTCGCCGGTGTTGATCGCGTGGTTCTCGGCGGGCAGGCCGAAGGCGTCGTAGCCCATCGGATGGACGACCTGGAAGCCGTGGCGGCGGCGGAAGTGGGCGATCGCGTCCCCGAGCGAGTAGTTCTTCAGGTGCCCTACGTGCGGCTCCCCGCTCGGGTAGGGGAGCATCTCGAGCACATACGCCTTGGGCATGGCGTCGTCGAAGCCCTCCTGCCCGGGGTTGGGGACCTCCCAGGTGCGCTCGTCCGCCCAGCGCTGCTGCCAGCGCCGCTCGATGGAGCGCGGGTCGTAGCGGGCGGGCTCGTCGGCGGCGGGCTCGTTCATGGGGCGGGGAGTCTAGGCGGGAGGCCGGAGATCGAGGCCGAGAAAGCGGCCGACGTCGGCGACCTCCTCCGCGAGACCCCGCTTCGCCGGCGCGCGGCCGAAGGCGTCGAGGGTCAAGCGGCGCTTGTGGCCGGAGCCCTCGATGCGCCAGGTGGCCACCGCGCGCCCGCGGGCGAGGGCGACCGCGCGGAGGATGCCGCCGCCGGGGAGAACTCCGGCCTCGTCAGCGGCCCGCACGATGGGCTCGCGGCTCGCCCAGCCGAGCAAGGCGGTGTCGAAGGGGGCGAGCAGAGACACCGATGGAGGGGACGGGAGCTCGGCGTCGAGCGTCCCCGGGAGCGCGTGGAGCTCGCCGGCGCACTCCGTCTCGCCGTGGGCCTCGAATGCCCGGCGGCAGGTTCCGAGCGGCAGGCCCGACCACTTCGCCAGGTCCCGTTCGGTCGCGGGTCCGTAGCCGGCGAGATAGCGGCGGCCCATGGTTGCGAGGGCCTGCTCCCGATCGACCAGCGGCGGCGGATCGGCCGCGCGGAACCGCCCGTCGGGAAGGCCGACGATGGGTCCCGACACGCATGCCCAGGGCATCAGCACGTTGACCGCCCGCGGGCCGAGCGATGGCGATCCGCGCTCCTCGAGGCCCGTAAGCAACTCGGCGCGGCTCAACGGCCCGCGCTCCTCGAGCATCGCGACCATCGCCGGCAGCGCCCGCCGCGCGGCTTCGATGGCCCCGCGCTGCTCGATCAGGCGCTCGTAGTAGGAGCGGTTGCGCTCGCCGGTGAGCGCGTGCAACCAACCGTGATCGGCGGCGGGTATGAGATGGACGGTGCCGCGGACCGTCCAGGTGCGGACCAGAGCTTCGTCGGCTTCGATGTCCGCGCGCTCGATTCCGGGGACGCGGCTGCGCAGGGCGAGGCGGGAGGCGCGCACGTCCTGGGCCTGGATCCCGCAGACGGCCGCAGCGGCCTCCGGCGCCGAGGACGCCGCCGTCTCGGCGCAGAGGCGCTGGGCGGCGAGGCGGCGGCGCAGGAGCTGCGCCGGTGTGATCGGGGCTCCCACCGCGCCGACTCTAGGGTCCGGCCGTCAAGGTCTGCCGTGCTGGTGCCGATGGTGGGTCGATGGGACGCCGGACCTCGATCGTCGCGCTGCTCTGCTTCGCGCTGCTCGCGACGCTCCCGGCCGCCGCGGCCGCGGGCGCCAAGGGCGGCGGCAAGAGCCGCTGCGACGGCAAGGCGAAGCTGCAGCGGAAGATCGGCTGGGGTCCGCGCTCGGACCGCAAGGCCGCTCGCTGCGTGGAGCGGACTCGCGAGACGCTGCGGCCCGAGAACGCGGTGCCCAACTCGACGGTGCCGACCCGGGACGAGCTCGCCTACTTCCACGCCAACAGCTACATGCCCTACCAGCGCTGGGTGGACGGCCAGTACACCGGATCGACCGACGACATCATCGAGTGGGCGGCGAACAAGTGGGGGCTGCCGGAGGACGTGCTGCGCGCCGTAGCCGTGCACGAGAGCTGGTGGGAGATGAGCACGCTCGGCGACAACGGCGACTCCTTCGGGATCTTCCAGGTGCGCCGTCCCTACCACTGCTGCCTTCCGTTCACCCGCGATTCGACCGCATTCAACGCGGACTACTACGGCGGCATCATGCGCGCCTACTACGACGGCAAGATGACCTGGCTCAACAACCCCGACGTCCGGCCCGAGAACGGCCGCACCTACAGGGCGGGCGACCTCTGGGGATCGATCGGAGCGTGGGTGTCGGGCCGGTGGTACACGGCGCAGAACGCCGAGTACGTCGACTGGGTGAAGTTCAGGCTCGGGGAGCGGACCTGGGAGACCGATCCCTGGTTCCCGACCAACCCCTGACCCACCGAGGGTGCGTCAGCGCAGGCGGTGCTCCACGACCGGCGCGTCGGGAGAGGGGCGCCAGCCGACATCCATCTTCAAGCCCTCCCGCCTGAGCTCGACGGCCATCATCTCGCTGAGTGGCTTGCGGCCGATGATCGGGACGTTCCAACGGCGACCGAGCCGGTAGGCCCAGGCTGCGGGGAACGGCACCGGCATCTCGACGTCGATGCGGTGCACGTGCCCGCCGTCGCCCTCGACCTCGAGGATCGTCTCGGCGGAGGGGGCGAATATGCCCCTGGGGTCGCCGACCTCGACGATGCGAGCGTGGCGGACGTCGCCGGTGACGAACGTGCGGGCCGCGGCCACCACCTGCCTGGCGCGGATGTAGAGGCGGCGGGCGGCGAGGAGGGTGCCGAAGGTGAAGCCGAGGAAGAGCAGCGCCAGTGCCGGCAGCCAGAAGCGGTCGGTATCGATGACGACGAGGGCAACCGCGATCACGAAGGCCGCTGACGTGACCAGGCTGACTGTGCGGATCAAAGTCAGCCGCCGAGGAGCTCGTCGACGTTCTCGGGAGGCCTGCCGAGGACGGCCCTGCCGTCGGCCGCGATGACCACGGGGCGCTCGATCAGGATCGGGTCGGCGACCATCGCATCGATCCAGGCACCGCGGTCGTGCTCCATCTCCTCGAGGCCGAGCTCCTTCGCCCGCGGCTCACCCATACGGGCTAGATCCCAGGGCTCAAGGCCGAGTGCTGTGAGCACTGCGTCGAGCTCGGCCGCGGTGGGTGGGTCGTCGAGGTAGCGGCGCACGACGGGCTCGGCGCCCGCGTCCTCAAGCAGCTTCAGCGTCTGGCGGCTCTTCGAGCAACGCGGGTTGTGCCAGATCGTCATCTTCGCCTGCACCATCGGCGGTTTGTATCGCGCCGAGCGCATCGGGCGGGACGACCCCGGCCATCGGCTTGCCGCGGCGGGTGATCAAGAAGGACTCCCCGGCCTTCGCGCGCTGGACGTAGCGAGGAGCGTGGAGGCCGAATTCTTCGGCGCCCACGACCTCGGGTTGAGAGTGGAGCTGGTCGGATTCGAACCGACGACCTTCTGACTGCCAGCCAGACGTTCTAGCCAACTGAACTACAGCCCCATGGAACTCGTAATCGGCCGCGTAGTTTACCGCCACCTGCTGGTTGTTCCTAGGCGGACCGAGCCGAAGGTGGAATCCGGACCGCCCATCAGCCTCCTGGATCGGAATCAGGAAGTACCGATCCAACTCCCCGCAGTAGACAGCGACCGCATCGACCTCGGCTGCCGAATATTGGGTACGAACGTAGCCGTTCCGAGGCGTGTAGCGCGAAGTCGCCAGCCGCACCTCGACCACGTTGTTCCTGACTCCAGCCCACTTGCATTGCAGCCGAAACATGCGCCCTTTGATCTCCAAGACCAGATCGCAGCGCCCGTGCTCGACCAGAGGCCAGTAGATCCCGCATCCCAAGCGCGCGGCCTCGTTCGCAATCGCGATCTCCGCCATCGCTCCCTTCTGATTCGGTCCCATCCCCTCCACGAACACATGTTCTCATCCGTCGCGGACGGGAAAACCGCTTCGTTACAGGGGAACGACCGCCGTCCGAGTATCCTCAGCGGGAACCTTCGACCCACGCAGGAGAGCAGATGAGCGACCAGTTCGGCGATCAGTTCGGGACCACCCCCGCCCTCGGCACGGCAGACGTGCAGATGGCGCGTCAGTCGTTCCTGACGAGCGTTTTCGGCTGGATGTTCGTCGGGCTGGCGATCACCGCGGGCGTCGCCGCCTACGTGGCCGCCAGCAGCAACATGCTCGACTGGGTCAACGACCACCCCTGGGCGTGGCTAGGCCTGTTCGCTGTCCAGATCGGGCTCGTGGTCGCGATCTCCGCCGGGATCAACAAGATCTCCGGCTCCGTCGCCGTCTTCCTGTTCGCGCTCTACGCGGCGGTGACCGGCTTCGTCTTCTCGATCATCATCGAGGCCTACACGACGGTCTCGATCGTCTCCTCGTTCGCCACGGCCGGCGGCATGTTCGCCGGCATGGCGGTCTACGGATACGTGACCAAGCGCGACCTCTCGAGCCTCGGGTCGATCCTCTTCATGGGCCTGATCGGCGTCATCATCGGCTCAGTCGTCAACATCTTCTGGGCCAACTCGGTGCTCTACTGGTTCGTGACGTTCGCCGGCGTCCTCGTCTTCTGCGGCCTCACCGCCTACGACATGCAGAAGATCAAGCAGATGGGCGAGAGCGGGATCTCCGGCGAGGCGGCGCAGAAGGCCTCGATCCTCGGGGCCCTCGCGCTCTACCTCGACTTCATCAACCTCTTCCTCTTCATGCTGAGGATCTTCGGCTCGGCGCGCTAGCCGAGCCGACCCGGAACGGCCATGGGGCATTCCTGGCCGAGGGGCTGAGCGCCTCGGCGAGGCCCGCCAGTCCCTACTTTCGGGGCAGCTTGAACATCGAGAGCGCGCCGCTCTGGGAAGCGCCCACGTAGAGGTTTTTGCCGCGCAGCGCCACGGCGTAGGCACCATCGAGCGCACCGGCCGGAACCTTCCCGCACTTCCTCACCTTCGGCGCCACGCACGAGACCCATTCGAGCTTCCCTCTGTCGCCGAGCGCCATGCGGGTGAGCGAGTCGCTTCCCTGGGAGGCGACGTAGACGTCGTTGCCCTTCAGCACCACGCTCGTCGCCTGGTCGATCGAATCGGCCTTCGGCGCGTCACAGCCCCCCTTGCCGTCGTCGCCGAAGCACGACTTGAACTTCACCTTGCCGCTCTTGGCGTTGCGCTTGAAGCTCGTCACCGTCCCCGCCTGTGAGGCGACGACGACGAGCTTTCCGTCGGAGCTGACGGCGACGCCGCTCGCCCCCAGCAGGGAGTCGACCGGGAGCTTCTTGCAGCCGTTCGCGCCGAGCCCCGCCACGCAGCCCGCGAAGCGCAGCGAGCCGTCCTTCCGGCGCCGTAGCTGGGTCAGCGAGCCGCTCGAGAGCGACGCTACGTATAGATCCTTCCCCTCTGGGTCGAGCGCCAGCCCCGCAGCGCCTTCGAGCACCGCGCCGGGAGTGGACGCGCAGCCGAAGTTGCCATCGTCGGAGAGGCAGCTCTCCAGCGGCAGCGCGCCATCCGGCCGGCGGCTGAGCCGGCTCACCGCCGCCACGTCGAAGGACGTGGTGTAGATGTCGCTCCCTCCCGGACCCACCACCACGCCCGTTGCGCCGAAGAAGGGGTCGGACGCTGGGTCGAGACATCCCGACGCGCATGGACCCAACCTTTGAAACGAGTTTTTGCCTGAACGGCCCCCCCGGGCCGTGAACGATCGCGGAAATATGCCAGATCGCCGGGTGGCGCGCGCCACCGCTTCGAGAAAGTGCCCGTTTGCGGGAACTACTCGGCGTCGACGTCGAGCACGATCTCGTCGTCGGCCGCCGAGCGGACCTTGAACTCGAGGTCGCAACGCTCCTCGAGCTCGCGCAGCAGGTCGACCGGCTCGCTCAATGCGACATCGATCCGCGCCCGTCCCTCCGAGAAGCGTTTGATCGAGATGTCGCCGGTGGCGCCGATCGCGTTCGCGGCGTCCTCGAAGCGGACGAGCTGAGAGAAGTCGGCGAAGGGGCCCACGTCGACGCTGACGCGGCGGCGCTCCGCCCGCGCACCGGCGCGAACCGAGCTCACCGCGTCGCTCGCAGCGCGTGCAGCGGCAGCGGCGCGGGCAGCCTCTGCTCCTTCCTCCTCCGGATCCCAGTCCGAGGCGACCCGCTCGATCGCCTCCTCCAGGGCCGCGAGCAGACGCTCGTGGTGCTCGCCACGGATCTCGGGGTTCGCCGCAGCCTCGGTCGCGGCTCCGCTCAGCAGCGCCGCCTCGCGCAGTGCGCGCAAGCGCATCCGGGTCGCCTGGCCGCGCGCGGTGGTCCGCAGCTCGTCGAGCTGACGGCCGACCGCCGCGAGCCCCTCGGCCTGCTCGGCTGCGAGCTCGCGGGTGCGGACGAGGTCGCGACGGAGCGCGTCCGAATCCCGGTGGCTCTGGGAGAGGTTGCTGCGCAGCTCCTGCGCTTCGAAGCCGAGCCGATCGACCTCGGCCTCGCGAGCGCGCAACTCCTCGCAGCGCCGGCCGAGCTCGGACTCGAGCGCGTCGATGGCTCCCTCCACCTCACCGGTGCGGTAGCCGAGCAGAGATCTCCTGAACCTTCCCTGGGCGATGCCGCGAAAGTAAGGGCCATCGCGGACGGAATCGGCGTAGCGAGCGAGCGCAGCCGGACGCGGGAGTCAGCCGTCGCCGACGGCTCGGGGAGCAGCGTCCTCGAGGCCGAGCTCGAGCCGCGGCGCCTCCCCCCAGAGCTGCTCGAGCCGGTACAGCTCGCGCGTCTCGGGAACGAACACGTGCAGGATGCAGTCGAGGTAGTCGAGCAGGATCCAACGCGCCTCGGGCAGCCCCTCGATACGGCTCGGCAGCAGGCCGTCCTCGCGCTTGAGGCGCACCTGCACCTCGTCTGCGATCGCCTTCGCCTGCCGCTCGTTGCGCGCCGTGCAGATGACGAGCACGTCGGTGTAGCCGACGATGTCTCCGACCTCGAGCGCGACGACGTCGCTTGCGAGCTTCGAGTCGGCGACCTCCGCGATCCTGATCGCGAGCTCCTCGGGCGTCATCGCCGGCTCGCTCACTCCCCCGCCCCTCTCCCGCCGGCCGCGTAGAGACGGCGCTCGGCGATCAGAGCCGCCACGGGGTCGGGCACGAGCCAGCGGATCGAGCGCCCGGCGGCAATGCGCTCGCGAACCAGCGAGGAGGAGATCGCGACCTGAGGCATCTCGATCGCCGGCGCGGCCCGTCCACCCAGCCGCCGGACCACCGCGTCGACCGCGTCACGATCGACCCCCGGCCGCTCAGCGACCGCGATCCGCGCCAGCTCGGCGACGCGCTCGGGTCGGCGCCAGCCCTCCAGGCCGACGGCGGCGTCGGCGCCCATGACGAAGGTCAACTCACTCCCAGGCTTCTCATCCGCAAGCAACTCCAGCGTACGGTAGGCGAAGGACGGCCCCTCCCGCTCGACCTCGAGCGCCGAGACCGCGAGCCAGCGGCCACCGCCCTCGGCTGGCTCAGCGTCCGCCGCCGCCGCGCGGGCGAGCTCGAGCCGGACCTCGGGCCCCGGCTCGGGGTCGATCCGCTTGTGGGGGGCGACGCCGGTGGGCACGAGGACCACCTCGTCGAGGCCGAGCTGCTCACGCGCCTCGCGGGCGAGCAGGAGGTGGCCGACGTGAGGCGGGTTGAAGGCGCCTCCGAGGACGCCGATCGAGCTCACGTGAAGCCGGCTCGCCGCCGCGTCACGCGCGGGTCTGGCCGGTGCCGCGCCCCACGTACTTGGTCGAGGTCAGCTCGCGGAGACCGATCGGGCCGCGCGCGTGGAGCTTCTGCGTGGAGTTGCCGATCTCAGCCCCCATCCCGAAGACGAAGCCGTCGGTGAAGCGGGTCGACGCGTTCACGTAGACGCAGGCGGCGTCGACGCGGCTCGCGAAGAGGTCGCCCGCCTCCCGCGAGGAGGTGACGATCGCCTCCGAGTGGCCGCTTCCGTGCTCGTTGACGTGGTCGATGGCGTCCTCGAGCGAGTCGACGACCCCGACGGCGAGCTTCAGCGCGTGGTACTCCGTGTCCCAGTCCTCGTCGCTCGCCTTGCCGACCTCGACGGCGCCGGACGACTGGCGAGCCGCGTCGTCACCGACGAGCTCGACGGCGGCCTCGCTCAGCTCGGCGAGCGCATCGGGAAGGAACCGCGCGGCGATCGCGCGGTGGACGAGCAGCGTCTCGGCCGCGTTGCAGACGCCGGGCCGTTGGACCTTCGCGTTGAGGATGATCCGCCGCGCCATCTCGGGGTCGGCATCCTCGTGCACGTAGACGTGGCAGTTGCCGGAGGCCGCGTAGAGGATCGGCACCTCGGCGACCTGCTCGAGCGCCGCCTTCAGGCCTTCGCCCCCACGCGGGATGATCAGGTCGACGAAGCTGCGCTGGCGGGCGAGGTCGGCGAGCTCCTCGCGACCGCCGCCCGCGACCATCTCGATCGTCCCCTCGGGCATGCCCGCCTCGGCCACGGCCTCCTTGACGATGCCGCCGAGGACGGCGTTGGAGGCGGCGGCTGAGCTGGAACCGCGAAGGATCGCGGCATTGCCGCTCTTCAAGCAGAGCGCGGCGGCATCGATGGTGACGTTCGGGCGGGCCTCGTAGACGATCGCGACCACGCCGATCGGGACCCGCAGATGCTCGAGCTCGACCCCGCCCTCGATCGTGCGCCGGTCGATGACCTCGCCGACGGGATCGGGCAGGGCGATGATCGCCTCGACGCCGACGGCCATCGCCTCGATCCGGGCCTCGTCGAGCCGCAGCCGATCGATCAGCGCGGCGTCGAGGCCGGCCGCCTCACCGCGCTCGAGGTCGGTTCCGTTGGCCTCGAGGATCTCCTCGGTGCGCTCGCGCAGCAGCCGCGCGGTGATCCGCAGCGCCTCGTCCTTGACCTCCGTCGGGACGCTCGGCAGCAGCAGCGAGGCGGCGCGGGCGCGACGGCAGATCGCGGTGACGGATTCGGTGGTGACGGCCATGGCCTAAGGGTAGCCGCCCCGACCCCACAGACCGGACGCGAACGCGATGATCGGCGGCCGCACCCACCCCTGGAGGCGCGGCGGAGGATCGCCTGTATCCCTAGGTGAGCACGAAGCGGTCGCGGTGGACCGCCTCCTCGGCGCCGTCGGGCATCAGGCGCTTGACCTCGTCGCTGCGCTTGCCCCGGAGCTGTCGCAGCACCTCCGAGGAGTGCTCCGAGATCCCCTTGCCGACGACGCCGGCGCCGTCGACGATCTCGACCGGATCGCCGGCCGAGAAGCTGCCCTCGATCGCGACGACGCCGACGGGCAGCAGGGAGGAGCCGCGCTCCCGCAGCACCCTGCCGGCGCCCTCGTCGACGACGATCCGCCCGCGGGCGGGCGTCGCCCAGCGCAGCCACAGCTTGAAGCTGGGCGCTCGGCCGCTGTGGGTCCGGAAGGTGGTGCCGACCTCGTCGCCGCGGGCGGCGGCCAGCAGCGTTCCCGGCGCTGTCCCGTCGCAGATCGTCACCGCGATCCCGGAGTTGCTGGCCATCTGCGCGGCGACGACCTTGCTGCGCATGCCGCCGGAGCCGAACGTCGACGTCCGGGAGCCGATCTCGTAGGTCTCCAGCTCGGCGGTGTCGGAGACCTCGGAGACGAGGCTCGCCTCCGGATCGACGCGCGGGTCGGCGCTGTAGAGGCCGGTCTGGTCCGTCAGCAGGACGAGCCGGCGGGCCTCGACCATGATCGCGACCTGCGCGGAGAGGAAGTCGTTGTCGCCGAAGGTGATCTCGTCGGTGGCGGTCGTGTCGTTCTCGTTGACGACCGGGACCACGTGCCAGGCGATCAGCCGCTGCAGCGTCTGGCGCGCGTTCAGGTAGTTGATGCGCTCCGACATGTCGAAGGCGGTGAGGAGCACCTGCGCGGCGCGGGCGCCACCGGCCGCCAACCGGTCCTCGTAGGCGCGGAAGAGGTTCCCCTGGCCGACGGCGGAGGCGGCCTGCAGCTCATCGACGGCGGTGGGCCGCTCGGCGAGGCCGAGCAGGCGGCGGCCGCGGGCGATCGCGCCAGAGGTGACCATGATCACCTCCTCCCCGCCCTCGTGCAGCTCGGCGACCTGCGCGCAGACGGAATCGAGGACGTCGGCGCGCAGCGACCCGTCGTCGGCGGCGACGATCGAGGAGCCCAGCTTGACTACCAAGGTCATGACGGCCGCAGTGTAGGTCGGGGACGCAGGGCCGGACGGCCGTTGAGGGCCGACGGGCGCTCGCTCGCTCAGCGCTTGCTGCGGCGCACCCGCTCGCAGCCGCGCAACCGGTCCCGGCGGTCGGCGCGGACCCGGTCCTCGCCCTTGCCACAGGTGACCTCGTCGCGCTCGCCGTCGGCGACGTTGATCCGGTCGTCGCCGGAGCCGCCCTTGACCTTGTCGGCGCCGCTGCCCGCCGTGAGCCGGTCGTCGCCGCCACCACCGTCGAGGCAGTCGTCGCCGGAGCCGCCCTTGAGGCGGTCGTTGCCGCCCTTGCCGACGATGCGCTGCCCGCCGCTGCCGCCCTTCAGCGTGTCCCTGCCGGCAGTGCCGTCCAGCCGCTCGGCGCAGCGGGCGTTGGGGTCGAGGGGAGGCTGCCCCCCGAAGGCGGTGCACTCGGTCGGCGTCCCATCCACGAGCCGCGAGACCGGGCCGTTCAGCGAGGCGACGTAGATGCGACCGCAGGCGTCCTCGCCGAAGCTCGAGAGGCCGGGCACGTTCAGCCCGACGGGCCGGTCGTCACTCGCCGCCGGGGATGCGAGCACCGCGGAGCGCAGTTGACCCACGCAGTAGTCGCCGTACACATACCGGCCGGCGAGCTCGTCGAGCCCGGCGTCGCGGACGACGTAGCCGCCGGTGACCGCGCAGGCACCGCCGGTGTGCCCGTACTCGAGCACCGGGTCGGTGGCGCCCGACAGGTCGCAGGCGACCGAGTCATTCGGGTTGGCGTGCAGGCCCTCGCGGCAGCGCCAGCCGTAGTTGACGCCGCGGCCACCGGCCGGTGCGGCGGCGTAGTCGATCTCCTCGTAGTCGTTCTGGCCGACGTCGCCGATCGTCAAATCGCCCGTTGCTCGGTCGAAGGAGAAGCGGTAGGGGTTGCGCAGCCCGTAGCTCCAGACCTCAGAGCGGCCGGCGCCGGACGGGGCGGCGAACGGGTTGTCCGCGGGGACCGTGTACTGACCGGGGGCGGAGCCGCGGGGATCGATGCGCAGCAGCTTGCCGAGAAGGACCGAGAGGTTCTGGGAGTTGTTCGGCGGATCGTTGCCCCAGCCGCCGTCGCCGGTGCCGATGTAGAGGTAGCCGTCCGGGCCGAACTGGATCTGGCCGCCGTTGTGGTTGGGGGCCGACGGGTGCGGGATCGTGATCACCGGGCGCAGGGTCGCCGGGTCGGCGCTGTCGCCGGAGGCGCGCAGCTCACTGACCCGGAGCGCGCCGGTGCCGGCCTGCACGTAGAAGACGTAGAAGAGGCCCGAGGTCGAGTAGTCGGGGGCGAACGCCATCGACAACAGCCCCTGCTCGTTGAAGCCGGTCTGGACGAGGCTGCCGATATCGAGGAACCGCGATGTACCCGCCGGCGTGGTCAGCTCGATGTCGCCCTTGCGCTCGACGACGAACAGGCGATCGGGGTTGGCCGGGTCGGAGGTGACGAACACCGGCTCGTCGTAGGCGCCGACCTGGTCGAGGGAGACGGCCGACGCGCCCGCGGGCAGCGCGGCGAAGCAGGCGAGCGCCAGCGCTACCACCCCCGCTGCGGCGAGACTCCGGATCCTCATCGAGGTTCCCAACCCAGGAGCGGCCCCGTTGTTGCGGGGCGCGGCGCGGTGGAAACCCGGCCGCGCGACGGTGGAGCTACCCATCACCCGGATCGAGATCGAAGGCCTGCTCACCGATCCGCACCTCGTCGCCCGGCTCGAACCCCGCGTCCCGGAGGGCTTTGATGACGCCGATCTCGCGCAGGCGGCGCTCGAGATAGCCGATCGCCTCGTAGTTGCCGAGGTCGTGGCGCTCGACCAGCATCTCGACCCCGCGGCCCTCGACCGCGAAGACGCCGTCCTCGACCATCACCACCTCGAAGCCGCCGGAGCCTCGCGGGCGGTAGACACGATGCTCGGTCTCGTAGGCGGGACCCTCCGGCGCGATCCCCCCGTCCGCCCGCTCGTCCGCCCGGGCGACCTCCCTGAAGATCGCGGCCACGAGCTCGTCGATGCCCGCGCCCGTCGCCGAGGACACCGACAGCGCCTGCAGCCGTGACGGATGGGTCTCACGCCACATCTCCAGCTCGAGCTCCGCGTCCTCCGGTGGGAGCAGGTCGCGCTTGGAGAGAACGACGATCTCGGGCAACTCGGCGAGGCCGTGGCCGTAGGCCGCCAGCTCGGCCCGGACGGTGGCGTAGGCGGCGTCGGGATCGGTGCCGGGACCGAGCTCGAGCAGATGGACGAGGACGCGGCAGCGCTCGACGTGAGCGAGGAACTCGTGACCGAGCCCGGCGCCGTCGGCGGCGCCCTCGATCAGCCCCGGGATGTCGGCGAGGACCAGCTGGCGCTCGCCGTCGTCGATCGTCCCGAGCACCGGCTCCAGCGTCGTGAACGGGTAGTCGGCGACCTTCGGCGCGGCCCGGGTGATGCGCCCGAGCAGCGACGACTTGCCCGCGTTGGGCAGCCCGACCAGGCCCGCGTCCGCGAGCAGCCGCAGGTGGAGCTCGATCCAGCCGGAGTCGCCGTTGAGCCCGCGCTCGGCGAACCGCGGCGCCTGCCTGGTCGAGCTCGTGAAGCGCTTGTTCCCGTGGCCGCCGAGGCCTCCCGTCGCGACGATCGCCCGTTGCCCCGGCTCGACCAGGTCAAAGTACTCGCCGTTCAGTCCCTCGACGCTGGTTCCGGGTGGCACCTGGACGACCCGGTCGTCGCCGCGGGCGCCATGTCGGTTGGCCCCCTCACCGTGGCCACCCTTGCCGGCCCTGTGGTGGGAGGAGATCCGCATCGAGGCGAGATCGCGCCTCGAGGGATCGGCGAGAAGGACCACGTCACCCCCACGCCCGCCGTCGCCGCCGTCGGGGCCGCCGCGGGGCACGTGGGCTTCGCGACGGAAGCTGACCGCCCCGTCGCCGCCGCGCCCTCCCTCGACGAATATGCGCGCGCGATCATGGAACACGGCCTCAGGATGGTGGATGAGCCGCGTCGGCGGCCGTCTCGGGGAAAGCGTGGTCGGTGCGACCCGGGCACCGGGGTGGGCGCGTCGCCCGGCGGCCCGACGGCCAGGCACCAGAAGACGTGTCACCGAAAAGCAGGGAATAGGTCCGTTTGCGGGTGACAGGCCAAGGCGGTTCGGCGGCCCAACCGACGTGTCGCCCGAGAACGGTGAATAGGTCCGTTTCCCGGTGACAGGTCCTGCGGGCGGGGGCGCCTGGGTGACAGGTCCTGCGGGCGGGGGCGCCTGGCTGACAGGTCCTGCGGGCGGGGGCGCCTGGCCGACCTGTCACCGGGCAGCGGGCGATAGGTCCGTTTCCGGGTGACAGGCGCACGACAGGACCGCCACGGGCGGCACCGGGGCGATGGGCACCGGGGAGCTCGGAGATCCCGGTGAGGCCGCCCGTCGCCGGGAGCTCCTCAGGTCTCTTCGGCGCAGACTGTGGGGACACGGGGCGCGGAAACCATGTCCAGCGGCGGGCGGCGGCTGAGCCACGACAAACGTTCCATCGAGTGGCCCCACCTGGCGGTTACACCGCCGGGTTGTGCCACTCGGCGGTGCTACTCGGAGTCGGCGGCGACCGAGACGGTCCGGCCGCGATGACCGGTCTTGAACTCGACCGTGCCGGCGCGCGTGGCGAAGATCGTGTGATCGCGGCCGAGCCCGACGCCGTCGCCGGCGCGGAAGCGCGTGCCCCGCTGACGGACGATGATCTCGCCGCCCTTCACCTTCTCCCCGGCGAACACCTTGACGCCGAGGTACTTCGGGTTGGAATCGCGGCCGTTGCGGCTCGAGCCGAGCCCCTTCTTGTGAGCCATCAGTCGCTCTCCTCGCTCTGGTCGGTCTGCTTGAACGAAAGGCCGGCATCCGCGAGCGCCTTCTCGAGCGTCTCGACGGCCTTCGGGCCGACGCCCTTGAGATCGAGCAGCTCCGCCTCGGTCTTGCCGGCGACCTTCTCGAGATCGGTCAGCCCAGCCTCCTCGAGCGCCCCGGTCGCGGGCTTGCCGAGGTCGTCGGGCAGGCCCTTGGCGCCCGATGCCTGCGCGCCGCTCTCCGCCTTCGGCTTCTCCGCAGCCGGCTTCTCCTCGGCGGGCTTGTCGGCGGCGGACTTCTTGGCGGCGGGCTTGCGGCTCAGCATCGCGACGTCGGTGATCTCGAGCCGGGTCAGCTCCGAGCGGTGACCCTTGCGCTTGCGGTAGCCCTTCTTCGCCTTGTACTTGAAGACGCGGATCTTCGGACCGCGCTCGTGGCCGGCCACCTTCGCCTCGACCTTGACCTTCTCGAGGTCGCCGGGCGAGAGCACCGTGTTGTCGTCGTCGCGGAACATGACCGCGCGCAGCGGCACCTTCGCGCCCTCGTCCTCGGACAGGCGGTCGACGAGAAGGGACTGGCCCTTCTCGACGCGGTACTGCTTGCCGCCGCTCTCGACTATCGCGTATGTGGGCATCTCGAAATCCGGTTCCTGGTCAGTCTTCGGTGCTGGAGCGAGAACCGCTGCCAGCGCGGGAACGGCGCCGTCCACCTCTACGGCCGCGGCGCCGGGTGCCGGATTCTAGAGAGTCGGGCGAATCACCATCGGCTCCGTTGTCGGCGGGTGGACCGTCGACCAGCGTCGCCTCCCCCGAGGAGCGGTCGATGGCGTCGATCCGGACCAGCTTGCGCTGCCCGACGAGCGACGCCGCACCCCCCACCGTGATCACCAGGGCATCGACCCTCGCGACCGCGTCTCCGGGGTTGTACATGTGCGGCTCGTCGATCGTCAGCAGCACCTCGTCGCCCACCGCGAACGGCAGCGCCCGGCGCTCGATCTCGGCCCGCTGCCCCGACTCGGCCACCTCGAAGGTGTCGATCGGGAGCGCGTCGCCGCCCTCGAACAGGAACGTCCGGCCGAGTTCCTCCTCGAGCTCGAGCAGGCCGCTGTCGTGGCGCATCAGCTCGCGCGCGACCTTCGGGTTGACCCGGATCAGGTGCGCGTCGGCGTCCTTCTCGGAGTCGGCGACGTCACGCAGCCGGCGCAGAACGTCGATCGCCACCGTCTCGGCGGAGCGGACGACCCCCTCGCCGTCGCAGGTGGGGCAGCGCTCGGTGAGGATCTCGCGGACGCCGTCGGTGACGTTCTGCCGCGTCATCTCGACCAGCCCGAGCGGCGAGACCTCGACCACGTAGGTCTTGGTGCGGTCCTCGTCGAGCGCCTTGCGCAGCGTCTTCAGCACCTGGTCGCGGTTCTTGGCCCGCGCCATGTCGATGAAGTCGATGACGATGATGCCGCCGATGTCGCGCAGCCGGAGCTGGCGGACGACCTCGTCGGCGGCCTCGACATTGACCTTCGTGATCGTGTCCTCGAGTCGTCCCTTCCCCTTGCCGGTGAAGGAGCCCGTGTTGATGTCGATCACGGTCAGCGCCTCGGCGTAGTCGATGATCAGGTAGCCGCCCGAGGGCAGGTCGACCCGCCGCGAGAGCGTCGACTCGAACGCCGCCTCGGCGCCGTAGCGCTCGAACAGGTGCTCGGAGTGCGAGTGCATCTCGACCGAGGAGACGAGCTCGGGCGCCGTCCGCTGGAAGAACGAGGTGACGCGCTGGAACTGCTTCTCGTCGTCGATCTCGGCACCGTCGAACTCGGCGCCGAGGACGTCGCGGAGCACCCGGATCGGCAGGTCCGCCTCCTGGAAGACCAGCGACGGGGCGCTCAGGTCCTCGGAGCGGCGGTCGAGCACCTCGTGCAGCTTGTGCAGGTAGGCGATCTCGCGCTCGAAGTCCTCCTGGCGGGCGCCCTGCGCCGCCGTGCGGACGATGTAGCCGCCCTTCTCCTTGTTCTGCTTGTGCAGGCGCTCGAGGCTCTTGCGCATCTGCTGGCGCTCGCCGTCGGGCATCCGCCGGCTGACGCCGATCCCGGCGCCCTGCGGCATATAGACGAGGTAGCGGCCCGCGATCGAGACCTGCATGGTCAGCCGCGCGCCCTTCGTCTTCAGCGGGTCCTTGACGACCTGCACGACGATCTCCTGCCCGCGCTTGATCAGCTCGTCGATGCGCCGGCCCTTGCCGTGGCCGCGCTTGGGCTGCGACTTGCCGTCGGGGGTGACGATCTCGTCGACGTGGAGGAAGCCGTTGCGCTCCAGCCCGATATCGACGAAGGCCGCCTCCATCCCGGGCAGCACGTTGTCGACGACGCCCTTGTAGATGTTGCCGACGATGGAACGCGAACCGCGTCGCTCGACGTAGAGCTCGCCGACGCGCCAGCCGTTGCCGCCGCGGCCACCGCCGCGACCACGGCCGCCGCCGGCCTTCTCCTTGTCGTCCTTTTCGTCTTTGGCCTGGGTGCCGCCCTTACGGGCGGTTCCCTTTGCTTCGAGTACGGCTACGCGCGTTTCGCCGGCGTCAACCGATACGAGGATCTTCTTCTTCAAAGTGGCTCACCTCAGAGAGCATTTCTGACCCTGCCGGGTGAGGCGAGCTGCGATTGGACGTAGACGCTCTGGAGGACGCCGATCGCCAAGAAGGTGGTCAGCACCGACGATCCGCCGTAGGTCATCAACGGGAGCGGGATGCCCGTCACGGGCATGATCCCGAGGTTCATCCCGACGTTGACGAAAACCTGGAAGAGGAGCATCGCGGCGATTCCCGCCCCGACCATGCTCCCGTACAAGTTCTTCGAGAGTGTCGTAATCCGCAGCGCCCGCCAGATCAGCAGGGCGTAGAGGGATAGGACCAGCCCGGCGCCGAGGAACCCCCACCGCTCCGCCACGACGGCGAAGATGAAGTCGGTGTGGCCCTCCGGCAGGAAGCCGTGCTGGGATTGCGTGGCCTCGTCGCCGCGTCCGGTCTTTCCACCGGAGCCTGCGGCGATGAGTGCCTGATTGGTCTGATAGCTGGCGTCGGCCGGGTCGTCACTCGGATTGAGGAACGACGTCAGCCGCTCAGCCTGATAACCCTGGAGCACCGGTTGCCCGATCGCCGGAGCGATCACGAGCACGACCATCACCGCCGCCAGGGCGATCCCACCGAGCGCAGCGAAGTGCGTCCAGGGGATTCCGGAGACGAACAGGATCGTGAGTGTGATCGCGACGTAGACCAGCGCGGTGCCCAAGTCGGGCTGTACAAAGACGATCGCCGCGGGAAAGAGCCCGAGAGCGAGCAGCCGCGCGGTGCGCCGCCACTCTCCCTCGCGTCTTGCCCGGTCGATCACGAAGCCCGAGAGAGCGATGACGAGCAGAAGCTTGCCGAGCTCGGAGGGCTGAAAGCTGAAGAAAGGGAGGTCGATCGATCGCCGCGAGCCGCGCGCGATGTCGCCGAACGGCATCACGGCGAGGATCGCGAAGATCATCGCCGCGTAGATCCCGACCCGGAGCTCGCGGAAGCGCGAGTAGTCGAAGCGGGCCAGCGCGAACATCAACGCGATGCCGACGACGGCGTAGATGCTCTGCCTGATCGTGAAGAAGTAGGGATCGCCGGCGACGCTGCCCCGCGTGGTCTCGGCGAGCGTGACGATGCTGCAGAGCACGAGGCCGATCCCGGCCAACGCGACGACGGGATCCATGCGCAGGAACCCGGTGCGCTCGGCGAATCCGGCGCTGCGTTCATCGAAGGTCTGTGGCTGGGCTAGCGTTGGCATCGGGTCTGATCGGGAAGTTCCTGCAAACGGGGAGAAAAGCGAAATCTAGTCGGAGTGGACCTCGCCGCTGACGTTGTCGATCTGCCCCCCCTTGATATCGAGAAGCTGGCTGAGGATCTCACGTGCGGCGGGTGCAGCGGTCTCCGCACCGAACCCGCCGTTCTCGATGGTGGTCACGACGACGTACTTGGGATCGTCGGCGGGAGCCAGCGCCGCGTACCAGGACTGATCCGGGAGCAGGCCCTTCTCAGCCGTTCCGGTCTTGCCGGCGATGTCGACCGGGAAGCCGCCGAAGACGGGATAGGAGGTGCCGGTGGGCTCCATCGCAGCCTCGCGCAGCCCCTCCATGATCACGCTCCGGACCTGGGGGTCGATGTCGATGTGGCGCTGAGGCGCCGGCTCGATCTCCTGCGTCACCTGCCCTTCGGCATCCTCGGCGTGGTCGGCGAGGTGCGGCCGGACGACGTCGCCGCCGTTGCCGAGCGCGGCGTAGGCGACGGCGAGCTGCAGCGGCGTCGCGCTGAGATCGCCCTGACCGACGGCGAGGTTGATGTTGTCGCCGACCGACCACTTGCGGTCGGTCTCGCCGCAGTTCGTGTAATCGCGCTTGGTCCCGGAGCAGGAGTCCGGGTCGGCGGCCTTCGCGTAGAGCTCGTTGCGCCACTCGGGCGTCGGCAGCAGGCCGGCGCCCTCCCCCGGCAGGTCGATGCCGGTGAGGCTCCCGAAGCCGTAGCTGGAGGCCCACTTCTGCAGCCCCTCGTCGGTGTCGTTCTCGAGCTCGGTTCCGAGCTTGTAGAAGTAGACGTCGGAGGAGACGCGCAGCGCATCGGTCATGTTGATCGGACCGTTGACGACCTCGCCGGCGTTGCAGAACTTGTCGGTCTCGCTGAGCTCGTAGCACCCGGGATCGTCGACGATCTCATCGGGCGTGATCAGGTTCTCCTCGAGCCCCGCCGTAGCGGTGATCAGCTTGAAGGTCGAACCCGTTGGATAGCCGGCCTGGATCGCGCGGTTGAGCAGCGGCTTCGCCTCGTCGTTGGTGAGCGCCTTGATCGCGCTGGTCGAGACCGGCGGCGTGTAGACGTTCGGGTCGTAGGACGGGTAGGAGCCCATCCCGAGGATCGAGCCGTCATCGACGCTCATCGCGACGAACGCGCCCGGGTTGCCCGCTCCCCATGACTCGATCGCGCGCTGCCCCGTCTTCTCGACCTTCTCGTCGACCGTCAGCACGAGGTTGTCGCCCGCCAGCGGCTCGACGCGTGACTGCTCCGGACCGCTCGGGTTGCCGGTCGCATCGACTTGGACCCGGACCGCGCCGTTGCGGCCGCGAAGGATGTTGTCGTACTGGGACTCGAGCCCGGTCGCGCCGACCCGGTCGCCGGGGTTGAGGTCGGCGTAGGCGGGCTCCTCGAGCTGGTCGGCGCTCACCTCGCTCACGTATCCGAAGAGCTGGGCACCGAGCGAGCCGTCGGGGTAGTCGCGGACGAAGACCTGCTCGGCGGTGACGCCGGGGAACTCGTCCTGGCGCTCGCGCAGGTACAGGACCAGTTCCGGATCGACCTTCTGCTCGAGAGTCACCGGACTCGCCGGAAGCAGCTTCGTCTGCTCGCGGATCTCGCGCTTGATCTTGTCGTAGGGCATGTCGGCGACGTCGGAGAGCTTCTTCAGCACCTTCTTGCGCTCGTCGGCTCGCTTCGGCAGCTTCTCGGGGCGCACCTGCAGGGCGAGGATCGTGCGGTTGCCGACGAGGACGTGCTTGTTCGCATCGAGGATGCGGCCGCGCGGCGCCTGGATCGGGATCTCGCGAACCCGGTTGGCGTTCGCCTCCCGCAGGTACTCCTCACCGGAGAGCACCTCCACGAACCACAGCCGGAAGAAGATCGCGGCGAACGCGATCAGCGCGAAGACGCCGAGCACACTCACCCGGAAGGAGAACTGGGAATGGGTCGGGGCGCGATTGTCGTCGCCGAACATCAGAGGCCTCGCAGGTGACCGCGGTCACCACGGATGTTGGCGAACGGGCCGGATCGGCCCCCGAAGCCAGCGCGGGCCGATGCAGCCTTGGCGCGGGCCCGGGCCGAGTCGTCGACGAGCGCCGGGCGCAGGACACGGCGGATCAGCGGGAACACGGGAACGGCCAGCAGCGCCCCGAGCAGCGCCTGCACGACCACCTCTCGGACCACGAGAGGGCTGACGGTCGCATCGATCCCGAGGGTGAGCTGCATCGCTCCATATGCAAGCGCGGCGACCCCGCACAGCGCGCCGGTCAGCAGCGGCGGGACCAGCGAGGAGACGATGTCGTAGCCCTCGCGCCAGCGCCCCGCGGCGTAGCCGGCCGCCATCAGCGCCAGCGAGCTGACGCCGAGGGTGCCACCGACCATGACGTCGATGAGGATCCCCGCGGCGAACCCCGAGACGGTGCCGGTGACGGCGCCGCCGAGCAGCCCGAGCGCGACGACCACGACGGGGACGACGTTCGCGACGGAGCCGAGCAACGGCACGCCGGAGAAGAAGGCGGCCTGCAGCAGCACCGCGACGAAGACGATCGCCGCGAGCCGCAGGAAGATGCGAGGGGTGACGATCAACCCGGACCCCCGGTCAGCACCGTCACCTCGTTGAGGTCATCGAAGTTCGCGAAGGGGGTGATCCGGACGGGATCCTGGACATCCTGCTCGGCGGGAACGGCCTGGTCGACCTCCCCGACCGGGATCCCCTCGGGGTAGATCGATCGGCGGTCGCCCTGGATCTGGAAGCTGGCGGTGACGAGCTCATCGCCCTCGTCGAACTCACCACCACCCTCGATCAGGGTGAACTCGAGCTTGCCGGGGGCGCCGACGACCGGGGTCACCGTGCCGACCGGCCCCTTGCCGCTGATCCGGGCGGTGACGGCGTTCGCGCTGGTGCCGTCGGTCAGCAGCCCGACGTCGGCGAACCCGCCGCCCACGTTGGAGATGCGACCGACGAGGCCCTGCGAGGTGACCACGGAGTCGTTGACGGCGATCCCGTCGTCACTGCCCTTGTCGATCCTGATCGAGCCGTACCAAGTGCTCGTCGAATGGGCGGTGACCGTGGCGTCGACGGGCTCGTAGGCGTCGAGCCCGGAGCTCCCCATCAGCTTCTTGAGATCGTCGGCGTAACCGGCCTTCTCCGCCGCGTCCTGGGTCTCGGTCAGCTCGGCGCGCAGATCGGCGACCTGCTGGCGGAGGTCGTCGTTCTCGCCGCGCGCGGCGAGCGTCTCGTCGAACCAGTTGACGAGGTCGCGGGCGGGCTTCAGCGCCCTGCTGGCGCCCTCGCCGATCGGGTTGAGGACGGCCGAGACGCCGTTCTGGACGCGGTGCAGCGGGCCGCTGTCGGCCTCGCTGATCGAGATGCTGATCAGCATCAGGCAGGCGACGACGAGGAGGACGAGGACCGCGCGGCGCCTGCGTACCTGCTTCCGGTACATGGCCTAACGCCGTCTGCGGCGTCGCTGGTTGGCGTTGACCCGGTGGATCGTCTCGAACTCCTCGAGAGACCGGCCGGAGCCGACCGCGACGCAGGTGAGCGGGGAGTCGGCGCGCTGGGCGGGCATCTGGCACTCCTCCCGCAGGCGCTCGTCGAACCCCTGCAGCAGCGAGCCGCCTCCGGCGAGCGTGATGCCGCGGTCCATGATGTCGCCGGCGAGCTCGGGCGGGGTCCGGTCGAGGGTCTCCTTGACGGCGTCGACGATCGAGTTGACCGGGTCGGCGAGCGCCCCGCGGACCTCCTCGGAGCTGAGCATCACCGTCTTCGGCAGCCCGGAGACGATGTCGCGGCCGCGGATCTCGGTCTTGACCTCCTCGCGGAGCTCGGTGGCGGAGCCCGCCTCGAGCTTGACCTCCTCAGCGGTCTGCTGGCCGATCATCAGCTTGTGGTGGGTCTTGCAGTGGTTGACGATCGCGTCGTCCATCTCGTCGCCGCCGACGCGGATCGACTGCGAGACGACGATGCCGCCGAGCGAGATGACCGCGACCTCACTGGTGCCGCCGCCGATGTCGACGACCATGGACCCGGTCGGCTCGCCGACCGGGAGCCCGGCACCGATGGCGGCCGCCATCGGCTCCTCGATCAGGTACGCCTGACGGGCGCCGGCGGCCAGGCAGGCCTCCTCGACGGCGCGCTTCTCGACTCCGGTCACGCCCGAGGGAACACAGACGACGACGCGGGGATGCGCGAAGCGGTTCTGGTGCACCTTCTGGATGAAGTGGCGCAGCATCTCCTCGGTGACGTCGAAGTCGGCGATGACGCCGTCCTTGAGCGGGCGGATTGCCGAGATCGTCCCCGGCGTGCGGCCGAGCATGCGCTTGGCGTCCATCCCGACCGCGTGGACCTCACCGCTGCGGGAGTCGATCGCGACGACGCTCGGCTCGGAGAGCACGATGCCGCGCCCACGAACGTAGACGAGGGTGTTGGCCGTGCCGAGATCGACGGCCATGTCGCGGCCCCCGAATCCGGTGAGTGAGGAGAACATTCCCATTTGATGCTGACTAGGTGCTGGCGGGGTTGAAGGGTCTCAAGTTCAGGTTGAGGGCGTTGAGTCTGAGGGCGTACTTCAGGCTTTGAGGTGTTGCACTGAGTCTGGGCTGGGCGGGCATGGTTCGGCGGCGAATTCCGCTGCCGGCGCCGGATTCGGGGACGGATGGCCCCCCGTTGGGCGCCCTGCCGACGCGGGTTCCGAGTGTCTCCGGAGCGCGTCCCGCCTCGTCGAAAGCCGTTTCCGGAGAGGGCGTGCGGAGCGGTCGCAGTCTAGCGAAGAGGCTTCGTGCGGACCACTTTGTGAGCGTCCGCTAGTCATGGTCTTAGGATTCGCTAATCATCGTGCAATCGTGCGATCATCGCGGTGAGCAGCGGGATCGGCAGGCCGATGACGTTGGAGAGGTCGCCGTCGATCCGCGAGACCAGCGAGGATCCGAGTCCCTGCACCGCGTAGCCGCCGGCGCGGTCCTCCCACTCGCGGGATGCGACGTAGGCCTCGATCTCGTGCTCGGCGAGGTCCCGGAAGCGGACGACGGTGCGTTCGAGTCCGGCCTCCTCCTCCCCGCCGGGAGCGATCACGGCGACCCCGCTGAGGACCTCGTGGGCGCGCCCGGAGAGGCGCCGCAGACGCGCCGCGGCGCCGGTGGCGTCGGTCGGCTTGCCGAGCACCTCGCCGGCGATCGCGACATCGGTGTCGACTCCGATCACGATGCGCCCGCTCCCGTCGCTGACGCCGTCTCCCGCCGCCACGAGCTCCCGCCCCGCCCGGGCCTTGCGCAGCGCGTTCGCGACGACGAGCTCGGCCGGGTCGCCCTCGGTCAGCTCCTCGACCTCGGTTGCAACCGCCTCGAAGGGCACACCGAGCAGCGCGAGGAGCTCGCGCCTGCGCGGCGAGGCCGACGCGAGGAGGAGCGGCTGCGCGCCCGGGGATCCGGGCATCAGGCCGCTACAGCTCCGGGAACCAGATGCCGATCTCGCGCTCGGCCGACTCGTCGGAGTCGGAGCCGTGAACGAGGTTGAAGGTGACCTCGGTGCCGAAGTCGCCGCGGATCGAGCCGGTGGCCGCTTCTACCGGGTTGGTGGCGCCGATCAGCTGCCGCGACGCCTTCACGGCCTCGACGCCCTCGAGGACGCCGGCGACCAGGGGGCCGCCGGTGATGAAGGCGACGAGCTCGCCGAAGAACGGCTTGTCGACGTGCTCGGCGTAGTGCTCGTTGGCGGTCGCCTCGTCGGCGGTGATCAGCTTCAGGGCGGCGATCCTCAGACCCTTGCGCTCGAACCGGGCGAGCACCTCGCCGGTCAGGTTGCGCTCGAAGGCGTCGGGCTTGATCAGGATCAGGGTGCGTGAGGTGTCGGGCACGGAGGGTCGTCCTCTCTCGGTCTGTTCGATCGGTTGGCTTGCGGGCCCGGGGAGCGCGGTCGCCGGGGCTCAGGACTTGGTCGTCGAGCGGCGCCGCGGCGGTCGCGTGGAGCCGGAATCCGCCTCGCCCTCCTCGGGCGCGGCGGCCGGTTCGCGCGACTGGCGCTGACTGCGGCTCGATGAGGAAGAAGACTTCGAGGGCGAGGCGGACGAGCGGGCATCGGCCTCGCCGGCGGGCGCGGACTTGCTCGCGCTCTTGCTGCGGCGGCGCGGAGCGACCTCCGACGCCGGCCGGCGCTTCGGCTCGCTCGACGTCTTCGCCTCCGAGCGGCGGGAGCTGCGGCGGCCCTCCTCGCGGTCCTCGGCAGGTCGGCGGAGCTGGGTCTCGCAGTAGGGGCAGATCGACCAGCGCGGATCGACGGGGCGGCTGCACGACACGCACGGGTCCTTGAGGCGATGCTGGCATTCCGGGCATCGCAGCCAGGAGCGCTCGATGGGATGTTCGCAGCGCGGGCAGGACTGAGCGACGAGGTGGCGCATGCGCAGCTCCGAGGCCTGCGTCTCGATCTCGCGCTCACGCACATCCTCGAGGAACTCCGGCGGCCGCAGCACCGTGTAGACGAGCGGACCCAGGAACGGGACCAGCCCGAGCACGGAGGCCGTCGTGACGAGGATCGGGTCGGCGATCCGCCGGCGGGCGTCCGCGAAGGTCCAGTAGGCGAGCGCCAACCAGAGGACGACCAGCACGAGGATGACCAGGTTGACGGCCAGATTGAGGCCGTCGTCGGTGATTCCGAACATGGCGAGGGGCACGAGAGCGGGTCAGTCTAGTGGGAAGCGGGAACGCTGACCATCCGCCGCCCCCTTCCCTGAGCAGCGGATTTCAAGCGGTCGTCAGAGGAAGAGGCGGCCGAACAGGTAGCCGAGACCGAAGAAGACGAGGATCACGATAGCCACGACCGCGGCCACCAGACCCATCATCGATAGGAGCTCCGAGCGCGCTTCACGGTCCATGCGTAACGCAGAAGGTAATGCGATCCGGCGCAGATCGCCACGCCGCCCTCGGCTTCGGCGCGCTCGAGAACCCGCGCCACCGCGGCCTCGGGACCGGCGATCACCTCAGCGGACACCCCGGCGGCCGTCAGGAGGGCGGCGAGCTCGTGCGGGTCGCGGGCGCGCGAGCCGGGCCTGCCCATCGCCGGGCCCGGGTCCACCGCGGTGCAGACGGCGCCCGCCAGGACGGGCGCGAGCGCGGCGGTGATCGCCTCCGCGTCCTTGTCCGCGAGGACCGAGAGGCAGGCGAACACCGGCCGTCCGGCGGCAAAAGCGGGGAGGGCCTCGGCCAGGGCCTTGGCGCCCTGCTCGTTGTGGGCCGCGTCGGCGAGCAGCGGGGGCTCGCCTGGGATCCGCTCGGCCCGGCCGGGGAGCGCCGTCTCGGCGAGCGCGGCGGCGACGACCTCGTCGGCGAGGGGTCCTGCGACGACCGCGGCGAGCGCGACGGCGACCGCGGCGTTGCGTCCGAGGTAGGGGGCGATGCCCGCCGGCAGCAGCGCCGGATCGAGCGGCGCCGGTTCGATCACCGCCGCCCCGAGCTCGGCCGCGCGGGCGCGGGCCAGCCGCTCGACCGCGTCGGGGAGATCCCCGATGACGAGCGCCGATCCCGGTTGCAGCACCGCGAGCTTCTCGACGGCGATCTCGGCCTCGGTCTCGCCGAGCAACTCGGTGTGATCGAGCGCGACCGAGGTCAGGGCCGTCGCACGCGAGGGGATCACGTTGGTCGCGTCGAGCCGGCCGCCGAGCCCGGCCTCGACCACGGCGACGTCGACCTCGGCCCGGGCGAAGGCCACGAACGAGGCTGCGATCGCGGCCTCGAACTGGGTGACGCGCTCACCTCCGGCGTCACGCTCGACGACGTCGATCGCCGCAGCGACCTCGGCGACCGCCCCCGCGAACGCCGCCGCGCCGATCTCCTCGCCGTCGATCCGGGTGCGCTCACTCCAGCGCCACGCGTGCGGTGAGATGCAGGCGCCCGTCCGCTTCCCCGTTCCCGACAGCAGCGCGGCGCACATCGTCGTCACCGACGACTTGCCGTTCGTGCCGACTACGTGGAGTGATTCGAAGCGGCGCTGCGGCTCCCCGAGCTCGGCGCAGAGCGCCCGCATCCGCTCGAGGCCGAAGCTCCAGCCCACCGGCTCGAGCGAGGCCAGGTACTCCTCGGGGTCGAGCACCCGCGGCCTCCTCGTGGATCTAGCCGCCGAGCTCGGCGAGCTCTGACCGGTAGCGCTCGAGCTTCTCGCGTTCGGCGGCGACGACGTCGTCGGGAGCGTTGGCGACGAACCTCTCGTTGGCGAGCTTGCCCTCGGCCCGCGCCACCTCCGAGCGGAGCTTGCCGCGCAGCTCGTCCATACGCCCGGCGACGGCCTCGGCGTCGAGGCCATCCGACGGCAGCACCTCGAGCGCGCCGACGGACGCGATCGCCTCTCCCCCGGTCCCGTCGACCGCGATGCGCGCGAGCCGTCCGACCAGCGGGTGCGGCGGCTCGGCGCCACCGACCGGGCGGGCGTTCAGCGTCGCCGCGGGTGGCACGCCGGCGAGCTCGCGCCAGCGCCGCAGCGCCCTGGTCGCCTCGATCGCTGCGCCGACCTCGGCCTCGGCCCCAGGGTCGACCAAGGCGCTGTCGGTGGCCGGGAACGGCGAGACGATGAGCTGCCGCTCGCGCCCCGGCAGGTAGGACCAGACCTCCTCGGTGACGAACGGCATCAGCGGGTGGGCGAGCGCCAGCGTGCGCTCGAGCACGTGCAGGAGGTTGGCGGCGGCGGCCTCGTCGCCGTCGTAGAGGCGCGGCTTGACGATCTCGAGGTACCAGTCGCAGAGCTCGGAGTAGATGAAGCGGTAGATCTCGAGCGCCGCGTGGGCGAAGTCGTAGGCGTCGAGCCGCTCCCCGACCTCCGCGACGGTGCGCTCGAGGCGCGAGTTGATCCAGCGGTCCTCGACCGTGGCCGTCGAGGCGACCGGCTCGGCGTCGCCGGCGTTGAGGAGGATCAGCCGCGAGGCGTTCCACAGCTTGTTGGCGAGATCGCGCCCCTGCTGGACCTTGGCCTCGGAGAACCGCACGTCCTGCGTCGAGGACATCGCCAGCAGGCCGAAGCGGAGGGCGTCGGCGCCGTGCTCGTCGATCAGCTCCAAGGGGTCGATCCCGGTGCCGAGGCTCTTCGACATGCGACGTCCGTCGGGCGCCTGGATGATCGAGTTGATGTAGACGTCGTCGAACGGGATCTGGTCGAGGAACTCGATCCCCGACATGATCATCCGCGCGACCCAGAGGTAGATGATGTCGCGAGCCGTGACGAGCACGTCGGTGGGATAGAAGGCGCGCAGCTCGGGGGTGTCGTCGGGCCAGCCGAGCGCCGCGAAGGGGAACAGCGCCGAGGAGAACCAGGTGTCGAGGACGTCGGGGTCCTGGCGCAGCTCATCCGCTTCGGCGCCGCACTTCGGGCAGGCCTCGGGCTCCTCCTCGGCGACGATCGTCTCGTTGCAGGCGTCGCAGTACCAGACGGGAATCTGGTGCCCCCACCAGAGCTGGCGGGACACGCACCAGGGCCTGATGTTCTCCATCCAGTCGAGGTACACGCGCCCCCAGCGCTCCGGCGTGAAGGTGATCTCGCCCGACTTGACGACGTCGATCGCGGGCTTGGCGAGGTCGTCCATCGCGCAGAACCACTGCAGGCTGATCAGCGGCTCGATGCGCTCGCCGGAGCGATGGGAGAACGGGACCGAGTGCGTGTAGTCCTCCTCGGCCGAGATCGCCCCCTTC
Organism: Thermoleophilales bacterium; assembly: GCA_020636895.1. Classification (GTDB taxonomy): domain Bacteria; phylum Actinomycetota; class Thermoleophilia; order Solirubrobacterales; family 70-9; genus RHKX01. The sequence continues at coordinate 595,816 of JACJWZ010000001.1, read as the reverse complement.
TCGCGCAGGTCGGCGACGACCTTCTCCTGCGCCCTGGCGGCGCTGAGACCGGCGAAGCGCTTGCCCGCGCTCTCGTTCATCGTCCCGTCCTCGGCGATCACCGAGATCTCGTCGAGGCCGTGCTTGCGGCCAATCTCGAAGTCGTTGGGGTCGTGACCGGGCGTGATCTTCAGCGCCCCCGTCCCGAACTCGGGATCGACGTAGGGGTCGGCGATGATGGGCAGGCGGCGCCCGACCAGCGGCAACACGGAGTGCTTGCCGACGACGTCCTTGTAGCGCTCGTCGTCGGGATGGACGGCGACCGCGGTGTCACCGAGCATCGTCTCGGGGCGCACCGTGGCGACTGTGAGCACGCGCTCGGAACCCTCCACCGGGTAGTCGATCGAGTAGAGGACGTCGGTGACCTCACGGTTCTCGACCTCGAGGTCGCTGATCGCGCTGCGCGAGCCCGGGTCCCAGTTGACCATGTAGTTGTCGCGGTAGATCAAGCCCTTCTCGTAGAGCGCGACGAAGACCTTGTGGACGGCGCGGACGTAGCCCTCGTCGAGCGTGAAGCGCTCGTTGGCGAAGTCCCCGGAGGCGCCGAGCCGCTTGAGCTGCTCGATGATCCGACCGCCGTACTCGTCGCGCCACTCCCAGACGCGCTCGACGAAAGCTTGACGGCCGAGATCGCGGCGGTCGATCCCCTGGCTGCGCAGGTCCTTCTCGACCATCGCCTGCGTGGCGATGCCGGCGTGGTCGGTGCCGATGATCCACTTCGCGCGCCGCCCCTGCATGCGGGCTCGGCGGATCAGCAGGTCCTGGATCGTGTTGTTGAGCCCGTGGCCCATGTGCAGCGACCCGGTCACGTTCGGCAGCGGGATCGCGATCGAGTAGTTCTCCGCGGGCGTTCCCTCGGCCTCGGGGGTGAAGTAGCCACCCTCTTCCCAGCTGCCGAACACGCGCTGCTCGACCTCACCCGGCTCGTAGCGGGTGGCCTCCTCGAGACGTGCGCGGCGCTCGGCGTCCATGCGGCGATGTTATTGGCGCGTTACGTCAGCGGATCGTCACGCCCCCGTCACGCGGGTGTCGTGACCGCTGACGGACGGGTCCAAGAGCTGCAGGCGCGGCCTGAGACCGCGCAATCGCTTGTCTCAGAGGCAAGCGATTGCAAGGTCGCAGCGCGAGAAGGAAGGACGCATCCGCCGGACCCCGCCGGACCGCGGCGCGGGATTCGCGCCCGTGAGCGGGCGTATGGCTCCTAGGCCGTGTCCTCGAGCCGATCGGACGGCTCGTCCGCGGGCGCGACCGCCTGCGTGACCAGGGTCGGGCTCAGGCCCTTCTCGATGGTCTCGCGGGTGACGACGCACTTCTTGACGTCGAGCCTGCTCGGCAGCTCGAACTGGACGTCCTGGAGCGTGTCCTCGATGATCGAGCGCAGTCCGCGGGCGCCGGTCTCGCGCTCGATCGCCTTGTCGGCGATCGCCTCGAGCGAATCGGGTGCGAAGACGAGCTCGATGTCGTCGAAGTCGAAGAGGCGCTGGAACTGCTTGGTGAGCGCGTTGCGGGGCTCGGTGAGGATCGTGATCAGGTCCTCGCGACGGAGCTGATCGATCGACGCGAGCACCGGCAGGCGTCCGATGAACTCCGGGATCAGGCCGAACTCCATCAGGTCCTCCGGGAGCACCCGGCCGAACCACTCGCCGATGTCGCGGTCCTGCTTGGAGGAGATGGTCGACCCGAAGCCGATGCCGCCGCTGCTCACGCGCTTCTCGATCACCTTGTCGAGGCCCGCGAAGGAGCCGCCGCAGATGAACAGGATGTTCGACGTGTCGACAGTGAGGAACTCCTGGTGGGGATGCTTGCGCCCACCCTGGGGCGGCACCGAGGCGGTCGTGCCCTCGAGGATCTTCAGGAGCGCCTGCTGGACGCCCTCGCCGGAGACGTCACGCGTGATCGACGGGTTGTCGGCCTTACGGGTGATCTTGTCGATCTCGTCGATGTAGATGATCCCCGTCTCCGCCTTCTTGACGTCGTAGTCGGCGGCCTGGATCAGCTTCAGGAGGATGTTCTCGACGTCCTCACCCACGTAGCCGGCTTCGGTCAGCGCCGTGGCGTCGGCGATCGCGAACGGGACGTTGAGGATGCGGGCCATCGTCTGCGCGAGCAGCGTCTTCCCGCAGCCGGTCGGGCCCAGCATCAGGATGTTCGACTTCTGCAGCTCGGCCGCTTCGGCCGCGCCCTCCTCGCCGGCCATCTGAACCCGCTTGTAGTGGTTGTAGACGGCCACCGCAAGCGCCCGCTTCGCGCTCTCCTGGCCGACGACGTACTCGTTCAGGATCGCGTTGATCTCCTGCGGCTTGGGGAGCGCGTCGAGCTCGAAGGTCGGCGCGGTCGTCAGCTCCTCGTCGATGATCTCGTTGCAGAGGTCGATGCACTCGTCGCAGATGTAGACGCCGGGACCGGCGATGAGCTTCTTGACCTGACGCTGGGACTTCCCGCAGAAGCTGCAGAGAAGCTGCTCGTTGGAGTCGGTTGGACGTGCCAAGGGGTCGGACCCTCAATTCTTCAAGCCTGTTGACGGATGACGATCCGCGCCGATCAAGGGTACGGAACCCCTCAAGGCGCGACGGCACTTCCTTACTCGCCGCGGGCGCCGGTCCCTGCAAAGGGTCGTCGCCTTGCAGTCGGGTGACTCCCCGGGCCAAGATCCATCTGCGGCCCTCGATGCGCCGCCGCCCTGGGAGGGAAGCTGCATCCGCAGCTGCGATTCACCACTAGACTGGCCCTTCTCGCCGGGGATGGCGATCCGTTCCGATCGACTTAGGAGATGCGAATGACTCGTGGACGAGCAGTGCTACTTGCGACCCTTCTGGTCGCGTTGACGGCGACCGCCGCCGCGAACGCGGTGAGGCCCACGTCGGAGACGCGCCTGTCGGGGCACGTCCGCGGTGACAGCGAGTCGGTCGTCCGTCTCAGCGTGGCCTACAGCAAGGACTTCGACCCGAAGGTGGCGAAGCGGTTCCGCTTCAAGAAGATCAACGCGACCTGCAACGGCGAGGCTCAGCGGATCAGCATCAAGCTGACGGGCCGGGTGCCCTTCGACAAGGACGGCGCCTTCAAGCGCACGTTCAGCGGCTCGGGCAAGGACAAGGTCAAGATCGAGGGCGCGTTCAACAACCGCGGCACACGCGTGATCGGAGTCGTCAGCGCTCCGCAGATCACCGTTGACGGCATCGGCGTCTGCAAGGTCGCGCCGAGCGGGTTCAAGGTCAGCTAGAAGGCTTGGGGGATCGGGACGCGGCGGCTGCGCAGCCGTCGCGTCCTTTTCCTTGCCCGCCTCGCGCCGAGGCGAAGTGGCCGCCAGGCCATGAGCCGACCGATGACGCCGAGCTGGCGACTCTCGCCTAGCGAGTTCTCGCGACGCTGGGAGCCGTCAGATCAAGGAAGAGGGAGGCGAAGTGGCCGCTAGGCCATGAGCCGACCGATGACGCCGAGCTGGCGACTCCCAGCTAGCGAGAATCGATGACGCGGTCGACGATGTTGTACTCCACCGCCTCCTCAGCGCTCATGAAGTAGTCGCGCTCGGTGTCCTGCTTGACGCGCTCGATGTCCTGGCCGGTGTGCTTGGCGATGATCTCGTCGAGGCGGCGCCGCATGTCGATGATCTCCTTGGCGTGGATCTCGATGTCGGTCGCCTGGCCCTGGTAGCCGGCGGATACCTGGTGGATGAGGATCTTCGAGTTCGGGGTCGCCATGCGCTTGCCGGGGGCTCCGCCGCTGAGGAGGAGCGCTCCCATCGACATGGCGATGCCGACGCAGATGGTCTGCACGTCGGGCTTTATGTACTGCATCGTGTCGTAGATCGCGAGACCCGCGTACACCGACCCGCCCGGCGAGTTGATGTACATCGAGATGTCCTTGTCGGGATCCTCGGACTCGAGATGGATGAGCTGGGCGACGATCAGGTTCGCGATGTCTTCGGTCACCGGCGTGCCCAGGAAGATGATCCGCTCGTTGAGCAGGCGCGAGTAGATGTCGAACGCGCGCTCGCCGCGCGAGGTCTGCTCGACCACCATCGGAACCATCGGACTCATGGGCGCGGCAGTGTACTGATCGCCCCCGGCGGCAACCGGCGCCCGCCCTCGGCACCGCTACTTTCCCCGTCCCGATCAGTTTCTTGGGGCACGTCCGCCACGAACGCAAGGAGATGACGATGAGAAAGCTCGCATCGCTGGCAGCGCTCGCCGCCGCCGCAATCACCCTGATCGCCCCAGCCTCGGCGATCGCCAAGAACGTCAAGCAGACGGGCTTCGTCGTGGGCGACAAGGCGGCGACGGTGAAGCTGCGCGTCAAGGTCCAGGGCGGTGATCCGGTCAAGGTCGCAGGGTTCCGGGCCAAGAACGTCGTCGCGCGCTGCGGCAAGGACACGATCCGGATCCAGCTCACCGCGCTCTCCCCCACGTCGGTTCAGAGGGACGGCGACTTCAAGGTCCGGCTCAGCGACGGCAAGGGCGGCATCCTCAGGATCAGCGGCCACGTCGCCGGAAACGGTCGCTCGACCACCGGCAACGTGAAGACCAACGAGTTCGACCAGAGCGGCCGGACCTGCAAGGTCCCGAAGCAGAAGTTCAAGACGAGCGCCTAGCGAACGGCGCTCGCGCCCGGCCTCAGTCGTCGCCGGGCGTCCAGAGCTCGCTCGAGCCGGGGTCGCCGCCTTCGCCGGACTCCTCCTCCGGGGTCCAGAGCTTCTCGCGCGCCTCGGCGCGGTCCATCTCGATCGGCTCGGCCGAGTCGACGACCAGCTCGGCAGCCTTGTTGATGCGCAGCTCCTCGACGAGCATCGCGTCGCGGCCATCGGCCCGGAGCCGCTTCAGGAGCTTCTCGGGCTTGCCCTTCTGGCCGGCCGGCGGCTGCAGCGCCTCAAGCAGCTCCTCCTCACTGACCTCGATCTCCTCGGCGTCGGCGATCGCCGCCAGAACGGCCTCACGGCGCAGACCCTTCGCGGCCTCGTCGCTTGACTCCTCGATCATCTCCTCGCGCGTCTTGCCCTGGATCTGCAGGTACATCTCCGGGTTCATCCCCTGCGCCTGGAGCTGACGCTCGACCCGCTCCCAGACCTCGGTCGCCCGCGCCTTGACGATGTCGTCGGGGACCTCGACGGTGGCATTCTCGATGGCGGCGTCGAGGGCAGCGTCTCGGAAGGCGTGCTCGGCCTGGTGCTCGGCGGCGTGCTCGAGCCGGTGCTCGATGTCGGCGCGGAGCTCCTCGAGCGTGTCGAAGTCGGAGTTGTCCGCGGCGAAGTCGTCGTCGAGATCGGGGAGCGTCTTCTCCCGGACCTCCTTGACGGTGACCGTGAAGACCGCGGGCTTCCCAGCGAGATGCTCGGCGTGGTACTCCTCGGGGAACGTCACCTCGGCCTTGCGTTCCTCGCCGGCCTCGGCCCCCATGAGCGCGTCCTCGAAACCCTCGATGAGCTGCCCGCTGCCGAGCTCGAGCAGGTAGTCGCTGGAGGTGCCGCCTTCGAACGCCTCGCCGTCGATCTCGCCCGCGTAGTCGATCAGCACGAAGTCGCCCTCGGCGGCCGCGCGCTCGACCGCGTTGAGCCCGGCCAGGCTCTCGCGCATGCGGTCGACCTCGGCGTCGATCTGCTCGCCCGGCACCTCGGGCTCGGGCTTGCCGACCTCGAGGCCCTTGTAGTCGCCGAGCTTCGCCGTCGGTCGGACACCGATCTCGATCGTGAACTCGAGCGGCTCCCCCTCGGCCGGCGCGTCCGGCATGTCGAGCTCGGGATCGCCGACGGGCGAGATCTTCGAGGCGAAGATCGCCCGCTCATACCAGGTGGGAAATCCCTCGCGAAGCGCTTCCTCCATGACCGCCTCGCGGCCGAGGCGCTGCAGAACGAGCTGCGGCGGCACCTTCCCCTTGCGGAACCCGGGGAAGCGCATCTCACGCGCGTACTGCGTCGCGGCGCGCTCGAGCGCGCGGTCCACCTCCCCCGGCGGGACGGACGCGGTGATCTTCACTCGCGACTCGGGAAGTTCGGTTATCTCGGCTGTGACTTCTGCGCTGGCGTTCATCGGGCGCGGAACCTTAGAGGCCAAAGCGATTACCGTTGTTGTCGTGAGACCCGGACGCGTCGCGATAGGCACCTGGAGCGGTGGCCGCTACCTCGGCTTCGGCGAGCGCCTCGACGACGAGCGCCTGCTGAAGCTGCTGCGCCCGGGCGGTGGGATCGAGACCGTGCTCACCGCCGACACGTACGGCCAGGGCAACGCAGACGCGATGCTCGGCCGCGCGATCGCCGACGTCCCCCGCGACGACTTCTGCCTGGTCGGGGCCGTCGGCCACGACTTCTACACCGGCGATCGTGACGGCCCGCGCGGCTTCCCCCGCTTCACCGATCCGTCCCTGCGGGGACCGAAGGACTACGCCGGCTACCTCCGCATGGCCGCCGAGCGCAGCCTCGAGCGCCTCGGGACCGACCACTTCGATCTCCTGCTGCTCCACAACCCCGACCACATCGGCTACTCCTCCGAAGTCGTCTGGGATGGGATGGCCGCGCTGCGCGACGAGGGGGTGGCCGAAGCCATCGGCGTCGCCCCCGGCCCCGCGAACGGCTTCACGCTGGACATCCTCGACTGCTTCGAGCGCTTCGGCGACCGCATCGACTGGGCGATGCTGATCCTCAATCCGTTCGAGCCCTGGCCCGCCGAGCTCGTGCTCGACGCCGCCGCGAACGCCGAGGTCGAGGTGATCACCCGCGTCGTCGACTACGGCGGCCTCTTCTGGGGGGACGTGCCCGCCGACGAGTCGTTCGGGCAGGGCGATCACCGGCGCTTCCGCCCCGCCGGTTGGGTCGCAAGCGGCGGGGAGCGTCTGGCGGCGATCGAGCCGATCGCCGCCGCGCACGGGCTGACGACGATGCAGCTCGCATGCGCCTGGAACCTCGCCCACGGGCCGGTCGAGTGCGTCGTCCCGACGCTGATCCAGGAGACGGGGGCGGAAGCGCGGCCGGTCGAGGACAAGCGCGCCGAACTCGCCGCGCTCCCGGCCGTGGAGCTGAGCGACGCCGAGGTCGCGCGGATCCGCGAGATCGGCGACAACTTCGGATCGATGGCGCTGAAGGGCGCGAGCCCCGAGCACGAGGGCGAGGTGAAGCCCGACGGCTGGCCCCTCAGCCCCGAGCTGATCGCCGCCGGGGAGCGCTGGGGGGTCGTCGCCGAGCGCGACCTCGTGCAGACGCCGGCAGCCGACGCGTGAACGCGGCCGGCAACCGCCGTGACCGGGTGCTCGCCGGTGCGGTCAGCGGTCCCCTCGGCCGCGGTTTCGCGTTCGTGGTCGACTTCTCGGCGGCGCTGTGGCGAGGAGCGCGCGCCCGCAGGGCGATCAGAGCCACTCGATCCGCTTGAAGTAGCGGTGGATGGCGAATACGGCGATCAGCATCAGCGCGAGCACCCCCGGGTAGCCGAGGCCCCAGCCGAGCTCCGGCATGCCGTCGAAGTTCATGCCGTAGATGCTCGCGATGAACGTCGGCACGGCGATGATCGCCGCCCACGCGGAGATTGAGCGCACCACCTCGTTCTGGCGTAACCCGATCAACGACAGGTTCGCCTGCAGCACGCCCTCGAGCAGGTCGCGCTGGTCGTTGAGCTGGTCGTCGACGCGAGTCGCGTGGTCGGCGACGTCCCGGTAGAAGCGCGCGATCGTCTCGTCGAGCTCGACGATCGTTCCCGCCACCAGCGACTTGAGCGGCGCGATCAGGGGTAGCACCGCGCGGTGGAACTCGATCACCTCGCGCTTGAGGAAGTAGATGCGCTGCGTGGTGGTGTCGTGGCCGAACGCCTCTGCGAAGACCTGGTCCTCGACCTCGGTGATGTCCTTCTCGAGCCCGGCCGCGACGGGTTCGTAGTCGTCGACCACCCGGTCGATGATCGCCCAAGCAGCCGCGACGGGCCCGATCTCGACGAGGTCGGGACGAGCCTCGAACTGACGCCGAGCCGTCGCCAGACCACTGCCGATCCCGTGCCGAACCGCGATCAGGAAGGAGGAGCCGAGGAAGAGGTTGATCTCGCCGAACTCGACCTCCTCGCGATCGTCGTCGTAGCGCGCCGTCTTCATGACGACGAAGAAGGAGCCGTCGTAGTCCTCGATCTTCGGGCGCTGGTGGGACTCGCGGGCGTCCTCGACGGCGAGCTCGTGCAAACCGAACGCCGCCCCGACGTGGTCGAGCTCATCCGGGTCCGGATCGTGGAGGCCGAGCCAGACGAAGCCGTCCCGCTCGCGGGCGCACGTCGCCGCTTCCTCGATCTCGAGCGCCCCCTCGTGGCGGCGGGCTCCCCCGACGTAGTGAGCGCAGTCGACGATCATGGAGGCGTCCCCGCCGATCAGGTTCGGCCTCCGGCCCCGCCCTCCTGCCCCGGCTTCCGCCTCGGGTTCAGTTGCCGTCGCCGGCGTAACCGATGATCGACCTGTCGATCAGCCACTCGACGGGCGCGCGGTCGTCGGTCCACACGTCGCCGCCACCAAGTCGCGGCGCGAGCCGCTCCGAGTCGGCCACAGCGAGGTTCTGCAGGTCGTTGGGAATGAAGCCGACCGACGCGAGAAGCTGCTCGCGGGATGCGGGCGCCTCGCTGCCGAGCAGCAGCGTGTTCGCGTCCTCGACGGGGTCGCGGATCACCGTCGGGAAGACCTCCGCCATCGTCCGGCCGATCGACCGCTCGAGGTCGTTGTTGCCCTCGGGGTGGCCGACGTTGACGACGACCGCTCCGCCGGGCGCGAGCCGGTCGCGAACGAGCTCGAAGAACTCCTCAGTCGCCAGGTAGAAGGGGATGTACGGCTGCCGGTAGGCGTCGACGACGATCACGTCGTAGTCGCCGTCGGACTGGCGCAACCAGGGCCGCGCGTCGGCCGTGTAGGTGTGCAGGTCGGGGCCGCCGAGGTCGAAGAAGCGACGCCCGATCTCGGTCAGCTCGCCGTCGATCTCGACGCCGTCCACCCGCGCCTCGGGGAAGTAGTGGCCGTACATGCGCGCCGCGGTGCCGGCGGCGTTGCCGAGGATCGCGACCCGCTTCGGGGCCTCGGTGACCGCCGCGAACGGGAGCACGATCAAACCGTCCCAGTAGCGCCCGGTCAGGTAGGTGCCGGGCTTGATCATCGAGTGGATCGCCTGGCCCTCGTTGAGCTGGAGGATCCGGGTCCCGTCGGGCTCCTCGACGACCTGTGCGTACTGGGTCTCGGTCTCGGCCTCGTAGATGACGCGTCCGTCGTCGGAGCCCTTGACGATCCCGACCGGCAACGCCAGGGCGAGGGCGATCAGCGCCGGAGCGAGCGCGAAGCGGCGGTCGAGGCCGAAGGCCGCGGCTATCGCGATCACGAGGGCGAACACCAGGAAGGTCCGCTGGGTCCCGACGAAGGGGATCAGCAGCAGGGCGGAGGTCATCGTCCCGGTCAACGAACCGGCGGTGGAGATCGCGTAGAGGCGCCCGGAGACCCGCCCGGCGTGCTCGACGTCGGGAACGCTGAGCCGAAGCGCGTAGGGCGAGGCGGCGCCGAGCAGCATCACCGGAACCGCGACCAGGGCGAGCACCGCGAGCAGCGAGCCGACGAAGGCGCCGGCGGAGATCGAATCCAGCGCGTCGACGGAGATGTCGAGGAATGGCTGCGCGACGAACGGGATCACCGCGAGCAGGACCGCCGCGAGCAGGACCATCTTCGCCAGGCCCTCGGTGCTCGGGTTGCGGTCAGCGAGGCGACCGCCGTACCAGTAGCCGATGGAGAGGGCCACGAGGACGACGCCGATCGTGTTCGCCCAGACGATCGTCGAGGCCCCGAAGAACGGCGCCATCAGGCGTGCAACCGCGATCTCAGCGCCGAGCGAGCCGGTCCCGACGCAGAAGACCAGCGCGTACAGGTAGCGGTTGCTGGTCAAGCGGGGAGCGCTCGCGGGAGCGAGGACGGGAGGGCGACCGCCGCCGGGCCGATGTCCGCGACGGTGGGCACGGGCGGCTCAGGGTAGCGAGGGCCAGGGGTCGCGGCGGAGGGCAACCTTCGCGTCCGCCGGACGGCGCTGGTACCGTCGCCGCCCGTGAGAGCCAAGACCGCAACCTCCCTGGGTGCCGCGCTGATCGTCGCCGCCCTCACCTGCCTGCTCTGCGCGGGCGGCGCCAGCGCCAAGGCAGACAAGACGAAGTGGCTGTGCAAGCCCGGCGCGACGCCGAATCCCTGTGTGGGCAGCCTCGAGACGACCGTCACCTCCAGCGACGGCGCGACGCGGATCGAGACCGCGAAGAACGCCAAGAAGCCGAAGATCGACTGCTTCTACGTGTACCCGACGGTGAGCGAGCAGCCGACGATCAACGCCAACAAGGACATCGATCCGGCGCAGACCGCGATCGCCGAGTACCAGGCTGCGCGGTTCTCCGAGGACTGCAACGTCTACGCGCCCGTCTACCGCCAGCTCACCCTCTCCGCCATCAGCGGCACCGAACCCGTCGACGAGAGCGCTCGCGAGCTCGCATACGGCGACGTCCTCTCGGCCTGGCGCGAGTACCTGCGCAAGTACAACGACGGCCGCGGCGTCGTCCTGATCGGGCACTCGCAGGGAACCGGGATGCTGACCGCGCTCCTCCGCGAGGAGATCGAGAAGAAGCGCGCCCAGAGCAAGAAGCTGGTCGCGGCGCTGCTGCTCGGCGGCAATGTCACCGTCGAGAAGGGCGAGCGCACCGGCGGCAGCTTCCGGCGCACACCCACCTGCAAGCGCGAGGACGAGACGGGCTGCGTGATCGCCTTCTCGACCTTCGGCGAGACGCCCCCCGCGGACGCCATCTTCGGCACCTCCACCGGGGTCCTGGTCGACACCGGTAACAAGGATCCGGAGGACCTCAAGGTCGTCTGCACCAAGCCCTCGGCCTACGGCGTCGGCGCGGACGGGGAGCTGGACACGCTCGTCCGTTCAGACCCGTTCCCGGGGACGATCGGGCTCGGCCTGCAGATCCTCTACGGCGGCCCGCAGCCGACGGCGGCGACACCGTGGCTGGTCCCCAAGGATCACTACAGCGGGCGCTGCGTGCGTCAGAACAAAGCCAACGTGCTGCTGATCTCACCGCTCGACGGAGCGCGGCAGCTCAACGCGTCGCCGACCCCGGGCTGGGGCCTGCACCTGGTCGACGCCAACATCGCGCTCGGCCAGCTCGTCGAGAACGTCGCCGACCGCGCCAGGGCGTTCGTGAGCCGCGCTCCGGGCCCGAAGGCGAACTAGCAACTACGCCCTAGCGCAGCTTGACCGGCAGGTCCTTGAGCTGGTTGACGAACTGCGTCGCCGCGAAGCGCGGGTGGCCGTTGAGCTCGATTCCCGGGTAGCGGGCGAGCGTCTCCTCGATCATCACGCGCAGCTCGAGCCGGGCGAGCGCGGTGCCGAGGCAGAAGTGCCTGCCCCCCGCTCCGAACGCCTGATGCTCGGGGTTGCGGCGCAGATCGAACTGGTTCGGATCGTCGTAGCGATCCTCGTCGCGGTTCGAGGAGACGTACCAGAGCACGACCTTGTCCCCCTTCGCGATCGGCTGGCCGCCGAGCTCGGTATCGGTTGTCGCGGTGCGCCGGAAGTGGGCGAAGGCGGGGAACATCCGCAGCGCCTCCTCGACGGCCTGCGGCACCAGCGTCGGATCGTCGAGCAGCAGCTGCTTCTGCTCGGGGTCCTCCATGAGCGCCCGCATCGCGCTGCAGTAGGTCGCCTTGGTGCTGTCGTTGCCGGCGGCCATGAGCAGGAAGAAGCCCATGACGATCTCGTGCTCCTCGAGCCGCTCGCCGTCGATCTCGGCGTGGACGAGGACGCTGGTCAGATCGTCGGTCGGGTTCTCGCGGCGCTCGGCGATCAGCTTCGTGCAGCGCTCGAACATCTCCGGGACGTCGCGCTCGGCGACCGCGTCGATGCCGTCAGGGTTGATGTCCGGGTCGTTGGCGGCGAGGATCGAGTTCATCAGCCGGGCCCAGTCCTCGTCCTCCCCCTCGGGGATCCCCATGAAGCTGCCGATCACCCGGGAGACGAACGGCTGAGCTACCTCGCCGACCAGCTCGCAGGAGTCCCGGTCGCCGAGCCGGTCGAGGACGTCGCGGGCGATCGTGCGGATCGCATCCTCGTGCTCGGCGATGCGCTTCGGGGTGAAGCCGCGCTGGAAGAGCGCCTTGAGGCGGTCGTGCTTGGGCGGGTCCATGCCGATGAACATCGCCTGGACGAGCTCCAGGGGCATCACGGCATGGGTCAGCGCGGTGATGCCGTAGGCGGAGGAGTACGTGCGCCAATCGCGGCTCACCTCGTGCACGTCATCGGCCTTCGTGACCGACCAGAAGCCGTCCTCGTCGGGATGCTCGGTGATGCCGGGGCTCCAGTGGACGGGGCACTGCGAGCGCATCCGCTCGAAGATCTCCTGCGGCGGGCCGTCCTGCCAGTACTCCTCATCGGAGAGCCGCAGGCCCTCCAGCGGTACCTCGGTCGCGTCGGGTCGCTCGGCAGCGGTCTGCTCTTCGGTCGCCATGTCCCTCTCTCTCCGAAAACTGGCTGGGCAGCCAAGATTAGTCATACGCGGGGCTCGGGGTGTGCATCGGTCACGCCACGAAGCCGCTGAAGCCGAGCACGAGAGCACCCAGACATCGGGGCATCTAGGCTCCGGCCCGGTTTGCGCGCCCTCGGCCCGAGCAGCGATCTGGGTCCGGTCCTACTCCTGCGGGGTCTGACCGTCGACCGTTCCCGGCCTGACCTCGACTCGCTCGCGGCCGAGCGCGACCCCGAGCGCTTCGTCCAGCGCATGCTCCCCCACGCCGCCCGCAGCTTCGCGGCGAGCATCGTGATGCTGCCGCGACGGCAGGCGAAGGCGGCGTCGGTCGCCTACCTCTACTGCCGGATGCTCGATACCTACGAGGACCTGCTCCCTGACCCGCAGGCGCGCATCAGGGAGCTCGGCGCCTTCGGGGAGCGCTTCGCGACTGACCCTCCCCCGCTCCCGCCGCCACTGCCTCTCGAGGCCGCCGGCGGGGACCGCGACCGCGTCCACCTGCTGCTGGTCGAACGCTGCGGGCTCGTCGACGAGGTCTACGCCGGGCTCGACCCGGCGGATCGCGCGCTGATCGCCGGCCTCGTGCGCGACATGGCCGCAGGGATGTCGTGGGCCACCCGCGCGTTCGCCGAGCAGGGCGGCGTTCTCGTCGACGAAGGCCAGCTCACCCGCTACTGCCGGGCGGTCATCGGGCTGCCGACCGTGTTCCTGCTCGAGCTCGTCAGCGCCTCCGAGTTCACCGAGGCCAACCGCGAGGACGCGATGCTGGTCAGCGAGATGGTCCAGCTCGCCAACGTCACCCGCGACATCGAGGCCGACCTCGAGCGCGGCGTCGGCTACCACCCGGCTCTCTCGCCATACCTGGGAGCGGGCCCGAGCGGACCCGAGGCCCTGGCGACGGTGCGCGAGGTCCGGCGGGAGCTGATCGGGCTCGCGCTCAGCCGGACGCCGGCCTACCGTCGCATGTACGAGGGGCTGGCGCTCGACGCGAAGCCGTCCGTTCGCACCGCCGCGATCGTGCTGCTCCTCTTCACGAGCCTCCACTACCGGGGCAGCGCCGCGAGCACCGGCTACCCGCCGTGGTCCTCGCCCCGCAGCCGCGGCGCGGTGCTCGCCCGCGGCGCGCCCTGCCTGCTGACCGCCGGGCTCGCGGACCGGACGCTGCGGGCCGTCGAGCGCGATCTGCTGCGGGCCGCCGCGGATCTCGCTCAGCCGGTCGCGTCCTAAGGTGTAGCGATGCAGGAGATCGACGTGAGAGGCGTGACCGACGCATCCGCCGCCACCGTCTGGGCGCTGCTCGACGACAGCGCGAGCTGGCCCGGGTGGACCCCGATCGAGACCTGCGAGATCGAGCGCGATGCGGGAGCGCAGGGAAACGAGATCCGGCGGTTCGAGACCGGCCGCGTCACCGTCCGCGAGGAGATCGTCGAGCGGCGTCCCGAGGAGCGTCTCACCTACGTCCTGCTCGACGGGCTGGCGGTCCGCAACTACCGGGCCGAGATCGACCTGGAGGCGGGACCCGGCGGCGAGGGAACCGCGATCCGCTGGCACACGACCTTCGATCCCAAGGTCCCGGGCTCCGGGTGGATCTACCGCCGGGCACTGCAGAAGGCGACCGAGCAGTTCGTCGCCGGTCTCTGCGAGCGGGCGGCGTCCACCGGTGAATGAGCACCGCTACGAAGCCTTCCTGCGCTGGACCGGGGACCGCGGGGAGGGCACGGCCGACTACCGCAGCTACGGGCGCGAGCACGTGATAACGGCGCCCGGCAAGGCAGACCTCGAGGGCTCCTCCGATCGGGCGTTCCGCGGCGACGCCTCGCGCTGGAACCCGGAGGAGCTCCTCGTCGCGGCGCTCAGCTCCTGCCACATGCTCATGTACCTGCATCTCTGCGCCGACGCGGGCGCGACCGTCGTCGGCTACGAGGACGACGCGAGCGGCGTGATGGCCATGGGGTCCGACGGCAGCGGGGAGTTCCGCGAAGTCGTCCTGCGCCCGCGGGTCACCGTCCTAGCCGAGGACATGGTCCCGGTGGCGTCGGCGCAGCACGAGCGCGCGCACTCCCTCTGCTTCATCGCCCGCTCGGTCAACTTCCCGGTCAGGCACGAGCCGGTGGTCGAGGCAGCGTCGGGCTAGCCGGTGCCGGACCCAGCGCCGAGGCCGCCGCGGCGCAAGAGGGCGATACCCATCGCGCCAATCCCGAGATCACGGACTCCGGCCGCGATCAGTTGCACGCCTTCGGGGGAGCCCTGCGAGACGACGACCAGGACGACGCCGATCGCGAGCGTCCATCCTGTCCAGGCGGGAAGCGCGCCGGCACGGGCAACGGCGACCCCGAAGCCGATGCCCGCGAAGAGCATGACCGCCCCGTGGGCCGTCATCGCCGGGCCGAGGTCGTCGCTGAGAGCCTCGAAGTCGGGCGTACCCTCGACGAGCGCGTAGACGACGGTGAAGGTGAAGAAGATGAAGGCGTACGCGTAGGCCCATGCGCTGATCGCGCCCAGGCGCCCGAGCCGCTCCCGCTGGAACCACCAGAGGCCGACGACGATCGGCGGGATCGCCGCCTCGGCGAGGAGGGTCAGCCAGAGCTGGGCGGTGGAGAAACCTCCCTGCGCGGCCTCGATCAAGTCGGAGACCCAATAGAGAAGCGAGGCGACGGCGGCCGCCCATCCCAAGAACGCGAGCCGGATCCCGTTGTTCGAAGAGGTCATGGTGCTGCCGAGGGATCGTATTTCGGCGGCTCGACGGCAGCTTCGCGAGCCGCCGGCCTCCCGTGCGAGCTGAGCACGGCTCAGCCGCCGAGCTCGGGCGGGAGCGCCTTCGGGCCGCGCGGGTAGAGGTGCGCAAGCTGCTCGTCCGTCATCTCGAGCGTGTTGGCTAGCTCCCGCGGAGCGCCGACCACCAGCCATAGGGCGTCCGCCTCGGTGTCGTTGAAGAGCTGCCGCCCGGCCGTCGGCGCGACCCGGATCGCGTCCAAGGGCGCGAGCGTCAGCGGTTCCTCGTCTTCGATCCGCATCCTCCCCGTGCCCTCCAGCAGAACGTAGAGCTCCTCCTGCTCGAAATGCCGGTGCAGGGTCGACGCCTCCCCCGGCCGCAGGCGCCAGAGCCGTGCGCCGAGGTTCGCCAGCTCGAGCTGCTTGCCGAGGTCGGTGTTCAGGACCTTCATCTGGTTCGACTCGCGCCAGAAGGCGTCGGCAGCGCGGAGGATGGTGTGGTCGCTCATCGGGACGCCTCTTTGCGGCGGCGCCGGTAGGAGGAGGTCTTCGCGCGGTTCCCGCAGCCGTCCATCGAGCACCAACGCCGCCGCCCCGGCCGCGAGAGGTCGACGAACAGGAGGGCGCAGTCATCGCTCGCGCACTCCTTGACGCGAGATGCGAGCGGCCCGGAGATCAGGTCGACGGCGTCGCGCGCGAGGGTCGCCAGCGCCGCCGGGGCGGGATCCTCGGCCTCCCAACGAAGCTCCAAACGCGGGTCGAGCTGCGGCGCCAGCGCCGGGCGCACAGCCCAGCGGTTGATCTCGGCCAGGTCCGCCGGGGCGGGCACCCCCTCCCCCGCCAGCTTCGCGGTCCGGTAGATCGCCTCCCGCAGCACGCGAGCCTCGCCGAGAAGCTTCTCGCTCACCGCGGGGGGCTCGGAGAGAACCCCGGCCTCCACGAACCAGCGCCCGAGATCCGCGGGTTCCCGAAGGCGCTCAAAGGAACGGCGCCAGCGCTCCCCGACCGTCGTCACGAAGTCGATCGACGGCCGCCCCGACTTGAAGTGGAAGCGGTATTCGCGGTCGGGCATGGGACCGAGCTCCCCTTGCTCCCCGCGTTCCTGGTGTCTCTCGTTCATGCGACACCACTATAAGCAGTGTCGCATCTACGGCCGGAACCGACGACCCTCGAGGACGGAGATCAACGCGACCAAGAAGACGAGCGCCGCCGCGAGGGAGGCGAAGTACGCGCCCGTCGCGACCCCGCCCTCGAAGTCCCCGGTCCTCCGCAGCGAGCCGATCAGGAGGATCACGTCGAAGACGAGCAGCGTCTGAACCGTCGGCCGCCACGAGCTCCAGCGTCCGTCCCGGGACAGGACCAGCCCGAGCACCGCGATCGTCGCCACGTAGCTCGCGAGGACGCGGGCGGTCAAGGGCGTCAGCAACCAGGGCCAGACATCAGCCACCCCAGCCGGCCAGAGCCACATGACCGCGGCGGCGACGGCGGCGAGGGCACCGATCACGGCGGCGGATGCACGGACGCGAGCCGGCACCCGCACCCCCATGCCGGAGTCGCCGGGATCGGCGCCCCGGTTGCGCCACCAAAGCCACGTGATCCACGGCGGCGCCAGCGCGTAGATGCCGACCCACCCGTAGAAGGCGACATCCGCCGGAAGCGGGCCATCACCGTGGTTGAAGCGATCGAAGTGGATCAGCGTGGCGAGGAGCAGCAGCGTCGTCAGCACGATCGCCCCGATCAGCACCGGCGCGTAGGGGTGCCAGACGCGCGAGGCGAAGAGCCGAACGAAGACGAACGCGCCGGCGGCGTAGACGGAGCCCATGAAGACCGGCGTGATCTCCGGCGAGATCGTCCACGCCCACCGGTCGGCGGTGTGAGCAGGCTGGAACCAGAGGATCGCGACGGCGGAAACCAGGATCAGCGCGAAGCAGAGGAACGTCCACCGGGTCGCCGCGAGAATGCCGTCGGCGGCGGCGGACGGGTGCTCCACTCGGCCCTCGGTCTCCACGGGTCGCGGGGCTATCCACTGACCGCCGGGTCGCGAGGACGGGACGTTCGGGCGCTCGTGAAATCAGGCTCCGGCGGCCACCGGCCCGGCCGGTTCGATCCGGGCCGGAACGTGCTTGTGCCACGGCGTTCCCGCGTAGGGATCGCGCCAGTCCGAGGAGGTGAGCGCATTCGGAGCCACGCCTGGAGCCACCGTCACGCCGCTCTCGTCCCGGAAGTCGACGCCATAGCCGTTGGGGAGCGAGACGTGACCGGGCTGCATCAGGTCGCTGACCTCGACGGTCGCCTCGGCGCTGCCTCGGGCCGTCGTGATCACCGCCCTGCCCCCGTCGGTGAGCCCATAGCGCTCGGCGTCGGCGCCGCTCACGCGCAGTGCCCCGTCGCCATCGCGTTTGCGCCAGCTCGGGTCGCGGATGATGTCGTTCGCCGTGTAGGCGCGACGCTCTCCGGCCGAGAGCACGATCGGGAACTGCTCGTCGGTGTAGCCCGGCGAGCGCCCCTCGAGCCCGCGCAGGTCCTCGAGCAACTCCGGGATCGCGAGCGCGAAGCGCCCGTCCGGGTGGGTGACGTAGCTCCAATCGTCCTCGTACTCGTCGAGGGTGAAGGTGACGCCCGAGCGGCCGGCGAGGATCGCGTCGAAGAGCGCGTCGCCGTCGGCGTGGCCGGCGCGCCGCATCGCATCCGGGTACGTCATCGCAACGCGCTGGGAGAGGCCCCAGAGCGCGGCGGCGCCTTGGAGGCCCTCGGGAAGCGTCGGGCCGAGGGTCTCGTAGAGGAGAAACGGCAGCACCCGCACCAGGGACGGATCGGAGCCCGTCGCCTCGCCCAACGCATGCGCGTAGGCGCTCCGGCCCTCCTCCGCCGCCGCGCGCAGGCGCTCGACCACCGCGTCGTCGACGACCTCGAGCGCCCGCACGAGCCGGGCCCAGATCTCGGGCTCGGGAAGCGTCCCCTCGGGCGGCTCGAGCAGCGGGTGGCGCAGGTGGAAGGTGTTGCGCGGGAACTCGAGGTTGAAGAACGTCGCCTCCGGCTTCTCGAACTGGGTGGCGGCGGGCAGCACGTAGTCGGCGAGCCGCGCCGTCTCAGTCATCGCGACGTCGATGACCACCAGCAGCTCCAGCCTCGCGAACGCCTCACGCATACGCTCGGAGTCAGCCAGCGAGTGGGCGGGGTTGGAGCTCTCGACGATCATCGCCCGGAAGCGGTCGGGATGGTCGCTGAGGATCTCGTCGGGGATCACGTTGCAGGGCGTCAGCCCGCCGATCACCGGCGCGCCCGTCACCGGCGTGCGGCCGGGGCGGCCGGGCCTCATCAGCGGCGCCATCCACGAGTGCATGTGCTGTCCACCGGGCTTGGCGAAGCTGCCGGTGAGGATCCAAAGCATCTTGTTCAGATAGGAGCAGAGGGTGCTGTCGGGGCCCTGCTGGATCCCGAGGTCCTCGAAGACGGCGGTGCTGTCTGCCGCGGCGATGCGGCGTGCGGCCGCGCGGATCAGCCCCTCCTCGACGCCGGAGCGCTCCGCGTAGTCGGTGATCGGGACCGCTGCGAGCGCGGCGAGCACCGGCTCGGAGCCGTTGACGTGATCGACGAGGAAATCGCCATCGGTGAGGTCCTCCTGCACAAGCGTCGCGGCGAGCGCTGCGAGGCACCAGGCGTCGGTGCCAGGGCGCACCCGCAGGTGGAAGTCGGCGAGCTTCGCAGTGTCGGTCTCGACTGGGTCGATGACGATCATCGACCGCTCAGGGTCCTTCGCGATCTCGCGCAGGACGACGCGGGCGCGAGGGAAGCTCTGCGACATCCACGGGTTCTTGCCGACGAAGACGGACACCTCGGCGTGCTCGAACTCGCCGCGGGTGTGGCCACCGTAGATCTGGGAATCGACCCACGCCTCCCCGGTCTTCTCCTGGGCGAGCGCGCTGGAGCGGTAGCGGGAGCCGAGCGCCTTCAGGAAGGCGCCGCTGTAGGCGCCACCGAGATGGTTGCCCTGCCCGCCGCCGCCGTAGTAGAAGATCGACTCGCCACCGTGCTCGCCGGCGATCCGCTGGTACCCGCTCGCGATCTCCGCGACCGCGTCGTCCCAGCCGATCTCCTCGTAGGTGCCGTCGTCGCGGCGACGCAGCGGTGAGGTCAGACGGCGGGTGCCGTTCTGGTAGTGGTCGAGGCGCATCGCCTTGTTGCACGTGTAGCCCTCTGAGGCGGGGTGCGCCTTGTCACCGCGGATCCGGCTCAGCGTGCGCCCTTCCAGCTGGACCTCGATCCCGCAGTTGCACTCGCAGAGGATGCACGCGGTCTGCTGCCACTCGGGCGCGCGAGGAGCTTCGTGGACGGTGCCGTCGGAACTCTCGGTCGTCTCGGTCACGTGGACCCTCCGGGGATCTCGGCCAGCAGCGCCTCGCGTAGCCGGCGGTGGACGATGTCGAGCGGCTCGGTGTCGTGCCGGGCTCGGGCGAGCACGATCGCCCCCTCGAAAGCAGCGACGACGAAGGTCGCGAGCTCATCCGCCGTGCCCGCATCGACCCCGTCGCCGGTGAGCTTCTCGGCGATCAGCTCCGACCAACGGGCGAAGGCCGAGGCGGCCCGTTCCTGCAGGCCGGAATCGGCCTCCACCGTGACCGCGACAACCGGGCACCCGGCGCGGAAGTCAGTGGCGAGGAGCTGCTCGCGGTAGGAGCCGATGAGCCCGTCGAGCAACTCGACGGAGCTTGCCGCACCCTCGATCCCGGCGGCGACGAAACCGGCCGCGTAGTCGGTGGCCTCGCGCAGGATCTGGTCCCGCCCACCCGGGAAGTGGTGGTAGACGGATCCGCGCGGCGCCGCGCTGTGGGCGAGGACGTCGTCGATGCTCGTCGCCCGCGCCCCCCGCTCCCTGATCAGGAGCGCGGTCGAGGCGATCATCCGCTCACGCGTGGTGGCCATCGCGTTCTATGGAATATCACATAATCCATAGTCACGGTCCGCGGGACGCCGCCCCGGACGCACCGGGCGCGGCTGGCGGCCAGTCCGGTCTCAGTCCGGCGGGTTCTCGGCGAACTGCGGCACGTCGTCGCCGATCGTGTGCCACGGCGCCTTGAAGGCCACCTGCAGGTGGAAGCTCGGATCCATGTCGAGCTCGCGCATCAGCCCGGCCGCGACGAAGTAGTTGTCGCCGAGGTCGTCGTAGAGCGCCGAGCCGCAGTTGCTGCAGAAGTTCCGCGGCGCGAACTCGCTCTCGTATGTCGAGACCTGATCCTCGCCGCTGGTGAACTGGAAGTTGTCCGCCGCGACGACGACGCCGGCGAGGCTCTCGCCGGTCCAGCGCTGACATCTCGTGCAGTGGCAGTACCCGAGCGCCTGCGGATCCGTCACCTCGTACTCGACGCCGCCGCACAGGCAGGCGCCCTTCAACGATTCAGCCATGACACACCTCTCCTCAGGGGTTGTCGTTGGACGTTGGAACCGAACCTACTCCCGGCGGGACAGCTCCGCAAGCACGCGCAGGGGCGTCGTCTCGGCGGTGGACCCTCCGCCGCCGGAAGCGCGGCCGGTGACTCAGGTCCGGTCGGGCGAGGACCCCTTGTGACGGCGGTGCTTGAACGGATCGGAGAAGCGCGGGTTCGTCGTCACCGACTTGTCCGTCAGCGACTTGAGGAACGCGACGAGATCCTTCTTCTGGCGCTCGCTGAGGTCGAGTGGCGCGATCAGCGGGTCGAGGTATGGGCTGTCGCGGCCATCGCCGGCGAGCGGACCGTCTTCGATCAGCCTTCCTCCGCGCGAGTAGTGCTCGACGACCGCCCGCAGCGTCGGGATCGACCCGTCGTGCATGTAGGGCGCGGTGAGGGCGACGTTCCGGAGCGAGGGCGCCTTGAACTTGCCCGTGTCGCGCTTGCGACCCGTGATCGCGGCGAGGCCCTCGTTGTTCTCCGGGTAGGCCCCGGTTCCGTCGATGTTGTAGAGGCCGTTGTTGTGGAAGAGGACCGGAACCCGCGGGGCGCCCTCGTAGGTGGCCTGATCGCTGAAGAGGAACGTTCCGTGGCAGTGGTGGCACTGCGCCTCCTCGCCCATGAACAGATCCATCCCCCGGCTCTGCGCGTCGGTGAGCTCGGCCTTGCCCCGGAGGTAGCGGTCGTATCGGGACTTGGCCGAGACGATGCTGCGCTGGAAGGAGGCGATCGAGCGAACGATGTTCTTCCAGCTGATCGCCCGCCCCTTCGACTCGAAGGCACGCGGGAAGTGCCTGCGGTACCAGCGATCGCGCTTGATCCGCTTCAGGACGGCGCTCTTGTTGTGGTCGTTGATGCCGAGCTCCACAGGGCTCGTCCCGAACAGCGGGACCTGCATCTGCGCCTCGAGCGTGAGCAGCGCCGGGTTCGCCCACGTCAGCGTCGAGTTGTAGGCGACGTTGACGAGCGACGGAGCGCTGCGGGGATGCACCTGGCCGGTCGAGCCGACCGACTGGGCGCGCCCGTCGGTGAACGCCAGCTCCTGCTCGTGACAGCTCGAGCAGGACTCGGTCTGGTTGCCGGAGAGCCTCGTGTCGTAGAAGAGGCGGCGACCGACCTCGACCTTGTCCGCGGTGACTGGGTTGTCGCTCGGCACCCGCGGCTCCGGGAAGCCCGCCGGAGTCGCGAACGGCAGCGATGGCGTGTGCGAGCGCTGCGCGAGCGCGGTCAGGCTCGCAACCAGGAAGACACAGGCGGTCCAGCACGCCACCGCGGCGGCGCGCACCGCCATGCGGCGCGGGGCCCCCGGACGGGCCAGTAGTTGTCGGGGGCCCCGCATCCGCTCAGCCCTTGATCGCCCGGAAGACGGACTGCTTGCCGTTGGCAAGCCCGGTGCCGGTGCCGTCGGTCTTCCAGTTGATGCCGAGCGCGCCGAAGACGCCGCCGCACTCCGGGTCGGTCTGCCCGGACATGCAACCGGGTGCGCCGCCGCCGTTCGCGGTGACGTCGTTGCCGGCGAGCAGGCTCTTCAGGTCGACTGCGACCTTCTGCTTCGCGGGGTCGAACTTCCGCAGCTCGACCGTCGACTCGTTGGGCGCGGCGCACTTCACCTTCTGGCCCGCAGCGGGGTTGCCGACGCATCCGACGCTTCCCAGATGCACGAAGAACGTGCTGTCGGACCAACTCCCATCCGTCCCGGCGGGATCGGCGACCTCGATCTTCATGAACTTGCGGCCGAACTGCCACGACCAGTCCATGGCCGTCAGGTTGAGCGGGGCCTTCGCGCTGGTCACGTCGGTGTGGCTCAGTGCCGACGGCACGCCGATCGTCCATTCCGCCCCGACGTACTTGCCGGCCGGAACCTTGCCCCGCAGGTGCGAGTTCATCGCCCGGGTGCCTTCCTCCGCACAAGCGCCCTTGCCGTTCTCGAGGTCGATCAGCGTCACATCGCCCTTGGGCGACCTGAAGCTGAACGGGGCCTTCGCGGAGAGATCGAGCGGCACGGACTTGCCGTTCCTCTTGGTCAGCTCCACGCCGGTTACGTAGAAGCGCAGATCCTTGAGATCGGCCGTCTGCTCCGTCGAGCCGAGCCCCCTGATCGGCTTCGAGCAGCTCACCGGCTTCTCACCTGCGGTGGCCGTGAACTGGATGTCGACCTTCTGCTTCTTCTTCGCCGGCTTGGCCGACGCGCCGGCCGCCATGAGCGCCGACGCGGCCACGAGGGCCGCGGCCAGCACCGCGAGCAGGCCGACCTTGTTGTTCCTGATTCGAGTCAGCTCCATCGCTGACCTCCTTCTGCACGTGTGTGGATCGCGTCCGGGGATTCCGTGACGCGGGCACCGAAGTGCCTCCTCGTCGAAGGGCGTCGTTCACCGGTCGCCCATCCACCCAGCCGTCGGCTCGCCGGCGGCGAGCGACGGCCCGGGCAGGCAGCCCGGCGCCGAGACCCTGAATTGCGACGCCGCCCACCAAGCGCGGCCTTGGGCCGACGAGGGGGCTAGCTGGTCGGGAGGAGTGCCGGAGGCGGCCCGCGCTCAGCCAACGCGGACGCGAGCAGGAGCCCCCGGATGGGGTGAGTCGCGGGCGCGCCGACAGGCTTGCGCTGGCGAACCGGCCGCGCGTGACGCTTCTTCGGCCGGCGGCATTCGATCAGGACTTGCAGCGCCTGCTCGCCCGGTATCCGGCCGAAGATCAGGAAGATGACCGGCAGGAGAAGGGCCGGGATGACGCCGAGGATGCCTCCCGCGGCGACGATCAACGCCACGAGCGGCAGCTCGGCCAGCAGCAGCAGAGCCGCGGCCGTGCGCACCGATCTGCGCTCGTGCGCACTCATGGGATGAGGGTAGCAACGCGACTCCGCGCCCTGCGCAGCTTCGGCCGGCGACGAGGCCGGCCGTCGCACGCGCCGGCGGGGATGGCGTTCAGGTCTCGAGCAGCGCTCCCCGCAACGCCGCCTGCCCGTCTTCACCGATCCCGAGGCCATCGGCGAAGTAGCCCTCGATCGTGCCGAACCGGTCTCGCATCTCGGCCAGCGCCGCGGCGAGGTAGGCGGCATCGACGCCGAGGACGGGCCGCAGCAGCTCCGGGTCTCCCCCGGCCGCACGGAACTGCTCGAAGACGGGCTTCAGCGCCGGGATCAGGTCCCGGTTCGTGAGCTCGTACTCGGCGAGGACCGTCTCCTCCGCCACCCCGAGGAGGAGCAGAGTCGACGCGGCGGCCCAGCCCGTCCGGTCCTTGCCGGTGGTGCAGTGGAAGAGCAACGGCAACGCGCCCTCGTCGACGATGGTCTCGAACATCGTCCGGTAGCCGCGCAGGGCGCTGGCGAGGGAGACGATGTCGCGGTAGCCGCCCTCGAACATCTCGACCGCGCGACCGCCGCCGAGCATCTCCTCCGCCGCGGCTGGGTCCGAGATCACCTTCAGGAGCTGCGCGGGCCCGGCTCCGGCGTCGTCGGCGAGGACGTCGCAGATGAGATCGGTGACGCCGTCGGGCACGAAGTCGGGGGCAGCGGTCCGCTCGGCCTCGGTGCGGAGATCGACGACGGTGCGGATCCCGAGCTCCTCGAACCGGGCGATGTCGGCATCCTGGCCGCGCAGGTGATCGAGCTCGGCGGACCGGTAGAGCAGGCCGGTGCGTACACGGTGGCCATCGGCTGTCACGTAGCCGCCGATGTCGCGCAGGTTCGGGACCGACGGGATATCGATCCGGGCCCCGGGTTCTGGATGCGTATCGCTCACTGCCGTGACGCTATCGGAGGCAAGTGCGCAGGTCGTGGCTCCGTAGTCAGGGCTGAGGCGCGGGCGGAATCCCTGGGGGACGATGAACCTCGCGATGGCAGCGCAACCTGCAACCGCACCCGCTGGCGCGCGGGAGGAGTTGAGCCCACTCGACGCGACGTTCCTCGAGCTCGAGCAGCTCGATCCCGCCGTTCACATGCACATCGGCGGCTTGAGCATCTTCGAACCCCGCCCGGGGAAACGGGGAGCGCCGAGCGCCGAGGAGGTCGCCAACCTCCTCGGTGAGCGGCTCGCATCCATGCAGCGCTACCGCCAGCGTCTCTCCACGTCGACGACCGGAGGACTCCACTGGCCCACCTGGGAGACCGATCCGACGTTCGATCTCGCCTCGCACGTGCGCAGGGTGCGCCTGCCCGGCCGCGGAAGTG
This sequence comes from Thermoleophilales bacterium, assembly GCA_020636895.1. Classification (GTDB taxonomy): domain Bacteria; phylum Actinomycetota; class Thermoleophilia; order Solirubrobacterales; family 70-9; genus RHKX01. Next base: position 570,983 of record JACJWZ010000001.1, on the reverse strand, counting down.
ACGAGGAGCTGCGGGAGTGGGCGAGCGACTACTACTCGAACCGGCTCGACCGCTCACGACCGCTGTGGGAGCTCGTCGTGGTCTCCGGGCTGGAGGGCGGCCGCTGGGCGCTGGCCTCCAAGACGCACCACTGCATGATCGACGGGGTCGGATCGGTCGACGCTGCGCTCGTCATGCTCGACGGCGAGCGTCATCCGCCGCCCCGGCCCGCAGCGGACGCCGAGACTCCGGCGGAGCCAGCCGAAGAGCCGCGAGCCGGTGGCATCCTCGACCGGATCCCCGGCGGGTCCATTCTGCGGCTGCCGCTGCAGACGGCTTCCTCTCTGTTCGGGGTGGGGCGCTCGGGTGCCGCCCTGGCAACTCATCCGAGCCAGGCTCGCGAGGCGGCGCGCCGGTCCCGGGCGATGGTGGAGATGCTCGTCCGCAGCGAGGTGATCGGGGCACCGCAGACCAGCATCAACGTCCCGATCGGCGGCAAGCGCCGCCTGGAGACCGTGGAGGTGTCGCTGCAGAGCGTGCGCGACATCAAGCAACGCCTCGGCGGGACCGTGAACGACGTGATCCTGGCCGTCATCGCGAGTGGTCTGCGCGATCTCATTATCGCCCGGGGCGAAGAGCTGCCCGAGCGCGGCCTCCGCGCCATGGTGCCGGTCAACCTCCGCGCCGCGGGCGACCAGCTCGCCATCGGCAACCGGGTCACCTCCCTGTTCGTGCCGATCGCCGTCGCCGAGTCCGACGCCCGGCAGCGCTACCGGCATCAGATGGAGGACGCCGAATCGCTGAAATCGGGGGACCAGGGGCTCGGCTCGAGCACGATGATCGACTTCACCGGCCACGCCCCGCCGATCCTCCACGGGATGATCGCCCGCTCGCTCTACGCGACGAGACTGTTCAACCTGACGATCACGAACGTTCCCGGCCCCCAGCAGCCGCTGTACTCGTTCGGCGCGAAGATGCTCGCGGTCTGGCCGGTGGTTCCGCTCGCCGCGGAGCACGCCGTCGGGATCGCGATCTTCTCCTACGACGGCAAGCTGTTCATCACCGCGAACGCCGACTACGACTCGACGCACGACATCGACGTGCTCATGGACGGGATCAGCGCGGCCGTCGACGAGCTCGAACGGATCGAGACTTGACCCCAGGGCGCGAACGCCACCCCTGGCGGACGATCCGCATCCTCGTCCTGCTGGCCGGCCTCGCTTATCTCGGCTTCTACATCTACGGCCTCGTCCTCGGCGTATTCGATCCGCGGGACACGGTCGTCTTCACGATCCTCGCCGTCCTGATCGTCGCCGCGATCGTGGTGATCAGCCTGCGCTGGAGCCGCGGCCCGGGCGATCCCGAATGGGAAACCGACATCGCGCGCCAGGAGAACCTGCAGCGCGAGCGGCGCGGCTTCTGAGCCGCGAGCGTCCGTCAGGCCGGCTTCGTCGCCATCGCCCAGAGCGCCACCAGGTTGGCGGCGAGCAGGATGACGAGCAGCACCGCCGCGACCTTCGCCGTCGTCGCGGCCGCGCCGTCGTTGCCGCGCCGCAGGGCGAGCCAACCGCAGACGCCGGAAGCGAGCAGCAGGAGCAGTCCGAGGTCGCCCGCCACGTAGCCGATATCGATCCACGCCGGCGGCTTGTCGAGGTCGGAGTAGCCCTCCTTGCTCGCAACCCACTCGGCGCTGCCGCGCAGGACGATCCATGCCGGGACGACGCCGAACAGCAGCGACCGCACGCCGAGCCGCAGGGTGGCCGCCGAGCCACTGCGCCAAGCGGAGACGAGCAGGGTCGTGGTCAGGACCAGGGCGCCGATCAGGCACAGGGCCCCGAGGACGTGCAGGAAGAGGGGCAGCTCCCACTCGTCAGGCCGGAGGTAGGCGAGCGCGCTCATGCCCAGGGCTTCCAGATCATGTCGGCGAGGATCAGGACGACGAGCGCGACCGCCAGCCAGTGCGCCCGGACCGCCGCCGCCGGAACCGGGGCGCCGCCGTCGCGCACCGCGATCGGCAGCCGGTCGCCGATCGGCCCGACCGCCAGCCACAGCGCGATCGCGATCAGGATCCAGGCGTCCCAGATCTCATAGCCGTCGATGTCGAGGGCGAGCGCGATGCCGAAGATGAGCAGGCCGACCAACCCGGCGTTCCAGAGCAGGCGGAAGACCCTGACCGTGCCCGCCTCGATCCGGGCGCCGAAGGCGACAGCGGAGAAGACGGCGACCGCGGAGAAGACGAGGGCGGCCGCGAGCAGGTGCAGGAACAGCAGCGTGTCGGACATCGACTGCGCCGATCCTAACCGCGGGCCCGGTCTTCATGGTTTCCACCATCGCACCCCTTCCCCGGGGCGGCCGTCGAGCATCCGATTCAGACCGACTCCCGTATCTCAGGGCGATCAAGCGAATGCCACCGACTCCGACATCTCCCGGATGCCGTTTGAACCCTTCCCCCGAACGGGTAGGTCAGAGGGCCTGACATGGCCGCCTTCTCGACGAATCCCGACGTGCTCTCGAGCATCGCCGCGCTGAGCTCGGCGACCTGGGCTTACGCCGGCCTCTCGGCGGCCTTCGAACTCGGGATCGTGCGCGCGCTCGATGCTCCCGCCTCGGCGGAGGAGCTCGGCTCGAGGCTCGACCTCGAGCCGACCCTCGTCGCCGACCTGCTCGGGGTGCTGATCCCGCTCGGAGCCGTCGAGCGCCGCGGAGACCGGTACGCGCTCACGGCCGAGTTCGAGCCATTCCGCTCGGGCTCGATGGCCAAGGTGATGCGGGCGGGCGTGCGCAGCGACCATCTGCAGACCGCCGACGCTCTGCGCCGGGCGCGCGACGGCTCCCTGGCCCCGGGCTGGGCGCATCGCGATCCCGACCTCCTCGTCGCCCAGGGCGAGACCGCCGGACTCTTCCGCCTCGCCGCCAAGCACGTCCTCCCCTCCCTTCCCGGCCTGCGCGAGCGGCTCGAGGCGCCGGGGGCGCGCTTTCTCGACGTCGGCGCCGGCGTCGGTGTGCTCAGCACCGAGCTCTGCCTCGTCTACCCCGAAGTGAGCGCCGCGTGCCTGGAGCCGAACGGAACGGCTCGCGGAATCGGTCGTGAGCGCGCGATCGAACACGGCCTCGAGGACCGGATCGAGTTCCTCTCGATCGGCGTCGAGGAGCTCGAGACGAGTGCCGGCTACGACCTCGCGCTGATCCCGCAGCCGTTCCTCGATCCCGCCTCCTTCGATGCGGGCGCCAGGCGCGTCCTGAGGGCGCTCCGCCCCGGCGGCTGGCTGCTGGTGCTCGCGCTCGACGTACCCGAAAACGACGAGCTGACGGCGGCATCCCAGCGGGTGCGCGCCCGGCTCTGGGGTGGCGGCGCGGTCGGCGCCGACGAGCTCATCGACCGGCTCGACCGGATCGGCTACGCGTGCTCCCGCGCCCATCCCCCCGTCGGCGCCTACCGGATGTTCGCCGCCCAGCGGGGCACGGGAGTCGGCGACGAGCGCGCGGCGGTCCAGACCCGGGCCGCCTAGCCGCGCCGGCGGCTCTCAGCCCACGAGCCCCGCGCGCCGGAGACCCTCGAGGGCCTCCTCGCCGCGCTCCTCCACGCTCTGACGCGCCACCCAGTCCAGCAGCTCCGGAAGCCCCTGCTCGAGGGTCGTACCGGCCTCGAAGCCGAGCAGGTCGCGAGCCAGCGACGTCTCGGCGAAGCAATGGCGGATGTCGCCGGAGCGGTACTCGCCCGTCACCTCGGGCACGAGCTCGGGGGCGAGCCGCTCGCACAGCTTCGCCGCGAGCTCGAGGACCGTGACCCGCCGCCCGGTCGCTACGTTGAAGGCGTGGCCGGGAGCCTCCGGGCGATCCATCGCCGCGAGCGTCGCGGCGACGACGTCGGAGACGTGGACGAGGTCGCGGATCTGGCCGCCGTCCTCGAACACCCGCGGTGACCTGCCGGCGAGCAGGCGCGCGGAGAAGATCGCCGCGACCCCGGTGTAGGGGTTGCCGAGCGCCTGCCGCGGCCCGTAGATGTTCAGGTAGCGGAGGGCGACCGCCTCGAAGCCGTAGGCCTCCCCGAGGACGAGGGCCAGCTCCTCGGTGTCGCGCTTGGAGATCCCGTAGACGCTCACCGGCCGCAGGGTCGCGTCCTCTCGCACCGCGACCGGCGACATCTCGCTCCCGCAGGCCGGGCAGACGGGGTTCCACCGACGCTCCCGCAGTTGCGCGACCGGCCTCAGACCGGGTGTGAGGAGACCGTGCTCAGGGCAGCGATAGGAGCCCTCCCCGTAGACCACCATCGAGGAGGCGACGACGATGCGACGGACCTCGTCCCGGCGCGCGATCACCCCCTCGAGCAGGGTGGCCGTGCCTCCGGGGTTGGAGTCGACCGCCTTGCGGACGTTGACCATGGACTCCCCGTTGCCGACGATCCCGCCGAGGTGGAAGACGCGGTCGACGCCGTCGAGCGCGGCCGCCACGTCGTCGGCCGAGCGGAGGTCGCCGACGAGCAGCTCGGCTGCGGGGGGCAGGTGATCGGGCGGCTTCCCGCTGGGATGCGCGAGCGGATCGAGGTTGTCGAGGAGCCGCACCTCCTCTCCACGCTCGACCAACGCATCGGCCAGGTGGGAGCCGACGAACCCGGCCCCGCCGGTGATCAGGACCTTCACGAGCTCACCAGATCGTGAAGAGGAGCAGGGAGCAGGCGAGGGCCTGGGCCGCGAGCAGGCCGAGGATCAGCGGCATCCGCCGCAGCGGCACCATGCTCGCGGCGGCGACCGCGGCGGGCGGTCCCATGAACAGCCAGATGCGCTCGGTCTCTGCCTTGGTCAGGCCGACGAGCACGGAGACGATGATGATCGCCGCGAGTCCGACCGCCGCAGCGTTCGCTGTGCCGAGCGCGCGAGCCGCGTACCAGGCGGTCGGCAGGCCGAGGGCGACCGCGAACGCAACCGGGGAGCCGAAGAGCCAGTACAGGTAAGGGCGCGCGTTCGAGATGCCGAGATCGTAGGCCTCCCCCGCGGCGCGGATCGCGCCCACGGGATCGAACCCGGTTGCCGCGTAGAGGGCCGCGTAGACCGCAACGAGGACGACCCCGGCCACCAAGGCGAGAGCGAGGGCCGAGCGCAGTCCGTCCTTGACGGCCGTCGCGACGACGGCGAACGCGCCGAGGGCCAGCAGCGCCCACGAGAAGAACGCCGCCGCAGCGAGCGCGAGAGCGCCGGCGATCCGCCGGAGCACCCCCGAACCGACGAGGAGGCACGCGGAGACCATGCCCAACGTGGCGAAGAGGGAGTCCGTGGAGGTCACGCCGTAGAGCAGGGCCGAGGGCGAGAGCGCGAGCAGGAGCGCGGCGGCACGACTGCGGTCGTCAGCCACCCCGAGGCCACGCGCGAGCCAATAGGTGAGCGGCACCGCGAGCGCGCCGACGAGGATCACGAGCCACGCCATGCCCTCCGCGGTGTCGATGCCGAGAGCGTCGAGCAGGAGCAGGGTGCCCGGCGGATGGGCGGAGGGATGGATCGGCAGGGTCGGCGAGATCTCGGCGAAGCGGTCGAGGAAGTCGTGAAGCCCGAGCGAGTGCAGCGCCGGCAACGCCGGCAGGTACTCGTTCGCCGCCTCGGGGCTGGAGCCGAACATGGCGGAGAAGCCCTCGGTCCCGTCACGGGCGGCGCTGACGCTGAGCCGCGCCAGCAGGGTGACGGCGAAAATCGCGACGACGAACGCTCCGGCGCCGACCTCGGCCCGGGCGAGCCGGACGGCGGCCGCGACGGCCAGCGCGAACAGCGGGATCGCGACGATCGCCGCCGGGTCGACCTGCGGCTCCCAGTGGGCGAAGAAGGGCGGCAGCGGTACGCCGAGGTTCACCCCGGCGGCCTTCGCGAGGAGGCCGTAGCCGACGGTGAGCAACGCGACCGCGGTGAGGACGAGCGCGGTGGTGGTGCCGGGAAGCTCGCGCCACGAGCGGCTGGGAGTTGGCGCGGAAGCCTCCACGCATCCAGCAAACCACACCGGCGCGAACCCCTAGGCTCCTCCGGCGTGGAGAGCAGGGGCATCATCGACGTGGTCCTGCCGGTGCTCGACGAGGCGCAGGCGATCCCGGGAGTGCTCGCTTCACTCCCCGGCGGCTACCGGCCGATAGTGGTCGACAACGGCTCAGCCGACGGCTCCGCGGCCATCGCTCGCGACCACGGCGCAACGGTGGTCGGCGAGCCCACGCCGGGCTTCGGCTCGGCCTGCTTCGCGGGGCTCACGGCGGCACGATCGGAGGTCGTCTGCTTCATGGACTGCGACGGCTCCCTCGACGGCGGCGAGCTGCCTCGCGTCGCCGAGCCGGTCACCGCGGGCGCCGCCGATCTCGTCCTGGGAAGTCGTCAGGCCGAGCCCGGCGCGTGGCCGCTGCACGCCCGCGTCGCGAACCGCGCGCTCGGCCTGATGGTCCGCCGCCGCGCCGGCCCGATCACCGACATCGGCCCCATGCGGGCGGCTCGCCGCGAGGCGCTGCTCGAACTCGGGCTCGTCGATCGCCGGTTCGGCTGGCCCCTGGAGATGGTCGTCCGCGCCGCCGATGCGGGCTGGCGCATCGAGGAGGTGCCCGTCTCATACCGGCAGCGCGACGGCGGCCGGTCCAAGGTCACCGGCACCGTGCGCGGGACGCTGCGCACGATCGCGGACATGTCGAGAGCGATGCGATGAACCGAATCGATCCCGTTTGCGTCTCATTGATTGTGATCGCGAAAGCGCCGGTGGCCGGAAGAGCGAAGACGAGGCTGATCCCCGACCTCGGCGCGGACGGCGCCGCCGCCATCGCCGCTGCCTGCCTGACCGACACGCTCACGGCCGTCGCGGCGACCCCCGCCGCGCGCAGGGTGCTCGCGCTGGAGGGGAAGCCGGGCTCCTGGCTGCCGGAGGGCTTCGACGTGATCCCGCAGCGGGCGGGAGGCCTTGACCAGCGGCTCGCGGGCGCGTTCGAGGACTCGGGGGCCACGCCGGCGCTCCTGGTCGGGATGGACACCCCGCAGATCACCCCCGAGCTCCTGGGCGCCTCCGCCGCGGAGCTCGCCGGTGGCTGCGACGCGGTGATCGGCGGCGCGCCCGACGGCGGCTACTGGGCCATCGGGCTGCGGGAGGCCGACCGGCGGATCTTCGACGGTGTCCCGATGAGCGCCGCCGACACCGGCGCCCGCCAGCGCGAGCGCCTACGCGGCCTCGGGCTGGACTTCCGCGAGCTTCCGCGGGTCCGGGACGTCGACACGATCGACTCCCTGCGCGCCGTCGCCGCGGAGGCCCCCCGAACGCGCTGCGCGCGGGAGCTCGCGCGCCTCGACCTGGAAGCGGGAGCGTGACTCCCCCGCGGCGGCCGGCGGCCCCCTCCGTGGGGCGGCTCGGGAGGCTCTGCGGCTGCGCGACGACGGCCGGTTCGCTCCTCGTCCTCGCTCTGGCCGTGGTCGCGTGCGGCTCCGAGCAGGACAACCCGCCGGCGGCCGAGCCGGCCGACTCGCCACCGGCGGCCGCGAAGCCGGCGGGGAACGTCCTCGAGCTCGGCGGCGAGGCGGAGGGCGTCGCGGTCGATCCGGCCGACGGGCTCGCCGCGGTCGCCTTCCGCGATCCCGACGAGCTGCGCATCCTCGATCTCGAGCGCGAGCGGGCCGTCAGCAGGATCCCGCTCCCGGGTCCCGCGCGACACCTCGAGATGGCCCAGGACGGAACCACGGTGCTCGTGCCGATCGAGTACACGGACGAGCTGGCACGCTTCGACCTCGCCCCGATCGCCGCCCGCGGGAGCGGGCCCGAGGACGGCTCCGGCGGATCGGGGACGCGGAACGCCATCGGCACCGGCGACTTCCCCCACGACGCGGTCGAAGCGGCCAACGGCACCATCTTCGTCGGCGACGAGGGCGCCGACACCGTCACGGTGATCCGCGACGGCAAGGTGAGCGGGAGCATCGACGTGCCGGAGCAGCCCGGCGGGGTGGCGACGAGCGGCGATGTCCTCGCGGTCGTCTCCGTCGCCGCGCGCGAGATCAGCTTCTACGACACCACCACCCTGGAGCGGCTCGCGGTCCTCGACGCGGGCGCCGGGCCGAGCCACGTGGTCGCCGGCGACGACGGCCTCTTCTACGTCGCCGACACCGGGGGTGACGCGATCCTCGTCTACGACGCGACGCCGACCGGCGGCGGCGAGCCGCGCTTCCTCGACCGGGCCAACGTTCCCGGCAGCCCCTACGGGCTGGCGATCGACAACGAGCACGGTCGGCTTTACGTGACGCAGGCCGCCCGTAACCGCCTGGTGGCGCTCGAGCTGACCGGCGCCGCGCCGCGGGCGGTGGGCTCCTACCCGACGGTGCGCCAACCGAACAGCGCCGGCGTCGACGAGCGCAGCGGCGAGGTCATCGTCGCCGGCCGGACGGGCGGCGAGGTCCAGATCCTCGATCCCGAGGCGGAGGAAGCGGCGGGGACGTGAGCCGCCTCGAGAAGCTCGGCGAGCTCGTCTCCGAGGAGGAGGACGCGCGCAGGCCGCCGGCTCCGGACCCGCCGGGGATCGGCCCGTTCCGGCGAGAGTTCTGGCGCAGCCCGCTGCGCGGACAGTGGCTGACGTCGTTCTTCGGGTCGATGATGCTCCCGTTCTTCGCGATCGCCGCGCTCACCGGCTTCCTCTCCCACGCCGCCTACAACCCCGGGCTGGGCGCCAACGACCTCAGCGGCGGCTTCGACGTCGACCTCTACTTCTTCGACTGGCCGACCCAGCCGGTCTGGCTCTACTCGCTGACGCAGTCCCTGCACGTGATCGCGGGCTTCGCCGTCATCCCGATCCTGCTGGCGAAGCTGTGGTCGGTGATCCCGCGCCTGTTCGAGCGCCCGCCGGTGCGGTCGCTGGCGCACTCGCTGGAGCGGCTCAGCGTCCTGCTGCTGGTCGGAACGTCGATCTTCCTCCTCGTCACCGGGGTGATCAACGTCGAGTACTGGCTCGCGCCGCTCGGCTTCAGCTTCCTCCCCGCCCACTACTACGCGGCGATGGTGTTCCTCGGGGCGCTGGCGCTGCACCTCGTGCTGAAGCTCCCCGTCGCCGCCGCGGCGTTCAGGCGCGAGGGCGCGTTCCGGCCGCTGGGCGAGGGGATCGACCGGATGCGCGCCACCGATCCGGAGGTCGACGACCTCGCCTCCCCCGACCCTCATGAGCCGACGATCTCGAGGCGGGGCCTGATCGCGATCGTCGGTGGCGGATCGCTCGCGCTCGCGGTGATGACCTCGGGCTCGAACCTGCTCGGCTCGGTACGCGAGATCGCCCTGCTCTCGCCGCGCGGGCAGACCGGCGGGCCGGCCGGCCCCGGTGACTTCCAGGTCAACAAGACGGCCGAGCAGGCAGGGGTGGCTAGGGCGATGGGCGGACCGGGCTGGCGCCTGAAGCTGCGCGGCGGGAGCGAGGACGTCGATCTCGACCGCGACGGCCTGCTGGCGATGCAGCAGCACACCGAGCGCCTGCCGATCGCGTGCGTGGAGGGCTGGACGACGTGGCAGACGTGGACCGGTGTCCGGCTCGCCGACCTCGCGGCCCTGGCGGGCGCCGCCGACGGCGCGAACCTGCTCGTGGAGTCGCTGCAGGAGGCCGGGGCCTTCCGGCAGGCGACGCTCGCCGCCAACCAGATCGGGGACGAACGCTCGCTCCTGGCGCTGAAGGTCAACGGCGAGGACCTGACGCTCGATCACGGCTTCCCGGCGCGGGTGATCGTGCCGGCGTTGCCCGGCGTCCACAACACCAAGTGGGTCTCGCGCATGACGTTCTCCGAGGCGGCGTAGGGATGGGGTTCCGATGAGATCGGCGCGCGACCGCTTCACATACGAGTACGGCGCCCAGCCGCTGCATCTGCTGGCAGTCGTCGCGAGCCTCCTGCTCTGCGGCTACGGGCTGCTGCGGATCGAGAACCTCGACAACAGCCTGCGCATAGTCGTCTGGATCGTCGCGTGCGCGCTCTTCCACGACGTGATCGCTCTGCCGCTCTACAGCGCCCTGCTGCGGATCGCGCGGATCCCGGCCGGCGCGGCGCTGAAGACGCGGGCGATGACGGTCCACGCCTACAACCACATCCGCGTCCCGGTCGGCTTCTCGCTCGTGCTGCTGCTCGTCTACCTCCCGCTCATTCTCCGCCTGGCCCCCGACGAGTACATGGGCACGACCGGACGCAGCGTCGACGTCTACCTCGGCCGCTGGCTGCTGCTCAGCGCCGCCGGCTTCCTCGTCTCGGCAATCGCCTACGCGATCACGCTCCGACGCGGTGTCCCGGTGCCGGACGCGAGCCGGCCGCCGGCGAGCAGCGAGCCCGGTGAGGCGCCGCCGGTCGGCCGGGGCTGGCGGATCGGCTCGAGGATCGTCCTCGCAATGACCGGCCTCGCGGTCCTCTGGGTCGCTGCCGCGCTGGTGGTGGGGCTGCTGACGACCGGCTTCAGTCCCTGAGGGGCTGGGGGGCGACCAGCGGCGGTGGCGTACCCCCGGCCGTTGCCGCGGTGCCAGGGAGCTCAGGAGCTCGCGAGGCAGCGGGCGAGCGAAGCTGCCGACTGGAACCGCTCGAGGCAGCGGCCCCGCTCCGCCCGGGCGACGGTGGCGCGGATCTCATCGATGCCGAGCGGCCAGGGGAAGCTGTCCTTGACCCGGTAGGAGTTGCGGGCGACGACGAGCCCCGGCCGCGCGGCCGGGCTGAGCTGGACGGCGCACGGACCCATCGCCGCGCACCCGTTGACGACGCGCCAATCGTCGGGGTCTCCCCCACCCGCCTCGATCGACGCCCGCGCCTTCTCGTTCGCGGCGCTGTTGGGACCCAGCTCGACCGACGAGCAGCCGCCCAGGAGCATCGCGCCGAGCACGACGATGAGGCTGCATAGCGCACGGGAGCTCATCTACCGGTACGAACGAACCGCGGCTCGCCACGGATCACGTCGTGCATCGAGGGGTGAGCGACGGGGATCGAACCCGCGACCGCCTGGACCACAACCAGGAGCTCTACCAGCTGAGCTACGCCCACCGCGAGGGGTGGAAATCTAGCGGTCTCGGGGGAGGTGGTCGAGGCGGGTCGACGCGAGCCGGCACAAGTCGCGGTCCCTTGCGCGGGCAGAGACCCCGGTCCGCTTTCGATCGCGGAGGCCCGCCGCGGAGACACCTACGATGCCCGCGTCGAAAGAAGTCGTTCGATGGCCACGGCGATCGACAGGAGTGCATCGTGAGCGACGAACCACAGCAGGACGACTCGGGCATCCTCGCGTGGCTCGACCGTCAGATCACCGCACCGATGCGGGACTTCCGGGATCCGAACCAGGAGTGGCGGCGGCTCTTCTCGGAGATGTTCGGGACGTTCCTGCTGGTGATCGTCGCCGCGGGTGCGCCCATGGTGGGACGGGCCTTCCCGGGCTCCATCAACCGCGAGGCTGCGGTGGTCGCTCCCGGGCTGATGGTGATGGCGGTGATCCTGTTCATGGGCAAGGTCTCGGGCGCCCACCTCAACCCCGCCGTCAGCGTGGCGTTCGCGGCTCGGGGCGATTTCCCGTGGCGACGGGTGCCCGGCTACGTCGTCGTTCAGCTGATCGGCGCGGCGCTGGCCGCTCTTTTCCTGCGCGGGGTGGTCGATGTGTCGGCGGCGTTCGGCTCCACCTACGTCGCGACCGGGTTCTCGGGCGGACAGGCCTTCCTGATGGAAGCGCTGCTCACCCTCGGGCTCGTCAGCGTCATCCTCGGGACCGCATCGGGGGCCCAGAACATCGGCGTCATCGGGGCTCTGGGCGTCGGCGGCTACATCGCGCTCGCGGGCCTCTGGGCCAGCCCGATCACCGGCGCTTCGATGAACCCCGCCCGCACCTTCGGACCGGACCTGGCGAGCGGCAACTTCTCGGACTTCTGGCTTTACGTCGCCGGCCCGCTGACCGGAGCCGCGATCGCCGTCGCTCTGGCCTACGTGCTGCGCGGCCCGGGCGGCGGGAGGACGGGATCGACGACGGCCCAGGGCTCGCTGTTCCCGGAGGTGCGGCGCTCCGACGCTCCCTGAGGACCCGCGCGTACGCCGGCTTCAGCCGACGCCGGCGGGTGATCTGTTCGAGTTCTTTGAACTATGATCGTGCCGCTGGTCTGCCTATAATTCTGCCGTTGAGTTTTCTATATTTCTGCCGCTAGATGCCCTACAATCATGCCGTTGACATCTGCGAACTACAAGCCCCGAGTAGCCGACCAAGAGCTCGAGCGCAAGCTCGAGTCAGCAGGCGCGGTCCTGATCGAGGGCCCGAAGGCCTGCGGCAAGACTGAGACCGCGCGTCAGTTGGCCGCGAGCGAGGTGCGGCTGGACATCGACGCTGACGCCCGCCAGGCGGTGCAGGTGGCGCCGAACATCGTTCTTGACGGAGCTGCGCCGCGCCTGATCGACGAGTGGCAGGTCGAGCCAGCGATCTGGAACCACGTCCGCCACGCCGTCGACGATCGGCAGGAACGCGGCCAGTTCATCCTGACCGGCTCCGCTGCGCCGGCCGATGATGAGACTCGCCATAGCGGCGGGATGAGGTTCGCGCGCTTGCGGATGCGACCGATGAGCCTCTTCGAGGCCGGTGTCAGCACCGGCGGGGTGCCCTTGAGCCGATTGCTTGAGGGCGAGCCGGCTGAGGCCCCGGATCCTGGCTTGACGGTGGAGGCCCTGGCCGAAGAAGTCGCTCGAGGCGGATGGCCGGCGACTCGTGATCTTGATGAGCGGGCAGCGCGCGAAGCCACCCGCGACTACCTGGACCAGATCCGGCGCACGGACATCAACTCGGTTGACGGCAAGCGCCGTGATCCGGAGAAGCTCAATCTGCTGCTTCGTAGTCTGGCCCGGAACGTGGCCACGCACGTGGCGGTCTCCACCCTCGTCGCCGACGTCGGCATCAAGGAGCACACCGCGGCTGAGTATCTCGACGCCTTGGTGCGGCTGTTCGTGGTCGAAAACCAGCCGGCATGGGCGCCGCATCTGCGCTCGCGCTATCAGCTGCGCAAGGCTGACAAGCGCCACTTCGTCGATCCTTCCTTGGCGGTCGCGACCCTGCGCACCAGCTCCAAGGCCCTGCTGAATGACTTGAACACGCTCGGCTTTCTCTTCGAGTCGCTGGTGGTCCGCGACCTGCGCATCTACAGCCAGCCCCTCGAGGGCGAGGTCAAGCAGTTCCGCAACAGCGCCGGCCAGGAGGTCGATGCGATCGTGACCACCGCCGACGGGGCGTGGGCTGCCTTCGAGATCAAGCTGGGAGGCGAAGCTGCGATCGACGAAGGCGCAAAGAGTCTGCAGCGCTTCAACGAGCAGATCGACACGGGCAAGTGCGGTGAGCCAGCAGCTCTCGGAGTCATCGTCGCCAAGGGCTTCGGCTACACGCGACCCGACGGTGTCCAGGTGATCCCGATCGGCGCGCTCGGCCCCTAGCACGGGTGGCCCGTCAAGTTCTTTGCAGAGAACCTTGAACAGGCCGTACGCCCCCGGCAGGACTCGAACCTGCGACATCCGGCTTAGAAGGCCGGCGCTCTATCCATCTGAGCTACGGGGGCCCGGCGGCGATTATGGCCCCCGGTTCCGCCGGAGCGAGCCGGAGGGACGCGATCACGCCTTCCGGCAGGGCGATTGCACGCCCGTCGGGCGGCCAGGCGCAACAGCCGGCGCCCGGAGCCAACGCGAATGCCTCGGGGGTCGCGAGCCTCCTGGAGGCGTTGCGCCGGATCGACGCCGAGCAGACGCAGCACCCTGCGCGGGCCGTCGAGAGGGCTGCGGCTGCCGGGCCGCAGACGTGTCAACGATGAACGGACCATAGGTCCATTCCCGGGTGACACGTCGGGGCGCGGCGGGCCCAAGTCCCCAGGATTCGGGGGCGATTATGGAGGTAACGACCGCCGGACCGAGCGTTGAGCGGAGAACGGGGGCACTACGCCTCCACGACCAGCCCCTCGATCTCGATCTCGCAGCCCGCGGTAGCGGGATCGTGGGGCACGAACCTCGTTAGCACCGCGTCGGCGCTGACCCGATCGAGGATGCCCTGCATGACGCCGCGATGGAGGGTGCAGACGACCTCGCGGTTGTCCTGCGCCGAGTCCCGGTATGGGCAGTTGCCGAGCCGGCAGCCGAGGCGCCCGTTGGCCGGACCCTCGAGTTCGGGCTGGAAGCCGAGCGCGGAGAGCACGTCCTCGATGGCCCGCTCAGGTGGGCCGCCTGCTCCCGCCCCCAGGTCCCTGCCGATCTCGCGCCCCGCAGACTCGACCTCGTGCAGGCGGCTCCGCGTGATCGGGACGGCACCCGCAAGCCAGCCGGCCAGCGCCTGATATCCCGTCGGCCGCTCGCCGCCGGGATTGGCGCCCGGCGCGACGGCCCACTCGTCGTGCGGTCTCCCTTGCGATCTCCTGACCTGCCGCTGGACCACCAAACCCGCCTCCCTCAGTACCCCGAGCTGGCGCCGGACCCCGTTCGGATGCAGCGCCAGGCGTTCAGCAAGCTCGGGGGTCGTCGCCGGCCGGCCGAGTTCGGAGAGCATCGCGAACAGCCGCCTACGGGTCGGCTGAGACAGGGGTTCAACCCGTTTATCTGCCGCTGGTTTCTGCTCGTCGATCACTTTTCACACCGCAGTGGGATAACTTCCACATCAAATGGTACGCGCGCAACGAGATGCCGCCGTCAGCTGGGAGTACATCCCTCCAAGCGGGTGCCGTCATAGCTGACACGACTGACAGCGCCGGCGCCCGCCTCGCAGCCGCGCACGAGTTCTTCCGCCGGGGGGAGACCAACGCCGATGGCTGGAGCATGCTCATCGCCAAGGGACGCGACTGGGAGTCGGCCTACCGCGACCGCTGGCGCCACGACAAGGTCGTTCGCTCGACCCACGGCGTCAACTGCACCGGCTCCTGCTCCTGGAACGTCTACGTCAAGGACGGCCTGATCACCTGGGAGTCGCAGGCGGTCGACTACCCGCAGACCGACCCGGGACGGCCCAACCACGAGCCGCGCGGATGCCCTCGCGGCGCCTCCTTCTCCTGGTACACGTACTCGCCAGCCCGGCTCAAGCACCCCTACGTCCGCGGCAGCCTGCTCGAGCGCTGGCGCGAGGAGAAGGCCCGCACCGGTGATCCGGTGGCCGCGTTCGCCGCGGTCGCCGCCGACGGCAGCCACCGGTCCGAGCGCGGGCGCGGCGGTTTCGTGCGCTGCGGATGGGAGGAAGCCAGCGAGCTGATCGCCGCCGCGACGGTCCACACGATCGAGCAGCACGGCCCCGACCGGGTCGGCGGCTTCACCCCGATCCCGGCCATGTCCCCGGTCTCCTTCTGCGCCGGCTCGCGATTCCTCTCGCTGATCGGCGGACACACGACGACGTTCTACGACTGGTACGCGGACCTTCCGCCCGCATCCCCCCAGGTCTTCGGCGATCAGACGGACGTCCCCGAATCCGCCGATTGGTGGGACGCGGCCTACCTGATCGTCTGGGGGACGAACCTGCCGATCACGCGCACGCCCGACGCCCACTTCATGACCGAGGCTCGCTACCGCGGCCAGAAGGTCGTCGTCGTCTCGCCCGACTACTCCGATCACGTCAAGTTCGCCGACCAGTGGCTGCCCGCGCAGCCGGGAACCGACGGCGCCCTGGCGATGGCGATGGGCCACGTGATGCTGCGGGAGTTCTGGGTCGAGCGGGAGGTCGACGCCTTCCGCGACTACGGCAAGCGCTTCACCGACCTACCGCTGCTCGTCGAACTCGAGGAGCGCGACGGAGTCAGCGTCCCCGGGCGGTTCCTGACCGCCGCCGACCTCGGCGAGGGGGGCGAGAACGCCGACTGGAAGCCGGTCCTCCTCGACGCGACCACCGGTGAGCCGGCGATCCCCAACGGGTCGGTCGGCTTCCGCCACGGAGAGGAGGGCAAGGGTCGGTGGAACCTGCGGCTCGACGGCATCGACCCGGTCCTGACGCTGATCGATCGCGCCGAGCGGAACGTCGAGGTCGCCCTCCCCCGCTTCGACGTCGGCGACGGACCCGGCGGCGGCGAGATGAGGCGTGGAGTCCCCACCGTCGAGGTCGCGGGGCGCACGGTGACCACTGTCCTCGACCTGATGCTCGCCACCTACGGCGTGGGGCGCGACGGCCTTCCCGGCGAGTGGCCCGAGGACTACGACGACGCCGAGTCTCCCTACACCCCGGCCTGGCAGGAGGCCATCACCGGGGTCGACCGGGCGCAGGCGGTGAAGGTGGCCCGCGAGTTCGCCCGCAACGCCGAGCTGACGGGCGGCCGCTCGATGATCTGCATGGGGGCCGGCACCAACCACTGGTTCCACTCCGACGAGACCTACCGCTCCTTCATCGCCCTGCTGCTGATGTGCGGCTGCGTCGGCAAGAACGGCGGCGGCTGGGCGCACTACGTCGGGCAGGAGAAGATCCGCACCTTCGCCGGCTGGCAGACGCTCGCCTTCGCGCTCGACTGGCGCCGCCCGCCCCGTCAGGCGCAGGGAACCTCCTGGTACTACACCCACAGCGAGCAGTGGCGCTACGACCGGCTCCGGCCGGAGACGTTCGCCTCCCCGCTGGGTCAGGGGATCTTCGACGGGATGACCGCGATCGACGCCCACGCCAAGGCGGTACGGATGGGCTGGATGCCCTCCTATCCGCAGTTCAACCGCAGCCCGCTCGATCTCGTCGCCGAGGCCGATGCGGCCGGCACCGACCCGGCCGAGCACGTGGTCGAGGAGCTGAAGTCGGGGCGCCTGCAGTTCGCGGTCGACGATCCCAGCGCACCCGAGAATTTCCCCCGCGTGTTCTTCGTCTGGCGCTCGAACCTGCTCGGATCCTCCGGCAAGGGGCAGGAGTACTTCCTGCGCCATCTGCTCGGCGCCGGTCCCGACGGCCCGCTGGCCGAGCCGCTGCCGGAGGGGGAGCGTCCCACCGAGGTCCGCTGGCGCGAGGAGATGCCCGAGGGCAAGCTCGACCTGCTCGTCAACGTCGACTTCCGGATGACGACGACGGGCCTCTACTCCGACGTCGTCCTCCCCGCGGCCACCTGGTACGAGAAGTTCGACCTGTCGATGACGGACATGCACCCGTTCGTCCACTCCTTCAACCAGGCGGTCCCGCCGCCCTGGGAGGCGCGCACCGATTGGGACACGTTCGGCTCGATCGCGCGGGCCTTCTCCGATCTCGCGGGTGAGCGCCTCGGCGTGCGCCGCGACATCGTCACGACGCCGCTGCTCCACGACACCCCCGGCGAGATCGCCCAGCCCGCCGCAGGGGCAACGGACTGGCGCGCCGGCGAGTGCGAGCCGATCCCGGGGGCGACGATGCCGAACCTGACCGTCGTCGAGCGCAACTACGGCGCGGTCGCCGACGAGTGGGCGGCCCTCGGTCCGCTCACCGAGAAGCTCGGCTCGGCGGTCAAGAGCGCCTCGTGGATCCCCGATCGCGAGGTCGAGCAGCTCGCCGAGCGCAACGGGGTCGTCGCCGAGGGGGCGGCGAAGGGACGGCCGACGATCGCCCGGCCCGAGCAGGCGGCTGAGGCGATCCTCGCCCTCTCCGGCGTCAGCAACGGCCGCATCGCGACGGCGGGCTTCCGCTCGCTCGAGGAGCGTTGCGGCGTCCCGCTCGCCGACCTCGCGGAGGCCGCCGAGGAGACGCGGATCACCTTCGCCGACACGCAGGTGCAGCCGCGGCGCGTCATCACCTCCCCCGAGTGGTCGGGGATCGACGAGGAAGGGCGCGCGTATGCGGCGTTCACGATCAACGTCGAGCGCGACAAGCCCTGGCACACGCTCTCGGGGCGCATGCACCTATACCTCGACCACGCCTGGATCCGCGAGCTCGGCGAGGGGCTGCCCGCCTACCGGCCGCCCGTCGACCACCGGCTGATGATGGCCGGGGCCAAGCCCGTCGATGGGAACGGCGCCCCCGAGGTGACGCTGCGCTACCTGACGCCGCACTCGAAGTGGTCGATCCACTCCGAGTACCAGGACAACCTGCACATGCTGACCCTGTTCCGGGGTGGCTCGGGCCTGTGGCTCAGCCCCGAGGACGCGGAGGTGCTCGACGTCCGCGACAACGACTGGGTGGAGGCGCACAACCGCAACGGGATCCTCGTCACGCGAGCCGTCGTCTCCCACCGGGTCCCCAAGGGCGTCTGCATGATGTACCACTCGAAGGACCGGCAGATCGGGACGCCGCTCTCGGAGATCGACGGACGCCGAGGGGGCACCGAGAACGCTCTGACGACGATCGCGATGAAGCCGACCCACATGGTCGGCGGCTACGGCCAGCTCGCCTGGGGACCCAACTACTACGGGCCCACCGGGTCGAACCGCGACTCGGTCACGATCATCCGCAAGCGCAGCCAGGAGGTCGAGTACTGATGCGAGTCAAGGCGCAGGTCTCGATGGTGATGAACCTCGACAAGTGCATCGGCTGCCACACCTGCTCGGTCACCTGCAAGCAGGTGTGGACGAACCGGCCCGGCACCGAGTACGTCTGGTTCAACAACGTCGAGACCGCCCCCGGCCAGGGGTTCCCGCGTCGCTGGTCGGATCAGGAGCGGTGGAAGGGCGGCTGGGAGCTCGACCGCCGCGGGCGGCTGCGGCTGCGGGCCGGGGGTCAGCTGAAGAAGCTCCTGACGATCTTCTCCAACCCCGACCTGCCGACCATCGACGACTACTACGAGCCCTTCACCTACGACTACGAGACGCTGGTCGAGGCGCCGCTGGGCAAGCGCGACCCGGTGGCCCGCCCCCACTCCCAGCTCACCGGCAAGCCGATGGAGGTCGAGTGGGGCCCGAACTGGGACGAGGGCTTGGCCGGCGGCCTCGAATCGGCGCCGAAGGATCCGCACCTGCAGGGGATCGAGGAGGAGGTGCGGATGACCTACGAGCAGGCGTTCATGTTCTTCCTGCCGCGGATCTGCGAGCACTGCCTGAACCCCTCCTGTGTCGCGAGCTGCCCCTCCGGGGCGATGTACAAGCGGGAGGAGGACGGGATCGTCCTCGTCGATCAGGACAAGTGCCGCGGCTGGCGCTACTGCGTCTCCGGCTGCCCCTACAAGAAGGTCTACTTCAACCACAACACGGGCAAGGCCGAGAAGTGCACCCTCTGCTACCCGCGGATCGAGGCCGGTCAGCCCACGATCTGCTCGGAGACCTGCGTCGGGCGGATCCGCTACCTGGGCCTGGTTCTCTACGACGCCGACCGGGTGCAGGAGGCGGCCTCGGTGCCCGACGAGCGCGACCTGCTGGCAGCCCAGCGCGACGTCTTCCTCGACCCGGAGGATCCCGCGGTGCGCGAGGCGGCGCGCTCAGCCGGCATCCCCGAGGACTGGATCGAGGCCGCACGGCGCTCGCCCGTCTACGACCTGGCGATGCGATGGGGTGTGGCGCTGCCGCTGCACCCCGAGTTCCGGACGCTGCCGATGGTCTGGTACGTGCCGCCGCTCTCGCCGGTCGCGGCGACGCTCGAGACCGACGGCTACGAAGCCGACCCCGACGACGTCTTCGGCGCCATCGACAACCTGCGGATCCCGCTCGAGTACCTCGCGAACCTGCTCACCGCCGGCGACGTGGACGAGATCAGGTCCGTCCTGCGCCGGCTCGCCGCGATGCGCTCCTACATGCGCAAGCGCGAGGTGCTCGGCGAGACCGACGAGGCGGTCCCCGGGCGGGTCGGCCTCAGCGGCCCCGAGCTCGAGCGCATGTACCGGCTGCTGGCGATCGCCGATTACGGGGATCGCTACGTGATCCCGCAGGCCCACGCCGAGCTCGGTCAGCGGCTGATGCAGGAGCAGGGCGGTTGCGGGCTCGACTTCGAGGACGGCCCCGGAAACTGCGGCGCGGTCGACTCGCGGCCCGACACCTCCTCCCCCCGGGTGCCCGTCGACGGTGAGCGGTTCCACCTCGTAGACCTGCTGACGAAGGGAGGGCGCGGCTCATGAGGCTCCGCCAGGCGCACCGGGCGCACAAGTCGCACACGGCCCGCGCAGCCCACACCCCGGGCGCAGTCGAGCAGAGCCCGCCATGGGCGCTGCTCAGCTACCTGCTGCGCTACCCCGGCGCTGAGGTGGCCGCGGCCTCCGGGGAGCTGGCGAGGGAGGTCGCGAGCCTTCCCGACGGCCCCGCCAAGCCCCCGCTCGAGCGCTTCATCGCATCGCGCCACAACTCGCCCACAGACCTCGCGGCGCACTACGTCGACACCTTCGACCTGCGCCGCCGCGCCAGCCTCGACCTCACCTACTACGCCCACGGGGACACGCGCGAGCGTGGGATGGCGATGCTGCGGCTGAAGAAGCTGTACCGCGCCGCCGGGCTCCCGATGTACTCCGCCGAGCTGCCCGATCACCTGACGGTGATGCTCGCCTTCGCGGCCGTCGCCGAGCCCGGCCGAGGGGAGGCGCTGCTAGCCGAGCACCGACCGGCCATCGAGCTCCTGCGGCTCTCGCTGCACGACCTCGAGAGCCCGTACGCCCACGTGCTCGACGCGGTCGCCGCCTGCCTGCCCGAGCTCACCACGCGGGATCGCTCGGAGGTGGAGAGGCTGGCCCGTGAGGGACCGCCGGAGGAGGCCGTCGGCCTCGAGCCGTACGGGCCGCCGGAGGCGATGCCGACGGGGGCACGCGCATGAGCGCGGGTGAGATCTTCCTCTGGATCATCGTCCCCTACGTGGCGATGACGACGTTCGTCGTCGGCCTCTGGTGGCGGTACCGGACCGACAAGTTCGGCTGGACGAGCCATTCGACGCAGATCTTCGAGAGCAAGATCCTCGGCTGGGCCGGGCCGGCGTTCCACTACGGAGCGCTCGCCGCGATCGGCGGGCACGTGATCGGGCTGATGGTCCCGAAGTCCCTCACCGAGGCGATCGGGATGTCGGAGAGCACGTACCGGTGGTTCTCGGCGATCGCGGGAGCCGTCGCGGGCGCGGTCTGCGTCGCCGGGTTCGTCGGGCTCGTCTACCGCCGCGCGACCGATCCGCGGGTGCGCCGGACCACCTCCCGCATCGACATCGCCGTCTACTTCCTCCTCGTGGTCCTGATCGGGCTCGGTTGCTTGATGACCTTCGCCCACAACCTGCTGACCACGAACCCCTACGACTACCGCGACTCGGTCTCGGAATGGTGGCGCTCGCTGCTCACCTTCCAGCCCGACGTCGAGGCGATCGAGGGCGCCAACACCGTCTACCAGGTGCACGCCATCGTCGCCTGGGCCTTCTGGGCCCTGTTCCCGTTCAGCCGCCTCGTCCACGCGCTGAGCATCCCCCTCCAGTACCTCGGACGTCCCTACATCCTCTACCGCAGGCGCTTCGCGCCCGCACCCGGGAGACCAAGATGAACACTCCGGATCGACACGGTTCGGCCGGCGCCCAGCTCGCGCTTGCCACCGCAGCATTCACGATCTCCTTCTACGCGTGGAGCCTGCTCGGGCCGCTCTCGCCGGACCTACAGGAGCACCTCGGCCTGAGCGACTTCCAGACCTCGGCGATGGTCGCCATCCCGGTACTGCTGGGCTCGCTCATGCGGATCCCGCTGGGATGGCTGACGGACCGCTACGGCGGCCGCCGCATCTTCAGCCTGCTCCTTGCCTACACCCCGATCCCGCTGGTCGCGCTGGCGATCTGGCACGACTCGCTGGGGACGATGCTCGCCTTCGGCTTCCTGCTCGGCTTCGCGGGAGCATCCTTCGCGGTCGGCGTGCCCTTCGTCAACGGCTGGTACCCGCCCGAGCGGCGAGGGTTCGCGCTCGGCGTCTACGGAGCCGGCATGGGAGGCACGGTGCTGGCCGGGTTGACCGCACCGAGGATCGCCGACCACTGGGGGCTCGCCGCGCCGTTCTGGGTCGCCGCCGGCCTCGTCGCAGCGATGGCTGTGGTGTTCTGGCTGGCCGCGCGGAACGCCGCCTCCCCGGCCGACGGGGGTCCCCGGCCCGGCATGTTCGCGTCGCTCAACGTGTTCCGAGGCAGCCGCCGGGCGTGGGCTCTGACGCTCTTCTACTTCCTGGCGTTCGGCGGTTTCGTGGCGATGTTCCTCTACCTGCCGAAGCTGCTGACCGCGGAGTTCGACCTGACCAAGTCCGACGCGGGCGCTCGCGCCGCCGGCTTCGCACTCCTGGCGGTCGCAGGCCGACCGCTCGGCGGCTGGCTGTCGGACCGGATCGGCGCCACGCGCGTCCTCACGGCCTGCTTCGTCGGCACGGGTGTGCTCGCACTCGTCCTCGCCGCGGCGTACACCGCGATCGTACCGCTGACGATCGCCTGCTTGACGATGGCCGTGGCGCTCGGACTCGGCACCGGGGCGGTGTTCAAGCTCGTGCCGCAGTGGTTCCCCGACCGGGTCGGCTCGGTGACCGGCGTCGTTGGGGCCGCGGGCGGGCTCGGCGGCTTCTTCCCGCCGCTGGTCATGGGGATCGTCAAGTCCGCTACAGGGGGGTATGCACTTGGCTTCGCGCTTATGGCACTCGTCGCGGTCGCCTGCTTCGTCACGCTCCGCAGCCTCCGCGATCAGCCGGACCCGGCGCCCGGCTGATCGGCGGAGTGCTACGAACCCGCGCGCTCGAGCGCCTCCCCCAAGGCGTTCAAGTCCTCTTCCGAGAGATCACGCTCGATCGCCGGGAACAGCTCGCGCTCCTCGTATCTGACGTGCCGCTCGAGGACGATCCCCAGCTCCCTCAAGTCGTCGACGGTGACCTCCTCGCTCTCGAGGCGCTTTGCCGCGAGTCGAAGAGCCGCATGCTCGTCGTGGACGCGCCGAGCCATCTGCTCGGCGGCGCCCGGGCCGTCCGGCACCTTCGCCAGCCAACCCGGCAGCAGGACCTGCTCCTCGACGGCCATGTGGGCGTGCTCGGTCAAGGCGAAGAAGTCGATGGCCCTATCGCGCTCGGCTAGATCCTCCGCCCGCTTCAGCTTCATTGCCGTGAAAAGCGCCTGATGATGGTCGCGCGAAAGCGGTGCGAGGGCGTCGCTGCGTTTCATGCTTCGACTTTACACCCACGCTCTGTGTAAATGAGTGCGGCCGGCATCCTCTCGCCGGGCGCTCCCCGCCGCCGCCTCCCTCCGTCCGCTCCGTAATGCTGCCGGGGTGAGCGAGGAGCGCATCCGGGCGGACGTCGACGAGCTCTGCGACTTCGCAGGCCGCCTGGCCGGGACGGACGCGGAGCGGCGCGCGTGCAACCACGTCGCCGAGAAGCTGCGCGCGAGCGGGCGCTCGGCCACGGTCGAACCCACCTACGTGCAGCCGCAGTGGGCCTTCGTCCACCTGCTCACCTGCGCCCTCGCCGTCGTCGGCAGCACGATCGCCGACGCCCAGCCGCTGGCGGGGTTCATCGTCGTCCTCGTCGCCGCCACCTCGGCCTACCTCGATCTTTCCGCGCGCCACTACCTGATCCGGCGCCTTCCCTTCCGCCGCGCCTCGCAGAACGTCCACACGCTGCCGGCCGAGATCGACGGGCCGACGCTGATCATCTGCGCGAACGCCGACGCCCCTCGCACGGGCCTCGTCTACGCCCGCACCGGCGCCGCGATCGCCAACCGGCTCGGCCGCCGGTTCCCCGTCGTCTCCTCCGGAACCCGGATCTGGTTCTGGTCGATCGCGCTGCTGCTGCCCGCGCTCGGGGCGCGCCTCGCCGGATTCGAGCCCGACTGGATCGGGGCCCTGCAGCTGCCGCAGACGCTGATCCTGATCGTCGCCTGCTTCCTGCTCGGCGAGATCGCCCTTTCCCCCGCCTCGCCGGGCGCCAACGCTAACGCCTCGGGGGTCGCGGGCCTCCTGGAGACGTTGCGCCGGATCGACGCCGAGCCGCCGGAGCACCTGCGCGTCGAGGCGGTGGTCGCCGGTGCGGGCGAGACGACGATGCAGGGAATGCGGGCGTTCGTCCGCTCCAACCGCGCACGGCTCGCCAAGGACTCCACCTGGTTCCTCTCGCTCGAGGAGATCGGGCGGGGGGGGCCGCGCTTCGTCGTCTCGCAGGGGCCGGCGGTGAGCCTGCCGATGGATCGCGGCCTCTCGGGGCTGTTCGACGCTCTCGCCGAGGAGAACGAGGACGGGGACGAGCGCCGGGCCGAGCCGATGCGGGACGGCCGCACGAGCGCCGCGTTCGTCGCCAGGGCGTACGGCTACCGGGCGCTGCCGCTGACGAGCCGGGAGCCCGGCCGGGCCCTCCCATCCCACCACCACACGCCCGACGACCTTCCGGAGGAGGTCGATCCGGGGGCGATCGCCGCAGTCGCGGATATGGCCGCCGACGCGATCCGCCTGCTCGACCGCGACCTCGGCCGGGCGGCGAAGGCGGACGAGGACTAGACCGGCGTGATCGGGTTGTGCCGCTCGGTGAAGGCTCGGTCCTTGCCCTCGGCCTCCGCGTAGCGGCGGACGAGCTCGGCGCGCAGGTCGCCCGGCTCGATCACGGCGTCGACGACGAGCTCGGAGGCGAGGTGGAGGATGTCGATGTCCTCGGAGTACTCCTCGCGCTTGCGGCGGACGAATTCGGCCCGCTCGTCGGGGTCCTCGATCGCCTCGATCTGGTTGAAGTAGACGGCGTTGATCGCCGCCTCCGGCCCCATCACGGCGACCTGGGCACCGGGGAGAGCGATGCAGGCGTCGGGCTCGAACGCGGGCCCGGCCATCGCGTAGAGGCCGGCGCCGTAGGCCTTGCGAACGACGACGCAGATCTTCGGCACCGTCGCCGAGCTCATCGCCGAGATCATCTTGGCGCCATGGCGGATGATCCCCTGGCGCTCGACGGCCTTGCCGATCATGAAGCCGGGGACGTCGGCGAGGAAGAGCAGCGGGATGTTGAAGGCGTTGGCGGTGGCGACGAAGCGGGCCGCCTTGTCGGCGGAGTCGACGAAGAGCACGCCGCCCTTCTGCTTCGGCTGGTTGGCGACGATCGCGATCGCGCGACCCTCGATGCGGGCGTAGCCGACGACCAGCTCCTTGGCCCAGCGGGAGTGGACCTCGAGGAAGGTGCCCGCATCGCAGACCCCCTCGATCAGGTCGCGGACGTCGAAGGGGGTCTTCTCGTCGCCGGGGACGACCTGGGCGGGCTGCTTGCCGGGGTCCGGGTCGCCGGGGGCGGCGGTCGGAGGCTCCTCGCGGAAGTTGGTCGGCATGTAGGCGAGGTAATCGCGCGCGACCTCGATGGCCTCCTCGTCGGTCTCCGCCAGGAAGTGGCCGCAGCCGGAGACTCCGGTGTGCATGCGGGCGCCGCCCATCTCCTCCAGCGTCACGTCCTCGCCGATCACCATCTGCGCCATGCGCGGGGAGCCGAGGTACATCGAAGCGTTGCCGTCGCGCATGATCACGACGTCGCAGAATGCGGGGATGTAGGCGCCGCCCGCGGCCGAAGGGCCGAAGAGGACGCAGATCTGCGGGACCCGCCCCGACATCTTCACCTCGTTGTGGAAGATGCGGCCGGCGCCGCGGCGGCCGGGGAACATCTTCACCTGATCGGTGATCCGGGCGCCCGCGGAGTCGACGAGGTAGATCATCGGGCACTCGAGGCGCAGCGCCCGCTCCTGGATGCGGATGATCTTCTCGACGGTCTTCGCCCCCCAGGATCCGGCCTTGACGGTCGGGTCGTTGGCCATCACCGCGACGCGGCGGCCACCGACGGTGCCGAGGCCGGTGACGACGCCGTCAGCGCCGAGGCCGTCACCTTCCCAGTTGGCGAGCAGGCCCTCCTCGGAGAAGCTGTCGGGATCGAGCAGGCGGGCGACGCGCTCGCGAACCTGGAGCTTTCCCTGCGCGGCGACCTTTTCGTGGTGCCGCTCGGGGCCTCCCGCGAGGCCGGCGGCGGTGGCGCGCCCGAGGCCGGAGGCCTCCGAGGTGCCGGAGGTGTCGTGGGCCTCGCTCACAGCAGCGAGTCGCTCATGTCGTCGGGATCGTCGGTCGCCGGATCGTCGGGGTCGCTGCCTCGACGGCGGCGCTCGAGCTCCCTCTCGCGGGCGCGCTCGCGCTCCTCGGTGTCGAACTCCTCGACCATCATCTTGGTCTCGTCCTCGTTGCCGACGACGGGCGGCGGAGGCCCGGAGGACTGCGGCTCGGCGACCTCGGCGGCTTCATCGGCCACGGCTCCGGCGAGCGGGACGGTCGTGTCGTCGGAGCCCTCGGGCGGCGGGGGTGGCGGCTTCGGTAGCGGATGCTCCTGAACGGCTTCGGGGTCGTTGGCAGGCGCCGGCGCGGGCCTGGCGGCGGCGGGCTGCTCGCTCGTCCCAGGCTCGTCAGCGGCGTTCTCGTCGTCAGGCTCCTCGCCCTCGACCTCCCTTCCCTCGCCGGAGCGGTGCTCGCCCGTCTCCTCCTCGGCGGCGTCCAGCGCCTGCGCGAGTCCGTCGGGGAGATGGAGGTCCTCGCCGCCGGGTCCTTCGACGACGCCGCGGATGCCGGTCGTCAACGACTCCAGGTTCTCGACGATGCCCTCGCGCGCCTTCACGAGCCCCGCGATCTCCTGCTCGACTGAAGCCGTGCGGGCCTTGGCCTCCTCCTCGGCCTCGCGCAGCCGCGCGTCGGCCTTGCCGATCTTCTCCTGCGCCTCGGCCTCGGCCTGCGTCCGTAGATCCGACGCCTCACGGGCGGCGGCCTCGGCGGAGATCCGCACGTGCTCGTCGGCGGCGCGGCGCGTCTCGGCGGCGTACTCGTCGGCGGAGCTCCGCGCCTCCGCGGCATCGCGGTCGGCGCCCTCGCGCGTCTCCTTGGCCTCGGTGCGCGCCTCCGCGAGCAGGGAATCGGCGCTCTCCTGCGCCGAGGAGAGGATGCCGCCCGTTCGCTCCCCGACGCGCTCCATCTCGCGCTTGATCAGCTCGGCGCGGGTCTGGTCGGTGCCACCCGTCTCCAGCCAATCGGCGAGCTCGCGCAGGTAGGCGTCGACCGCCTCGGGGTCGTACCCACCCCTGCGCGCGGTCGGGAAGCTCGCCGTCCTCAGCTTGTCGATGAAGTCGTCAGCCATGCAGTTGCTGGGGGCATTGTTGCGCCCCCGCGTCCCCGCCGGTTACAGACCGAGGTCCGTCGGGACCGGCTTCTCGCCCGAGTAGTCGTAGAAGCCCTTGCCCGACTTCTTGCCGTACCAGCCGGCAGCGACCATCTTGCGCAGCGTCGGCGGCGCGGCGAAGCGACGCTCGGCGTACTCGGCGAACATCACCTGGGCGATCGAGTTGAGCGTGTCGAGGCCGACGAAGTCGGCGAGCGTCAGCGGCCCCATCGGGTGCGCGGCTCCGCCCTTCATCGCGACGTCGATCTCGTCGATCGAACCGAAGCCCTCCTCGTAGGCGCGGATCGCGTCCAGCATGTAGGGGACGAGGAGGCGGTTGACGATGAAGCCGGCCTTGTCCTTCGCGGCGACGACGGTCTTGCCGAGCTGGCCGCCGAACTCGTTGCCGAGCGCCAGCGCCTCCTCGGAGGTGGTCACCGTCTGCACGACCTCGAGCAGCGGCATCACCTGCGCGGGGTTGAAGAAGTGCAGGCCGAGGAACTTGTCGGGACGGGAGGTCGAGGCGGCCTGGTCGATGACCGGCAACGACGAGGTGTTGGTGGCGAAGACGGCCTCGGGCTTGACGATGGCGTCGACCTCGGCCCACATCGCGAGCTTCTGATCGAGATCCTCGGTCATCGCCTCGACGACGAGGTCGCAATCGGCGAGCTCCCCGTAGTCGGTGGTGCCGTTGATGCGGCCACGGACGGCGTCGGCGTCAGCCTGCTCCATCTTGCCCTTCTCGACCGCGCGGCCGAGCTGCTTCTCGATCATGCCGATGCCCTTGGCGAGCTTCTCGTCGTCGACCTCGCGCAGGACGACGTCCCACCCCGCCTGGGCGCTGATCTGCGCGATCCCGTGGCCCATGAGGCCACCGCCAACGATTCCAACCTTGCTGATCGCCATCTCTCTCTCGAAGCCTTTCGCTCTCGGGTCCTGGTGCGGCGGCGGACCCTAGCGGGGTGGGCCTTCTTCCGCTCTTCTTGACGGTTCCGCGCGGGAATCGGCGCTGAATCGGCGCTGTGCGTGTCCCATGCATGCGCCCGGCGGTGCCAACGTGAACGCCATGGCCGGTGGATCTCCGAAACGGGGCCAGGCTCGACCCAAAACGGAGGTCGACCGGCGGATCGAGGCGGTCGCCGCCGATCAGCTGCACCTCATCGACACGGCGCAGCTTGCCGGCTGCGGCTTAGGTCCTCGAGGCGCCCGCTTCCGCGTCGCGAGCCACGCCCTCCATCGCGTGCAGATGAACGTCCACGCGCTGCACCCACCGCCCTACTCGCAGCCGCAGCGATTGCTGGCGGCGACGATGACCTACGGCCCGGGGGCGCTGGTCAGCCACGAGGCCTCCGGTATCCACCAACGGTTTCGCGACGGACCTCTTGGCACGATCGACGTCATCACCGAGCGGGCTCATCCGCGCTCCCGTGGCGGAATCACCGTCCACCCCGTCGAGCGCATCGACCCGCGAGACGTCCGCCGGGTCAGCGGCGTGCCCTGCGCCTCCGCCGACCTGGTGCTCGTGCAGCTCGCTCCCTCGCTCGGCGAGATGGAGCTCGAGCGGGCACTGGTGGCGGCGGAGTCCCTGGGATACGTGAAGCGCGGACGGCTCTCCGAGCTCGTGGCCGAGCGGCGTGGTCGGCCGGGTGTGCCGAAGTTGGAAGCGCTCTTGGAACTGGAACCGGTCCTCAGCCAAAGTGACCTCGAGCTGCTCTTCCTGCCGCTGTGGCGGCCGGCGGGACTGGAGCGGCCGCTGACCCAGCACCGGGTCGCGGTCCCCGCGGGGGAAAAGCTGATCCACGTTGACTTCTACTGGCCGCGCCTGCGCATGGTCGTCGAGGCCGACTCGCAACGCTTTCACGGCGACTGGGAACGAGCCGAGATCGACCGCGAGCGCGACCAGCTCCTCGCTCTGACCGGACGTGTCTGCCACCGCTTCGTGAGGCGCAGGGTTAGGACCGACCCGCTCGGCTGCGCACGCCGGCTCAGGCAGCTCGCCGAGATCCGAGCACGGGAGATCGGGCTGGATGCGGCGGCAGCGACGCGGCGCGCCGCCTAAGACGAAGGGACCGCGAGCTGATCGGGGTCGGCGGCACGTC
The DNA here is from genome assembly GCA_020636895.1 of Thermoleophilales bacterium. GTDB lineage: Bacteria > Actinomycetota > Thermoleophilia > Solirubrobacterales > 70-9 > RHKX01. The sequence goes on along the minus strand of JACJWZ010000001.1, from coordinate 541,990 downwards.
ACCCGGTGGTGGATCTCCGTCTTCGGAAGAGAGGCGACCGGAAAGGGAGGCCAAGGATGCGCGCTCGGCGGCACGTCACCCGGCGGTGGATCTCCGTCTTCGGAAGAGAAGCGACCGGAAAGGGAGGCCGAGGATGCGCGCTCGGCGGCGGCCCTCCGTTCTCGGAGGAGATGCGACCGCAAAGGGAGGTCGAGCGATCAGGCTCGGCACCGTCGCGGCGGTGCCCTTTCCCGGGGCGGCGTACCGACCCCTGAGCACCCCTTACGCCAGGCCGAGCTCCTTGAAGCGCTGGCCCATCGCCTCGGCCATCGCCTGCAGTCCGCTGAGCGGCCGGAGCATGACCGTCAGCTCGTCGACGAGGCCGTCGTCGTCGAAGTGCAGGAGGTCGATGCCCTCGACCTTCTTGCCTCTTGCCTCGGCGCGGAAGATCAGCGTCGCGATCCGCTGCTCGCCGTCCTCGACGCGGTGCACGTACTCGAACTCCTCGAAGATCACGAACGGACCCTCGGTGATGATCGTGCCGACGAGCTGCTTGCCCTGGTAGGGCTTGAAGGAGACGGGGCTCCAGAACGTGATGTCCTCGGCCATCTCGGCCTTGATGGCCTCCTTGTCGAGGGCGTGGACGGCGTCGACGAAGCGATCGTGGAGCATGCCCGCGAGCCTATTGGACGGCGGCCGAGAGCAGGGGGCCGACAGGGCGAGCCGTCGCGGGCTCTCAGCCCGGGAGCTTGGCGGCCATGCCCTCCATGGTCCCCATCGTCCGCCGCGTGGAGGGGCCGGTGATCTCGTCGATCGAATCCAGATCCAGGTCGGACTCGAGCAGACCACCGCTCGGCAGCCAGTAGATCTCGCGCTCGACGACGACGAGGGGATCAGCGTCGGTGGCCATCGCGAGGATCGCCTGCCGCTGCTTCTCGGTCGGTCGCTTCGAGAGGACCGAGACCTGCAGCTTGCCGTCGGAGGCGGCCACGTCCCCCTCGTCGAACGGTTGGAAGTCCGCGATCGCCCGTAGCTCGGCGGCGGTGCGCAGGAACGTCGGCACCTCGTAGCCGAGCGCCTCCTCGAGGCCCTCCTCGATCTCGGCGACCAGCTCCCCCTCCGCCCGCCTGCCGGTCTCGAACATGACGTTGCCGCTGGCGCGGAACGTGCTCACCGACTCGAACCCGCCGATCGCCTCGAACGCCTCGGTCAGGTCGGCGTTGGAGATCCGTCTCCCGCCGACGTTCATCCCGCGTAGGAAGGCCGCATAGACGGCCACTAGCCCTGCCCGTCCCAGTCGATCGGCCCGGCCGTGAGCAGGTGCGCGCCGAGCGGCCGGCCGAGGACCTCCTGCACCGAGCGGGAGGCGGCGAGCAGCCCCTCGAGGTCGATCCCGGTCTCCACGCCCATCTCGTGGAACATCGAGACGAGGTCCTCGCTGGAGACGTTCCCGGTCGAGCCGGGTGGGACCGGGCAGCCGCCGAGCTCGCCGAAGCTCGACTCGAACGACGCCACCCCCTCCCCCAGCGCCGCCACCGCGTTGGCGAGCCCCTGTCCCCGGGTGTTGTGGAAGTGGGCGGTGAGCTCGACGCCCTCGAGGCGATCACGGGCGTGGGCGTAGAAGTCGGACACCTGCCGCGGGTTCGCCATCCCGGTCGTGTCGCCGAAGCCGACCTCTGCGCACCCTGCTTCGCGCAGCCGCTCGGCGATCTCGAGCACGCGGTCGCGCGGTACCGCCCCCTCGTAGGGGCAGCCGAAGCTGGTCGCGACCACCCCCTCGCAGCGAAGTCCCTCCCGGCGCGCCCGGGCCAGCACGCTCATCAGACCCTCCAGCGATTCCGCGATCGAACGGTTGACGTTCTTGCGGTTGTGGGTCTCCGAGGCCGACAGGAAGACGCTGATCTCGTCGAAGCGGTCGCGGTGCTCGAGCGCGTTGTCGAGGCCGCGCTCGTTGGGGATGAGCACCGAGTAGGAGACACCTTCGCGGCGCTCGAGCGCCGCGAGCACATCGGCTCCGTCGGAGAGCTGCGGGATCACGTCGGCGCGGACGAACGAGGTCACCTCGATCCGCTTCAGCCCGGCGTCGGCGAGCATCCCGATCAGCCGCACCTTCTCCGCGGTCGGGATCACCTCCGGCTCGTTCTGGAATCCGTCGCGAGGCCCGACCTCGCGGATCCTGACCTCGCTCGGGTACTCGGCCACGGAGCTCAGCCCGCCTCGGCGCCGGGGACCTGGACCACCCGCCGCTGATGGGTGCCGACCCCGATCGTTCGCTGCCCCTCCTTGACCTCGACGTCGAAGAACAGCTTGCGGCCGTCCTCGACCTTGGTCAGCTTCGCGCTCGCCGTGCAGGTGGATCCCTCGGCGGCGCCCGAGACGTGCTTGATGCAGACCTCGAAACCGACGGTTGCGCTCCCCTCCGGCAGCAGCGCGTAGGAGAGGACCGCTGAGGTCCTCTCCATCATCCCGATCATCCCCGGGGTCGAGAGGACGGAGAAGCCCAGGGTGCCGCCGACGTCGGTGAGCAGGGGGCCCTCGACGGTGAACTCGTCGGTGCGCTCGGCACCGGGCTCCAGCGGCGCGGGCCCGCCGGGGTTGCGCTCAGGCTTGGGGAGGTCGAGTGAGTCAGCCGGTCCCGCCATCGGCCACTGACTCTAGCCGGAGCCTGGTCGCAGCTCCGGCGCAGTCCGGAGCCGGGGCGGTCGACCCCAATAGACTCGCCGCCCCGTGAGCCCCGATCCCGGAAGCGACGCGAGCGCGCCGACGGCGCCGATCCCGATCATCGGCGGCACCGGTGCGCTCGGATACGGCCTCGCGGTCCGCTGGGCGCGGATCGGGCTCGACGTCGTGATCGGCTCCCGCGATCCCTCGCGGGCGGCGGAGGCCGCCGCGAAGGTCCGCGAGGCGACGGGGAGCGACTCGGTCGAGGGCCTCGGCAACGAGGAGGCGGCCGCGAAGGGCCCGATCGTCTTCCTGACCGTCCCCTTCCGCGCCCAGTCGGAGACCCTGAACAACCTCCGAGGTGCGCTGGCGGAGGGGCAGGTCCTCGTCGACTGCACGGTGCCTCTAGCGGCCGCCGTCAGCGGCAAAGCGACCCGCTCGCTGGGCGTCTGGCAGGGGTCGGCGGCGCAGCAGGCGCAGGAGATGGTGCCCGAGGGCGTCACCGTCGTCTCGGCCCTCCACACCGTCGGGGCGCCCACCCTCGCCGACCTCGACGCCGAGCTTGACGAGGACGTGCTGGTCTGCGGCGACAAGAAGAAGGACAAAGCACCGGTCGCCCGGCTGATCGAGCGGATCGAAGGCCTGCGCGCGGTCAACGCCGGGCCGCTCGAGACGGCGCGGATCGCGGAGCAGCTCACCCCGCTGCTGATCTCGATCAACGTCCGCTACAAGGCGCACGCCGGGCTCAAGCTCACGGGGCTTCCCGACGTCGATCCCTGGGCGTGAGCGGCGTCGTCGTCCTCGCCGGCGGCACCGGCGGGGCGAAGCTGGCCGCCGGGATGCAGCAGGTCGTCGGATCGCAGCTGACCGTGATCGCCAACACCGGCGACGACGTCGAGGCGCTCGGGGTCCACGTCTCACCGGATCCCGACCTTTGCACCTACTGGCTCGCCGGGCAGATCGACGCCGAGCGCGGATGGGGGATCGCCGGCGACTCGTTCAGGGTCTTCGAGCGCATGAAGGAGCTCGGGGCGCCCGGCTGGTTCGGCCTCTCCGACCTGGACCTGGCGACCTGCCTCGAGCGTCGCCGACGGCTCGACGCGGGTGACCGGCTCACCGCGATACAGGGCGACATCGCGCGCGCACTCGGGGTCGAGGCCGCGGTGCTGCCGATGTGCGACGAGCCCGTCCGGACCCGGGTCCGCACCCCCGACGGCTGGCGCGAGTTCCAGGAGTTCCTCGTCCACGACGGCGCCGCCCCGCCGATCGAGGAGGTGGCGCTCGACGGGATCGAGGAGGCCCGGCCGACGCCCGAGATCGAGACGGCGTTGAGCAACGCCGAGGCCATCATCGTCGGCCCTTCGAACCCGATGATCTCGATCGGGCCGATCCTCGCGGTGCCGGGGATGCGGGAGCTTCTCGCCGCCGCGCGGGCGCCGGTCGTCGCCGTCAGCCCCTACGTCGGCGGCGAGGTGATCAAGGGGCCGACCGGGAAGTTCATCAGCGCGGCCGGGCACGCCGACTCGGTGCATGGCGTCATCAACGTCTACGCGGGTGTGATCGACGCGATCGTCATCGACGCAGGCGATCCCGCCCCCGATCCCGAGTCGGTCGCGTCGACGCGCCGGCCGACGCTGATGTCGGACGCGGACGCCCGCACCCGGGTCGCCCACGCGGTGCTCGACTACGCGACGTCGGACGGCGTCTGAGCGGGGGCGCCGATGCGGGCGACGGCCGTCCTGCCGATCAAGCGGTTCGGCACCGCCAAGAGCCGGCTCTCGCACACCCTCGCCCCCGCCGAGCGAGCGGCGCTGGCGGAGGCGATGCTCTCCGACGTCCTCGCCGCGCTTTCGCGGGCCGAGCAGCTCGAGCGGGTGATCGTCGTCAGCGGTGAGCAGCGCGCCGTCGCGGCCGCGCGCGAGGCGGGCGTCGAGCTGATCGACGATCCCGCCGACAGCGGCCACTCGCAGGCGGCGCTGCTCGGCGTCGCCGCCGCGCTGGCAGCCGGCGCAGAATGCGCGGCGCTGCTGCCGGGGGACTGCCCGCTGCTCGCGGCGGACGAGCTCGACGCGGCTCTGACAACTTTGGAGCCGGGGACCGCGGCGGTCGTCCCCGACCGTCATGGCAGCGGCACCAACGGCCTGCTCCTCGCCCCGCCCGACGCGATCGAGCCGGCCTTCGGGCCCGGCAGCCGCGAGCGGCATCTCGCGCGCGCCGGTGAGGCCGGGGTGGCGGGCCGTATCGCCGAGATCCCCTCGCTCGGCCTCGACCTCGACACCCCCGACGACCTCGCGGCCTTGCGGCGAGCCGTCGGCGCCGACACCGGCCGCGCCCCGGCGACGGCGAGAGCCCTGGCGGAGCTGTGAGCGGGGCCCTCGAGCTGATCCCCGTTCCGGGACTCCCTGAGATCGCGGAGGGCGACGACCTCGCGGCGCTGATCGCGGAGGCGGCGCGGCTCGCCGACGGAGACGTGGTCGCCGTCGCCCAGAAGGTGGTCTCGAAGGCGGAGGGACGACGCCGGCTGCTCGCCGAGGTCGCCGCCGGGGAGCGGGCGCGCGAGCTCGCCGCCGGGCTCGACAAGGATCCGGCGCTCGTCGAGCTCGTGCTCGCCGAGTCACGGCGGATCGTCCGCGCCGAGCGGGTCCTGATCGTCGAGACGACGAGCGGTCTGGTCTGCGCCAACGCCGGGATCGACTCCTCCAACGCGGGCGCCGGCGGCGAGGTGCTGCTGCTCCCCGCGGACCCCGACGCCTCCGCCCGCCGCCTCCGAGCCGCGATCGAGGCGGCGACCGGCGCGCACATCGCGGTCGTGATCACCGACAGCTTCGGGCGCCCGTGGCGGGTCGGCCAGAGCGAGGTCGCGATCGGCTGCGCGGGGATTGACCCGCTCGACGACTGGCGCGGTCGCCCGGACCGCGACGGCCGCGTGCTCGCAGCGACGGAGATCGCGATCGCGGACGAGATCGCGGCCGCCTCCGACCTGGTCCGCGACAAGGCGGCGGGCCTGCCGGTCGTGATCGTCCGCGGGCTCGGTGAGCGAGTGATCGCCGAGGACGGGCCGGGCGCGGTCGCGCTGCGCCGCGCCGAGGCCGAGGACCTCTTCCGCTGAGTCAGATCTCCAGGACCGCAGACCCCTCGACGCGGCCGGTGCGCAGGTCCTCGAGGGCGCGTTGCGCGTCGGTCAGCGGATAGGTCGTCACCGTCGGGGTGAGACCGCGGCGGGTCGCCATCGGCAGGAACTCGAGGCCGTCGCGGCGGGTCAGGTTCGCGACCGAGCGGATCGAGCGCTCCTCCCAGAGGATGTCGTAGGGGAAGGAGGGAATGTCGCTCATGTGGATCCCGGCGCAGACGAGCGTGCCACCCGGCCTGATCAACCGCAGCGCCGCCGGGACGAGCTCCCCGGCGGGAGCGAAGATGATTGCCGCGTCCAGCTCCTCGGGCGGGCGCTCGCTCGAACCACCGGCCCAGACCGCCCCAAGCGAGCGGGCGAAGGCCGCCGTCTCGTCGTCCCCGTCGCGGGTGAACGCGTAGGCCTCGCGCCCCTGCATGACGAGCAGCCTGCAGATCAGGTGCGCGGACGATCCGAAGCCGAAGAGCCCGATGCGCTCGGCGTCGGCGCACATGCGCAGTGCCCGGTAGCCGATCAACCCGGCGCACAGGAGCGGCGCCAGCTCGGCCGCCGGAGGATCGGGGTCCAGGGGCAGGGCGAAGCGCGAGTCGACGGCCATCAGCTCCGCGTAGCCGCCGTCGCGGGTGTAGCCGTGGAACAGCGCGCGGGCGCAGAGGTTCTCGCGTCCCTCGCGACAGCGTTCGCACTCGCCGCACGTCCAAGCGAGCCAGGGCGCGCCGACGCGCTGGCCGACCTCGAGGCTCGCGCCCTCGCCCACCGCCCTGACGCGGCCGACCGCCTGGTGCCCCAGGATCAGGGGCAGCACCGGATCGGGCAGCTCGCCGTCGAGCACGTGCAGGTCGGTGCGGCAGACACCGCACGCCTCGACCTCGATCACGACTTCGCCGGCGTCCGGCCGGGGGTCGGCGACCTCGGCCTCGCGAAGCTGGTCACCCGGTTGATCGAGCACCATCGCGCGCATACCCGTCCCTATGCCTCTTTCGCGGCGAACGTAATCGCACCGGCGCCGCGCGCCGGAATAGCATCGCGTCGCCGATGCGCCGACGAATCGCACCACCGGGCGCGCTTGCGGGCTTCGCCGGTGCCCTGCTCATCGCGATCGGAGCTTTCCTCCTCCGCGATCTCCCCTCCACCGGCGCATCCGACCTGGCCGTCTACTCCTACTTCCTCGACGAGCGCACCACCGTTCGCGCCGGAGCCGCCTGCCTGCTCCTCGGTGCGCTCCTGCTGGTCCCGTTCTTCGCCTCACTGCGGATCGGCAAGGCCGCCGGCCCACGTCGGCCCGCGGCCGCCGCGACCCTGATCTGCGGGGCGATCGGCGTCGCAGCGATCGGCTTCGCGGCTGCTGTCGTGGGCGCGCTCGCCGTCGGCGCCGAGAACGCCGATCCGGGATCCAGCAGGACGCTCCTCGACCTCGCGTACTCGGTCACGGGGGCTGCGGGGGCGGCGCTCATGCTCGCCGCCCTTTGCGCCTCCGCCGATGCCCACGGCCAGGGCGCGCCCACCTGGGTTCCGGCGCTGTGGACGCTCTGCGGCCTCGCCCTGCTCCTCTGGACGGGACCGCTCCTCACCGACGCCGCGGCGCTGCAGGCGGGCGGCCTCGCCGGGACGTTCGCGGGCGTCGCCGGGCTGCTGGTCTGGACCGGAAGCGCAGCGTTGCTCGCCCGCCGACCGGACCCACGGATCGCCGCGGCAGAGGCGGAAGCCGTGGCTCAGGCGGCCCGAGCGGCCCCCTCCGGCGAGACGGCCCAGGCTGAGCCGGCCCACCGTCAGTAGGTCTCGAGCACCTCGTAGAGGGTGTTGCGCTGGGCCGGGGTGCGCCCGGCGCGGCGCGCCGCCGTGATCAGGTCCTCCGGTTCGAGCCGGCTGCCGTGCTGGGAGCCCGCCATCCGCGAGATGCTCTCCTCCATCAGGGTGCCGCCGAGGTCGTTGACGCCCCAGCGGAGCGCCTCGGTAGCGGCGCCGAGACCCATCTTCACCCAGCTCGCCTGCAGGTTCGGGATGGTCCTGCCGAGCGCGAGCCGGAAGACGGCCGTGTGCTTGAGGTTCTCCTCGTCGGAGATCTCCTCGATGCCGTGGGTCCGCCCGAGCATCGTGTGGTAGGGGATGAACGACAGCGGCACGAACTCGGTGATGCCGCCGGTGCGCTCCTGCAGCGAGCGCACGACCCGCATGTGCTCGGCGAGCTCACGGGGCCGCTCGATGTGGCCGAACATGACCGTCGACGTCGAGCGCAGCCCGGCCCGGTGGGAGGCTTCGATGATCTCCACCCACCGGTCCGCGGGGAGTTTGTTCGGCGAGATCCGCTGGCGAACTCCGTCCTCGAGCACCTCGGCCGCGGTTCCCGGCGTCGATCCGAGCCCGCGCTCGCGAAGGTAGGCGAAGACGTAGTCGGGATCCTTGCCGGAGCGCTCGCACATGAAGTGGACCTCCATCGGCGAGTACGCGTGCAGATGGATGTCGGGCGCGACGGTCTTCGCCCGCTGCAGCCACTCGCCGTAGTCGGAGAGCTCGTAGTCGGGGTGGATCCCGCCCTGCATGCAGATCTCGGTCGCGCCGAAGCCCACCGCCTCGCGGATCCGCTCGGCGAACTCCGCCGGATCGATCTCGTATGCGTCGGGTGAGCGCCGCGTCTGCCCGAACCCGCAGAAGGCACAGCCGACGGTGCAGACGTTGGTGAAGTTGATGTTGCGGTTGACGACGAAGGTCGCGACGTCGCCGGCGAGCTCGGCGCGCAGCTCGTCGGCGGCCTGGCGCATGTCCTCGATCGCCTCCGGCCTACGCTCGGCGAAGAGCGCCGTCAGCTCCTCGGGGGTGAGCTCCTCGCCGCGTCTGCCCCGCTCGACCGCGCAGGCGGTGAGATCGGGTGAGCCGTTGACGTGAGGGGCGGCACCGTTGCCGTTGGGCCGCGGTCGCGAGCGCGGCAGGAACGTCGGGAAGCGCCGCTCGAGCACGTCGAGGACGCCGCCGTCCATCCACTCCTCGTTCATGTACTGCGGGTAGACGCAGAGCCGCTCGGTCAGCGCGTAGCCACGCGGGCGCAGCTCCTTGCGGACCTGATGGGGGCTCGGGAAGGGATGCTCGGGCGAGATGTGATCGCCGTTGGCGGAGAGGCCGCCGAGATCGGTCGCTCCCGCTTCGACGAGGTCGATCCACCAGTCGGAGAGGTTGGGCGGGATCTGGACACCGACGTCGGGCATCAGCCGCCGCGCCTCGGCGACGAGCCGCCTCATGTCGTCGAGCGAGACCGGCGACGCCCATGCGGGGAACTCCGGTTCCGTCCCCCCGTCGGCGCCGGCACCCTCGGCATCACTCCAGCGCCGCTCGCTCGCCTCGGCGGCGATATCGGCGACCTCGGCGCCGTAGTAGCGGGGGTGCGGGACGAAGTTCTGGAGGATCACCTCCTGGATGTGGCCGTGGCGCTCGTGCGCCGCGGCGAGAGCCTCGAGCGAGGCGACTCGCTCCTCCTCGGTCTCGCCGATCCCGACGAGGATCCCGCTCGTGAACGGGATCTGAAGCTCGCCGGCCGTCTCGATCGTCTCGAGCCGAACGGCCGGGTGCTTGGTCGGCGAACCCGCGTGGACGGTTTGCATCAGCCGCTTGCTCGCCGACTCGAGCATCAGGCCCTGCGAGGCGGTCACCCCGCGCAGCCGCTCGAGGTGCTCGCGCGGAGCGACGCCGATGTTGGTGTGGGGAAGCATCCCGCGCAGCAGCGCCTCCTCGCACGCCCACTCGACGTAGGAGGTGAAGTCCTCGTGCCCCCAACCCCGCAGGCGCTCGGCGACGATCGGGTTGACCTCCGGGGACTCGCCGGTGAGGACGAGCAGCTCCTTGACGTTGCGCCGCGCGGCCTCGTCGAGGCGCTCACGGACCGCATCGGGGTCGTGGATGTGCGCCTGGTGGGTCGCGAAGGCGCAGTACTTGCAGTAGCAGCGGCAGGTCCGTGACAGCGACAGCGTCAGGTTGCGGGAGAAGGTGACGCGCCGCAGCGGCGTCACCGTGGTGGTCGGGATCGGTGCGCGCGCCGCGGACATCGGCGCCCCAAGCTAGCGATGTGGCCCCCTGAACGAGAACGGGGCGCCCGCTGGGGCGCCCCGTCCGGCAGCTCAGGTCGAGCTCGAAGTCAGCCTCCCGGGGCCTTCTCCGGCTCTTCCTCGGGCTCGCCCGGAGCGAGCACGAACTTGTAGAACGCCGTCGCCAGGACGGCACCGAGCAGCGGGCCGACCACGTAAGGCCAAACGCCGCCCCACTCGCCGGAGACGAGCGCGGGGCCGAACCAACGGGCCGGGTTGAAGCTGGCGCCGGTGAGCGGGCCGAAGACGATGACCGCCGAGGTGAAGACGAGGCCGATGGTGAGCGGAGCCCACTCGCGCCAAGCCTTCGTGTTGAGGGCCACCGCGACGACCGCGGAGACGATCAGGAAGGCGCCGATGGCCTCGCCGATCATGCCGGCGAAGTTTCCGCTGAGCATGTCGGAGACCGACGGGGCACCGTAGTTGGCGGCGCGGCCCTCGTCCTCGATCAGGCCCTTCACCATCAGGGCGCCGAGGACGCCGCCGGAGAGCTGGGCAAGGACGTAGACGATCGCGTCGATCGGGTCGATCCGCTTCATGATCGCCGCGGCGGTCGTGACCGCCGGGTTCAGATGGGCGCCGGAGACGCCGCCCAGGATCTGAATCAGCGCGAAGAGGGTCAGGCCCTGTACCAACGCGACGGCCACGAAGTCGGAGCCGAACTGCGGGCTACCACCGGTGGCTACGTACAGACTGACGACCATCCCGATCATGAACGTCAGGAACATCGTTCCGACGAGCTCGGCGATGTAGGCAGCAAGTCCTCGATCCTGCACTGATTCAAACCTCCTGTAGGGAATCTCCGCACAAGGGGCGGAAGAGCGTGCGCAGTCTAGTCAAACCCCTACCCCGGCAAGGCCGAGAAGGCGAATAGGCTGGTCGGCGCAGATGAATCGGATTGCCGCGTCGCTGGCGGCCCTCCTGCTCGCGGTGCTCCTCGGAGCGTGCGGCGGGAGCGGCGCTGAACCGGACGCGCCGTCGAACGGCGCGTCGCCGACCCTCGTTCTCGATTTCCAGCCCAACGCCGTCCACGCCGGGATCTACGCGGCCCTCGCCGACGGTGCAGACCTCGACGTCAAGGTCCCGGGGGCGAGCACCGACGCGCCGAAGCTGCTGCAGGCGGGACGCGCCGACCTCGCCGTGATGGACATCCAGGACCTCGCGATCGCCCGCGAGCGCGGGGCCGACCTTGTCGCCGTCGGAGCGCTGGTGCAACGGCCGCTCGCCGCCGTGATCGCCGGGGACCGAGCGGCGACCCGCACGCCCGCGGACCTGCGGGGCGCGACCGTCGGCGTCACCGGCCTGCCGTCCGACGACGCCGTGCTGGCGGCGGTCCTCGACTCGGCCGGCGGCGATCGCGGCGACCCGCCGGAGACGGTGACGATCGGCTTCGACGCGATCTCGGCGCTGAGCGCCGGCCGCGTCGACGCGGCGACCGCTTTCTGGAACGTGGAGGGGGTGGCCCTGCGGGAGGCGGGCGTGCCGACGCGGGAGTTCCGGGTCGACGACTACGGCGCGCCCAAGTTCCCCGAGCTCGTGCTGGTGACGACCCGCGAGCGGCTCGATGCCGACCGGGAGCGGATCGCATCGGTTGTCGGCGAGCTGCGGGACGGCTACCAGCGCGTCATCGACGACCCCGAAGCGGCCCTCGCGGACGAGCTCGATGCCGTCCCGGGGCTCGACGAGGAGACGCTGGCGGCCCAGCTCGACGCTCTCGGCGGCGCCTTCGAGCCGCCTCTGGCCATCGACCGCCGCGAGATCGAGCGGTGGGCCGACTACGTCGTCGACTACGGGATCGTCGAGCAGCGCCCCGACGTCGACGCGGCCTTCGACTTCGACCTGGCTAACGGGACGAGCTGAGCAGCCGCTCGGCGAGCTGCGGCAGCTCGCGCGCCATCCGCGAGCGCGGGACGACGAGGTCGAACCCGGCCTCCTCCGCGCGGCGGCGCGTCTCGACGTCGACGTGCGAGTAGAAGCCGAGCGTCGGCGGCCCGATCGCGACCAACGCCGCCGGGTCGCCGGCCGCCTCGAGGTCGGCGACGATCAGGTCGGCATCCGCGTCGCCGTCGGCCGGCGCGCCGCGGACCGTGACCTCGTGCCCGGCGGCCCGCAGCGAGCCCTCGACCCTGCTGGCGAGCATGAGATCGGGAACCAGGGCGACGACGCGTGCCATGGCGGGAGCCGGGTCCTAGATCGAGCGGCGCCGGCGGTACTCCTGCCGGACGCTCTCGGGGCGGCCCCACATCTGCACGACCTCGGCCCGCCCCTCGTTGAGATCGCGGACGATCAGCTCGCCGTCGATCCCCTGTGCGTCGAGCATGCTCAGCACCCAGGCGACCGTCTCCGGCGCGGCGCCGTGCCCGAAGCCGTTGGCGACGTTGATCCGCCAGTGCCACTCGGCCTCCGAGTACGGCTGGGCGTTGATCTGCGTCATCGGGATCGACGCGTCGACGTAGCGATCCTCGTCGGCGAGCCGCAGATCCATCTGCATGTCGGTCCAGTCGCGCGGGAGCGCGTCGACGATCTCCTGGAAGGCCTCACCGAGCGGCATGCGGTGAGCCTACCGCGCCGCCGCCGAGCCGCGATGCCCGCGATCCGTGGCGATTCGGACCCTGGATCGGCACATCCGCGTCTGGATCCGTGACGGCTCCCGGTCCACGATCGCCGGGATGGAACGCGCGCTGCCATTCGAGTCCGGCATCCGGACCAAAATGGCAATGCGCGTCGCCCGCCGCAAGGCGGAGGAGCAGTCCTGGGCCATCGCGCGATGGCAGATGCTCGCCGCGGGCATCACTCTCAGCCGGATCAACCGCCTGGTGGCCGCGGGTTGGCTGTACATCCAGCTCCCCGGCGTCTACTCCTGGGGGCGACCGACGCTCGACGAGAAGGGGGAACACATCGCGGCGCTTCTCTTCACCGGCACGGGATCGGCGCTCACGGGCCTGACGGGCCTCTGGTGGGAGGGGCTGCTTCCGTTCCGCCCGGCCGCGATCCACATCGATGCGCCGGGGCGCAGTCGCTCGCGGCCGGGCCTGGTGATCCGCCATCCCAGCTCGATCACCAGGCACGAGCACCGGGGACTGCCCGTGGTCGACCTCGCGACGGCGCTACTGGTCGCCTCCGAGGAGCTCGACCACAACGGGCTGAGGAACGCGCTCGCGCGCGCTGACTTCGAGGACCTCCTCTCCCTGTCGTCGCTGCAGGTGTCATGCGCCAAGGGGCTGAAGGGATCGAAGGCCCTGCGCGCGGCCATGGACTCCCACCTCCCCCAGCTCGCTCGTTGCGTCAACGACTTCGAGCGGGACTTCGTCTTGCTTTGCGAGGCCCACGAGCTGCCGATCCCCGACCCGAACGTTCGGATGGGGAGATATGTGCCGGACATGCTGTGGCGGGAGCGAAAGGTGATCGTCGAGCTCGACGGCAAGGGGGCCCACACGTCCGCAGCGCAGAAGCGCAGCGATGCGACGAAGCAGGAGTGGCTGGAGGCACGCGGCTATACGGTGATCCGCTTCACCTGGGGACAGGTCTACCTCCGACGGCGGTTCGTCGCCGCGACGGTGCGGGCGGCACTGGCTCAGCCCAGGAAGAGCTCGTAGAGGAGGAAGGCGTTGAGGCCGATGATCGCGACGGCCAGCGTGCTGGCCAGCGCCGTCAGCCAGGTGGGGTTGACGAGCGCCCCCATCACCTCCTTCTTGCGCGCGATCAGCAGCAGCGGCACGAGCGCGAAGGGGATCCCGAAGGAGAGGACGACCTGGGAGATGACGAGGGCCCGGGTCGGATCGAGGCCGATCGCGAGGATGATCAGCGCCGGGGCCAGGGTGATCGTGCGCCGCAGGTTGAGCGGGATCCGGCGGTCGATGAACCCCTGCATGATCACCTGCCCGGCCATGGTGCCCACCGACGTCGAGGCGAGGCCGGAGGCGAGCAGGGCGACGCCGAAGACGGTCGCAGCGTTGTCGGAGACGGTCTGGGCGAGTCCGTCGTAGGCACCTTCGATCGAGTCGATGCCGGTCAGGCCTCCGGCGTTGAAGAGGCCCGCCGCGACGATGACCATCGACATGTTCACGAGGCCGGCGATGCTCATCGCGATCACCACGTCGACCTTCTCGAAGTTGAGGATCTTGCGCCGCTCCTCGTCGTTGCGGCCGACGATCCGCTGCTGGGTGAGCGCCGAGTGCAGGTACACCACGTGCGGCATCACCGTCGCGCCGAGGATGCCGGTCGCGAGCAGGATGCTCTCGGTGCCGTCGAAACCGGGGATGAAGCCTTCGGCGATCCCCTTCGGATCCGGATTGGACTGCGTGACCTCGAAGACGAACGAGGCGATGACGATGCCGACGAAGCCCGCGATCACGGCTTCGAGCCTGCGGAAGCCATGCTGCTGCAGGGCCAGGATCGCGAAGGACCCCGCGCCGGCGATCAGCCCCGCCCAGAAGAGCGGGATCCCGAACAGCAGGTAGAGGCCGAGGGCGGCGCCGATCACCTCGGCGACGTCGGTGGCCATCGCGACGATCTCCCCCTGCGCCCAGAGCCCCAGCGACGTCCGGCGCCGGAACTCCTGGCGGCAGAGTTCCGGGAGGTTCCGGCCCGTAGCGATCCCGAGCTTCGCCGACTGCGTCTGCACGAGCATGCCGATCAGGTTCGCGGCGAGCACGACCCAGAGCAGCGCGTATCCGAACTGCGCTCCGCCGGCGATGTTCGTCGCGAAGTTCCCCGGGTCGATGTAGGCAACCGACGCGACGAAGGCCGGACCGAGGAACGGCAGGAGCCGAGCGAGGCCGCGGCCACGATGCCCGTCGAGCGAAGCGCGGGCCGCCTCCGCCACCCGGGACTCGCCCGGCATGAAGACGTCCCCCGGCGGCTCCTGCGCGGCGGCCTCCGCCCGGTCGTCCTGGAATTCCGCGGGTGCGGCCACCGCTTCGCGGCCGGCCATCAGGACGACTCCTTCGGCGCCGTCGCCACCCGCATCGCTCGCGCCAGCCCGCCGCCGAGGGCGAAGGTGCCACCGTCGAAGCGGACCGAGAGCGGGCCGTCGAACGGTTCACGCCCGACGAGCTCGAGGCGGTCCCCGGGAGCGATCCCGCGCTCACCGAGGTAGCGGAGCATCTCGGGGTCGGAGTCGGAGATGCGGACGAAGACGCCGCGCTCACCCGGCTCGAGGCCGGCCAGCGGGCGCGTCGCCTCCTCAGCGAGCTCGAGCTCGGAGCTGGGGATCGGATCACCGTGCGGATCGTGGCTGGGGTCGCCGAGCGCGGCGGCCATCCGCTCCTCGAGTTCCTCGGATATGTAGTGCTCGAGCACCTCGGCCTCGTCGTGCACGCGGTCCCAAGGCATCCCGAGGGCCTCCGCCAGATAGGACTCGATGATGCGGTGATGGCGGATCACCTCGAGGGCCATCCGCGTCCCCGCCTCGGTCAGCTCGACCCCCCGGTACGGCTCGTAGCGCAGCAGTCCGAGCGCGTCCATCCGCTTCAGCATCGACGTCACCGTTCCCGGCGAGACACCGAGCCGCTCGGCGAGCGAGCTCGTTCCGATCGGCCCCTCCTCCCGGCGCGAGAGCGCGTAGATCGCCTTTGCGTAGTCCTCGATCGCCTCCGAGGCCCGGTCGCGGGCGATGCGCCCGTGCGCTCCCGTCGGTCGTGACCCCATGCGCTCCTCAGTCTTTGGAGTACTCACATCCGAAAGTTTGACACATCAAACTTCTTCGGGTTCGGCCCAGCGTCCCGGGATCGGCCTCCAGCCCCGGGGCGGAGACGGCCGCGACCTACAATCGCCCGATGCCAGAGGCCGTCGAGATCGACGCCCAGTACCGGGCGACCCGCGAGGAGGCCGGCCTGCTCGACCGCTCCGACCGCGCCCGGATCGCGGTCACCGGCAGCGAGGCCGGCGAGTTCCTGCAGGGGCAGCTCACCAACGACGTCGAGGCGCTCGAGCCCGGCACCGGCTGCTACGCCGCCCTGCTCGACCGCAAGGGCCACATCCGCGCCGACATGCGCGTCCTCCGCCTCGCCCCTGACTCGTATCTGATCGATACCGAGCCGGAGGCCGGGCAGGTCGTCCTCTCGCACCTCTCCATGTACAAGATCGGCCGCGACGCCGATGTCACCGAGACCGGCGGGGAAGAGCGCCTTCTCTCGCTGGTCGGGCCACGTTCAGAGGCGATCGTCGGCAGCCCGCTGGGCAACGAGCACTCGCACCGGGAGGTCACGCTCGCCGGGGTCGAGTGCCGCGCGATCAGGACCGATCTCGGCGCCGACCTGATCGTCCCGGCCGCAGCCGCGGAGGCGGTGGAGGGGGCGCTCCGGTCGGCCGGCGCGGAACCGATCGAGGCGCGTGCGGCGGAGATCAGCCGCGTCGAGAGCGGGCGTCCACGACTCGGCCGCGAGATCGAGCCGGACCGGACGATGCCCCAGGAGGCGGGGATCAACGAGCGAGCCGTCAGCTTCACGAAGGGCTGCTACATCGGCCAGGAGACCGTCGCGCGCCTGCACTACAAGGGAAAGCCGAACCGGCACCTGCGCCTGCTCACCTCCGCCGGCGAGCTGCCCGAGGGAGCGTCGGTGAGCCTCGACGGGCGCGAGCTCGGCACCGTCGGAACGTCCGTCCTCTCCCCCGCCCGCGGCCCGCTCGCGCTGGCGATCCTGCGGCGCGAGGCCGAACCCGGCGCCGAGGTGGAGGTGGAAGCCCCCGGCGGCGGGACGCTTACCGCGCTGGTCGAGGAGACGCCGGAGAACGAGGGGTGAGCGAGGGGCGACGCCCGGCCCGGTCGGTCGGCCTCGGGGGCAAGCCGCTGGGGACGTCGTCCCCCCTGCTCGGCGGCCCGGTCGCAGATCCCGAGGAGCCGGAGGCGCGGCACGCGCCCGAACCCGACGGGGTCGCAGCCCCGTTCGACCCCAGCGGCGACCACCTGGCCGCGAAACCCCCCGCGGCGCTGGGCGCGCCCGCCGAGCCCGGCCCCGACCTGCGCAGCCTTCTCGCCGAGGCCGAGGAGGGACGCGAGCTCGACGACTGGGGACGCTCCGAGCGCATGGTCGAACTCACCGATCCGCTGTTCAACTTCTACTACCGGTACTGGTTCCGGGTCGAGCCGGAAGGGATCGAGAACGTCCCGAGCTCCGGCGGCGCCTTGCTCGTCGGCAACCACTCCGGCGCGCTGCCTCCGGACGCGCCGATGATCATGCAGGCGATTCGCAACGAGCATCCCGTACCCAGACCGCTCTACATGCTCGGCGAGCATTGGTTCAAGGGCTATCCCGGGGTCTCGATGATGGCCGCGAAGATCGGGGTCGTCCCCGCCCACCCCGCCAACGCCCAGCGGCTCCTCGGCGACGAGGGGCGACTCGCGCTGGTCTTCCCCGAGGGCGCCAAGGGCAGCGGCAAGGTGCTGTGGCAGCGCTACCGGCTGCGCCGTTTCGGGCGCGGCGGCTTCGTCCGCACAGCGCTGCGCGCGGGCGTTCCGATCGTCCCGGTCGCGGTCATGGGCGGCGAGGAGGCGATGCCGATCTTCGCCCACATGCGCTCGCTTCAACGCGCCACCGGGCTGCTCTACGCGCCGTTCAACCACGCCTTCCCGCACTTCGGGCTCGCGGCCGGGCTCATGTACATGCCCGCCAAGTTCCGCATCCGCTTTCTCGAGCCGCTCGACCTCCCGGCCCTGCCCGAGGGCACGATCGAGGACGCCGCGGCGGTCCAGGGGATCGCGGAGGAGATCCGGGCGCGCATCCAGGGGGCGGTCGACGAGATGGTCGCCCAGCGTCGCTCGGTCTGGCTCGGCTGATGGGTGCCGCGCCGGGCGCCGGGCGTTCGGTTAGATTCCCCGCAGGATGAGGAGGAGCTTCCTAGCGGGCGCAGCGTTGCTTGCCGGCATCGTCGCGATGGGTTGCGGGGCGGAGGACCACCCCAACGATCCACGGCCGCCGGCCGGGGTGAACCTGAGCGCGACGATCAACAACCATCGCGTCATCATCGCCCCGCAGGAGATCGGCGCCGGGCTGGCGACCATCACCCTCTCGAATCAGGCCGCCGACGATGTCGAGGTCAAGTTCATCGACCAGACGGGAAGGCGCGCCGGAGCCACCAACCCGATCGCCGCCGGCGGCGTCGGCACGGTCCAGATCAACCTCAAGCAGGGCTCCTACGAGCTGATGCCCGACGTGAGCACAATCTCGAGCGGGACCCTGACCGTCGGCACGGAGCGTCCGAGCGCCCAGAACGACCTGCTGCTGCCCTGACCGCCCCCGACGAGCAACCCGCCCCGCAGTTCGGCGACTTCTACCGGCTCATCTACGCGATGGGCGCGGGCGGACAGCGCCCCTCGCTACCGATCGCCTGGGACGACCTCGCCCGGCGCGCGGCCGACTCGATGGACGAGCGCGCCGCCGGCTACGTGTTCGGCTCGGCGGGGACCGAGGACACGGCACGCGAGAACGCGGAGGCGTTCCGGCGGCTTCGCATCGTGCCGCGGATGCTGCGCGATGTCTCCGCCCGCGACCTCTCGACCACGCTGCTCGGGCTGGATCTGATCGCGCCGGTCGGGCTGGCGCCGATCGGCGTGCAGAACATCGTCCATCCCGATGGCGAGCTGGCCGCCGCGCGCGGCGCCGCGGCCGTCGGCGTGCCCATGTGCGCGGGAACCGTCGCGGCGCACACGATGGAGGAGATCGCCGCCGAGCTCGGCGACGCGCCTCGGATGTTCCAGCTCTACTGGCCGAACGACCCCGAGCTCGCCGAGAGCTTCCTGCAGCGGGCCGAGGCCGCAGGCTACGGGGCGATCGTCGTCACGATCGACAACGCGTTCCCCGGCTGGAAGCCGCGTGACCTGCAGAACGCCTACCTGCCCTTCCTCGACGGCGAGGGTCTCGCCAACTTCTTCGCCGACCCGGTGTTCCGGGACTCGCTCGATGTCCCGCCCGAGGAGGATGCCGGCGCCGCCGTCGGCCGCTTCGTCGGCGTCTTCGGGAACCCGGCGCTCACGTGGAACGACCTCGACTGGCTCCGGGCCGAGACCTCGTTGCCGATCGTCCTCAAGGGCGTTCTGCACCCCGACGACGCGCGCGAAGCCCGCGAGCGCGGCGTCGACGGCATCGCGGTCTCCAACCACGGCGGCCGCCAGGTCGACGGCGCGATCGCGGCGGTCGACGCGCTCCCGGCGATCGCCGACGCCGTCGGGGACGAGCTCGCGATCCTCTTCGACAGCGGCATCCGCTCAGGCGCCGACGCCGTCAAGGCCCTGGCCCTCGGCGCCGACGCGGTGCTGCTGGGCCGCCCCTACCTGTGGGGCATGGCCCTGGAGGGCGCCGAGGGCGTCGAGAAGGTCCTCCGCCACCTGCTCGCCGAGCTCGACCTGACGATGGCGCTCTCGGGCTGCACGAAGCCGGCGGAGCTCGAGACGGGAATGCTCGTCCGCCGGGACTAGAGAATCAGTCGGCGGGCTGGGCCGGGTCCTCTGCCGTATCGGCCTCTGCCGCGTCCGCCACCAGGCTCTCGATGCGCGTGAGGTCGGCCTCGACGGCCGCGACCATGTCCTCGAGCCCCTCCCGAGCCTTCTTCGAGCTCTTGTCGATGTTGGTGAGGGAGAGCCGGACGGCCTGCGCCCGCTTCAGCGCGGCGGTCGCCGACTCCGCGGCGTCGAGCACACCGCCCGCGTCGACCTCCAGAGCCGAATTGCGCGCCGCCAGGAGACGCAGGCGCACGTACCTGTAGACGAGCTTCAGCGCGAGCCCGTCGGGAGCCTCGGGATCGACGGCGATGATCAGCTTGTTGCCCTGGTACTCGTGGAGCTCCTCGCGGCCGGAGGGAACGTTCTCCTCCCCCGCGACGACCAGAACCCCGTAGCTCGCCTCCCGCTCGGCCATCGCCGCGTCGAGCTCGGTCCAGGCCTCGTTCTTGGAGAGCTTGCGGTCCTTGTCCTCGAAGACGATCTTCGCCAGGCACGGCCCGCTGCTGGCGCCGATCTCGACGACCGTGTCGCCCTTCTTCGTGCCGCCGGCGCCCGTCTCGGCACCCGTGTGCCTGGCGACGTCGCCGAAGCCGTCGGCGATGTCCTCGAGGACGCCGTGAACGCGCTCCTCGAACGTGAAGCCCTTGCGGGTGCCGGCCTCCTCCGCCTCGGCGAGCGCCGCGTCACCAGCCTGCCGCTCGAGCAGCACGGAGAGCTGCTCCTTGAGGCCGGCGATCTCCTTCTGGCTCCGGTGCGACTCCTTCTGGTGGCTCTCGACCAGGGCGCGAGCCAGGTTCTCGCTGGCCTCCTTCAGCTCGGTCATCTGGCCCTTGTGGCGCTCGTCGGCTTCGCGGCGTGCGTTCTGCTCCCGGATCTGCATCGCGACCAGCGGGTTGCTCGCATCCTCGGCCGTCAGCATCTTGGTCAGCTCGGCCTGCTGGAACTGGATCGCGGTCTGCAGCATGGTCTTGATCTGACCCTGGACCGAGTCGGCGCGCTCGTCGTCGAAGTTCTCGGAGATCCTCTCCGCGATCTCCTTGCTGCCGTCCTCGAGCTGCTTCTCCATCTCCGCGCCGAGCCTGCCCATGCGCTTCTCGAACTCGTGCTGCACGTAATCGACGTTCGTCGCCGTGCTCTCCGAGTCGATTACGCGGGCGCCGATCTCGATCGCCTTCGCGACCGTCTCGATGGCGGGAACGCCGGCCTCGTGGCGCTCGCGTACCACCTTGGCCGCGCGCTCGTCGGTGACCGTCAGCGACTCGATGACGATGCGGTCGTCGATCGCTCGCACCGAGGGGTGCTCCTCCTCGGCGTCGAAGGGCAGTTGGTCGAGGTGCGAACGAGAGGCTTCCATGGCGGTTCACGAAGGTAGTCGCGGCTCCGGATGCCTTCCTGACGCCTGCAGTGGAACTTGCGTGGCATGAAATAACAGGGGCCGTGAGCGATCCGCAGCTGACCGACCTCGAGCGCCTCCGCGAGATCCAAGCCGAGATCTCCGACCTCGGGCGCGCCCGCGCGCTCCTCTTCTGGGACGAGCGCACGCAGATGCCGCGGGCGGGTCACGCGGGGCGCGCCGAGCAGCTTGCCACGCTGGTCCGGGTCCGCCACCGGCTGCTCGCCTCCGACGAGCTCGCATCGCTGCTCGAGCGCCTGACCGCGGCCGAGCTGCCCGATTCGACGGACGCCGCGACCGTCAGGATGGGCGCTCGCGACGCGGAGAAGGCCCGCCGCGTCCCCGCCGAGCTCCGCGCCGAGATGGCTCGCGCGTCCTCCGATGGCGAGCACGCCTGGCAGCTGGCTCGCGAGAGCGGCGATGCGGCTCCTTTCCTCCCCGCCCTGCGACGCAACATCGAGCTCAGCCACCGATACGTCGAATGCTTCGACGAGGTCGACCACCCCTACGACGCCCTCCTCGACGACTACGAGCCGGGAGCGCGCACGGCCTCGGTGAAGCCGCTGCTCGCCGAGCTCCGGGCGGGCCTCGTGCCGATCGTCGCGGCGATCGCCGCGAACCCCGACGCCGTCGACGACGCCCCGCTGCGAGGCCGGTTCGACCCGCTCGCGCAGGAGCGGGCGGTCAAGCGGGTGGTGGCCGGCCTCCCGCTCGCCGACGGGACCTGGCGGATCGACCCCACCGCCCACCCGTTCGCCACCTCGATCTCCCACGGCGATGTCCGCCTGACAACCAAGTACGACGCCGACAGGCTCTCCTACGCGCTCTACTCCTCGATCCACGAGGCGGGTCACGGCATCTACGAGTCGGGGATTCCGCAGGAGCTCCGCCGCGGCCCCCTCGGCCGCCCACCGTCGCTCGGCTTCCACGAGTCCCAGAGCCGCCTCTGGGAGAACTGGGTCGGGCGCTCGGGTCCGTTCGCCGCATCGCTCCTGCCGATCCTCCGCGAGGAGATGCCCGGCCGCTTCGACGAAGTCGACCCCGAGGCCCTTCGGCGCGCGTCCTGTAAGGCCGGGCCCTCGCCGATCCGGGTCGAGGCCGACGAGGTGACCTACAACCTCCACATCGCGCTGCGCTTTGAGCTTGAGCTGGCGCTGTTCGAGGGCGCGCTCGAGCCCGCAGAGCTGCCCGAAGCCTGGACCGAGCTCACCCGCTCCTACCTGGGGATCGAGCCGAGCGGCGTCGCCGAGGGCGTCCTCCAGGACGTCCACTGGGCGGCCGGCGCCTTCGGCTACTTCCCCACCTACTCGCTGGGGAACCTGATCGCCGCGCAGTTGTGGGAGCTCGCCGCGGACGACGACCCGGCACTGACCACCGAGACGTCGCTGGGGCGCCTCGGGCCGCTACGCGAGTGGCTTGTGGAGAAGCTGCACCACCACGCCGGGACGATGCTGCCAGCGGAGCTCGCCGACCATGTGCTCGGGGGGCCGATCGAGGCCGAGCCGCTGCTGAGGCACCTCCGGGCCAGATACGGCGCGCTCTACGGATTCATCTAGCATCCGCGCGGCCTTACGCAAGTGACCAAACCCGACCGAGGAGAACCGTGGCCGTAGACATCGCCGACGTATCGAAGCTCGACGTGGAGCCGGGAGAGCTCCCGGAGAAGATGGCCGCATGGGTCATCCGCAAGGAGCGTGAGGGCGAGCCCAAGGACGCCTTCCAGGTCGAGGAGGTCGAGGTCCCCGAGCCCGCCGCGTTCGAGGTGGTCGTGCGCGTGATGGCCGCCGGCGTCAACTTCAACAACGTCTGGGCGTCGCTCGGCAAGCCGGTCTCGGTCTTCGGCTACGGCGACCACCCCGAGTACGGTCACCACATCGGCGGCTCCGACGCCTCCGGCATCGTCTGGAAGGTCGGTCCCGGCGTCACCAACTGGAAGCCCGGCGACGAGGTCGTCATCCACTGCAACCAGGCGTCCTACGAGGACGTCGAGGTGCACGGCCTCGATCCGATGGCGGCACCCTCACAGAAGATCTGGGGATACGAGACGACCTGGGGCTCCTTCGCGCAGTTCACGAAGGTGCAGGCGCAGCAGCTTCTCCCGAAGCCGCAGAACCTCTCCTGGGTCGACTGCTCGGCCTACGGCCTCACCTACTTCACGGCGTACCGGATGCTGATGAACAGGGCGCAGATCCAGGCCGGCCACAACGTCCTTATCTGGGGCGCGGCGGGCGGCCTCGGCGTCTTCGCCGTGCAGCTCTGCAAGGCCGCCGGCGCCAACTGCGTCGGCGTCGTCTCCTCGCCCGAGAAGGGTGAGCTCGTCAAGCAGCTCGGCGCCGTCGACTACATCGACCGCAACGAGTTCAAGGGCATGATGCGGACGGGCAACGAGACCCCCGAGGAGGAGAAGGCCCGCTTCGGCGAGTCCCGCGCCTTCGCGAAGAAGGTCAAGGGGATCCTCGGCGACGCTCCCGACATCGTCTTCGAGCATGTCGGCCAGGCCACGTTCCCGACGTCGGTGTTCACGGTGAAGCCCTTCGGCAAGGTCGTGATCTGCGGCGCCACCTCGGGCTACACGCTCGACTTCGACGTCCGCTACCTGTGGATGAAGCAGAAGGAGATCATCGGCTCGCACTTCGCGAACGCCTACGAGTGCATGCGCGCCAACCAGCTCATGGCCGAGGGCAAGGTCCGCCCGGTGCTCTCGGAGGCCATGGGGTTCGAGGGCGTTCCCGAGGCCCATCAGATGATGCACGAGAACCGCCACAGCGGGAAGATCACGGTCCGCGTCGGCGCCACCGACAACGACCAGGGCAAGACCGCCGAGGGCGAGGGCGCCATCTGGGCCGAGGTCGGCGCCTAGCCACCCGACCCCTCCCGCCGCTGCCGCAATAGGATGGACCACTGATGTCCGAGGTCAACGTCATCGACTGGCACGTCAACCCGTTCCGGGCTGACCGCTGGTACGCGATCTGGATGCCGGCGCTGCGGCGGGCGCCGTCGTTCGGGGCCACGTCCTACTCGCTGACCCGAGCCGAGGACGACCACCTCCACTTCGTCCAGACGACGATCTGGGAGAGCCGCGCGGACTTCGACCGATTCTGGGCATCCGACGAGATCGCACGCGCCCGCGAGGAGGCGCTCGACCTCTACAACAAGCCGCTCCTGCCGGGGTGGCACGTGCTGCTCGCCGCCGAGTCCGCGTAGCGGCCGCCGACTACTCGTAGAGCTCGACCGCGACCCCCGTCTCGGTCAAGGCTGCGGCCGCAAGCCACGCTCGGTGGTGACGAGCGGCAGGTCGAGGAGCTTGGCCAGAGCGACGTAGGTCGCGTCGTGGGCGGAGATCCGGTGGCGGCGCGCCCAGATCCCACTCCAACCGGTCCAACCACTGGCCGCCGGGTGATCTACCCTTCCGGGCCGTGTCCGAGGTCCTCTACTACGCGATCCCGTACTTCCTGCTGCTGCTCGTCCTCGAGGCGCTCGCCTTCAAGTACCTCGGCGACGACGACGGGGGGCTGATCGGCTACGACGCTCGCGACACCCGCACGAGCCTGCTGCTCGGGATCGGCAACGTGGTCATCAACTTCGCCTGGAAGTTCGTGGTGCTCGCGCTCTACGTCCTCATCTACGAGCTGACGCCGCTGCGCCTCGACCCCTCGGACTGGTGGGTCTGGGTGCTGCTGTTCTTCGCCGACGACTTCTCCTACTACTGGTTCCACCGGGTCAGCCACGAGAGCCGCTTCTTCTGGGCGAGCCACGTCGTCCACCATTCGAGCACCCACTACAACCTCTCGACGGCGCTGCGCCAGACGTGGGTCCCGATGACGTACCTGCCGTTCTGGCTGTGGCTGCCGGCGATCGGCTTCGAGCCGTGGATGGTGCTCCTGGCGCAGTCGTGGTCGCTGATCTACCAGTTCGGGATCCACACTGAGCGGATCGGGAGGCTGCCGCGGCCGATCGAGTACGTCTTCAACACCCCCTCACACCATCGCGTCCACCACGGCTCGAACAAGGTCTACCTCGACCGCAACTACGGCGGGATCCTCGTCATCTGGGACCGGATGTTCGGCACGTACGAGGGCGAGGGCGAGCGGGTCCGCTACGGCCTCACCAAGAACATCCACACCTACAACGTGGTCCGCGCCGCGTTCCACGAGTACGTGGCGATGTGGCACGACATCAAGCGCACGCCGCGCCTACGCGACAAGCTCGGCGTCCTCTACCACGGCCCCGGCTGGACTCCCTCGGGCGTGGACCCGGGGCGCATGGAATCCAACACGCGCGGCTGAGCGGGTAGCTTTCCCCGCCGGATAGAGCCAACGAGAGATAACTAGAGAGAGGAACTCAATCTGATGCTGCTCGCCGAGTACACCTTCGGCCAAGGACTGCTGACGGTCCTTTGGATCTTCGTCTTCGTCGCCTGGATCATGGTCCTGTTCACGATCATCGGGGACCTGTTCCGCGACCACGAGTTGTCGGGCTGGGGCAAGGCGGTCTGGATCTTCTTCCTCGTCTTCCTCCCCTTCCTCACCGGGCTGATCTACCTGATCGCGCGCGGCAACGGGATGCGCGAGCGCTCCCTCGCCGCCCAGAAGGAGGCGCAGCAGCAGATGGACGCCTACATCCGCGAGACGGCGGGGGGCTCCTCCGACGTCGACGAGATCGCGAAGCTCGCCGATCTGCACGAGAAGGGCAAGCTGACCGACCAGGAGTTCGCGGACGCGAAGGCGAAGCTGCTGGGCTGATTTGAGTTGAGTTGAAGGCGCGCGCCGCGGTCGCTCAGGCGGCGATCGCGGCGCCCGGCCGCCCGAGGATCGTGCTGCCGACGTCCTCGAGGACGGAGATCATCGCCTCGGTGGAGCTGCTGCGGGAGCCGGCTTCGAGCGTGACCGCCCAGACGCGCCGCACCGGCGGCACCGGCTCGATATCGACGATCGCCACCTCCGGGTTGCGATGCAGCAGCGCCAGGTCGGGGATCAACGTCACCCCGACACCGGCGGCCACCAAGGCCTGCATCACCGTGTAGTCGTTGCTCTCGTAGGCGACGTCGGGGTGGAACCCGGCGCGCTCGCAGCTGAGGACGGTGAGGCGCCGGCACGAGCTCTCGCTGGCACCGCATAGCCAGGTCTCCCCCGCGAGCTGCTCGAGCCTGATCGCCCGCCTCTCAGCGAGGGGATGGTCTCCGGGCAGCGCCACGTGCATCTCCTCGTCGAGCAGGTGGGTGAGGACGAGGTCGCGGTCGCCGACGATCTGGTCGAGCTCGAAGTCGTAGGCGAGGACGAGGTCGGCGGCGCCGCGCTTCAGGGCCGGTAGCGAGTCCTCCGGGTCGGCCTCGGTGAGGCCGAGACGGATCGAGGGATGAAGATCGCGGAACCGGCGCACCGCCTGGGTGACCAGCGTCGCGCTCGCGCTCGCGAAGCTCGCCATCCGCAGCTCCCCGGCTCCGAGCCCGGCGAGCTCGCTGAGCTCGCGCTCAGCCTCCTCGAGTCGGCAGATCGCAGCGTCCGCGTGCGAGACGAGCAGCGTGCCGGCGTCGGTGAGTTGCGGGCCGCTGCGCAGACGCAGCAGCAACGGGACGCCGACCTCGGCCTCGAGGGCTGCGATCTGCTGGCTGACGGCGGACTGGGAGACGTGCAGCTCATCGGCGGCGGCAGAGAACGAACCGCGTTCGGCGACCTCCCTGAGCACCCGCAACCGCTTCAGATCAAGCATAAGAGCACCTTATCAGTTAGTTCGCGGATTCATATTGCGCTAATCGCCCGCCACCGGCACCCTGGATGCACCACCCCACCCACCGAAGCGAAGGAGGCAGACGTGTTCTACATGCAGAGCGAAACCGAAAACCGGACCCCCGCGACCGAGCCGAACGCGCGTGCCTCATCCACCGAGGCCGGGCGCGCGAGCGCGCGCGCTTCGTCCGGCGACGGCATCTCGCTGCGCGTCCTCGACGCCGGAGACGCCCCCTCGCTGCGCCGGCTGGCCCAGCTCGACAGCACATCCGCACCCAGCGGCAGGCTGCTCGGCGCGGAGGCGGGAGGCACCCTGATCGCGGTCATCTCGCTTGACGATGGAGACATCGTCGCCGATCCGTTCCGCGCGTCGGCGGCCGCCGTGGAGCTCCTCCAGCTCCGCGCCGGCCAGCTTCGCGGCTCTGCCCGCCGCAAGCGCCGGCGCCGGTTCCGGATCCCGTCCATCCCGCGGGCGCGCGGAGCCCTCGCCGGCTCACCCCCCGGCGGCGGCAGTCACCTGCTGCAGCTCTGACCCCCTCCCCGGGACGGACGGCAGAAGCGCCTCGGCCCGAGACACATGTCGGCCGGGGCGCTTCGCACTTCCAGGCGGTGTCCGCCTCAGTGCTCCTCGAGCGGGGCCATCGTCAATCCCGCCGTGGCGAGCTGCTCCCAGTAGTGCTCGGCGGCCTCCCGGTGGCCGCTCCAGACGATCGCGAGGCCGCGGTTGTGGATCTCGTTGGCGAGGCCCATGCCGCGGTCGTAATCGACTCCGGGGATCGTCCTCGCCAGCGAACGGGCGACGTGCTCGAAGGTGTTGTGATCGTCGTTGCGCACGATCACAAGCCAATTCCCGCCGAGGCCCGAATCGGGCCCGGACGTCTTCGGCAACTCGACTGTCGTCGTGGACATCGCTGGCTCGGCTCCCGCCACGGCAGCGTACATAGGCACGCGCCCGGCCCGCGGCCGGGCGCCGGGCTCACTTGCTCGGGATCTGCACCTTGAGCTTGTCGAACAGCGCCTTGCCCACGCCCTTCTTGGACCGGCCGGCGTTGCCGTAGCTGAGCCCGGTCTGGCGACCATCGACCTGATCGGCGTCCTTGTCCCTGAGGCTCGCGAGCTCCTTGCCGTTCACCTTGCCGGTGATCGTCGCGCCCTGCGCGGTGAGCTCGATCCGGTTCTTGGTCGCGAGCCCCTCGATCACCTTCTCGCGCCCGTCCTCGAGCACCTCGCCGCTCTTCAGCAGCTCGAAGCGGCGAGCCTTCGGGTAGACGCGCAGCTCGTAGTTCTCCTTGCGGTTCGCACGGACGACGGCGCCGACGTACATCGTCTCCCTGACCTTGTCGTCGGTGTCCTTGTTGACCTTGGCGACTACCCGGACCGTCTGGTTGGGCTGGTCGGCGTCGCCGGAGACCGGCGTCGAGACCGCGCAGGCCACCGGGCCGCCCTTGGTGCCGACCCCGAAAGCCGACTTGTCCCGCCAGTCGCGCTTGCACTGCTTGCGGGGACCCTGCAGCTTCTTCAGGGCCTCGTACTGGCCCTTGGAATCGAAGCCGCTCTTGTAAACGGTGATGCCGGCGCCGAAGGCGGCTGCGGCGAACGCGACGGCGAGGGCCGCGAGGAGGGTGAGGGCGATGGTCGTAAGGCGTTTCATGGAGCTCATGTGGATCTCTGCGGGGGCAGGGTAGCTTGACCAGCGGTCGCGCCGGAGGGTCCGGTGCGCTACCGCCAACAGCCACCCAGAACACGCCGACCCCACCGGAAGTCGCGGTTTTTCCACAGGATCGGCTCAGCCCTGCAACGTCGCGGCGATGAACTCGCAGACGTCGTCGAGGACCTCCTCGCGGTTGGTCTCGTTGAAGACCTCGTGCGCCGCACCCTCGTAGATCCGCCGCCGGAAGTCGTCGCCGGCGAGCCGCTCGAACGCCGCCTCCGCCTGCTCGATGGGCGCCAGCGGGTCCTCGGTGCCGTGGATCCAGAGCGTCGGCAGCCCGCCGGGCAGCGGCCCCGCCTCGGCCGCCCGCGCGGCGCCCTCGAAGAGCGACTCCAGCGTCGGGCGCAGGAACGGCCCGTGGTAGATGAGCGGATCGGCCGCGTAGGCCTCACCGACCGCGGGATCGCGGGAGAGCCCCGCGGGGTCGATCGGGACCTCGGGGATCGGATCGAGGTCGAGCAGTGCCTCCATCGCCGGGTTGCCGCCGACGATCGGAGCGGAGAGGACCAACGCGGCGAGCTCGCCCCCGTGCTCCTGCGCGTAACGCGTCGCGATCAGCCCGCCCATCGAATGCCCGATCAGGACGACCGGGAGACCGGGATGCTCGGCCTGGGCCCGCTCGGCGACCAGGCGCAGGTCGTCGGTCAGGTCCTCGCCGCGCTCGATCAGCGCGCGCTCCCCCGCGGAGCGCCCGTGTCCGCGGTGGTCGGGCCCGACGACGACGGCCCCCTCCGCGACGAGCCGCTCGGCGACGTGCTGGTAGCGGCCGATGTGCTCGCCGTAGCCGTGCACCAGCAGCACGAGGAACGTCGCGTCGGGATTCGGCCACGTGGTGACCTCCAGCTTCCCGCCGCTCCCCTCGATCTCGCTCACGATCGGCTCCAAACCGCTTTCAAACTACCGCGCGCGTCCACGCGGGCGGCTCTCAGCCTTGTCGTTTGCGCCAGTAGCGCTCGAGCCCGAGCCAGACCTGATCGGGCGGCATCGCCGAGCGGATCCGCTCCGCCTCGGCGGCGGGGCTCTCGTCGATCCGGGCCTCGAGCGCGCCCAGGAACCGCTCGCGCTCGCCGGGACGGGCCGACTCGGCGAGCCGAGCGAGCTCGGCAGCAGCCGCGTCGAGGTGCTCCTCCGGATCGTCTATGGGGCCGAAGTGGGTGAGCGCGAGTCGCTCAGGAGCGCGCTCGAGGACGGCTGCGATCGACGCCTGCCAGAGCTCGACGTCGATATCCGGGGGCGGCGTCGGGATCCACACCTCGGAGGTCGGCGGGACGAGCACCCCGCCGACGTCACCGACGAACGCCTCACCGCTACCCGGGTCGAAGTAGCTGACGTGGTGGGAGGCGTGCCCAGGCGTGTAGAGCACCTCGAGCCCGGCCACCGTCTCCCCGCCGGCAAGGGTCGTCACGTTCGACTCCGGCACCGGCAGGACCTCGCCCCAGAGCCGATCCATGTCCTCGCCGTAGAGGCGCGCGGCGCTGCGCAGCAGCCGCTCGGGATCGATCAGGTGCGGCGCGCCGACCTCGTGCACATAGACGCGCAGGTCGGGGAAGCGCTTCACCAGCGTCCCGGTCGCGCCCGCGTGGTCGAGGTGGATGTGGGTGAGGAGGACCGCCTCGGGCTCGCCGCCCATCGCGGCAAGCACGGTCTCGATCGACGAGGACGGCCCCGGATCGATCAGCGCCCCGTCGCGCTCCCAGGCGCCGATGACCCGATCGAGGCCGAGGTGCATGGTGTCGATCAGGCGCGGCATCGTCCCGGATATACCAGTCTCGCCTCCGGTCAAGAAGTACGTGCACGTACGCTATTGTTGCGCCGACGGGTCATCCGGCCCGAGCAGACCCTTGAGGAGGGGCACTTGAAGCGCATCGGTCCAATTGCGTCCGCGGGAGCGGTCAGCGTTCTGCTTCTCCTGGCGTTCCTCGCCGCAGCCACGACCGCGAGCGCGAAGGCGACGCTCGAACCGATCGCCGTCGACCATCTCCAAGTTCCCGCCGGGTACTCGGGCGAGTCCGAACCGGATTGGCTGCCCGACGGAAAGCACATCGTCGCCGCCGTCTCCTCACCCGAACTCGCCACCCCTCAGTTGGCCGTCACCCGCCTCGACGGTTCGCATCCACGATGCGTCACCTGCGACCTCGACTCCAGCGTGGTCCCCGGAGCGCCTGCGGGCGCGGCTTTCGGCAAGCCGGTGGCCCTGCCTGATGGGAAGCGGCTGATGGTGCGACTGGGGCTGAGGCCAGGCGGCGGCGGGAGCGCAACCCAGAACTTCACCTACGGGATCGTGGAATGCTCGCCGAGCCTCGTCGACTGCCAGACCCGGACCCTCGCCCCGATCATCATGCCCGGGGGCGGGATCGAACAGGGCACCCAGAACCGCGAGGGGCGCATGTCGCCGGACGGACGCTGGTTCGGCTGGACGGAGTTCACCCAGAACGGAACGGCGATGTCGATCGGGCGCTTGACGAAGAACGGGGACGAATATGACCTCGAGGACGTGAAGGTCCTCAATCCCTCCGGACCCCTGGGGACGGACTCGGCGGCCTGGCGCGCGCAGGCTCCCTACTTCGAGCTGAAGAACTTCACCGCGGATGGGAAGTCCGTCCTCTACTCCAGCATGTACGACGCGGACAACTTCGACACCTGGCGGGTCGACCTCCGGACCGGCGAGCGGACGCGGATCACGAAGGGCATCGACTGGGAGGAGGACGTCTCCACCTCTCCCGACGACGGTGCGTATCTGCAGTTCAGCTCTCGCGGTTTCGACCGCATGCCGATCTTCGCCTTGATGCCGAGGCCTCCATTCATCGACTTCGCGCTGTTCTCGTGGGTGGGGCGCTACGAGCTGAACGCGGTGAACCGGAAATGCCTGCTGGAACCGTGGCTGATGAACTCGCGCGGCGAACGCGGCACCTACTTCGGCCAGCCGGTGGATCCCCGCCCGGGCACCGGGTGGGACAATCGCACCCTCGGGCAGTGGAGCCCGGACGGGACCAAGCTGCTGATGTGGCAGGCCCGCGGCGACGACGACGGAACGCCGGAGCGGCCGGGGGCGAGGATGGTGATCGCAGACCTCCCGGCCCGCAAGGCGAAGAGGAAGAACGCCGGCAATGCCACGCCGACCCCGAAGTGGGCGCCGGACAGGAGCTCATACACCGGTTTCCTGGCCAATTCGGGCACGTTCACGGTGCAGGGGAAGAAGTCCGGATCGGCCACCGTCACCATGCAGGGCAACGCATTCGGAGGCAGCTGGAGCGTCCAGTACACGGACTACTCCGACGACGGAGACTCGTTCCTCAACGGAACCGAGTCAACCAGCCAGGGTTCGATTCTCAGCGGAATCACCTGGAACGCCGCGCTGACACTGAGCGGGAAGCACTCGGGTCATCTGAATGCGGATCTCGTCTTCGCCAGGGGCGAGAACAACTCCGGCGCCCAGGTCTCCGGCACGGTCAGCCAGCGCCTCGACAAGCGCACGGTCTCGACGCTCCCGTCACCCACCTGCGAGCCGCTCGCGAGGCCCCGGCTCCGGGTCAAGGCGTCTTCGCCCCGGAAGGGCAACCGCGTTCGTGTGCTGGTCACCGGGAAGGTCCCCGTCGATTCGGCCTGGAGGCCGGTGCGGCACGCCACCGTTCGGGTCGGCGGCAGGAGCGCCACCACCAATCAGAAGGGCACCGTTTCGATGAAGGGTGGCGCGGGGCGAAAGGTCAGCGCGGCAGCAGCCGGGTTCACCGGGGCGAAGGCACGGGTGCCCCGCCCAGCCCGACGCTGATCACGTCGACCAGGTCGGCGGTCAGGTCGGGCAGTGTCGCCACCCGCCCCCGCCTGACCTCCTCGGCGATCAACTCGGTGGTCCCGCGGACGACCAACTTCGGTGCGAGACGCGGTAGCGGCCTCGCCGTCCGGTCCTTGGACCTCATGTAACGGGCCAGCCCCGCGAACAGGTCCTCGAAGGGACGGAGCAGGTCGATGCGATGCTCGAGCCCTTCGGGGGCGGTGGGCAACTCGACCAGGAAGGCTCGAGCGAACTCCGGGCGATCCCGCCACCAACGCAGATAGGCGTCCATCCCGCCGGCGATCACCTCCTGCCAAGGCCGATCCCCGAAGTCTCCGGCCGCCTCGAGGACCTCCTCGATCATGCCCCGGGATCGCTCGTCGCAGAGGACGAGGAAGCAGTCGAGCTTGCCGTCGAACTCCTGGTAGAAGGCGGATCTCGACACCCGCGCCCGCGTGACCACGTCGGGGACGCTGGTCGCGTGGTAGCCGTTCTCCGCCACCAGGGCTAGCATCGCCCGCAGCAGCCTCTCTCGCTGCGAGGCCCTGACGACATCGGCCGGCAGCCGGTGCCTGCCCCTCGGCAGGGGGTCGGCGTTCCAGCCCACCGGGGTCGCATCGTCCATGGGGACGGATTCTACGCGCCGCTGCGCCGGATCCAACGCCCGGAAATCGTGGCGCGGACATACAATCCCGGCATGAGCGACCACCGTCTGCCGGAGCGGGATCGGCCCTGGGTCATCCGCACCTACGCCGGCCACTCCGATGCCCGCCGCTCCAACGAGCTGTACCGCAGCAACCTCGCGAAAGGCCAGACCGGCCTCTCGATCGCGTTCGACCTGCCGACGCAGACGGGATACGACCCCGACGCGACGCTGGCGCGCGGAGAGGTCGGCAAGGTAGGCGTCTCGGTCGCCCACCGCGGCGACATGGAGACCCTTCTCGAGGGGATCCCGCTGGCCGAGATGAACACGTCGATGACGATCAACGCGACGGCCGCCTGGCTGCTCGGTCTCTACGTCTCGGTCGCCGACGAGCAGGGAGTCGACCGCGCCGCGCTCAAGGGCACGACGCAGAACGACATCATCAAGGAGTACCTCTCGCGCGGGACCTACGCGTTCCCGCCGGAGCCCTCGATGCGGCTGATCGCCGACATGGTCGCGTTCACCGTCAACGAGATCCCGAGCTGGAACCCGATCAACATCTGCAGCTACCACCTGCAGGAGGCGGGAGCCACGCCGGTCCAGGAGATCGCCTACGCCATCTCCAACGCGATCGCCGTCCTCGACACCGTCCGCGACCGCGGCCAGGTCCCCGAGGAGGACTTCCCGAAGGTCTTCGGCCGGATCTCCTTCTTCGTCAACGCCGGCGTCCGCTTCATCGAGGAGCACGCGAAGCTGCGCGCGATGGGCGTTCTCTGGGAGGAGCTCGGCCGGGAGCGCTACGGCGTCACCGAGGCCAAGTACCTGCGCATGCGCTACGGCGTGCAGGTCAACTCACTGGGGCTGACCGAGGCGCAGCCGGAGAACAACGTCCCGCGCATCGTCCTCGAGGCGCTGGCCGTGACGCTCGGCCGTGACGCCCGCGCCCGCGCGATCCAGCTCCCCGCCTGGAACGAGGCGCTCGGTCTCCCCCGGCCCTGGGACCAGCAGTGGTCGCTGCGCATCCAGCAGATCCTCGCCAACGAGACCGACCTCCTCGACTACCCCGACATCTTCGAGGGCTCCGTCGTAATGGACGGTCTCGTCTCCGAGCTGCTCGAGGGCGCCCGCGCCGAGATCGCGGTCGTGGCCGAGCACGGCGGCGCCCACACCAGCGAGGCCGTCTCCTACATGAAGGCCCGCCTCGTCGAGTCGCACCGCGAGCGGCTCGCCCGGATCGAGTCCGGTGAGCAGAAGGTGATCGGCCAGAACGTCTTCACCGAGAGCGAGGAGTCCCCGCTGACCGTCGGCGAGGACGGCGGCATCCTCACCCCCGATCCCGAGGTCGAGCGTGAGCGCATCGAGGCGCTCCAGGAGTGGAGGGCCGAGCGCGACGACGCCGCGGTCGAGAAGGCTCTCGCCGACCTCGCCGAGGCCGCTGCAGACGACTCCGTGAACCTGATGCCGGCGACGATCGCCGCCGCCAAGGCCGGCGCGACCACCGGCGAGTGGGCGGAGACGCTGCGCGAGATCTTCGGCGCCTACCGCGGCCCGACCGGCCTCGACGGCTCCGCGAGCGGCGGCAACGCCGAGCTCCTCGCCGAAGTCCGCGACAAGGTCGGCGAGGTGGGCGAGCGGATCGGCCACCAGATCCGGATCCTCGTCGCCAAGCCGGGCCTCGACGGCCATTCCAACGGCGCCGAGCAGATTGCCGTCCGCGCCCGCGACGTCGGCATGGAGGTCATCTACCAGGGCATCCGCCTGACGCCCGAGGAGATAGCCGCCTCGGCCGTGCAGGAGGACGTCGACGTGATCGGCCTCTCGATCCTCTCCGGCTCCCATCTCGAGCTCGTCCCACGCGTTGTCGAGCTGATCCGCGAGGCGGGTGTCGACGCCCCGGTGATCGCCGGCGGGATCATCCCCCCGGTGGACGCGAAGCGGCTGGCCGAGGCCGGCGTCGCCCGCGTCTACACGCCCAAGGACTTCGACCTGAACCGGATCATGGTCGACATCGCCGAGCTCGTCGCCGCGGGATCGGCGGCCGGTCAACCGCAGCCCGCCTAGCTCCAGCCGTTCAGCGGACCCCCTTTCAACACCGAGTGGTCTGACTTGGCGGTCGGACCGCCAGGTGGGACCACTCGGCGGCCGGACGCCCCCGGAAACAGCCCACGGGCGGCCACGTCTCGGATACGGTGCGCGGATGGGTACGCGAAACCGGCTTCGCTCGTCGCAGATCCTCGCGGCTGCCGGCCTCTTGGCCGCGTTCGCCTGCCTCACGGGCGTCGCCTCCGCCGGTCAACCGAATGCGGCTTCACAGGTGGCCGACATCCGTCCCGACCTCAACGTGGACAGCGACCCGCGTGAGCTCACCGACGCCGGTGACAAGCTCTACTTCACCGCGGTCGGAGACGGCGTCGGCCGCGAGCTGTACGTGACGGACGGGACCGAGGCCGGGACCCACATCGTCAAGGACATCAACCCGACCGCCGACACGAGCAGCAACCCGGGCAGCCTGGTTGCCGTCGGGGGAACCGTCTTCTTCCAAGCCAACGACGGAACGAACGGCGCGGAGCTCTGGAAGAGCGACGGGACCGCTGCCGGGACGGCGATGGTCAACGACATCAACACCCAGTTCCCGGGAGCCTCGAGCACACCGACGTGGCTCACCAACGTGAACGGAACCCTCTTCTTCGCCGCAAACGACGGCCCCACCGGGCGTGAGCTCTACAAGTCGGACGGCACCCCGGCGGGGACGGTGAAGGTTGGCGACATCAACCCCGATCCCGGGGGCAGCAACCCGAGTGAGCTTGCGAAGGTCGGCAACCAGCTCTACTTCGCCGCGAACACCTTCGCCGCCGGTTTCGAGCTCTACCGCTCGGACGGTTCGACCATCACGGCGCTTCCCGAGATCAACCCCGGAACCGGAAACGGCAACCCCGAGCTCATCACCGACGTCGGCGGGACCGCGTTCTTCCGAGCCACGGATGGGACGACGGGCCGCGAGCTCTACAAGAGCGACGGCTCGACGGCGACCCGGGTCGCAGATCTCAATCCGGGCGGCGGAGAGGGGTTGCCGGTGTACCTGACAGCGGTCGGCAGCACCGTGTACTTCGGGGCCAATGACGGGACGATCGGACGGGAGCTCTACAAGAGCGACGGCTCGACGATCACGCTCGTCAAGGACATCAACGGCAGCGGTCAGAGCTTCCCGTCGGAGCTGACGAACCTCAACGGGACACTCTACTTCGCGGCCTTCGAAGGAACGAACGGCACCGAGCTGTGGAAGAGCGACGGAACGGAACCCGGCACGTCCCTCGTCAAGGACATCAACAGCGGCTCCGCCGACAGCTTCCCGCAGGACCTCAGGGCCATCGGCGGCAGGCTGTACTTCACCGCCGACGACGCGACGAGCGGAGTCGAGCGCTGGGTCAGCGACGGCACGGGCGCGGGCACGCAGATCGTCGCGGACATCGCCCCGGGGGCGGCCGATAGCGTGCCAGCGGGGATCTCGCCGCCGGTCGGCTTCGACGGGGCCGTCTACTTCGCCGCGGATCAGGACCCCACGGGACTCGAGCTGTGGAAGTACTCCGACACGATCCCGCCGACGGTCACGATCGACTCCGGCCCGGCGACGGGCTCGACGATCACCACCGGCTCCCCCACCTTCGGCTTCAGCTCCGACGACTCCCCGAGCACCTTCCAGTGCCGCCTCTACGCGACGGGCTCGACCCCGCCGGCCTTCGGCGCCTGCTCGGGTGCGTCCAGCCATACCCCTCCCAGCGCGCTGGCCGACGGCTCCTACACGTTCGACGTCCAGGGGACCGACGTCGGCGGCAACGTCGGCAGCGCGTCGCGCAGCTTCACCGTCGCGGTGCCGTCCAACCCCCCGGGCGACTCCGCCGCCTGCAAGAAGGCCCGCGCCGGTCTCGAAGCGGCGAACAAGAAGCTCAAGGAGGCGAAGGCGGCGCTGAAGAAGGCGAAGAAGTCCAAGAAGAAGGCCAAGATCAAGAAGGCGAAGGCCAAGGCGAAGAAGGCGAAGGCGAAGGTCAAGCGGGCCAAGGCAGCCGTCGCCGACGCCTGCTAGACAGGAAGCCATGCCCGTGAAGGGAAACCGCCACCAACTCGCCTGGACGATCGTCAACTTCAGCTCCGCCCCGGTCTGGCTGGCGATGATCCTGTTCCCTCGCAGCGAAGTCACGCGATGGATGGCCGACCGGCTGACGCCGCTGTACATGGGGCTCGGGCTCACCTACACGGGGGCGCTGGCGCTCGGCGCCGTCGAGAGCCCGGAGCCGCCGGACTTCGGCAAGCTCGAGAAGGTCCAGGAGCTGCTGCAGAACCCGAGCTCGATGCTCGCGGCGTGGACCCACTACATCGCCTTCGACCTGTTCGTCGGCCGCTGGATCTGGGAGACGTCGCTCGAGGAGGGCCGCCCGGCGCGGCTCTCGCTCCTGCTCACCTGGTGGGCTGGACCGCTGGGCCTGACGCTGTTTCTGGCGCGGCGCCGGTTCGGTTGAGCGCAGACCTCGAGCCCGTCGCCTTCCCGATCGGCGGGATCGACGACGGTGAGGTGCGGCTGCGGCTGCGGGCCGACTCGGACCTGCCCGCGATCGTCGAGGCTTGCCAGGATCCGGGAATCCAGGCCTACACCCGCGCCCCCGACGACTACGAGATGAACGACGCCGAGGAGTTCGCGAGGCGCGTCGACCGCGAGACCGATTCCGGCCGCGGCTTGTCGTTGATCATCGCCGACATCGCCGACGACTCGCTGCTCGGCACGATCGGCTTCTTCGACTACTCGGCCGAGGAAGGGCGGCTCGAGCTCGGCTACTGGCTGGCGCCATGGGCGCGCGGACGGGGCCTGATGACCCGCGCCCTCCGCCTCTTCTGCGGCTGGATCTTCGCCGAGCTCGACGTGTACCGGATCCAGGCGGGCATCGAACCCGACAACGCCCCCTCCCTCGCCTTGGTCGAGCGGGCCGGGTTCACGCGCGAGGGGACGCTTCGCTCGCTCTTCCCGATGAAGGGTCGCCGGCGCGACGTCATCAGCTGCTCGCTGCTGCGGGGCGAGCTGCCGACGGCATCGGATTGAGTTGTGCGCCGGACCGCGCCGCGGGCGGACGAGCCGCAACGCCGCTGACATCTGGGCGGTCCCTCCCGCGCCCGCTTCCCGGAATCGCCACAATTGGAGAAAGGGAACCGATGAACGAAGAGCTGGACACCGATCGCAGCGCCTGGCTGCGCTGCTACCGCTGCTGGTCGCAGCGCTTGGAGGCGCAGGTCCACTACGACGCGATCCTCCGCATCGACCCCGAGACCGGCGAGCCGGCCGAGCGGATCGACGAGGTCCAGGAGTCGGTCGTGCAGTGCCTCGACTGCATGCACGACCAGCCCCATCTGTCGGTCGACGAGAACGGCCGCGTCGTCCCCTACGGCGATCGTTGGGAGCGACTCGTCGCCGGGACGCCCTGGGTCGCCTCCTGCACCGTCAGCGTCGATCAGGACCTCGTGGAGGTCTGCTCAGGCCCGGAGGCCGCCGACTGCCTCACCTACGGCGCCTTCGGCGACGCCGGCACGCGCGAGTTCTTCACCCACGTCCGCTTCCACAAGCACGACGAGGAGCGGATCGTCATCCACCTGCTCGTCGAGCTCTACGCGCGCTCCGCCAACGAGGCGAGCGAGGTGCTCGAGGAGGCGGCTCGCGGCCCACTCGAGATCACCTCGCTGGCCGAGGAGTCACGCCCGCCGGCCCACGCGGCCGACGAAGCCCACTAGCGCAGCCTTCGCTGGGCACATCCACCTCACCACGCCCCCGCTGCAGTAAACGCGTGGCGCTTTTTCCACGAAATCGGTGGAAAAGGCGCCACGCGCGGGCGGCGGCGGCCTGTGCGCGTGGCGTCGCCGCGGGTGGTGGCGGCCTGTGCGCGTGGCGCCACGCGCGGGCGGCGGCGGCCTGTGCGCGTGGCGCCGCCGCGGGTCGGCCGCGCCGCGGCCGCGTCGCTCAGCGCCGGAAATCCTCGCCCGGATCGAGGCGCCGGATGAACGCGCAGATCACCTCGATGCACGCCTCGACGTCGTCGAGCTGGCAGACCTCGACCGTGGAGTGCATGTATCGCAACGGGATCGAGACGAGCCCGGTCGCGATGCCACCGCGAGCGATCTGCAGGGAGTCCGCGTCGGTGCCCGTGTAGCGGCCTGAGGCCTCGAAGGTGTGGTCGATCCCCTCCGCCTCGGCGGCCTCGCGGAGCAGCTCGTAGACGCGCGGGCCCAGGGTCGAACCGCGAGCGATCACCGCGCCGGAGCCGAGCGCATGGTCGCCGTTCTCCTTCTTGTCGATGCCGGGAGCATCGGTGGCGTGGGTGACGTCGACGGCGATCGCGACGTCGGGGTTCAGCGAGAAGCCGGTGGTGGAAGAGCCGAACAGCCCGATCTCCTCCTGAGAGACAGCGCAGCCGACCACGCCGACGTCGACGGCGTCACCCGCCGCGATCCGCTTGGCGACCTCGAAGGCGATGTAGGAGCCGAGCCGGTTGTCCATCGACCTCGAGGCGACGCGATTGTTGGGAAGTGGAAGCGGCTCGGCGTCGAGCACCGCGGGATCGCCGACGCAGACGCGCTTCTCGGCGTCCTCCTTGTCCTTGGCGCCGATGTCGATGTGCATGTGCTTGATCTCCGACGGCTTCTTGCGGTCGTCGGGCTCGAGCAGATGGATCGGCTTCTTGCCGATCACCCCATGCACCTCGGCCTCCTCACCGCCGCCGGAGCCCCGCACGATCACCCGCTGGCCGACGAGGTTCTGCGGATCCCAGCCGCCGATCGGACCGAACCAGAGGAAGCCGTCGTCGTCGATGTGGCTGACGAAGAGGCCGATCTCGTCGATGTGGCCGACGACGGCGACCGTGAGGCGGCCCTCCCCGGTCCCGACCTTGACGATCGAGGAGCCGAGGACATCGGATTCGACATCGCCGAACTCGGCCGCCGCCTCGCGCCACACCTCCGCCGCGGGGGTCTCGTAGCCGGAGGGTGCGGGAACGCGGAGCAGCTCGTCGAGCAGCTCGGGGATCTCGGTTTCGCTCATACGGGCCAGTATCTCAGGCGCCCAGGGGAGCACCGTGCGGCCGGCGCGGCGAGCTCGCACGAGCGCCTCACCGGGCCCATGGCACGCTCAGTCCCGCCGGCGGCCCGACGTCGCCACGGGTGGCCAGTCGGCGGCCGCCTTCACCGCCTGATCGAGCCCGGGGACCGACTCGGCGATCTCGAAGCGCTCCCGCTTCTTCGTCGCGACGAGGTCAGCGTGCTCGTAGACGCGGTCGTGATCGCCATAGAGGAGCCGCGGCAGGAGCGCCCGCGCCGAGGCGCCCTCGAGCCCGGGGACCACGGCCGGGACCTCGTAGCCGAAGTCCGGGTCCGCCTCCCATGTCACCGCCTCGCTCAGCGCCGCGTCGAGCACGCCCAGGACGAGGTCGTCGCCGACCTCGAAGCAGCCCGGCCGCTCGGAGGGACCGCCGACGCAGCCCTGCTTGATCGCGAAGATCGGCCCCTCGAACGCGCGCAGGCCCGCCAGAAGCTCCGCGGCCGCCGCGGCGGTGCGCGGCTGCCCCGAGTGCTCGAGCCAGAGCAGGACCGCGAGCGGCGCGTCCACCCGAGCGAACGGCGCCAGCGTCCCGATCCCGCGGCAGGGGACGACCGCGAAGCGGGACGCCGTCGCCGGTGGCGCGTCGGCGATCACCTCGCCTCCGCGCTCGCCGACCGCGGCCTCCCAGGGGGGAGGCCCGGTCGGCCGGGCGCTGAGATCGGGCGCCCTGGTCGCGTAGGGATCGGCCACGTCGAACGATCCCCCGGGCTTAGGACTCCTCGCCCGGGTTCTTGCGCGGGATCAGCACCGTGCGCTTGAACTCGGCAACGAGCGTGTTGTCCTGCTTGTAGACGCGCGTGTGGACCTTGACAATGCCGCGGTCGAGCTTCGACTTCGAGGGCCTCACGTCGAGGACCTCGGACTCGCAGAACAGCGTGTCACCGTGGAACACCGGGTTCGGGTGGCTCAGCTCCTCCGTGGCGAGGTTCGCGATGGCCTTGCCGGAGACGTCGCTGACCGACATCCCGAGCGCCAGCGAGTACACCAGCGGGCCGACCACGACGTTCTGCCCCTGCTGGGACTCACCGGCGTAGACGTCGTTGAGGTGCAGCGGGTGGTGGTTCATCGTGATCAGGCAGAAGAGATGGTCATCGGACTCGGTGACCGTCTTCGCGGGCCAGTGCTTGTAGACGGCGCCGACCTCGAATTCCTCGAGATAGCGGCCGTAGGGATGCGCACCTGACTCCTCGCGCTCGCGCTGATCGGTGGTCAGTACGTGGTTGTCGTTGTCGCTCATCTGCTCCTCTTGCTTCGTTGCGTTGTGTTCAGTTTCAGGTGGGGATTGGGCCGGAGGCGACGCCCGAGGGACGCCTCAGCCCGCGGTGTCGGTCGTCTCGCG
Organism: Thermoleophilales bacterium; assembly: GCA_020636895.1. GTDB lineage: Bacteria > Actinomycetota > Thermoleophilia > Solirubrobacterales > 70-9 > RHKX01. Next base: position 500,992 of record JACJWZ010000001.1, on the reverse strand, counting down.
GATCGTGACGCCGACGTCCTCGAGGTCGGCTCTGATCTGCCCGAGCTCGACGGCGAAAGCCTGCGCCTCGGAGTTGAACTTCTGCAGGGCCTTCTGAAGGGCGCGGTCGCCATCGTTGCGGACGGAACGCTGCAGCGACTTCACCTCGCCCTGGAAGTCCTTGATGGCCGACTGCAGATCGTCCTGCACGCCGACGGCATCGGCGGGAGGATCGAGCTCGGCGAGACCTTCCTCGGCGTCGTCGAGGGCGCCGTCGGCTCGGACCGCCGCCGCCTGGATCTGCGCCCGCGAGGTCGCCACCCCGACCGCGTTGCCGAAGTCGATCAGCTCCGCGTTGAGCGGCTCGGCGACCGCTTGGAGCTCGTCGCCGTAGCGCTCCTGCTCGCTGTCCCCGCACCCGGCGAGGAGCGCGGATGCGGGCAGGGCGACCAGCAGCCCGAGGGCCACGGCCCGGCCCGCGGGGCCGAGGCTGACGGCGGGCATCAGCGCACTCGCTTGAGCTTGCCGCGAGCCTCGTGCTTGGCGATGACGCCGCCCAGCAGGCGGATCACGGCGGGGTCGCCGCCGACCCGGACGACGCCGTGGTCGTAGGCGGTGTGCCAGTGCTCGAGGCCGGCATCGGCGAGGTCATTGAAGTCGGCCCGCGGAACCGAGATCTCGATCCGGGAGTCCTCCGGCTCACCCTTGGTGATCTCGGGGCCGGGGGCGCTGACGCGGTAGATCTGCACGTCGCCGCGCCCGCGCAGCTCGAGCCTCGCCACCAGCTTCAGCTTCTCCAGCTGCGGCAGCTCCTCGATGAACCGCTTGTAGGCGATCTCGATCAGGTCGTGGGTGATCGAAGACATCCCCGTTCCTCCTCTAGATCTTGTGGCGCTGCAGGAGCTTCTTGCCGATCACCATGCGCTGGATCTCGGAGGTTCCCTCGCCGATCAGCAGCAGCGGTGCATCCCGGTAGAGGCGCTCGATCTCATACTCCTTCGAGTAGCCGTAGCCGCCGTGGATCCGGAAGGACTGCTCGACGCACTCCTTACCCGTCTCCGACGCGAGCAGCTTGGCCATGCCGGCCTCCAGATCCGAGCGCTGGCCCGCATCCTTCATCCGGGCCGCCTTCAGCGTGACCAGTCGCGCCGCCTCGATCTTCGTCGCCATGTCGGCGAGCTTGAACTGGATGGCCTGGTGCTGGGCGATCGGCTTGCCGAACGTCTTGCGCTCCTGCGAGTAGCGGAGCGCGAGCTCGAGGGCGCGCTGGGCGATGCCGACGCCGCGGGCGGCGACATTGACGCGGCCGACCTCGAGCGCGTCCATCATCTGCGCGAAGCCCTTACCGAGCCCGGCCTCCTCGCCGCCGAGGATGCGGTCGGGGGCGCACTTGTAGCCGCTGTAGACGAGCTCGGTGGACTCGACGCCCTTGTAGCCCATCTTCTTGATCTGCGGCGGCACCTCGAGACCCTCGTACTCGCCCGTGTTCTTGTGCTCACCGGGAACCTTCTCGGTGATGAAGCAGGTCATGCCGGTGTGCGGCGGATCGGCGTCCTTGTCGGTCTTCATCAGGGCGAAGACGACGCCGGAGCGGAGGCCGTTGGTGACCCACATCTTCTGGCCGTCGAGGATCCAGTTGCCGTCGTCGTCCCGCTTGGCGGACGCCTTGATGCCCTGGACGTCGGAGCCGACCTCCGGCTCCGAGAGCGAGAAGGCGGCGCGGATCTCGCCCGTCGCCATCTTCGGCAGGAAGTAGTCCTTCTGCTCGTCGGTGCCGAACTTCATCAGCAGGTAGGAGCCGATGAAGTGGGTATTGACGACGCCCGAGATCGAGATCCAGCCGCGGGAGAGCTCCTCGACGATCATCGTGTAGGTCGTCAGATCGAGCCCCATCCCCCCGTACTCCTCGGGGATCGTGACGCCGAAGAGGCCGAGCTCCTTCATCTGCTCGACGATCGGCTCCGGGAACTCGTCCTCGTGGTCGTAGTGCTCGGCGTTCGGGATGATCTGCTCGTCCACGAACTGGCGGACCATCTCGGTGATGTCCTTCTGGATGTCGGTCTTCTCTTCGTAGGACTGGGTGGCAACGGCCATGGGTGAGGTGCTCCTGGGCGGGCGGGTTTGCGAAAGTCGATGAAGGCCGCGGCGTCCGGGGGCGCTTGCGGACCCCGCCTGAGGTCGCCGGCGACACCGCGGAGGATACCGGCGTGGAAGCGGCCTCGACTGCGCGGCGGCTCAGCGTCCGGGGAGGCCGTAACCGGCATCGCGAAGCGACGCGGTCGCCTTCTGGATGCCGGCGCCGAACTTCCCCGCGGCCGCGCGCAGGTCCAGCAGGGCGGCGGCCCGCTGCTGGGGATCGCCGCTGCCGTAGGCGTCCGCCGCCGAGGCGACGGCCCCGCGCAAACCGGAGAACGCGTCGATCACCTGCTGGGTGCCGCGCTCGGCATCCGCCGGCGGGTCGAGCGCCTCGAGCTGGTCGAGCGTGTCGTCGAGCTCCCCGACCCCGTCTTCGAGCTTCCCCGCGTACGCCTCGGGGTCGCTGATAGCGGTGGCGGGAACAGCGAGCGGCTGCAGCTCGACGAAGGCGTCGCTGACGATCGAGCGCAACTGCGCGGCGAACCGATCCCCGGAGTGGGTGCCGGAACCGGAGCCGGAGCCACCGGAACCCGAACCTCCCCCCTGCTCCTCCGGGTCATCGCGGCCGCTCCCGCCTCCCCGCCCTCCCTGGCCCTTGCCGCCCTGGCCCCCCTGCGATTGGCCGCCGTCACCGGCGCTCGGCATGGTGGACCGGGTCGTCGCCGCAGCGGAGGAGTCCCCGCTCGTCTCCTCGCCCGAGCCACCGCATCCGCCGAGCCCGAGGGCGAGGGTGAGGGCGAGCAGGGCGAGAGGCCACGTCAGGAATCCGCGAGAACGCATCGGCGCATCGTAGATATGGCCCGGCCTCGCCCGGAACAACCCGGCATCGCGATCGCGGGCCGTCCCCGGCCGCTACGGTTCCGACCGCACAACCACCAGGAGATCTCAACTTGCGAAACCCCCGTGACTTCTTCAAGCCGCTCGCCATCGGAGCGCCCGAGCCGACCACCGAGGTGCCCTTCCGGCCCTCGCGGATGATCCACTTCTTCGACGCCTCCAACGAGAAGATGGCGGCCAAGGTGCCGGACATGGCCAAGCAGGCCGACATCCTCCTCGGCAACCTCGAGGACGCCGTGTCGGTCGACAACAAGGTCGCCGCGCGCGAGGGCTTGGTCAAGGTCGCGAACGAGGTCGACTTCGGCAGCACGCAGCTCTGGACCCGGGTCAACTCGCTGGAGAGCCCGTGGGTGCTCGACGACCTGACGACGCTCGTCACCGAGATCGGCGACAAGCTCGACGTGATCATGGTCCCCAAGGTCGAGGGTCCCTGGGACATCCACTACATCGATCGCCTGCTCGCCCAGCTCGAGGCGAAGGCGGAGGTCAAGCGCCCGATCCTCGTCCATGCGCTGCTCGAGACGGCGCTCGGCGTCACCAACGTCGAGGAGATCGCGAACGCCAGCCCGCGCATGCAGGGGATGAGCTTCGGCCCGGCCGATCTCGCGGCATCGAGGCGGATGAAGACCACCCGCGTCGGCGGCGGCCATCCCGGCTATCTGGTCATCAACGACCCCGACCCGGACGATCCCGAGGCCCCGCGCGCGACCGCGCAGCAGGACCCCTGGCACTACTCGATCGCCCGCATGGTCGACGCCTGCACGTCGGCGGGGATCCTCCCGTTCTACGGGCCTTACGGTGACATCAAGGACGTCAAGGGCTGCGAGGCGCAGTTCCGGGCGGCGTTCCTGCTCGGCTGCGTCGGCACCTGGTCGCTGCATCCGGTCCAGATCGACATCGCCAAGCGCGTTTTCTCCCCCGATCCGAAGGAGGTCGCGTTCGCCAAGAAGGTGATCGAGGCCATCCCCGACGGCCGCGGCGTGCACATGATCGACGGCAAGATGCAGGACGACGCCACCTGGAAGCAGTGCAAGGTCATGGTCGACCTCGCCGAGGCACTCGCCGAGAGCGATCCTGAGCTCAAGGAGGCCTACGGCTTCTGAGCCGAGGCGGCCACGACCGCGAAACCCTCGCCCACCCCGCGAGGCATCCGCTCTACTAAATAGAGCAGTTCTGCTCTAAGATACCGCGCACGGTGAACCCGTTTCGCTACAGCGACCCAGTGCCCCCTGACGAGATGATCGACAGGGAGGCCGAGGTCGCGAGCCTCATGGACACGGCCGCTGCGGGCAACGCGTCCAGACTGGTCGCCCCTCGCCGTTACGGCAAGACATCCCTGCTCCTGAAGCTCGGCGAGAGGGCCGCAAAGGAAGGTTGGTCGTTCGTCTATGTGGATTTCTTCGGCGTGCTCACGCTCGCTGACATCAGCGCGCGGATCGAACGGGCTTACGCCGCTCAGCTGCAGGGACCCCTCGCGGCCTGGTTCTCGGGCCTCCGCCGCCGGCTCCGGCCCAGCTTCCGGGTCGGCGGCGAGCCCCTGCCCGCGGAGCTAGAAGTAAGCGTCGACCCCCAGGACGAGCCACCCCTCCTCGATCGGATCGCGATCCCGCGGCGCCTCTTCGAGCGGACCGGCACGCGAGCGCTGATCGTCTTCGACGAGTTCCAGGACGTGCTCGAGGCTCAGGATCGCGCCGATGCCGTAATTCGGAGTGAGATCCAGCACCACGGCGACGCGGCCAGCTACGTATTCGCCGGCTCGAAGGTGGGCATGATGAGGCGCCTCTTCGCGGACCGGCGACGCGCCTTCTACGGACAGGCGGCGCCGCTCGAGTTGCCACCCCTCGATCCGGTCGACGTGGCGGAGTACGTCGACGCCAGGTTCGCGGCGACCGGCAAGGCGGTCGGAGAGGTCATCGATCCGCTCCTGGACCTCACACGCGGTCACCCGCAGCGGACGATGCTGCTCGCGAATCTCGTGTGGGAGCGGACCGAGCCCGGTGGAGCGGCTACGACGGAGACGTTCACCGACGCCACCGCAGCGGCGATGACGACGGTGCGCGACGAGCTCCGCGCGGTCTGGAACGGGCTCAGCGGTGGCCAGCGGCGTGTGCTCACCGCGGTCGCCGAGAACACGGACGGCATCTACGCGGCAAGTCGCGCCCACGGCGGATCTCGAGGCGGGGCGGCTAAGAACGCGATCGACGTGCTCCTCGACGACGGCGAGATCTACCCGGAGCCGGGAACGAAGACGGGCTACCGGCTCGTCGACCCGCTCCTCTCCGCTTGGATCCGCACAGGCCGAGGTGCGCAGCCGTGAGCGGCGCCGTCCTCTCCCACTCCCTGCGGGTTCGCTTCGCCGAATGCGACCCGCAGAGCGTCGTCTTCAACTCGCGTTACCTCGAGTACTTCGACGTCGCCCTGACCGAGCTCTGGCGCGAGGCCCTGGGCAACTACGACGCCGTCATGGCCGATGCCGGGCTGGATCTGGTGGTCGCCGAGGCGTCGGTCCGCTACCGGGCGCCACTCCGCTTCGACGACATCTTCGAGATGCGCGCCGTGATCTCCCGCCTGGGGACCACCTCGACCGTCACCTCGATCACGATCCTCCGCGACGGCGAGATCACGACCGAGGGCGATCTGCGGCACGTGTTCGTCCGCCGCGACACCGGCGAGAAGGCGGAGATCCCGGCGGGGATCAAGACCGCACTGGCCGCGTACGCCCCGTCGGGTACCTAGCGCGTCGCCGACTCGCCCTCGCGCGCGTAGTGCTCGTAGGAGCGGGTCACCCGGCGCGCCACCCGGCGCGCCGCCGGCGAGGCGCTGCTCGACTGCTCGAAGACCTTCCAGGCGCGGAACCCATCGAGCTTGGCGGCGCGTATCTCGTCCTCACCCGCACCGGGACCCACCCCAAAGCGCTCGGCCTCGGTGCGACCTACGATCAGGTGCTCCAGCCGGTCGAGCAGGTCCTTGGGGACGTCGACCCCCTCGAGGACGCATCGCGTGTAGGCCTCCATCAGGTCGATCAGATGCATCTCGGGCTCGAGCTGCACGGCCTCGACGTGGTCGCGGAGGATCTCCAGCTCGGGCCAGCGGTAGGAGAGCTCGTCGAGGCGCTCGAGGGCACGCCCGGCCTTGAGCGCGTCGCTGCGGCGATGGAAGCCGTCGATCTTGAGCTCCAGCGCCGACATGCCCGACACCTCGCGCAGGCGGCGGCGCAGGCCCACTCCGGTGAGCTGTCCCGAGTCGGCGAGCTCGAACGCGGCCCGCAGGCCCTCGAGCCCGTAGCGGCCGAGCAGGTGCTCGGCCTCGTCCTCGGAGAGCATGCTCGCCCCCGCCTTGAACGCCTCGCTGGAGGCGAGCAGGTCAGCGCGGGTGCCGCCGGAGCTGCGGGCGAGCTCGGCGATCAGGGCGACGTCCTCTGCGACCGAGACGTCCGTTCCCGCGATCTCGGCGAGCTGGGCGTTGACGCGGTCGGCATCGGCGATGAGCGGCTGCAGCGCCCGTTCGACGGTGGCGTCGAGGCCGGCCTCCATCACCTCCGTCCCGGTCAGGTCCGCCTTGGTGACGACGATGCCGGCGTTGATCGCCGAAGCACCACGGCCTCCGGCGCCCTGGGAGAGGTCCCGCAGCAGCGTCGGCACGTCGCTGATCGCGTCGGCGGCGACGGCGAGCAGGAAGGCGTCGGCCCCGTCGGGCACGTCGGCGGTCGAGGCGCCGATGCTGAGCGAGACGGTCCGCAGCGAGTCCACCGGGAGCTGCACCTGCAGGGAGGCGAGCGGCGATGACGGGTCGAGCACCTCGGAGGGCAGCGTCCCATCGGGGCTCAGCGAGCGCTCGGACACGGTGCCGTCGGCGCCGGTGGCGATCACCTTTTCGGGGATCCCGTACACGAACGAGATCTGCGGGGCGACATCTCCGTAGCCGCGCCCCGGCGGCGTCAGGCGACGCCCGATCAAGGCGTTGATGAGCTGCGTGCGGCCGCTGTCGGCGCGACCGACGACGGCGAGGTCGAGCGGCGCCACGAGTCGCACCCGGACCTCCTCGAGCTGCTCGCGAGCCTCGCCCTCGACCAGGTCCATGGCTAGCACCGACTTGCAGAGCGCCTCGATCCGGTCGGTCAAGCCGCTGGAGAGCGGCGCGGGCTCGAACGGCGCCCGTCGCTGCACCTTGACGACCGAGGACGGCTGCGGCTCGACCGCGGCCGCACCCGGCGGCGGGGGCGGGGGCAGTGGGCCGTCGAGCGCCGCGCGCGCGGCCTGGGCCAGCTCGACCGCGGAGCCGAAGCGCTGCTGCGGATCGGGGGCGACCGCCTTCGCCACGACCTGCGCCATCGCCGGCGGCAGATCGGGAATCGTCTCGAGCCGTGGACGGTCGATGCCGCCGACCATGTCCCAGAGCACACAGCCGAGCGCGTAGATGTCGCCGAGGACCTCGTTCGCGCCGTCGCCGTGGTGGCGCTCGGGCGCCATGTAGCGGACGGTTCCCATCACCTTGCTGCCCGGGTCGGTGATGTCGTCGTCGACCGGCTTGGCGAGGCCGAAGTCCGTCAGGAAAACGCGGCCGGTCGCCTCCTCGATGAGCACGTTGCCCGGCTTGATGTCGCGGTGGACGAGACCCCGCTCGTGGGCGGCCCCGACCGCCGCGCAGACCTGCTCGAGCACCTCGACGGCGACATCGGGTTCGAGCCTGCCGCTGTGCGCGAGGCGCTCGCGAAGCGTCTCGCCCTCGACGTAGCGCATGACGATGAAGAGGCGCCCGTGCGCCTCACCGGCCCAGAGGATCGGTACGACGCTCGGGTGATCGAGCGCTGCGGCGACCTTCCACTCGCGCTCGAAACGGACCCGGAACTCGCTCTGGTCCGCGAGACCCGACGACATCACCTTCAGGGCGACCGTGCGCCCGAGGTTCTGCTGTACGGCCTTGTAGACGATGGCCATGCCGCCCTCTCCGGCGACCGACTCGATCAGGCAGTCGGCGACTACCGAGCCGATCCCGATCTCCTTCTTCGTCGAGATCTCCGAGGGCCGCCCGGCGGCCGCCTGCGCTGCGCGCCCGAGCTCGCCGGCAGAAGCGAAGCGCTCGTTCGGATCGCGGGCCAGCGCCTTCGCGATCACCGCGTCGAACTCGGATGGGATCCCGGTCGCGACCTGGGTCACCATCGGCGGCGGCTCCTGGATCTTCGCCAGCAGGCGCGACGCGCTGGTCTCGTAGGGGTAGGGAACCGTCCCCGTCAGCGCCTCGAAGAGGGCGACGCCGAGGGCGTAGACGTCGGTGCGGAGGTCCACCTCGAGCCCCTGCGCCTGCTCCGGCGACATGTAGTCGACGGTGCCGATTATCGAGCCGGTGCCGCTCAGGCCGGTGTGCGAGGAGAGCCGCTTGGAGAGGCCGAAGTCGGTCAGGTAGGCGTGCGGCGCGCGGTCGCCGACGATCAGCACGTTCGTGGGCTTGACGTCGCGGTGCACGAGATCGCGCGCGTGGGCGGCATCGAGTGCCGATGCGATCGCCGAGATCAGGTTCGCGGCGAGCCGCGGGTCGAGCTGCCCGCGCTGGCTGATCATCCGCGCCATGTTGTTGCCGTCCTCGACGTAGCGCATGGCGATGAAGAGGTGCCCGCCGGAACCCTCGTCGGCGTCGTAGACCGGGATCACGTGGGGGTGCTCGACGGCGACCGAGATCATCGCCTCGCGCAGGAACCGCTCCCGGAAGCTCTTGTCGCGCGCCAGGTCATCGGTGATGACCTTGACCGCCTCGGTCCGGTCGAGGCGTTCGTTGCGGGCCTTGTAGACGATCCCCATGCCGCCGCGGCCGATCTCGGCCTCGAGCGTGCGCCCCGCTATTGAGGAGCCGACACCGATCCCACGTCGAAGCATGCGCGGAAGGCTAGAACGCGGGGCAGCCGGGTTCTAGCCCTGGCGCCGGTAGGAGCGAAGGGCGAAGTACGTGACGCCGAGGACGGCGACCAGGAACACGACGAGGACGCCGAGGGCGGGCAGGATCGTCAGGTCGAAGAAGTCGGGGTCGTAGCGGACTCCGGCCCGCGCGTCCTCCGGCAGCGCCTCGATCCGCTCCCGCATGTCGACCGCTGAGCCGATGTCGGCGAAGGCCCAGCGCGAGTAGATGACGTTGGAGAAGGCGGCGATGACCTTGCCCATGTCCGCGACGGCCACGATCGCGCCACCGAAGAGAAGCTGCGGGATCAGCGCGAGCGGGATGAAGCTCGCAGCCTGATCCTCGCTCGAGACGAGCGACGAGATCAGCAGGCCCATGCCGACGGAGATGAAGCCGGTCATGCAGCAGATCGCGAACACCTTCACGTACTCCTGCGGGAACTCTGGAAGTGGCCGCAGCCCGAACGTGACGACGACGAGCATCAACGCCTGCAGCGCGACGAGGCCGAAGAGCACGATCGCCTTCGAGCTCAGGTACGCGCTCACCTTCACGCCCACCGCGCGTTCTCGCTCCATCAGCGGGCGTTCCTTGATGATCTCGCGCGAGCCGTCGATCGAGCCGAGCCAGATCATCGTCGTGACGACGAGGAACAGCATGAGGCCGACGTTGGTCGGGTTCGAGTCGAAATCGAGCACGCCCTTCTGGAAGAGCAGGGCGATGCCGAGCGCGATCAGGGGCGCCTGCCCGAGCAGGATCATCAGGTTCCGGCGATCGCGGAACATCAGCTTCGTGTAGCGCTGCGCGAGCAACCACGTCTGCCGGCCGACGTTCGGCTGTGGGCGCGGCGGCGGCTTCGCGGGCGCGGCGCCGCCGGACTGCTCGACCGTGGCGAGGAACTCGGGCTGGGTCGCCTCGAACCGGGCGCGCCATTCGGGGGCGGGGCGGTCCTCCAGCGCCGTGTAGATGCCGTCGAAGTCGTCGACCCCGAAGAACGCCTTGGCCTCCTCCGGCGGGCCGAAGAACGAGAGCTCGCCCCCGACGCCCATCACGCAGACCTTGTCGGCGAGGTGCAGGTTCTTGGTCGCGTGCGTGACCGCGATGACCGCGCGCGTCCCCTCCTCCGCGAGGTCGCGGAAGAGCTCCATGAGCTGCGTCTCGAGACCTGGGTCGAGCCCCGTCGTGGGCTCGTCGAGGAACAGGAGGCTGGGCCGGTTGAGGAGCTCGGTGCCGACACCGACTCGCTTGCGCTGCCCTCCCGAGAGCGACCCGACGAGCGTGTCGGCGTGACGCTCGAGCCCGAGCTCGGAGAGGACGCGCTCCACGGCGCCGTCGATGTCGGCTTCGCTCGAGTCACGCGGCAGCCGCAGCGCTGCCGAGTAGCGCAGGCCCTCGGTGACGGTGAGGCCGCGGTGGACGATCTCGTCCTGAGGGACGTAGCCGATGTCGGTGAGGCGGGTCAGCACCGGCTCACCGCTGACCAGCACACGGCCCGAGGTCGGCGTCGTCACCCCCGCCAGCGCCTTCAGCATCGTCGTCTTGCCGGAGCCGCTCTCGCCGATGATGACGACGAACTCGCCCGGCTCGACCGCGATCGTCGCGCCGTTGAGGATGACCTTGTCCTTCACCGCGATCGTGATCCCCTCGCCGCGCAGACGCAGGGCGCCGCGATCGTCGCGGCGCACGAAATTGGTGCCGTCGTAGACCAGGCGGAAGGGGCCGATGCCGATCTCGGAGCCGGCGCGGATCGGGGCGCGCTGGCGGATGAACTCGCGATCGAGGCGGGTGCCGTTACGGGAGCCGAGGTCGCGGAGCTCGGCGCCGCCGTCGGGAGTGCGCCGCACCTCCGCGTGGAAGCGGGAGACGTTGGGGTCGTCGAGGACGAGGTCGTTGCTCGGGTCGCGACCCATCGTCAGCGTCGAGCCCTCGAGGTTGACGACCTGGGCGGCGCGCTTCTCCCGCTGCGGAGCGGCGCCGAACATCGTCTGCTCGCCGGTGATGTAGCGCAGGTTCTCGTGGCCGATCTCGATCGAGTCGCCGCTGTTGAGCCAACGCGAGGCATTGCGCAGGACCTCGCCGTTGAGCAGCGTCCCGTTGCCGCCGCCGAGGTCGGAGATGTAGTGACGGCCGCCCTCGCCGACGATCACGGCGTGGCGACGGGAGGCCGAGGGGTTCTCGATGACGAGGTCGTTGGCGGGTTCGCGGCCGATCGCCATCCCCGCCGCCGGGATCGGGACGCGGACCCCGTCACGGATGATGTCGGCCGTCATGCCGCCCGCGGCCCGAGGAGCCGGGCGGATCGACGATGGTGACCCGACCTGCTCGATGGGGCCGGCAGCGCCCGCGGCGGCGGCGACCGGCGAGATCGCCCCGGCGGGCTCCCGTGATGCGGGCCCACCGCCGGTGGCGGGCGAACCCGCGACGGTCAGGTGGGTGTCACCGACACCGACCGTGTCGCCGGCGCGCAGCGAGCGCGGTGCCTGCGGTGAGAGGTCCTCGCCGTTGACGCTGGTGCCGTTGGCTGAGCCGAGGTCGACGACCTCGAGGCCGCCGTCGCCCGCGACGCTGAAGCGCGCGTGCTCCCGCGAGATCTTGCGGTCGGTCGGGATGTGACCAGGGCCGTCGGTCGCGCGACCGACCACGAGCTCGCCCGCGATGGCGATCTCGCGATCCTCCTGGCCCCCGGTTCTGACGATGACGCTCCACCCCACGGGCGCCAGAATAACCATGCGGGAAGGTGCTAGCGTCCGCCCCCGGTGAACGGGGAAAGGGCGTTGACGGAGAGCGGCTTCAGCGCGCCCTCGGATCCTCAGGACATCACTGGAACGACATGAGCGGCTGGATTCTCGCTATCGATTTCGGCACGACGTCGACGGCCGCCGCTCGCAGCGTCGGCCACCGCGTCGAGGTGATCCAGGTCCAGGGTGGCCCGCGGATGCCCTCGATGGTCTTCTGGCGGGAGGGAACCGGTACGGGCTCCAGTGGCCGGCTCGTCCTCGGCAACGAAGCCGAGGAGCTCTCGACCCTGGCTCCCTGGTGCCTGGAGCGCACACCGAAGGCGCGCCTCGGCGAGGACTTCATCCTGCTCGGCGAGAAGCAGTTGCGACCGGTGGAGATCGTCGCCGCGATCCTGCGTGAGGTCTACGACGAGGCGCTCAGCCTGAGTGGCGGCGAGCCGCCGGCGGAAGTCCGCCTCACCCACCCGGCACGCTGGCGTAAGACCCTGCTCGAGGAGCTCTCCCGGGCCGCGAAGCTCGCCGGGATCACCGATCCCGTCTTCGTGCCGGAGCCGGTCGCGGCGGCGGTGCACTTCGCCTCCGAGCGACTGCGAGACGGCGAGTACGTCGCCGTGTACGACCTCGGCGGCGGCACGCTCGACACCGCCGTCCTCAAGCGGACCGGCGAGACCTTCGAGGTCATCGGCCGCACGGGCGGCAACGAGGAGCTCGGCGGCGAGGACTTCGACGACCTGCTGTACCGACAGCTCGCCGAGCAGCTCCCGGGTGACAAGCGCGAGCAGCTCCGTGGCGCGGACGAGAGCCAGGACCGCCTGTGGGCGCAGGCCAACCGCGAGATGCTGCGTCAGGCGCGGCGCGCCAAGGAGGGGCTCTCACGGAACCCCGAGTACGCCTTCTACATGCCGCCCCCGATCGACCAGGAGCTGAGCGCGACCGTCGCCGAGTTCGAGGGCCTGATCACGCCGACGGTGCGGGGGACGATCTCCGAGCTCGAGCGGACCATCCTCGCCGCAGACCTGCAGGTCGCCGATCTCAAGGCCGTCTACCTCGCCGGGGGCTCCTCACGCATTCCGCTGGTGGGCCGCCTGATCCAGGAGCGCCTCGGCGTCGTCCCCGAGCACCTCGACGATCCGAAGGCGGTCATCTCGCTTGGCGCCGCCCGGCTCGGCCACTCCGATGCTCAGGAATCGGGAATCCACGAGTCACCGCTCTCGCAGGCGGACTCCCCGATTCCACCCCTGCCCGGGGCCGACCCGAACGCTACGCGGATGGCTTCCCCGCGCCCGAGCGGCTCCGGCGCGAGCCCGCCGCCCCCGCCGCCCCCGCCACCGCGCTCGACACCCCAGCCCGCGGCTTCACCCGCCTCGCCACCGGCGCAGCCTTCACCTGCTCGTGCGGCCAAGTCGGCGAGCGGAGGCGGCAACCGCAACAAGATTCTCGCCGGAGTCGCCGCGGCCGTCGTCGTGCTCGGTGGTGTGGCCGCGGCGATCACGCTCGGCGGTGGCGGCGGGAGCGAGACGACCGGGGGCGAGACGACGGTCGAGCCGACGGTCGACACCAGCGAGACCGTGAAGATGATCGACCCCCAATACCGCGACTGCACGCCCACCGACGACGCGAACCTAATCGGGAACGCGGCCGCCGGCCTCGACTGCGGCGCCCCCGCCGGCTTCACCTCGATGCTGTTGCAGTACGACACGCTCGCCGACACGGAAGCCGCCTTCAACAGCCAGGTGGGCGGGCTCAAGAAGGGCGGGTTCTGCGACGCGAACTGGAACCGCCGTACCGAGTGGGTGTTCAACTCCGACCCGAGCACCACCGTCGGCGAGATCGGCTGCACGACCACAGCCGACGGCGGGACCGACGTGATCTTCTGGACCGACTCCGACCGGATGGCGATGGGCGTTCTGCGCAGCAGCTCCAGCCTGCACGCGAAGACCTTCAACGCCTGGGACGGGATGATCCACCAGTGAGTACCCGGCGCACGTCCGTTGCACCAGCCGAACACCGACCGACCCCCGCCCGGAGGTAGACGACAACCATGACCCAGCTCCGCCTCCTGTCCGGACCTCAGTCCGGCAAGAAGATCGAGGTCGGCTCCGAGCACCGCTTCGTGATCGGCCGCGACGACGCCTGCAACCTGGTGCTCGACGATCCCGAGGTCTCGCGTCGCCACGCGTACCTGATCGAGGCCGGCGGCGGGATCGAGGTCGGCGACCTCGGATCGAGCAACGGCACCAGGCTCAACGGCCGCCGGGTCGAGCAGCCCACCCAGCTCAAGCCCGGCGACACGCTGGAGATCGGCGGCACGCGGATGCAGGTCGACGCCTCGACCGCGGTCGATCCGGTCGAGCCGGCGGCCGCCGCGCCGCCGCCCCCTCCTCCCCCGCCGCAGCGCTCCGCGATCCGCCGCGCGGTCTCGGGCGAGAACAGCGTGATCCAGAGGATCAAGCTCGAGCGCTCGGTCAGGCGCGCGACGATCCTCGCCGGCCTCGCCGTCCTCGTAGCCGTCGCGGCGGTGATCGCCGCCGTCAGCGGCGTCTTCTCCTCAGGCGACGACGAGCCCACGGTCCCGACCGCCCGCGAGGTGATCGAGAAGGCGAAGCCGTCGACGGTCCGCGTGCTGACCAAGCTCGACGGCGTCAACTCCGGCGCCGGCACCGGGTGGGTCTACGACTCCGACAACGGGCTGATCGTCACCAACGCCCACGTGGTCGGCGATCAGGGATCCGTCGGGCTCCTCACCTACCGGGTGATGGTCGGCGATTCGATCCGCCCGGCGACGCTCTACGCGGTGTCGCCCTGCTCCGACCTCGCGATCCTCCAGGTCGAGGACATCCAGGACGTCCCCCAGTTCAGCCTCGGCTCGCAGTCCGACCTCGCGCAGGGAGACGTCGTCAACGTGCTCGGCTTCCCCGGCAACGAGTTCACGAACTTCTCCTCGACGCCCTTCCAGTCGACGACCGGAACCGTCTCGGTGGTCATGGAATCGCTCGAAAACCGCTCCCAGGTGCGCGCGCAGGATCCCAACATCGGCCCCTACGAGAATCTGATCCAGACCGACGCCGCGATCAACCACGGCAACTCGGGCGGTCCGATGGTCGACGCGATGGGCAACGTCGTCGGGATCAACACGCTGACGGCGCTCGAGACCCAGCAGCAGGGCTTCGCGATCGGGATCGACCTGTTCAAGGAGAGGGCGGAGACGTTGAGCCAGGGCGACTCGATCGGCTACCTGGGCTTCGACTTCAACGCCAACGGCAACGGCCTGATCGTCAACAACGCCGTCGACGGGACCCCCGCCGCCGATAAGGGATTCGGCTCCCAGCAGGCGATCGTCACCGCGATCGACGGACGGCAGATGCGAACCCGCGACGACTACTGCAACGCGGTGGGCGACGCGAAGACGGGCGATACGGCCACCGTCGAGGGGATCAGCCGCAGCGGCCGGTTCCGCTTCGACCTGCCATTCCAGTAGGAGATCGCCCGGCCGGTCGGCGGCTGAACCCGGCCGAGGACCACGATCGAGGATCATGTGCGCCGTGAGCGAAGGAGCTGAGAGCGCGAGGCGAGCCCGGCGGATCTACGTCACCGGGCATCGCAACCCCGACACCGACTCGATCGCCTCTGCGATCGCGTACGCGGAGCTGAAGGGGCGTCAGGATCCCGGCGCCGACTACGTGCCGGTGCGGCTCGGTGCCGTCAACGCGCAGACGGCCTGGGCCCTGCGCCGCTCCGGCGCCAAGGCTCCGGAGCTGATGGAGCACGTGATGCTGCGCGTGCGCGACGTGATGCGCGAGGACTTCCCGATCGCGGGCCACCACCAGCCCCTGCAGGAGGTCGGCCGGACGATGGCGGCGGAGGACCTCGACCTGGCGCCCGTCGTCGACGACGACGGACACCTGATCGGCGTCGTGACCGAGCGGGCGCTTGCCCGCCGCTACATTCGCGAGGCGCGCAAGTCGCACACGCTGCGCGAGGCGCCGACGAGCGTCGCGGCCATCGTTCAGGTTCTCGACGGCGAGCAGATCGAGGGCGGGGACGCGACGGTCGCCGGGCGGGTCTGGGTGCATTCGATCGACGCTCAGCGCAGCGACAGCAAGATCTCGGAGGGGGACGCCGTGGTGGTCGGCAACCGCGTCGATGCCCAGCGGCAGTCGATCGAGCTCGGCGCCTCGCTGCTCGTGACCAGCAACGGGATGGCGGCCGAGGACGAGATCCTCGAGCTCGCCCGCGAGCGGGGTGTGTGCGTGGTCACGAGCCCGCTCGACTCCTACTTGACGAGCCGCATGATCTCCCTGGCGGCGCCGTGCGAGGCGATGATCGACCGCGATCCCCTCACCGTCCGCCGCAACGACCTGGTCGCGGACGTCGCCGAGCAGGTCAAGGACGTGCACTACCGCGCCGCCGTCGCCGTCGACGCCGATGGCCGCCCGGTAGGCCTCGTCACCCGATCGGACCTCGTCTCGCCGCAGCCGCGGCGGGTGATCCTCGTCGACCACGCCGAGAGTGCTCAGAGCGTCACCGGTGTGGAGCAGGCGGAGATCGTCGAGATCCTCGACCACCACCACATCGGCTCGATCGAGACCCGCGTGCCGGTCACGGCGACCTTCGACCCGGTCGGCTCCACGGCGACGCTGGTCACGGAGCGCTTCCGGGCCAACGGGTTCGAGCCCACGCGGGAGACCGCCGGCATGCTGCTCGCCGCCGTCCTCTCCGACACGGTGCTGCTCAACTCGCCGACGACGACGGAGCGGGACCGCGCCGTCATCTCCTACCTCGAGTCGCTGCTGGGCCTCGAAGCGCAGAAGTTCGGGCGCGAGATGTTCGAGGCGACCTCCGACGTCTCCGACATCCCGGCGAGCGAGATCGTCACCCGCGACGCGAAGGAGTACCAGCTGCCGGCGGGCGAGTCGATCTCGATCGCCCAGATCGAGGTGGTTGGGATGCCCGTCCTGGAGCGGCGCGAAGAGCTGCTCGACGCGATCGAGGAGGTGCGGGAGCGCAACGACTACGCGATCGCGGCGCTGATGGTCACCGACATCCTCGCGCGGGGCACCGAGCTGATCGCGTGCGGCGACCTGAACACCCTCGAGCGCGCGTTCAAGAGTCGGGCCGAGAACGGTGTCATCAGCCTCCCCGGCGTTATGAGCCGGAAGAAGCAGGTGGCGCCGGCGCTGCTCGGGGCGTACTGAGCCGGCACGGCTCCCGCGCGCGAATCGGGCGCGGGTACGGCTGATAGATTCGCCGCGTTCTCGGGAAGGGCCGGATTGGCCCGACGAAAGGTGTGCATGAGCGGCTGGATCCTGGCAATCGACGTCGGTACGACCTCAACTGCGGCGGCCCGCAGGGTCGGCGACAGGGTCGAGATGGTCCAGCTGCAGAACGGGCCGCGGATGCCCTCGATGGTCTACTGGCGCGAAGGGACCGGGCAGACCGGCCGGCTCGTGCTCGGGAACGAGGCCGAGGAGCTCTCGACGATGGCGCCCTGGTGCCTCGAACGGACGCCGAAGAGCAGGCTCGGCGAGGAGTTCATCCAACTCGGCGACAAGCAGCTCCGACCCGTGGAGATCATCGCGGCGATCCTCCGTGAGGTCTACAACGAGGCGATCAGCCTGAGCGGCGGCGAGGCGCCGGGCGAGATCCGGCTCACCCACCCGGCGCGCTGGCAGAAGTCGCGTCTCGACAAGCTCGAGCAGGCGGCCAAGCTGGCCGGCCTTCCCGACCCGGTCTTCGTTCCCGAGCCCGTGGCCGCAGCCGTTCACTTCGCCTCCGAACGCCTGCAGGACGGCGAGCACGTGGCCGTCTACGACCTCGGCGGCGGCACCCTCGACACCGCCGTCCTCAAGCGGACCGGGAAGACGTTCGAGGTCGTCGGTCGGACGGGCGGCGACGAGGAGCTCGGCGGCGAGGACTTCGACGATCTCCTCTACCGCCATCTCGGCGATCAGCTCGGCGGCGAGACGTGGGACAAGCTCCGCACCGCCGACGAGCGGCAGGACCGCACCTGGGCGCAGGCCAACCGCGAGCTGCTGCGCCAGGCGCGCCGCGCCAAGGAGGGGCTCTCGCGCAACCCCGAGTACGAGTTCTACCTCGGCCCCCCGGTCGACCAGGAGTTGAGCGCGACCGTCTCCGATTTCGAAGGGCTCATCTCGCCGACGCTGCGCGGGACGGTGGCCGAGCTCGAGCGGACGATCCTCGCCGCGGGGCTGAAGACCGACGACATGAAGGCGATCTACCTCGCCGGCGGCTCATCGCGGATCCCGCTGGTCGGGCGCCTGATCCAAGAGCGTCTCGGTATCTCCCCCGAGCATCTCGACGACCCGAAGGCCGTCATCGCGATGGGCGCGGCGCGTCTCGATACCGAGGCCGCGAAGGCCTCGGGCATCACCAAGGCTCCACTGACCGCCTCCGACGCTCCCATTCCGCCGCTTCCGGGCGCCGCCGCAGCGGGCGCAGCCGCAGCCGGAGCTGCGGCGGGCGCGGCTGCCGCCTCGAGCGGAGGTGACACGCCTCCCCCGCCCCCGTCGGGAGCCGACGAGACCGTCGCCGCCAGTGGCGATCCGAACGCCACCCAGATCGCCTCGAGAGGTTCCGGCTCAGGCTCGGGTGGCGGTGGCGGCAACGAACCGCCCCCTCCGGCCCCACCGCCTCCCCCGGAGCCCGCCCCGCGCCAGCCGGCGCAGCCGCTCGGCGCGGGAGGCGGAGGGAAAAAGGGCGGCAACCGCGGCAAGATCCTCGCCGGCGTGGCCGCCGCAGTGGTCGTGCTCGGCGGCGTCGCTGCGGCGATCACCCTCAGCGGTGGTGACAGCGGTGGCGGCACGACCGACACCAGCGCCGGAACCGACACCGTCGGGACGGACTCGACCGATCTGACCGACACCACGGACGTCGTCGACACCACGGACATCGGGGACGACCAGGGCAACACCGACGCGCTGGCGCTCGCCGTCAAGCCGAAGGTGCGCGCGACCTGCGTCGACGAGAAGGAGAAGTTCTTCGAGGAGGGCGCGATCGCGGGCCTGACCTGCACCGGCCGCAACGACTCCACCGTGATCGTCGAGCAGTTCCCCGACAACAAGACCGCGCTGCAGGTGTTCAAGGACCGTGACGGAGGCGTCCCGCAGGGTGGTCCCTGCCGCGAGAAGTGGAACACGCAGAGCACGTGGACCAACCCCGACGGGTCGGTCACCAAGGGCAAGATCGCCTGCTACGACACGACCGAGGACACCGGTCAGGTCGTCTGGACGGCGCCGGAGCACCGTGCCTTGGGCTTCGTGATCGGCAAGGACCTCAGCAACATCGAGCTGATCAACGCCTGGTCGTTCGCGGCGAACTAGCCGGATCCGGCCGGCCAAGCCACCAGCGCGAGCCGGGCCCGTCCGGACGGCGCGAGGCGCCTCCCGGTCCCGCCCCGCCCGAGCGCATGGCGACTTTTCCACGTATTCGGTGGGAAAAGCGCCACGCGTCACCCACGCGGAGCCACCCCCCGCGGCGGGGCTCCCGCCTCGCCGCGCGGGAGCGAAGGTCTCCGCCTAGTCCAGCTTGCTCTTCAGCAGCTCGAGGTGATCGCGCAGCGGCGCCGGGAGCCGGTCGCCGAAGCGAGCGAGGTGCTCCTCTACCTGCGGCAACTCGGCCTTCAGCTTCTCCTCGTCGACCGCGGTCAACTCGGCGAGCTCCTCGTCGCTGATCTCGAGCCCCTCGGTGTTGAGCTCACCGGCGGCCGGGACGAGCCCGATCGGGGTCTCCTCTGCAGCCGACTCGCCGTCGCAGCGGCGGAAGACCCACTCGAGCACGCGGCTGTTCTCGCCGAAGCCGGGCCAGATGAACTTCCCGTCCTCGTCCTTGCGGAACCAGTTGACGTAGAAGATCCTGGGCAGCTTCTCGGGGTCGGCCTTGGCGCCGATGTCGAGCCAGTGCTGGAAGTACCGGGCCATGTCGTAGCCGCAGAACGGGAGCATCGCGAAGGGGTCGAAGCGGAGTTGGCCGACCGTGCCGAACGCGGCGGCGGTCATCTCCGAGGACATCGTCGCCCCCATGAAGACGCCGTGCTCCCAGTCGAACGACTCGCGAACCAGCGGGACGACGGTCGCGCGGCGGCCGCCGAAGAGGAACGCGTCGATCGGAACGCCGACCGGGTCCTCCCACTCGTCGGCGATCGAGGGCGACTGGTCGGCGGGCACCGTGAAACGGGCGTTCGGATGAGCGGCGGGCTCGTCGGAGTCCGGCGTCCAATCGTTGCCGTGCCAGTCGATCGCGTGCGCCGGCGGCTCGTCGGTCATGCCCTCCCACCAGATGTCACCGTCATCGGTCAGCGCCGTGTTGGTGAAGATCGTGTTCTTCTCGATCGCTGCGATCGCGTTGGGGTTCGTGTCCGCCCCGGTGCCGGGCGCGACGCCGAAGAACCCTGCCTCCGGGTTGATCGCGTACAGCCGGCCGTCGTCGCCGAACTTCATCCAGGCGATGTCATCGCCGACGGTCTCGACGGTCCAGCCCTCGAGCGTGGGGATCAGCATCGCGAGGTTGGTCTTGCCGCACGCCGACGGGAAGGCGCCGGTCACGTACTTGACCTCACCCTGGGGCGAGGTGAGCTTGAGGATGAGCATGTGCTCGGCCATCCAGCCCTCGTCGCGGGCCATGGCCGAGGCGATGCGCAGCGCAAAGCACTTCTTGCCGAGCAGCGCATTGCCGCCGTACCCGGAGCCGAACGACCAGATCTCGCGGGTCTCGGGGAAGTGACAGATGTACTTCGTCTCCGCGTTGGTCGGCCAGGTCGAGTCCTCCTCGCCCTCGGCGAGCGGATGGCCGACCGAGTGCACGCAGGGCACGAACTCGCCCTCGGCACCGAGGACGTCGAGGGCGCGCTGGCCCATCCGGGTCATGATCCGCATCGAGACGACGACGTAGGGCGAGTCGGTGAGCTGGACGCCGATGTGCGACTTGTCGGAGCCGAGCGGGCCCATCGAGAACGGAACCACGTACATGGTGCGGCCGGCCATGCAGCCGTCGTAGAGCTTGGCGAGCGTGTCCCGCATCTCCGCCGGAGCACGCCAGTTGTTGGTCGGGCCGGCGTCGGCCTCCTCCTCGCTGCAGATGAAGGTCCGGTCCTCGACGCGGGCGACGTCGCTCGG
Organism: Thermoleophilales bacterium; assembly: GCA_020636895.1. Classification (GTDB taxonomy): domain Bacteria; phylum Actinomycetota; class Thermoleophilia; order Solirubrobacterales; family 70-9; genus RHKX01. Next base: position 480,285 of record JACJWZ010000001.1, on the reverse strand, counting down.
GTCCGACCAGGCGAGGTAGGAGTTGGGGCGCTTGGCGTCGGAGAGCTTGCGGAAGGTCCCGGCATCGACGAGCTCCTGGCAGAGCCGCTCGTACTCCTCAGCGGACCCATCGCACCAGTAGACCGAGGCGGGCTGGGTCAGTTCCGCGATCTCGTCCACCCAGGTGATCAGGGACTGGTTGTCGGTCACGTCGGTGTTCGTGGGCTCGGTGGCCGGGGCGTCGCTCATCGGGGGGGCGCTCATCTCCTTGGTGGGATCGCGGGGGTGCCTATTCGTGTGCCCTCGGGGACTGGCGAAAACCGCCGACCGGTGCGGGCGTAGGAAGCCGCATTGTGCCGCACCCGGCCCCGGAACGACACCGTGGCGAGCACGGACACCCGAAACGGGCCGATGCCCGGCCCGGGCGCTGGTCCTACCGCCTGCCCTTGTTGTAGATCTTGACCGTGACCCTCTTGCCGGCGTCGTGCTCGAAGGTCTGACCGGCCACGGCGAACGTGCAGTAGTCCGGGTCCTTGAGCGGGACGCGGAAGGTGCCTCCGAAGCCACCGGGCCTGGTGCCCGTCTTGAAGTCGCCGGGGCCAGGGAAGTAGTCGATCAGGAAGCCCCTCATGCAGCGGACGGTGACCCCCCAGTCGACCTTGGTGCGGTTGGGGACGGTGGTGATCCGGTAGGAGACCTTGCCCATCTCACCGCGCTGGAGCGTCGTCTGGGCGACTGCGGCAGCGGGGTTGTCGCGGGCCGAGTCATGGGCGATGAGCGCCCCGAGCCCACGGCGCTCGGCCCCGTGGCCCGCCCGGTCGCCCATGGTTGTGGCCGGCAACGCCAACAGCGCCAGCGCAGCGAGCATCCCAACAGCGTTTCGCTTCCTCAACTCAGGTTCCAATCCTTGGTTCGCGTCCCTTGCCATGACCGTATCGGCCGGCGGCGCGAAAACCTCCAGTTCGAGCCCTGCCAACTCGCCGAACGTCGATTTCCGCCCCGCGTGGCCCCGCACGGTCGACGTTCGGCGCAGGGGGGCTGGCGCGGCCGCGGCTCGTCCACGCGGCCCCGCCATGTAGGGTTCCGCGGCGCCCGGCTGAGCGACCACGAGCAGCTCCGGGCCAGGCCCTCACTCTCACCTATGCGCTTCTACGAGTACGAATCACGCCGCCTCGTCGAGCGGGCCGGGATCCCGGTCACGCAGTACGGCTTCTGCAAGAGCGCCGACGAAGCGCGGGAGGCCGCAGAGAGGATCGGCGGCCCGGTCGTCGTCAAGTCGCAGGTGCTCGTCGGCGGCCGCATGAAGGCAGGTGGCGTCAAGTTCGCCGACACGCCCGCGGAAGCCGCCGCGCACGCACTCGAGATCCTCGAGCTCGAGATCAGCAACCACATGCCGGTCGGCGTCCTCGTCGACCCCAAGGCCGAGGTCGAGCACGAGTACTACGCGGCGGTCCTCTGGGACGGCCGCGCTCGGCGCCCGATGATGCTCTTCAGCGACATGGGCGGTATCGACATCGAGCAGGTCGCCGAGGAGCACCCCGAGCACGTCGGCCGCGGCCACCTCTCGAACCTCCACCCGATCGCTGACTTCCAGGCCAAGGAGACCGTCGCCCGCTGCGGGATGACCGGCTCCGACCTCGGAAAGGCCTCCCGTGTCCTCGCCGCCCTCGCGCGCCTGCAGCGCGACTACGACATGACCCTCGCCGAGATCAACCCTCTCGCCAAGCTCTCCGACGGCTCCTTCGTCGCGCTCGACGCGCACATGGAGATGGAGGACGAGGCCGTCGGCCGCCACAAGAAGGTCCTGACCGAGCTCGGCGTCGACCTCTCCGAGCCGCGCGAGATGTACGAGCCGAGCGACTTCGAGCGCAACGTCAAGGCGATCGACGCGGCCGACCATCGCGGCGTCATCCAGGGCAAAGACCACGGCTTCACCGGCAACATCGGGCTCGTGATCGGCGCCGGCGGAGGGTCGCTCACCCTCACCGACGCGGTTCGCAACCAGGGCGGCAAGCCCGCCAACTACGCCGAGATCGGCGGCAACCCCTCGGTGTCGAAGTCGTGCGGCCTCGCCAAGGAGATCCTGCAGAAGGACGGCGTCGAGAAGATCGCCGTGATGATGTCGATCGTCTCCAACACCCGGGTCGACATCGTCGCCCGCGGCGTCATCAAGGCCTGCCTCGAGCTCGGTAAGGATCCGGGTGAAACCATTGCGATCTTCCGCATCCCGGGCGCCTGGGAGGACGAGGGCTACAAGATCCTCGACAAGTACGGCGTCGAGTACGCCGACCGCTCCGTCTCGATGTGGGACGCGGCGGGAACGGCGGTCGCCAAGATCCAGGGAGGCGGCGCCTGATGTCCATCCTGCTGAACGAGGACTTCACCTTCATCGTCCAGGGCATTACGGGCCGCGAGGCGGTCAACCTGACCCGCGAGTGCCTCGACTTCGGCTCCAGCATCGTGGGCGGCGTCACCCCCGGCCGCAAGGGCCGCGAGGTCCACGGGGTTCCCGTCTTCGACACCGTCGAGCAGGCCGTCGAGCACCACGGCAAGCCGATCGACGGAGCAGTGGCGACCGTCCCCCCCGCCTTTACCAAGGACGCCGTGTTCGAGGCGATCGAGAACGGGATCAAGCTGATCGTCGTGGTCACCGAGCGGATCCCGCGCCGCGACGTCGCCGAGATGGTCGAGCTGGCCGACGAGCGCGGTGCTCGCATCATCGGCCCCAACTGCCTCGGCCTGATCGCCCCCGGCGTCGCCAAGATGGGCGGCATCGGCGGCCCGGCCAAGGACGCGGCCAAGGCCTACGTCGCCGGATCCGTCGGCGTCATGTCCCGCTCCGGCGGCATGACCACCGAGATCTCCTCCACCCTCACCGCTGCCGGCCTCGGCGTCTCGACGGCCGTCTCGATCGGCGGCGACGCGATCATCGGCTCCACCTACGCCGACCTGATGCCACTCTTCGAGGAGGACCCCCAGACTGAGGCCATCGTCATCTACACCGAGCCCGGCGGCCGCATGGAAGCCGAGCTTGTCGAGTGGCGCGAGGAGGCCGGATCGACGATGCCGATCGTCGCCTTCATGGCCGGCCGCTTTATGGACGACGAGGAGATGCAGGGCATGAGCTTCGGCCACGCCGGCACGATCGTCGAAGGCAAGGAGGACTCCGCGACCGAGAAGATCGCGCGCCTCGAGGCCGCGGGGATCCCCGTCGTCGAGCGCATCGACCACATCCCCGATCGGGTGAAGGAGGCGTTGGGCAAGTGAGCGAGCTGCTGCACGGAATCTTCATCGACGTCGAGGTCGCCGACTCGGTGGCCGGCGACGCGGAACTCGCGAAGAAGCTCGCCGAAGTCTGTCCGGTCGACATCTTCGCCGCCGGTGACGCCGGCGTCAGGATCATCCGCGAGAACCTCGACGAATGCGTTCTCTGCAACCTCTGCGTCGACGCGGCCAAGGCCGCCGGCGCCGAGGGCGGCGTGCGCATCGTCAAGCTCTACGAGAGCTAGCTCGTCACGAGCCGGATTTCCGGCTATGGTCGTCATGTGTTCGGGTGGCGTCGAGTCTTGGTGGCGGGCGCAGGGGCCGCCGTTTCGCTGCTCTCTCTGAGCGGCGATGCGGCCGCCGCGACCGGCGACCTCGACGAGATCCGCTGCCTGAGCGGCGACACGAGCACAGCAACCCGCTGCGCTCAGAGCGCGTTCGCAGCCGCGGCGGGCGCCGGCAGCGGGCTCGAAGGGATCCAGTCGGTAGACATCAGCCCCGACGGCGCCGACGTCTACGCAACCTCACAGCGCTCCGACGCGATCATCCACCTGAACCGCAATACGAGCACCGGTGCGATCACGTTCGGCGAGTGCATCACGGGTGATACCGACGCGAGCTCCGCCTGCACCACGCTGGCGGTGAGCGTTCCCTTGGGCTTCAACTCAGGCGTCAACGGCGTCGTCGACGCCGCCGTCAGCCCCGACGGCGAGGACGTCTACACCGCCTCCCAGGGCGATGATGCGGTCGCCCACTTCAGCCGCAATACGACCACGGGCGCGCTCACCTTCGTCAGCTGCTACGCGGCCTCCAACTCAGCGACGACGGGCTTCGGCGGCGCGTGCACAGCCCTGCCCACGGCCGCGGGGGGCGGTGGGGCCAACACAGGGCTCGACTCTACGAGCGGGATTGCGATCAGCCCGGGAGCGGGGACCAGCGTCTACGTCACGGGCTCCAGCGACGACGCGGTGGCCCGGTTCACCCGAAATCCGACCACCGGCGCGCTGACGTTCGACAGCTGCAGGACGGGAGAGATCGCCAGCGGATCAACCGGGACAGGGGCCTGCTCCGACCTGACCGTGACAACTGCCAACGGCGGCGGCAGCGGTATCGACACGCCCTATGGACCGGTCGTGAGCGACGACGGGAGCAGCCTCTACCTCGGCTCGCACGACGACCACGCGGTCGTCTGGTTCGACCGTGGAATCGCGGGGGGACTCTCGAACTTCGACTGCATCACGGGTGAGACGGGCACCGGCCCGTCCGGCACCACCGCCTGCTCGACCGCGATGCCGGGGGCATCTGCCAACGGCGTGACCTCGGGCCTCAACCGCACGCAGACCGTCGCGCTCGATCCAGCCGGCGAGAACGTCTACTCGGGCTCGCAGCAAGACGACGCGATCGTCCAGTTCTCGCGCGGTCCGGGCAGCAGCGATCTCAGCTTCGAGTCCTGCGTCAGCGGCGACACCGACACCACGGGTTGCGACTACCTCCCCGAGGCGTCCAGCACCGGCGTCTCCAGCGGGCTCTCCGGCGTCCAGTCGGTCACGGTGAGCCCCGACGGACTGAACCTCTACGCGGCAGCCTTCGCCGACTCGGCTATCGCAACCCTGGACCTGGCGCCGAGCAACGGTGAGCCGAGCTGGCGCGCGTGCGTGAGCGGCGACACAGCCGCGGGACCGAGCGGCACGGGGGCGTGCACCGCCTCCGACCCCGGTGCGACGGCCGGGGGAACCGGCTCGGGGCTCGGGGAAGTGCGATCGCTCGCCGTCAGTCCGGACGGGCTCGAGCTCGTCGGCGGCGCCGACATCGACAGCTCGATCATCGCCGCCGATCGCGACAACTCGGCGGAGACGATCCTCAGCTCCGGCCCGGCGGCGACCGGCAACGACTCCACCCCGACCTTCACCTTCAGCTCTGACGAGGCACCCGTCGTGTTCCAGTGCCGGGTCGACACCGCGTCGTTCGCGCTGTGCTCCGGGTCGGGCACGCACACGACAGCGGCGCTGGCCGACGGCGCCCACACGTTCCGGGTGCGCGCGCTCAACCTCGCGGGCACCCCGGACCCGACGCCCGTGGTCGTCAACTTCACCGTCGACACCGTCGCCCCCGACACCGCGATCACCTCCGGTCCGAACGGCCTGACGGCCGACTCGAGCCCCGAGTTCGGCTTCTCCGCCGCGGACGCAAGCAGCTTCGAGTGTCGTGTCGACGGCGGCGCGTTCGCCGCGTGCACCTCACCACGCTCGCTCGCCGGCCTCGGCGACGGCGCTCATACCTTCGAAGTGCGAGCGGCCGACGCTGCCGGGAACGTCGACGCGACGCCCGCCTCGCGCTCCTTCGAGATCGATGCAACCGCACCCACAGCGAAGATCAACAAGAAGCCGAAGAAGACGGAGAAGACCAAGGGCGGCAAGAAGAAGAAGGCCAAGTTCAAGTTCAGCGCCGACGAGCGAGGCGTGACGTTCGAGTGCAGCAGGGACAAGGGCAAGGACTTCAAGCACTGCAGATCCCCCTACGAGAAGAAGTACAAGCCCGGCAAGCACACGTTCTCGGTTCGCGCGATCGACGAGGCCGGCAACGTCGGCGCCAAGGTCGTCCACAGGTGGAAGGTCAAGGAGAAGCGCTGAGGCGCACGTCGCCCAGGACGCTGCTCGCGGCAGGGGCGCCGCTACCTTTCCCAGCCCCATGAACTTCATCGAGGACGTACTCGAGCGGTTCCCCTCCGCCCAACCCGCTCTCCTCGCGATCGACGAGGCGGGTGAGCGGCGCACATGGGGATTCGGAGAGCTCGTCGCCCGCAGCGCCGGGCTGGCGGGAGCGATGGCCGCCCGGGGCGTCGGCCGCGGGGACGTCGTCGTCACGCTCGTCGGCAACCGCCCCGAGTGGGTGCTTGCGATGCTCGCGTGCTTCCGGATCGGAGCGGTCGCGCTTCCCTGCAACACGCAGCTGCGCGGTAAGGATCTCGAACTGCGGGTCCGGATCGCCGAGCCGAAGCTCGCGATCGGGGAAGCCGAGCTGCTCGCCGCGCTCCCCGAAGGCGTGCCGACGATGGACCTCGATGAGGTCGCCGCGGTGCTCGACGAGGAGCGCCCACAGGAGCCGCCCGCCGATGCCGTCGACCTCGATCCGGGCGATCCGGCGCTGATCGTCTTCACGTCGGGAACCACCGGCGAGGCCCGAGCGGCGGTCCACTCGCAGGCCTACCTCGGCGGTCAGCGCCTGCAGGCCGAGAACTGGTTCGGGGCGCGGGAGGGCGAACTCGCCTGGTGCACGGCGGCGTCGGGATGGTCGAAGTCGGCCCGCAACGCGTTCATCGCGCCGTGGCTCTGCGGCGCGACCGCGCTGATCCACGCCGGGCGCTTCGACCCGGCCGAGCGGCTGGAGATCTGCGAGCGCGAGGGCGTCAACGTGCTCTGCCAGGCGCCGACGGAGTACCGGATGCTCGCCAAGCGCACGGAGCTGCGCCCGATCCCGGGCCTGCGCCGGCTGGTCTCCGCCGGCGAGCCGCTGAACCCCGAGGTGATCCGGGCGTTCCGAGAGGGCACCGGCCTCGACATCCACGACGGCTATGGGCAGACCGAGACCGGGGCGCTGACGGGCTCGGTCGTCGGCGAGGAGCGCGTCAGGCCGGGCTCCATGGGCAAGCCGCTGCCGGGAGTCGAGTTGCGGATCGTCGAGGGCGAGCTGCAGCTCCGCCACGCGAGCTGCCCTACGTTCTTCAGCCACTACATCGGCTCGGCGCCCTTCGCGGAGGAATGGTGGCGCACCGGCGACCTCGTCTCCGAGGACGAGGACGGATATCTGTGGTTCGAGGGCCGGGCCGACGATGTGATCGTCTCCTCCGGCTACCGGATCGGTCCCTTCGAGGTGGAATCGGCGCTGGTTTCTCATCCGGCCGTGGCAGAGGCGGCCGCCGTCTCCGCACCCGACCCCGAGCGTGGTGCGGTGGTGCGCGCCGTGGTCGTGCTGCGCGACCGCGAGCCGAGCGACGAGCTCGTCCGCGAGCTACAGGAGCACGTCCGCGCCGAGACCGCCCCCTACAAGTACCCGCGGATCATCGAGTTCGCCGACGAGCTGCCCAAGACCGCCAGCGGCAAGATCCGCCGCTCGGAGCTGCGCGGCGCGAGCGCGTGAGATCGCTCCGGCGCAGCGACGTGCAGCTGTCGCCGCGCCTCGCCTTCGCGGCGCTCTTCTCGGTGACCTTCCTGACGATGCTGAGCGTCGGCTCGACGCTGCCGATCATGCCCCGCTACGTGCAGGGACCGATTGGCGCCGGCGACCTCGCCGTCGGGATCGTCACCGGCGCCTTCGCCATCACCGGCCTCGCCTGCAGGCCGCTGGCGGGATCGTTCGCCGACAGCCGGGGCCGGCGACCCGTGGTGGTGTTCGGCGCGCTGCTGATGGCGTGCGCCAGCGCCCTCTACTTCGTCCCTGCGGGCGTACCCGGCCTTGTCGTCGCGCGGTTGCTCCTAGGCGCCGGCGAGGGGATGGTCTACACGGCGGGAGCGGCTTGGATCGTCGACATCGCCCCGGTCGAGCGCCGCGGGCGGATCATCGGCCTCTACGGCCTGGCGATCTGGGGAGGCCTCTCGTTCGGCGCGCCGATCGGGGAGGTGCTGCTGCGCGCGGGAAGCTTCGAGCTCGTCTGGGCGCTTGCGATCACCACCCCCCTGATCGCGGCCCTGATCGCCTCGCGGCTGCCACGCCCGGTACAGGCGCTCCGCGAAGCGGGCGGGGTTCGCGGCTCGCTCTGGGCGCGAGAGTCGTTTGCGCCGGGCGCCTCGCTCGCCTTGGCGACGTTCGGCTACGCGGCGCTCGCCGGCTTCGTCGTCCTCCACCTCGACGAGCGCGGCATCGGTCACGGCGCCGAGGTCTTCACCGCCTTCGCTGCATCGGTCGTCGCCGCGCGGCTGCTGGCCGGCAACCTCCCCGACCGGCTCGGCGCGGCGCGCTGCGCTGCCGGGGCTGCGGCGATTGAGGCGGCGGGGCTGGTCGCGGTCGGCCTCGCCGAGTCCCCGGCCGTCGCGCTGGCGGGAGCCGTCGCGATGGGCGCGGCCTTCTCGACGATCTTCCCCAGCCTCGCGCTGCTCGTCATCAACCGCGTCGACGAGGACCGCCGCGGCGTTGCGATGGGCACCTTCACCGCCTGCTTCGACATCGGCGTCGGCCTCGGCGCCCCGATCGCCGGCGTCGCCGCCGCGCTCGGCGGCTACGCGCTGTCGTTCTACGTCGCGGCGGGCTTCGCGGTCATCTCGATGCTTCTGGCGGTCCGCCTCGGCCACCGCATCGGCCACGTGGCGCCGCCGCGAAGCAGCGAGGCGGTGGTCGAGCCGATCTAGCGACGGCGATCGCTTGGGTCGAGGGAGAGTCGTACGCCGGGCCCTGCAGACCGGGACCTGTCACCCGAGAACGGCCCTCTTGTCCATCCCTCGGTGACGGGTCGGCGGGGACCCCCATCCTCTTTCCTCAGAACAACCGCGACTGACGCTGCAGTGGCATGGCGATCCCGCCCGCCTCGGTGCGCTCGTCCGGAGCGCCCCGGTGCCGCTCCGCCCGCTCTATCCGCGCCCGCTCGCGGTTGCGGCGGATCCCCTCGCGCCAGCCGGTGTCCCCCACCCCGGCCTTGTCACGAGCGCGCGCGATCATGCGGCCCATCCGGTCACGCTCGGGCTTCGGCAGGAATGCCCCACGCCGGTAGAGGTCCTCGTAGAGGTCGACCAGGTCGGGGCGGTGCGCCCGCAACCAGTCGAAGAAGATCTCCTTCACCTCCCCCTTGAGGTGAAGACCGAGGCCGCCGATGCTGTCGGCGCCCGCCTCGGCGCAAAGGCGGACTATCTCCTCGACCTGCTCGGGCGAGTCGTTGATGCCGGGCACGAGGGGGGCGACGAGGACGCCGACGGGGATCCCGGCGGCGCTGAGCTCGGCGATCGCCTCGACGCGCTTGCGGGGATGCGGGGTGTGCGGTTCGTTGGCGCGCCACGCGTACTCGTCGAGGGACGGGATCGAGAGGCTGGCCTGGAACCCGGCGACCTCGTTCAGCTCCCTGAACAGGTCGATGTCGCGAGTGAGGAGGGGCGACTTCGTCAGGACCGACCCGGGGTTACGCGCCTCGATCATCACCTCCCACACCGCTCGGGTGAGGCGATAGCGGCTCTCCACCCACTGGTAGGGGTCGGTGTTGGTGCCCAGCGCGATCGTCTCGCGTTTCCACGACGGCTTCGCCAGCTCGACCCGCAACCGCTCGGGTACGTTGACCTTGACGACGATCCTTCGCTCGAAGTCCTCGCGCGCGTTGAGACCGAGGTAGCGGTGGGTCGGGCGGGCGAAGCACCAGGAGCACGCATGTGTGCATCCCCGGTACGGGTTGACCGTGTGGTTGAACGGCAGGCTCTCACCGGGGACGCGGTTGATCGCCGAGCGCGCCTCGACCTCGAGGAACTCGATGCCCATCGCCTCCGGCGCGTCGAACGTGCGGATGGTCCCGCCTCGGGTCAGGCCCGGAAGGCGCCGCTCGGCCTCCGCATCGGTTCTCTGCGATTCCCACCGCACGAACACATGTTCGCACCCGGAGCGGACGCCATCGACCTGGGTGTCCGGGCCTCACGCCTTAGGTGGCTGGGAGGAGAACGCGATTGGTGCGAAGCTCAGTGCCGTGAAGAAGCTCATCCCACTGGTCCCGGTCGTGCTCCTCCTCTTCCCCGCGCTCGCGCACAGCGCCGAGCGCGGTCGCGTGAGCTGCCAAGGCAAGCCCGTGACGATCACCAAGGGCAGGGGCGGCAAGCCGATCGGCCCCGGCAAGGACGTCGTCGTGGGCACCAACGGCCGCGACGTCGTCAACCTCTCCGGAGGCGACGACAAGTTCTATGGCAGCGGCGGCGACGATCTCGTCTGCGGCGGCTCCGGTGAGGACCTTCTCCTCGGGGGCAACGGAGACGACACCATCTACGGCGGCGCGGGCGATGACTTCAGCAAGGGCCAGAAGGCCTCCGGCTTCGCCAACCCGCCCCGGGTCGTCGGCGGTCCCGGCGACGACGATCTGCATGGTGGCAGCGGGCGCGACGCTCTATACGGAAGCGACGGTGACGACAAGCTGTTCGGCGACTCCGGAGACGACCTCTTCGACGGCGGTCTGGGCTTCGATCGCTGCGACGGCGGCGACGGCCACGATGGCCCGGTGGATAGCTGCGACCGCTCGACCAAGATCCCCTAGCGCCCCGGCGCTGACGAGGCCAGATGTGCGGCGGGCTCGCGTAGAGTCCGGGCCATGAGCCCCGCACCAGAGCTGAAGCTGCATCACGTCCCACCGTCCCACCCCTCGCGCGCCGTCGAGGCGGCCTTGGTCATCAAGGGGCTCGACTTCGAGCTCGTCGACATGAGCGACCCCTCGGCGCCGCACACCGAGGCCATGGAGGCGATCTTCGGGGAGGGGAACGGGACGGTGCCCGGCCTCACCGTCGACGGCGAGCCGGTCCACGGCTCGCGGCCGATCATGGCGAGGATCGAGGAGCTCGCGCCCGATCCGCCGCTGTTCCCCGCCGACCGGGCCGACGAGGTCCGCGAGGCGGAGCGATGGGGTGACGATGAGCTGCAGCAGCTCGGCCGCGACCTCGCGTGGGGCGCCCTCCACTTCCGTCCCGAGCAGCTCGGCGTCGTCGCCGGCGGGGAGCCGCTCGACCCCGCGGGCACCGACTTCGCGATCCGCTACGTGCGGGCGACATGGCGATACCACGGGCTCACCGCGGTCCGGATCGCCGAGGACCTCGAGGGACTCCCCGAGAAGCTCGATCATGTCGATGCGCTGATCGCGGACGGCGTGATCGGGGGAGAGACGCCGAACGCCGCCGACCTCCAGATCGGCTCCACCCTCCGCATCTTCGACACGATCGGCGACCTCGCGCCGCTGCTCGCCGATCGGCCCGCGGGGGATCTCGGCGAGCGCTGGTTCCCGGAGTACATGCGTGGAGCCGTGCTGCCGGCCGGCGCGTTCCCCGCCGGTTGGGTTCCCGAGCGGAGCTAGACGAAACGCACCGGGCCCGTGCGCGTTCGCGCTACTCTCGATCCCTGACCCGGCGATCGGGTCGCGCTGCCACGCGGAGGCTGCGCAATCGGCCACAGAAGGGGAGGCCCCATGAACAAGACGAACCAGCGACGTCCGTCGGCGTCGCTCATCATCGCGTGTCTGGCCTTGTTCGTCGCACTCGGCGGCGGCGCCTACGCCGTCTCGAAGGCCAACGTGACGAGCAAGCAGATCAAGAACGGCTCGGTCAAGGGCAAGGATCTGAAGAACGACACGCTCACCGGCAAGCAGATCAAGGAGGGGACCCTCGGTCAGGTGCCGAGCGCGGCCAGTGCTGACACGGCCGGCGACTCGGCGCGCGTCGGCGGCGTCGAGGTGATCAACGTCCAGCCCTTCACGCTGACCAACGGGCAGACGAAGGAGCTCTTCCAGCGCGGCGCGTTCACCCTGACGGCCACCTGCTCCATCAACGAGGGCGGCAACGACATCGCGCGGGTCCTGATCTCGACGTCGGTGAACAACGCGGCCTTCGACGGCGACGGTTCCGAGACCGACCTGGATGCGACCACACCGGCCGCGGACCGCGAGTACCAGGAGGTGGGCGCCGCGACCGGCTCCCCGGGCATCGACCAGGAGAGCGATGGCGCGGCCATCGCCCCCGACGGATCAGAGATCCTCGGCAACGACGCCGTGGCGGCGGTCAACCTGCCGCAGGACGGCATCGGCGTCTGCAAGTTCGCCGGTGCCTACTACGTGAAGTAGCCCGGATCGGGCATCGGGAAGCCGCCGCCGCCACAGCGGCGGCGGCGCCCCCATCACCTCAGCCCGGCTGAGCGACGCCGCCGAGCGCCCGGGCCGTGAAGTCGCGCAGCTCGGGGACGATCTCCGGCGGAAGCCAGTGGCCTGCAGCGGTCTCGCGGTAGGCCGGGTCGATCCCAGCGCTCTCGAGCCGCGCCCGAGCGTCTCGTGCGAACGCCACGCCGATCACCGGATCGGCGGCCCCGTGGTGGATGTAGACGGAAAGCCCGCTGCGTGAGGTGAGATCGGGCTCCCAGCCCTCGACCTCGGGGATGAACCCGCTCATCGCGATCAGCCCCGCGGGGACCGGGCGACCGAGGCCGAGCGCGAGCGCGTAGGACATCACCGTCCCCTGGGAGAAACCCCCCACCACGGTGCGCGACCAGTCGATACCGCGCTCGGCGAGCAGGGCGTCGAGCCGCTCCTGCAGGGCGACGAAGCTCGCGGCGAACGTCTCGGCGTGAGGGAAGCCGACACGCTCGACCACGTACCAGTGGCGACCACCCGGCGGGAGGCCGGTGAAGGGCGCACCCGTCGTCACCCCGAGCAGCCTGCGCTCGGGGTCGATCGCGTCGAGGACGCCGTGCAGGTCGTTCTCGTCGGCGGCACGCCCATGGTTGAGCACGAGGGCTCCCTCAGGCTCACCGGCGGGCTCGCGCAGGCGCAGGTCGACCCCACGCCAGCCGAGCTCGTAGCCGCCGAAGTGGCGTGCCTCGGAGCTCATGCCGTCACCTCTCGCGGGCTGTGGACCGGCTTCAGGTTCGCCTCCACCTGCGAGCGCAGATGCTCGTAGTCGGGCGGCAGCGAGAGCTTCTCACCGAGCGACTCCAGCGGCTCGTCGACCGTGAACCCGGGTCCGAGCGTGGCGATCTCGAACAGCACCCCGCTCGGCTCGCGGAAGTAGATCGAGCGGAAGTAGAAGCGGTCGATCACCGGGGTCGGGTGCCCGCCGGCGGCGGCGATCCGCGCCCGCCACCCCTCGTGCTCCTCTGGGGTCGAGGCCCAAGCGACGTGATGGACGGTGCCGGCGCCCTGCAGGCCGCGCTCGCTCGGCGGCTCGTCATAGGCGATGGTTCCGCCGCGCTGCTCACCTCGCGCCTCCCAGGAGTGCTCCGTGAAGCGGTCGCTCCCGGGCTCGAAGCCGAGCTCACGCAGGAGCCCTTCGCTGCGAGCGGGATCCGACGAGAACGCCCGCACGCCGTCGAAGCCCAGCAGGGCCAGTTCCCTGGGGATCTCGGGATGGTCGGCGATGAGCGCGGGGTCGTCCACGGTCGAAACCCGGAGCACATGTTGCAGGCCCTCGGGATCCCTGAAGACGAGGGCGTTCTCGCCGCGGTGCGTCTCGACGTCGCGGGCCGCCAGGCGCTCCGCCCAGAAGTCGATCGCTTCGCCCGAGGCCACGCGCCAGGCGATCTCGTGCACCATCCCGTCTCCCGCGCGGCCCAAGGGCACGCCCGGGAACTCGAAGAAGGTGAGGTCGGCGCCGGCGCTCCCCTCCTCGTCGGCGAAGAAGAGGTGATAGACGGTCGGGTCGTCCTGGTTGACCGTCTTCTTGACCAGCCGTAGGCCGAGCACGCCCGCGTAGAAGTCGATGTTCTCCTGCGCGTCGGCGGTGATCGCCGTGATGTGGTGGATGCCTTCGAGCTTCATCGTGCCGTCCGTTCTCTCGCCATGAAGTAATTGCATGTACAACTATATCGGTCGGCGCAAGCCCACACAAACGAATTAGTTGCCACCGCAACGATCAACGGATACCATCGTCCCATGGCTGAGACCGCTGCATCCCCCACCCGCCTCAGCGAGCGTGAGCTCGCCGCATGGCGCGGGCTGCTCAAGGCTCACTCCCAGCTCGTCGCGACGCTCGACGATGAGCTCGAGCGCGAACACGGCATCCCCCTCGGCTCCTACGAGGTCCTCCTCCACCTCGCCGATGCGCCCGAGGGTTCCCTGCGGATGGGCGAGCTCGCTGACCGGCTGCTCCTCAGCCGCAGCGGGCTGACCCGGATGATCGACCGGCTCGTCTCGCGCGAGGTGGTCGAACGGCACTCCTGCCCCTCCGACCGCCGCGGCACCTACGCCCGCCTCACCCCGGCCGGCCGCAAGCTCCTCGACCAGGCCCGCCCGACCCACCTGCGCGGCGTCCGCGAGCACTTCCTGCGCCATCTCGACGACGCCGACCTGACCCGGCTCGGCGAGATCTGGGAGCGCGTCACCACGCCGTCGGCCGCCGACGAGACCTCCTGCGGATAGCTCCCGCGCAACGCGGGTAGCCTCGGGACATGGCCAACCGCCTCGCTGACGAGACGTCCCCCTACCTCCTGCAACATCGGGACAACCCCGTCGACTGGCTGCCCTGGGGCGCCGAGGCCCGTGGGCTCGCTCGCGATCGCGACGTGCCGCTGCTGGTCTCAATCGGCTACTCCGCCTGTCATTGGTGCCACGTGATGGAGCGCGAGTCCTTCGAGGATCCCGAGACCGCCGCCTACATGAACGAGCACTTCGTACCGGTGAAGGTCGATCGCGAGGAGCGCCCCGACGTCGACGCCATCTACATGGAGGCCGTGCAGGGGATGACCGGCCACGGCGGCTGGCCGCTGACCGCGTTCTGCGACCCCGACGGCGTCCCCTTCCACTGCGGCACCTACTTCCCGCCCGAGCCGCGTCAGGGCATGCCGAGCTTCCGGATGGTGCTCGAGGCGGTGAACGAGGCGTGGAGCGCCCAGCGCGAGGAGATCGACGCCGCGGCCGACCGAACCCGTTCTCAGCTCGGATCGATCGGCCGGATCGAACCAACCGTCGACGACGTCGACACCGCGATCGCCTCGGATGCGGCCACGGCGCTGCTCGACCGCCTCGACCCGGTCAACGGCGGCTTCGGCGGCGCCCCTAAGTTCCCACCGGCGAGCGCCCTCGACCTGCTGCTCGCCCAGGGAGGCGAGCGGGAGCACGACGCGGTACGGCTCACGCTCGACGCGATGGCCGCGGGCGGCATCCACGACCAGCTCGGCGGCGGGTTCGCACGCTACGCGGTCGACTCGCGCTGGCTCGTCCCCCACTTCGAGAAGATGCTCTACGACAACGCCCTGCTCGCACGCACCTACCTGCGCGCGTGGAAGGAGCTCGGCGAGGAGCGCTACCGCGACGTCGCCACCGGCATCCTCGACTGGGCGCTGGCGGAGATGCGCGGTCCGGAAGGAGGCTTCCACTCAGCGCTCGACGCCGACTCCGAGGGCGAGGAGGGGCGCTTCTACACCTGGACCATGCACGAGGTCGACGAGGCCCTCGAGGCCGCCGGTCTCGCCGAACTCGGTCCCGACGTCCGCCGCCACTACGGCGTCACACCGGCGGGCCACCTCGAAGGCCGCAGCGTCCTGCACCTGGCGAACGGGATCGACGGCCCCCAGCCGGATGGGCTGGAAGCGGCGCGCCGAGCGCTGCTCGATGCCCGGGCCGAGCGCGTCCGCCCCGGGCTCGACGACAAGCGGCTGACCGCGTGGAACGCGCTAATGGCGGGAGCGCTCGCCGAGGCCGGTGCCGCGCTCGACGAGCCGCGCTACCTCGACGCCGCCACCGCCTGCCTCTCGTTCCTCCTCGGGACCATGCGTGGCGAGGACGGGCGGCTCCTGCGCACCTACAACCGCGACCGCGCCCACCTCAACGGCTACCTCGAGGACCACTCCTACCTGCTCGAGGCGCTGCTGGACGCCTACGAGGCGACCTTCGAGGAGCGCTGGTACGAGGCCGCCCGCGAGATCGCCGAGGCGATGATCGCGCGCTTCGGCGACCCCGACAACGGCGGCTTCTTCACCACCTCCGACGACCACGAGGAGCTGATCGCCCGCCGCAAGGACCTCGAGGACCACCCGACGCCGAGTGGCAACTCGGCCGCCGCCAACGGCCTGCTGCGGCTCGCGGCGCTCAGCGGCGAGGCCACCTACGAGAGCTGGGCCGCCGGGGTCGTCAAGCTGCTCGCACCCACCGCCTCCAGGCATCCGCAGGCGTTCGCGCACCTGCTCGCGGCAGCCGACCGCCTCGTCTCGCCCGCCGTAGAGGTGGCGCTGATCGCGCCCGCCGGCGATCCCGACGCGACCGACGGGATCGCCGCCACCTACCGCTCCCGCTTTCGGCCGCGCTCCGTGCTCGCGGGAGGCGCCGAAGGTTCCTCTACCCCACCGCTCCTCGCCGACCGCCCGGCGCTCGACGGCGGCCCCGCGGCCTACGTCTGCGAGCGCTTCGCGTGCAAGGCGCCGGTGGGAAGCGCCGAGGAGCTGCGCGCGCTGATCGACGCCTAGGCCTCCAAGCACCGCGGGGGTGAGACCGGACTCGTCCCGCTCCCCCAGCGGCGACTGACCCTGATTCGCGCGACTCGCGCGACACATTCGCAATCGCACGTCCCTGGACCCAGTGATTGCGAATGGGTCGGGCGCCCGACGCCCGACGCACCCTCCCGCGCATGACCCGGTCGAGGCGCCACCCGCCCATGGAGCCAGGGCAGCGAGGGAGGGTCAGCCGCCTGCGCGCAACTGGCGGTTACCAAGACCCCTCGACTGCTCCTTGGGAACAGGGCGTCTAGCGGCGAGAAGTACGGAGCGTCGCGACCATCCCGCGCGCAGCGTGGTCGGCGAGCGAGCACCAGAGGCGATAGGTCGAGCGGCGCTTCAGTCGCAGCCGCAACTCACCGGTCTCCCCCGGCTGCACCTCGCCGACGTTGAACGCGCGGGTCCCGCCTACGCGTTGCAGGACGAGGTCGTGGGGATCCTCGCCGTAGTCGTAGAGCTGGATGATCGCCTCGCCCGCCTGGAGCTTCTTCTTCGAAAGCGTCAGGTGGTACTCGCGGGCGGTGATGAGCATCCGATCGGGCAGCTCGTCGCCCTTCTTGCCCGCGCTCGCGGGCACCGCCGCCGACGAGAGCGCCGCCAGCGCCACGAGCAGCGCCGCGATCGACCCGAGGGCGCGGCGGCTCATCCGATCAGGGCGGCCCGCTGGAAGCTCGCCGCGTTGGGGATGACCTGGCCGGCGTCGACGCCGAACCACTGCTCGATCAGGCCGCAGTAGAGGGCGCGGAAGTCCGAGGTCGAACGCAGGTTGTCGTCCTCGTCGAGCGTGTCGAGGCCGGGCCACTCACCGACCATCTGCCCGCGGACCGGGCTCCCGATGAGGAAGGCGTTGCCGCCGGCGCCGTGGTCGGTGCCGGCCGAGTCGTTCTCCTCCGGGCGGCGCCCGAACTCCGACCAGACGAGCGTCACGACGCGGTCGGCGAGCCCACGCGCCTCGAGGTCGCGCTGGAAGGCGAGCAGGCCGTCGCAGGTGGCCGCGAGGTCCTCGGCGAGATCCTCGCGCTGCTCATCGTGGGTGTCGAAGCGGCCCGGAGCGTCGACGGAGGCGACCGTGATCGGCAGCCCAGCCGCGAGCATCGCCGCCAGGCCAGCGAGGCTCTCGCTGAAGTGATCGTCGTCGGGGTAGGCGACCGGACTCTGGATCTCGTCCCCGAACGAGGAGAGCTGCGTGCGCAGGGTGTTCGACTGCCCGACCACCCTGCCCGCTTCCTTCATCTGCTTGTCCTTGCCCCTCTGCGCGCCGGCGCCGATCCGGCCGAAGGCGTCGAACATGAGGTCCTCGACATCGCCCCAGACCCCGGGCGCCCAGAGGTCGTAGCGCGCTCCCCAGGTCGCCGCGACAGGGACCCGGGCCGTGGCCAGGCTCGGTGAGAGGGTGCCGTCGAGGGAGACGCCCTGCAAGGGGTTGTCGGGGGTGCCGACGATGTCGAGCATGCGCCCGAGCCAGCCCGTGTTGGTCTTCGTGCTCAGCTCGCCCACTTCCCAGTAGTGGCGCGAGGTGAAGTGGGACTGGTCGGCGTCGGTGTAGCCGATCGCCGGGAAGACCGTGACCTTGCCCTCCTGGTGGAGCTGGTGCAGCGGCGAGGCCGAGGGGTGCCAGTGCAACCGCGGGTCCTCGGTCCACGCTGGACCGGCCGCGGGGTCCATCGCGAGCTTCGGTCGCAGCCGCCGGTAGGTCGGGTCCTCCACCGGTGAGAGCAGGGATAGCGCGTCGATGCCACCGTCGAGGAAGACCGAGACGAGCACCTTCGAGTCAGCCGCCCCGGCGGCCCGCGCGATGCCCTCTCCGAACGCCTTCGGGCCGAGCAGACCGGCGCCGTAGACGCTGAGGGCGAGACCGCCGGTCCGCAGCAGGAACGAACGCCGCGAGAGCCCGGTGCCGGCGGGCGCGGGCATCCCCCGCTCGATGGTGGGAAGCCCGCGGCCGGCTTCGGCGACACCACGGCGCATCATCTCGGCGCGGGTGTGCTCGCCGCAGCAGCGGTCTGGTCTCGGCGATGTCATCGGCTCGCTCTCATCTCACGCCGTCATGTAGTCGGGGCTCGATGCGATCAGGATCCGCAGCGCGTTCTGGCGCAGGGCCCGGTAGCTCTGCTGCTGCCACTCCTCCGTCGCCACCTTCTCCACGCGCGAGCAGAACTGCAGGAGCTCCCTGCGGGTGCGGTCGGAAACCGTCGGCTTCCCCCAGAACCTGAGCGCGGCCTCGAGCGCCTGCTTCGGCGTCTCCTTGGCGTCGTAGTCGTCGTCATCGGCTGAATCGAGGTCGGTCGACTGGCCCGCCGCGGTCCAGCGGCCGCCGAGGCGAGCGGTGTCGAGCCAGCGCGTCTCGTCCCAGCCGGAGACGTTCGGTGGGCGGAACAGGCGCTGGCCGGCGTCGTCGGCGATCCAGGTCCAGGCGTCGGTGGTGATCCCGCTCTTGCGGCCACGCAGCATCCCGGCGATCTGCACGATCGGCGGCTTCACCATCCGCGGGCCGGTGTGGAGCTCAGGGTGGAGCAGAATCGCCTCGACGACCGGCCGGATCGCGTACTTGCGACGCTTGTAGAGCTTCTTCAGATCCCGGAGCGTTTTCTTCGAGGGTGGCTTCGGAATGAAGTAGGACCAGAGCTTGGTGACGAAGTAGCCGGCGTGCGCGGGGTGCTCGAGGCAGAGCCTGCAGGAGTCGCGCCAGTCGTAGTTGCCGCTCTTGCCGAAGATCCGCTTGGTGCCGGTGTCGTGCAACTCCTGATCGAACCGGAAGTTGACCGAGCCGAGGTCCTCGTCCCAGTCGTTGGTCCAGCCGGTGAGCGCGCGGGCCTGCTCGCGGACGTCGGTCTCCGTGTAGCCGTTGCCCGCGCCGAGCGTGAACAGCTCCATCATCTCGCGGGCGTAGTTCTCGTTCGGGCCCTCGGCCGTGTTCTCGTTGCCGGAGAGCCAGATCAGCATCGCCGGGTCGACGGTGACGTCGGCCAGCAGATCGGCGAACGAGCCGAGCGCGCGCCTGCGGAAGAGCTGGTTCTGGTCCAGGTTGAGCTGCGCCTGCCCGACGTCGGCGGTCGCGAACCAGTCGTGCCAGCTCAGGGCCATCCGCTCGACCAGCGGCTGGTCGCTGCGGACCATGCGGTCGAGCCACCAGAGCAGGTCGTGGCCCCAGGCGTCCGCCGGTGCGAGCGGCAGGCCGTCGTCGTCGCGCGGGGTCGGCCCGCGCAGCTTCGCCTTCCCCTTCGGCCGGGTGAGCGACAGCACGGCGCGCTTCAAGCCCTTGCGGGCGAGCTTCTGAGCTTCGCCGGGACGCGGTCCGAAACCGGCCCGCCAGAGCAGCCGCTCAGCCTGCGCGGTCCCGAAGCGGCCCTGGTAGACCGGCAGCGACACGCCTACCCCTTCGGCACGGCCGGGGCCGATGTTGAGCGCGGCGACATCGGCGGTGGACGATCCTGGACGCCCAGGACGGACCCGGACGCGCTCGGGGCGGAATATGCTGGAAGCGATGAGCGCGGACGCAGCCACCGACACCGCCAAGCCCAAGGCCAAGCCGCGCAAGGGGCCTGCGACGATCGCCCGCGCGTACTTCACGGCGCTCGGCCAGCACGACCTCGACGCCGCCGAGGCGCTGTGGAAGCCGGGCAGCATCGATCGCATCGCGGGAATGGTCGAGTTCCCCGTCCCGAGCCCGGAGTTCCGCGCCTGGTTCGGCTCGCTGTTCCAGGCGGCGCCCGACTTCAGCTTCGAGATCCTCTCGATCACCGCGCAGAAGGACACGGCGGCGACCCGCTACGTCGTCCGCGCCACGTTCGACGGCACCGGCAAGTTCGAGGGGCTGGTGCCGAACGGCGCCCGCGTCGAGCTCGAGGGCTGCGACGTCACCGTCGTCGAAGACGGGCTGATCGTCGCCAACCACGGCTACCTCAACGGTGCGGACATGGCGCGCCAGCTCGGCGCACTGCCTCCCCAGGGATCGATCGCCGAGCGCGGGATGACCGGCGCGCTTAACGCCAAGGTCGCAGCGACCCAGGCGATCGCACGGCTGCGCGACCGCTAGGCACTCAGCGTTCGCCGCTCCCCGGTGAACCTGTCACCGAGGAACAGAGAACAAGTCCACTTCCGGGTGACACGTCCGGCGCCGGGCCAAAGGGTGGACCTGGGGCTGCGACTCCGGGCTGGTCACACCGCTACAGCACCGGCAGGAACTGCTCGATCTCCCAGGGGGTGACCTGGAGGCGGTAGTCCTCCCACTCGGCCCGCTTGATCTCGATGAAGCGGTTGAAGGTGTGCTCGCCCAGCGTCCGCAGCATCAGCTCCGACTCGGCCGCGAGCTCGATCGCCTCGCCGAGGTTCTCGGGGAGCTGCTCGATGCCGCGGCGGTGCCGCTCCTCAGGGGCGAGGTGGTAGAGGTTCTGCTCCATCGGCTCGGGTAGCTCGTAGCCCTTCTCGATCCCCTCCAGGCCGGCGTGGAGCATCCCCGCGAAGCACAGGTAGGGGTTGCAGGCGGGATCGGGGCAGCGGAGCTCGGCGCGAGTCGCCATCTCCTTGCCGGGGTGGTAGAGCGGGACGCGGATCAGCGCCGAGCGGTTGCGGCGGGACCAGGCGAGGTAGACGGGAGCCTCGTAGCCGGGCACGAGCCGCTTGTAGGAGTTGGTCCACTGCGCAAACAGCGGTGCGATCTCCCGCGCGTGCTTGAGCTGTCCGGCGATGAACGCCTTCGCCACCCCGGAGAGGAAGTACGGGTCGTCGGCGTCGTAGAACGCGTTCTTGCCGTCGCGCATCAACGACTGGTGGACGTGCATGCCCGACCCGTTCTCGCCGTTCAACGGCTTCGGCATGAAGGTCGCGTGCCAGCCATGCCGCATCGCGTACTCCTTGACCGTGATCCGGTAGGTTATGCAGTCGTCGGCCATCGCGAGCGCGTCCTTGTAGCGCATGTCGACCTCGTGCTGAGAGGGGCCGACCTCGTGATGGGCGTACTCGACGTGGATGCCGAGCTGCTCGAGCGCCAGGGTTGTCTCACGGCGCACGTCGACACCCGCGTCGAGAGTGGTCAGGTCGAAGTAGCCGCCGTCGTCGAGGACCTCGGGGATCCCGCCCTCGGGCTTGGCGTCCTTGAAGTAGTAGAACTCGAGCTCGGGCCCGACGTTGAAGGCGTCGAAGCCCATGGACTCCGCCCGCTCGAGCGCCCGCCGCAGGATCCAGCGCGGATCGCCCTCGTAGGGATCGCCACCGGGAACCTGGACATCGCAGAACATGCGCGCCGTCCCGTCCTCGCCGGGGCGCCAGGGGAGCACGGCGAACGAGGACGGATCGGGCATCGCGATCATGTCCGACTCCTCGATGGGATTGAAGCCCGTGATCGAGGATCCGTCGAAGCCCATGCCGCCCTCGAAGGCGTCCTCGAGCTCGGCGGCGTTGATCGAGAAGCTCTTGAGCTGACCGAGCACGTCGGTGAACCAGAGGCGAACGAAGCGGATTCCCTCCTCGGCCACCGCCGCGATCACGTCCTCAGCGGTGCCGCCGCCTGCCGGTGTCTTTTCCTGCTCGTCGCTCATCCAGTGCGGTCCTCCGGTCGTAGTAATGAGGGCACGCAGCCTATCCGGCGGGTTGCACCTCCATCCGAGCCGGGGTATAACTTACTCAACGTAAGTTACAAGCTAAAAGTGAAGTAAAGCCTTCTTCAACCCCAACTAAGAGACCTCCCTCCTCCTCCAACGTCCGACTCCCCCTGGAGATACGCCATGACCGTGAAGACCGATTACTCCCGCTTCGACATCCACGACGAGCTCACCGCGCCGGGAGGCAGCGAGCGCCTCCTCAAGAGCATCTCCTCCGCCGGCGGCTCCGTCTCCAAGCTGGTCGGCGTCCTCGCCGGCTCCCCCGCATCGCTGCGGGCCTTCGCGCGGCTCCGCTCGGAGCTGCACTCGGGCTCGTTGCCCCCCTCCACCGAGATCCGCATCGGCCTCGCCGTCTCCGAGCATCGCGGTGACCGCTACAGCCTCGCCCAGCACGCCCGCTCGGCGCGCCTGTCGGGCTTCGGCCTCGATGAGATCTCCCGCAACCGGAGCTTCTCCTCCAACGACCCGAAGGAGGCGGCGCTGCTCGCCTTCCTCGAAGGCTCGATCAAGTCGGAGGGCCACCCGCCGGTTCACCTGCTCGAGGAGGCTCGCGAGGCGGACTGGAGCGACGAGCAGCTCATCGAGGCGCTCGGCGAGGTCGCGCTCTGCGAGTTCCAGAGCCTGATCGCCAACGCAGCGGGCCTGCCCGAGGATCAGATCGACTCAGGACTGCTGCCCCAAGCAGCCTGACGGCTCAGGAATCTCAACCAAGATGGAAAGAGCCCCGGTTTCCCGGGGCTCTTTCTTTAGCGAGCCTGTAAGCCGGATCCTGTCTGGCGCGATCATCCATCTCCGCGGGGCCTGAGCCCCGTGGGGACCACGTTCACCGTGGTCCTGCGGCCTACCTGGACCTCGCCGGGCCGGGTCATCGGTCCTGCTTGGCCTTGCACCGGGTGGGGTTTGCCCGGCCGCCGCGTCACCGCGACGCCGGTGCGCTCTTACCGCACCATTTCACCGTTGCCTGTGCGCCATCCGAAGATGGGGCCATCGGCTGTGTGTTTCTGTGGCACTTTCCCGCGGGTTTCCCCGGGTGGGCGTTACCCACCACCTCGCCCTTCGGTGTCCGGACTTTCCTCGAGGAGCTACCTCCCCGCGATCGCGTGGCTCGCGCGGCGATCATAGAGGCGGAGCGACGCACTTAGGCACAATCCTCCGCTCCATGAACGGACTCGTCTCAGAGGTGACGCGGCTCGGGCCCACCTACGTCCGCATCGCCCTCGAGGGCGACGGCTTGGAGGGCTTCGAGCCGAACGACGCCACCGACGCCTACGTCAACGTCGCGATCCCGCCGCCCGCCGCCCCCTACGAGCCGCCGTTCGACCTCGATGGTCTGAAGGATCTACCGCGCGAGCAGCGCCCGTTCCGGCGCCGCTACACGATCCGCCGCTGGATCCCGGACACGCGGACGCTGTGGCTGGAGTTCTCGATCCACGACGTCACCGGCGCGAGCGGACGCTGGGCGTCGGAGGCGAAGCCGGGAGACGCGCTCGTCTTCACCGGGCCGGCCGGCTCCTACCGTCCCGACCCTGGGGCGGACTGGCACCTGATGGCCGGCGACGAATCGGCGCTGCCGGCGATCGGGGCCTCGCTGGAGGCGGTGCCGGAAGGCACACCGGTGATCGTGCGGGTGGTCGTCGACGGCCCGGCAGACGAGATCGAGCTCGACTCACCGGGCGACCTCCATCTGCGCTGGCTGCACCGCGAGAGCGGCCACGGCGAGGTCGAGGCGCTGGCCGACTCCGTCCGCGACCTCACCACGCCCCCCGGCCGAGCCCACGCCTTCGTCCACGGCGAGGCCGAGGAGATCCGCGCCGTGCGGCGCCACCTACTCGCCGATCGCGCCGAGTCCCTGGCGGATCTCTCCTGCTCGCCTTACTGGAAGCGCGGGATGACCGACGAGGAGTGGCGGCAGGTCAAGGCCGCATGGGTGGCCGAGATGAACGCCGACCTGGGCTGAGCCGGCCGCACCGGCCCTCGCTCCCGGGCGAGCCCGGCCGGAGCCGGACCCGTGAGCCTCAGTTCAGACTCGAACCGCAAGACGAGCAGCCGGCGGCCGTCATGCGCTCGTGATGGCAGACGGGGCATGTCGCCTCGCCGACGGTCCTGAGTCCGTCGAGTGCCTCGAGGACGGCGTCCTCGAGCGTGCGCTTACCCGCGGTGGCCCTGACGTCGAAGCCGCGGCGCGCGGCGCGCGCAGGGATCTCGCCCCGGCGGCTCGGGCGCCCGATCCTGATCCTGCGGTCCCCGTGGGAGCGGGTCCGCTCTCGTCTGGTGCTGGTCCTCATCTCGATCACACCCTTCTGAACACGCCGATCACCCGGCCGAGAACCTCGGCCTCCTTGGAGATGATCGGCTCGTAAGCGTCGTTCTCCGGCTGCAGCCGGACGCCGTCGGTCTCGTGGTAGAGGCGCTTGACGGTCGCCTCCCCCTCGATCATCGCGACGACGATCTGTCCGTCGTCCGCGTCCTCGACCGGATGGACGACCACGTAGTCGCCACTCAGGATCCCCGCGTCGCGCATGGAGTCACCGCGTACCGCCAGCGCGTAGTCGCCGTCGTCGGCACCGATCATGGCCGGGATCTCGAGCTGATCCTCGATGTTCTCCTCAGCGAGGATCGGCGTGCCCGCAGCGACCTGGCCGACCAGCGGCACCGCCGGGCGCATCACGCGCTTGGTCCGCTCGACGAGGATCTCGATCGCCCGCGGCTTCGAGGGGTCGCGACGCAGGACGCCGGAGCGCTCGAGCTTGGCGAGGTGCGCGTGCACCGTCGAGGGCGAGTGCAGCCCGAGGCCCTGCCCGATCTCGCGCACCGTAGGCGGATAGCCCGTCTTGTCGATCTGAGTCTTGATGAACTCGAAGATCTCGCTCTGGCGCTTGGTCAGGTTCAGGTCCATGACGGACACGGCCTCCTAAGGTCTTGGTCGCGGCTCTTCTGGGAACACATGTTCGTACCGTAGAGGGGTCGGCGGACGGATTCAAGCCCGACCGCTCTCACGACGCACCCGACTCGCCTCGCCCCCTACAATCACGCGGCCCTCGCGGCTGTGGCGGAACTGGTAGACGCGCAAGGTTGAGGGCCTTGTGGGCTGAATAAGCCCGTGGAGGTTCGACTCCTCTCAGCCGCACTGATGGAAGCTCGTGACCCGCAGATCGGGTGGTCATGGGTGGTGACGGGCTGTTGACTCGACCTCCCGAGGACCTGTCACCGAGAAGTGGGACACAGGCCCGTTCCCGAGTGACACGTTGGCGCGAGCGTGCTGTCCCGAGGACCTGTCACCGAGAGGTGGAACATAGGTCCGTTTCCGGGTGACAGGTCGGCGCCCGGTCGGTCGCGGGCGGCCCGCGCGGAGTTTCGCGGCCGGCGGCCGCTTCGCCGACCTACCGCTCCAGCAGCGTCAGCACCTCTCGCGCCCAGCGCACCGTGCTCTCCTCGAACTCGATCCCGCGCATCAGCGTCAGGTAGGGGCCGAAGCCGGGGAGATCGGGGCCGCCGGCCAGGTACTCCCTCTCGCTCATCTCCCCGAGGGCGGCCGAACGCAGCTTCCGGTAGGCGCTCAGCTTCTCCTCGTGCCACTCGAGTCCGGCACGAACGGCGTCCGCGACGTCTCCTCGGTTCGATTCGTCGAGGCCCGCGACCTTGATCAGGAGGTCGTCGCGGACGACCGTCGGGGCCGTCTCGGCGCGGATGAACTCGTCGAGGGCCTCGTGGCCGCTCGCCGTCAGGGTGAAGATCCGCTTGTCGGGTCGGCGCTCCTGGCGCACGAGGCGGGCGGTGGCTAGCCCGTCCTCCTCGAGGCGGTCGAGCTCGCGATAGATCTGCTGCCGAGAGGCCGGCCAGAAGTTGGCGACCGACTTGTCGAAGCGCTTCGAGAGCTCGTATCCGGTCGAGTCGGAGGCCGAGAGCGCGACCATCACCGCGTGCCTCAGAGCCACTGACCCAACCCTCGGCGGCCGATCCGGTTATAGTCAAATCTATGACTACTCATGCCGTTGACTATACAGCCCGCTCCGACGCCCCCGATCCCGCCGGTCACTGGGTGAAGGAGGTCCCACCCATGCCGGAGCGTCCGGACGTGGTCGTGATCGGATCCGGGCTCGCCGGGCTGACGGCGGGCGCCTATCTGGCGACCAACGGCAAGAGCGTCCTGGTGCTCGAGCAGCACGACGTCGCCGGCGGCTGCGCGCAGACCTTCCGGCGCAAGAAGAAGTGGTGGTTCGACGTCGGGTTCCACTACATCGGCGGCGTCAGGACCGGCGAGATGGCCCGCCTGCTCAAGGGCATCGGCCTCGGCGAGCGGATCGGCTTCGCCGAGCTCGACCGCGACGGCTTCGACACCCTCGTCTTCCCCGACCTCGAGTTCAAGGTCCCGGTCGGCTGGGACGCCTACACCGAGCGCCTCGTCGAGACGTTCCCCTACGACGAGGAGGGCATCCGAGCGGTCGTCGGCGTCATGCGCAGCGCGATGGAGGAGTTGAGGAAGGTCGGCGTCCCCGGTCCCGACACCGACCTCGAGGAGTACGTGCGACTGGCGCCGACCGTGGTCTCCTGGGGCATGCGCCCACTCACCGAGCTCTACGACGAGCACTACGTGAGCGAGCGGGCACGGGCGGTGCTGACCGCCCAGGCCGGCGACTACGCGACGCCCCCCTCACGCACCCCCGTCCTTCTCCACGCCGGGCTGATCGACCACTACATGCGCGATGGTGCCTTCTATGTCGAGGGCGGCGGCCAGGAGCTCGTCGGCAACCTCGTCGAGGTGATCCACGCCAACGGTGGCCGGGTCCGGACGAGGGCGGCCGTGGAACGCATCCGCACCGCCGAGGGAGAGGGCGAGGCCGAGGGCCATCGAGTGGTCGGGGTCACCCTGGCCGGAGGCGAGGAGATCGACTGCGAGCGGGTGGTCGCCACCGGTGACATCAAGCACCTCTTCGGCGAGCTGCTCGACCCCGAGGCGGTCTCCACCGAGACGCGCGAGCGCGTCGAGGGCTACCGGATGGCGACCCCCCTGGTGACCGTCTACCTCGGGCTCGACTTCGACATCTCCGAGCGCATGCCCGCCACCAACTACTGGCTGCACAGCCGCTACGACCAGGAGGCCTACTACGGGCCCGTGGCCGAGGGCCGCCTCGACGAGGACCCGCCCGTCTACATCTCCTCCGCGAGCGCCAAGGACCCCGCCGGCGCCGGGCACGCTCCCGAGGGCTGCTCGACCGTCGAGCTGATGACCTGGGCGACCTCCGATCCGGAGGCCTGGGGCGTCACGGACGAAGGGGCCAACGGGAAGTACAGCAAGCAGGAGTCCTACAACCGGATCAAGGACGAGCTCACAGAGAAGCTCATCGACCGCGCCGAGCAGCAGCTCGGGCCGCTGCGCGAGCACATCGTCTGGAAGGAGGCCTCTACGCCGATGACCCAGACGCGCTACACCCTCTCATCCGAGGGCTCCTGCTACGGGATCGAGGTCGCCACCGATCAGTTCGGCCCGCTCCGCCCCGCTCACCGGACCGAGGTCGACGGCCTCATCCTCGGCGGCGTGTCCTCCCGTACCGGCCACGGCATCGTCGCCGCGATGCAGGGAGGCTTCGAGTGTGCGGCGGTCGTACTCGACCGCGACCTCCGCTCCGAGCTGGCCGCGGGCGCCGTGTTCGGCGACTCGTCGGAGCTGACGACCGACCTTCCCGGCTGGGACTCGCTGGAGGCAAGCCGCAAGCTCCAGGAGAAGTCGCGCCGGGTGCGCGACTGACGCTCGGCTGGACGGCCGATCAGAACCAGGCGTCTTCCATCTCCAGCGTCGTGCGGTCGCGCGTCGCCAGCAGGTCGAACTGCGGGCCCGTGCGCGGAAGCTCGTAGCGGAAGAAGTACCGGGCGGCGGCGCGCTTGCCGTCGTAGAAGCCGCCCTCCTGCGCCCCGGCGGCGAGGAGCTGCTCGAGCCACATCCACGCGATCACGACGTGGCCCGCGGCCTCGAGGTAGATCGTCGCGTTGGCGAGCGTCGCCTCGACACCCGCGGCACCCTCGGCCCAGAGCGCACCCGTGGTCTCCAGAAGCCTCCCCAGCGCGGCCTCCAACTCGGAGCCGAGCTCGGCGGCCTCTCCCCCGGCCTCGTGCGCCCGGGCGATCGCGCCGTTGATCGCCTCGGCGAGCCGGCCGAGGCCGGCGCCGCCGTTCTGGGTCACCTTGCGGCCGAGCAGGTCGAGCCCCTGGATGCCGTTGGTCCCCTCGTGGATCGGGTTCAGGCGGTTGTCGCGGTAGTGCTGCTCGACCTCGTACTCGCGGGCATAGCCGTAGCCGCCGTGGATCTGGATCGCCAGCGAGTTCGCCTCCAGGCACCACTGCGCGGGCCAGGCCTTGGCGATCGGCGTGAGCATGTCGAGCAGCTCCTCGTCGCCGTCGTCGACGAGCTTCGAGCAGTAGAGGATCAGCGCCAGCGCCCCCTCGACGTAGCTCTTCTGTGCGAGCAACATCCGCTTGACGTCGGCGTGCTCGACGATCGGGATCTGCGGCTCCGCCGGATCCTTCGACTGGATCGGCCGCCCCTGCGGCCGCTCCCGCGCGTACTGCAGAGACTTCAGGTAGCCGGTGTAGCCGAGGGCGGTGGCGCCGAGGCCGACGCCCACCCGGGCCTCGTTCATCATCGCGAACATGTAGGCGAGTCCCCGGTGGGGCTCACCGACGAGGTAACCGGTCGCGCCCTCGAAGGAGAGCACCGTGTTGACCGTCCCGCGGTAGCCCATCTTGTGGTTCAGGCCGGCCAGGACGACGCCGTTGGGCTCGCCGTCGAGGTAGCGGGGGACGAGCATCAGGCTGATCCCCTTGACCCCAGCGGGCCCTCCCGGGATCTTCGCCAGCACGAGGTGGACGATGTTCTCGGTGAGCTCGTGTTCGCCGCCGGAGATCCACATCTTCGAGCCGGTGACGCGGTAGCTCCCGTCATCCTGCGGCTCCGCGCGCGTCGTGATGTCGCTGAGCGAGGAGCCCGCCTGCGTCTCCGACAGGCACATGGTTCCCGAGAAGCGGCCCCCGACCATCGGCACCGCCCACTTCTCGATCTGCTCCTGAGAGCCGTGCTGCAGCAGGAGGTTCGCGGCCGCGGTGGTCAGCATCGGGTAGGCCGCGGTGCCGACGTTGGCCGCCTGGAAGTAGGCGAACGCGGCGATCGAGACGGTGCTCGGGAGGCCCATGCCCCCGACCTCCTCCGGCATCCCGGCGCCTCCCATCCCCGACCCGTGGAAGACGGCAAGCGCCTCAGCGACGCCGTCGACGAGCTGCACGGTCCCGTCCTCGCCGACGTGCGGTTCGTTCTCGTCGGCCTCGCGGTTGTGGGTCGCGAACTGGTCGGTGGCGATCCGCTCGGCGAGCTCGAGCACCTCCCCGTACTCGGGCAGATCCTCAACCCCGAGCCACTCATGCAGGAGGAACTGGAGGTCGCGGCGGGACAGGAGCGTGGAGCGAAGCGCGGTGGTCATGGCCTCAATCCTGCCGGAACGGGAGAATGCGGCGGCGAATGCCTCGCTCGTCTTACTCGCGACCCCACCCGATCCCGCGCGCGTTGCTCGCGGGCTCGCTGATCGTCGCGCTCGCCGCCCTGGTGCTGCTCGCGCAGGCCGGCGGCCCCGCAGCCGCCCAGGGAGCCGGCAACCCGAGCTGCGCCGCCGCGCTCAACCCCGGCGGCACCGTCAATGAGCAGGACACGGTCCGGGCCGGCGCGGCCTCCCCGTTGCCGGTGGACTGGCCCGCGCGTCGCCACGGCCTGCCGAAGCGGGTCGACCTACGGACCACCACCACCAGCTTCAACCGGCTCTACGAGTTCGCGCTGCTCGACGGTGACCTCTACGCCCGTCGTCGCGGTGCCGGCGAGCCGTGGCGCCTCGTCCCCCTCCCCTCCTGCCTCGCCGGGCACCTGACGGCGATCTCCGCGGACGACGACGAGATGATCGGCCTCGACCACACCCGGCAGGTCTACGCGATGGACAACGCGCTGAAGGACCCGGCTCAGTGGAACTGGAGCTCGCGCTGGGGGCCGCCCGTGTGGACGGGCTCGGGCTTCACGATCCCGGGTGGGACCAAGGCCTGGACGTGGTCGGTGATCTCCCGCGCCGAGGACGAGACGTGGACCGACCCCGCCGGCAACCGGACCCCGGTCGGTGACTACAAGGTCTCCCACATCTGGGGGCTCCGCGGCGGGGGTCGCCTCCTCGACTTCTGGGACCCATGGCTGCCGCGGGACAACAGCTACCAGATGTGCGGCCCGCACCGGAGCCGTTTCCGCGCCGTCAACATCTCCGCGAGCGGCTCCCACGTCTTCGTGATCGGCAAGCGCGGGGACATGTTCACCCGCCTCTACGACTTCGACATCTCCGGCCATGATGCGATCTTCTTCGACTACTCCTACGAGGATCAGCGGGGGGCCGGAGACGGCGCCCCGATCCAGCTCCCGGCCGAGCCGTGGACTCGGCAGCCGAAGATCCACGGGACGATCACCTCGGCCATCTCGATCAGCAAGTTCGGGCTCGACGCCGTCCACGGACGTCTTCGGGTGGCGGGCAGGAAGGACGGCGAGACGGGCTACTGGCAGCGTGACCTGGCGGCGCCGCGGAAGAAGGGCTGGCGGTTCCACGTCACCGGTGGGCCGCTGCCGGGGAAGGTGCTCCACAATCCGCGCGGCAACACCTCCAAGCGTGGCCTCGGCCCCAGCGCGGACATCGAGTACTCGGGGGACACCCCTTCCGGGAAGGTGCGGATCCCCAACTTCAACGCCCACTGCTCGCCCGCGACGGTCGAGGTGACGGGCACCGACGGCGACACGAGACGCCTCACTCTCCACTCCGTCGACGGTCTGCGACAGGTCGAGCGGGCCGAGAACCTCGACTCGAACCCGCGCGAGTACTACGGCGCGCTCGAGTACCCGTCCGGCGAGATCCGCACGGTGACGGTGCTCGCAACCTCCACCGAGCTCGTCGTTCCCGAGCTCGGCTGGACGCTCACGCGCGCGGGCTAGGCCCTCGGGCACCGAGGACCGGCACCGCGCGACACCGAGTGGCCCGAACCGGCGGTCTCGTCGCCAGGTGGGACCACTCGGCGGGCGGCCTGGGCATGTCGGCCGCGAAGGGGGAACCGGGTTGGCGGTCGTTCTGCCTCTGCTATACACCGCCATCCGCGCGGTCTGGGGAGCTTCGCGACAGGCACCCACAGGACCCACAAGAACTTAGGAGAGGCAACTTGAACCTGGCGACCCGTCATACCGGCAGGGGGCTCGCGCCCCTCGCTTTCCTGATCCTTCTCGCGGGGCTCGTCGCCCTCGTCGCGGCCGGAGCCTCCGAGGCGAAGCCCGGCGCCGGCAAGTCGGGCAAGCCGAAGGTGAAGGTTCAGATCAAGACGAAGAGCCAGGCATCGCTGCTCGACAAGGGCAAGCTGGCCGTCAAGGTGAAGGTCAAGGGCGGCAAGGTGAAGGGGAAGACCAAGCTCACCGCCAAGAGCGGCAAGGGCAAGAACTTCAAGCCGGCCAAGATCAAGGGGGCCAAGGGCGGGAAGGCGACGCTGAAGCTGACCAAGGCGGGCGCCGAGAACCTCGCCACCTGCGGCTCGAAGAAGGTCAAGGTCACCGCGACGTTCGGCGTCCCCGGCTCGAAGAAGAAGGGGAAGTCGAAGGGGAAGGCGACGCTCAAGTCCGACCCGTCCCGCTGCGAGCAGCCCTACACCCCGGTCCCGGTCGAGAACGCCGATCGTTGCGACTTCCTCGACCCGGCCGTGTGCCTGCAGCCGTGGCCGAACGACTACTTCACGGTCAACGACTCCTCCACTGCGACCGGCAAGCGCCTCAACCTGAACAGCGCATCGATGCCGGCCAACGTCAACGGCGTCCACATCGATCCGACCGACATGAACCGCGCCGACGGTTTCAGCCCCGGCAACCTGATCGTGATCAAGATCCCTGGCCTCGAGACGCCGGCCGCGTTCGCGAACTCGGGGATCGTCCCCATCGACGACATGCACGCCTACGCCGATCCCGACCAGGCCGTCATGGTCATCAACGCCGACACGGGTGAGCGCCAGCCGATCTGGGCCGAGCTCGACTCCAACCCGACCACCGTCGACCCAGACGGCAGCGATCCGGGTGGGATCAACGCCAACCCGTCGAACACCGGCGACGTCAACCTGATCATCCGCCCGGCGAAGAACTTCGACTTCGGCGAGCGCTACATCGTCGCGCTGCGCAACCTCAAGGACGCGAGCAACCAGCCGATCCAGGCGCCGATCGGATTCCAGGTCTACCGCGACAACGAGATCACCGATCAGCCCGAGGTCGAGTCGCGGCGCCCCCACATGGAGTCGATCATCAACGACCTGACCTCCAAGGCCGGCGTCGATCGCAACAGCCTCTACATGGCATGGGACTTCACCGTCGCCAGCGAGGACAGCGTCACCGGTCGCGCGACGACGATCCGCGACGACGCGTTCGCGCGCCTCGGCGACACCGACCTCGCCGACCGCAAGATCGACGGCCTCTCGCCCGACTGGACCATCACCCGCGTGCTCAACCAGGGCGACCCCATCCCCCCGGGAGAGCGAAGCCTTCCCTCACAGATCGCACGTCGCGTGGAGGGGACGATCGAGGTGCCCTGCTACCTCGATCAGAACGGGTGCCCGACGGGTGCCCAGTTCTCCCACGACGCCAACGGCGACATCACCTGGGATCCGAGCTACACGCGCGACGTCGAGTGGCGCTGTGAGATCCCGGACTCGGTGGTGGCCGGTGGGACCCTCCACCCCGCCGGCGTCGGCACCTACGGCCACGGGCTCCTCGGCAGCGCCGATCAGCTCACCGGCCAGGGGCAGCTCGCGCAGAACTCGAACACGATCTACTGCGCGATGGACTGGGAGGGCTTCGCCGAGCAGGACCTCGCGACGGTCCTCGCGGCGCTGTCGGACATGTCCAACTTCAACAAGATCGCCGACCGCATGCAGCAGGGGTTCGTGAACTTCATGTACCTCGGCCGCGCGCTCATCCACCCCAACGGGCTGGCCACCGACCCGGCGTTCTCGATGGACCCGGACGGCGCGGGCAGCGAACCCGCGGGCTCGGTGATCGACACCTCCGCCGGCGATGACACCCGGCTCAAGTACATGGGTGTCAGCCAGGGGGCGATCATGGGCGGCGCCCTGACGGCGCTCGACCCCGACGTCGATCGCGGCGTGCTCAACGTCACCGGCATGAACTACTCGACGCTCCTGCGCCGCAGCGTGGACTCCGACGAGTACTTCAAGATCGGCGGAATCGGGCTCTACTCGAACTACCCCAACGAGCTCGAGCGACCGCTGATGCTGTCGCTGGTCCAGCTCCTCTGGGATCGCGGCGAGGCCAACGGCTACGCCCACAACATGACGACGAACCCGCTGCCGAACACAAACCCCCACGAAGTCCTGCTGCAGGCCGCGCTCGGCGACCACCAGGTCGCCAACGTGACCGCCGAGGCCGAGGCGCGGACGGTCGGGGCGTCGCTCTACTCACCGGCGCTCGAGGCCGGCCGCCACTGGGACGTCAACCCGTACATGGGGATCAACCAGGTGAGCTCCTTCCCCTACACCGGCGGGAGCATGCTCGTCTACTACGACGGCGGCCCGGTCGGGTTCGCCGGTACCCGTGGACAGGGCACCGCGACGCCGCCGGACGAGAACGTGCCGCCGCGCACCGAGTGGGGCTTCGGCGGTGATCCGCACGGCTACCCGCGTGCATCGGCCGACGGGCTCGCCCAGGAGCAGAGCTTCCTGGAGGGCAACGGCGTCCCCGCGTGCGCCGACGTCGACAAGTACTGCTTCTCGAACGGCTGGAC
The DNA here is from genome assembly GCA_020636895.1 of Thermoleophilales bacterium. Classification (GTDB taxonomy): domain Bacteria; phylum Actinomycetota; class Thermoleophilia; order Solirubrobacterales; family 70-9; genus RHKX01. The sequence continues at coordinate 446,471 of JACJWZ010000001.1, read as the reverse complement.
CGGCGCCCCCTAGGGCCTGGAGCGATCGGCGCCTGAGGCTGAGCGGGGCGCGGGCGATATCGACGGCGCCGATCGCAGCCACCGGATCATCGGCGAGGCCACTCGTTCGAAGCGGCTGAGCATCGGATCCCCCCCAACTCAGCCGCTCGCATCGGCGTCGCGCGCGATCACGCGCAGCTGCGAGCGCATGACCATCCCGACGAAAGGCGAGACGAGCCGCCAGTATCGGAGGAAGGCGCGCCGGGCGTCCGCACCGATCGCCTCCGTTCTCGCCTCGTAGGACACGAGCGTGTGGTCCCTCCCGTACGTCCGCAGGGAGAAGTTGCAGACGATCTTGGCGAAGCCGGGCGTCGCGAACGCCGCGAACTCGTCGGCACTCGTCATCTCCCAAACGGTCTCTCCAGCCCAGAACCTCCCGATCACCCCGAACGCGACCTCATGCGGCGGATCCTCACCAAGGAGCACCCACTCACCTTCTCCGGTCAGGTCGCAGAGCCGCAACGAGTCCACATCGGAGGGCTCGCTGAACGGGCGTTGCGTGAGCGCGGCAACCGCGCGCTCCGCAAGCGAGCGCAGCGCGAAGAGAGCGCGGACGAGGCGGTTCTCGGATACCGCGCGCAGGAAGTCGGCCGACATCACGCACGGATAGACGGCGTTCGGCCGACCGGGGATCAACGCGTGCTCGGTCCTGGTCCCGTCGGGCCCAGGGGCGAACCGCTCGATCAACATCCGATGCCGTTCGTCGCTGCCGGCCATGAGCAATGGTGTGATCCTCAGCATCCGCCCCGGCGCGCGCATCCGTGGGCGCTACCCGCGCGCGCGACGAGGCGCTCTTCCCGATCCTGTCGGGTGGCTCGCCGCTCCGCTCAGTAGTCGTGGCTCGCCAGCCGCAGCCCGCCGCGGCGCTCGCCGGCCGCCAACGCCATCACGGCGGGCACCATCTCGGTCGTGACGAGACCGCGCTCAGCGGTCAGCTCGTCGGCGATCTCGAAGCATTTCGCGAGCCGGTCCGGGCGCTCGACCGCGATCGTCATCGCCGGCGCACGGCGACGCAACTGCAGGAGCCGATCGCCGTGCGGCTCATGCCCTCCGTGGAAGCCCCAGACGCCACGCAGGGTCGTCGCCCCACCGGCGCCGGCCTCGCGGAGGCGCCGGACCAACTCGGAGTGGATCGGTCGGCCCTCGTGCAGCGCCGAGCTCGACGTGTAGACGGTGAGCTTCTGCCACAGCCCCATCCCGGCCGCGTCCTCGGCCGGGAGCATGTGCGGCCGCGCCAGCAGCTCGCCGTCGCGCTTGCAGATCCGCACGCGCTCGAGCGTGATCAACGGGTCATCCAGGAGCTTCCGCAGCTCCGGCACGATGGTGGAGATCCGTTCACCCGATCCAACCGCGACCACCATCATCGGCACGTCGGCGTTGCGGGCGAGCAGACGAGCGCGTGAGCGGCGGCCATGCAGCGTGCCGTCGACGCCGAGCAGCGCCGTCGCCCCGGCGATCCCGCGGCGGTGCAGCAGGTCGCAGACGGCGACGAACGCCGGGTCGGAGCCGACCCGCTCCTGGCGTCCGAGGTATATGGCCAGCTTCGCCGCCTCGTGCAGCCCGGGCGCGAGCGGCTCCACCATCTGCGTCGCGTCTGGAGGGAGGGTCTCGATCCGCTCGAGGGTGACGAGCCCGCGCCGCTTGATCTGCATCAGGTCGTCGACCAGCTCGGTGATCCGGTCGCGCTCGTCGATCGCGACCGAGATGACGGGGAGATCCTCCGAGAGCGTCAACAGCCGATCGGTCCGCAGCCCGTGGGTCAGGCCGAAGCCTTCGACCCCCCGTAGGAGGAGGCTGCCTCGCACCTCGTGAGCGCCGTAGAGGTCGAGGAGCTCGTCGGCGAGCAGATGACCGCCGACGCGATCGCGCTCCCCGAAGTAGGTCATCAGCTTGAGCCCGTTCACGCCAGCACCGACCCCAGAGCCCACCCCGCGGCGGCGAGCGCCATGCCGAGCGCGGGGCTGATCAGGAGGTTCGCCGCCGGTGGCGCCACCTCACCTTCCTCGGCAAGCCGTTGCGTCTCGAGCATCCAGGTCGAGAACGTCGTGTAGGAGCCGACGACCGCCGTTCCGGCCACCAGCGCGGCCGGGTCCGAGAGCGCCAGGCCGGTCAGGATCCCGAGCACGAACGCACCCGAGAGGTTGACCGCGAGCGTTCCCCACGGGAAGCCGCCGTCGATCCGCCTCGACACCGCGCCGTCGACGAGGAAACGGAGGGTCGCGGCGACGCCCCCGAAGGCGGCGACTCCGATCCACAGCGGCGCGTTCACATCACCACCCTGATCCGTCTGACGAGGGCGGTCGCGAGGTGCACGGCCGCGAGGCCGCAGGCGATGCTCGCGGTCAGGTAGAGCGCCGCAAGCGGAACATGCCCGGCATCGATCATTCGCAGGAGCTCGACCTGCATCGTCGAGAACGTCGTCAGCGCCCCGCAGAAGCCGGTCCCGATCAATGGCCGCCGGTAGGTCGAAAGGGGCAACCGCTCCTGCAATCGGGTCGTGAAGTAGCCGAGCAGAAACGCGCCGCAGATGTTGACCGCGAAGGTGGCCCACGGCCAGCTTCCAGGGTCGGGGCCGGCGAGATCGGTGAGCGCGGTCCGGAGCAGTGCGCCGATCGCGCCGCCGGCGAAGATGGCGGCGATCTCGCGGGCGTCAGGCTTGAGCGTCTGCATGGGCTCCTCTCGCTGGCGACGTTTGAGCGAAAGGAGCCATCAGCCTTCGTGGCGGTTCGAGGCAAGCGCCTCGCCAGGGCTCCATCTGACGCCGCAAGCCTAGCCGATGGGCCGGGTCTCGACCTGCAGCAACCGCTCGGGAAGGTGCTCGACCTGCAATGTCGTGTGGTCGATCGCGAAGCGCCCGTGGAGCATCCGCTCGAGCTCGAGCCTGATCCCGTGGCAGTCGTCTCCGGCACCGACCAGCACGTGCGCGGCGAGCGCGGGGAAGCCGGATGTGACCTCCCAGACGTGGAGGTCGTGGACCTCGACGACGCCGCCGACGCCGATCATCGCCTCGCCGATCTCCTCCACGTCGAGCCCCTCGGGAGCGGCCTCAAGGAAGATCCGGCCGGATGCCTTGAGCAGCCCCCAGGCCGAGTGGAGCATGATCGCGGCGATGACGAGCGAGGCGATCGGGTCGGCGCGCTCGAAGCCGGTCGCGAGGATGATCCCGGCGGCGACGATGGCCGCTATCGAGCCGAGCGCGTCGATCAGGTTGTGCTGGAAGGCACCCTCGACGTTGAGGCTGGAGCGGTTCGCCTTGACGAGCGCCCAAGCGGCTCCCAGGTTCGCGGCGAGGCCGCCGACCCCGACCCAGAGCACGAGGCTCGCCTCGACGTCAGGTGGATCGATCAGGCGGCGGACGCCCTCGTAGATCACCCAGACGGCAAGCAGCAGCATCGTGATGCCGTTGACCTGGGCGGAGAGGATCTCGCCGCGCTTGAGCCCGAACGTCATCGACCCGCTCGGACTGCGCTGTGCGAGCCTCGCCGCGACGAGCGCGAGCCCGATCGCACCGGCGTCGGTCAGCATGTGGGCCGCGTCGGTGAGGAGCGTCAGCGAGTTGGCGACGATGCCGACGACGACTTCGACCAGCATGAAGGCGAGGTTGATTGCGAGCGCCAAGGCCAGCATCCGCGTGTCGGCCTGCGCGGAGACGCCGTGGGAATGGCCCGCGTGCCCGTGGTCGTGCCCGCTCATGGAGCTGAGACTACATTCTCATTTACCGGCGAAGCCGGTCGCGGCGGGCGCCCTCCCGCCGCTGCGACGCTCCCGCGCTAGGCGACCTGAAGCTCTTCGGCGGACGCGCCGTCGTCGCCTTGCGCCTCGGCCCCCTGGAACTTGCGGGCTCGGCTCGGACGGGCGTAGACGCTGACGCCCTCGGTGAGCTGCAGCTCCTCGTCCTCCTTGCGGGTGACCTGCGCCCAGGCGTGGTCGCCGTTGGCGAGGCTGAGCTCGACCCGGACCTCGAAGCCGAGATGGCTGACGCGCTCGACGTTCGCCTCCTCCCCACCCTCGATCGGGGTCAGGGAGAGGTCGAGGTCGTGCGGGCGGATCAGCGCGTCCCCGAGCCTGTTGACCTCACCGACGAAGCCCATCACGAACTCGGTCTTCGGGTTCTCGTAGAGCTCCTTCGGCTCGCCGACCTGCTCGATCTTGCCCTGGTTCATGACCACGATCTGCTGAGCGACGTCCATCGCCTCCTCCTGGTCGTGGGTGACGAAGATCGTGGTCACCGGGACCTCCTCGTGGAGGTTCCGCAGCCACTCGCGCAGTTCCTTGCGGACCTTCGCGTCGAGGGCGCCGAAGGGCTCGTCGAGCAGCAGCAGGTTCGGCTGCGCCGCGAGCGCCCGGGCGAGGGCCATGCGCTGACGCTGGCCGCCGGAGAGCTGGGAGGGATAGCGGTGCGCCATCCCATTCAGCTGCACGAGCCGGATCAGCTCCTTGACGCGCGCGCGGATCTGGTCCTTCGGCGTCTTGCGGATCGTCAGCCCGAACGCGATGTTGTCGCGGACGGTCATGTGCTTGAAGGCTGCATAGTGCTGGAAGACGAAGCCGATGCCGCGGTCCTGGACGGAGACGTGGGTGACGTCCTCCCCGTTCAGGAGCACCGTGCCCGAGTCGGCCTCCTCGAGCCCGGCGATGAGGCGCAGCAGGGTCGACTTGCCGCTGCCGCTGGGGCCCAGCAGCGCGGTCAGCGAGCCGTCGGGGACGTCGAGCGTGACATCGTCGAGCGCCTTGAAATCACCGAACGTCTTGTTGACGTTCTGGACGGCGATACCCATCAGTTCTCCTTTCTACGGTTGATCAGGTTCATCAGGACCAGGGTCAGCAGGGCGAGCACCGCGAGCACAAGCGCGGAGGCGTAGCCGCCGGCGCCGTTGAAGGTCTCGAACTGCTGACGGACGAAGAGCGGCAGGGTCTCGGTCTCCCCGATCACCTTGCCGGAGACGACGCTGACCGCGCCGAACTCACCGAGCACCCGGGCCGTCGAGATGACGACGCCGTAGGTGACTCCCCAGCGGATCGCCGGCAGGGTCACGCGCCGGAAGGTCTGCCACCAGTTCGCGCCGAGCGTCTTCGCGGCCTGCTCCTGCTCGTCGCCGATCTCATGCAGGACCGGAACGACCTCGCGGACGACGAACGGCAGCGAGACGAAGATGCAGGCGATTACGATGCCGGGCGTCGAGAAGATGATCAGGATCCCGTGCTGGAAGAACCACTGGCCGACGGCGGTGTCGCGCGGGCCGTAGAGGAGCACGAGCGAGAGCCCAATGACGACGGGTGAGATCGCGAACGGGATGTCGATGAGCGAGTTCAGGATCGCCTTGCCGCGGAAGTTCTGGCGGACGAGCACCAGCGCGGCGAGGACTCCGAAGATCGTGTTGAGCGGAACCGCGATCGCGACCGTCGTCAGGGTCAGCTGCAGGGCGTGGATCCCCTGTTCGCTCGTGACCGTGTCCCAGGCGACGCCGAACCCGTCCTCGAAGGCGCGATAGAAGACCATCGCGACGGGAAGGAGCAGGAGGAACGTCAGGTAGAAGAGGACGACCGAGCGGATCCCGAGTTGGCTGAGGCGAGGGACGGTCATCAGATCGGCAGCCCCCTCTTCGCGAACCGGCCCATCAGCAGCAGGATCCCGACCGAGATGAGCAGAAGGACGACCGAGATCGCGGCGGCGCCCTCGGGGTCACCGCTGTCGATCTTGGCGAAGATGTAGACGGAGGCGATCTTGACGTTGCCGGCGAGGAGCACGATCGAGCCGAACTCCCCGATCGCCCGCGCGAAGGCGAGGGCAGCGCCGGAGAGGATCGCCGGCCGCAGGTTGGGCACGATGATGCGGCGGAAGATGGTCAGGTTGCCGGCGCCGAGCGACGCGGCGGCCTCCTCCATGTCCTTGTCGAGCTCGATCAGCGTCGGCTGGACTGAGCGGACGACGAAGGGGAGCGTGACGAACAGCAGAGCCATGACTACCGCGACCGGGGTACGGACGATGTCGATCCCGAACGGGCTGTCGTTTCCGTAGAGCGCGATCAGGGTCAGACCGGCAACGATCGTCGGCAGCGCGAAGGGAAGGTCGATCGTCGCGTTGAGCAGTCCCTTGCCGGGGAACTCGTCGCGGACGAGCACCCAGGCAATCGCGGTGCCCATCACGCAGTTGATCGCAGTGACGATCAGCGACAGCAGCACCGTGGTGCGGAACGCCTCAACCGCCTGCGGGCTGCTGACGGCGTCCCAGAACTCGATCGGGCCTGTGGAGAAGGCCTTCAGCGTCAGCGCGACGATCGGGATCAGCACGATCACACTGAGCCACGTGACCACGATCCCGCGAGATAGCAGGGCGCTCCCGAGGCGAGGCCGGAAAGCGGCCTGCCTCGGGAGACGCGGAGCTGTAGCGGTTCCGGCCATCAGGCGGTCGGAACCCCCAGGTCCTGCTCGATCTTGGTGATCTTGCCGTCCTCCTCACCGAAGAACTCCTCGGTGACCTGGTCCCAGCCACCGAAGTCGTCGATGGTGAAGAGACCGGACGGGATCGGGTACTTGTCCTCGTTCTCCGCGAGCACGTCGGGATCGACCGGGCGGAAGCCCTCGTCGGCGAAGCCCTGCTGGCCCTCGGGCGAGAGCAGGTAGTCCTCGAACGCCTGGGCCGCACCCGGGTTCAGGGCGGACTCGTCGTTGAGCACGGCGCCCTTGGTCTCGATCTTGATCGTGCTGTCGGGGACGATGACGTCGACATCCTCGCCGGCGTCCTGGGCGCGGTATGCCTCGCTCTCGTAGGAGATCAGCACGTCGCCCTCGCCGGCGGTGAACGTCTCGAGCGCGTCGGAGGCGCTCGCGTCCTGGGTCGTCACGTTCTCGAGCAGCTTCTTCGTGAACTCGAGAGCCTCGTCCTCGGAGGCGCCCTCCTCGATCGCTTGACCGTAGGCGGCCATGATGTCCCAACGAGCACCACCCGAGGTGAACGGGTTCGGGACGAGCACATCCACGTCGTCGCGGATCAGGTCGTCCCAGCTCTTGATGTTCTTCGGGTTGCCGCCACGGACCGTGAACGCCACGACGGACTCCTGGTAGGTGCCCTTGTACTCGCCGTCGTCCCAGTCGTCGTCGACCAGGCCGGCATCGACCAGCCGCTCGACGTCGGGGCCGAGCGCGAAGTGGACGATGTCAGCCGGCTGACCGGCCTCGACCGCGCGCGACTGATCGCCGGAAGCGCCGAACGAGTTCGTGAACGTGACGTCGGCGCCGTCCTCGGTGCCCTGGAACCCGGGCTGGAGGACGGTCTCATAGGCGTCGGTCGGCGTTGAGTAGCCGACCAGCGCGACCTCGCCGCTCTGCGGCCCGGTCGAGTCGCTCGACCCGGAGCTGTCGCTGCCGCACGCGGCAACACCCACTCCGAGGGCCGCGGTCGCCGCCGCAGCCATGGTCACCCGCGCTGCGCGCGAGCGAATCGAATCGATGAGATGCATGGGTTTGTTTTCGACCTTCTTGATTGGTTTGGTGAACAACGGCGCGGGAATGTAGCAGCGTCGGCGGCGCAATGTCCACTCGTCCTATCGACATAGTCGGAATGGTCGACAAAGGGCTCCCGGCCGGGCCTTCCACCCGGCTCATGCCGAGCGGGATCCCTCAGCCGATGTCGCTGAACCAGACGTCGGAGAGGGACTGGCCCGCGGCGGCGGTGTCGATCCCGCGCACCGAGCGCTCGAGCCCCATCGTCTCGCCGTCGCCGTTGATCGTCGTCAGGAGCGGGTCGGCGGCGGCTGCATCGGCGCCACCGTGGTCGAGCTCGTCGGCCACCCGGACCTGCCCCGACTCGAGTTGCTCGGCGCGGATGGCCGAGGACCCGGAGCCGTGCAGGGCGATCTGATCGACACCCGGACCGAGTCCGAGCGGCGTTCCCCACCAACCCGCGTTGCGCGCGAGGACCACGTCCCTCCCGCGCCGCTCACGGAGCTCGAACGGACCCGTCCCCCACTCTCCCACCCCGATTCCCGCGACCCCGGAGGAGATCGCTCCCGAGGCGACGAGGCCGAGGCGGGGCTGCGCGAGCGTCCGCGCGAAGCCCGCGTCGGGCCGATCGAGGAAGAACCTGACCAGACCGGGGCGCGGCGAGTCGACGAAGCTGAGGCCGGGAACGACGTGGGCGCTCATCCAGCGCTCGGCGTTGGCCTTCACGGCGTCGGCGTCGAGCAGCTCGCCGTCGGCGAACGAGACGCCGTCGCGCAGGCGCAGCGACCAAAGCGTCGCGTTCTCGTTGGACTGGAGCCGGCGCGCGAGGCCCGGGAGTCGCCTCGTCTGCCCGAAGGGGCCGTTCTGCCGCGAGACGAGCGGCTCGTACACCTGGCGCGAGGCGAGGCGCTCGGCCCGCGACGAGGCGAACAGGGGGTCGATCGTCCGGATCCGGCCGTCGACCGCGATGCTCAGCTCACCGCCCGGTTGGGGCGGAGCTCCTTCGGGCTCGGGTCCGCTCGCCTCCTGTCCACCGCAGCCGGCGAGCAGGACGAGGGACAGGCCGAGAGCCGCCGCCGCCGCCGCCACGCGGCGCGGTCGCCGGCGGTCGCTAGATCTTGAGCAGGACGATGGTGTTGACGACGAACAGGACGGCAAAGAAGATCGTCCAGCGGTCGAGGTTGCGCTCGACGAGCGAGCCGCCGCCGAAGGAGCTGCCGCCGCCGCCGATCCCGAACGCGCCGGAGAGGCCAGCGTCCTTGCCCGAGTGCAGGAGGACCAGGAAGATCATCACGATCGAGATGATCACCTGGACTATGCCGAGGATCGTTTCCACGGCGGGGCAGTGTAGATGACTACTGCTCGTCCCGATCCGGGGCGGCCCCTGCGGGGCGTGAACCAGCGGTTTCGAGCGTGCCTTCCGCGGCCCCGGCGCTCTCCCCGGCTTCCGCGGCCCCGGCGCTCTCCGGCTTCGCGGCGGTCACGGCGTCGATCTCCTTGAGGATCGCGATCGCCTCGCGGCGCAGCTCGGCGTCCTGGCGGGCGAACTCGTCGTCGCCGAGCTTCCCCTGGGCGTGATCGAGCTCGCTGTCACGGATCTCGCGGTACTTGGCCTGCTTGCGCGCCTCGAGGTCGGCGAGATGAGGATCCTCGAGCCCATGGTCGAGAGCGCCCTCGCCGCGGCGCAGCGGCATCGTCACCCACGCGGCGACGACGGACACGATGATGATCGCGATCAGCAGCTCCATTCGTATCTATCCGGCAGACGGCTCCGTATACAGCGGTGGATGGGTCGTCAGATCCGCGACAGGTCGCGGGCCAAGCGGGCTCCGTAGACGTCGGAAACGCGCCGGCGCCTGCCTTCGCCGCTCGGCCAGAGCCCGAACAGGGCACCGCCGACGCCGACGGCGACGCCGATCCAGAACCAGATCACGAACGGGTTGACGTTGAAGCGGATCTCGGCCGGCGGGGTCTCGTTCATGTAGCGCTGGACGAGGTTGCCGATCTCAGCGGCCTGCAGCGCCGCGAGCTGCTGCTGGTTGACCGGGTTCGACGCCTGCTCCGGGGTGAGCCCCTCGATGACCTTCGCGTAGCGCTGGTCGAAGCCGTCGATCTCGCGGTCGAAGGAGCTCAGGTCGGGCTGCATCGAGCTCCACAGATCCCGTGTCGGGCCCTCGTCGCGGCCGACCTCGCTGGTCGGCTCCCCCTGGAAGAAGCTCTGGATGGGCGCGGTCGGGTCGGGGTTGTCGGGCGAGTAGTACTCGCGAGACGGATTCAGCGTGGTCACCGTCTTGCCGTCGCGGGTCACGGAGAGCACCGCGCCGAAGGCGATCTTGTCCTCGTCGTTGCCGAGAGCCGCGACGCCGGCCGCGTCGAGGTCGGAGGCGAGCGCCGGAGGGACCTGCGCGTAGGGCCGCGCGTAGGTGACGGTGTAGTCGCCGACCTCGGCGCTGTCGCCGGGCGAGAGCCGCAGGTCCCTGCTCGTCTGGAAGCTCGAGGAAGCGGCGATCCCGAACAGAGCGAGGACGAGGCCGACGTGGACGATGTAGCCGCCGTAGCGCCGTCTGTTGCGGGTCAGCAGCGAGCCCAAAGAAGCGAAGACACCGCCGCCGCCGAGCGACTGGCGTGCCTCGACCCCGCGCACGACCTCCTGGACGATCGCGGCGAGCGTGAAGATCCCGCCGAGGAAGAGCGCGTAGGCGGTCGGGCTCTCGGAGATCCCGATCGTGAAGGCGAGGATGACCGCGCCGATGAGGGTGACGGCGAGCGGGATGCCGACCGCCCGGAGGATGCCGGCGAGGCTGACCCGCCGCCAGGCGACCAGCGGACCGATGCCCATGAAGAAGACGAGCCCGATCGCGAGCGGAGTCGCGAACCGGTTGAACCAAGGCGGCCCGATCGATGCCTTGTCGCCGACGAGGTCGGAGATCAGCGGGAAGAAGGTCCCGAAGAGGATCACGGCGGCGAGCCCGACGAGGAGGATGTTGTTGACGAGGAAGATCGCCTCGCGGCTGAGCAGCGAGTCGAGGCGGCGCTCGGACTGCAGCGACTCGCGGCGGGAGGCGATCAGGATCGTCGAGCCGATCGTGACGATGCCGATCAGGACGAGGAGCGGCACGCCGACCTTCGATTCGCCGAAGGCGTGGATCGACTGCAGGACGCCCGAGCGGACGAGGAAGGTGCCGAGCAGCGAGAGCACGAACGTGGCGCAGATCAGCGACACGTTCCAGACGCGAAGCATGCCGCGCCGCTCCTGGACCATGATCGAATGCAGGAAGGCGGTGCCGGTGAGCCAGGGGATCAGCGCCGCGTTCTCGACCGGATCCCAGGCCCAGTAGCCGCCCCAGCCGAGCTCGCTGTAGGACCAGCGGGCGCCGAGCGCGATCCCGATGGAGAGGAAGACCCAGGCGACGAGCGCGAAGCGGCGCGTCGAACGGATCCAGCTCGCGTCGAGGCGACGGGTGATCAGGGCGCCGATCGCGAAGGCGAACGGGATCGTGAAGAAGACGTAGCCCGAGTAGAGCATCGGCGGGTGGATGGCCATCGCCGGGTGCATGAGCAGCGGGGTCAGCCCGGCGCCCACCTCGGGCACGGGGTCGGAGGCGGCGAATGGCCACGAATCCGCCTCCGGGAAGAAGATCCCGGCGACCATCATCCCGATGAAGAAGATCGCGACCCCGGCGAGCACCGCGGTCGCCCACGGGACCACCTCGCGGTGCTTGTTGCGGGTGATGTAGAGCACCGCGGAGGAGGCGATCGAGAGCACGAACGCCCACAGCAGCAGCGATCCCGCCTGGCTCCCCCAGAGGGCGGTGAGCTTGTAGAGGACGGGCGTCGTCTCCGAGGAATGCTCGGCGACCAGCGCCACCGTGAGGTCGGTGCGGAGGAACGAGATCTCGAGCGTGATCACGGCAAGCAGGAGCAGGCCGAACATCGCGTAGATGCCGCGCCGTGCGGAGACGGCCCAGCGGCGGTCGCCGCGGGTCGCGATCAGGGCGGCGACGGCGGCGTAGCAGGCGACGAGCAGGGAGGCGACGAGCGCCGCGGAGCCGAGCGCCGTCACTGCTCGATGATCACGTGCTCAGGATCAGCCTCGGCCTCGTCGCTGAACTTCGAGGGGCACTTCGTGATCAGGCTGTCCTTCTGCGCCATCAAGACGCCCTCCTGATCCAGCGTGCCGGTGACGATCACCTCACGGCCCTCACGGAAGGGGTCGGGGACGATCCCCGTGTACTCCACCGGGAGGGTCTGGGTGCCACCGTCGCGATCCTCGAGAACGAAGCTGAGGTCGGCGCCCTCACGCTTGTAGGAGACGACCTTGCCGGTCACCTGCGCGGACTCGCCGTTGGGCCCGTCGGCGAGCACCTGGGAGGGCTCCTTCGTCTCGGTCGAGCCGCTGAAGGCGCTGTACGTCACGTACAGCCCCGCGGTGGCGAGCAGGACGACGGCCGTCAACGCCACGATCAGGCGGTAGCGCCGCTTGCGATCCGGATCCATGGGGTCGCGGATTATCGCAGGGTCGAGACCCCGGCTCAATGCGTCGACGGCCGATCGGCCCGCTGCTAAGAATGGGCGCATGAGCGAATCACGCACCGCCCTGATCACCGGCGCCAGCACGGGCATCGGCGCCGCCACCGCAAAGCGCCTGCGCGAAGCCGGCTACAACCTCGTCCTGGCCTCGCGCCGCGAGGAGCCGCTGCAGGAGCTCGCCGCGGAACTCGGCGGAGGCGACGACGTGCTCGTCGCTCCCACGGACGTCACGGAGTGGGAATCGGTGGAGGCTCTCGCCGCGGCCGCCATCGAGCGCTTCGGCGGGTTCGACGTCGTCTTCTCGAACGCCGGCTTCGGCGCCTCGCGCGGGTTCCTCGAGGAGTCCCCGGAGCACTGGCGCTCGATGGTGCTGACGAACGTCCTCGGAGTCGCGCACACGATCCGCGCGACCCTCCCCCACCTGCTCGAGCGCGACTCCGGCCACTACGTCATCACGAGCTCCGTCGCCGGGCGCCGGGCGCTCCCGGGCTCCCTGTACTCGGCGACGAAGTGGGCCGTCACGGGCATGGGCGAGTCGCTGCGTCAGGAGCTGCGCCAGATGCACGACAACACCTCGATCCGGTTGACGCTGATCGAGCCCGGCATGGTCGATACCCCGTTCTTCGACAACCGCCCCACGGGCGTGCTCGAGGCCGACGACATCGCCGCCGCGGTCCTGTACGCCGTGGAGCAACCGGGCCGGGTCGACGTCAACGAGATCCTGATCCGCCCGTCGAGCCAGTCGAGCTAGGCGGCCTCGCTCCCAAGCCGCAGCTGCAGCCGCCCATCTCGGCGCCGGCATCGCTCCGGGCCCGGAGACGACCTGGTCCCGGGAGCCCTCCCTCGACCGTCCGCCCGGCGTGGGCGGGGCCCGGCCGAGGTTTTCCACGCGCGTGGCGCCTTTTCCACCGTATGCGTGGTTTTCGCGCCACGCGTCGGGCCGCGGACGGCGGAGCGCGTCCCGGGTCTTCCCGCGCGTGGCGCCTTTTCCACCGTATGCGTGGTTTTCGCGCCACGCGTCGGGCCGCGGACGGCTCATGTGTCCCACCCCGCCCGATCGGCGCGGAGGGGAGCTGTGCAGAGGGTTCGGTGGGCGGCGGGTCGGCGCCGGGGGTATCTTCTCCCTCCCCCGCGGGTGTAGCTCAATGGCAGAGCACCAGCTTCCCAAGCTGGTGACGGGGGTTCGATTCCCCTCACCCGCTCTCCCGGTTCCCCTCTTGCCCGAGCCGACCCCAGAAGCACCCGGTTCCGGACCCGACGGCGAGCTCGTCGCTCGGTTGCGCACAGCGGGGTGCGTCTTCGCCGAGGAGGAGGCGGCGCTGCTGATGGAGGAGTCCAGGGGTGATGAACGGTCACTCGCCGCGATGGTGCGGCGCCGCGAGTCGGGCGAGCCGATCGAGTACGTGGTCGGATGGGCCGAGATCGCCGGGGTGCGACTGGCGGTCGAGCCCGGCGTGTTCGTGCCCCGCAACCGGTCGGAGCTGCTCGTCGAGGAGGCGGTCGCAACGCTTCGGGATCGCGGCCCGGCGGGTTCGCTGGTCCTCGATCTCTGCTGCGGCGCCGGCGCCGTCGGCGCCGCGATCGCCACGGCGATGCCAGGGATCGAGCTGCACGCGAGCGACATCGATACCAGCGCGGTCGAGCTCTCCGCACGCAACCTGACGCGCTTCGGAGCCGCGGTTCACCAAGGCGATCTCTACGACGCGCTACCGCAGGAGCTGCGAGGCCGCATCGACCTCATCGCCGCCAACTCGCCCTACGTTCCCACCCGCGAGCTCGGCTTGATGCCACGCGAGGCGCGTCTGTACGAGCCGCCGTGGGCGCTCGACGGCGGACCCGACGGGATGGACCCGCTGCGGCGGATCGTCGCGGGTGCGCCCGACTGGCTCGCGCCGGGGGGCGCCGTCATGATCGAGGCCGCGAGCACCACCGCCAACACCGCGGCCGCGATCGCAGCGGACGCCGGGCTCGATGTCCGCGTCGCCCGCTCCGATGCGCTCGAGGTCGCGGTCGTGGTGGGGTCGTGGTGAGCCTCCCTCTCTAACCTGCCCGGTCGATGGGCAAGTACGGCTTCCTCGCAATCCTCGCGTCGGTGGGCGCGATCGCGCTGCTGGCGTTCGGCCTCGTCGCCAAGGGCGGGCCGTCGATCGCCGTCGGCGAGGAGGCTCCCGCCGCCTCGGTCGAGCGCCTCGGAGGCGACGGCGAGGCGAGCATCGCCGATCACCAGGGCAAGTGGGTGCTGCTCAACTTCTGGGCCTCGTGGTGCGAGCCCTGCCGCGACGAAGCTCCGGCGATCGAGGAGTTCGCGAGGAAGAACAGCGACGATCTGGTCGTCGTGGGCATGAACTCGCGCGACCTGACCCCCGACGCCGAGAAGTTCGCCCACGAGTACGGCCTCAGCTACGAGCTCCTCCATGACGGTGACGGCGAGCAGATGGACAGCTACAACGTCAAGGGCCTGCCCGAGTCCTTCCTGATCAACCCCGACGGCGACATCGCCCTGATCTACCGAGGACCGGTGGACGCGGAGATCCTGCGCCAGAGCTTCGAGCCGCTGATCGAGGCGAAGTCATGAGCAGGCTCCTGACCATCGCCGCAGCGCTCCTGCTGCTGCTCCCCGCCGCCGCCACCGCGCAGGCGAACCCCGAGCCGCAGGCGAGCCTCCCGGACATCGAGGACGAGGTCATGTGCACGATCTGCGGGACCGCGCTGCAGCTCTCCGATTCGCCGCAGGCGGAGCGCGAGCGAGCGTTCATCAACGACCTGATCGCGAAGGGGAAGACCAAGGACGAGATCAAGGACGCCCTCGTCGACGAGTACGGCCCCGCCGTCCTCGCCGTCCCCGACGGCAAGGGCTTCGACCTGACCGCCTGGATCCTGCCGGGGCTCGGGCTGCTCGTCGCTCTGATCGCGATCGGGCTGGCGGCGATGCGCTGGCGGCGTGCCGGCGCCGCGGCCGCCGAGACCCGCGACGAGGCAGCGCTATCCGACATCGACCGGGAGGACGCCGAGCGCCTCCAGGCCGACATCGGGCGCTACCAGGTCTGAACGCCTCGGCGCGAGCCTCCCGGGTCAGCGGCCTCGCCGCTTCTTCTTCCGCGGCACCACCTGAAGCGTCCGCGACCGGGAGACCGAAGGGGCCAGGTAGGGCCAGCCGCCCTCCCGCGAGACCTTGAGCCGGAAGCGGAACCGCGTCGGTCGCTTGTAGAAGCGGTCGAACCCGTAGCGCAGGCTCCAGCGGCCACGCGGGTCGGTTCGGAACGCCTGCCGGATCGTGCGGAAGCGACGGATCCCACCGCCCTTGACCTGCAGCTCGACGAGCTTGCCGCGCCCGAGGACCGCACCGAGCGTCCCGACCGAGCCGCGGAACAGCACCTTGCGCCCGGCCGTGACGTGGCGCGGGATCGCCGCGAGCCGCGCATAGCCCTCCACGGTGACGCCGACCTTACGCTGAGCGGCAGCCAGATAGCGACGCGATCCGGCATAGGCGATGCTGATCTCGCGCGACGGACCCGCCGGGAGCTGGACGTCGATGCGCCCGCGTGAGTCGGTGGTGACGGTGCGACCCACGGGCGCCAACGAGGACCCGTGGGCGTATGCCTCGACGACATCGAGCGGCTGGCCCGCGAGCGGCCTGCCGTCGGCGTCTCGGAGCGTCGCCTCCAAGCGGGGCCGCTCGCCGTAGCGCAACCGTGCCGTCGAGTCGCCCCCGACCGACGCCGCGAGGTCCGTCGGCGTGCGCAACGGGAAGCTCAGCACCATCGGCGAGCCGTCCGCCCGCGCCGTGCTGGCCGCGAGGTTCCCGGCGTTATCACCGGCCGCTGCACGGAAGATGTACCGACCGGGCGGCTCCGCGCTGGAATCGACGCGGGCCTGCAGACGCCCGTCGACGAGCTCGGTGGGAAGGTCGCGCCACGCGCCGCCGTCGAGCGGTCGGTAGGAGATGAGACCGCCCGCCGCTCCGGAATGGCGATCAACGACGGGGGCGGAGATCACCTCGGGATCCTCAGGATCCTGGGCCGAGCTGAACGCGACCTCGGGCTGGGCGTTGTCGACGTGGACGGTGGTCGCAGCGCAGCCGGTCGCCGGCCGCGAGCCATAGTCGATCGCGCACAGCGTCAGCCGGTTCTCTCCGTTGACGAAGGGCGAGGCGGCGGTGTCGAGGTCCCCTCCTCCCGCGGCCAGCAGCGGGCAGGGCTGAACCCGCGAGACGTACCCGGTTCCCGCGATCGAGGCGCACGCCGACGTCTGGCTCGGCGGGACCGGCACGCCGTTCACCTCGGCGTAGAGGCCGGCCACGCCGGAGCCGGTGTCACCCGCGCCCCCCTGGAAGCTGACCTTGCCGCGCTTCCACCCGCCGCCGAGAATCGATCCGGACCAGGCGACGGCGGGCGGGACCTTGTCCTCGATCGTCAGGCGCACCGACCTGAGCCAGGTCCGCGCCTGCTCGGAGTAGCGGCAGCCATCACGCTGGACGCACGCGAGGGAGGCGGCGAAGCGCTCGCGTCCGGCGTCGCTGAGCGAACGTGAGTAGGTCTCGAACCCGCCGGGGGAATCGCCGCCGGTGGCGATCCGGCCGACCTCGTTGCCGGACCCGTCGAGGAACGAGAGCCTCGCCTGGTGGCCGGAATCGCTGCGCAACCGAGCCTCGGCGCTGACCGCGACGATCCTCGTTCCGGTCGGAGCCGCCCACGAGATCCGTCCCCAGCGATCGTCCGGCGCACCCGAGAGCGCGTGGATCTGCAGCGAGTTGGCGTCCTCGTCCTCCTCGCAGCGGAATGCGAACGCGTAGTCGCCGCTGAAACGTCGTTCGAAGAGCGCGTCGGGATAGGCGCGGTTGCTGCGGTCGCATTGGGCGACCGTGTAGCGGCCGGCGCGGGCGTTCGGCGCGAGAAGGAGAGCTACCGCGGCCACCGCGACGACGGCGACGAGGACGGATAGGAGGCGGCGATTCGGCGAGGAGGTATGCATGGGTTCGGCTCCGGGTCGGGTCTCGGCGGCGCGACCGCGCCGCACCTCCGATAAGCCCGCGAGCCCCCGCGGCGCCCCCCGTTACCAGCCGGGCGGCGATCAGCCGCCCCCGCGGGCCGCACGCTCCAAAGCGGCCAGCACCGCCGCCGCGGGTCGCTCGTGGCGGCCGACCTCCTCCGCCAGCAAGGCCTCGAACCGCTCCCGCGCCGGGGGATCGAGCATCGGCAGGATCATCTCGATCTCGTCGGCCAGCGCGGGGTCGGCGACGAAGGCGGCGCCCAGCCGCGGGTCCTCCTCCCAGCTCCGCTTGTCAGGTTCACGCGCGGACATCCGCAAACCTCCCACCCCGCCACGCCCGGACGCGCCCCCTCCCGTGGACGGATGTTGCAGCTCAGCGCTTGCGCGGGGATGCCGCGATCAGCGCCTCGGCGGCCCCCGCGAGCCGCATCCCCGCCTCGCTGTCGAGCTCGACCGGCTCAGCGGCTCCCCCCGAGCGCCAGACACGTGCGAACGGCCTGCTGCGGATCTTCCGCCTGCGCAGGAACGCGCTTCCCTCCTCCGCGTACGAGGCGACGCGATCGACGAGGAACCGGTACGGCTTCTGCATCAGGCATCGCTCCCGGTGAGCTCTCGCAAGGCGGCCCGCAGATCGCAGAACATCAGCGACTCAAGCGTGAAGCGGTCGGTGACGGCAACCGCCGTCACGCCGCCGTCACGAAGCGCGAAGACCTCGCCGCCCTCGCTCCCCACATGGACCTGCGTCGGCGGCTGGGGGGCTCGCCGAGCGTCCTCCGCGGCCGACCAGAGCTCGTCGACCTGCTCCGCCCACGGCGCCTCGGAGCTGCAGGCGAGCACCTCGTCACCGGGCCCGAGAAGCGCGCAGGCCCGGAGGTCGGCGCTCATCTCGACCAGCATCGCAACGGCGCGCTCGGCGGCGGGCTTCGCGACGGTGGCGGTCACGACTTCCGTCCGTCCAGCATCTTCTGCAACATAGACGTCGTGGACGTCCCGCGCGCATCCTGGATCACGGTCGTCATCGTCTGCGCGGTCGCTGCAGTCCTCTTCGCGCTCAACGGCTACACCGGCTACGCGATCACGCTCGTCGCGGTCGGCCTCGCGGCCGCCGTCAACCTCAGCTAGCCGGAGCGCAGCGGCCCCTGCGCGTCGGGCGGGCGGTAGGAGCCCTCGGGCTCGACGTGGATCAGCACGTCGGCGTTGTCGAACTGCGCGGCGATCGCGTCGCGGAGCGCGTGGGTGAGATCGTGAGCCTCCTCGAGACTGGTCCCGGAGCGGAACTGGACATGCAGGTCGATGTGCCTCCGTGAGCCCGCCTTGCGTGCGCGCAGCTTGTGGTAGCCGGCCATCTCAGGGGGACGCGCTGCAGCGATCGCCTCCTCGATCCTGTCCAGCTCTTCCTCCGGAGGCGCCTCGTCCATCAGGACCCGGCCCGATCGCATGGCCAGCCCGACCCCGGTGCCGACGATCGCCGCGGCGACGACGAGCGCCGCGATCGAGTCGAACGCCGCGATCCCGGTCACCTCGACCAGGACGAGGCCGACGAGGACGGCGATCGAGGTGAGCGCGTCGGCGCGCAGGTGCGCCGCATCGCCCTCGAGGGCCGGCGAATCGAAGGTCCGCGCGCGCCGGTACAGGAAGGTGGAGACGACGAAGTTGGCGACGATCGAGATCGCGATCAGGACGATCCCGAGCCCGACCTCGTTGATTTCGGAACCGGTGAAGAGCCGCCTGATCGCCTCGATCACGACGATCGTGGCGCCGAGCAGGATCAGCATCGCCTCGGCGCCCGCAGCGACGTTCTCGGCCTTCTCGTGACCGTAGGGATGGTCCTCGTCGGCGGGCTCGTCCGCCTTGCGGATGGAGTAGAGGGCGACGATCGAGGCGATCAGGTCGATCGCCGAGTGGACGGCCTCGGTGAGGATCGCGATGGAGCCCGTGATCAGTCCCGCCGTGAGCTTGAGGACGATCAGAACGCTGTTGGAGACGACCGAGACGATCGCCGCTCCGGAGCGGGTCGATGTCACCGCGGACCCTCTTCCCTGATCGACTCTGCGATCGCCCGCACCGCACGCCCGCGGTGTGAGATCGAGTGCTTCTCGGCCGGCCTCAACTCCGCCATCGTGCGCCCGTCCGGGAAGTCGTCGGGCAGGAATGCGGGGTCGTACCCGAAGCCGCCGTCGCCGCGCGGCCGCTCGGCGAGGATGCCGGTGCAACGCGCCTCGCGCACCGTCTCGGCGCCGTCAGCGGCGACGTGGACGATCGCGCAGACGTAGGCGACCCGTCGATCCTCGTGCTCGGCGACCTCGTCGAGAAGCTTGTCGAGGTTGTCCTGGTCGCTCGCGTCCGGACCGGCATAGCGGGCCGAGCGAACGCCGGGGCGCCCTTCGAGCGCGGCGGCCTCGATGCCGGAGTCGTCGGCGATCACCGGCTTCCCCGTCGCCGCGTGGGCGGCCCGGGCCTTGCCGGCCGCGTTCTCGGCGAAGGTCTCACCGTCCTCGGGGGGCAACTCGACGTCGTCGGGCAGCGGCAGGACCTCCCACCCGGCGAGGATCTCGCGCACCTCGTGCAGCTTGTGCGGGTTCCGCGTCGCGAGCACCAGCTCGGGGCGCGCGGGCGCGCCGTTCACGATCCCGTCGCCTGCTCCTGCACCGCTCGCAGCTCCGCGATCCCGGCCTCCGCGAGCCCGAGCAGCTCGTCAAGCGAGGCCCGAGAGAGCGGCATCTGCTCGGCCGTCGCCTGCACCTCCACGAGACCCCCATCACCGGTCATGACCACGTTGGCATCGACCTCCGCGCTCGAGTCCTCGGAGTAGTCGAGGTCGCAGAGCGCCTCACCGGCAACCATGCCGACGCTGAGCGCCGCGACGCTCCCCGTCAGCGGAACCGACTCGAGCTCGCCGCGTTCGACGGCGGCGGCGAGAGCCAGGTGCAGGGCCACGTAGGCACCCGTGATCGACGCGCAGCGGGTGCCCCCGTCGGCCTGCAGGACATCGCAGTCCACCCAGACCGCGCGCTCCCCGAGCGCCTCGAAGTCGGTGACCACGCGGAGCGAGCGGCCGATCAGGCGCTGGATCTCGGTCGAGCGCCCATCGGGACGGCCCCTTGCCGAGTCACGCTGCTTGCGCTCGTTCGTCGAGGCCGGGAGCATCGCGTACTCGGCGGTGACCCAACCGCTCCCGCGACCGCGCAGCCAGCGTGGCACCTCCTCGGCGATCGACGCAGTGCAGATCACGCGCGTCTCCCCCATCGAGATCAGCGCCGAGCCGTCGGCGGTGCGGACGAACCCCGGCTCGATCTCGACCGGTCGCATCTCCGCGTTCGAGCGGTCGTAGCTGCGCTGCCCCATCGCAGCCAGTCTCCCAAAGAGGCGGTCGGGGCCGCCCGCCGCGACGGACGGCCCCGGCGCCGTTCGCACCTTCAGGAGGACGCGAACGTGATCTTCTGGACGGCCTGCACGATCTTCTTCGTGATTGCCTCGCCGAGCTCCTTGCCGATGCCGGAGAGGCTGCCGAGGCCGCCGACAGCGGCCACCATGCCCCCCATCAGCGCCGCGACGAGCAGGACGAGGCCGACGTACTCGACCGTTCCCTGGCCCGACTCCGAGGCGAATCGGTCGCGGGCGCTGCGCAGCGCCCAGGCCCCGCGGGCGTGGACGTATCCGAAGAGCGGGTACATGCTCTGAACTCCTTCCTGGCGGCACCTGCGGCCGCCGGATCCGGTTTGCACCCCGATCGTGCGCCCCCTCCTGCCACCGAACAACGCGCAGATGTGACTTTCCAAGCGCGATTCGGTGCCTATTCCTCACACCGGCCCGCGGATACGCCCGACGCCCTGCACGCGCCCGTCATCAGCGACGTGGAGCCGGTTGCCCGGGCGTGCCTCAGCTCCGGAGGTCCCGCCGACGATGCGCGGCGGCGCGCCCCTCCCCTGGGGTCGGTCCCTCTCGCCGAGGGAGTGCCGACCGGATACAGAGAAGCATCTGGGCGCGGGTACTAACCTCCGCCGCCCGATGGCTCGACGCAGAGGGATCTTCGGCCGCC
The DNA here is from genome assembly GCA_020636895.1 of Thermoleophilales bacterium. Lineage (GTDB taxonomy): Bacteria > Actinomycetota > Thermoleophilia > Solirubrobacterales > 70-9 > RHKX01. The sequence continues at coordinate 425,431 of JACJWZ010000001.1, read as the reverse complement.
GCCGCGGCCGCGGGGAGGATGAGACCTCACTCCCGCCACCGCCGCCTGAGCTCGGGGACGAACCCGACTCCGAATCGATACCCATTCCCGACGCCGAAGCGAGTGGCGAAACCGGGGACCGGCCCGCAGCCGGGGAAGCCCATCCCGTGACGGAGGACTGGGCGCTGATCACCGACGAACGTGAGCTGCGCCCGCCGGCGCCCGTGACGGGGGGCGAGGCACGCGCCGAGGCCACGGAGGAAGACCCGCCGGAAGCCGACCAGCCAGACGGATCCGTCACCGACGAGCCCGACGACGTCAAATCCGGCACCGGGGACGCCGACGAACCCGTTGTCGCGACGGAGCCGCCCGCTGGCCGTCAGGGGGATACGGGCGAGCGAATCAAGATCGCCGCCGACCAGGCTGCGCAGGAGGCCGAGATGCGGGCGATGGACGAGATCCTCGCCCTCGAGGAGGACCTCGAGCAGGCGAAGTCAGCGGCCGCCGGACGGGTCGACGAGCTCGACCACCGCCTGCGGGAGGCGGACGAGCGGGCGGAGCGAGCGGAGGAGCGGGCGCAGGAGCTGGCCCGGGAGCGCGACGAGATCGAAGCCCGGACGCGCGAGGCGGCGACGAAGTGGCTGCGAAAGCAGGTCACGAACCTGCGCGCCGAGGCGAGGGAGCGGGTCCGCTCCGAGGTCGAGCGGGTGCGCGCCGAGACCGAAGCCGAGGTCCGCGCCGAATCCGAGCAGCGTCTGCAGGAGCAGGCGGCACGCCTCCGCGACGAGGCGGACCGGACCGCCGCGACCCCTGAGCAGGGCGCCGCCGAAGGCGATGCCGCGACGGTCGCTCGCGCCGTCGCCGATCGGGACGAGGCAAGCGCGGCGCTGAGCGAGGCGCTGGCGCGCATCGGGGATGCGGAGCGACGCGCGAGCGAGGCCGAGGCCGCACGGGCCGAGGCGGTCGACGCGGCTCGCGCTGCGTCCCGCGAGCAGGTCGAGGGCGAAACCGCGGGCCTGCGAGACGAGCTGCGACGAGTCCGCGACGAAGCCGACGAGCGCATCGCCGCCGCCGAGGCCGCGGCGCTCGCGACGGCGAGGCAACGGGTCGCCGAGGAAACCGAGGAAGCGATCCTGAGCGCTCGCGCCGAGGGGCGTGCCCAGGCGGAGGCCGCGGCCAGCGGCGGTGCCGAGTCACAGGCGCGCGACCTCGAGGAGCGCGCCCGCTCCGCGGCGCAGGCAGCCATCGAAGAGCGCATCGGCCGGGTCGAGAGCGAGGCTGAGGAGCGGATCCGGACCGAGGTCGCGGTTGCCCGAAAGGCCGCCGAGGAGCGCTTTGCCGAGCGCCTCGCCGAGCGCGAGGCCGATCTCGAGGCCGCCCGCAAGGAGAAGGTCGAGGTGGTCGAGGAGTCCGACCGGCGCCTCGGTGAGATCGAGGATCGCGCGAACGCCGCGGCGGATCGCATCAACGCCGCCGAGTCCCAGCTCGAGGAGGAGGCCAGGCGGCTCCGGACCGAGGCGGACGAGCGAGTTGAGCAGGAGCTCGAGCGGGCCCGGGTTACGGCCAAGGACGAAGCTGATGCGCGCGTGCGCGATCGCGAGGCGGAGCTCGACGAGGCGATCGATTCAGCGGAGCGGGCCGAGCGCGAGGCGCAGGCCCGCGCCGCGGAGACCGAGGAGAGGATCCGCGCCGGGATCGAGACCGCGACCGCCGACGTCGAGGGGCGGATCGCGGCGGAGCGCGAGGTCGCGGCAAGCGAGGCGGATCAGCGCGTCCGCGAGGAGCTCGGGCAACAGCGGGCGGAGGAGGTGGACTCGCTGCGCGCCGAGCACGCCGAGGCCATCGAGCGCGCGGTCGAGGCCGCCCGGGCGCAAGCCGGCGCCGATGCTGAATCCGGCCTCCGGGCGGCGCAGGACGAGCTCGCCAACGAGCGGTCAGCGCGTGCGGAGGCCACCCAGGAGGCCGAGGGCCGCGTCAGCGAGGCTGAGGAGCGAGCCCGCGCGGCCGAGGCAGCCGCCACCGCCGCCGCCGACGAAGCGAGGCTCGCAGCCGCTGCGTGGCTGCGCGGACAGAGCAAAGCGCTGCGGCGCGAGGGAGCTGCCGAGCAGCCCGCTGCCCCGGCGGCCCCCCGGGAAGAGGAGAAGGCCCAGAGCGACGAGGAGCTTGCCGAGCTGCGAAGCGAGCTCGCGACCGCGAGACGGCTGCTCGAGGAGACCGAGCTGCGGGCGGCCGACGCGCAGGACCGCGCCGCGGCGGCGGAGGACTCCCTCCGTGACGTGGAGCAGCAACGACGCCGCGAGCGCTTCGAGGCGACGGAAGCTCGGGTCGAGGAAGCCGCCTCGGAAGCGGAGGCAGCCGTGGAGAAGGCCGCAGCCGTCTCACCCGCCACCGACACGACCGAGTGGGAGGCGGCGGCGATGCAGCCCCTCGAGCACGAGGAAGGACCGGACCCGGAGCCCGCCGAGGCGTCGGAGCCGGAGGTGCCCACTGCCTCCGCGGAAAGCGACGCCGCCGCGGACTCGCCGGACGCGGTCAGCATCTCCTCCGCGGGAGTCGAGGAGCTGGTCGGCGCCGGGCTCTCCCGGTCACAGGCCAAGCGCCTCGTGCGCTACCGCGACGAGCGTGGCCTCGCGAGCGTCGACGACCTCGAGAACGTGCCCGGCTTCGCGTCCTCATTCGTCGACGAGGTTCGCGACCGCCTCAGGGACTGAGCGCCTCCACCCAGCGCCCGCGCGCGAGCCGCTGCCGCGCGGCGAGCGCCAGCTCGATCGGCGCCGGCTCGGCGGGGCCGTCCTCCGCGAGCGCGTGCGCGGTGGCGAGCACCGACCAGGCGAGAGCGTCGACGTCGTAGCCCCCCTCGAGGCAGACGAGCACGGGGGCGCCGAGCTCGCGACCGAGATCGCGCATCGACGCGGTCATGTCGGCGTAGTCCTCGGTCTCGACGAGGCAGTTGGCGAGCGGGTCGTCGACGTGGGCGTCGTATCCGGCCGAGATCACGACGAGCCCGGGGCGCAACTCGAGCCCGGCGGGGACGACGACGTGCTGGACGAGCGCGCGAAACAGCTCCCCGTCGGAGCCCGGTGGAACCGGCAGGTTCATCGTCATCCCCTCGCCCGCTCCGGTCCCGATCTCGTCGGGACGACCAGTTCCCGGGTAGAGCGGGCTCTGGTGGATGCTCACGTAGAGGACATCGCCGTCAGCGTCGAAGATCTCCGCCGTCCCGTTGCCGTGATGGACGTCCCAGTCGAGGATCAGCACCCGCTCGGCCCCGGCTGCGGCGATCGCGTGGGACGCGCCCACGGCGGCGTTGTTGAAGAGGCAGAAGCCCATCGCCCGATCCGACTCCGCGTGATGCCCCGGCGGCCGCATCCCCGCGATCGCGAACTCGGACTCGCCGGAGAGCAGGCGCTCGGCCGCCTCGGCGGCGGCGCCGGCGGCCCGCAGCGCCGCCTCCCAGCTCTCGCGCACGGCGACGGTGTCGGAGTCGATCATCCCGCCGCCCGCCTCGCAGAACCGCTCGATGCGATCGACGTAGGCCGGGTCGTGGACCCGCTCCAACATCGCGCGCTCAGCCTCCGGTGCCTCCACCTGCTCCAGCCCGGGCCACCCGGCACCCGCGAGCGCCGCTTCGATCGCACGGATCCGCCTCGGGTTCTCCGGGTGCGGGCCGGTCTCGTGCAGGAGCGACGACCGGTGGTGGAAGTAGAGGCCCATAGGTGACGGATACCGTACCCGCCACCTTGGCAGCGGATCCCACATCGGGGCGGCCACCCGCCTGCGACATCGCCGTCGTCGGCGGCGGCGCAGCCGGGCTCCACGTGGCGCTCGAGGCCGCCGATGCCGGCGGCCGCGTCACCGTCGTCTCGCGGACGCCGCTGACAGGCAGCGCGAGCTTCCGAGCGCAGGGCGGCCTCGCAGCCGCGATCGGCCCCGGCGACACGGTCGACAAGCACGCAGCCGACACCCTCGAGGCGGGGCGCGGGCTCTGCGAGCCGGCCGTCGTCGAGGTCCTGGTCAGGGAGGCGCCGGCCGCCGTCGAGAACCTGATGAAGCGCGGCGTCGAGTTCGACCTCGAGCCCGACGGCGAGCTGGCGCTCGGCCTCGAAGGGGGACACAGCGAGCGCCGCATCGTCCACGCGGGCGGGGCCGAGACGGGGCGTGCGATAACGAGCCGACTGGCGGAGCTCGTCGCCGCCCACCCCGGCATCGACGTGCTCGAGGGCGCCTCCGCCCAGGCGCTCTGGACCTCCGGCGGAACCTGCGTCGGGGTCATCACCGACCGCGGGCCGCTCCGGGCCGGCGGCACCGTGCTCGCCACCGGCGGCGGCGCGGCGCTGTGGCGACGAACCACCAACCCGCGCGGGGCCATCGGTGCCGGGTCGGTACTCGCCGCTGCCGCCGGGGCGGAGCTCGCCGACCTCGAGCTGTGCCAGTTCCACCCGACGGCGCTTGCGCTGCCCGGCAGCGACCTCGACGGCTGGCTGATCACCGAGGCGGTCCGCGGCGAGGGCGCATTGCTCCTCGATGCCGCCGGCGAGCGCTTCACGGACGAGCTCTCGCCGCGAGACGCCGTCGCGGCGGCGATCCTCGATCGCATGGCCGCCGACGGCGCGCCGTTCGTCTCACTCGACCTGAGGCCGGTACCCCTGGAGCGGTTCCCGACGATCACCAGGACGCTCGCCTCCGTCGGGCTCGATCCGGCCGCCGGGCCGGTGCCGGTCGCTCCCGCCTCCCACTACCTGATCGGGGGCGTCCGCACCGACCTCCACTGCCGCAGCAGCGTCCCGGGGCTCCTCGCGGTCGGCGAGGCCGCCTGCACCGGCCTCCACGGTGCCAACCGCCTCGCCTCGAACTCGCTGAGCGAGTGCTTCGTGTTCGGCTCGCGCGCCGCCGTCGCCGCGCTCGAGGGCGATACCGGTGGGCAGGATCCCTTCCCGCCCGGCGAGGACGGCTGGCGCTTCACCGGCCCGACCACAGCGACCAGGGAAGCGGTCTGGGAGCTGGCAGGACCGCTCCGCGACGCCGCGACCCTGAGACGGCTGCTCGAGGATCCCTACCCCCTCGCCCGCCTCATCGCCACCTCCGCGCTCAAGCGCGAGGAGTCACGCGGAGTCCACCGGCGCAGCGACTTCCCTGCGACCGAAACCTCCCTCGACCTCCACCATGTGGTCATCGACGGGACCGGCGAACCGCGCCTCGAGCGCTGGGCCTGACCCGCAAGCGGCGAACGATTGCCGGAATCTGCGCGGGCTCCGCTTAATCCAGACTTAACAGAACGGCCCCCGCTGTTCACAACTTGTCAGCACAATCCGCTGCGCGGGGGGTTTCCCAACCACCTATGGCAGGGGGTTTAGGGCGACCCAACATGTACCAATTCAGCCGATCCATCTACCGCGAGCTCGCACCGATGCTCGCGGCCAAGGGCGGTGTGGCATGCGAGAGCAAGCAGCGCATGCTCGATGCCTGCGAGTCGACAATGAACCGGCTCGTAAGCGACCGTCGCTACTTCGCCAAGCCGACCAAGGCGCTGTTCTCGGATCTCCGGAACCTGTTCCCGATCCAGGACCAGCTCGTCGTGTACCGCGTCGTCGACCGCAACGTGCGGCTCGCCGTCCAGTACCTCGACAGCGTGCCCGCCGAGGAGCTGGTGCCGGCCGGTGGCCGGGAGTGCCGCGCGCACACGCGTCGCGGGACCCCCTGCCAGCGCGAGCCGCTGCCGGGGAGGGACTACTGCCCCTCTCACAAGCACCTCGAGGAGGACGGAACGGTCGTGATGCCGGCCTCGGCCGAGGCCGAGCTCTCGATCGCCGCCTGATCGCGCGCGTCTTTACAGCAGAATCAGCCGGGTGCAGCTCGGCGTCGACGTAGGAGGAACCTTCACCGACGCCGTGCTGCTCGACGGCGCCTCGGTGCACACGGCGAAGTCGCCGTCGACCCCCTCAGACCAGTCGCAGGGGGTGCTCGCCGCGATCGAGGCCGTGCTCGCGGCCGCCGGCGCCGAGCCGGCCCAGGTCGAACACCTCGCGCACGGGATGACGGTCGGCACGAACGCGCTGCTGGAGCGCCGGGGGGCTCGAACCCTCCTCGTCACCACCGCGGGGTTCACCGACCTGCTCGAGATCGCCCGCCAGGATCGCCCCCGCCTCTACCACCTCTGCGCGGATCGCCCGCAACCGCTCTCTCCTCCCGACCTGCGGGTCGGGGTGCGCGAGCGCATCGGCCCAGACGGCGTCCTCACGGAGCTCACCGAGGAGGAGGTCGAGCGCGTCGTCGCTGAGGTTCGCGATCGCGCTCCCCAGGCGGTCGCGATCTGCCTGCTCTTCGCCCACCTCGACGCCTCCCACGAACGCCGGCTGGCCGCGGCGCTACGCGATCGGCTTCCCGGGCTGCACGTCTCGGTCTCCTCCGAGGTCCTGCCCCGCTTCCGCGAGTACGAGCGCTGCGCGACGACGGTCCTCGACGCCTACCTCGCCCCCCTGCTCGACAGCTACCTGGGTCGCCTACGCGAACGCTGCGCCGAGCTGGGGCTGCCGGAGCCCGCCGTCATGCAGTCATCGGGCGGCCTTGCGACGCTCGCGGAGGCGGGTCGCGGCGGGGCGTGGAGCGTGCTCAGCGGACCCGCCGGCGGAGCTGTAGGCGCGGGCCTCCTCGCCTCCATCAGCGGCAACGGGGATGCGCTCGGCTTCGACATGGGCGGGACTTCCTGCGACGTCTGCGTCATCGACGGCGGCGCCGTCGGGCGCAGCTCCGGGCGCGAGTTCGCGCAGCGTCCGATCCAGCTTCCGATGCTCGACGTCCACACGGTCGGGGCCGGCGGCGGGTCGATCGCCTGGATCGACCCCGGCGGCGCGCTTCGGGTCGGGCCTCGCTCGGCGGGCGCCGAGCCGGGGCCGGCTTGCTACGGCCGCGGCGGCACGCAACCCACGGTCACCGACGCCAACCTGCTGCTGGGCTACCTCGACCCGGCGGGCGAGCTCGCAGGCGGGGTCGCCCTCGACGAGGAGGCCGCGCGCGCGGCGGTCGCTCCGCTCGCCGCCGAGCTCGACCTCCAAGCCGACGAAGCTGCAGCCGGGATCGTCGCCGTCGCGAACGCCGAGATGGTGCGCGCGATGCGGGTCGTCACCGTCGAGCGCGGGGTCGATCCACGCCGATACGCCCTGCTGCCCTTCGGTGGCGCCGGCCCCCTTCATGCCGCGGCGGTCGCCGCCGAGCTCGGCATCGGGCGGATCCTCTGCCCGCGCTCGGGTGGCGTGCTGTCGGCGCTCGGTCTCGTCGCCTCCGATCGGCGCCGGGAGACGGCGCGCAGCGTCATGCTGACCGGCGGCGAGCTGACTGCCGAGCGCATCGCCGCGGAGGTCAACGCCCTGGTCGAGCTCGCGGGCGGTGACTCCGACGGAGCCACGATCGAGACGGTCTACGAGCTTCGCTACGCGGGCCAGTCCTTCGAGCTGCCCGTTCCGGGACCGGTCCGGCCGGACCCCGTGGCCCTCGCCCGCGACTTCGCGGCCGAGCACGAGCGCCGCTACGGCTACAGCGAGCCGGAGGCGGCGGTGGAGCTGATCACGATCCGCCTCGCGGTGACGATCCAGGTCGCGCCGGTGGACGATCTGCGCGCCACCGGGTCGGAGCCCGCTCGCACGCGGCGACCGATGCGATTCGAGGGGGAATGGGTCGAGGGCGACGTGCTCCGAGGGGAGCTGCCGGCCGGCCTGACGGCGGCGGGACCCTGCGCGCTCGAGCTCCCCGAGACGACGCTTCTCCTGCCGCCCGGATGGCGGGCGCAAGTCGACGAGGCGGGAACGGTCGTCGCCGAGAGGGAGGCCCGATGAGCGCCGGGCCGAACCCACACGACCCGATCTCGCTATCGGTGCTCGAAGGCGGCCTGCGGGCCATCTGCGACGAGATGGGCGCGGTGCTGATCCGGGCCGCCCATTCCCCCAACATCAAGGAGCGGCACGACTGCTCGACGGCGCTGTTCGAGGCGGGCGGCGAGCTCGTCATGCAGGCCGAGCACATCCCCGTCCACCTCGGCTCGATGCCCGACGCCGTCGCGGCGGTGATCGACCGCGCGGAGGGTCCGGCAGCGGGGGACCTGTGGATCCTCAACGACCCATTCGCCGGCGGCACCCATCTGCCCGACGTGACGCTCGTCTCCCCGCTCCTCGATGGCGGCGAGCTCCTCGGCTGGGCGGCGAGCAGAGCCCACCACGCCGACATCGGAGGTCCGACGCCGGGCGGGATGCCGGCACGCTCACGAACGCTGGCGGAGGAGGGGGTCGTGATCCCGCCCCGCCTCCTCGGGAAGGGGGGCGACGCCGAGATCCGCGATCTGGTCGCGCAGATGCGCAACCCGACGCAGCGACTCGCCGACCTGCGCGCTCAGCGCGCCGCGAACCTGCTCGCCGCCGCACGCGTCGACGAGCTCGTCGCGCGAGACGGCGCCGAAGCCCTGCGGGTGGGTATGACAGCAGTTCTCGATCACGCTGAACGCCGCGGGCGGGCGGCGATAGCGGCGCTCCCCGACGGGACCTTCGAGGCCGAGGACGCGCTCGTCGCCGCCGACGGCTCCCCGGTTCCCCTGCGGGTCTCGGTGACGGTCGAGGGCGAGGAGATGCGCGTCGACTTCGCTGGATCCTGCGCCCAGGTCGACGGCAACCTCAACTGCCCGCTCTCGGTGACCAAGGCCGCCACGCTCTTCGCCGTCCGCGTGCTGACCGATCCGGACGCACCGCCGTGCGCGGGCGGCCATCGGCCGATCGAGATCAGCGCCGAGCGCGGCAGCGTCCTCAACGCGGAGCCCGGCGCGGCGGTCGTCGCAGGCAACGTCGAGACCTCGAGCCGGGTCGCTGATCTGGTCCTCGCCGCGCTCGCCGAGGTCGCCGACGGGCCCGCTCAGGGCCAGGGGACGATGAACAACGTCACGCTCGCGTCCCTCGGCGAGGGTGACGGCGCCGACGACGGAGAAGGCTTCACCTACTACGAGACCCTCGGCGGCGGGCAGGGCGCCTGCGCCGATTCGGCGGGGCCGAGCGCGATCCACGTCGCGATGTCGAACACGCTCAACACCCCGATCGAGGCGCTCGAGGCGGAGCTGCCGATCCGGGTCCGCTCGCTCGGCCTGCGGCGCGGCAGCGGTGGCGCCGGGCGGTACGGCGGCGGCGAGGGCATCGTGCGCGAGATCGAATCGCTCGTCCCCATGCGATTCACGTTGATCACCGAGCGCCGCGACATCGGGCCGCGGGGCAGGGACGGCGGCCTCTCCGGCGCGCCGGGGCGGAACTCGCTCAACGGCGAGCCGCTCGCGGCCAAGACCGAGGGCACCCTGCAGCCCGGGGACGTGCTGCGGATCGAGACCCCGGGCGGCGGCGGCTTCGGAGAACCGGGCTGACCGAGGCCGATCTCGCTGGCTGATCGCGCCCAGCCAGCGGGTGACATCTGCAACTTATTTGGCTATTGCGGCGGCCTCGTCTAGACTCGCGGCCCGCCGAGGGGCCCGACAGCGGCCCCAGCCGGTTCGCTCTCGTCCGAGCCCCGCAACCGGCCTCCACCTCGACCCTGGACGAATTCGACATGCCTATTGCCTTCAAGGAATGGTCCGTAACGGTGCGCGCCCTCGCCGAGGGAGAGCAGCTCGTCACCCTTCGTAAGGGTGGGATCCGCGAAGAGAACAAGCACTTCGAGCTCGAGCACGACAAGTTCTTCCTCTACCCGACCTTCGACCACCAGCGCAACGACCTGGTTCGCGAGTCGCATCACCCGGAGCTGCGCCGCGCTCTCGAGGAGGGCGTGTGGCCCGACGAGGAGCCGCCGCCGCGCGCGCTTCTGCAGGACGGCGGCATCGCGCAGCCCGACCGCGTCCGGATCCGCGCCTGGGCCGAGGTCTCCGACCACTTCACGACCGACGACCCCCGCATCGTCGACTCGCTGTCGCCCTACCACGTGTGGACGCAGGACTACGCGCGCAAGCGGCTGCGTTGGAAGCGGACCCATCCGCTTCACGTACTCCTGCTCAAGGTGCACCGGATCCCCCGTCCGGTGACGGTCCGCGTCCGCGACGAGCACATCGGCTGCCACTCGTGGGTCGAGATCGACCGTGACCTGCCCTTCGAGGGCGTGCCAGTGATGGCCGACGACGAGTTCGACCGCGCCGCGGCCGCGATCCGCGAGACCTGCGGCAGCAGCGAGCAAGAGCCCGAGCCGGCGCTCGCCTGAGCGGACCGGGCCGCTTCGTGGTCCCTTGATCCGTTGAAGGCGGCCCCCTTCGCGGGAGCCTCCCGCGCGCTCGTCCTCGGCATCGGCGGTGGCGGCGACGTCGTCGGCGCGCTGGCGCTCGGCCGCACCCTCGAGGGCGCCGGGGTCGCCGCCGAGCTCGGCGGCGTCGCCTGGGAGCGCTTCTCCGTCGACCCACACCATCCGGGTCCACGCCCGCTCGACGCTCTGCTCGGTATCGAGCGGCTCGGCACCAGCGACGGCGCCCTGTGCTCGGCGGCGGGACGAACTCCCGAGGGAGTCAGCCTCGCTGAGGCCGGGGTCGCCGCCCATCTCGGGCGCCCGACGGCGCTGATCGACGTCAACGGCGGTCCCCGCCGCATCGCCGCCGGCGTCGAGGCGGCTGCCGAACGGCTCGACTGCGACCTCGTCGTCCTGCTCGATGTCGGCGGCGACGTCTTCGGCACGGGAGCCGAGCCCGGCCTCGCGAGCCCCCTCTGCGACGCGGTGATGTTGGCCGCCACGGCGTTCCTTCCCGATGGGCTCCGCGCCGTCGGCTGCGCGTTCGGCAGCGGCTGCGACGGCGAGCTGACCCACGCGGAGGTGCTCTCCCAGATCGCCCGCCTCGGTCGCGACGGTGGCTGGCTCGGCACCATCTCCCCGAGCGCGGAGGTCGCCCGCGAGTTGGTCGAGGTAGCCGGGCGCGTCCCCACCGAGGCGAGCCTCATGGCGGCCCGCGCCGCCCTCGGCGAGCACGGCCGGGCGCCGATCCGCGACGGGCGCCGGGAGGTCGAGCTGGGGCCGGTAGCGGCGCTGCAGTTCCTCTTCGATCCGGCCGTGGCGATGAGCGGCGCCGCCCCGCTGGCGGCGCTCGTACGCGATGCGGGCTCGCTGGAGGAGGCCCGCGAGGCGATGGAAGCCGCCGGGATCAGGACCGAGCTCGACTACGAGCGCGGACGATTCGCCGAGGCGAACAGCGCCTGACGGCGCCTGAGAGTTGCCAAAGGCTCCTTTTCCACGTATTCGGTGGAAAGTGATGGTGCAGTCGCGGCCGGCTCGAGGTGGCGGGGGCCCGAGGCTCCTTTTCCACGTATTCGGTGGAAGAGTGGCGGTGCGGTCGCGGTTCGAGGGGCTGGCCGCGCGGACTCCATACGCTTGGCCGCCCGCCCATGCCCTGGACCGAGACCGATTCGCTGAGCTTCACCGCCCGCTTCGAGGAGGGCGACGAGGAGTGCGCTGAGCGAACCCTCGACGACCTCGAGGATCTGCGGCTGCGGCTGGAGGATCGCTTCGAGAGCGCGCCCGGTGGGATCACGGTCATCCTCCACCCCCACTCCGCCTGGCTGTCGGCGGCGCACCCGTTCCTGCCCGCGGCGAGGATCGCCTCCGCCCCGGCGGGCCGCCGCTACCTCGCCGGCTGGGCGACCCAGACGGAGCTCCACACGCTCACCGACTCGGCGCTGGAGCGCCGCGCCGCCGGCCCGGACTCGCGGCGAGCGCTGCTCGGAACCTCGTGCCGTCTCTACGCGCAGCTCACGCTCGCATCCCACAACGAGCGCATGCCGCCGCCGTGGGGTCCGCGGACGTTCTCGCGATATCTGCGGTGGGCCTGGCTCATCGAAGGGGGCGCCCAGTACTACGCCGGGCAGTACGCGGACTTCCGCGCCGCCGTGCTGCGCCGGATGACGGAGGGCGGGAAGCCGTCGTTCCCTCCCTCCCCGCGTGACGCGATCATCCTCGGGGGAAGCGTCTTCGAGCTGCTCGAGGAGGAGCGTGGGAAGGCCGCCTGCGACCTGCTCGTCTCACGACTGCCGAAAGCGGGGCCGGGCGCGGCTCTGGAGACGGCGTTCGACGCCGACCTCCGCGACATCGAGCCCGCGTGGCGCGAGCACGTCGCCGAGATCGCCTCGTCCGGCCCTCGCCGCTGACACGGCGGGGTTCGCGCTCAGTGGATCAACGCGTAGATGGCGCCGGCGACGGCGCCGAAGAAGAGGAGGCCGGCCAGCATCCCGGCGGCGAGCTTGAGGGCGAACCGGTTCCCGGGGTGCAGCGCCTCGGGCTCCGCGTCCCCCACCTCGCCCGACGCGTCGACCTCCGAGGACAGGAGCGCCCTCGCCGCATCCACCCCGCTCTCGGGAACCATGACGTCGCGCGGGCCCGCGGCGATCATGTCGGGGACGTCGAAGCCTCCGCTGCGACGGAGGATGCTCGGTATCCCCTCCTCCAGCAGGATCCCCTGCACGAGCTCGCCCTCGGCCAGGTTGCGGACGACGGCGACCCGGCGCACCTCCCCGCGGGCGAGGCGCGGATGCACCTTGCGCGCTCGCATGGCGAGCTCGTCAAGCCCGGCGGAGGGGTCGGCGTCCGCGGGAGCGGCGACGAGCGGGCTCCCGCAGCTCCGGCAGAACCGCTCGTCGTCCGGATGGGCGAGGCGGCAGCGCCGGCATTCGAGAACCCGCTCCTCAGACGACGTCGAGATCGACCTCCTCGACCTTCCCGTCGCGGATCTCGAAGGCGCGCACGACCGGGTCGTCCTCGTCGGCCAGCGAGCAGATCAGATACAGCGGGTCGGGCCAGGCGCCCGCGAGGTTGATGTCCGTCTGGGACGGGTACGCCTCGCTCTTGGTGTGGGAGTGGTAGATCCCCGCGAGCTCGTCGCCCCCATCCTCGATCGCGTTCATGATCCGCAGCTGGTCGCTCGGGTGGAGCTCGTAGCGCAGCCAGGTCGCGGCCGCGTTGCGCGCGCGATGCACCGACGTGAACTCGCCGTCACGCCCGCCCATCAGGCCGCAGCACTCGTTTGGGAGATCGTCGCGGGAGTGGGCGACGATCTCGTCGATCAGGCTCTGGGAGATCTTCACTTCGTCGGGCGCGGCTACCAGAAGTTCTGCGAGTCGAGGTCCTCGATCTCGTCGACGTCCCGCGTGTAGACACCGGAGGAGAGGTACTTCCAGCCGTCGTCGGGGATCAGGAAGACGACGTTGCCCTCGTCCAGCTCGCCGGCGATGCGGTTGGCGACGTAGGCGACGGCGCCGGCGCTGACGCCGGCGAAGATCCCCTCCTCGCGCAGCAGCTTCTGCGTCCAGATGACGCTGTCGCGGTTGGAGACCATGATCTTCCGGTCGAGGACCGAGAGGTCGATGATCGGCGGGATGAAGCCGTCCGCGAGCGAGCGCAGCCCGCTCACGTCCTCGCCCTGCTTGGGCTCGGAGGCGACGATCTTGGTCTCGGGGTTCTCCTCCTTGAGCCGGCGGCCGTTCCCCATGAGCGTTCCCCCCGTGCCGAGGCCGGCGACGAAGGCATCGACGCGATCGAGCTCCTCGAGGATCTCGACCGCGGTCCCGTTGTAGTGAGCGAGTGGGTTCTCCTCGTTCCCGTACTGGTAGGGCATGTAGTAGGAGGCGTCCGCGGCCGCCATCTCGAGCGCGAGCTCGACCGCCCCGTTGGAGCCCTTCGGCCCCTCCGAGTAGACGATCTCGGCCCCGTACATCGACAGCAGCTGCGCGCGCTCAGGCGTCACGTTGTCGGGCATCACGGCCTTCATCCTGTAGCCCTTGCGACGGGCGATCATCGAAAGCGCGATCCCCGTGTTGCCGGAGGTCGGCTCGAGGATCGTCTGGCCAGGGGAGATGAGCCCGTCGGCCTCGGCGCGGTCGATCATCGCCTTGGCGACACGGTCCTTGACCGAACCGGTCGGGTTCCGGCCTTCGAGCTTCGCCCAGACGCGCACCTCCGGCTTTGGGGAGAGCCGAGCCACCTCGACCAGAGGGGTGTTGCCGATGGCCTCGAGGATGTTCTCGAACTGGCCTCCGCAGGGGCGGTTGAGCAGATCGCCGGGTACCACTTCAGTAAATGTAGTGGAGGAACCTCCCCGATGGCGAACGAAACGTGCCAATGCTTGGACGCATGGCGCGTTGCGAAGCGAGAGGAATCACATAAGGTTCACAAGCCGTCGCCGGTCCGGCGACGACGTCCAGACCTTCTCAAAGGGAGTGAAGCACCAGATGACCAAGACGCGCACCCTTTCTGCGCTCGCCCTGCTGATCGGCCTCTTCGCGATGTTCGCGGTCGCGGGCTGCGGCAGCGACGACGACAGCACGGCGACCGACAGCACCTCGGGCGGATCCGACTCGGGCACGATCGACGTCTCCGACGCGACCCTGATCAAGGACGGCCAGCTGCTCGTGGGCACCGACGCCCCGTACCCGCCGTTCGAGATCGGAACTCCCGAGGGTGGCGACTTCAGCGGGTTCGACAAGGACCTGATGGACGCGATTGCCGACAAGCTCGGCCTCACTCCCACCTACCAGAACAGCTCGTTCGACACGATCTTCCGTGACGTGGCCAGCGGCCAGTTCGACATCGTGGCCGCGGCGGCGACGATCACCCCGGAGCGCGAGAAGGTCGTCACGTTCTCCCGCCCCTACTACGAGGCACAGCAGGCGCTCGTGGTCCCGGAGGGCTCCGACATCACCTCGACCGATCAGCTCTCCGGTCAGGTCGTGGGCGTCCAGCAGGGCACCACGGGGCAGGACTACGCGGAGAACGAGACTGACGCCAAGGAGGTCCGCGGCTTCGCCAAGGGCGCCGATGCGCTCGCCGCTGTGACCACCGAGCAGGTGGCCGCCGCGATCGTCGACCAGCCGTTCGCGGCCGACGCCGTCAACAAGCAGGGCGGTATCGAGATCGCCCAGGAGATCTCCACGGACGAGGTCTACGGGTTCGCGATGGCCCCCGACAACAAGCTGGTGGACGGCGTCAACGAGGCGATCCAGCAGCTGATCGACGACGGGACGCTGAACGACCTGTACCAGCAGTACTTCTCCACCGACGCGCCGGACTCGGTCGTCAACGGAGGCAAGTGATCCGGTTCGGGTCCGACTGCTGACGCTTGCGAAGAGAACCTCGCAGGTGACACCGAGACGGAAGAAGGGGCGCCCACCGGGCGCCCCTTCTCGTTCCGGTGCGGATATAAACCGCGAGGCAGGATCGAGCGAGGAGATCTAGGGGCGCATGAACTTCATCCGGCAGTACTACTTCGACTTCGGGGTGATGAGCGACAACCTCTCGGACCTCATGGCGGGGTTCTGGATCACCATCAAGCTCTCGATCTTCGGCGGGGTCCTCTCTCTCATCTGGGGCCTGGCCCTCGCCGTCATCAGGCAGCTCCCGGGCAGGGCCACCGCGCCGCTTCGCTGGCTGTCGATCGGCTACATCGATGCCTTCCGCGGCATCCCGCTGCTGATCGTCCTGCTGCTGGTCTCCGGTGGCCTCAGCTCGCTCTCCTCCCCGATCGGCGGCGACGTCATCCCCGACTTCATCGGCAAGCCGACCTGGCTCGGGGAGACGAGCCCGTTCTGGTACGGCGTCATCTCCCTGACCATCACCTACGGCGCCTACATGGCCGAGGTCTACCGGGCCGGCATCGAAGCCGTCCCCAACGGGCAGATGGAGGCCGCCCGTTCGATCGGCATGAGCCACGGGCAGGCGATGCGATTCGTGATCGTTCCCCAGGCCGTCCGCAAGGTGATCCCGCCGCTGCTCAACGACTTCATCGCGCTGATGAAGGACACCTCGCTCGTCAGCATCCTCGGCCTCGCCGACGTCGTCTACGTCGGCCGCCAGATCCAATCCGACATCTTCAACGGCTCAGGGCTCGTGGCGGGAGCGATCCTGTTCCTGATCGTGACGATCCCGCTGGCCCGCCTCGTCGACTACCTGATCGCCCGCGAACAGAGACGGACGAAGCGAAGCGGGGAATCGAACGACAGCGACCAGCTTGAAGAGACTCAACCCGCAGGCGGCCTTCCGCCCAACTCAGGAGACCTGTCATGACCGCAACCGGCGAATCCGTCCTCCGGATCGAGAACGTCCACAAGCGTTTTGGCAGCCTCAAGGTCCTGCAGGGGGTCGACCTGACGATCAACCGCGGCGAGGTCGTCTGCGTGCTCGGTCCCTCGGGATCGGGCAAGTCGACGCTGCTGCGCTGCATCAACCTGCTCGAGCCCCCCGAGGAGGGGCGGATCCTGCTCGAGGACAAGGAGATCACCGGCAAGGCCAACCAGGACGGGATCGACTTCGTCCGCCGCCGCGTCGGCATGGTCTTCCAGCAGTTCAACCTCTTCCCGCACATGTGCGCGCTCGACAACGTCACGGTGGGGCCGCTGAAGGTGCTCGACAAGCCGAAGTCGGAGGTCGAGCCGAAGGCCCGGGCGCTGCTCGACCGGGTCGGGATGTCGGCGAAGGTCGACGAGTACCCGGACCGCCTCTCGGGCGGGCAGCAGCAGCGCGTCGCGATCGCGCGGGCGCTGGCGATGGACCCGCACGTGATGCTCTTCGACGAGGTCACGAGCGCGCTCGATCCCGAACTCGTCAAGGAGGTGCTCGACGTGATGCGTGAGCTCGCCTCCGAGGGGATGACGATGATCGTCGTCACCCATGAGATGGGGTTCGCCCGCGACGTCTCCGACCGCGTCGTCTTCATGGACGGCGGCAAGGTGCTCGAGGAGGGGCCACCCGCCGAGGTGCTCGGCAACCCTCAGCAGCCGCGCACCCAGAAGTTCCTCGGGCTCGTCCTCGACCACTGACCAAACCACACCTGGGGTGCCCGCGGCGCTGGGTTGATCGTTGTGGCGGTCCGTGGCCGTCGCTACCATCGCGCGCTCGTGTCCCGCCCCACGACACCCGCTCCGCACCTGCGCCTACCCGTCGCGGCCCTCTGCCTCCTGGCACTGCTCGCGGCGGCACTCTGCATGCCGTCCACGTCCCGCGCCCAGGCCCCAGGCGGGTTCTTCGGCGTCAACGCGAGCGGCTACGAGGGCGGCGACTTCGAGCGCATGGCGGACGCGGACGTCGGCGTCACCCGCAACATCTTCCCCTTCGAGGTGATCCGGCACGGCAAGGACCTCGCGTACAACTGGAGCTACACCGATCCCATCGTCGCCGGGACCGCCGAGAACGGCATCGACCTGATCCCGATGGTCTACGGCGCCCCGCCCTGGGTCTCGCACGACCTCAACCGCACCGTGCTCAAGGGCGAGGCCGCGCGCGCGTGGAACGATCTGCTGACCACGCTCGTCCAGCGCTACGGGCCCGGGGGCGCGTTCTGGAGCGAGAACCCGACCGTGCCGTACCGGCCCATCACCGTCTGGCAGATCTGGAACGAGCCCAACTCGATCACCTGGTGGGGTCCGAAGCCGAAGCCGAAGGACTACGGCAAGGTGCTGGTGCGCTCGGCCGCGGCGATCCACTCGGTGGACCCGAACGCGCAGGTCATGACCGCCGGGATCGTGGCCGAACCGACCAACGCCCACGCCATCCTCGGCAAGCGGTTCCTCGCCGACCTCTTCAAGTCCCGCGCCGTCAGGAACGCCGTCGACATCGTCGCCTACCACCCCTACGCCCGCAACGTCGCCGGAGTCCGCAGGCAGCTCAAGCAGGCGCGCGCGTCGCTGCGCTCCCGCGGTGCCGGCGCGACGCCGCTGTGGATCACCGAGATCGGGTGGGGAACCAAGGGGCCCCGCAAGCATCCGCTGATCAAGACGACCTCGGGGCAGGAGCGGATCCTCCACGACACATTCGAGATGGTGCTCTCGCAGCGCCGCAAGCTCGGGCTCGGGCGCCTGCTCTGGTACCAGTGGCGCGACGGCCCCTACAAGCTCTGCAAGTGGTGTGAGACCTCGGGTCTGCTGACTCGCGACAACGAGGACAAGCCGCTCCTCGGCACCTTCGAGTCGGTCGCCACCCGCTGAGCGCCACCGCGCGCGGACGCGCGGGCATCTAGGTTGGCGGGCGTGAGCGCCACGCTCGACATCGTCATCGTCTCCTACAGGGGCAAGGAGCTGCTGCGACGCTGCCTGGCGTCGGTGCGCGAGCACGGCGCCGGCGCGGAGATGACGGTGAGCGTGGTCGACAACGCGAGCGGTGACGGAACCGCCGAGATGGTCGCCGCCGAGTTCCCCGAGGTGACGCTGCTCGCGCAGCGCGAGAACCTCGGCTTCGCGCGCGCGCAGAACATCGGCATCCGCCGGGGGACCGGCGCGGCGGTGCTGGTCCTCAACCCCGACGCGGCCCTCGAGGAGGGCACCCTCGAGCCGCTGCTGGCCCTGCTCGCGGAAGATCCGCGGATCGGCTGCTGCGGGCCCGCCCTGATTCGCGAGGACGGCAGCTTCGACCACGCCGCCCGCCGCACCTTCCCGACCCCGCTCAGCGCCCTGGGTCACTTCACCGGGGTCGGGCGGCGGATGGACAGCGGCGCTCTCGCGGCATACCGGGCGCCTGACGTCGAGCGAGGGCCCGTCGACGCGGTCAACGGCGCGTTCATGCTGCTGCGCCGCGCCGCCCTCGACGACGTCGGTCTCTTCGACGAGGGCTACTGGATGTACATGGAGGACCTCGACCTCTGCGCACGGCTCAAGGAGGGCGGCTGGATCACCTTCTACGAGCCCGCATCGCGGGCGTTGCACACGAAGGCGGGCACGACCGAGGGCGCGCGCGGACCGAAGCTGAACATCGCCTTCCACCGGGGGATGGGGCGTTTCTACCGCCGCCACGACGCGCCCCGTAACGGCGCGCTGATCAACTTCGCGGTCTATGTCGGGATCGGCGTGAAGCTCGCGATCTCGCTGGCGCACGAGGCGCTGCGCGACTGAGCCTTCCGCGAGGCCGACGCCTGGCGCGAAAACCACGCATACGGTGGAAAAGGCGCCACGCGCGGCTCAGTTCCGCGCCGCCAACCGCCGCCGCCGCGCCAAGCGGCGGCCGAGGTTGCTGAGGAGCGGAGACCCGCGGCCCGCAGTCGCGAGGTCCGCCGGGTAAGGCTCCGCTTCCGCCTCCTCCCCCGCCCGCCAGCCGCGGATACGGCCCTTCACCCCGGAGACGTTGCGATCGATCACGGCCTGCCCGGCGCAGATCACCGCCTCGCGGACGAGCACGGACGCGGCCCGCCCGGGAGAGCTCATCACCCCCCACTTGCGGAGCGTGTAGCCCCTCCCCCACCCGGTCAGGTAGTTCTTCGCGGCCGAGCCGGAGCCGAGCGTGGCCGAGTGCTCATGCGTGCCGCCGGCATCCGCGGCGAGGCGGCACCGCCCGCCCTCCGCCCGCAACCGCAGCACGAGATCCACGTCCTCCCAGTAGGCGAAGATCCGCTCGTCGAAGCCCCCGACGGCGAGGAAGGCATCGCGATCGAACGCGGCGGCGGCGGCAGACGGCCCGAACGGGTCGGGCTGACCATCGGCGAGCGACGAAACCGGGAAGCCGTTCAGGTAGTCGTAGACCAGCATCGTCCGGTCCAGCTCCATCCCGGCGCTGTCGATCAGGCTCGGGTCGGCGACGTCGCGCATCACGCTCGACGCCATGACGATCCCCGCCGGCGGATCGAGGGCTGCGACTACCCGCTCGACGTAGTCGGTATCGCAGACGCAGTCGTCGTTGATCAGCACGAGCGCAGCCGACGCCGCCTCGCGCGCGGCGAGGTTGACCGGGACCGAGAAGCCGGCGTTGCGGTCGAGCCGGATCGAGCGCGCGAACCCGTAGCCGGAGCAGACCTCGCCGACGACGGACCCGGGCGAGGCGTTGTCGACGACGATGGTCTCGTGGGGAACCGTCTGGGCCGCGAGCGAGTCCAGCAGCCGCGTCAGCCGCTCCCTCGGGCCACGCGAAGCGACGATGACGCTCGCCGCTATGGGCCGGTCTTCCACCCTCGTCGAAGCTCGCCGCGTGCCGCGCGCTAGTACGCGCCGGTTCCCCGCAGCACCGCGGGAAGGGTGTGGATCATGATCTCCAGGTCGCGCGCAAGCGAAGCGTTCTCGACGTAGTCGAGCTCGACGGCGATGCGCTCGTCGAAGGTGAGCTCACCGCGCCCGAACACCTGCATCGGGCCGGTCACCCCGGGCTTGACGGCCATCTTCGCCAGCGCGTCGCCCGTGTAGCGCTCGACGAGCTCGACCTGCTCGGGCCGGGGCCCGACGATGCTCATTTCGCCGACGAGGACGTTGAAGAGCTGCGGGAACTCGTCGAGGCTGAAGCGCCGGAGCACCGAGCCGACGCGCGTGATCCGGGGATCGTCGCGGAGCTTGAACATCGGATCCGCGAGCTCGTCGATGTCGACCAGCTCGCCGAGCTGCGCCTCGGCGTCGGCCACCATCGTCCGCAGCTTGTACATCCGGAAGGGCCTGCGGTCCCGCCCGGCCCGGATCTGCGAGAAGAACACGGGGCCGGGGCTGTCCAGCTTGATCGCGATCGCGCTGACCAGCAGGATCGGCGAGAACAGGATCAGGCCGATACTGGAGACGATGATGTCGGTGATCCGCTTGATCGCCAGCGACGAGCGCGACTGATCCCAGGTGTTGTATTCGAGGATCGGCAGGTCGGCCAGGTGCGCGGTCCAGTCGGAGGGCGCTGCGGGCCCGCGCAGCGGCGAGACCACGCTCAGCTTCACCTGGCGGCGGCGGCAGACGCCCTTGAGCTCGCCGATCAGCGAGGCCTCCACGCCCTCGGCGGCGACGACGATGCGGTCGACGCCGACCGCGAGGGAGTTGAGCTCGTCGTCGAGCGACCGAGCGCCCTCGACGTCGGAGATCAGCACCTCCGAGGAGAGCTCGAGGTGCATCTCGCTGAACACGGCCACCTTGCGGCGCAGCGATTCCAGCAGGGGCCCGTCGCCGACGAGGCGAACGCGCTCCGGAGGAGTCGCCTTCCACCAGGCCCAGCGCGCGAAGGACCGCAGGCCGGTCGCGAGCAGGGTCGCCACCGCGAACAGGGCGATGATGCTGATCCCACCCAGGGTGCCGGCGGGCGTCAGCGGCAGGAAGAGAGCGACGGTGGCGGTCAGCGTCGCCGCCCACGCCGCCAGCACCGGTACCTCGTCGGCGGTCAGGTGGCGAAGGGCCCGATGGTCGCGGTCGTAGAGACCGAAGAGCTTGGCGGCCAGCGGCCACAGGGGGACGAAGACGAGCGCCCATGGACTGTGGGTGGCAGGCACCGCCACGAGGCCGATGGCGAGCAGGCCCGAAAGGACGTCGGCGCAGGCGAGCATGCGGCGCCGGCGGGCGTCGCGCCACCAGCGGCTGCGCGTCTTGGAGTGCTCCGCGCGCACGGGAGCAGCGGCGACACGTTCGCTACGAGTCGCGTCCACCACCGTCTTGTGCTCCATGGTCTCCGGCATCTAGGACAAGCCCCAAATTGTCAAGTTGGACCCGTTCCCGTCGCCGCGGGTCCGGACGAGCCTCCTTGCAGGATAAAGGCGTGGAGGACGCAGGTATCAGTACCCCGCATCCATGGTCCCCAATCGCCGGCCTATCGCGACAGCCCCAGTGCCAACGCGCGGGACCCGTGATTCAGCGCGGCCACGGCGTTGCCACGCCCAGCCTCCGCCTGCGAGAGCAGGACCCAGGCGTCGAGGCTCGACTGATCTCGATCGATCGCCTCCGTTGCTGCCGCGGCCGCGGCGTCGAAGTTCCCGGCCTGACGCTCGACCTCGGCCAGGTGGATCCAGGGCTCCGCAGCCCACGGCTGGATCGCCGCCGCGGTGCGAGCGGAGGCGGCAGCATCGGTGAGCCTGCCTGCCGCAAGCGCGTCCTCGCTGCGATTGATGCTCGCCTCGCCGAGCGCCAGGGTCGTCGCCGCCCACACAGCCGGCACGGAGATCACGATCGCGCCGACCGCCACGGCTCGGGGGGAGAGCCGCGGCACCGATGCGAACGCTCGCAGCGGCTCGGCAAGCGCGGCGGTCATCCCAGCCGTGACCAGCACCGGGACCACGACGGCCGGGAATTGCCAGGTCCAGTCGATCGCGAAACCGAGCAGCCCTGCGGCGAGCAGCCCAAGCGCCGCCGCGCCGCCCTCTGCGGCATCGGACTCGCGGGCACGCGAGACCGCGCAACCGAGGACGACCGCGATGAAGGCCGCGAAGAGGACGAAGCCGAAGAGCCCGAGCTCGGCGAGCACCTCGAGCGGCTCGGAGTGGGCGTTCTCGGCAGGGGTGCTCGCCTCCCCGTGCTGGCTCCAGTAGTCGGCGAAGCCGCCGGCGCCGATCCCACGGACGGGCTCGTCGCCGAAGGCCTCCACCGCCGCCTGCCAGAACTGCGCCCGCCCCGAGCCGGAGGTCGAGATGAGCGTCGTCGCACGATCGTTCCCGTTCGACGTCGCCGCGTCGTTCCCGGCTCGCAGGTCGCCGATCACGGCCGACGGCCCCGCGATGACGACGAGCACCGTGATCAGCACGGCGGCCGCGGCGACGATGGCGCGGATCGGGACCCGGATGGAGAACGGTCGCGATGCGGCGAGCGGGGCGACGAGCTTGCCCGCCGCCAGCAGAGCGAACGCCACCCCGGCGAGCAGGGCCGCGATCGTGACGAGCTCGGGGCCGTGCGGGGTGCCGTCGCCGGGCGAGTCGAGCATGCCCGAGGCGAGGGTTGCGACCACGACAGCGGGTGCGGAGGCGAGCAGGCCAAGCGCGGTCGCGGCGGCGGTCCGGCGGCGGTCAGGTGAGTACGCGACGGTTATGCCCAGCCCGAGCACGACCGCCAGCACCGCACCCCGCGAGGAGGTCATGTAGGCGGCCAGCAGCACCGGCGGGAAGCCGGTGAGGGCGAGACCGCGAAGGGCAGGTGTCGTTGCGGTCGCGGAACGCCAGCAGAGGGTCGGGACCGACAGCGCCATCAGCGCCCCGAGCGCGTTCCAGTAGCCGATCGGGAAGCTGAGACGGCCGGCGGCGGTCGGCAGGACCGCAACCAGGTCGGCGTCAGCGGCGCCGATGCCCAGCAGCCGAGCGCCGAGCGCCACGAGCGCCACGAGGACACCGCCGACCGCGAGCCCCGTCAACGCGGGGCCGATGCGATCGCGACGGGCGAGCAGACCGGCGGTCAGGAGCACGCCGAGGTAGCCGGCGGTCCGCACGGTCTGCTCGAACGCGGCGCCGGTGCTCGTCGTCCAGATGGTGGAGAGAGCGGTGAGCGCGAGCAACGCCGTGAGGAAGGCCGCGGCGGTGCTCAGGCCCGGACCCGGATCGCTCGCGGGAAGGCGCCCCGAGAGGATCGCGAGAAGGAGTGCGACCCACACCGCCGCGGTCGCGACCCCGAGGGCGACGCCGCCATGTCCACCTCCGGCCAGCGCCACGGCGACGACGGCAGCAGCCGCCGCTGCGCCGGAGACGACGCCAGCGTGGAGGCTCGAGCGTGTCACTACCCTTCGGCGTCGTTCATGGCCCGCACGAGTGATTCTAGGAGCCCGCGAGCCGCCGCCGCTGCGATGCTCGCATCTCTGACGCTGCTGCTGGTGCCCACGGCCGCAGCCGGGAGCGCCGCGACCGACGAGTACGCGACCGGGATCGCCGGAGGGGGCGAGCAGGTCACCGAGGACGTGCAGCGTGACCCGAACGCCCACGCGCGTTCAGAAGGCGAGCAGCTCGGCGTGGTCGGCGAGACGTCACCACCGCAGACTCCGCTCGAGGCCGCCGGCCCGGTCGCCTGGATCACGTTGGCGGCCGCGATCGCCGGCGGCGTCGCGTCGTTCGCGCTGCGGCGCCGCGCCCCGGGGCCCGCGTGAGTCGCCGCGGCGCGCTGCTCGCGTCCGTCGCCACCCTCCTGACCGCATCGGCATTGGTGGGTTGCGGGGGTGACGGCGAGGAGCAGACCGCGACGATCCGGGGCGACTACGGCGCGTTCTTCGGCATCGCCCCGAACGAGACCCCCGACGACTCCGACCTAGCGCGCATGGCCAGGGGAGGTATCGGCAGCTACCACGTGCTGCTCTCCTGGCAGACGGTCGAGGCCGTCAAGGGCGCCTACGACTGGTCCGCCTACGACGCCGAGTTCAAGCGCCTCGCCGAGCACGGGATCGAGCCGGTCCCCTACGTAATCGGCACCCCGACCGCCTACGAGAAGAGCAGCTCGATCCCGCCCACCGAGGACCCGAAGGCGTTCGACGCCTGGGCGGATTTCCTCAAAGCGGCGGTGACCCGCTACGGCACCGACGGCGAGTACTGGCGCGCCCTGGCGCAGTCGGACCCCGGCCTCGTGCCGCAGCCGCCGCACGCCTGGGAGATCTGGAACGAGCCGAACTCGTCCGTCTTCTGGGAGCCGGCCCCGGACCCGGACGCCTACGCGCAGCTCTTCAAGCGCTCATCGCGCGTCATCAAGGAGGTCGATCCCGAAGCCGAGGTGATGACCGCTGGCATGTTCATCACCCCGCAGTCCGATGGCGCGATCAACTCGATCGACTTCCTGCGCCAGGTCTACGACCACCGCGGCATGAAGGACGCGATCGACGCCGTCGGGATCCACCCCTACGCCCCGAACGTCGAAGACGTGCTCGCGCAGGTCGACAAGACCCACGACCTCGTCGAGGAAGTCGGCGACGACGCCGGCCTCTGGGTCACGGAGATCGGCTGGGGCTCCAACCCGAAGGCGGGCAGCGACCTGGCGAAGACCCCGGAGGAGCAGGGTGAGCTCCTGAGCGAGAGCCTCGGCGACCTCCTCGACCGCCGCGACGAGCTCGGGCTCGAGGGGATCATCTGGTTCACCTGGCGCGACGTCGACACCGGCGTCGCATGCACGTGGTGCGCGACGGCGGGCCTGGTCGACGGCGACCGCGACAGCAAGCCCGCATGGATCGCCTTCACCGACCTGACCGGCGGCGACCCGGACTAGCTCGGCGGTTCAGCCGCCTGCCATTGCCGGGAGGATGACCACCGTGTCCCCCTCCTTGGCGGCGGTGCCGAGCCCGTCGAGCAGGCGCACGTCCTCGTCGTTGAGGTAGACGTTGACGTAGCGGTTGAGGTCCCCGGCGTCGTCGAAGAGCTGCCGGGCGAGGTCGGGGTGGGCTTCGGTGAGGGCGTTCAGCACGGCGCCGACATCGTCCCCCGCCGCCTCGACGACCGACTGGCCGCCCGTCTGAGCACGGAGCACTGGTGGGATCTTCACCTTGGGCATGCCGGGAAACCTAGCTGGCCGGGCTCAACCGGCGCAGAACAGGTCGTAGTCGGGGAACTTGCCGAGGTCCTCGTCGGCGATCTCCGGCGCGTTCGGGCCGCAGATCGGGCAGTCCGGATCGCGCTTGACCTTGAGCTCGGTGAATTCGGTACCGAGGGCCTCGAAGAGCAGCAGCCGGCCGATCAGCGGGGTTCCGGCGCCGGTGACGAGCTTGACGACCTCGAGCGCCTGCAGCAGGCCCATGATCCCCGGCAGGACGCCGAGCACGCCGGCGGCGCCGCAGCTCGGAGCGAGCTCCGGCGGAGGCGGCGTCGGGTACAGGCAGCGGTAGCAGGGACCCTCGAAGGGAACGAAAGTCGAGATCTGCCCGTCGAAGGCGAGGATCGAGGCCGAGACGACCGGCTTCTTGAGCCGGACGGAGGCGTCGTTGAGCAGATAGCGCGTCGGGAAGTTGTCGGCGCCGTCGACGACGATGTCGTACTGCTCGAGAAGTTCGATCACGTTGCTCGCGTCGAGGCGGGTGGCGTGCTCCTCGACCTTGACGTCGGGGTTGAGTGCCTCGATCGCCTTGCGCGCGGACTCCGTCTTCGCCATCCCGATCGTGTCGGTGTTGTGGATGACCTGGCGCTGCAGGTTCGAGGCGTCGACGACGTCGTCGTCGACGAGCCCGAGCGTGCCGACGCCCGCCGCCGCGAGGTAGAGGGCCGTGGGCGAGCCGAGCCCGCCCGTGCCGAGCAGCAGCACCTTGGCATCGAGAAGCTTGAGCTGGCCCTCGAGCCCGATCTCCGGGACGAGCACGTGCCGCGAGTAGCGCTCCTTCTGCTCCTGTGTGAGGGCCCTGGGGGTGACGACCGGCAGGCCGCGATCGCGCCACAGCGTGATGCCGCCCGCCATCGACGCGACGTCCTCGTAGCCAAGCTCCTCCATCATCGTCTTCGCGGCCAGCGCCGAGCGGATGCCCGTGGCGCAGTAAAGGATCACGCGACCTGATCGATCGGGCACGAACTGCTCGATCCGCGACTCGAGATGTCCCCGCGGAACGAGGACGGCGCCTTCGATGTGGCGCTCCTCGAACTCGTGCTGCTCGCGGACATCGACGAGGATCGCGCCGTCGGCCGCTTGGTCGCGGGCCTCGGTCGGCTGCACCTCCTCGATGGAGTCCTTGGCGCGCGAGATCAGATCGGCGCCGGATGCACGGGTCTTGACGTCGGTGGGAGGAGTCACTTCAGAAAGTATAGCGATGGGCGCGCGGCCCGAGCGCGACTACAGCGAAGGCCGCATCTGGCGCAGCCGCTTGACCCGCTCCTCGATCGGCGGATGCGTGCTGAAGAGACCGGAGACGCCCTTGGCCGAGAACGGCTTGACGATGTACAGGCACTCGGTCGCCTGGTTGACCTGCATCGGGGCGTCCTTGGCGCCCTGCTCGAGTCGCAGCAGCGCCGAGGCGAGACTCTCCGGGTCGCCGGCGATCTGGGCGCCGGTCGCGTCCGCCGAGAACTCCCGCTGGCGTGAGATCGCGAGCTGGATGATCGTCGCGGCGATCGGAGCCAGCAGCACGAGCAGCAGCGAGGCGACGAGGCCGAGCGGGCTGTCGTCGTCGCCGCCGAACCACATCAGCATGTAGCCGAGGTAGGTGATCGCGCCGCCGATCGAGGCCGCTACCGCCTGAGTGAGCGTGTCGCGGTTGCGGATGTGCGCGAGCTCGTGCGCGATCACGCCGCGGAGCTCGTTCGGGGAGAGGAGCTTCGTGATCCCGGCGGTCACCGCCACTGCGGCGTTGTCGGGATTGCGGCCCGTCGCGAACGCGTTGGCCTGCGCCTGCGGGATCACGTAGAGGCGCGGCATCGGCATCTTCGCCGCCGTCGTCAGCTCTCGCACCATCTCGTAGATCTGCGGCGCCTGCTCCTCGGTCATCGGCTGAGCGCCGCTCATCTTCAGCGCGATCCTGTCGCTGAACCAGTACGTGCCGAGGTTGAAGGCGAGCGCGATGAAGAGGAACACGAGCGCGGTGCTCGCGCCGCCGATCGCGAACCCGATCGCAACGAGGAGGCCGGCGAGACCCGCGAGCAGGGCCGTCGTCCGGAGTCCGGCGGCGAAGTTGGAACTTCTCGTCGTCTGCATCGTCTGGTCCTCCTGAGGGGATCGGGCGGTGGTGGCGAATAGTTAGCGAATATCGCTTAAGGCGTCCCTAAGGGAGTGCGCCGGCGGAGCCGAGAGAGCCAGATAGATGCGACGCGGAACCCTTCTCACCCAGGTCCTCGTGGTCAACCTGCTGCTGATCGCGGCAGCGGTGGTAGCCGCTTCGATCGCCTCCAACCCGGAGAGCACCTTCCAGGGCGCCGCGACCGGGATCGTGCTCGGCTTCGCCGTCGCGGCGACCGTGGCGGTCAACGTCTACCTGCTGTCGCAGCGCTTCGCGCCGCTCGAGGAGCTGGTCGAGGAGATGGAGCATGCGGACCTGACCAGGCCGGCTCCCTCCCGCCAGGTCCACGACCTCGGCGGACCCGAGGAGGTGCAACGGATCTCGCGCTCGTTCCGGGAGATGCTGGAGCGGCTCGAGTCGGAGCGCCGGCAGGCCGCGAAGGACGCGCTCGGCGCGCAGGAGCGCGAACGGGCGCGAATCGCGCTCGACCTCCATGACGAGGTCAACCAGGCGCTGACCGGGCTTCTGCTGCGGCTCGGGGCACTGCGACGCGTGGCTCCGCCGGAGCTCGAGGCGGAGCTGGCGGAGACCAACGCGGTCGCCACGCAGGCGATGGAGGAGCTGCTTGCGATCGCGAGGCAGCTTCGCCCCACCACCCTCGACGACCTCGGCCTCGAGGCGGCGCTCGCGAGCCTCGTCGACGAGATCGGCCGGAGGGCCGCGGTGGCTGCGGCATTCGAGCCCGAGGGGGACGTCTCGTCAGTCCCCGACGACGTCCAACTCGTCGCCTACCGCGTCGCCCAGGAGGCGCTGTCGAACTCGATCCAGCACGGAACGCCGGAGCATGTGCGCGTGCGGCTGATCGGCGCCGCCGATTCCCTCGAGCTGCGGGTCACCGACGACGGACCCGGCTTCGATGCCCATGGTTCGAAACCGGGGCTCGGGATCAGTGGGATGCGCGAACGCGCCCTGCTCTGCGGCGGGACCCTGCAGATCGATTCGGCGCCCGGCGCCGGTACTCGGGTAACACTTCGGGCATAAGTGCCGATGAGGAGGACGATGCATCGATCGAACCCGCGAGGGAGAGCATGAAGGTCCTGATCGCCGACGACCACGGAATCGTCCGCTCCGGCCTGCGCAAGCTGCTGGAGGGCGAGGACGGCATCGAGGTCGTCGCCGAGGCCTCCAACGGTGCCGAGGCGCGCGACATGGCGCTCGAGCTCCGGCCCGATCTGGCGATCCTCGACGTGAAGATGCCGGAGCTCAACGGCCTCGAGGCAACCCGCGAGATCCATCGCGAGGCCCCCGAGGTGGCGATCCTGATCCTCTCGATGCACGAGGAGGAGCGCTACCTCTTCGAGGCGCTGAAGGCGGGCGCCTCCGGTTACGTGCTCAAGCGCGCGGCCGACACCGACCTGATCGACGCCATCCACGCGATCGAACGCGGTGAGCCGTTCCTGACCCCGGAGGCGCAGCAGGCGTTGATCCGCGACGTCCTCGGCGAAGGTGAGAGCAACCAGGAGGAGCTCACCCCGCGCGAGGAGCAGGTCGTGAAGCTCGTGGCCGAGGCCCACACGAACAAGGAGATCGCGGAGCTCCTGGGGCTGGCCGAGAAGACGGCCGAGAACCACCGCTCCAACGCGATGCGCAAGCTCGGGATGCGCGACCGGGTGGAGCTCGTCCGTTACGCGATCCGCCGCGGGCTGATCGAGCCCTAGATCACTCGGGGGTCAGAAACCCGTCTTGCCGGGGCGCTCCGAGCTTCGGTCGCCTACCTTCCCCCCGGTGACGGCCGCCGTCCACCCTGAGACCCAGGTCACGCTTGCCGACGGCAGCGTGATCACCCTGCGCGAGGTGCGCCCCGACGACAAGGATGCGATCGCGGCGGGGTTCGCCGCGCTGAGCCCGGAGTCGCGCTACCGGCGGTTCTTCACGGCGATGAGCCGCCTGTCGGGCTCCGATCTCCGCTACCTGACCGAGGTCGACCACGCCGACCACGAAGCGGTCCTGGGCTTCACCGCGGACGGGGAGCCGGTCGGGGTCGCCCGTTACGTGCGCGGAGACATCCCCGAGGAGGCCGAGGTCGCGGTGGCGGTGGTCGACGCCTGGCAGGGTCGCGGCGCCGCGACCGCGATGCTCGAGCGGCTCATCGAGCGGGCGCGCGAGAACGACATCGAGCGCTTCGTCGCCTCGGTCCTGCAGGAGAACGAGGAGGCGCTGGAGCTGTTCCGGAGCGTCGCCCCCGGTGACCCGCAGCCGCGCCGGGTCGTGCCCGGGCAGGTCGAGCTGCTGATCACCCTGCCCGACGACGGCATCCGCGGCTCGCTGCTCGGCCGCGCCCTGCGCAGCGCCGCGAGCGGCAGGGTCGAGATCCACCCCTGGCGGTTGATCCGGGAGCGGTTGCAACGGCTCGCGGACGCGAGGGGCGCGGGCGAAAACCGACCTCGTCGCTAGGATTTGGTCCGTGCTGTTCTCGACGAAGGCCGAATACGGAGTGCGCCTGATGGTCGCGCTGGGTCGCCGCGAAGGCGAGCGACCGGTGTCCCTGGCGGCGCTCGCCGACAGCGAGAACCTTCCCCTCTCCTACCTCGAGCATCTCGTCGCGAAGCTTCGCGACGCAGGACTCGTCGCCTCTCAGCGCGGCGCACATGGCGGCTACCGGCTCGCCGTTCCCGCCGAGGAGGTGCGGCTGCTCGAGGTCGTCGAGGCGCTGGAGGGTCCGATCGCGCCGATGGACTGCTTCGTCGACGGCGGCGAGGGGCGGATCTTCTGCTCCCATGAGCACGACGGCGACGCCGCGTGCTCGACGAAGCTGCTGTGGACGAGGGTCCACGGCGGGATCACCCGCGCGCTCGCCGGGACGACGCTCGCAGAGCTCGTCGAGTTCGAGCAGCGCGGGAACGAGAACGAGAAGCTGAACGTGGCCGCGGCCGGCGCCGCCTGACGCGCCGCCGCGCCAACCGACCGAGAACGAGACTGGAGACCATGGCCGATCTGGAGATCAAGAACCTGCACGTGTCCGCCGAGGAGAAGGAGATCCTCAAGGGCCTGAACCTCGAGGTGAGCCGCGGCGAGGTGCACGCGCTGATGGGGCCCAACGGCTCCGGCAAGTCGACGCTGGCGAACTCGATCATGGGCCACCCGAGCCTCGAGGTGACCGATGGGACGATCGGCTTCCTCGGCGAGGACATCACCGACGGTGCTCCAGACGAGCGCTCGCGCGCCGGGCTCTTCATGGCGTTCCAGTACCCGGTCGCAGTCCCCGGGGTCACGGTCGCCAAGTACCTGCGGATGATCGTCAACGCGCACCGCGAGGCGCGCGGCGAGCCCGAGATCAAGATCAAGGACTTCGCGCGGATGACCCGCGAGGCGATGGAGCTGATGGACGTCCCGCAGGAGTTCTCCAGCCGCTACCTGAACGACGGCTTCTCCGGCGGCGAGAAGAAGCGCATGGAGATGCTGCAGATGGCGCTGCTCGAGCCGAAGATCGCGGTCCTCGACGAGACCGACTCGGGACTCGACATCGACGCGCTGAGGACCGTCGCCGAGGGCGTCAACCGCTTCTCGGGCCCCGACATGGGTGTCCTCATCATCACCCACTACCAGCGCATCCTGCACATGGTCGAGCCCGACAAGGTGCACGTCATGTACGAGGGCCGGATCGTCAAGCAGGGCGGTCCCGAGCTCGTCTCCGAGCTCGAGGAGAAGGGCTACGGCTGGATCAAGGAGGAGGTCGCGGCGGCCGCCTAGCGGCCCGCGACACGGCGGCATGGCGAGCGCGCCCGAGACCGCGGCGGCGCCCCGGGCGTTCGACGTCGAGCGGATCCGCGCCTCGTTCCCGACGCTGAGTCGGCGCATCGGCGACGCCCCGCTCGCCTACCTCGACTCGGGCGCCAGCTCGCAGCGCGTCCTCGCCTCGATCGAGGCGGTCGATCGCTACGAGCGCCGCCACCACTCCAACGTCCATCGCGGCTCCCACACGCTCTCCGCGGAGGCGACGGCCGCCTACGAGGGCGCCCGGGCGACCGTCGCTGACCATGTCGGGGCCCGCGACCGCCGCGAGATCGTCTTCGTCCGCAACGCCACCGAGGCCATCAACCTCGTCGCGCGGGCCTGGGGCGACGCGAACGTCGGCGCCGGCGACCGGATCGTGCTCACCGAGATGGAGCACCACTCCAACATCGTCCCCTGGCAGCAGCTCGCCGAGCGGGTCGGCGCCGAGATCGACTGGGTCGGGATCGACGACGACGGCATCCTCCGGCTCGACGAGCTCGACGCAGCCCTGACGCGCGAGCCGAAGCTCGTGGCCGTCGCCCACTCCTCGAACGTCCTCGGGACGGTCAACCCGATCACCGAGATCGCTCGCCGGGCCCACGACGCCGGCGCTCTGGTCCTCGTCGACGGCGCCCAGGCAGCGCCGAAGATGGCGGTGGACGTCGCCGCGCTCGACGTCGACTTCTACGCCTTCACCGGCCACAAGGCCTACGGGCCGACCGGCATCGGGTCGCTCTGGGCGCGGCTCGACCTGCTGCGCGACATGCCGCCGTTCCTCGGGGGCGGCTCGATGATCCGCAAGGTCACCAAGGAGGGGACGACGTGGGCCGACCCGCCGGCCCGCTTCGAGGCGGGCACACCGGCTATCGCGCAGGCGATCGGCTTCGCCGCGGCGCTGCGGTGGCTCGACGGCGTCGGCATGGACGCCGTGCTCGCGCACGAGCGCGAGTTGGCCGCCTACACGCTGGCCCGGCTCGCCGAGGTGCCGGGGCTCCGCGTCTTCGGGCCCCCGCCCTCACCGGAGCGGATCGGGCCGGTCTCCTTCGAGCTCGACGGCCTGCACGCGCACGACGTCGCCGAGATCCTCGACCGCCATGGCGTCGCCGTGCGGGCGGGCCATCACTGCGCCCAACCGCTGATGGAGCGGTTGGGCGTCGCAGCGACGACCCGCGCCAGCTTCGGCGTCTACACCGTCGCCGAGGAGATCGACCGCATGATCGAGGGCCTCGACGACGCTCGGCGCATCTTCGGGCTCTGAGAGAGATCCCGAGCCCGATGCGGCGGGGTCAGCCGCTGCAGACGTAGGCGATCAGCTTCGCCCCCGGGCCCGCCTTCCTCGCACGGGACCTGGTCGCCTCGTTGTACGAGACTCCCGTCGGAGCCGCTGGACCGAACCTCTACCGTTCCCGGCGTGGACGACCTCTACCGCGACCAGATCCTCGAGCACTACAAGCGGCCCCACAACTTCGGGCGGCTCGAGAACTACGACCTCGACTACGAGGACACCAACCCCTTCTGCGGGGACGAGCAGCACGTCTACATCAAGCTCGGCGACGACGGCCGGGTAAGCGACGTCTCCTTCGAGGGACAAGGGTGTGCGATCTCGACGGCCGCCACCTCCCTGCTCACCGACGAGCTGATCGGCAAGACGCGCGAGGAGCTGCTGCGGATGCCGAAGGAGGAGGTCCTCGACCTGCTCGGGATCGAGATCTCGGCGACCCGGATGAAGTGCGCGATGCTCGGCCTCAAGGTGGTCAAGTCCGCGAGCCTCGGCGAGCCCGCCGACTGGGAGGACGAGGGCGAGCAGGGGAATCCAGCCGAGGCGTCAGGCTCGCTCTGAGCCCGCGGCGCTCGGCGCGAGCGCCGTCGTCACCTCACTCGAGCGAGCCGTCGGGAAACAGCTCCGCGTTCGTGCCTCCGTGCGCCGAGCGCTGCAGCTCGAGGAGCTTCGCATCGCTGTAGCCGAGTTCGAACAGCTGCGACCAGCCGAAGCGGGTGACGACGAGGCCGAGGCGGCCCTCCTCCTTGTCGCCCTCGGCCACCGCGAAGACGACCAGGCATGTGCGCTCGGAGCGGATGTTCTCGGCCCCCGGCGGCGCCTCTATCTCCTCGACCTTCGCGCTGCGGATCTCGTGGCCATCGTAGGCGTGCTTGCCGAGGGTCTTGGCGATCTCATCGGCGTTCCACTCGGCGATGCATCGCTCCGGAGGCTCCGGCCCGGAGCTGCCGCCGCATCCCGCGCCGAGGAAGCCGAGCGCCGCCGCCGCGATCGCGGTTGCCGGCGCCGCCCGGCGGCTCACTCGGCGCCGTCCCGGCGCCACAGCGGCAACCAGGGCATCCAGCGCCAGAGCAGGCCGCCGAGGAGGACCCGCTCGCGCGCGAGCGTCTCGTTGCGGCCGACGAGCGGCCGTAGGCAGCGGCCGAGGAGCCACCCCGCCGCGAGCGGCGAGCGGCGGGCGCGCTCGAGCCGGCGCAGGTCGCGGCGCGCGGATCGCGTCAGTCGCTCCCCGAAGCGAAGCTCGAGGGCGATGGCGAGCTGGTCGATGAGCAGCCAGCGGTCGCGGTAGACGGCCGCGAATCCCGGACTCGCGGAGCCCATCCGCAACCGTCGGGTCAGGCGGCGCCAGTGCAGCCGCGCCCGCCCGGCGAAGCCGTGCTCGGGACGCAGCCAACCGGGCGCCTCGCGGACGGTCACCGACTCGTCGTGGCGCGTGTAGTCGTAGGTCGGTTCGTCCAGGTAGGTGATCTCGCCCGTGCCGAGTGCGCAGAGCGCGAGCCAGTGGTCGTGGTAGACGGCGTGATCGGGGTTCGCGGGTGGAAAGGGGAGCGCGTCGTCGAGCAGGTCCCGGCGGAACAGCGACGCGCCTCCCGTGACCACATTGGCGACCATCAGCGACGCCATGTCCTCGTGGTGCTCGCGTCGCAGATACCAGTAGGTGTCCGAGAGCACCTCCCCGCGACCGTCGGTGACCCGCATGTCGCTGAACGCGAGCCGGGCCGCGGGCGCGACGGCGAGCGCGGC
The DNA here is from genome assembly GCA_020636895.1 of Thermoleophilales bacterium. Lineage (GTDB taxonomy): Bacteria > Actinomycetota > Thermoleophilia > Solirubrobacterales > 70-9 > RHKX01. The sequence goes on along the minus strand of JACJWZ010000001.1, from coordinate 391,374 downwards.
GGCGAGGCGCTCGAGCTTGTCGGGATACCAGCGGTCGTCCTGGTCGGCGAGGGCGACGAGGCCCGCCTCCCGCGGCACCGCGCGCAGGGCGCGCTCGAAGTTGCGGAGGAAGCCGAGCCGGTGCTCCGAGCGTGAAACGACGAAGCGCGGATCGCCCGCGACCGCCCGCTCGATGCCGGCGAACGCCTCCGGCGAGGAGGCGTCGTCGCTGATCAGGCAGACCCAGCGCTTCCACCCCTGCTCCCGGATCGAGTCCATCTGGCGCCGCAACGCCTCCTCGGGGGGCTCGTATGTGGCCATCGCGATCGCGATCAGCGGCCCCTCTCCCCCAGGGTCGGCGGGCTGCGGCCAAGCCGGAGCGGGCGGCGCGCCGATCGTCACCTCGCCGAGCGCGATCTCGACCGGGCCCTCAGGCCCGGAGCCGACGAGCGCAACCAACGCCTCACCCGCGCCGCCCCCCACGGGGAGCGGCATGGTCGCCCACCACATCCGCCGTCCGGAGGGGGTGCGGACACCAGCCGCGCCGAGCGGCGCCTCGACCTCCCCGAGCCGAACACGGAGGTCCGTCAGGCCCGAGGCGTCGGCACCGAGCTCGCCCATGAGCACCACCGCGCTGCCGCCGCCGACCTCGATCGGGCTTGGGGCGATCGGCCCGAGGGTCGTGCGGGATCCCGTCCCGATCTTGGAGGTGGAGCTGCTCATACCGGCGCCGTGATGATCGCGGTCGGAGGAGCCGAGCGTCGCCGCGGGTGAGGGCGAGGTTCCCCGCCGGGGCCGGTCGCTAAAATCCGACTCTCGGGCTAGGGATTCGATCGGATCCCGGCCCCTCGTTCCCATGGCAGAGCACACCGTATGCAAAGCAGAAGAGCTTCCCGACGGCGGGATGAAGCTGGTCGAGGTCGACGGCATCGAGATCGGCGTCTTCAACTGCGACGGTGAGCTGCTGGCGATCGAGGACCGCTGCTCCCACGACGACGGACCGCTCGCCGAGGGCGACTTCGATCCCGCCGCCTGTACCGTTGAATGCCCGCGCCACGGATCGATCTTCGACCTGCGCTCGGGACGCCCCAGGACCCTCCCCGCCTACGTCCCGGTCGAGACCTTCGAGGTCAGCGTCGAGGACGGGGAGATCAAGCTTCAGGTCGACTGAAAGGCGCCATCACCCATGACCACCCCACCCCCGGAGACCGCAGCACTTGATCCGAAGCTCGCCGAGCGCGAGGCGATCAAGGACATCAACCAGGACTACAAGCAGAAGTTCGGCTTCAACGATCCTGAGACCGGCTACGTCTACAAGGCGCCTAAGGGGCTGAGCCGCCAGCTCGTCGAGGACATCTCCGACTACAAGGACGAGCCGCAGTGGATGCGCGAGTTCCGCCTCAAGGCCCTCGACCACTTCCTGGAGCGGCCGATCCCGCAGTGGGGCGCGAACCTCAACCAGATCGACTTCGACGACATCCACTACTTCGTGCGCGCCTCCGAGAAGGCCGAGCGGAGCTGGGAGGACGTCCCCGACGACATCAAGAACACCTTCGACAAGCTCGGCATCCCCGAGGCCGAGCGGAACTTCCTGGCCGGTGTCGGTGCTCAGTACGAGTCCGAGGTCGTCTACCACCAGGTCCGCAAGGACCTCGAGGAGCAGGGCGTCCAGTTCCTCGACATGGACAGCGGCCTACGCGAGCACGAGGACATCGTCCGCGAGCACTTCGCCTCGGTGATCCCGGCCAACGACAACATGCTGGCCGCGCTCAACTCGGCCGTCTGGTCGGGCGGCTCGTTCGTCTACGTGCCGAAGGGCGTCAAGGTCGACATGCCGCTGCAGGCCTACTTCCGGATCAACACCGAGAACATGGGCCAGTTCGAGCGCACGCTGATCATCGCCGACGAGGGCTCCGACGTGCACTACATAGAGGGCTGCACGGCCCCCGTCTACTCGACCGACTCGCTGCACTCGGCGGTCGTCGAGCTGATCGCCCGCCCCGGCGCGCGCATCCGCTACACGACGGTCCAGAACTGGTCGCAGAACGTCTACAACCTCGTCACGAAGCGGGCGATCGCCGAGCGCGACGCCACCGTGGAGTGGGTCGACTGCAATCTCGGCTCCAAGGTGACGATGAAGTATCCGAGCGTCTACCTGATGGGCGAGCGCGCTCATGGCGAGATCCTCTCGATCGCGTTCGCCGGCCACGGCCAGCACCAGGACGCCGGCGGCAAGATCATCCACGCGGCGCCGAAGACGACGTCGTCGATCTTCGCCAAGTCGATCTCCAAGGACGGCGGCCGCTCCACCTACCGCGGCCTGCTCGAGGTCGCCAAGGGCGCGACCGAGGCGAAGTCCAAGGTCGTCTGCGACGCGCTCCTGCTCGACCCCGAGTCGCGGTCGGACACCTACCCGACGATCCGCATCGACGAGAGCGACGCCAACGTCGGCCACGAGGCCTCGGTCTCGAAGATCGGCGAGGAGCAGCTCTTCTACCTGCAGTCGCGCGGCCTCGACGAGGAGGAGGCCTCGAAGATGATCGTCAACGGCTTCATCGAGCCGGTCGTCAAGGAGCTCCCGATGGAATACGCGGTCGAGCTCAACCGCCTGATCGAGCTGCAGATGGAGGGTTCAATTGGATAGCTCCGTCGCCGCCGTCACCGAGACGAGCGAGCCGTCCTGGCTCGCCGAGCGGCGCGCCGAGGCGGTGGAGGCGGCCAAGGGGCTCTCGCTCCCCGGCCCGAAGACCCGCGGCTGGGAGTTCAACGACCTCTCCGGGCTCGACCTCTCCGCCTACGAGCCCGCCGAGCCGGGCGACATCGCCGTGGCCGAGGCGGCATCCGCTCGGCTTGCGGTCCCCGAGGGATCCGCCGGGCTGACGCAGGTCGACGGCGCGGTCGTCTCCGGAGCCGGCGTCGAGGTCGGCGGCAACGGCCGCCCCGACGCGCCGGTCGTGATGCCGCTCAGCGAGGGCGTTGAGCGCTTCGGTGATCTCGTCAGCGAGCGGCTCGGCACGATCGTCGAGACGGGTACCGACCCCTTCGTGGCCATCAACGACGCCGGCTGGAGCGGCGGCGCCCTCATCTACGTCCCCGCGGGCGCCAGGTTCGAGGCGCCGATCTCGCTCACCGTGGTCCAGCAGGAGAGCGGCCGCACCCTCAATTGGCGCACCCTGATCGTGCTCGAGGAGGGTGCCGAGGCCGAGGTCTGGGAGCGCTACGTCTCCGCCGACGACGACATCGACGCGATGTTCAACGGCGTCACCGAGCTCATCGTGGGCCCCAACGCGTCGCTGCGCTACGTCTGCGGGCAGGACCTCTCCCCCAAGTCCTGGGCGTTCGCCTCCCAGCGCGCGGAGGTCGAGCGGGACGGCTCCCTCGAGTGGGTCGCGCTGGGCTTCGGCGCCGCGCGCGGCAAGGTCCGGATGGAGACCAAGCTCGCCGGCCGAGGCGCGTCGGCCAAGGTCACCGGCGCCTACGCCGGAACCGGCCGCCAGCATCTCGACTACGACACCACGCAGGAGCATGCCGCCGAGGACACGTTCTCCGACCTCTCCTTCCGCGGCGTCCTCGCGGGTCGCTCGACGGCCGTCTGGCGCGGGATGATCAACGTCGACGAGGGCGCCCAGCGCACCGACGCCTTCCAGGACTGCCGCAACCTGCTGCTCTCCTCGAAGGCCCACGCCGACGCGATCCCGGGGCTGCAGATCGAGGCCGACGACGTCGCCTGCACGCACGCCGCCGCGGTCGCCCAGGTCGACCCCGAGCAGCTCTTCTACCTGACGTCCCGCGGGCTCGACAACGGGATCGCCAAGTCGCTGATCATCGAGGGCTTCCTCGCCGAGCTCGTCGAGCGCGTCCCCGGAGGCGCCGTCGCCGATGCGCTGTCGGAGGCCCTCTCCGGCCGCCTCGAAGAGCTGCTCGCCTCCTGACCGGGGCGGGGATCACCCACCAACCCAACCGCAACCGAGTCCGGCCCGCCTCGAGACGATGAAGCCCCCGAGGCCCCGCCGCTCCGCCCTCCTCGCGTCGGGGCTCGCAGCGCTCCTCGCCGCCGTGGCGCTGACCGCCGCTACGGGTTGCGGCGAGAAGCAGTTCACGCCCGAGAGCTTCATCGAGGCGATGAACGACCACGGGGCGACCCTCGAGCTCGGCCCCGTGCTGACCACCAACCCCGACGGCATCGAGGTACACGAGGTCACGCTCACGAAGGTCGCCCCGAGCGCGACCGGGGAGGGAGCCGACACCGAAGGCGAGAACGGGGCCGCGTCGCTGCTCGTCTTCGACGGCTCCGGTGATGCCGAGGACGAGTTCGACCGCTGCAACACCGCCCCGGCGCTGACCTGCTTCCGCGCCGCCAACGCCGTGCTCCGTGTCGAGGACCTGCAGCCCTCCGACCGCGCCCGGATCACCACAGCCGTCCAGGGCATCGCCAACGACGGTTGACGGGACCCGTGAGGCGACCGCGCCGCTCAGCCGTTCGCCTGCGAGAGCAGGTAGAGGCCGAGCATGCTGAAGAACATCATCATCACCAGCATCCACACCTGCGACCAGGCCGCGTCGCGCGTGTTGCCCCAGATCTTCAGCGCCCGGTCATGGCCGATCGCCAGCGCCACGACGTGGCCGATCACGATCGCCCCGCACTGCACGTACCAGATGGTGTTGGCCGAGATGACGTTGTAGTCGATGCCGCCGCCGGCAGTTCCGAAGAAGTCGGAGTCGTTGCCGAAGGGATCGGAGAGCAGGAACGTGAACTGCGCCTGCTCGAGGTAGACGAAGTAGCTGAAGTAGTGGGCGACGACGTAGGCGAGCGAGATCGGGATGAACGCATGCGCGAAGGTCCGCCCGAGCTCCAAGGCCGAGCGCTCTCGCTCGACGATGCGCATCCCGAAGATCCCGGCCCAGAAGATCAGAGCGACGACCCCCAGGGTGCCGAGCAGGAACACCGTGTCGGTGACGCGCAGGGCCCCGAACTGCGACATGCCGTGGTCGTTGAAGAAGCGGAAGGTGGAGTCGATCGGGTCGGCGAGCACCCCCTCCTGGGCGCCGTCGAACGTGGTGCCGCCGATGGCGACGAGGACGAGGGCGAGCGAACCCGCCTCCGTCGCCCACTTGGTCGTGCCGGAGAGGACGCGGCGTGAGCGCAGCTCTCCGTCCTCGACGGTGAGCGGGGCGAGGCTCGCGAACATCCCGAAGTAGACCGTGAACGTCTCCCCGCGCTCCGTCCACTTCTCGATCCCGAAGAGCGCCATGCCGACGAACGTCCACAGCGAGTAGACGAGGCTGGCGATCGCGACGTCGCGGGGAGTGATCCCGGCGACGGTGAAGCCGGACTGGCCCCACACGAGCTCGAGGAAGAGGAAGCCGACGAGCCCCGCGACCGCGGGCCAGCGGCCCAGCCTCTCCGGGTACTTGTAGGGCGCGCTGACGCGCTGGCCGACGACCTTGCTGAAGCCCGCCGCGACTGTGCGCGCGATCGCGCGCCACGGGTTGAAGGGGCGGAAGACCTCGCCGAAGAGCGCGCTGACGAGCGTCAGGCCGATCCAGAAGGTGACGAAGACGAAGGTCAGGGAGAAGTTGCGATCGGGGGCGACGTCGCCGGTGAGCCCCGTGGCGATGACCAGTACGAGCAGGCCGACGCCGACGAGCCCGCAGACGACGCCGACCGGTCTGCTGAGAAGCACCCGGGAGGCTCGGGCGAGCGGCTTCGTGGGGCGATCCTCGAGCTTCGGCTCCCGCCAGCCGAGCAGCAGCCCGACGAAGGAGACGACGAGGATCAGCAGCGCCCCGTAGATGAAGAGCCATTGCGGGAGCGGCAGGTCCTGCTTGCCGATCAGCGCATGGGCTGACGCAATCTGCGGGAAGCAGGCCGCCGCGGCCGCCGTCAGCAGGACGGCGGCCGCGGCGACGATTCCGGGGCGGGCCCTCCCTGAGATCACGGATTGACCGTGATCTGCGCGATCTGGGTGGCGGTCTCCTCGAGCTCGACCTCGAAGACGCCGGTGATGGTGGCGGGCACCTTGAACTCGGTCGAACCGCCCGCCTCGACTTCCTGGCCGACGTCGTAGCCGTGGAAATGGACCTCGGCGGCGGTGTCGGAGTCAACGTCGAAGCGGATCGTGTCGCCCTCGTTGAACGTCAGATCCTGGACGCCGCCGACCGGCTCGCCGTTCTTGACTTCGATCACCGGTACCTGGGACTCCGGCTTCTGCGGCTTCTTCTCGGTCGTGTCACCTCCGCCGGTGGTGTCCGCCGACGTGGTCGAAGTGGTGGCGGTCGTCGCGGTGGTGGAATCGTCGGAGTCATCTCCGCCCGAGAGGGCGATGAAGCCGATCACGACGACGGCGATGGCCGCGACGGCGATCGTGACGCGCGCTCCTGTCGATTGCATGTGTTTCTCAGTGCTCCTTCCGCAGGCGCTCGGTGGCGCCCGCGTCGTTCCTCACGCCTTACCCGCGAGAGGAGATTGGGGGTTCAGGGCTGCCGGACGGTCGCGGCGGACGTCAAGGCGGGGGGTCGCCGGTGGTGTCGGTGGCTGTCCGCTCGACCTGGTTGTGGTCGATGGACGGCGCATCTATCGATCCGCTCGAGCCGAAGAACACGAACGCGATCAGGGCGAAGATCCCGATCACGATGCCGAGGACGATCCCGATCGCGCGGTCCGAGCGGCTCATTCCGCTCCCGAGGCTAGAGAATCGCTGCGCTGGGCACGGAAGTCACTTCCTCCGGCCGCGCACCACCGCTCCCCGGCCGGTCCAGCGGCCGAGGCGGCGGATCCGGCCCTCGGAAGGGCGGATCCGGCGACTCGACGCAGGTGTCTCGCGGGCCTAGGCGCTGACGCCGTCGAGGAGCCGCCAGTTGGCGGCGAAGGCGCGATCGGCGGCTGCGACAACCGCGTCCTCGTCCTCGGCGCTGCAGATCAGCTCCTCGAGCAGCTCGCGGCCCTCGGCGGCGTGCTCGACGTCGCGGCCGCGGTGGACCGTGAAGTAGCGCGTGCCGGGCGCGTCGGTGACCCCGTAGTGCTCGGCGAGCCCCTCGAGCTTCGTCTTGGAGATCTCGGGCTGGCCGCTCTCGATCGCATAGAGGCGGGCGAGCGCCGCGAGGGCGCCGTCACGCTCGGTCCAGACCTCGACGCAATCGGCGGTCTCGGCGTTGGCCCCGGCGCCGGAGTCGCCGCCGACCGCGGCCGCGAACCCGTCCCACAGGTCGATGTGCTGGCGCTCCTCGGCAGCGTGGCCGTCGAGCTCGGGGTGGTCGGGGAGATCGGCGGCGATCTGCTCCGACAGCGTCGCGATCGCGGCAACGGCGTGGCGGTACTGCCCGGAGTAGTCGGCGAGCTCCTCGGCGGTCAGCTCACCCGCTGACCAGCGCTGGTAGAAGGGGTGCTCGAGGACGTCATGGCGCGAGCGCGCCTCTTCGATCCGGTCCCAGACGGTGGCTGCGGGGTGCTGCATCTCGCTCTCCTGTATTCGCTGACGGCGATGGGCGGAAGGCGAGCTTACCCACCGGGGAGGAGGACGGCGGAGCGCCGTTCTGGGATGCTCGCGCGGTGAAGCCGACGCGCTCCGACGTACCGCTGCCGCCGTTCCCGCCGGGCCTGAGCTGGCTGCGCGGCCCCGAGCCCGTCAGCGAGCGGGTGACCGCCCGCGGCCCGCTGCTCGTGCACTTCTTCGAGGTCGGCGAGCTCAGCAGCGTCCGCACGCTGCCGTTCGTGAGCGGCCTGCACGCGCAGCTCGCCGATGCCGGGCTCACGGTCCTCGGGGTGCACTCGCCGCGCAACGGCCTCGCGTCAGCCGACGCCGATCTCGACGCGGCCCTCGAGCGGCTCGGCGTCGAGTTCCCGGTCGCCAACGACAACAACCACCGGATCTGGCACTCATACGGCTGCGAGGGCTGGCCGTCGACCTTCGTGTGGCGGCGCGGCGGCACCCTCCGCTGGGCCCACTTCGGCGAGGGCGCCTACCACGAGACCGAGGCCGAGATCCGGGTGGAGCTGGAGGCGATCGCCGACGGCGAGCTGCCCGCGAGCCTGCTCGATCCGCCCGTCGGCGACGCCGGCGGCCCGGCGCCGGAGTTGGTGCGTCCCAGCGACGAGCTCTTCCCCGGCGGCGCCCACGACGCCCCCTGGCTGGGCGAGCCCGGCGAGCCGCTCGAGGTCGAGTACGCGGCCGGGGGATCCTGGGCGGCGCTAGGCGGCCACGGTGAGGTCGGGCTCGCGGTCGACGGCGCCGAGGCCGAGCCGATCGAGGTCACCGCCCCGGGCCTCTACGAGCTCGCGACCCACCGGAAGCACGGCGACCACGAGGTGGCGCTGCGGCCCAGCGACTCGGTCCAGATCTGGTCGTTGTCCTTCGCCCCCGGCGTCCGCGGTTGAGGCGAGGGGCCTCGCTCCCGGCCGGACTGGCCGTGGTGGCGACTGCGGCCCTGGCCGCCCTTCTCGGCCCGCCGGCCGACCCCGTGCACGCCGGCGGCGAGCCCGCCCGGATCGAGTTCGGGCGCAGCGTGAAGGGACGCGACCTGATCGCGCGCCGGATCGGCCCCGCCTCCGCGAAGCGGACCGTGCTCGTCGTCGGTGAGATCCACGGAGACGAGGAGGCCGGGAGGGCGGTCGTGCGCACGCTGCGCAGGGACCGTCAGGTTCCTCGTGACACCTCGATCTGGACCGTCGTCAGCATCAACCCCGACGGCCACGAGGCCGACACCCGGACGAACGCCCACGGCGTCGACCTGAACCGGAACTTCCCCTTCGACTGGAGCGACGCCCAGCCGCCCGGAAGCCTCGAGTACGGCGGCCCGCACCCGTTCTCGGAGCCGGAGTCGCGCGCGTTCCGCGACCTCGTCCGTCGCCTCCACCCCAACCTGACGATCATCTACCACCAGCCCTGGAACCAGGTCCTCGCACCTTGCTCGGGCTCGGCGGCGCTGCAGCGCCGCTACGCGCAGGTCTCGCGGATGGAGCTGAAGCGCTGCCGCGGCGAGCAGCTCCCCGGAACGGCCACGCGTTGGACCGACGCGCGGCGCGGCGTCGCCTTCGTCGTCGAACTCGGCTCCGGGCGGCTGGGCTCAGCGGGGCTGCGCCGGCACGCGGCCGCGGTTCGGGCCGTCGCCCGCCGTCAGGCGCGGGGTCGTTAGGAGCCGGTGCCCGCGAGCTCGACGCGGATCGGCTTCGGGAGCATGAAGCGAACGTCCTCGTCGATCGCGCGCAGCTCGCCCACTTCGGAGGTGCCACGGTCCCGGAAGAACTGCACGAGCTCCTCGACGAGCTCCTCGGGCGCGCTGGCGCCGGAGGTGATCCCGACGGTGTCGACGCCCTCGAGCCACTCCTCGTCGACCTCGGCCGCCTTGTCGATCAGGTGAGAGGCGGTGCCGAGCTCGCGGGTGACATCAACGAGCCGATTCGAGTTCGAGGAGTTCTTCGAGCCGATCACGAGGACGAGATCGCACTCACGGGCGAGCTGCTTGACGGCGAGCTGGCGGTTGGTCGTCGCGTAACAGATGTCATCCGACTTCGGGCTCGTGATGTTCGGGAACTTCTCGCGCAGCGCGGCGATGATCTCGGCGGTCTCGTCGACCGACAGGGTCGTCTGGGTGATCAGGGCGACGTGGTCGGGATCGTCGACCTCGAGCACGGCCACGTCCTCGACGGACTCGACCAGGACGATCGAGTCCGGCGCCTCGCCGGTCGTCCCCTCGACCTCCTCGTGGCCGTCGTGGCCGACGAGGATGATCGTGTAGCCCTCAGCAGCGAACTTGCGCGCCTCGACGTGGACCTTGGTGACGAGCGGGCAGGTGGCGTCGATCGTGCGCAGGTTGCGCTTGGCCGAGTTCTCGTGCACCGACGGGGCGACGCCGTGGGCGCTGAAGACGACGAGCGAGCCCTCCGGCACCTCGGTCTCCTCCTCGACGAAGATCGCGCCGCGCTTGGTGAGCTGCTCGACGACGTGCTTGTTGTGCACGATCTCCTTGCGCACGTAGACGGGGGCGCCGTGGATGTCGAGCGCGTGCTCGACCGTCTGCACGGCGCGGTCCACCCCGGCGCAGTAGCCGCGCGGGGCCGCCAGAAGTACGCGGGAGGGCGTGTTCAGCTCGGTTGCCGACATGCCCACAGGGTAGAGGTCAGGGCGGCTCGGGACCGCCCCCGGAGCGCCTGCTGCGACGCGGCCTCTCGGCTCTCCCGGGCGCCTTCTCCGGGCGGCCGCCCCACTCGCGCGTCTTGGTCGACCACGGCGCCGAGGCCTCGTCGTAGATGACCTCGGTATGCGCGATCGAATCAAGCCAGGAGTGACGCCGCGGGGAGACCAGGATCCAGAGGAACCCGAGGCCGGCCGGAAGAAGGGCGAGCGGGAACGAAAGCGCCCGCAGGAGGGAGCGCTTGAACCCGATCTCGTCGGAGCCGTCGTGCTGCAGCCTGATCCCGAGGAACCGCATCCCGGGCGTCTGGCCGACGAGCGTCCAGAGGATCACGAAAGTGGTGCCGCCCAGGAGCAGCCCGACGGTCGTGAGCCCGGCGATCGCCACGTGCGAGACGCCGTCCTCACCACCTCGGAGCGCGGTGAAGACCGACGAGAGGAGGCCGGAGACGATCGAGATGAACCCCAGATAGAGCGCGACGTCGATCGCGAAGGCGACCCCGCGGGTGACGAGCCCGGCCTGGTTGGTCTCCTGCTCCGCGCTCCCGAGCCGGAAGATCCGATGGACGATCCGCTCGAGGACGTCGTCGAGGGCCTCGGTGATGCGGTTGACCTGGCGGCCGATGTCGGAGACGAGGCCGAAGCCCTGCTGGGCGATCGCGGCGCGAACCTCGGGGGCTTCGGCCACCCGCTCGACGAGCATCTGCGCCTTGTCGCTGGCGAGGATCTCGATCCAGACGCGGTCGGAGACCTCGCTCTCGATCGCCTTGCGGACCGCGTCCTCGATCATCTCCGGGTCGATCGACCGCTGGATGGCCTGCTGCAGGCGGCCGTCCTCGACGATCCGCTCGATCGCCTGGATCACAGCATCGCTCTCGACGGTGCGGACGATCGCCTCCTCCACCGCCCCGGCGACGGCTCGCTCGAGGCCCGTCGCCCCGGCGAGGCGGGCCGCCATGGAGGCGCGCTCGGCGTCAGTGCTCATCGCGTCACCATCCATCGGGCCGAGCCTATCCCGGCGAGCGGCCGCCGGTGCGGCCGCTGCGGTGGCATCGCGCATTCAGGGGCGATAGGTTCAAGTCCATGGCACAGGGCCACATGGACCGTCTCTCGGCGATCGACGCGTCGTTCCTCGCGAACGAGTCGGGGACGAGCCACATGCACGTCGGCGCGATCACGATCTTCGAGGGGCCGCCGCCGGCCTACGACGACCTGCTCGCCCACATCGAGAGCCGCCTGCATCTGGTGCCGCGCTACCGGCAGAAGCTCGCCTTCCCGCCCGTCGAGACCGGCCGGCCGTTCTGGGTGGACGATCCTCAGTTCAACCTCGGCTATCACGTCCGCCACTCCGCCCTCCCGGCGCCGGGCGGCGAGGACGAGCTGCGCCGGATGGGCGCACGCGTCTTCTCTCAGCAGCTCGACCGGACCAAGCCGCTCTGGGAGCTGTGGCTGGTCGAGGGGCTGCGGAAGAAGCGCTTTGCGCTGATCTCCAAGACCCACCACGCGCTCGTCGACGGCATCTCCGGCGTCGACATCGCGACGGTCCTCTTCGACGTCAAGCCGGTGCCTGAGGCCACCGGCCACGTCCGGGACTGGATCCCTCGCCCGGAGCCGTCGACCGCGAGCCTCGCCGCGCGCGGGATCGAGAGCGCGGCGAAGGCGCCGCTCGGGGTGGTGCGCAGGGCGGCGCACGTCGCCAGCTCGCCGAACGCGACCCTGCGCAGCGTCCAGCAGGCCGCCGAGGGACTCGGGGAGGTCGCCTGGGAGTTCGCGAACCCGGCCCCCGACATGCCGCTGAACGTGCCGATCGGGCCGCATCGCCGCTTCGTCTGGGTGCGCGGGGACCTCGCCGAGCTGAAACGGATCAAGGGCGAGCTCGGCGGCACGGTCAACGACGTCGTCCTGACCGCGGTCGCCGGCGCGATGCGCCGCTGGCTGCGCGCCCGCGGCGTACGGACCGAGGGCCTCGAGCTGCGGGCGCTGGTGCCTGTCTCGATCCGGGCCGAGGACCAGCACGGAGAGCTCGGCAACCAGATCGCGGCGGTGCGAGGTCCCCTGCCGGTCTACGTCGAGGACCCGGTCTCGAGGCTGAGGACCGTCCGCGAGGCGATGGACGACGTCAAGTCGTCGAAGAAGGCGCTCGGCGCGGAGATGATCACGCGCTTCAACGACTTCGCGCCACCGACGCTGCTCGCTCAGGCCTCCCGGATCAACTTCTCGACCCGCCTCTTCAACCTGATCGTCACCAACGTCCCCGGCCCGCAGTTCCCGCTCTACGTGCTTGGGCGCGAGCTCCTCGACATCTTCCCGGTCGCGTTCCTGCCCGAGAACCACGCGCTCGCGATCGCGATCATGTCCTACAACGGGAAGATCGACTTCGGCCTACTCGGCGACTACGACGCGATGGAGGACGTGACCCTCGTCGCCGAGGGCATCGAGGCCGAGATCAAGCAGCTGCTGGAGGCGGCGAAGGCCTCGGAGAAGTCCGCCAAGGGGTCGGGCGCGAGGCGTGCGAGCGGCAAGCGCGCGACCGCGAAACCGAGCTGAACTGCATCACGCCGCCGAATAAGGCACGATCCACTCACCGATGAGCGACGAAGCCAACACCGGTCCGAGCCCGTTCAAGTACCACCTCGAGCTGACCCCGGCGCAGCTCAAGATCACCCACACCGCGCTGCACTCGCTGCTCGACGACTTCGGTCACAAGGACCATGAGGTCCATCAGGTGATCCGCGAGGTCCTCGACAAGCTTCCCGACGAGCACGCGATCCGCGCGATCCGCCTCGACGACGAGGTCGAGCGCGGGCTCGCCGAAGCGCGGCCGGACGCACCGGGGGCGACACCGCAGCCGCCGCCCGACTCGCTCGGCGGAGGCGACCCCACGCCTCCTGACACCGTCGCCTGACGGCGGCACCCGGGTTTCGCCGGCGGCTGCGGCCACGAGCACGCCGACCGGCAGCCACGTCACCTAGTCCGCCGGCGTCACCGCCCGCTACCCTGCCCCGCTTCCGATGACGCTCTCCGTCCAGATCGGGATCCTGATGGCGGTAGCGACCGCGTTCTTCGCGGTCGTCGGCTTCCTCTACAAGCACCGCGGCGCGGTCCAGTCGCCCGAGGTCGAGTGGCAGCGGCCGGTGCGCACCTCCCTTGCCCTGTTCAAGAACCGCTGGTACGTGATCGGGATCCTGATCGCGATCGGCTCCTGGGGCTTCCACGTCGCGGCGCTGGCGCTGGCGCCGATCTCGATCGTGCAGGCCGTGATCGCCGGCGGCCTGGTCCTGCTGACCGTCGTCGCCGACCGGCTGTTCGCCCACTCGGTGACGCGCCGCGAGTGGATCGGCGTCGGACTCGCGGCGCTCGGACTCGCCTTCCTCGCCGCCACGATCGAGGGCTCCGGCGGTGGCGCCCACTCCGACTACGACGCCGAGACCCTGTGGACGTTCCTGGCGGCGGTGGCGGCGCTCGCGATCGCCGTCGGAGTGGCCGGCAACGACAGCAAGCACATGGGTGTCGCTCTGGGAGCCTCCGCCGGACTCTTCTGGGCGGTCTCCGACACCGCTATCAAGGCGCAGACGAGCACCTTCGGCGAGAACGTCGTCACCGTCTTCGTCCACCCCCTCGTGCTGGTCATCATCGTCGCCTCCTTCGTCGGGCTGACGGTCTCGGCGAAGAGCCTGCAGACGGGCAAGGCGGTGCCGGTGATCGCGATGACGACCGTCGCCGCCAACGCCCTGACGATCGCCGCCGGGCCGATCGTCTTCGGTGACCCCGTGCCCGACGACGCCCTCGGCCGGATCGCCCGCGTGCTCGCCTTCGTCCTCGTGATCGGCGCCGCGGCGCTGACCCCCGCGCCGGTGCGTGCGGCCGAGGCGGAGGCGAAGGCGTAGGGCGATACCTCAGCTCAGGCCATCACCGATGAGCCCGGGCCGGGGTCTTCCGAACGCCGCGATGCAGACCGGGACCGCGCTCGCGAGCGCCAGGCTCTCGCGTCAGTCGATCATCCGCCGAGCGCCGAACATCGTCACGTTCGCGTGCCCCTCGAGCCCGTTGGCCAACTGCTACTCGCTCCAGGCGCCCACCTCACGTGCGAGGGCCCCGAGGCTCCCGCCGCCAGGCTCCAGCGCCAGGCGACTATGGACGGCCCGGTACCGATCACCCGTGTAGGAAGAGTCGGTCTCACGTCTGACGGCATCGAAGGCCCGACTTGGCGGCAGCTCCTTCGCGTGTGATCCCGGGGGCTCGTAGATGACGGTCGGGCTGCCGCCCTCCATCTTCAACGTCATCCGGAGACGCGGATCGTCAGCCGCCGGCTTCGGCTGCCCGGGAAGCTTCTGCGGCAGCACCCAAAGCGTCGAACCATCAAGAGCTGCGCGACCCACTGATCCCAAGGGCTGGCAATGACAACCCCGAAGTCCAGACCCATTGCCCAGATGTCGCTGAACCGCTGTGCTCGACAGTTTGGTCGAGAACGAAGCGAGCCTGATCGCCTGAACTGCTCAACGCGTCCTGAGACCACCTGGTCAGGGTTCCCGCGCCCGTCAGGACGAACACGCCACCGACCAGCAACGACATAGATCTTTGTGGAAGGCGCGTGTTGCTGCCCCAGTCACCGTTACTTCAGCCGAGGTTGTTGGCTTCTCGACCGCGGCGGGATCCGTTGGCTATTCGTGGCCCGCTCGGTGATCAGTCGAGCGGTTCCAAGTGGAAGCAGTGAAGCGAGGAGTCGACACCGAACGGGTAAACGAACGCAGCAGCGACATCGACGATCGGCCCCCTCGTATGCCCGGCTAAGCAGTCGAAACCTGAGCTGTCCCGGGGTTGAGAATTGCACATTCAGTCCTCCGACGCCAGCACCGCTATCCAGCAACCACCCCGAGGTCATCCGCGGTGATCTTCTCGACGGGAGGCAAGGTCTTGACCTTGCGCAGGCTGAAAGGACCTTCATTTGGCCCGATCACCCGGCGGCCGCCTCGTTCCCTGCTGATCTCTCCGGCTTCGAGAGAGACTCGTAGACCTGCCTGAGTGCGGCGGAACGACGAACTTCTGCTCCACCGAGAGTGCGCTGATCGCCTGCTGGCTGCGATCGATGCCTTCTCGGAAGGGCGACGAGCGGGCTACGAAGGAGCCCTGAGCCCAGCTGCGGACCGACGGGTCCTGCTGCTTCGCAGGTTGCCGCGCCTGTTGTGGGCGGCGACGATGCTCGCCGCGGCGATGTCCCAGGCCGCCCGAGGTCAAGCCTTCCCTCGAACGACAACCCGCTCTCCGCCGGTCGTGGGTCGATCACCCTGAGATCTCCAGGTCAAGCGTGAGGAGCTTCCCCTGAATCGCCATCTGCGCTGAAGGGGACGTGCTGCCAGTACCTGAACTCATCTTCGGCGTCTGCTGGCGGGCTTGGTGCGTGTCGTGAAGAAGATTCCGGCGGCCCCTGTGAACGGCCACGTCGGTCTGTCTGAAGCGCAGGCGCCATCCCCAGGGCAGCGCGCAGCACCGCTCGATCTCGCCTCCGCGGCGGCCCGATCGATAATCCGGCGAAGCCTCCCGACGAACGCGCGAGTCCTCCTCCGCCTCATCCAGCAGCGACTTCGTCCCCAGCTCCAACCGCTCGGCGAAGTTCCGAAGTTCGATGTCCTCTCCCGGGATCTTTCTCGAGCCTGTCAGATCACCTGACTCATCCCGTAGAGGCCTGCCGCCTTGATCTTGGCCTGATGCGCCTCGGAGGCCGTTGCGCTCCTCGAGCTCACCTGGTTCCGGGAGCACGTCGTCAGGAGCACGTGTCGTGCCTGCTTCAGGCGGATGACACGCCCGTTTCTGCTGATGACCCGCTGCGGGTTCCAAGGCATGTCAGGAGATGACGGCTGCGCCTGCTGGAGGTTCTGGCCCTCGCTGAGGACGTCGGTGGCGGCAGCAGGTCGACCTCCGTCAGGCGGCTCCAGTCCTCACGCACCACTGTGTGCGGCGCGAATCGCGACAGCGCCTCAGGAGGCGCTGGTCCGGCGGTGTCGCCACCGATGACAGTGATGCGGTCACGGCTGCCGATCGCACCTGGCAGGTGCTCATCGAGGTATCGAACGGTCGCTGCGGTGGCGAACACAGCACCTTTCTGCGCTGGCGACGACTCGAGGAGGTCCCGCAGCAATGCGAGCTTCGATCGCCCGCCGCGTCGAGGCCTCGGAGCCTCGTCGCGAATCCGTACGAGCAAAGCTGAGGTCGGACGCGACGTCAATGGGGTACTTCTCGGCGAACTCCTCACGGGCCGAGCCTCCGCCCCACCCCGCGGCTCGATCCAGCCTGCGAGCCCGGCCTCATCGTCCTCGCTGGCAGCCGCCTCATGCAACGACTTCCCTGACAGCACGCGGCCTTTCTCCCAGGCCACGAGGAACGCCCGTGGAGCGCCGATCATCCCTCGACCGTCTCCAGGCAAGCTCGCCAGCAGGACTTGAACCGCTTCAGGATTCCCCTGACCTGGCAGCCCACTTGAGCCAGCTTCGATCGAGGTCTCCCCCGCTGTCCAGCGAGTAGGCGCTCGGTCGGTAGCGCGCCATCTTCAGCGGAATCGATCGATTCCATTACCCGTCCCCAGCAGCCCGGGATGGGCCGCATCGAGGTCGTAGCGGGCGGTGCCCGCTTCCGGATCGGGGAACTTGATCAAAGGTCCGGGAACGAAGGCCCGGGTACTCCCTGAGCGATGAACGCGCGTCGCGGCGCTCACGACTGCGTCGGCGACGGGATAGAGGACCCTGTATGCCAGGTTCTCCGGGTCGCGCTCGTTGGAGCGCCGGCGGCGACGGTAGATCGCGGATCGAAATGATCCCCGGCCACAGCCCGCGGTCGTGGCGGGCGGCGAACAGCATCACGAGAGGTTGTGTAGAGATCCCAGAGGCCGTTGGCGACGGCGTCGCACTGGAGCAGGACCACCCGCTTCGGTACCGCCCAGGAGGCGCCCATCGCCTGGTACCAGGTCAGTCCCTTCGCTGCGGAGGTGGCGTGCGCCTTGCCCATGACGACCAGCGTCGGTAGTAGTCGCCTCACTGTGAGTACTCCGCGCGCGCCCCGGTGGCTCGCACGAGCCGTTCGTCGACCGCCAACTCGCCAGTTGAGATCACTGCGCCGAGCTTTCGGCCTCGGTCACGCGCTCCTGCCACCTCCGCTTGCTGAGCGGGCGACGATCAGCGCGTAGACATCCTCCCGGATCCGCTCCTCGACGAACGCGGCCTGATCTCGGTTCCTGCTCCGTGCTGACGCCATCGGCGAACACCACCCCGCCATGCGTCATGATCGCCCGCGCGCTCGTAGCCGTCGCGCTGGAAGTCGGCCAACCCAGGCCGGTGGGTCGCGGTGCCGCGCCCTCGGTCCTCCTCGGTCGGTCGATGCGAAGCTCGAGCAATGCGGCGGAGGTAGACGTCCCGGGATCGACGGGCCGTGGACGGAGAGCAGCTCGCGGAGCCGTCCTCGAACGGTGCCGCCCGCCCAGCGCGTTGAACCAGTTCTATCGCCTCCTGGCGGAAGGCTGACCGCAGGTGGCGAGGCCAAGTTCAAGGTTGCGTTGGAGTCCTGCCTCGAGGTATTTGCAGAGGGGACGCGCCGCCCCTTTCGTCACGCGTCGCCGGTACCGACGAGATAGACCTTCCGTGAAGGAACCGCTGCGTGTAGCGGCGGACCTCTACCTCCGAAGGTCGATCCACCTGTCGATCGCTGCGAGCTGCTTCCCTGCTCGCGAGGGTGGGAACCGGAGAAGTCCTCGCTGCTCGTCACCCAGCGCCTGGAGTTGCTGCTGCTCAAACAGATCCTCGCGGCGGATGATGAGCGCCGAGATTCCGGGTCCGGCTGAGTGCTTATATGCAGCTGACCGGCCGCTTCATCCGCGATCTCCGCCAGCACGTTGAGTCCGATTGACGTAGCCGGTAGCGACTGCGAGCGGTTCGATAATAACCTCGACAAGATCTCTAAGACTCGCGCGTGCATGGCCCCGGCGTGCGGTTGTCGAGGATGTGCGGTAGCGCCATCGGCTCGATCCCTCAGGTCAGCTCGGCGAAGCGCTTTCTGACGCATCGCGATACCAGGCGTGACGGCATCCGCCGTGAAGTCCTCGAAGACGGCGCTTCGATGCTCGCACCCCTGAGGGAAGAAGAGCTGTATAACGAATGCGATACGGCGATGCTCCCGGTTCATCGTCGCGACAGCGTCCTGCCGACCAGCCACATCAACTCTTCTGCGACCAGGAACCGATCCTGGCCTGAGTTTCCGTGTTTGAGTGAAAGCGCCGCCTCACCCGGCGGACACAGCCGCGCATCGGCGCGCTGCTGGGGCCGAAGTCGAAGCTCCGCCCTTCCACAGGGTCAGTCATCCTGGCGTCCGCCCAGAGCTTTGTCGTTCGTCCTGTGGAATTCCGCAACCGGGAAGCACATCCATCGCCCTGAGCCCAGGGGAAACGGCTCACCTGCTCGCAGCTTTGCCAGAAGGTCCGCAAGGGCCTGGCTCGAAGAGGGGCACCCGCCATCAGGCTCAGCGCGGCCTGCGCCACACCAAGCCCTCTTCGCTTGCGATTCGCGCTCTGAACTCTGCCGCCGACGAAGCAACCCTGCAACCACGAATCGCTCGTCAGCCATTGCGGGGACGTCGTTCATGCTGAGCAGGAGCGACGGTGTAAATTTCGCTCCATCTCAAAGGCCCACCTTCCGGCTGTTCAGAAGGAACTTACGCGCCGGCGCTGCGTCCGTGAAAAGCCACTCCCGAATCCTGACGAACCCTTGGCGACGAAGGTCAGATCGGCAAAGCACCACGCCGAGGCGACCGCGATCGCGCAGCAGTCGCCGTAGCGCTGGCAGAAGAACTGTACAGATCGGGGTCTCCGGCACCAGTCTTCATCCAGAGTCCGGTCCGAGGCACAGCGCGCATCGCGGCCATCCGCCCCTGCTCCTCCTCGAGCCGCCGCTGCCGGAGCAGCCCGCGCTCGCGCCTGAGCTTCGAGCGCCTCGCGCGCTGCGCAGCCGACATGCCCCGCAGACCTGGCAGGTAACGCGCAGAAGGCGAGCCCTCTACGCGTCGACCTCATCCCTGCGGGTTCCCAACCACGACGTTGAACCCGGGCGGTCCCGCGCGAAAGTTCTCGGCGACAACAATGCAGGGCGCCGTTCTCGACCGCCAACTCCGCGGCGCGATCCGTCATCACCGACGGCTCCTCGCCGATGATCGCCCCTGCCCTTCTGGTTCACTCATCCTGAGCGCCGGCCAGACCGAGCGGCTCTGCTGTCCAGAGGTCGGCTACGCGCTCGCGTGCCATCGGTCGCGCGGTCGAGCGCGGCGTCCGCCTCGGCACTTGCACGCACCTCGTCGGGGTGCGATCAAGATCGACCTGAGCGTCGCTGCCCTCGGCTGCCGCACGCGATACCGCCAATCGGGTCGCCGAACATCGAGATGGATCCCACCGATCTCCCTCTCGATGGCCTTCCGGCGCGCGCGACCCTGATCAGCGAGTTGCCGACCTGATGTTGTGATCGAGGTAGGCGAGCGAGAGTCCCGGCACGAACGTCGCGAGCCAGAGCGAGACTTTGGCGATCTCAGCGCCCATCGGTGAGAGGTCAACTCCATAGACGCAGCGCACGAACAAGCCGCTTGACGAGAGCGGCGTCGTCGATCTCGACCGACACCGTCGTCCCGGCGGCGGCGCGAAGCTCCTCGATCTGGTCGCGGACGACCGGAAGACTCACCTCGCCGAGGAGCTGGGCGATCTGGTCGGCGATCTCCTCCGTCACCTCGACGAGGAAGTGCGCAGAGCCGCAGGCTGGGTCGAGGACGTAGAAGTCGAAGAGCTTCTCGGCGGCGGCCTTCGGGTCCTTCTCGGCTAGGGCACGGACCTTCTCCACGTGCTGCTCGAACGCAGGCCGCACGGAGCCGCGGACGAGGTGGCGAACCAGCTCGGTGCGGGTGTAGTAGACGCCGCCGCCCTTGCGCCCACCCTCGTTGGTGAGCCAGAAGAGGTCTCCGGATTCGACGTCGATCTCGCCGTCCTCGTCGTCGGGCACGTAGCGGTCGGAGCGCTCGTCGTAGTCGAAGTCGCGATCGGCAACGCTGAGGCGCAGCGAGAGCAGGCCCTCATAGATGTGGCCGAGGTGGCCGACCTCGAGACCGGAGAAGTCGACGCCGACGTCGTTGCCGTCCTCGTCCGTCTCGCGGGCGAGCGCAACGAGCAGTTGGCTGAGCGCCCGTCGCCGATCCGGCGCGCTCAGCACTGGCGCCGTCGAAGTCGCCAGCGCGAACAGCGCCCCGTTGTAGGCGGGAACGCCCCCAAGCGCTTCACGGTTAAAAGCATCGCCTTCACGAGGCCTTGATGTCGTCCCAGAGCGAGGTGGAGCCGGCGTCGGCGGAGCCGGTCTTCGGCGGGCGGGCTGCGCGATCCGCCAGCGCTGCGCTGCTGGTGCGTGGCTGGCCATCGGGAGGGCCCGCTCTCGGCGTAGAGCAACAGGTCCGAACAGAAGGTGAGGCCGCGGCCCGAGGTCGGAGTGGACGGCGTCGTCGGCGATGTCGAGATCGCTCACCTCGCCCACTCACCGAGCCTGCGGCCGAGAATCGGGAGGACGTGCTGGCGGAGGAGCGATCGAGGCGGAGGCGGAGGCTGCGCCGTGGTCGCGGGCCCTCCATGAGCGATGCGAACTCGCCGTCGGCTAGGTAGGCGGGCGAGAGGAGCCCGAGGAGGGGGCGGCGGTCCTGCTCGATGAGCGCTGCATCGAGCTCGAGGAAACGGGTTGCCTGGCCGCCCTCCTCACCAGTGGCGCGCAGTAGACGCATGCGCGAGCCGGAGGCTAGGAGCCCGTAGGGGGCGCCGTGCCGCTCGCAATCGGCGAGGAGCGCGCCCTCGGGTAGACGATCGCCCTCATCGAGGCGAGCGAACTCGCTCGCCGATCCCTTCGGGTGGATGAGTAGGACCGCCCTGCCGTCGTAGCGAGCGAGCCAGCCGCGGTGCGGGAGCCGTTCGAGGGAGTAGCCGAGATCGGTTAGGGCGTCGCGCCATTCAGTCTTGTTGTCTGCTGGTCGGAGCTCTTGCAGGAGCGGCCAGCGCTGGGAGCGGGGCAGGCGCGTCGCCATTAGGTGCTCGGTGCCGAGACCGCGGACAACAACCCCGGCCACGCGCTCGGAGTCCAGCCGGTCGATCTCCGCCGCGACGAATCGCTGCGACTCGAGCTCGCCCATTCCGGTGGTGCGTTTGATCAGCTCGGCGAGGCTGTCGGCGCGGACGCTGCGCAGAGGGCCATCCTTCGCGGGCCCGAGCACCCTCAGTGGGCCGCCGTTGTCGCCCGCCGTGATCAGGACAAGGGGAACCGGCCCGCCGCCCTGGCGCCGCTTCCACGACGCCCGAAGCTTGCGCTCGTCGACCGCAGGCGCGAGCGCATACTCGACGCCGGTCACAAGACGGCTGCGATCAACCCCGGAGCCGCTGCCGGCGTCCCGGCTACCCTCCATCCCCTCGAGCAGATCGAACAGCTCGTCCGCGTTCACAGCAGCCAGATGGGTACGACGTCCATCACGTCGCGAGGCTACCCAACGGGTCGGCGCGGTCGAGGGCTCCATGTAGATGAGAAGCCCAGGAGACGGCATGGCGCTCCCTTGGGGATACTGCGCGGCAATGGCAGACCTGAAGTTGTTCCGGATCGCGAGCCAGGACGCAACCGAGTTGGTCGGCTCTGGCGCCGACGTTGAGAAGTCCCTTCAAACGCTCGTCGAACGGCACCTCGGCGCGCTCCTCGCGGTACAGATGCTTGAGTCCGAGTATTCGACGGGACGCACGCATGGAGGCCGCATCGACACGCTCGGAATCGATGAGAACGGCTCGCCGGTGATCATCGAGTACAAGCGGAGCCGCAATCAGAACGTCATCAACCAAGGGCTCTTCTACCTTGATTGGCTTCTCGATCATCGCGGGGAGTTCGAGCTACTCGTCGGCAAGCGAATCGGCAGTGAGCACGCCGACGCGATCGACTGGTCGAGCCCGAGGTTGATCTGCATCGCAGGGGATTTCACCCGCTACGACGAGCACGCAGTCCAGCAGATCAACCGAAATATCGAACTCGTCAGATACCGCCAGTACGAGAGCGGACAGCTGCTGCTGCTGGAACTTGTCAACGCCGCGACGTCGGAGGTGGGCAAGATCGCATCGGGAGAAGGCCAGGCAGTTTCTGCCCAGGGGAGCCGGCACTCCACCGCGACTTCGCTACTCGGCAAGGCTAGCCCCGAATTGACCGCGCTCTTCAATGCACTTCGGGACTACTGCGAGGGCCTGGGCGACGATGTTCATGTGAAAGCGCTGAAGCACTACTTCGCATTCCGCCGGCTTAAGAACTTCGCCTGCGTAGAGGTACATCCGGTATCCGCGGACATCCTTGCCTACGTGAAGGTCGACCCGACTTATGTGGATCTGCGGGACGGTTTCACGCGAGACGTTCGCGGGATCGGCCACTACGGAACAGGCGATCTCGAGATCCGCCTCAAGACCGAGGACGACCTTGAGGCGGCAAAGGAGTTGCTTCTTCGAAGCTACGAAGCGAACTAGGTTCACGAGGCCACGGTCGAGATGAACCCCTTTGGGGGGCGCCTCATCCGGTCAGAAGGGCTAGCGCGCAGGCGATGCGGTGCCACGCACTTCAGCCTGTCTCTTGCGGGGCAGCAGCTTTGGTTGAGATCGCGCGCTTTGCGAGCGCGACTTCTGTTCGACGAATCAAGTACTCCACAGATGCTGGATACAACTCGCCGATTTCATATCGATCGCGCGCAAGGCGCTGCAAGTCCCGCACGAGAACCGGCAAGTCTTCGGACACTCGCCCTCCCATCGCCAAAGCGTTCGCCGCATTCAGTCGATCCAAGTGGGGGCTCTGGCTGCGCTTCATCCTCCCCCATGAAGCCTCTCGCCAGCGGACCTCAACGTACACCTCAGCCGCTACCTGAAGGCCTACCACCGGCACCCAACTTGGCGATCGCTGCTCAAGCGCAGCGGCGGCTTCTCGAATGCGCTGGTCTATCAAGCTCCATTGCTTCGCCTCACTCTTCGTCATCGTGGCCCTCCTCGAGCCCTCTTCCAGTCAATTGCAAACCGATAACGACCGCGGGGGGTCGGCAACCGATCCAACGCAGACAGCACCTCCTGGTCGGCCACGAAGGCGCGCACGAGTCGGCGTCGGTCGGGAGTGAGCGCAGTCAGGGCGGCGGCGATCTCCTCGACCTCGTCGCGGATCTCAAGCCATGATTCGTTGTTAACGCCGATTGCAGGCAACGCTTGACCCGCCATCCGCCAAACGACTTGAGCTAGATCTTCGTCGTCGCTGGCCTCAAGAGCGAAATCGGACTCCACGGACTCCAGCCCCCGCGCATCGAGCCGCTCCACGACTTCGCTCAAGCACCTGTCCAGCTCCGCACGATCAATGTGACCGGCGAAGAGCAAGAGTGGTGCAGCAGGACGTGCCAACGCGCTGGCGACAGCCTCAAGAGTCGCGATTGACGGGCGTTGAACCTCTCCACCCTCGATCCGACTCAGTTGTCCGGCCGACACCCCGCTACGTCGGGCTACTTCGCGGAGCGTCAGCCCGCGATCTTTTCTTGCCTCCTTGATGAGGTCGCAAAGCTCAGGCTCTCCAACCTCGACAGTTCGTTCTTCTCCCTCGAGGATGTGGATCTCTGTTCTCAGATTCTTCATGGGAGGCGATCCTAGCACAACGCAAAACGATGCGCAATGTTGTGCGTTGTTCTGGGCGCCATGGTTTGCCCTGCGGTCTGGCTATTGAAGGCCACTGACTCCCGCCCTCCCCGATGAACGGTCGACACCCAGGTCGAGATGCTCAGCGCTCCCGGTCTTGATGCGCACCGGAAACTTGACGGCGCCGGATATGACGTACCCGTCGTCCTCGAGCGCCAGTGCTATGAAGCTCTCGAAGCTTCCATCAGGCCGGTGCCTCGGTATCGAGGCCGACCGCACCTGCAGCGCAAGGCCGCAACGTCACCCCGTCAAGCCGCACGATCTGGCTCTCGCCCCTCATCCTGATCCTCCACATACTCGCTGAGTCGCAGTTCGCGCATCATCCTGACTCGGGGCACGAATGTGGGAGGGCGCCGACGTACACCTAGCGGGCCGAGTCCGGCAACTCTTCCCCGCTGATCCTCCGCACTCGGGGGTCGTCGACCAGCGCCTTGGTCCAACTGACCTTTCCGTTCCTGCCGATGAACTCGCGAGCCACCTCACTCGGCATCTCGATCGCTTCGGTCGGCGTGTAATCGAAGTCCAGTCTGATCGCGAGCAAGACGTCGAAGTCGCCCTTCATGTCCCCAATGATCTTCCGCGGCCCGTCCGGAGTTCCGCGCAGGGTCTTGACCTGAACGCGCCTGCCTTCGCCATCGATCAGGTCATACGCCGGTGTGAAGGCGGGAGCAAGCTCCACGCCGTAGTACCCCGCCGCGAATAGGGGGCGATATGTCCCCTAAATACGCATCTGGCGTGGCGAGTCAGCGCAAGGCCGCTTCCCACGCAAAGGAGCACCGCCCCCAGCACCGGTCCGCCGCAAGCACGTTTGGCCCCTGAGCCCGCGCTCGATCGGATTATGCCCCGCGGGCCGCCACCGCTTCTCAGGTCCGCCTAGAACCCCAGCGCGAACTTCGCGTCCTCGGTCATCATCTCCGGGGACCATGGGGGGTCGAAGATCATCTTCGGGTGGACGCCGGCGACGCCGTCGATGTCGCCGACGAACTCCTTCATCTGCTCGGAGACCTGGGGGCCGATCGGGCAGGCGGGGGTGGTGAGGGTGAAGGTGATGTAGACCTGCTGGTCCTTCTCCACCTCGACGTCGTAGACGAGGCCGAGGGAGACGAAGTCGAGGCCGAGCTCGGGGTCGATGACCTCCTCGAGCGCCTCGTAGACCTCTTCCTCGGTTACTTCGGGCGTATCGGACATGGGGGCAAGGTAGCAATCGGTGGGGGGCGTTCCGGGGCGCCGACCGCGCCGAACGTCGATTTCCACCCCCTATAGCCCCACGCGGTGAACGTTCGGCGAGCGACGGGTCTCGGCGACACCTCGCGGCCTCTACGCTTCGAGCCGATGCTGCCGCTGATCCTCTTCCTGGTCTTCGTGATCCTGCCGATCGCGGAGCTCTACGTGATCATCCAGGTGGGCGGGGCGATCGGGATCCTGCCGACGCTGGCGCTCCTGCTCGCCGACGGGTTCCTCGGCGCCTACCTGACGCGCACGCAGGGCCGCACCGCCTGGCGCCGCTTCAACCAGGCGATCGCCGAGGGGCGGGTTCCGGCGAAGGAGACCTACGACGGGGCCGCGATCGTCTTCGGCGGCGCGCTGCTGCTCAGCCCCGGGTTCATCACCGACATCCTCGGGATCCTGCTGCTCTTCCCCCCCACCCGCGCGATCATGCGCCGGCTCCTGCTCGCGAGTGCGGTCTTCTTCCGCCCGGCCCGCTACGCGCTTCTCTTCTACAACCGCGTGCCACAGGGGCGGCGCAGCGCGCCGTCCGGTGCTGGAGCCGGAGCGGGTGGACGGACGCCCGGCGCCGGAGCGCCACCCCCTCCCCCACGCCCCACCTCCCCACGCCGTGATTACGACGTGGAGGGCACCGCCCGCGAGATCCCCGACGACGACCCGGCGCTCGGCTCCGGAGGAACGCGTGGCTGAAGGACGGCTGACGCTGATCTCGGCGGTGGGTGGCGAGCAGGGCTACCTCGCCCTCACCTCCGACGAGGAGGGCACGCGCGTGATCCGCCAGGAGGGCGACGAGACCGCGATCCTGCGCGCCGACGAGATGGTCGGCGGCAGTGAGGGCCGCATCGAGATGGTCGGCGAGGACGCGTCGCTGGAGCTCTCGTGGAGCCCGGCCGGGCCGATGCTCGCCTTCGAGATGGGCGCCGGCGAGGTCCGGGTGCACGGGATCGCCGCGAGCGCCGCCGGCGCCGGCGGGTCGCTCTCCGGCCCCGGGGTGCTCTGGGACCTCCCCCTCGCGGGCGTCGCGCTGCTTCGAACCGTCTGGGCGGCGACGTCGAAGGGCTCGCTGACCGTGCTGATCGGCGTCCGCACGGACGCGCGGGACGAGCACGGCGAGGAGGTCGTCGGGGGAGCGCGGATGCTCCCCGGTGCCGAGCCTTACGGCTACGACGAGCCGCTGCTCTCGACCGAGTACGACGGCGAGGGCGAGCACGTCAGGGCGACCCTCGAGCTCTGGCCCCACGGCGACGAGCACCAGCCCGAGCGCGGCGCCGGGCTGCGGATCTGCGGCGCGGCCGACGACGGTCCCGGCGGCTCCCTGCACGCGGCCCGCTTCGGTTGGAGCGTCGGCGGCGAGCAGGGCGTCGGCGCCTACGAGATCCTCCGTCCGTGACCCCGCTCCGCCTGAGCCGGGCCGGCTAGGGCAGAATCCGCCGCCGTGCCGGTCAAGGCGATCATCTGCGACTTCGGCGGGGTTCTCACCTCGCCGCTGATGGACGCGTTCGTCGCGTTCCAGGACGAGACGGGCATCACGCTCGAGCAGCTCGGCGTCGCGATGGTCCGCGGGCAGGAGCAGCTCGGCGCCCACCCCCTCTTCGAGCTCGAGTGCGGGCGGATCAGCGAGGAGGCGTTCCTCGACCTGCTGCGCGACGGCTTCGAGGCCGACCTCGGCCACCGGCCGGAGCTGCACCGCTTCGCCGAGACCTACATGGACGCGCTGCATCCCAACGAGGAGATGATCGAGCTGATGCGCGAGATCTCATCCCGCCACCGGATGGCGCTCTTGACCAACAACGTGCGTGAGTGGGAGCCGCTGTGGCGGGCGAAGCTGCCGGTCGACGAGATCTTCGAGACGGTCGTCGACTCCGCGTTCGTCGGGATGCGCAAGCCCGACCCCGAGATCTACGAGCTGACGCTCTCGCGGCTGCGGGACGGCGGCGGTATCGAGCCCGGCGAGTGCCTGTTCGTCGACGACACGCTCGTCAACTGCGAGGCCGCGCGCGAGCTCGGCTGGCTCGCCGTCCACCACACGGACAACGCCGCCTCGATCCCGGAGATAAGGTCGCATCTCGGTGATTGACCAGTGAGTGAGCTGACCGTCAAACCGGCGGAGAGCCGGTCCGAGATTCGCGAGTTCATCATGCTCCCGTTCCGGCTCTACGAAGGGTCGGAGCACTGGGTTGCGCCGCTGATCTCCGAGCGCAAGAAGCACCTCGACCGCCGCCGCAACCCCTACTTCCAGCACGCCGACGCCGTCTACTTCCTGGCCCGCCGCGGCGACCGCGTCGTGGGCCGCATCTCCGCGCAGGTCGACCAGCGCTTCAACGAGGTCCACGACAACGACTGGGGCCAGTTCGGATTCTTCGAGTGCGAGGACGACCCGGAGGCCGCCGCGGCGCTGCTGGCCGCCGCCGAGGGGTGGCTGCGGGAACGGCGCCGCGACCACGTCGTCGGGCCGATGGACTTCTCGCTCAACCACGAGTGCGGGCTGCTCGTCGACGGCTTCGACCTCGATCCGCAGATCCTCGAGAACTACCACCACCCCTACTACGCGGCGCTGATCGAGGCCAACGGCTACGAGAAGGCCGTCGACCTCTACAAGTGGAGCCTGCACGTAAGCGGGCGCAGCGAGGTGATGCCGGTCCTCTTCGAGCTCGCCGACAAGCTCGAGTCCGAGCACGGGATCACGATCCGCGGGATGCGCAAGAACGACCTCAACAACGAGATCGCCAAGTTCATGGACATCTACAACGTCGCCTGGGAGAACAACTGGGGCCACGTGCCGTTGACCGAGGACGAGGTTCGCGCCTACGCCAAGGAGCTGAAGCCGATCCTCGACCCCAACTGGGCGATGGTCGCCGAGAACGCCGAAGGCGAGGCGATCGGCGTCGCGCTCACCCTCCCCGACTACAACCAGGTGCTGAAGAAGCTGCACGGGCACCTGCTGCCGTTCGGCTGGCTGACGGCGCTGCGCGAGCGCAAGAAGATCGACGCGGTGCGGGTCTTCGCGCTCGGGGTCAAGCCCGAGTACCAGCACACGGGCGTCGCCGCAGGCCTCTACAAGCGCCACTACGACATGGCCGAGATCACCCCCCAGCACGGCGGCGAGACCGGCTGGATCCTCGAGACGAACGTCCCCATGAACCGCGGCATGGAGGCCATGGGCGGCGAGATCGTCAAGACGTACCGGATCTACGAGAAGGACCTGTAGGGCTCGGCTTCGGCGGGCGCGGCTACGGGCGGGCCGTGAGCCGACGACGACGCCGAGCTGGCGGCTCCCAGCTCGCCAGAGATCTGGCGAGGCGGAGAGCCGTCAGATCAAGGAAGAGCGGGCCGATGCGGCCAAGCGGGCCGTGAGGCCCGCGATGACGCCGAGCTGGCGGCTCTCCGTCCGCCAGATCAGTTGTCGGAGCCGGCGCGGTCCCAGAGGTAGAGCTCCATCGCCTCGACGGCGAGCTCCTCCTTCCGGGCGGGGCTCAGCCACTCGAGCACCGTCTCCAGCGCACGCTCCTCGGTGACGCCGCGGTCGACGGCCTCCTCGCCGCGGAAGCCGGCGGCGAGCTTGAGGGCCTCACGGCGATGGGCGCCGAGGGAGTCGAAGGAGCTCATGAGGAACTCGCGGTTGGGAATCGGGTGCGCGATGTTCATCGAGGCGTGCCAGGCGGCGAGCATCGAGATGTCGTGCTCGTCGAGCTCGGAGATGGCCTTGGCGTAGTGCGCCTCGAGCTCGTCGTCGGGGATCTCGTCGACCCAGGCGCGGACGGCCTCGCCGAGAAGCTGCCGCCGGGCCTCCCGGCCAACGGAGTCGGCGACGACGCGGATCGCATCGCCGGGATCGATGAAGCAGAGGGGCATCGAGGGCGAAGATAGAGGGGGGTCCCGACGGCAAAACGGCGCGGAGGGAGCGGGGAAGGCGGGTCTCGTCAGGAATCGCCGCCCTTGCGGCGACCTATTGGCTACCTATGCTCGAAGCGATGCCCGCAAGTTGCGAACAGAGGCGCCCGGGAGAGGCCCGAGGATGAGCCTGACGGTCGTCTCCGGACCGCCCGGATCGGGACGCGAGGAGGTCGTCCTCGAACGGTTCGAGGGTGTCGTCGCGGCGGATCCGCTGCTGGTCGCACCGACCCGCGACGACGTCGACCGGCTCGAGCGCGAGCTCTGCCGCCGCGCCTCCGGCGGCCTGCTCGGCGGGACGGTGACCACGCTCCCGGGGCTGTTCGAGGAGGTGCGCAGGTCGGTCGGCGCCGGCGCCGGGCCCGCCGCCACGCGTATGCAGAGGATCTGGCTCGCGCGGGCCGCGGCGCGCCGGGCCGACCTGCGCTCGCTGCGGCGCTCGGCGCAGCGAGAGGGCTTCGCCCCGGCCCTCGAGGCGCTGATCACGGACCTGCAGGCCGCGGGCTTCGACGCCCGGATCCTCGAAGCGGCGATCGCGGAGCTGCCCGAGGAGGCTCCCTACGAGCGCGAGGTGGCGTCCCTGGTCTCAGCCTACGAACGCCTCCGGAACGCCGCGGGGCTCACCGACGAGGGCGCGCTCGCCGATGCCGCCGTCTCCGCGCTCCGGGCCGACCCCGGCTCCTGGCGCTCCCGCCCCGTGTTCCTGCTCGGCTTCGACGATCTCTCCCGCCAGCAGGTCGAGCTCGTGGGAGCTCTCGCCGCCGCCTCCGAGGTCACCGTCGCCATCACCTTCGAGGAGGGACGCCCGGCCCTTGCCGCCCGCGCGGAGCTGCGGGGGACGCTGGTGGACGAGCTCGGCGCGAACGTCGAGCCGCCGCTGCCGCGCAGGCCGGGCACGGACACGCTCGAGCACGTCGAACGGCATCTGTTCGAGCCCGACCCTCCGGCCGCCGAGCCCGATCTCGCCTCGCTTCGCCTGCTCGAGGGCGCCGGGGACCGCAGCGAGGCCGAGCTCGTCGGCCGCGCCATCGCGAAGCTCCTGGCCGAGGGGGTCGATCCCGACGACGTCGCCGTCGCCCTGCGCTCGCCTGACCGGCAGGCGCCGCTCTTCGCCCGCGTCCTCTCGGGGCTCGGTATCCCGGTCGCGCCCGAGGCACGGGTCGCGCTCGCGGAGACGGCCACCGGATCGGCCCTCCTGCGGCTGCTCGCGATCGCCTCCGGGCGGGGGTCGGCGGCGGACGTGGTCGCCTATCTGCGCGGACCCGCGCGCGCGAACCCGCACTGGGTCGACCGGCTCGAGCGCTCCGTGCTGCGGGACCGGATGACGAGCGCCGAGGAGGCGCTCGAAAGATGTGGCGGTAGCGGTAGCGGATCAGGAACCGGGGTCTGGGAGCTCGACGCGCTGGCCGACGCCGGCTCGGACCGGCGGCGGTTCGCCGCGGAAACCGCCCGGATCGCCGCCGACATCGCCGAGCGCCCGCACATGCGGAGCGGCTTCGTACCGTCGGCCGCTCCCGGCGTGGAGCTCCGCGCGGCCGCCGAGATCCGCCGGGCGCTGGAGGAGGTCGCGGCCCTCGGCGACGAGATCCCCACCGCCGCTGAGCTCGCCGAGCTGCTCGGCCACGTGCGGGTCCCGTTGTGGAGCGGCGGCACCGAGGGACGCGTGCGCATCCTCAGCCCCTACCGGGTGCGGGCGGCGCGCCTGCGCCACCTGTTCGTCGCCGGGCTCGCCGACGGCTCCTTCCCCACTCGCACGCCCTCCGACCCCCTGCTCGCCGACGACCGCCGCGCCGCCCTCGGACTCCCTTCGCGCAGCGATCCCGCCGCCGAGGAGCGCTTCCTCTTCTACTCGTGCGTCGCGAGACCGAGCGAGCGCCTGCACCTCTCCTATCCCGCGAGCGACGAGTCCGGGACCCCGAAGCCCCGAAGCCCCTACGTCGACGAGGTGCGCTCGCTGCTCCTGCCGGCGCCGACCACCGACCCCGCCGACGATCCCCTCGAGGGGCTGCTCGCGACGCGGGCCGAGCCCGAGGACGTCGCCGCCGAGCCCGCGGCGGCCACCACCGAGCGCGACCTCGCCCGCGCGCTCGCAGCCCGCGGGCGGATGGAGGTGGCGGGAGCAGGCGTTCCCGCCGATCTGGCCGCGCGGATCGAGGCCGCGCTGGCGCTGGCGCGGGACGCGATCGAGGCGTCCGCCGCTCCCGGCCCTCTCACCCAGCCCGACGTGCTCGCCGCGCTCGCGGCGGATCGCCCCTACGGGGCCTCGACGATCGAGGAGTACGACAACTGCTCCTATCGCTGGTTCGTCAGTCACGAGCTGCGGCCGCGCCCGCTCGGTCCCGACGCGGAGGCGATCGAGAACGGGGGGCTCGCGCACACCGTGCTCGAACGCCTCTACCGGGAGCAGCCCGGCGGCAGCGCGCGTCCGTCCGCGGAGAACGTGCAGCGGTGGATCGAGCGGGCGGGCGAGCTCGCGCGGGAGGTCGCAGCGGAGACGACGGCGGACGGAAGCGGCTGGGACCTCGGCTCGGCGCAGGCGCGGATCCGGCTGCAGCGCAACGACGCGCTGATCGCGCGCTTCCTGCGTCGTGACGCGGCCACGGGTGGCGAAGCCCAGCCCGATCCCGAGCTGCTCGAGGTGAGCTTCGGAGACGGGGCCGACGCCGAGCATCCGGCGGTGCAGCTGCGCGGCTTCAAGCTGCACGGTCGCATCGACCGCATCGACACCGCCGGGACGCAGGCGCTGATCCGCGACTACAAGCTGTCGAGCAAGGTCACCGAGGGAGCGAAGCTGCTCAAGGAAGGGAAGCTGCAGATGCCGCTGTACCTGCTCGCGGCTCGCAGCTTCGGGCTCGACCCCGCCGGCGGCCTCTACAGCCCGCTCGGGGCCACGGAGAAGGACCGACCACGCGGGTTGATGCGCAAGGAGCTGAAGGGGAGCGTCCTGCCCGCCGACACCGCCGACGTCGTCCGCACCGACTTCCTCGAGGACGACGCGTTCGAGGAGCTGCTGACGAAGGCCGAAGAGCGAGCCGGGGAGATCGTCACGGGGATGCGCGAGGGCCGGATCACCCGCGACCCGCGCGACGACAAGTGCCCGACTTGGTGCGCGCTGGGGCCGATCTGCCGGATCGAGCGCGGCGTCGCGGTCGAGGACCCCGAGGCGGAGGAGGACGCGGCCGCGTGAGCGACGAGCAGGAGCAGCTCAGCTTCGGGCTCGACGGCGAGGCGCGCCCGGAGCCGGTGGACGGGTCGCCCCATCCCCCCACCCCCGAGCAGGCGGCCGCGATCGACGGGCGTCGCAGCGACGTCTTCCTCGAGGCCGGGGCCGGCACGGGCAAGACCCGCGTGCTCGTCTCCCGCTACTGCGACGCGATCGACCTCGACGGCGTCGAAGCCGACCGGGTGCTCGCTTTCACGTTCACCGAGCGGGCGGCCGGTGAGATGCGAAGGCGGATCCGGATCGAGCTCGCCCGGCGCGCCGCGCTCGCGACCGACGCCGAGCGCCGCGCCCGCCTGCTCGCGGCATCACGGGCCGGGGAGGGCACGCCGGTGACGACGATCCACGGTTACTGCAGGCGGCTGCTCGCCACCCATCCCGTCGCCGCCGGCCTCGATCCCCGCTTCCGGGTCCTCGACGCCGAGGAGGCCTCCAGACTGGCGAGCGAGGCGTACGAGTCGGCGCTCTCGGAGCTCGGGGCCACCGACCCCGGGGTCATCTCGATCGCGGCGAACTACCGGTGGCGCCTCGGCGGGATCATCCGAGCCGCCCACTCCGACCTCCGCAACCGCGGTGAACGGCGCCCCGAGCTCCCCGCGATCCAGTTCACGGCGACCGACGGCGACGCCGAGGCGTCCCCGGCCGAGCTCGAGCAGGCGAGCGACGCCTACGGCGCTCTGCGGCGCCTGCTCGTCGCCTACGGAGACCGCTACGAGGAGCTGTGCGCGGCGCGCTCCGGTGTCGACTTCGACCATCTGCAGCTCATCGCGCTCGATCTGCTGCGCCGCAACCGCACGATCGCCGAGGCCCAGCGCGAGCGCTTCGACCACCTGCTCGTCGACGAGTTCCAGGACACGAGCCCGATCCAGATCGAGCTCGTGCGAGCGCTCTGCGGGCCGTCCACGCGGCTGTTCGCCGTCGGGGACGAGTTCCAGTCGATCTACGCCTTCCGAGGGGCCGACCTCGCGAGCTTCCGGCGCGAGCGCGAGCGCCTACGGGGGCTGGCGGCGGAGCAGCCGGGCTCGGCGATGGTCCTGCCCCTCTCGGGGAGCTTCCGCTCCGACCCCGACGTCGTCGGCGCCGTCAACGCGGTCGGCGCCGCCCTCCTCGACGAATTCCGCAAGCTGCGCGTCGGCAAGCTCCCCGAGGGTCCTCCGCCGGGACCCGCCGGGGAGCCGGCGATCGAGCTCCTGCTGACGAGGAGGCGGAAGTGGACCGACGCGGAGAACCGGATCCCGACGGCGCGCGCCGACGCCTCGCCCGCCCGGGTCGCCGAGGCGCGGTTTCTGGCGCAGCGCCTGCGCGAGCTCGCCGACGGCGGCGTCGATCCGGCGGGGATGGTGGTCCTGCTGCGCGCCTTCACCAACGTCGACGTCTACGCGGAGGCGCTGGAGCTCTCCGGCCTCGAGCCGCACGTCGTCGGCGGCCGCGGCTACTGGTCCGCGCAGCAGGTCTCCGACGCGCTCGCCCTCCTCGCTTGCGTCGCCAACCCGCTCGACGACGAGCCGCTGATCGCCGCGCTCGCCTCCCCCGCCTGCGGCGCGAGCCCGGACGCGCTGTGGATCCTGCGCCGCATCTCCGGCTCCCGCGCCCACCTCTGGCCGACGCTCGAGCTGCTGTTCGGAGAGGCGGAGACGCCGCCTGATGAGGGCGAGTACGCGCTCGCCAGGCAGGAGCGCCTGGGCGAATGGAAGCCGCGGATCCCGGCGGATGACCAGGAGCGCCTCGCCCGCTTCCACAAGCGGCTGTCGGATCTGCGGTCGATCGCCGCCTCCCTCCCGCTCGACACGCTCGTGGAGCGGACGCTCGAGACGTTCGACTACGACCTCGCGACGCTGCTCATGGACGAGGGAAGGCGGCGCACGGCGAACCTGCGCAAGCTCGTCCGCATCGCGACCGAGTACGAGGCGCACGATGGCCGCGACCTGCGCGGCTTCCTCGACCACGCGGCGGCACGGGCCGCCTTCTCCGACCGCGAGAGCGAGGCGGCCGCCGCGAGCGAGGATCACGCGGGGGTGAGGGTGATGACGATCCACGCCGCGAAGGGACTCGAGTTCGAGACCGTCGCCGTCGCCGACCTGGGACGCGGGCTTACCTCGGGCGGGCAGCCGCCGGAGCTGCGGCTCGATTTCGAGGACGAAGCGATCGCGGCCGAGGAAGGCGACGGCCCGCCCCCGGCTCGGGTTGGTCTGCGCCTGGCCCGCGCCGCCGCCGTGTCGATCGACACCGAGGGCTACAAGTCGCTCGGCGAGGCCGCCGGCGACGCCGAGGCGGAGGAGTCGGGGCGCCTCGTCTACGTGGCGGCGAGCCGGGCCGAGCGGCGGTTGATCCTCTCCGGCGTCTACGACGACTCCGATCTCGAGGCGTCGGAGAAGCCGCGACGCTCACGCACCGCGCTCGGCTGCCTGCTGCCGGCGCTCGGCGTCGACGGC
Source organism: Thermoleophilales bacterium (assembly GCA_020636895.1). Taxonomy (GTDB): domain Bacteria; phylum Actinomycetota; class Thermoleophilia; order Solirubrobacterales; family 70-9; genus RHKX01. The sequence goes on along the minus strand of JACJWZ010000001.1, from coordinate 356,754 downwards.
GAGGACGGGCAGCGCATCCGGATGCCCGCCCCGGAGGCTCGCGAGGGCCTCGACCACGACGGAGGCTTCCAAGATCCCGAGGCGGTGGTGCGGGTGATCGGCCCCGGAGCCGAGTCCGCCGCGCGCCTGGCCCGCGACCGGCGCGAACGAACCGAGACCCCGCCCGCCGAGGAAGTCGTGAGCGCGCCGCCGGCGGCGCTCGACGAGGCCGAAGCCGCGGCCGCGCGCAGCCTCTCCTACGTCGCCCTCGCGGGCTACGAGCGCTGCGGCTACCGGTTCCTGACCGAGCGGGTGCTCGGCCTCGGGGCGGACGAGCCGGCCGCGGTCCCCGACGGCGCCGACGGGCGGGTCGATGACGACATCGCAACTGGACGCGAATGGGACGAGCGTCCCCCGGCGCCCGACGAGGAGCCCCCGGGCGACGTTCGAAGCGCCGCGACGACGGGGCGTCGGGCCCGCATGGGATTCGGCCGCGCCGTCCACGAGCTGCTCGAGTGGAGCGCGCGCAACGACTGGGCCCTCCCCGGCGAGGGCATCCGGGCGGCGGCGCTTGCGCGCGAGGGGGCCGACGCCGGCGCGGACGCGCGCCTGACGGAGATGCTCGAGGGCTGGCTCTCCTCACCGCTGCTGAAGAAGCTTCGTGGCTCCGGCGTGGTGCTGCGCCCGGAGGTCGGCTTCCGGCTCACGCTCGAGGAGGGGACGATCCTGCGCGGGACGCTCGACCTGCTCGGTGGACCCGATGCCGACGGTGCGATCACGGTCGTGGACTACAAGACGGACCGCCTCGGCGGGCGAGCTCCCGAGCTCGACGCCGGCTACGAGCTGCAGCGCTCGCTCTACGCGGCAGCCGTTGCGGAGGCGACCGGGGCGACGTCCGTGCGCACCGCGTACGTCTTCCTCGAGAAGCCCGACGAACCGGTCGTGACGATGCTCGGACCCGAGCAGATCGCCGCCGGACGCGAGCGCATCGAGGCGGTCGTCGCCCGCATCCGTGCGGGCGACTTCCAGGCGACGAGGCACCCGCACCGAAACCTCTGCCACGACTGCCCGGCCCGGCCGCGCCTATGCCCCCACCCGCGCGAGGTGACGGGGCGGGCGGGCCCGGAACCGCCGATGGAGCCCGGCGCGGTGGCCGCCGACGACGGCAGCGGCGAAGATGCATCGATGGAGGCGATCGGGAGCGAGGTGACCGAGGCGGAAGCGGCCGAGGCGGCAGAGGCGGAATGGGCGGCACTCGGCGGCGCGGAGGGGGACCGGTGAGCCCGGAGGGCAGGCTGGCCGTCTTCGGCTACGCCTCGCTGGTCGACGCGAGCAGCGCCGCGGCGACGCTGGGCCGCGAGCCCGCCGAGGGCTGGCCGGAGGGCGCGGCCTTCGCGGCGGAGCTGGTCGGCTGGCAGCGGAGCTGGTCGCAGGCCCGCGACAACCGGCGTTGCGAGAAGACGTTCGCCCTCGACCGCGACGGGTCGGTCCCCGACTACGTGCTCGGGCTCAACATCGAGCGAACCGGCAGCCCCCACGATCTCGTCAACGGCCTCCTGGTCCCGGTCTCGGAGGAAGAGCTCACGCGCCTCGACGTGCGGGAGGTCCGCTACGACCGCGTCGACGTCACCGCGGAGATCAGGCCGCACTCGCTCGCCGGCGAATTCGACGCGGTCATCACCTACGAGGCCAAGCCGGAGAACCTCATCGTCGAGCCCCCGGCGGGATCGGTGATCCTGCGGACCTACGCGGAGGCCGTCGAGTCCGCGTTCGCGCGGCTCGGTCCCGGGCAGCGCCTCGAGTACCTGCGCACCACGGACTCCCAGCCGGTCGATCTCGTCGACGCACACCTGGTCTCCGACCGCATCCCGGAGGGGAATCCGCGGGCCTGGTGACGGCCTTCGGGGCGCCTGCGGCCGCTGGGGCCGCCGTAGCCACTCGAGCCGCCCGGAGCGCTCAGGCAGCTTCGCCCGCGTCCCTGACGTCGTGCTCCTGAGCCCAGGAGTGGATGCCGCGCAGCGCCGGGACGAGCTCCTCCCCCGCCGGGCTCAGGCAGTAGGAGACGCGGGCGGGCGGGCCCGAGTGCACCGAGCGCTCGACCAGGCCCTCCGCCTCGAGCTCGCGCAACCGCTGGGAGAGCAGCCGGTCGGAGATCCCGGGCACGGCGGCGAGGATCTCGCGGAAGTAGAGGGGTCCGTCGATCAGCTTGAAGAGGATCGCTCCCGCCCAGCGGCGGCCGATCAGCTCCACCGCGGCGTGGAAGCGCGGGCAGACCACCTGCGAGGGATCTCCCGCCACGGCGGGGTCGAGGGCTCTCTCCGCGGAGGTTCCGCCCATCGATTGAGCCTAGCGAAGCCGGACCTCGGGCCCGATGGGGGACCCGGATGCCGGCCGCGAGGGCTGGCTGTCCCGGGGATCTCACCTCACAAGGCTCCTGCGCTGCGAGGGAGCGTGGCGCGTTGGACGGCCGACAGCCGTGCTCAAGTCGCAATCGCAGGTCTCACGGACGTGCGATTGCGAGTCGGTCCGGCGCGCGGAGCGCATGGACCACGCTGTACATGGTTTCCGCGCTCCGCGTATGCGCGATTGGAACCGAGGGAAGGTGGGGAGCTCACCGCAGCGGCCGGCCTCACCCGAAATCTCCGATGCTCCCCTCACCGCCCATCGCCCCGGCGCCAGCCGTGGCGGATCCGTCGTGGGCCTGTCACTCGAAAACGGGGCTATTCCCTGCTCCCGGGTGACAGGTCGTCCGGGCGCCGCGACCGGCGGGGACCTGTCACCGGGAAACGGAGCTCTTCCCCACTTCTCGGTGACACGTCGCTCGCGGCGGCCGGGCGCCGCGACCGGCGGGGACCTGTCACCGGGAAACGGAGCTCTTCCCCACTTCTCGGTGACACGTCGCTCGCGGCGGGCGGGGGGCCGGGCGCGCGGACGCTCCACGAGCGCGCGGAGCGCATGGACCGCCTATGGCGTGGTCACCGCGCCCTGCGTCGGTGGTTGAGCGCTCCGGCCGCCGGCGCGGCGCCCCGAACACGGGGTAAATGGGTTTCCCGCCCGACGTCAGCTCGAACTCGGGTCCTCCCTACGTGCAGGGGCCGGTGTCGACCTCGTCCCCGGCCCCCTCGAGCGCTCGGCGGACACGGTCGTTGGGGACGCCGAGGCCCTGCGCCGGAGTGGCGTCGACGGTCGCGGCGAAGACGGTCGTCTGAACCCTGCCCTCGCCGTCCACTACCGGTCCGCCGGAGTTGCCCGGATGCACGTCGGCGCGGAAGGAGGTCATCTCGCGCTGGATCGGACCCTCGCCGTAGGAGTCCTCGCTCGTCACCTCGCCGGTCGTCCCCATGCGCGCCGGCACCGCCGAGAAGTCGCCGTCGCCGGGAAAGCCGAGCACCGCGCCCACCGTCCCGGACCGAGCCTTCGGGGCGGTCGGCAGCGGCGCCGTGTTCAGCCCGTCTACGCGGAGCACGGCGACGTCGTCACGGGGCACGTAGGCGATCGCGGTGGCGGAGAACTCGAGGCCATCGCGGGTGATGACCGTGGTGTCGTCCTGCCCCGCGACCACGTGGGCGTTGGTGACGACGACGCCCTCCCCCGCCGTCCATCCCGAACCGGAGATCGACAGACCGCAGGAGATGCCGACCACGTGGACGACCGAATCGGCGGCGGCGAGCACCTCCGGGTCGGAGAGGATCCCCTTTCCGGCGGGAGGGACGTCGGCGCTCGGCCCCTTGATCTCGGGCGTCGGAGCGACCCGGTTGAGCACGTTGAGCACCGGCCCCGACGGCGGCAGCGCGTCGTTGAGGGCGCCGAGGATGACCGAGCTCTGCGCTTCGGAGCGCAGCCCCTTGAGCGCCGGGGCGTTCAGCGCCAGCGCGCCCGCCACCCAGACGATCGCGAGACCGAGGCCGGCGAACGCAACCGCGCCGCCGATCGAATCGGCCGAGGCGAGCGCGCCGCCCGGGGGAAGGCGCTCGCGAAGGGAGAACGCGAGGCCCTCGAGAAGCGCCGCTACGAGCCCTCCGACCAGCAGGCCTCCGAGCAACGCGATCGCCGGCGCATAGGGCGAGGCGGAGCCCTCCTCGAGCACGAGGGGCGCGACCCGGGCGCCGATCGCGGCCCCGAGCGCGAAGCCGCCCAGGCCGAGGCCCGCGACCAGCAGGCCACGGTGATAGCCGACCGGCACGAGCACCAGCAGCAGCACGATGATCGCCCAGTCGACGATGGTCATCCCGACCATGATCCCGGGTCCGCCCCTGCAAGTAGCCTGTAGGGGAAAGGTTTTCCTGCGGCGGGTGCCGCGGGATGCGTGGGAAAAGCACCTTTGGACAGACGACCACCCTCCGACGTTCGGCGCCGGCGCCTGCTGTTGCGCGCCGTTCCGCTTGCCATCCTCGCGACCGGATCGTTCGCCGTCGGCGTGATCGCGGCGAGCGGCTCCGCCGACAAGGACGCCGTCGTCCAATTCGGCGAGGCCTGGAAGCAGAGCGACCTCGACGCGATGTACGCCGAGCTCTCCCCCGACGCCCAGGACAAGTACGACTTCGACACCTTCAAGGCGGCCTACGACGACGCCGCCCAGACCGCGACCGTCCAAGGCGTGGAGCCCGGCGAGGCGCGCGGGCCGCTCGACCAGGACGGCGAGGACGTCATCGCGCTGCCGGTCGATGTGCAGACGACCGCCTTCGGGACGGTCTCGGGTGAGATCGGGATGCCCGTCAGCGACGGCAAGATCGACTGGCGGCCCGACCTCGTCTTCCCCGGGCTGACCGAGGGAGCCGAGCTGAAGCGCCAGACCCAGGTCGCCCCGCGGGCGCCGATCCTCGCCGCCGACCGCAGCCCGATCGCAGAGGGGTCGGTCAACTCGAGGACCACCAACGGGGCCGGCGGGATCATCGCCGGAGAGGTCGGCGAGCCGCAGGGACTGCGCGCCGCACAGATGCAGGCCGAGGGCTTCCCCGACGACGCGCTCGGCGGCGTCACCGGGCTCGAGCTCGCCTTCGACAAGACGCTCGCCGGCACCCCCGGAGGCAAGCTGATCGCGAAGGGCCCCGACGGCAAGAAGGTGCTGGCGCAGACCAAGCCGACCCCGGGCAAGCCCGTGCGGACCACGCTCGATCCCGACCTTCAGGAGGCGACGGCGAGCGCGCTCGGCGACACCTACGGCGGCGCCGCGGTGCTTGACGCCCGCAACGGCAACGTGCTCGCCCTCGCCGGGATCGCCTTCTCGGCACCGCAGCCCCCCGGATCCACCTTCAAGATCATCACCGCCTCGGCCTCGCTGGAGGACGGGATCACAAAGCCGGAGGAGGAGTTCCCCGTCGTGCAGTCGGCCATCGTCGGCGGCCGCGAGGTCAGCAACGCCCACGACGAGCTCTGCGGCGGCACCCTCGTGCAGAGCTTCGCGCAGTCGTGCAACAGCGTCTTCGCGCCGCTCGGCGAGAAGCTGGGCGGCAAGCGGCTCGTCGACGCCTCCGAGAAGTTCGGCTTCAACTCACCTCCCTCGCTGTACAACGAGGACTCGCTGAAGCTGATCAAGCCGCTCGAGAGCACCATCCCCGAGGACCTGACCGACGACATGGCCGGGATCAGCGCGATCGGCCAGGGCGAGGTGCTCGCGACACCGCTGGAGATGGCATCCGTCGCGCAGACGATCGCCAACAAGGGGGTGCGCTCCCCGACATCGATCGTCAAGGACCCCGCCCTCGCGGGCGACTACCCCGATGTCACCGCGGTCTCGCCCCAGGTCGCGGCCGAGGTGAAGGACATGATGATCGAGGTCGTCAAGTCGGGGACCGGCAGCGCCGCCTCCGTGCCCGGCGTCACCGTCGCGGGGAAGACCGGCACCGCGGAGCTCGGCACCGTCAGCGAGAACAGCCCCGTCGGCGCCGAGGAGCCCGAGCTCGACGTCGATGCCTGGTTCACGTCCTTCGCGCCCGCCGACAAGCCGAAGGTCGTGGTGGCGGTGATGGTCGTCAAGGCGGACGGCGACGGCGGCACGATCGCGGCACCGATCGCCCAGCAGATCCTTCAGGCCGCCCTCTAGCGCCCCTCCCGTCCGGGCTTCAGCGCGACCCCACGGCCGCGCGTGCTCTCAGGCGCGCCGGCGCCCGCCCGGGAACCCCAGCGCCGCGCCCGTGAGCACGCAGACGCCCCCCGCGAGCGCGAGCAGGCCGCCGAGCGCATCGCTTCCAAGTCCCGCCAGGGGCGCCGCCAGCGACAGCACTGCCCCGGTCGCCAGGATCGACCACCAGCCGCCCTCCGGACCGCGGCCGGCCGGAGCGGCGAGGACGGTGCCGAGCGTGATCGCGATCAGACCCGCGATCTCGACCGCCGTCCCGAACAGCCCGACCATGATCGCGACGGCGCCGGCGCCGGCGAGGAGCAGGGATAGCTGCGTGACCCTGAGCATCTCCGGGGCGCACCGAACCCCGGACTAGAGGTCGAGCTCGACCTCGCCCGACTCGCCGTCGTAGTCGATCTCGAGCTTGAGGGGTCGGTTCTCGGTCGAGACCTCCTCGATCCGGAAGAGGATCAACGAGCCCTCGATCGGCCCCTCGCGGGCGGCTGTGTCGAGGCCGGGCACGGTGCCGTCGGCGGGGATCGGCGTGCCGGGCAGCAGCGCGAAGTCGTTGTCGACGCGCACCTGCGGGAACTCGCGGCCGCGCGTGTCGATGATCCGGAAGGGGTAGGGCACCTCCGCCTCGTCATCGCCGTCGTTGTTTATCTGCATGAAGACACCGAGGTACTGCTCTCCCTCCCTGAGCGGCGGGGCACCTTCGAGGTAGGCGGAGTCCTCCTCCGAGTACGGGTTGAGGAAGCGCGTGATCTGGACGTCGAAGGAGAGATCGCCGAGGTGGAGCACCTCGGCCTCGCTGACCTCGGTCTCGTGCTCGTCGTTGCCGCAGCCGGCCACGAAGGCGGCGGCGATCGCGGCGAGGAGCAGGAGCGCGAATGTGGTGATCCGGTGGCGCATCGGCGGTGGCGGAGTCTATAGGCGCGATATTGGGCGTGGCTTCCGGCGCAACGCGCACGGGAGGCGGGCGACGGCGAACCCTGCGGCCGTGCCTACGGGTGGCTCGCCCCCGCGACCTGCAGGGGCTCGACCTCGACCCCCGATTCGACCAGATCACGCAGCCGCTTCAGCGCCCGATCCCACTGCCGCTCGTACCAGCCGGAGCGGTGGAACTTGCTCTTGAGCTTGTCGACCGGATGGGAGGGATCGGTCCAGAAGCTGACGGTGACGTCGGTCATCGTGCCGCCGTTGGGGACCAGCTCCCAGGCGGTCCCGATCGCCATCCGGTCGAAGCGGGACCCTTTGCCGCGCTCGATCAGCAGGTAGGGCGCCTCGATCTCGTCGATGACGGTCTCCACCCAGCCCGGGAAGTGAGGGAGTTGGTATCGGGCGGCGGCGCCGATCCCCGTCGGGTCGATGCGCTGCAGCCGGAAGGGGTCCTGGAAGTGGTCGCAGAAGCTCGGCCGCTTGGCGAGATCGCTGACGATCTCGAAGACCCGCTCGCGGGGGGCGTCGATCGTGATCTCGGCGCTGACAGGACCCATGCGAGGCGAGTCTATCCGCGCCGGGTGCGCAGGAGACGGCGCCACGGGACCGAACCCCTCCCGCATGGAGCACGGCTCGATCGACGCACCCCGCCCGCCGCTGATGCGCGAGGGCGATCCCGGCGGTCCACCCGCCGTGGCGCCGGGGCCGCAGCCCCAGCGACCGATCGACGGCGTCGTCCGCTGCGCTTCCTGCCACCGCTACCCGCTCGTGGGCGAGCAGGTGACGCGCCACATCGGCCGCCACGGTGAGGAGTGGGCGTGCGAGACGTGCGAGCGCGAGGGCCGCGGCCGGCGGCTCGGCGCGGTCACCGGCGGTGACCGCGTCCGCTCCCTGAGCGGCGCCGCCAACGTGCACCGCGCCGTCTAGCTCTCCAGCGGCTCGGCTGCGGCGAATACACTCGCCGGGATGCGAGGCACCGAGATCCGCTCGAATTGCTCGAATTGCTGTCGGGGGCCGCGATGGCGGTGACGATCGCGGTGCTGTCCCAGAAGGGCGGGACCGGCAAGACGACGACGGTGCGCTCCCTTCACGACGTGCTCGAGCGCGTCGGCCTCGACGTCCTCTCGATCGATGCCGACCCGCAGGGGAACCTGTCCGACTACTTCGACGTCGATCCGACGGCGCAGCCAACGCTCGGCGAGGTACTGGCCGGTCAGGCCCGAGCGATCGACGCGGTTCACGGGCAGGTGATCCCGGCGAACCTCGGGCTCGCCGAGGCCGAGCTCGTGCTCGCCGGCAAGATCGGCCGCGAGGTGACTCTCCGCAACGCGCTCCGGGACGTCAAGCGCCGCCACGACGTGATCCTCATCGACTGCCCGCCGACGCTAGGCCTGCTCACCGTCAACGCGCTGGTGGCCGCCACCCACGCCCTGCTCTCGACCCAGGCGCAGCACTTCTCGCTGCAGGGCGTCGAGCAGGCGATGCAGATCTTCGATCTCGCCCGCGACACGCTCAACCCTGAGTTGGAGCTGCTCGGGGTCCTGCTCAACATCGCCAACATGCGCACCCGTCATGCGCGCGAGACCCTCGTGGCGCTGCAGGAGCGCTTCCCCGGCAAGGTCTTCGACACCGTGATCCGACAGTCGATCGCCTACGCGGAGTCGGCCGAGCGCGCCCGGCCGATCCTCGACTACCGCGCCGAGCGCGGCGCCGACTACATCGACCTCGCCGCCGAGGTCCTCGATCGGCTCGGGATGTCGGAGCGCGCTTCGCGGCTGGACGAGGTCCGGCGCGAGACGCTCCCGCCCCGGCTGCTCGAGGCGATGCCCTGAGCCGCTGCGGCCACTGCCCGGCGGCCGCCTACCACGTACTAGCCGCCGGCCGCCTCGGCGCTGCGCATGCTGCGCACCGCCCAGACGCCGAAGACGACGATCATCGCCGCAGCCGCCACGTAGGCCTCGCCGGTCTGCTCCCAGCCACCGGCGATCAGGGTCCGTGCCGCCTCGACGACCGGCGTCACCGGGTTGTACTCGGAGACGGTGTGGATCCAGGAGACGAGCAGCGCCTGCGGCACGTACACGGGCGCCAGGAAGAGGATGAGGAAGACCGGGGTCTGCATCAGCGGACCCGCCTGGATCGTCCGGAAGCGAAGTGCGACGCCGGCCGCCCAGAGCCCGGCGGCCAGGTTCATCATCAGCGCCAGGAGGATCAGGCCGCCTAGCTCGAAGGCATCGCTGGAGACCTGCATGCCGGAGAGCAGGGCGATCCCGAACAGCATCGCGCCGACGACCGAGGCTCGGACCAGCGCCGAGAGCAGGTAGCCGACGATGAGCGCCATCCGGTTCGGGGCGGCCAGCATCAGCCGGCGGCCGAACCCGGACTCGAAGTCGCGGGCGATCCCGAAGCCGGTGAAGACGCCGCCGAAGGCCGCCGACTGCAGCAGCACGAAGGCGAACTCGAACGCCGTGTAGCCGTTCGCGTAGTCGAAGCCCGGCGCTTGGTCGATGCGGGAGAGCCCGCCCGCGAAGGCGGCGAAGAAGAAGAGGGGGAAGACGAGCGTCGGCAGCAGCAGAGACGGCGTCGTCAGGTAGTTGTGCACGCTGCGCCAGGCGACGGCGAGGGCGACCTCGGCGAAGCGGCGGGGTCCCGGGCGGTTCATCCCCGCACCAGCCTTGTGCGCAGGGCGGAGGAGGCGGCGGTCAGGAAGACGACCGAGATCAGCGCCGCGAAGCCGAATGCGAGCGCGAGCGCCTCCGGGTCCCAGCCGGTCACGAACAGGCTGCGGATGCCCTCGATCAGGTAGGAGACCGGGTTGAGCGTGGCGACCGTCTTGAACCAGCCGGCTCCGAGCAGGTCGCGCGGCAGCGATGCGGAGCTGAAGAACAGGAAGACGAAGAAGACCGGGAAGAGCGACTGCATCGCCTCGCTGTTGCCGACGCGGAGCGCCGAGAACGTCCCGACGCAGCCGAAGGAGAACGAGATCGACAGCGAGAGCAGGAGCAGCACCGGCACGCCCCAGATCCCGGCCGCGAAGTTGGCGCCGGCGGCGAGCCCGACCGTCAGGTAGACGATCGCCTGCACCAGCCCGACCGCGAGCGCGCCGCCGAGCATGCCCGCCATCAACGCCCCGCCGGGGATCGGGGTCAGCGCGAGCCGGCTCATCAGCCCGCCCTCGATGTCGGTGGCGACGTCGGTGCCCATGTTCAGCAGCGCGAAGATCGCGCCCTGGATGAAGGGGAAGGCGAGGATGAAGGTCAGGTAGGAATCGGTCGGGAAGCCGGGGATATCGGTGGCGGCGTCGAGCCCGCCGGCGTTGACGGCGAGCAGGAACAGCGGGAAGACGAGGCTCGGGATGACCGCGGCGGGCTGGCGGAGCGAGCGCAGGAAGGAGCGCCTGGCGACCTCGAGGGTCTGGTCGAAGGCGGAGGGCATCAGGCCTCCTGCGCGGTCGTCTGATGCTCTCCGGTGTCGTCGCCCGCACCCTCGAGCTTGCGCCCCGTCTTGTCGAGGAAGACGTCGTCGAGGGTCGGCGAGTGAACCTGCAGGTCGGCGAGCTCGATCCCGGCGCGGTCGAGCTCCCTCACGACCCCGGCGAGACCGCCGGTGTCCGCGTTGAGACGCACGGAGACGGCCCCGTCGTCGCCGGCGCCATCGCTGGGCTCCCCGAGCCCGCAGAGGAGCTCGTAGAGCTGACCGTGGCGGTCGCGCTCGAGCGGCACGGCGACTACGGTCGATTGGCCGATCTCGGCCTTGAGGTCGGCCGGCGTGCCCTCGGCGACGATCTTGCCGTGGTCGATGATCCCGACCCGGTCGGCGAGCTGGTCGGCCTCCTCGAGGTACTGGGTGGTGAGGAAGACGGTCATCCCCTCCTCGGCGGAGAGCCGCTCGACCTCCTCCCAGAGCGAGGTGCGCGACTGCGGGTCGAGGCCGGTGGTCGGCTCGTCGAGGAAGAGGATGCTCGGCCGGTGGACCAGCGCCAGCGCGAGGTCGAGCCGGCGGCGCATGCCGCCGGAGTAGCCGCCGACCTGCCTGTCGGCGGCCTCGGCGAGCCCGACGCGCTCGATCAGCTCGTCGCCGCGAGCTCGCCGCTCCGCCTTCGCGATCCCCTGCAGCGCCGTCTGCAGGCGCATGTGCTCGCGGGCAGTCAGCCGCGGATCGAGCGCGACCTCCTGCAGCGCCGCACCGATCACGCGGCGGACCTCGGAGCCCTGGTCGGCGATGTCGTAGCCACCGACCCGCGCGGTGCCGCCGCTCGGAGGCAGAAGCGTGGTCAGCATCAGCACGGCGGTCGACTTGCCGGCGCCGTTGGGACCGAGGAAGCCATAGATCTCTCCGGCTGCGACCTGGAGGTCGATCGCATCGACGGCGAGGGGGCCCTTCTTGAACTGCTTGGAGAGGCCCTCGACCTCGATCGCGCGCTCGGCGGGAGTGGAATCGCTCAAGTCGGTCATAGCGCGGGAAGGTAGCAACGGGTCACCGCGGCGCCCGCTGCCGCGCCGCCACGAGACGCCACGAGACGCCACGAGACGCCAAGAGGGCGCCGAACGGCCGCTGAACCCCGCCGGAGCGTGGCTGCGGGGCCGTTCGGCACGTTCGCGGCACGCCGAACGTCGATGACGACCCCCTATGGCACCGTGCGGTCGACGTTCGGCGCGAACGGGGGACGTCGAGCGAGCGTCGCGGGGGAACGGGCGTTGAGCGCCCGCTCAGAGCTCGACGCGGGCGCCGTGCGGGGAGAAGGGGGCCCGCCTCACCTCGGCCCAACCCTCGGCGCGCTCCTGTAGTCCCTCCAAGAGCCCCGACCCGGACTGCCAGTGGCTCCAGATCAGGACCGTCGGCCCGGCGCCGGAGATAGTCGCTCCGATCGCCCCGAGCTCACGCGCCGCGGCGACCAACTCGATCGACCGCGGGAAGAGGTGGGCGCGGCGGTCCTGGTGGATGCGGTCGGAGAGGCCGCGCTCGATCAGCGTCAGGTCCGAGCGCTCGATCCCGAGCACCAGGTTGGCGGCGGCGGCGACGTTGTGGACCGCGTCGCCGATGGGGAGCTCAGCGCCCATCGCCGCGCGGGCGTCCGCGGTGGAGACCTCCTCGGCGGGGATCACGAGGATCGCCTCGACGCCCTCCGGCGGCGCGATGATCGCCGGCAGGGTGCCGCCGGAGGCGGGGGCGGTGCCGGCGGCGACGTCGATCGGGTCGGGGGCGCTGACGCGGTGCGGCGCGCCCTCCGGCGCGGCGACGGTGAAACCTCCGAACATCGCCGCGGCGACGTTGTCGGGGTGGCCCTCGATCTCGCAGGCGAGCTCGAACAGCGCCTCGCGCGAGTGCCCGAGTTCGAAGAGGTGGTCCGCGGCGACGAGGCCCGCGACGATCGCTGCCGCCGAGGAGCCGAGCCCGCGCGCGAGCGGGATCTCGCTGCGCTGCCGGAAGCTGATGCCGTCGGCGCTGTGGAGTCGCTCGAAGGAGCTGACGAGAAGGTTCTCGCGCCCGGTCGGGACCTCGAGGCCGCCGGGATCGAAGCCGTAGGTGCCCGTTTCCTCGACCTCGAGCTCGAGCTCGATCGCCACCGCGGCGGCGAGGACGTCGTAGCCGGGACCGAGGTTGGCCGAGGTGGCCGGGACCCGGACTATGCGCCTGCGCCCGCTCATGCCGCCGCTACCACCGGTCGGTGGCGAGCCGCGAAGCGTCGCCGGCGATGCCGCGCGCGAGGACGCTGCCCTCGGGGATCACCGCTCCCGGCAGCAGGACCGCCTCCTTGACCTGGGCGCCGGGCCCGATCTCGGCGTCGGGACCGACCACGAGCGGCCCGCTGAGCCGCGCGCCGGCGCCGATCCGGGCTCCGGAGCCGAGCAGCACCGGGCCCTCGATCTCGACCCCCTCCCCCACCTCGGCGCCGCTCGGCTCGTCGCCGTCCCCGAGCAGCTCGCCGGCGAGCCGAGGCAGCTTCACGTGCCCCTGCACCGCGTCGAGGTTGCCCTGCAGGTACTCCCGCAGGGTGCCGACGTCGTTCCAGTAGCCGTCGATCTCGTGGACGTGGAAGGGGACGTCGTTCTCGAGCAGCGCCGGGAAGACGTCGTGGGCGAAGTCGACGGGATCCGGCATCTCCTCGCGCGGGAAGTAGTCGAAGATCTCCGGGCTGAAGACGTAGACCATGCAGTTGACGAGGTCGGAGAGGGCCTCCGCGGGGTCCGGCTTCTCCTGGAAGCCCTGGATGCGACCGTCGGAGCCGGTGACGATGACGCCGTACTCGCTGACGTCGGAGACCTTCTTGACCGCGAGCGTCGCCACCCCGCCGTTTGCTCGGTGTGCCGCGGCGAGGGCGCTCAGGTCGACGTCGGTGAGCGCGTCGCCCGCGAGCACGAAGAACGGCTCGTCCTCCGCGGTCAGGAACGCGCTCACGTTGCGGACGCCGCCGGCGGTCCCGAGCAGCTCCTCCTCCTGCTCGTAGGAGATCGAGACGCCGAGCTCGGAGCCGTCCCCGAGGCGCCCGCGCACCGTCTCGGGGAACCAGTGCAGGTTGGCGATGATCTCGTCGGCGCCGTGGGCGTGGAGCAGCCGGACGAGCTGCTCGACGATCGCGACGTTCCCGACCGGGACGACGGGCTTGGGGACCTCGTGGGTTATCGGGCGGAGCCTGGTGCCGAGGCCCGCCGCCATGACCATGGCGCGCATCTCGGCGAGGCTATCGGGCGCGGGCTGGTGGGACCCGGCTCAGGTAGTCCGGAGGAGCCCTCAGGCCGCGGGGAGGCTTTACCGCGACATGCGGGGTTCCCTCCCTGGACGCGCTACGGACGGCCGAGCTGGTCCTTGAGGCTCTCGATGACCTCGACCGGCGTCGGGTCGACGCCCTCGCGCGCGGCGAGCTCCAGCGAGAGCAGGTCACCGAGCATGACCGCCCAGAGCAGGCGCTCGGTACGCGTCTCGCCCTCAGTCTCGAGGCGGATCACGTCGTGGGCGCGATCCTCGATCAGCCCCGCCGTCAGCTCGACGCGCTGACGCTCGCGCGGGTGTTGGTCGCTGTCCTCGAGGAACACCGCCGTGTACGCCCCCGCGGGACCCCCCGCCCAGCCGACGATCTCGTTGTGGTCCATCTCCGGCAGGTGATGGTCGAAGGCGGGGAGCTTCGAGTTCTCGTTGATCTGGCACTTCCAGCGGTACGCGATCTTCGCGGTCAGATCGCAGCCGTAGATCAGCGGGACGGAGCCGTGGATGCGGTCCGCGAGCTGGTTGGCGAGGTCCAGAAGCGACTCCGTCGCGCTCTCGAGATGGGCCGCCGAGGAGTCGATCTCGGTCCTGATGGCGGGACCGGCGCCGACGAGCGCGGCGACCTCGGCCGCGAGCGCGAAGGTGTAGCCGACCGCGGCGCGGGGCTGGAGCCCGGCGGGCATGCCGATCACCGGGACGCCGTCGGCGCGGGCGAGCTCGGCGATCTTGCCGCCGGTCGTGGCGACGACCCGCTGCGCGCCGACGGCCTCGGCGGCCGCGTAGCAGGCGATGGTCTCCTCCGTGTTGCCCGAGTAGCTGGAGCAGAAGATGGCGCGATCGGGGCTCGTCCAGGGCGGGACGCCGTACGCGCGGACGACGTCGAGCGGCTTGCCGAGCCGCGAGCCGAGCGCGGCGGCGGCAAGATCGCCCCCGATCGCCGAGCCGCCCATCCCGCAGACGACGAGCCCGGTGGACTCGATCGGTTCGATATTGGCGGAGGAGAAGCGCCAGAGGGCATCGCGCAGGTGCTCGGGGAGGGCGAGCGCAGCCTCGAGCTGGTCGCCGGAATCGTGTGCGCCGATGCGTTCGGCCAGGTCGCTCATCGGCTTGATCCTCTCAGACGCTCAGACGGTCTCTTCGGGCTGGACGCGCGCGTTCGGCTCGAGCTCGGCCTGCGCGGTGATCGTCGCGCCGGCGCCGATCACCGATCCCTCAGGCACGTTGGCGCCGTCCTCGACGACGACACCGGCCGACAGGATCGAGCCGACGACGGCGGCGCCGGAGCCGACCCGGCAAGCGGGATGGAGCGCTGAGCCGACGATCGAAGCACCCTTGCCGACGCTGACGCCGGCGCCGAGCACGGCGCGCGGGCCGATGGTCGCCTCGGCGGCCACCGCGCAGTCGCTCTCGACGAAGGCCTGACCCTCGACCGCCGCGCCGGGGTCGACGTCCGCGTCGGCGGCAACGTAGCGACCCTCGTCGTCGACCTTTTCCCCCGGCTCGGACTCGACCTTGCGGCCGAGGATGTCCCAGCAGGCGGCGAGGTAGCGGTCGGGCGTGCCGATGTCCATCCAGTAGCCCTCGAGGCGCTGCGAGTAGAGGCCGTCGCCGACGAGCCGCGGCCATACCTCGCGCTCGATCGAGACGTCCTGATGGGGCGGCACGAGGTCGAGCACCTCCTTCTCGAGCACGTACATCCCGGCCGAGACCTCGTTCGTGTCCACGGTCGCCGGGTCCGGCTTCTCGAGGAACTCGAGGATCTCGCCCGTGTCCGGGTCGCTGCGGACGAGGCCGAGGCCGGTGATGTCGTCGACCGGATGGACGCCCAGCGTCGCGCGGGCGCCGCTCGAGACGTGGCGGTCGAGCAGCGCGGTCAGGTCGAGGTCGGTGAGGGAGTCGCCGTTGAGGGCGAAGAAGCGGTCCTGCAGCAGGTCCTCTGCGAACTTGATCGCGCCCGCGGTGCCGCGCGGCTCCGGCTCCTCGACGTAGTGGAGCGTCGGGCCACCGGGGATCTCGTCGCCGAACGCGGCGCGGAGCTGGTCGGGCAGGAACCCGCAGGCCATGACGACGTCGTCGACGCCGTGGCGGGCGAGCCAGTCGATCATGTACCGGAGGAACGGCCGGTCGACCAGCGGGATCACCGGCTTCGGCAGCGTCAGGGTCACGGGCCGCAGGCGGGTGCCGTGCCCGCCCACGAGGATCAGTGCCTGCATCGCCGCTCCGGTCGAGTTCCCATCGCCGGACTTCTATCGGTTGCCGCGGCTGAAACTGAAATCCGGGTGTGAACGGCGCACGGTCCGAGGGCCCAGATCGGCCGCGAAGTCGCAATCGCAGCTCTCAGGGACAAGCGATTGCGAATCCGTGGAGGAAGTGACGGTTCCCGGAGCCTCCACCCGGCGAGAGGCTCGCAGTCGGCGGCGGGCGCGCGGATGGGGGAGCTCGGGTGTCAGCCGCGGGCGCGGGGCGAGCCCAGGCGTCGGCTGCGCGGGCGCGGGCGAGCTCAGGCGTCGGCGCCGCGACCGATGCCCTCGTAGGCGAAGCCGGCCGCGCGCACTTGCGCGGGGTCCAGGAAGTTGCGGCCGTCGACGATCAGCGGCGTGCGCATCGAACCGGCCATCGCCGCCCAGTCGAGCTCCGCGAACTCCGGCCACTCCGTGACGAGGATGGCCGCGTCGGCGCCCTCGAGCGCGTGCTCGGCCGAATCGGCGAGCTCGACCGTCGGCAGGATCCCCTCGGCGCCCTCGTGGGCGACGGGGTCGAAGGCGACGACGTGCGCGCCCTCCCCCTGCAACCGGGCCGAGAGGACCAAAGAGGAGGCCTCGCGCATGTCGTCGGTGTTCGGCTTGAAGGCGAGCCCGAGCAGCGCCACCCGCTTGCCGACCAGCGAGCCCAGGTGCTTGGTCAGCTTCCCGATCACGCGCCGCTTCTGCAGCTCGTTCACCTCGATGACCGAGTTGAGCAGCTGGAAGTGGTATCCGGAGTTGCCGGCGAGCTGCTTCAAAGCAGAGACATCTTTCGGGAAACAACTGCCGCCATAGCCGATCCCCGCCTGCAGGAACTTGTCGCCGATGCGCTCGTCGAGGCCCATGCCACGGGCGACCTCGGTGACGTCGGCGCCGACCTCCTCGCAGACGTTGGCGATCTCGTTGATGAAGGAGATCTTGGTCGCGAGGAAGGCGTTGGAGGCGAGCTTGATCATCTCGGCGCTGGCCACGTCGGTGCGGACGATCTCGCCGCCGAGCGGCTCGTACAACGCGGCGACGGCGTCGGAGGCCCACTCGTCGCCGGGATCGGCGCCGATCACGACCCGGTCGGGATGGAGGAAGTCCTGGACCGCGGTGCCCTCCTTGAGGAACTCGGGGCAGGAGACGTAGGCGAGCGTCGGCAGGTCGCGGCGGATCGACTCGCCGGTCCCAGAGGGCACGGTGCTCTTCATCACGAGCGCGTGCTCGGAGTCCCCGGAGAGTTGCTCGACCACCGACAGCACCCGCGAGAGATCAGCGTCGCCGGAATAGGTCGGGGGCGTATCGACGCAGCAGAAGAGCAGCTTCGCGTTGGCGAGCAGCTCGTCCATTGAAGTCGTGAAGTTGAGGCGCTCCTGGTGCTCTCGGACGAGCTCGGGCAGGCCCGGCTCGTGGATCGAGAGCTCGCCGCGGGAGAGCCGCTCGACCTTCGCCGCGTCGACGTCCATCGCCCAGACCTCGTGGCCCTGGGATGCGAAGCAGGCGGCCGTGACCAGCCCGACCCAGCCGACGCCAACCACGCCGACGGCCTCAGGGGACCGCGCGGTCACGAAGCGCCCGCTCCGGCCACCGCTCGAGTTCGACTGAGCCCGCTCATCCGCCGTGCGCCTCCTCCATCGACTTCGCGATGGCGAGCATCTGGTCGTCGCTGAGCGTCTGCAGCAGCGTGTTCGAGACCCAGTAGGAGTTGTCGTCGACGTGGAAGGCGACGAGGCGGAGCCGGTCGCCGTCGTAGTAGAGGTCGTAGTCGCGGTCGCCCATCGTGATCGTCTCCGACTTCTTCTCGAGGATCGGCGGGTCGCTCCACTCGGTGCCCATCACGCCGTAGAACTCGCCGATGGCCTGCGAGCTGTTCAGATTCAGCACGAGCTTGTACGCCGACTGCTTGTCGTCGTCGGTGTCCTTGATCTTGTACTGGCGGGAGTCGGGCTCGTAGCAGGAGCCCGGCACCATCACGGTGGGTACGTACACGGGGAACTTGAGCCGGCGCGCGGAGGTGCGCCCGAACGCCGCGACCTTGTCGACGCCGTTACAGGGGTCGTTTGCCGTCGAGGTGACATCGGCCTTGCTCGCCTCGTCCTGCTTTTCCTTGTCGGACTTCTTGTCGTCCTTGCCGTCCCCGCCCTTGCCCTTACCGGACTTCGAGGGTCCCGAATCGGGACCGCCGGAGCTGTCCTTCTCGCCGAGGAACTCCTTGACCGCCTTGTCGATGTCCTTCTGCGAGGCGGTCACGTAGGCGACCCCGTTCTCGAGCGAGTCCTGACCGTTGAAGTGCACCTCCTTGACGGGGACGTCCCGCACGGAGATGAAGGAGCGCAGCATCGAGATCAACTGCGCCGGCGTCTCGATCGTCGTCGCCGTGTACTTCGTGAAGATGTCGAGCAGGTCGCTGCCCTTGTCGCCGCCGATGATCGGTAGCACCTCGCTCACCGGCACCTGGGCGCGCGCGTTGCGGAGGAAGTCCTGCTGCCGGGCCGCGCGGACGAAGTCCGAGTCGGTGTGCCGGTAGCGGACGTAGTCGAGCGCGTTAAGGCCGCAGAGCCGCTGGTAGCCGGCGTTGATGTCGATGGCGGCGTACTGCTCGTCGGCGCTGTAGGCGGTGGAGTTGTCGTTGAAGTACTTGCGGTCGACGTCGACGTAGACGCAGTCGATCGCGTCGACCGCATCGGCGAAGCCCTGGAAGTCGACGTTGACGACGTAGTTGATGTCGAGCCCGGTCAGCTTCTTGACCGTCTCCAGCGTCTTCTTGATGCCGCCCTCGGTGTACGCCTCGTTGAGCTTGGCCGTGCCGTACCCGGGGATGTCGACCTTGAGGTCACGCGGGAGGGAGAACAGCGACAGCACCTGATCCTGCGCGTCGACCCGCAGCAGCATCGTGGTGTCCGATCGGCCCGGATCGCCCGGTGTGTTCGAGCGCTTGTCGGAGCCGACGATCAGGATCGTGAACGGCTCACCCGGCTTGACGTCGTCGATCGCGCCGTCGGGGACCCCCTTGATCGGAGCGAAGTCGGCGAGCACGCTGTTGAAGGCGAGCAGGCCCGAGAGGGCGACCGCGGTGGCGGTGGCGACGATGATCATCACCGAGGCCGTCATGAACCGCCACCACAGCGCCGGCGTCTTGTCCTCGATGTCCTCGTCGGCGATAGCCGTGAAGCCGCCGGTACCCCCGCCCCCGGCCCCGAGCGGCGCAAGGGGACGGTCGCGGACCACGGTGTGCTCGGTGGCAGGGGCCTCGACGGCCGCGGCGGGCGCGACCGAGGTGGCGGGCTCGGCGCCCTCCCCGGCTTCAGCCTTCTCCGCGTCCTCGGCCTCGGACTCACCGCCCTCGTCTGCCTCGCCCTCGGCGCCTCCAGAATCCTCGGTTCCGTCACCGCCCTCGGCCCCTCCGTCCGAGGCATCCCCGTCGGCGTCCTTGCCCTCTGCATCGGCCCTCTCGGGTTCAGCGGCGGCCTCGGGTTCGCCGGCGTCATCACCCCTCGAGGAGCCCTCGCCCCCCTCGGCGGCAGCGGCGCCCGCGGTCGCGGCTGCCGCTCCCGCTGCACCTTCTTCCCCGCCGGCCTCCTCGTCGGCCTCGGAACCGGCCTCGGCGCCCTCCCCCGCGTCGGCGCTGATGTCGCCGAGCTCCTCCGGCGGGGCCCACTCGTCGGTTTCGCCGGAGGCAGCCTCCTGGCGTTCCACCGGAGCGACCCACTCGGAGGAATCGGTCTCGTCGAAGCGGACGTCGCGGCGCCCCTCGCGGCTGATCTCCTCCTCGAGCCGCTTGAACTCCTCCGTCAGACCGAGGCCCTTTTCCTCCTCGTCCTCGGGCGGGCCGTCCTCTTCGCGGGGCTCGTCGCTCACCGAGCGACTCCCAGCACGCCGGGAACGCTGCGCGCGAAGTCTCCGAGCGTGCGCCGGTAGGACGCGAGCGATGCCAAAGAGACCCACTCACCGGGCCCGTGATGGCCGCCGCCGATAGGGCCGAACTCGACCGCCGGGACGCCGACGCGGATGAACGAGACCGCGTCGGAGGCGCCGTCGCGGCCGATGCTCGTGACCTGGTCGGGATGGTGGGGCCGCGCCGCCTCGCAGAGCGCGCGGACCATCGGCGAGTGCGGGTCGACCTCGACCGGAGGGCGACGGAAGGTGGTCGTCACCTCGGTGTCGGGGATCGCCCGGATCTGCTCGAGGATCGAGTCCTGGTCCTGCTCAGGCAGGTAACGGATGTCCACGTCGATCACGCAGGTGTCGGGCACTTTGTTCAAGGCATCCCCGCCCATGATCCGGCCGAGGTTGATCGACGGGCGGTCGAAGAGCTCAGAAGACTGCCGCGAGAACGGTAGCGACTCGATTGCCCGGAATACCGAGAACGCCTTGGTTATCGCGTTGTCGCCCTCCCACGGGGTCGAGCCATGCGCGGCCTTCCCCGCAACCTCGATGCGGACGGCGAGCACGCCCTTGGCGGCCACGCCGACGAGCATCTCGGTCGGTTCGCCGGTGATCGCGAAGTCGCCGCCGTACCCCGCATCGACGAGCACGTCGCTGCCGCGGTCGACCTCCTCCTCGGTCTCCTCGTCAGGCACGAACGCGAGGCGCACGCGGACGTCGTCCTGATCGCGCAGGTCGGCGAGCGCGAGCATCATCGCCGCAGCGGCGCCCTTCATGTCGTAGGCGCCGCGGCCGATCAGGCGGTCGCCGTCGGTGATCGGCTCGAACTGACCGGGCTGGCCGGGAACGACGTCGATGTGGCCGTGGACGACCACGACCGGCCCCTCGCTCGGCCCGACCTCGGCGACGATGATCGGCAGCTCCCTGACGAGCAGGTGCTTGGTGGGGATGTCACGGGCCTCGAGCCAGCCCTTGACGAACCCGGCGCAGTTCCGGATCCCCTCGGGATTCGAGGTGTCGTAGCCGATCAGCTGCTCGGCCAGGAGGCGCTCCTGCATCCCGGCATGGTAGTTCAGGGGTTCCCCCCGCAGAGCCATAGGCGCACGTGGGAGAACCGCCCCCCGGTGGAAGAACAGCCGCTATGGTCACGTCAACTCGAGGGGATGGGTCCGCTCACATCGAGATCAGGCCATGGGGCGCGTGGGATTGCGGCGCGGGTCGCTGTCGCCCTTCTCGCCCCGCTCGGGCTCACGATCGACGCCGCACCCGCCGCGGGAGCCCCCGGGGACGTGACCGCCTCCTTCGTCGCCGACCCTGACCCGCTGACGAGCGGATCGGATCCGGGTCAGATGACCGAGTTCGACGGCGATCTCTACTTCACCGCCAAGACCGAGGCGCTCGGCAGAGAGCTCTACAAGACAGATGGCACCGAGGCCGGAACCGTCCTCGTCAAGGACATCATCCCCGGTTCGAGCGGCTCCAGCCCGACGAATCTGACAGTGGTCGGCGGATCGCTCTTCTTCGTGGCAGGCAGCGGGATCTGGAAGACCGACGGAACCGAGGCCGGAACGACCCAGGTCAAGGCCGTGAGCAACAGGAACACGGTGCGGCACCTGACGAACCTGAACGGAACGCTGCTCTTCGTCGAAGGCAACGACCCGGAGATCTGGCGAAGCGACGGCACCGAGGCGGGAACGGTGAAGGTCACCACCAACGCGGGCTGGGTGTACTCGATGGTGGCGGTCGGCGGCTACGCGTACTTCAGCGACTACTCCGATTCGGGCATCGGCGAGGAGCTGTACAGGACCGACGGCACCGCGGCGGGGACCGAGCTCGTCAAGGACATCCGCCCGAACGGAAGCTCAGGGCCCGGCAACCTCACCAACGTCTACGGCACCCTCTACTTCACGGCGAACGACGGATCGAACGGGGTCGAGCTCTACAAGAGCGACGGCACCGCGGCGGGCACGGTGCTCGTCAAGGACATCCGCGCGAGCGGAAGCTCATCGCCCGGCAACCTCACCAACGTCGACGGCACCCTCTACTTCACGGCGAACGACGGATCGACCGGGGTCGAGCTCTACAAGAGCGACGGCACCGCGGCGGGCACGGTGCTCGTCAAGGACATCTACTCGGGCGCGCCTTTCTCCTCACCGACGAACCTGACCGCGAGCGACGGCAAGCTCTTCTTCAAGGCCGCGGACGCGACCGCTTACTCCGACCTGTGGGTGAGCGATGGGACGGCAGCGGGGACGACGCCGATGAGGGTGAACCCGACCGGTTTCCCCAGCGACAACTTCACGAGCTTCACCGACGTTGCGGGGACCCTTTTCTTCACGGCCGGCCAGTACCAGAACGTGGAGCTCTGGAAGAGCGACGGCACCACCGCCGGCACGGTCGAGGTCAAGGACATCAACCCGGGCACCGACAACGACGTGCCGTCGTCCCTGAAGAGCTACGACGGGAAGCTTCTCTTCGCTGCGACCGACGGGGCGGTCAGCTACTCCGGCACGGAGCTGTGGAGCAGCGACGGGACCGCGGCGGGGACGGAGCTGCTGGCAGACATCAACAAGGGCGCGGAGACGGGAAGTGGCTCGGTGCCCGTCTATCTCACCGATGTGGGCGGGGCGCTCTTCTTCGCGAGCAACGATCGCGTCCACGGCCAGGAGATCTGGCAGAGCGACGGCACGCCGGTCGGCACCGGGATGGTCAAGGACGTGCTCCCGGGACCCAACGGCAACGTCGACAACCTGGTCGAGTTCGGCGGGAAGCTGCTGTTCCGGGGGAGCGCGAGCGACCTCTGGAGGAGCGACGGGACCGAGGCCGGAACGACGCTGGTGAAGGCGGGCGGAGCAGGTGCAGTCGTACGCAACGTCGGCGGTGCCCTCTACGGGTGGGCCTACGAGTCAGCCGCCGGCATCGAGCTCTGGCGCTCGGATGGCACCGAGGCGGGCACCGGCCTCGTGAAGGACATCTACCCCGGGACCTCCCATTCCTTCCCCAATGGGTTCACGGAGGCAGGCGATCACGTCTACTTCGTTCCGACCTCCGGGGACGGCACCAACGGGGCGGAGCTCTGGAGGACCGACGGCACAGAGGCCGGCACCGAGCTCGTCAAGGACATCTACCCGGGTCCGACGGGCTCCAGCCCCTCACTCCACGGCGCCGTCGGCGACGCTCTCCTCTTCTCGGCTGACGACGGGAACGGCCGCAAGCTGTGGAAGACCGACGGGACGCCCGGGGGGACCGAACCCGTCTCGGCCGCCTACCCCTCGAGCGGACAAGCGATCGTCTTCGGCGAGCAGCTCTTCTTCGGTTTCGACGACGGGTCCCACGGCACCGAGCTGTGGAAGAGCGACGGAACCGCTGCCGGCACGGAGTTGGTCGCCGACATCAACCCCTCGGGAAGCTCCAACCCTTACCCGTTCACCGAGCTGAACGGCGAGTTGGTCTTCCGCGCAGACGTCGGCGGCGATTCGAGGCTCTGGCGCAGCGACGGCACTGCCGGCGGGACCGAACAGGTGGCCGACATCAACCCGACGGGCTACGACAACGTCGGCGGGATCACCGAGGCCAACGGGGTCGCGCTGTTCTACGCCAACGGAGGGCCCGGGACCGGCCTCGAGCTCTGGAAGAGCGACGGGACCGAGGCGGGAACCAGCATCGTCGCGGACATCTACCCGGGCTCGGGCGACTCCTCGCCCACCGGCATCACCGCCGTGGGAGACGACGCCTACTTCGTTGCGAGTGACCCCGACCACGCATGGGGCATCTGGAAGGCGGACATCCAGGGTCCGGCGCCCCCGAAGCCGGACATCACATCCGCCGATCCTTCCAGTCCCAGCAGCGACCGGACGCCGCTGATCAAGGGGTCCGCGCCCGGGAGCGCGGCCGCGGTCGAGGTCTTCACCCAGGAGGACTGCCAGGGGCCGGCGACCACCGGCACCAAGGCCGAGTTCGAGGGCGCGGGGATCGAGGTCGAGGTCGATGCCGACGCGACCACCACCCTCTCCGCGCGCTCGCTAAACGGCGACGGCGCGCCCTCCCCCTGCTCGGAGCCCATCGACTACACCCATGACGAGACCGCTCCCGCGGCGCCCGAGATCACCGCGACCGACCCCGCCTCGCCGAGCAGCGACGCATCCCCAGCGGTCAAGGGGACCGCGGCCAACGACGCGACGGCCGTCGAGGTCTTCGCCCAGGCGGACTGCCAGGGCACTTCAACGCCCGGGGCGAAGGCGAGCTTCGAGGGCTCCGGCATCGACGTGACCGTGGGAGCCAACGCAACCACCCAGCTCTCAGCGCGAGTCCGCGATGCCGCCGGCAACTGGTCGGACTGCTCGTCGAGCTTCCCCTACACCCATGACGATGTCGCGCCGGACGCTCCGCAGATCACCGCGACCGACCCCGCCTCGCCGAGCAGCGACGCGACGCCGCTCGTGAAGGGGACCGCCGACGCCACGGCGACCCGGGTCCGGATCTTCACCGAGGCGGCTTGCTCCGGCACGCCGGTCGACGACTCCAAGGCGGCCTTCGAGGGTGCGGGCATCGAGACGGCGGTCCCGGCGAACGAAACGAGCGAGCTCAGCGCCCGGGCTCGGGACGCGGCCGGCAACTGGTCGAGCTGCGCCGAGGGGCCCGGCTACACGCACGACGACGTCGGCCCCGCCGCGCCAACGATCAACAGCACCGACCCCGGATCGCCGGCGAGCGACCCGACACCGAAGGTGAAGGGCACGAGTGCCGCCGACGCCGCCTCGATCGAGATCTTCACCCAGGCCGACTGCCAAGGGACCCCGGCCACCGGGACGAAGGCGCTCTTCGAGGGTGCCGGAATCGCCGCCGCGGTGGACCTGAACGCGACGACGGCGCTCTCCGCCCGGGCCAAGGACGCGGCCGGTAACGCCTCCGACTGCTCCGCCCCGCTCGATTACACCCACGACGACATCGCGCCCGCCGCTCCGACCATCTCCGCCAGCACCCCGGCCTCCCCCGCGAACGACAACGCGCCACGGATCAGGGGCACCGCCGAGGCCGACTCGAGCGTCGACCTCTACCTCGCCGCCGGGTGCGACTCCAGCAACCCTCTGGGAACGTCGACGGCCGCCACGTTCGCCTCGGCCGGGATCCAGGTGTCGGTCTCCGACAACACGACGACCGCGTTCGCGGCGACCGCCACCGACGCCGCCGGCAACACCTCCACCTGCTCTGCCCCGTTCGCCTACGAGGAGCTGACGCCGCCCCCCCCATCTCCGCCCGACCCGGACACGACCCCGCCTCAGACCAGGATCGACGCCGGGCCGAAGAAGAAGGTCAAGAGCAAGAAGGCGAGCTTCAGCTTCAGCTCCAACGAGCCCGGCTCCCGCTTCGAGTGCAAGCTCGACAAGAGCACCTACCAGGCCTGCCGATCCCCGATGACCGTCAAGGCCAAGAAGGGCCGGCACCTCCTCGCGGTCCGGGCCGTCGACGCCGCGGGGAACGTCGACCCATCTCCGGCCACCTGGAAGTGGCAGGTCAAGAAGAAGAGGAAGAAGCGCAGGTAGCGCGCGCGGGTCCGCTCAGGAGTCGCAGTTGGTGAGGCCCGACCTGGTGTCGATGCTCTCGTCCGCCGTGTAGGTGCGGGTGATCTCGAGGTAGCCGCCGTGGGCGACCTGCACCTTCTCGCCCTTCTTCGCCGCCGCGCGTGAGGCATCGGCGACGAGGTTCACGTAGCGGCGGCCCGCCGAGACGTCGCAGTCCAGGATCTCGGTGGCGACGGCGGGACGGAACTGCCGGCAGCTCGTGTCGCAGTTGCCGCCGTCGTTGCCCGACTTGCCGTCGTCGTAGGTGCTCGAGATCAGATAACGGCCCTTGATCGAGGTCGGGCTGTCGGCGAGGACCAGGTAGCCGGCGATATCGGGCGCCTGCGGCAGGCTCTCCTCGATCCGCAGCATCGAGTCGACCTCGAACTGCCAGCCCTCGAGGTCGCTCAGATCTTTACCTGGTTCGAGCTCCTGGCTGTAGACGACCTGACGCACGTGGTTCTTGTCACCGTGGCCGGTGAGCACGTCGAGCGTGTCCTTGGCGGGCTTCTCGTCGATCGGCGGGTCCTTCGGCGAGGGGACGCTGGCGTCGGCCTGAACCCAGTACATCGCCTGGCCCTTCTGCGTCTCGACCGCGAGCACGTTGCAGCTCTTCGCCGACGGCGGCTTGCAGCCTTTCGCCTTCGGCGAGCTCGCCGTCACCTCGAAGACGATGAACTTCGCGTTGGCCGGGTCGAGTCCCTGCTTGACCTTCCGCTCGGAGAAGTCCTGCTCGAAGTTCAACGAGATCGAGCAGTGGTGGATCGCGGTTGTGCAGGTGGTCGTCTTCGTCGGTCCGAGGTCCTGCCCCTCGCCGGTGAGGTCGTCACCGACGATGCGGAACCGGCTCTGGACCCTGACCGGGTCGTAGGTGTACTTCCGCGTGCCCTGACAGGCGGTGTGAGCACGCTGGTTGGGGATGTAGTCGGTGATCTCGCACTTCGTCAGCGTCACGCTGGCGATGGCGCGCAGGTGCTGGCCCTCGGAGAGCTCCCGGACCGGGAGCTTGTAGACGACCGTCGGCACGCCCTCCTTCGTGATCGGGATGCGCTGGTTCTGGGTGCCGCTGGCGGAATCGCCCTTGACCAGCGTCGTTGCTCCCTCCGGCCCGGTGTCGGTGTAGATGGAGACCTGACTGCCGGTGTCGGAGTCGTCGCCGGAGCCGCAGCCGGAGACCAGCGCCGCCGCGAACGCAGCCGCGAACAGCGCGACGAGAGCCCCCAGCCCGATCAGACGTCGATCCACGCCACCCCTATCGGCAGGAAGGTGATTCGGATGAACGGCAGGTGGGGCGGCTCAGCCGCCGGCGATCTCCAGGAACGCCTCCGCGCGCACCTTCTCCTGCTCGGCGGCGCTGTGCTGGGCCGAGTCCTCCTCGGCCTCCTCGAGACGCTGCTCCGCGTCCTCGATGCGGCTCTTCAGATCCGCCGTGTCGAGGTCGTCGGGGGAGATCGCCTCGCCGACCAGCACGGTCACCTTGTTGGCGAAGACCTCCAGCCAGCCCTCCGCGGAGGCGAACCGCCGGCCGCCTTCGCTGGAGTCGAAGTCCGAGGCGTCCTCGTAGATCCGCAACTCGTGCGGGACGAGGCGGGCCAGCATCGGCGCGTGCCGCGCACGGACGCCGATCTCGCCGACGACCGTGCGGGTCGAGACCTGGAAGGCCTCGCCCTCGTAGACCTTCCCCTCCGGGGTGAGGACGCGCGCCTGCAGCTTGTGGGGCTCGTCGGCCATGACGGCGGAAAGCGGCGCGCCTATGCGGCGGCGCCGGCCTCCTCCTCCTTCTTGGCCTCCTGCTCCTCGGCCTCGGCCTCGGCGCCGGCGGTCTCGTCCTCGCCCTTGCCCTTGGCCTCGTCGAGCACCTGCTCGATCGAGCCCTTCATGTAGAAGGCGCCCTCGGGGATGTCGTCGTGCTCGCCGTCGACGAGGCCGCGGAACGACTCCACCGTCTCCGCGACCGGCACGTACTCGCCGGAGCGGCCGGTGAACTGCTCAGCGACGAAGAACGGCTGGCTCAGGAAGCGCTCGATCTTGCGGGCGCGGTTGACCTGGAGCTTGTCCTCGTCGGAGAGCTCGTCGATGCCGAGGATGGCGATGATGTCCTGCAGCTCGCGGTAGCGCTGCAGCACCTCCTGGACGTCGGTCGCGGTGCGGTAGTGGTCCTCACCGAGGATGTCGGCCTTGAGGATCGTCGAGGTCGAGTCGAGCGGATCGACAGCCGGGTAGATGCCCTTCTCCGAGATCGACCGCGACAGCGTCGTGGTCGCGTTCAGGTGGGCGAACACCGAGGCCGGCGCCGGGTCGGTGAGGTCGTCGGCGGGGACGTAGACGGCCTGGATCGAGGTGACCGATCCCTGCGACGTCGAGGTGATCCGCTCCTGCAGCTCGCCCATCTCGGTCTCCAGCGTCGGCTGGTAGCCGACGGCGGACGGCATGCGGCCGAGCAGAGCCGACACCTCCGAGCCCGCCTGCACGAACCGGAAGATGTTGTCGATGAACAGGAGCACGTCCTGGCCGCCGACCTCGCGGAAGTACTCCGCCATGGTCAGGCCGGTGAGGGCGACGCGGAGCCGCGCCCCGGGGGGCTCGTTCATCTGCCCGAAGACCATCATCGTCTTGTCGATGACGCCGGACTCCTGCATCTCGACGTAGAGGTCGTTGCCCTCGCGGGTGCGCTCGCCGACGCCGCAGAACGCCGAGAGGCCCTCGAGCTCCTCGGCGATGTTGCGGATCAGCTCCTGGATGAGGACGGTCTTGCCGACGCCGGCGCCGCCGAACAGGCCGACCTTGCCGCCCTTGGCGTAAGGGGCGAGGAGGTCGACGACCTTGATGCCGGTCTCGAGGATCTCCTGCGTCGGGGTCAGGTCCTCCGCGGTGGGAGCCGGGCGGTGGATCGGCCAGCGATCCTCGCCCTGGACCGGGTCGCGCTCGTCGATCGGGTCACCGAGCAGGTTGAAAATGCGGCCCAGCGTGTCCTTGCCGACGGGGACCGTGATCGCAGCGCCCGTGTCGGTGACCGCGTCGCCGCGGCGCAGGCCGTCGGTGGCGTCCATCGCGACAGCGCGGACGCGGTCGTCGCCGAGGTGCTGCTGGACCTCGAGCGTGAGGTCGATCGCGTTGCGGCCGTCGCCCTCGGGCACGTCGATCTTCAGCGCCGAGTAGATCTCGGGAAGGCCGTCGGGGAAGACGGCGTCGACGACGACGCCGATGACCTGCTCGACCTTGCCGACGTTGTTCTCGTTCTCAGCCATGTCTGGTTTCAGCTCCTTGGTTCCAATCGAAGTTTCGTAAGAAGTCCTATGACGAACCCAGCGCCTCGGCGCCGCCGACCACCTCGAGGATCTCCTGGGTGATCTCTGCCTGACGGACGCGGTTCATCTCGAGGGTCAGCCGGTCGATCATGTCGCCGGCGTTCTCCGCCGCGTTCCGCATCGCCGTCATCCGCGCCCCGTGCTCGGAGGCGGTCGACTCGAGCAGGCCGCGATAGACGGAGAGGTTCACGTACTCGGAGAAGAGCAACGTCAGCGCTTCCTCGGGATCGGGCTCGTAGATCCACTCGGAGCGACGCTGCGCCTCGACGAGCTCATCGTCGGCGTCGTCGGCCTCGTCGGGGATGCCCTCGCCGTAGACCTCGGCGTCCTGCAGCGGCAGCAGCGTCTGCCGGCGCACGTACTGCGTCAGCGGCGAGACGTAGCGGTTGTAGAACAGCTCGACGCGGTCGAGCTCCTCGTCCACGTAGCGGGCGGTGACGGCGTTGCCGATGTCGCGGGCGTTGGCGAAGCCGGGGCGGTCGGTGAAGCCGGTGAACGCCGCAACGACGGACTCGCCGCGGAAGGTGAGAGTCGAGACGCCGCGCCGGCCGACCACGTAGTAGTCGACGTCGACCCCGTCGGCCTTGTACTCGTTGCCAAGCCGCAACCCGGCGCGGATGATCTGCGAGTTGAACGAGCCCGCGAGGCCGCGGTCGCCGGTGACGAGGATGATCCCGACGCGCTTGGGGGTCTCGTGGTGCCGCTGCAGCAGCGGCACCCGCTTCTCGCTGTTCTTCGAGGCCTCGGCCACCTGCTGGGTCATCTTCCGGAGCGCCTGCGCGTAGGGGCGCATCGCGTCGATCCGCTGCTCGGCGCGCCGCAGACGCGCGGCGGCGACCATCTCCATCGCCCGCGTGATCTTGCGGATGTTCTTCACGGAGCTGATCCGTGTCTTGACGTCCTTCTGGGTGGCCATGAGCTTCGGTGTCGCGGTTGGGGCGGCTGTCCGTGAGGACTAGACCGTCGCCGCTGCCTCCTCGTCCGCCTCCTGGTCGGAGGCCTCCGCGGCCTCGGTCTCGACGTCCTCGGCCTCCGGGGCGACGCGTCCCGGGCGCGAGCGCTCCTCCTCGGACTTGATCCGGTCGGACTCGCCCTCCTCGAGCTCGTTGCCCTCGGCGTCGAAGTCGGGGCCGAAGTCGTCGATCGCCTCGGCGATGGCGTCCCCGAGCTCCTTCTCGCGGTCGTCGTCGAGCTGACCGTCGTCGTTGATCGCGTTCAGGAGGTCCGACTTCTCGCTGCGCAGGCGACTGCGCAGGTTCTCGAGGAAGTCGGAGACGCGCTCGACCTTGATCCGATCGAGGTAGCCGCCGGTGCCCGAGTAGATCGCGGCCACCTGGTCGGCGACGGACAACGGGTTGCGCTCGACCTGGTTGAGCGCCTCGACGAGACGCTCACCACGAGCAAGCGCGCGCTGCGTCTCGGGATCGAGCTCGGAGCCGAACTGCGCGAACGCCTCGAGCTCGCGGTACTGCGAGAGGTCGAGGCGCAGCTTTCCGGCGACCTTCTTCATCGCCTTGGTCTGCGCGTTGCCGCCGACCCGGGAGACCGAGATGCCGACGTTGATGGCAGGGCGGACGCCCGAGTAGAACAGGTCCGACTCCAGGAAGATCTGGCCGTCGGTGATCGAGATCACGTTCGTCGGGATGTAGGCCGACACGTCGGAGGCCTGCGTCTCGATGATCGGCAGCGCCGTCAGCGAGCCGCCGCCGAGCTCGTCGGAGAGCTTGACGCCGCGCTCGAGCAGGCGCGAGTGCAGGTAGAAGACGTCACCCGGGTACGCCTCGCGGCCCGGCGGGCGACGCAGCAGCAGCGACATCTGGCGGTACGCGTAGGCGTGCTTGGTGAGGTCGTCGTAGATGCAGAGCGAATGGCCGCCCTTGTACGTGAAGTACTCGGCCATCGCGGTGCCGGCGTAGGGCGCCATGAACTTGATCGGGGCGGCCTCGTCGGCGGGGGCGGCGACGATGATGGTGTTGTCCATCGCGCCCGCTTCCTCGAGCGTGTTCATCAGCTGCACGACCGTCGCCATGCGCTGGCCGATCGCGACGTAGACGGAGACGACGTCCTCGTCCTTGTTGTTGATGATCGTGTCGATCGCGATCGCGGTCTTGCCGGTCTGGCGGTCGCCGATGATCAGCTCGCGCTGGCCGCGGCCGATCGGGATCATCGCGTCGATCGCCTTCAGGCCGGTCTGCATCGGCTCCTTCACGCCCTGACGCTGGATCACGCCGGGAGCCTTGAACTCGGCGGGTCGCGTCTCGGTCGTGTTGATGTCGCCCTTGCCGTCGAGCGGGCGGCCGAGCGGATCGACCAGGCGGCCGAGGAGCTCCTCGCCGACCGGGATCTCGAGCAGGCGACCGGTGCGCTTGACGGTGTCACCCTCGACGATCTCGTCCCACTCGCCGAAGAGCACGGCGCCGACGTTGTCCTCCTCGAGGTTCAGCGCGAGGCCGGTGACGTCGTGGGGCAGCTCGAGCATCTCGAGCGACATGCAGTTGTCGAGGCCGTGCACGCGGGCGATGCCGTCCGCGATCGACAGGACGGTCCCGACCTCGGCGAGGTCGGCGCTGCCGGTCTCCATTCCCTCGATCCGCTGGCGCAGGATCGACGAGATCTCGTCGGGCTTGATGTCCATGTTGGTTTCTGGCTCCTCTGTTTCGAAATCGTTGGTGTGGTCGGTCCATCCCGGCCTCAGGCGGCCTGGAGAACCTCTCTACGAAGCTTGTCGAGACGGCTGGCGACGCTCGCATCGAGCACCCGGTTGCCGACCTGGAGTACGAGGCCGCCGACGATCGAGTCGTCGACCTCGCTCTTCAGCTCGATCGTCTTGCCGGTCTTGCGCTCGATCTCCGCGCCGATGCTCTCGACGATCGACGGATCGAGCTCGATCGCGCTGGTCACGGTCACCTCGAGGCGCTCGTTCGCCTCGTCCCAGAGCTCGTCGAAGCGGGCCCGGATGCGGAACAGGGCCGGCATCCGGTGCTTCTCGGCGAGCAGCTCGAGGAAGTTGACGAGCTCGGGATTGCCCCCCTCGATGGCCTTCGCGATGCCGTCCCGCTTCTCCGCCGAGGAGAAGTACGGGCTGAAGAAGAAGACCTGCAGGTCGCGGTCCTCGGCGACGGCATCGGCGAACTGGCCGAGCTGCTGCTGGACCTCGTCCAGCGAGCCCTTCTCTTTGGCGACGTCGAACAACGCCCCGCTGTAGACCTTCGCGATCTCCTCCATGGGTGGCTCCGGTGCTCCTCGTTCCCTAGTTCCGGCTCGGCTCTCCGGAGAGGGCGCTGAAGTCGACCTCGGCCAGAGCCTCCTCGACGAGGCGCTTCTGGTCGTCGGAGTCGAGCGTCTTGCGCGCGACCTTCTCGGTGGCGAGCACCGTCAGGTCGGCGACCTCCTTGCGGATCTGCTCGAGCGAGCGCTTGGTCTCGGCGTCGATGTCCTTGCGGGCGGCGGCGACGAGCTCCTCGCGCTTCGCCTTGCCCTCCTCGGTCGCCTCGGCCTTGGCGGCATCGCCTGCGCGCTTGGCGCGGGCGACGATGTCGTCGGCCTGCTCGCGGGCCTCCTTGAGGCGCTCGCGGTACTCGGCGAGGACCTCCTCGGCCTCGGCGCGCCGGCGCTCGGACTCGTCGATGTTCTTCGCGACCTGTCCGGCGCGCTCCTCGAGCGCCTCCGTGATCTTCGGGAACGCGAAGCGCTTCAGCACGAGCATCGTGATAACGAACGCGACGAGCGTCCAGATCATCAGCCCGATGCCGGGCTGGACGAGGAAGCTGCCGCCTCCCTCCTCCTCGGCGGCTTCCGCCAGCGGGAGGGCAGTCGCGATGAATGCGATCGGGTCCATCGTCGGCCTAGAGGAAGAAGGCGATCAGACCGAAGATGAACGTGTAGAAGGCGACGGCCTCGGTGAGGGCGAAACCGAGCCAGCGGATGCTCTGCAGCTCGTCCTTCATCTCGGGCTGGCGGGCGACGGACTCGATCTCCTTGCCGAAGATGATGCCGATGCCGATACCGGCGCCGATCGAACCGAGACCGGCTCCGACGCCGAGCGCGATGGCCTTGCCCGCGTCCGTGACGCCGGTGTCGGTCAGCGTCTCGGTGGACTGCGCCAGAAGCGTGAGATCCATTGTGCGTTGACTCCTTTGGTTAGTGACTCTCGGAGGTTGCTTCCCCGAGGTAGATTGCGGTCAGGATCGAGAAGATGAACGCCTGCAAGCCGGCGACGATCACGATCTCGAAGATGTAGAAGGCGAAGGCCATCGGGAACGTCAGCACGCCGAGCGCGCCGAGCCCGAGCAGCACCGCCAGCCCGCCGCCCATGAAGAGCAGCAGCAGGTGGCCGGCGAGGATGTTGGCGAACAGTCGGACCGAGAGCGAGATCAACCGCACGAACTGCGAGATCGCCTCGATCAGGAAGATCGCGGCCCTTCCGAAGACGTTCATGTCCTCGAGGCCGGCCGGAAGCCAGGTGCCCAGGTACTTGAAGAACCCGTGGTGGCGGATGCCCTCGGCCTGATAGAGGACCCAGACGACGAGGGTGAGGACGAGCGGAATCGAGATGTTCGCCGTCGCCGCGTAGAGGGCGAACGAGGGCACCTCCATGCCGAAGATGTGGACGGGATGCTCGGTGTTCGTCGGCAGCGGGATCAGGCCGATGAAGTTCGAGAAGAGGATGAAGAAGAAGAGGGTGGCGAGGAAGGGGAAGTACTTGGCGGCGAGCTTGTCGTT
Organism: Thermoleophilales bacterium; assembly: GCA_020636895.1. Lineage (GTDB taxonomy): Bacteria > Actinomycetota > Thermoleophilia > Solirubrobacterales > 70-9 > RHKX01. Next base: position 323,372 of record JACJWZ010000001.1, on the reverse strand, counting down.
GAGGTTGTCGTTCGTGATCTGCTTGCGGATGACGTCGTAGATCACCTCGACCGCCATCTGCGTCTTGTTCGGCTTCGCCTTCATGCGGTTGGCGATCATCACCATCGAGACGCAGGTGATCACCGAGGCGAGGACGATGTAGAGCACGGCCTTGTTGATCGACAGGTCGATCCCGCCGAGGTGGATGTCGACCCAGGGGTCGAGCTTGAACTCGTTCTGCGGCTGGAACTCCTCGTTCTTGCCGTCGCTGCCGAAGATCAGGAAGATCGCGATCATCAGCAGCGCGTAGCCGCCGAAGACGAGGAGCAGCTTCTTCTTGGTGCTCATCGCAGCGAGCCCTCCGCTTCGGGATGCAGGACGTGCTCGGCGAACTGGCCGCAGAGGTGGATGGTGACGAGGACCAGGGCGAGGACCGCGCCGGCGAGACCGGCGTCGCGCTCGGCGAGCAGGCCGACGAGGAGGATCGCGCCGGCGAGGATCCAGAGCCGGCCCATCATCGCGGCGGCGGTGACGCCGAGGGCCGCGTTGCGGTTACCGGCGTGGAGCGCGTCGCGGCGGCGGCGGTCAGCCATCTCGGTGCCGACCCGGCCCGCGATCCAGGCGGCGCCGACGACGAACCAGCCGATCAGCGGCGCGTCCGCGACGATGAAGACGGGGAGCGCGACGAGCAGCGCGAGGATGTCGAGGTTGCGAAGCAGCATCTCGTGGGGGTGCGGGCGGACGGCTACCGGCACTTCAACGGCCGGAGGCGAGCCCGGCTCCACCCCCCCGTCGCGCCAGGCGCGGCGTGGACCAGGCGCGGGCAGCGATCGCGCTTGCGGCCGTCACGCGCAGGAGCGGAGGCGGCGCCTCCGCGGGCGGCCCGACGATGCTCGTCGGAAGGCTCGCGGTCTCCGGGGTTGTCGAAGTGTCGGTGGTCCAAGTTCTGTGGGTGTCCGAGCTGAGGTGGTGCCGGTTCTGAAACTTCTCTCCCAAACCGGCGGCTCGGGCTGCGGGCGAGCGAATATACCCGATATCCGGACGGTTCTCCCGCCGCCGGAATGCCGCATTCGAATGGGGATCGAGAGGGCGTAACAGGCCGCACAAGCACGGCTTGGCCAAGCCCGTTCCCGACGGGTCCCGACCGGCCTCAGGCGGCGCCGTCGCCGTCGTCGTCGGTCGCAGTGTCGACCGTGCCGAACCGGCCGGTCTCGAGCTCGCGCTCGACCTCGCGGTCGACCGCCTCCGCGGTCGGCGGCGGACCCGCCCCGGAGCTCGCCTGGCGGAAGCGGAAGCGGCGCAGCTTGAGGATCTCGAGCACGTAGATGACGTAGAAGCTCGCGGCCACCGCCAGACCCAGGATCAGCGCCATGACGATCGTCCAGCCCGTGTCGAAGTTGCCGCGGTCGTCGCTGTAGGGGATGAACCGCAGGGCGAGCGCCACCGCAGCCATGACCGCGGTCCAGCCGTAGAGATAGGCGAGCGTGCGCCGCTGCGAGAAGCCGATATTCGCCATCCGATGGTGGAAGTGCCAGGCGTCGGCCTCGTAGATCGGTCGCCTGTACTTGATCCGCTTGGCGACGACGAACCCCGTATCGAGGATCGGCACGGCGAGCACGAGCAGCGGGAAGGCGAGCGCGACCACGGCGTTCGTCTTCAGCGCTCCCTGGATAGCCGCCACGGCGAGTAGGTAGCCGAGCAGGTTGGAGCCGGTGTCGCCCATGAAGCTCGAGGCCGGCGGGAAGCCGTGGCGGAGGAAGCCGAGAGCGCCGCCGGCGGTGATCGCGGCGAGGATCCCGGCCGGGTTGCGCTCGAGCGAGAGCGCGACGACCGCCAGCGTCGCGGCGCTGATCAGGCAGACGCCGGCGGCGAGGCCGTCGACGCCGTCGATCAGGTTAACGACGTTCGCCATCGCCACGATCCCGAAGATCGTGCCCAGCTCCCCGATGTCGACCGGCCCCGTCAGCGGCAGGTCGAACACCGTGTGCGCGGACGGGTCGACGCCGCCGATGAACGGCAGCGTGAAGACGTCGACGGTGACCCCGGCCGAGACCGGGATGATCGCCGCCGCGATCTGGCCGATCAGCTTCAGCAGCGGGTTGAGGTCGACGATGTCATCGACGATGCCGACCCCGGCGATGACGACGGCTCCGAGCAGGATCGCCCGCGTCTCCTCGTCCCAGGGCAGGAAGATCGCGCCCGAGGCCAGGACCGCGACGAGGATCGCGATGCCGGAGAGCTTCGGCGTCGGGATGACGTGCAGGGAGCGTTCGCGGGGCCGGTCGATCGCTCCGATCCGCCAGGCGAGCGACTCGGCGACGGGGACGAGGAGCCACGCGATTGCGGCGGCCGCCGCGAAGGCGAACAGTGCGTCGACGGTCTCAGGCATCGGCGGGGAGGCCCTCGCCTCGCCGCGAGACTACCCGACCCCTTCCCGGGCACCGGCCGCGGCGAGCGCGGCGTCGACGAGGATCGCGGGGTCCCGGGGGTCGACGGGACCGGGATCGCGATCGCGCTTGGCGAGGTCGAGGGAGGCCGGATCGGAGAGCTCGCGCAGGCGGCCGGAGGCGATCAGCTCCTCGTCGACGGCACCCATCCGACCGGAGAAGATCGTCCAGACGGGGACGCCGAGCGCGACGGCCTCGCGGTTCATCGTGCCCCCCGCGCTGACGACCAGGTCCGCGTAGGCGATCAGGCTCTGCGCGTCGACGGCGCGCTCGGGGACGATCAGGCCGCCGTCGCCCCGGGCGCGGGCGGTGGCCCCCTGCTGCTCGGTGCGCGGGATCAGCACGGTGAGGACGCGCTCGTCGGCGGCGAGCCGGTCGAGGAGGCCTTCGTAGAGCGGGTTGTCGGCATGGTAGGCGGAGGTCTCGGGCGGCGGGCGGACGACCACGAGGACGCGCTCGTCACCGCTCCGGCCGGGCTTGACGCCGCGATCGTCGAGGCCCAGCTCCGCGAGGATCGCCGCGTCGGGCTCGAAGTCGGCGAGGTAGTAGTCCTCCTTCAGGCCCGGGTAGCGGAACAGCTTCGCCTCGTTCGCACCGGCCTCCCGCAGGCGCTCGACCGGGATCGCTTCGGGGACGATCACGCGCTTGGCCGCGCGCCAGGCGAGCTTGCGCTGGAGCCCCGCGTACTCGTAGTCCTGCATCTGCGCCTGCGGGATCCGCAGCAGCGAGCCGACGACGGCGACGTCGACCGATCCGTGCGCGATCGCGAGGTCGAAGCGCTGCGGGCGCGCCCAGCGGGCGAGCTGCGCGCTGCGGCCGGCGAGCGCTCGCCCCTTGGCGAACGTCGAGGCTCCGGCGTGGGTGCCGAAGGTCTCGTGCTCGAGGCCGAGCCGGTCGAGGACGCCCTCCGTCTGCCCGTACCTGCGGGCCGTGATCGCGACCTCGTTGCCACGCGCGCGCAGGTTCTCGATCATCGGCCGCAGCACCAGCGGGTGCGCCGCGGCCGTGCAATCGACCCAGACCTTCACCGGGAAGCCGCCCGGTGCTGCGCAGCTCGGCGTCCTCGTCGGCTCACTGCCGTCCGGGCCGCTTCGCCTCCTGCCCCCTTGCTCGGCTTGACCGGGTGGCTTCCCGCCCGTGCTGACAAGCTCAGAGCGGCGCGCCCGCGCCGGCGAAGGGGCGGATCTGCGGGTAGAGCGGGAACGCATCGGTCAGCGCCTTCGTTCGCTCCTCCAGCGATGCGCGCTCGGCCTCGAAGTCCTCGGAGAGAGCGGTGCAGATCACGTCGGCGATCTCGCGCATCTCATCGGTGCCGAGGCCGCGCGTGGTCAGAGCCGGTGTCCCGATCCGCAGGCCGGACGGGTTCATGGGCGGCCGCTCGTCGAAGGGGATCGCGTTGCGGTTGACGGTGATCCCGATCTCCTCGAGGCGGTCCTCGGCGGTGCTCCCGTCGAGGCCCTTGACGGTGACGTCGACGAGCACGAGGTGCACGTCGGTGCCGCCGGTGAGCACCTTCACCCCGCCGGCCTCGAGCCCTGCGGCAAAGGCCTTGGCGTTGTCGAGCGTGCGCCGCTGGCGCTCGCGGAACTCCTCGGTGGCCGCGATCCGCAGCGCGACCGCCTTGGCGGCGATCGCGTGCATGAGCGGGCCGCCCTGGTTGCCGGGGAAGATCGCGCTGTTGATCTTCTTCGCGTGCTCCTCGCGGCAGAGGATCATGCCGCTGCGCGGCCCGCACAGCGTCTTGTGAACGGTCGTGGTGACGACGTCGGCATGCTCGACCGGGTTCGGATGCTCGCCGGCGGCGACGAGGCCGGCGAAGTGCGCCATGTCGACCATCAGCAGCGCTCCGACGGAATCGGCGATCTCGCGGAACCGCGCGAAGTCGAGCTGGCGCGGGTAGGCGGACCAACCGGCGACGATCATCTTCGGCCGATGCTCCTCCGCGAGGCTCGCCACCTCGTCCATGTCGACGCGCAGGCTCTCGCGGTCGACGTGGTAGGGGACGGGTTCGTAGAGCTTGCCCGAGAGGTTGAGCTTCATCCCGTGGGTGAGGTGGCCGCCGTGGTCGAGGGCGAGTCCCAGGAACGTGTCGCCGGGCTGCAGCAGCGCCGTGTAGACGGCGTTGTTGGCCTGGGCGCCGGCGTGCGGCTGCACGTTGGCGTGCTCGGCGCCGAACAGCTCCTTGGCGCGGGCGATCGCGATCTCCTCGGCGACGTCGACCTCCTCGCAGCCGCCGTAGTAGCGCTTGCCGGGGTAGCCCTCGGCGTACTTGTTGGTCAGGACCGAGCCGGCTGCGTCGAGCACCGCCTGGGGCACGAAGTTCTCGGACGCGATCATCTCCAGCGTCCCCTGCTGACGGGCGAGCTCACGGTCGAGGACCTGGGCGATCTCGGGATCGACCTCGCCGATCGGGGCTGTCTGGAAGTCCTCGGGAAGCTCTGCGTCGCTCATCTGGTCCTCATTCCTCCTCGTCGTCGTAGCGTGCCTGACGGTCCCGATCGCGCTCGATCGCGGCGATCTTCTCCACGCGGCGGGCATGGCGGCCACCGTCGAAGTTCGTTTCCAGGAAGCGCTCGACGATCGGCTCGGCGTCCTCGGGGCTGAGGCGCGCGCCCGAAAGCGTCAGCACGTTGGCGTCGTTGTGACGTCGGCTCATCTCGGCCTCGTCGGGATCGTGCGCGTTGACCGCGCGGATCCCCTCGAGCTTGTTGGCGACGATCGAGACCCCCACTCCAGAGCCGCAGACGATCACCGCGCGGTCGGCCTCTCCCTCGGCGACCATCTCCGCCGCGGCGGCGGCGAAATCCGGGTAGTCGACGGATTCGGCCGAGTCCGTGCCGACGTCCTCGACGTCGTGACCGTCGCCTTCGAGAAGGGTCCCGACGGCGCTCTTCAGCTCGTATCCGGCGTGATCCGATCCGATTGCGATGCGCACCGGGCGAGGGTAGCAACGGGTCCGGGGGGCCTCCGGGTCGCGGAAAGCCGCAGATTGCGGCCCCGGTGTGCGGTCAGCCGAGCGCGGCCTCGACCTCCGCCCGGGGCAGCGCGCCCTCTCGCAGGATCGCCCACCCTCCCCCGCCCTCGATCGCGGTGATGTCGATGACCGTCGAGGGGCTCCCGCTGAGCTCACCGCCGTCGATCGCCAGGTCCACGGCATCGACGATCGGCCCTGGCACGTCGGCGAACCTCGCGGGGGCGGGCTCGCCGGAGACGTTGGCGCTCGTCTGGAGCATCGCGACGTTCGCGCCGGCGAGCGGTCCGCCGATCAGGCGCACGCCGAGACGCTCGGCATCCTCGCGGCAGGCGAGCGGGTAGCGGCGCTCGGGGTTGGCGATGACGAGCGTCACCGGGCCGGGAAGCAGGGTCCCCACGGCCTCGCGCGTGCGCTCCCCCATCGAGGGCACCAGCTCGCGCATCAGAAGCGGCGAGAGGTACATCACCGCCGACGGCTTGCCGTCGTCGCGGCCCTTGATCTCGTGGATGCGGGCGATCGCGTCTGCCCGCAGCGGGTCGCAGGCGAGCCCGTACAGGCCGTCGGCGGGGAACACCGCGACCCCGCCGCCGTGGATCGTCCGCTCGAGGGCGCCGCGGACGGCCTCGGGGCCGTCGAGTGCGATGGAGAGCCGCTCGCTCATACGATCCGCCCGATCACCGCGCGGTCGAGACCGGCGAGGTCCTTCCTCACCTCGACGTCGCCGTAGCCGGCGGCGCGGACGAGCTCGGCTACCGCCTCTCCCTGCTCGCTGCCGATCTCCAGCGCCACCGCCCCGGCGCTGAGCCCGCCGCCCGGCCCCAGCCGCACCAGCAGCCCACGGATCGCGTCGAGGCCGTCGGGCCCTGACGTCAGCGCCTCGCGCGGCTCGAACTTCGTGATCTCCGGGGCGAGCCCGGCCCACTCGTCGTCGCGCACATACGGGAGGTTCGCGACGAGCAGATCGAACTCCCGTGGCGACGATGGCACCGGCCCCAGCTCGAGCGTCACCCGCTCCGCGAGCCCCAGGGCGACGACGTTCTCCCCCGCGAGCGAGAGCGCCTGCGCGGAGGTGTCCACGGCGGTGACGGTGCACCCCGGCATCTCGTCCGCGATCGCGAGCGCGATCGCTCCGGTCCCCGTGCCGACGTCCAGCACGCTCTCCGGTCCCAGCTCCAGGGCTATGTCGACGAGCAGCTCGGTCTCGGGACGAGGGATCAGGGCGCGGGCGTCGCAGCGCAGATCGATCCGGCGGAAGCCGCGGCGGCCGAGCACGTAGGCGACCGGCTCCCGGCGCAGACGACGGCGGACCATCGCTCCGAACGCGCGCGCGGCGACGGCGTCCACACCGTCCTCGGGGGAGGCGAGCAGCATCGCGCGGTCGCGGCCGGTCGCCTCGGCGAGCAGCACCTCGGCGTCGAGGCGCGGGGCCTCGACCCCGGCGGCCCGGAAGGCGTCGACCGCCGAGCCGAGCGCCTCGGCGACGGTTCCCGCGGCCGTCGCGGCCATCGCCTCAGGCCTCGGCGGCCTGCGCCTCGAGGCGGCTGCGCTTCTCCTCGGCGCCAAGGGCGTCGGTGAACTCCCGCAGGTCTCCGGCGAGCACCTCGTCGAGCGCGTGGCTCGTCAGCTTGATCCGGTGGTCGGTGACGCGACCCTGGGGGAAGTTGTAGGTGCGGACCTTCTCGGAGCGATCGCCGGTCCCGACCTGCGAGCGGCGCTCGGCCGAGAGCTCGGCCTGCTGGTCGGCGATCGCCTGCTCAAGCAGGCGCGCCCGCAGCACCCGCATCGCCTTGTCACGGTTCTGCAGCTGCGACTTCTCGTCCTGCATCGAAACGACGATCCCGCTCGGCTTGTGCGTGATCCGCACCGCGGAGTCGGTGGTGTTGACCGACTGACCGCCGGGGCCGGAGGACCGGTAGACGTCCACCTGCAGGTCGTTGGGGTCGATGTCGACGTCGACCTCCTCCGCTTCCGGCAGCACCGCGACGGTTGCAGTGGAGGTGTGGATCCGCCCCTGCGACTCGGTCTTGGGGACACGCTGCACCCGGTGCGTCCCGCCCTCGAACTTGAAGACCGAGTAGGCGCCCTCGCCCTTGACCGCGAAGGTGACGTCCTTGAAGCCTCCGTGCTCGGCGGCGCTCTGGGAGATCACCTCGGTCGAGAAGCCGCGCTCCTCGGCGTAGCGGGTGAGCATCTTGTAGAGGTCGCCCGCGAACAGCGCGGCCTCGTCGCCGCCGGCGCCGGCGCGGATCTCGACGAGCACGTTCTTGTCGTCGTTTGGATCGGTCTCGACCATCGCCAGCCGGATCTCCTCGGCGAGCACATCGAGCCTGGCGGGAGCCTCGGAGACGACCCGGCGCAGCTCCTCGTCGTCCTCCTCCGCGAGGAGCTCGCGCGCGCCCTCGAGATCGTCGCTCAGGGTCCGCCACTCGGCCGCCAGAGCGTGCGCTCCCTGCAGGCGCCGGTACTCGCGCCCGACCTCCGCGTAGCGCTCGCGGTCGGCGATCACGTCGGGATCCGACATGTCGCGCTCGAGCTCGCCGAAGCGGCCCTCGATCTGCTCGACGAGCTGCTCGATCATGCCGTCAATACTGCCCGACACGGGCAGCCCGGGCGGGCGCGACGAACGAGCTAGCCGGCGGCCTTCTGGCGGCGACGGTTGAAGCGCTCGACGCGGCCACCGGTGTCGACCAGCTTCTGCTTGCCGGTGTAGAACGGGTGGCAGGCGGAGCAGATCTCGACGTGGATGTCGGACTGCGTGGAGCGCGTCTCGAACTCGTTGCCGCAGGCGCAGCGGACGTGGGAGCGTGTGTACTCGGGATGGATATCGGTCTTCATCGCCACCCATATTAGGGAGGCCGTCCAGACCCGCGATCCCGCGCCGTCGAATACCCTGCCGGGCCGTGGAGGGGCAGGAACGCTGCACGCTGCGATGGCGATCGACGGTCGCGCTCGCGGCGCTTGCGACGGCGATCGCCGCGCTCGGCGGATGTGGCGGGGGCGATGAGGACGAGCCGGCGCACCACAGCAGGGGGATCGCGCTCGCCGCGCGGCTGCCGAGCGACGACGCGCTCAACATCGCGGTTGCCGACGTCGCCGCGATCCGCCGCGCCCTCGGCATGAGGCCGGGGTCGATCCCGCCGACCCGCTCCGACGACGACGATCTCGTCTTCCTCGATGAGATCGGCCCAGCGCTCGGGGTCGTCCAGAGCGGCGAGTTCCCCCGCCCAGTGGTCGACGCGGCGATGCGCCGCGCCCGTTGGATCGCGGGCGTCGCCGGCGACGAGGGCGTCACCGCGTTCGCGATCGATGGCGACTCCGCCGATCTCGAGAGCACGCTGACCGCCGCGGGGATGGTCGAGGACGGCGGCGAGTACGTCCCCGAGGACGGCGACTTCGCGGTCGCGCTGGGCAAGGGGCTGGTCGTCTTCGCCGACGATCCCGGGGACGCCAAGCCGGTCGTGGAGAAGGAGGACGGCAAGGCGCCCGAGGAGCTGGTCCAGCTCGACGGGGATGGAGACCTGATCACCCTGGCCCGCTTCGGCGCCGCCTGCGTGGACGCGGTCGGCACCGCTGACACACCCGGCAAGCCCGGCGAGATCGCCTTCTTCACGACCGCGACCCCCGATGCCTCGAACATCACCTCCGACGCTCCCGAGGCGGGTCCGACGAGGGTCACGGGTGACTCGGCGAGGATCACGATCCCGAAGGCGCAGGAACCGCAAGACGAGCCTCCGGCGCTGCTCGCGCTGCAGTCGTTCAAGATCGATTACGACTGCGGAGCCTGAACCATGGACGGCGGCCTCCGGCGCGCCAGCCTGATCGAGAACGTGCGCTTCAACGCCGCGGTGGTGATCCCCGCCGCGGTGCAGGGCCTCTTCAGCAGGAGACGGGCCGCGGTCGGCGCCGCGACCAGAGCGGGGGTGGACGGTCAGGCCATCGCCCTGCTCACCGGGATGGCGCGGCGCTACAAGGGGCGGCCGATCTGGATCCGGCTCGGCCGGGAGCAGGCCGTGCTCGTCCTCGGGCCCGAGGACGCCGTTCGGGTCCTCGAGCAGGCTCCGGAACCGTTCGCGTCCGATCCGCCGTCGAAGCGCAACGGGATGCTCGCCTTCCAACCCGATGCCGTGACGATCTCCCGCGGGGCGCTCTGGCGCAACCGGCGCCGTTTCAACGAGGCCGTTCTCTCAGGAGGAGGCGGCCCGCTGCTCAGAACCTGGCTCGACGCCAGCGACGACGAGCTCGATCGGATGCTCGCCGGTCCCGTGGCGATCGCGGCCGGGGAGCTCGACTGGCAGGCCTTCCACGGCATGATGCAGCGGCTCGCGCGGCGGATCGTGCTCGGCGAGGGCGCCGCTGAGGACGAGGCCCTCACCCGGCTGCTCGAGGATCTGATGGCGGACGCGAACGCCTTGCCGGGCGAGACCGGCCCGGAGGTCGGCCAGCTCGAGGAGATGATCGCCCGGCACGTCGATCGCGCCGATCGGGGCAGCCTCGTGGCACGGTTCTCCGGCGCTCCGGCGACGGCTCGGACGAACTCGGTCGGTCAGGTTCCCCACTGGCTGTTCGCCCTCGGCGACACGCTCGCCATCAACCTGTTCCGGGCCCTCGCCGTACTCGGCTCCGATGGTGATGGACTCGCGGGCGCACGACGTTCGCGGGAGCTTCTGCGCGCCTGCCTGCAGGAGGCGATGCGCCTATGGCCGACGACTCCGATACTGGTTCGCGAGACCACGAAGGCGGTCGAGATCGGAGGCGAGCGGATCCCGAAGGGCACGCAGGTTGTGATCTCGAACCTGCTCGGCCACCGCAACCCGGACCGGCTCGATCAGGCCGACCGCTTCGCGCCCGAGACCTGGGTGCACGGTGATGCGGCATCCGAGCCGAGCTTCAACCACTTCAGCCGCGGGCCGCAGGCCTGCCCCGGCGCGACGCTCGCGATCGGGGTGGGCGAGGAGACACTCGGGTCGCTGATCGACCGCTTCACCCCGCGGACGCTCTCCGGTTTCGTCGATCCCGCCAAGCCGATGCCCCGCATGCTCGACTTCTTCTCGATACGGATCCGGCTCGACCCGGTCTGGGCGCGCTGACTTCGGAGCGCCCGCAGTTCCGTCCCACGTCTCGGGATCCACGCCGAGTGGCTCGACCTGGCGGTGAGACCGCCAACCCGGACCACTAGGAGCGGGCGGCGATCGCACGGGCGCACCTCCCCCGCCGCGCGCGCGGCGATCGCCGCCGCGCCGCCTAGATACGCCTGAAGAGGTAGATCGCGAGCAGGACGAGAACGACGATGACCAGGATGGTCACGATCGACATGGACTCTCCTTCCGTAGGTTCATACGAGACCAGCATTCACCGTTCCGCGCCGTTTCAAGCACGGGTCGCCCGGATTCACGGTTCGTCACTCGGAGGTGAGCTGAGCCATCAGGCCGGCGACGTCGACCTGATCCCACGCGGCGGCGATCATCCCGTCGCGGATCCGCAGGATCGCGGTCGAGCCGAACTCGACCCGGCGGCGAGTCGCGGCGACACCGGCGAAGTCGCCGTCGTGGGTGCCGGACCACGTCTGCCTGGCCGCGACGAGGTCGCCCTCGGCGAGGATCTGATCGATCTCGTGCCGGAGATCGGAGAACCCGTCCAGGAACGTCGCGACTGCGGGCTTCTGGCCATCGCGGCCCCGGAGCTCGCCGTCGTGGGTGAAGTCATCGGTGAGCAGGCGGTCGATCGCGCTGATGTCGCGCCCGTTGATCACCTCCGCGTAGAAACGCCGGACCACGTCCTTGTTGGCCTCGAGGTCGTGCACCGGCGCGGCCCTACGCGGCGCCTGCGGGGTCTAGCCGCACCTTCGCGCCCCCGCTCGGCGTGAACGTGATCGCCCGACGCGTCGTGCCTTCGCCGCGCGCGCTCGTGACCCGCGGGCGCACCGTTCGCAGCGCCGCTCTCAGCACCGCCTTCATCTCGAACATGGCGAAGCTGGCGCCGAGGCAACGGCGCACGCCGCCGCCGAACGGGATCCACTCGTAGGTGCCGGGCGCATCGTCGCCGAGGAACCGCTCCGGCCGGAACTCCTCCGGGCTCGGGTATAGGTCGGCGCGGCGGTGCAGGAGGAAGATCGACGGCGCGATGTTGACCCCGGCGGGCAGCTCCCAGCCCCCGAACTCCATCGGGGCCTGAAGCCGGCGGACGACCGCGGGGACCACAGGGCGAAGCCGCAGCGTCTCCTTGACGACCGCGTCGAGGTACTCCTCCCCCGCGTCGGCCGACCGCTGCTCGGAGATCAGCTCGGCGAGCACCCGCGGGTTCCGGGTCAGCCGCTCGAAGGCCCAGGCGAGCGCGGTGGCGGTCGTCTCGTGGCCGGCGACGAGCAGGGTCATCAGCTCGTCGCGAAGCTCGTCCTCGCTCATCCCGCGGCCATCCTCGTCGCGTGCGGCGAGGAGCAGCGAGAAGACGTCCTCCCCGCGCTCGGCGTCGGGATCTGACCGGCGGGCGCGAATCTCCTCGTAGAGAAGCTCGTCGGCGCGGGCGCGGGCGGCGGCGAAGCGGCGCCACGGGCTCAACGGCCCTTGGCGCCCCGCCGTCAGGGCGAGCGCCAGCACCCGCGTCCTCGTCCCGACGGCGTCGAGGACGCGGCGCAACGGGGCGCCGATGCGCTCGCGGCGCTCGGCGTCCTCGAAACCGAACACGGCCCGCATGATCACCTCGAGCGTGATCGCCTGCATGCTCGGCAAGAGCGGGAACGAGCGATCGCGAGGCCAGGCGGCGACGTGACGCTCGGCGACCTCGTCCATCACCGCGCCGTAACCGCGCATGCGCTCGCCGTGGAACGGCGGCAGCAGCAGGCGGCGTTGGCGAAGATGCTCGGAGCCGTCGAGGAGCAGCACCGAGGAGGGGCCGAGGAGGGGCTCCAGGGGGATGTTGCCGGCGCCGGCGTGGAGAACGTCCGGGTCGCCGGTGAAGACCTGCTTGACGGCGGCGGGGTCGGATGTGATGACCAGCGTGCGCCCTGGCTGCGGCATCAACGTGAAGTAATCGCCGCAGCGGCGCTGGCAGGAGCGCAGGAACCGGGTCGGGGTCAGCATGAAACCCGCGCTCATCTGGAACCGCGAGAGGTCGGGCCGCGGTGGGAGCTGGGCCCCGCTCGAGTACATGGGCGGATGGTAGCCGCCGCAACCTGCTGCCGGACTCTACGGGAACATATGTTCGCATGCCCAACCGCCGAGCGGACCCCTCGATCCTGCACGCCGACGTCGACTCGTTCTTCGCGTCGGTCGAGCAGCGGCGGGATCCCGCCCTGCGCGGGCGGGCGGTCGTCGTCGGCGCCGGTGTCGTCATGGCGGCGAGCTACGAGGCGAAGGCCCGCGGCGTCAGAGGAGGCATGAGCGGAGACACGGCGCGTCGGCTCTGCCCCGAGGCGATCACGGTCGACCCGCACTTCGACGAGTACACGCGGGCGAGCCGGGAGCTCTTCGAGGTCTTCCGCCGGACGGCGCCGACGGTCGAGGGGCTTTCGCTCGAGGAGGCGTTCCTCGACGTCAGCGGCCTCGAGCGGATCTCCGGGACCGCCGAGTGGATAGCCGCGAAGCTGCGGCGGGAGGTTCGCGACGACCTCGGGCTCCCGATCAGCGTCGGCGTGGCCCGCTCGAAGACGCTCGCGAAGATGGCCTCGCGCGCGGCGAAGCCGGACGGGCTCCTGGTCGTCCCGGCCGGAGGCGAGCGGGACTTCCTGCACCCGCTGCCGGTCGAGGCGATCTGGGGCGTCGGCGAGGCGACCGCGAAGCGCATCCACCGGCTCGGCGTGCGGACGGTCGGCGACCTGGCGGCGATCCCCGAGGCATCGCTGATCGCGGCACTCGGCCGGCACTCCGGCAGCCACCTGCACGCGATGGCGAACCTGCGCGAGCACCGGCGGGTCCGCCCCCGCCCGCGGCGCCGTTCGATCGGCTCGCAGTCCGCGATGGGGCGGGGCTGCCACTCCAGGCGCAAGATCGAGCGCACGCTCGACCGGCTCGTCGACCGCGTGACGCGCCGGCTGCGCAACGCCGGGCGGGCCGGGCGGACCGTCGTCCTGCGGCTCCGCTTCGGCGACTACTCGAGCTCGACCCGCTCCCGGACCCTCCCCCGTGCGACCGACGGGACCGACCCGGTCAGGGCCGCCGCCCAGGCGCTGCTGGCGGAAGCGCGGCCGCTGATCGTCGAACGCGGGATCACCCTCGTCGGCATCAGCATCACCAACCTCGACCACGAGAGCGCCGGCGTCCAGCTCGAGCTGCCGCTGTTCGGGCCGAAGACCGCCGGGCTCGACTCCGCGATCGACACGCTGCGCGAGCGGTTCGGAACCGACAGCGTCATCCGGGGCACCGGCCCGGGGGTCCGCAGGGGATTCTTCGATTGAGCGATGCTTCCCACATGAACGACGCGCCCGCCGTCCACCTCGCCGCCTACGAGGATTCAGACCTCGCGCTGACCCTCGCCTGCGAGCGCGACCCGGTGGCGATGCGTCACCTCGGCGGCCCTCGCGACGAGGAGGAGATCCGGGCCGCTCACGGCAAGCGGATGCGAGCCGAAGACGATGGCGGCGTCTGGAAGACGGTGGTCGTCGATCCCGGCGAGGAGCGCGTCGGCACGATCGGCTACTGGCGCAGCGAGCACGGCGGTCCGATCCTGGAGACGGGCTGGATGCTCCTGCCGGCCCACCACGGGCGCGGCGTCGGCACGCGGGCCCTCCGCCTGGTTATCGAGCTCGCCCGGGACCGCGGCGTCGACGAGCTCCACGCCTTCCCCGGCCAGGACAACGCGCCCTCGAACGCGCTCTGCCGTCGCGCGGGCTTCCAGCTGATCGGGACAGCCGAGGGCGAGTTCGCGGGCAAGCCGATCGTCAGCAACCACTGGCTGCTGACGCTCTAGACGCCCAGTCGCGCCGCCATCGCGGCGAACGCGGTCGGTCCGGCATCCCCCGGACCGTCGCGGCTAGACCTCCTGATACAGCGGGCCGTCGCCGCCCTCGGGCATCGTCAGACGACCGCCCTTGGCGTTGATGGCGCCGCACTGCACGCAGTTGGAGGCGGTGACGTGGACGTCGACCTCCGCGGCCCCGTTGTCGAGCTGATCCTCGGGGATCTCGTAGACCTGCGCCGGGCACATGGAGACCCACGCCTGCGCGACCTCGCGCGGCACGTGCGTCTGGATGCGGACGTGGTTGGGAGCGTCGTCGCGCGTGGCGTTGCCGGAGAGGAACACCGAGTCGAGCTTGTTGAACGTGAGCTCGTTGTCGGGCTCCGGGTAGCTCTCCGACGCCTTGCCGATGAACATCGGCACCTCGGCGTCGGGCTCGCTCTCCTTGTGGCCGGGAGGCAGGGCGCCGCCCGAGAGCAGCCACGCGTTGGCGATCGCGCCGAAGGCGAAGAAGCCCTTGTCGCCGTACTGGCGGACGTTGCGCGACTTGTAGAGGTCCTTCTCGATGTCGGACTTGCGGACGCGGTCCTCGTAGCCGGAGAAGTCGACCGAGTCGGGATCCTCCTTGAGGCTCTCGACGATCGCCTCGGCCGCGTACATGCCGGCGTGCATCGCGTAGTGGATCCCCTTCAGGTACGGGATGTTGACCATCGCGGCGTTGTCGCCGCACATGACCATCCCCGGCACCGCGAGCTTCTTCGGCATCGACCAGTAGCCGCCCGACGGGATCGTCTTCGCGCCCCAGCCGACCCGCTTGCCGCCGGCGAGCAGGTCCTTGATGAAGGGGTGCGTCTTGAACTGCTGCAGCATGTCGTGGCAGGAGACCGTCGCGTCGGTGGTGTCGAGGCCGACGACCATGCCGATGCAGAGCTTGTCCTCGCCCATCGGGTAGATGAACGAGCCGCCGAACTCGTTGAAGCGCGGGCCCTTGCGCAGCGGCCAGTTCATCGTGTGGATGACGCGATCGAGGGGCTTGGGGACCTCCCAGATCTCCTTCACGCCGATCTCCCAGCGCTGCGCGTCACCGGCGATGTCGTAGTAGTCGACGGCGCACTGCGTGAGGTGGCCGAGCGTGCCCTCGGCCAGGACGGTGGCCTTCGCCATCAGGTCCGAGCCGGGCTCGAAGTTGCCGAGCTCCTGGCCATCCTTACCCCGGCCCTTGTCGCCGGAGCGAACGCCGCGGACGATCCGGTCCTCGACCAGCAGCTTGTCGGCGACGGTCTCGGTGAGGATGTAGGCGCCGGCCTCCTCCGCCTTCTCGGCGAGGAAGCGGCTCAGCTTCGAGACCGAGGTGACGTAGTTGCCGTGGTTGCGGAAGTTCGGGGGCGGCGGCTTCAGCGGCACCGCCTTGCTCTTGGTGAGCAGGTAGACGGCGTCCTTCTCGACCTTCTGGTAGACGGGCCAGTCGTCGGGGTCGAGGTCGGGGAAGAGCTCCTCCATCGCCGACGGTCGCATGTTGGCGCCGGAGAGGTTGTGCGCACCGCAGACCTTGCCCTTCTCGAGCACCGCCACGGGGATCTCGCCGAGCTTCTCGGTGAGCTCCGGCTCGTCCTCGAGCAGCTGCATCACCCGGTTGGCGCAGGCGAGGCCGGCGGGGCCGCCGCCGACGATCACGATGCCCGCCTCGAGGCGCTCGTCCTCGGCGTCGGTCGGTGCGCCGACGTGCTTGGAGGGGTCGAACGGGGGCGGGAACTCGCTGGGTGCTACTGCCATGGCTCTGGGTTCGGTCTCTTTCCTTCGTTGTGGAGCAGACGGCGGACAGCGGCCGGGCCCCCCGAGCGACCGGGGTGCGCGGTCCGCTGTCCGCCCGCCGCCTGCTTAAGCGCCCTTCTTGGCCTTGATGGCCTCGGTGAGCTTGGGGAGGATCTTGTGCAGATCCCCGACGACGCCGAAATCGCAGTACTCGAAGATCGGCGCGTTCTGGTCCTTGTTGACCGCGACGATGTACTCGCTGTTCTGCATCCCGACCTTGTGCTGGATCGCGCCGGAGATGCCGGCGGCGAAGTACAGCTTCGGCGCGACGGTCTTGCCCGTCTGGCCGATCTGGGTCGCGTAGGGGATCCACCCGGCGTCGACGATGGCGCGCGTGGCTGCCACCTCACCACCGAGAGCCGTTGCCAGGTCGCGGGCGACGGAGAGGTTCTCCTCGCCGCCGAAGCCACGGCCCGAGCCGACGAGGATGTCGGCGTCGGCGATGTCGACCCCGCCCTCGTCGCCGGACTCACCACGGGTGACCATGGTGGCCTTCGTGGAGAACTCGGAGAGCTCGACGTCGATGTCGACGACCTCGGCGTCACCGCTGCCGGACTCCTTCACATCGAAGGCGTTCAGGCGGCCGATGATGACCCCGGGCTCGGAGACGTAGCCGACGTCCACGACCGCCGAGTCCTGCAGGACCGGGCGCTCGGCGACCAGCTTGCCGCCGTCGGCCTTGACCGCGGTGACCTCCATGGTCACGCCGGCGCCGAGGCGAGCCGTGAGACCGGCCCCGATCTCGAAGCCGAGCAGTCCGCCGCCGAACAGGGCGTAGGAGAGGTCGTTCTCGGTGATGACCTTGGCCATCGCGTCGACGATCGGCTGGGCGAGGCCCTCCGGGACCGACTTGGCCCGGTAGACCTTGGCCGCGCCATACTTGCCGAGGCCGGCGGCCGCGGCGTCGTCGACGTCGCCGACGACGAGCGCGGCGGCCTCGCCGCCAATCTCGCCGGCGAGGCGAGCGGCCTCGGAGATCGCGCCGAGGGAGTTGTTGTTGAACTCGCCCTCATCGGAGTGGAGGGCGTAGACGAGGATGCCTGACATCTAGATCAGCTTCCTTTCCTCGAGCTTGGCGATGATCTTCTCGACCGTCTCCGCCGTGTCCTCGTCCTCGATGACCTCGCCGGCCGCCTTCTCGGCGGGCGGGTTGATCGCAAGGACCGCGGTCTGGGAGCCGGCCTCGCCGACCTTGTCGGCCTCGATGCCGACGTCGCCGGTGGCCTTGGTGTCGAGCGGCTTCTTCTTCGCGCCCATGATCGCCTTCAGCGACGGGTAGCGCGGCTCGTTGATCGCGTCACCGACGCTGATCACGGCGGGGAGCTCGATGTCGACGGTGTCATAGCCGTACTCGGCCTGACGCTGGCAACGGAGCTTGCCGTCGCTGACGTCCATCTGGATGACCTGCGTGAGCGAGGGCATCTTCAGGTGGTCGGCCACGACCGCGCCGATCGTGTAGCACTCGCCGTCGTCGGACTGCTGGCCCAGGAGGACCAGGTCGGGCGACTCGGACTCGAGCACCTTGGCCAGCGCGTAGCCGGTGGCGCAGACGTCGGAGCCCGCGAGGGCGTCATCGGACAGGTGGACGGAGCGGTCGGCGCCGAGGGCGACGGCCTTGTGCAGCGCGCGGGCCGCGGTGTCGGGGCCCATCGTTACGGCGACGATCTCGTCGACCTGGACCTCACCGCCCTCGCGAATCTGCATGGCGGCCTCGATGCCGTGGGTGTCGAACGGGTTCAGGTTCCGCTCGCCGGAGCGGTCGAGCCGCTTCGTGCCGGGGTCGATCCGCTTCTGAACAGCGGCGTCCGGCACCTCCTTGACAAGACAACAGATCTTCAAAGTGGGTGCCTCTCAGGTGCGAAATAGGGACTTGCGGCGGGGAATGGTACTGATTCGCCCGCCGATTGACTGACGAGTCAATCGGTCGGTCTCAGCACCGCGGGGGGTGAGCCGGACTCGCCGCGCCCCAAGAGGTAGCCCAGGACCCCGGATCGAACCGGGCGAGCCGCGCTCAGGCGGGAGCGCCGACCTGCGAGCGCAGGAACTCGACGATGTCGTCGGTCGGGGCGCCGGGCGTGAAGACCTCGGCGACGCCGAGCTTCTTGAGCTCTGGGATGTCGTCGGCGGGAATCGTGCCACCGACCGTGACGAGCACGTCGCTCGCCCCCTGCTCGCGGAGGATCTCGACGATCTTCGGGACGAGCGTCATGTGCGCGCCGGAGAGGATCGACAGGCCGACGGCGTCGGCGTCCTCCTGGATCACAGTC
Source organism: Thermoleophilales bacterium (assembly GCA_020636895.1). GTDB lineage: Bacteria > Actinomycetota > Thermoleophilia > Solirubrobacterales > 70-9 > RHKX01. Next base: position 305,004 of record JACJWZ010000001.1, on the reverse strand, counting down.
GCGGCGATCTGCTCCGGCGTCTGGTGCAGGCCGGTGTAGATGACCTCCATGCCGGCGTCGCGCAACGCGCGGGCGATGATCTTCGCCCCCCGGTCGTGGCCGTCGAGGCCGGGCTTCGCTACGACGACCCTGATCTTGCGCTCGCTCATGGCGCGAAGGGTACCCGCCAAGGGCCTCCACGTCCTCGGCGGGCGCGCGGTGTGCAAGCCCGGGCACTCGACGCGGGCGGGTGTCCTGGCCGCCCGCTGTGGGCGGGCGCGTCCGGGGCCTACCCGCGCGTGGCGCCTTTTCCACCGTATGCGTGGTTTTCTGGCCGAGCGTCGGCTGGCCGGCGGCTCATGCATGTCGCGCCGCTCGTTGGCTTCGAGCGGAGCAAGGCCGGAGGTTCGGTGGGCGCCCGGCCTGCACCGGTCGGCTGGCGCCCTCTCGCGCCGGCCCGGAGTCGTTGTGACGACCCGGGCTGGTCGGTTCCTACCCGCCGAAGCCGGTCGTCGCGACGACGATCGCGATGGCTGCGATGAGGACGATCACGCCGACCACCACCACACCGACGCCCAGCAGGGTGCGCTTGGCGTCGAGGTCCTCCTCCGGCCCCTGAGAGAAGACGTCTTGGCGGATGTCGACGGGGTCGGCGTCGGAGCCGCTTCGGTCCTCAGCGTGCTGCTGCTTGCGCGCCGCCTCCTCGGCCAGCTCGCGGGTCGCGTAGTTGGAGAGGGCCTGCGCCTCACCCGTGCGGCGGACGTCCCAGCCCTCGACGTCGCTTCTGACAACCTCGAAAGTGCTCATAGCGGGCACATACCCGCCATGAGCGCCGCGAACCGCTAGCCGCAGTTCGGCCAGGGGCTCGAGCCCGAGCGGCCCTTCAGGCGGACGGCGACGAACGCCTGGGTCCGGTAGCTGTAGGCGATCGGATCGCCCCCGGGGCTCTTCGGGGAGCTGCGCCAGGTCGAGATCGAGAACTGGAAGGCGCCGCGGTAGAGGCCGCCGGCCCCGATCGCGTCGGGGTTCCTGCCCGACTCGCACTCGGCGACCCGGCGGGCCCAGCGCTTGTTGGCCGGGGACACCTTGCGCTTCCAGAGGCCGTCGTAGACAGCCTTGTGGCGCTTGTCGATGTTCTTCCCGTGGCCCCCGTAGCGGCCACTCTCCCCCGTCGCGTTGGCGACGGCGACGAGAACGAGCGCGAGGACGATGGTCAGGCAGAAGGTGGCGGCGATGAGCCGTAGCTGTGGTGCAAGCATCGAGGCGGGCACCATAAGCCGAGTGTTAGCGATGTGTTAGCGCCCGAGGAGGCCCTGCAAGATCGCTTTCAGGGGAGGAATCCTGCAGGGAACGGCGACGGCCGTGACGATGGAAGTCGATGGGCCCGGCGGCCGCCGAACGTTCACCGCATGGGGCTATACGGGGTGGTCCTCGACGCTCGGTGAATACGGGCATCGGTGCCCGCCGCCCGGGGCCTAGTAGACGGGAGTCTCCGTGTAGGTCCCGAACACCGACTGCATCGCCTTGATCATCTCCCCCTCGGTCACCCGGGCGCGGGCGCAGTCGAGCAGGAGCGGCATCAGGTTCTGCTCGGTTGCCGAAGCGTCACGGAGGCGGTCCAGCGCCGCATCCGCGGCTGCACCGTCGCGGTCGGCGAGCGTCCTTGCGAGCCGCTCGCGCTGGCGCTGCTCGGCGGCGGGATCAGGCCGGTGGATCTCGGTGAGCTCGTCGTCTTCGACCTCGAAGGCGTTGACGCCGACCATGATCCGATCGCCTTTCTCGAGCGCCGCCTGGTGCTCGAAGGCAGCGTCGGAGATCTCGCGCTGCGGGAAGTTCGACTCGACCGCGGCGACCATCCCGCCGAGCTCGTCGATCCTGGCGAAGTAGTCGTAGGCGGCGGCCTCCATCTCGTCGGTCAGCTTCTCGACGAAGTAGGAGCCGCCGAGCGGGTCCACCGTGTTGGTGATCCCCGACTCGTGCGCGATCACCTGCTGGGTGCGCAAGGCGATACGCACGGCCTCCTCGGTCGGCAACGCGAGCGCCTCGTCGTAGGAGTTGGTGTGCATCGACTGGGTGCCGCCCAGCACGCCGGCCATCGCCTCGATCGTCGTGCGGACGATGTTGACGAGCGGCTGCTGCGCCGTCAGCGAGACGCCCGCCGTCTGCGTGTGGGTGCGCATCAGCATCGACCTCGGATCGCGGGCGCCGAAGGTGTCGCGGAGCTCACGCGCCCAGATCCGGCGGGCCGCGCGGTACTTCGCGATCTCCTCGAAGAAGTCGATGTGGGCGTTGAAGAAGAAGCTCAAGCGAGGCGCGAACTCGTCGACGTCGAGGCCGCGTTCGACCGCGCGCTCGACGTAGGTGAGGCCGTTCTTGAGCGTGAAGGCGAGCTCCTGCTGAGCCGTCGATCCGGCCTCGCGGATGTGGTAGCCGGAGATCGAGATCGGGTGCCAGCGCGGCATCTCGCGCGCGCACCACTCGACCATGTCGGTGACCAGCCGCATGGCCGGCTCGACCGGGAAGCACCACTCCTTCTGGGCCATGTACTCCTTGAGGATGTCTGTCTGGATGGTGCCCCCGAGCTCATGGGGCTGGATCCCCTTCTCCTCGGCGGCGATGACGTAGAAGGCGAGCAGGATCGCCGCGGGCGCGTTGATCGTCATCGAGACGGTGACCTCGTCCAACGGGATCCCGTCGAACAGCGTCTCCATGTCGTCGACCGTGTCGAGCGCGACCCCCTCCACCCCGACCTCACCGAAGGAGCGGTCGTGGTCGGAGTCGAGCCCCATCAGCGTCGGCATGTCGAACGCGGTCGAAAGGCCGGTCTGGCCGTGATCGAGCAGATAGCGGAAGCGCTTGTTGGTCTCCTCGACGGTGCCGAAGCCGGCGAACTGCCGCATCGTCCACAGCCGCCCGCGGTACATCGACTCGTAGACGCCGCGCGTGTAAGGGAACTCGCCGGGCCGCCCCTCGTCGCGGTCGGCGTCGTGCCCGGCGAGATCGTCAGCCGTGTAGAGCGGCTCGATCGGATGCCCGGAGAGGGTCTCGAAGGGGACGTCTCGCTCGCTCGCGCGCTGCTCGGTCGCCATTCGGCAAGGCTACCGATAGCCGTCGCACCCGCAGGCGAAGCGAGCCGGGGGTTGACCGCCTACGTTGCGCGAGCGGGCTCGATCAGGATCTTGAGCTCGGGCGTGCCCGGACGCAGCAGCTCGTCGAACGCCGCCGCGACCCCGTCGAGGCCGATCCGGGACGTGACCAGGTCCTCGGTGGGGACCTTGCCGGCGGCGAGCATCGCAACCGCCTCGTCGAAGCTCCCGGGCCGGTAGGCGAACGAACCGCGCAGCTTCGCCTCCTTCAGCATCATGTTGAGCTGCGAGATCGGCACCGGCTCCTCGAGCATCCCGACCAGCGCCACGGTGCCCTCCGGCGCCAGGATCTCGATCGCGAGCGCCGGTGCGTTGACGTTGCCGGCGCACTCGATGACAACCTCGGGGAGCCCTCCGCCGAACGCCTCGATCACCGCTTCGTGCACCCCGTCGAGACCGAGCGCGGTCGCCGCGCCGAGACGCAGGGCCAGCTCCCGACGCTGCTCGTTCGGCTCGATCACGACGACGTCCGAGAACCCGCGCCCGCGAAGCCCGACGACCGTCATCGCGCCGATCGGGCCGCAACCGAGGACGCAGACCTTCATGCCGGGCTGGGCGCCGGAGATGTCGATTCCGTGCAGCGCGACCGCGAGCGGCTCGACCAGCGCCCCGTGGGCGAGGTCGACGTCGTCGGGGACGCGCCAGAGCATCTCGGCGGGGCAGCTCATCCGCTCGGCGTAACCACCGCTGTGGGTGCCGAGGCCGATGCCGCCATCGAGCGAGGCAGCGATGTCGAGGCGATCGATTGGTGGGAAGGGATAGACGCAGACGCGGTCGCCCTCGCTCCAGCCCTCCACTCCCGCTCCGACCGCGGCGACCGTGCCGGCGAGCTCGTGACCGAGGATCGAGCCCTCGGGCAGGACCCCGGACGGGAGCATGTGGAGGTCGGAGCCGCAGATCCCGCAGGCCGCGACCTCGACGGTCACCTCGCCCTCGCCGGGCTCGGTGTCGGGGACCTCGCTGACCTCGAGGCGCTGCTCCGGCGCGACCGTGACAGCCCTCATGCGGCGATCTCCGGGATCCGCTCAGGCCAGGCGGTCTCAGCCTCGACCTGGGCCGAGAGCGACAGCAGGAGGTCCTCGCGGTCAGGTGGCGCGACGACCGTCATCCCGACCGGGAGCGATCCCGCCGGAACAGGCGCCGGAATCGACGCCGCGGGCTGCCCGGTGTGGTTCCAGACGGGCGTGTAGGGATAGGTGCGGGCCATGCCGAGCAGCGTACGCAACGCACCCATCCCGGCCCAACGTCCGATCTCGACCGCAGGCTCCCCCGTGGTCGGCGTGAGGACGACATCGAATTCGTCGAAGATCGCGTTGATCCGCGCCGCGTGCTCCCCCTGCCGGCGCAGCGACTTCTGCAGGACGCGCTCGGGGATGCGGTGGCCGAGCTTGCCGAATCCGCGGGTTCGCGGCTCGAGTCGCTCCGGGTGCTCGACCTCATCGACGTCCTGCGCGATCCCGCGCAGGTAGCGGGGGACGAAGTCGTTGCCGACGCCTCCCCAGTCGGGAGCGCGGTCGACCACCTCGTGGCCGAGGCCGCGCAGAACCTCCTTGGTCGCCTCGAACGCGGTCACGACCCGATCGTCGAGCTTCGGCGGCAACGGTCCTCGGGGCGACTTGGTCGTCGCCGCGATCCGCAGCTTGCCAGGCGGCGTCATCGCCGCAGCCGCGAACGACTCGACGGGCGGAGGTGTGTCGGCATCGCCCTCGATCCGGCCGGCGGTGACGTCGAGCCAGAGCGCCGTGTCGGCGACGCGGCGGCTGAGGCAGCCGTTGGCCGAGAGCCCGTACCAGTGCTCCCGGTACGGCATCAGGCTGATCCGCCCGCGCTGCGGCTTGAGCCCGAACAGACCGCAACACGCTGCGGGGATCCGGATCGAGCCGCCGCCGTCGGAGGCGGACGCGGCACCGACCATGAGCGACGCGACGGCGGCGCCCGACCCGCCGGAGGAGCCACCGGGTGTGTGGCCGGCATCCCACGGATTGCGGGTGATCCCCCAAGCCTCGGTCTCGGTGAACCCGCAGATCGCGAGCTCCGGAAGCGTCGTCTTGCCGACGATGATCGCTCCGGCGGCGCGCAGCTTGGCGACCTGAGCGGCGTCCTCGGCGGCGAGCGTCGTGAAGGCGAGCGTGCCGTGGGTGGTGAGCTCGCCGGCGACGTCGACCCCGTCCTTGATGGCGACCGGGACGCCGAGGAGCGGCGCGCGCTCGCCGGAGGCGAGGCGGCGGTCGGCCTCGTCAGCGGCCTCGCGGGCCTGCTCCGCGAGCACCACCCGGAAGGCGTTCAGCCGCGGCTGCAGCGCCTCGATCCGCTCGATGCAGGCCTCGGTGAGCTCGCGGGAGGAGACGGTCCCGTCGGCGACCAGCTCGGCCTGACGGGCGATCCCAGCGGCGAGCAGCTCCTGGCGGTCCATGCGCGAAACCTATTCCGCCCACCCTGCGGGTGCCTCGCGCCGCTGCGAGCCGGCGGCGGCGTGGAAGCGTCGCGACTAGGTTTCGCCTGTGACGGCAATGGGCGCCCGCGCCTGGAAGATCTTCTGCCTGACGGGCATCGCCGTCTGGATCGCGGTGACGGTCCTGGCGGGGGTGCTCAACGACGACCCCTCCGACGCGCGGCCGGTGACGCTCACCTTCGCGGCCGGAGGGGCGATCTTCTTCGGGCTGATCTTCGGGATCTCGCTGTGGAACACGCGGCCGAAGAAGTTCCCCGACCTCGAGCTCCTCTACGCGGAGCTGTCGATCGAGCCCGAGCTGGGCAGCCGCCGGGCGGCGCGGCTCGGGACGATGAGGCTCGTCGCCCGTTGCTATCTCCTCCTCGGGATGCTCGTCACCGCCCTCGGGCTCGCCGCGATCGTGCAGGAGTCGCTCGGCGTCGGCTCGGCGCAGACGACGCTCACGGCCATGATCGCGATCGTCATCGTCTGGGCGCTCGCCGTCCCCTTCGTGATCGGCTTCGCGCGGCGCACGACCGACTCGGTCCTCGCGCCACTGCACCTCGAGCAGGACGGCGCAGCTCTGGTCGGCGAGCGCCACGGCCGCAGCGTCCGCATCGACGTGACCGCGAGAGGATGGACGACGCGCGTCAGCCCGGCGACAAGTGCGCCCGAGCTCCACGGAGAGGAGATCCTCGCCTACGCGGGACGCGGTGACGCCAACGCCTGGGACGGGGTCGAGACACGCACCGACGGCGACGCGGTGGTGGTGGCCCGGGCAAGCCGGACAGGCCACGAGGGCCCGACCTGGCTCTGGGATCTGTGGCTCGCCGAGCGCCTGGCCGGCTGATACCGACGGAGCGACGCGGCCCGAGGGCCGCGAGCCGACGAGGACGCCGAGCCGGCCGCTCTCAGACCCGGATGAGATCTCCGGGAGCTGAGAGTGGTCGGATCAAGGACGCAGGAGGCGACGCGGCCCCAGGCCCGCGAGCCGACGAGGACGCCGAGCCGCCCGCTCTCAGACCCGGAGAAGGATGGCGTCGCCCTGGCCGCCGCCTGAGCAGATCGCCGCACACCCGAGGCCGCCGCCGCGGCGCTGGAGCTCGTGGACGAGGGCGCCGATGATGCGGCCGCCGGAGGCGCCGATCGGGTGGCCGAGCGCGATCGCGCCGCCGTTGACGTTGACCTTGTCCTCCTCGACACCGAGCATCCGGATCGAGTTCAGCGCGACCGAGGCGAAGGCCTCGTTGATCTCCCAGAGATCGACGTCGGCCGCGGTCAGCCCGGCCTTCTCGAGCGCCTGCTGGGCGGCCTTGGCGGGGGTCTTGGCCAGGTACGGGAAGTCGTCGCCGATCATGCCGTAGCCCACGATCGTCGCCACGGCCTCCTTGCCGTTGGCCTGCGCCCAGTCCTCGGAGGCGACGACGACGGCCGAGGCGCCGTCGTTGACGCCGGGCGAGTTGCCGGCCGTGTGGGTGGCGTCGTCGGCGCCGATCGCCTTCAGCTTCGCGAGCGTCTCGATCGAGGTGTCGGGCCGGATCGCCTCATCGGCGCCGACCACGCTCTCGCCCTTGCGGGACTTCACGGTGACCTCGACGATCTCGTCGGCGAGCTTGCCGTCGTCGGTCGCCTTCGCCGCGAGCTGGTGGGAGCGAACGGCGAAGCGGTCGAGGTCGGGTCGGGTGATCTCGAGCTCGTTGCCGACGACGCTCGCCTCGTTGATCATCTGCTCGCTCGTGAAGGGGTTGGTGAGACCGTCGTGGGTCATCGCATCGATCGCCTTGACGTCGCCCATACGGAATCCGAAGCGGGCGCCCGGAAGCAGGTAGGGGGCGTTCGACATCGACTCCATGCCGCCGCCCACGCCGACGCCGACGTCGCCTGCGCGGATCGCCTGATCGAGCAAGCCGACGGAGCGCATACCGGAGGCGCAGACCTTGTTGACGGTCTCGGAGGGAACCTCCTTGGGGACCCCCGCCTTGATCTGCGCCTGCCGCGAGGGGATCTGGCCCTGGCCGGCCTGCAGCACCTGACCGTAGGAGATGCTCTCGACCTGCTCGGGATCGACCCCGGAGCGATCGAGCGCAGCGGCCATGGCGACGCCGCCGAGGTCGGTCGCGTCCATCGAGGCCAGCGCGCCACCCATCTTCCCGAAGGGCGTACGGGCGGTCGAGAGGATCACGGTCTTCGGCATCTGCGGGTCTCCTGAGGGTGTGGGTGGTCGGACGGGAGTGCCCGGGGATCGTAGTGAGGCGTGCCGGTCCGCCCGGTCCCGGGGCGGCCCGGCGATATCGTGGCCGCTCCCCGATGGACGTCTCGATCTCCTCCGCCCCGCCCCCCGACTCCGGCGACACCCTCGTCTGCATCGGCCTCTTCGCGGGCGATGAGCTGCCGGCCGACCTCGCGGATGCGCCGGGTGCCGTCGACGTCCGCGCCAAGTTCAAGAGCCTCTCGGTGCTGCGGCCCGAGGGCCGGCGCGTCCTCGTCGTCGGCCTCGGCGAGCGCGACGACTTCGACTCCGAGCGCGCCCGCGTCGCCGCGGCGCTCGCCGTTCGCCAGGCGCAACGGCTCGAGACCGCCGAGATCGCCTGGGACTGCCCCGAGGGCGGAAGCGTGCCGGCGGCCATCGCCGGCGCGACGATCCTCGCCTCCTACCGGTTCGATCAGCTCAAGAGCAGCGCCGCAGACGACGACCCGGACCCCGAGCTCTCCGCGCTGACCCTCCACGGTGCCTCCGACGCCACGTTCGCCGCCGGGACCGTCCCCGTCGCCGTCGCGTCGGCGCGGGCCGCCAACCGTGCTCGCGACCTGCAGAACCTGCCCGCCAACATCTGCGACCCGGCGTTCCTCGGCGACCGCGCGCTCGAGATCGCCGCCGCCAACGAACGTATCGAGGCACGCGTCCTCGGCGGCGCCGAGATCGCCGCGGAGGGGCTCGGTGGCCTGCTCGCGGTGAGCGCCGGGTCCGTCAAGGAACCCGCCCTCATCACCCTCCGCTACCGCGGGTCCGAGGCCGGCCCCACCCTCGGCTTCGTCGGCAAGGGGGTCACCTTCGACACCGGCGGGATCTCGATCAAGCCGTCGGCCGGCATGGAGCTGATGAAGAAGGACATGTCGGGGGGCGCAGCCGTCCTCGAGGCGACCGCCGCGATCGCCGAGCTAGGGCTCCCGGTCGACCTGATCGCGGTCGTCCCGGCGGTCGAGAACATGCCCAGCGGCTCGGCGACGCGCCCCGGGGACGTGATCACGCAGCTCAACGGCCGCACCGTCGAGGTGAACAACACCGACGCCGAGGGACGGCTGATCCTCGCCGACGCGCTCACCTGGGCGATCCGGGAAGGCGCGGAGCGCCTCGTCGACATCGCGACCCTGACCGGAGCGGTGATCGTCGCGCTCGGCTCCAGCTACGCCGGCCTCGTCAGCAACGACGACGCCTGGGCGGAGGAGGTCGCCGCCGCCGGCGCGATCGTCGGTGAGCTCGCTTGGCGGCTGCCCCTGCACCAGGAGTACAAGGACCTGATGCGAGGAACGACCGCGGATCTGACCAACTCGGCGCCGAAGCGGAAGGCCGGCACGATCACGGCGGCCTCGTTCCTCGAGGAATTCGTCGAGGGCGTCACCTGGGCGCATCTGGACATCGCCGGCACCTCGTGGGACGTCGGCCGCGAGTACGTCGGCAAGGGGGCCACGGGCTTCGGGACGAGGCTGCTGATCGAGCTTGCCCGCAACGTCGGCGCGCCCACCGGCTGAAGCCTCGGTTGCGCCCACCCGCGGCGCTCCCAACCGCTCAACAAGCGGCTTCCGTTCGCCGATAATGGCCAGCGATGGAGGCTGCGCACTTCGGCATCGGGGAGATCGGCGTGATCGGCGCAGCGCGCGTCCGCGCCGCCGTGGCTCCCGCGATCGGCTGAGCGAGGTCGGGGTGGCCGGCACCAGGACAACGCGCCCGCGCTCGGATCAGCTCCTGATCGACGGCGACACCTGGACGACCCAGCAGCTCGCCGAGTTCGTCGGAGCGCTCGCCGGTCACGACGACACCGACGGCACGGTCAGTGCCGCCCTCGAGTGGGCGGCAAGGTCGACCGAGGCGGAAGCCGGGGCGATCCTCGACGCGGGCGGCGGCACCGTTGCCGCCATCGGCTTCGACGGGGAGTCGCCGCGGGTTGCGCTGCGCGCGGTCGCCACCGGCGAGGCGCGATCGCTCCACGTCCCCGGGGTCGGCACGTGCCACGCGATCTCGGTGCCGATCGAGGATGACGGCCTCGAGCATCTGATCCTCGCTCGGAGCGGGGCGCCGTTCTCCGGTGAGGAGCCGAACCTGCTGCGCGGAGTTGCCCGGGTGCTCGCCCTGACCCTGAGGACGATCCGGACGATGAGCTCCGAACGCGAGCTGCGCCTCGAGAGCGAACGGCGCGGCGCCGAGAACGAGGTCCTCCTCGAGTCGCTCCGCGAGCGGCAGCTCCTGTTCGAACGTCTCTCGCGCATCCAGAGCTCGATCGTCGCGAGGCTCGCGATCGACGACGTGCTCGAGGCGATCGTCGAGGGCGCGTCGGAGCTGCTCTCGGACGAGACCGTCGGCCTGCGCCTGATCGACCGCGACGACCCCGACCGCATGGTCCTCGTCGCAACCCACGGCATTCCCCTCGAGATGCTCGAGCGCGTGCGCTTCGGCAGGGTCGGCGAGGGTGCCGGCGGCCAGGCGATCCTCCGCGAGGAGCTCGTCGTGTTCGAGCGCTACGACCGTCACCAGTCCGCGATCGGGCCGTTCGCGCAGTTCGGCGTCAAGTCCGCGATGGCCACGCCGGTCCGCGAGGGCGGAAGGGTCGTCGGCAGCCTCACGGTCGCCCGCGAAAAGGAGGGCCACGAGTACACCGAGGCGGAGCGCGACATCCTCGTCGCCTTCGCCAAGCACGCGAGCATCGCCCTGACCGACGCCCGCACCGTCCAGGACGCGATCGACCAAGCGTTGCAGGACCCGCTCACCAACCTCCCCAACCGCGCCCTGCTCGCCGACCGGCTCGACACCGCGCTCGCCCGCGCCGAGCGCCACGGCCACGAGGCCGCGATCCTGTTCTGCGATCTCGACGAGTTCAAGAACGTCAACGACAGCCTCGGACACGCGGCCGGCGACGAGCTGCTGGTCGCGGTGGGACGCCGCCTCGCCGGTTGCGTTCCACCGCAGGACACGGCGGCGCGCTTCGGCGGGGACGAGTTCGCGGTGCTCGTCGAGGACACCTCCCGCACCGACGTCGGCGCACTCGCCGATTGCATCCTTCGCGCCCTCGAGGAGCCGTTCGCCGTCCGCGGGATGGAGGTGTTCCTCTCGGGCAGCATCGGGGTCGCGGTGGGATCGAGCCGCACCGAGGATCTGCTGCGCAACGCCGATCTGGCGATGTACGACGCGAAGCGGCGCGGCTCGGGCCGGGAGACCTTCCGCCCGGAGATGCACGCGTCCGTGGTCGAGCGGCTCGCCCTCGAGGCGGAGCTGAAGCGGGCGATACTCGCTCGGCAGCTCGACGTCCACTACCAGCCGATCATCGACCTGCAGAGCATGCGGATCGTCGCCGCCGAGGCGCTGGTCCGCTGGGACCATCCCGCCCGCGGGCCGCTCGAGCCCGGCGAGTTCATCCCGCTCGCCGAGCAGACCGGCGCCATCATCGCTCTCGGCCGCTTCGTCCTCGACCACGCCGGCAGAACCGCCGCGAGGTGGCAGAGCGAGGTGCCCGGCGCCGACGCCGTCGGGGTGAGCGTCAACGTCTCGCTGATCCAGCTCGAGCAGGGGGGCATCGCCGACGCGGTTCGCGACGTGCTGACGTCCTCGGGGCTGTCTCGCGGGACGCTGACCCTCGAGCTGACCGAGACCGCCTTCGGCAGCGACGCGCGCAAGATGGCCGAGCTCCTGCAGGAGCTGAGCGACCTCGACGTCGAGCTCGCGGTCGACGACTTCGGCACCGGGTTCTCGTCCCTGCAGCACCTGCAGCTCTTCCCCATCGACCAGCTCAAGATCCCGAAGCCGTTCGTCGACGGCCTCGGAACCCCGGGCGACGACTCGGCCCTGGCGAAGGCGATCATCGACATCGGCGAGAGCCTGGGCCTGCGAGTCGTCGCGGAGGGGATCGAGCACCCGGAGCAGATCGAACGGCTGCAGGAGCTCGGATGCAGGTACGGGCAGGGGTTCCTGCTCGGCCGGCCGATGGACGCCGAGGCGATCGTGCGGACCGTGGGCGAGGACCGCTGAGGCGGCGGCGCGGTCGCCCTCGCCCCGCTCCTGCCAAGATCAGCGCTCCCATGGACTTCGAGCTGAACGACGAGCAGCGCCTCCTGCGCGACACCGTGCGCGACTTCGCGCGCAACGAGGTGGCGCCGCGCGCCGAGGAGCAGGATCGCAACAAGGCGTTCCCCTACGAGCTCGTCGAGATGATGGGCGGGCTCGGGCTGATGGGCATCCCCTTCCCCGCCGAGTACGGAGGAGGGGGCGCCGATTCGCTGTCCTACGCGCTCGCGGTCGAGGAGCTCGCACGCGTCGATTCATCGACGGCGATCACCATGGCCGCACACACCTCGCTCGGGACCATGCCCATATATCTGTGGGGCAGCGAGGAGCAGCGGGCGGACTGGCTGCCGTCGCTGTGCTCCGGCAAGCGCCTCGCCGCGTTCGGCCTGACCGAGCCCGAAGCCGGATCCGACGCCGGAAACGTGCGCACGAAGGCGACGCTCGCCGACGGCGAGTGGGTGATCGACGGCGCCAAGCAGTTCATCACCAACTCCGGAACCGAGATCTCCGCCTGCGTGACGATCACCGCCCGCACCGGCCCGGACGAGGTCTCCAACATCATCGTCCCCAACGACACCCCCGGCTACGAGGTCGGCGAGTCGTATCGGAAGATGGGCTGGCACGCCTCCGACACGCATCCGCTCTCGTTCGACTCCGCCCGCGTACCCGAGGCGAACCTGCTCGGGCCGCGCGGTAACGGCTTCAAGCAGTTCCTGCAGATCCTCGACGGCGGCCGGATCGGCGTCGCGGCCATGGGGCTCGGGCTCGCGCAGGGATGTCTCGACGAAGCGCTCGCCTACGCGAACGAGCGGCACGCGTTCGGCCAGCCGATCTCGCGCTTCCAATCGATCCAGGCGAAGCTCGCCGACATGGCGACCGAGATCGAGGCGGCGCGCCTGCTCACCTACAAGGCGGCGCTGCTGAAGGACCGCGGCGAGTCGTTCACGCTGACCGCCGCGCAGGCGAAGCTGAAGACGGGCCGCCTCGCCGTGCGGTGCGCCGAGGAGGCCGTGCAGATCCATGGCGGCTACGGCTACATCGAGGAGTACCCGGTCTGCCGTCACTACCGCGACGCGAAGATCCTCACCATCGGCGAGGGCACCGACGAGGTCCAGCAGATGGTCATCGCCCGGGCCCTGGGCTGCTGAGCTCCGCCCGCGCGCGATGCAAGCGCGAGGCCACGGCGGGGACGCCAGGGCGGGTCCCGACGATTTCGGGATAAGGTGATCAGCCCGCTTCCAACCGCGGTTCGATCACCGATGCATGAAGAGGAACAAGCTCCGCCGCCGCAGGAGGCCGCGCCCGCCTCGATCGGTCCCGAGGGCGCTGCCGCGCCTGAGATCTCCCGTCGCGTCGGTTCGATCCTCGACGCCGTCGAGCGCGAGGCCGCGCGGCTTCGCGAGGAGGCGCGGGTCGAGGCCGGCGCCTACCTGGACAACGCGCGTCGTCGCGCCGATGGGCTCGTCGCCGAGCGGCAGCGGCGCATCGGCGAGATCAGCGACGAGCTGATCGCCAAGTCCGAGGCCGTGATCGCCCGCCTCGACGATGCCGCGCCGGTGCGCATGGGCTTCGAGAACCTCGTCCGTGCGCTCGGAGACGCCGCCGAGCGGCTCGCCCGCGAGGCGGAGGGAACGGCGGCCGATTTCGAGCCTCCCCCCTTCGGAGCCACCGCGGCGCAGCCCTACGTCCCGGCGCAGCCGGTCGCGCAGCCCCCCCAGCACGCACAGGCACCTCATCCGCAGCCGCTGTACCAGCCACCGCAGCCACAGCATCCCCACTCAGCGCAGCCGCTCGTGCACCACCCGCCCCAGCAGCACCAGGAAGCCCAGCCTGCCCAGCAGCCCGCCTACGAGCCCGCCCCGCACCCGGCCCGATCCCCGGTCGCCCCCGGCTGGCGCGGTGGCGTTCCCGCCGCCGGAGGAGCGCCGGCACCCGCAGGTGGTCGGGTCCGCGGCGGCGCGCCACACGGCGACGAAGCGCGGATGGCGGCGATCCAGATGGCGGCCTCGGGAGCCACCCGCGGCGCCGTCCGCGAGCATCTTCAGCGCACGCTCGGCCTGGCCGACCCGGTCCCGGTCCTCGACGAGGTATTCGGTCCCGGTAGCGGCGAGGACGCCCAGGTGCCCTGGACCGCAGGACCTCGCTGAGGTCCGCCCGGACCCCCGCAAATAGCGGCATTGAGGCGTCCGGTTACCGCCGGGCACGAACCTAGACTTGCTCGCGATCGGACCTCCATCCGGGGGGTTCGCTTCAGCTATACCGCGAGAAGGAGTGACCATGGCAGATCAGGATGGGGACGATCTCCGCGACGCGCGGCTGCCCGGCGAGCTGTTCCGCCCGACCGCTCCGGCGCGGCCGTCATCGGCGGCGGCGGTCGATCTGGCCGAGGCCCTCGGCGGCCTCGACCGCGCAACCCGCAACTTCACCCGTCGGCTCGGAGAGGGACAGCGCGAGGTCGAACGCGCCCGCCTCGCCGGCGAGGAGGCGATCCGCGAGGCCGCCGAGGGCGCATCACGGCCCGAGGCGGCCCCGATGGACGACGAGGCGACCGAACTGGCGGATCCGGCGCCGGATCCGATCGCGATCACCGAGGAGGTCGAGGTCGTCGAGTTCCTGGTCGAGGCACCTGCGAGCGCCGAGGAGACGGCGCCGAGCGGCCTGGATGATCCGGACTACGAGCTCGAGACGCCTCAGGAGGCGTTCGACCGTCGCATGCGGGAGGCCGAGACGGAGGCGAAGGAGTACCTCGAGGCCGCAAAGCGGCGAGCCGACAGCCTCGTCAAGACGATGGTCGGCGCGGTCGAGCACGAGGCCTCCGAGGCGAGGCGCGAGGCCGAGGAGGGCATCCGGGCCCGCTGGCATCAGGTCGAGGTCGACGCGACCAGGCACGTCGAGAACGCGCGCCGGGTGGCCGGCCAAATGCTGGCCGAGCGACAGGAGCGCATCACCAAGCTCTCCGACGGGATCACCGACCGCGCTGACGCGCTGACGGCGGGGATGGATGACGCGGAGCGCGTCCGGGCGCAGTTCGAGTCGTTCATCCGAGCGTTGTCGGAGACCGCCGATCGCATCGCCAAGGAGCCGAACGGGGGTACGGAGGCCGGCCGGGTTCGCGAGCTGCGTGAGAACGCGCAGCCCAGCGCGATGGCCGCGTAGCGCGAGCCACGCCTGTGCCGGCGAGCCCGCCAACGAAGCGATCCGCTCGGGCGGCACCCACGCGTGCCGCCTTCGCGCGTCTCCTGGCAGCCGCCGCCGTCCTGGCGGCGGCTTTGCTGATCGCGGCATGCGGCGGTAGCGAGGACGGGACCACCGAGACGATCACGACCACGCCGACCACGACGGAGGGCACGACGACGCCGGGCGACACGCCCGCGGATGCGAGCAGCGACGCCGCGGCGGCGGTCCCCGGCGACCAGTCCGAGGTGGAAGGTGCACAGCCGGCTGCGGACGAGGGCACCGCGCCCGCGACCACGACGACTTCCACGACCACGACCACGACCACGCCGCCCACCGACATCAGCGGCACCGCCCTGCCGCCGACGACCACGACCACGGTTACGCCCGCCATCACCCCTCCCGTCAGCTCCTCCCTCGACTCGACCTCTACCGGCGCGGTCCTCAGCCGTCCCTTCTCATCGACGAGCCCCTGGAACACGGACGTCTCCGGCGAGCCGCTCGACCCTGACTCGAAGGCGATGATGCGCCGCGCGCAGAAGCGCCTCGCCGCAGTCGAGCAGCCCAACGGCACGGTCACGACCGAGGAGCGCAAGATCACCGTCGGGCTGACCGTCAACGTGACGCGCTGGACCGTTCCGGTGTTCAGCGACAACCAGCCGGGCGCCGTCTCGCGTCCGACCGTATGCCGCCAGCTCACCTGCGGCAGCGATGCGACGACCTCGATCACCATCCCCGAGGACGCCTGCCCGGATCCGCGGTTCGACGGCTGGATGACCGCCCTCGACACCGGGGCCCATGTCGCCTACGACTACTGGCGCGCGCGCTGCGAGGCCGACGGGTCGATCTCCTACCACTACGTCAAGGCCTGGGAGCTCGACGGCCCCGGATTCCAGGATCCGACCGGGGTGAGCGCTCGCGGGTCGGGCCTGCCGCTGTTCGCGGGTCTGATCACCCCGCAGGAGGTCGAGTCGGGCCGGATCGAGCACGCGCTCGCGATCTCGGTGCCCGGCGCGGCGCAGCGCCGCTACGTGCAGCCGGCGTCGCGCACCGACGGCACCGGCGCTCGCAACTCCGTACCGGAGGGCGCGCGTCTGAGGCTGCGTGACGGCGCCGAGGATCTGCTGACGAGGAAGTTCGTACGAAGCGGAACCCAGAGGGAGACGGCGCGCACGATCATCAGCGCGCTCCAGCGCTACGGGGCCATCATCGTCGACCGCTCCGCCGCGCCGACGATGTACGCGCAGCGCAACGCCGACTGGACCGACACCCTGCCGCTCAACCTGCTGCAGGACATCCCGCTCTCGAGGTTCGACGTCGTCGATCTGCCGAAGGTTCACTTCGACCCGCCTCGCGAGGGCGAGGAGCAGTTCCCGGCCGGGACCCCGGAGAGCATCCCCGGGACGTCCAGCGGGTCGCAGGGCGAGGTGACGCCATGAGCTCCCGCCGCCCCCTCGCGCTCGCGATCGTCGTCGCGCTGCTGGCACTGCTGCTCGGTGCCTGCGGTGACCTCGGCAACGGCGGTGACGAGACCAGCGGCGAGGTGACCGAGCCCACGACCGAGCGCGGCGGCGAGCCGAAGCCCGACCTGCCTCCGCTGCCCGCGGGACAGGTGCAGATCGAGGGTCAGCTCGCGGGGTCGCTGACCGAGCAGGTGACGGACGACTTCCGGGCGGACGCGACCAACTCCGGCCTCGCGATCGACGTGACCCCCACCGCTACGGACGAGGCGTCGGCGTTCGCGTCGCTCTGCGCGGGCGAGATCGACTTCGTCGACACCTCACGCCGGATCACCGACGAGGAGCTCAAGGACTGCACCGACAACGGCCTCGAGGTGGTCGACTTCCAGATCTCCTTCGACGCGACCGTCATCGTCACCCGCAACGAACGCGACGTCGGAGCCGACTGCGTCAACTTCGACCAGCTCAGGGCGATGTTCGGCGCCGGCACACCGGTGACCGCCTGGAACCAGGTGAACCCCAACTTCTTCCCGATCCAGCTCTCCACGGTCGGCCCCGACCAGGACGCCTCGGACTTCACCTTCTTCGGTCAGCGCGTGCTCGGCGTGGCCGAGCCCACGCTCGCCGACTTCCGCTCCGACTACGTGCCCTACGGACGGGACAACGCGATCAAGAACGCGATCGTCGGCGGCCCGGACGACCCGGGAGGCGCTGCACCCGGCACAGTCGGGTTCCTCGGGTTCTCGTTCTACGAGCTGTACGAGGACAAGCTGCGGCCACTCGAGATCGACGGCCAGTCCGGGGACCGCTGCGTCTTCCCCTCCGAGGAGACGATCTCGAGCGAGCTCTACCCGCTGGAGCGCACCCTGAGGCTGTACACGACGCAGCGCAGCCTCAACAGGCAGGAGGTGCAGGCCTATCTCAAGTATTACCTCCAACGCTCCGAAGAGATCTCCGATGACCTGGAGCTGATCCCGATCAGCGACGCAGTCCGCAGACAGGAGATCGCGCGCATATCCGACCCCCTCGCATATGGCGAGACTCCGAACGGCGAGACCTCGGAGCCCGACCCCGAGGGCGTCGTCGCCACGACGAGCACCCAACCCGAAGTCGGAACCCCCTCCGGCGACGGAGTGGACACGACCACCACACCGGAGGGCTCGGCGCCGCCCACCACCTCCACCAGCCCGACGACCACGACAACGACAACGACCACGGCACCCTGATGAGCGACCAGGGCGACGAGCGACACGACCAGCCGGGCGAGATCCCGGCGCAGCGGGAGGGAGCGGGCCCGGCGCCCCCTTCCGGTTCCGACCCGGCGGGCCTCGGCGATCTCAGCGCCCGGCTCGGCGAGCTCCAGCAACGAGTCGAGCTGCTCGGCTCCCAGGGCGTCTGGGCCGAGGGCGAGCCCACACCGGGGCCGGCCGAGTACACGTACGGCCCCGGCGAACATGGCGAGCAGCCTCGGCACGAGGCTCCGCGATACGGAATCCCCGACCCCGCCCTCGGCGGCTATCACCAGCCCCCTGAGGAGCAGCCGCCGGCCTTCGTCGACCCCTACGCCCAGCCCACTCCGGAGTGGCACGGGGATCAGCACCCGGAGCCGCCCGCCGAGGAGGAGATCGAGGAGCCGTACGAGCAGCCGACGCCCGCCTTCCCGCCGCCCCCGGTCGCCACCAACGGGCACAGCCACGATCACGATGAGGTATCCGCCCGCTCCACTACCGTCGCGCTGGTGGATGCAGGGCCTTTCGTCGACCTCATCGAGCTCCGGCACTTCGAGGACGACCTGGCCAGCCTGACCGCCGTCCGCGACGTCCGCGTTCGTCGCTTCGGTCACGGCAGGGCCAGCATCGAGGTGGGGATGACCGGCCCCTACGCGCTCTCGCGCGAGCTCTACCGGCTCGGCAGGCCGATGCGCGTCAGCGACGGCGACGAGGGCGACCTCGTCATCGACCTCGCACCGGCGCCCGGTGAGGCGGAGGAGGCGACCGAAGAGGCTCAGGAGCCGGCCGACGAATGGACGCCGGGGACGCCGGAGGCTGAGGGATGATCCGCACCGTCATCAACGTGATCGCAGCGATGGTCCTGCTGCTCGCCCTCTCCCTGTTCTTCATCGGCTTCATCCTCGCCCCCCTGATCGTGCTCGCAATCGGCTACGTCGTCTTCTACTTCCTCGCCCCGGACTGAGCGCGGCATGCACGACCCCTACAGCTTCAACCCCTCCCACTCCCCGTACGAGGACACGATCACGGGGATCCCGACGGTTTCGCTGGAGCCCGATCCGGCGCTGCCGGCAGGCGACCCGGTCAACCCGATCGCCGCGCAGATGCTGCCGGAGACCGTCTGCCGGCACTTCCGGATGATGCCGGTCTCCTACGACGGCCAGACGCTCGTTCTGGCGATGGCCGACCCCAGCGATGCGATGGCGCAGAACGTCGCGTTCGCCCTCACCTCCGACCCGCTCGAGGTGGTGCTCGCACCCGCCCATCAGATCGACGCGGCCATCGACCGCGTCTACGGAGGCCTCGGGCACGCGGCCGGGCTCGGTGGCATGGTCGACCCCGAGCGCGCCCGCGTCGCCGGCCAGGGCGACCTCCCGGGCGGAACGGTCGTTGCCCCGGGTCGTCTCGGCGAGATCCTCGTCGGGCGCGGACTCATCACGGAGGAGGACCTCGCCGAGGCGCTGGAGATCCAGGAGGAGACGGGGAGCCGGATCGGCGAGATCCTCTACTACGAGGGCAAGATCCGCGAGGGCGATCTGGCGGCCGCTCTGGCGGACCAGCTGCGAGTGCCGCTCGTGGACCTCGACGGCATCGAGCCGTCACCCGAGGCGATGTCGATGGTCCCCGAGGCGCTGCAGCGCGAGGGGCGCTGCGTACCGCTCGACGTCGACGACGAGGCGCTCTACGTCGCGATCACCGATCCGCTCGACGACGAGACCTACGAGGCGATCCGCGAGCTCACCGATCTGCGCATCCGCTCCTACATGGTCACCCGCTCCGACCTCGACGGCCTCCTGCGGCGGGTCCACCTCGAGGAGCACGTGCGGGCCGCCCGCACCGAGCTCCTCACCCGCTTCCCCGAGGACTGCGCCAACCGGGTGCTCTCGTCCGGCCAGCGGGTTTTCTTCATCTCCTTCCTGCTCCTGGTGCTCGTCGGCTTCGTGCTGTCGCCGTTGAACACCGGGATCGCACTGGTCGTCCTCTGCGTGACGATCTACATGCTCGCCTCGCTCTACAAGTTCAAGCTCTTCTACGACTCGTTCGGGCGCCGCCAGGAGTTCGACTTCACCCCCTCCGAGGTCGCCGAGATCGACGACCGCGAGGTCCCGCGCTACACGATCCTCGTGCCGCTGTTCCGCGAGGCCGCCGTGGTCCCGCGCCTGACCGAGAACCTGACCAAGCTCGACTACCCGAAGGCGAAGCTGGAGATCCTGCTGCTCTGCGAGGAGGAGGACGACACGACGATCGACGCGATCATCGAGGCCGGCCTGCCGCCCTACTTCCAGCTCCTCGTGGTCCCGGACTCGCAGCCGAAGACGAAGCCGAAGGCCTGCAACTACGGCATCCAGCAGGCGACGGGCAAGTTCGTCGTCATCTTCGACGCCGAGGACCAGCCCGATCCCGATCAGCTCAAGAAGGTGCTGCTCGCCTGGGAGCGCTCGGAGGACAACGTGGTCTGCGTCCAGTGCAAGCTCAACTACTTCAACACCGAGCAGAACCTCCTGACGAGGTTCTTCTCGACCGAGTACGCGCTCTGGTTCGACCTCCTCCTGCCCGGTCTCGACGCCTCCGGAGCCCCGATCCCGCTCGGCGGCACGTCGAACCACTTCAACCGCGAGGCTCTCGTCGAGCTCGGCGCCTGGGACCCGTTCAACGTCACCGAGGACGCCGACCTCGGCCTGCGCCTGCACAAGGCCGGCTACAAGACCGTGATGCTGAACTCGACCACCCTCGAGGAGGCGAACTCACAGCTCCAGAACTGGATCAACCAGCGCTCGCGCTGGGTCAAGGGCTACTTCCAGACCTACCTCGTGCACATGCGACACCCGATCCGGCTGATGCGCGAGATCGGATTCAGCGCCTGGTGGTCCTTCCAGTTCATCGTCGGCGGCACGATCATCTTCGTCCTCAACCCGATCTTCTGGATCCTGACCACGATCTGGCTGTTCACGCAGTCGGGCCTGATCGAGGACCTGTTCCCCGGGTTCGTCTACTACGCGGCCTCGCTGCAGCTCTTCGTCGGCAACTTCGTCTTCACCTATCTGTCGGTCGCAGGCTCGATGCAGCGCGGCCTGTTCCACCTCGTCCGCTACGCCCTGTTCTCCCCGATCTACTGGGGGCTGATGTCGATCGGCGCCTGGAAGGGCTTCTACCAGCTCTTCACGAAGCCGTTCTACTGGGAGAAGACCGAGCACGGCCTCGACGCCGGGGACCACTAGGTGGAGTCGGCGACCATCACCAACCGGCCCGGTGCCGTCGCGGACGACCCGGACGCGCCGCAGTACGACGAGCGCCGGCATGTCTCCCTGGCGGGCATGCAGGAGGAGCCGCAGGCTGCGCCGGTCACGCGCATCGAGACGCTTGCGGTCTTCATCGGCTTCGGAGCGTTCTACATGCTGCTCGGGATTCGGCTGCTGTCGCTGCACGTCGTCAACTTCGACGCGCTCGATCAGCTCACCAGGGCCTACATGGTCTGGTACAACGACCCGCCGAAGCTGGCGGCGATCGGTTTCTCGATGCCGCCGGTCGGAACCCTGGTGCTGCTCCCCTTCGCGGCCATCAAGGCCCTCGTCGCGTCCGGCCTGGCACTGCCGATCTCCTCGGCGATCTTCGGCGCCGGGACGCTGACATTCATCAACCGCATGTTCGCCATGGCCGACATGGTCCGGCCGGCGCGGCTTCTGATCGTCGTCCTCGTCGGCCTCAACCCGATGTTCGCGTTCTACGCGATGAACGGGAGCGGCGACGCCGCCTACCTGCTGTTCGCCGCGTTCGGGATGTTCTGCGTGCTCGGCTGGGGGCGCAACGGGTCTGCTCGCTACCTGATCGGCGCCGGCCTGGCGTTCTCGGTGGCTGTGCTGGCCCGCTACGAGTTCATCCTCTGGGCGCTGCTGCTGGCGTTCCTCGTCTCCGGCGCTCTGACCGCGAAGGGGCGTGAGAAGGACGAGGTCGAGGGGTCGGTGATCGCCTACCTGGCGCCGGTCATGTACGCGCTCGGGATCTGGATCTTCATCAACGCGGTCGTCCTCGGCGACCCGTTCGCCTGGGTGACCGAGGCGAGCAGCTCCGCCCCCGTGAACGCCGTCTCCTCGGCGGCCCCGGACTTCAACCTGGTGGATGCGATCGGCAACGCGCTGCGGATCCAGCTCATCTTCCCGATCGGGCTCGTGGCGATCCCCATGCTCGTCTTCGGAACCAGGGACGCGATCGGCTACGGCATCGCGCTCCTGATCGTCCTCAACGTCGCCTGGTCGGTCACCACCGCCGCGGTCGCCGGCTCGGTTGACGTGATCGAGCTGCAGGACGCGCTGCCGGCGATGATCGCCGGCTGCGCCGGCATCGCCTGGTGCTATCTGCGGGCCGAGTCGATGCGAGCGTTGCTCTGGGCGGTGACGGTCGGGTTGGCGCTCGTCTCCCTGCCGCTGGCCTGGACGCAGATGCAGACCTTCCCGCACCAGAACCTCGAGGAAGCGTTCACCCGCGCGGTCTTCAGCGGCGAGGACCAGGAGGGCTCCACCTCCCGCGGCGGCTTCCAGGTCGGCATCGCCACGGAGCGAGCCATGGCCGACTACATCGACGACCAGGACATCGGGAACAACGAGATCCTCACCGACAACGCCCGCACCTTCGGCGTCATCATCCTGACCGGCCAGCCGAACCTCTTCTTCGACCGAGTCGACAAGGGCGACACCGAGTGGCAGAAGGTGCTCGACGACCCATGGGGCAACGTCGATTACGTCCTCGTGCAGCGGACCGATGCCGACCTGATCCTCCAGAAGTACCCGGGCATGGACGTCGGCGAGGTCGACGGCTTCGACCCGATCGCCTCCAACGACCGCTACACGCTCATCTCCGTCTCGCCCACCGCCCCGGCCACCTCAGGCGACGCGGCGACACCCAACACCACCTCCCAGCAGGACACGATCGGAGGCTGACCCGCGGCCTCGCCGCCCGCCGGCAGGGTCGCTTGGCGCGAAAACCACCGATACGGTGGAAAAGGCGCCACGCGTAGGGAGCAGGACCGTCCACCGGCCCGTCGCTTGGCGCGAAAACCACCGATACGGTGGAAAAGGCGCCACGGGTAGAGAAATGTCGGCTGTGCCCCGCCCACACCGGGCGGGTGCGAAGGGAAGTCCCGGGACCAGGTCGCCCCCGGATCTCCGGTGCCCCGGGGGGCTAGGACGGACTAGGAGACGCCGTAGTGCTTGCGCAGGCGATCGCCGAGCGCTTGCGTGAGGATCTCGTTGGAGCCGATCTCGGGCGACGAGCGGACCTTGTCGCGCTCGAAGGGAAGCCACACCTGGCCGCCGCCGGCAGTCGCGCCCTCGAAAGGCGCAAGACGGTGGCGGCCGTTGCCGAAGCGTCCTTCACGGAGCAGGAGCCACGACGGCTCACCCTTCTCGGCGTCGACCCAGACGTCCTCGAGACGGCCCAGACCGCTGCCGAAGCTATCGGTTACGCGGGAACCGATCCAGGAGCGAGCTTCCGCCACGCCGGGCTTGGTGGCCCCGTAGAGGCGCTGGGTCGTGCGTGCTGCTGCCATCGGTTCGTCCTCGCTCGCCGGGGCCGGGAACGGAGTTGGCCCCATCGGATCAATGGAAAATAGCACCACGGATCGCCGTTGAGAACCGATCATCCGTCCATGCAGGGAGCGATTCCTAAAGCCCCGGGCGCTCCCGGCGGGATCAACGGGCCCCGATAAGCGGCAAATCACGGCAGTTCGACCTCAGCGCCGAAGCCGGAGCCCCCGGGACCGCGGCTCCCGGCACGGCCTGAAGGCGCTGAGCTAGGGACCCTGCCGCGGCGTCACCTTGACGCTGCGGAGCTCGCCGCGGATCGTCAGCTCCCCGCTGAGCTCGATCTCGACGTAGTGCGTCCCGCCGGCATCGGCGAGGGCGCGAAGCTGGTCAACCGGACCCTGGGCGGGGTCGGCGGCGGCCGTGGGAGGCTGCTGGTGGACTGGCTGGGCCCACTCGGGAGTCGGTGCGGTGCGGCGGTCCCCTCGGGTCTGCTCGCGGTGGGCGGGCTGCGCCGGGGGCTGGTATCCGGACGGTCGCTGGGCCGGAGGGGAATACGCGGGTGGCCGGTAGTCAGACGGCTGCGCCGGGGGCTGGTAGCCGTAAGGATCCGCCGGAGGCTGGTAGCCGTAGGGCTGTGCCGGCGCCGGCGCGGATTCCCGCGGTCGGGTGGGCTGGTAGGCGCGATGAGCAGGCGCCGCGACCGGCGGTGGCGGGCGATCGGGAAGCCGCGGGGCCGGCGCCGCTCCGAACGGCTGCACGGGAGCGGACTCGGGCCCGCGGATCACCGGGCGCTGCGGGGCGGGAGCGGCGTGGTGCGGTGCCGGCGAGCCCGAAGGCGGAGTAGCGGCGCGACGGTCCGGGGGCGGATCCGCCTGCGCGGCAGCGCCCTGGGGATCCGCCTGCGCGGCACCCGAGGCGAAGTACTCGGGTGGGCCCGCAACGGGCGGGGTGTGGAAGCGGATCGTCGCGGTTCCCAAAGCCGAGCCGGGCTGCGGGGGGGTGGCTTCGGGCTGCGGAGCGGGGCGATCGGGCCGCAGCTCCGTCCCGGCGGGACGCGTGGCGGCCTCCGCCCCCTGGGAGATCGCCGACGGCGCGTTCGCCGAGTAGTGAGCGCGGAGCGCGCCCTCGACGTGCTGGGTGAGCGGGGCTCCAGGCTCGATCTCCGGAGCGTCGCGGACGACCTCGCGCTCGTACGGAACCCAGACGTGGCCGGCGCCGGCCGTTGCATCCTCGAAAGGGATCAGCGTCGTCCGGCCGCCGAAGCGCCCCTCCTTGACCAGCAGCCAGCGGGGGACCCCGGTTCCGGGGTCGATCCAGACATCCTCGAGACGGCCGACGCTGGCGCCGTAGATGTCGTCGACGCGCGAGCCGATCCAGCCCAACGCCTCGTTCAGACTTGGTTTGCTTCCCCCACGCAACTCGGCCGCGATCATTCGCCGTCCTGTCGTTCCTCGTCCTCCGGGCGGGTATCCATCCCCAACCCGCGTCGCGGCAAGTTACCACCGCGTTCCGCCCAGCGCGAGCTTTTCCGCTTGGGACGCAAGAAAACTACCTCTGGCGACCACCCCCACCGCTACAGTCGGCCGCCAACTGGGTTAAAGCATTGGAGCCACCGAGACGATGGACCGCCTGAACCACATATCGCCCCTGTCGCTGCGCGCCTTGGCGGCCGTGCTGGCGTTGGCCCTCGCGTCCGTTGCAGCGCTCTCGCTGAGCGGCGGAATCGGGGGCAGGGGCGGCGTCCCGACACCGGCTGAAGCGGGCTGCGGACACCTCAACGTCAAGCCGCAGGTCGTCAGCCGCTACCCGAAGATCTTTGCCAGTCAGTACCAAAAGAAGCTCAAGGTCTCCGTCCAGCGCGGACGCGGCGCCGTCCGCAAATGGCGGGTGCAGCTCTACACGTTCGGCGGCTTCCTGCTCGGCGAGAGCAAGATCGACAAGAAGATGAGCGGCAGCGACACAGCGACGATGAAGCTGCGGGTCCCGATGCAGCCGGGCAAGTACACGCTGGTCACGAAGGGCACGGTCAAGGGCTGCGGCGAGGTCGAGCGCAACGAGGTGATCAACTTCCGCGGCTGCCTCAACAAGCTGCCGATCACGTTCGTCGACAAGCCGGGCGGCACCGCCGCCGACTACGGGCGCTACCTCTCGGTGAAGATCGCCCCGAAGCCGGTGTGGGCGCCGCTGGTGGATGTCTACGGGACCCTCTCGAGCTTCGAGGGGGACGTCTACGGCAAGGCTGAGCTGCCGCGCGGACAACGCAAGCTGATCGGCGAGCAGACCCTGGACTTCAAGCTCAAGAGCGGTGGCCTCAAGAGCGGCGGGTACTCCGTCTACGTGACCGGCAAGGCAAGGCAACCCAGATCATGCGGCGATCTCGCCAAGAGCGCGACTCTCAAATTCGACTAGCCGCCGGCCTCGTCGCCTTCTCCCTGCTCCTGCTCCTGGGACTGCTGCTCGGCTCCGGGAAGGCGGTGGCGGGTGGCGAGCGCAGCGTGAACGCGGTCGAGACCGCAGCCGGTCAGAAGGCGGAACGCGGCAAACGGGGTAAGCGCGGCAAGCGTGGGCCCCGCGGCTACCGCGGCCCACGCGGCCCGCAGGGACGTGCCGGTGCGGATGGCGCGCGAGGCATCGCGGCGGGCCCGGACCGTCAGTTCATCTCGATCGATTGGCAGAACGGCGACTACGACGGACACGACCGGCAGAGCTTCGTGGCACCGGGCATCGGCTTCGGCGAGGTGCGTTGCACGCCGCCGAACGCGAACGAACCGACCGGCGTGCAGTGGATCCGCTTCTACCCCGACGACGCCGGCAGCAGCACGGAAGGGCCCTCCAAATGGGCCACGACCATGTGGACGACGCGCAGCGGCGGCAACCTCGGCACCGACTCGAGCCCCAACGACGACTCCCACCTGAGCGTCGTGCGCACCGCCCGCCTCGATCGCCCCAACCAATCCAGCGGATTCCAGGAGAGCATGAACAGCCAAACCGTCGGCTACGACGTGCGGAGCACAGGGATGTTCACCGGGATGATCACGACCGAGCCCTTCTCGCCTGACACCGCAAAGCCACCCGCGACGACGTTCCGCATCACCTGGCACTGGGACTTCGGCACCGGCTACGACAACCCGAGCGGACGCTGCTTCATGGCGGGGACGTTCGTGACGAAGGGAACCTGATGAAGGACGCGCTCAAGAGGATCAACTCCCGCGCGCTGCTGCTCGCGGTCGCCTTCGTGGCCCTGCTCGGCGGAGTCGCGCTGGGAAGCGGAGTCGCCCCGCTGCCCGGTGAAAGTGGTGGCCGCGATGCGGCCGGCACTCCCCGTGTCGCCGTCGAGACGGCGGTGGGCGAAGCACGCCAAGCGCAGCGCGGCAAGCGCGGCAAGCGCGGGCCCCGTGGCCCCCGTGGCCGCACCGGCCCCGAGGGCGAACGCGGCCCCTCCGGCGAGACCGGTGCCCGCGGAATCACGGGCTCGAGCGACGAGCATGTGCTCGACTTCGGCGTCGACTGGGACGGCGCCGCGAACGCGGCCGGCCACGATTCCTCGGCGATCGATCTGCCCGGGATCGGCACCCTGGCGATCCAGTGCCCCAGCACCTCCCCAGACGATCCCTCCGTGCGCAGGCTCGTCCTGACCCCGGCGACCGGTGGGTGGCGCACCGTCGCGAACCTGACGACCTTCGAGGGAGCGGGAACGACCGCGGCGACCAACCAGCGCTACCAGACCAACGACACGACGGCGATCACCGCGCTCATCCCCAACAACGGCATGATCTCGGGCAGCTTCAGCGTCGAGCCGAACTCCGGCGGCAGCGCCGACGCCGGTCAGCTCCCGGTCGCGGACATCACGCTCTCGAGCTACTGGAAGGTCAACGACCCGATCGACACCGAGAACTCCTGCCACATCAGCGCGCAGGTACTCGCGAAGGGCTACTGACGGACGGGAGGGGCGTCGAGACGGGCGCTCCTATACTCGCCGCAGCGTGAGCGAGGAGGAGCACGACCCGCAGGAGGATCCGGGCGAGAGCGCGGTGAGGATGCGTCGCAGCCTGCTCGGATACAACCGCGCCGATGTCGAGCGCGCGCTCAGCGAGCGCGACGAGGCCGTCGATGCCCTCGGCGGAGAGCTGGACGCCCGCGAGGCGGAGCTCAGCGAGCTGCGCCAGGACGTCGCGGCCCTGTGGCTCGCCTTCGCGCAGCACGACCGGATGCTCAGGGCGCTGCAGGGCACTGAGCCCTCCCCCACGCCGGCTCCGGCCGACGACGGGGACCCCGCCACCGAGCGCAGCGGTGCACCTGAATCGGATGAGCCGCCCGCGCCCGAGCCGCCCTCCGTCGGCAATCAGCTTGCCGAGCTGGACGAGGTCCTCGCCGCGATCGAGATGGCCACGCAGACGCTGGAGCGCACCTACGCGGACGAGATCGCCGAGGGCGCCGCCGCCCAGGACATCGAGGGAGAGCCCGCGCCGGAACCCGCAGGGCCCGAGGAAGATCCTGCCGAAGCGGGACCCGACCCCGAGCAGCGCGACCCCGACGCCTCAGGCGGGGACTGAGCCGGGCTCCTCGTCTCCGAGCCCGGAGACCGCCTCGAGGCGCCCGGAGCCTTCCGGCACGCCGTAGTGCATCGCCAGCGCGCGCTCGTCGGCCGCGCTCAAACCGAGGACGGGGTCGAGCTCGCAGGCCGCCCGGATCGTCCCCTTACCGAACGGTGTCCACACGTGGCCCACCCCGGCAGCGGTGTACTCGAAGGGAACCGCCGCGCGCTTGCCGAAGTGGCCGACCTTGACCACAAGCCACGTCGGAGAGTCGTCACCGGCGTCCTTGAGGACACCCTCTATCCGTCCCACCGAGTTGCCCTCGAGCTCGTCGAGTTTCAGGCCGACCAGGCCGAGCGCCGCGTCGAGCCCGCCCGGCGGCTCGGTCGTTGCATCCGGGCCACCGGCGGCGACGTCGGCAGGATCAGCCATCGGTCGCGTGCTCCAGCAACCGCGCCGCGGCGGTCGCCGGATCGGTCTGGCGGTTGACCACCTGCTCGAGAAGCTCCGCCACCTCGGGGTCCTCGCCGACCTTCGCCTCGAGCTCCCGCCGCATGCGTGCTGCGGCGAGGCCGAGGACCTCG
Organism: Thermoleophilales bacterium; assembly: GCA_020636895.1. GTDB lineage: Bacteria > Actinomycetota > Thermoleophilia > Solirubrobacterales > 70-9 > RHKX01. Next base: position 276,673 of record JACJWZ010000001.1, on the reverse strand, counting down.
CTGCGCAGGTTGCGCGCCCGGCGATTCTCGAGCGCCCCGTTCTCCTCGACGTGGGCACGATGACGGTCGATGGCGTCGAGAAGCTCGTCGATGCCCTCGTTCTTGGCGGCGACGGTCTTCACGATCGGCACCTTCCAGTCACCGGAGGGCCCCAGCGAGAGCGCCGTCCGCACCTCCCGCACCATCGTGTCGGTGAGCGGATGCTCGGCCTTGTTGACGACGATCACGTCGGGAATCTCCATCACCCCCGCCTTCAGCGCCTGGATCGAGTCGCCGGATCCCGGCATCAGCGCCAGGACGACCGTGTCCGCGTGGTCGACGACATCGATCTCGGCCTGCCCCACCCCCACCGTCTCGAGCAGGATGTCCTCGGCGCCGGCCGCGTCCATGACCAGCGCCGCCTGCAGCGAGGCCTCCGCGAGCCCTCCGAGAGCGCCTCGGCTCGCCATCGAGCGGATGAAGACGCCCTCGTCGAGGAAGTGCTCGGAGAGCCGGATCCGGTCACCGAGGAGCGCTCCCCGCGTGAACGGGCTCGAGGGATCGATGGAGAGGACGCCGACGCGCCGGTCGTGCTCGCGCAACGCCCTTACGAGCGCGCCGATCAAGGTGCTCTTGCCCACTCCGGGCGGCCCGGTGAACCCGATCACCCGGGCGGAGCCGGTCCGCGGGTAGAGGTCGGCGACGATCTCCCCGCCGACCGGATCGCCGTTCTCGATCAGCGAGATGGCGCGCGCGAGTGCGCGCTTGTCTCCGTCGAGCAGGCGCTCGACCAGATCTGCTGCGGTGCTCATCGGGCGGCGGACTATGCCACGACGATGGGCGGTGACGCCGGCGACCCTATGATCCCGCGCCGTGGGCGCCCCGGATCTCACAGAGCATCCTCGCTCGGTGGAGGACGACACCGGCCTCAGCTCGGCCGGAACCGGTCGCACCGATCCGCCCCGGCGGGGCCTCGCCGCACTGCGGTTCGCCGCCGCCCACCGGATGCTCCGTCCCAAATACGCGGCGGTCTTCGTCCGCTATCTCGCCCGGCGCTGGCTCACCCCGGCCGGCCATCGCTGGCGAACCGACGGGATGGTCTTCCTCGGGCCTCGGCTGCAGCTCCAGGTCGGCCGCACCGGGGAGATCCGCTTCGGCCGGTTCGCCTGGATCGGGTCCGGGACCAAGATCCGCTGTCACGAGGGCGTCGTCGAGATCGGATCCAAGAGCGTGCTCGGCCAGGAGTGCACGATCTCGGCCTACCAGCGCGTCGCCATCGGCGAGCAGTGCGTGATCGCCGATCGGGTCATGTTCATCGACTTCGACCACGTCGTCACCGAGAGCGAGCGTCCGATCCGCCAGCAGGGGATCTACAAGCGGGACGTGGTCGTCGGCTCAAACGTCTGGATCGGATACGGGGCCCAGTTGCTCCGCGGCGTCACCGTCGGCGACAACGCGATCATCGGGGCCAGCTCGGTCGTCACCCGCGACATCCCCGCCAACGCGGTCGCGGTCGGTTCCCCGGCCCGCGTCGTGCGCATGCGCCCGGCCCCCGAGCACCTGCGCTGGCCGCATCCCGTCGAGCCTGACGCCTACGGCCCCTCAGGCCCACGCTGAGCCGACGACGACGCCGAGCTGGCCGCTCCTGGCCCGTCGGCTACTTGACGACCCGGATCGAGCCCCGCATGTAGGGGTGAATCCGGCAGAAGTACGTGTACGTCGTGCCGCGCTTGTTGGCGGTCGGGCTCGTCGTCAGCGGTGGCGTCGTGTAGATGTTGGAGCCGGTGGTCACGCCGGAGCTGCCGCCTTGGCCGTAGCCGAGCTGCCCGGAGTCGAACTTGACCGGTCCGTTGGCGAGCGGGTAGCCGATGCCCGAGTCCTTGTTGCAGGGGGCGCGGCAGGAGGTGATGCTGTGCCACACCTGGTCCTCGTTCGCCGTGCCGGGGAGGGCGTCGAAGTTCTCGAAGGTGACGGTCTGGCCTGACTCGATGGTCGGCGGGCGCATCTGCTGGGCCGGGAACCCGCGCACGGCGGAGAAGCCGCCGATGGTGTTGTAGAAACTCTTGATCGGGATCCCGCCGCTCGGGACCGGCGAGCCGCTCGGGAGGTCACGCGGATCGGGCAGGCCGAGGTTCTTGCGGGCCTTGTAATCGATGTTCTCCTTGAGCCGGCGATGGGTGAGCACGCCGCCCTCCTTGTACATCGCCTTGACCTCGTCGGCGTTGTCCCACGGATCGCGGGCAGCAGGGTCGCTGGCCTTGCTCCAAGCGAGCGGCAGGATGCCCATCGACTCGTACCAGGAGGCCTTCTTGACCTTGTAGGTGACGTTGATCGAGACCAGATCTCCCGGCTTCAGGCTGATCCTCCAGTCGCGCGGGGTCGCCTCCAGGGCGACGTCCCAGCTGACCGCGCCGGCCGGCTCGTAGTAGCGGGCGTCGGAGCGGAACAGCCGCTTGACCTCGCCGGCGCTGTCTCCGGGTTCGGTGCCGTTGTCGGGGCCGTCACGAGCGACCCTGAGATCGACCCGCATGCCACCGGGGTGCAGATGGCCGGCGCCGAAGACGAGCGTCGCCCCGGACTGAGGAATGACCCACTTGCGGGCCTCGCTGATCTTGCTGCGCTCCTCGTAGCCGGGGGCCGAGGGGTCGGTCGGGACGTCGTCGGGGAACGTCCACTTGCCGTCGCCGTCGAGGTCGAAGCCCTTCTCGGCGTCGAAGACCGGGTAGACCTGCGGCGCGCCGGCGACGTCGAGCCAGCGGATGTCGGTGTCGGCGATGTCGGTGCGCGCCGGCGTCGTCTCCGGGACCCAGTCGATCTCCCAGGTGATGTAGACCGAACGCCCCTCGCTGGCGTTCAGGTTGTGGATCATGTCGTTCAGGACCCAGGTGGCCCCCGCGCTCACCTTGCCGCCGTAGCCCTGCGGCAGCGTCGCGATCGTCTTCTCCTCGCCGGAGGCGAAGGTCGGCTGGCCGTTGATGATCCAGACGACGTGGTGCAGGTGCAGGTCCCAGACGCTCGGCGTGGTCACGCTGCCATCGGGATGGACCTCGACCATGCTCGGCTTGAAGCGGGTGATGTAGCCCTTGACGTTCGAGCCGGGCGTGAAGATGGATGCGTCACCGGGGCCGCTCACCTTGACCGCGTGCGGGCAGGTGTTGGTGACCGTGAAATCGTTGATGTTCTGACCCGGGTGGATCGGGATCGCGTCGGTCCGGCACTGGTAGGTGGACATGTCCGGGTAGGTCGCCGGCTGCAGCACCGGCTCCTTCGGCTTCTTCTTCTTGGCGAGCGCGGTGCCGGGGGCGATGGCGAGCATCACCAGGCACAGGAACGCGACAACTCCTCCCAGAGTTCGACGAGGCATGCGCAGCATTGTTGACTAAATGTCGGTCGAGGGCAAGTGCGAACCGCGGGCGGGTGCTCTGCGGCTGCGCTCGAGATCGGCGTAGACCTCGGCCGTGCGCACCGCGACGTCGTCCCAATCGAAGCGGAGGACGTGCTCGGCGGCCTCGGCGACGAGGCGTTCGCACAGCGCCTGATCGGTGAGAACGCGCTGCATCATCCGCCCCAGCTCCTCGGGATCGCGGGTCCGGAAGCGCAACCCGACCTCGTCGTGGGGGACCACCTCGCGGAGGCCGCCGGTGTCGGCGACGATGCAGGGGCACCCCGACGCCATCGCTTCGAGCGCGACGAGGCCGAACGGCTCGTAGATGGAGGGAACCACGCAGACGTCGGCGATTCGGTAGAGCTGATGGAGCACGTCGTCGCCGATCCAGCCGAGGAAGGTCCCGTGCTCCATCAGGCCGAGCTCGCGGGCCTGCGTGCGCAGCTCCTCCTCGTGGGTTCCCGACCCGGCGACGAGGAAGCGGGTGCCCGGCACCTGCTCGATCAGCGCCGGCATCGCCTCGAGCGCGATCTGGAACCCCTTCTCGTATACGAGGCGACCGATCAGCAGGACGAGGCGCTCGTCAGGGGCGGCGAACTCACCGCGCAGGCGGGCGAGCTCCTCCTCGCCGGCCGCCGGCAGGTCGTCGGGATCGATCCCGTTCGGGATCACGACGATCCGGGACTCGTCCACCGAGAAGATGTCGGCGACCTGCTCGCGCATGTAGGAGGAGCAGGTGATGACCCGGTCCGACCGGTTGGTGATCCAGCGCTCGACACCGTGGATGTAGGACTGCGGATGCTTGTCCACCCAACCCTGATGGCGGCCGTACTCGGTCGCGTGGATCGTCGTCACCAGCGGCGAGCCGAAGCGACGGGCGAGGTGGTCGCAGGCGGCCGCGACGAGCCAGTCGTGACCGTGGACGATGTCGAAGTCCCAGCGATCGCCGAGCTCGACCCCGGCCGCGAGCATGTCCGCGTTCATGCGTTCGATCCAGGTCACGAACTCTCCGAGGTCGCGGGGGCGATTGGGCTCGCGGACGCGGTGCACGTGCACGCCGTTGGCCAGCTCCTCCGCCGGCGACTCCTCGCCGCCACGGGTGAGGACGTGGACCTCGACGTCGTGATCCACCAGGCCTTCGGAGAGCTTGCGGACGTGGCGGGCGAGCCCACCCTCGATCAGCGGCGGGTACTCCCAGGAGAGAATCAGGACGCGGCTCAAGTCGATGGGCTCCTGCAGATCATGGCTCGAGCAGTGGTGCGGTCGAGAGATCGGGCGCGAGATTTCGGACCGCGGGTTCGATCTCTCCGCCCGATTCTATGGCCTCGAAGACCCCGAGCGAGTGGGCGAGCGCCCGCTCGAGCGGGTAGTCGCCCGCCTGGCGCGTGTAGTCGAGGAACGCCCAGTCGCTCGCCTGCACGCCGAGCAGCTCGCGCGCGGCCCGATCCAGCGCGTCCCCCCGCAGCCTTCCCGCGCCGATCTCGCGCAGCACGCGGAGCTCAATCCCACGCGCACCCCAGGCGAGATCGGCGACCGCCGGCGAGTCCCACGTCCGCAGGTCCTTCTCCTCGCCCCAGCTCGAGCGCCGCAGCTCGAGCGCGGCGGGCTCGTGCTCCTCGCGTGCCCGCGCCAGCGTCAGCAGCCGTACCCCGGCCTCGGGCAGTGCCTGCAGCGCCTCCGCGAACCAGATCGGACCCTCCCACCACCAGTGCCCGAGCAGCTCGGTGTCGATGGCGAAGGTGATCAGCCCCGCTGGATTGCCCGCGTCACGATGGGCCGAGAGACGCGTGGCGATCGCGGCAGCGAACTCGCGCGCGTGCTCCCGCGCCCGCGCGGCTGCCGCACCCGGGTCGTAGGGCCCGCCTCCGATGTTCCAGGGGCGAGATCCGCGCAACGACTTGCGATGGAAGTCGGCGTAGAGCGGATCGGACGGGTATCCCTGCATGGACCAGAGCCAGGAGATCGCCTCCCAGTCGATCGGGAAGGCGACCGTGCCGCCGGCGCGAATCGGCTTCATGGATTCGCCAGGCCGCTCGTAGCGAGAGCGATCGACGCAGAAGTACTCGATCCCGAAGCCCGCGAGGAGATCCTCGAGGCCGGGATCGTAGGCGCACTCCGGGAGCCAGAACCCGTGCGGCTCGCCGAAGCGGCGCCGGTGCGAGGCGAGGCCCGCGTCGAGCTGCAGCAGCCGCCCCCCGCGAGTCGCGACGAGCGGCAATACCGCGTGGGAAGCCGCGCTTGCGAGGAGCTCGACGCGCCCCTCCGCCCGCGCCTCGGCGAAGGCGGCGAGCGCGTCGCCCTCGAGCCGCTCGAGCTCTGCGAGCGCGGCGCGGTAGCGAGCGGCCTCCGCCTCGCAGGCGGGAGCGAGCTCCGGTTCGACGTCGCGCGCGTCGAGCTCCGCCGAGCCGACCCGGAACTCGCGCGTGAACTCGGTCAACCGCTTCCCGACGCCGGGCGCCTCGAGCTGGTCGGCCAGTACGGGCGTGACGCTGAGGGTGACGTCGGCGGCGACGGAGAGGACGGGAAGATGCGAGCGCACGACCGCGTCGAACAGCCACTCCTCACCGAAGGGGTAGGTCCCGAAGCCCTCCACGTACGGCATGTGGGAGTGCAGGACGAACGCGATGTCGCCGACGCGCTCGCTCACCGACGGCAGACCGCGACGAAGTCGAGCGCCTTCTCGAGGTCAGCCTCCCCCTCGTCGCGCAGCGCGAAGTCGGCGGCGCTGATCGCCGGCGTGAAACGGTCGTAGAAGGGCTTCGTGATCCGCAGCGCGCGGTGCACGTGGTCCCAGCCGAGCGCGATCGCGCGCTCGTGAACGGCGAGCTTGCGGGCGTGGAAGAGGCCGAGGATCTCGACGGAGGCGAAGGAGCCTTCGAGCACCGCCCGGTACTCCTGCAGGAGGTACTCGCGAAGATGCCAGGGGTTGTCCGACTTCTCGGCCCCCTCCGGGGCGAGCGTGAGCCGGTTCGGGGTGGAGATGAAGGCGAGCGGGGCGGCGGCGGTGATCGCGCCGAGGAGCGATGGGACGTCCTCGATGTGCTCGATCGTCTGCAGGAACACGACCGCGTCGAGGTCGACGTCGAGGTCGGCGACGTTCTCGACGAGATCGCGCTGGAAGCGCAGGTTGTCCCGGACGTAGCGCAGCCGCGCGTGCTCGTGGGCGTCGGGATTGGCGTCGACGCCGATCACGCCCGCGGCGCGCTGCGCGAGCACGTCGGAGCCATACCCCTCTCCACAGGCGAGGTCGGCGACCTGCATCCCCGCGACCTGAGGCGCGATCCACTCGTAGACGGCGAGGTGCCGCCGGTACCAGTAGTTCTCCTCAGGGACGTCCGGGAGGGTGCGCTCACCGGTGAGCTCGAGGGGCGGCACGCCCTCCGGCTGGTCGTCCTGCAGATAGCGCTTGGTCGCGGGCTCTGGCACGGCTGGCGGACGGTACAGTCCCGCGCATGCCCGCGGCTGCCGACGCCACGGCCGAGCGGATCCGCGAGGTCAATACCGCCTACCACGATCTCGCCGCGGCCTCCTACGACTCGAAGTGGGGAATCGACTTCGGCGACACCGGCCGTGAGCAGGTCGTCGCGAAGCTGAGCAAGGCGCTGGGCGGGGAGCTCGGAACCTGGGGGCACGCTCTGGAGATCGGCGCCGGCACCGGATACTTCTCCCTCAACTTGATGGCCGCGGGCCACATCGCCGAGTTGACGGCGACCGACATCGCCCCGGGGATGCTCGAGGCGCTCCGCGCCAACGCCGACTCGCTCGATCTCGACGTCGACACGGTCGTCACCGACGCCGAGAACCTCCCGTTCCCCGACGAGTCGTTCGACCTCGTGCTGGGCCACGCGGTCCTGCACCACATCCCCAACCTCAACGCCGCGGCCGCCGAGTTCTTCCGGGTCCTGAAGCCCGGGGGGACGCTGGTCTTCTGCGGAGAGCCCTCGGCCAACGGCGACCGCATCGCCGCGCTCCCCAAGCGCGCGGCCGTCGCGATGGCGCCGTTGTGGCGCCGCGCGGTGGGGGCGGGTGCGCGCGACGACCACGGCGGCAGCGACCCCGACTACGGGCACGCGATGGAGGCGGAGGTCGACGTCCATGCCTTCGACCCGGGGGCGATCCGCGACCTCCTCGGCGACGCCGGCTTCGCGGACGTCCACATCCGCGGCGAGGAGCTCCTGGCGAACCTCTACGGCTGGATGCTCCGCACCGTCGAATCGACCGCCGACCCCGACGAGGTCCCCAGGCGATGGCGCTTGTTCGCCTTCCACAGCTATCTGGCGCTGCAGCGGGTCGACACCTCCCTGCTGGAACCCCATCTGCCGCCGCAGATCTTCTACAACCTCGTTCTGAGCGCGACGAAGCCCGCGTAGGACTGGCCCGGTCCCCCGGGTTGCAGGTCCTCGCGGCGCGTGGCCCGACACGGCGGTCTCCTCGCCAGGTGGGACCACCCGGTGATCGCGGTTGCTCTCCCCGACTAACCGAAGGTGAAGGCGTAACCCGTGACGCCGTCATCGAAGCGGAGGCTCAGGGTGTGCTCGCCGGGCTCTGGGAGATCGACGAGCGAGTAGAGGCGTTGCTGTCCCACCCGGACGACCCCGTCCTCCACGTCGGTGCCCGCGTCGGCGGCGCCGATCGGTTTGCCGTCGAGCGATACCCGAACATCGCGCTCCCGGTCCGGCGAGCCGAGGACCAGGAAGACGCGCCGGGCGCTGAAGCGGACGTCGATCCCCGCCTCGGGGCCCGCGGTCGCGCTCTCACCGTCGACGGTCCAGGTACCCGAGTAGGCGAACTCGTTCGTGTCGAGGGAGCCGGGCGGGCGGCCGTAGTCACGCCCGCCCGGGCGAATCGTGCCGCTGACCCAGCCGTCGGCGCGGTCGGAGCCGAGGTAGGTCTCCGGGGTCAGCTCCACCCCGGCGCTCGGCGTCTGCGCCCGAACGGCGGGGGCGCGGCGCCCGAGGTCGCCGTCGGCCTCCGCCAGGAGGCTGCGCACGGCGCTCTCGGTCTGGTCGTAGTCCCCCTCCCCGAAGTGCACGTAGCGGACGTCTCCGCTGCTGTCGATCAGGTACTTGGCCGGCCAATACTGGTTTCCGAACGCGTTCCAGGTGCCGTAGTCGTTGTCCTGGACGACGGGGTAGGTGAGACCGTTGGCGGCGATCGCATCGGCGACGTTGCCGCTGTCGCGCTCGAAGGGGAACTCCGGCGTGTGCACACCGATCACGACGAGGCCCTGGTCCGCGTAGCGCTCGTAGAGCGACTCGACGTGGGGCAACGTCCGGATGCAGTTGATGCAGGTGTAGGTCCAGAAGTCGATCAGGACCGTCTTGCCCTCGGCGTTGAGCCGGTGGATCGATACCGGATCCCCTCCCGGCGTGTTGAAGAACTTCCCCGGGTCGGTCAGGTCGGGGATGGGAGCCGTATTGAGGACCGGGAGCTTCGAGCGGGGACCCGGCTCGGCGCCGGAGCTCCCGGAGTTCGAGTCACCGTCGGCGGCCGCGATCGGCGCGTGACCGGAGCCCCCGCGGACGTCGCCGATCCGGGCCAGGACGGCGTCGGAGCTCTCGATGCCGTTGGTCGGGTTGGTGACCCAATCCGGCAGGGCCGTCGCGATCCGCTGCTCGAAGCGCGAGTCGAGGTCGAGGGCGACGACGAGCGCGGCGGCGATCATCAGCACCCCGGTCGCGGTCTGGATCGCCCCGCGCGCGGGCTTCACCCGGTCGATCAGGCGGCGACCCCCGAGCAGCAGCACGTACAGGACGGCGCCCGATCCGATCGCGTAGGCGGCGACGACGAGAAGGCGGCTGATCGTCAGCGTCTGCGACGCCGAGAGCGTGATGACGCCGGCGAGGATCGGGCCGGCGCAGGGCGCGTAGACGAGCCCTAGGCCGGCACCGAGCAGCAAGCCGGACCCGAACCCCTCCCCCTGCCTCATCCGCGGCGCTCCGACGACTCGCGAGATCGCGGCCTCGATCCGGTCGCCGACCGCCGGCACGAGGATCGCGATTCCGAATCCCGCCAGGACGACGATCGCGATCGTCCGCTGGATGTCGTCGGGCAGCCCGAGCGCGTCGATGACGTACGCGAGCAGGGCGACCGAGAAGGTGAACGAGGCCGCGAGGCCGATCGCGATCCCCAGCGGCCGCCTGCGACCTCCGGTGACCCCGCCGGCAGCGACGACGGGAAGGATCGGCAGCACGCACGGAGAGAGCGCCGTGGCGGCCCCGGCGAGCAGCGCGAAGAGGATCAGCAGGATCATCGCGGCCCCCGATCTTGGCGCAGCGGCCTCACGAGCCCATCAACGCGGCGCCCATGCGGGCAGATCATCGTCGGCGGCCCGATCACTGCGAGGATGGCACCGATGAGCTCCGGAGTCCCGGATACGGACGCGATCGTCGTCGGCGCCGGGCTGGCGGGGCTCACGGCTGCGAGGGACCTCGTCGCGGCCGGCGTCGAAACCGTGGTGCTCGAGGCCCGCGGGCGCGTCGGGGGTCGCCTCCTCGCCGCCGAGATCGCGCCGGGGAAGATCGTCGAGCTCGGCGGACAGTGGATCGGGCCTACGCAGCGACGGGTCGCCGCGCTCGCCGACGAGCTCGGCATCGGCACGTTCCCGACTTTCGACGATGGAGACAGCATCTTGGAGCTCGATGGTGTGACCCGGCACTACTCGGGAACGATTCCCCGCCTCGGCCCGCTGGTTCTGCTCGACATCGCGCAGGCGCGGTTCCGGCTCGAGCGCCTCGCCCGGCGCGTGCCGCCTCAGGCGCCGTGGTCGACACCAGGCGCGGCGGCGCTCGACGGACGCACGCTGGCGGACTGGCTCGAGCGCGGAGGAATGCGGACCAGCGCCGCCCGGGAGATGCTGCGGGTCGCCGCGCGGACCATCTGGGGCGCCGACCCCGAGGACATGTCACTGCTCCACGCGCTCTTCTACCTGCGCTCGGCCGGCGGCCTCGACCCGCTCCTCGACGTCGAGGGCGGCGCTCAGCACTCCCGCCTCGTAGGCGGCTCGCAGCGGCTCGCGACGACGCTGGCGGCGGACCTCGGCGATCGAGTCAAGCTCTCGTCTCCTGTGAGCTCCGTCGAGTGGACGAGCGAGGGGGTCGCGGTCGGGGACGGCGCCGGAGTTGCGCTGCGCGCCCGGCGCGCGGTGATCGCCGTGCCGCCGCACCTGCGCGATGCGCTCGGCATCTCGCCCAAGCCGCCAGGAGCGGTCTCAGACCGCTTCCCCGCGGGGCGCCTGATCAAGTGCGCTGCGGTCTACGAGGAGCCGTTCTGGCGCGCTCAGGGGCTCTCCGGCGAAGCCCTCAGCGACGCCGGCCCGGTCGGGCTCACCTTCGACAACTCACCACCCGCGGGGAGCCCGGGGGTCCTGCTCGGCTTCGTCGGTGGAGCGGCGGCGCGGCGCTGGGGTGACGTCGCCGTCACCGATCGGCGGGAGGCGGTGCTCGCCGACTTCGCTCGCATCTTCGGCCCGCGGGCCGCCTCCCCCGACGACTACCTCGAGCAGGACTGGGGCCTCGAACGCTGGAGCGGCGGCGGCCCGACGTTCGCGGTTCCGCCGGCCGGCTGGACGGAGGCGGGTCCCGGCCTCGCCACGCCGTTCGGCCCGATCCACTGGGCGGGAACGGAGACCGCGGCCCGCTGGGCGGGCTTCATGGACGGCGCCGTCAGCTCCGGCGAGCGCGCCGCCGCCGCCGTGATCGCGAGTCTCTAGGGGGCTCGGCCGGGCCGGCGCCCGCGTCGCCGCCCTCCTCCCCCCTCCTCTCGCCCTCGTCCTTGCCGGGGTGCTTCGCGTCGGGATCGTCGAGATCGCGACACCGGTGCAGCTCGACCGCGCCCTGGATCCCCTTCAGATGCTTGCGCCCGGCCGCCGAGAAGGCGAACTCATCCCCGGCCTCGTCCCGCACCTCCTTCGTCGTCAGCACGCTCCCCGGCCGCGCGATGCCCGTGATCCGGCTCGCCAGGTTGACCGTCGCGCCGTAGTAGTCACCGGCGCGGGAGAGCACGTCACCGCGGGCGACGCCGGCGCGGATCAGCGGGTAGCCCTCGCCTTCTTCGGCCATCTCGGCGACCAGATCGAGCACCGACCCGAGCAGCGCGGTCGTGTCCGCGGAGGAGAGCATCGCTGCGTCACCGATCAGCTTCACGAGCCGGACCGGACCGCCGGCGACATCGCGCGCGACTTCATCGAGCCTGCCGGTCACGCGCCCGAGCTCCTCCGGCGGAACGTCCTCCCCGAGACGGGTATAGCCGACGAGGTCGGCGAAGGCGATCGTCACGGTCTCCGCGCCCGGCGCCGTCCCGTTCCCCATCACCTCGGAGATCAGCGCCGCGTGGCGGAGCTGCTCGCGAAGGTGCAGCCTGTAGACGTAGTCGAGGGTCGGCGCGACGAGCGGAAGCAGCGACTCGGTCTGCTCGACGATCCGCCGCGAGGCATCCGCCTCCGAGTCGCCGGCCCGCAGCACCGTGCTCGCCAGCACCTGCCTGCTCGCCGCCGCGAACTGCGACATCGCCACCGCGATCATGCGCCCGAGCTCGGCGGATTCCTCGCGAGTGATCCCGGCGTCCAGGAGAGCGCGCTGCCGGTGCGCGGCCTCGAGATCCTCGCGGCTCATCGCCCGCTCATCGCGCGCCGGGACGGCGATGCCTATCGAGCGCCACTGATGCTCGAGGTCCTCGATGCTCATGCCCGACAGCTCCGCGAGCTCAACCGATGTGTACCGCGGCTCACCGACGAGCGCCCGCTCCACCGGGAGCACCGTCAGCCGGCCTTCGGAGACGGCCGTCCGCAGCGCTTCGAGATCATCGATCCCGTCTCCCCACAGCCGCCGCAGCAGCTCCAGCCTGCTCTCCCGCTCGACGCCGCTGACGCCGTCGAGCAGCCCCTCCGCCTCGAAATCCGGCTCGCCTCTCATCGCCGCCATTCTCCCCGCCCGCGCAAGCGGACGACCCTATGATCGGTGGCGATGAGCGAACCCGATGCCGCCGAGGTCCCGATCTTCGAGCTCGGCCTCGCCATCGTCCCCGGCGAACGTGTCTCCCTGCACATATTCGAGCGACGCTACCGGCTGATGATCGGTCACTGCCTCGAGGAGGACGCCCCGTTCGGGATCGTCCTCTGCGACGACGGCGGCGCCCGCTCGATCGGATGCACCGCCGAGGTCACCGAGGTGACCGAACGTCACGACGACGGTCGCATGGACATCGTCGTCACCGGTGCCGAACCCTTCCGCGTGCACGACCGCTTCGAGGCGCCCGACTGGCCGGCCGGCAGGATCGCCCGTATCGAGGCCCAGACGGGCGGCCCAGAGGTCGCCGAGGAGCTCGGGGCCGCGCGCGCCGCGTTCGCCGAGCTGCTCGAGGCCGTCGGCGCCAAGCGTGAGCGGGCCGAGGCGGCGCCCGGCGCCTACGCGATTGCGGCACAGGTGGAGATGCCGCCCACCGACAAGCAGGCGCTGCTCGAGGCGGGCGACGAGCGCGAGCGCCTCAGCCTCCTCGAGTCGTCCCTGCGACGCCTGCTCGCGGGCGTCGCGAAGCGACGCGAGCTGGGTGAACGGGCGAAGACCAACGGCCACGCTCCCGGCCGGATCGGCCCCGTCCAGCGACCCGAGCAACCCGACGACGACTGAAGCGATACTCGGTGTCCTTGCGGCGACGGGAGCGGCCGATGTCGCAACGGTGTGGGGTTGGCGGGGCCGCGACCCGCGCGTAATCTCCCGGCCATGTCCAAGTACCTGATCTCGTTCCCCAGCGAAGCCATGGCCAACCTCTCCGCGGAGGACCTCCGGGCGGCCTCCGACGATTCCCGCGTGGTCGTACGGGAGGCGAAGGCGGCCGGCGTCTGGGTCTTCGGTGGCGGCATCGATGAGAGCGTCGCACCGGTCATGGTCGACCGCGACGGCACCGAGACGCCGGGCACCTACCCGCAGACGGAGGAGCTCAACGGCGGCTTCGCCGTCTTCGAGCTCCCGTCCCATGACGCCGCGCTCGAATGGGCCGCGAAGATCGCCGCCGCGTGCCGCTGCGCGCAGGAGGTGCGGAGGTTCGGGGACGACCCGGAGTCATGAGCGCCTAGCTCGGCCGTCTCCCAAGGGCGCAGCTGCCGCGGCCTCCGCGCATGGCGCCTTTTCCACCGTATGCGTGGTTTTCGCGCCACGCGTCGGCCGGCGGACGACCCACGCAGCCCGCTCCACCCGATCGGAGGCGAAGGGGACCGGGCTAGCTCGCCACCGCGCCACCGCGCCGCGGATCGCCCGCGCCGCCGGCGATGCCGCCCTCGCTCGCCACCGCGTGGACGCCGCCGAAGAAGAGGTTCGGGGCGCCCCAGCGCAGGATCTCGTAGCCGGAGGCGGCGAGGCGGTCGAGCGCAGCGGGATCGATGCCGGGCTCGGCGTGAACGGTCCCCGCCTCGAAGTGGATGCGCGGTGCCGTGACGGCGTCGGCGATCGGCAACCCGTCGGCGAGCGCTCGCACGAGCACCTGGGTGATCGCCGAGCGAATGCGGTTCGACCCGCCGCTGCCGAGGCCGAGCTCGAGCTCGCCGTCGCGGAGGGCGATCGTCGGGCTCATCATCGACGGCATCCGCCGGCCCGGCGCCATCGCGTGGAAGCCGAACGGGTTCAGGTCCTCCTCGCCGAGCATGTTGTTGATGTGGATGCCCGTACCCGGCGCGAATACGCCGGAGCCGGTGCCGTTGGAGCAGGTGACGCTCGCGCAACCGCCGTCGCCGTCGATCGCGGTGATGTGCGTCGTCGAGCCGAGCGGGGCCTGCGGATCCGGGCCCGTGTCGAGATCGTGACCCTCGCGGCAGCGGCCGGCGGCCGCGGCGACAGCTTCGGGCGTCAGGAAGCGGCCCGCGAAGCCCTCCTCGTGTAGCCCGGCCAGGAAACCGGGTGTCCGCGCTCCCTGCGCCTGCTCCATGACGGCGACGAGGGTCTCGGTATCGGACGCACCGAGATCGGCGAGGAGCTCGAGCGCGAAGGCGATGAGGATGCCGCCCGACGAGGGCGGTGGGTTGGTGAGGATCTCTCGCCCGGCGTAGGAGGCGCGCACCGGCTCACGGGCGACCGTCTCGTACGCGTGCAGGTCGCCGGGGCCGACCGTGCCGCCGCCCTCCTGGACGGCGGCCGCGATCGCGGCGCCCAGATCGCCCTCGTAGAAGGGTCCCGGACCCTCCGCGCCGAGCCGCTCCAGCGTCTCGGCGAGCTCCGGGATCCGGACGAGCTCGCCCTCCCGAAGCGGGGCACCACCTGGCGCGTAGATCGCCTCGCCGTCGGGCTCGGCGCTGAGGATCGGCAGGAGGATCTCGAACAGGTAGGCCTGCTGGGCGGTGACGAGCGCGCCGTCGCGGGCGAGGGTTGCCCCGGGGACGATCAGGTCGGCGAGCGGCATCGAGCCGTGGCGCTCACTCGCCACCGCGAGGCCGCTGGGGACGCCCGGCACACCGCAGGACGCCGCGCCGACGTTGAAGACCTGGATCGTGTCCCCGAAGTCCACCTCGACGGGAACGAGCTCCGCTCGCCGCTCGACTCCGTCCATCCCCGGAGCGGCGACGAAGAAGTCGAGGAGGACGGGCGTCTCGGCGCCGGGGAGGCTGATCAGCATGTAGCCCCCCGCCCCGAGCCCGGTCAGGGGGCTCTCGGCGACCAACGACGCGCACACCGCGGCGATCGCGGCGTCGACGGCGTTGCCGCCCTCGCGCAGCGCCCACGCTCCCGCTTCCGCGGTCGCCGGATGTCCGGCCGCGACTACGCCGCGCGGCGGCGTCACGGCCCGCTCAGACCCCGCTAGTTGGGGATGAACTCGGGGACGTCGATGCCCAGGTCCCTGGGCTCAGCCTCGTAGCCGGGCACGGTGCGGGCGCCGGAGCGCTCGTCGCTCGCACGGCGCGAGGAGGGCCGAGCGGTCGAGCGGTGCACTCCGGTCGAGGAGCCGTCGGCGCGGCGGCCGCGAGCGTCGAAGCGCGTCGCGATGACCGTCACCCAGATCTGCTCGTCGAGCGTGTCGTCGACGTTGGCGCCGAAGATGATGTGGGCCTCGGGGTGAGCCGCCTCCTGGATCACCCGTGCGGCCTCGGAGATCTCCACGAGCGAGAGGTCGCCGCCGCCGGTGATCGAGAGCAGGATCGAACGTGCGCCCTCGATCGAGGTCTCGAGCAACGGCGAGGCGATCGCCCGCTCGGCCGCGAAGGTGGCGCGGGTGTCCCCCGTCCCCATACCGATGCCGAGAAGCGCCGGGCCCGCGTCGCGCATCGTCGTGCGGACGTCGGCGAAGTCGAGGTTGATCAGCGCCGGCAGGGTGATCAGGTCGGAAATCCCCTGCACGCCCTGGCGGAGCACGTCGTCGGCGACGCGGAACGCCTCGACCATCGAGGTGTTGCGCTCGAGGACCGAGAGCAACCGGTCGTTGGGGACGACGATCAGGGTGTCGACCTCGCCGGCGAGCTGCTCGATGCCCTTGTCGGCCTGCTTCGCGCGACGCGTCCCCTCGAACCCGAACGGACGGGTGACGATGCCGACGGTGAGCGCGCCGACGTCGCGGGCGAGCCGGGCGATGACGGGCGCGGCACCGGTGCCGGTGCCGCCGCCGGCGCCGGCGGCGACGAAGACCATGTCGGAGCCCTTCAGCATCCGCTTGATCCGGTCCTGCTCCTCGAAGGCGGCTCGGTAGCCGAGCTCGGGGTCGGAGCCCGAGCCGAGGCCGCGGGTCACCCCGCCGCCGATGTGGACGGTGAGGTCGGCCGCGCTCTGCTGCAGCGACTGCAGGTCGGTGTTGACGGCCATGAACTCGACGCCGCCGATGCCAGCCTCGACCATGCGGTTGACGGCGTTGACGCCGCCGCCGCCCACGCCGATGACGCGGATGACCGGATCGTTGACGACCGGCGGAGCAGTCGCCGGGGTGCGGCTGGGCTCGCCGCGGCCGTAAGCGGGCTCGCGGTCGTAGGGATCGGGCTGGTCACTGCTGAAGGCGTCGCGGAGGCGGTCCTTGGCGGGACGCGCCGAGGGCGCGGGGTCCCGTTGATCCCCCTCCTCGACCGGCTCCTCGTGCCGCACGGGCGGCGTGTCGAGCGGCGGGGGCGGCTCCTGTGCGACCACAGGCTCATCGCGCTGGACCGGCTCGGGCTCCGGTTCGGGCTCACGCCGCCTCGGAGGCTCGCCCATCTCGGGCGGATCCTCGGGCTTCTCGGTCGACCGGAAGAGGTCGGCGAGAGGGCCCTCCCTCATGCTGGCTCGCTTAGGACGACGCGCCATGTTCGAGTACCTCCTCCGCAAGATCCCGGTAGCACTGAGCAGCGTTGCTCTGCGGATCGTACTTGAGGACGGAACTTCCCTTCACCGGGGCCTCGGCGAACTTGATCGCCTTGCGGATCCTCGACTTGAAGACGAGCTCGCCGAAGTTCTCCTCGAGGATCTCGACGGCCTCCTTGGCGTGGATCGTCCGGGTGTCCAGCATCGTCGGCAGGATGCCCTCGATCTGGACGTCGGGGTTGAGGTTCTCGCGGATCATCTCCAGCGTGTTCTGCAGCTGCACGAGACCGCGCATCGACAGGTACTCGCACTGCACAGGGACGATCACCTTGTCGGCCGCGGTGAGCGCGTTGATCGTCAGCAGACCGAGGCTCGGCGGCGTGTCGATGCAGACGTAGTCGTACTCGTCCTCGATGCCGGCGAGCGCCTTCTGCAGCGAGCGCTCGCGCCCGATCTGGGTGCTCATCGCGATCTCGGCGCCGGCCAGATCGATCGACGCGACCGCGATGTCCACCTCGCGGTGGTGGATGATCTCCTTGATCGGGATCCGCTCGACGAGCACGTGGTAGAGGCTCTTCTCGACGGTGTCGGGGTCGATCCCCTGGCTCATGGTCAGGTTGCCCTGCGGGTCGAGATCGACGCAGAGGACACGGTGACCGGATTCCGCCAGCGCGACGGCGAGATTCAGGGTGGTCGTCGTCTTGGCCACACCGCCCTTCTGGTTGGCGAACGCGAAGACCTTCATCCGGCGCTCGCCCGAAGGCTCGGACGCCTCCGGCGCGAAGGGATGCTTCCGGCGCTTCATCTGCGGCGCCATGATCTCCTCGGGCGAGCGGCGCCCGTCGTCCTCGTCGGGCTCGGCGCCCCCGCCCTTGACGGCCCGGCGCAGGTCGTCCTTGTCGAGGGTTCCGGTGGAGGGCTCCTCGGCGGCCGGCTCGGCCGGCTTGGCGACGGCTGCGGTCTCGGTCGGCACGTCGGCCGGTGCCGCCTCGTCGAGCTCGCGCAGCTCCGCGGCGATCGGATCCGCCGCGGGTTCGGGAACGCGAACGACCGGCTCCGGCGGGCGGCTCTCGTCGTCTTCGACGCTCACGGTCTCGCGGTGGGTGCTCATCGGCTCGGTCGGCCGCTCGGATTCCTCCCGGCTGTCGACGACGACCTCCTCCCGATCGATGTCCTCGATGCGAGCGTCGCGTGGGGAGTCATCCTCGCGCTGCCGCTCCTGCTGCTGCTTCCTGTTGAACAAGCCCATGTCGCGGCCTTCTTCGGCTACGGGGCGGGGTTTCCTTCTCGCGATTGCGAGAATGCGCACATCGGCGACCTGCTGGACAAACGGCTGGCCTTCGTGACGGGCAAGGGCGGGGTCGGCAAGACCACGGTCGCCTACGCGCTGGCGCTCGCCGCGGCCGATCGCGGCAAGCGCGTGATCGTCTGCGAGATCGCCTCCCAGGAGCGCGGTCCGGACCTCTTCGGCAAGCGCCCGAGCGACACCGTCGAACGCCAGCTGGCGAAGGGCCTCTGGACGATCTCGGTGGACCCCGACCTGATGGTCGGCGAGTATCTGGAGACGCACATGCCGGTGCGAGCCATGGCGGGTCTGCTGCGGCGGAGCACGCTCTTCAACTACCTGGCGGCGGCGACACCCGGGCTGCCCGAGATGGTGACGATGGGCAAGGTCTGGGAGCTGACCCAGAAGCCGCGTCGGGTCAAGGACGCCAAGCGCACCTACGACATGGTCGTCGTCGACGCCCCCGCCACCGGGCATGGCGTCGGATTCCTGCAGACGCCCCGCACCTTCCGCGAGATCGCCCGTGTCGGGCCGCTCGCGAACCAGGCGAAGCGGATCGAGGATGTGATCACCGACCGCGACAACGCGGGGGTGGCGATCGTCGCCCGGCCGGAGGAGATGGCCGTCAACGAATCGATGGAGCTCGAGGCGATTCTGCTGGACCCCCCGAAGGGGAGCTCGTTCGCCGTCGATCGCATCTTCGCCAACGGCGTCTATCCCGATCGGTTCTCGGCCGCCGAGCGCAAGCGGATCGCCGCGGTCGGGTCCGGCGCACGCTCGATCGCGGCCCCCGCGGTCGACGCGGTGGCCGAGGAGGCCGAGCGGCGCTCCTCGCAGGACTCGCAACTCGCCCGCCTGCGGGAAGGGACCGTCGGCTCGATCACCGAGCTGCCGTTCCTCTTCTCGCCGCGGCTCGGCGAACCCGAGCTGCGTGAGCTCGCCGCGGTGGTGGCCGGATGAGCGACACGGCGGGAGCGACCGTCCTCGACATACTCGAGGACACCGACGTCTGCATCTGCGCCGGCTCGGGCGGGGTCGGCAAGACGACGACTTCAGCAGCGATCGCGGCCGGGATGGCGGCGAGGGGGCACAAGGTCGCCGTTCTGACCATCGACCCTGCGAAGCGACTCGCCGACTCGCTCGGGCTCTCGGAGCTCGGCAACGAGCGCGCCCGGGTCGACCCGAAGCTGTTCGAGCGCGCCGGGATCGATCCCGGCGACGGCGAGCTCTGGGCGACCATGCTCGACGCAAAGGCGACGTTCGACGAGGTGGTCATCCGCTATTCCGAGGACCGCGAGTCGAGCGAGCAGATCCTCGACAACCGCATCTACAAGCAGATCTCGGGCGCCTTGGCCGGCTCTCAGGAGTACATGGCGATGGAGAAGCTCTACGAGATCCACGAGAGCGGCGAGTTCGACCTGCTCGTGCTCGACACGCCGCCTTCGCGCAACGCGCTCGACTTCCTCGACGCGCCGCAGCGGCTCGTCCAGTTCGTCGACGGCAGGGCGCTGAAGATGTTCCTGCGGCCGACCGGCTTCGGAGCGAAGATCGCCGGCCGCGGCGCCGCGACGATCCTCGCCGTGCTGCGTAGGCTCACGGGCGTCGACCTGATCGACGACCTCTCCGAGTTCTTCAACGCGATGTCGGGCCTCGTCGGCGGGTTCAAGGAGCGGGCGACGAAGGTGGAGGCCCTGCTGGGCGCCGAGGGCACGAAGTTCCTGATCGTCACGGGGCCCGCGAGCGAGCCGATCTCGGAGGCGGTCTACCTACACCGGAAGCTGGTCGAGAGCGAGCTGCCCTTCGGCGGCCTCGTCGTCAACCGCTTGCACGTGGCGGCGGACGGAGCGGCCGACGACGAGGAGATCGCTACCGAGCTCGCCGTAGCGCTGGGAGAGGACCTTGCCGAGCGGGTGATGGACAGCTACCGGGACCGCCGCGGCCTGGTCGAGCGCGATGCCGCCAACGTCGAGGACCTACGCGACCGGATCGGCGCGGTGCCGCTGCTGACCATCCCCGAGATGGCCGACGAGATCCACGATCTCGTCGGCCTCCTCTCGCTGCAGCCGCACCTGTTCGGCGCGGCTGCGGCGGCCGCCCCCTCCCAGTAGGCGGCCGGAGGGGATCAGACCCCCTCCAGGGCTGTGCGCGGGGCGGACCCCGCCGATGGCTCCAGGCGGGCTAGCCGGCCGCGCGACGCGGCGACCGCGAGCCGACGTTCCAGTTCGTCTCGGTCCGCGGGAAGAGGTACTTGACTCGGGCCTTGACCTCGTCGCGGTCGAGCGGTGGCTTGGCCAGGTCGTCGAGGTGCTTGGAACGCGCCGGGAAGTTCATGGTCTCCCCTCCGTCCACCTCGTCGAGCCATCCGGCGGGTTCCTCCGCCTCGGCCTCGATGGGTTCGAGCTCGGCGGGGGCCTCGACCACGGTTCCGTCGTCCTCGACGAACGAGAAGGGCACCGTCTCCTCCTCCGCGATCGCCTCGCGGATGGCCTTCTCGGGCGACCTCGCGGGCGCGCGGCTGACGACGATGCGCTCGGCGTCGGGGATGTCGAAGTCCTCCGGCTCGTCGGTGGCGGTTTCGGAGTCGCTGAGATCGGCCGTGACGATCTGCTCCAGCGTCGGCGG
The DNA here is from genome assembly GCA_020636895.1 of Thermoleophilales bacterium. Classification (GTDB taxonomy): domain Bacteria; phylum Actinomycetota; class Thermoleophilia; order Solirubrobacterales; family 70-9; genus RHKX01. The sequence continues at coordinate 256,155 of JACJWZ010000001.1, read as the reverse complement.
ATCGGTGACGACGGGCTCCGGGGCGGGCTCGGGCTCGAGGTTCCACTCGGTGTCGCCGCCGAGCTCCGATGCCGAGCCCTCGCCGAATGCGAGACCCTCGGCGAGGAGCGCCTCGTCGGCGGCTGCGCGGAAGTCGTTGCCGAGCTCACCGGTGACGCCACGGCGGAGGATCGCCCGCAGCAGATCCTCGACGCGAGCGGCGATGTCGGACGGACCGGGGGCGCCGGGAACCTGGGCGGGCTCGCCGCTCCAGATCTCGCGCTCGAGCGAGATCGCACGTTCGATGGTCTCCTTGGCCTCTGACCGGTCAGAGGCACCCGAGAGGGCGGCGACGCGCATCGGCAGGCCAACGCCGGCCGGACCCTCGCCCTCGAGCAGGAAGCGGAGGGCGAGAAGGTGGTCGTTGAGAGCGTCGATCGCGCCTCGGCGGTCGAGCCCGGCCTCGAACCGCAGCAGCGCCCTGCGCAGGCGCTTGACCCGCTGCTGGTGCACGTTGATCGTCCGCGAGAGGTCCGCGAGCGCCTCGGCGTCGCCCTCGAGCAGCCGGTAGCCACCCGCGCGCGGGCGCCCGGCGCCGGTGGCGATGCGCCGCCAGCGATCGCCGGATACGCGAACCCAGCCATGGGGCGCGAGGCCGACCCCGCCGGCCTTGTAGAGGCGGAGCGTCGTCACGACGCGCTCGAACGTGCGGGCGACGCGCTCGCCGGCTCCACCGAGCCCGCCGTCGGGATCGAGGGAGACTCGGGCGCTGATCAAGAAGGTCGGCTCCCACGCGGCGCCGCTGGGGCGCTCGCCGCGCGCGGCCTCGGCGGGTACGTCGACGGCATCGGCGCGCACGATCGAAGCGCCGTTGAGGTCCAGGCGCGTGGCCGACATCTGGAAGCCCATGAGCGGCACGATCGCCTCGACCTCGCCCTCGTCGGGCTCGGCGCAGTCCTCGATCTCGGCGACGGCGGCGGCGAACCGGTCGTCGTCGATCTCGAAGGTCGCGCAACCGTCCCAGAGACGGGCGAGGAAATAGGTGACGGCGAGCGTCGAGCGCTCGACCGGATCGGTCGGGGGCGCTATCCCGGCCTCCTCCAGGTACGGCCCGGCGATGTCGGAGCGGCGCATCGTCTCGACCGCCTCGGCGAAGGTCGGAAGCTCGCGCAGGTCGGCGGCGTTGTCGCGCACGTAGCGGGCCGTGAGCGGCTGGTACTGGCAGAACGCGAAGCCCTCGCCGGGCTCGCCGATCTCGTACTGGATCTCCTGCCCTCCCTCGACGAGCCCGGTGAGGGTCTCGGCCGCGTCGCGGGACAGCGTGGTCAGTGTGTGTCTGAGGTGAAGGTCGCGCACGCAGGCGGTCTTCGCCCGTGGCAGGCACGATCCTGCCTGCAAGATTCCTTGCAGGAGCGGCCCTCCGTCCGAAGGATCTGCCGCTCAGCTCAGGCGGCGACCGGGTCTGAGCCCGTCGGCTGCTCGTCGACGCCGAGCCATTCGCGGCCGTAGTCGCGCATGTCCTCGATCAGCGGCGAGAGGGCCCGGCCCTTCTCGGTCAAGCCGTACTCGACGCGCGGCGGAACCTCGGGGTAGGTGTGGCGCTCGACGACTCCGCAGTCCTCCAGCGCTCGGAGGCGCAGCGAGAGCGTGCGCGGGCTGATCCCGTCCAGCGACCGCTCGAGCTCGCAGAACCGGCGGTTGCCGTCAGCGAGGTCTCGGATCACCAGGAGCGTCCACTTGCCGGAGATGATCTCCGCGCAAGCGCAGACGGGGCAGTCGTTGTCGGAGGAGCTGTCCATCGTCTCGGCGGCGCCGCCAGATCGGCACCGTTCAAGCCGAGGATAGCAATACTTCAGGAAGTGAAGTGAGGCTTGAGGGCCGTCTGACCTCGCTGCTTGGTCCTCTCGGCCACCCGGGACTCACGAGGAAGGGGCGCGGAAACCTGATCCGCGGCGATGCGGGCTTCCTCAGCTCGCGGCCGGGGGCGCCACCGAGCCGGCCCGAGCGGGCTCCTGAGGCTGCGGGGCAGCGGGAGCGGCGTGAAGCTGCGGCGCGGGCGACCCTGCGGCCGTGGGGCTCACCTGGGGCGCCGGCGCGACCTGAGCAGCGGGCGCGGGCTGAGCAGCCGGCGCGGGCTGAGCTACGGGCGCGGGCTGAGCTACGGGCGCAGTCTGCGTGTTGGGCACGGGCTCGGCCACCGGCGCGGGCCGAACGGCCGGGGCGGGCCCAGCCGCCGGCGCGGCGGGCATCGGCTGAGGCGCGGGGTGAGCCTGCGGAGCGGGCTGGGTGGGCGCGCCGGGCCCAGCGCCGCCACCGTCGTCGTCACCGCCGCCGTTGAGATTCGCGATGTCGCTCGCCCGCACGCCCGCGGACTGCAACATCAGCTTGAAGTCGTGGGGGCTCGAGGCGTAGTCCATCGCCGTCTCCTCGGAGACGGTCCCCGCCTGGACGTGCTTGAGCAGCGACTGATCGAAGGTCTGCATCCCGTAGTACTCGCCCTCGGCGATGACCTGGCTGATCTTGCCGGTCTCGGTCGGGCTCAGGATCAGGTCCTCGACGCGCCCGGTGACGACGAGGATCTCGCTCGCCGCGACCCGCCCGTTGCCGTCGACCGTCGGGACGAGCCGCTGGGAGACGGCTCCCTTGAGCGTCGAGGCGAGCATGACCCGCGCCTGCTGCTGCAGATGCGGCGGGAAGAAGTCGATGATCCGGTTGATCGTCTCGGTGGCGTCGAGGGTGTGCAGCGTCGAGAGCACGAGGTGCCCGGTCTCGGCGGCGCTCAGCGCCGTCCGGACGGTCTCCTCGTCGCGCATCTCGCCGATCAGGATCACGTCGGGGTCCTGGCGCAGGACCCGCCGCATCGCGCGACCGAAGCTGACCGTGTCGGAGCCGACCTCGCGCTGGTTGATGATCGCCCGCTTGTCCTTGTGCAGGTACTCGATCGGATCCTCGAGCGTGATCACGTGCTCGGGGCGCGTCGAGTTGATGTGGTCGATCATCGCCGCCAGCGTCGTCGACTTGCCGGAGCCCGTCGTGCCGGTGAGGAGGATGATCCCGCGACGCTCCTCCGCGAGAGCGCGGATCACGGGCGGCAGACCAAGGTCCTCGATGGTCCGCACCTGGTAGGGGATGACGCGGCAGACGATCGAGACCGATCCGCGCTGGCGGAAGGCGTTGACGCGGAAACGGGAGACGTCGGCGATCGAGTAGGAGAGGTCGGCCTCGCCGTCGGATTCGAACTCGTCGTCTACGTGGCTGCCGGCCATGATCGTCATCAGCGCGGCCTGCGTGTCCTCGGGCTGCAACTCCGCCGCGCCCGGAATCGGGTTCAGGATGCCGTGGACCCGCACCATCGGAGGCGATCCGACCTTCAGATGCAGGTCGGATCCGTCGTTGCCCACGGTGTAGCGCAGCGCTGCGTCGACGTCGAAAGCCATCGCCCCCCTATCGGCGGTGACCCGCATGCCTTGAGGAGCGGCCGTCGCCGCCCGGCGCTACTTCTTCTTCTTGGCCTTCTTGACCTTGATCTTCGCCTTCGCCGGCGAGCTGTCGACGCGGCCGCTGGAATCCACGGCCCGCACCTCGACGGTGTGCTTGCCCTTGGTGAGCTTCAGCTTCAACGGCGAGGAGCACTTCGTGAACTCACCCTTGTCCACCTTGCACTCGAAGCTCAGGGGACCGGGCGCCCCGGAGTTGACGGTGCCGCTGAACTTGAGCTTCACCTTCGCGGACTTCTTCTTGCCCTTCAGCTTCACCTTCTTCGGCGGCGTCTTGCTGAAGTCGGTGGTCGGATCGCCGCCGGTGGCCTGCGTGTCCTGGAGCTCGAAGGCGCCGATGTCGGTGCCGTCGCTGAGCGGCGCGTTCGTCGCCACCGCGTCGACGGTGCGGGGTTGACCGGTCTGGTCGGTGCTGAACCCGTTCGCCTGCGCGGAGTCCACCGCCGGGCTGGTCGCGGCGATCGCCTGCGTCTGGGTCGGGCCGCCATTCGATGCCAACGGACTCAACTTCGGATCGATGCCGATGATGTTGGAGCCGGCCGGATCACCCCCGAGAGCGACGGTGCCCGGCGCCTCGATCAGCGAGAAGCCCGCGGCGAACCCGTTCGTGGAGCTGACTGGCGTTCCCATGTTGGCCGTCACGCTGGTCAGGTCGTCAGGACCACCGACCCCCGTGTTGTCGGCGACGATCGTGCTCTTCAGGAGGATGTTGGTCGCAGTCGAATCCGGATCGACGCTGATCGCCAGGATCCCACCCCCCTTCTTGGGCGCCGTGTTCGAGGCGATCGTTGAGTTGCGCGTTATCAACGTGTAAGCGTCGCCGAGCGCGTAGACGGCGATGCCGCCGCCGTAGCCGCTGTATGCGCCGACGCCCGTGACCGAGTTCCCGGACACCGTCGAGTCGTCGAGCCGGGCCACCCCACCGCCGTACTTGCTGAAGCTGGGCGTGACCAAGAGGCCTCCGGCGATGTCCTCGGCGGTGTTCCCGGACACCGTCGAGTTGACCATGGCGATGCCGCCTGTGATCAAGCCGCCGCCGACCTGACCAGCCGTGTTGTCGGCGATGACCGACCGCTGGATCGTCCCGTAGCCGACCATGTAGCCCGCGCCACCGGCGCCGTCGACGGCGGTGTTTCCGCTGATGGTGGTGTCGGAGACCTCGACCTCGTACTTGGTGCTGAGTGCTCCACCCGTACCGGTGGTGGTGAGCAACCCGCCGAAGTCGGAACCACCCGCGCGGTTACCGGTGATCGAGCTGGACGAGATCGTCGTGCCGGCCAAGTTCTCGTCCGGGTCGTACTTGTTGGGCCTGACGAAGATTGCGCCGCCTGACGTGCGGGCCCGGTTGTTGGTGAACGTCGATCCCGTGGCGGAGAGGCGTCCAGCGCTGCTCAACTCCCTGACGAAGACGGCACCGCCGCCGCCCGTAGCCACGTTGTCGGTGAAGGTGTCGTTGGTGAGAGTGAGCGCGGTGTCGGTCGCGTAGATCGCCCCGCCCTGCTCCGACTGCAGCGAGCCGGACCACGAGTCGGCCACACCCTCCCGCAGGGTGAGGCCGGAGATCGTGACCTGCTGGGCCGGGGAGCCCGGGGAGGTCGGGTCGGTGATGTTGAAGATGCGGTTGTCTCCGAGGGTGCCGGGGCCGGTGGCGAAGTCGCGGACGTTGTCGTTGTCCGCGTCGCCGCTGATCGCCAACTGCCCGGCGCCGGGACCGGTGATCGTGAGATCGTCGGTGATGGCGATCTCGGTGGTGGTGAGGACGATCTCGCCCGAGGTCGCGGCGCCAGTGAAGGTGATCGTGTCCGCGCCCGCGCTTGCGTTGGCGGCAGCGATCTGGTTGCGGAGGCTGCCGGCACCCGCGTTGCCGAGGTTGCTGACGGGGAAGTTCGCCGCCTGCGCCCCCGGAGCGACGATCGCGGCCGTCGCTGCGGCCGCTCCAGCCGTCAACCCGGCCCGGCGCGCGATCCGGCGCCCCCGTCGCTCATGGGACCGCCTGATGCTCCGTGCCGACATCTCCGCCTCCTGTTGATCCGCGGCCGCCTCGCTCGACCGTCCCGCCGCACTCTATCCCCGAACCCCGCCACCTGCAACGCCGAAGCCCGGAGAACGACGAAGGGCCCTCGGAAGGGCCCTTCGGTCAACTCCGCGGTGCTTCGCCCGCTCTAGCTGGGGCGGCGCTTGCGCGCCTTGCGCACCGCGCCGATCGAGGCGCGGGCGGCCTTGGCGATCTCGCCCTCGGTCCGATCCGGATCGCGGGCGATCTCGAAGTCGACGACGGCGGCCGAGCGCAGCTTCGCGCGGTCGGCGGTGCTGACATCGCCGGCCTTGGCGATCGCCTCGTCGATCGCGCGCTCACGGCGGCAGACGAGGCAGTAGTAGAGGCCGTTCTCCTTGACCCAGTTGGGCGGCGTCGCGGCGCCGAGCCCCTCGGTCCAGCGGCTCGTGACCTCACAGCGGGCACAGGTGAACTCCTTCACCTCGGGCTTGGTCTTCGTGGCGGTGCTCATCTCTTCGTTGGTCCTCTCTCGCGGTGCTCGGCGCCTGGCTCGAGCCCGCTTCACTTCTCGTCTTCCCCGCGCCAGGGCGGCGGGGGCTGCGTGGTCGCCCTTGCGAGGGCTAGGCGACTTCGCGCAGCTTCTGCGCTTCAGCCAGCGTCTGCAGCTTCTTCAGCGACTGGTTCTCGATCTGCCGAATCCGCTCGCGAGTCACGTTGAACGTGCGCCCGACCTCATCGAGGGTGCGGGGGTGCTCGCCACCGAGCCCGTAGCGCAGCTCGAGCACGCGTCGCTCGCGATAGGAGAGGTTCTCCAGCGCCTCGCGGAGTGCCTCCTTGGTCAGCAGATCTGCGGCCCGGTCGAACGGCGACTCGGCCTTCTCGTCGGCGATGAACTGCCCGAACTCGGACTCCTCCTCGTCGCCGACCGGCTTCTCGAGCGAGACGGGCGCCTGCGCCGAGCGCTTGATCGAGTCGACCTCGTCCGGCTCGATGCCGGTGACGTCGGCGATCTCCTCGGGCGTGGGCTCGCGGCCCAGCTCGGTGACGAGCTTGCGCTCGGCACGGCCGATCTTGTTCAGCTTCTCGACGACGTGGACCGGGATCCGGATCGTGCGCGCCTTGTCGGCGAGCGCACGGGCGATCGCCTGGCGGATCCACCAGGTCGCGTACGTGGAGAACTTGAACCCCTTGCGGTAGTCGAACTTCTCGGCGGCGCGGACCAACCCGAGCGTGCCCTCCTGGATCAGATCGAGGAACGGCAGGCCCTGGTTGCGGTAGTTCTTCGCGATCGAGACGACGAGCCGGAGGTTGGACTCGACCATCTTCTCCTTGGCGGCGAGGTCACCACGCTCGATGCGCTTGGCGAGCTCGACCTCCTCAGCGGCGGTCAGCAGCCGAACCTTCCCGATGTCCTTGAGGAACAGCTGCAGGCTGTCCGTCGTCATGTCGGGCTTGAGATCGATCGTCGACTTCGAGCGGCGCTTGCCGCGCTTGCCGTCGTCGCGCTCGGGGGCGGACGCCTGGGCGGGGTCGACGTCCTCCACGAGTTCGATGCCGGAGCGCTCGAGGTGGCCGTAGAGCTCCTCGATGTCGCCCTCGTCGACGTCGACCTCGGAGACCGCGGTCGCGATCTCACCGAAAGTCAGCACGCCCACCTGCTGGCCCTTGGCCAGCAGGTTCTTCACTTCTTCGAGTTCCTGAAGCTCAGCTACAAGCATCCTTGGTCCTAGTGCTCCGTTCTGTTCCGTATGTCTTCGTGCTCACTGCCGCGTCGGGCCCGCTGGCTCATATCGGGCGGCGGCTGGGGGTCCATGAGCCGTCTGCAGTTTGTGGTGGAACCCATGCGGTTCCCCCGGATCACGTTCGTAAGGCTCAAATCACCCGGCGCAGGTGAAAGTTCCGCGGAACGCCATTGTAGTCGCTATACTTTCTGAAGTCAAGGGTTCGGCAGAGGTCCGTTCCCTCTCGCATGCCCGGCTCGATACACCGCCTCCCGTACCCGGTTACGGGCCCGATCATGCGCAAGGAAGAGTGTGCGTTTCGTCACTCACGTTGGGCTCCCCCGCCGACCGCGGCGCCCGCGTCCGCCGAAACCGCTGAAATAGGTCCCGGATGAGCGACGAACGCCCCGAAAGCGCGAAGAGCTCCCCGCAGGCCGGCATTCTCGGCAACCTCCCGAACTCGCGCCCAGCGGTGCGCAGTCCGCGCCGGAGCACCGAGCCGCCGAAGCAGCGCGAGGAGCCCGCGGAGGCCGCCGAGAAGGAAGCCTCCACCGACGCCCACGAGGCGACGCCCGAGCAGCCGATCGACCTGGAGGCCCTCGCCAAGGGCGGCATCGCGGTAGCCGGTGAGGCCGCAACGCTGGGGCTGCGGCTGGCCGGACGGGCCGCCGCCGCCCTGCGGGACGCCGTCGAGCGACGGTGACCGCCGCCCTCCGTCGTGGGGTGGGCGCCTTCTGGCGCCGCGCATACGAGGAGAACGTCACCGGCATGGCGGCGATGGTCGCCTACAACCTGATGCTGTCGGTGTTCCCCTTCGCGCTCCTGCTCCTGTTCATCACCGGGCAGCTTCTGCAGAGCTCCGACGTGCAGACGACGATCCTCCGCGATCTGCAGGAGCTGTTCCCCTCGACCGAGCAGGACACGCTGCGATCGACGCTCGACGACCTGCGGGCGCGCTCGACCGAGATCGGGATCGTCGCCATCGTCGCCGGCCTCTGGATCGGCGCGTCGTTCTGGGGCGCGATGGACACCGCCTTCTGCCGCATCTACCACGTCGAGTGCCGGGGATGGTGGGCGCAGAAGCGGTTCTCGCTGATCATGCTTGCGGTCGTCGCCCTCTTCCTCGCCGCAAGCGTCGCCGTGCCCGCGGCCGAGAGCTTCGTCCTCGCCGGCACCGACAACCTGCCGCTCGGCCTCGACGACATCGACTGGCTCGGGAACCTCGTCGTGATCGCGGGCGGGCTCTTGATCAGCTTCCTGGTCCTGTGCGTCATCTACTGGGCGGTGCCGAAGGGGCACCTGCCGTGGCGCGCAGTGTGGCCGGGAGCGTTGTTCATGAGCCTGGCCGCCGGCATCGCGAACTTCGTGTTCCCGCTGTACCTCGTCAACCTGTCGACGATCGGGCAGTTCGGGCGGATCGTCAGCTTCGTCCTGATCGCGCTGCTCTGGTTCTACGCGCTCGCCCTGGGCCTACTCGCGGGCGGTGTCATCAACGCGCTGCGGTTCGAGCTGCACGACACGGGGACCGTGAGGGGGATGACCGCCGAGTTCCAGTCGCTCCGCGAGCGAGACGATCCGCGCGAGGAACCGGAACGGGAGCGAATGGGCGCTTGAGCCGGGTGGGGCGCGGACTCCGTCAAGAGCGCAGAGCCGCTGGGACCGCCTCCGCCATCGCATCGCGGAGCGCCGTGCGCTCGACGTCGAACAGCGCCATCCCGGAGTCGTCCTCGACGATCGTCTCCGTGGCCAGCCCCTCGACCAGCGGCCGCGCCACGCCGGCATCGACGGGCGTGACGAGGCCGATCCAGTGGGAGCTGAGCGACGGCGAGAGGAGCGGGACGCCGAGCCGCGGGCGCCTGCGCGATCCCCGCGCCTCGGCGGCGAGGTCGAGGAGCTCGCCGTAGGTGGTGACGTCGGGTCCGCCGATCTCGATCTCACGGCCGGAGCTCCCTGGGACGTCGGGGGCGGCCGCGAGATAGGCGGTCACGTCGGCTGCGGCGATCGGCTGGGTCCTGGTGTCGGTCCAGCTCGGCGTGATCATCGCCGGCAAGCGCTTGACGAGGTAGGCGATCGTGCGGAGCGACTCGCTTCCGGCGCCGATCACGATCGCTGCGCGGAAGTAGGTGAGCGGGATCCCGGTCGAGGCGAGCTCTTCCGCCGTCTCCTGCCGCGAGCGCAGGTGCTCGGACTTCCCCTCGCCAAGGCCGCCCAGATAGACGAGACGCTCGACGCCCTGCCGCTCGCACGCCTGCGCGAAGTTGCGGGCGCCGCGCCTGTCACGCTCGGCGAAGCCCGAATCTCCGCCCCGGCCCATCGAGTGGACGAGGTAATAGGCGAGCTCGACGCCGGCGAGCGCCTCGTCGAGGGTGTCGGGTTCGAGGACGTCGCCGCGGACGACCTCGCAGCGGTCGGGAAGCGTGCCCCGGGCCCGCTCCGGAGCGCGCGCCATGCAGCGCGCTTCACGGCCGGCGCTGGCAAGCTCCTCCGCCAGCAGTCCGCCGATGTATCCGGTTGCGCCCGCGATCAGGTACACGGGCGACGGCCTACCCGTAGAGGCCGTCCGTAACCTCGCGCAGCTTCTTCTGGTCGTGACGGCCGCTGACGCGGCGCACCGTCCCGGAGCGGGACCGCATGACCAGTGACTCGGTCGTGGCGTACTCGCCCGGGTGGTAGCGGACGCCCTGCAGGAGATCGCCGTCGGTGACGCCGCTGGCCGCGAAGAAAGCGTCGTTGCCGCCGACGAGATCGTCGACGGTGAGCACGCGCTCGATCTCGTAGCCCGCCTCCTCCGCGGCCTTGCGCTCGCCATCGTCACGTGGCCACAGACGACCGAGGATCTGCCCGCCCAGGCACTTGATAGCGGCGGCCGAGATCACGCCCTCCGGAGTGCCGCCGATCCCCCAGAGCATGTCGACGCCGGTGCCCTCGGTGACGGCGAGCAACGCGGCGGAGACGTCGCCGTCGGTGATGAAGCGGATGCGGCTGCCGGCCTCGCGGATCTGGCGCACGCCCTCGGCGTGGCGCTCGCGGTCGAGGATCACGGTCGTGATCTCGGTGGGGCTGACGCCGCGCTTGTCGGCAACGCGCTTGACGACGTCACCGATCGGGATCTCGAGCGACAGGCAGTCGGCGATCTCGGGGCCGCCGGCCAGCTTCTCCATGTAGACGCAGGGGCCGGGGTCGAACATCGCGCCCTTCTCGGCCAGCGCGATGACAGCCAGGGCGCCCGGGCGCCCCTGCGCGCAGAGGCGGGTGCCCTCGAGCGGGTCGACCGCGATGTCGACGTGAGGGGGCGAGCCGTCGCCGATCTCCTCGCCGTTGTAGAGCATCGGCGCCTCGTCCTTCTCGCCCTCGCCGATGACGACCACGCCGTCCATCGGGATCGTGTTGATCAGGAGGCGCATGGCGTCGACGGCGGCGCCGTCGGCGGCCTCCTTGTCTCCGCGGCCGACCCAGCGTGCGGCGGCGAGCGCGGCCGCCTCGGTCACCCGGACGAGCTCGAGGGCGAGGTTGCGGTCGGGCTTGGCGCCCGAGCGAACGTCTTGCGAGATGACTCCCACGAGGTGGACCTTATGGATGCAGGAGCCGCGACGCGGTCAGGCCGCGTCCCGGAGCCGGGTCAGACCGAACCGGGAGCCTTTCGGGCGCCGGCCCCGCCCGGCTGCTCCTCCATGGAGCGGCCGATGCCCGCAGCGGCGATCCCAGCCGCCGCCAGCAGCGCGACCCAGTAGCCCCAGTCCTTGCTGACGCCGACCTCGGCGGGCCCGCTGCCGGGCAGATCGAGGATGCCGTTGTAGGCGATCAGCACGAATGCGGTGAAGCCGACCACCATGGTCAGCTCCCCCGGGGGCCACGAGAGCTTGTTGCCGCGGACCACGATCCAGGCGAGGATGAAGGGTGCGGCGGCAGCCGCGAGCAGCAGCCAGCGCAGGATCGGGAAGGTCGAGAACCCGGTGCAGGAGTACTCCCCCGAGCCGCAGATGAACTCGTCCCCATGACGCGGTGCGCCGTCGATATCGGCGAGCGAGTACCAGGGAAGGAAGAGGACGGCCACGACGAGCACGAGCCCGGCCACCATTCCCAGCACCTCCGCGCGCGAAAGCTTCGAGACCTGCATCCCGGCGCGAGCCTATAGGAACGTCTGGACCGCGGCGCGACTGGGTAGATTCGACGGGGTGAGCGCAGGGGATCGCGAGGACGACGAGGTCGAGATCGTCGAGATCGACCCGAGCCCGGCTGGCCGCCTGGAGACGCTGGCGAAGCTGGCTCGCGGCGCACGGCGGATCCTCCCCGGCGACAGCGACTTCGGTGATCCGATGTCCACCGGCGGCGATCAGGCCTCCCAGGTCCTCGGCCGCCGCATCGCCGAGATCAGCACCGACCGGCCGAGCATCCTGCGCGAGCTCGGCCTCGGGACGCTGCAGGTCTACGAGGCGCTCGCCTCGGGCGGCTGGGACGAGCGCGGCGAGACCGAGATGACGATCGTCTTCACCGACCTCGTCCGCTTCTCGGACTGGGCGCTCGAGGCCGGCGATACCGCGGCCACCGAGCTGCTGCGCCAGGTGGACCGCCAGGTGACACCGGCGCTCACCGACCGCGGCGGGCGCGTCGTCAAGCGGCTCGGGGACGGCCTCATGGCGACGTTCCTCGAACCCGAGGCGGCGGTCGACGCGGTCCTCGACGCGCAGGAGGCGATCGCCGCGGTGGACGTGCTCGGTGAGCGGCCGCTGATGCGCGCCGGCGCCCACCACGGGCAGCCGCGCCGCGTCGGCCGCGACTACCTCGGCGTCGACGTCAACATCGCCGCCCGCGTCGCCCAGGCCGCGAAGGGTGACGAGCTGCTCGTCTCGGGCTCGGTTCGCGACCGCCTCGACGAGGATCGGTTCAAGATCAAGCGCAAGCTGCGGTTCCGGGCCAAGGGGGCACCGAAGGACCTCGAGGTCTACTCGGTCGCACGCCGCTGAAACGGAAGCGGGAGCCCGCGGGCGCGATCCGAAGGTGGCTCTCCGCCGGCCATCCTCCGGCGCTCGGAGCTTGCTGCCCGCTCGCGGTTACTGAGCCAGCGGGCGGGCGAGGCTGAGCGCGTAGAGACCGGCGTCGTCGAGCCACCACTCGAGCAGCTCGAGCCCCGCGTCGGCGTAGCTGGATTCGATCCGCTCACGGGTGAACTTGGTCGAGATCTCGGTCCGCATCTCCTCGTTACGGGCGAAGTGCGCACGCATGTCGAGCGTTGTGAGATCGACGAACTGCTCCGCGAGGGCACGCAGCCGGATGTCGATCCACTCGTTCTCCGGGTCCCAGAAGGCGACGTGCTCGAACGCATCGAGGTCGAAGTCCGCCCCGAGCTCGCGGTTCAGGACCGCGAGGACGTTCTTGTTGAACTCGGCGGTGACGCCGGCGGAGTCGTTGTAGGCGGCCTCCACAGTCGCCCTGTCCTTGACGAGGTCGGTGCCGAGCAGGAAGCGGTCACCCGGGTACATCAGGGTCGCGATCCGGGCGAGGAAGGAGCGCCGGGCGGCCGGGCGGAAGTTGCCGATCGTGCCGCCGAGGAACGCGATCAGCGCGCCCTCGGGACGCGGGATCCGCTCGAGGTGGGTCTCGTAGTCGCAGACGATGCCGCGCACGTCGAGGCCGGGGTACTCGTCCACGAGCTCGGAGGCCGCGCGGCGGGTGATCTCCTCGGAGATGTCGACGGGGACGTAGGTCTCGAGCGTGCCGATCTCGCTCATCGCGTCGAGCAGCACCCGGCTCTTCGAGGCGGCCCCGGAGCCGAGCTCGATCAGCGTCCGCGGCCGCGCGGCAGCGACGATCTCGGCGGCGCGGGCGTCGAGGATCTGGCGCTCACAGCGGTAGGGGTAGTACTCGGGAAGCTCGGTGATCCGCTCGTAGAGCTCCGATCCGCGCTCGTCGTAGAAGTACTTCGGCGGGATCTCCTTGAACGGGCAGGAGAGTCCCTCCCGGACGACCTCCGCCATCCCCGCCAGAGCGCCGTCCTCCGGCAGATCGACCTGAATCTCTATGGCTCCTCGCCCGCCCTGCACGTCGCCCCCTCCCCTCAGACGTCCCGGGCGCAGCGAACGCCGGCGAAGATCTGGCGGCGCTCGGCCAGATCCCAGTTGCGGAAGCTCGTGCGGATCACGTTGCGGCGCGTAGCCCAGGAGCCGCCGCGCAGGACCGGATAGGCGTCGGCGAAGAAGACCTCGGAGTACTCCCGGTACGGAAAGGCGCTGAAGCCCGGGTAGCCGTCGAGCGTCGAGTCGGTCCACTCCCAGACGTCGCCGAGCATCTGCACGGCGCCGTGGTCGGAGGCGGCGTCGGCGTACGCGCCGGCCGGCGCGGTGCCGAAGGCGAGGTGGTCGAGGTTGGCCCGCTCGCGATCAGCCCCGGCGGCCGCGGCCTCCCATTCGAGCTCGCTCGGCAGGCGCTTGCCCGCCCAGGCGGCGAACGCCTTCGCTTGGCCGTGGTCGACGTGGACGACGGGCAGATCCGGATCGATCGCCTCGTGGCGGCCATAGACGGTCGTGATCCAACCCCCCTCGCCGTCGCCCTCCCAGTACATCGGAGGCTCGCTGCCGGTCTCGGCGACGAAGTCCGCGAAGGCTCTGTTGCTGACCGGTATGCGGTCGAGCAGGAAGGCATCGAGGTCGACCTCGTGACGAGGGCGTTCGTTGTCGTAGGCGAAGCCGTCGGGGGCGGCGCCGATCGCGTAGGTCCCGGCCGGTATCTCGATCATCTCCGGGCCCGGGGACACCGGCTCGGCCGAGGGGCCCGGATCGACGATCGGCGGCGCATAGCCGTCGATCATCTGCAGCGCCTGCAGCATCGTCTCGTTGTGCTGGTGCTCGTGGGCGATCAGCATCTCGTAGATGAAGCCGTCGCGAAGCATGGGATCGTCGCCATCGGCAAGTTCGACCCCCTCGAGGACCTGGAGGGTTCGGCCGCGCACCTCGTCCATGTAGGCGCGCAGCTCCGCCCCGCGCAGGATCGGGAGCTCGCTGCGTCCGGCCCGGGGGTTCTCGATCGCGTCGTAGAGGCGACCCAGCTCCCCGTCGAGCGGCTCGAGGTCGCCGACGCCCTGCACGAGCCAGAGCTCCTCGAAGTTGGCGATGTGCCCGAGATCCCAGGAGAGTGGGCTGAGGATCGGGGTGTAGACCCTGTTGAGCTGCTCCTCGTCGAGCGGCTCGATCAGCAGAAGCGTCCGCTCCCGCGCCTCCGCCAGTCGTTCGGCGACGCCGTCCCTCGAGATTGCAGGCGCGGATCCCGCGATGTGGTCAGCCTACCCAGACCGGGCCACTGGCAAGCGCCGACGGCAGCGCGGCTCTAGGTCCCCGTCGCCTCGGGGTCGGACCAGACGCCCTTTCCCCATGGAGGGGTGATCTCGAACTCGGGCGCGTCGCCGGCCTCAGCGATCGGCTCGAGCGGGATCAGCCGCAGGTTCGGCGGAGCCAGCCAGCGATCGTCCTCGTCGCCCCTCTCGGTCATCCCGGCGTGACTGCCGGCGGCGACGTGCAGGTGGCCGAGGACCGAGTCCCAGCCGGGCTTGCCCGCGGTGATGCCGACGTCGTTGATGGGGTCGCCGCCGCGACCGTTGTAGCCGTGGTGGGAGCTCGCCCTCGCCTCGGCCTGACCCGTCTCCGGGTCGACCTTCACCTGGTAGCCCTCCCAATCGTCCTCGTGGTAGCCCGAGGCGCCGAAGCCGTGCGTGGCGCTGTCGGGGTAGTAGAGCCAGTACTGCAGGTAGACGTTGCCGGCGCGCTCACCCGAGCAGTCGTAGCCGGCGGCGGCTGCCGCCTCTGGATCGCGGCAGTCGATCACGTGCGTGAAGACGGTCGGCTCGAGGCCGGTCTGGGTGTGCTCGAGGGAACCATGGCGGATGGAGTCCGCGCAGGAGCGATTGCGGCACTCGCGGTAGTCGACCGGAAGCGAGACGAAGTCGTCGGGCTCGAACGAGATCTCCGGAGCGCGCTCGTCGAGCATCGCCGCGAGCTCGAGCCCGTAGACCGCTTCGGTCGGCGACGACGGGTCCAGCGCGGCGGCCTCCTCTCCGCAGGCTCCCGCAGACCCGACCGCGCAGACCAGCTTCGATGCGAGCGCGCGGGCAAGGCTGCCACCGGGGAGGGCGGAACCGGCCATCGTGAGGACGATGCTGAGCAGCGTCGCGACGAGGAGGACGACGCCCGCGTACTCCGGGGCCGCCTGCCCATCCTCGCGCCCGGCGATCCGCCTGATCCGGTCCATGAACCGAACCTAGGTCGCGGCGATTCACGGGTGGTGATCGCGCTGTGCCGATTGCGGGTAGGGTCAGTGACGAATGGCCGACCGACGCGATCCCAACGACCCGCTCGGGCGAAAGCAGCGCGACACGCGCAGCCAGATCCGCCTCTACCTGGCGGGCGCAGCCGCGCTCGCCGCGCTGATCCTGATCGTTCAGAACTCGCAGAAGGTTGAGTTCAACTTCTTCTTCGCGAGCGCCCAGACGCCGCTGTTCTTCGGGCTCCTGATCGCCTTCGTCCTCGGAGCGCTGGTGGGCTGGCTGCTGCCACGAGTCCGGGGCTCACGGAATCGCAGCGACTCCAAGCGCGACTGACGAACGGGGGCGGACGCAAGCTGCTCAGGCGGCGCGCGGGCCGATCTCGTAGTGCGCGCGGAGCCTCCGGTGTGCCTGGATCGTCACCCGGGGGCCGGTTATCCGCGCCGTCCTCTGGATGTGCTCGCGCGGGTACGGAGACCAGACGTGGCCGCCGCCGCCGACCGCGTCGCCGACCGGAACGATGAACCGACGCCCGTCCCCGAGCCGGAACTCGCTGACGACGAGCCAGGCAGGTGCCCCCGACTCGTCGCGCAGGACCCTCTCGACGTGCCCGATCAGCGCCCCGTTCACGTCGGTCGCCCGCCAGCCGACCCAGCCCTCGAGCTCCTCGAAGGTGAGCGGACGCCGTGCGATGAACTCGGCGTTACCTACCTTCCTGCGCTCCATTGGCCAACCAAGGTATTGGCTGCAAAGGCGGCAAATCCGCGGTGCCGGCACCCCGCACCCACCCTCGCCGGATGCCGACCACGGACGTCACCCGGCACCTCCGCTGCCATTTTGCCTCGCTGGGCGGACCAAAATGGCAACGCGCGAAGCGAGCGAGCGGCGAAGAGGCCCAGGTGCGCACCAGGCCGTGAGCCGACGAGGAAGCAGGCATGGCGCCTGCCAGGCCGCCAGCGTCAGAGGCGGTCGACTTCGGCCGCTATGTCTTGCGCCGCCTTCTTCGCGTCGTCGAAGACCATCGCGGTCTTGTCGAGGTAGAAGAGGTCGTTGTCGATACCGGCGAAGCCCGGGCTCAGGGAGCGCTTGATGACGATGACCTGCTGGGCCTCGGCGACCTCGATGATCGGCATGCCCGCGATCGGACTGTCGGGATCGTCCTTGGCGGCCGGGTTGGTGACGTCGTTGGCGCCGATGACGACGGCGACGTCGGTGCGCGGCATGTCGGGGTTGATGTCCTCCATCTCGACGAGCTTCTCGTAGGGGACGTCGGCTTCGGCGAGGAGGACGTTCATGTGGCCCGGCATGCGGCCTGCGACCGGGTGGATGGCGTACCTGACCTCCACCCCACGCTTCCCGAGCTCGTCGGCAAGCTCCTTGACGGCGTGCTGGGCCTGGGCGACGGCGAGGCCGTAGCCGGGGACGATCACGACGGAGTCGGCGTAGGCGAGCGCGATCGCCGCATCCTGCGCGCCGATCGACCGGTGCGGACGCTCCTCGCCGGGGGCGCCTCCACCCCCTCCCGCGGCTCCACCGAAGCCGGCGAAGAGGACGTTGGAGACCGAACGGTTCATCGCCGTGGCCATCTCGGCGGTGAGGATCGTTCCCGAGGAGCCGACGAGCGTGCCGGCGACGATCAGCGCGACGTTGTCGAGCGAGAAGCCGGCCGCGGCGGCGGAGAGGCCGGTCGCGGCGTTGAGCAGCGAGATGACGACGGGCATGTCGGCGCCGCCGATGGGGAGCACCGCGAAGATGCCGAGCAGAGCCGCGCCGACGAGGATGAGGATGAAGATCCCCTGCGAGGGGTCGTCGGCGTGGTTGATTCCCAGGTAGATGCAGGCCGCGATGATCGCGATCAGCAGCAGGGCATTGATCACCTGCTGTCCCGGCAGCTTCACCGAGCCGGTCGGGACGATGTCCTGGAGCTTCCCGAAGGCGACGTTGGAGCCCCAGAAGGAGATCGAGCCGATGACGGCGGCGAAGAGGACCGGGATGAACTCCTCGAGCGGGAAGTCGGAGCCGATCGCGAGGCCGTGACGGAACTCCGACCAGGCGATCAGTGCGACAGCGCCGCCGCCGACGCCGTTGTAGAGCGCGACCATCTGCGGCATCTCGGTCATCTGCACCCGGATCGAGGCGATGACGCCGACCGCGCCGCCGACGATCAGGCCGCCGAAGATGATCCCCCAGTTGCCGATCCCGTCGAGCAGGAGCGTCGCAACGATCGCGATCACCATGCCGACGGCGGCGATCATGTTGCCCTGCTTGGCGGTGGTCGGGTGGGTGCCGCGGCGGATGCCGAAGATGAACAGCGAGAAGCTGACGATGTAGAGCAGCGTGACGACGTCGCCACCCGGCTCGAGCAGTGCGAGAGGGATGCTCATCGCGGCTAGCTCCCCGCCCCGCCGCCTGGCTGAGCCGGGGAGTCCGAATCGGAGGGCTTCTGCGGCTTCTTGCGGCTGAACATGCCGAGCATGCGGTCGGTGACCATGAAGCCGCCGACGATGTTGATCGCGCCGAAGGCGATCGCGATGAAGCCGATCACGTACTCGAGGCCGTCGTCGGCGTAGCCGGCGACGATCAGGCCGCCGAGCATGACGATGCCATGGATCGCGTTGGTCTGCGACATCAGCGGCGTGTGCAGGGTCGCCGGCACCTTCGAGATGACCTCGAATCCGACGAACGCGGCGAGGACGAAGATGGTCAGCTCGGTGACGAAGCTCATCGGATCTCTCAGCTCCCCTCGACCACGCTCTTGGCGCGCTCGTTCTTGATCTCGCCGCCGTCGGTCAGACAAGCGCCGGCGACGACCTCGTCCTCGAAGTCGACGTTGAGATTGCCCTCCTCGTCGACGATCAGACCGATGAAGTTCTCGAGGTTCTTCGCGTAGAGCTGGGAGGCGTGAGCGGCCATGTCGCTCGGCAGGTTCGCCGGGGCGATGATCTTGACGCCGTTGTCGGAGACGACCGTCTCCCCCGCCTTCGTCAGCTCGCAGTTGCCGCCGCTCTCGCCGGCGAGGTCGATGATGACCGAGCCCGGCTGCATGTTGGCGACGCCCGCAGCGGTGATCAGGATCGGCGCGGGGCGGCCCGGGATCAGGGCGGTGGTGATGATCACGTCCTGCTTGCCCGCGTTGTCGGCGAGCGCCTCCCGCACCTGCTCGTTCTCCTCGTCGGTGAGCGGGCGCGCGTATCCGCCCTCGTCCTCGGCGTCGGGGATGAAGTCGAGCTCGAGCGGGCGGCCCCCCAGCGAGGAGATCTGCTCCCACGCGGCACGGCGGATGTCGAATCCGCTGACGACGGCGCCGAGGCGCTTGGCCGTGGCGATCGCCTGGAGACCGGCGACGCCGGCGCCGAGCACGAGCACGCGCGCCGGCTTCACTGTGCCGGCGGCGGTGGTCATCATCGGGAAGAAGCGGCCGGCCTCGCGCGCGGCGAGCAGGGTCGCCGCGTAGCCGGCGACGTTGGCCTGCGAGGAGAGCCCGTCCATCGCCTGGGCGCGGGTGATCCGCGGGATCGCCTCGACCGCGAAGCTGGTCACGCCGCCGGACGCGAGCGCCTTCGTCGTCTCGGCGGAGGTGAGCGGCGCGAGGAAGCCGATCAGCACCTTGCCGGAGCCGACCTTGGCGATCTCCTCGGTTGTCGGGACCGCGACGTGGAGGACGATGTCGGCCCCCCACGGGTCGCCGATCTCGGCGCCCGCCTCGGTGTACTGCTCATCGGGAGCGCCCGAGCCGACCCCGGCGCCGGATTCGACGACGACGTCGAGGCCCTTCGCCTTCAGGGCCTTGACGGATTCAGGGATCAGCGCGACGCGCAGCTCCCCCTCGAGGGTCTCCTTCGGGACTCCGATCCGCATGGGCGGCGGCGCAGGCTACCGGAGCCCGGCCGATCAGGGCTTCCGCGTCCCTCCGCAGTGGCTACGGAGCGGCCGGAGCGATGGCGACCAGGGTGTTTCCCGAGCCCGTCGTGACCCAGACCTGCTGACCGACAGCGACGGCCTGCGGTGAGCCGCCGGCGCCGCTCAGGTCGAGCGTCTCGGCCGTCTGGGTCTCCAGTTCGACGGCGCTCACGTAGCCGTCGGCGTTGGCGATCCAGAGGCGCTCGGAGTCGGCGGCCAGATCGCGGGGCTCGCCCCCGACCGCGATCTCCGCCGCATCCCCGGAACCGGGATCGAGCGCCACGACGGTGCCGCCCGCCGCGTCCGCCACCCAGACGGTCCCGTCCTCGGTGACCTGCAACGCCTCCGGCCGGCCGGGCACGGGCAGGCGTCGCTGCTTACCGGGCGCGTCGGGATCGACGCGGATGACCGCGCCCTTCGCGTCGGCGACCCAGATCTCGCCGTCGCCCGCCGCGATCGCGCTGGGCTTGGCGGCATCGATCCCGAACGTCTCGGAGTCCCCTCCGCCGGGATCGATGCGGGAGAGCTCGCGCGACCCCTCGTCGAGCACCCAGATCGAGCGCCGGGAGGCGGCGATCCCCTCGGGCTCGGCGCCGACGCCATAGGTATCGGGGACGGGCTGGTCGGCGCCCAGGTCGACCCGCGCAACGGAGTCGGCGCCCGGGAGGGTCACCCAGGCGGAGCCGCCGGCGATCGCGACGTCGGCGGCCGGAGAGCCGAGGTCGACCGGCCCGAGGATGCGCTCGCCCGTCTCCTGATCGAAGCCGTCGAGCGAGGCGCCGTCCTTGGTCACCGCGTAGACCGAGTCGCCCTCGGTCGTGACGCCCACGGGATTCCCGCGCACCGGGATCGGCCGCGCCGGGCCGGTGGAAGGAGCGATCGCCGCGGTGGTCTCGTCGCCGGTCGTCTCGGCGGACGGGACGCTGACCTCTCCCTTCGGTCCCTCGTCGTCGCCGCCCACCACCAGCACGAAGATCACGACGACCGCGAAGAGAGCGACGACAGCGAGGACGATCGAAGTACCACTGGGGCCGGGCGGCCGCCCGCCCTCGGGGGTTCGCGGACGCGCCTCGCGAGCAGCCGCGAGGAGCTCGCCGGCTCGGGCGAAACCTCTCTCGGCGGCCTCGGCTCCGACCTCGCGCAGCGCCTCGGCATGGAGCCGCTCCCACTCGGAGACGTCCTCGGTGCCTGCGTCCTGAGCCTGATCCGCCAGCATCGCCACGAGCAGCTCACCGAGGTCGCGGACGTCGTCGCTGCGGTAGCCGAGACGGCGGCCGAAGCCGGCGAGATGGGCGCACCCGTGCTCGTCGATGCTGACGACCTCGGGGGTGAGGGCGCCGTGGACGAGCCCAGCCGTATGCGCTGCCTCGAGCGCCTCGGCGAGCTCACCGAGCACCTGCAGCGCCGCGCCGGCCGAGAGCGGCCCACCCGTTTCAAGCCGGTCGGCCAGGGTCATCTCGCCGACCGGCGTGCGAACGACGAACGGGACGCCCTCCTGCTCTGAGATCAGCCGCACCGAGACGACGTTGCGCTGCTCGATACCCGCCGCGAGCCCCCAGGCCTCGGTGAACCACTCGGCGACGTCCTCGTCGGCTGCGGCCTCCCCGGTCAGGGTCTCGATCGCAACCCGCACGGAGCCGTCCGGATCCTCGGCCTCCCAGACGCTGGCGCGCTTGCCGAGCTCGATCGGGCGGACGATGCGGAAACCCGCGAATTCACGCACCTCGGTACCGGCCATGGGACCGTTATATCCGCCTGAGATCATCTAGCCTGACGCCATGCCCCCCGCAGGAGCGTCGGAGCGGCCGCAGACCGCGGTCGAGCTCAAGGAGCAGATCGAGATGGAGCGGCTCGGCGCGCCGCTGCTGGTCTATCGCGACGGTGCCGACGTCCAGCGCATCCTCGTGGTGGAGGGTGAGCGCGGTTCGATCTGGATCGGCCGCAGCGATGCGGCGGACGTGTCGCTGCCGGCGGACGGAGAGGTCTCCGGTCTGCACGCGCAGGTGGAGTTCGTCGGCAGCGAGTGCACGCTCCTCGACGACGGGATCTCCCGCAACGGCACCTTCGTCAACGAGGAGCGCGTCAGCGGCCGGCGCCGGCTTCGCGACGGTGACGTGATCCGTACGGGGCAGACCCGGATCAGGTACCGGGTGCCGGTCGAGGCCGCCCCCGAGGCGACTGTCGTGGCCGACGAGGGCATCGCCGGTGCGACCGCAGTCTCCCCCGCCCAGCGCCGCGTCCTCGTCTCCCTCTGCCGCCCTTTCAAGGAGGGGACGTCGTTCGCGACCCCGTCGACCAACGCCGAGATCGCGGCGGACCTCCATCTCAGCATCGACGCCGTCAAGACGCACCTGCGAGCCCTCTTCGAGAAGTTCGAGCTCGGCGACGTCCCGCAGAGTGGCAAGCGGGTGGCGCTCGTCCAGCGCGCCATGCAGAGCGGCGTAATCGCCGAGCGCGACCTGTAGCGCCGCGGCCGTCGATCGCCTCCTCGCGCGCTCGGTTCGGCGAGCGCCCCGCGCTCAGGGCTCGATCGAGTAGAGCTCGTTGCCCACACCCGTGGTCGCCCAGACCTTCAGCGGGCCCACCGCGACCTCCTCGGGGGATCCGGAGACGTCGACGTCCTTCGGATTGCCGAGGTCGTCGGGGTCGATCGCGGTCACGTAGCCGTCCCCGTTGGCGACCCAGACGAGGTTGCGCTCGGTGTCGGCGACGAGGCCGCGGGGCTCTCCGCCGACGTCGACGAGGAACGGCTCGCCGCCGTCGGTCGCGATCCGGCTCACCTTGCCATCGCCGGTGACCGCCACCCAGACGTAGCCGTCGAGGACGTCGATCCCCTTCGGGTCGTTGCCGACGGGGAAGGCCTTGGGCTTCCCCTCGCCGCCGTTGGGAAGCTCGATCACCGAGCCCGAGCGGTCGCTGACCCAGACGTCGTCGCCGTCGAAGGCGACATCGGTGGGCTCGGCGCCCTCGGGCAGCGGGAGCGGCGTCGCAGCGTTCGTCTTCGCGTCGATCATCGTCACGCTCGCGGAGCCGAGGTTCGCCACCCAGACCTCGCCGCCGTCGGCGGAGATGCCGCGCGGCTCGGTCCCGACGGGGATCAGCTGCGGGGTGCCGGCCGGAACGCCGTTCTCGTCGAGGTCGATACGGGCGACGGCGCCGTCGCCCGGGAGCGTCACCCAGGCGCTGCCGGCGGCGATCGCCACGTCCTCCCCGGAGCCACCGAGGTCGATCGCATCGCCGACCTGCTTGCGCGTCTCCTTCTTGAACGAGACGAGCTCGCCACCGTTGCGGGTGACCACGGAGACGAGGTTGTCGTGGATGGCGAGGCCCAGCGGGAAGCCCTTGACGGGGATCGGGTCACCGTCGACGGTGGGTCCCGACGAGCTTCCGTCGTCACCTCCGAGAAGCAGAACCGCGGCGACGATCACGGCGACGACCGCCGCGGTGACGAGCAGCAGCACCCCGAACCGGCGACGCCCTCGAGGCGCCGGCGGCTCGTCGGGTGAGCGCTGCGCTTGCGCCGGCGTCGCCGGTGTGCGGTCCTCTCGCGTCGCCTCCAACGGCGGTGCGCCGGGACCGGAGGGGCCGTCGCCGGAGTCGGCGACCGTAGCCCCCGGCCCGCCGGGGCCGTCGCTGCCACCAATGCCACCACCGGGGGCCCCGGAGCCGCCTGCCGGCGCTTCCGATTCGATCGTCGGATCGAGGGACTCGGCGGGCACCGGGCTGCTGCCGGCCGGCGTCCGTGGCGCGGCCGGGCCGCGCGCGACGCTGCGCTCGGCGACCGTCCCCTCCATCCCCGAGGCCGCCGCGGTCGCCGCCCTGGCCAGATCGCCGGCGGACGGGAAGCGGTCGCGCGGCTCCTTGGCGAGCGCGCGGGCGATCACCTCGTCGAGGTCGTCGTCGACCTCGCCGGGAAGCCAGGGCGGCTCGTCCTGCAGGTGCGCGTACATCTTCGAGACGTTCTCGCTGCGATCCCCGAACGGCGGCCCGCCGGCCAGCATCTCGTAGAGGACGCAGCCGAGGGCGTAGACGTCGGTGCGGGCGTCGACGCGCTCACCCTTGATCTGCTCGGGCGAGACGTAGTCGAGCGTGCCGACGAACCCGCCGGTCGCGGTCAGCGCGGCGCCGCTCGCCTGGTCGAACCGCTTCGCCAGGCCGAAGTCGGTCAGGAAGGCGTGCTCGGCCGGATCCTCGCCCTCCCGCGGCTCGACGAGGACGTTGCCGGGCTTGATGTCGCGATGGACGAGACCGCGCGAGTGAGCGACGTCGAGGGCACCAGCGACCTGTGTCAGCAGCGCCGCCGCGCGCGCGGGGTCGATCGTCCCGCCCGAGATCAGGAGGCGCCGCAGGTCGGGGCCGTCGATCAGGTCCATGGTCACGAAGAGGCGGCCGTCCTCCTCCCCCGCGTGATGGACCGGAACGACGTTGGGATGGCGCAGCGACACCGCGATCCGCGACTCCGAACGGAAGCGCTCGCGGAAGGCCTCGTCGGAGGCGAGCTCGGCTGAGATCACCTTGAGCGCGACCTCGTGATCGAGGACGAGGTGGGTGGCGCGGTAGACGGTCCCCATCCCGCCGCGGCCGGCGACCCCCTCGATGCGATGACCCGCGAACTCTGTTCCGGGTCTCAGGTCCGCCATGACCGCCGTTTATACCTGCGCCCGGAGCGCGGCAGGGGCTTCGGGATCAGGCGTCGTCGCCGACGATCGCGGCGAGTCGCTCGAGGGTGTGCATGCGCTCACCCTGGTCGAGGTGTACGAGCGAGGCGATGATGCGATCGACGCCGGCGTTGGAGAAGCGCTTGACGCGCTCGGCGACCTCCGCCTCGGTGCCGATCAGCGAGGTGGCGTCGACGAGCTCCTCGGGGATTGCCTGATAGGCCTCGTCGCGTTTGCCGTCGAGGAACAGGGACTGCACGTTGAGCGCGTCCTCCTCGAAGCCGAAGCGGCAGGCGAGGTCGACGTAGAAGTTGGTCTCGCGGCTTCCCATCCCACCGAGGTAGAGGAGCAGGCCCGCCTTGACGACGTTGCGAGCGGTCTCGGTATCGCCGTCGATCGCGACCTGGATGGAGGGGCTGACCTCGAGGTCGGAGCGGCTGCGGCCGCCCTTCTCGAACCCCTTCGCGAGGTGCTCGCCCCACGTCTCCTCGAAGGCGTCGGCGCTGAAGAAGATCGGGATCCAGCCGTCGCAGATCTCGGCCGCCATCTCGACCGACTTGCGACCGATCGCGCCGACGAACACGGGGATCTCGTTGCGCAGCGGATGGAAGTTGAGCTTCAGCGCCTTCCCCTGGCCGGTCGTGCCCTCCCCCTGCAGCGGCAGCTTGTAGTGGGGCCCGTCGTGGTCGAGGGGCCCCTCGCGGGCGATGATCTCGCGGACCACCTCGATGTACTCGCGGGTGCGACCCCAGGGCTTCGCGTAGGGGACCCCGTACCAACCCTCGGAGACCTGGGGGCCGGAGGGGCCGAAGCCGAAGATGAAGCGGCCGCCGGAGAGCCCGTCGATCGTCGCCCCGGCCATGGCAGCCGCTGCGGGCGGGCGGGCGGGCACCTGCATGATCGCGGCGCCGAGCTTGATCGTCGAGGTCTGAGGCGCCAGCCAGGAGAGGACGGAGACCACGTCGGAGCCGTAGCTCTCCGCCGCCCAGACCGAGTCGTAGCCGGCCGCCTCCGCGGCCTTGACCAAGGTGACGGCGTCGTCGCCCTGAGGGCCGATACCCCAGTAGCCGAGGTTGATGCCGAGCGCGGGAGCCATCGCGTGCGGGAGCCTATCCGGATCAGACCGTCCCGGGCAGGTGGCTCGCCTCACCCTCCTGCATCCTGTAGGGATGGGACCGGTGGAAGGCAGCGCACAACCAAGGGGGCTGAGCTCGGCCGAGGCGGAGCGCCGCCTCGCCCAGCTCGGCGTGCCCGAGGACGGCACCACCCGGTCGGTCGCCTCGATCGTCCGAGCGAACGTGCTCACGCTCTTCAACGGGATCATCCTCGTCTTCTTCCTCCTCGTCCTCAGCCAGGGGCTCTGGGCGGATGCGCTGTTCGGCGTGATCGCGATCGTCAACTCGGCGATCGGGATCCGGCAGGAGGTCAGGGCGAAGGAGACGCTCGACAGCCTGGCGCTGCTGGTCGCACCGACCGCGACCGTGATCCGCGACGGCTACGAGATCGAGCTGCGGGCCGATGAGCTCGTCCCCGGCGACGTCGTCCGCGTCGAGCCCGGCGATCAGCTCGTCGCCGATGGCCCGGTGATCTCATCGCGTGGGCTGACGATCGACGAATCGCTGCTGACCGGCGAGGCGGACGGCATCCGCAAGGCGAGCGGCGACCGGCTGCTCTCCGGCTCCTTCGCGATCTCCGGCTCCGGCTACTACGAGCTCGACGCGGTCCGCGAGGACTCCTACGCGGAGAAGGTCGCGGGAGAGGCGAAGGAGTTCCGCCATCCGCCTTCGCCGCTGCAGACCGAGGTCAACCAGGTTCTGTGGGCGACCACCATCATCATGATCCCGCTCGCGATCACGATGCTGCTCGGGTTCCTGGTCCGCAGCGTCGACTTCACCGAGGCGGCGCAGACGGCCACGGCGGGCCTGATCACACTGATCCCCGAAGGGCTCGTACTGCTGATGAGCGTGACGCTCGCCGTCGCCGCGAGGCGGCTCGCCGCGATGGACACGCTCGTGCAGCAGATGAGCGCGACCGAGGCGCTCGCCGCCGTCGACACCGTCTGCGTCGACAAGACCGGGACGCTCACCGACGGCTCGCTGGAGCTGATCGACGTGATCGATGCCGGGGGCGACGGCGACGGCGACGTCGAACGGGCGCTCGGGCGCTTCGCGGCCTCGGCCGGCGAGCGCAACCGGACGCTGGAGACGATCGCCGAGGCGTTCCCGGCCAACGCGGCGACGGTCTCGGCCGAGGTTCCATTCTCCTCCGCCTGGAAGTGGAGCGGGCTGACGCTCAACGGCGAGGGTGCGGCGCGCTCCTACGTCGTCGGCGCGCCGGACATCCTGATCGGCTCCGGCGCTCTCGCGCTGACCCCCGAGCTGCAGGGCCGGCTCGACGAGGAGGCGGGGCTCGGACGGCGCGTGATCGCCTTCGCCGAGGCCCCCGGCGGCCTTCCCGCCGACCCGGCCAGGCAGCCGCCGCCGCCGTTGGTCCCGCGGGCGCTCGTCGTGCTCGAGGAGACACTGCGGCCCGATGCGGCCGACACGATCGAGTTCCTGCGCGAGCAGGAGGTCGATCTGAAGCTGATCTCGGGCGACGCCCGCCAGACGGTGACCGCCGTCGCCTACTCGCTCGGCGTCGCCGAGGACGCCGGGGTCGTCGAGGGGCCGGATCTCCCCGACGACAGCGCGGAGCTCGGCCGCGTCGCGGCGGCGAACACGATCTTCTGCCGGATCACGCCCGAGCAGAAGAAGGCGCTGGTCGGATCGCTCTCCGACGCGGGGCGCTTCACGGCGATGATCGGCGACGGCGTCAACGACGTGCCGGCGCTGAAGCAGGCCCGGATGGCGGTGGCGATGGGCTCGGGAAGCCAGATCACCAAGGGGATCGCCGACATCGTCCTGCTTCGCGACCAGTTCTCGATGCTGCCGCGCGCGGTGGGCGAGGGCCGGAGGATCGCCCGCAACATCCACCGGCTCGGTCGCCTCTACCTGACCAAGACCGTCTATGCGGGGGTGCTGATCCTCGCCGCGGCGCTGATCGGCTTCACCTTCCCCTTCCTCCCCCGGCAGCTCACCGTCGCCGCGATGCTGACGATCGGCATCCCCTCCTTCGTCCTCGCGCTCGCCCCGAGCGAGGGCCCGCTCTACCGCGGGCGATTGCTGCAGGCGCTGGCGGCGTTCGCGGTGCCGGCGGGGATCGGCATCGGAATCGGATCGCTGCTCTCGTTCGCGACCGTCGACGGGGTCTTCGGCGGCACCCTGAACGAGGGGAGGACGGCGGCGACCACGACCCTGATCGTGCTCGGGCTCGCCTTCATCCTGCTGCTCGAGCGCGGCCCCGGACGCGAGCACATCGCGATCCAGAGCTACATGCTGGCGATGGTCTCGATCCTGGGAGCGCTCTACGCCCTGATCCTCGCCGCCGCACCTGTGCGCCACTTCTTCGAGCTCGACCTGCTCAACGCCGGTCAGTGGTTCCTCTGCCTCGCATCCGTGGCGGCGGGCCTCGTCGTCGCCAGCGCGCTGTGGCGGCTCCCCTTCATCCAGGGCCTGGAGGCGGGCCCGAACGCGCCGCCCGACGACGAGCCGGAGATCGAAGGTGCCCCGATGCCCGAGGCGACCCACCGAAGCCTCCTGCACAGGCGGCGGTCGCCGGAGGGCTAGGCCGATGAACGAACGCGAACGACAGCCCGAGGACGACGGCGGACCCGACACCCAGGTCTTCAGAATCGGCGATCGCATGACCGAGCACACCCATCGGCGAACGAAGATCGTTGCGACGATCGGGCCGTCGTCACGCTCGCCGAAGATCCTCGAGCGGCTGATCTCGGCGGGAGCCGACGTCTTCCGTCTCAACTTCTCCCACGGCGACGAGGCGAGCCACGCCGAGAACATCGACCGGATCCGCGCTGCGGGCGAGCTGATGGGCAAGTGGGTGGGGATCCTCGGCGACCTGCCCGGGCCGAAGCTGCGCCTCGGCGACATCTCCGGCGGATTCACCACGATCCGCTCCGAGTCCTCGCTGACCCTGACCACCGACGGCGGTCCAGGCGTGGAGGGAGTGCTGCCGGTCGGCTGGGCGGGCCTGCCCGCCGCGGTCAGGGAGGGCGACCCGATCTACCTCGCGGACGGCCGGGTGCGGTTGCGCGCCGTTGCGGTCGAGGAGGACGAGGTGCACTGCCGGGTCGAGGTCGGCGGCCGGGTCGCCTCACACCAGGGCGTGAACCTGCCCGGCACGACGTCGGGTATGCCGGCGGTCGGGGCCAGCGATCTGCGCTGGGTCGACTTCGCGGTGGACAACGACGTGGACCTGCTGGCGATGTCGTTCGTGCGCTCCGCCTCCGATCTCGATCCCGTGCACGAGCGGCTCGCGGAGCGTCACTCCAGCATCCCCCTGATCGCGAAGATCGAGAAGCCGCAAGCGGCCGAGAACGCCGCGGAGATCATCGAAGCGGCGACGAGCGGGATCATGGTCGCTCGCGGCGACCTCGGCATCGAGTTGCCGATCGAATCGGTCCCGGCGACCCAGAAGCGGCTCATCAGCCTCGCCGGCGAGCGCTCCAAGCCCGTCATCACGGCGACGCAGATGCTCGCCTCGATGGTCTCCAGCGACCGGCCGACCCGCGCCGAGGTGACCGACGTCGCCAACGCAATCTACGACGGCACCGACGCCGTGATGCTCTCGGAGGAGACGGCGATCGGCGACAACCCCGTCGAAGCCGTGGCGACGATGGACCGGATCGCGCGCTGGACCGAGCGCGACCTCCCATACGCCGAGTGGCTCATCCACCGCGTCGACATCGCAGGCGAGGTCTCGGCCTCCGTCGCGCAGGGCGCGGTCGCCTCCACGTACAGGCTCGGCCTCGCGGCGATCGTCGTGCCGACGATGAGCGGTCGCACCGCGCGGCTGGTCTCGGCGCTGCGCCCCGAGGTGCCGATCCTGGCGATCTCGCAGCGTCGCGAGACGGTGCGCAGGCTCAACCTCCTCTTCGGCGTCCGCTGCGCCTACACCGAGCGCTGGGGCGAGCTCCGCGATCTCCTCGACGACTGCGCCTCCATCGCCCGCACCGAGGGCATCGCCAAGCCCGGGCAGCTCATCGCGGTCACCGCGGGGCTGCCCGATCAGGAGCTCGGCACCAACCTCTTCGAGATCCACCGCGTCCCCGGCTGAGCCGGGGCGTCCGCTCAACCGCGCTCGCGGAGCTCGGCCGAGCGCAGCGCCGCCGGCATCAGGCGCGGGGCAGCTCGTCGAGGCGCCGGACCCAGTCGTCGAGCCGGTCGTGCGAATCGGCGCGCAGCAGCTCGACGAGGATGTGATGGAAGGCTTCCGTGTCCTCCGGGCGGGGATCGACGACCGCGTACTTGAGGAACGGGAATGCGCAGACGTCCTCGGCGCCGAGCGCCGCCCCGCCCAAGTAGGCGCGGCTGCCGAGCTGGTCGGCGATCCACCCGGTCCATTCCCGGGAGCGGCGGCGAAGAAGGCCGGCGTCGGGCGGCGGCTCGGCACCGGTGTCGAGGGCGTTCGGCGGCCCCTTCCAGACGCGGTCGAACCAGGAGACGAACATCCGGGCGCGCGCGGCCGCGGCGCGGTCGGCCGGGTACAGGGCCGGCTCGGGGCGCATCTCCTCGAGCCGGTCGATGATCCGCATCGAACCGCGGATGACGGCGCCGTCGATCTCGGCGACCGGCACGAGCGGTTGCCCGCTGAGCGCCTCGACCGCGGAGCGATCGTCGTCGGCGTGGTCAACCCACTCGACCTCGATCCCCTTGTGGCCGGCCGCGAGCGCGACGCGTTCGACGTTGGTCGAGAAGGGCACGCGATGGACGCGGATGCCGCCCACGCTCAGCGCAGCCCGAGGTCGCCGAAGGGCTCGTCGCGCTCACGCACCGCCTCGCGGAATCCCGCCTCGGCGGCGCGCCGCTGGAAGTCGTACCCCTCGGGCGTGTGGCGGGCGATCCCGTCGAAGAAGACGCTCATGGTCTGAGTGGCCTGCAGGCCCTGCGCGTAGAGCGCCTGGTTGAGCGCGAGCTTGTGCATGACGAGTTGGTTGACCGGCACCCGTGCCATCCGCTCGAGCAGCGCCTCGAAGCGGGCGTCGAGCTCGGCCAGCGGCGCCGCCTCGCTCGCGAGACCCCATTCGACCGCTGTCGTCCCGTCGATCGAATCGCCGGTCAGGAGCAGCCGCTTGGCGCGCTCGAGCCCGACCCTATGCGCCCACAGCATCGAGGTGGGGACGCCCCAGACGCGCGCCGGCGGGTAGCCGATCTTGGCTCGGTCCTCCGCGACGATCAGGTCCGAGCAGAGCGCCATGTCGGTGCCGCCCGCGACGCAGAACCCGTGGATCTTGACCACCACGGGCTTGTCGGAGTGGAAGAGCGACATGAAGCCGCGCAGGTTGCGCGACATCATCTGGAAGTCGACGACCGGATCCCAGGTGGCACCGGGATCGTGATTGGCGGCGACGACCGCGGGCGCGGTCGGCGCTCCGTCGAGAGCGGGTGAGCCCTCGGCGGCGCCCATCCCCTCGGCGGAATCGACGAGGTCGTAGCCGCCGCAGAAGCCGCTGCCGTTGCCGGCGAGGGCGATCACATGGACGCCAGGGTCGAGGTTGGCCTCCTCGACCGCGGCGGCGAGCTCGACGGGCATCCGCAGCGTGATCCCGTTCCCGCGCTCGGGGCGGTCGAGCGTGATCCTGCCGATGCGCCCGTCGCGTTCGTAGATGAGCGTCTCGTGGTCGGCCATGCCCCCGTCAGCGTATGGCTAGGTGAGCACCCTGGCCACCCTGACCTCGGTCCCGTGCCGGGGCACCATCGTGATGCCGCGGACCACGACCGGGTCGGGCTCGGGGCGCACCGGCTCGAGCTCGACGCGGGAGACGACGGCGCGGATCACCTCCGCCATCTCCGCCTGCGCCAGCGCCGCGCCGATGCAACGCCGGATCCCACCGCCGAACGGGAGCCACGAGTACGACTCCGCGGGGCCGTCGAGAAAGCGTTCGGGCCGGAAGCGCTCGGGCTCTGGATACAGATCCTCGCGCTGGTGGACGAGGACGATCGACGGGTAGACGCGGATCCCCGCCGGCAGCGTCCACCCCGACACCTCGCGCGGCTCGGTGAGCGTGCGCTCCGGCGCGTCGATAACCGGCCGGATCCGCAAGGTCTCCGTCACGACCGCGTCGAGGTAGGAGTCGTCCTCACCCTCGGCCTCGTCGCGAAGGCGGGAGACGACCTGAGGCTCGCGGATCAGGTGGTCGAAGGCGAAGGCGAGCGACGTGGCGGTCGTCTCGTGGCCGGCGAGCAGCATCGTCATCAGCTCGTCGCGGAGCTCGGCGTCGCTCATCCGCTCGCCGTCCTCGTCACGCGCCCTCATCAGCAGCGAGAGGACGTCGGTGCGCTCCTCGAGGTCGGGCGCTTCGCGGCGGCGATCTATCTCCTCGTAGAGCAGCTCGTCGGCGGCGCGCCTACGACGCTGGAACGCCCCCCAGGGGCCATGACCGCCGAGCTCGCGGCGCAGTGCACCGGGGACGAGCAGCACGAACTGGGAGTCGATGACGCTCACGAGGGCGGCTCGGAGCCGCTCGACCCGGGCGGGCTCGGTGACGCCGAAGACGGCGCGGACGATCACCTCGAACGTGAGCCCTCGCATTCGCTCACGCATCCGGAAGGTCTCGCCGACGCGCCAGCGATCGATCTCCGCCGCGGCGACCTCGCGGATCACCTCGCGGAAGGTGCGCACGGCCGAGCCCCCGAACGGGGGCAGAAGCAGCCGGCGCTGGCGCAGGTGCTCGGGGCCGTCGAGGAGGAGCACCGAGCGGTCGCCGAGGATCGGGCCCAGCGGCGCGTTGGCCTCGCCCGCTCGCAGCGTCGACTGATCGCCGGTGAACATCCCCTTGATCTCGTC
The DNA here is from genome assembly GCA_020636895.1 of Thermoleophilales bacterium. Lineage (GTDB taxonomy): Bacteria > Actinomycetota > Thermoleophilia > Solirubrobacterales > 70-9 > RHKX01. Next base: position 224,251 of record JACJWZ010000001.1, on the reverse strand, counting down.
GAGGTCGGCGACGTAGACGCCCGTGCCGAAGACGAGGGTCCTGACCGTGAACACCTCGCCGTAGCGGGCGCGCCACCCTCTCAGCGTCTCGTACGGTCGCTCGATCAGCCGCAGCGTGGTCAGCGTCGCGGGACCTCGCGGGCCGGGTGGCAGCGGCGGCGTGGCGGAACGAAGGAGCATCTCGTCGTCCCTATCCGTCGAGCTGCTCGATCGTGCAGGCGCTCGGCGCCTTGTCATCGCGCCAACGGACGATCTTCGAACCGTGGCGGATACGGCCGGCGCTGACGTGGTCGAAGGTGATCTCGACGACGAGCTCGGGCCGCAGCGCCACCCACTCGAGGTCGCGGTCGGCGGCCCAGCGACTCGGGTCGGCGGAGCCGCGCTCGCCCGACTCGTAGGGGGCGAGCTTGTCGACGAGGTCGCGCTTCTCCTGCGCCTTCAGGCCGGAGGTATGGCCGACGACGCGGAGGTCGTCGCCGTCGTAGAGGCCGAGGATCAGGGAGCCGACCGTGCCCTCCTCCTTGCCCGGCCGCCAGCCCACGATCACCGCGTCGATCGTGCGCACGCGCTTGATCTTCGACATCCCCTTGCGCTCGCCGGGCAGGTAGGGAGCGTCGAGCTCCTTGGCGATCACCCCCTCCCCGCTCTCGAGCCACGGCTCGGCGGCCTCGGCGTCGAGCGTCAGCGGCGTCAGCTCGACGGTCCCGGCGCTCCAGCCTCCGGGCCCGGACTCGACGGCGCCCTCCATGCCGGAGATGAGCTCGACGAGAGCGGCGCGGCGTTCGGAGAAGGGACGGTCCATGATCCGCTCGCCGGCGCTGACCAGGACGTCGAAGGCGCGGTAGATCGCGGGCGTCTCCTCGGCGAGCATGTTGATCCGCGACTCGGCCGGGTGGATGCGGTTCTGCAGGGCGTCGAAGACCTCGGCCCCGTCCTCGCCGAGGATCACGAGCTCGCCGTCGATGACGTATCCGCCGCGGCCAGCGTCCGCCGGGAAGCGGAGCTCCGGGAAGTAGCGAGCCAGCGGCTTTCCGCCGCGCGACTGCAGGTAGACGTCGTCGCCGTCGACGAAGGCGAGCGCCCGGAAGCCGTCGTACTTGGGCTCGTAGGCGATGCCGTCGCCGGCCCCGTCACCCTCGGCTCCGGGAAGCGTCTTCCGGGAGCGCGCGAGCTGCGGCTTGACCGGCGGCTTCAGGGGCAGGGCCATGGGGCGATGCTACGCCGCGCTCAGGTATCCCGTGAGGGGGTCGGAGGCGGTGGGGGCCGGTCGGAGCGCTCAGTCGGCTGGGTGCGATCGGGCGCCTCCTGAGCCTCCGGCGGCGGATCCCGCGGCGGTGGCGGGCGGTCAGGACGCTCGTGAAGCTCGGTGGCCTCGAACCGCTCGTCGGCCACGGGGCGTTCGTGGCGTTCGGTGGGCTCGAACCGCTCGTCGGTGGCAGGCCGCTCGTGGCGTTCGGTGGGCTGGAGGCTCTCGTCGGTGGCAGGCCGCTCGTGGCGTTCGGTGGGCTGGAACCGCTCGGACGCCGCCGGCGGATCCGGCGGCGGCTCGGGAGGCTCCGGGCGGCGGTTCGCCTGCGCCGGCCCTTGCGCTCGCCGGGACCGGGCGCCACCCGGACGCGCGCGCGCTCGCCGTTCCCCGCCCGGGCGTCCAGCGAGCTCCGGGTGGCCGACGGCAGCGGGCCTCCCCCGTATGCGCATGGTCAGCCAGGCGGCGATCGCGGCGACGAACCCGGCGATCGCGGCGATCAGGAACGTCGTCATCAGGTCTCCACCCAGCGCGTCCCACGTGGCGACCACCGCGTCGCGCGTCTGCCCGTCGTCGAAGGATCCGCCCAAGAGGGTGCGGGAGATGATCAGCACGGCGATGCCGACGACGGCGGCAACCCCGACCGAGGCCCCGGCGATGAGGATGCCGTCGCCGAGTCCGCCCGCGAGCACGATCGACAGCAGGAGGAGGAGGACGCCGCTCGCGACCAAGGGGGTACCGAGGGGCTCGAGGTCGTCGGCGAGGGCGAGCGCGTCGAGCAGGCGGTCGGCGCCGGTGAGGTCGATCTGCAGAACGTCCACCTGACCCGCGACCAAGTCGAGCGGGCCGCTCGAGACGCCGTTCGCGACGTCGGTGAGGTTGAGTACGACCGGATCGGGGCGGTCGTCCTTCGTCAGGTCCACGACCGCGGCTGACACCGCGTTGCCGTAGGCATCCGCCGCCACCGGCTGCGCGAGCGCGATCTCGACCGCGCCGGCGCTCGCGCCGCCGACGAGCGGGAGATCCTGGATCGGATCGGGCACCGCGTCCTCGACCTTCGGCGCAATCGCGGCGCGAAGCTCCGCGTTGTCGGCGAGCTCCTGCGACGCGCGCGCTCCGGCGGCATCCGGGTCGAGCACCTCGTCGTTGAGGTAGACGATGAACGTGCCCGCCAGCAGGAAGAGGGCGCCGAGAGCCGCGGCGAGCTTGCTCATCGCACCGTCCGGACCTGGGGCTTCTCCGAGAGGGGGATCCCGTTCAGCTTCTTGGCGACATCGAGGACGTCCCCGCGGTTGTAGAAGTCGACGTTGAGGAGGTTCGGCTTCAGGCCTCTGATCCTCGTGCACATCCGCGCCCGCTGCAAGAGCGCGTCGTAGGAGTCGATCCGCTCCGCCAGATCGGGATTGCGCGGGATCGTCTCGATCCACGAGTTGATCTGGAAGAGCGGGTTCGAGGCGCTGCCCCGGTTCGGCCTGCAGCTCTCGGGCGCCTTGATCTCGGCGACGGTGTGGAACGTGTAGGGCGTCTCCTGCACGAGGTCGAAGCCCTGCTGGTACCACGGGTACTTGCCGCCGCCTGAGTCGTTCTCGGCCATGACCAGCAGCCGCTCGTCCCGCTCGATCAGCTCCCCGAGCGTCGGCTGCACGGCGCCGTCATCGGGGACGTAGGCGTAGCGCAGAAGACCGGACCGCTCGAAGGCGGCGGCCGTCTCCCTGGGACTCACGACGTCCTCGATGAAGATCACGAGGAACTCGTCGGGATGCCTCCTCATCCACTGGTTGATCCCCGCCAGGGCGGTGTCGAGCCGGGTCGCGCCGAGCTCGCAGAGCACGTGGCAGAGGTAAGGCTCCGCTTCGCCGGGAGGGCTCTCGCCGAACGCGAGGTTGCCGACCAGCCCCTCGGCCTTCTGCACGGCCTCCTCGCCGATCTCGTCGACGACCTCCTGGCGGGTCTTGTTCTCCTTCGCGAGGTCCGTGATCACCTCCGCGAAGCCGCGGCCGCTCCCGCGCTGCACGCCGTAGTGGGTGTCGATGAGCAGTCCGCGGATGCCGTCGTCGAGCTGCCGGCGGATGCCGAAGCGCTGGTTGGGGAGAAACCACCCCGGCTCCTGCACCGCCGACATCGAGTTGTGAGTCGCCGCGAACGTCGTCTCGTCGATGCGCTTGTCGCAGATCTGCGGGTAGCCGTTGCAGGCCTGCGGCGGGCCCGGGGGACGCGCGGGCGCCTCCTGCTCGTCACCGACGATCACCACAACCACGAAAGCCGCGATCGCCACGGCGACCGCGGTCGCCACCCGCCCGGGCCGGAAGCGCTGCCAAACGGGTTCCCTCCCCTTCTCCGACTTGGGGAGCGGCGGCGCCAGCAGGGTGAGCAGCTCACCGACGGCGACGTAGAGGACCCAGGCCCCGGCGACGACCGCGATCGCCTCCAGTGAGAGCTCGGGCTCGAGGATCAAGACGATGCCGACGGCACCGAGCGTCAAGGCTCGCACCAGCGCCAGTGCGGGCTGCTCGGGCCGGTGACGCAGGAGCGCTCCGGCGCGGACGAACGGCGCCAGCGGATCGAACTCCTCGGCGTCGGTGAAACGAGCGGCGGCGGCGAGCACGACCGCGAACACCCCGCCGGCCAGAAAGGCATCGCCGAGATCCCTGAAGAACGCATCCCAGGTCGCGGAGACGGCGTCGGCGACGAGGTCGTTCTCGAAGTGCCCGACCAGCAGCGACTTGAGGGCGGCGAGCAGGATCATCCCGGCCACCGCCGCGGCCGCGAGCGAGGCGCTCGCCCTGATCAGCCCGCGGCGGCGGTCGGGAGCGATCGCCACGGCGCCGATCAGGCAGAGCAGGGCGATGGGCGGTACGAGCAGGCCGAGGAAGCGGACCCGCTCCGCAAACTGGATGGAGTCGATGCCGGCGACGCTCGCGGTCAGCTCGATGTGAACGTTCCTGATCTTGTCCGGGACGTCGTCGGCGAGTTGCGGCGCGAGCGAGTCGACGGTCGCGGCGACGATCGACGCCGTCGCCGCGAGGTTGAGAAGGAGCGTATGGGGATCGCGCTGGAAGAGCTTCGCCTCGACCGTCTTGGCGGCCTCCCTGAATGACGCCCGCGCGGGCGAGGTCCCGAGAGCGCCGACGACGACCGACTCGATCAGCGGACGGGCGTTGACGAGCTGCGTCGGCCCGGAGTCGATGATCGCGTCGGTGACCGGCTGGGAGACGGCGAGCCGCACGCGCTGATCGCTGAAGGCGACCTCGGCGCGATCGGCGAACGCGTCCCGGTCGAAGATGTTCTCGCGCAGGTAGAGCAACGTCCCGCCGGTCAGCGCGAGGAAGGCGCCGATCACGGCGAGCGCGACCGAGAGTCGCCTGCGACCGTCCTCTCCGATGTCTGACACGCGCATGCGGGCGGGATTCAACCATCCGCCAGCGCGGCGACGAGCACCTTGCCCACCTTGATCTACGGTTGGCGCCATGGACCAGCGGCCCCCCGCGGGATGCGACATCTGCGTGGTCGGCGCAGGAATCGTCGGCCTCGCCACCGCCCGAGAGCTGCAGCGCCGCCATCCCGGCGCCTCGATCGTGGTCCTCGAGGGCGCCGAGCGCATCGCATCCCATCAGAGCGGTCACTCCAGCGGCGTCATCCACGCCGGGATCTACTACGCGCCGGGCTCGCTGAAGGCCAGCCTCTGCGTGGAGGGTGCGGCGCGGCTCTACGACTACTGCGCCGAGCGCGGGATCGACGCGCGCCGCGACGGCAAGGTGATCGTCGCCACGCGCGAGGACGAGCTCCCCCGCCTCGATGAGCTCGAGCGCCGCGGCCGCGCCAACGGAGTCCCCGGGCTCGAGCGGATCGACCTCGAGCGGCTGCGCGAGATCGAGCCGCACGCCGGCGGGATCGCGGCGCTGCACTCGCCCAACACCGGCGTCGTCGACTTCCCCACGGTCGCCGCCTCGCTCGCGAGCGAGCTGCGCTCCGGCGGCGGCAAGGTCGTCACCGGCTGCGCGGTCAACGACCTTCGGTCCGGCGGCGGCCGGATTGCGATCGAGCACCCCGGAGGCAGCCTCGACGCGGGCCGGGCCGTGCTCTGCGCCGGCCCGTGGGCCGATCGCCTGGCGGTGCTCGCGGGCGCTGATCCGGACCCACGCATCGTCCCCTTCCGCGGCGCCTACCTGCGACTGCGGCCCGGGCGGGAGGACCTCGTCCGCGCCAACATCTACCCGGTCCCCGATCCCGACCTGCCGTTCCTCGGGATGCACCTGACGCGCACCCCGCAGGACGAGGTGCTGCTCGGCCCGACCGCCCTGTTCGTGGGCGCCCGCGACGCCTATCGGCTGCGGCGCGTCGTCCCCCGCGATCTCGCCCAGAGCCTCGCCTGGCCCGGTACCCCGCGGATGATGCGGCGGTTCTGGCGCACGGGCCTGACCGAGATGCGCCACGCGATCTCGATGCGATCGTTCGTCGCCGAGTGCCGTCGCTACGTCCCCGACCTTCAACTCGGAGACGTCGAGCGCAGTGTCCACTCCGGCGTCCGGGCGCAGGCGATCGCCCGGGACGGCTCGCTCGTCGACGACTTCGTCGTCTCCGAGACCGAGCGCGCCGTCCACGTCCGCAACGCCCCCTCCCCCGCCGCGACCTCGTCGCTTGCGCTCGCCGAGGTGATCGCCGACAGGGTCGACGCCCTCGGCTGAGGGCGGGTTGAGCGGGCGGCGTCACGGGTAGGTGAAACGGACCGTCAACTAGGCTCGCAGCACAGCGAACGAAGGAGACCACCCGTGGAGTCCAGCGTCGTCGAGAAGCCGGAGAGCGGCGCGGCCGCGTCGTCCTTCACCAAGTCCCTGCTGCTCGGCGAGATCCACGAGGAGATGGTGTTCCCGTGGCCGGAGCCGGACGCCGAGGAGCAGCGCAAGGTCCGCGACCTGAACGCGAAGGCGCGGGAGATCGGTGATTCGATCGACCACCGGCAGGTCGAGGAGGACCGCTGGATCGGAGACGACAACATCGCCCGGCTCGGCGAGGCGGGGCTCTGCGGCCTCTACGTCGACGAGAAGTACGGCGGCCAGGGGCTCTCGCAGACGGGCTACGCGCGGGTCTTCGAGACCTTCGCCCAGATCGACGCGACCCTCTCGATCATCCTCGGAGTCCACCAGTCGATCGGCTACAAGGGGATCCACCTCTTCGGCACCGACGAGCAGAAGGAGCGCTGGCTTCCCGACCTCGCCGCCGGCCGCAAGCTCGCCGGCTTCGCCCTGACCGAGCCCGAGGCCGGCTCCGACGCCTACCACGTGCGCTCCCGCGCAGTCCAGCAGCCCGACGGCTCCTGGGTCCTCAACGGCGAGAAGCGCTACATCGGCAACGGCTCCAAGGGGGACGTCTTCACCGCGTTCGCGCGAGCGGAGGTCGACGGCAAGGACCGCCACATCGCGCTGATCCTCGAGAAGGGGATGGACGGCTTCGAGGTCGGCGAGCGCTTCGACACGATGGGCCTGCGGGGCAACGACCTCCGGCGCCTCTACTTCAACGACGTCAGGGTCCCGGCCGAGAACGTCCTCGGCGAGCCCGGCGATGGCTTCCACATCGCGATGTCGATCCTCAACAACGGCCGCATCGGCCTCGGCACCGGCTCCGTGGGCGCGGCGAAGAAGCTGATCGACCTGACGATCGACCACGTCAGCGAGCGCCGCCAGTTCGACCAGCCGATCGCCGACTTCGAGCTCGTCCAGGAGAAGATCGGCTGGATGGTCTCCTACCTGTTCGGGCTGGAGTCCATGGCCTATCTGACCTGCGGCCTGGCCGACGCCGGGGTCGAGGACTACTCGCTGGAGTCGGCGATCTGCAAGGTCGCGGGCACCGAGTTCCTCTGGTACGCGGCCAACCGGGCGCTCCAGCTCGCGGGCGGCGAGGGGTACATGAAGGACCACCCCTACGAGAAGATCCTCCGCGACATACGGATCTTCCCGATCTTCGAGGGTGCCAACGACGTGATGCGCTGCTTCATCGCGCTCTCGGCGATGAAGCCGGTCGGCGAAAAGCTCTCCGGCCTCGGCAACATCGGCCTCGGGGACCCGATCGGCTCGATCGGCGTCCTCGCCGACTACGCGGCGGGGCGCGTCAAGCGCCAGGTCGCCCCCGAGAGCATCTCGATGGCCCATCCCGAGCTCGAGAAGCACGCCGACGCCGTCTCCGAGCAGGTGCGTGAGCTCGCGGCGGTGACCGAGGGCCTGATCCGCGAGCACAAGAAGGACGTCACCTTCAAGCAGCTGCAGCAGAAGCGCCTCGCCGATGCGATCTCCGACGTCTACGCGCAGGTCGCTGTGCTCTCGCGGGTGACCGCGATCTTCGCGGACCAGGGGGTCGAGCCCTCCGGTCAGGAGCGCTACATCGCCGACTCGTTCTGCCGGCGCGCGGCGGGGCGGGTCCGCTCCCAGCTCCGGCAGATGGAGCGCAACGACGACGACCGCATGACGGCGATCGCGAAGCTCGCCTACAAGCGCGGCGAGTACGGCTACTCGCTGTTCACCGACTGAGCGCGAAGCAGGGCCGACCAGGGGCCGCGCCTCCACCCGACGGCATCTCCCGTCGCCGAACGTCGACGGTGTGGGGCCATGGGGGGTGGAAATCGACGTTCGGCGCAGGCGGAGCCTGGTCGACCGTCGAGGGCCCAGTGCTCAGTCGATGTCGCTGCGCTGCAGGCGGACGAGCCCCAGCACCAGCGGCAGGGCGGCCCAGACGAGCGCCGTGACCCCGACCCTGCCCCAATCGATCGACGCGTTCGCGGAGATCAGATCCGGCAGCTCGGATTGATCGAACCACTGGGTGACGTCGTTGATCGAGGCGCTGATCGCGCCGACCACGGAGATCACGATCGGCGCCGCGAACATGAGGACGATCGCGAGCGGGCTGCTCATGAACAGGAGCCCGAGCGAGAACCCGATCACGACGTTGATCAGCAGGTAGAGGGCGCCGTTGGCGGCGTCGGCGCCGGAGAGAGCGGTGCCCTCGCCGATCGCGCCACCGCAGATCAGCGCCAGGATCAGCGAGACCACGACGGTGATCGCGACGAGCAGGACCGCCGCCATCAGCTTGGCCGCGATCACCCGCGAGCGAGCCGGGACGAGCGCGAACGTGATCAGGCCCGCCCGCTGCGACCACTCGCTCGTGACGAGCAGGATCACGACGATCGGAAGCAGGATGCTGGCGATGCCGCAGCAGGTCTGGAAGATCGAACCGGCCTCGGCGTCGGAGCCGGTGGCGGTGGCCGCCTGCGCGATGGCGATGCCGACGACGCCGAGCGCGGTGATGGCCACGAGCCACAGGCTCGCCCGGGTGTCGAGCATCTTGCGCCACTCGACCGCGACGAGGCGCGGGAGCGCCGGCCGGGGAGAGCTCGCCGTCGCCCCTGCGGCGCTCATGACAGCGCTCCGGGCGGTGGTGGCGGAGGGGGCGGCTGTCCACCGGATCCCGCCGCCGTCGTTCCGGGAGGAGGTGGCGGAGGCGCCGTTCCCGGTTCGCCCGCGTCGGACGTGAGCGAGAGGAAGAGCTGCTCGAGCCCGCCCCCGTCGGCGCCGCGAAGCTCACTCAACGCGACACCGCCGGAGTGCGCGGCGGCGCCGACGCGCTCGCCGTCGCCGTCGGCGAGGAGCCCGTCACCGGACGCGCTGAACTGGATCCCGGCTGCGTGCAGGGCGCGCTCGAGCCCGCTGCGATCGGGACTGCGGACGTAGCTGCCGCTCGTCGCGAGCAGCTCGGCCTTGGCGCCCTGGGCCACGATCCTTCCCCTGTTGATGAGCACGAGCTGATCGGCGATCGCGTCGACCTCGTGCAGCAGGTGGGAGGAGAGGAGAACGGTGCCGCCGCCCTGCGCGAAGCCACGCAGCAGGTCACGCATCCAGATGATGCCCTGCGGGTCGAGGCCGTTGGCGGGCTCGTCGAGGATCAGGACCTGCGGCTCGCCGATCAGGACCTGGGCCAAGCCGAGGCGCTGGCGCATCCCCAGCGAGTACTTGCCGACGCGCTTCTTCGCCGCCGAGGGATCGAGGCCGACGCGCTCGAGCCACTCCGGCACCCGGCTGCGATCGACACCCATCGTCTCGGCGCTGAGCCGCAGCGTCTCGCGGCCGGTGCGGCCGCTGTGCTGGGCACTGGCATCGAGCATGACGCCGACGTGCCGGGCCGGGTTGGCGATCCTCCGGTAGGGCCCGCCGAGCACCGTCGCGGTACCCGCCGTCGGGTGGGCGAGGCCGCAGATCATCCGCAACGTCGTCGACTTGCCCGCGCCGTTGGGCCCGAGGAAGCCGGTCACGGTTCCGGGCGCGCACGTGAACGACGCGTCGTCGACGGCCATCTGGCCGCCGAAGCGCTTGCTCAGCCCCGCCGCTTCGATCATGAGCCTGCCCTACCCGGAATCAGCCGCTGAGGAACTTCCCGATGCCCCCGGCGCCACCGCCGGTCGCGGCGACCTGGCCCTCCGACGGCTGGATCAGGGCCCAGCCCTGACCGCTGAAGGCGATCTGCATCGTCTCACCGGAGCCCTTGCCGATCAGCGTCTTCATGTTGACGTCGGCCTTGACCGAGGTGCTGACGCCGGCCGACCACGTGATCGCCGCCTGCGGGTCGGCGTAGGTCTGCTCGCCCGCGATCTGGATCAGCATCGGCGGGCCATCGGACATGATCGCCACATACCCGGTTCCCTGCAGATGCATGTTGTAGAGGCCGCCGCCGAGCATCCCCGATGCGCCCTCCACCCGCTTGATGTCCCAGTCGATCCCGTCCTCGAACGCGAGGACGTTCGCGCCGTTGGCGGTGATCGCCTCACCCTCGAGGCGGAGGATCTGCACGTCCTGGGCCATATGGGCGAGGAAGACCTCGCCGGAGCCCGAGACCTTCATCAGGTCGGTTCCTTCGCCTGTCATCGCCTTCTTGACGAAGCGCGACATGCCGCCCGAGCCCGCGTGCTCGAACTTCACGTCGCCCTGGTGGGCGACCATCGAGCCGAGCTTGGCCTGGACGGTCGCCGCGGACAGCTCGACCTTGAGGAGCTTCGAGTTCTGCAGGGAGAAGGCCTCCGAGGTCTCCTTCTCCGCGAACTGGGCGAGCGACTGTTCAAGGGCCATGAGCGGGATCCTCCGGGAGACGTCTGCTTTCGGGTCGCGCGCACCCTATTGGAGCGCCCTCGAACGGAATGTGAAGCGCCGGGGAACCGCGGCCGGACGGGGCCCGCGAACCCCTTCGAATCCCTTGGGACGCGGTCAGCCGGTCGGGGAGGGCGTCGCCGTGCCCGTGCTCGCGGGCGCGTCCTGGACGTCGAGCAGGTCGACGACGAAGACGAGCGTCGCGTCCGGCTTGATCGTGGGCGGCTGGCCCTGCGATCCGTAGGCGAGATCGGGCGGGATGATCAACTCGCGGCGGCCGCCGACCTTCATGCCGACGACGCCCTCGTCCCAACCGTCGATGACGCTGCCGGCGCCGAGCTGAAAGGGGAAGGGCTGGCCGTTGTCCCAGGAGGCGTCGAACTGCTTGCCCGTGTCGAAGTCGATCCCGACGTACTGCACGGTTACCTGATCGCCGGACTCGGCCGTGGCGCCGTCACCTTCGACGACGTCGATGCACTCGAGCTCGCCGGGCGCATCGCCCTCCGGTGGCGACACGTCGGGCTTCTTCGACGTGTCCGTGGAGATCGACGAATCGGTGCTGCAGTCCGGACCGGCCGACGCGGAGTCGCCGGAGTCGTCGCTTTCGCCGGCGACGAGGCCGACGACCACGGCGACGATAAGGACGACCACGAAGGCGCCGAGGGCGAGGATCTTGGACCGGTTCCCGTCGTTCATGGCCGAGGAGCCTCCCACATCGGCGCGGGCGACGGCGCATCGCGCGTCACAGGAGATGCTCGTGGCGTTCGCGCCGGCGTTTCAGGACAGCCCGGATCCGGGTCCAGAGGAACGCGATGATCGTCAACCCGATCGCGAGCAGGACGGCGGCGATGAAGGCCGCGAGGACCGGGTGGTTGATCGAGAAGAGGACGACCACGGCGACGAGGCCGTCCTCGGTCAAGCTGACGACGATGTTGGAGGCGGGCTCCGGCGAGGTGTTGATCCCGAGCCGCAGGCCCATCTTCACGAGGTGGCTGGCGAGCGCGACGATCCCCGTCGCCCCCGCTCCCAGCGCCTCCTGGATCCCGTCGATCCCCTCCTCGCCCCCGAACTGGAAACCGAGGATCGTCGCGATCAGCGGCCTGATGATCGTGTGGATCGAGTCCCAGGCGCTGTCCAGCGCCGGGACCTTGTCGACGAAGAACTCAACCGTGAACAGGCCGAGCGCGATCGCGATGACGGAGGTGCGCTCGAGGCCAGAGGGGACCTCGCCGACTCCGAGCCGGCCGAGGATGCCGAGCAGGGCGACCGTCCCGTAGGCGTTGACCCCGGACGCCCAGCCGGTGCTGAAGAGGGTGGCGGCGAAGTCCATCCCGCCGCCACCCTATTCAGGCGGGTTCAGTCGAAAGCTGCGCTAGTTGACGCGCTCCACGATCATCGCCTCGCCCTGGCCACCGGCCACGCACATCGTCTCGAGGCCGACAGCGTGGTCGTCGGTCTCCATGACGTTGAGCAGCGTGCCCATGATCCGGGCGCCGGTCATGCCGAACGGATGGCCGAGCGCGATGGCCCCACCGTGGGTGTTGAGCTTGTCCTGGTCGATCCCGCACTCCTCCATGATCGGGATGACCTGGGCGGCGAACGCCTCGTTGAGCTCGACGGTGCCGATGTCGTCGATCGTCATCCCGGCGCGGTCGAGCACCTTCTTGACGGCGCCGATCGGGGCGACACCCATGTACTCGGGGTTGTTGCCGGCCGTGGCCGAGGTGACGATGCGGGCGCGCGGCGTCAGGCCGAGCTCCTTCGCCTTCGTATCGGACATGATCAGCGCTGCCGCCGCGCCGTCGTTGAGCGGGCAGGAGTTGCCGGCCGTGACGCCACCGCCACCGAACGCCTCCTTGAGGCTGCCGAGCTTCTCGCGCATGTCGCCCTCGTCCTTGCGGGGGCCGTCGTCCTTGCTGACCTCGCCGTTCGGCGTCGGGATCGCGACGATCTCCTTGTCGAAGAAGCCGGATTCCTGCGAGGCGACGGCCAAGTGCTGCGAACGCAGCGCGTAATCGTCCATGTCGTCGCGGGAGACGCCGTACTTCTCGGCGACGTTGACGGCGGTCACGCCCATGTCGATGTAGACGTTGGGCAACTCGCCCTCACCGGTGAGCTTGGAGTTCTTGTCGTCGTTGCCGGCGACCTCGTTGCGCTCGTTGAAGCGCGAGACGAACTCGACGCCGGCGGCGATGTAGGCGTCGCCCTCGCCATTCTTGACGGCGTTGGAGGCGTGGCGGATCGCGTCGAGCGAGCTGGCGCAGTAGCGGGAGACGGTGACACCGGTGGTCTCCTCGCTCAGGTTCTCCGACAGCAGGACCATGATCCGGGCGAGGTTGAACGCCTGGAGACCCTGCGGCATGCCGACGCCGCAGAACACCTCCTGGACGAGCTTCGGGTCGAGATCAGGGTTGCGCTCGAGAAGGCGGTCGATCACGAAGGCGCCGGTCTCGTCGGGGCGCAGCTGGGCCAGCGAGCCCTTGAAGGCGCGGCCGATCGGGGTGCGCACGGTATCGACGATGACTGCTTCAGGCATCAGGTTCTCCTTGTGTGGGCGAGGGGCTTCGAGCCCGCTCGGTGAGAAGGCGGGTGCAAGAGCAATGGTAGGGGACCCGCCGAGGGCTCCGGAGCGCGGTGACGCTCTATCCTCGCATCCCTCGTGCAGGAAACCGAGACGACAACCGAACTGAACCCCGAGGACGCCGCCTCCAAGGTGGAGGCCGGAGCGCAGCTCATCGACGTGCGGCAGCAGTACGAGTGGGATGCCGGGCACATCGACGGCGCCGTGCATCTGCCGCTCGAGAAGCTTCCGGTGCGGGCCGCCGAGCTCGATCGCGACCGGGAGATCGTCGTCGCCTGCCGCAGCGGCAGCCGATCGGCCTTCGTGGTCGCCGCGCTCCGCGAGGCCGGCTTCGAGGCGTTCAACCTGGCCGGGGGGCTGCAGGCCTGGGTCGCCGACGGCAAGCCGATCGAGCCCGATGGCGGCACGGTCGCCGGTCCGCTCCCCGACGGGAGGTAGCTCATGGCCCTGTTCCGCCGCGGCAGCAAGCGCGGTGCCTCCCAGCCCCAGGGACCGCCGACCCAGGTCGCTCCTCCGCCACCGCCCAGTGGCACTCCGGGCGCTCCCGGCGCTCCAAGTGGTCCTCCGGACGCTCCAGGCACTCCGAGTGGTGCTCCGGACGCTCCAGGCACTCCGAGTGGTGCTCCGGACGCTCCAGGCACTCCGACGTCCACCCCGTCGGCGGGTGCCCCGGCGGGCGCGCAACCGTCCGCCCCTCCCACCGCCGGTCAGCCGCCCGCCCCGACCGCCGTCGCTCGCGGCGCGGGCGCCCCCGGCGCCGCGAGCGGACCCGCCACCAGCGGGGCCGCTCCCGGGCAGCCCGGTCCGGGAGCGCCCGGGCAGAGACCTCCCACTGGCGCCCCCGGCACGAGTGGCCCGGCCGCTCCCGGACAGACGGCGGCCGGCGCTCGTCCGGGCGCCGCTCCGCCCGCGCCTCCCGACGCCGCCGCGAAAGCCCAACCCAGGCCGACGCTCGAGGGTCTGCGCGCGTGGGTCGCGACGCTCGATCGCAAGGTCGGGATACGCACGTACCTCGGCGTCGCCGCCGTGATCCTCTCCCTCGCCACCTCGGCGGTGGCGATCGTGCTCGCGATCGACGCTCGCGACAACTCCGCCGACAACGACGATCTGAACGCGATCTCCGAGCGCGTCAACCAGATCGAGACCGGCTCGACAGCCGACTTCGACGCGACCGCGTTCGAAGCGCGCTTGACCGCGATCGAGGATCAGCTCTCGCAGGCCGACGGCGCCTCCGGCGGCGGCGGCGACGTCTCCGAGCGGCTCGACGTTCTCGAGGGCGACATCGAGGAGCTCCGCGACCAGATCTCCGAGCTCGAGTCCGGCAACAACCCGTAGCGGCCAACGGTCCGGGCGGCCCTGAACCGCTTGTCCTTCGCCTTCCCGTCCGATCGCCGTCCTAGAGTGCCCGAGAACGACGATTGTGCGATGTCGCACGATCGTCCCGTCTCGTACAGGGGCGGAGACCCGGAAGGAGCACCGAGATGCCAGAGGGTTACTGCGTCAAGGAACGCAAGAAGGTCGAGATCAAGGACGCCCAGCAGATCACGATGAAGAACGGGCGGCCGGCGATCCAGGGCACCTGCCCGGACTGCGGCACGAAGATCTTCAAGATCGGCAAGATGAGCTGACCGGCCCGCGGCGCAGCCGCGTGCGGCCGGAAGAGGGGGCGAGCGCCCAAAGGCGACCGGTCCTGGTGTCAAATCGCGCAATCGGTGGAATGATGTGGGCCGACCGATGTCCGGCTCGCAGAAACCACTGGAGCTCATCCTCGCCAGGAACCTGCTGACGAGCGTCACCACGCCGTCGCTCCTGGTCGGGCGCGGCGGCCAGCTGCTCTTCTACAACGAGGCCGCCGGGGCCCTGCTCGGGCGTCCCTTCGAGGACGTCGGGCAGATGGCCCCGGATGAGTGGACCCGCGCCTTCGGCCCGTTCGAGGACGACGGCAGCCCGACCCCGATCGAGGATCTGCCGCTGACCGACGCGCTCCGGGAGGGCCGTCCCGCTCACGGCGAGTTTCGGATCCGCTTCAGCGACGGCGCGTATCACCGCATCGCCGCCTCGGCGATGCCGATCGTCGGCGGCGGCGACGGGGCGAGCGGTGCCATGGTCATCTTCTGGCCGGTCGACGACGAGAAGGCACGCGAGGTCACCACCGGCAGGCACGAGGTGGTGCGATGAGGGTCAAGGTCTGGGGGGCGCGCGGATCGGTTCCCGCGCCGGGGCCTGAGATGAACCGCTACGGGGGCAACACCTCGTGCTGCGAGGTCACCCTCTCCAGCGGCGAGACGCTGATCCTCGACGCCGGCACCGGCATCCGCACCCTCGGCTTCTCGCTGCCGCCCGATCTGCCCCGGATCAACATCCTCCTCACCCACCTCCACCTCGACCACATCCAGGGGCTGATGTTCTTCCCGCCCTGCTTCCGGGCCGAGTCCTCGATCCGGATCTGGGGGCCGAGCTCGCCGGAGGCGTCGCTGGAGGCGCGCATCGCCCGCTACATCTCCGCGCCCCTCTCCCCCGTCGAGGTCCGTGAGCTCCCGTGCGAGGTCTCGTTCCTCGACGCTCCGGCCAGCGAATGGCAGATCGGCAGCGCCACGATCCGCGCCGAAGCCGTCACCCACCGCGGCCCGACGCTCGGGTTCCGGATCACCGACGGGGACACGACCCTCTGCTACATCCCCGACCATGAGCCCGGCCTCGGCGCCGCGCTCGGCGAGCTCGACCCGGAGTGGATCTCGGGCTTCAACCTCGCCTGCGACGCCGACCTGCTGATCCACGACTGCCAGTACACCGACGAGGAGTACCCCGGGCACGAGGGCTGGGGGCACTCCCCGATCGACGACACGATCACGTTCGCCCGGCGCGTCGGAGCAAAGCGCGTCCTGCTCTTCCACCACGACCCGCTGCACACGGACGGCTTCCTGGACGACCTCCATCGCAGCGCGGCGGCCCGCTGGGTCTCCCTCGGCGGCTCCGAGGGGGCGGTCGAGATCGCCCAGGAGCGCGCCGAGATCGTCGTCGAGGCCTCCGGAACCGGCGAGGAGACCGCTCCGGCCCCGGTTTCGTCGACGAAGGTTCCCGCGCCCGCCAACCAGGTCAGCGTCTAAGTCACCGCGGGGCCGAGCGGCACCGCCACCGCGGGCCTTGGGCCGCACCGCGCGGCGGGATCGACGTCTCGCCAAGCCCGGTTCGCCCGATGGACAACCGCCCGCAACCGCTTGCCCAAGCGGTTCCGGGGCCGCCTAACCCCGACCGTACAAATTTCCGGGGGCGAATTTTCGACGCCGGTACAAACACGACTCGGAGGTCCCGCCTGAGACTGGTGGCGTTGGCAATTCACTATCGCCGGACGACCCCTGTCGCCGGCTCAAGGAGGATCCTCGATGACAAAGAGGCTTGGCCTCACTGTCTCCTTGGCGCTAGTCGCATCCCTGCTCGTCCCGGGAATCGCGTCTGCCCAGGGGGTGGGTGAGGCGCTCGAAGCGAAGTCGCTCGAGTTGGACATGGTCTGGGTCGCCGTCTCGTGCGCCCTGGTGTTCATCATGCAGCTCGGCTTCATGTTCCTGGAGATCGGCTTCTCCCGACAGAAGAACGTCGGCGCGGGGGTTGGCAAGATCCTGATCAACCTCGCCCTATGCACGCTCGCGTGGTGGGTCGTCGGCTACGGAATCGCCGGGTTCGGCAACGATTTCTTCGGCAACGACGGCTTCTTCTTCCACTTCGGGCAGCAGATCGGTGAGGGCTCTGAAGCGTTCACCGTCGCCGGTTCCGACGCGATGCTGATGCTGTACGGGCTTGCGTTCTGTGCCGTCTCCCTGGCGATCGTCTGGGGAACGACCCTGGAGCGGATCAAGTTCAGCGTCTACGTGATCTACGCGATCGTGTTCGGCGCGGTGATCTACCCGATCGTCGCCCACTCCGTGTGGGGCGGCGGCCTGCTCTCCGACGTCGGCGGCAAGCCGGTGATGGACTTCGCGGGCTCCTCCGTCGTGCACCTGACCGGTGCGGTCGGCGGCCTCGCGGCACTGCTGCTGCTCGGCGCTCGCCGCGGCAAGTACGCCTCCGACGGCACGCCGCGCGCGATCCCCGGTCACTCGATGCCGTTCGTCGGCCTCGCGGTGATGATCCTGTGGATCGGCTGGTTCGGGTTCAACGGCGGCTCAACGTTCGGCACGGCTGACTCGTTCTTCGGCGAGGTCATGCTGAACACGCAGCTCGCTGCCGCAGCCGGAGTCGTCGGTGCGGTCCTGATCACGTACCTGAAGACGAAGACGCTCGACGTCGGCATGGCCGGCAACGGTGCGATCGCCGGTCTGGTCGCCATCACGGCCCCCTCCGGGTTCGTGGAGTACTGGGCGGCGCCGATCATCGGCTTCCTCGCCGGTGTCCTCGTCGTCTACTCGGTGATCTTCATCGAGAAGTACCTGGACGACCCCGTCGGCGCTCTGTCCGCTCACGGTATGGCGGGCATCTGGGGCACGATCTCAGTCGGGATCTTCGCCTCGCCGCGTCTGATCTCCGACGGTGCCGCTCCCGGCATCTACTACGGGATCAAGGACGGCGACTTCAGCAACACGCTGGGTCAGCTCGGGGTTCAGTGCCTCGCGGTGGTGGCTACGTTCACGTTCGTGTTCGTGGTCTCCTACGCGATCTTCTACCTCATCAAGGCAACGCTCGGTCTGCGTGTCTCGGAGGAGGAGGAGCTCGCGGGTCTCGACATCTCCACCCATGGGATGTACGGGTACCCCGAGGTGTTCATCCCGCAGGAGGAATACGGTGACACCTCGGCGTTCCAGCCGAACGTCGCCGGCACTCCGATCGCGTCGGCGTCCGACTCGGGACCGACCGCCGCTCCCACAACCACGAGCGCCTAGAGGGAGGTGAACTGAATGAAGATGATCACAGCGTTCATCCGTCACGAGGCGTTCGAGCCGATCCGCCAGGATCTGCTCGAGAAGGGAATCCCCTCGCTCTCGATCACCGAGGTCAAGGGCTCGGGACGTCAGAAGGGCGTCGTCGAGCACTACCGAGGAGCGAGCCTCAGCGTCAACGTACGCCCGAAGCTCAAGATCGAGTGCGTCGTGGATGACCATGAGAAGGATGTCGTCGTCGAGACGATCCTCAAGCACGCGCGAACCGGCTCGATCGGGGACGGGAAGATCTTCGTCCTCCCGGTCGAAGAAGCGATCCGGATCCGCACGGGCGAGGACGGCGGCGAGGTGCTGCAGCTCCACGAGGCATCGGAGATGCCGAGCTAGGCCCGCACAAGGCGTCCCCCACGGGGACGATGAGCGCCAACGCCCGGTCCGCCCATCGCGGACCGGGCGTTTCGCTCGTTCTGGGGTCGTTTCAGGAGGGTGCGGCGCGGCCCGCGTCGCCGAAACCGACCGGGCCGGCCGTGAGCTGCCGCTCCTCGTCCCGAGCGGAAGAGGCACAGTCCGGTCGCGAGATGCGAATAGGGGGCGATATATCCCCTCAATACGCATCTGACGCGGCGAGTCAGCGAATTACGGCTTTCCACGGCGAAGCGGCACTCTCGACGCCCGCCGGCCTTCTACGCGAACTCGCCGGCGATCTCCGTGTCCATGATCTCGACAACCTTCTCGGGGTCGTCCGTGGCTCCGAGGGCGAGCATCAACTTCACCGTCGCGGTCTCGGGGATCATGCTGACCACGTGGACATCGTCCCGGGCGAGGGCTGAGGTGGTCTCGTAGACGCTCGGCCTCCCGTGCGGGTGCTTGCCGACGGCGGCGAAGACCTGGCAGCCGTGCTCCGCGCAGCGGCTGACGAAGCGCTTCAGCGAGTAGCGCTCCCCGCGCTCGGAGGCCGTGAACGACGGGTAGAGCTCGATCACGACCCCGCGGATGCCGTAGTCGATGAGGAGGCGGCCGTAGCTGTCGAGGTCGAGGCCCGGGAAGAGCTCCATCCGCATCACGGCCGGGTCGGGCTCGGCGAGCGCCGGCAGTTCCGCCGGCCGCCTCTCGCGCCCGCGGAACTCCACCACATCACCGTCGATCCTCCCCAGGGGCCGCTTGTTCACCGACGTGAAGGCGCGGCCGGATGCGTGCTGCTTGCGGCTCCGCGTCGGCGAGTAGATGAGCCCGGGCCTCCCCAACGCCCCGGCGAAGACGATGTAGACGCCGGCCGGGATCTCGGCCAGCGCGTAGAAGGAGGCGGTGACGTTGGCGTAGGCGTCGGTGCCGGCGCGGTCGGTCGGGCGGTTCGCCCCAGTCAGCACGACGGGCGCGTCGAGGTCCGACAGCAGGAAGGCGAGAGCGGCGGACGTGTAGGTCATCGTGTCGGTGCCGTGGAAGATGAGGATCTCCTCGGCCCCATCGACCTCGACCAGATCCCGCACGGCGTCGGCGATCTTCGGCCAGTCCTCGGGAAGGAAGTTCTCCGAGAGCAGCTGCACCGGCCGCCGCACGGAGATCTCACGGACCATGAACGGGTCGGCGCGGGTGATCAGCTCGAACTCGGGGGTGGGCATCGCGGCCCCGTGCCTGCCCAGACCAACCGCCTCGTCACCCTCCTGCAGGTAGGTGGAGCCCACCGTCCCACCCGTGAGGACGATCCCGGTGCGTCGCGCGCGGCGACCGTTTGCGGGGGGGCTGTTCACCTACCGAATCTCGTCGAACCCACGAAAAGCCTGCAAATGAGCGCATGGCCGCCCGTACAGGTCCTCACCGTGGATTCTGGCCACTCGTACAGGGCTCGTGGATGGCGCGGGCGTCAAGGTTCCAGGAGAGATCGAAGAGCGCGGGTGGGTCCTGCACGCACCCCGCTCGTCGGGTGAGGAGATTACCGGCAGGCCCTCGGGCCGAAGAAGGAGCGCGTCATGACCGAAGAGGCGACCGTGGTCCCGTTTCCCGGAATCGACAACCGGCAAATCGTCGCGTTCGGCGGCGGCGGGTTCTCGATGGAGGCAGGCAATCCGCTGCTCGACGAGTACGTGATGGACCTCGCGCGAGAACGGCGGGAGCGGCCCCGGGTCTGCTTCCTCCCCACCGCGAGCGGGGACGCCGACCACTACATCGTGCGCTTCTACCGCCACTTCCACGGTGGGATCTGCGAGCCCTCGCACATCTCCCTCTTCCGGCGGGACCGCGGGGCTGCGGATCTGCGCGCGCACCTGCTCTCGCAGGATCTGATCTACGTCGGCGGCGGCAGCGTCCTCAGCCTGCTCGGCGCCTGGCGAGCGCATGGGATCGACCAGATGCTCGCCGACGCGTGGCGCTCGGGCGTGATCCTCTGCGGTCTCAGCGCCGGCTCCCTCTGCTGGTACGCGCAGGGGGTGACGTCATTCCACGGCGAGGCGAAGCGCGTCCGCGGGCTCGGGTTGCTGCCTTGGAGCAACTGCGTCCACTACGGGACCAAGCAGGGACGCAAGGACGTCTACCACGAGGCGCTGCGCTCGGGGATGTGTCCCGGCTACGCGGCCGAGGACGGCGCCGCGCTCCACTTCCGGGGCGCACGGCTGGTCGAAGCCGTGGCGTCGCGACTGGGAGCGCAGGCTTGGTGCGTCGGCGACGGCGGTGAGGAGATCATCGAGACGGCGCTGCCGACACGGTTCCTGGGCGAGGCCGAGGCAGAGGGAGCACCGGCGGACCTGCAAGTCGTGGCGTAGCCTGTCGCGACATCTGATGAGCGGGCCCATCGTTGCCATGGGGGGCGCTGAGTTCTCGATGCGTCCCGAGAACGAGGCGCTCCATGATTACGTCCTCTCCCACGCGGAGACCGATTCGGCACCCCGGATCTGCCTCTTGCCGACCGCGAGCGGCGATCCCAACGACCAGATCATCAGCTTCCACGCAGCGATGGAGCGGCGTGGCTGCATCGCCTCGGCGATCTCGCTGTTCCGCCTCGGCGTCACCCCGATCGACTTCGCCGAGCACCTGCTTGCCCAGGACGTCATCTACGTGACCGGCGGCAGCATGGTCAACCTGCTGGCGCTGTGGCGCGAGCACAAGATCGACACGATCATGCGCGCCGCGCACGAGCAGGGCATCGTCCTCTGCGGCTACAGCGCCGGCTCGATGTGCTGGTTCGAGCAGGGGGTCTCGAGGGGGAGCGGCGCTCCGGCGCCCGTGGATGGGCTCGGGCTCGTCGCCGGGAGCCACTGCGTCCACTACTCCGACGACCCGGAGCGGCGCGACGTCTACCGGAAGGCGGTCGCCGACGGGACGATCAAGGACGGCCTCGCGCTCGACGACCACGCCGCGGCGCTGATTCGGGACGGGGCCGTTGTCGAGGCGGTCCGCTCGCGGGAGACCTCACGCGCGTTCCGGGTGCACGCCGAGCCTTCCGAGGACGGCGGGGTCGCTGAGGACGAGATCGAGACCCGGCTGCTGCCCGCACCTGATGCCTCCGACGCGCAGCTCGGGCTCGACGAGATGCGCGAGCTGCGGATGATGCGCCGCGGCGGCGGGCCCGGGCGACTCGGCCGCCGCTAGCGCTCCGGCACTGAACCCAAGACCACCTCGCCGCGGCGGATCACGGTCCGCGTCAGCGGCACCCCGGGCCTGTAGATCAAGTGCGCGTGGGAGGGCGCATCGAGGACGACCGCGTCGGCCTGGGCACCGGGCGCGAGCGTGCCGATGTCGTCGCGGCGCAGGGCACAGGCACCGCCGCTCGTGGCGGCCGCCAGCGCCTCGTCGATCGTCATCCCCATGTCCCGGACCGCGAGAGCGATGCAGAACGGCATCGACGTCGTGTAGCTCGAGCCCGGGTTCGTGTTGGTCGCGATCGCGACCGCGACACCGGCGTCGATCGCGCGCCGCGCATCCGGATAGGGCTCGCGGGTGGAGAAATCGGTGGCCGGGAGGAAGGTGGCGACCGTGTCGCTGGCAGCGAGTACTTCGATATCGCCGTCATCCAGGTAGGTGCAGTGGTCGACGGAGGCAGCGCCCATCTCTGCGGCCAGCCGGGCACCTGGGCCGTGGCCGAGTTGGTTGCCGTGCACCCGCATGCCGAGCCCGGCGTCGCGGCCCGCCTCGAGGACACGTCGAGACTGCTCGACGTCGAAGGCGCCGATCTCGCAGAAGACGTCGATCCACTTCGAGTACGGCGCGCAGGCGGTGAGCATCTCGCCGCAGACGAGGTCGACGTAGTCGTCGGCGCGTCCCTGGTACTCGGCCGGGACCAGATGCGCCCCGAGGAACGTGACGTCGTCGGTGAGCTCGCCCGCGAGGCGGCAGAGGCGCTCCTCGCTGGGGACATCGAGCCCGTATCCCGACTTGATCTCCTGGTGGGTGATCCCGGCCGCCAGCGCCTCGGCGGCACGGGCGCGGCCGAGCGCGAGCAGCTCTTCATCGGTGGCGGCTCGGGTGGCGTCGGTGGTGACGCGGATCCCGCCCGCCTCGTATGAACCTCCCGCCATTCGCGCCGCGAACTCCTCGGAGCGGTCGCCGGCGAAGAGCAGGTGGGTGTGGCTGTCGACGAAACCCGGAATCACGCAGCGCCCGCCGGCGTCGATGCGCTCGTCCGCGGAAGCGCCGGCCCGCTCGATCGCGCTCACGCGCCCACCCTCGATCACGAGCGCCGCGTCGCGGATGGTTCCGAGCGGCCCCTCCCCCAGCTCAGGATCCCCCGTGACGAGGAGGCCGATCGAGTCGACGACGGTCGTGGTCCCGGGTGTCGTGGAGGTCATCTAGGCCGTCACCTCAGCGATCGCGGCGGACAGCTCCGCGGGGACGTCGACATCCCGGTGGCGCCCGCCCGCGACGATGATCTCGCCCGAGGAGACGACCGTGTCGATGTCGGCGGCGGTCGCGGCGAAGACGGCAGCGTCGATGCCGTCGGCGGCGCCGGCCGTCCGCACCGAGTCGAGTCGGATCGAAACGAGGTCCGCGATCGCTCCGGGCTCGATCCTCCCCGCCTCGGGCCAGCCGATCGAGGCGTGGCCGGCCGAAGTCGCGGCCTCGAGCAGAGCGGGCGCCTCGTGGCGGCCGCGCTCGTTGGTCGCGAGCCGCTCATCGAGCTCGACAGCTCGGGCCTCCTCGAGCATGTCGATGACCGCGTGGGAGTCGGAGCCCAGCGACATGGACGCACCGGCGTCGAGCAGGTCGCGGGCGCGACCGACCCCATCAGCGAGGTCGCGCTCGGTCGTCGGGCACATGCAGCAGCAGCACCGGGCGCCGCCGAGGAGGCCGACGTCCTCGTCGCTCAGGTGCGTCGCGTGGACGGCGGTGAAGCCCGGACCGAGGGCGCCGTTGTCGGCGAGCAGCTGGGTCGGGGAGACCCCGAAGGCCGCCTCGCACGCCTCGTTCTCGGCGGGCTGCTCGGAGAGGTGGGCGTGCAGCGGACAGTCGCGGTCGGCGGCCCATGCGGCGACCACGGCGATCGCCTCCGGTTCGACCGCGCGGACGCTGTGGACGGCGGCGCCGATCCGGGCTCCGGCGGTGGCGGCCAGCGCCGCGGCCCGCTC
Source organism: Thermoleophilales bacterium (assembly GCA_020636895.1). Taxonomy (GTDB): domain Bacteria; phylum Actinomycetota; class Thermoleophilia; order Solirubrobacterales; family 70-9; genus RHKX01. Next base: position 200,873 of record JACJWZ010000001.1, on the reverse strand, counting down.
TCCCCAACGCTCGGCGTCGCCGTCGCTGAAGCGGCGCTGGGTCTCGTTCGGCCCCTCGCCGATGCCGCCGTGCAGGTAGCAGGTGTCGAGCAGCGTGATCCTGATCCCCGCCTCCGAGGCGGCGGCGAGCAGGGCCTCCCCCATCGCGTTCGGGTCGTCATAGGGGACGCCACCCGGCCCGTGGTGCAGATAGTGGAACTCACCGACGGCGGTGATCCCGGCGAGGGCCATCTCGGCGAGGACGGCGCGGGCGAGGCGGTGGTAGCCCTCGGGGTCGAGCGCGGCCGCGACCTCGTACATGCGCTCGCGCCAGCTCCAGAAGCTGCCGCGCCCACGCTGGGTGCGGCCGCGGAGCGCCCGGTGGAAGGCGTGGGAATGAGCATTGGCGAAGCCGGGCACGACCACGCCCTCCAGCCGTGTGGCACCGGCGGGCGGTGCGGCGTGGCCGCGCTCCACCGCGGCGATCCGGTCCGCCTCCACGGAGACCACGACGCCGGCCTCGGCCTCCTCCCCGCCGAGCCAGGCGCGCTCGCACCAGTATCGCTGCACCCCCCTCACGACCCGTACCGCGCGGTGATCTCGGCCGCCCTGGCGGCGAACTCCTCGAGTCCGCGCCTCTCGAACTCGGCCCACGTCGTCAGCGTCGTCGGGTCGGTGACCCGATCGAGGAAGAGGACACCGTCGAGGTGGTCGACTTCGTGCTGGAAGGTCCCGGCGGTCAGGCCGTGCTTCTCCTCGACGTGCTCGACGCCCTCGCGGTCGAGGTACGTCACCCGGATGCGCATGTGACGCTCGAGCTCCCCGCGCATGTTCGGCACCGAGAGGCAACCCTCGTTGAGCGTCTCGGTCGCGTTGTCGAGCACCGCGATCTCGGGGTTGACGAAGACCGTCAGCGGGATCGGCGGCTTGTAGGGGTAGCGCGGGTTGTCGCCGACCTCGGCGATCGCGATCCGCACCGTCTCCCCCACCTGGTTGGCGGCGATGCCCGCTCCCCCAGCCGCGCGCATCGTCTCGATCATGTCGTCGATCAACCGCTGCGACTCGGGCGTCGCGAGCTCCTCCGGGGAAACCTTTCGGGCCCGCGCCCGAAGCACCGGGTTCCCGACTTCGACGATGTCGAGGACGGCCATCTACCTCGCGTCCGGCGCAGGCGCCATCGGCACGCGCACGCCGCGCTCGGAGGCGACCTCGAGCGCCCGCTCGTAGCCGGCGTCGGCGTGGCGGATGACGCCCATCCCGGGGTCGGCGGTGAGCACCCGGTCGAGCTTGGTCGCGGCCAGGTCGCTGCCATCCGCCACCACGACCATCCCCGCGTGGATCGAACGCCCGATCCCGACGCCGCCGCCGTGGTGGATGCTGACCCAGGTCGCGCCCGAGGACGTGTTGACCAGGCCGTTGAGCAGGGGCCAATCGGCGATCGCGTCGGAGCCGTCCTGCATCGCCTCGGTCTCGCGGTAGGGAGAGGCGACCGAGCCGGAGTCGAGGTGGTCGCGTCCGATCACGATCGGGGCGCTGATCTCGCCGCTCGCGACCATCTCGTTGAAGCGCAGCCCGAGGCGACGGCGCTCGCCGTAGCCGAGCCAGCAGATCCGCGCCGGCAGGCCTTGGAACGCGATCCGCTCTCCCGCCATCCGGATCCAGCGGCCGAGCGCCTCGTCCTCGGGGAACTCCTCGAGCACGGCGCGATCGGTGGCGGCGATGTCGGCCGGATCGCCTGAGAGCGCCGCCCAGCGGAACGGCCCCTTGCCTTCGCAGAACAGAGGCCGGATGTAGGCGGGGACGAAGCCCGGGTAGTCGAAGGCGCGCTCGAAGCCGCCGAGCTCGGCCTCACGGCGGAGGCTGTTGCCGTAGTCGAAGACCTCGGCGCCGGCGTCCTTGAAACCGACCATCGCGAAGCAGTGCGCGGCGCAGGAGACGCGAGCGCGGCGGATGTACTCCTCGGGGTCGGACTCGCGCAGCGCGTCGGCCTCCTGCAGCGAGAGCCCGCTCGGGATGTAGCCGACGAGCGGATCGTGGGCGCTGGTCTGGTCGGTTACGACGTCGGCGTCGAAGCCGCGATCGAGCAGCTCCGGCAGGATCTCGGCCGCGTTGCCGACGAGCCCGACGCTGACCGCCCGCTTCTGCGCCTTGTAGTCGTGGCAGCGATCGATGGCATCCGCGAGGTCGTCCGCGCATTCATCCAGGTAGCGGGTCTCGAGCCGGCGCTCGATCCGCTCCGGGTCGATCTCGATGCAGAGGGCGACGCCGTCGTTCATGGTCACGGCGAGCGGCTGAGCGCCGCCCATCCCCCCGAGACCCGCGGTCAGCGTGATCGTCCCCGCGAGCGAGCCGCCGAAGCGGCGGCGGGCGATCTCGGCGAAGCACTCATAGGTCCCCTGCACGATCCCCTGGGAGCCGATGTAGATCCACGAGCCCGCGGTCATCTGCCCGTACATCGTCAGTCCCTCGGCCTCGAGGCGGCGGAACTCGTCCCAGTTGGCCCACTCGCCGACGAGATTGGAGTTGGCGATCAGCACGCGGGGTGCCCATTCATGGGTGCGGAAGCGGCCCACCGGCTTGCCCGACTGCACGAGCAGAGTCTCGTCGTCGTCGAGGTCGCGCAGCTCACGGACGATCGCGTCGAAGGCGTCCCAGGAGCGCGCCGCCCGCCCCGTCCCGCCGTAGACGACGAGGTCGTCCGGACGCTCGGCGACGTCGGGGTCGAGGTTGTTCATCAGCATCCGCAGGACGGCCTCCTGTTGCCAGCCCTTGCAGCTCAGCTCGGTCCCATGAGGTGCGCGCACCTCGCGTGGTCCTGAGATCCCGGTCATCTAGCTCAACCCTCCGATCTCGGCCTCGACGGCCGTGGTCACTGCACCCGATCGCAGCATCTCCTCGACCGCCGCGAGCTCGGGCGCGAGCCAGCGGTCGGGACCCGGGCCGGGGACCCCGGCAGCGACGACAGCCCGGGCGGCGGCCGTGCCGGGGGCGGGCCTGAGAGGCTCGCGCAGATCCAGGGCCCGACAGCCGCAGCTCAGCTCGACGGCGAGAATGCGGCGCAGGTTGTCGACGGAGGCGCGGAGCTTGCGGGCGGCTCCCCAGCCCATCGAGACGTGGTCCTCCTGCATCGCGCTCGTCGGTAGCGAGTCGACGCTGGCCGGAGCGGCGAGGCGGCGGTTCTCGGCGACCATCGCCGCCTGCGTGTACTGGGCGATCATGAGCCCGGAGTCGACGCCGGCGTCGGGCGCGAGGAACGGAGGCAGGCCGTGGGAGCGGGTCTTGTCGAGCAGCCGGTCGGTGCGGCGCTCGGCGATCGCCCCCGTCTCGGCGGCGGCGATCGCGAGGAAGTCGCACGCGAAGGCGACGGGAGCGCCATGGAAGTTGCCGCACGACTCGACGCGCCCATCGGGCAGGACCATCGGGTTGTCGATCGCCGAGCGCAGTTCGTACTCGGCCGTGACGGTGGCGTTGACGACCGTGTCGCGGGCGGCGCCGTGGACCTGAGGCGAGCAGCGGATCGAGTAGGCGTCCTGCACCCGAGGGTCGCCGTGGCGATGGCTGGCGACGATCTCCGAGCCGCTGAGCAGCGCGCGCAGGTTCGCGGCGCTGACGGCCTGGCCCGGCTGCGGGCGCAGCGCGACGAGGTCGGCGTCGAAGGTGCGGTCGGTGCCGAGGAGCGCCTCGGTGGTGACTGCGGCGGCGACGTCGGCGACCTTGAGTAGATCGCGCAGGTCGGCCAGGGCGAGCACGAGCATCCCGAGGATCCCGTCTGTGCCGTTGATCAGCGCGAGCCCCTCCTTGGGGCCGAGCGTCGGCGATTCGATGCCGGCTGCGGCGAGCGCCACGGCTGCGGGCACGGGTGCACCCGGGGAGCCGTCGGGCGCGTCGGCCCCGAGCACCTCCCCCTCGCCGAGCATCGCCAGCGCGCAGGCGGCGAGTGGGGCGAGGTCGCCGCTGGCGCCCAGCGACCCATGCTCGGGGACGACCGGGTCGATGTCGGCGGCGAGCATCGCGAGCATCGTCTCGGCGAGCAGCGGACGAGCGCCGGAGCGGCCCATGGCCAGCGAGCGGGCGCGCAGGAAGAGCATCGCCCGCACCACCTCGCGCTCGACCGGCGGCCCCATCCCGGCCGCGTGGGAGCGGATCAGAGCCCGCTGCAGCTCCGTCCGGCGGGCCTCCGGGATCGGTGTGTGAGCGAGCGAGCCGAAGCCGGTCGAGATGCCGTAGGCGGGCGAGTCGGAGGCCGCGAGCTGGGCGACGACCGCGGCCGTCTCCTCCATCGCGGCCCGCGCCTCCTCGGTGAGCCGGACGGTGGCGCGGTGGCGAGCGACGGCGACGACGTCGGCCGCATCAGCGCCGTGGGGCCCGAGCGCGACGCCGGCGATCGTCGTCAACTCGCTGGTGTCCGTTCGCCGCCGCTCAACCTCTCTCCGAGGCCAGCCTATCGCCGGGTCGCGGGGACGGCGACTAACCGAGCGCCTCGCGGCGGGCGCGCTCGGCGGCCTCCGCGGCCTCGGCCTCGGCCCGGCTGCGGAGCTCCTCCTCGAGCGCCTCGCGGCGGCGGCGGTCCTCGTCGAGGCGCTGCTGCTCGCGGCGCTCCGCCTCGCGCTCGAACTCCTCGCGGACCCGCTGCTCGACGTCGCGCGCAGCGGCGGCGGCCTCCTCGGCGGCCTGGTCGCGCAGCCGCGCCGCCTCCTCGTCGAGCCGCTTGCGCATCTCCTCCTGCGCCCGCTCCTCGGCCTCTGCGTCCGCAGCTTGCGCGGCTTCGGCGGCCTCCGCCTCGCGCTCCTTGGCCTCCTCGACGAGCCGCTCCTCGGCCTCGAGCCGGGCCCGCTCCTCGGCCTCGGCGGCGACCTTGTCGGCGAGGCGGTTCAGCCGTGCCTCGGTATCGGCGAGGGCGGCTTCGGCCTCATCACGGGCCTTGCGCTCCTTGGCGAGCGCGATGCGCCCGTCCTCGCGCACACGCTCGAGCTCTTCCTCAAAGCGATCCTCGCGCGCGGCGATCCGCGCGTCGAGCTCGCGGACGCGGTTCTCGACCCCGTCCTCGAGCTCGCGCCGGCGCGCCTCGATGTCGACGTCGGCCTTGCGGTGCTTGACCGCGTACTGCTCCTCGAGGGCGGCCTGGCGGGTCCGGACCTCGGACTTGATCCGCTCCATCGCCTGCTCACGCATCTTCGCGTGGACCTCGCGCATCCGCTCCTCCGCCTTGGTGCGGATCCGGCCCTGCGCCTCGGCGAGGCGGACCTCGAGCCGCTCGTCCGCGCGCCGCTCCGCGTTCGCCGCGTTCTCCTCGGCGGCAGCGACGGCGCGCTCGGCGTCCTCCACCTTCGCGAGCGCCGCCGCCCGCTCGGCGACGGCGCGGCGGGCGAGCGCCTCCGCGTCCGATGCGCGCAGCGCCGACGCGCGCGCCTCCTCCGCGAGGCCGCGGACGTCCTCGGCCAGCGTCGCCACGCTCTCGCTGCGCGCCTCCTCGATCTCGGCGCCGACGCCCTCGGCCTCCTCACGGGCCCGCTGCCACTCCTCGGGAAGGGTCTCGCTGCGCTCCTCGGCCACGTCGTCTAGCTCCTCGCCCAAGGGGGCGAGACTACCCGCATCACGGCTTCACCCGCGGGGCGGATCCGTCGTAGGAGAAGGAGACGAGGATCGCGACCATGGAGGCGACGACCACGACGAAGATCGCGACGGCGAGCAGCCGCGGCATCTTCGCCGCGTGCGCGTAGATGCCGACGACGAACCCCAGCCCGATCACGAGTGCGTAGGGGCCCGCTTCGTCGGGCAGCCCGAGGAAGGTGGCGCTCAGCACCCCGGCATTATCATCAGCCCGGCGATGTACGACGCGCCGCAGCCCGCTGAGACGGGTCCCCAGGAGTCCGGCCCGCTTTCGGTCGAGGACTCCAAGGCCGCGCTCGAAGGAGCCGGCTACCTCGCCGACGAGCCCGCCGCGCTCGTCTCGCTGCTCGCCCAGCGCCTCGGCAAACCCGTGCTCGTCGAAGGGCCCGCGGGGGTCGGCAAGACCGAGCTCGCGAAGGCGCTCTCCCGCGCCACCGGCCGCGAGCTCGTGCGCCTGCAGTGCTACGAGGGACTCGACGAGGCGAAGGCGCTCTACGAGTGGAACTACCGCAAGCAGCTCCTGCGCATCCAGGCCGAGGGCGCGGGCGGCGACGACGCCGGCGAGGCCGAGGCCGTCATGGACGACATCTTCGCCGAGGAATTCCTGCTCACGAGGCCGCTGCTGACCGCGATCGCTTCCGCCGAGCCGGTCGTCCTGCTGATCGACGAGATCGACAAGACCGACCAGGAGTTCGAGGCGATGCTGCTCGAGGTCCTCTCCGACTTCCAGATCTCGATCCCCGAGCTCGGTGTCGTCGAGGCGACGACGATGCCGATCGTCCTGCTCACCTCGAACAACTCCCGCGAGCTCACCGAGGCGCTGAAGCGCCGGTGCCTGTACCTGTGGCTCGACTACCCCGACGTCGAGCGCGAGGTCGAGATCATCCGCCTGCACGAGCCCGGCATCGACGAGCGGCTGGCGCGGCGTCTCGTCGAGGTCGTCGGCATGGTTCGCGAGCTCGACCTGAAGAAGCCGCCGTCGATCGCCGAGTCGATCGACTGGGCGCGGGCGCTGCTGCTGCTCGGCGCAGACGACATCGACGCCAAGACCTTCACCCGGACGATGAGCATCATCGTCAAGCACCGCACCGACCTCGACCTCGTCGCCGAGCGGGTCGGGATGCGCCTCGGCGGCGGGATCTCGACCGCCGGCTCCTGAGGGCACACGGACGGTGAGCCCCGGTCCCGCAGCCGAGCACCCTCGCCCGAGCGGGTTCGCCCCCCAGCTCATCTCCTTCTGCGAGGAGCTCCGCGCCGAGGGCATGCAGGTCGGGACGGCGGAGATCCTCGACGCCTTCGCCGCCCTCGACGTCATTCCCTGGACCGAGCGCGAGGACTTCCGCGAGGCGCTCGCCTCGACGCTGGCGAAATCGCAGGAGGACCGGCGGCTGTTCGAGCTCGTCTTCGACCGCTGGTTCTTCCGAGCGGCGGAGCTGGAGGCGATCGCGCGGGCCGAGGACGGTGGCGGCGACGACGTGATCCACGCCGAGGGCGGCGAGGGGCGCTCCGGCGAACGCGATCAGGGCGACGGCGACGGGGACCGCTTCGACCTCGACGAGCTCCGGGAGATGATCCGCCAGGCGATCGCCGACGGTGACGACGGGCGCATGCGCGACCTCGCGAGCCTCGCCGTAGCCGCGTTCGGGCGCCGCGGCGAGGGCTCGGGAGTCGTCGGCGTGGACGTGCAGCGGATCCGCCGCTCGCTCGGGCTGACGCCGCGCTCGAACGCGTCCGACAACGCCGGCGAGGAGGTCGAGCTCGACCGCGACGACGTGCGCCGCTTCGAGCAGCACCTGCGCCGCGAGCTCGAGCGCGGCCTCATCGAGCGCACCGGGAAGCTCCCGCCCGCCCGCCCGCTCGCCGACCTCGACCGGGCGCTGCCGACGAGCCCCACGCAGGACCTCGCCGCGGTGCACCGCTCGGTTGCGCAGCTCAAGCGCCGCCTCGCGACGCTGGGGCAGGACCAGCGCGGGCGTCGCAAGGGCCGTGTGGTCGACGTGCGGCGGACGATGCGCTCCTCGCTCGAGACCGGCGGGGTGCCGCTGCATCTGCGCTACAAGCCGAAGCGTCCCCGCCGCCCCGAGATCTACGTGCTCTGCGACGTCTCGACGTCGGTGACCTCGGCGAGCGTCTTCTTCCTCAGCGTCCTCCACGCGCTGCACGACTCGTTCCGCAAGCTGCGCTCCTTCGTCTTCATCGAGCGGATCAGCGAGGTGACCGAGACCTTCGAGCGCGAGCGCGACTTCCGCAAGATCGCGGAGGCCATCAGCAAGGACGGCGGGGTCGCCGACATCTCCGGCTACACCGACTACGGGCGCGTCTGGCTCGAGTTCCTCGAGGAGATCTCCGCCGATCTCGACCCGCGCTCGACCGTGATCGTGCTCGGCGACGCCCGCACCAACGGCCGCGATCCGCACGCCGCGGCGTTCGCGCGGCTCACCGAACGTGCCGGGCGGATCTTCTGGCTCAACCCCGAGCCTCGCCTCTACTGGAACTACGGCGACTCGGTGATGTCGGCCTACGAGCCCTACGTCGACGGCGCCTTCGAGTGCTGGACGACGACCCATCTCGAGCGGTTCGTCGACATCGTCGCCGGCAGCCCCTCGGTCTCCTCCGCAGCCTGAGCCCGCGCGGCTAGACTGCGGAGGACCACAAGGGGTGCTCGCGGGAATGCGGGCTGAGATAGCGCCTCCGGGACCCCCGCCCGGCGCTGACCCTCCGAACCTGTGCGGTAATGCGCGCGAAGGGACCACGTGATCGAGACGACGACTCCGAAGACGCAGGCAGAGGCTCAAAGCCCGGAGTCCCCAGGCGCCGCGATCGAGCTGACCGGAGTCGCCCACAGCTTCGGCGACCTCGAGGCGCTGGCCGGCGTCGAGCTGAACGTCGCCCCCGGTGAGGTCGTCGCGATCGTCGGCGCATCCGGCTGCGGCAAGTCGACGCTGCTGGAGCTGATCGCCGGGCTCGCCGAGCCGAGCACCGGCAGCATCGCCGTCGGCGGCGAGCGCGACGCGGCCGCCCGGCTCGACGCCTGCGCGTGGATGCCCCAACGAGACCTCCTGCTCCCCTGGCGGCTCGCGGTGGACAACGCTGCGCTCGGCCTGCGCCTCGCCGGCATCGGCCGCGCGGAGGCCCGCGAGCGGGCGGGCGGGATGCTGGAGCGGCTCGGCGTCGGCGAGTTCGCCCGCTCCCATCCTCGACAGCTCTCCGGCGGGATGCGCCAGCGCGTCGCGTTCGCGCGCACGCTGCTGACGGGCAAGCCGGTACTGCTGCTGGACGAGCCGCTCGCCGCCCTCGACGCGATCACCCGCGCCGAGCTGCAGGAGCTCCTCGTCGAGACGCTCGCCGCGGAGCGCCGCACCACGGTACTCGTCACCCACGACGTCGAGGAGGCGTTCTTCGTCGCCGACCGCGTTCTACTCCTCTCGCCGCGCCCAGGTCGCGTGGTCTGGTCGGCCGCCTCGCCGGTCGACCGCTCCGAACCGCGCGCGAGCGCGGTGACCGCCCCGGCCTTCGCCGCCGTGCGCGAGGCGGCGCTGGAGGCACTCGCGGAGGGGCGGGGATGAGCGCCCGGCAACCCTCGCTGATCGCACGCTGGCTGCCGCCGCTTCTCCTGGTGGCGCTGCTGCTCGGGCTCTGGGAGCTTGCCGCTCAGACGGGCTGGATAGCCGATGCCCTCTCGCTTCGCGACTACCTGGTGCCGGCGCCGAGCGAGATCGCGACGACGCTCTGGGACAACCGCTCGCTCCTCGCCGAGAACGCCTGGGTGACGCTGCGGGAGGTGCTGCTCGGGTTCGCCGTCGCGCTCGTCGCCGGGGTCCTGATCGCGGTCCTCCTCCACCTCTCGCCGCTGATGCGCCGCGCGTCCTACCCGTTCATCGTCGCCTCGCAGGCGATCCCGATCGTCGTCATCGCGCCGGTGCTCGTCGTCTGGTTCGGGTTCGGGATCGGCCCGAAGGTCGCGATCGTCGCCCTCATCTGCTTCTTCCCGATCGTCGTCAACACGCTCGACGGGCTCGGCACCGCCGACGAGGAGCAGCGCAAGCTGATGCGCTCGCTGGGAGCCTCGCGCGGACGGACGTTGACGCTGCTCGAGGCTCCGACCGCCCTCCCCTACCTGCTCAGCGGCGCCAAGATCGCCGTCGCGGTCGCGGTGATCGGGGCGGTGTTCGGCGAGTGGTCGGGCGCCGACGCCGGGCTCGGCTACCTGATCCGCCTCGACGACGGGAACCTCGAGGTCGCCCGCGTCTTCGCTTCGACCGTGATCCTGGCCGCGATGGCCGTCACCCTCTTCGCGCTCCTGGCGCTGGTCGAGCGGCGGCTCGCCTGGTGGGGAGCCGGATCGCCCGGAGGCGGACGGTGAAGCGGGCGGCGGCGGCGGGGAGCGCCTTCCTGGCGCTGGTTGCGGCGGCGCTCGCGGTCGGCGCCTGCGGGAGCGACGCCGGCTCCGACGATCGCTTCGACCTGATGCTCGACTACGTCGTCAACCCCGACCACGCAGGCATCTACACGGCGACGGACAAGGGCTACTTCGACGACGAGGGCCTCGACGTCGAGATCCGCCTGCCACCCGATCCGGCGGCGCCGATCAAGCAGGTCGCGGCGGGGCGGGTCGATCTCGCGATCTCCTACCAGCCCGAAGTGGTGCTCGCCCGCGAGCAGGGGCTCGACGTGGTCGCCGTCGCCGCGTTGGTCAACGGTCCCCTGACTTCCCTGATCTCCCTCCCGGCCGCGGGGATCGACGACCCCGCCGACCTCGAGGGCACGACGGTCGTCGATGCCGGGATCCCCTACCAGTCGGCCTACCTGCGCACGATCCTCGACAACGCCGGGGTCGATCCCGACACCGTCGAGGAGGTGAACGTGGGCTTCAACCTGGTGCCGCCGCTGCTGTCGGGGAAGGCCGACGCGATGCTCGGCGGCTTCCTCAACGTCGAGGGAGTGCAGCTCGAGGCCGACGGGGAGAACCCGCGGGTCGTCCCCGTCGACGAGCTCGGCGTCCCCCCCTACGACGAGCTCGTCCTCGTCGCCGACGCCGAGCGCGTCCGCGACGATCCCGGTCAGATCGAGGACTTCCTCGCGGCGTTGGAGCGTGGGACCGAGGACGCCGTCGCCGATCCGAGCCTGGCGACCAAGGTGATCGTCGACGCCGTCGACCGTCTCGACCCGGCCCTCACGCGCAAGCAGATCGACGCGACCCTGCCGCTGCTGCAGCCCGAGGACGGCAAGCCGTTCGGCTACATGGACGCGGACGAGTGGCAGGCCTTCTCCGACTACATGGCCGAGGAGGGACAGGTCGACGAGGCACCACCCGCGGACGAGCTGATGACGGACGATCTGCTGCCGGACCGCTGAACCGGCCGGTCGGGGACCGCGAGGACGCCCCGTCTCGGCCGGCCGCGTACCTGTCACCGGGAAACGGGGAAGAAGTCCACTCTCGGGTGACACGCCGGGCGGGCCGGGCACCCGGCGTTCCCCGTGGCGTCTGACAGCGCCTACGCGGCCTCGAGCTCCGGATTCGCAGGGTGGTACCTGAGCGGCGGTGCCGCCGGGAGCTTGGCGACCAGATCGCCGCCGAGGGTGTGGAGCCCCGCCAGGCCGCGGTAGGGCGCGAAGGGGGCGTAGAACTCCTCGACCTCGGCGGTGGTCGCCCGGCGCCCGCGGCCGCTCAGGTGGCCGACGAGCTTGACGTAGATGAGATCCCCCGCGGGCAGGGAGTCGAGGTCGCCGCGACCGTTGATGCCGAGGCACTGCAGGGTCCAGGGGCCGATCTCGGAGATGCGGATGAGGCGGTCGTTGCAGGCCGGGGTGCTCAGGTCGCAGCGGCCGGCGGCGACCTCGCGCGCGGCCTTGATCATCGCGATCGCCCGCTTCGGGGCAAGTCCGCAGGAGGCGAGCTCGGCGGGAGCGAGCGCGGCGATGGTCGCCGCTGAGGGCACGTCGCGCAGCGGCCAACTGGAACCCGGCACCCGCACCGACGTTCCCCAGCGGCCCACGATGCGGCGCTGGATCCGCACCGCCTCCCCCGACTCGATCAGCTGCGCGGTGATCGCGCAGAGGAGCGCGTCCCAGAGCTGCCCCGTCCGGCGGGGACGCAGCCACGGCCGCCGCCTGATCAGCGGCCCGAGCAGAGGGTCGCGCTTGAAGCGCGCATGAAACTCGGAGAGGTCGTCGTCGACGCCGAGCGCGCGGCGACCGCAGTCCAACGCCACCTCGAGCTCCTCGCGCCCGGCGACCGGCCCGCCGAGCAGGCGCCCATCGAGCCACGCGGGCGGGACCGGCATGGAGGCGATCGAGACCGCCCGCCCCGGCCCCTCCCAGGCGCGGATCAGGATCGGCGCATCGGCGATGTGCAGGAAGCGCTCGTAGACCCCTGAGCGCGTGCGTGCAACCCCGTCGGGCCAGCGGTGTCGCGACAGCCGGAAGGGCGATCGCGGGACGACCTCGACCACCAGCGAGCCTCCAGGCCCGGGCACCGCCGTCGCGTAGCGCCGGTGGTCCGCGGCGCCGCGGGGCATCAGCGCCCTAGAACGTGAACGTCCACGAGGAAGGAGCGGCTGGCGACGACGTCGCGGTTGCCGCTGATCCGGCGGATCGTCCGAGTGCGCGCGCCGGAGCGCTTGGCGACGCTGAGCGCCGCTACGGTGGCCGCCCCGGCGGCGAGCCCGCCGGCGGCGACGACGGCGATAGCGCGGACCTCACCGCGCCACGAGTCGAGCTCGCCACCTCGTCGCTTGTCGGGGACCGCACGGACCTCGGTCGAGAGGTCATCCCCCTCGCCGGCCGGCTCCTCGACCGCGTCGGATTCGATCACTCCTTCCGCCACGGCCGCGAGTCTACGCTGCGCCCCGGCGAAGGGATCTGGTTGGACCAACGGCCCCTCCCACGCCCTGACATATCCCCCGCAAGTGCGACACTTCGGCGCGTGAGCGAGATCTCGACCCCCCGCATCGAATCCGACGTCTTCGCCAAGGCGCGCGATCACGATCGCTCCGAGCAGCTCGAGCTCGCCAAGCAGGGCGACATGCTCCCCTACTTCCGGCTGCTCACCTCGCAGGCCGGGCCGGTCGTCGAGATGGAGGGCCGCCGGACGATCATGCTCGGCTCCAACAACTACCTGGGGCTGACCGGCGACGAACGCGTCAAGCAGGCGGCGCGCGACGCTCTCGACACCTACGGCACGGCGCTGACCGGCTCCCGGCTGCTCAACGGGACCATCCCCCTCCACATCGAGCTCGAGCAGGAGCTCGCGGAGTGGATGGGCACAGAGGCGGCGCTCGTCTTCACGACCGGCTACCAGGCCAACGTCGGCTGCATCGGGACGATCCTGCAGCCCGGCGACACGGTGATCTGCGACTCCGGCGACCACGCCTCGATCCTCGACGGCTGCCGCCTCTCGGGAGCGAAGCTGCGCCCGTTCCGCCACAACCGTCTCGACAAGCTCGAGCGCATGCTCGAGCGGGCCGCGGGCGACGGCGGCGGCGTCCTCGTCATCGTCGACGGGGTCTTCTCGATGGAGGGGGACATCGCGCCGCTCGACCAGATCGTGGCGCTCTGCGACCGCTACGGCGCCCGCCTGATGGTCGATGAGGCGCACGGGGTCGGCGCCCTCGGCGCGCGCGGCGCGGGCGCGTCGGAGCTCTTCGGGGTCGAGGATCAGGTCGACCTGCGGATGGGGACCTTCTCCAAGAGCTTCGCCTCGTGCGGCGGCTTCATCGCCGGGCCGAGCGATGTCATCGAGTACCTGCGGATCGCAGCCCGTGCCTTCCTCTTCAGCGCCGCGGCGGTCCCGGCGGCCGTCGGCGCCGCGCTGGCGGCTCTGCGGATCATCCGCACCGAGGAGGGCGTCGAGCTGCTCGGCCGTCTGCACGAGAACGCCGCCTACCTGCACGGCGGTCTCAGCGATCTCGGGCTCCGGGTGGTGGAGGCGACCGCGATGCCCGACGGCTCGGAGGCGCTGACCCCGATCGTCCCCGTCGTCGTCGGCGAGGACATGCGGGCGGTGATGCTCTGGAAGGCGCTCTACGACGAGGGCGTCTACACGAACGTGGCGCTGCACCCGGCGGTGCCGCCGGCCGGGGCGCTGCTCCGCACCAGCCTGATGGCGACCCATGAGCGCGAGCATCTCGACGAGGCGATCGGGATGTTCTCCCGGGTCATCGAGAGGTCGCCGGAGTTGCTGGAAGGCTGATTCGCGAAAGCGCAATCGCGACCTCCAACTGCTGCTCGACGCGTCGTCAATTACTACCCCTCGTCGGGTAGTTTTTTCTTGTCCGGACTGTCACAAGGACAAATCCGGCCTCAAAAACATGCTCTTAGCGACCGGATAGGGCTCCGGCGAGGGGGTGACGGGGGCACCGGATCGCGGCGCGGGCTAAGGTGCCCACCGCACCGAGCGCAGAGGGCAGGATTGCGCAGAGGGGAGACACCCACGGAGGTCCCTTTCGAACCTCCATCCCGCGAGGGATGGCCCGGCTGTGCCCGGATGCGAAACCCATCACCGATAGCACGCTCTCACAGGAGGAGGAGTGAGTATGGAAGCTGCCTCGACGGCCGCGCCGGCCGCCGCACCCCAACACATCCGCGCGCTCGAGCTCGCCAACAGAGTTCGCCTCGCACGCGCCGCGCTGAAGCGCGAAGTGCAGGCAGGGAACGTCCCCGCCCAGGAGGTCGTGCGGACCTGCCCATGGGAGGCGGAGACCATGTCGGTGTCCGAGCTCCTGCGAGCCCAGTCGCGCTGGGGTCGCACCCGGACCCGCAAGTTCCTCAACCCACTCGCGCTGAACGAGAACCGCCAGCTCGGCCGGCTGACGATGCGCCAGCGAGAGGCGCTGGCCGGCGCTCTCGACGCCAAGCAGCAGTCGCGCAGGCACAACTGACCACTTCCCACAGGGGAGAGACCGCGACTGAGGGCGGTCCCAGGGGCTCAGGCACCCTGGGGCCGCCCTCGTCATGTGAGGGGCCGGATCCGTCCCACCTGGACGGCGTCAGGCGCGGCGATCGGGGCGCAGCTTGAACGCGTGGCCGCCGGAGCGGGCCGCGAAGGCGCGTGTCAGCACGAACGCCGCGGCAGCGAAGACGGCGAGGCCGATGCCCGCGCGGGCCACCCGCGGCAGGCCGTCGGGCCCGGCGTAGAAGAGGACGCCGAGGACGATCAGCGCCGGCACCCCGGCCAGCAGCAGCGTGTGCGAGCGGTAGCCGGCGAAGTGCTCGCGGATGCTGAGCTCGAGGCCGCCGATCGAGCCGAGGAGCAGGCCGGTGGCGATCAGGATCGGGCCGCGGGAGCCATCGGCGAAGAAGAAGCCGATCACGAGCATCACGATCCCGATCAGGACCGAGAGCTCGATCAGCGGGAAGCTCCCCCAGGGCGCCGGTGGCGGCGGTTCCGGCTCGCCGCGGCGGCGCGATCCCGCCGCCGGCCGCGTCGCCGAGGCCGCGGAGGAGGACCCGCTCCCGGGCTCGTCGTTCGCTGCGGCGTCGGCGCCTCCGGGCACACCCGATCCGGCCGCGGGATCGGCGGCGGCGGGCTTCTGGGGCGGCGGGCGCCGCTTGCGGCGCTTGCGCGCTGACTTGGAGGCCATCGGTCGGGGGAGTATCTCGGGGCGGGCGGCGCCGACGGCGCTACCCGCCGGCTAACGGACAGCCGGACGAGAGCTTGACCCGCCACCAGCCGAGCAGCATTCCGACGATCCCCCAGCGCGGACGCGAGTGCCAGTGCTTGCAGTCGCGGTCTCCGACGTCCTCGCTGCGAACCCGCACCCAACGGTGCTCGGCGGGGTCGGCGATCATCCGCTCGACGAGGTCGCGGTTGGCCTGCTCGGTGTCGGCTCGCCGCGCGACCTCGGCCCGGGCGTCGGCGAGCCGGACGGAGAGGGCGTCGCGGGTCCGCTCGAGCTCGGCGATCCCGAGGACGCGCGGGCCGCCCGCGGCAGGCACCGCCCATTCGATCCCCGAACGTGGGAAGGTCGTCGCGAAGAGCTCACCGAGCTCGCGCTCGAGCTTGCCGATCTGACGCCGCAGCTCGATGCGCGCGGCGCGGCGATCCTCGACGGGAGCACGCGGCACGAACCCGGCCCGCTCGCCTCCCACCTTCGGATCCAGTTCGAGAAGCGCGGCCACCCGTGCCCCTTTCCTAGCTCGCTCCGGAAGCCATCATAGCCCCACCTCACGACCCTTCGCGCGGCTTCCCGGCCCCTCAGCCGGACTCGAGCGCGTCGGCGACGAGCCACAGCGCCTCCTCGATCGCGATGTCGGGGACGCCGGAGACGCCGACCGACAGCAGCATCGTCCGCTTCGTCGCCTTGGTCACGCCGCGGCCCGCAGCGGTAGCGCCGAAGAGGAGCCCGAGCGGCCGCTCCTCGTCGGCGATCACGAGCGTCCCCCCCGGGAGCTCCCCGGGCCGGCCCTCGAGCCCCTCGCCCGGTCCGATCGGCCGGATCCCCGGCGCGCCCGCCACGCGATCGGCGTCGAGCGCTCGGACGGGCACCCCGGACTCGACGATCGCGATGGTGAGCGCGTCGTCGAGGAGATTTCGGCTCTCGAAGCCGCCCTTGAGCATGCGCTCGAGGACGAGCTGCTCGACCGGGGTCCGCTGCTCGTCGGGATCGAGGCCGATGTGGCGGAAGAACACCCGGTAGGCCCAGGGGATCGGCTGGTTGCGGACCGCGATCGCCTGCTGGCCCGCCATCCGGTCGGAGAGGATCCGCAGCCGCTGCTTCAGGCCGCGGTTACTGCGGCCGGAGCCACGCTCGACCGTCAGGTAGCGGAGCTTGAGTCCGGGCAGCTCCTCGAGCAGCCGCTCGTCGACCGCTCCGGCAAGGGATTGCGCCCCCTCGCTCACCGCGAGGTCTCGGCCCGCTTGCGGGAGGCGTCGATCAGGTCCTCGATGAACCCGTCGACCTCGTCCGGCGTGTAGGCGATCGGCGAGTCGTAGACGATCCCACCCGGGTAGGCGAGCAGCAGGGTCGGGCAGCCGCCGACGCGAAAGAGGTTCGAGACGGCGCCGTCGGGGTCGAGGCCCACGGGGACCTTCCAGCCGCGCTCGTCGATGATGTCCTGCACGGTCTCGCGTTTGTCGCGGACGTTGAGGCTGAGGAAGTTGACCTCGTCGCCGTACTTCGCCGCGGCGTCGTCGAAGGCGTCCTGGGGCGGGATGCAGTCCCCTCCCCGCGTGAACCAGAAAGAGATCGCGAGCGGCTTGTCGAAGAGATCGCATATGCGAATGGCGCCCTCGGGATCGATCTGACAGGCGGGATCGCGGACGTCGTCGGCGGGGCAGGGATTTTCCGAGCTCGCGCAGTCGTCCTGGAAGATGTTCGCGTCGCCCTCGAGCGAGCCGCGGGCGTCGGGGACGGCGAACTCGGCGACGGGCCTCCCCTCGTCGTCCGCGTTGACCCCGAGGGTGCCGGCGTCGTCGTTGCGGAGCAGGTTGACGAGGGCGATGAGCAGGATCGCCGCGAACGCGAGCCCGACGAACATCGAGTAGCGGCTCGCCCGCTTCGGGGCATCGGGGCTGGCGAGGCCGCGGGGAGGTTTGCGGGCCCCTCCTCCCTCCGGCTTGCGCTCCCGGGATGGGCGCTCGGGATCGGGCTTCTCCTCCGGCCACCAGCCCCCGCCCCTCCCACGCTCGTCGCCGGCCACGCGTCAGGCCGCGGGCTCGGGGTCGGCCTCGCCGCTGCCGCTGCGGCTGCCGCTGCGCGAGCGACCGCGAAGCGCCGTGAACGGGCTGAAGCCGTTCTCGGCCCAGACGAGGGCCGCGGGCAGGACGAGCATCACACCCGCGACCGAGGCGGAGAGGTCGACGACGGTGGCGACGCCGAAGTCGCGGAGCATCGTGATCCCGCTCAGCATCAGGACGCCGAAGCCCGCGATCGAGGTGATCCCCGAGGCGAGCACGGCGGTTCCGGTCCGCGAGTACGTCAGGCGCAGGGCCTCGCCGGTCGAGGCGCCGCCGTCGCGCTCCTCGTGGTAGCGGGCGGCGAGGATCACGCTGAACTCGGTGGCGACCGCGATCACGAGCACCCCAAGCGCGGCCGACATCGGGTTCAGCGCAACGCCGATCGCCTCGAGGACGAGTGCCGACCACCCCGTGGCGAAGGCGATCGGGAGCATCGGCACGAGCGCTCTCGACGGCCGCCGGTAGACGGCGAGCAGCGCCAGGGCCACCGCGAGGAGTGCCACGGCGGTGAGCCAGTAGCGCGAGCCCGAGAGCTCGGCGTTGGCGTCCGCCGCGAGCACCGAGAGCCCGACCACCTCGGCGTCGACGCCATCGGGCGGATCGAGGTCGGCGCGGACGTCGTCGATCAGCTCCTCCTGCTCGTCGAGCGGCATCACCGGGATCAGGAACGAGGCTGAGGCGACGTCGCCCTCATCGCCGTTCCCCTGCGCGAGCACCGCTTGGGAGAAGTAGGGGGGCACGAGCCCGAGAACCGCGTTGACCCGCTCCTGGGTGAGCGGCGTCCCCGAGCTGAGATCGAAGAGGTCCGACAGCGCCGGCCCGGGGCAGAGCTCGACCCCGTCGTCGAGGCAGCTCACCGTGTCGTCGTCGAATCCGTGCTCGCGGAGGACCCGGCTCTTCATCCTGCTCATCCAGGTGATCGCCTTCGCCGAGGTGACGTCTCCGGAGACGAGCACGTCCATCTCCGCGCCCACTCCTGTCGTGTCCTCGAGATCGGTCAGGGACTGCAGGGCGGGGAGGTCGGCGGGGACGAGCTCGCGGATGTCGCTGACGATCTTCGTCCCGGTGCCGCCGACCCAGCCCGTGACGGCGAGCACGAGACCGACGACGAGCACGCGGCCGGGAGAGCGGATCGAGGCGGCAAGCGCGGCCCGGCCGAAGGCGCGTCCTCGCTCGAGGGCGGCGCCGCCGCGATCGGCGACGCGTCCGAGACGGCCGCCGCGGCCGCCGCTCTCCCCCGGGACCGGTGCCATCGAGAGCGCGGCGAGTCCTGCGGTGAGCGAGATCGTCAGCGCTGCGGCGATCCCGGCGACGAGAGCGATCGCGAACTCCCGGACCATCGGGATCGGGGAGAGAGCGAGCGCGAGGAAGCCGACCGCCGTGGCGAGCGCGGCGGTGCCGACGATCGGGCCCCCGCGCACCGCGGCCGCCACCGCAGCCGCCGGCGGTCTCTGCCCATGCTCGAGCGCCTCACGGAAGCGGGCTTGCAGCTGGATCGCGTAGTCCACCCCGAGCCCGATGACGACCGGCAGCACCGCCACCGACGCCATCGTCAACGTGCCGCCGACGATCGCCAGGAGCCCGAGCGCGAAGCCGGCCGAACCGATCGCGATCAGCAGCGGCAGCAGGCGCAGGGGCGGGCCGAAGATGAGGATGAGGACGATCGCCATCACCGCGAGCGCGGCGCCGAAGAGGACGAGGATCTGCTCGGCGAGGGCGTCGGAGAGCCCCTGGACGACAACGGGGATTCCGCTCACCTCGTAGCCGACGCCGTTCTTGAGCTTGAAGGTGTCGTCGGCGAGCGTCTGCCTGATCAGCGAGATCGCCTCGCGGCGCTCGGCGGCGGTGACGTCCGGCTGCAGCCGGATCGAGATCAGCGCCCCCTGGTCGGAGGGGAACAGGTAGCCGCGCTTGGCCTTGGGCGGTGCGCCCTCCTTCGTGTCGTCGTAGACGACCGCCTGCACGAAGTTCGTGTTGTTGATCGAGAGGCTGGCGAGGTCGGCGATCCCGAGGCCGCTCTGCAGGAGTTGCTGCTGGGCCTGCGCCATCGCCTGCGGATCGTTCAGCGCGCCGCTCTGGATCTGCTGCTGGATGCCCTCGGTGGCGCGCCGGGCGGCCTCGTCGAGGAACGTGGCCGGGCCGAAGACGACGCGCGTCACCCCCATGTCGGCGATCTCGGCGCAGGTGTCGGCGGCGTACTGGCCGGTGGTCTGATCGGTCCGGCCGGCCAGGCACGTCTCCAGCGAGAGGAGGCGGTTGATGTTGTCGGTGAGGACGATCTGGTCGAGGTCGCCCTTGACGAGGACGACGATCGCGTCGTCACCGAAGCGCTGGCGGTACTCCTCCGTTCCCTTGAAGGCGTCGGAGCCGTTGTCGACGAGCTTGTCGGTGGTGGCGTCGGGGCTCAGTCGCAGCGCGCCGACGATCCCGACGATGGCGACGATCGAGATGACCGCAGCGATCGTGGGCGCAGGTCGCGTGACCGCCCACTCTCCTATCCGCCCAAGGAGCTTCCGCACGAGGGGAAAGACTAGGGACGAAGCAACTCGTCAGGGCCGGGCGGCCGCCCTGGCGGAGTCAGGGCCGTCGGGCCGAGGAAGAGTCCGGCGCCGTGGCCGCGAGGCCACAAGCCGGGCGATGACGCCGGGCCCGCGACTCCAGGCCCGCCGGCGTTAATCCATGGCCAGGGGGCCGTCTACCTCGGCGTTGAGGAACTGGCGCACGAAGTCGTTGTCGGAGTTGAAGAGCTCCTCGCTCGGACCCGACTCGACGATGCGGCCCTTCCACAGCACGGCGATGAAGTCGGCGATCCGGCGGGCGGTGCCGAGGTCGTGGCTGATCACCATGTAGCAGCCGCCGTTCTCCTCGTGGACCTCGCGGATCAGCTCGCACAGGAGCGCCGTGCGGACCGGATCGAGGCCGGAGTCCGGCTCGTCGAAGAAGACGATCGCGGGGTCGAGGACCAGCGCCCGGGCGAAGCCGGCGCGCTTGCGCATCCCGCCCGAGAGCTCGTTCGGCATCTTGTAGTGCGCCTCGGCGAGACCGACCTCCTGGAGGCGCCGATTGACGATCTCGCTGATCTCGTCCTCGGACTTGTCGGTGTGCTGCCGCAGCGGGAAGGCGGTGTTGTCGTAGATGTTCATCGACCCGAACAGCGCGCCGTCCTGGAAGAGCAGGCCGAACTTCTTGCGCATCTCGAAGAGCTCGTCGTCGGTCATGCTCGGGACCGACTCACCGTGGACGAGGATGTCTCCCGCGTCCGGGTAGAGCAGCCCCACGATCAGCTTGATGAGCACGCTCTTGCCGGTTCCCGACGGGCCGAGCACCATCGAGACCTCGTTGTCGGGGAGGCCGAGGTTGAGGCCGTTCTGGATTCGCGTCTTGCCGAACTGCTTGACGAGGTCGATGACCTCGATCGCGTCCTCGCCGCCGTGATCGCGCTTCTCACCGGTGTGCCAGCGGTAGGGATCGGTGTCGTCGGGATCGACGCCGGGGATCGTGTAGTCCTTGTTCAGGGTGCCGAGCTCGGGCGCCGCGGAGTCCGGGTCCCGGGAGCTCTGGTCGCCCCCGGCCTGTGCCTGCACCTGCGGCGGCGGAGGCGGAGGGGGCGGCGGCTCCTGCGAGCGCTCCTCGATCACGGTGTCGTCCTGCGACGGATCTGTGCTCTGCTCGTCAGCCATCTCTACCTTCTCCTCTTCGATGAATCCGCTGCTCGGATGGCGTCAGCCGCCTAGCCGCCTATCGGTGCTCTCGGGTTGGCTCCCCAGAAGACCAGTGTTCCCATCATGCCGATGATGTGGACGAGAACGATGTTGAGAACCATCGACTTCGCCGTCGCCGTTCCCACGCCGACCGGGCCGCCCCCCGCGGTGTAGCCGTAGTAGCAGCCGACGAGCACGATGGCGGTCGCCATCGACATCCCCTTGATGACGCTGAATATGAGGTCCGGCGGGTTCTGGAACATCCAGAAGATCAGGAGGTAGCCGCCGCTCGACGTGTCGCCGATCTGCTCGACCACGGCGATGTAGGAGGCGATGAAGCCGACGCCGATCGCGGCCAGGTACATGAACGGGAGCACCATCCAGGCGGCGAGCAGACGCGTCGCGGCGAGGAAGGTGACCGGCTGGATGCCCATCACCTCGAGCGCGTCGATCTCGTCGGAGATCCGCATCGCGCCCAGCTCGGCGACGATGCCGGTGCCGACCTTGGCGGACATCATGTAGCCGAAGGCGTAGGGGATGACCTCGCGCAGGTCGCACCAGGCGGCGAAGTTGCCGGCGTAGGCGGGGGCGCCGACCGAGCGGGTGAAGTAGGCGCCCTCGATGCCGCACTGCAGGCCGAGGATGAAGACGAGGCCCCAGATGACGATCGTCGAGCCGAGGATCAGGATCCCGGCCTGCCGCAGTGCCTCCCCGAAGAACTGGAAGACGCGGCCGCTGAAGACGAGGCCCATGACCCGGATGCAGAACCGGACGATCTCGCCCATCGAGGCGAGCCAGTCCTTGGGTACGGCCAACCAGCTCACTTGATGGCCGAGATCTCGGGATGGGTGGCGAGGAGCGTCTGCGTGAAGACGTAGTTGAACGCGAACACGCCCATGAAGGCGATCACGACCGCCTCGTTGACGGCGGTGCCGACGCCCTGGGCGCCTCCGGACGCGTTCATCCCCTTGTACGAGCAGACGATCGCCACGATCGCGCCGAACAGGGTCGTCTTCAGCACCGAGCCCCAGAGGTCGGTGACGGAGGCGTTGTTGAAGAGGGTCGCGAAGAAGCCGCCGAGGGGCTGGCCGTAGGTGAGCTCGGCGAACAGGCCGCCGCTGATGCCGAAGAGAAGCGCGTAGATGTTGAGCAGCCCGGTGATCAGCATCAGGCTGAGGAAGCGGGGGACGACGAGGTTCTTGATCGGATCGACGCCGAGCACCATCAGCGCGTCCAGCTCCTCGCGGATCTTGCGGGCGCCGAGGTCGGCGGTGATCGCGGTGCCGGCGACGCCGGCGACGACGACCGCGGTCACGAACGGGGCGAACTCGCGGACCGAGGCGAGGATGAAAAAGCCGCCGAGGCGATCGAGCGCGCCGAAGAGGGTCAGGAAGTTGGCGGCCTGCAGGCCGGGGGCGCCGAAGCCGAACGCGACGGTGCTGATCAGCAGCGGGAACCAGCAGAGCTGCAGCGCGAAGAGGAACTGGGAGATGAACTCGCCGCCGTAGGGATAGGGCGGCTTGACCGTGGCGACGATCGTCTTCCCGGTCAGGATCATCATGTTCCCGACCTGCTCGAACAGGTTCTTCGCGGGAAGGAACGCCCTATCAGCTGCGGATCTGACCATCTCTCCAGGAGACGGCGACCTCCCTGGCCCTCGCCTCCGCTCAGAAACTTAGTTCATCCCGGCGGACGTCGCCACCCACACCGGCCGTCGCCACCCCCCGTGGTATGTTGCGCCCGCCTTGGGGGAGAGACTCACAAGCGCACGGAGGCGGGCGCTTGCCGTTTTCGCCACTGCCCTCCTCCTCCCAGGCTTCGTTCTGGGCCTCGCGGCCTGCGGTAACGACGCCGCCAGCCAGGACGAGAACGAGCCCGAGGGTGACTTCCCCGTCGAGGTGACGACGGCGAAGTTCCCGACCGAGCAGCGACTGGCCCAGACCTCCGACCTCGTGCTCGGCGTCAAGAACACCGGCGACGAGACGATCCCGATGCTCGCTTTCACGATCGAGACCAACGACGGCGGGGCCGACGGCTCCTTCGCCATCCGCCTCGACGACGACTCGCTCGCCAACCCCAACCGGCCCGTCTGGATCCTCGAGAACAAGTTCCCCCGCCCGCAGGGGACACCCCCGCCCCCCGGCCTCGGCCCCGGCTTCCGCGCGCAGACCAACACCTGGGGCTTCGACTCGCTAGATCCCGGGGAGACCGAGAACATCGTCTGGCGCGTCACCCCGGTGCAGCCCGGTACCTACACTCTCCACTACCTCGTCGAGGCGGGTCTCGACGGGAACGCGAAGGCCGTCACCGAGGACGGCGGGCAGGTCAAGGGCGAGTTCGTTGTCACGATCACCGATAAGCCGCCGAAGGCGACCGTCAACGGCAACGGCGAAGTCGTCACCAAGTAGCCCCGGCTCGCGGCGCCTCGCCGCATCCCTCCTGCTGATCCTCGCCGCGCTGCTGCTCGGCGCGTGCGGCGACGATTCCGGGAACGGCAGCTCGACCGCCGAGACCGGGACGACGGCATCGACGTCCACCGACGAGGCGCCGGCGCACCCACCCGCCGAGGTCGGCTCCGGCCGCGGTGGCGTCGAGCTGACCGAGATCGGCAGCTTCGACAGGCCCCTCTACCTGACCCAGCCCCCCGGCGAGAAGAACGACGTTTACGTGGTCGAGCAGGGAGGGACGATCGAGCGCGTCTCCCCCGACGGCGAGACCTCGACGTTCCTCGACATCTCCGACGAGATCTCCTCCGGCGGCGAGCGGGGGCTGCTCTCGGTCGCCTTCAGCCCGGACTGGAAGCGCGACCACAAGCTCTACGTCGACTACACCGACCCCGAGGGGAACACCCGGGTGGTCGAGTACCAGGCGGACGGGGACACGGTCGACCCCGGCAGCGCCCGCGAGCTTCTCCGGGTCGATCAGCCCTACCCGAACCACAACGGCGGGCTCGTCCTCTTCGGCCCCGACGACCTCCTCTACATCGGCCTCGGCGACGGTGGCTCGGCGGGCGATCCCGACCGCAACGGGCTCGACGAGACGACGCTGCTGGGCAAGATCCTCCGGATCGACCCCGAGCCCGACGGCGACTTCCCCTACACGGTCCCGAAGAGCAACCCGTTCGCGGGCGAAGGCGACGCGCGCGGTGAGATCTACTCGCTCGGCCTGCGCAACCCGTGGCGCTTCTCCTTCGACCCCGAGACCGACGACCTGCTGATCGGCGACGTCGGCCAGGACGAGCAGGAGGAGGTCGACGTCGTCACGCCCGCACAGGCCCGAGGCGGGAACTTCGGCTGGTCGGCCTACGAGGGGGACGCCCGCTTCAACGAGGACCAGGAGGCCCCCGACGCGATCGCGCCGGCGTTGGTCGCCACCCATGAGGACGGCAACTGCTCGATCACCGGCGGCGTCGTCGTCCGCGATCCCGACCTGCCGACCCTCGCCGGCCGGTACCTGTGGGGGGACTTCTGCCGCGGCGAGCTGCGGAGCTTCACGCCGAAGCCGGGGACGACGGCAAGCGATGACGTAGCACTGGGCCCGAAGGTCGAAGGCGTCGCTTCGTTCGGCACCGACAACGCCGGCAACGTCTACGCGGTCTCGATCAACGGGCCCGTGTACCGGCTGGATCCGAAGTAGGGCGATCGGGCGGGCTGCTCGCGTGGCTGCGCCGACGTGTCACCGGGGAACGGCGCTCTTCCCTGCTTCGCGGTGACACGTGCGGGTCACCGAGCTCCTCCGCGGCCGAAACGGCGAGGACGGGGCGGCTCCCGGCTAACCTCCGGCTCCGATGAGTGGGCGTGCGGGCAGGCGGGCTGTGGCGGCAACGGTGTGCGCGCTCGCCGTGAGCGCGCTGGCGCTCGTGCCGAGCGCGGGCGGGAAGCCGGGCGCGGGCGGCGCACCGAGCGCAAGCGCCGGTGACGGCGGCTCGCTCCGCACCGGGGACGGCAAGGGCGGCTTCCGACTCGTCGACATCGGCCACTTCTCCCAGCCCGTCTACGTGACCGGCCCGAAGGGCGCGGGCGGCCGGATCTTCGTCGTCGAGCAGGAGGGGCGGATCCTCGCCCTCCGCGGGAAGGGCAAGCCGAGGACGTTCCTCGACATCCACAAGGACGTCGAGGCCGGAGGGGAGCGCGGGCTGCTCTCGGTCGCGTTCCCGCCCGACTACGGCAAGAGCGGCCGCTTCTACATCTACCTGACCAAGCCCGGGGGCGACATCGCCATCCGCGAGTTCAAGCGCGCCGGCAGGCGCCAGGACCGCGCCAACCGCAAGAGCGGGCGCACGGTGCTGACCATCGAGCACAGCAAGTACCCCAACCACAACGGCGGGCAGCTGCAGTTCGGGCCCGACGGCCTCCTCTACATCGGCACCGGCGACGGCGGCGCCGCCTACGACCCCGACGAGAACGCCCAGAACCGCGGCAGCCTGCTCGGGAAGCTGCTGCGAATCGACCCGCGCCGCAACGGCGATCGGCCCTACTCGGTCCCCGGCTCCAACCCCTTCGTCGGCCGCGACGGACGCGCCGAGATCTACGCCTACGGTCTCCGCAACCCGTTCCGCTTCTCCTTCGACAGCGCCGACGGATCGCTGCTGATCGGCGACGTCGGCCAGGATCGCTACGAGGAGATCGACTACGAGACGCTCGACTCCGCCCGAGGCGCGAACTTCGGCTGGGACGCCTTCGAGGGGACGCACCCGCTCAACGAGGACCCGAGCCCCGACCCCGGCGGCACCACGAAGCCGATCTTCGAGTACTCCCACGCCGGCGGCAACTGCGCGATCACCGGCGGCTACGTCTCCCGCGACCGCAAGATCCCGGCGCTGTACGGGCGCTACCTGTACGCGGATTTCTGCAAGGGCCAGATCCGCAGCCTCGTGCCGCGGCCGGGCCGCGCGAGCGGCGACCGTTCCGCGGGCCTGCCCGTGAAGAGCGGCATCTCGAGCTTCGGAGAGGACTCCCACGGGCGGATCTATGTCGCCAACCTCTCGACGGGGAAGGTCAGCGTGATCAAGCCGAAGGGCAGGCGGAAGTAGCCGGCCGTCGGCGCGGTGGCCGCGAGGCCATGAGCCCCCCGATGACGCCGAGCTGGCGGGTCCGGCTGAGCTGGGCGGCGCCAGATCAAGGAAGAGGGGGGCGCGGTGGCCGCGAGGCCATGAGCCCCCCGATGACGCCGAGCTGGCGTCGCCCAGACAGCCGGGTCAGCCGGCCAGCCGGCGGTAGCCCTGGAAGGGCTCGCCGCCGACCCGCTGCACGTCGGCCAGCGTGAAAGCGTGGTTGGCGTCACCCTCGCAACGCGTGGGGCGCGCCTCGGCCTCAGGTACGAGCTTGGTGCCGTCGGCGAGCTCGAGCTCGAACGGGCGCTCGGGGGTGATGACCGCGCTGTTTGTCGATCCGTGTTCCATCCGCGCTTACATTAGCGGATGCTCACGCGAGCTTTGCAAGCAAACAGCGGGTTCTTGGACGAATGTTTGCAATCTCACACAAGAGACGCGTGCGGATCCCTGAAGAGCCTGCGGGGCGGCTGACCAAGGAAGCGGGAGCCGTCGCGGCCTCGAGGGCCGCGAGGCGACGAGGACGCCGGTCAGGCGTCCCGCAGGCCGTCAGGCCTTGCCCTCCGCCTCGTACTCGCGCAGGAACCCCTCGAACTCGCGCATGTGACCCTGCTCATCACGGAGGATCGCGATGACCATGTCCTCGGTGACGGGGTCGACGTCGCCGGCGAAGTCGATGATGTCGTTGTAGTAGGCGATCGCCCCGGACTCAGCCTCGATCACGCCCTTGATGACGGACGGGATGTCGGTCTGGTGCTCGGGGGGCTGCAGGTAGTCCTGCTCGGCGACGAACTCCTTCGAGCCGGGGACGACCCCGTACAGCTCCTTGATCCGCGCCGCGAACTGCTGGGCGTGCCCGAGCTCCTCGGTGATGTCGGCGGCCAGCGACGCCTTGATCTCGGAGGCGCGGACGCCGTCGGGGTTGACCGAGTTGGTGACGTAGCTCATCACCGTCTCGATCTCCATCCAGTAGGCCTTGGTGAGCATCTCGACCAGCTTCTCCCGGTCGGCCTTGTTCTCATCGGCGAGGATGTCCTTCGAGCCGCGATCACCTGACATCAGCGTTGTCCTTCCATGGGTTTCATGAGCTTGGGGAGGTCGCGCCGTCAGGCGGGACCGCTAGAACGTTCTTTCGTCTTGTCACCTACCCGCCAGTCACGAACCCTACGCGCCGACGAGCGCCGCCTCGAGCTCGGAGGCACCGAGACCCGCGTCCTCGAGCTCGAGGGTGAGGGGCCACCGCTGCTCCTCCTGCACGGCTACGCCGACAGCGCCGACACCTGGCGTCCGCTGCTGAGCGAGCTGGCGGCGACGGGACGAGGGGCGATGGCCGTCGACCTGACCGGCTTCGGGACAGCGTCGCCGCTCGAAGCGGGCGACATGCTGCCCCAGTGGGACGCGCTGGTGACCGACGCGGTAGCCCACGCGAGCGAGGGCGCCGGCGGTGAGGACGTGATCATCGTCGGCAACTCGCTCGGCGGCGCGCTCTCGCTGCGGGCGGCGCAACGAGCCGACCTGCCGGTCGGCGGCATCGTGCCGATCGCCCCCGCGGGGCTGCACATGGCCAGGTGGTTCTCGATCATCGAGAGCACCCAGCTCGTGCGGATGCTCCGCTACTCACCTTTCCCCGTGCCGGAGGGAGTCGTCCGCCAGATCGTCGCCCGCGTTTACCGCGAGCTCGCCTTCCACGACCGCGCCGGCGCCGATCCCGGAATCGTCGACTCCTTCGTCGCCCATATCGGCACGATCGAGCGCAGCATGGGCGTGCTCGACATCGGCCGCCGCCTCCTCCCCGAGCTCGAGGACCCCTTCGAGCTGGGGCGCATCGACTGCCCGCTGCTGCTCGTCTGGGGCGAGCACGACCGGATGGTCTACACCGACGGCGCCGAGCGGGTCCTGCGGATCGTCGACTACTCCGACATCGAGATCATCCCCGCCTGCGGCCACTGCCCCCAGGTCGAGGTCCCGGAGCTGCTGGCGGAGATGCTGCTGCGATTCCCGGAGCCGCGGGAGTAGGCGCCTGCAGCCGAGCGGGGTGGCTCTCCACTTCAGCGGGGCCGGACGCGTGCAAACCCCACCGAGTGGCCTGATCCGGCGGTCTTTTCGCCGACTCAGACCACTCGGCGCACGAAGCCGGACAGCGGGCGGGGGGCCGCGCTGTCGCTGCGGCGAACGCGAGGCCGGGCGGCGGGGGAGCCGACTCGCCGCCCTCCCGAGCGAAGCGAGGCGCTAAGGCGAGGCGGCTCCCCCGCCGCCCGGCCGCCATACGCCGACCCGCCACCTAAGCCGGCGACGCGTCTCCCGCCGGCTCGTCCACCTCGGCCTCGATCGTGCCGTCGCCCTCGAACTCGTCGTCGGTCGGGAGCTCGCCGCCGCGCTCGGTACCGGCGATGAGCTCGTCCTGCTTCGGCTCGTCGGGGACGAAGCCCGACTTCATGCCGAAGTAGACCGCCTGCGGATGGTGGGCGATGATCGCCACCGTCGACTGCTCCGGCTCGACCGCGTAGCCGCCCGAGAGCGTCATCCCGATCTCCTCGAGGCCGAGCAGGCGCCAGACCTTCTCGTGCTCGGACTGATCCGGGCAGGCGGGGTAGCCCCAGGAGTAGCGGCGCCCCTGGCCGTCGCCGATCGCGAGCTCGGAGCGGACCTCGTGGTGCAGCCACTCCGCGAGGCCCTCGGCGGCCTGCACGCCGAGCCCGTGGACGAAGAGCTGCTCGGCGAACTCGCCGTCGCTCTCGAGCTGCTCGATCCGCTCGGTCACCTCGGGCCCGACCGTGACCCCCTGCAGCGCGACCACGTCGCGCTCCCCGGAGGGGTCGTCGATTGGGCGGAAGAAGTCCGCGAGGCAGATCCGGTCGTGCTTGGGCTGGCGCGGGAAGGTCAGGCGCTCGAGCTCGGTGTCGGGATCGTCGGGATCGAAGATCACGAGCTCGTTGCCGTCGGCGTTGCAGGGGAAGAAGCCGACCCGGGCCTTCGGCCGCAGGTAGTCCTGCTCGGCCCACATGCGCTCGAGCTTGGGCGCGAAGCCCTCGTCGGTGCCGTCGCCCTCGACGATCTTGCGCCACGCCTCGCCCTTGACGCCGCGCCCGCCCCAGTGGAGCTTGAAGAGCACGTGGCGGTCGAGATAGGGGAAGACCTCGTCGAGGTCGACCTCGACATCGCGGACACCGAACGAATCCGGCGAGGGGATCGGCGCATCGGTGCTGACGGCCGAGCGAACCGAGTCGTCATCGGTCGGCGGTGAATCGTCGGGGACCTCGGCCTTGTTGCGCAGCGCCTCGGCCTCGCCGCGGATCCGCTCGACCAGTGTCGAGCGCGCTTCTGCGTCCACGAGCGCGTCCATCGTGTCGAGCCCCGCGAAGGCGTCCTTGCAGTAGAAGACGCCCGGCGCGTAGATCTCGTTGGACTCCCTCCCCTTCGGGTAGAGCGCGCGGCGGCCGAAATCACGGTTGATCGCGGCGCCACCGATCAGCACCGGGAACTCGTGCCCGCGCTCGTGCAGCTCGCCGATGCAGGCCGGCATCTGCTTGGAGGTCGAGACGAGGAGCGCCGAGAGGCCGATCGCGTCGGCGTCGTGCTCGACCGCAGCGTCGATGATCTGCTCGACGGGGACCTGCTTGCCGAGGTCGACGACGGTGTAGCCGTTGTTGGTCAGGATCGTGTTGACGAGCGACTTGCCGATGTCGTGCACGTCACCGAAGACCGTCGCGATCACGACGGTTCCCTTCGTGTGGCCCTCGATCCGGTCGAGGTAGTTCTCGAGCCGGGCGACCGCCTTCTTCATCACCTCCGCCGACTGCAGCACGAACGGCAGGATCAGCTCGCCGGCGCCGAACTTGTCGCCGACCTCCTTCATCGCCGGCAGCAGGACGTCGTTGAGGGTCGGGACCGCGCCGATCTTCTCGACGGAGCGGTCGATCCAGTCCTCGACCCCGTCCTTCTTGCGGCGCAGGATGTGGAAGTGGAGCGCCTCCTCGGGCTCCATGCCCGCGGTCGCGTCGGCGGCCGAGACCTCCTCCTCCGGTCCCTTGCTCTCGAAGTGCGCGATGAACTTCTCGAGCGCGTCATCGGAGCGGTTGAAGACGAGGTCGTCCGCGAGCTCGCGCTCGTCGGCGGGGATCTCCCCGTAGGGGGTGATGTGGTTCGGGTTGACCATCGCGAGGTCGAGACCGGCCTCGACGCAGTGGTGCAGGAAGGTCGAGTTGAGGACCGCGCGGGCGCCGGGCGAGATCCCGAAGGAGACGTTGGAGACGCCGAGCGAGGTCTTCACGCCGGGCAGCTCGGACTTGATCAGGCGGATGCCCTCGATCGTCTCGATCGCCGACGGCTTCCACTCCTCGTCACCCGTGGTGAGCGTGAAGGTGAGCGCGTCGAAGATCAGCAGCTCGGGGTCGAGCCCATGCTCCTCGCAGGCGAGGCGGTGGATCTCCTTGGCGATCTCGAGCTTGCGCTCGCGGGTCTTCCCCATCCCCTCGGGGTCGATCGTGAGCGCGATCAGCGCCGCCCCGTGCTTGATCGCCAGCGGCACGATCCGATCGAGCTTCTCGCGGCCGGCCTCGAGGTTGGTGGAGTTGACGATCGCGCGACCGGGGATGCGCTCGAGCGCGGCCTCGATCACCTCGGGCTCGGTCGAGTCGATCTGGATCGGCGCGGGCTGGGTCAGGGAGATCCGGCTGACGGTCTCCCCCATCTGCACGTCCTCGTCCTGGCGCTCGGTCAGCGCGACGCAGACGTCGAGCACGTGGGCGCCGCCGTTGACCTGGTCCTCGGCGACCTGCACGAGCCCGTCGTAGTCGTCGGCGAGAAGCATCTCCTTCGCCTTCTTCGATCCCTGGGAGTTGACCCGCTCGCCGACCAGCGTCGGCGCCGGGCTCTGCACGAGGTCGAACGCGGTCATCATGCTCGCGACCCGCGGCGGGCCGGGCTCGGGGCGCTCGCCGGGCACGAGGCCCTCGACCCGCTCGGCGATCGCGGCGATGTGCTCGGGAGTCGTCCCGCAGCAGCCGCCGACGATCGAGACGCCGTAGCGCTCGACGAAGCCGCCGAGCGCCGCCGAGATCTGCTCGGGCGTCTCGGGGAAGATCGTCTCGCCGTCCGGTCCCTGCAGGGGCAGGCCGGCGTTGGGAATGCAGTGCACGGGGACGCTCGCGGTCTCGCCGAGGTAGCGGATCGCGTCCCGCATGTCCTCGGGGCCGGTCGAGCAGTTGAGCCCGACGATGTCGACCCTCATCCCCTCGAGGATCGTCAGGACGGCCTGGATGTCGGTGCCGAGGAGCATCTTGCCGCCGTTGGGAAGCAGGGAGACGGAGACCTGGATCGGGACGCTGCGCCCGACCCGCTTGAACGACTCGCGCGCGCCGACGATCGCCGCGCGCACCTCGAGGATGTCCTGCGCGGTCTCGATGATGATCAGGTCGGCGCCGCCCTCCACGAGCGCGCCCGCCTGCTCGTCGAAGACCTCGGCCAGCTCGGCGAACGTGATGTTCCCAAGCGTCGGATCGTCGCTTGCGGGCAGGAAGCCCGTGGGGCCGATCGAGCCGGCGACGAAGCGGTCGGCGCCCGCGGCCTCGCGAGCGATCTCCGCCGCCTTGCGGTTGATCTCGACCGTGTGCTCGGCGAGCCCCCACTCGTCGAGCTTCAGGCGGGAGCCCTGGAAGGTGTCGGTCTCGACGACCTGCGCCCCGGCATCCAGCATCGACTGATGGACGCCCTCGATGACATCGGGGCGATGCAGGACCAGCGCCTCGTGGCACTTGCCCTTGAGCCCGCCGTAGTCCTCCTCGGACAGCTCGAAGCGCTCCAGCGTCGCGCCCATGCCGCCGTCGTAGACGACGATCCGCTCGCGCGCGGCGGCGAGGATGTCGCGCTCGGCGCTCATGCGTGCGGGTCCTGCTCGGGGGTGTGGTTCGGCGTGGCGTTCAAGTGGTCCTCCATCGATCCCGGCTGTCGCACCGTGCTCGGCTCGGAAGCTTCGCCGGTTGCGGCGGCCTCAGAGGTCCGGGTCCCTCAGCCGCTCTGGATGGCTTGAGCGCTCAAGGATAGCGGGGGCTACGAGCCGCTCACGGCGCGGGCGAAGGCGAAGCGCGCCTACCCCGCCGCTCCCTCGCCCACGCCCTCCTTCGCGGCCGCGGCCGCCTTCACTCGCGCGGGCGGCTGCAGGCGGACGGGGGCGGCGCTGATCGCGCGCAGGCGCACGTCGGACCAGCTCATGCCCTCGCGGACGAGGGCCGGGATGCCGAGCCCGACCGCGGTCGCGATCTCGACGGCCTGCAGGATGATCCCGTAGGCGAGAGCGTCGGCGGAATCGACGCCGTAGCCGGTGCTGAGCACGCTGATGATCGCGAGCTGGAAGACGCCGATGTTGGAGGGGGTCGCGGGGACGATCGCGGTGACGTTGACCGCGAAGAGGACGGCAGCGGCGCCACCGATCCCCATCTGCGCGTCGAGCCCCATCGCGACGCTGAGCGCGTAGCAGGCGGCGACCTGGATCACCCAGGCCCACAGCTGCGAGGCGGCGGCGGCGGGCCCGCGGCGGGGATCGCGGAAGACGTAGAGGCCACGGCGCACGCGGACCATGGCGGCACGGGCCGAGCGGATCATGCGGGCCACACGGCCCGAGCCGGAGCGGCGGACCAGGAACGGAGCCGCGATCACCGCGAGCAGGAGGAGCGCCGGCGCGATGCTGACCACGAAGAGATGCTCGGAGCTGCGATGGAAGAGATCGGTCGTCGAGACGATGATGAGGCCGAGCAGGACGAGCGCGACGATGTTCAGCACGGTCTGGGAGACGAGCGTGCCGAGCAGCACCGGGAACGTCTCGCGGAAGCGGCCGATCCGGCGCGAGATGATCATCGCCCTGGCGGGCTCGCCGACGCGGGCGGGCAGGGTCGCCGACATCAGCACCCCGATCATCGTCGCGGAGGTGAAGTCGCGCTGCCGCAGCCGCGCGTGGGGAAGCGCCGCGCGCGAGACCAGGTACCAGGCCCCCGCCCGGAAGAACATCGACGCGCACATCAGCGCGAACGCGATCAGGATCCAGGCGAAGTTGGATCGGACGGCGCTCTCGACGACGCTGTCGAAGCCGATCTTCTGCGCGGCGAGCACGGTCAGGCCGATGCCGACGACCGCGGCCGCGGCGAGACCGGCGCGGCGGGCGATGCGCCGCCGCTTCGATCCCACCTGGACCGGCGCCGGGTCCGGTGAGGGCAGCCGCTCCGCCGGCACGCGGGGAAGGCCGTCGGCGGAGACGATGCCGAGGCGACGGAAGGCACGGGCGATGCCGTCGGCGGGCTGCGGCACGTGCATCGCGCGCTCGTAGACGCGCTCGATCCTCGTCGTCACCCGCTCCCAGCCGAAGCGCTCCGCGCTGGCCCGGGCCCGGGCGCCCATCTCGATCCGGCGCTCGGGCTCGAGGTGCATGCGCTGCAGCTCCTCGGCGAGCCGCTGCGGGTCGCCCGGCGGGATCAGGACACCGTCGACGCCGTCGCTGACGACGTCGGAGTAGCCGGCGATGTCGGAGGCGATCACGGGCGTACCCGCGGCGAAGGCCTCGGTGAGCACCATTCCGAAGCTCTCCCCCGAGAGCGAGGGCGCGCAGAGCACGTCCGCGGCGACGAGCTGGTGCCAGAGCTCCTCGCGGCTCACCCGGCCGAGGGAGTCGATCGAGGCGAGCGCCTCCGGGTCGGCGATCGAGCGCGCGACCTCTTCCGGCTCGGTCCCGACGATCGCGAGCCGCGCCGGCACCTGCTCGGCGAGCGCCTCGAATGCGCGCAGCAGGATCGGGAGGCCCTTGCGCTCCTCGGCGCGGCCGATGAAGAGAACTCGGAGCTCGGTCCCCGGGTGGTCGGCGTGGATGCGCTCGACGGCTTCGGGCGGCGGGGCCGCGGTCAGGTCGACGCCGTTGGGGACGATCTCGTAGTTGCCGCCGAACCAGCGCAGCCCCGTCCACTCCGCCGCCTCGGAGACGGCGATGCGGGCGCTGAGCTGGTTGAACTTGCGCCGCGCGCCCATCAGCACGGCGATGTTGTTGGGGACCCACTTCGGCGCGTAGGCGTGGAAGGTGCCGACCACGGGCGCGCCTCGGAACGAGCACGCGTCCCAGCCGACGACGGGCGCCGGAGGCTCGTGCACGTGCACGACGTCGAAGTCGCCGGCCGCGAGCTCGGTGCGCAGGCGGCTCACTCCGGTGGGGAAGACGGACAGGTTCGAGACGGCGCCGTTGGAGCCGATCCCGACCGTGCGCCCGAGCGAGGTCAGGTAATCGGGCATGGGGCGCTCCCGAGGCTCGGCGCCGCGGTGCAACGTACGGCTGAGGCGGTCCGGCGGGTCCCAGGGTGCAAGGACGCGGACTTCGTGATCCCGTCCGATCAGGTGCTCGGCGAGCGCCTGAACATGCCGGTTGACGCCCCCTTCGTACGTCCACGAGTAGGGACTGACGAGGGCGATGCGCATCTTCTTCGGGCGGAGCCTAACGGCCGGAGCGGTGGTCTGCCGGGTCTCCGACCGCCCAGGCGAGGCCGCAGAACGCCGCGATGAAGCCGGTTCCGACCATCAGCAGGAGCGCGGCCGAGTCGTTGGCGACGGTGCCGATCACGGTCGCGCCGATCGCGCCGGCGAGGCCCGCCTGCGCTGCGCGGTCGCCGCTGAGCCAGGAGGCGATGCGCCGTCGCTGCAGGATGCCGGCGACGATCCCGAACACCGCCGCGATGAAGAAGGGCGAGTCGCTGTAGTTGGGGAAGGAGCGCAGCGCCGCCTTGACCCGCCGCGTCAGCACGTCCTCGAGGTCGCCGATGCCACCCGCGCCGAGAACCGAGCGGGAGAGGTGGGCGTCGCCACCGGTGGCAAGATCGATCAGCAGCAGGAGCGCGACGGCGGCGACCGGCGCCAGCAGGACGAGCAGTGACTGCCTCCAGCCGAGGCGCAGCGCCACGATCACCGCGATCGCGGCGCCGGCGGGGAAGGTGATCGCCGCGCCGACGTCGGCACCGAGCCGGCCCGGGGCGAAGACCAGCACCGCGAGGACCGTGACGAAGACGATGGCAGCGGCGATCCGCGAAGGCGTTGCCCGCGGCGCCAGCGAGCTCAGCGCGGCCCCCGTTCCGAGCATGAGCAGGACGCCGATCGTCGCCTCGAGTTCGTTGCCGATCCCGAAGAAGCGGACGCCGAGCGCTGGATTGGGACCGATCAGCGAGCGCGCCGTCAGCGGCGACCCGGCCACGATGTCGAGCGCTTCGGCACCGACCGAGAGTCCGGAGGCGGCGGCGAACGCGAGGTAGCCGGGCCGCTCGACGCCGAGCGCCCGCGCCGTGAGCAGCAGCAGCGCGGCGAGCGCCGGGGCGCCGATGCCGACGATCAGCCGCTCGGTCAAAAGCGACGGCGCCAGCGCCGCCGTGAGCAGCAGCATCGCCGGGACGAGCGCCATGGCGGTCGCGATCAGCGTCAGGCCCACGCGGGCACCGCGGCGGCGCCAGATGGCGCTCGCCAGCAAGGTCAGGCCGACCCAGACCATGAGGTTCACGCCGAGCACGGCCGAGCGGCGCTCGCGGACGACGCCGAGGCGGTCGCCGGCGGCGCTCACCGCTGCCGGATCCGCCTCGCCGCCGCTGCCCTCGATCTCACGTCCGGTGATGCCTTCGGGAGGATCGATCCCGTAGCGGGCGAGGACTGTCGGAAGGATGTCGGTCCCGAGCACGTAGCCGTCCATCCGCGTCGTCGAAGAGACGAGGTCGCCGTCGAACCCCGAGCCGAGGATCCCGGCGGAGAGCAACTCGCTCCCGCCCGCATCGCCGGTTGGCCGCTCGATGGCGACCAGCATGTCGTCGCCCTCGACGCGCTCGGCGATCAGCGTGAGGCCCGCGAGATCGGTGCTGACGACGCTCGCGCCTGGGCAATCACCGGGCTCGCAACCGCGGATCCGTGCGATCCGCCCGCGCCGATCGACCGCGATCAGCGCCGCCGAGCCGGCCTCGGGCGCCGCGGCGATCGGGACGCCGTTGCGGCGTAGCTCGTCGGCGAGCAGCCCGGGCACGATGTCAGCCGGGGCCTTGGCGGCTCGGGTACGGACCTGGCGCCAGATCCGCTCCGGCACGCGGTCGCCGGTCACGTAGACCGGCGGCAGCACCTTCGGGTAGAGGCTCTGCGCGAGACGACTCCCCTGCGTCATGTCGAGGTAGCTCTGGGCGACCGGCACCGTGCCGAGGCCGCCGCCGAGCAGCCCGGGCGCGATCCCCGGCACCGCGTCGGTGATCGCCTCGAGGTCCGTACCGGGCGGCAGCACCGCGATCGTCACGCGGGGAGCGGTCCCGGCGGGTGCGCTCCCGTAGTCGTCGCCGCCCTGAGCAGCCCCCGCGGCCGCGGGCGAGAGCAGAGCGAGCGCTAGCATCGCGGTGATGGCCGACCGGACGTTCATCAAGTTCACATTCCTCAAGGTCGACCCCGCTTGGCAGCGGCTCGACGCCGAGCGCAGGGCGGAGGATAAGCGCGAGTTCCTCGCCGCCTGCGACGACTACGCCACCGACCGGCCGTTGCGCGCCTACTCGACGGTCGGAACCCGGGGCGACACCGACCTCCTCATCGTCAGCCAGAGCCCGACGCTGAGCGACATCCACTCCTTCCACGTCGTCCTCGCGCAGAGCGGCCTCATGAAATGGGCCAGCACCCCCCACTCCTACCTGGCGATGACGAAGCCGTCCCCCTACTCGAAGGAGTCGGCGCGCCCGCAGCTGCTCGTCTCCGAGCGCAAGTACGCCTTCATCTACCCGATGGAGAAGAAGCGCGAGTGGTACGGGCTCGACCGCGAGGAGCGTGGGCGGATCATGCGCGACCACATCGAGACCGGCCGCCGCTACCCGCAGATCACGATCAACACCGCGTACTCGTTCGGGATCGACGACCAGGAGTTCGTCGTCAGCTTCGAGTGCGACGAACCCGGTGACTTCCTCGACCTCGTACAGGAGCTGCGCGGCACCGAATCGAGCGCCTGGACGCTGCGGGACATCCCGATCTTCACCTGCGTCGCGATGTCGGTGGGTCAGGCCCTCGACGCGCTCGACGGCTCCGCCACCTCGCGCAGCGCGCCGGCGCTCGTCTGACCGGGACCCGGGAAGCCTCACCCATGTCCGCCCCAGGCACACCAGACAACCCCGTGCGCGTCGCGATCGTCGGCTCGGGCCCCGCGGGCTTCTACGCGGCCGAGGCACTGCTCTCCCATCCCGAGCTCACGATCGAGGTCGACATGATCGACCGGCTCCCCACCCCCTACGGCCTCGTCCGCGCCGGCGTCGCCCCCGACCATCCGAAGATCAAGAACGTGATCCGCCGCTACGAGAAGACGGCGGGCCACGAGGCCTACCGCTTCTTCGGCCACGTCACCATCGGCCGCGACGTCAGCGCCGCCGAGCTCGCGGACGCCTACCACGCGGTGATCTGGGCTTACGGCGCAGGCGCCGACAGGCAGCTCGGGATCGCCGGCGAGGACCTGCCCGGCTCGCACGCCGCCACCGATTTCGTCGCCTGGTACAACGGCCACCCTGACTACGCCGATCACGAGTTCGACCTCTCCTGCGAGCGCGTCGTCGTCATCGGCAACGGCAACGTGGCAGCCGACGTCGCCCGCATGCTGGTCCTCCCCCGCGATGAGCTCGAGACGACCGACACCGCCCGTCACGCGATCGACGCGCTCGCCGATTCCGGCGTCAGCGAGGTCGTGATCCTCGGCCGCCGCGGCCCCGCTCAGGCGGCTTTCACGAACCCCGAGGTCCGGGAGCTGGGTGAGCTCACGCAGGCCGACGTGATCGTCGATCCGGCGGCCGTCGAGCTCGACGAGGCCAGCGCGGCCTTCCTCGAATCCGACGACGCCGACATCACCAACCGCAAGAACCACGAGTCGTTCTCCGAGTTCGCCGCGCGCGAGGCCGAAGGCAAGCCGAAGCGGGTCGAGCTGCGGTTCCTCCGCAGCCCCGAGGCGATCGGGGGCGACGGCAAGGTCGAGTGGATCGACGTGGAGATCAACGAGCTCTTCACCGACGACGCCGGGGCGGTCCGGGCCCGCGGCACCGGCGAGACCGAGCGGATCGAATGCGGGATGGTGCTGCGCTCGATCGGCTACCTGGGAACCGGGATCGACGGCGTCCCCCACGACGCCCAGCGCGGCGTCATCCCGAACGTCGGCGGCCGCGTCGTCGACGACAACGGCCACCACCTGCCGGGCCAGTACGTGGTCGGGTGGATCAAGCGCGGACCGAGCGGCGTCATCGGCACCAACAAGAAGGACGCGCAGGAGACGGTCGAGCTGTTGCTCGAGGACGCCGCGGCAGGCACCCTTCCCAAGCCCTCGGGCGACGGGGGAACGCTGCACGCGCTGCTCGAGGAGCGCGGGGTCGACCACGTCGAGTTCGACGGCTGGCGCGCGATCGACGCGATCGAGCAGGAGCGCGGCGAACCGCACGGCCGCCCCCGCATCAAGCTGACCAAGATCGAGGAGATGCTCCACCACGCGAAGGGCGGCGGCGATGGCTGACCTGGCCGAGCTACGCGGCATGATCGAGACCGCCCTGCCGGGGGCGGAAGTCGAGGTCCTCGACGAGACCGGCGGCGGCGATCACCTGCGGGCGATCGTCTCGGCGCCGCAGTTCGAGGGCCTCAAGCGCCTCGACCAGCATCGCCTCGTCCGCGCCGCGGTCAAGGAGCGCTTCGACGACGGCGCGATCCACGCGCTTTCGATCACGACGAGCGTCCCGCGCTCCACCTAGTACCGGCGGGCCGAGGGCCACTTGCAGGGCTAAGGCTCCGCGCGCCATCTGTCGATGGGCGATCGTGGGCCCCGGGAGGGTCCCTCGTCCGATCCTGACAATCCGATGGCTTCACTCGAAGATCAGCATGCGCGTCGCGCGGAGGGCCTGCTCCGCCTCGCCGGCGAGCGCCGCTCCGGCGACCGCGGGGCGGTGCAGCTCGACGGTGCCGGCGCGGCGCTCATCGCCGGCGCCCCCGACGGCATCGCCGTGCTCGATCCGGAGGGAACCGTCGTCGCCTGGAACCCGGCCGCCGCGCGCATGTTCGGCATCGAGCGAACCGCCGCGATCGGCAATGACCTCGCCTCCCTCGTCTTCCCCGAGCATCTGCAGGCTGCGGTCCGCAGCGTCCTGCAGCGCCAGCTCAGCGATACCGGTCCCGCCGTCGCCCAGCGTGAGATCGAGCTGAACGCACACCGCGCCGACGGCCGCGAGATCCCCGTGGACATCACGACCGCCGTACTCGGTGGCGATCAGTTCCCGCTCCTCGCCGTCTACCTCCGCGACGCCAGCGAGCGCAGCGAGCGTGAGCGTGAGCTGCATGCCGACGCGCGCCGGCGTTCCGCGGTGCTCGACCTCGGGCAGGTCGCGCTCGAGGGTCTGCCGCTCGACGATCTCCTGCGCCGCGCCGTCGGCCTCGCGGCCGAGGAAGTCGGCCCGACGCGCTGCGAGATCTGGGCCGTCGCCGAGGACGACGCGGCACTGGACCTGCGCGCCAGCACCGGCTGGCCAGAGGACGCGACGCCCGCGAGGATCCCGCTCGACGCCTCGAGCCAGCCCGGCTACACGGTGCTGCGCGGACAGGGCGCGCTCGTGGTCGAGGACTTCCGCCGCGAGGGCCGGTTCAGCCCGGTCGAGCCGCCCGGCACCCACGCCATCCAGAGCGCCATGTCCATCCGCATCGGGGGTGGCCAGAACCCGTTTGGGTCGTTCGTGCTCAGCTCCGACACGCTGCGGCGCTTCGAGCTCAGCGATATCTCGCTGATCGAGTCGCTCGGGCAGCTGCTCGGCGCCGCGATCGAGCGGACGCGGGTCAGCGATTCCCTCGAGGCGGCCGAGCGCCGGGTTCGCACCCTGATCGAGCGCCTGCCCTCGATCACCTACCGGGCCGGCCTCGGGTCCGGCGGCGGATGGGTCTTCATCTCCCCGCAGGTCGAGGAGGTCCTCGGCTACACGGTCGAGGAGTGGACCGCGGACCCGTCGATCTGGGAGAAGGGGATTCACCCCGACGACGTCGAGCGGGTGATCGCCGAGGAGATGCGCTGCGCTTCCGCGCTCGAGCCGCTCGACGTCGAGTACCGATTCCGCAAGCGGGACGGGCAGATGATCTGGGTGCGCGACCGCGCCTCGATCGGCCAGCGGGACGAGGGTGGAGCGGTTCTCGTCGACGGCCTGATTGCCGACGTCAGCGAGCAGAAGGCGGCTGAAGAGCGGCTCCGCTACCTCGCCGACCATGACGACCTGACCGGCCTACTCAACCGGCGCGGCTTCGAGGCCGCCGCCGACGCCCGCATCGAGGGAGGCACCCTGCCGGCGGGTCGCGGCGCGCTGATCGTCGTCGACATCGACCACCTGAAGCGGGTCAACGACACGCTCGGGCGGAGCACCGGCGACCGGATGATCGCCGACGTCGCCGCGATCCTCGCTGAGCAGATCGACTCATCGCACGTGTTCGCGCGGCTCGAGGGCGACGACTTCGCGCTGCTCGTGCCGGGGATCGGCGAGGCGCAGGCGCTCGAGACCGCCGGCGGGCTGCTCTCCGCGGTCCGCTCGCGGCCCGGGGCCGCGGCGCTGACCGCCAGCGCCGGCATCGCGCTCGTCGAGCGCGACATGGGCGTCAGCACGACGGACCTGCTCACGGCCGCCGACATCGCCCTGCACCAGTCGAAGGCGGCGGGACGGGACCGGGCCACCGTCTTCACCGGCGAGGACCGGGGGCGGCTCGAGTGGGTCGGGCACGTGCGTAAGGCGATCGAGGAGGAGCGCCTCGTCCTCTACTCGCAGCCGATCGTCGACATGGCGACCGGAGTGCCCTGGACCGAGGAGCTGCTGGTGCGGATGCTCGACCCTGTCACCCAGCGCCCGATCACGGCCGGGGAGTTCGTTCCGACCGCCGAGCGCTTCGGACTGGTCCGCGGCCTCGACCACTGGGTCGTCAAGCGGGCGCTGGAGCTGGTCGCCTCGGGGCGCCGGGTCAGCGCCAACATCTCGGCCAGCTCGATCGGGGACCACGCGCTGACCGAGATGGTCGCCTCGAGCCTGCAGACCACCGGCGCCGACCCGTCGCTGCTCACGTTCGAGCTGACCGAGACCGCCGCCACCCCGGCGATCGAGTCGCTGCGCGACTTCACCTCGCGCGTCCAGGCCCTCGGCTGCGGCCTCTCGCTCGACGACGTCGGCACCGGCTTCGGCTCGCTCACCTACCTCCGCCACCTCCCGTTCACCGAGCTCAAGATCGACATGCAGTTCGTCCGCGGCATGCTCGAGTCCAACGCCGACGCTCGCATCGTCGAATCGCTCGTGGTCATCGCCCGCGGCCTCGGGATCAGGACCGTCGCCGAGGGGGTCGAGAACCCCGCCCTGATCGAGCCCCTCCGCGACCTCGGCGTCGACTGCGGCCAAGGGTATCTGTTCGGCCGCCCGGCGCCGATCGAAGTCCCAACGTAGCCATTGCCTAACCTGTCTGGACGATCCCGTCCACGACTTCCCAGGAGGCAGGCGAAATGGCAGCGAACCCGGAGCTCCGCGAGCAGCTCGAGCAGGCGATCTCCGCCAACAAGGTGCTGCTGCTCATGAAGGGCACGCCCGACATGCCGCGCTGCGGCTTCTCGATGCGCACCGTCGCGGTGCTCGAGCAGATGGGCGTCGAGTACGGCGCCATCGACGTGCTCCCGGTGATGGGCCCGCTCCGCGAGGTAACCGCCGAGATCTCCGACTGGCAGACCTTCCCGCAGGTCTACATCGACGGCGAGCTGGTCGGCGGCTGCGACATCGTCGAGGAGATGTTCGAGAGCGGCGAGCTTGCCGACGCCCTCGGCGTTCCCCAGCCGGAGACGGCCGAGACGCAGATGCCGGCGAACGCGACCGAGGCGGGCCTACCCGCGCAGTCGCCCCCGATGCAGATCGAGACCTAGGGCGACCAGGCGACCGCTCGGCCATCGGTCGCCGCGGCGTGGCGGCGACGGCGGCGTCCCTGGCGTCCCTTCTGGGGCCGTCCATCGCGCGATCGGCGCGTGAGATCAACATTTGGGACGTAGGACGTCCCGTTCGTCGATCTCACCGATTCGCGCGGTCGCGCAACCGTTCCTTCGCGGCGGCCTCGCACCCATTCGCGCACGGGGGTCGCGCACTCGCACGACCCGGCAGCTGGCTCGTGGGGTTTCGAACGGCCGAATGCCGTCGGCCTCGAGCCGCGCCCAGTGGCAGCTCGCTCCCCGCCAGCCGGCCGCGAAGCCCTAAGCGGTGGCGCCCGCAGCCGGGGAGTCTTCCTTCACCTGGAAGCTGCTCCCGCAACCGCAGGCGGCGACGACGTTCGGGTTGTTAACCGCGAAGCCGGCACCCTGCAGGCCCTCGACGTAGTCAACCTCGGAGCCGAATACGAACTGCATCGAGACCTTGTCGACGAGGACGGAGACGCCGTTGTGCTCGAAGACGTGGTCGTCCTCCTTACGCTTGTCGAGCGCGAGGGCGTACTGGAAGCCGGAGCAGCCGCCACCGCGGACGGCGACGCGAAGCGCTTGATCCTGCTCCTCCTGGCTCGCGAGCAGCTCCTTGAGCTTCTCGGCGGCGACGTCGCTGATCTTGATTGCTGACTCAGGTGTCTCCATGACTTCAGAAAGTATAGCCCCCTCACGGCGGGGTCCCGGCGGAGTCACTCCTCCTCGCCCGCGTCGTCGCCGTAGCGCCAATTGAGGTACTCGAGGATGCGCTTGGAGTCGTGGATCACCTCGTCGCCGTCGACCAGCACCGGCACCCGCTTCTGGCCCGTCAACTCGACCACCTCGGGGCGGGCGTCCCCGCGCCGGTAGGGAACGCGCTCTACCCGGTGGTCGAGGTCGAATCTGCGCAACCGCCGCTCGACGGCGCCGCACGGGCACAGGTGGTTGGTCGGGGTCGGGCAGCGCAGCAGCAGGATGGAAGGCTTCGCTCCGGAGCGCTTCGCCTCGCTCACGGGCGCGGGATCCTCCCCGCGAGGCGGGAGATGCGGCCGGCGATCGACAGGGCGGAGTCGGCTGCCCCGGGATCGCCCCCGACGCGGTCGCCGAGTTCCTCGCTCACCGCATCGAGTGCGTCCTCGAGCGTCTCCTCGTGCGGGCGCGGTGAGAACCCGAGCTCACGCTTCGCCTTCGCCGAGGAGTAGGTCCACCAGAGCGCGGCCGACCGCGTCTCATCGACGGCGAGCCCGAGCGGGAGCCCGAGCTGCTCGGAGACGCGAGCGCCCGCCGCGGCGACCTGCGCCGGCAGCTTCAGCTGCGGGGCGGGGACGCCGGACATGCGAGAGAGGTCGGCGAAGAGGCGTTGCAGCGTGAAGTTGCGGCCGCCGAGGATGTAGCGCTCACCGGTCTCGGCCTTGGCGTCGGCGAGCAGATGCCCATCGGCGACGTCGC
This sequence comes from Thermoleophilales bacterium, assembly GCA_020636895.1. GTDB lineage: Bacteria > Actinomycetota > Thermoleophilia > Solirubrobacterales > 70-9 > RHKX01. Next base: position 157,461 of record JACJWZ010000001.1, on the reverse strand, counting down.
GGACGTCGACGATGTTGAGGCCGCCGTCGACGTAGGCGGGGATCCGCCGCAGCAGGAACCGGCGAATCAGGCCCATCGAGCTGGCGCGGCCGCCGCCGGGCCCGAGCACGAAGGTCGGGTTGACGATGACCGCGTCGAGGCCGCGCGCGGCGGCACGGAGCACCTCGGCCTCGGCCTCGTGCTTGGAGTTCATGTAGGCGATCCCGAGCTTGCCGGCCGTGAACGGCTGCGTCTCGTCGGCGCGCCCACCGGTCGGCGCCGGCCCGATCGCCGCCACCGACGAGGTGTGGACGAAGCGCTCGACGCCCGCCGCGAGCGCCTCCTCGACCATGATCCGGGACCCGCCCTGGTTGACCTCGAAGACGCGATTGGAGTCGCTCCCCCGCATCGACGTCATCCCGGCGACGTGGAACACGCGGTCGGCGCCCTGCATGGCCCGGCGGACGGCGCGCCGGTCGGTGACGTCGCCGTTGATCCGCTCGAATTCGATCCCGGAGAGAACGTCGTCGTCGGTCGCGCTCCGGATCAGGACCCGGAGCTGATCCCCGCGGCGCGCCACCGCCCGCGCGAGGTGCGAGCCGATGAAGCCCGTCGAGCCGGTGATGAGGGTCGTCGGCATCGGGCTGATGGTAATGACGCCGCTCGGGGCGCCCCGAGCGGGCCAGCGGCTGAGTGATACAACGAACGGGTGAGCCCTGCCGAGAGAACGGCGATCGTCTGCGACACGACCGCCTACCTACCCGACGAGCTGATCGCCGCCCATGGAATCGAGCGGATCAGCCTCTACGTGTCGCTCGCCGGGGAACAGCGCCCCGAGATCGACATGGGCGACTACGCGACTTTCTTCGAGCGGCTGCGGGCGAGCGACGAGGGTGCGACCACCTCCCAGCCATCCGTCGGTGACTTCGTCGCGATCTACGCGCCGCTGCTCGAGGCCGGCCGGGAGATCGTCTCGATCCACCTCTCCGCCGGTATCTCCGGCACCTACGAATCGGCGCTGACCGCGCGCCAGCAACTCGTCGACGAGGGCGAGGGCGGCGAGCGGATCCACGTGATCGACAGCCGCACCGCCTGCGGCGGGATGGGGCTCCTGGCGCTCGCCGCCTCCGAGGCCGCCGAGCGTGGCGAGAGTGGCGAGGAGATCGTCTCGAGACTCGCGGGCGCCCGCGAGGGATTGAGCATGTGGTTCGCCATCGACACGCTCGAGTACCTGCGCCGCGGCGGCCGCATCGGTGCCGCGCGCGCCTGGCTCGGCTCCGCGCTCCAGATCAAGCCGATCCTCACGCTCGAGGAGGAGATCACCCCGGTCGAGCGGGTGCGCACGCGCCGGCGCGTCTTCGAGCGGCTCGTCAAGTACGCCGAGGAGCTCAAGGAGGCAGGGCGGGACGCCTGGGTCGTCCAGCACATCCAGGACCCCGAGAACGCGCAGAGGCTCGTCGAGCGCTGCCGCGAGGTGATGGGCTCCGATCCGGTGTTCGTCTCTGAGATCGGCCCCGTCATCGGCGCCCACACCGGGCCCGGCCTGCTCGGGGTCGGCGGCCTGCCGTCCGAATACATGCGCTGAGACGCCGGCGAGGACGCCGCCACGCGCCTTCTAGGCCCGTCAGCGGCTGACGAGGTCCGGAGGGCGGGTGGCAAGGACGCAGGAGGCGATGCGGCCGTGTTTGGCCGTGAGCCGACGAGGACGCCGCCACGCGCCCTCCGGATCCGTCAGCGGCGGCGGCGCAGGGCGCGGAAGGCTACGAGCCCTCCGACGACGAACCCTGCGATCGCGGCGCCGCGGATCAGCTGCTCGCGATGCGCCTCGATCTGGCCGCGCCAGTCGGTCAGCTCGTTGACCTTGCCGCGGAGCTCGACGACGGAGCTCGCGAGCTGGGCCTGCTGGACGTCGATGTCGCGGCGGATCTCGGCGGCGGTGCGACCGGGAGCGCCGGGACGGGGTGCCGGGGAAGGAGGCGTGCCGCTCACTTGCCGTCACCCCCAAGCGTGGACTTCGTCTCCTTGACCTCCTCGATGGCCATCTCGGGCATCGGCGGGGTTCCCTTCTTGACGCTCTTGTAGGCGACGAAGCCGGCGATGGCCGCGATGATCAGCAGCAGCACCGCCTCGATGAGGAAGCCGGCCCAGACTGCCGTCTGGACGCCGAGGATGTCGTTTATCCCCCAGGCGACCGCGTGCATGATCATCGCCAGGGCCATCAGCACGAACACTCCGGCGGCGATGCCGACGATCGCGCCGCGGCCGATGTCTGTGACCTTCTCGGTCAGCTCCGCCTTGGCGAGCGCGATCTCCTCGCGGACGAGGATGCTGACGCGCTCGGTGACGTCGACGATCAGCTCGCCCACCTTGCGATCGCCCTGCGGCGGGGGCGGGGACTGAGGCGGCGTCGATCCGACGGGTGTGCCCGTCACTGGGTGGCCTCCATCACTCGGGCGGGTCCTCGCCGTAGATGCGGCGATAGAGGACCGCCGCCAAGCGGGCGGCGACGATGCTGGCGAGAGCCCCCGTGGCCGCGAGGAGCCCGGACCAGACCAGCCGCTTCGTCATCTCGTTGCTCATGGCACTTCCAATTCCCGCCCGGAGTGTCGCTAACCGGGGAGGGCGAGACTACCGGCCACCGGCTGCACGAGGCTTCTCAGCCGGGGCCGCGGCGCTCGAGGCCCAGGCACAACGTCTCGACGACCATGACGCGGGCGCGGTCGAACTCCTCGTCGGTCGCCGGCATCAGGCCGAAGACCCAGCCGGAGAGAAGCTGCTCGATAGCTCCGTAGAACCACATCGCCACGAAGTCGGGATCGACCTCGGCGCGGTAGAGGCCCTCGCGCTGCCCGTCGGCGACGATCTTGGCGACGACGTCGTAGGCGCGGCGGATCTCGGGAAGGTGGGTCGCCCCGAACGAGTTCGCCGCGCGGGTGACCTCGATGATGATCACCTTCATCAGCTCTGGGTCGTGCTTGTAGGAGTCGATGATGAATCCGGCGATCCCGTCGAGCTTCTCCCGCGCCGGGATATCGCGTTCGTACAGCGCGTCGCTGGCCGCGAGCAGCAACGACCAGCGCTCGGTGAAGAGCTCCGTCATCACCGCCTCCTTGGAGCGGAAGTAGTGGTAGACGAGCCCGTAGGCGACCCCGGCCTCGTCGGCGATGTCGGAGACGCGGGTCGCGTGGTAGCCCTGCCGCGCGAACACGCGGATCGCCGCCTCGAGGATCGCCCGGCGCTTGTCGACCGCCGGAACTCTGGCCTCAGTCACCGACGCCCACCTCCTCGGGCCACTCGTACGCCCCCGGCCGGCGGTTGGCCAGCGCCGGGATCCGCTCGCGGACCGACTCGAGTTCGTCGAGGTCAAGGTCGGCGATCGCGTGGCCCTCGCCGTCGGGAAGCTGGTCGAGGATGCGCCCCCACGGGTCGACCACCATGGAATGCCCCCAGGAGCTGAAGTGCGGCGGCGCCTCGCCGAACTGCCCGGCGGCGATCACGAAGAGCTGGTTCTCGATCGCGCGGGCGCGCAGCAGCACCTCCCAGTGGTCGCGACCCGTGAACGCGGTGAAGGCTGCGGGGACGGTGACCGCGGTGGCGCCGCGCAGCGCCATAACTCGGTAGAGCTCGGGAAAGCGAAGGTCGTAGCAGACGCTCAGCCCCAGCTCGAGCTCGCCGGCGGGGGCGGTGACCACCTCCTCGCCCGGCGCCTCGGCGTCGGATTCGCGGTAGCTGACGCCGTCGACGTCGACGTCGAACATGTGGACCTTGCGGTAGGTCGCGGCGATCTCGCCGTCGGGGTCGACCAAGAGCGAGGTGTTGGAGAGGAGCTCGCGGCAGGGCACGCGCTCGGCGACGCTGCCCGCGACGAGGTGGATACCGAGCTCGCGCGCCCACGAGCGGGCGGCGCTGATCACGGGGCCCTCGAGCGGCTCGGCGAGCGAGTGCAGCGTGTCGGTGTCGCCCAGCAGGCTCCACTTCTCTGGCAGCACGACGAGCTCGGCCCCGTCGGCCGCGGCGGCGCGAACAACGCGCTCGGCGGCCTCGGTATTGGCGTCGACGTCGGCGGTCGAGTTGAGCTGTGCAGCGGCTACGCGCATGCCTCTCCTGTGGGCTTCGTGACCGTCCTCCGGGTGCGTGAAGGGCGATTGACTGACCAGTCAATCTAGCGCCGACGGAAGGTGGAATGCGCGTTCCCCCGCCGTCTGACGTCGCCGGAGGCCCCTGAGGGATGCAACGAGCGGCGTGCGGCGTGCGAGGGTGTTTCGGGACCGCGTTCGGCGGGTGACGGGCCGCGGACGTCGCGACCTCCCCGCCGCCGGGGCGACTTTCATCCGCATACGGGCGAAGATCGCCCCAGCGGGTGGGATCGGGGCCGGGCGGCGGGTGGGGAGCGGAGCCGGGGCGACGGGCCGCGGGCGTCGCGACCTCCCCGCCGCCGGGGCGACTTTCATCCGCATACGGGCGAAGATTGCCCCAGCGGGTGGGAGCGGGGCCGGGCGGCGGGTGGGGAGCGGAGCCGGGCGGGGGTGGGGACCGGGGCCGGGCGGGAGTTCGAGCGAGCGCCCCCGCGCGAGGGATCGGGGCCGGCGGGAGATCCGGCGGGGGCGGTCTACGCTGGCGACCCGCGCGTGGCGGCCTCAGTCGCCGAAGAGCACGAACAGGGCGAGCGTCCCGAAGACCAGGCCGCAGCAGCCTGCACCCACCCAGGCGATCGCCCCCGACGCGCTGGACGGGGCGAAGCTGCCGAGCGCACCGATCGCCAGGAACCCCAGGCCGGTGAGCAGCGAGAAGCCACCCCACACGGCGAGCGCGCGGTCCCAGCGCTCGTCCTCGTCCTCGATCCCCGAGTGGCGATCGAAGATCGCGTAGGGAGCGGCGCCGAGCATGACCAGGGTGCCGAGCGCGAAGACCACGAGCCACGGATCGAGCTCGCCGAAGGAGAGGTGCGGCTCATCGCCGCTCGCCACCCCGAGCGCCCCGACCGCGGCTACGAGGACGCCGCCGAGGCCGACGAGGAGCAGCGTGCGGGCCCTCATCCACCTTCACCCGAGGACATGCGCGCCTCGAGCTCAGTCGCGACGAGGCGCGAGTGCATCGCCGAGATCAGATCCGCGAGCGGGTCGATGCCGGACTCGATCAGGGCCGCGGCGCGGTCCGGTGGCAGGCGGCCGACGATCTTCTCCGAGAGCAGCTCGACCTCCCGCCGAGCGAGCGCCTGCAGCGGCTCGATGAATCGCTTGGCGTCGTAGACGGTGAAGCCGATCGACTCGTCGTAGCCGCCGGCCCGGAAGCGGGCGATCGCCTCGACGATCCGCACGTCGGAGGGCGAGTAGCCCTCCTCGGGCGAGCTGACGACACCGAGCTCGGCAAGCCGCTCCAGCGCCTCGAGCGGGACCCCGAGCCGCTCGCCCACGTGCTCGGCAGGGACGCGCTCGCGCTCGCGCGCGAGCGCCGCGTCGAGCCCGCGGTCGGCGGCCTCGATCCGGGAGCGAACCCGGTCGATGTCGCCGTCCTCGCTGTCGAGCATCTCCCCGATCACGCGCAGCGGCATGAACCGCTCCTCCTGCAGGAGCTTGATCAGGCGGATCCGCTCGATCAGCTCCGGCGGGTAGTAGGCCATGTTGCGGCTGGTCTTCTTGCCCTCGGGCAGCAGGCCCTCGCGGAGGTAGTGGCGCACGGTCGCGACCGGGACGCCCGCTCCCTCGGCGAGCTCGGAGATCTTGAGCGTCGGCTCGCCGGGAGCCTCCGCGGTCATCGGCTCTTACTCAGGCCGAGCAGCTCCCGAGCCTCGGCCACCGTGGCCGCGCGCCGGCCGACGTCCTCGGCCATCTGCCGCGCCTTGCCGATGAGGTCGCCGTTGGAGCGCGCCATCTCGCCGTTCGGCAGGTAGAGGTTGTCCTCGAGGCCCGCGCGGACGTTGCCGCCCAGCACCAGCGAGCTCGCGAGCAGCTTCCACTGGTCGCGGGAGACGCCGATCACCTGCCAGTTGTTCGGCCCCTCGGGGCCGCCGGGGATCTGATCCGACATCGCGGTGACGTTGCGCGGGACCGGCCGGATGCCGCCGGTCACCCCCATCACCAGCGAGATCTGCAGCGGCGGATCGAGCAACCCCATGTCGAGGAGCGAGTCGAGATTGGCGACGTGGCCGGCGTCGAAGCACTCGTGCTCAGGCTGGATGCCGTTGGCCTTCATCGCCTCGATCAGCTCGATGATCGTGTCGAAGCTGTTCTCGAAGACCGTCTTGAAGACGAAGTCCTTGCGCCGTCGCGAGTACTTCGCGTAGTTCATCGACGACATGTTCAATGCCGCGACGTCGGGCTTCAGCGCCTCCAGATAGGCGATCCGCTTCTCCAGCGACACCCCGATCGCGCCCGTCGAGTAGTTGATGATCACGTCTCCGACCTCGCCCCGGATCGCCTCGGTGATGGCGCGGAAGGCCTCGATCTCGTAGGAGGGGACGCCCTCGGGCGTGCGCGCGTGGATGTGGATCTGGGAGGCGCCCTCGTCGACGGCGCGCCGCGCCTCGGCCGCGTACTCCTCCGGCGTGTAGGGGATCGCCGGGCACTGGTCACGGTTGGCGATCGCGCCCGAGATCGAGCACGAGATGATCACCGGGTCCTCGAAACGACTCATCTGACTAGCGGCCTTTCCACTCTGGGTCGCGCTTCTCGAAGAACGCCTTCACGCCCTCCTGGATGTCCTCGGTCGAGAACGTCAACGAGAGCTGGCTGCGCAGGAACTCGAGGCCCTCGTCGATCGCCATGTCCTGCTGCCGGTACATCGCGTCGTGGCCGAGCCGCATCAGCACCGGGCTCTTGGATGCGAGCCGCGTCGCCCAGTCATCGACGGCGGCCTCGAACTCGCCCTCGGGGACGACCTTGTTGGCCAGCCCGTACTCGACAGCCTGCTCCGCCGAGATCCGATCGCCGAGCAGCATCATCTCGTTGACCTTCTTGCGCGGGACGTTGCGGTAGATGATCGCCATGATCATGTAGGGGAACGCGCCGATGTTGATCTCGGGGGTCCCAAACGTGATCCCCTCGCGCGCGATCACCAGGTCGCAGGAGAGCGCCAAGCCCATGCCGCCCGCGAGGACGTGGCCGTTCGCCGCGCACAGCGACGGCTTGCCGAGCCGCGGCATCAGCCGGAAGAAGCGGAGGAAGAGGTCGGAGCTGAAGTGCTTCTCGACCAGCGGCACGTCGGCGGCGAACCCGCCGAGGTCGGCGCCGGCGCAGAAGACCTTCTCCCCCGCGCCGCGCATGACGACGGCGCGGACCTCGTCGTCGTCGCGAACCCGCTCCATCGCGTCGACGAGCTCGGTCAGCATCTGGTTCGAGAGCGCGTTGCGCTGCTCGGGCCGGTTCAGCGTCACCGTGGCGACGCCACCGGAGACCTCGTAGAGAAGCTGCTCGTAGTCCATGGCGGAACGCGGCTCGAGCCGCTGAACGAGCCTAGCAGCGCATGAAGTGGGAAGTGACGCTGCCTACTTTAGCCGCATCCGATCGGGTCCCCCTTCGCATGCCGCTGCAACGGGAAATAAGCTACGCGCCGTGAGGAGGGGGAGCGTGCGTTCCCGCCCTCAGGGGCCCACGGGATGAGCGCGATCGCGAAGGTCACATATCTGCGTGCGTGGACGGTGCTCGTCCTCGCCGGCGTCGTCTTCGTGGCGGCCGCCATCGTCGCCTTCGACATCTTCGATCGCGTCGATCCCTTTGACATCAGCGACAGCGGCTCGGAGGTCCAACGCGCCTACGCGCAGATCGAGGACTCGACGGGGCAATCGGCTGACCCTGGGGTGATCCTCCTGATCGAGTCCGGCGCGGACGTGGCGGAGGTGGAGGACACGCTCTCGCGGGTCGATGGGATCGCCGCCGTCATCGGGCCCGCTGACGATTCGGCGCTGAGCGCCGACGACGGGCGCTCGCTCGTCGTCGGCTACCTGGCGCCGGGTGCCACACGGGTCGATGTGGGCGAGGACACCGAGGCCGCCTTCAACGACGTCCCCGGAGTCCTCGCCGGCGGAACCGCCGTGGCCGCCCACCAGGTCGGTAACCGCTCCGAGGACGACTCGCGCCGCATCGAGCTGCTCGCCGCACCGCTCCTGTTCGTGCTGCTCCTGATCGTCTTCCGGACGCTCGTGGCGGCGCTGCTGCCGCTACTCGTCGCCGGAATTTCGATCCTGATCACGTTCGCGGCGCTGCGGCTGCTCACGGCGATCACCCAGATCGACCTGTTCTCCCTGCAGGTGGTGACGGGGCTCGGCGTCGGCCTCGCGATCGACTACAGCCTCTTCGTGATCGCCCGCTACCGGGAGGAGATCAGCGCGGGCGGGTACGGCGACACCGATGAGAGCTCCGACGGCGGCGAGGACGACGACGCCGATGCGACCGGCGAACGCCCGATCTCGGCGACCGATTACCGGCGCGCCCACCTCCGCACCCTGCAGACCGCCGGCCGCACGGTCGCCTTCAGCGCGCTCACGGTCGCCGCCGCCCTCGCAGCGCTCACGGTCTTCCCGCAGCCGTTCCTGCACTCGACCGGGATCGCCGCGGCGTTGACCGCACTCTTCGCCGGGCTCACCTCGCTGCTGGCGCTACCCGCGATCCTGGCGCTCCTCGGCCCCTCGATCAACCGCTTCGCCGTGCGCCGCGACCCGCTCCGCCACGGCGTCGGTGCGCGCAGCAGCTTCTGGCGGCGCTTCCCCGCCCTCGTCTGCCGGGTCCCGATCGTCTCGATCCTCGTCGGCGCCGCGGTGGCGGTGCTGCTCGCGTGCCAGGCCTCGGGCACCGGGCTGACTACGCCGGACGCCCGCGAGCTGCCCGCCGCCGACTCGGCCAGGGTCGTCGCCGAGGCCGTCGACGACGACTTCCCCGGGGTGCCGGCGACGGAGCTGCACGCGGTGGTCCCCGACAGCGCGGGCGCCCTCGAGGAGACGCTCGAAGCGCTGCCGCGGGTCACCGCCGTCGCACCGCCGCAGCGCCTCGACGACGGCTCAGCCCTCCTGCGGATCTCCTCCGACGCCGACCCGCTCTCCGACGAGGGGCAGGACCTCGTCGACGAGGTCCGCGATGCGCTCCCGCCCGGCTCCACCGTCGGCGGCCGCGCCGCCGAGCTCACCGATCAGCGGGCGAGCATCCGCGACCACGCTCCCGAGGCGCTGCTGATCCTGCTCGTCACCAACCTGCTGCTGGTCGCCGCCATGACCCGCTCCCTTGTCCTCCCCCTGCTCGCAGTTGCCATGAACCTGCTCTCGGTGGCGGCGGCGCTCGGGGCGATGGCATGGATCTTCACGACCGAGTGGAGCGCCGGCCTGCTCGGGACCGACCCGGTGATGGGGATCGATATCTCGGTGCCCGTACTCGCGTTCGCGGTCGCCTTCGGCCTGTCGACCGACTACGGGATCTTCCTGCTCTCACGGATCAGGGAGGCGCGCGGGTCCGCCGCGAGCGAACGCGAGGCGATCATCGAGGGCGTCGCCTCGAGCGGCCGCCTGATCACCGCCTCCGCCGTCCTGCTCGCGGTCGCGGTCGGCGCCTTCGCCTTCTCCGACCTCGTGATCATCAAGGAGTTCGCGGTGGCGATCGCGATCGCCGTGCTGCTCGACGCGACCGTGATCCGCGGCCTCCTGATCCCGGCGTTTCTGCGGATCCTCGGCCGCGGCGCCTGGTGGCCGTGGGGCGGGAAGCTCGGCACGGGCGGCGCCGCCCCCGCTCCCGCCGAACGTCACTGAGCACCCCTCACAGGGGGTCCATGCGCCGGGCGATGAGCGATGGGCGCCGCACCGAATCGCAATCACACGTCTGTGGGAGCTGCGATTGCGAGTTCGGAACGGGTGCGGGCCGCTTGGCGCGCCCGCACCTGCGCGCGAGAGGGGTGCGGGACGTTCGCCGCGGCGCCGAGGGGCGCGGCGGCTGTCAGATCAGCGTCGGCGCGTCGACCGTGGCGAGGACGCGCTTGAGCGCGTCGACGACGCGACCGTCGAACTGGCTGCCGACGTAGCGGCCCATCTCGGCGAGAGCGTCCTCGGGCGAGCGCGCCGGCCGGTAGGGGCGGTCGGTCGTCATCGCGTCGTAGGACTCGGCGACGGCGAGGATCCGTGCCTCGATCGGGATCTCGTCGCCGCTTACCCCGCGCGGGTAGCCGTGGCCGTCGAGCTGCTCGTGGCGCATCAGGATCCACTCGCGGATGTCGGTCAGCTCCTTGGCGCCGAGGATCCGCGCCGCCATCTCGGGGTGGCGGCGGACCTGATCCCACTCCCCCGGCGAGAGCGGCCCGGGCTTGTCGAGGATGGTGTCGGCGATCCCGATCTTGCCGATGTCGTGGAGCATCCCGGCTAGGCGCAGGCGGTTGACACGCTGCTCGGGGAGGCCGAGCTCACGCGCGAGCATCTCGCAGTAGCGGGCGACGGCGGCGGAGTGGGCGGCGTTGCGCTCGTCGCGCAGGTCGAGGACCTCGGCGAGGCTGAGCACGGTGGCGAGGTGCATGCGGCCGTCCTTCGGGGCGGTGCCGGTCTCGGCGGCCAGCGCGTCGTCGACATCGGCGCTGTAGACGACGGCGCGATCGGAGCCGAGCGTGTCGGCGACCTGCGCCGCCGACTCGGCGGCCTGCATCAGATCCTCGGCGCGGACGCCGTGCTTGGGGAAGCTGGCGACCCCGAGACTCGCGCGCAGCGTCGTACCCCGCTCCCGGTAGGTGCGCCGGAAGCGGGTCAGGATCTGCTCCGCGAGCAGGAAGCCGGTGTGCTCGTCGGTCTCCGGGAGCACGACCGCGAACTCGTGCGCGTCGATGCGGCCGACGGTGTCGATCCGCCGCGTCGACTCGTCGAGCAGGCGGCCGATCTCCTTCAGAACCGCGTCTCCGGCCTCATGGCCGTGGTCCTTGCTGACCCGTCCGATGCCGCCGACGGAGACGCTGAGCACGCCGATGCGGTGGGCGTCGGGGCGGGCGCGCTCGATCTCGGTCGCGAGCACCTCCACGAGACCGTGCTTGTTGCGGAAGCCGGTGAGCATGTCGGTCCGCGCCGCGCCGGAGAGCCGGGTCCAGAGCGCGTTGACGCGGTCGCGCAGCGCGAGCATCATCACGCCGGCGATCGCGAGGCTGCCGACCGTGAGCACGAACTGGTGGGTGAGATCGCCGACGCTGGCCGCGTCGGAGCCGTTCATCAGGATCAGGGTGGAGCCGTAGCAGAGGCCGAGGAATGCGACCGTCAGCGCCGAGTCGGTGCGCGAGAGGAAGTAGAAGGCGTAGAAGCAGGGCCACAGGTAGAAGGTCGCGTAGGCGCCGAGCGCGTCGCCGCTGAAGATCACGGCGGCGGTCACCTGCAGGATCCCGGCGGCGGGAGCGAGCCGGATCGCGATCATCGGCAGCCGCTCGGCGTAGATCAGGAAGAACATCGCCCAGAGCGCGCTGAACAGCCACAGCGCGATCAGCGCCGGCTCGTTGAAGGACGAAGGGTGCGGAAGGACGATCCCGAGCCCGCCGACACCGACCCCGGCGAGGGTGACGTAGGCGCCGGCGCGGGCAAGCGGGGCGACCTGGCGGTCGACGCCATCGCCCATGACGGCGTGGCCGACGCCCTCGCCGTCGGAGCCGGAGCCCTCGAATATCGCCAATCCCATCCGGGTCTGCTTTCGTAGCTGTTGCGGCGTCCCTGAGCACGGCCGGACGCCCTCGCTGGGCTCATCGGCAGATCAGCCGCGAAAGCTGAGTGCGCAGGCCGGCTTCAGCCGGGAACGGGCGCGCGATTGCGGGCGCCGGTTCCGCGGCTGCCGAGCACCGTGACGGTGGTGCCGCGGCCGGGGGCGAGGGTCATGTTGTTGCGGACGATCGGCTCGTCCTCTCCCTCGGCGACGACGGTCGCCCGCTGCAGGACCGTACGAATCACCGTCTTGATCGTCAGCATCGCCAGATGGGAGCCGATGCAGTGGCGGGAGCCGGCCCCGAAGGGCAGCCATACGCGCGCGCTCGGCCGCGGATCCTCGAGGAAGCGCTCGGGCCGGAAGCGCTCGGGCTCGGGGAAGACCTCGGGGTCCTGGTGGATCAGGAAGATCGCCGGCATCAGGGTCCAGCCGCGCGGGAAGGCGAAGTCGCCGACCTCCATGTCCTCCTGCAGGCGGCGGGCGGTGACGGGCAGAATCGGGCGCTGGCGCAGCGTCTCGCGAACGACGGCGTCGACGTAGGTGTCGTCCTCGTTGCTGAGCTCGGCGAGTAGGCGGTCGTGGACGACCGGGTGGCGGAGAACCCGCTCGAAGGTCCAGGAGAGCGCGTTCGCGGTCGTCTCGTGACCGGCGATCAGCAGCGTCAGCATCTCGTCGCGGATCTCGCGGTCGGTCATGAAGGCGTCCTCGTGCGGCTGCGGTGTCGCCAGGATCGAGAGCACGTCGTTGCCACGCTCGTGCGGGCGCAGGGTCCGGCGGATCCCGATCTCCTCGTAGAGGATCCGGTCGATCTGCCGGGTCACCTCCATCACCTTGCCGAAGGGGGAGCGGCCGCCCATCTCGCGCTGGAACTGCGGCATCAGAGCGAGCGGGTTCTCGGCGATCTTCAGCATCGCCGGGACGAGGCGGCGGATCTCGATGTCGTTGTCGGGCCTGCAGACGCCGATCGCGATGCGAACGATCGACTCCGTCGTGATCCGCCGCATCGCCGTCTGCAGCGGGAACGGCTCGCCCACCGGCCATTCGCCCAGGTCGCGGAGGGCGATCTCCTCGATCAGGTCGGCGTAGCGGCGCACGCCGGTGCGATGGAAGGCGGGCGCCATCAGGCGGCGGTGGTGGCGATGCTCCTCCCCGTCGAGCAGGAAGAGCGACGTGTCACCGAGCACCGGGCGGAAGATCCGGTTCGTCGGGCCCATCCGGAACACATCGGGGTTGCCACCGAGGACCTGCCAGGCGGCGGCGGGGTCGGCGATCATCGCGCAGCGCTTGAGCGCGCCGAGGCGAACGCGGAAGATCGGCCCGTAGCGGTCGCGGTTGCCCTCCATGAAGGAGACCGGATCGCTGAACCAGCGCCGCATCTGCAGCAAGCCGGGCGCGCGCGAGCCCGGCGGCAGGTGCTCCTCGAACGCCGGCGCGGTTGCGAGTGCGGAACCGTTCGCCCGCTCCTCGGCGGCGACGGTCCTCTCCTTCGACTCCATCTGAACTGACACGGGCGGGGTCCTTCCCCTGCGAACGGCTGCGCAGCCAGCCTAGACCACCTCCCGGCAAGCGCCAAAGGGCACCTCGTTTCCGCAATGACTCGCCCAGACGATCCGGTGCACGGCCTCGCTGAGTAGGAAGTAGTAAGTGCTACTGTCCACTTTCGACGCGCAGCGACGTCACCCACCCACCTTCGAAGGAGCCCGATCCGCAATGGCAAGCACCGAGACCAGCGAGCAGGTCGTCAAGCCCGACTTCGGATCGAGCAAGCGGCACCTGATCTTCACCCAGGAGCACGAGGACCTGCGCGAGTCGATGGAGGCGTGGGTCAAGAAGGAGCTCGCCCCCAACGCCGAGGAGTGGGAGGAGACGCTGTGGCCGGACTCCGTGCTCAAGCGCATGGCCGATCTCGGCTTCGTCGGCCTCTGCTTCCCCGAGGAGTACGGCGGCCAGGGTGGCGACTACTACTACTCGCTGGTCCGCGCCGAGGCCCTCTCCCACTCCGGCTCCGGCGGCCTCAACATGGGCCTCGCCGTCCACACCGACATGGTCCTGCCGCCGATCGAGATGCTCGGCAACGAGGACCAGAAGCAGCGCTACCTCGTTCCCGGAATCAAGGGCGAGAAGATCGCCTCGCTGGGGATCACCGAGCCCGGCGCCGGCTCCGACGTCGCCGGCATCCGCACCACCGCTCGCAAGGACGGCGACGAGTACGTCATCAACGGCTCGAAGATCTTCATCACCAACGGGGCGCGGGCCGACTTCATCCTGCTCGTCACCAAGACCGACCCCGACGCCCGCCACGACGGCATCACGCTGTTCATCGTCGACCTCAAGGACGAGGACGGCAACCCGACCGAGGGCTTCTCCGTCTCACGCAAGCTCGAGAAGCTCGGGATGCACTCCTCCGACACCGCGGAGCTCTCCTTCGAGGACGTCCGCGTCCCGGCGGAGAACCTGATCGGCCAGGAGGGCAAGGGCTTCTACCACATCAGCTGGGAGCTCCAGGGGGAGCGGCTGGTCGGCGCGATCGGCTGCGTCGCCGGCGCCGAGCGGATCTTCGAGAAGACCCTCGAGTACGCCAAGGAGCGCGAGGCCTTCGGCCGCCCGATCGGCAAGTTCCAGGCGATCCGCCACAAGTTCGCCGACATGGCGACCAAGATCGAAGCCGCCAAGCAGCTCACCTACACGACCGCCTGGCGCTTCGCCAACGGCGAGTACCCGGTCCGCGAGATCACCATGGCGAAGCTCTTCGCCGCGCAGATGGCCTGCGAGGTCGCCGACGAGTGCCTGCAGATCCACGGCGGCTACGGCTACATGAAGGAGTACGGCATCGAGCGCGCCTACCGCGACATGCGCCTGAACCGCATCGGCGCCGGCTCCGACGAGGTCATGCTCGAGGTGATCGGCCGCAGCTACGGGCTGTAGTCGCCGACCGGCCCTGAAAAGCCTCGACCCGCTCGTTGCGGAGCGGGCCGAGACGGGGGATGGGTATGGATCGGACCTGGAGGAACGCGGCGACACGTCGCCGCGTCGGTTCGTGGGATGAAGTCCTGCTTCCCTCTCGGCTGATCTCGCCCGAGGCTTTAACCCCTGGACGAATGATTGACCTCAACGGCCGGGTCGCCGGCGCCGTTTGGCCGAAGTGGAGTACGGCTCACGCTTGAAATGGGGAGGGCGCCGCATCCGCGACGCCCCCCGCCGTTCCAAGTCCCGGCGTCGGAGCCGGCGGATCCCTCCGCCGCTGCAGCCTCCTGCCGGGGGTAACCGTGTCGTCGCACCAACCATCGGCGCTCGCCGGACGCGTCCCGATACTCCGAACGGACGACCCACCGGATGAACGGCGGCTACACCGATCGGATGAAGTCGGGTAGCGCCCCGAGAGCCGCCAGAGCGCCTGAAAGAATGGCCGCGATGTCCGAATCGGCCCGTCGTCTGACGATCCTCATCGCCGACGACCATCCCGTCTACAGGCAGGGGCTGGAGCGCGCGATCGCGGAGCGGCCGGAGCTGGAGCTCGTGGCGTCGAGCTCCGACGGGCGCGACGCGCTGGAGCGGCTGAACGAGCTCGAGCCCGACGTGGCCGTGGTCGACGTGCGCATGCCGGGGCTCGACGGGCTCAAGATCGTCGCGGCCGCAAAGCGCGACGGATTACGAACGCGGATCGTGCTGCTGACCGGCTACGAGGATTCCGCGGCCGCCTACAACGCGCTCGCCCAGGGGGCGACCGGCTATGTGTCGAAGGCTTCCGACCACACCGAGCTGATCGAGTCCATCGTCACCGCGGGCCGGGGCGAAACGGTGATCGCGCCGCAGTTCGCCGCCGGGATCGCCAACGAGATCCAGCTCCGCGAGACCTCCGACCGCCCGGCGCTCACCGGACGCGAGGCGGAGGTGCTGACGCTGCTCGCCGAGGGCCGGACCGCGCAGAAGATCGGCGCCGAGCTGCACCTCTCGGAGGCGACGATCAAGACGCACCTGCACAACCTCTACGAGAAGCTCGGCGTCTCCGACCGCGCCGCCGCGGTGGCGACGGCGATGCGCTGGGGACTGCTCGAGTGAGCACGCCGGAGCGGCCCGGCGGGCCGGACGAGCAACCGCTTCAGGTCATCGGCCAGCTCGCCGGCGGCATCGCCCACGACTTCAACAACATCCTCGGGGTGATCATCAACTACGCCCGCTTCGCCTCGGGCTCGCTGCCGCCGGGCTCCCCCGCCCACGACGACATCGAGGAGATCCGCCGGGCGGCGGAGCGCGGCGTCGGCCTCGTCCGCCAGCTCATGATCCTCGCCCGGCGTGAGGCCGGCACGGCCGTCGTCTTCGACCTGAACGAGCTGATCTCGGGCCTCGACGGCTTCCTGCGCTCGACGATCGGCGCTCACATCCAGGTGGAGCGCCGGCTTCGCGAGGGCCTGTGGCCGATCGCCGATGACCCGGCTCGGATCGAGCAGATCCTCATCAACCTCGCCGTCAACGCTCGGGATGCGATGCCCGGCGGGGGCGTGCTCACGTTCGAGACCGAGAACGTCGAGATCGGCGCCGGAGAGACGCTCGCGAGCCCGAACGTGCAGCCGGGCCGCTTCGTCCGCCTGCTCGTCTCCGACACGGGTACCGGCATGGACAGCGAGGTCGCGGCGCGGGCGTTCGAGCCGATGTTCACGACGAAGGCGTCGGGCCAGGGCACGGGCCTCGGCCTCGCGACCGTGTACACGATCGTCACCCAGTCCGGGGGCATGATCGACCTCTCCTCCGAGCCCGGACTCGGGACGAGCGTCGAGATCCACCTTCCCGCCGCAGAGGGCGGCGTCGCCCAGGCCACGAGGCCCACGCAGGCGGCTCCGGCGGGGCGCGGCGAGTCGATCCTGATCACCGAGGACGACATCGCCGTCCGCCGCGTCGCCGAGCGCATCCTCGAGAGCGCCGGCTACAGCGTCCGCTCGGCCGGTGGCGGCACCGAGGCGCTGGATCTCCTCGACGACCCGAGCGTCGAGGTCGACCTGCTGCTCGCCGACCTGGTGATGCCGGGGATGCGCGGCGACGACCTCGCCCGCCGGGCGGTAGCGATGCGTCCCGGCCTCAACGTCCTCTTCATGTCCGGCTACAGCGACCAGGCGCCGCCGACCGACCTCGGCCCGACGGCGGGCCGGGTCGACTTCATCGACAAGCCGTTCGACGCGGGCACGCTGCTGGAGCGGCTGCGCGAGCTGCTCGCCTAGCGAGACAGCGAGCAGCACCGGCCTGGAAAGAAGAGGCCGGTGCTGCTCCTCGCCCCGGCGCTGGGACGCCGGGATCCGGGGGTCGGACCCCCGATCTGGTTGCCTCAGAGCCCCGCCAGGGGCTCGGCGGCTACCTTGACCGTCGCCGAGACGCACTTCCCAAGCGCGTTGCGCTTCTTCTTCTTGCCCTTGCCGTACTTCTCGGTGAACGCCTCGGGGTCCTCGGCGCGCTCGGCCTTGCACTCCTCGGCGGCGTTGGCGAACTCCTCCGAGTCGGCGGCGTCCTCAGCCTGGACCTTGGCGGAAACGCACTTTCCGAGCGCGTTCTTCTTGTCGCCATAGGTGGCCTCGAAGCCCGCCGGATCGTCGGCGCGCTCGGCCTTGCACTCCTTGGCGGCGTTCTTGTACTCCGCGTCGGACTGCTTCGTCTCCGCCTTGATGCACTTCGACATCGCGCCCTTGCCGTAGAGCGACTTGAAGGCGGCCTTGTCGGCCTTCTTCAACGCGGCGCACTGCTTGGCTGCCGCATCCGCCGCCTGAGACGGGTGCTCGGGGTGGGTCGGGTGCGCGGGCTTCGCGGACGCGAGGGATGCGCTGAGCATCAGCGCGCTCACCAACGCCACGCAAGCCATCGTCGTTCGCTTCATCTGGGTCACCTCCGTGGTTCGGCGACGAGTCGTTCCCGTCGCTGTCAGGGGTGAAACGAGCGAGCGGGCCGTTCGTCAGGTCCTATCTCAAAGGATCCCCGGAGATGCGGGTCAGGGCTTGGGACCCTTGCCGGGGCCTTCGGCCTGACCGGGGGGCGGGGAGCCCTGGCCGGGGGGCGTCGTCCCCTGGCCGGGAGGCGTCGACTGGCTGCCACCACCGGAGCCGTTGCCGCTCGAGCCACTCCCTCCCCCGCCGGTCGACCCGGTGTGGCCGGGGGCGGAGCCCGAGTTGCCCGCGGTCCCGCTCTGCCCGGGGGCCGATCCGGAGTTGCCGCGCGAGCCGCTCTGCCCCGGCGCATCGCCCGAATTGCCAGGTGAGCCGTCGTGCCCCGGAGCCGATCCCGACTTCCCGGGCGATCCATCGTGGCCGGGAGCCGTGCCGGAGTTCCCCGGCGAGCCGTCGTGCCCGGGAGCGTCGCCGGATCGCCCCGGGGAACCGTCGTGCCCCGGCGCGTCGCCCGAACGGCCTGGGAGGCCCTGACCCTGATGACCGGGCGCATCCCCCGAATTGCCTGGGGCCCCGCCTCCGTGTCCGGGCGCGTCGCCTGAGTCGCCCGACGCGCCGATGCCGGTGTCCGGGGAGCCCGCGTCGGAGCCGTTGCCAGCCGCGGGCTGCTCCCTCCCGTCGTTCAAGAATCCGAGCCCTGGGACGTCGATGACACCACCCACATCTGCGGCTCCCACGGCGATGGCTCCCGCTGCGACGATCGAGGCCCCCTTGACCATGGCCGACGCCGCGATACCGCCACCGGCGAGTCCACCCGCTCCGGCTCCCGCCGCCCCCGCACCCGCTCCGGCCGCGCCGCCCCCTCCGAGCACGCCGCTCAGGACCGCGGTGGCGGCGAGCGCCGGCATCGGCGGGCAGAGCGCCTGCAGGTCGGAGCGGCGTTGCTCGATCCCCGCCGCGAAGGCCGTGCACCCGTCGCACCCACGCAGGTGCGCCCGGACGCGGCGGCCGCGCAGCCGGCGGCCGTCGCGGGCCGAGATCAGCGTGCGGATCTCCTCACATTCCATCTCGCGGCCCTCCGCCAGGTCGCTCAAGGCGGTGCGCGCCTCGTGCACCCTCTGCCGAGCCGCTCCCTCTGCGCTGCCGAGCGCGGCGCCGATTTCCGCGTAGGAGAGGCCGCTCAGCTCCCTCATGACGAGGGCCGAGCGCTGCCGTTCGGGCAATTCGCGCAGGTCGGCGACGAGCTGGCGCAGCCGCTCCCTGCGCCCTGCCTCGACCTCGGCAGAGCCGGCGATCGGATCCTCCGCCTCGATGAGCTCCGCATCCGTCCGCCGGCGCCGCATCGCCGAAATCGACTCGTTGTGGGCGACCCGGAAGAGCCACGGACGCAGGTCGATGTCCCGCTCCTCCCCGGGGAGCGATCGCAGCGCCGCTGCCATCGTCGCCTGCAACGCATCCTCGGCGTCCTCGGGGCTGCGCAGGATCGCCAGGCAGTATCGGTAGATCTCCTGGTGATGTCGCCGATAGAGCCGGTCGAACTCCCGCTGGTCCCCGCGCCTGAGACGGCGCAGGGAGATGCTCCGGCCCATCTGCTCCGGCTTCGTCCCCGGCCGCTCCGCGGATGTCGCGGCGGGTAACGGTGATTCGGTCATCTCGGGTTGCATTCTCCATGCCAACTGCCTTCCCTCACAAGAGGGAACGCGGGCGGCGCGGGGATGTCAGGCGCTTGTTGTCTAGCTCGCCGAGGCCGGCGAGGGATCGGCCGGCGGCAGCTCGGTCGTGCAGAAGGCGCAGCGCGTCGCCGAGAACGGGATCTCGGAGATGCACTCCGGGCACTCGCGGGTGCCGGCCTCCTTGGGACCGTGGCGCAGCTCGTCGAGCTTCTCCAGCGGCACGATCACGAAGAAGTAGACCGCGGCGGCGATCGACAGGAACGCGATCAGCGCGTTGATGAAGTTGCCGTACGTGAACTCGGAGCCGTTGATCGTGAAGGTGAGGCCGCTGAAGTCCGGCTCGCCGATGATGGCGCCGATCAGCGGCGTGATCAGGTCGGTGACGAGGGAGGTGACGACCGCCCCGAACGCGGCGCCGATCACGACCGCGACGGCCAGCTCGACGACGTTCCCGCGCGTGATGAAGTTCCTGAAGCCGGTCAGCATGAGTCGTGCTCTCCCTCCTGCGGCCGCCACTGCCGGGCGACGGGTAGCGTGGTCGCCGTGACCATAGTCAAGGACACCGGGCAGCGGGCGCTCGTCCCCCCGTTCGAGCCCGAGCACGAGGAGCTGCGGGCGACCATCCGCCGCTGGGTGGAGAGCGAGATCCTCCCCTGTCAGGCGGAGTGGGAGGAGCGGCGCGAGTTCCCGCGCGAGCTCTTCACACGCGCCGCCGAGCTCGGCTTTCTCGGGCTCAAGTACCCCGAGCGACTCGGCGGGCAGGGCGGCGACAACCTCCACGACGCCGTCTGGGCCGAGGAGATCGCGGCGGCGGGGATGTCCGGAGGGGTCGGCGCGGGAATCGGCGCGCACACGGGCATCGCGACTCCCCCGGTCTGGAGCTTCGGGACCGACGAGCAGCACGAGCGCTTCCTGCGTCCCGCGATCGCCGGCGAGAAGATCGCCGCGCTCGGGATCACCGAGCCGGGGGCGGGCTCCGACGTCGCCTCGCTGCGGACGCGGGCCGAGAAGGTCGACGGCGGCTGGGTCGTCAACGGGTCGAAGACGTTCATCACCAACGGGGTCCGCGCCGACTTCCTCGTCTGCGCTGTGCGGACGAAGCCGGAGGGCGGCCACGGCGGCATCTCCTTCCTGATCCTCGAGCGCGACATGCCCGGCTACGAGGTCTCCCGCAAGCTCGAGAAGCTCGGCTGGCACGCCTCCGACACCGGCGAGCTCGCCTTCACCGACGTCTTCGTCCCTGAGGAGAACCTGCTCGGGGAGGAGCACGGCGGCTTCAAGCTGATCATGGCCAACTTCCAGTGGGAGCGGGAGCTGATGGCGCTCGGCGCGGTCGGCTCGATGGACTGGTGCCTGCGCCGCTCGATCGCCTACGCGGGCGAGCGCGAGGCCTTCGGGCGGCCGATCGGCGGTTTCCAGGCGATCCGCCACAAGATCGCCGCGATGGCGACCAAGCTCGAGGTCGGGCGGGCCCTCACCTACCACGCGCTGCGCCTGCTGACGAGCGGGCAGGACGCGCTCGCGGAGGTGACGAAGGCGAAGCTCTTCACGCAGCGTGCGGCGGTCGAGGTGGCCGACGACGCCGTTCAGATCCACGGCGGCTACGGCTACATGCGCGAGTACGAGGTCGAGCGGGTGCTGCGCGATGCGCGCCTCGGCCCGATCGGCGGCGGGACCGACGAGATCATGAAGGAGATCCTCGGACGTGGCCTCGGGCTCTGAGGGGTCGGCAGAGGCGGCCGGGCCGGCCGGCGCGGGCGAGCCCCGCCCGCTGACCGAGGCCGATGCGGCAGCGGCCGCCGCGCTCACCGCGCGCGCCTTCGCCTGGCACGAACCCTGGGGCGAGTTCACGTTCCCGGACCCGAGCGACCGCGAGGAGCGGATGCGCGAGCTGATCGAGGCCGACATCCGCGAGCGCTTCCTTCCCTACGGCGAGAATTGGACGATCGGCGCCGAGACGTTGATGACGCTGACGCTGTGGATCCCTCCGTCGGACACGCCCGATGCGACGGTCTTCGCCCGTCGGCGCAGCGAAGCGGACTACGCGTCCTACGGTGAGCGCGAGCCGGTGATCCGCGCCATCGACGACTTCATCCGCTCCGGGCGGCCGAGCGAGCCGCACTGGTTCCTCGACACGATCGCGACCGAGCCCGAGCTCTTCGGCCGCGGCCTCGCGGGGAGGTTGCTCGCTCACGATCTCGAGCTCCGCGACGAGGCCGGTGAGCTGTGCGCCCTCGACACACACACCCCGCGCCAGATCGCCTTCTACGAGCGACACGGCTTCGAGGTCGTCGCCCGCGGCGAGCCCGCGCCTGGGTTCCCGGTCGTCGTCATGGCCAGGGAGCCGCGGTCCGGCTGATCTCGGCTCTCCGGCCGCTTCCGGCGCCCCGGCTTCCCGCGGTGCGTCAATAGAGTGCGTCGCCCCCCACAAACCTGCGAAACCCGCGAAACGGAGCGAACGAGACATGGGACTTCTAGACGGCAAGGCGGCCATCATCACGGGCTCGGCCCGCGGCATCGGCCGGGCGACGGCGGAGCTCTTCGTCGCCGAGGGCGCCAAGGTCCTCATCAACGACATCGACGGTGACATCGCCGAGCAGGCCGCGAGCGAGATCGACGGCGAGACCGCGGTCTTCAGCGGCGACCTGACGGCCCCCGGCGCCTGCGACGACCTCGTCGGCGCCGCCATGGACGCGTTCGGGTCGGTGGATGCGATCGTCAACAACGCGGGCTACACCTGGGACGGCGTCGTCCACCGGATGACCGACGAGCAGTTCCAGGCAATGCTCGACATCCACACGATCGTCCCCTTCCGGATGACCCGCGCGATCGCCCCCCACTGGCGCGAGGCCGCCAAGGCCGAGGCGGCCGAGGGCAAGGAGGTGTTCCGCAAGATCGTCAACATCTCTTCGGTCTCGGGCACCATGGGCAACGCCGGCCAGGCCAACTACGCGGCCGCGAAGGCCGGCGTCACGGGTCTGACGAAGACGATCGCCAAGGAGTGGGGGCAGTTCAAGATCAACTGCAACGCCATCGCCTTCGGCTTCGTCGAGACTCGTCTGACCGCCTCCAACGCCGAGGGCGGCGCGATCGAGCGCGAGGGCGAGGAGATCAAGATCGGCATCCCCGAGCAGGCCCGCGAGATGGCGAAGTTCATCATCCCGCTCGGCCGCCCGGCCCAGCCGGAGGAGGCCGCCGGCCCCGTCCTGCTGCTGTGCTCGGACTACGCGAACTACATCCACGGCCAGGTCATCAACGTGACCGGCGGCCAGTTCACGGGGATGTACTCGTAGGGATTCCTCCGGTTGCGGGCGGCTTCACCTGAGTGTGGAGCCGCCCGGGCCGCTGTGCTCGCGGCGCTATACGGCCGGGGCCTGCGGGGCGCCCTCGGGTGCCTCGCCGTCGGCGACGACATCCATCTCCGGCGCCTTGCCCGAGGGCAGGACGAAGTGGGAGACGGCGTAGGCGACGACCATCACGCCCGCCATCACGAGGAAGATCGTCTCGCTCGCGTTGGCGAAGATGCTGGGCACGAGGTCGCCGATCTTCTCGTCGGTGAGATGGCTCGTGCAGCCCTCGATGGCGCCGCTGCCGCCGCCGCTGCCGCCGGGGCCGCCGCTCGCGATCGCCGACGAGATCGAGTCGGCGACACCGTCGGCGACGTCCCTGTCGCAGCCGTAATCGCCGATCAGCGTGCTCTCCGCGTTGGAGCGGATCTCGGAGACGAGCAGGGTGCCGAGCACCGCGAGCCCGAGGCTGGCGCCGAGGTTGCGCATCGTCTGGGTGATGCCGGTCGCCTCGCCGTAGCTCGTGCCGGGGACGCGGTTGAGCGCGTCGGTGCTGACCGGAGCGAACATCAGGCCCGTGCCGGCTCCGGCGACGACGATCCGCCACCAGTCGGAGCTGTAGTCCATCGACGGCATCGACTTCGCCCATAGATAGAAGCCGACCGCGCCGACCGCGCAGCCGAGCGCCGCCGGACCCTTGACGCCGGCTTTGTCCAACATCGCCCCGCCGCGCTGCGCGGCGATCACGTAGCCGAAGAAGAACGTGCCGATGTAGAGCCCCGCCTCCGAAGCGGAGTCACCGAGCGAGATCTGCGAGTAGAGGCTCGCGAACAGGAACATCGGGACGAAGGCGATCGAGACCAGGAAGAGGATCGCGTTGTCGGCCGCGAAGGCGCGATTCTGGAAGAACCTCACGTTCACGAGCGGGTTCTTGACCTTGAGCTCGGAGCTGACGAAGGCGATCGTCAAGGAGATGCCCACGGCGATGCAGCCGATCGTCTTGATGTCGCCCCAGCCCCAGACGCTCGACTGCTGCAACCCCAGGACGACGAGGCCGATGCCGGCGGCGAAGAGGGCGAGGCCACGGTAGTCGAGGGGCGCGGGCCGCTCGGTGTTGTCGGGCTTGGCCAGCAGCGTGAGGACGACGGCCGCGATCGCGATCGGGATGTTGATCCAGAAGATCGCTCGCCAGGTGATCTCGATCAGGTAGCCGCCCGCGAGCGGGCCGAGCGCGGTCATGCCCCCGGCAACTCCGAAGAAGATCGCCAGCGCCCTGCCCCGCTCCCCCTGCGGGAAGGCGGAGACGACGATCGCGAGCGCCGCGGGGAACATGATCGCGGCGCCGACGCCCTGGATGATCCGCCAGACGATCAGCCACTCCTCGCCGGCGGAGCCGGTCGGGGCGGCGCCGCAGAGGGCCGAGGCGACGGTGAAGATGACGATCCCGATCAGGACCATGCGCCGGTGGCCGCGCACGTCGGCGAGCTTGCCGCCGAAGGCGAACGTGATCGCCAGCGCCAGCATGTAGCCGTTGACGATCCACTGGCCGCCGGTCGTCGAGAGGTCGATGTCGTCTTCGATGACCGGGACCGCGATCGAGACGATCGTCTGGTCGATGAAGGTCATCGAGACCGCGAAGATCATCGCGATCAGGGCCAGGTTCTTGTGCTCGTGCATGCTCTTCCGGTGTCAGGTGTCCGCTGATCCGCCGGCGGTTCCCCGCCGAACCTTCCAATAGTTCGATGAACAGAGTCCGCCCCCTTCCGGCCATCGCCATCCTCGCCGCCCTCGCGATCCTCGCAGGGTGCGGTTCAGAGGACATATCGGCCACGGCGCCCGACGAGACCACCGCCGTCCACGACGGCGATGACAGGACGCTGGTCGCCGCCCTCGGCGACTCGATCACCGCGGGAACGCCGCTGTGGGCCGCCGATGAGGCAACGAGGGAGCAGATCGGCCCGGCCCTCGACGAGCGCAGCCAGTACGAGTACTGGGCGGCGAAGGCGGATCCGTCGCTCGAGTTCCGCAACTGCGGGGTCAACGGCGAACGCACCGACCAGATCGCGCCGCGGCTGGACGCGTGCGTGGGCGACGTCGGGGGGCCCGGAGGCGCGGACGCGCTGATCGTCCAGGGCGGGATCAACGACATCGCCCAGGGGCGGCCCGTCGAGGACGCCGCCGACGACCTGCGGGCGATGGTCGAGCGGGGAAAGGAGCTCGGGCTCGCGGTCGCGATCGTCGAGCTTCTGCCGTGGAACAACGGACACCCCGACGCCGACCCCGAGATCGAGGAGCTGAACCGGTTGATCGGCCGGATCGGGGCCGACGAGGACGTCCCGGTGATGCCGTGGCACGAGGCCCTCGAGGACCCCGAAGAGCCGGGGACGATGCGCGCCGATCTGACGATCGAGGGCGATCACCCCTCGGTCGCCGGCTACCGGATCCTCGGGACGAAGGCGTTCGTAGCACCGGAGGGCTGAGGCGCCACGCCGGCACGTCGCCGAACGTTCACCGCGTGGGGCTATAC
The DNA here is from genome assembly GCA_020636895.1 of Thermoleophilales bacterium. Taxonomy (GTDB): domain Bacteria; phylum Actinomycetota; class Thermoleophilia; order Solirubrobacterales; family 70-9; genus RHKX01. The sequence goes on along the minus strand of JACJWZ010000001.1, from coordinate 132,489 downwards.
GGGGTGGTTTTCGACGTTCGGCGCGATTGTGGGGTGAAGAGCTGCGAACCGCGGGGGCCGCGGCGCGGCTTCCCGCCTAACGACGCTCCTCGGCCGGCGGCTCGCCGCCCTCCCCCGCCTGCATCTGCGGGGGCCACGTGCCGAACCAGTTGTCGCGGCCGCCGTCGATCGTCAGCGTGGTGCCGCTGAAGAAGTCGCCCGCCGGGGAGGCGAGGTAGGCGATCAGCCATGCGATCTCCTCGGGAGTGCCGAGGCGGCCGAGCGGGATCGTCTTCGGGACCGTCTCGACGACGACCTTCGGATACTTGGTCCGGAAGACCTCGGTGTCGATCTGGCCGGGCGCGATGGCGACGAGCCTGATCCCGAAGCGCGACCACTCCACCGAGAGCGTCCGCATCATGTTCTCGACCGCCGCGCGGGCGGCTCCGGAGTGGACCATCCCCGGCATCCCGTTGTGGGGGGAGAGGGTGATGCTGACGACCTTGCCGCCGTCCCCCTGCGGGATGAACGCCTTCGTCGCTGCGGCCTGGGTCATGTTCCAGGTGCCCTGGACGTTGAGCTCTGTGACCGTCCGGAAGCCCTTAGCGGAGATCGTCTCGGCGGGAGCGAGGAACTGGCCGCCGGCGTTGTTGACGAGGAGGTCGAGGCGACCGTGGCGCTCGAGCAGGCCGTCGACCATCGCGCCGACCGCCTCCTCGTCGCGGATGTCGGCGGCGACGGCCTCGGCCCTGCCGCCGAGCGCCTCGACCGCCTCCACGGTCTCCTGCAGGGGCTCGAGACGGCGCCCGCAGCCGACCACGGTGGCACCGAGGCGGGCCAGCTCCAGCGTCGTCTCGCGCCCGATCCCGCTGCCCGCTCCGGAGACGAGGCAGACCTGCCCGTCGAGGAGGCCCGGGGCGAAGATCCGCGAGGTGGGTGGCGTCTGGTCGGGCACGCCCTGAGCCTATGCGAGCGTTCGTGCGACCGTGCTCCCGGCCGTCGGAGCGAGACGCGGCGGGGAGTAGCCTCCAGCGGCTCATGAGCAAGCTGAAGGCCGAGGCGAAGCCGCTGAGCGGGCCGCTGCCGAAGGGCGGGGCGACCGGCGCCACCGTGAGCGTCGAACCGCTGCTCGGCGGCGAGGTGCAAGTGCCGCGCGCGTTCTTCGAGAACCCCGGTGGGCGCTTTGCGAAGCTGCGCACGCTCGGGGTCGGTACGCCGCGCTCGAAGTACGTCTGGGCGCCCGTTCCGGCGTTCCTCGTCACCCATCCCACCGCGGGCCCGTTCCTCGTCGACACCGCCTTCCACAGCTCGGTCGCAGCGAAGCCCGCGGCCAACCTCGGCCGCGCGATGGCCTGGGCGAGCAAGGCTCGGGTCGAGCCGGGGCGGACGATCAGCGCCCAGCTCCGCGAGCGCGGGATCGACTCCAAGCAACTCGGCCTCGTCGTCCTCACCCACATGCACTTCGACCACACCTCCGGCATCGCCGAGTACCCCGCGGCGACGTTCGTCGTCTCCCAGCGCGAGTGGGAGCACGCCACCACCGACGACAGGCCGCTCCTGCACGGCTACAACCCAGCGCACTTCGACTATCTCTTCGACTACCGGACGATCGACTTCGACGGTGCCCTCATCACCTCATACGCCAACAGCTTCGGACGCACCTTCGACCTCTTCGGCGACGGCAGCGTCCGCCTCGCCTACACGCCCGGGCACACCCCAGGCCACTGCTCGGTGATCTGCCGTCTCAACGACCGCGACCTCGTCATCGCCGGCGACGCGATCTACACGCGCGCGCAGCTCGACGGAGCCGACCCGCCCCCTGCTCCCGCCGACATGCACAAGTGGAAGCGCTCGCTGCGGGAGCTGCAGCAGTTCGCGCGAACGTACCCGCGGGCCGTGATCGTGCCCGGGCACGACGCCGACGATTGGCCGACGCTCGAGAAGCGCTACGAGTAGCGGGCGGGGCCGCGCGTCAGCGGGGGCTTCTCGCGGACCCGCCGGGCGACGGCGCGGCCGCCGTCGCGAGCGAGCTCGTCGTACATCTCGCGGACGTCGGCGAAGATCTCCTCGGCGCAGGCCATCTGCTGCTCGCGGCTCGATGACTCGACGACCGGGAAACTGACCGGCTCGCCGTAGCGGATCGTCACCTGCGGGAAGATCAGCTTCTTCCATCCGCGGATCCCCTGCGAGCCGTAGATCGCGATCGGGACGACCGGGACGCCCGTCTCGATCGCCGCCCGGCCGACGCCCGGCCGGGGCTCGCCGAGCTCGCCGGTGCGGGAGCGTCCTCCCTCGCAGTAGATCATCAGGCAGTTGCCGCGGCGAAGGACCGCGAAGATCGTCTCGAACGCCTCCTCGTCGGCGTGGCCGCGGCGAATCGGGATGACGCCGCCGTTGCGGTAGACGAAGTCGAGGAACGCGTTGCGGCGGAACATCTGCGACTTCGCCAAGAACCTGATCTTGCGGCGCAGCCAGACGCCAGCGAGGAAGTGGTCGTAGTTCGAGAAGTGGTTGGCGGCGAGGATGACCGGCCCGGACGAGGGCACGTTGTCGACCTCGATCTGCCGGGTCCGGTAGAGGAGCAGCGAGATCGGGGTCGTGATCATGCGGACGACGCTGTAGACCCAGCCGGCGTCGTTGGCGCGCTCGTACTCGTGGAACGGCTGGAAGAGCTCGGCCGGCCGAGGGTCCTTGTAGCGCTGCGGCTTGATCTCGCTCATCTGCAGAAACGGAACTCGGGGCCCGGAGGCGGGCCGCAGGGACCACTACCCCTCAGCGGGCACGGGTTACTGCTTGTGGAAGGCGGGGTCGTCCTCGTGGCGGCGGAAGAACTCGACCATCGCCGGCGCGTACTCGGGGAAGCGTGGGCATCGCAGCCCGCTCGAGGCGAGCAGCTCCGTGGCCCGACGGGTGTCGTATCGGACCGGGTGGTTCATGTAGCGGATCGACTCCGAGGGGGTGCCGCCGTAGAGATTGCGGACCGCCCGCACGTGCAGCGCCCCCGAGACGCCGCGCGGGGGCAGGCGGTAGGAGGGCTTGCGGCCCGCGTAGAGCTGGGCGAGCACCTCCACCATCTCGTGCGAGGTGAGCGGCTCGGGGTCGCACAGGTGGACGGTCTCCCCCACCGCCTCCTCGAGTCGGCCGAGAGCGACCATCGAGTCGACGATGAAATCGACGGGGACGACGTTGAAGGGCGTCTTGCCGCGGCCGATGTTGGCGATCGGCATGTGGCGGTCGACGCTGGCGGCGACGAAGCGGAGTACGTAGTAGGGACCGTCGAACTTCTGCGTCTCCCCGGTCTTGGAGTCGCCGACGACGATCCCCGGCCGGTAGATCGTCGTCGGGATCTCGTCCATCCGGTCGCGGACCCAGACCTCGGCTTGGAACTTGGTCGACTCGTAGTGGTTCTTGAAGCCCTGGCCAAGGGCGAGCTCGTGCTCGTAGACGACGCCGGTGCGGGTGCCCGCGACGTAGGCGGTGCTGACGTAGTTGAGCCGTGAGAGGCCCTCGACGTCGGCGCAGAAGTCGAGCACGTTCCCGGTGCCCTCGACGTTCACCTTCTGGGCGATCTCCTCGGGGACGGCGAGGTCGTAGATCGCGGCGAGGTGATGGACGACGCCGACCTCGGCCGCGAGCCGCTCGTAGTCGGCGTCGGCGAGCCCGAGCCGGCGAGTCGCGATGTCCCCCGGGATCACCTCGATCCGCTCGCCGTCGATCTCGGCGGCAGCCGCGCGGGCGGGCTCGGCCATGCGACCTTCGACGAGCGCAACGATCCGCGCCTCGGCGTCGTCGGCGAGCAGCGCGGCGACGAGCCGGCGCCCGATGAACCCCGGGAAGCCGGTGACGAGATGGGTGCTCATTTGCCCAGAGCCTATGGAAAGCCCGCAGGCACGGCGGTAGGCTGACGCTCATGTCGCGAACGGTGCGACGTCCATCCCACGCCACGATCGTGGCCTATCTCGCCCTCATGTTGGCGATCGGAGGGACGGCCTTTGCCGCGACGCAGCTGCCGCGCAACAGCGTCACCTCCAAGCAGGTCAGGAACAAGTCGCTGAAGGGCAAGGACGTCAAGAGCGACGCGCTCACCGGAGCGCAGGTGAAGGAGGCGACCCTCTCGAAGGTCGCCGACTCCGATCTGCTCGACGGCCGCGACTCGAGCGACTTCCTCTCAGCCGCCGATGCGGCCGGGTTCGCCCCCGTGGGCGCGATCCGGTCGGGCAGCGGCAACGAGACGGCGACGAGCCCCCAGGTGATCCTCGACTACCCGGACCTCGGCATCCGCCTGCAGACGGACGGCGACAGCGATCAGGATCGCAGCTACGTCTTGGCGAACACCCGCACCTCGGGCAGGATCGCCACCGTCACCGAGGGGTCAGCCGGGGCGACATATACCTACCCAGGGGAGTTGTCGCCGACCTTCAATCCGGCGAACCGGATCATTGACTTCGTGACCGCCCTCTATGACGATCCCAGCACCGCGGTCCACTTCAGCTGCGGGTTCGTGCCGCCGAACGGTGTCGTGACCTGCATCGGCATCCGCACCGACCTGGTCGACTAGCCGCCGCTCAGTCGCGCGCCCAGCCGCGACTGCGCTCGACCGCCTGGTGCCAGCGGGCGAGCAGGGACTCGCGCTCGTCGGCGGAGATGCGGGGCTCGTAGGTGGCGCGCTCGCGCCACATCTCGTGGACGGCGGCGAGGTCCCACTTGCCGACCGCGATGCCGGCGAGGTAGGCGGCTCCCAGCGCGGTGGTCTCCGCGATCTCGGGGACGACGACGGGGACGCCGAGCGCGTCCGCCTGGAACTGCATCAGCCACTTGTTGCCGACCGCCCCTCCGTCGGCGCGGAGCATCGTCAGTGACTCGCCCGACGCGGCCTCCTGGGCGCGTACCGCGTCGACCGTCTGGTAGGCGATCGCCTCCAGCGTGGCGCGGACGATCTGCGCCCGGCCGGTGCCGCGGGTGAGGCCGATCAGGGCGCCGCGTGCGTAGGGATCCCAGTAAGGGGAGCCGAGGCCGGTCAACGCCGGGACGAAGTAGACGCCGTCGTTGCCGTCGAGCGAGGCCGCGAGTTCCTCCGTCTCAGCGGCGCTCTTGATCAGACCGAGACCGTCGCGCAACCACTGCACGGCAGCGCCGGTGACGAACACCGACGCCTCAAGCGCGTAGGTGATCTCGTCGCCGATGCCCCAGGCGATCGTGGCCAGTAGCCCGTCGCCGGGATCGGGGCGTTCGGCGCCGCTGTTGAGGAGGACGAAGCTACCGGTGCCGTAGGTGTTCTTGGCGTCGCCGGGCGCGTGGCAGGCCTGCCCGAACAGCGCCGCCTGCTGGTCGCCCGCGATGCCCGCGACGGGAACGTCACCGCCGAACTCGCTCGTCGTCCCGTAGATCTCGGCGGAGCCGCGCGGCTCGGGCAGGCTGGCAGGGTCGACGCCGAGCAGCTCGCAGAGGTCGGGGTCCCACCTGCCGCTGCCGATGTCGAGCAGCATCGTCCGCGAGGCGTTGGAGAGGTCGGCGACGTGCTCGCCGGTCAGCTTGTAGGTGAGCCAGGAGTCGATCGTGCCGAAGCGGGCGCGCTCGGCCCCCTCGACGTTTCGCAGCAGCCACTCGATCTTGGTTCCCGAGAAGTAGGGGTCGATGACGAGGCCGGTGCGCTCGCGGACCAGGGCCTCGTGGCCCGCCTCGCGGAGCTCGTCGCAGCGGTTGGAGGTGCGGCGGTCCTGCCAGACGAGCGCGTTGTGGATCGGCGCGCCGGTATCCGGGTCCCAGGCGACGACCGTCTCGCGCTGGTTGGTGATCCCGATGGCCTCGAGGTCGGCGCCCTCGACCCCCGCGTCGGCGAGCGCCTCGTGGCCGACGCGCCGGGTGACCTCCCAGATCTCGCTCGCATCGTGCTCCACCCACCCGGGGTTCGGGAAGTGCTGCTGGAACTCCGAGTAGGCGCGGCCCGTGATCTGACCTTCGTCGTCGAAGACGAGGCAGGTGCTGCCGGTGGTTCCCTGGTCGATGGCGAGGATCAAGCTGCGGCTCTCCGGGGCGGAAACCTACCCGCGCCGCCGCGCGCGGGTGACGGCGAGGAAGTCGCGGAGCTGGCGACCACGGTGGAGGAAGCCGCTGAGCGTCTTGCCGGTGGCGCGGTGCTCGAGCGGCAGGTCGATCTCGGCGACGCGGGCACCGGCGCGGACGGCATCGACGGTCATCCCGATCTCCATCCCGTAGCGCGGCGCGAAGGGCAGGACCTCGCGTAGGGTCGCGGCGCTCATCGCGCGCTGGCCGGAGATCGGGGAGTTGGCCTCGTAGCCGCAGAGGTGCTCGATCGCCCAGCGCGCGTAGCCCTTGGCGAGGCCGAGACCCCCTCCCACCTTGCGCTCGAAGCCGGCGATGGTGAGGTCGGCGCTGCCGTCCTCGACCGCCTCGAGGAGCGGGACGAGGTTCGCGGCGCTGGCGCCGAGGTCGCCATCGCAGAGCAGGACCGTGGCGGCGTCCGGGAGGTCGTCGAGTGCGGCCGTCGCGGCGGCGGTCATGTTGCCGCCCTTGCCGTGCGGGCGGTTGCGGCGGACGACAGTGGCGCCGGCCGCCATCGCGGCGTCGCGGGTGCCGTCGGTCGAAGCGTCGTCGGCGACCCAGACCTCGATGCCCGGCATCGCCTCGCGAAGGGTGTGGACGGTGTCGCCGATCCGGTCGGCCTCGTCGCGCGCGGCGACGATCACGACCCGGCGGGTTGCCTGCTTCTGCGCTTCCGCCGACACCGGCGCATATTCTCCCGATCCGTGCCGGACGTCCCCGCTCACATCACCGGAACCGTGTGGAAGATCGAGGTCGCGGTAGGCGACCAGGTCTCCGAGGGGGACGAGCTGGTCATCCTCGAGTCGATGAAGATGGAGATGCCGGTCGAGGCCGAGGACTCAGGGACCGTCGCCGAGATCCGCTGCGAGGAAGGGCAGTCGGTGAGCGAGGGCGAAGTCCTGATCGTCTTGGAGTAGCGCTCCCACGCGCGGCGGGCCGGTCCGGGTGCCGCGGTCAGAGCGAGATGCCGCCGTCCTCGCCCATGGTCCAGAAGGGGTTGTGGGCGACCTCCCAGGGGTGGCCGTCGGGGTCGATGAAGATGCCCGAGTAGCCGCCCCACTCGGTCGCGGCGCCGGTCCGGCCGATGGTCGCGCCGGCGCGCTCGGCCTCGGCGAGGACGGCGTCCACCTCCTCCGGCGAGCGCACGTTGTGAGCGAGGGTGATGCCACCCCAGCCGCCGCCGTCGGCGACGGCGGAGTCGGCCGCGAGCTCGTCGCGGTGCCACAGCGCCACGATCATCCCCGGCCCCTGGAAGAACGCCACGTCCTGGGCGGCGACGTCGTTTCCCGGCTCCCAGCCGAGTGCCGCGTAGAAGGCGACCGCGCGCTCGAGGTCGGCGACGCCGAGCGTCACGAGGCTGAGCCGCTGCTCCATGCCTGTGTCCTACCACGATCGAGATGCGAGATTGGACGGGAGCGGATGGGAGCCGCGGGCGTTTCAACGCCAATCGGTGCCGCCGGCGAGCACCAAATGGCAGCGAAACGGGGAGGCGACCGCTCAGCGGCCGGAGCAGAACGGGAGCTCGAGCCGCCAGGTCCCGTCCACCTGGTGGGTGGCCCAGAGGTAGTTGCCGCTGTTCTCCAGGCAGGTCACCTGGACCGTCGGCGAACCCTCCGCGGGCTGCACACCGGAGCCGTCGCCGGCGCCGGCGACCGTCGCCTCCAGGTCGACGTCGGTCGCGCGGTAGGGACGCGGGCCCTGCAGCGTTCGCCGCTCAGATGCGCTCAGGCCCTCGGTGAACGACGCCACCGCCGACTCGCACGTGGGCTCGAGGGGCTCGCCCTCGACGTGGGCCTCGACCTCGTCCTCGATGAGCGGCACGACATCGAGCTCGCTCATCGTCGCGGCGCCATGCTGGGTGAGGCGCGCGCAGACCGTCTTGCCGTCACCGGCGGCGAACGCCTCGTTGACCTCGTTGATCAGGGCGGCGATCTCCACCCGGTCGGCGTCGGTGAAGACGGGCGTCGCCGGGGGACCGACGAGTGGGTTCGCCGCGCGCTGCGGCTCGGCGGCACCGCAACCGGCGAGCGCCGGCGCCAACGCGGCCGAGACGGCCAACACGGCGATCGAGAGGAGACCTGACCGCGGAGATCGCGGCGTTCTCACCTCTCGGCGCACCTGCAGACCCATTCAGCCCAGCGCCGCGCGGCCCGCACGCGGCGCCCGCGAGCCTAGTCGCGCTTGCCGCGGCCCCAGAGGAAGCGGAACGACTTGCCGAGCATCCGGGTCTTGCGCGCGGACGTGTACGGGAGCATGTGCACGTCCTTGTTCGTCGGCGCGAACTTGGTCACGAGCAGGGTCTGCTGCTTCGTGTACTTGCGGATGCCGCCGGCGCCGTGGCGGGAGCCGACGCCCGACTCCTTCCAGCCGCCCATCGGCAGCTCGAGCGCCACGTAGTTGAGCTGCGCGTCGTTGACGCAGACGACGCCCGACTCGAGACGGCGCGCGATCTGCTCGCCGCGCTCGGTGTCCTTGGTCCAGACCGACGCCTGCAGGCCGTAGGGCGAGTCGTTGGAGAGGCGGATCGCCTCCTCGACGTCGGCGACCTTCATCACCGGGAGCGTGGGCCCGAAGGTCTCCTCGGTCATGCACTCCATGGTGTGGTCGACGTCGAGCAAGAGCGTCGGCTCGAAGAAGTCGCCGGGACCGTCGACGCGGTGGCCGCCGACGACCGCGCGGGCACCGGCTTCGACGGCGTCGTCGACCTGCTGCTCGACGAGGTCGAGCTGGTCGGGCGAGGTCATCGCGCCGACGTCGGTCTGGGCGGGAGCGCCGGGGACGCCCTGGCGGAGCGCGCGCATCTTGTCGGTGACGCGGGCGACGAAATCGTCGTAAACGGGCGCCTCGACGTAGACGCGCTCGACCGAGATGCAGGTCTGGCCGCCGTTCTGCATCGAGTAGTGGACGGCGGCGTTGGCGGCGCGCTCGAGGTTGGCGTCGGCGAGCACGATCATCGGGTCCTTGCCGCCGAGCTCCATCGCGGTGCCGGTCAGGGTCTGCGCGGCGCGCTCCATCACCTTCTTGCCGACCTCGGTCGAGCCGGTGAACATGACGAAGTCGACCGCGTCGATCAGCGCGTTGCCGATCTTGGAGCCCTCACCGACGGTGACCTGGAAGACGTCCTCGGGGACGCCGCACTCACGCAGACCCTCGGCCATGACCATCGAGGTCATCGGGGTCAGCGTCGCAGGCTTGAGCACGACCGAGTTGCCGGCGGCGAGCGCCGGGATGCAGTCGCCGAAGGAGTTGGTCAGCGGGTAGTTCCAGGGACCGATGACGCCGACGACGCCGACCGGGGCGTAGCGGACGACGAGCTTGCGGCCCATCACGAACGGCGAGGCCGACTTGACCTTCTCGTCCGCGAGGAAGTCGGGCGCGTTCTTCGCCCAGAAACCGAAGGCGGAGGCGGCGTAGGAGACCTCGGCGAGCTGAGCGTCCTCGTAGGTCTTGCCGTTCTCGGCGACGATCGTGGAGATGATCCGTTCGGAGTTGTCGAGCGTCCACTTCTGCATCCGGCGGAGGATCCGGCCGCGCTCGGCGAAACCCATCGCCTCCCAGGCGGGCTGCGCAGCGCGGGCGCGGGCAACCGCCTCGGTCACCTCGTCCGGGGTCATGGCGGGGACGCTGCCGATCAGCGCTCCCGTGGCCGGGTTGTGGACCTCGACGGTGTTCCCCTCGGGCTTGCCGTTGGTCGTGACGGCTGCCTCGGGCGTTGCGGTGGGCTCCACTTGGGTTCTCCTCGTCGGCTCAGGGATGCGGTCTCCCGTGGACGTTACCGCCCCGGCGACCCCGCCGGTGGGTCCCTGGCCACCCAGCCAGTCGCGCTGTCATACGCTGCCGCGGTGGCCGAGATGAAGACCCAGACGATGGCCGGTGGCGAGCTGCGCCTCGACTTCCCCTACGACGCGGTCGCGCGGCTGACGCTGACGAACCCCGACCGCCGCAACCCGCTCACCCATCCGGTGCTCGACGCGATCGCGGCGACGCTGCCGAAGCTCGACCACGGCATCGACGTGCGCTGCGTGGTGATCACCGGCGAGGGCAAGGCCTTCTCGGCCGGATACGACATCGGCGGCATCCCCGACGAGACGTTCGAGCGCGACGCCGAGGCCCTGGTCGCACACCCGTTCACGGCGGCGATGGAGGCGATCAGCGCCCATCCCTACCCCGTCGTCGCGGCGATCAACGGTCACTGCCTGGGGGGTGGGCTCGAGCTCGCGGTGCGCTGCGACCTCCGCGTCTGCGCCGCCGAGGCCAAGCTCGGCATGCCCCCCGCCAAGCTCGGTCTCATCTACGGCCACACCGGGCTCGAGCGCTTCATCGACTGCGTCGGCGTGCCGCGGACCAAGGAGCTCTTCCTCACCGGCCGCATCTTCGACGGCGCTCGCGCCGAGGACATCGGCCTCGTCCACGAGGTCCATCCCGCCGCCGAGGTGGAGGAGCGCTCGCTCGAGCTGGCGCGGGAGATCGCCGGCAACGCGCCGCTGTCGCTGACCGGCAACAAGCACGCGATCGAGACGCTGACGCAGTTCCCGCGGCTCAGCCCCAAGCAGGTGGAGGAGCTCGTGGAGCTGCGCGAGTCCTGCTTCGCCTCCGAGGACTTCCGCGAAGGCATCCGCGCGTTCGGCGAGAAGCGCAAGCCGGTCTGGAAGGGCCGGTAGGCGGACGCGAGCGAGTCGTCACGATCCAGGCTCACCGCCCGCGTGAGCTACGGTCGGGCGCGTGTCCGACGCCGCTGATCTCTCCCCCGCCCACGCCGAGCTTCACGCCTCCGATCCCGCGATCGCCGTCCTGATCGAGCGCATCGACTACGCGGTGATCACCGACCGCGTCGACGCGCGCACCGACGACCGCTTCGAGGCGCTCTGCCGGATCATCGCCGGCCAGCAGGTGTCGACGGCGGCCGCGCGGACGATCTGGGGGCGCGTCGTCGACGCGCACGACGGGGTGCCGACGCCGGAGCAGCTCACCGCTCCCGACGCAACCGAGACCCTCCGCGCCGCCGGGCTGAGCGGGCGCAAGGCCAGCTACATGATCGGGATCGGCGAGGCCGTCCTCTCCGGCGAGCTCGAGCCCGACGGCCTCGATGCCGCCTCCGACGATGAGGTGATCGAGACGCTCATCGCCCTGCGCGGGCTCGGGCGCTGGAGCGCCGAGATGTTCCTGATGTTCGACCTCGGCCGCCCCGACGTCTTCAGCGGCGGCGATCTCGGCCTGCGCCGTGGGATCCAGATCGCCTACGAGATGGAGGAGCCGCCGACGCCGCAGGAGGCCGAGGTGATCGCCGAGCGCTGGAGCCCGAACCGCACCCTCGCGTCCTTCTACCTGTGGGCGGCGGCGGGCGGAGCTTTGGTCGAGGCCGAGGACTGAGGGAGGTATCGGCGGCGGCTGCGGGCAGTGCGTGCCGGTCGGCGGCCCGCCGACCATGGCGACGCGCCGGAGATTGCGCCGAGTGGTCTCACCTGGCGGTGCCACCGCCAGGTTGGGCCACTCGGCGCAACTGAGGAGCCCCAGCCAACGGCGCGCCGGTCATGGCGCGAACGGCGTGCGGTAGCGGCGCTACTCGACGACGGCGAGCGGGGCGCCCGATTCGACCTGATCGCCCTCGGCGACGCGGAGCTCGGCGACGGTGCCGGCGCTCGGCGCCGTCAGCTCGTGCTCCATCTTCATCGCCTCGAGGACGACGAGCACGTCGCCCGCCTCGACCTCGGCGCCCTCGGCGACAGCGAGCTTGATCACCTTGCCCGGCATCGGCGCCACCAGCGCGCCCTCCCCCAGCGACTCCTCCCCGGTCGGGAAGCGCGGCAGTTCGCGCAAGCTCGACTGGCCGAGCGGGCTGTTGACGAAGTGCGTGTCGCCGTCCCGTGAGACCTCGTAGCGGCGCAGGACGCCGCCCGCTTCCAGATCGACCCCCTCAGGGGCGAGCGCGCGGACGGCTACGTCGAGCGGCTCGCCGCCGACGGAGAGCTCGAGACCGTCGCGGCGGAAGGCGTAGAGCACCTCGAGGTCGCCGTCGTCGCCCGCGAACGAGACCCGCTGCGGCTCGGAGAAGTTGTTGCGGAAGCCCGAAGGCACGAACCGAAGGACGTCGGCCTCGGCCCGGCGCACCGCGCTGGCGGCGAGGGCCGCGGCGGCCGCGTGCATTCGCTCGCCCTGGGCGTCGACGAGCGGCGCCAGCAGCGCCTCGCCACCGCGCTCGAGGAAGCCCGTGTCGGTCTCCCCCGCCAGGAACTCCGGCGAGCGCAGGATGCGGACGAGCAGGTCGCGGTTGGTGACGGTCCCGTGCACGCGCGAGCGGGTCAACGCGGCGGCGAGCCGAGCGGCGGCCTCCGCCCGCGAGGGCGCCCAGGCGATCACCTTGGCGAGCATCGGGTCGTAGTGCGGGCTCACCTCCGAGCCCGGCTCGAAGCCCGAGTCGAGCCGCAGGTCGGCGGGATCGCCCTCCCCGCGCGGAACGGCGAACGGCTCGGAGCCGGGGACATCGAAGTCGGCCAGCGTCCCGGTCTGCGGGAGGTAGCCGGCGGCCGGATCCTCCGCGTAGAGGCGCACCTCGATCGCGTGGCCCTCGATGCGCGGCGCGCGAGCGCGGGGGGACATCGGCTCGCCCGCGGCGATCCGCAGCTGCTCGGCGACGAGGTCGAGCCCGAGCACCATCTCGGTGACGGGATGCTCCACCTGCAGCCGCGTGTTCATCTCGAGGAAGAAGAACTCGCCGCTCTCGTCGAGCATGAACTCGACGGTGCCGGCCCCGACGTAGCCGACCGCCTCCGCGGCGGCGACCGCGGCGGCGCCGAGGCGCTCGCGCAGCTCTTCGTCGACCCGCGGGGAGGGCGCCTCCTCGACGACCTTCTGGTGACGCCGCTGGATCGAGCACTCGCGCTCGCCGAGGCTCACCGTCGTCCCGTGGGTGTCGGCGAGGAGCTGGATCTCGATGTGGCGGGGCCGCTGCAGGAGCCGCTCGATGAAGACGGTGGCGTCGCCGAAGGCGGACTCAGCCTCGCGGCGGGCACCCTCAACGGCGCTCTCGAGGTCCGCGGCGTCGTCAACCGGGCGCATCCCCTTGCCTCCACCGCCGGCGGATGCCTTGACCAGCAGCGGGAAGCCGACGCGATCGGCCTCAGCGGCGAGGTCGGCGCCGTCGGGAAGCTCGGCGCCCGGCACGACCGGAACCCCCGCCTCCCCCATCAGCGCCCGCGCCCCGACCTTCGAGCCCATCGCCTCGATCGCCGCCGGCGGCGGGCCGATCCAGACGAGGCCGGCGTCGATCACCGCGCTCGCAAAGGCGGCGTTCTCGGCGAGGAAGCCGTAGCCGGGGTGGACGGCACCGGCGCCGGTGCGGGCGGCGGCGTCGAGCACCTTGCCGACGTCGAGGTAGGACTCGGCCGCGGTCGTGCCGCCGAGCGCGACCGCCTCGTCCGCCTCGGCGACGAACGGCGCGTCGGCGTCGGGCTCGGAGTGGACCGCGACCGTCGCGATCCCGAAGCGGCGGCAGCCGGCGAAGACGCGGCGCGCGATCTCACCCCGGTTGGCGACTAGGACTTTCGTGAACGGTCGTGTCTCGAGCTCGGCCATGATCGATCTGACTACATCCGGAAGACGCCAAAGCGCCCCGAGCCCTCGACGACGTTCGAGCACGCAGCCGACAACGCCATGCCGAGGACCGTGCGGGTGTCGCGGGGGTCGATCATCCCGTCGTCCCACAGCTCGCCGCTCGCGACGAAGGCGTCGGACTCGTTCTCGATCTGATCCTCGACGGCCTTGGTCCCCGCCGCGAGCGCGTCCTCGTCGACCTCGATCCCGCGCCGCTTCGCCCCGGCGCGCATGACGATCTCCATCACCCCGGCGAGCTGCTTGGGGCCCATCACCGCGGTCTTGTGGTTGGGCCAGCTGAAGATGAACCGGGGCTCGAAGCTGCGCCCGCACATGCCGTAGTTGCCGGCGCCGTAGGAGCCGCCCATCATCAGCGTCAGCTTCGGCACACCGGCGTTGGCGACGGCGTTGATCATCTTCGCGCCGGCCTTGACGATCCCGCGCTGCTCGTACTCCTCGCCGACGATGTAGCCGGTCGTGTTCTGGAAGAACAGGAGCGGCGTGTCCACCCGGTCAGCGAGCTGGATGAAGTGCGCGGCCTTCTCGGCGTCCTCGTTGAAGATCACGCCGTTGTTGGCGAGGATCGCCACGGGCCAGCCGTGCAGCTCCGCCCAGCCGGTGACGAGCTGGTTGCCGTAGGCGGGCTTGAACTCGTCGAAGCGCGACTCGTCGACCACCCGGGCGATCACCTCGCGCGCGTCGAAGGGGATCTTGAGGTCATGGGAGGCGACCCCGAGCAGCTCCTCGGGGTCGTGGACCGGTGGCAGGCCCGCTCCACGGGGCTCCGGCCCGAGCTTGCGCCAGTTCAGGTTGCGCACGATCTCGCGCCCGATCCGGGCGGCGTCGTGCTCGTCGGCGGCGATGAACTCGTTGACGCCGGAGACGCGCGCGTGCATCTCGGCGCCGCCGAGCGCCTCTTCCTCGGCATCCTCGCCGGTGGCCATCTTCACCAGCGGCGGGCCGCCGAGGAACACCAGGCCCTGCTCCTTGACCATCACCGTGTAGTCGCTCATCCCGGGCTGGTAGGCGCCGCCGGCGGTCGCGTTGCCGGTCACGATCGCGACCGTCGGGATCCCGGCCGCGGACTTGCGGGTGAGGTTGCGGAAGTTGGCGCCGCCCGGGACGAAGATCTCCTTCTGCCGCGGCAGGTCGGCGCCACCGGATTCGACGAAGCCGATCGCGGGGAGCCGATTGACCATCGCGATCTCCTGGGCGCGGAGGTTCTTGCGCAACGTGTAGGGGTTGGAGGTGCCGCCGCGGACGGTCGGGTCGGAGCCGCCGACGAGGCACTCGACCCCCTCGACGACGCCGATCCCGGAGACCTGCGAGGCCCCGACCTCGTACTCGGAGCCGTAGGCGGCGAGTGCGCCGATCTCGAGGAACGGGGAATCGCGATCGAGAAGCAGCTCGATCCGCTCGCGGGGAAGCAACCGTCCGCGCGAGTGATGGCGCTCGATCCGCTTCTCGCCGCCGCCCAGGCGCGCCTTCGCCTGCTCCTCCTCGAGCTTCTCGAGGCGCTCGAGCATCTTCTCCCGGTTGATCCGGTAGGCGTCGGACGCCTTGTCTATGCGGGTTCCGAGTATCGCCAAAGTAGGAAGTAGAACTTACTACTTCTTACGGAGGTGGCCGCTACGCGCGAGCGCTGGAGTACCTTCGCGTGCGTGAGCGAGCCTGAGCCGCCGACCCCGGAGAGCACGGAGAGCACGCCTGAGGGTTCCCCCCACTCCCGGCGCATGCTCGCCGTGCGGATCCTCGCCGCGGTACTGGTCGCCGCGGTGTCGCTCGCCGTGGACCGGCTCTGGCTCGAGGACGATGCCAAGCGCGACACCTACGGGGCGACGATCCGGACCAAGGAGATCGACAGCGAGATCCTCGATCGCACGATGGACGTCAAGGTCGTCGTGCCCAAGGGCGCGCCGGCCAACGACCGCTCGCTCGTCGTCTTCCTGCACGGGCGCGGAGAGAACGAGACGAGCTACCTCGTCGATCCGATGTTCGAAGCGCTGAACGAGCTCAAGACGCGGGCGCCCGTAATGGCGTTCCCCGACGGGGGCGACGCTTCCTTCTGGCACGACCGCGACAGCGGCGATTGGGGCGCCTACGTGCTCGACGAGCTGATCCCGATGCTCGTCGAGCGCTTCGACATCGACCCGGACAAGATCGCGATCGGCGGGATCTCGATGGGAGGCTTCGGCGCCTACGACCTCGCGCGCCTGCAGCCCGACACGTTCTGCGCTGTCGCCGGCCACTCACCGGCGATCTGGGAGAACGCCGGCGAGACCGCCGACGGCGCCTTCGACGACGCCGACGACTTCGAGACCAACGACATCATCGCCATCGCCGGCCGGGACCCGAGCCCCTACGAGGACATGAAGGTGTGGCTCGACGCGGGCGACGACGACCCCTTCCTCGACGGCGACGAGGCGTTCGAGGAGGCGTTGCGCGAGAACGGCGTCTTCCCGGTCGTAAAGCACGGTGACGGCGGGCACGACAGCGACTACTGGAACGGCAACTGGCGCGAGTACCTCGGCTGGTACGCGCACGTTCTCCGCAAGTGCGGCGAGCAGGCCGAGGAGGTGAGCGAGTCGAAGCCGAGCGGGCGCGGCGGCGCTAGTGACAGGAACGGCCCGAGCAGTCCTGGAGCTCGGCGAGACGGGAATTCAGGCGCTTGACCTCGGCCTTGACCTCGGGCGAATCGTGCCCCGGGGTAACCGGTGAGAGCAGGTTGTCGAGCTCGTAGGGGTCGGCGTTGCCGGTGAGCTCGCCGGTCAGGTCGTAGAGCTCCTCGCCGACGCCGCGCGTGCATTCGCCGCCCTTGTAGGTGTCGTGGATGGTGAAGTTGACGTCGGGGGTGCGGATCCCCGAGTAACCGCAGTCGGTCCCCCCCTTGCCCCCTTGCACGAGGACGTCGCGGTCGGGGCCGAACGGAGACTTCGGCTTGCGCCCGCGCATCAGCGGGATCAGCGAGGCGCCGTCGAGCTTGCGGCAGTTCCCGGGGCGGGCGCAGGGCTTCGCATCGGCGAAGTCGAGGATGGTCGGGGCGAGATCGACGCTCGCCGTCAGCTCGCTGACGTCGCTGACCTGCGTGCCGCCGAGCGCCTTCTTGCCGGCGAGGACCACGAACGGCTGCAGGAGCGCGTCCTCGTAGGGGACGTTCTTGCCGCCGATCCGGTGCTGGCCCTGGAGGATCCCGTTGTCGGAGGTGAACATGAAGACGGTGTTGTCCAGCTCGCCGGCCTTCTTCACCGCCGCGTAGATGTCGGCGATGCCGCGGTCGACGGCGGCGAGCGAGGCCTGGCGGCAGCCGGCGGTGAGATCGAGCTTCTTGATCCGCGCCGGCTTCAGCGGCGGATAGGGCACGACGGCTTCGGGCTTGTCGGAGGTGTCCGCCTCGTTGAAGTTCGGGGTCCGGGGGACCTTCGCGTTCTTGAACAGGCCGACGTCGCGGGGAGCCGGGGGGACGAGGTCGGTGCAGCGCCCGCCCTTGCCGTATCCGTGGTGGGGGGCGAGGTTGTTGAGCGTCATGAACAGCGGGCGCTTGCGCTTCGCCGACTGCTCGACGGTGTCCACGGCGATCTTGTTGACGACGGTCGTGTAGTAGTCGCGGGAGCGTTCGCCCTTGTGGACCTTCTTGCCGTTGTCGGCTATGTCGTAGTCGTAGTAGCGGGGCTCGAACGTCGTGTGCCAGTCGTCGATCCCGGGCGCCGCTTGGTAGGGGTCGTCGGCGTAGGTGTCCCATCCCTGCAGGTACTTCCCGACCCAGGCGGTCCGGTATCCGGCGTTGTGCATCCACACCGGCAGCGTGTTGAACTTGTCCTTCAGGTTCCGGTAGCCGGACGGGTTGGAGAAGACGCCGTTGTTGTGCGGGTAGTCCCCGGTCATGTACGTGGCGCGCGAGGGGCAGCAGAGCGGCGTGGCGACGATGTAGTCGCTGAAGTTCGTGCCGGGGTCCTTGAGCAGCTTGAACGTCTGCGGCATGTACTTGGGCTTGAAGTCGTAGACGTTCTGGTCATCGGTGTAGATGAAGATCACGTTCGGCTTGCTCGCGGCGTCCTTCGCGGATACGCGCTCGGGCCGGGGGTCGCGCTTCTTGTCGTGGCCGCCGTCGCCCTTGCCGCCGTCGCCGGAGCTGCCGCAGGCGCCGAGCGCAGCGGCGACGAGGCCCGCGCAGGCGAGCAGGATCAGCAGGTGCCGTCGCATTCGGCGGTCGAGGGTACCCACCCGCGTCTCCAGCGAACCTAAAGAGGCCGGGGCTGCGGCGGCGGGGCTCGCCCGGGGCACACGCGTGGATTCGCGTCCGCGGCGCTTCCTAGAGTCGGCTCCCGCAGCAAGTGGCCGCGCGTTCGCGCGCGCCGAGACCCAGGAGGCGGCCCCCTTGGCACCGTTGATCACATTCGAGGAAGCGATGGAGCTGGGGGAGCTGACCGACCACGAGGAGATCGGCGAGCTCGTGGAGCGCGCCTGGGAGGTCCGCAAGGGGAAGTTCGGCGACTCCACCGACATGTGCTCGCTGGTCAACGCGAAGTCCGGCGGGTGCGCCGAGGACTGCGGCTTCTGCGCCCAGTCGCGCTACGCGGAGGCCGACACGCCGATGCACGCGATGATGGAGCCGGAGCAGATCCTCGAGCACGCCAAGGCGGCCGAGGCGGCGGGCGCCCATCGCTTCTGCATGGTCACGCAGGGCCAGGGGTTGTCGAAGCGAGACTTCTCGAAGATCCTCGAGGGCGCCAAGCTCGTCGCCGAGCAGACGAATCTGAAGCGCTGCGCCTCGGTCGGCCACATCTCCCCCGACCGCGCCGCCCAGCTGGCCGAGGCGGGCATCCAGCGTGTCCACCACAACGTCGAGACGGCGCGCTCCTACTACGACGAGGTGACGACGACGGTCAAGTACGAGGGCCGGATGCGGACCATCGACGCCGTCCGCCAGGCCGGGCTCGAGACCTGCGTCGGCGGCATCCTCAACCTCGGCGAGTCGCCGCGACAGCGCGTCGAGATGGCGTTCGAGCTCTCCGAGATCAACCCGACCTCGGTGCCGATCAACCTGCTCAACCCGCGCACGGGAACGAAGTTCGGCGACCGCGATCTGATGGACCCCTGGGACGTCATCAAGTGGATCGCGATCTTCCGGCTGATCATCCCCGACGCGCTGTTCCGCCTCTGCGGCGGGCGCGTCGAGAACCTGCACGAGCTGCAGCCGCTGGCGGTCAAGGCGGGGCTGAACGGGGTGATGATGGGGAACTTCCTGACGACCCTCGGCGCCGAGCCGGCCGACGACCGCAGGATGTTCACCGACCTCGGGCTCAACGTGGCCCGCCAGCCCGACAACGGGGCGAACCCCCGCCCCGACAACCGCGACGGCTGGCTCGAGGGCGACGCGCCGAAGACCCCCATCGACGATCTCATCGACTCGCAGGAGGAGGCGGACATGTGGGATCCGTCGACGCAGCTGCGGGTGATCGCGAAGAAGGGCAAGGTCCCCGCGTACCCGAGGTCGGCCCGCAAGGAAGTCGCCTGACATGTCGACCCCCGCCGATCGCCTCGAGGAGATCAAGGAGAAGGGGCTGCTTCGGCGGATGCGGACCGTTGAATCTGCGCAAGGGGCCCGGGTTCGGATGGACGGTGAGGACGTGCTGCTGCTCTGCAGCAACGACTACCTCGGGTTGACCACGCACCCGGCGGTCACGGCGGCAGCGGTCGACGCGGTCGAGCGCTGGGGGACCGGCGCCGGGGCCTCGCGGCTGATCTCAGGGAACATGCGGCCGCACGAGCGGCTCGAGGGGCGGCTCGCCGCCTTCCACGGCGCCGAGGCGGCGCTCCTGTTCGGCTCCGGGTTCCTCGCCAACACCGGCATCGTCGCGGCGCTCGCCCAGCGCGGGCAGGTCGTCTTCAGCGACGAGCTCAACCACGCGAGCATCATCGACGGGTGCCGCCTCGCCGGCGCCGAGACCTTCGTCTACCGCCACCGCGACCTCGAGCACCTCGCCTGGGGGCTCGGCCAGAACCGCGGGCGGGCGGCGCTGATCGTCAGCGACGGCCTCTTCTCGATGGATGGAGACGTCGCCCGGCTCGGCTGGCTTCGCACCCTCGCCGACCGGTACGGCGCGATGCTGATGGTCGACGACGCCCACGCGGTGGGCGCGCTCGGCCCCGGCGGGAGGGGCTCGGTTGCCGAGGCCGGGCTCGAGGGCCTCGTCGACGTCCTCGTCGGAACCCTCGGCAAGTCGCTCGCGAGCTACGGCGCGTACGCCTGCGTGAGCGCCGAGCTGCGCGATCTCCTCGTCAACACCGCGCGGCCGCTGATCTTCTCGACCGGCCTGCCGCCGGCCAGCGCCGCGGCCGCCGAGGCGGCGCTCGCGGTGATCGAGACCCAGCCGGAGCTCGTCGACCGGCTCCGGGCGAACGCCTCCACGCTGCGGGCCGCGCTGGCCGCCAACGGCCTCGAGCCCGGCGGCTCCGGGACGCAGATCATCCCGCTGTCGATCGGCGATCCCGACCGCGCGACGGCGGCGTGCGCGCGGGCCCTGCGCGACGGCGTCTACGCGCAGGCGATCCGGCCGCCGACCGTGCCCGAGGGGACGTCGCGGCTGCGCCTCACGGTGATGGCGACCCACGCCGAGCAGGAGCTGCGCAACGCGGCGCGCGTGATCGCCGATGCGGTGGATGCCGTCTCGGCCGACGGCGAGTGGTCGATCGACCTCCCCGACCCCGCTCCGGGAGCGCTGCAGGTGATCCGCCGGCCCGAGCGCGCCGGCGCTGAGGTGAAGTCCGGCGCGTGAGCCCCCCGCGCGGGTTCTTCGTCACCGGAACCGGCACCGACGTCGGCAAGAGCGTCGTCGCGGCCGTGATCGCGCGGGCCGCGGCCGAGCGCGGTGAGCGCGTCCGTGTGTTCAAGCCGGCCGTCTCCGGGCTCGACGACGGCGGCGAGAGCGACCACGCTCTGCTCCGCCGCGCGGCGGGGAGCCCGCAGAGCGACGAAGAGATCGCGCCCTACCGCTACGGCCCCCCGGTGTCCCCGCACCTCGGGGCCGAGATGGAGGACGAGGAGATCGATCCGCAGCGCCTGCTGGCCACGGCGGCGGCGGCGAGGGAGGGCTCGAGCTTCTTCGTCTGCGAGGGCGTCGGCGGGATCCTCGTCCCGCTCGCGCCCGGGTATCTGATCCGCAACCTCGCGGCCGACCTGGCGCTGCCGCTCGTGATCGTCGCTCCTCCCGGACTCGGCACGATCAACCACACGCTGCTGACGATCGAGGCCGCATGGACGGCCGAGCTCGACATCCACGCCGTCGTCCTCAACCGCTGGCCGAAGCGGCCGACGACGGTGCAGCGCTCCAACCGCGAGACGATCGCGGAGCTCGGCGGCGTCGAGGTGCTGACGCTGCCGAAGATCGACCTCGAGGACATGGACGGCTGGCCCGACCTCGGGCTCCTGTAGTTCGGGACCGGTCCGCGACCACCCGTCGTCCCCCTGCTCGCGCGGCGGGCTCGCCCCCTCTCACGCCACCGCCGAACGTCGCTCGCGCTCGGAAACGCGCAATTTGCGGGCCCCGGGGCGGCGGCTTCCGACCGCGGGCGGGCCTAGTTTGGGTCCACGATGAGCAGGAGCGTCGCCGAGCTCGACCACGAGCACCTCTGGCACCCATTCACGCAGCAGCGTGGCTGGGTCGAGGAGGACCCGATCGTCGTCGAGCGGGCCGAGGGCACCGACCTCATCGACGTCGACGGCGACCGCTACATCGACGGCACCTCGTCGCTGTGGTGCAACGTGCACGGTCACCGGCATCCGACGATCGACGCCGCGATCAGGGAGCAGCTCGATCGCGTCGCCCACTCGACCATGCTCGGGCTGACGCACGCTCCCGCCGCGGAGCTGGCCGAGCGGCTCGTCGAGATCGCGCCGCCGGGGTTGAGCCGCGTCTTCTACTCGGACGCCGGCTCCACCGCGACCGAGATCGCCCTGAAGATGGCCTTCCAGTACTGGCGACAGCGAGGCGGCCAGCATGCCCGGCGCACCTCCTTCGTCGGTCTCGCCGAGGGCTACCACGGGGACACGATCGGGGCTGTGTCGCTGGGCGGCATCGATCTCTTCCACGGCGCCTACGAGCCGCTCCTCTTCCACAAGCACTGCGTCCCCGCCGGCGACGCCGCCGCACTCGGGGCGGTGCTCGACGAGCACGGCGAGGAGATCGCCGCGGTCATCGTCGAGCCGCTCGTGCAGGGGGCCGGCGGCATTCTCGTGCAGCCGCCCGGCTACCTGCGGCGGGTTCGCGAGCTCTGCGACGCCCACGACGTCCTCCTCATCGCCGACGAGGTCGCGACCGGCTTCGGCCGGACCGGGACGATGTTCGCCTGCGAGCAGGAGCGCGTCACGCCCGACCTCCTCTGCCTGGGGAAGGGTCTGACGAACGGCTACATGCCGCTCGCGGCGACGCTTGCCACGGAGCGGATCTACGAGGGCTTCCTCGGTGAGTACGAGGAGTACCGGACCTTCTTCCATGGGCACACCTTCACCGGCAACCCGCTCGCCTGCGCCGCCGCGATCGCGAACCTCGAGGTCTTCGAGGAGGAGCGCACGCTGCTGCGCATTCAGCCGAAGATCCGCCTGCTGCACGAGCTCCTCGCGGATGTCGCCGCGATGGACGAGGTGGCCGAGGTGCGCGGCCGCGGCCTGATGGTCGGGATCGACCTCGGCGGGCACGACCCGAGCCTGCGCATGGGCCACCGGGTGACCCTCGCCGCCCGCGAGCGCGGCGCGATCGTCCGCCCCCTCGGCGACACGGTCGTCCTGATGCCGCCGCTCGCGATCAGCCACGCCGACCTGACGCGGTTGGTCGAGATCACCGCGGAGTCGATCCGCGAGGCGGTCGCGAGCGCCACCCCGGCGGAGGTGCCGGCTATCCACGAAGAGCGCAGCGCCTCCCCGGCCGCTCAGCGACGCGACGCCGCGTGAGCTCCAGCCGCACCGTCCTCATCACCGGTTGCTCGACCGGGATCGGGCGCGCCTCAGCGCTTCGCCTCGACGCCGCCGGCTGGCGCGTCTTCGCGGGGGTGCGCAAGGAGGAGGACGCCGAATCGATCGCCGCTGCGGGAAGCGACCGCCTGCAGCCGGTGATCGTCGACGTCACCGACTCCGCCTCGATCGACCTCTGTCGCGAGCGGGTCGAGAAGGATTGCCCGGAGGGCGTGTACGGGCTCGTCAACAACGCGGGTGCCGCACACGTCGGGCCGCTCGAGGTGATGCCGCTGGAGGACATGCGCCGCCAGTTCGAGGTCAACTTCGTGGGGCACGTCGCGATGACGCAGGCGCTCGTCCCCTCGCTGCGCAAGACGAAGGGGCGGATCGTCAACGTCACCTCGGTCGGCGGGCTCGTCTCGACGCCGTTCTTCGGACCCTACTGCGCCTCCAAGTACGCGCTGGAGGCGGTCAGCGACTGTCTTCGGGTGGAGCTGCGCCCGTGGGGGATCAAGACGATCGCGATCGAGCCGGGCAGCGTCGCGACCGAGATCTGGGAGAGCGGGACGCAGATCTTCGCCGAGCTCCGCGAGGAGCTCGGTCCTGAAGCGATCGAGCTCTACGGGGATGCACTCGAGGCGACCGCGCGAGCGGCCGCCGAGACGGGCAAGCGCGGGATCCCCGCCGAGCACGCCGCGGAGGTGGTCGAACGGGCGCTGACGGCCCGACGGCCCCGCGCCCGTTACCTCGTCGGCCGGGATGCCTACGGCATGACCGCGGCGAAGCGCCTGCTCCCGGCAAAACTCCACGACCGCCTCACCGCGCGGGTCCTGAGACTCCCCTAGCCGCCTCGCCGCTGCCCGCCTGCGGCTGCTCGAGGATTCTTGGATATTGGGGTGTGATGGTTCGGCGACGCGATCGTAGTCCGGACATGCAGCAAGTCGCGACAGCGCCGGCGCAGAGCGCACCAGCCGAGTCCGAGCTCGCGTTCGATCGGCTCTACCGCGACAGCCGCGACGACGTATTCGCCTACGTCGCCGGGCTCCTCCGCGACCGCTCCGCCGCCGAGGACGTGACCGCGCAGGCGTTCGAGCGCGCCTATCGCAAGCGCCGCAGCTTCGACCCTCGCCGTGGCAACGGGCGCGCCTGGGTGTTCGGGATCGCCCGCAACGCGGCCCTCGACGAGCTCCGCCGCCGCAAGCGGATCACCGAGCTCGCGGCCGATCCCGAGGACGTGGATGCCGCGGGGGCGCACGAGCTCGCCGAGTCGGCTGTGCGCCGCACCGCGTTGCGCGAGGCGATGCGGGCGCTCGGTCCCCGCGATCGCGAGCTCGTCGCGCTGAAGTTCTTCGCCGGGCTGTCCAACGCCGAGATCGCCTCGGTGATCGGCACCAGCGAGTCCAACGCCGGCACCCGGCTGCACCGAACCCTGACCAAGCTGAGGAGGGCATGCGATGAGACTGCGTGACCGCAACCGCCACGATGACCGGCTCGATCCCCAGGCCGAGCGCGAGCTCGACGCCATCGATCGCGCCCTCGCCGGCGAGGATGTCGATCCCGAGTTGGCCGACTGGTCCGAGCTCGCCGAGCTGCTCCGAGACGAACGCACCGATCCCGACCAGGAGTGGGCCGCCGAGCTCGACGAGGCCGCGGAGCACCGTTTCTCCCACCGCCATGGTGAGGAGAGCGGTTCGTCGTGGGGACAGTTCGCCGCTCGGATCGGCGACGTTCTCCCCCGCAGGCTGACGCCGGCGGTCGCCGGGCTCGCGACGTTCGCCGTCGTCGCGGTCGTAGCGGCGACCACGCTCAACGGCGGGGACGAGGAGACGGCGTCGCTCGACGCTCAGTCTGCGCCGCTCGAGGCCACGACGACCGAGAAGCCGGGAGCCGCCCAGGGCTCCGCGGACGAGTCCGCGGCTCCCGTCACGCCGGAGGGTGGCGTCGCGACGCCGCCTACCGACATCGGGCGCGCGGCCGGGGGGTTCGGGGCCGGGCAGGGTGCGATCTCGCCGGGGACCGAGAACCGCAAGGTGGACCGCGACGTGACGCTGGCGCTGACGGCGCCACCCGAGGACGTCAATGACGTCTCCGACGAGGCGATCTCGATCACGCGCGACCTCGACGGCATCGTCGCCTCCTCGAACGTGACGACGGCCGGCAAGGACGCCAGCGCAACGCTCGCCCTCGTCATCCCCACCCGCAACCTCGACACCGCGGTGGACCGGCTGACCGAGATCGGCGACGTCAAGTCGCTGAGCGAGAACTCGATCGACATCACCCACCCATATGTCAGCGCCCAGGATCGGCTCGAGGACGCCGAGGCCGAGCGGCGCGAGCTGCTCGAGGCGCTCGGCAACGCCGGCACGAACGCCGAGGCCGAAGCGCTGCGCAAGCAGATCGCCGACGCCCGCCGCGAGATCGCCCGCGCCCAGGCCCGCTTCGACAAGATCTCCCGCCGCGCTCAGCTCTCCGAGGTCAGCCTCTCCATCGAAGGCGACCGCAACGCCTCCTCCGCTGACGACGACGAGGGCGGCCGCACCATCGGCGACTGGCTCGACGACACCGTCAGCGTCCTCCGCGACGTCGCCGGGGTTCTGCTCGTCTCAGCGGCGATCCTGATCCCGGCGGCGATCCTGCTGACGATCGCCTGGCTCGTCATCCGCGCGGTCCTGCGCCGCCGCCGCGAGCGGGCGCTCAGCTAGGCGTCGAACCCGCAGATGGCCCCTCACCCTCGCCGAACGTCGATTTAGCACCCTCATAGGCCCGCGTGGTGAACGTTCGGCGCAGCGGGAGCGCTCAACCATCGGCGCATGGCGCGAAAACCACGTACAGCGTGGTGGAGGCGCCCCCCACTCGGAGCGGGAGCGCTCAACCACCGACGCGCCGCCGGAATTCCACGCATACGGTGGAAACGTGGCCGCGCGCTCGGGCGATGGGCACCGAGGGAAGCATCGAAGCTGTGGGCTGAGACCGGTCACCACCGGGCGCTCCCAGCTCCCTTCCGTGCAGATCGAGCCGACGCGTGGCGCCTTTTCCACGCATACGGTGGAAAAGGAGCCATGCGCTCGCAGCAGATGCACTCAGCCGCGGACGCGTGGCGCGAAAACCACGCATACGGTGGAAAAGGCGCCACGCGTCGGCGACCGAAGCGTTCGGCGGCCGACGCTACGAGCCCCGGCTCGCGGCTCGCGGCGCGCGGCTAGTCCTCGAGCAACTCGAAGTCAGCCTTGCGAGCGCCGCAGACTGGGCAGAACCAGTCCGCGGGGATGTCCTCGAAGGCGGTGCCGGCGGGGATGCCGCCGTCGGGGTCACCCTCGTCGGGGTCGTAGATGTAGCCGCAGGATGTACAGATCCACTGCTGCTTGACGACCGTCTCGCTCATCGGCGGGGAGCCTAGTGAATCGTCCCCGCCGAGCGCCCCTCGACCGCGATCCGCCGACCCGCCCCGCGCCGTAGAGTGCGCGCATCGAAGGCGCTCCCCCAACCCCTCGCCCGGCGGCCACCGTGATCCTCATGCGGCGGGGCGGCAAACACTCCCAGCGCGGCCTCGAGGTGCTGATGCTGCGGCGTGGCAGCGAGGCGCGCTTTATGCCGGGGGTCTGGGTATTCGCCGGCGGTGTCGTCGAGGAGGCGGACGATGAGGCCGCCGGACGGGAGGAGATCGAAGGCGTGGACGCCGAGGAGATGGCGCACCGCATCTGCGGCGCCCGCGAGCTCCGGGAGGAGGCCGGGCTCGACGTCGCCGCGACGGGCCTGCATCCCTGGTCCCGCTGGATCACGCCGGTGCAGGTGCCGATGCGGTTCGACACCCGCTTCTACGTCGGCCTCGCCCCCGCCCATGCCAAGCCGACCCCGGACGGCAAGGAGATGTCGGAGGCCCGCTGGGTCGCTCCCGTCGACGCCCTGGGCGACTTCGCGGAGGGCACCTTCGAGCTCTCCTTCCCGACGATCAAGCATCTGGAGGAGCTGCGCGACCTCGGCGACGCCGATGCGGTGCTCGCGGAGGCCGCGGGACGTCCCGTCGTGCCGCTGACCCCGAAGGTCGTGGCGACCGAGGACGGCTTCGACGTCCTGCTGCCGGGCGAGCCCGGCTTCGACGAGGCCTGAGCGCCCCCGCTAGCGCCTCCCCGCGCCCACGCCCGAGGACGCCCGATCGCGTGCAGCGGCGGTTAGGAGCCCGGAAAGGGCTCCATCCCCGCGTACCACGGGCCGACGGGGTAGGTGTGGGCGCCCTCCTCCTCGAGCTCGGCCCGGACCCTCCCGAACAGCTTGCCCGCGTTGTCGAGCGCCAACTCGAGCTCGTCCTCGCTGAGCTCGCGCAGGTGCCAGGAGAAGTAGAGCTGGCGGTCGGAGGCGCCGAAGTCGACCTCGCGGTCGATGGTCGTCGTCCACTCGAGGAACGCGGGGCTGAACAGCTCCCGCAGCGCGATCGGGTCGTGGCCCTCGGGGACGGTGGCGATGAAGCGCTGGTTGAAGTCGATGCTCTCGAACTGCACCCGCTTGCGGCTGAGCCGGCGGACCTGCTCGTCCGGCTTCGTCTCGATCGACTCGACGTCGAAGGCGGGCACGACGGTGGTCAGGTCGGGCATGTGCGCCTTCGCGAGCACCGCCCGCGGCAGCACGACCTTCTTGAAGAAGCCGCCGACCTCGTGCTCGTCGGCGTCGCAGCTCGATCCCCAGAAACCCGGGGCGAGCTCCCCGGTGAGCCGATTGGAGCCTCCGGGGCAAAGGGCCGCCGGGGCGTCGCGGGCGTTGATGCCGCCGATCTCCTCGTAGCGCAGCCCGCGCTTGCTCGCGACCGCCCGAACGGCGGCCACCCACTCCTCTCGCCTCGGCGCGTCGCTCACGCGCTCGAGCCTACGGATCCTGGCTGACCTGCGGGAACCTGAGCCCGCCCCACTCCGAGTCGTAGTTGGGGGTGACGAAGCAGGGAGCGAACGCGTGTGGCCCGTCGAATGGCGCGGGCAGCCCGGTGCTCGTGGGGTTCGGGTCGGCCGAGGTCGAGACCGTGGGCAACTTGCCGTCGCCGGGGTGGCGCTCGCCGCCACCGGTGTTGTCGCAGTCCCAGTTGGGGAAGATCCCGTTCTCGGCCGAGATCCCCGAGCTGATCAGCTGGTTGAACGGGAACAGGTAGCCGTTGCCGCGGTTCTCGGGCAGCCGGTTCGGGTAGATCGCCAGCGACTCCTGGGAGACGTAGCCGAACTGCTTGAGCGCGTGGCGCGCGGACGGCTGGCCCGCCTGCGGCGCCAGCGTCCCCGAAAGCCCCGCCGGCGGGTTCGACAGGAAGTCCGTGACGCTCGTCCTGTAGTAGTTGAGCCAGCTCACGACCGGGTTCAGGTTCGCCAGGAACGGATCGACCTCGGTCAGGACGGGGTCGAGGCCGCGCAGCGTCTTCGAGAGCGCCGGGAAGCCCGCCTTGGAGGCCTTGGTCAGCTTGTCGAGCCCGCGGAAGAGCGACTTCAGGCTGGGCGAGAGCTGCCGGACGCTGCGCAGGGTCGGGCTGATGTCGTTGGCGACCGGCAGGAGCTGCTGCACGAGCGGCTGGGTGTTCTGCCGGAACTCGTCGAGGCGCTCGAGCGTGAGCTGCGACTCGCTCTCGAACGTCGGCGCCACCTGGAAGACGTCGCGAAGCGCGTCGTCCTCGGAGGCGAGCGCCTCGAAGGTCTGCTGAGAGCCGGTGATCGCGTCCGCGAGCTGGCCGTCGCGCTCGCTGAGCGCGTCGAAGACCGTGCCTGTGTCGCGGACCAGCCCCTGCAGGGCGGTCCTCTGCCGGCGCAGCAGCGAGATCACGTCGGTCGCATCACCGAGGAACGGGCCCAGGTTCCCGAGCGAGTCGTTGAGGTCGAGGCTGCGCCCCTTGATCGACACGGCGAGCCCCTGCTGCCACTGCTGGAAGGCGTTCCGGGTCTCCTCGTCGAGGGCGTTGAAGATCTCGTCGATCTGGGTCTGGTCGCGCACCTGGCCGAGCCCGAGGCTGCCGCCCTCCGGGATCGACTCGACCTCGTCGGCCTCCCCCTCGTCGTTGTTGGCGCCGTCGCCGAGCGAGACCAGGGCGCTCCTGTCGCCCGGCTCGGTGCCCGAAGTGAGCTCCACGTACGTCTCGCCCAGCAGCGTCTTCTGGCGCAGGATCGCCTCCGCGTCGCTGGAGATCGGCGCGAACTCCGGTTCGATCTCGATCTCGGCTCGGACCGTGTCCTGCCCGTTGATCTGTTCGTCGACGGGGGCGAGCTCGAGCGACTTGACCTTGCCCACCGAGACGCCGCCGATCCGCACGTCGGACTCGACCGCGAGCTGCGTCGCCTCCGGGAAGTTGACGGTGATCCGGTAGCTCTTCGGCGCGAGCGGGACCGGGCCGCCGAACGCGACCCAAAGGAAGAGCAGCAGGCCGAAGCACGAGAGGGCGAAGCCGGTCGCGACCAGGATCCTGCCGACGGAGGGAGCGGACTTCTGCATCAGCAGGCCCCCGCGAATGGGCCGCCGGCCTCGAACAGGGCGCCGAGGCCCGTGACGGCCGGGGCGAGCGGGCTGGCGCCGAGCAGGCTCAGCGCCTCCTCGCAGCCGACGGTCAGGTAGATGCGGCGGTCGACGCCGTGGGCGTCCTGGACCTGGAACACCGAGTTGGAGTTGTGTCCGAGCCAGGCCGCCCAGAACAGGTACCCCTCGTCGCGACCGGGGACGCCCGGACCCTCGGCGCCGCCGGGGTTGTAGGCGGCCATGTTCCCGAGCCGGTTGATCTTCTTGGCGACCACGGTCAGCTTCGGCGTCGCCTTCGCGAGGTTGCGCGCCGCGGTGTCGAGATTGCCAACCGGCCCGCGGGCGGCCCTCACGAACGGCCTGATCTGCTGCTGCAGGACCGGCGTCGTCCGCAGCGCCAGCTTCTTGGTCGAGGCGTTGACCTCGTCGAGGTTGCGCGCGAAGGGGCGTAGGTCACCGAGCGCCGGACCGAGCTGGTCGGCGAACAGCGCCACGTTGTTCAGCGTCTCGGTCGACTGCTGGAGCGTTCCCGGCAGCTCCCGGATCGCACGCTGGACGCTCGGGTCCTGCTCGGCGATCGCCCCGATCGTCGTGTTCGAGAAGCGGACGAGGTCGGTGAGGCTCTCCTCGCTCTTGCCGACCTCCTTGGTCAACAGGTTGAAGTTGGTGACGAGGCGGCGCAACGCGTCCTTGCGCTCGGCGACCTTCGAGTTGATCGCGTCGAGGTCCTTCGTCAGCGGGCCGAGCGAGCCCAGCACCTTCCCGAGGTCCTTGTCGCGCCCCTGGAGCCCCTGGCCGGCGCCGACCAGCAGCAGCCGCAGGTACGCCTGCGTATCGGTGTCCAGGGTTCCGAGCAAGTCGTCGACGTTGACGTCGGGGGCCGTGTTCTCGAGCGGGATCGTGCCGCCGTCCTCGACCTCGCCAGCCGCGGGGGTCCCCGGATCCATCTCGAAGAACATGTCCTTGAGGCCCGTCTGCGGCCGCAGCAGGATCGCCGCGTCCTTGTAGACCGGCAGGTAGTCGCGATCCATCCCGAAGGTGACGACCGCGACGCCATCCTCGAGCTCGACGTCCTGGACGTCTCCCACCTTGACGCCGGCGACCCGGATCGTCTGCCCCTGACCGGGGACGACCGCCTGCGCGGTCTCGAACTCGGCCTTGAGCTCGAAGGGCTTGTCCTCGAGGACCGGGATGCGCAGGCGCTGCTCCTGCAGGATCACGTAGGTCGCGAACAGCGCGATCGCGATCATCGCGGCGATCGCCAGGAAGTCGCGCAGGTGCTTCTTGATCGCGGTGCCCATCTCAGTTCCCGTACTTGTCGTAGAAGTCGCTCATCGCCTTCATGGCGTCGGCGCCGATCCGGCGCGCCGCCTTCTTGTCCCCGTCGTCGCTCGCGGCGGCCGCCTTGGCGAGCAGCGTCAGCGCGTTCTCCGAGTCCGAGTAGATCTCGGCAGCGGTGCCGCTGGTGGGCGCCGCGCCGAGCTCGGTGGACTGCTGCTGCGGGGGCGGCCCCGGAACGGCCGCGAGGTTCGGCGGCTCCTGCGTCTCGCAGGGCACCTCGGGCTTGAACGGGGTCTTCGCCGAGGCCGACAGCGGCGGCATCGCACCGTCGATCGGGAACGGCGTCAGGCCGGCCTGGAGGGTTCCGCCGGTGGATTGGTCGTTGGTGACCACCGTGTTGGTGCCGCCGCCGGCGATCACGCGGATGTACTGGCCGTTGGCGTCGCCCGAGCGACTCTCCCCGGAGATCCCGGCCAGCCCGTAGCCGGTCTCCTCGAAGACCCGGCCCTGAGCGCCATGCTGGGAGTCGTAGGCCGAACCACCGGTGACGCGGTCGTCCGCCCAGGGCAGGATCACCGTGTTGAAGCAACTCGACAGCGCCCGCGACTGCTCGAGGAACGGGATCGTCTCACGGGTCAGCTCCGCGAGGTTGGGCACCGTCGGGCGAAGGTCGGCGACGAGACCGCGAAGCTCCTGCGGCCGCGCCAGCAGCTTGAGCTGCTGAAGCAGGGGCGTCGCCGCGTCGAGCGTCGCCGGCGCGGTACGGACGCCGGGCAGGATCTCGCGGGCGAAGGCGCGGGTGTTCGGGAAGGCGGCGTTGAGGCTCGCGAAGGCGGTGTTGCCGGCCTCGATCGTGTTCGGCAGCTCCCTGATCGCGGCCTCGAGCGGGACGCTCTGCTGGGCGAAGCTCCCGGTCGTGATGCGCAGGTTCGTGATCAGGTCCTGCAGCGCCGGCTCGTCGGCGTCGAGCCCGCGGATGACGCGATCGAGGTTGACGATCAGGCTCGAGAGATCGTGCGGGTTCTCGCCGAGCACGGCCTGGTTCACCTCCGACGTGTAGCGGAAGGCGCCGGGCGAGACCTTGTTGAGCGTCCGCAGCGACTGCGCGCCGCCCTCGTCGACGAGGGCGCTTCCGAACTCGTCGAGGAAGACCTGCAGGTTCTTGCGGACGTCGGCTTGCAGCGAGCCGGTCAGGATCTGGTCGAGCTGGACCGTGTTGGCGGTCTGCGACGGCGGGAACGTGTAGTCGGTCGTGTCGACGGTCGGTGAGCCCGGGCTGCCCGGCTGCACGTCGACGAAGAGGTTGCCCTCGAGGAACAGCCTCGGCTTCAGCGTGAAGTGCGCGTCCTCCTTTAGCGGCAGGCCGTCGTCGTCGATCTCCATCGTCACGACCGCGCCGGTGGGGACGCTGCCCGCGGCGACGTCCTCACCGTCCTCGGACCCAGCGTCGAGCGGCTCGACCGAGGTGACCTTGCCGACCTCGACACCCGCGATCCGAACCTGCGAGTCGACTCGCAGGTTCTGCGCCGAGTTGAAGACCACCCGGACCTCGGTGCCCTTGCCCCACGGCACGTTCCTGGTGAACGCGAAGTAGGAGGCGACGATGAGCACCGCCGCCATCACCAGCCCGATCACCCAGTTCGGGACCCGCTTGCCGCCGTGCGCCCTCATGGCTGCCTCGCCCCCACGCGGGTGTCGCGCAGCTCACGCGTGCCGTCCTGATCCCAGTAGACGTCGGTCGGACCCGGGTCGCCGGGGAGGTCGCGGACGATCACGGCCGGGTTGTCGCGGCCCTGCCCCGGGACCGGGAGGCGTCCCTGCACGTAGCCAGTCTGGCCGGGCTGGCAGTTCTCGCCGTCCTGCCCGGTCGGGGCCGCCGGGTTGGCGTGCAGGATCGGGAGCTCGTCGGGCTCGAACAGGCCCGCGCTGGTCGTAAGCGCCGACTTGCCGTTCGCCTGCGCGCCCGAGTAACCCGCGGTCGACATGCCGGTCTCGACCTCTCCGGGAACGGTCGTCGCGGCCGGGGGCAGGGGCCCGCTGCCGTCGAGGTCGAGGTTCAGCGTGATGCTCCCCGGAGGCGAGGCGATCAGGGTCACCCGCTGCGAGAAGCCGGTCGCGTCGCGCTCGCTCAGGTGCTCGGGCAGCAACGTCCACAGGTAGTTCCAGTAGTTGCAGACGGTCTGTGCCGGGACGACGTTGTTGGCCAGCGGCTTGGCGCTGTCGAACAGGTCCCCGAGCCGCTTCAGCGAGCTCTTGGTGGTCGGTTGCTCGACGAGGTTCTCGAGCGCCCGGAAGACGCCGCGGAGGCGCTTGGTCGAGGCGACGCTGCGCTCCAGGGCGGGGGTGCCGACGCGGATCGCGTCGTTGAGGCTGGGAAGCGAGATGCGCAGGTCCTTGACGCCCGGGTTGAGGCGGCGGGAGAGCTCGGCGACGTCGGCGAGGAACGGCTGCTGGGCGGGCAGCAGGTCGATGCCTGCCTGCAGGGTCGGCGGGCCGCCGGAGATCGTCGCCTGCAACGCCGCCGGATCGGAGCCGATCGCGCCGAAGACGTCGGCCATGTTCCCGAAGAGCTCCGCGTTCTGCTCGGCAACCGGGGCGACGATCGCGGCGGTGCGGGCAAGCGCGGGGAAGAACTTCGCCAGCTCCGTGTTCTTGTCGTTCAGCGTCTGGGCGACGGGCAGCAGGTTGGTGAGCAGCGGGTTGAGGGCGCTGATCGCCTGGTTGAGCGAGCCTCCGCGGGCCGCGAACGCGTCACCGAAGCCGAGCAGGTTCTGGCGGATCGCGTTGCGCGTCGGCTGGTTGAACGTGTTGCCGATGTCGTCGAACTCGGTCTGGGCGATGAACGTGCCGTCGTCGCGGTTCTCGTTCTCCTGGACTTCCTCGATCGAGAGGATCTGGTTGTCGTCGTCGGAGCGGTCGTCGTTGTCGTTGGCGCCGTTGAAGACGAATCCCTCGGGGGCCTCCGGGCCGTCGCCGCGGGTGATGTCGAGGTACTTGAGCCCGAACGCCGAGCGATAGCGGACCCGGAAGATCGAGTTCTCGGGGATCGGCGACGCCGACTCGTCGAGCTTGAGGTTGAGCTGCGCGGCGACGCCGTCGGTCTGCCCCCCCTGGCCGTTGACGTCCGTTTCACCGTTGTCGTCGAGCCTCACGGGCTCGATCGACTCGACGACGCCGACGCGGGCGCCGCCGATTCGCACCTCGTTGTTCTGAGAGAGGCGGGAGGCGTTGGGGACGATCACCGAAACGCGATAGACGGGCACGAAGGGCAGCCCGTTGTTGGCGTTGTAGGCGAGGAAGACCGCGACGATCACGATCAGGGTCGTGATCGCGCCGACCATCGTCGGCGAGGACGCGACCGCGGCGAACGGTGAGCGGCGGCTGCTCACCGGAGCCCCCTGGAGGTGTCGCGGATGTCGAGCCGGGCGTACATCAGCTTCCGAACAGGTATCCGAGGAGGTCGCCGTTGGCCGCGGCGGCATCGGCCCGCCGCTGACCCGTGATCGGAGCGAGGATGTCGCCGAGGTCGGGGGTGTCGGACGACGGCGGGGTGGGCGTCGCCGGACTGCCCGCCGGTGGCGTGCTCTGCGGCGGGGTGTCCGCACCCGGGTCGCTCCCGGAACCGGAGCCCGAGTGGTCGCCCGAGCCCGCGCCGCTGCCCGAGTCCGATCCGGAGCCGTCGCCGGAGCCGCCCCCCGAGCCCCCCTGCCCGGAGTCCCCGGCGTCCCCGAAGGACGGCTTGCCCGAGTCGTCGCCCTTCCCGAACGAGTTGCTCGTCGGGCCGTTGGGATCGCAGAGCGAGAGCACGGTCGATCCGTCGGGACAGACCGAGGGGTCGTACGGCGGCACGTCGACCGACTGGTTGATGCCGGGCTGGTTGGCCCCGAGCCAGGCGACGCAGCGGTTGGCCTCGAGGATGTTGGTGGTCACACCGTCGCCGGACGCGTCGGGGACTCCGAGCTGAGGCTCCTCCGGGCCGGGGCCGTCGGGGTCGTAGTGGCCGGGGTTGTAGTTGGCGCAGGGCCCGGTCCCGACCTCGAAGATCGAGAAGTGGAGGAGGTGGCCGATCTCGTCGAACTGGTTGACCGCACCCGTCTGGTAGTAGACGTAGTTGAGGAGCCCTTCCATCCCGGTGTAGCCGGTCTCCCCCTTGCGGCCGGTGTCGGTGTTCGCGCGCGAGTCGGCCTCGACGGCGCGGTTCGGGTCGTCGATGTCGCGCAGGAAGTTCGAGAGCTGGTCGGCGACCGAGAACGACTTCTTCGACGACTTGGCGAGGATCTTGATCTCGTCGTTGCCCTTGTCGAGGGCCCGCTTGCCGACGACCGAGGTCTTGCCGAGGCTGACCAGCGCGTCGGTCGCGGCCGGGTTGAAGTCCGGAAGCCTGCGCGAGAGCTCCGTCAGCCCGGGCGCCGCCAGGCGCAGGTTCGTCGCCAGCGGTGTCCCCTGGACGGCGACCGAGTTGAGCTCCGTCATCGTCGGCCGCAGCTCTGCCAGGAAGTCGTCGAGCAGGGCGAAGTTCTGCGAGAGGTCGTCGCGGCGCGAAGCGGCGATCTTGGCGGTGTTGCCGGCCTCATCGATGAAGTCGACGACGTCCTGGCGGCGATCGGCGAGCTTGCTGATGATCGCCTCGGAGTCAGAGTTGAGGTCGCGGATGATCGTGTTCTGGCTGGCCAGGAGATCGAAGACCTTGCGCGTCTGCTCGAGGGCCGGAGCCCCGCGCCTGATCGCCTTGTTGAGGTTGTCGGAGTTGCCCGCGAGCGCGGTGCCGAACTCGTTGACGAGCAGGGTCAGGCGCTCGCGGAACGGGAGCCGCAGCGTGCTCAGCACGAGGTCGTTCTGAACCGTCTGGCGGGTCTGTTCGACGGGGATGTCGGGGTTCTCGGCGTGGTCGTCGTCGCTCTCGTCGGTCGGCTGGATCGGGTCGCCCCTGGGATCGCAGTCGATGAAGTACTCGGCGATCAGCGACTGCGGTTCGCTGCTGCAGATCGTGTCCTCGCCGAGCACCGCCACCGGGCCGCTGAGCTCGACCTCGACGACCGCCCGCTTGCGCGAGTTGATGAAGAGGTCCTTGACCACGCCGGCCGAGACGCCCGCGACCTTGACCTCCGTGCCCTGCGTGATCCCGAAGGCGTTGTCGAGCTCGATGTAATACGTGTGCGTGTCGTCGCCGGTCGCCGACGTCGTCACGAACACCGCTACCGCCGCGGCCGTCAGAGCGATGATGAGCGCGATCCGCCTCACGTCACTGCCCCGGCGGGATGATCGAGGGGTCGCAGTCCACCGCGCCGCCGTCGGTCCACGGGTTCGAACCGTCGGGCGCCGGGCGCTCGTTGGAGCCCGGGCAGCGCTTGAAGTTGCCGATGTCGAAGAGGTCGGTGCCCGTTGTCTGAAGGACTCCGGCGAGGTCGACGATCGGCAGGTCGTTGGCGCCGAGCGAGAAGGTGTTGAAGGTCGTCCCGATGCGGCCGATCCCGCCGTTGGCATCGATGACGCCGGAATGGCCGAAGTCGTCGAACCAGCCGGTCAGCTCGGGCGAGTAGGCGCGGAAGAAGGCGAGCTCGTCGAGGCTGTCGTGGAGCGCCGTCGCCGACTCCGGGAAGGCGCCCTGGCGGCGCTCCCCGTTGGCCTGCACGGGCCCGATCGCGATCTGGGCCAGCCGCGGCTGCAGCCGGGTCAGATCGACGAGGTCGTTGTCGCGCCCCGGCGCGGAGATGATCGTGTCGAGGTCACGGATCGTCGGCACCAGGTTGGCCGAGGCGCTGCGGAAGTCGGCGAAGAAGGGTCCGAGTCGCCGCGCGACGGGCTTGGAGGCGTCCACGAGCGGATCGAGGTCGTCGAGCGTCGCCCGCAGGTTGACCGACGTCGTGTTGAAGTTCCGCATGAAGTCGGGCAGCTCGCTGACGGACTCGGCGAGCGCCGTCCGCTGCCGAGCGAGCGCGCTCATCATCTGGTCGAGGTTGCCGACGAGCTGGGAGAGGTCGGCGCGGCGCGAGGCGACCGTCCTGGAGAGCTTGGAGCCGTTGACGATCAGCTGCTCGAGTGCCGGGGTGTCACGGGTCAGCTCCGAGAAGGTCCGCCGCGACGTCGACAGGAACGGGTTCAGGTACTTGAACCCCTTGTTGGCCTGCTTGGCGGCGGAGCCCTTGACGGTCACCGCGAAGCCCTTGATCACCTTCTTGAAGTCGGCGACGGTCTCGGGGTCGAGCGTGTTGAAGATCTGGTCCAGATCCACCTCGGAGATCGTCTGCGCGCGGCTCATCGTGCCGCCGTCCTCGATCGTCCCGCCGCCGGCGCCCTCCGGCGGGAGGGTGAGCTGGACCTGCCGGTTCGCGACCCCGGAAAGTGAGTAGGAGCGGATCTGCGCCGTCGTCCCCTCCGGAAGCGGCGCGTACTGATCGTCGACGGAGAACCTGACGAGGGCGTTGCCGTTGTCGGCGAGCTCGATGCTCTTGACGCTGCCCGCAGCGGTGCCGGCGATCGTCACCTCGTTGCCGCTGACGAGCTGCGAGGCGTTCGTGAACTCAGCGGTGATCTCGTAGTCGTCGCCGCCGCTCTTGGCCAGCACGAGGACGACCGCGGCCACGACCGCGACCAAGGCCACTATGGCCACCACTCGTCCTACCATCCTGCGACGCCCTCCACCGGCTGCGATCCCTCCGTGCCGCTCCCTGCGCGGCTCCTTCAACCCTGGACAGGAGCCATTCCACGCCAAACGCAGTGACCCTGCGTTGAGTTGACATAAGGGAGTCGGGCGGTGACGACCGCGATCCACTTCCATCGCAGCTCATGTGCGGTTAGAGTGCCGCGCCATGGCCATCGTGATCATCGTCATCGTCGCTCTGATCGTCCTCGCCGGGCTGATCTACATCCTCATCCGGAACTCGATCATCGGGTCCCGCAACCGCGTCGACGAGGCGTGGAGCGGCATCGACGTGCAGCTCAAGCGCCGTCACGACCTGATTCCCAACCTGGTCGAGACCGTGAAGGGCTACGCCACGCACGAGCAGTCGACCTTCCAGGCCGTCACCAACGCCCGTGCCGAGGCGATGAAGGCGGGGAGCGTCGAGGCCACCCAGGAGGCCGAGGCCAAGCTCTCCGGCGCACTCACCGACCTGCGCGCGGTCGCCGAGCAGTACCCGAACCTCCGCGCGACCGAGAACTTCCAGCAGCTCTCTCGCAACCTGAGTGAGATCGAGGACGAGATCCAGGCGTCGCGCCGGATCTACAACTCGAACGTCCAGTCCTACAACACGAAGATCCAGATCTTCCCCAACTCGGTCGTCGCCGGCCAGGGCGGGTTCACGCCGCGCGAGTTCTTCGAGATCGAGAACGCCGCCGAGCGCGAGCCGGTCCAGGTCAAGTTCTAGGCCGCTCCGTCCGCGCGGCCCCGCATCGGGGCTGCGGCCCGTCGTCGGCTCCCAGCGCCGGAGCGGCGCGGCCCTCGCCACGCCGCTGCGGTCGCAATCGCGCGTCTACGGGACTTGCGATTGCGAGTTGAGCGCCGCTGCGAGTCGCGCAACGCCCCTGCAACGACGAAGGCCCACCTATCGGCGGGCCGTCGTCGGTTGTTCACCCGAGGCCCGGCGGCGACCGGACCTCGCAACCTCTGCTGAAACCTGGGACTAAGCCTACGCGACCGCGTCGTAGCGGCTGCCGACCTCGTCCCAGTTGACGACGTTCCAGAACGCGTCCAGGTAGTCGGGGCGCTTGTTCTGGTACTTGAGGTAGTAGGCGTGCTCCCAGACGTCGGCGCCCAGCAGCGGCGTCTGCCCCGCTGAGACGGGCGAGTCCTGGTTGGCCGTCGAGGTGACCGCGAGGCCGTTGCCGTCGTGGACGAGCCACGCCCAGCCGGAGCCGAACCGGCCGATGCCGGCGTTCTTGAACTCCTCCTTGAAGGAGTCGAAGCTGCCGAACGTCTCGTTGATCGCGTCAGCGAGCGCGCCGGAGGGCTCGCCGCCGCCGTCCGGGCTCATGATCTGCCAGAAGAACGTGTGGTTCGCGTGGCCACCGGCGTTGTTGCGGACGGGGCCCTGCTTGTCCGCGGGCAGGTTGTCGAGGTCCTTGAGAACGTCATCGACGTCCTTGTCGGCCCACTCCGTGCCCTCGAGGGCGGCGTTGGCCTTGTCGACGTAGGCCTGGTGGTGCT
Organism: Thermoleophilales bacterium; assembly: GCA_020636895.1. GTDB lineage: Bacteria > Actinomycetota > Thermoleophilia > Solirubrobacterales > 70-9 > RHKX01. The sequence continues at coordinate 94,006 of JACJWZ010000001.1, read as the reverse complement.
TGTCGTGGTGCACGCGCATCGTCGCCTCGTCGATGTGAGGCTCGAGCGCGTCGTAGTCGTAGGGAAGGTCGGGCACTTCGTATGCCATCTGCAGTTGCTCCTTGATCTCGTCGGGTTCCCTTTATCTATACCCGCTTCGGGGTTCGTTGATTCTGCAGCCTCGGGAGTCGCCGGCTCCAAGGGGTCGAGTCCGTGGCCATAGGATGCGGCGACGATGACGGATCGCGACTCCGAACCCCTCTGGGAACCGTCCCCTGAGCGAATCGAACGCGCTGCGATCACCCGCTTCGCCCGCGAGCACGGGCTCCCCGGCGACTACGAATCGCTGTGGCGCTGGTCGGTCGAGGACATCCGTCGCTTCTGGCGCGCGATCTGGGACCACTTCGAGGTCGGTGAGGGTGACCCCGGCCCGGTCCTGACCGACGCTTCGATGCCGGGCGCGGTCTGGTTCCCGGAGGCCCGCGTCAACTTTGCGCGCCACGTCTTCCGCGATCGCGACCCCGACGAGATCGCGATCCGCCACGCCTCCGAGCTGCGGGAGCTGGACGAGGTCTCCTGGGGCGAGCTGAGCGAGCAGACGGCGCGCATCCGCGCCGGCCTGCAGGCACTCGGCGTCGGCGTCGGCGACCGCGTCGTCGCCTACCTCCCGAACATCGCCGAGACGATCCCGGCGTTCCTCGCCACCGCCTCGCTCGGAGCGATCTGGTCGAGCGCCGCACCGGAGTTCGGCCCGCGCAGCGTCATCGACCGCTTCGCCCAGATCGAGCCGAAGGTGATGCTCGCGGTCGACGGCTACCGCTACGGCGGCAAGGACTTCGACCGGACCGCCAACGTCGAAGCGATCGCCGCCGAGATCCCCTCGCTCGAGCGCGTCGTCCGCTTCGGCTACCTCGACGGATCGGGCTGGGAGGACGGCTTCCTGGGCCCTGAGGACGTCGAGCTCGACTTCACCGACGTCCCCTTCGACCATCCGCTCTGGGTCCTCTACTCGTCGGGGACCACCGGCCTGCCGAAGCCGATCGTCCACGGTCAGGGCGGCATCCTCCTCGAGCTGCTCAAGAAGCACCACCTCCACCTCGACGCGAAGGCGGGCGACCGGATCTTCTGGTTCACGACGACGGGCTGGATGATGTGGAACTTCCTCGTCGGCGTGCTGCTCACGGACGCCTCGATCGTGCTCTTCGACGGCAACCCGGGCCATCCGGACCTCGACACCCTGTGGCAGCTCGCAGCCGATGCGGAGATCACGACGTTCGGGACCAGCGCGAGCTTCATCGCGAGCTGCATGAAGGCCGGCGTCGAACCCGGGGACGGGCGCGACCTCTCGAAGCTCGGGGCCGTCGGCTCGACCGGCTCTCCCCTCGCCCCCGAGGGCTTCACCTGGATCTACGACCACATCGGCTCCGACACCTGGCTCTTCTCGACCTCGGGCGGCACCGACGTCTGCACCGCCTTCGTCGGCGGCGTCCCGATCCTCCCCGTCTACCGCGGTGAGCTGCAGGCGCGGGCGCTCGCCTCCGACCTGCACGCGTTCGGCCCCAACGGAGAGGACCTGATCGGCGAGGTCGGCGAGCTCGTGATCACGCAGCCGATGCCCTCGATGCCCGTGTTCTTCTGGGGGGACGACGACGGCAGCCGGCTCCGCGAGAGCTACTACGACACCTACCCCGGCGTCTGGCGGCACGGCGACTGGATCGAGATAACCGAGCGGGGGACCGCGATCATCTACGGCCGCTCGGACTCGACGATCAACCGCGGCGGCGTGCGCATGGGAACCAGCGAGATCTACCGCGCCGTGCTCTCGCTCGACGAGATCACCGACGCTCTGGTCGTCGACCTGCCCCGGGAGGGCGAGGAGAACTGGATGCCGCTCTTCGTGGTCCTCGCCGACGGCGTCGAGCTCGACGCGGATCTGACCAAGCGAATCGCCAAGGCCGTCCGCGAGCAGTGCTCGCCGCGTCACGTCCCCAGCGAGGTGAAGGCGATCGCGGAGGTCCCGCGAACGCTCTCGGGCAAGGTGCTGGAGGTGCCTGTCAAGCGGATCCTGATGGGCACCGAGCCCGACAAGGCGGCGAGCCGCGAGTCGCTCGCGAACCCTGAGGCGCTCGACTACTTCGCCGCGCTGGCGAAGGAAACCGACTGATCGGGCGGCGGGGAACTCCCCAGACTCCCGCCCCGCGGACCGGCCAGGCCGGACGCGAAGGGGAGGATCTGGCCGGAGTCACATGACATCGGGGCGCCCGGATTTGAACCGGGGACCTCACCGACCCGAACGGTGCGCGCTACCAGGCTGCGCCACGCCCCGAGTGAGCGCTGCAGTCTAGGGACTGGGCGACGGGCCCGGCACCCGCGGGCGGTCAGCTGACGCGCTCGATCGCGGCGTCGATCTCCTCGCGGCTGGGCGAGTCCTGCAGGAGCTCGCTCCCGTTCGGCCCCTGCACGTTGACCGCGGTGCCGTCGCCGCGAAGGCGCAGCGAGACGGCGAGCTCGGCGTCCTTCTCGGCCTCCTCCCTGCTCGCGGGGTCGTAGTAGGCGTCCTCCCACTCGGTGACCTCGAGCCGCGGCGTGTTGCCGGCCACCTCGTCGAGGAAGTCCTGGTCGACTCCCGACTGCTTCACCTCGTCCTGGTTGCGCATGAACATCTCCGCGTACTGCCAGCCGTGGTCCTGAGCCGCGGCTGCCTCCACCGCGATCCCGCCGAGGGTCACCTCCTTGGCGCCGAGCGAGAAGTTCTTGAAGATGATCTGCGCGTTCCCGGTTCGGACCTCCTCCTCGATGAAGGGGTCGATGACGTCGCGCTGGTAGTCGGCGGCGAGCGGCGCCTGCACGTCCGTGAACAGCGTCAGCGTGATCGGAGCGTCGGAGTTGCCGAGCCGCTCACCGAGCTGCGGAATACCGGCGATCAGCTCCTGGACGTCGCCGGTGCCGGTGATCACGAGGTCCTCCTCGCGGTTCTCGCCGACGGACAGGGAGACGAGCGCCGCCAGCAGCGCGATCGTGCCGATCGTCAGCAGGCTCAACGGCAGCCAGCGGCGCGGCGGCGCCGGCGACTCCGAGCGCCCCTCCTCCGCCGGAGCCTCGCCCGGATCCTCCGACGCCGGCTCCTTGAGTTCCTCCTCGCCCATCAGCCTGCCACGGCCTTGTAGTAGCGGACCGAGAGCCCTGTCAGCAGCAGCCCGAAGGCCTCCTCGACATCGATCCCCGCGGCGACCGCGTACGCGCTCAGGCCGCTCCCCTCGATCTCGCTGCTGCGCTCGACCACCTCCTCGACGAGGTCGGGGTGCTGATCGCAGAAGTACGCACCCATCGAGTACAGGTCCGTGTCCATCAGCGACTCGACGAACGGATCCGCCGAGCCCTGCGATGTCTCAGGCGGCTCGCTGGCCATGAGCCGGGATCGTAGTCGCGCGGCGTTCCCGGCCCCAAACGACACCGGCCCCGCGAGGTGCGGGGCCGGTGCAGACCAGGAGACTTGCCGCGCGGGGCGCGGGGAGGCCGGATCAGCTCTTGAAGCCGAAGTCGACCGTGTAGGTGGAGGCGCTGCCGCCGCCGCCGGGGCTGCCGTCGTCGACGGCGATCCCGACTTCGTCGTAGCGGCGGTTGAGGATGTTCGTGCGGTGTTCGGGAGAGCCCATCCAGGCCTTCACGACCGCTGCCGGCGCCGCAGTGGAGCCCGAACCCCAGGCGAGGTTCTCGGCGACCCCCCAGGTGCAGCTGCAGGGCAGGTAGCCGGTCGAGGCGATGCGCCCGACGAGGTCCTTCTCACCCGGGCACAGATGCGAGAAGCAGCCCTTCCGGAGCATCGCCCGGTTGTGCTTGGAGGCGGCCTTCTGCTGGTCGCGGTCGAAGTGCAGCGGCTTCAGATGTCGAGCCGAGCGCTCCTTGTTGATCAGGCAGAGGGTGAGCTTCGAGGCCTTCGAGCCGCTCATCTTGTAAGCGGGGTTGGAGGCGCCTGAGCACTGAGCGGCGGCGCTCGGCGCCGCGCCGGGACCGAACCAGAGGAGGGCGCCGACCAGCGTCGCGAGCGCGAGCGCGAGCGGAGTTGGGGACGGGAGACACGGGGTTCGCTGCATGCCCGCCTGATCGGCGCGCTCGCGGGCTCTCGTCAGTCGGCACGGGCGCGCTTGGACGGATGGCCAAGCCGACGTTGCGGGGAAATCGCGCTTGACACGTCTCGCACAAGCGATATAAGGAACGGGCACCCGCCCACCGACCGGAGGAGACTCCCTTGGCGAATCACCTGACGCCCACCGAGCTGGCAAGCGAGGTCAACATGAAGCGTCAGGAGGTGATCGCCAGATGTGTGGAGATGGGAGTGCCGATCTTCCACGGCCGCATCGACAAGACCCTTTTCATCGCCTCCCTGCAGCAGCTCTCGCAGCCCAAGCAGAACCAGGTCGCCTGACGGATCGCCGAGGGCTGGGCGAGCCCTCGGCCCGGCGCGCTTGTTGCCATAGACTCAACGTCGATGGAGAGCGCAACAGCGGCCCAGACCGCCTCGGGCGAAGGGACCGGAAGCAGCACCGTCGCTGACCTGCTGCCGATGGCGGTCGAGCAGTACGGCGACCGGCCCGCCGTCATGTTCAAGGACGACTCGGGGAAGTGGACCGAGCTCTCCTTCGCGGCGGTCGGGGATCGCGTCCGGGCGCTCTCACTCGGGCTCATGGACCTCGGCGTCGAGAAGGGCGACAAGGTCTCGATCCTCGCCAACACCAGGCTCGAGTGGACGCTGTTCGACTTCGCCGCACTGACCGCCGGCGCCACCGTCGTCCCGATCTACCAGACCAACTCGAGCGACGAGTGCCACTACGTCCTCGAGAACTCCGACGCGAAGGTCGTCGTCGTCGAGGATGCGGAGCAGCTCGCCAAGGTGCAGGCCGTACGCGACCGGCTGCCCGTGCTCGAGCACGTGATCATGATCGACGGCGAGGGCGACGGCGCCATCCCGATGAGCGAGATCGAGAGCCGCGGCGAGGGCGGCGACGCCGCCGCCTGGCGCGAGCGCTACTCCTCGGTGACCACCGACGACACCTGCACCTTCATCTACACGTCGGGAACTACCGGGCCTCCCAAGGGCTGCGTGATCAGCCACGGCAACTACCGGGCGATGCTGGACATGACCCAGGAGGCGTCCGTCGTCGACCCGACCGACGTCACCTACCTGTTCCTGCCCCTCGCCCACTCGTTCGCCCTGCTGATCCAGTTCGGGAGCTTCGATGTCGGGGCGACGCTCTGCTACTGGGAGCGGGACCCGCTGAAGATCGTCCCGAACCTGACGGAGGTCCGCCCGCACTACTTCCCCTCGGTCCCGCGGATCTTCGAGAAGGTCTACTCGACCGCCACCGCCTCCGTGGACAAGGAGGGCGGGCTGAAGAAGCGGATCTTCTGGTGGTCGATCGGCGTCGGCAGCCGCTACCGGCAGGCCCTCCGCGCGGGCCGCGACCCCGGGTGGCTGCTGAAGCGCCAGTTCGCGTTCGCCGACAAGCAGGTGCTCTCCAAGATCCGCGCCCTGTTCGGCGGCCGCATCCGCCAGTGCGTCTCCGGCGCCGCCCCGATCAACCCCGAGATCCTCCGCTTCTTCGAGGCTGCCGGCGTGCTCGTCCTCGAGGGCTACGGGATGACGGAGACCTCGACCGCGGCGACGATCTCGACGCCGGAGGCCTACAAGATCGGCACCGTCGGACGGCCGTTCAGCGGGTGCGACGTCAAGATCGCCGACGACGGTGAGGTCCTGATCAAGGGCCCGAACATCTTCAAGGGGTACTACAAGAACGATGAGGCGACGCGGGAGACGATCGTCGACGACTGGCTCCACACCGGGGACATCGGCGAGATCGACTCCGACGGCTACCTCTCGATCACCGGCCGCAAGAAGGACATCATCATCACCGCGGGCGGCAAGAACATCACCCCCGCGAACCTCGAGGCCGAGATCAAGCAGCTTCCGCTCGTCAGCCAGTGCGTGGTGATCGGCGACCGCAAGCCCTACCTCGTCGCGCTCGTCACGCTCGATCCCGAGGAGGCGGTCGTATACGCCAAGGAGCACGGCCTCGATCCGGACCTCGCAGCTCTCGCCGCCGACGCCGACGTCAAGGCCGTGATCATGGCCCACGTCGATCAGGTCAACGAGAAGTTCGCCCGCGTCGAGCAGGTGAAGAAGATCTCGATCCTCCCCGCGGACCTCTCACAGGAGGCCGGAGAGCTGACCCCGACGATGAAGGTGAAGCGCAACGTCGTCGCCGAGAAGCACGCGCAGGCGGTCGAGGATCTCTACGCGAAGTAGCGGGCCGCGCGGCCGGCCGCGCGCCGATACCGCTCAACGAGATCGATCCGCGGCGGTCGGCTAGCGCAGCAGCGCGGCCGTCGTCTGCTCGAAGACGCGGCGCCAGGCAGGGCTCTCCGCCTTCTCGCGCTCTACCTGGTTGAGCACGTGCTCGATCCGGCGGGCGGAGATCTCGATGCCGTGGCGCTCGGCGATGGCCCGGTAGCGGTCGTAGTCGCGGGCGAGCCGCAGCGTCACCGATTCGAAGCCGTGCTTGGCGATCTGCAGGCGCGCCTTGTAGTCCATGATCGAGGTCGAGAACATGAGCTCATCGCCGAAGTCGGGCTCGATCAGGACGATGTCGACGCCGGGGTACTTCGTCTCCCACTCCTCGACCGCGCGGTGCAGGCGGTCGTGGGCGATCATCCGGATCGCCTGGTTGGCGAGGGCGACGAAGCCCATGTCGGAGATGCGGCGCACGCGGCTGCCGAAGACGGTGGGCACACGCTTGGAGAAGTCGTTGACGAAGGGGACGATCGGGTTGACGACGACGATGAACTTGGCGCCCTTCTCGACCGCGATGTCGATGTTGGTGGTCGAGCGGATCCCGCCGTCCATCATCTCCCGGCCCTTGATCTCGACCGGTTCGTAGACCAGCGGCAGCGCCGTCGAGGCGGCGACGGCGCGGGAGATCGGCACGTCGGCCCACTCGCCCTCGCCGAGCACGATCCGCTCGGTCGTGTCGATCTCGGTCGCGGTCAGGTAGAGCTCGCGCTCGAGCATCCGGAAGTCGTCGGTGCGGTCGGGGTCTGCGAGCATCTCCGCGACGTACTCCTCGATCCCGGCACCGGTGTAGAGCCCCTTGGGAAGGCCCGCGGCGAGGCCGGTGGCGACGTCCATCACGGAGGTCTCGAGGACCGTCTTGCCGATGTCCTTGGCGACGCCGGCGAGGCGGAAGGGGAACCTGACGGCGGCGTTCGCGAACCCCTTGTAGTTGGGGCGCAGCAGCATCCCGAGGTCCATGTCCCGCAGCGGCGAGGGCAGGTGCTTGTTGAGCACCCGCATCATCTCCTCCGGCGTCACTCCGTTTGCGACGGCGGAGCCGACGAACGAGCCGGCACTGGTGCCGACGTAGACGTCGAAGTCGTTGACGGTGCGGTTGACCGCCAGCAGATCGAAGGCGCGCAGGGCGCCGATCTCGTAGACGGCACCCGTGAATCCGCCGCCCCCGAGGACCAGTGCGGTCTTGGAACGTCGGCGTCGGCGATGGCCCGATCCCCTCGAGCGCTTCGCCGGATCGAGCTTGACAACCTCGCTCATCGGCGAGCCGATTATAGGCCCCCGGGCCGGTTGAAACCTGGGTAGCGCCTACGTGCCCGGGTTGCGGGCGTGGACCAACCAGCACGCTCCGGGGAAGCGGATCGCACCGTCGACGCGGCTCTCCCGGAGCTCGGCCCGAAGCTCCTCGAGCACGCTCTCCCAGCCGTCGGCGCCGAGTTGCTGTTCGAGCTGCTCCTGCGCCATGCGCCCGCCCTCGTTGCCGAGGATGACGGCGAGGCGCTCCTCGACGCCGTCGCCGCCGCGCTTGGAGAAGTCCAAGGTGAAGTCGAACGGCTCGATCGACACCCCCTCCCAGCCCGCCCCCTCGAGTAGGGCCCGAACCCGGTCCGGGTCGGCGAACGCGTTCGGGCCGGGGCTCCCCGGAACGGGCGGCGGGGGAGGCGGATCGAGTCGCGCGAGAAGTCCCGTGATGCCCTGGGTGAACATCGGGTTCTCGTCCCGCGAGCGCCAGCACATGAAGGTGAGCGGAGCACCCGTTGCGGCGGCGGAGCGGATGTTTGCGAAGGCCGCCTGCGAGTCGGAGAAGAACATGACGCCGAAGCGGGAGATCACCCGGGCGAAGGGACCACCCGGGGCGACGGCGAGCAGGTCCGCCGTCTGGGCATCGGCGACGAGCACCTCGGCCTCGGGCACCCGGGCGCGCGCCCCCTCGGCCATCGGCGGAGAGATGTCGACGCCGACCGCCGCCGCGCCGCGCTCGACGACCGCCGCGAGCAGAGTTCCCGACCCGCAGCCGACGTCGAGGACCCGCTCACGGGCCTCGAGGCCGCTCAGCGTACCCGTGAGGACCTCGGTGACGGGCTCGAAGACGGAGTCGAAGACCGGGGAGAGCCGAACCCAGAGGTCGGCATTGCCCTCCCAGATGTCCTTCATCTCCTCGTTCGCCATCGTGGTGACTCTACGCCCCGGGACCTCCCGGCCCCGCAACTCGAGCGCCCCGGCCGTGTCTACACTCGCGGCGATGCAGCGGGACATCACTATCCGACCCATGCTCACGGCGGCCCTCGCCGCGGCGGCGCTCGTCACCGCTCTCGTGCTGGCCGGGTCGAGCGCGAGCGCGAAGGCGGTTGCACAGGAGCCCTCCCCCGCCCAGGCGGCGAACCCGGACGCGCCCGCGAGCTCGCGGCCCTCCCTCGCCCGGACCGCGCGGCGCGGGCCGATCAGCGCCGGCAAGCTCAAGCGCAAGCTCGGCAGACTCGCCCGCAAGGCACCGGGATCGAGCGGGTTCTACGTCTACGACATCGACGCCAAGAGCAAGCGCGTCCTCTTCGACCGCTCAGAGGGCAAGCGCCGCCTGCTCGCCTCCAACGAGAAGCTGTTCACGACCACGACCGCGCTCGGCCTGCTCGGGCCGGACTCACAGCTCGAGACGCGGGTGAAGGCGGACGGAAAGCTCTCGCGGGCGGGCAAGCTGCAGGGCGACCTGTACCTGATCGGCGACGGCGACCCGACCTTCGGCGCCGCCGGGATCGCCGACCTCGCCGACGACGTCCGCCGCTCCGGGATCAAGCGCATCTCCGGGAAGGTCTATGGCGACGATTCGATCTTCGACACCCTGCGCGGTGTCCCGGACTCCAACTGGGGCGCGAGCCCCTACTTCGCGCCGCTGAGCGGCCTCGTCTACGGCGGCTCGACCTACGCGGAGGACCCCGCCAAGGAGGCCGCCCGCGCCTTCCGCGATGCGCTTCGCGGCGAGGGGATCAAGGTCGGCGGCAAGGTCAAGGTGAAGGCGCTCCCAGGCCGGCTGCGCAAGAGCGAGGCGGTCGGCGAGTGGAAGTCGGACACGATCGCCCGCCTCGCCGCCTACACCAACAAGCCCTCCGACAACTTCTTCGCCGAGATGCTGCTGAAGCGGCTCGACGCAAGCGGCTCCAGCCGCGGCACGACGCGCGGCGGGACGAAGGACGTCGAGCGTTTCGTCGCCGGTCTCGGCTCCAAGGTGGATGCGAAGGACGGCTCCGGGCTGACCCGCCACAACCGCTCCTCACCGCGCGACGTCGTCAGGCTCCTGACCGCGGTCAGCGAGGACCGCAAGCTCGCCGACCCGCTCTACGACTCGCTCTCGATCGCCGGCCGGGACGGCACCCTCGGCGGCCGCATGGGCGGCACCGTCGCGGCGGGCCGCTGCCGCGGCAAGACGGGAACGATCACGGGCGTCTCCAACGTCTCCGGGTACTGCAAGTCGGGCGGCCACCTCGTCGCCTTCTCGATCCTGATGAACGGCGTCGGCGACCTGACCGCCGCCCACAACATCCAGGACGACATGGTCGTCCAGATCGCGCGCTACCGGCCCTAGGGGGTCGCGAGGGGGCGGCGGCGGGCTCGGCCGCGCCAGCGGCCTCGCACTCGGACGTGTCACCCGGAAGTGGACCTGTTCCCCGTTCCTCGGTGACAGGTCAGGGCGGCGGCGGGCTCGGGCTCCAGCGGCCCGCGCCCGCGGCCCGCACTGCCGCACTCGCCTCGCCCCCGGACGTGTCACCCGGAAGTGGACCTATTCACCGTTTCTCGGTGACAGGTAGGCGCCAGCGGCCTCGTACTCGGACGTGTCACCCGGAAGTGGACCTGTTCCCCGTTCCTCGGTGACAGGTCAGGGCGGGCGGCGGGCGCGGGCGGGCGGTGAGGGGTGGGTGGCGGCGCGGGTGGTGGCGTGCAGCGACGGCGCGTCTACGCCGAAGGGCTCAACCGCAGGACCGGGATCGTGCGATCTCCGGCCATTCGCTCGTAGTTGCCGTAGCCCTCGAAGTTGGCGACGCCCAGCTCGAAGAGCCGCTTGCGCTCGGCTTCGTCGGCGACCTGCTCGCAGCGGTACGGGGCGGTGACGCCGCCCGCGGTCAGCTCGACGTCGGGGTTGGCGACGAGGTTGTAGTACCAGGCCGGGTTCTTGGCCCGGCCGAAGCTCGAGGCGATCAAGATCACGTCGTCGCCTTCGGTGAAGTAGACGAGGGGGATCGTGCGCATCTCGCCGCTGCGGGCGCCGCGGACCTGGAGCAGCACGAGCGGCAGGAGCGACGTCGTCGCGAAGCGGCCGCGGGTGAGCCGCAGCAGGGGCGGGTCGATCCGCGAGCCGATCTTGATGCCGTACCAGCGCCCGGCCTTGCTCTGGCCGAAGGAGTAGAAGGCGCGGCGAACCAGTCCCCGCTTCGCGTGCGGGTCGACGGCGGGGATGGTCGCGGCCACGGTCAGAGCACCCCCTGCGCGCGAGTGTCGGCGTCGATGCTCATCTCCGCCCCGATCATCCCACCAACGCTCTGAGCCCGTCCTCGTCGAGGATCTCCGTGCCGAGCTCCTGCGCCTTCGCGAGCTTCGAGCCGGGGCTGTCGCCGGCGACGACGTAGTCGGTCTTCTTCGACACCGAGCCCGTGACCTTGCCACCCGCCTGCTTGATCAGGTCGGAGGCCTGCTCGCGGCTCAGCTCCGGGAGGGTGCCGGTGATCACGAAGGTCTTGTCCTTCAGCGGTCCCTCCTCCGCGCGCCGTTCGGACTCGTCGAGCTCGAACCGCAGGCCGCGCTCGCGCAGGCCCGCGATCAAGGCCATCGTGCGCTCGTCGGAGAGCTGCTCGACGATCTGCTCGGCGAGGATCGGCCCGACCCCGTCGACCTCGGTGATCGCCTCCTCACCCGCCGACAGCAAGGCGTCCATCGAGCCGAAGTGCCGCGCCAGCGCCTCCGCCGTCACGTCGCCGACGCCGGTCAGCCCGAGCGCGAAGAGAACCCGTGAGAACGGCTGCGTCCTCGAGCCGGCGATCGCCGCAACGAGGTTCGCCGCCGAGACATCGCCGAAGCGGTCGAGCTCGACGAGCTGCTCGGCGGTGATGTCGTAGATGTCGGCGGCGTCGCTGATCAGGCCGTCCTCGAGGAAGCGATAAGCCTGCTTCTCGCCGAAGCCGTCGATGTCCATCGCGCCCTTGCTGACGAAATGCTTGATGTGCTGGAAGACCTGCCCGGGGCAGCCGGTGCGGTTGGGGCAGATCGTCCACACCCCCTCCGGCTTCTCGGTCGGGGTGCCGCAGACCGGGCACTCCTTCGGTGGCTTCGCCTTGCGCAGGCGCTTGCCCTTGCGCCGCTGGATCAGGGGTGAGATCACCTGCGGGATCACGTCGCCGGCCCGCGTGATCACGACCTCGTCGCCCTCGCGCACGTCCTTGCGGGCGAGGTCCTCCTCGTTGTGGAGGGTCGCCGTCGAGACGGTCACGCCGCCGACGTGGACGGGCTCCAGCATCGCGAAGGGAACCAGATGCCCGGTCCGCCCCACGTTCCAGACGATCTTGTTGAGCTTCGTCGTCGCGGTCGTCGGCGGGAACTTCCAGGCGATCGCCCAGCGCGGCTCCCGGCCGACGACGCCGAGATCGCGCCACAGCGCTCGATCGTCGACCTTGACCACGGCGCCGTCGATCTCGTAGTCGAGGGTCTCCCGGCTCTCCTCCCACCACTTGCACCGCGCGACGACCTCCGCCCCGTTCTTCTGCGCGGCGATCTGGTCGTTGACGCGGAAGCCGCGCTCGCGCAGCCACTCCAGCTCCTCTGTGTGGGAGGCGTGATCGACGCCCTCGCGGTAACCGATCCCGTAGGTCCAGATCTGCAGCGGCCGCTCCGCCGCCAGCGCCGGATCCTGCTGGCGGATCGTCCCGGCCGCGGCGTTGCGCGGGTTCGCGAACGTCGACAGACCCTGCTCGGCGCGCTGCTCGTTGAGCCGCTCGAAGCCGGAGCGCGGGAAGTAGATCTCGCCTCGCACCTCGATCACCGGCGGAGGATCGGGGATCCGCAGCGGGATCGAGTGGATCGTCCGCAGGTTGTGGGTCACGTCCTCGCCGATCCTGCCGTCGCCGCGCGTCGTGCCGCGGACGAAGACGCCGTCCTCGTAGGTGAGCGAGATCGCGAGCCCGTCGATCTTGGGCTCGGTGACGTAGGTGATCTCCGAGGCCTCGATGTCGTAGCGCTTCAGCAGGTTGCGGATCCGGCCCTCCCAGGCCTCGAGCTCCTCGGCTGAGCGGGCGTTGGCGAGCGACAGCATCGCCTCGCGGTGCTCGTAGCGCTCGAACCCCTCCACCGGCTTGCCGCCGACCCGCTGCGTGGGTGAGTCGGGCGTCCGCAGCTCCGGGTTCTCCGTCTCGATCGCCCGCAGCTCGTCGAGGAGCTCGTCGTAGACGTCGTCGCCGACGAGCGGGTCGTCATCGACGTAGTAGGCGTGGTCGTAGCGGGCGATCTCCTCGCGCAGCTCGGCGGCCCGCTGCTCGGGCGCCGCCGGGCTCACGCCCGCACCGACTCGAGGACCTGCTCAAGCGCGTTCTCGAGCCGCAACTCGCGGACCCCGTCGAAGCCCGTGTGGTGGGTCAGGTCGAAGTGGATCGGGGTGATGGCGACGCGCCCGCGCGCCACCGCGGAGAGGTCGGTCCCGTTCTCGTCCTCGAAGCCCGGCGAGTAGCCGTAGATGCGATAGCGCTTGCGCCCGTACTGATCCTCCTCGACCTGCTTGAGCTCGTCGTCGTAGAGCCGCTTGCCGAGCCTGGCGACGTCGACGCCCGTCGGGTCCCGGCCGGGGCAGTTGACGTTGAGCAATGTCCCGTCCGGAAGCCCGTCGACGCCCACGATCGCCGCCAGCGCGGCGGCCAGCGGCGCCGAGACGGAGAAGTCGAACTCGCGGCCGTAGCGGAAGTCCATCTCGCCCTCGGTCGACTGCTGGGAGACCGCGATCGCAGGGATCCCGAGGACGATGCCCTCGAGCGCCGCGGCGACGGTCCCCGAGTAGGTGACGTCGTCGCCGAGATTGGAGCCGTGGTTGATGCCGGAGACGATCAGCTCGGGCCGCTCGCCGACGAGCCCGAGGTCGGCGAGGCGAACGCAATCGACCGGCGTGCCATCGGTCGCGTGGCCGATCGTGCCGTCGTTGAAGTCGACCTCCTCGACCCAGAGCGGCCGGCGCGTGGTGATCGAGCGGGCCATCGCGCTGCGGTTGCCATCGGGGGCGACGACGGAGAGCTCGATGCCGTCGATCTCGAGCAGCGCCTTCCGCATGGCCTGCAGACCCGGCGCACCGATCCCGTCGTCGTTGGTGAGCAGAACTCGCACGACGGCGATTCTAGGAGTCGGCGACCCGTCGCCCCGCGCTGCGAGCGGCGACGAGCGCCTGCCCGAGCGACACCGCGACGTCCCCCGCCGGAAGGGCGAGCGGCGTGAGTGGTCGCAGGCCAGCTTCGGCGACGAGGGTCGCCGTGCGCTCCAGCAGCACCTCGTCCTCGAAGCAGCGTCCCGCGAGCACGACGACGCCGATGCCGCGGTCGGCCGCGATCCGCGCGCTCGCGGTGGCGAACGCCACTGCGAACCCCTCGCGGAGCCGCCCGGACACCTCGCCCATCTCCACCCCGCGCCTGAGGTCGGCGAGGAGCGCTCGGAGAGCCGGGCGCGCATCGACGAGGATCGGGGCGTCGCCCTCCTCGACCAGCGGCATCTCGTAGGCGCGCTCGGGCTGCGGCAGGGCCTCGAGCGCGAGCAGGCGCGCGGCGTCGCCGTCACGGCCCAGGGGCGCGACGATCCCGCAAAGCGCGGCGGCCGCGTCGAGCAGCCTCATGGCGCAGGTGGTCAGGGGCGAGGCGACGCCGAGACGAGTCTGCTCGCAGACCGCCGCCCAGCTCACCGGCGAGACCGTGGCCGCCAGGCGCACGGGGATCGACGGCGGTTCACCGTCGGTGGCTGCGGTCAGCCAGGCACATGCCATCCGCCACGGCTGAAGGTGGGCGACGTCGCCGCCGGGCAGGCGCACCGGAAACAGGAGCCCCGCGCGCTCGTAGCCGCCGGCGTCGCCGACGAGAAGCTCGCCGCCCCACACCGTCCCATCCGGCCCCAGGCCGGGCCCGTCGAGGATCACCCCGACCGCCGGGCCGTTCTCGCCGTGCTCGGCGAGGGTCGCGGCGAGGTGAGCGTGGTGATGCTGGACTCCGACGTGGGCGCCGTCGCGTTCGAGCGCGCAGACGCTCGCCCGCAGTTGGGCGTCGGAGTCGTGGGCGATCAGCGGGAGCCCGGAACCGCGGGCGCCGCCGGGGGCGCCATCCACCCCAGCGCTGAGATCGGCGGCGACCTCGCGCAGCGCGTCAACCGCGCCGGGCCCGTCCAAGTCGGCTCCCGTGGGAGCGACGAGAGCTCGGCCTTCCGCGAGCAGGCAGGCGGAGGAGTCCAGATCGGCGCCGAAGGCGAGCACCGTCGGACCGTTCGCCGCCGGTACCGGGATCTCGACCCGCCGCGGCAGCTCCTCCCTCCTGCTCGCCCGTCGCCGCATCCGGCTCAGTATGCGACCCGCAGCAGGTAGAGGCCGCGGGCGGCGACGGAGTCACCCGCCTCCGCCCTGGCCCCGCCGTTCAGCAGGCGCTCGAGATCGGCGGGGTCGCGGCGGCCGCCGGCGACCTCGAGGATCGTCCCCACGAGCGCCCTGACCATCCCCCGCAGGAAGGCGTCGGCCTCGATCTCGAATGCGAGGATCGAGTCGCCCGGCCGCTGTCCCTCCGACCAGGCGGCATCCAGCACCTCGCGGTGGAAGTGGCGATGACGGGTGTCGGTGGGGGTGAAGGCGCTGAAGTCGTGGACCCCGCGCACGGCCGCGGCGCAGCGGTCGGCGAGCTCACGGTCGAAGGGATATGGCCAGTGCAGCGCGCGCTCACGCTCGAAGGGGCTCGGCACCGAGGCCGTCTCGAGCCGGTAGCGGTAGCGCCTCGATGTCGCCGAGAAGCGGGCGTTGAAGCCTTCGGGCGCCTCGGCGAGCGCGTTGACAGCGACGTCCCTCCCGGTCAGCGCGTTGAGCGCCCGGCGCAGGGTCCCGGGAATCTCGCGATCGGTCTCGAAGCTCGCGACCTGGCCGAGCGCGTGCACTCCGGCGTCGGTGCGTCCCGCGACGACGATGCGCGTCGGCTCCCCCAGCACCTGCCCGAGCGCCTCCTCGAGCTCGCCCTGCACCGTCCGCTTGCCGGGCTGGACCGCCCAGCCGGCGAAGCCGGTGCCGTCGTAGGCGATGTCGAGACGGTAGGTGCTCAGACCAGCTCGAGGAAGACCATCTCGGTCGAGTCGCTCCGGCGCGGGCCGAGCTTGACGATCCGGGTGTAGCCACCCGGTCGCTCGCTGTAGCGCGGGGCGATCTCCTCGACCAGCTTGTGGACGGCGAACTTGTCCTGGCCGAGCTTCGAGAGGAGCTGCCGCCGCGCGTGGAGGTCACCGCGCTTGGCGATCGTGATCAGCTTCTCGACCTCGGGCTTGACGGCCTTCGCCTTCGCCTGGCTGGTCCTGATCCGCTCGTGCTCGATCAGCTGCTTGGACATCGTCCGCATCAGCGCCTTGCGATGCGCGGTGTCCCGGCTGAGCTTGTGTCGCTGACGTCCGTGGCGCATGGGCTTTCTCCGAGTCTAGGTCAGGTCCGCGGGTTCGCCGCTACTCGTCGCGGAGGTTCAGCCCGAGGCCGTGCATGGCCTCGATGACTTCCTCGATCGAGCGCTCGCCGAAGTTGGGGATTGCCTTCAGCTCGGACTCCGACTTCGCCTGCAGGTCGCCGATCGTCTGCACGCCGGCCCGCTTCAGGCAGTTGTACGCGCGAACGCCGATCTCGAGCTCCTCGATGAGCCGGTCGTCGCCCCCGCCCTCGGTCGGGAGGTCGGCACCGTCACCGTTCGAGACCGCGTGGTTGAGCTGCGTGAGCTCGTCCACCCGCTCGGCGTCGGTGAAGATCGCGAGGCTCGCGATCAGCAGCTCGGAGGCCTCGCGCAGAGCAGCGGGCGGCTCCAGCGAGCTGTCGGTCTCGACCTCGAGCGACAGCTTGTCGAAATCGGTCCGCTGACCGACGCGGGCCGAGTCGACCCGATAGGCGGCGCGGCGGATCGGCGAGAAGATCGAGTCGATCGGGATGACGCCGATCGGCTGATCGTCGGTCTTGTTGTCCTCGGCCGGCGAGTAGCCGCGGCCGCGGCCGATCGTCATGTACATCTCGAGCTTCGTCTTCTTCTCGAGGGTCGCGATCGGAGCGTCCGGGTTGAGGATCTCGACGCCGGCCGGGAGATCGATGTCACCGGCGGTGATGTCACCGGGGCCGGTGGCGACCAGCGGCACCTCGACCTCGCTGGCGTCGGTGTGCATCCGCACGACGATGCTCTTGAGGTTGAGGATGATGTCGGTGACGTCCTCCTTGACCCCGGCGATGCTCGAGAACTCGTGGGCGACGCCCTCGATGCGCACGCTCGTGATCGCGGCACCCTTCAGCGAGGAGAGGAGCACGCGGCGCAGGCTGTTGCCGTACGTGTAGCCGAAGCCCTTGTCGAGGGGCTCGATCGTGAAGCGGCCGTGGTTGTCGGAGATCTCCTCGTAGGAGATCGTCGGGACCTGGAAATCGGGCAGGGTGGTCATAGGTGGAGGGTCCTTCCGTCGTCTGGGTTCTCGCCTACTTCGAGTACAGCTCGACGATGAGCTGCTCGGTGATCGGCGCGTCGATCTCGTCCCGCTCCGGCAGGCGCAGGACCTTGGCGGTCAGCGAGTCGTGGTCGGCCTGCAGCCAGGCCGGCACGGTCGAGATCAGCTCCGTCGCTGCACGGACGGTCTGATCGGCATCGGAGCCGCTCTTGATCGAGATGATGTCTTCGGGCTTGATCTGGTAGCTGGGGATGTCGACCCGGCGGCCGTTGATCTGCCAGTGGCCGTGGCGGATCATCTGCCGCGCCTGGCGACGCGAGGCCGCGAAGCCGAGGCGCACCAGGACGTTGTCGAAGCGTCGCTCCAGCAGTCGCAGCAGGTTCTCGCCGGTCACGCCGTCCTGGCGCGACGCCTTGTCGTAGTAGGCGCGGAACTGCTTCTCGAGCACCTGGTAGTAGCGGCGAGCCTTCTGCTTCTCGCGGAGCTGCTGGCGGTACTCGGACGCGCGCAACCGGCCGCGGCCGTGGTCACCCGGCGGGTAGGAGCGGCGCTCGACGCCGCACTTGTCCGTCAGGCAACGCTCGCCCTTGAGGAACAGCTTCTGCCCCTCGCGGCGGCACTGCTTGCACTGCGGTGAGGTGTCGCGGGCCATGCTTAGACGCGCCTCCGCTTCTTCGGGCGGCATCCGTTGTGGGCCTGCGGGGTGACGTCCTTGACCGTCGTGACCTGGAGGCCGGCCGCCTGCAGGGCGCGGATCGCGGTCTCACGGCCGGAGCCGGCGCCCTTGGCGTGGACCTCGACCCGCTCGAGGCCGTGCTCCATGCCCTTGCGGGCGGCGTTGTCGGCCGTCACCTGCGCCGCGAACGGCGTCGACTTGCGGGAGCCCTTGAAACCGGCGCTGCCGGCGGACTCCCAGGCGATGACGTTGCCCTCGGGGTCGGTCAGGGTGACGATCGTGTTGTTGAAGCTCGTCTTGATATGAGCCTGGCCGAACGGCACGTTCTTGCGCACGCGGCGCTTCGAACGACCTCCGGATGAACGCTTGGGCTGGGGCACTCGGTAACTCCTCGAAAAGCTCGAAAAACTCGTCTACTTGGCGCTCGGCGCCTTCTTCTTGCCGGCGACGCTCATGCGCTTCGGGCCCTTGCGACCGCGGGCGTTGGTCTTCGTCCGCTGGCCTCGGACCGGCAGGCCGCGCCGGTGGCGCAGGCCGCGGTAGGAGCCGATCTCCATCAGGCGCTTGATGTTCTGGGAGCGCTCACGACGGAGGTCGCCCTCGACCTGGTACTCGTCGACGGCGTCACGAAGCTTGATCACCTCGTCCTCGGTGAGGTCGCCGACGCGGGTGTCACCGTCGACGCCCGTCTCAGCGAGGATCTTGCGCGACGTCGAGTCGCCGATCCCGTGCACGTACGTGAGACCGATCTCGGTGCGCTTGTTGAGCGGCAGGTTCACTCCTGCGATTCGTGCCATTCCCTAGCCCTGCCTCTGCTTGTGGCGGGGGTTCGAGCAGATCACGAGAACGCGGCCGCGCCGCCGGATGACCTGGCATCGCTCGCACATCGGTTTTACGGAGGCTCGGACCTTCATCTCCGAAATCTTGTCCTTCTGACTCGAGGTGGCCTGGCACTCCCCATGAATCGGAAGGCAGGCGTATTGCGACAGCCCAACGGGCCGAACGCGGCATGTTAGCAACCGATGACGTTTCGGCCAAGCCCGGCCAGACCCGGCCCAACCCCAACTCGACTCAGCCGGGCATGTCCTGCTGAGCACGAGCCCGGACCGGGCGGGTCGCCACACTCAGCGGCGACCCACCCGCCGGACTCGTTGGGCAGCTATCAGCGGCTATCCGCGGCTATCCGAATCCGCCGCTCCGCCTACTGGGGGACCGAGCAGACGATCCGCTTGATCCGCTGCCCTTCCTTGATCTTGGCCCGCTTCGAGCGGAGCTTCGCGGTCAGCTCGCTGACCTTGTGGTAGGAGGCGCCGTTCTTCTTGGCCTTCTTCAGCCGCTTGGCGACGTTCTTCTTGCTCTTCTTCATCCGCGCGACCGAGCGGTACGCGTCGTTGCAGCGCCGAGCGAAGATCTCGTAGCTGTCGGTCGTCGTGCCGGCGGGGTTGATCTGGATCCGGAACGGTACGTCTGCGGCGCCATTCTCCGCCGACGCGTGGCCGACGGTGACGAAGTACTTGCCCGGAACCAGCGTCGTCTTCACCTTTCCCTTCTTCTGCGGGGAGATGCGCCGGGCGCTGTTGTCGAGCAGCCGCGGATCCTTGCCTTTCCGCGCCTGGTAGATGCCGGTGCCGATCGTGCGGCCACCGGTCGCGTTCTTCTTCGCTGTCGCGTTCGTAACCGTGACGGTGACCGTCGCCGTGTCGGGCACGTAGAAGAACTGGATGTCCGTGTCGTCGGCCGTCTCCAGTGACGACTTGAACACCTGCCCAGCGGTCAGCGGACCCGTCGCGGTCGCGAAATCGTTGTTGGGCTCAGTCGCGTTTGCGACCGGAGCCAGGACGAATGTGGCGCCCAGCGCACAGAGTGCGCCGAGCAGAACCCTGCGAATGTTTCCCATGTTGATCACAACACCCCACGTACCCGGAGGGTTGCGATCCGACTCGGGAGCCCGGAACCGGCAACCGGGGGCGCCGGGGGGGCCGCCGGGCTAGTCCTCGTGCCAGGGCGTGAGGATTCGCGGCCCGTCCTTGCCGACGGCGACGGTGAACTCGAAGTGCGCGGCGAGGGAGCCGTCCTCGGAGTAGACCGACCAACCGTCGTCGTCCATGCGGATGCCCTCAGAGCCGATGTTGACCATGGGCTCGATCGCGAAGGTCATGCCCTCCTCGAGCAGGGGCCCGCGGCCGGGCTCCCCGTGGTTGGGGATCTGCGGGTCCTCGTGCATTCGCTGGCCGATGCCGTGGCCGACGAGGCTGCGGATCACCGCCAACCCGTCCTGCTCGATCCGGCGCTGGATCGCGGCCGAGATGTCGCCGAGGTGGTTGCCCGCCTTTGCCTCGGCGATGCCGGTGAACAGCGACGCCTTCGTCGTCTCCATCAGCTGGGTCGCCTCCTCGCTCACCGGGCCGACGGGGAGCGTGAAGGCCGCGTCGGCGACCCACCCCTCGTAGACGACGCCGACGTCGAGCGAGATCAGGTCGCCGCGCTTGAGCTCGTAGGGGCCGGGGATCCCGTGCACCACCATCGAGTTCGGCGACGCGCAGATCGATCCCGGGAAGCCGCGGTAGCCCTTGAAGGCCGGCGTCGCGCCCTGAGAGCGGATGAACTTCTCCGCCGCCGCGTCGAGCTCGGCGGTCGTGACACCCGGCCGCACCTTGCTGCGCAGCATCCTCAGGCAGCGGGCGAGGATGTCCCCCGCCTTCGCCATCTGCTCGATCTGCTCGGGGGTCTTCGGAACGATCAAAGTCGACCTCGACCTTGACCCCGACCGGCCTGGTCTCGCACCGGTTACCTAGAGCTCTTCCTCGAGCCGCAACGTCGCGAGCAGAGCCCGGATCCGGTTGCCGACCTCGTCGGGATCGAGCTCACCGTCGACGCGCTTGAGCACACCGCGCTCCTCGTAGAAGTCGACAAGCGGGCTCGTCTTCTCGTGGTAGGTGTCGAGCCGGTGGCGGATCACGTCGGGCTTGTCGTCGTCGCGGACGATCAGGCGCGCCCCGCAGACATCGCAGATGCCCTCGTTCTTGGGCGGGTCGAAGTCGACGTGGAAGATGTGGCCGTTCTTGGCGCAGGTGCGGCGGCCTCCGAGCCGGCGGACCACCTCGTCGTCGCTGACGTCGATCAGCAGCGCGGCCGTGATCGAGCGGTCCAGCTTGTCCATCTCCTCGCCGAGAGCCTCCGCCTGCCCGACGGTGCGGGGGAAGCCGTCGAGGATGAAGCCGTCAGCGGCCTCCTCCCCCTCGACCCGCTCGCCGATGACGCCGATGATGACGCCGTCGGGAACCAGGTCGCCGCGGTCCATGTACTCCTTGGCGATCCGGCCGAGCTCGGTCTCGTCACGAACGGCGGCGCGGAGGATGTCCCCCGTCGCGTAGTAGGGCAGGCGGAAGTCCTCCTGCAGGCGCTCGCCTTGCGTGCCCTTCCCTGATCCGGGGGGTCCGAGCAGGATGAGGTTCAGCTCCGACATGGGAGCGAGAGGGTACCCGTTCAACCCGCGATTCGGCCCTGACGGACCAGCTCGCCTACTTCAAGAACCCTTCGTAGTTGCGCATCATGAGCTGCGCCTCGAGCTGCTTGACGGTGTCGAGGGCCACGCCGACGACGATCAGGATCGACGTGCCGCCGAAGAAGAAGTTGGCCGAGGTCTGCGAGATCAGGATCGTCGGCAGCGCCGCGACGAAGCCGAGGTAGATGGCTCCGGCGAACGTCAGGCGCGAGAGGATCCGGTCGAGGTACTCCGCCGTCGGGCGCCCCGGGCGCACGCCGGGGATGAAGCCGCCGTACTTCTTCAGGTTGTCGGCCTGGTCGACCGGGTTGAAGGTGACCGCCGTGTAGAAGTAGGTGAAGATCACGATGAAGAAGATCTCGCCGACGACGTAGGCCCAGCGGTTCGGCGCGAAGAACGCCGCGAAGTCGAGGGCCGCAGGGGTGTTGAGGAGCTGCCCGACGGTCGGCGGGAAGGCCATGATCGACGCGGCGAAGATGACCGGGATGACGCCGGCCATGTTCACGCGCAGCGGTAGGTAGCTGGATCCGCCCGTCGTCATCTTGCGCCCGACGACGCGTTTGGCGTACTGCACGGGGATCCGGCGCTGGCCCTCCTGGACGAAGACGATCCCGACGATCACCGCGAGCGCGATGAACGGCATCATCACCACGAAGACCTGGTCGGGGTTGGTCCACCAGGCCGAGATCCCGGCCGGGATCCCGGAGGCGATCGAGGCGAAGATCATCAGGGAGATGCCGTTGCCGATGCCGCGCTGGGTGATCAGCTCGCCGAACCACATCAGCAGCACGCAGCCGGCGGTCAGGGAGATCACGATCAGCATCAGCTTCGGGAACGTGAGCTCGCCGACGACGCTCTGGCCGCTCGACCCGAAGGACTCGAAGAGGAAGACGTAGCCGATCGACTGCGCGAAGGCGAGGCCGACGGTGAGGTAGCGCGTGTACTGCGTGATCTTCTGCTGGCCGACCTCACCCTCCTTCTGGAGCTTCTCCAGCGAGGGCAGCACCACCGTCAGCAACTGCAGGATGATCGAGGCGGTGATGTAGGGCATGATCCCGAGCGCGAACAGCGACAGCCGCGAGAGCGAGCCGCCGCTGAACAGGTTCAGGAAGCCGAGGATGTTGCCGCTGCCGAACTGGTTCTGGAGGTCGTCGATCTGGGAGACCTCGACCCCCGGCGCGGGGATGTAGGCGCCGAGCCGGTACAGCGCGAGCATCGCTGCCGTGAAGGCGAGCTTGCGCCGGATCTCGGGGATCGCGAACGCGTTTCCGAGGATCTTCAGCATCGGCTAGGAGTCGATCGTCTCGGCGGTGCCGCCGGCTCCCTCGATCTTCTCGCGCGCGGTGGCGCTGAAGGCGTGCGCTCTCACCGTGAGCTTCTTCGAGAGATCCCCGTTGCCGAGGATCTTGACCGGATGCTTGCGAGTGGCGAGCCCGGCGGCGCGGAGCGTCTCGGGAGTCACCTCGGCGCCGTCGTCGAACCGCTCCTCGAGCGTCGCCAGGTTGACGGGCTGGGTGTGTGTCCGGAACTGCTCGAACGGCATCGACATCTTCTTGTTCGGGCCGCGCAGCTTCCGCATCCGCATGTGGATCGGGTTCTGCCCGCCCTCGCGAGCGACGCGCTGCTTGGCGCCGGCCCGGGCGCCCTGGCCCTTGTGGCCGCGCCCGGCGGTCTTCCCGCTGCCGGAGCCGTGCCCACGGCCGACGCGCTTGCGGTCCTTGCGGGTGCCCGGCTTCGGGCTCAGGTTGTTCAGCCCGATCTCCTCGGGGTCGAGGCGCGCCATCAGGAGCCCTTCTTCCCGGAGTCGCCCGAAGCCGGCTCGACCGTGACGAGATGCTCGACCTTGCGAAGCAGGCCGTGCAGGTGCTCGTTCTCGGTCCGCGTCGACGACTTGCCGATGCGGCCGAGCTTCAAGGTGCGCAGGGTGTCGCGCTGCTGGGGGCTCGCGCCGTTGGCGGAGCGCACCTGCTTGAGGGTGACCTCGCCCATCAGGAGCTCTCCTCCTCGGCGGGCGCGTCAGGGTCGGTGGTGGTCTCAGTCTCGGCGGCAGCCTCAGCATCGGCCTCGGCGGGGGCGTCGGCCTCGGCCTCGGCGGGAGCGGGCGCCTCAGCCTCAACGGGCTCGGTGGCGGCCTCAGCCTCCGCGACGGGGGCATCTGCCTCGACCGGGGTCTCGGCGACGACGGCGACCGGATCGGGCGCGTCGCTCTCCTCGGAGTCACCCTCGGCCTTCTCGGCGTCCTTGGGGATCCCGAGCACCTCGCGGATGGTCAGGCCGCGCAGCTCGGCGACCTCCTTGGGACGGCGCAGCCCGCGCAGACCCTCCATCGTCGCCTTCACCTGGTTGATCGGGTTGTTGGTGCCGATCGACTTCGTGAGGACGTCGCGGATGCCGCCGAGCTCGAGCACGGCGCGGACGCCGCCGCCGGCGATCACGCCGGTTCCCTCGGAGGCCGGGCGGAGGACCACGTGACCGGCGCCGAAGCGGCCGATGGTGCGATGGGGAAGCGTCTGCCCGTACTTGGGCACGCGGATCAGATCCTTGCGGGCGTTCTCCACGGCCTTCTGGATCGCGAGCGGAACCTCGCGCGCCTTGCCGTAGCCGATCCCGACCACGTCGTTCTCGTCGCCGACGGCGACGAGGGCCGTGAACGAGAAGCGCCGGCCGCCCTTGACGACCTTGGCGACGCGGTTGATCTCGATCACGCGCTCCTGCAGGTCGAGCCCCTGCGGGCTGACTCTCTCTACGTCGGTGGTGCTCATCTGCGCTTGCTCAGTGCTCTCTCGTCGGAAGTTGGTTGATCAGAATTGCAGGCCGCCCTCGCGGGCGCCCCCGGCCAGGTCCGCGACGCGGCCGTGGAAGCGGTAGCCGCCGCGGTCGAACACGCACGTCTCGACACCGGCCGCCTTGCCGCGCTCGGCGAGCAGCTCGCCGATCTTCTTGGCGCGCTCGGAGCCGTCCAGCTTCTTGACGGCGGCCTCGCCCCAGCTCGCCTGCGCGAGCGTGTGGCCCTTGTCGTCGTCGATGAGCTGGGCGTAGAGACCGCGGTTGGAGCGGAACACCGCCAGCCGCGGGCGCTCGGCGCTGCCGCGGACCTTCGCCCGCACGCGCCGCCTGCGCCGTGCCCTTCTCTGCTGCTGTGTCTGGACTGCCATGGAAGCTCTTTCCTCTCAGCGCTATGCGCGCTTGCCCACCTTGCGGCGGATCTGCTCGTCCGCGTAGCGAACGCCCTTGCCCTTGTAGGGCTCCGGTGGGCGGTGGCGGCGGATCTGCGCCGCGATCTCGCCGACGAGCTGCTTGTCGATGCCCTTGACCACGATCTCAGTCGGCTGCGGGACCTCGAACTCGATCCCCTCAGGCGCCTGGACGCTGACCGGGTGGGAGAAGCCGAGCGAGAGCTCGAGCGCCTTGCCGGACGGCTTGGCGCGGTAGCCGACGCCGGTGATCTGCAGCCGCTTCTCGTAACCGTTGGTGACGCCCTCGACCATGTTCGCGATCAGCGAGCGGGTGAGGCCGTGAAGCGCCCGATGCGGGCCGCGATCGGTGGGCCGGGAGACCGTGAGCACGCCGTCGTCGACCTCGACCGTCATGTCGGGATCGATGCTCTGCTGGAGCTCGCCCTTGGGACCGTTCACGGTCACGCGGCCGGGGCCGACGTCGACGGTGACGCCCGCGGGGATCTCAATTGGCTTGTTTCCGATTCGGCTCATGTTCGGGATTGGTTCAGCTTTGGTTCAGCTCGGGGCGGGTCCCGGAGCGGGAGGCTCCGGTTCGCGATCACCAGACGTAAGCGACCACCTCGCCGCCGACGCCCTTCTGCCGGGCTTCGTGGCCGGTCATGACCCCGGAGGAGGTGGAGATGATGGCAGTACCCATGCCGCCCTGCACCCGCGGCACCTCGTCGCCGCCTACGTAGCGGCGCCGGCCGGGGCGCGAGATGCGACGCATGCCGCTGATCACCGGGTCACGGTCGTCGGTGTACTTGAGCTGGATCCGGATCGACTCGCCGACCGCGGTCGGCTCGACCTCGAACCCCTTCAGGTACCCCTGCTCGACGAGGATCCGCGTCATCTCCTTCTTCAGGCGCGAGGACGGGACCTCGACCTCGGGATGGTCGGCGCGAAGCGCGTTGCGGACGCGCGTCAGGTAGTCGGCTACTGGATCGCCCTGCATCGCTCTACCAGCTCGACTTGGTCATGCCGGGGACGTAGCCCTTGTGCGCCTGCTCGCGGAGGCAGATCCGGCACAGGCCGAACTTGCGGTAGACCGCGCGTGAGCGACCGCACTTGCGGCAGCGGTTGTAGTTGCGGCTCCTGAACTTCGAGCCCTTCGCCTGCTTGACGCGCTGTGACGTCTTGGCCATTACTCCTCTTCGCCTCCGTCTTCGGATGAAGTCTGTTCGCCTGTGTCGCCGTCCTCGTCGTCGTCCCGCTGCGGCTTCTCGTAAGCCTCCGGGTTCTCCTCCTTGAGCTGCTCGAGCGCGGCCGCCTCGGCCTCGGCGCGGGCGCGCGCCTCCTCCTTGCGGTGCTCCTCCTCTTCGCTCGCGACCTCCTCGGGGGACT
Source organism: Thermoleophilales bacterium (assembly GCA_020636895.1). GTDB lineage: Bacteria > Actinomycetota > Thermoleophilia > Solirubrobacterales > 70-9 > RHKX01. The sequence continues at coordinate 68,282 of JACJWZ010000001.1, read as the reverse complement.
TGCCACCGGGGCGGCCCTCCTGCGCGAACGGGAACCCGAGCGCGAGGAGAAGCTCGAAGCCCTCCTCGTCGGTTGGTGCCGTGGTCGTGACGGCGATGTCGAGACCACGGGTCTGGTTGATCGAGTCGTAGTCGATCTCGGGGAAGATGAGCTGCTCGCGGACGCCGAGCGAGTAGTTGCCGCGGCCGTCGAAGGAGCGCGGGTTGAGCCCGCGGAAGTCGCGGATCCGCGGGATCGCGATCGTCACGAGGCGGTCGACGAACTCCCACATGCGGGCCTGGCGAAGCGTCACGGAGACGCCGACCGGCATCCCCTCGCGGAGCTTGAAGGCGGCGATCGACTTGCGGGCGCGGCGCACGTTCGGGTGCTGGCCGGTGATCGTCTCGAGCTCGGTGGTGGCGTCCTCGATCGACCCGCCCTCGCCGGTGCCCATGTTCACCGTCACCTTGAGCAGGCGCGGCACGGCCATCGGCGTCGTGTAGCCGAACTTCTCGGTCAGCGCGGGGACGACCTCCTCGCGGTACTTGTCGCGCAGCCGCGGCGGCGGCGCCGGCGCGGTCTGGATGGGGGTTTCGGTTGCAGCTTCCATGGTTCGTTCAGTCAGTCAGTGGGTCAGTCGATCGGCTTGTCGGTGCGCTTCGAGTAGCGGACCCGCTCCCCGTCGTCGGCGACCCGGACGCCGACGCGGGTCGGCTTGTTGTCCGTCGGGTCGAGCAGGACGACGTTGGAGACGTCGATCGGGCCTTCCTTCTCGATGATGCCACCTTGCTCGTTCATCGTGCGCGGACGCTGGTGGCGCTTGACGATGTTGAGGTTCTCGACGAACACCTTGCGGCGCTTCGGATCGGTGCGGACGACCTTGCCGGTCTTGCCCTTGTCCTTGCCCGAGGTGATCATCACCTGGTCGTCGGTACGGATGCGCATCGACTTGGCCATGCCTAGATCACCTCCGGCGCGAGCGAGACGATCCGCATGAACGCGCGGTCGCGGAGCTCGCGGGCGACGGGGCCGAAGATGCGGGTCCCGCGCGGGTTGTTCTGCGCGTCGATCAGGACCGCCGCGTTCTCGTCGAAGGAGATGTAGGTGCCGTCGGGCCGGCCGATCTGCTTGCGGGTGCGGACGACGACCGCCTGCACGACCTCGCCCTTGCGGACGCCGCCGCGCGGGGTCGCGGACTTGACCGTCGCGGTGATCACGTCGCCGACGCTCGCGTAGCGGCGGTGGTGGCCACCCTTGACGCGGATGCAGAGGATCTCGCGGGCGCCCGAGTTGTCGGCGACCTTGAGCCTTGATTCCTGCTGGATCATCGGCCCGCCCTACTTCGCCTTCTCGAGGATCTCGGTCAGGCGCCAGTGCTTGGTCTTCGACATCGGACGGCACTCGATGAGCCGCACCGTGTCGCCGGCGCCGGCCTCGTTGCGCTCGTCGTGCGCGTGGTACATCTTCGAAGTCCGGATGACCTTCTCGTAGGTCGGGTGCCGGCGGGCGCTCTCGACTCGGACCGTGATGGTCTTGTCCATCTTGTCCGAGACGACGATGCCCTGGCGGACCTTCGGGTTGCCCGGGACGCGCTCGGCGGGCGGGGTGCCCTCGCCGCTGGGGATGGCGTCGCGGCGCGCCTTGCCCCGGCCCTGACGGTAGCGGCGGCGCCCTGCGGCCTTGCGCCTGCGCTCGGCGGCGCGCTCCTCAGCGCGCTCGTCGGCGGAGCGCTCAGGCTTCGCCTCACCGGTGAAGGTGCTGCGGCGCTGCTTGCGGATCTCCTTGGCGGAGAGTTGCTCGACCGGCTCCGCGTCCTCGGCGGGAGCGGCGGCGGCGGGCGCCTCGGCGGCAGGGGTCTCGGGGGCCTCTGCGGCCTCCTCCTGCGGAGCCTCCTCGGCAGCGGTCTCCTCGGCGGGAGCTTCCGCCTCGGTCTCCGTCTGCTCCTCGTTCTCAGTCTGCTCTTCGTCAGCCATCTCTCTACTTCAGTTCCTTCTCGAGGTCGATTCCCCGCTGCTTGGCGATCGTCAGCAGTCGCGCGACGTCGCGGCGGCTGTTGCCGAGCCGCGCCGTGTTCTCGAGCTCGCCGGTGGCGTTGCGCAGGCGCAGGTTGAACGCCTCCGTCCGCGCCTCCTTGAGCGCCTCGACGAGCTCGTGATCGCCGAGCTGATGTGCCTCGGAGCCCTTCACGACTGTCCCTTGGTGACGAACTTCGTCTTCAGCGGAAGCTTGGTGCCGGCGAGCTCCATCGCCTCGCGCGCCAGGTCCTCGGGCACGCCGGAGAGCTCGAACATGATCCGCCCGGGCTTGACCACGGCGACCCAACCCTCGGGGTTGCCCTTGCCCTTGCCCATGCGGGTCTCGGCCGGCTTCTTGGTGTAGGGCTTGTCGGGGAAGATCGTGATCCAGACCTTGCCGCCGCGCTTGATCTTGCGGGTCATCGCGACACGCGCGGCCTCGATCTGACGGCTCGTGATCCAGCCTCGGTCCATCGCCTTGAGGCCGTACTCGCCGAAGTTGACGTTCGTCCCGCCCTTCGAGTTGCCGCGCATGCGGCCTCGGAACTGCTTGCGGTGTTTGACGCGCTTGGGGGCCAGCATCAGGAATCGCCTCCCCTCGCGCCGGCGGGGGAGCCGCCGCCCTGACGGCCGGAGCCCGGGCCGCCGCCACCTGGGCGGTTGCCGCCGCGGCGACGACCGCGGCCGCCGAGGTCCTCGTCGGCGGCGGTGCCGTAGCCCTCGGGCATGATCTCGCCCTTGTTGATCCAGCACTTGACGCCGATCCGGCCGGTCGTGGTCCGGGCCTCGACGAAGCCGTAGTCGATGTCGGCGCGCAGGGTGTGCAGCGGCACGCGACCGTCCGAGTAGCCCTCGGTGCGAGCCATCTCGGAGCCGCCGAGGCGGCCGGAGACCTGGACCTTCACGCCCTTGGCGCCGGAGCGCATGGCCGAGGTCAGGGCGCGCTTCATCGCGCGACGGAAGGCGACGCGGTTCTCGAGCTGCTCGGCGATCGACTGGGCGACCAGCGTCGCGTCGAGCTCGGGGCGCTTGATCTCGCGGATGTTCACGCGGACCGGCTTGCCGGTGATCTTGTGCAGCTCGCGGCGCAGCGCGTCGACCTCGGATCCGGACTTGCCGATCACGATGCCGGGGCGCGCGGTGTGGATGTCGACCGTGACCTCGCCCCGCTGCTTGCGAATCTCGATGTCGGAGAGGCCGGCGTGCGCGAGCTTGTTCTCGATGTGGTTGCGGATCAGGACGTCCTCGACCAGCGCGTCGGAGAAGTTGCGCTCGTCGAACCAGTTCGACTTCCAGTCGTGGATGTAGCCGACCCGGAAGCCGGTGGGGTTGATCTTCTGTCCCATGGTCTAAGTCAGTCCTCGTCGGGGATCGGGGTGAGGGAGATGTTGATGTGGCAGGAGCGCTTGTCGATCCGCGTCGCCCGGCCCTTGGCGCGGGGGCGGAAGCGGCGCATCGTCGGCCCCTCGTCCACGGAGACGCGTGCGACGCGCATGTCCTCGGGATCGAGGTCGTCGTTGTTCTCGGCGTTGGCACCGGCCGAGCGGAGCAGCTTCAGCATCGGCACCGAGGCGCCGCGCGGGGAGAACGAGAGCAGCGCCTCGGCCTCCTCGTAGCTCTTGCCGCGGATCTGGTCGGCGACCACGCGGGCCTTGCGCGCGGAGATCCGCACGTACTTGGCGCTCGCGCTGACCATCGGCGCGTCCTGCTCGCGGGTCTGTGCCCTGGTCGCCATCAGCGCTCGTCCTTCTTGGAGCCGGAGTGGGCGCGGAAGGTGCGGGTCGGGGCGAACTCGCCGAGCTTGTGCCCGACCATCGACTCGGAGACGAACACGGGGACGTGCTTGCGGCCGTCGTGGACGGCGATCGTGTGGCCGACCATCTCGGGGAAGACGGTGGAGCGCCGCGACCAGGTCTTGACCATCTGCTTGTTGCCGGACTCGTTCATCGCCTCGATGCGCGCCATCAGGCGCTCCTCGACGAACGGGCCCTTCTTGCTCGAGCGGCTCACTGCGCGCTACCTGCCCTTCTTCTTCCCGCGCCTGCGTCCGCGGACGATCATCGCGTTCGACTGCTTGTTCTTCTTCCGCGTCCGGTAACCGAGCGTCGGCTTGCCCCACGGGGTCTTCGGGTGGCCGCCCGGGCCCTTGTGGGCCTCGCCGCCGCCGTGCGGGTGGTCGACCGGGTTCATCGCGATGCCGCGGCTCTGCGGGCGCTTGCCCTTGTGGCGGCTGCGGCCGGCCTTGCCGACGACGACGTTCTGGTGCTCGGCGTTGGAGATCGTGCCGACGGTCGCGCGGCACTCGGCCTGGACCATGCGCATCTCCGAGGACGGAAGCCTGAGGGTGACCATGCCGCCGTCCTTGGCGACGACCTGGATGGCGGTGCCGGCGGAGCGACCCATGCGCCCGCCCTGGCCCGGCTTGAGCTCGACGTTGTGGACGACCGTGCCGGTCGGGATCTGGCCCAGCTCGAGCGCGTTCCCGGGACGGATGTCGGAGCCCGGGCCGGACTGGAGGACATCGCCGACCGCCACGCCCTGCGGGGCGAGGATGTAGGACTTGGCGCCGTCGGCGTAGTGCAGGAGCGCGATGTAGCTGGTCCGGTTCGGGTCGTACTCGATCGTCGCGACCTTGGCGGGGACGCCGTCCTTGAGCCGCTTGAAGTCGATCTGGCGGTACTTGCGCTTGGCGCCGCCGCCGCGATGGCGCGAGGTGACGCGCCCGTAGGAGTTGCGTCCTCCGGTGCGGGTCTTGCCCTTGCTGAGCTTCTTGTTCGGCTTCTGCGCCGTGACCTCGGAGCGGTCCTGGTAGGTCGCGAAACGGCGCCCCGGGCTGGTCGGCTTTGACTTACGGATGGCCATCAGGACTCACTCGCTCCCTCGAACAGCTCGATCTCGTTGCCCGGCGCGAGCTCGACGATCGCCTTCTTCCAGGCGCGCGTCTTGCCGCGATGGAGACCGCGGCGCTTCGGCTTGCTGCGCACCCGGGAGGTCCGGACGCTGACGACCTCGACGTTGAAGATCTCCTCGACCGCGTGCGAGATCTGGGTCTTGTGGGCGCGATCGTTGACGCGGAAGGTGTACTTGCCCTCCGACATGAGGGCGTAGCTCTTCTCCGAGACGACGGGCTCGACGATGATCTGGCGCACGTCCATCAGGAGGCCTCCTCCCCACCATCGCCGTCCTCGCCGCGGGTGACGGCGGCCGCACGGGCGGCCAGCACCTCGAGGGCGTCCTCGGAGGCGACGAGCGAGCGGTGGCCGACGATCTCGGCGACCCCGACCCCCTCGGCGCTGACGACCGAGACGCGCGGCAGGTTGCGGTAGCTCTTGGCGGCGGCGATCTCCTCGCCGCTGACGACGACCAGCGTCGGCGCCGCGGCGCCCCACTTCTCGAGGCCCTCGGCGGCCTGCTTGGTGGCCGGCTCGCTGAACGCGCCAGAGGGGAGCACGGCGATGGAGCCGCGCTCGGCGTGGACGCTGAGGGCCGCGCGCAGCGCCTTGCGGCGCGCCTTGCGGTTGACCTTGAAGGTGTAGGAGCGCGGCTTCGTCGCGAAGGCGTTGCCGCCGCCGCGGCGGTGCGGGACGCTGAGGGCGCCGACGCGGGCGCGGCCGGTGCCCTTCTGACGCCAAGCCTTGGCGCCGGTCATGGCGACCTCGCCGCGGGTCAGGCTCGAGTGCGTGCCGGCGCGGCGCGCGTTCAGCTCCGCGCGCGCGGTCTCGTGCACGAGGGTCTCGTTGAAGGGCTCGGCGAAGACGGCCTCGGGGAGGTCGGTCTTCTTCTGGGCGCCGATCGTCGCTGCCGAAATCTTGGTCTGGCTAGCCATCGGTGCGCACCTCCACGGTCCCGTTCTTGGGGCCCGGAATCGAGCCGCGGAGCATCAGCAGGTTCTTGTCCGCATCGATGCGGAAGACCTCGAGGCCGCGCTGGGTGACGCGCTTGCCGCCCATGCGGCCCGGCATCTTCATCCCCTTGAAAACGCGGGCGGGGTCGGCGCTGGCGCCGATCGAACCTGGGGCGCGGACGTTGTGGGAGCCGTGGCTGACGGGGCCGCGGCCGAAGTTGTGGCGCTTGACGGTGCCCTGGAAGCCCTTGCCGATGGCGACGGCGGAGACCTTGACCTTGTCGCCCACCTCGAAGGTGTCGACGGTGATCTCGCCGCCGAGCTCGAACTCGCCGAGCTTGCCGTCGTCATCGCGGAACTCGCGCAGGTGCTTGAGCGCCGGCGCCTCGGTCTTCGCCAGGTGGCCGAGCTGAGCCTTCGTGAGCTTGCGCTCCTTGACCTCGCCGAAGGCGAGCTGCACGGCCGCGTAGCCGTCCTCGTCCTTCGTGCGCACCGCGGTGACCCGGTTCGGGGTCGCCTCGATGACGGTCACGGGCACGGACTCGCCCTCTTCGGTGAAGAGCTGGGTCATGCCGATCTTCTTGCCGAGGATCGCGGCCATGGCGCTTACAGGCGGATCTCCACGTCGACGCCGGCGGGCAGGTTCTCGATGCGCTGCAGCTCGTCGATCGTCTTCGGGGTCGGGTCCTTGATGTCGATCAGGCGCTTGTGGGTGCGGATCTCGAAGTGCTCCCGCGAGTCCTTGTCCTTGAACGGCGAGCGGATCACGCAGTAGACGTTCTTCGACGTCGGCAGCGGCACCGGGCCCGAGACGCTGGCACCCGTGCGCGTCGCCGTCTCGACGATCTCAGTGGCCGCGCGATCGATGGCGTCGTGGTCGTACGCCTTCAGGCGGATCCTGATCTTGCTGGCGGTGATTGCTGACAACTTGGGTGTTTCTCTCGTCTCGGGTGTCCCGGGCGTGGAAGGGGCGCCGGCTCTGCGGCGCCCCTCGCCCTCGTATCTCGTCTAGTCGCTACTCGATGATCTCGGTGACGACGCCGGAGCCGACCGTGCGGCCGCCCTCGCGGATGGCGAAGCGGAGACCCTGGTCCATGGCGATCGGCTGGATCAGCTCGATCGACATCTCGCTGGTGTCGCCGGGCATCATCATCTCGCGGTCCTCCGGGAGGTTGGCGACGCCGGTCACGTCCGTGGTCCGGAAGTAGAACTGCGGACGGTAGCCCGAGAAGAACGGCGTCTTACGGCCACCCTCCTTGGTCGTCAGGCAGTACACCTCGGCCTTGAACTTGGTGTGCGGGGTGATCGACCCGGGCTTGCAGAGCACCTGACCGCGCTCGATCTCCTCGCGCTTGGTGCCGCGCAGCAGCGCGCCGATGTTGTCGCCGGCCTGACCCTCGTCGAGGATCTTGCGGAACATCTCGACGCCCGTGATCGTGGTCTTCTCGATCTGCGGGTGGATGCCGACGATCTCGACCTCGTCGCCGGTGTTGACGACGCCCTGCTCGATGCGGCCGGTCGCGACGGTGCCGCGGCCGGTGATCGAGAAGATGTCCTCGATCGGCATCAGGAACGGCTTGTCGAGGTCGCGCTCGGGCTCGGGGATGTAGTCGTCGAGCGTCTGGGCGAGCTCGAGGATCGCGTTGACGGACTCCTCGTCACCCTCGAGCGCCTTCAGCGCCGAACCGCGGATGATCGGGGTGTCGTCGCCCGGGAAGCCGTAGTCGCTGAGCAGCTCCTTGACTTCCTCCTCGACGAGCTCGACGAGCTCCTCGTCGTCGACCATGTCGACCTTGTTGAGGAACACGACGACGTACGGCACGTTGACCTGACGAGCGAGCAGGATGTGCTCGCGAGTCTGCGGGGCCGGGCCGTCAGCGGCGGACACGACCAGGATCGCGCCGTCCATCTGGGCGGCGCCCGTGATCATGTTCTTGACGTAGTCCTCGTGGCCGGGGCAGTCGACGTGCGCGTAGTGGCGCTTGTCCGTCTCGTACTCCACGTGCGAGGTGGCGATCGTGATACCGCGCTCCCGCTCCTCGGGAGCGTTGTCGATCTCCTCGAAGCTCTTGACCTCGCCACCGGACTTCTCGGCGAGCACCTTCGTGATCGCGGCGGTCAGCGTGGTCTTGCCATGGTCGACGTGGCCGATGGTGCCGACGTTGACGTGCGGCTTGTCGCGCTCGAACTTCTCCTTGGACATGTCGCTCTCTCGTGTTCCTTTCGGGGGGCCTCGCGGGCCCGTCGTTTACGTCTTGTTGCTCTTCTAAGTTCTGCTTGGCGCCGTATGGGCCGGCCTGTTTCAGGGCAACCGATTCAGCGTAGCGAGATCGGTCAGCTTGCGGCACCCACGGGTTCGCCCGCCTTGTGCTCGACGATCTCCTCGGCGATGTTCGGCGGCACCTCCTCGTAGCGCGCGAACTGCATCGTGTAGGACGCGCGCCCCTGGGTCGCCGACCGCAGGTCGCCGACGTAGCCGAACATCTCGCTAAGCGGGACCGTGCCGGTCACGACCAGCGCGTTGCCGCGCGGCTCCTGGCCGGCGAGCTTGCCGCGACGCCGCGAGATGTCGCCGATCACGTCGCCGAGGAACTCCTCGGGGGTGACCACCTCGACGTCCATCACGGGCTCGAGCAGCACCGGCTTGGCGCGCTTCGCGGCCTCCTGGATCGCCATCGAACCGGCGATCTTGAACGCCATCTCCGAGGAGTCGACGTCGTGGTAGGAGCCGTCGATCAGCTCGACCTTGACGTCCACCATCGGGTAGCCGGCCTTGATGCCGGAAGCGAGCGCCTCGACCATGCCCTTCTCGACGGAGGGGATGTACTCGGTCGGGATCGCGCCGCCCTTGATCTTGCTCTCGAAGGCCCAGCCCTCGCCCGGGTTCGGGGCGATGTTGATGACGACGTCGCCGTACTGACCGGAGCCGCCGGTCTGGCGGACGAACTTGCCCTGGACCTTGTTGGCCTCCTGGCGGATCGTCTCGCGGTAGGCCACCTGCGGCTTGCCGACGGCTGCCTCGACGTTGAACTCGCGCATCATCCGATCGACGAGGACCTCGAGGTGGAGCTCGCCCATACCGTTGATGACGGTCTGGCCGGTCTCCTCGTCGGTCTCGACGCGGAAGGTCGGGTCCTCCTCGGCGAGCCGCTGCAGGGCCGTCGCCAGCTTCTCCTGGTCGGCCTTGGTCTTCGGCTCGATCGCGACGGCGATGACGGGCTCGGGGAAGGTGATCTCCTCGAGGACGATCGGCTTGTCAGGGGCGCAGAGGGTGTCACCGGTCGACGTCTGCTTGAGGCCGACGCCGGCGAGGATGTCGCCCGCGTAGCACTGGTCGATCTCCTCGCGGGAGTTCGCGTGCATCAGCAACAGGCGGCCGATCCGCTCGGTCTTGCCGGTGGTCGCGTTGAGCACGCGGCCGCCGGCCTCGAGCTTGCCGGAGTAGACGCGGAAGTAGGTGAGCTTGCCGACGTAGGGGTCGGACATGACCTTGAACGCGAGCGCGGCGAACGGGCCGTCGTCGTCGGCCGGGCGGGTCGCCGGGTTGCCCTCCTCCTGGCCCTTGACGGGCTCGACGCCGGAGACCGGCTTGACCTCGAGCGGCGAGGGGAGCAGGCCGATGATCGCGTCCAGCAGCGGCTGCACGCCCTTGTTCTTGAAGGCGGATCCGCAGAGGACGGGGGTCATCTGCAGGGCGAGCGTGGCCTTGTGCAGAGCCTCCTGGATGCGCTCGGGGGCGATCTCGGCGTCCTCGAGGTACATCTCCATGAGCTCGTCGTCGACGTCGGCGCAGGCCTCGATCATGTGGCCGCGGGCCTCGGCGGCGGCGTCCTCCATCTCGGCCGGGATGTCCTCGACGTCAAACTCGGTGCCGAGGTCGTCCTTCCAGATCAGCGCCTTGTTCTGGACGAGGTCGACGACGCCACGGAGGTTGTCCTCGGAGCCGATCGGAAGCTGAATCGGGATCGGGTTGGCGCCGAGGCGCTCGCGGATGGTGCGGACCGACATCTCGAAGTCGGCGCCGATCCGGTCCATCTTGTTGATGAAGGCGATGCGCGGGACCTCGTACTTGTCGGCCTGACGCCAAACGGTCTCCGACTGCGGCTCGACGCCGGCGACGGAGTCGAAGACGGCGATCGCGCCGTCGAGGACGCGGAGCGAGCGCTCCACCTCGACGGTGAAGTCGACGTGCCCCGGCGTGTCGATGATGTTGATGCGGTGGTCCTTCCACTCGCATGCGGTCGCCGCGGAGGTGATCGTGATGCCGCGCTCCTGCTCCTGCTCCATCCAGTCCATGACGGCGGCGCCCTCGTGCACCTCGCCGATCTTGTGGGTGCGACCGGTGTAGTAGAGGATGCGCTCGGTCGTCGTCGTCTTGCCCGCGTCGATGTGGGCCATGATCCCGATGTTCCGGGTCTTCTCGAGGGCGAAGTTGCGTGGCATGTGTCTCAGCGGTTCCTGGGTTGACTGCGGCGTTCGGAGTGGGATTCAGCGCATAGAAAAGGCCCTTGCGGGCCCGACGAACTTCGTGATGTCGCGTCAGCGTGCCCGGGGGCTGTCTATGTAAGCCCGATCTCCATCGTTTGGAGCGCGCCCGGCGTGGCCCAGAGGGCCTCGCGAGCGACGCGAGATGTTAGCAGGGGTTCACGGGCGGTCAAACCCGCCCGGGCGTCCGCTCCCTGCGGAAAGGGACGCACCCTACTGACCGGGGTCGCGGCACAAGCCGGCTGACCCGTGCGAGGATGAGCCGGGATGGGCCAGGGACACTCGATCGACGTCGTCCGCGGCCGGCTCGAGCCGGCGGTCGGGGACGAGCTCGTCTCCTTCTGGTCCGGGCAGGGCGCGCTCAACGAGGCCGCCGCGCGACAGCGGCTCGCCGAGGTCGTCTGCGTGCTGCGCGACGAGTCGGGCGCGGTCGCCGGAGCGAACTCGGCGTTCGCCGACCGCGTCGACGTCGTCGGCGGTCGCCGCTTCTGGATCTACCGCAGCTTCATCCGGCCGGATCTCCAGGACGCTGCTGACGCGGAGATGACGGATGCCGCCTTCGCGGCGCTCGAGGAGGAGTTCGCCGCCACCGGCGAGGGCCCGATCGGGCTCTGCGTTCCCGTCCCCGTCCAGCGCGCGGCGCTCCGGCCCGATGCCGTCTGGGACGGGGCGCCGGGCTTCCACTACGCCGGGCATGCCGACAGCGGCGACGAGATCCGCGTCGCCTACTTCGACGGGGCGGTGATCGGCCCCGGGGTCGCCGAGCAGGGTGAGGAGAACCCACAGCTCGGCCCGGGGCTGCGGATCGACGTCTTCGCCGCCCAAGACGAGGTCAGTGGCCAGGACGTCATCGATCTCTGGACCCGCGAAGGCGTGATCCCTCCGGCCGAGGCGCAGCGCCGCATCCTCGAGGTGCTGCTGGTCGGCGTCCACGACGAGGACGGCGTCGTCGGAGTCTCGACCGCTTACCTGCAGCGCAACCCCCAGCTCGACATGCACCTCTGGTACTACCGCGCCTTCGTCGCGCCGGCCCACCGGATGAGCAGCATGGCGGTCCTGCTCGCGCTGCAGGGCCGGGACCTGCTCAAGCAGCGCTTCGTCGAGGGGACGGACGTCCGCGGTGCCGGGGTCGTCTACGAAGTCGAGAACGATGGGCTGAAGCGCTACTTCAACCACGCGCTGTGGCTTCCGACCGAGTTCACGTTCATCGGCGAGAACGAGAGAGGCGACCACGTGCGCGTCCATTACTTCCCCGGCGCCGAAGCGCCTCGGGGCGGCGGCGGCTGATCGCGGCGAGGGCGGGCTGAGGGCGACCCGCGGCAGGGCTTAGAGTGTGACGACGGCACCTACGGGGAGTGCGGGCGGAGACATGGGAATCACGGTTTTCTTGATCGCAGCCGAGCCGCTTCAGGCGGGAGGCACGCTGCGCCGGAGGCGGCGGTCGTGAGCCGGCGCAAACGCAGCGACGAGGACCGCGAGCGCGAGGAGCTCGCCCGTGAGCGACGCGAGCGGGCGCGGCGGGCACGCGGCGGCCTCGCAGCGAAGGCGAAGGGCGAAGGCCAGGAGGGTGACGGCGAGCCCAGCGCCGACACCGAGGCTGCGAACGCCGGCGGGAAGGCGGCGGGCGGCGCCGCGAAGCAACCTCAGCGGTCGAAGCACGACCGCAAGCGCGAGGAGCAGCGCAAGAAGCTGATCGCCGCCAAGGAGGAGCCGGCTGGTTCGGAGCCCGTCAAGGAGCGGGCGGCGCGGGAGGAGGGCGACGGCGACGAACGGGCGGAGCGGCGCGCGAAGCGGGCAAAGGGCCGGCGTGCCGCGAAGTCGGACGCGCCGAAGGCGTCCGGGAAGCCAAGCGCTTCCGAGACGCGCGAGAGCGCGAAGAAGCTGACCGGCTCCAGCAAGGGCGAGAGCGCCAAGAAGGCGACCGCCCCGGGCAAGCGCGAGAGCGCGAAGAAGCCGTCGAAGGCGACGAAGCGCGACGATGCGAAGAAGCCGCGCAGCGCCGAGGAGGACGACCGGGACAGCGGGACCAAGCAGCTCCCGAGCGCGCGCCAGCGCAAGGGCGAGGCCGCCGGGTCGAAGCCGGCACGCAAGCGGGGCGGGGCGAAGCGAACGCGCAAGCGCGGAGAGCACTCCGGCGCGAAACGGGCCGGGACACGAGCCAAGCGCCTCGGGGTGGGCGCCGGCACCGCCCTGAAGCGGGGTGCGATCGAGACCAAGGGGCGCATCGCCAAGGCGGCTCCGAAGGCCGGCGCCGGCGCGCTCAACGTCCTCGCGGCCGGCTTCGCGATCTTCTTCACGGCGCTCGGCTTCGTGCTCACCGGGCTGATCGCGGTCTTCCGCTTCCTCGATGGTCCGGTCCGCGCCGTCCTGCGGGCGATCCGCCGTGCCATCGATGCGGTCTCAAGGCAGGTCACGCCGGTCAGGGTCCTGGCGCTCGTCGTCGCCGGCGCGGCGATCCTGCTCGCGCTCTCGCAGTTCGCCGTCTACCGCAACATCTCGATCGGCAACGACGCCTACGCCGAGGGGATCCAAACCGTCGCCCCCGCTCCCGTCGCCGAGACGGCGGACACCGGGAGCGCCCACTCCTACTTGATGGTGCCACTGGCCGCCGTGGCGCTCGTCCTCCTCGGGGCGGCGTTGACGGGGCGCTGGCGGCTTTGCCGGCTGATCGCGCTGGCGGGACTCATCGCGATCGCAGTCGGGCTGATCCACGACCGGTCCGTCGGGCTTGATCCCGGCGAGGAGGCCATCGCCTACACCGGCGTCGAGGCGACGCTGGTCGGCGGCTTCTACGCGCAGCTCTTCTCGGGGCTGCTGCTGACCCTCTCGTCCCTGCTCCTCGGGCGCGAACTGCGCCTGGCCGGAGCCTCCCGCCCCGCCCGAGCTTCCCGCGGCTCGCGCGTTCGGCGCCGCTCCCTCCGTCGCGACCCGCGGGTCGAGGGAGCCAGGGCTTGAGCCGCCTGCTCCGCGCGGAGCTGCTGCTTCCGGTCGTGATCGTCTCCGCGGCGGCGATGGTCGCGATCTCGGAGTTCATGACGACGTTCGAGTTCACGTCGGGCGGCGAGCCGCAGGTGGTCTCGACCGCCTCCGACCGGCACAGCTTCGCGCTGCTGATCCTGGCGGTCCTGACGGTCGCGGCGATGGTCTACGCGATCGTCACCGGCCTGCGGGCGGTGGCGTTCGCCACCGCGGTGCTCGGCTGCGCGGCGCTCCTCCTCTTCGTCGTCCTCGACCTCCCCGACGCCGGCAAGGCCGGGCCGCTCAGCGAGGATCAGACGCTCTACTTCGCCGACGCTCGCGCCGACCCCGGAACGGGCTTCTGGCTCGAGGCGGTCGGGACCGTGATCCTCGGGCTCGCCACGGTCGGGTTCGCGACGCAGAGCAGCTCGCAGCTGCGCGCTCCCGCGGAGTTGATCGCGAGCCGGCGCAGGCGGCGAGAGGAGGAGGCCGAGGACGAGGGCGAGGCGGACGAGGCGGGGCCGGAGGGCGACATCACGGGCGACTCCGGCGAGGAGGAGGACGCCGCAACGGAAGCGGACGGCGAGGGACCCGACCGCGAGGAGGCGGTCGCGCGAGGGCGCCGCCGGGCGCGGGCTACTTCAGCTTCAGCTTCAGCGACCTCTTCGCCGAGTTCCCGCTCCCGTCGGTGAGCTCGACCGTCACCGTCACCTTCGCCTTCTTCTCGCCCGGTGAGGATCTTGGCGTTGTCCAGGTACGGACCCAAGCCGACGTGCTCCGCAGGTGCTCCGCAGGGATTGGCTGGCGAGGACATGGGGCGCCCGGCCCTCGCGTGGGCATGGCGGTCCGGCCGGCGGCGGCTCCTCTCCCCCTTCGGCGCCCTCGCCCAACCATGGGGCCCGAAAGTGCTCCGGAGCCTCCGCTCCCTCCAGCGGGTTGCCTTAGGCCAACATGTTGGCTTCAGACGCCCCGCTGGCCGCCCCGAGCCGCCGGCCGGATGGCCGCAACCCGCCAGCGACATCCGGCGAGTCGGAGAGGCGTCAGATCAAGGAGGAGGAGGCGATAGGCCGATTGGCCGTGAGCCGACGACGACGCCGAGCCGGCGTCTCTCCGTCCGCCGGACTACCAGCGGTAGTGGGCGAAGGCCTTGTTGGCCTGCGCCATGCGGTAGATGTCGTCCTTGCGCTTGTAGGCGCCGCCCTGCTGGGAGCTGGCGTCCATGATCTCGCGAGCAAGGCGCTCTGACATCGACTTCTCGCCGCGGTTGCGGGCGAACTGGACGAGCCAGCGGACCGCGAGGGTGCGGGCTCGGCGCTGCGGCACCTCGACGGGCACCTGGTAGGTGGCGCCGCCGACGCGGCGGGACTTCACCTCGAGGACCGGGGTGAGCTCGCGGATGGCGTCGTCGAGGACGTCGGTCGGGGTCTTGCCGGTGCGCTCGCCGACTACGGCGAGGGCGTCGTAGACGATCCGCTCGGCCGTCGACTTCTTGCCGTCGAGCATCACCTTGTTGATGACCTGCTGGACGAGCCGGTTGCGGTAGCGCGAATCGGGCGCGACGACGCGGGTTGTGGCGCGGTTACGACGCATTCGAAGAGCTAGGACGCCTTGACGCCGTACTGGGAGCGGGACTGCTTGCGCTCGGAAACGCCGGAGGCGTCGAGCGTTCCCCGCACGACCTTGTAGCGGACACCCGGCAGATCCTTGACGCGGCCGCCGCGGACGAGGACGACGGAGTGCTCCTGAAGGTTGTGGCCCTCACCGGGGATGTAGGAGGTGACCTCCATCCCGTTGGTCAGCCGGACGCGGGCGACCTTGCGAAGCGCGGAGTTCGGCTTCTTCGGCGTCGCCGTGTAGACACGGGTGCAGACGCCGCGCCTCTGCGGGGCGGCGATGCGCGCCTTGCGGCCCTGGCCCGACTTGAGACCGGGCGTCGCGACCTTCTTGCGCGGGGTCTTTCGACCCTTCCTGACTAGCTGACTGGTGGTCGGCACGGCGCGGGATAGTAGCGATCAAGCCGAGCCCGTGGCAAACCGGCCGTTACCGGCGCCGCCACGGTCCATGTTCGCGGTCCATGTATCTAGGCTTGGGCGCGTGCCGGAGCCGGACTCCACCAAGCCAGTCCTCGCCGTCGACGTCGACGGCGTCATCAGCCTGTTCGGCTTCGAGGGGCCGGCGGAGAACGCTCCCTGCAAGTTCCAGCTGATCGACGGCATGGCGCACTGCATCGCGGTCGAGACCGGGGCGCGGTTGCAGCGTCTGCTCCCCCATTACGAGCTGATCTGGGCGACCGGCTGGGAGGATCGCGCCAACGAGTACCTGCTGCTCCTGCTCGGGCTCCCGGCGCTCCCGGTGCTGCACTTCGGCGGGGCGGCGCGCTTCGGCAGCGCCCATTGGAAGCTCGAGCCGATCGGGGATTACGCGCAGGGAAGGCGGCTCGCCTGGATCGACGACTCGCTCGATGCGAGCTGCCATGAATGGGCGGCGGCGAGGACCGAACCGACCCTCCTCGTGCAGACGGACGCGGCCGTCGGGCTCACCGACGCGCACGTCGATGTCCTGATCGACTGGTCCGGCGGTCACGTTTGACGGCCCTCTAGACTGATCGCCGTACATGGACGTCGGCCTCGAGATGTTCATCTTCATGGGCCTGATCCTGAAGATCCCGGTGCTCGCAGCGGCGTGGCTTATCTGGCATGCCGTCAAGGCCGAGCCCGACCCTGCGGAGTCGGCCGAGGACGAGGGCGGCAGCCGGCGCGACCACTTCCGGCGCCAGCCCCGGCGCCCCCGCAACCCCCGTCGCGGCCCCCACGCGCCCGATGCGCTCCCGGTCCCCTGCCCCGATGACGAGGGCAAGATGCGGGTGACGCAGCCGGCGGCCTCCGCACGCTTCCACGACCGGCACGCCTAGCGGCCGTCGGCCCGCCCGGCAGACTCCCGCCGCATGAGCGAGCAGGCCCCTGACGAGGAGCTCCGCCCGGCGGCAGCCAACCGGTTCGCGAAGCCGCTCTTCGTCGTCGCGCCGCCGAGCTCGGGCTCGCGCGTGCTGGCTGAGGGCCTCGCCGGATCGCCTTCCGCCTGGACCGCCGAGGGACCCGAAGGCGGCGCGGTCTTCGACGCAATGCCCGCCCTCTCCCCCGCCGGTCGCGGCTGGGACAGCAACCGCCTGAACGCGACCGACACCCTCGGCCCCGAGCCGGGTGGCAGGCTGCGCTCACTGATCTCTGCCGGGCTGCGCAACGCCGCCGGCGAGCATCCGGCCGATGAGGCGACCGACCTGCGCCTGCTCGATGCGACCCCGGCCAACGCGCTTCGCATCCCGTTCCTGCTCGGGGTCTTCCCGCAGGCGATGTTCGTCTACGTCTACAGGGACCCGCGCGAGAGCCTCGCCGGGATGCTCGAGGGGTGGCAGTCGGGGCGGCACGTCAGCTACCCGGAGCTGCCGGGCTGGGACGGACCGCCGTGGTCCTACCCGCTGACGCCCGAATGGCGGGCGCTGAGCGGCAAGTCGCTCCCGGAGATCTGCGTCTCGCAGTGGACGATGACGATGCGGATCCTGCTCGGCGATCTCGAGAAGATCCCCGCGGATCGCTGGTGCGTGGTCGACTTCGCCGCCCTCCGCGCCGATCCGAAGACGGAGCTGCGGCGGCTCTGCGACTTCACCCGACTCGAGTGGAGCGAGACGATGGGCGCCACGATCGGCCGCGGCGCTCCCGAGACCTGGCGGCGGCGCGAGGCCGAGGTCGAGCAGGTGATCGCCGAGACCTCCGAGCTGGCCACCCGGGCCCGGGAGCTGGTCGCCGAGCCGGCGGCGGCGAAGCCGAAGGCGAAAGGCCCGATCGACCCGAACTCACCGACCGAGTCGCCGCTGCGGAGCGTCAACAGCGCCAACCTCGTCGACATCCTCGACCAGCTGCAGAGCTCGCTGCTCGTCAGCACTTACCAGACGGGGAAGCTCGTGGCCATCCGCAAGGACGGCGCCGGGGTGAACACCCACTTCCGGCAGTTCGAGAGCCCGATGGGGATCGACGTCCGCGGCGGTCGGATGGCGGTCGGCACCCGCTCCCAGGTCTGGGAGTACCACAACGTTCCCAGCCTGCTCGACAAGCTGCAGCCGCCGGGCAAGCACGACGCCTGCTTCGTCCCCCGCCGCACCCACTACACGGGCGACATCCGGATCCACGAGATCGCCTACGCCGCCGACGACCTGTGGATCGTCAACACGCGCTTCTCCTGCCTGTGCACGCTTGACGCCGACCACAGCTTCGTCCCCCGCTGGCGGCCGCCGTTCATCACCAAGTACGCGGCCGAGGACCGCTGCCACCTGAACGGGCTCGCGGTCGTCGACGACCAGGTCAAGTACGTGTCGATGCTGGGGACGAGCGACGAGGCCGGCGGCTGGCGTGAGAACAAGGCGCGCGGCGGCCAGATCATGGACGTGCCGTCGTCGGAGCCGGTGATCACGGGGCTCTCGATGCCGCATTCCCCGCGCTGGTACCGCGACAAGCTCTGGGTGCTGGAGTCGGGCGAGGGCTCGATCGGCGTCTGCGATCTCGACACGGGGAAGGTCGAGACGGTCGCGCAGCTTCCCGGCTTCACGCGCGGTCTCTCGTTCCTCGGGCCGCTCGCGTTCATCGGCCTGAGCGAGGTCCGCGAGTCGTCGACGTTCGGCGGGCTGCCGTTGACCGGGCGGTTGGAGGAGCGGCAGTGCGGCGTCTGGGTGGTCAACATCGAGACCGGTCAGACGATCGCCTTCCTCCGCTTCGAGGATCTCGTGCAGGAGATCTTCGCCGTCCACGCCCTGCCGGGGGTGCGGTTCCCGGAGATCGCCGAGCACGGCAGCGATGCGATCAACCTGACGTTCGTCCTGCCGGACGAGGCATTGGCCGAGAGCGCGTAGGGGCGGAGGCGGGGGGGCGGGGCCTGGGGCCCGGGGCCGGGGGCTGGCGGGGCGGGGCCCAGGGCCGGCGGGGCGGGGCCCGGGGCCGGCGGGGCTGCCAGCGCGGGGCGCCTTTTCCACGTATTCGGTGGGAAAGTGGCGGTGCGCGTCCGGCGGCGGGGCGGCGAAGGGTGTGCTCAGCGGACGCGTGGCGCCTTTTCCACGTATTCGGTGGGAAAGTGGCGGCGCGCCAGCGGCGGCGCGAGACAGCCGCCTTCCTCGCCGGCCGTCGTCGTCGGCTGCGTGCGCCGGTCCAATCCCCCTTCGGCGCAAGTTCACTCACTCCCGCGCGTCAATTGACACATGCGGTTTCCCATCCGTGACGGCTCATCGGGCAGCCTCCCAGCCATGTCCGACATCTGGCGACAGATCTCCGCGATCGCATCCGAGCAGTACGGCGTCGTCTCCCTCGAGCAGCTGCTCTCGGTCGGCTTCACGCGACGGATGGTCGAGGTGGCCGTGCCGAGCGGTCGCCTCCGGCGCCTTCATCGCGGCGTCTTCGCGGTTGGCCATATACCCCGCGATCCACGCGCGCCGCGCCTCGCCGCGACGCTCGCGATCAGCGCCGGGGCGTGGGTGTCGAATCGAAGCTGCGCTGAGCACTACCGCGTTCTACGCAAGCGCTCCGGGCCGGTCCACGTCACCACCCCCGGCAGCGGCGGGCGGAGGGAGAGGAGCGGCATCGTCGTCCACCGCGCAAGGCTGGCTGAGGACGAACGCACCACCTTCGAGGGCGTCCCCTGCACGACGATGAGCCGCACCCTTCTCGATCTCTCGGCGGAACGGCCGGGGGAGCTCGAGAAGGCCATCAAGGCGGCGGGCGACCGCGAGCTGCTGAGGGTCGGCGAGTGCCTGGCGTTGATGGAGCGTTATCGAGGACGACCGGGATCCCCTCTCCTTCGACGCCTGCTCGTCGGGGAGGAACCCCTCCCGGATTTCACGCGAAGCGGGCTCGAGCGGCGGATGTACCGGCTCTGTCGTGACGCGGGGCTGCCGGTGCCGGACATGACGGTGGACATCCCCGGGGTGGCGGACATGCACGAGTGCGACTGCGCATGGCCCCGCCACCGGTTGATCATCGAGTGCGACAGCAAGTGGCACGACAACCCCATCTCAGCCGTCGACGACGCCAAGAAGGCCCAGGACCTGACTCTTGCCGGCTGGCGCGTCGAGCGGTTGCGCTGGGCGCAGATCGTGCTGGAGCCGGAGCTCTGCGCGCGGACGGTCGCGCACCTGCTCGCTGAGCAGACGCGTCTGATGGCCACCGCCGCCTGACGCGTGGCGCCTTTTCCACGGATTCGGTGGGAAAGTGGCGGTGCAGTTGCGCCGGCGGGGGCGGCGAAGGGTGTGCGTTGCGCGCGTGGCGCCTTTTCCACGGATTCCGTGGGAAAGGAGCGGTGCAGTTGCCTCGGCGGGGGCGGCGAAGGGTGTGCGTTGCGCGCGTGGCGGCGAAGGGTGTGCTCAGCGGACGCGTGGCGCCTTTTCCACGGATTCGGTGGGAAAGTGGCGGTGCAGTTGCGTCGGCGGGGCGGCGAAGGGTGTGCTCAGCGGGCGCGTGGCGCCTTTTCCACGTATTCGGTGGGAAACGCGCCCCAGCCGGTGGCCCCAGGCGGTGGCCCCAGGCGGTGGTGCCACCGTTTCGGTTCCCTATCCCGGCGTCAGCGTCACCTTCGGCTTCTTCGTCACCGAGTTGCCGGCGGCGTCGGTCAGGGTCACGCTCAGAGAGGCCTTCGCCTTCTCGCCTCGTGCGAGCGCCTTCAGGATCTTCTTCGAGCCCGACTTCCCCTTCGGATTCAGCTTCAGCTTGAGCTGCTCGTCAGCCGGCGCCCGCACGCTGAGCGTCTTCAGGGCGATCTTCTTCTTGCCGAGCTTGACCGCACCGCCGGCCTTGATCTTGACGTCCTCGGCCGCCCCGGCCTTGACCACGATCAGGACCTTCTCCCCCTTCTGCTTCTGCTTCTTCTTCGCCTTCACCTTGGCGCCGGCGACCTCGGTGTCGCTCACCGGCTGGATCGGTGGCGTCGGCGTGAATTCAGCCAGCTCGACGGCCCCGATGTCGGTCCCGTCGGAGCCGGGCGAGAGCGAGAGCGTCGGCTGCACCACAGTCCGCGCCAGACCCCTTTGATCCGTCGCCAGCGAGTTTGAGACACCCGCGTCGACCGCGGGGCTGCTGAGGGCGGGAGCCATCGTCATGGTCGGACCCCCGTTGTCCTGGAGCGGCCCGAGCGCCGGATCGACGCCGATCTTGTTGCTCCCGGACGGTGACTGGACCGGGTTGTTGAGCCCGTCGATCGGCCCGACGAGGCTGTTGCCGATCGTGAAGAAGGCGGCGCCGTCGTCGATTAGATCTGGGTCCCCGCCGGTGTTGCCGGCGACGATCGAGCTCGAGATCGTCGCGTTGCCTCCCCCGCCGACGCTGTCGTTGTAGATGCCGCCGGACCCGATTCCTCCGTCGTTGCCCGAGATCGTCGAGTTGCGGACGCTCAGGGGCCCGGCCGCCGAAGTCGCGGCGTAGACCCCCCCGACGAAGTTCGCGGTGTTGCCGCTCAGCGTCGAGTCGACGATCGTCTTCGGGCTCGTCGAGTCCTTGAACCTGATCGCCCCTCCGGAGCCCGCATCGTTGCCGGAGAGCGTGGAGGAGACGACGTCGACCGCACCCGGCCCCTTCACGAAGAGCGCGCCCCCCTCATCTCCCGAGACGTTGCCGCTCATCGAGGTGTTCTCGATGAGCACCCCTCCCCCCGGGTTGCTGGCATACAGACCGCCCCCGTCGTCCGGTGCATCGTTCCCCGAGATGGTGCTGCCCGAGATCACCAGATTCCGCGCGGCGGAACCCTGCGCGTTGCCGACCGTGATGGCTCCTCCGATGACGCCGGCGTCGTTCCCGGAGAGGGTCGAATCGCGGATGACGACCTGGCCGTAGCCGGCGAACACGCCACCCCCCGAGATACCCGCGGAGTTCGCGGTCACCACCATGTCCTCGAGCGTCAGATCGGCGCCGTAGGCGTAGACGGCACCGCCGTTGAGGCCGACGACGTTCCCCCCGGTGAGCGTCAGCCCGGAGATCGTCACCGGCTTCGCCGGTACGGCGTTGCCGAAGTTCGCGTTGAAGACGCGCCCCACGCCGTTGCCGTCCACGGTGACCTGATTCGCACCGGGCCCGGAGATCGTGACCGGATCGGTGATCGAGAGCGCCTGCGTCAGCTCGATTCGTCCGCTGACGCCCGACGCGAACTGAACGGTATCGGCGCCCGCCGCCAGGTTGGCATCGTCGATCGCCTTCCGCAGGGATCCCGCGCCGGTGTCGTCGTTCAGGTTGGTCACCTGGAAGGTGGCCGCCTCGGCGCCGGACGCCCCCAGGCCCAGCATCGCTCCTCCCACCGCCACGGCCGCCGCGGCTCCGCGCTTCGCGCGCCCGCGAGCGTGCGCCCTTCTCATCGACCTGGCCGACACCCCGAACCTCCGAACTCGCTCAGACCCAACCCAACGTCCGGCGATCCTAGTTGCTGCAGCCCGGAAACGAGAGACGGCCGCTCGAAAGCGGCCGTCTCCAATCCGGATATGTGAGGCCGGGCTACTCCTCGTCCTCGACCTCGGCCGGCTCGCCCTCGGGCTCGCCCGCGCCGTTGCCGCCTTCGTCACCCGACGTCGTGTCGATCTCGCTCGCGAGCACCTCGAGCTCGTCGGCGAACGAGGAGCCGAAGCCCTCGACGTCGGCGCCCTGCGGCTGCTCGAGCTCGGCGGTGAGGCCGAGCTCGGCGGCCAGCGCGTCGTCGTCGAGCTGGTCGTCGGGGCGCTGGGGCGGCTCGACCGGCTCGATCTCGATCGTCCGGTAGTGCCGCAGCCCGGTGGCCGCCGGGATCAGCTTGCCGATGATGACGTTCTCCTTGAGGCCGACCAGCCGATCGCGCTTGCCCTCGAGGGCCGCGTCGGTGAGGACCTTGGTGGTCTCCTGGAAGGAGGCCGCCGACAGGAACGACTCCGTCGCCAGCGAGGCCTTGGTGATCCCGAGGATCACCTCCTCGCCCTTGGCGGCGGTGCCGCCGTCGGCCTTGACCTTCTTGTTGATGGCCTGGAGCTTGAGACGGTCCTCGAGCTGGCCCGGCAGGAGGTCGGTCGAGCCCTTGGTCTCGATCGCCACCTTGCGCAGCATCTGCCGCACGATCAGCTCGATGTGCTTGTCGTTGATGTCGACGCCCTGCGCCTTGTAGACGCGCTGGACCTCGCCGACCAGATACAGCTCCGTGGCCGTCCGGCCGCGGACCGAGAGCAGCTCCTTCGGATCGAGCGAGCCCTCGTTGAGCTGGTCGCCCCGCTCCACCTTGTCGCCGTGCTTGACGTTGAGCACGGTTCGCGGCGGGAAGGAGTACGCGTGCTCCTCGCCCTCGGAGTCGGTGATGACGACCTTGTCGCCCTTGTCGGACTGCTCGATCTGGACCTTGCCGCTCTCGAGGGCGAGCTGCGCCAGCCCCTTCGGCTTGCGCGCCTCGAAGAGCTCGACGACGCGGGGCAGACCCTGCGTGATGTCGAGGCCGGCGACGCCGCCCGTGTGGAACGTGCGCATCGTCAGCTGCGTGCCCGGCTCGCCGATCGACTGCGCGGCGACGATGCCGACCGCGTCACCGATCTCGACGTCCTCTCCGGTCGCCATCGAGCGGCCGTAGCACGCCTGGCAGATCCCGGAGGGGAGCTCGCACTTGAGCGAGGAGCGGACGGGGACCTTCATCTCCTCGTCGCCCTCGTAGGCCTCGACGATCTCGGCCAGCTCCTCCTTGTCGATCTCCTGGTTGCGCTTGAGCAGCTCGCGACCGCGCTTGGTCTCGAACTTCTTCGCGGCGCGGCGACCGATCAGGTTGCTGTTCGGCTCGCCGTCACGGTAGACCGGCATCTCGACGAAGTCCTTCGTCTTGCAGTCGTCGATGTTGACGATCACGTCCTGGGCGACGTCGACGAGACGACGCGTCAGGTAGCCGGAGTCGGCGGTCCGCAGCGCGGTGTCCGCGAGGCCCTTGCGAGCGCCGTGCGTCGAGATGAAGTACTCGAGAACGTCGAGCCCCTCCATGAAGTTCGACTTGATCGGCCGCTCGATGATCTCGCCCTTCGGGTTGGCCATGAGGCCTCGCATCCCGGCGAGCTGACGGATCTGCTTGAACGATCCACGAGCGCCCGAGTTGGCCATCATGAAGATGGGGTTGAGCTCGTCGAGGTTGTTCTCCATCGCCTCGGCCACCTCGTCGGTCGCGCGGTTCCACAGGTTCGTGACCTGGTCCTTGCGCTCCTCGGCCGTGATCCACCCCTCCTCGTACTGAGAGACGATGCTCGAGGCCTCGTCCTCGTAGCGGTCGAGGATCTCCTCCTTGTCGGGAGGTGAGATGACGTCGTTCTTGGAGACCGTGATCCCCGCCTGCGTGGCGAAGTGGAACCCCAGCTCCTTGAACGCGTCGAGCACCAGCGACACCGCGGCGGCGCCGTAGGCCTCGACGAGCTGAGCGACCATCACGTTGACGTCGCGCTTCTTCAGCGAGTGGTTGATGAACTCGAACTTCTCGGCGTCGTACTCATCCTCGAGCGCCTCGGCGAGCGCACGCTCGATCCGGTCGTTGAAGATGATCCGGCCGACCGTGGTCAGGAAGTGCTCGTGTCCGACCTGCCGGTACTCGGCGGGATCGTGGAGCTTGACCAGGTCGTTCTCGAACGCCAGCTCGGCCTCCTGGGCGGAGCGGAAGGAGCGCGGGCGCTCCCCGTCCTTCTTCTCGTCCCACTTGCCCGACTTGAGCTTCTCGTCGCGCTCGGCGAGCTCCTCGCCCGTCGGCCCGTAGGTGATGTAGTAGATCCCGAGGACCATGTCCTGCGTCGGCGTCGCCAGCGGCGATCCGTGCGCGGGGCTGAGGATGTTGTTCGCCGACAGCATCAGGATCCGCGCCTCCGCCTGCGCCTCGGCGCTGAGCGGGACGTGGACGGCCATCTGGTCGCCGTCGAAGTCGGCGTTGAACGCCGAGCAGACGAGCGGGTGGACCTGGATCGCCTTGCCCTCGACGAGCTGCGGCTCGAAGGCCTGGATGCCGAGGCGGTGCAGCGTCGGTGCGCGGTTGAGCAGCACCGGGTGCTCCTCGATGACCTCCTCGAGCACGTCCCAGACCTCCGGGATCATCGAGTCGACCATCTTCTTGGCGGCCTTGATGTTCTGCACGGCCTTGCGCTCGACGAGCCGGCTCATGATGAACGGCTTGAACAGCTCCAGAGCCATCAGCTTCGGCAGACCGCACTGGTGCAGCTGCAGCGACGGGCCGGACACGATCACCGAACGGCCCGAGTAGTCGACGCGCTTGCCGAGCAGGTTCTGGCGGAAGCGCCCCTGCTTGCCCTTGAGCATGTCGGAGAGCGACTTCAGGGCCCGGTTGCCGGGACCCGTGACCGGGCGGCCGCGGCGGCCGTTGTCGAACAGGGCGTCGACGGCCTCCTGCAGCATCCGCTTCTCGTTGTTGACGATGATCTCGGGGGCGCCGAGGTCGAGCAGCCGCTTCAGGCGGTTGTTGCGGTTGATGACGCGCCGGTAGAGGTCGTTGAGATCCGACGTCGCGAACCGGCCGCCGTCGAGCTGCACCATCGGGCGCAGCTCCGGCGGGATGATCGGGACGACGTCGAGGATCATCCACTCGGGCTTGTTCTGGGAGTTCTTGAACGCCGAGGCGACCTTGAGCCGCTTCACCGCGCGGGCCTGCTTCTGGCCCTTCGAGGTGTTGATGGTCTGCTCGAGCTCCTCGCACTCGGCCTCGAGGTCGATCTGGCCGAGCAGGTCGCGGATCCACTCCGCTCCCATGCCGCCGCGGAAGTACTCGCCCCAGCCGAACTGGGAGCCGAAGCGGTCCTTGAGCTCGCGGAACATCGCCTCGTCGGCGATCACGTCCTTGACCTTCATCTCCTGGAAGGTCTTCCAGACGTCCTCCATGCGCTCGATGGCGTCATCGATGTAGGCCTCGGTGTCGGCGATCTCGGCGTTGAGCTCCTTGCGCGTCTCGCGCTCGAGCTTCGTCCGGTCCTCCTTGTTCAGCTTCTTGACCGAGCCGATGGACTCCGCCCAGAGCTCGTCCTCCTCGTTGAACTTGGCCGGCTTGTCACCGCTCTCGACGTACTCGAGGCGGCGCTCGAGCGACTCGCCGAGCTCCTGGACCCGCTGCTCACGCTCGGCCTTGTAGGCGTCGAGGACCTTGTTGACTTCCTTCTCGAGCTTGCCGAGGTCCTTAGCGCGGGCCTCCTCATCGATGTGGGTGATGATCGAAGCGGCGAAGTAGAGGACCTTCTCGAGCTCCTTCGGAGCCATGTCGATCAGGTAGCCGATCCGCGAGGGGACACCCTTGAAGAACCAGATGTGGGAGACGGGCGCGGCGAGGTCGATGTGCGCCATGCGCTCGCGGCGGACCTTCGAGCGCGTGACCTCGACGCCGCAGCGCTCGCAGACGATGCCCTTGTAGCGGACCCGCTTGTACTTGCCGCAGTAGCACTCCCAGTCCTTGGTGGGACCGAAGATGCGCTCGCAGAAGAGGCCGTCCTTCTCGGGCTTCAGCGTCCGGTAGTTGATGGTCTCCGGCTTCGTCACCTCGCCGGAGCTCCAGCTCCGGATCTTCTTCGGAGAGGTGAGGCCGATCTCGATTGCGTCGAAGTTGTTGATGTCCACTTTGGCTCCTAGCCGTCCTTCGTAAGTCCGTATCCCGTACGCGTGCGGGCGGCGGCGTCACCACCGCCCGCCGCATGCCTCACGTCTTCGCTTCCGCCTCCGCGTCGGCGGTCGCTCCGTTCTCGCTGCTCTCCTGCTCGGTCTGCTCGTCGGCGGCGCCGTCGTTGGCGCGAACGCCGGAGAGGTCGATGCCGAGCTCCTCCGCAGCGCGAAGCAGCTCGTCCTCCTCCTCCTCGAGTCCGACCTTGCCCTCCTCGGTGACGAGGTTGGCATCGAGCGACAGGGCCTGCATCTCCTTGAGCAGGACCTTGAACGACTCCGGAACCGACGGCTCCGGGATGTTCTCGCCCTTGACGATCGCCTCGTAGGCCTTGACGCGCCCGACGGTGTCGTCGGACTTGACCGTGAGCATCTCCTGCAGCGTGTAGGCGGCGCCGTACGCCTCCAGCGCCCACACCTCCATCTCGCCGAAGCGCTGACCGCCGAACTGCGCCTTGCCGCCCAGCGGCTGCTGGGTGACGAGCGAGTAGGGGCCGGTGCTCCGCGCGTGGATCTTGTCGTCCACGAGGTGCAGCAGCTTCAGGATGTACATGTAGCCGACGGTGACGTCGCCCTCGTACGGCTCGCCCGTGCGGCCCGAGTAGAGCTGCGCGCGGCCGGCCGAGCGGGCGCCCTCGGGCGCGCTCTCGTCGAGGCCGAGGTCGATGCCGCGCTCGTCGAACGTGCGCTTCTGCCACTCGACGAGGGCGTTGTCGACGTCGGTGACCGAGGCGCCGTCGAAGACCGGGGTCGCGATGTTGACGCGGCCGTTCTTGATCTTCTGCACCTGATCCCAGGACTCGCTGCCGTCGTCGTACCAGCCCATGCCGGCGACCCACCCGAGGTGCGTCTCGAGGATCTGGCCGATGTTCATTCGGCTCGGCACGCCCAGCGGGTTGAGGATGACGTCGACGGGGGTGCCGTCGGCCAGGTGAGGCATGTCCTCCTCGGGCACGATCTTGGAGATCACGCCCTTGTTGCCGTGGCGGCCGGCGAGCTTGTCGCCCTCCGCGATCTTGCGCTTCTTGGCGACGAAGACGCGGACCATGTCGTTGACGCCGGGGCTGAGGTCGTCGCCGTCGTCACGGTTGAACGTGACCACGTCGATGACGACGCCGCCGGAGCCGTGCGGGACCTTGAGCGAGGTGTCGCGGACCTCGCGCGCCTTCTCCTTGAAGATCGCGCGGATCAGCTTCTCCTCGGCGGTCAGCTCGGTCTCGCCCTTCGGCGTGACCTTGCCGACGAGCAGGTCGCCTGCGTCGACTTCGGCACCGACGCGAACCACACCGCGCTCGTCCAGGTTCCGCAGGGACTCCTCCGAGCGGTTCGGGATGTCGCGGGTGATCTCCTCGTCACCGAGCTTGGTCGTGCGGGCGTCGATCTCGTACTCCTCGATGTGGATCGAGGTGAGCTCGTCGTCCTTGACCAGGCGCTGGGAGAGGATGATCGCGTCCTCGAAGTTGTAGCCCTCCCAGGACATGAAGGCGACCAGGCAGTTCTTGCCCAGCGCGATCTCGCCCGAGGACGTCGAGGAGCCGTCGGCGAGCACGTCGCCCTCGGCCACCTCGTCGCCGACCCTGACGATCGGGCGCTGGTGGATCATCGTCCCCTGGTTGGAGCGCTGGAACTTGTCCAGCTTGTAGGAGTCCTTCTGGCTGCCGCGGGTGACGACGATCTTCTCGGCGTCGACCTCGGCGACCGTGCCCGCGTTCAGCGCGACGACCACGTCACCGGAGTCGATCGCGGTGCGGCGCTCCATGCCGGTGCCGATCAGCGGCGGCTCGGGCTTCAGCAGCGGGACGGCCTGCCGCATCATGTTCGAGCCCATCAGGGCGCGGTTGGCGTCGTCGTGCTCGAGGAACGGGATCAGCGAGGTCGCGACCGACCAGATCTGGGTCGGGGAGACGTCCATGTAGTCGATCTCGTCGGGGGTGACGGCGCGGACCTCACCCTCGTCGCGGACGCGGCAGAGGATGATGTCGCCGAGCAGCTTGCCCGTCTTGGGATCGACCTCGGCGTTCGCCTGCGCGATGATCTTCTCCTCCTCCTGGGTTGCGTCCAGGTGGACGATCTCGTCCGTGACCTTGCCGTCCTTGACCACCAGGTAAGGGGTCGTGACGAAGCCGTAGTCGGAGATCTCCGCGTAGGAGGCGAGCGAGCCGATCAGGCCGATGTTCGGGCCCTCCGGGGTCTCGATCGGGCACATCCGGCCGTAGTGGGTCGGGTGCACGTCGCGGACCTCGATCGGAGCGCGCTCGCGCGTCAGGCCACCCGCGCCGAGCGCCGAGAGGCGGCGGCGGTGGGTGAGGCCGGACAGCGAGTTCGTCTGATCCATGAACTGGGAGAGCTGCGAGGAGCCGAAGAACTCCTTCATCGCGGCGACGACCGGGCGGATGTTGATGATCGTCTGCGGCGTGATCGCGTCGGCGTCCTCGGTGGTGAGGCGCTCGCGGACGACCCGCTCCATCCGGTACAGACCGATCCGGAAGGCCTCCTGGATCAGCTCGCCGACGGTGCGCAGGCGGCGGTTGCCGAAGTGCTCGTACTCGTCGAGGTGCTCGGCGATGGGCTCGCGACCGTAGGACAGTGCCTCGGCGGCGTAGTCCTTGATCGGCTTCTCCTCGTCGATCTCCTCGGGGACGCCGAGCATCTTCGGGAGCGAGACGAGCTCCTTGATCAGGGCGACGATGTCGTCCTTGGTCAGCGTCCGCGTCTCGAGGTCGATGTCGAGGTCGAGGCGGGCGTTGAGCTTGTAGCGGCCGACCGTGGTGAGGTCGTAGCGCTTGGGGTCGAAGAAGAGCTGCTCCATCAGCGCCGTAGCGGCGTCGATCGAGGGCGGCTCGCCCGGGCGCTGCTTCTTGAACAGCTCGATCAGGGCGCCCTCCTCCGTCTTCGTCGCCTCGGTGTCGGCGGCGATCGTGTGACGGATGTAGACGGAGTTGTCGAAGAGCTCGAGGATCTCCTCGTCGGAGACGAAGCCCATCGCGCGCAGGAGCACGGTGACCGGGAGCTTGCGCTTGCGGTCGATCCGGGCGAAGACCTTGCCCTTCTTGTCGATCTCGAGCTCC
The DNA here is from genome assembly GCA_020636895.1 of Thermoleophilales bacterium. Lineage (GTDB taxonomy): Bacteria > Actinomycetota > Thermoleophilia > Solirubrobacterales > 70-9 > RHKX01. The sequence continues at coordinate 39,280 of JACJWZ010000001.1, read as the reverse complement.
AGCCAGGAGCCGCGGGCCGGCATCAGGTTCGCGATGAAGACCTGCTTCTCCGGATCCTTCGGCGCCATCACGTAGGCGCCGGGCGAACGGACGAGCTGCGTGACCACGACGCGCTCGGTGCCGTTGATGATGAACGTGCCGCGATCCGTCATCCACGGGAAGTCGCCCATGAACACGGTCTGCTCGCGGATCTCGCCGGTCTCGCGGTTCTGGAACGCGACCTCGACGTTCAGCGGGCGCGAGTAGGTGACGTCCTTCTCGCGGCACTCGGCGATCGTGTGCTGCGGATCATCGAAGCGGAACTCCCCGAAGACGATCCCGAGGTTGCCCGTGTAATCGGTGATCGGCGAGACGTCGTCGATCGTGACACGCAGCATCCCGTCCTTCGGGTCCGTGAGGCGCTCGAAGGACTTGCGCTGGATATCGATCAGGTTGGGGACGTCAAGGGGCGTCTGGAGGCGAGAGAATGAGCGGCGGGCAGCAGCGTGGGAAGGTGCCAAGGTCGAGCGAGCTCCTCGGGAGATTCGGGGGTGGTCGAAATGCACGCGGCTCTGGCCGAGCGAACACCGGAGGTTCCGATGTGAGCCGACGCGCGACCGCTGAATATAGCAACGCACGAAGGCGTGCTTCAAGGTCACCGGACGGATTTCCCGTTTCCGGCTTACTCAAGCCAAAAAATATGTCCAGAAGCGGCTTGGGCGTTGTTGTCGCCAGGCGCGGATCGTGCGACGGTCCGTGCGCTGCGAGGCCGAGAGGGTAGCGGGACGCGCCGCGGAGAGCAAGCCGGGTCAGCCTCCACAACGACAACGGCCCCGCCCGACGCTCTGCGCCGGACGGGGCCGTGCCCTCAGCTTCAGGCGGGTCGAGCTACTTGAGCTCGACGGAGCCGCCGGCCTCCTCGATCTCGGCCTTGAGCTTGTCGGCCTCCTCGCGCTCGATGCCCTCCTTGACGGCGCCGGGAGCGCCGTCGACGACGGCCTTCGCCTCCTTGAGGCCCAGGCCGGTGGCCGCGCGGACCGCCTTGATGACCTGGATCTTCTTCTCGCCGGCGTCGGTGAGGATCACGTCGACGGTGCCGGACTCCTCCTCGGCGGCGCCGCCGTCACCGGCGGCCGCGGCGGCGGGAGCGGCGGCGGCAACCGCGGTCGCGGAGACGCCGAACTCCTCCTCGAGAGCCTTGATGCGCTCGGAGAGCTCGAGCACGGAGATGCTCTTGAGCTCCTCGATCCACTTGTCGGTGGTGAGAGTGTCAGCCATTTTCGTCAGTCCTCCTTGTCGTCCGCAGCGTCGGCGTCTTCGCCGTCGGCGGTGGTGTCTTCAGCTTCAGCTGCAGGTTCGGAATCGGTCTCTGTCTGCTCGTCCTCGGTCGCCTCGGCGGCCGGCTCCTCCTCGGCGGGAGCCTCGGGTTGAGCTGCCTCCTCGGCGGGAGCCTCGGTGGCGGCCTCCGGCTCGGCCTCGGCCTCCGGCTCGGGTGCGGCGGCCTCGGCCTCGGGAGCCTCAGCCTCCTCCTCGGCGGCCGGCTCCTCGGCGGGAGCATCTCCCCCGACGAGGCCCTGCTCGGCGACCTGGCCGAGCTGCAGGGTGAGGCCCTGGATGAGCTGGTTGAGGGTCCGGACGACGCCGGTCAGCGGGCTCGCGGCGAGGCCGACAAGCTGGCCGCGGAGCACGTCCACGCCGGGGAGGCGCGAGATCGCGGCGAACTGCTCGGCGCTGAGCGCCGCACCGTCCATGAGCCCACCCTTATAGGTGGGCACGCCGTGCTCCTTGACGAAGTCGGAGATCGTCTTCGCCGCCACGACCGCGTCACCGCGGACGTAGGTCAGCGCCGTCGGGCCGACGAGGTGCTCGTCGAGGTCGGTGGCGCCGGCGTCCCCGGTCGCGCGCTTGGCGAGGCGGTTCTTGACGACGTTGAACGACGCGTCGGCGTCGTTGAGCTTGATGCGCAGCTCCGCGGCCTGCGGCACCGAGATACCGCGGTAGTCGACCGCGAAGACGGCGGTGGAGCGCTCGAGCTCCTCGCCGATCTCGGCGACCGCTGCGGCCTTCTCTTCTCTGTCCATCGGAAGTCCTGTCGTCGGGTTCGGATTCGGAAAAACTCTCCCGAATCAGAAGAGCCCGCACGCGGGCGGGCTCGGACAGGCTTGCTGCCGGCTCCACCTGCGCTGGCCGCGCCCTTGGACTGACGTCTCCGGGCGGTTATGGGGCTATCGCCCCGCCTGCGGTCTTCGGCTTCGGGACGGGGCAGTGTAGGGAATCGGATCGACCTCGGCGCTCAGCACTCGTCGGAGACCGCGCCGTTCGCCGCCGAGACCTTCTGCTTGGCCTTCTTGACGGCCTTCTTCGCCTTCTTCTTGGCGCCCTTGCTCTTCGCCTTCTTCAGCTTCGTCTTCGCCTTCTTCAGCGACTTCTGGGCCTTCGTGAGCTGCGCCTTGGCGGCGTCGCAGGCGGCGGGGTCAGGCTCCTTCGGGGGATCGAAGGGACCGGTCGGGTCGACCGGGGTCGTCTCGACCTGCACGGTGAAGGTCCGCGTGGCCGCCGAGGGGTCGGTGTTGCCGGCGCCGTCGGTCGCCCGCACCGAGAACGTGTGGCTCCCGTTGGCGAGCGCGCTCAGCGCGTAGGGCGAGGTGCAGGAGCCGTAGCTCCCGCTGTCGAGCTTGCACTCGAAGGTGGAACCGCTCTCCGTCGAGTGGAAGGCGAACGAGCCGGAGTCGGTCGTGATCGTGCCCTCGGGACCGGAATCGATGACCGTGTCGGGTGGCGTGCTGTCGATTGCGACGGTGAACGTGCGGGTGGCCGGGCTCCCGTCGACGTTCCCGTTCGCGTCGGTCGCGCGGACCGAGAAGGTGTGGGAGCCGTTCGCGAGGCCGCTCAGCTGCTGCGGGGACGTGCACGACTGGAAGCCCCCGGAGTCGAGCTTGCACTCGAAGGTGGAACCCCCCTCGTTGGAGGTGAACGCGAAGGAGGTCGCGCCCGAGGTGATCGTCGAGCCCTCGGCCGGGCCCGTGGTGATCGTCGTCTCCGGGGGGGTGTGGTCGCTGGTATCGACGGTGAAGGTGCGCGAGGCCGGCGTTGCGTCGGTGTTGCCGGCCGGATCGGTGGCGCGGACGGCGAACGAGTGCGAGCCGTTGCTCAGGCTGCTCATCGTGTGCGGCGAGGTGCAGGACGCGTACGCGCCGGAGTCGACGCTGCACTCGAAGGTCGAACCGCCCTCGGTCGCGGAGAAGGTGAACTGGGCGCTCGCGGTGGTGATCGTCTCGTCCTGCTGGGGGCCGCTGTCGATCGTCGTGTCCGGCGCCGCGGTGTCGACGCTGAAGGTGCGCGTCGCGGTGGCGGCGTTGCCGGCGGCGTCGGTCGCCCGCACCGTGAAGGTGTAGGAGCCGTCGGTCAGGTTCGAGGCGGGCGTGTGGGAGCCGCTTGCCGAGCAGGTGCCGAACGAGGCGGCCCCACCGGCGATCGAGCAGGCGAACGTCGCGCCGTTCTCGCCGTCGAAGGTGAACGTCGGCTTCGCGTCGTCGGTGGCGCCGTTGGGGCCGCCGGTGACGCTGACCGCCGGTGCCGTCGTGTCGACGCTGAAGGTCCTGGTGGCGACGCTGGAGTTGCCGACCGCGTCGGTCGCGCGCACGCGGAAGGTGTGGTTGCCCTCCGAGAGAGCGCTCGCCGGCTGATGGGTCGAGGCGGTCGTGCAGGGGCCGTAGGAGGCGGAGCCCGAATCGACGGAGCACTGCACCTCCGAGCCCGCCTGCGCGGCGAAGGTGAAGGACGGCTGCGTCTGGTTGGTGGCGCCGGTCGGCCCGCCGGTCACACTCACCGTCGGCGGCGTCGTATCGACTGAGAAGGCGCGGGTCGCGACCTGCTCGCCGGCCGCGTTGGAGACGCGGACCCGGAAGGTGTAGGCGCCGTCGCTCAGGTTCGACGCGGGCGTGTGCGAGAGCGCGTTCGAGCAGGCTCCGTAGTTCGCCGTGCCGGTGTCGATCGAGCACTCGACCGCGCCGCCACCGGTGCGCGAGAAGGTGAAGGTCGGCGTCGCGTCGGCGGTGCCGCCGCTCGGGCCGCCCTCGATGGTCACCGTCGGCTCCTGCGTCGCGCTCAGGTCGACGTCGACGCCGCCGTGATCGGCGGAGGCGGTGACGCTGATCGGGGTGGCGGAGGCGAAGGTCGAGGCGCTGTCGTAGAACTCCTCGGAGAGCTGGTCGGGCGAGCAGGTGCCGTCGAAGTAGACCTTGTAGCTGCCGGAGGCGAGCCCCGAGAGCTTGTACGCGCCGTCGCCATCGGAGGCGGTGACCACGACCGGGTAGATCGCGTCGGCGGCGCTGAAGGCCGAGATGCAGACGTCACCGGCCGGGGCGGTGCCCTCGGCGGTCACCGTGCCCGAGATCGACCCGGCGGCGGCGAGCTGGGCATCGATGCCCTCGGTCTGCAGACCCTGCTGGACCTGGACGAGGTCGGCGGTCGCGAAGGTGGGCTTGTCGTCGTAGAACTCGGCCGCGAGGTCGCCGTTGCCGCAATCGCGGAAGATGACCTTGAAGCTGCCGGGGGTCAGGTGGGTGATCAGGTAGTCGCCGTTCTCGTCGGTGCTGCCCATCTGCAGCTCGTTGCCCTCGGCACTCAGCGCCGAGACGCAGACGTCCGGAGCGGGGGCGCCGCCGGGCCCGGTGACGGTGCCGGTGATCGCGCCCGCGGAGGCGAGCTGGGCGTCGGTGCCGCTCGACTCCTGGCCCGCCTGGACCGAGACCGCGTCGGCGTCCTCGAGCGTCGCCCGGTCGTCGAAGTACTCGTCGACGTAGGCGCCGCTGGTGCAGTCGACGAAGTGCAGCCGGTAGGCGCCCGGCGAGAGGCCGGTGATCGCGTAGGCGCCGGAGTTGTCGGTCAGGGCACTCGAGACCTCGTTGTCCGCCGCGTCGAAGGCGACCACGCAGATGCCCTCGAGCTGCTCGTCGGCGGGGCCGGTGACGGTGCCGGTGATGGAGCCGTTGGAGCTGAGCTCGGCATCGATCCCCGTCACGTCCTGCTCGCGCACGAGCGTGACCGGGTCAGCCCCCGCCGCGTCGGGCGAGTCGTCGTAGTACTCGCCCGCGAAGTTGCCGCCCATGCAGTCGTTGAAACGGACCACATAGGAGCCGGGCGGGAGGCCGCCGATCGAGTAGTTCCCGTTGGAGCCCGTCTGGGCGCCCGCCTCGAAATCACCCTCGGTCGACTTCGCGGAAACGCAGATGCCGTCGATCGGGTTGTGGTCGATGTCGCTGACGGTGCCGCTGATCGAGGCGCCGTCGCCGAGTTCGGCATTGACGTTGCCAAGGCTCTGGCCGGCGACCAGCGTCACCAGGTCCGCCGTCGCGAAGCTGCTCTTGTCGTTGTAGTACTCGCTCAGCAGGTCCGAGCTGATGTTGCAGCCCGGATCGAAGAGCACCTTGTAGGAGGCGGCGGAGAGGTTGGTGACGCCGTAATGGCCCGCCGGATCGGTGGTCGTCGAGGCGACCTCGCGCTCGGGGTGCTCGGGGTCGTAGATCGAGACGCACGCGTTGCCGACCGCGTCGCCACCCGGACGGGTCAGCGTGCCGGCGATGGAGGACGAGGGCTCGAGGGTGGCGTCGACTCCGGTTCGGGCCTGGCCCGGCGCGAGGACGATCGTCGTGGCCGCATCGACGTCGGCGGCGTTCTGCCAGAACTCCATCGCGTAGGGGCCGCCCGAGGTGCACCCGTCGAAGCGGACCCGGTAGCTCGCCGGCGGCAGCTCCACCGACCAGCGCCCGTCGGAGCCGGTCTCCTCGGTGGTCACGGTCGTGTCGGTGTCCGGGTCGATCACCGAGATGCAGTGGTCGGCCACCGGCTCGGAGGACTCGTTGAGGACGCGCCCGGCCAGCGACCCCGCGACTTGGAGCTTCAGGGTGTAGTCGCCCGGATCCTCGCCGAGGTTGACGTTCTCGACGGCGATGAAGTAGCTCTGCCCCGCCTCCGCGTGGACGATGGTGCTGGTGCCGTTGAGGCACCCGGTGGTCGTGCCGAGCCGCGCCCCCGGCGAATCCACCGGCCCGTGCCCGTAGACCGAGACCGCCGCGTAGCTGTCGCTGCCGCAGGTGCCGACGGCGACGGCCGTGTCGACGGCGGGGGTCCACTGGTACCAGACCGTATGACCGCCGCCGAGGTTGAAGCCGGTGTGATCGGGCTCACCGGATTCGCGGGTCGCGGTGGTGAGATTGCCGGACTCGTTGGCGGGGAGCGTTGCGGCGAGCACCGTCGCGTTGGCGAAGTCGTCGTTGGCCGGCGGCGCGGCCTGCGCGGCCGCGGCGCCGAAGCTGAGGCTCGCGACGAGCGAGGCGACCGCGAAAAGCGCGAGGAGCGCGGCCTTCGCCGCGCCCCCGGGTCGCAGGATGTGGCGCCGATCACCCATCCTTGCTCGCGAAGTAGTCCTCGCCCCAGCTATCGCACTCGTGCGGACCGCCGGTCTGCGGCGTGCCGTCGAGGGCGAAGTAGCCGCCGACCTCCACGTAGAGCTCGGCCTCGCCGTCCTCGATGGTGCCGTCGACGTAGAACTCGTTGTCGTCGTCGGGCATGTAGTCGATCTCGAAGGAACCGTCGGGGTCGACCTCGCCGGAGAGGCCGCTCACCTTGGCGACGAGGTTGTCGTCCTCGCCGTCACCGTCGAGGTCATTCCAGCACTCGGTGTCGGTCTGGAAGCTCATGTTGCGGATCGCGAGACCGCCGGCGGCGCGGTCGTAGGCGACCGTGAAGTCGATCGGCAGGCCACCGTCGTCACCCTCGCCCGAGTAGTGGCCGGCGAGCTCCTTGACCGCGTCGGACCCCTCGGCGTCGAGCTCGGCGGTGAACGAGCGCTTCGCCTTGCACCCGTCGTCGTTCTTGCCGGGGTCCCTGGAGTAGCGGACGGTGCCGCGGAGCGCGTTCGAGGCAGCGGGCGAGACCCGGACGACGGTCGACTTGGAGCCCTTGTCCTTGCGGCCCTTGAGGGCTCCGTTGGGCGCCGCGTCGAGCTCGAGCGAGCCCCTGACCTTCCCGCAGGAGGCCTTCAGCGAGAAGCCGATCTCGCCATCGCCGAGCTCGTCGACCGTGACGGCCGCCTTGACTCCCTGGCCCTTCCCGTCGTAGTCACCGGCGATCAGCTCATCGCTCTTCGCATGGGCGATCGGCACGGCGATCAGGCCGACGGCGAACAGGGCAACGAGCGCGTGGGGGATTCCCCTCATGGTGAGGTGCATCGACCACCCCAGCGACCGCTTTACGGCTCACCTCATGGCTGGACGCTTTCTGGACGACGCAGGACGGCGCCCGCGGTCGCTCTGAGTGGGCGTCGATGTCAGTCAGCCCCCGTCGTCCGAGCTGCCGTTCTCGGCGCTGGACGGCCCCGTCACCTCGGGACGCGGCTACGCCGTGGCGGCCTCGGCCACCGCCCTAACGGGAGCTAGGCGGTGGCGGCGACCTCGGCGGCCGGAGCCTCGGCCTCGGCCGAGCCGTCTCCGCCGGCGGCCTCTTCCCCGACGGCCAGGATCTCGGCCTCGCGGGTGCGGGAGGAGTCGACGCGGATGCCGGGGCCCATCGTGGTCGCCAGCGTGATCGAGATGATGTAGCGGCCCTTGGAGGCGGCCGGCTTGGCGCGAACGATCTCGTCGATCACCGCGGCGTAGTTCTCGAGCAGCGCCTGCTCGCCGAATGAAGCCTTGCCGATCGAGAGGTGGACGACGGCCTGGCGGTCGGTCCGGTACTCGATCTTGCCCGACTTGGTCTCCGAGACGGCCTTGGCGACGTCGTCGGTGACGGTGCCGACCTTGGGGTTCGGCATCTTGCCCTGCGGGCCGAGGATGCGGCCGAGGCGGCCGACCTTCGGCATCTGGTCGGGCGTCGCGATGACGAGGTCGAAGTCGGTCCAGCCGGCCTCGATGCGCTCGGCGAGGTCGTCGGAGCCGACGAACTCGGCCCCGGCCTCGGTCGCCTCGCGCGCCTTGTCGCCCTCGGCGAAGACGGCGACGGTGACGTCGCGGCCGGCGCCGTTGGGGAGCGCCAGGGTGCCGCGGAGCTGCTCGTCGGCGTGGCGGACGTTGACCCCGAGCCGGATGTGGACCTCGACGGTCTCGTCGAAGTTCGCGCGCGACGTCTTCTTCAGCAGCGCGACGGCCTCCGCGGGCTCGTAGTGGTGGTTGCGGTCGACCCGGTCGAGGGAGTCCTGGTAGCCCTTGCCTCGCTTGCGCGCCATCAGAGCTGGCCCTCCACGTCGACGCCCATCGAGCGCGCGGTGCCGGCGATGATCCGGGAGGCGGCGTCGAGGTCGTTCGCGTTCAGGTCGGGCATCTTGATCTCGGCGATCTCGCGCACCTGGGCGGCGGTGATCTTGCCGACCTTGTTGGTGTGCGGCTCGCCCGAGCCCTTCGCGATCCCGGCCTTCTCCTTGATCAGGACCGCGGCGGGCGGGGTCTTCGTGATGAAGGTGAACGAGCGATCCTCGAAGACCGTGATCTCGACGGGGATGATCGTGCCGGAGTCCTGCTGCGTCTGCGCGTTGAACGCCTTGCAGAAGTCCATGATGTTGACGCCGTGCTGGCCCAGCGCGGGACCGACCGGCGGCGCCGGGTTCGCAGCCCCGGCGGGGATCTGCAGCTTGATGAGTGTGAGGACCTTCTTGGCCATGGTTCGTGAAGCCTCCTAGACTTTCTTGACCTGGTCGTAGCCGACCTCGACTGGCGTCTCGCGACCGAAGATCGAGACGAGGACCTTGAGCTTGGCCGCGTCGTCGTTGATCTCGGCGATCTCGCCGGAGAAGTCGGAGAGCGGGCCACTGATGACCTTGACGCTCTCGCCGATCTCGTACTGGGCGCGCGGCTTCGGCTTTGCCGCGGCCTCTCCGGATGCCCCCGCTGATGCCCCGCCGCCACCGGCGCCGGCGCCGGCCGCAACCGGAGCCTCGACGTGCAGCAGGTTGTCGACCTCGCTCTGGGAGAGCGGCAGCGGCTTGTTGCGCGAGCCGACGAAGCCGGTGACACCCGGGGTGTTCTTGACCAGGCCCCACGCGTCGTCGGTCATCTCCATCTGCACGAGGACGTATCCGGGCATCGTCCGCTTGTCGGTCGTGACCTTCTTGCCGTCCTTGACCTCCTGCACCTCCTCGGTCGGCACGACGACCTGGCGGACCCTGCGGGCCTGGCTCATCGTCTCGACGCGGTGCTCGAGGTTCTTCTTGACCTTGTTCTCGTGACCTGAGTAGGTGTTGATCACGTACCAGCGGAACATCTTGGGAAAGCTTTCTCTCTCTGTCTCTGCAGTTGGTGGGGGATCAGGTGATGAAGACGTCGACGAGCTTGGAGAAGATCGCGTCGAGCGCCCCGAGGTAGGCCGCGGCGACGGCAACGAAGAGAAGGGTCACCGCGGAGGCCTGCACGAGGGTATCGCGGTCGGGCCACTGGACCTTCTGGAGCTCCTTGATGACCGAGGAGAAGAAGGACATGACCGGGCCGCGCTCCTTGGTGGCGACCGGCGCCTTCGCGGCGCGGCGCTCGAGCTGGGCCTTCTTCTCGGCCGCGGCCTCGCGCTCCTGGCGGCGGCGCTCGCGGCGCGAGGGGCCGACCTCGCCGGCGTCGCCTTCTGCAGGCGCCTCCTCGTCGGAGATGCGGGAGGCCTCCTCGGCCCCCTTCTCCATCGCGATCTCGGCCTCGAGGACGTCAGCGGACTCCGGCACCTGCGTGTCGTGCTGCGCCTCGGAGTCGGACTCCATCGGCGGAACGCCATGCTCCTCCTCGAGCTTGCGCCTCCTGGCCGCTTCGGCCTTCCTCTGTGCACGGCTCTTCGCCATCTCAGGCCCTCAGCGGGTCTCCTTGTGCGCGGTGTGCTCCTTGCACCACTTGCAGTACTTGCGCATCTCGATCCGGTCGGGCGTGTTCCGCCGCGACTTGTTGGTCTGGTAGTTGCGTCGCTTGCACTCCTCGCAGGCGAGGGTCACGGCGATGCGTACGTCTCCACGGGCCATGTGTCTCTATCCAGGCAGGCGTTGAAGTTGGTTGTCGGTGGCGTCTTGCGACTCCCTCACCCCAGTCGGATCAAGCCTCTCGGCCTCCCAACTGGGGGCCTCGTAGGCGGGAAACCTCCCGGATCCCGGGCGCGAGGTCTGCGGAGGATAGCGGGCCGGGAGCTGCGGGCGAAGCCGACGAACGGGCAGCCTGAGTCCAACATGCTGAACTCAGGCTGCCCGCTGCCTGCCCTTGATCCTGATGGAGCGCTCCTCGGCCGTGGAGTTGCCCGCGCCGTCGCTGAGCTCGACGCGGACCGCGGCGGTGACCGCGCGCTTCCCCCGCTTCCCCCGCCCCCGAAGAGTTCGCAGCACCTTGCGGTCCGCGCGCTTGCCGCGCAGGCGCAGGGTCAGCCGCTTCGACCCGCCGGCGGGCACCTCGGAATCCACGGCCCGCAGCGGCAGCTTCCGTCGGCCGACGGATACGTCACCGCCGGCGCTGACCGCGACGGCCTCGGCAGCGCTGACCCTGAGCACCACCCGGACCCGCTTGCCGCGCTGCGCCTGGCGCCGCTTGGCGGAGACGCTCGCATCGACGCTCTCGTCCCGTGGGCGAACCTCCTGCAGCTCGACCGAGCCGATGTCCGGGCCCGCGCCAACGCTCCGCGGCAGGCCGCGCTGATCGCTGGTGAGGCCGTTGGCGGCGCCCGCGTCGACCGCCGGGCTGGTCGGCGCGATCAGGCGGGTGAGCGTCGGCCCGCCGTTGTCGGCGAGCGGCGCGAGCTGGGGGTCGGAGCCAACCACGTTGCCCGTGCCCGACAGCGGAGCCGAGCCGGGGTTCTCGATCAGGCTCGCGGCGCCGGCGAAGGAGACGCCCGCCGCGCCCGCGGCGGCTGCGAGGTCGTTCGGCGCCCCGCCCGCGTCGTCGTCGGCGACGATCGTGCTGTCGAGATCGATGGCGTCGTCGACGTCGTCGCTCGAGATCCCCGGGTCGTCGGGATCTGAGGCGGCGATGCCCCCACCCCCCACCTCAGCCCGGTTCCCGGCCACGGTCGTCTCGACGAGCCCGATGAGCTCACCCGTGGCCGCGATCCCGCCGCCGCTGCCTCCGGAGCCGAGATATGCGCGAGCCTCGTTGTCGCTCACCGTCGAGCTGACGATCTGGACTTCCCGGTGGACGTCGGTCGCGTCGCCGGTGATCTGCGCCTCGGCCTCGATGCCGCCGACGGTGCCGGTGTTGGCCGACACCGTGCTCGTGCGCATCGACGCCGCGTAGAGCGAGAGCCCGCCGGTGTTGGCGACGCTCGTGTTGTCAGCGATCGTCGAGCGGCTCAGCGGGACGCCCCGGAGCTCGAGGCCGCCGACGGCGCCGGTGGCGGAGTTGCCGGTGATCGTCAGGTCACGAGCCTCACCGAACAGCGCCGGGGCATCGGGGGCGGCGGCGGCGATCACGGCCCCGCCCCCGTCGTTGCCGGTGATCGTCAGGTCGGTGGCGATGGCGGTGCCGCTGTCGAAGGCGTAGGCGTAGGCGTCGAGGTCGAGCCCGCCGACGCCGCTCGCCGCGTTGTCGGTGAACGAGGAGTAGGTGACGCTGACGATGCGCCCGTCCGCCTCGAGCCCGCCGGCCGCTCCGGCCGCCTCGTTGCCGTCGAATTGCGAGCGGAGCACCCCGGCCTTGTCGCCCTCGAGCCGCGCCCCGCCGCCGTCGGCGCCGGCCGTGTTACCGCTGAGCGTCGATCCCACAATCTCGATCCGGTTGGCCGCGTCCGCCGCGAGCCCGCCGCCGTCGCCCGGCGCGGCGTTGCCGGTGAGGGTGACGTCGTCGAGCCGCAGATTGGTGCCGTCGAAGTCGATCCCGCCGCCGTCCTCGCTCGACGGGGCGGCGCCACCGGTGATCGTCATCCCCGTGACGGTCAGATCCTCGCCGACCGACCCGAAGTCGAGCACCCGGCTGGAGCCGCCACCGCTGACGGTGAGCGCCCCCGCGCCCGGTCCGTCGATCTCGAGGCCGCCGGTCACCGCGAGCTGGCCGCTGGTCAGCGTGATCGTCCCGCTCACCCCGCTGGCGTCGATCGTGTCCGCACCGGCGTTCGCGTTCGCGTCGGCGACCGCCTGCCGCAGGGTTCCCGGCCCCGCATCGCCTGTGTCGGTGACGGTGAAGGTTGCGGCCCCCGCTGCCGGGGCGGCGATCGCGGCCGACCCGGTCACCGCGCCGGCGATCAGCGCTGCGCGGCGGCTGCGGCGCCGGGCATCCCGGCGGCTCTGACGGCGAAACGAGCGCGCGGACATGTCGCGAGCGGAAGCTACCCGGTCACCTGCGTTCCGGTCGCACCCGTTCCCTTACCTTTACCGCGAATGGATCAATCCGGGGATACAGGAGGAACGATGACGAAACGGCTTCTGCCGATCCTCGCCGCGCTTGTTGCGTGCTTGGCAATCGGTGCGGTGACGGCGTCCGCGAAGGGCTCCGAGGTCGGCTCGACCATCAAGGTCAAGTTCAAGGGCGACGACGAGGGCGGCGTCTTCTCCGGCAAGGTGGGACCGAAGGAGTGCGCCAAGAACCGCGACGTCAAGGTCAAGGGAGTCGGCTCGACCAAGACCGAGGACAACGGTAAGTACCGGCTCGAGCTGACCGATCCGATCTCCCCCGGCAAGTACAAGGTCGTCGTCGCGGCCTCGAAGGGCTGCTCGAAGGCGAAGACCGTGATCGCGATCCGCAAGGCCTGAGCGGACGGGTCGGCGGACCCGCCGGCCACTGAGCCTGAAACGAGAGAGGGCCCGGAGCTCACGCCCCGGGCCCTCTTCGCATCTGCGGACGTCAAGACGACGACATCCGCGGGACCGTTCCCGTTACGGGGTGGTCACCTCGACCCCGAAGGGCTCGAAGTTGAACACCTCGTCGTTGACGCGGAGCGCGTCGACCGATCCCTGGTACTGGTAGTCCTTGCCCTTGGCGACGCCGAGGGTCAGGATCGAGGCGGCCGGGCCGCCGTCGTTGTTGGTCACCAGGGCGTTCTCGGCCTCCGTCAGCGAGCAGAAGTGCTGCCCGCCGGCCTGGCCACAGAGCGTCGCTGCGGCAACCGAGCCGTTGGTGAAGTACCAACCGCTCGCGCCCCCGCCCGGATCCGCGTCGGCGTCGGTCGTGAACCACTTCTGCTCCGGCTTGGTGGCCGGGGCCGGCGGCACGTAGACCATCGACGTGTAGTCCTTGTTGGCGACCGACGGGTTGATCTCCAGCGAGATGTTCGGGAGGTTGCCCGCGTAGCGGTCGTAGTCCTCACCGGTCTGCGTGTAGGAGTAGCCCATCTGCGAGAGGCCGCTCACCGGATCTCCGGCGAAGTCGACCTGGTTGCCGAAGGCGACCTTCTCGGAGCCGCTCGCGGTCTCGATGTGCAGCGCGCCGACTCCAAGCGGCGGGCCGTCGGCTGCCGCGGTCCCGAAGTACGGGCCGCCCGCAAGCGTGCCGACGGCGGAGCCCTCGGTGTTGCGGTCGATCACCGACCAGTTCGGGTTCGTGTAGGTCGCCGGCGTGCTCGGGCCGACGGGTCCCTGCGGACCGGTGTCGCCCTGCGGGCCCTGGAGCTGCTTGCGCGCCTGGTTGCTGAAGTCCTTCGTCTTCAGCGTCTTGTTCTTGACCTTCGGGCTCGTGATCGCGTTGTTCTTGATGTCCTTGCCCGTGATCTTCGAGGCGGCGTACGCCGACCCGCTCAGCGCCGCAACCAGAGCGATGATCGCGACGATCATCGACGGCGACGGCTTGGCTTCCTTGAGCCTGTGCATGTCGTTCCTTTCTTGCACGTATCCCCAAACGCACGCCGTGCGGAACGACTACACCCCCGGATTCCCCCGATTCCCCTGTGATGGAACGAAAGGTTTTCCCCCGTGGTGCGCCCCATCCGTGTTGCGCACGTTTGCTTTCGGAGCCGACTATAGAGGGGGCCGCCGGAGACCACAAGCCGTTCGACTGGCCCCATCCCGTGGTGGAGCCGTATGTGGTGCATGCTCTCAGACCCGTCGTGGGGATCACTGCGGGGGAACGTTCTGCCGGATCCGGAACTTGGAGAGTTACTCGATGAAGAAGACTGCCCTTATCGCCATCGCCCTGTGCGTCTGCCTGCTTGGTGGCAGCGTCGCCACCTCGACAGCAGGTACGTCGGCGCAGACGAAGACGAAGGTGAAGCTCAGCTTCTCGAAGGGCAGCCCGCCCTACAGCGAGTCCGCCTTCACCGGCAAGGTCAAGACCAAGAAGGTCTGTCGGAAGAAGCGCAAGATCAAGATCAGGGCCGTCGGCAAGAAGGTGTCGGGCTTGGGCAAGACCAAGACCGACAAGAAGGGCAAGTTCTCGATCCCCGCTTCGAACTCGATCCCCAAGGGTGACTACGTCGCCAAGGTGAAGAAGAAGGTCAAGAAGGGCGGCACCACGGTCATCTGCGGCAAGGGCAAGTCGAAGAAGGTCAAGGTCACCTAGGCCACCACTGAGGGAGCCCGGCAGCCCGGCCGGCGCTCACCGAACCTTTCAGCAACTCCCCCGCGGTGGACCCCCTCCCCCGCCGCAGGGCGCACGAACCACGCGCAGCGTGGTCGATGCGCCCTGCGCGGAAATCAACCCGGGAGTCCGCCGCCGCCTGCGCGGTCAGACGGCTGGGGCGCCCAGGAAGCCCTCGAAACGCGGGTCCATCGGATCGACCCGCTCGAGCGACGCGACCTCGTCGAACCCATGGTCGGCGCTCAGGATCGCCTCGATCCCGTGCTCGGTGCAGGTCGCCACGTGGATGCGGTCGTTCGCGCCGATCTCGCCGGCCGACACCTGCAGCGCTCGCGTGAAGGTCTCGTCGGTGATCGGCAGCAGCGGTGCCAATAGCCGGTGCGCCCGCTCCGTCTGGCCGCTGAGGTTCGCGATCCTGCCGCTGAGCTCGAGGTGCCAGACCTCCTCGAGGATCGCCGTCGAGGCGATGCCCTCCATGCGACCTTCGGCGACCGCGCTGAGGATCTCGCGACAGCGTCGCCCTCGCTCGTCACCAGCGACGGCGTAGACGAGCACGTTGGCGTCGATCAGAAGGGCGTCAGACACCGCGACCCGGTGGCAGCGACCGCTCCTCGTCGAGGATTTGGTCGAGCTCCTGCGGAGAGAGCGACTTCCCCCCGGCGACCCGCTCCATCTCCGCAACCGCATCGCGGCGGCGAGTTCGTCCCTGCCCGCCGAGACGGGCATCGATCGCCTCCCTCACCAGCGCTCCGACCGAGATGCCCAGCCGCTTCGCTTCCGCGTCGAGGCCCCGGCGCTGATCACGGTCGACCATGATCTGTAGACGCTCCTTGAGCATGCGCAAAGCCTACACAACTGTAGGGATCACTTCACGGTGAACGGCAGGCTCTCCTCGCCGCCGATCACAGCGCGCAGGGAAGTGCCCTTGCCGGCGCGGACGCGCGACGTGAAGACTCGCGAGCCGTTGGTGCGAGCGCGGGCGACGCGCTTCCACCACTTGCCGGCCTTGCGCTCGATCGTCCCCCGCCCACCTCGCGGCGCCACTTCCTTCGGTGCCCTCGCCCAACCATCCGGCCCGAAGGTGCTTCGGAGCTCCCGCCCCCTCCAGCGGGGGAACCCGAGTGCAACATGTTGCACTCAGACGCCCCGCTGGCGTCAGCGGCCGGCTCTGACCACCGGCGCCCGTGACAGCTTCAGTCACAAACTACCCCTCCTGGGGGAGGTTCTGCGGAACCGCCCCTGTGGGATACCGGAAAGCTGTAGCGCGGTTCCGCGGTTCCGCCCCCTGGTCGCGGATGCGAGTGCGGGGGCGCGGGCGGTCGCGCCGAGCGCGCTGACCGCCCGCACGCGCCTCGCGCTACTTCGCGGAGCCGGTCTTCCCCTGCTTCGCCTTGTACTTGAGTACGACGGCGCCGGTCTGCATGCCGCCGTTGTCGCTGGTCACCTCGACGCCGAGCTTGTACTTGCCCTTCGCCTTCTTCTTCTTGCTCTTGACGGTGATCGTGAACTCGGCTGTGGCGCCGGGGGCGACGTCGCCGACGGTGACGCACTTGGCCTTCAGCGCCTTCCTGACCTTCTTCGGGATGTCGAGGCAGACGCGGACGTTGGTCATCGCCTGATCGCCACCGTTGGTGACCGAGCCGCTGACCTTGGCCTTCTTACCGGCCTTGATCTTGCCCTTCTTCGTGCTCACCTTCCCGAGCGAGCCGATCGGGCCGACCGGCTCGGCGGGCGGCGTGCAGCGCGGCGTTCCCGTCGCGTCAGGCACGTGGTTGGCGCAGAGGAAGGTGGCCAGCTCGGTCGAGTCCTGGGGGAAGAAGCCCTGCATCCCGGCGTCGACCAAGCGAGCGTAGAGAGCATCGTTCTCATCGGTCCCGTCGGCCCCCCACACGTGAATCGCGTAGTCGTCGCCGTTCGTGTCCATGATCCCCTTCAGGAACTCAGGCGTGTCGATGAACACGCCGGGGCTGAGCTCGTACTTGTCCGGGGGCTGCATTGCCTGGATGGGAGGATCGAAGGGCTGACCACCGAGCGCGTAGTCGTTGGTCGCATCGAGGCTGCCCGAGATCGAGTCGTGCTCGGGCATCGCGTTGTGGAATGCCTCGATCTGCTCCGAACCGAAGGAGGCGACCATCACGTTCTCGTTGTCGCCACCGGGCTGAGCCTGGAGGATGGCGGCAAGCTCCTGAGCCGCTGCTATCCCGTGCACGTGACCCACATCCTGCGACTGATCCTTGATGTCGATGTTGATCTTGGTGCCGGGCGGAAGCTCGTCGATCACCTCCTGGAACGTCGGGATCCTGAAGTCGTTAGCGGTGTAGCCATCCGGCGGCGGGACGTCACCGGTGGCGATCCCCCGGAACGGGTGTGGGTCGGACGGCGTGTATCCGTACTCACCCTTCCCGGGCGAGAACTTGTAGGCGGCGTCGAGCAGCTTCAGCTCGGCCAAGGTGTGGTCCCAGATCTGGTTCGAGGTCGCCACGTTGTCCCAGGGCGGCGCTGCCGTCGCCTCGCCGTAGTCGGTCGTGTCGTTCACGGTGCGGTCGTGGTTGACGACCAGTTCGCCGTCAGAGGTGATGTAAGCGTCCATCTCCACCGCGTCGGCGCCGCGGTCCTCGAGCGCGGTCTTGAACGCGTAGAGGGTGTTGCCCGGTGCCTCGAGCTCCCCGCCCTGGTGGGCCATGTCGAGGAACTGGTTGGACGGCGTCGTCCAGGGGTTGGCGGCCGAACCGGTCGCGGGCGCGACGAGCGCAACGGCGAAGGCAGCGGCGAGGACGACGGTCAGGGCGCGTGGGGGCGCGAAGCGCTGGGTCACTTTCTCTCCCATGATGATCAGTTAATGGGGCCATACCCATGGCCCCGCAGGTGGGCGAAGGATAGGGACCGACGGCACGGGCGGTGCAGGTTGCCTGGGACCGTCCGGGAACGGATAGGCTCCGGCCCCCGAGCGGAGGAGACGATGGCCAACCCCAACGACGAGCTGATCCAGCGCTTTTACGCCGCATTCGCGGAGGGGCGCGGCGATTCGATGGCCGCCTGCTACACCGACGACGCTCACTTCAGCGACCCCGTCTTCCCCGACCTGAACGGGGCCGAGCCGGGGCAGATGTGGAGGATGCTCACCGGCGCCTCCGACGATCTCCGCATCGAGCTGGTCGAGCACGAGGCCGGCGAGGAGACGGGCTCAGCGCGCTGGCAGGCGCACTACACCTTCACTCAGACCGGGCGGCCGGTAACGAACGACGTCCGCGCCACATTCCGCTTCCGCGACGGGCTGATCGCCGATCATCAAGACGACTTCGACTTCCACCGCTGGTCGCGGCAGGCGCTGGGGCTCCCGGGGCTGCTGCTCGGCTGGACCCCGATCCTGCGCTCACAGGTCCGCGGCAAGGCGGCGGAACGGCTGGAGGAGTTCAACGCGCGCGACCGGTAATCCGTTCCTGGCTGGAATCCAGTCCGAACACGTTCAGACGCAAACGATGCGGTCGGGGCGCACTGCAAAGGGAGATGGCGACCTGACTCAGACGAGCTTGACCCAATCCAGCTCGATGCCGTCGAAGTCACTGTCACGCGTGAGCAGGGATAGACCGTGGCTGATCGCGGTGGCAGCGATCAGTGCGTCGGCCGTGCGGAGCTTGCGTCCGGTGCGGCGTCGCACTTCGCTGACGAGCTTCCCGTAATGAGGGGCGACCCGTGCGTCGACCGGGATCGCGCTCATCGTGCGCTCGACCTGGACCAGCGTCGCCAATCTGGCGGGCCGTGTGCTCTCGTCGGCGGCGAGCACACCGTGGTGAAGCCCGCAAAGCGTCACCGTGGAGATCGCCACCTCGTCCGGGAGCGGGATCTCCTCGCCTTGGGCGATTGCGATCACAACCGAGGTGTCGAGCAGCGCTCGACTCACCCGAAGGGGTCCGTGGTCGGCCCATCAGCTTCCCGCAGCTCATCGGCGAGCGGATCAGCCGGATCGAGGAGACCGCTGAGCCCCGTGGCGAAGTCGTTCCCGCCGACAAAGCGAGGGCGGTCGGTGATCGGCCCAAGCTCTGCGACCGGATGTCCGTGAACTGTGATCGTCAGGCGCTCCCCGGACTCCACTCGGCGAAGGAGCGCTGCGGTGTCATTTCGCAATGCGCGCTGAGGCACCGGTGTAGCCATTTGGCTACACCGTAGCAGGCACAAAGCGGATGCCCCGAACGCGGACCAGGGGCTGGTATCTCCGGCGTGTCCGGCTGACCGCCTTACGCGCTACTTCTTCTTCTTCCTGACGACCCGCGTCGTGCCGAGCGCCGTCGCGGTCAGGCCGGACGTGTCGGTCGCGATCGCGGTGATCGTCACCGCGCCCCTCCTGCGGTGGGGGCGGAACCGGCACTCGTAGGGGCCCGACGTCATGCCGCAGACGTTCTTCGTCCCGGCGTAGAAGTCGACGCGGGCGATCCCGACATCGTCGGTCACGGTCGCCGTCAGCAGGGCGCGCTTGCCCGCCTTGACCTTCTTCTGCGTGGTCAGAGAGATGGTCGGCGGCGCATCGGCGATGGGCGCCGGCGGCGGAGGCGTGATCGTCACGTCCGTCGTCAGGCTCTCGCCGTCGAGGTCGGCGTTGACCGTCGCGGTGCCGCCGGTGTCGCCCGCCGTCAGCGTGCTCACCGCGACGCCGTTGGAGGTCCCGACCGGGGTCTGGACCGTCCCCAGCGTGGTGCCGAAGTCGATCGGCGTGGCCGGGAATCGGCCGGCGACGTCGTCACCGTTGGAGTCGGTCGTGACGTCGGCCGTCAGCGCCGAGACGCCCCCCGGAGCGGCGATCGTGGTCGGGCTCGCCTCGAGTCCGAGGACGAGCCAGGGATCGGAGTCGACGTTGCCGGTGACGGTGCCGCAGCCGGTCGTGTTCGGGCCCGTGTTGCAACCCCACCAGTTGTGGGTGGCGTCCACCTCATCGGTGGCGGCGGAGGTCAGGCTCGCCGCCGCCGAGTCGATGCGGTTGAAGTGCACGTCGACCTCGTTCGGCGCGTGGCCGGCCGAGGCGGCGTTGATGACGATGCCGCCCGTGGTCAGACCCGACAGGTTGTTGCCGACGATCCCGACGTTGCGGACGAGGCCCTGCACGCGGATGCCGGTGCTGGTCGCGGCGCCGGCGGCGGGCGTGATCACGTTGCCGTCGATACCGACGTTGGAGATCAGGCCCCCGAGACCGTTGGCGTTGACCTCGTTGTTGAGCACCGTAATCGCGTAGCCGCTGAAATCGCTGATCTCGTTGTTCGAGATATCGACCGAGTTCCTGGTCGCAGCGGCCGAGGGACCGCCCGGCAGGCCCGTCTGCACGGTGATGCCGCCGCGGCCGTTGGAGTCGATGTCGTTGTCGGCGATCCGCAGCGGGTTGGTCGTGTTGTCACCCGTGTAGTTCATGACGAAGATCGCGCTGGTGGACGTCGTGCCGTTCTGGCTGATCTCGCTGCTGCGGATCGTCGTCGCCCCGTTGGTCTGCTCGAGCAGGACGGGGTTGTAGTCGGTGTTGGTGATCGAGCCGTTGCGGAAGATCACGTTCGGGTTGGGGTTGTCGGCGTCGAGCCCGTAGTCGCGGCCGCCCGCTCCAAGGCCTTCGACGGTGACGCGGTTGAAGTCCTGGGTGGTGCCGAGGTCGTCGCCCTTGGGCAGGATCGCGAACCTGGGCGTGGTGGCGCCGGTGCCGACCTGGCCGGGGTTGCGCACGACGAAGTCCTGGACGAGGACGTCTCCGTTGGTCGAGTCGTTGGTCCGGATCAGCCCCGAGCTCGGGAGGTTGACCGCGTTGCCGCCGTCGATGATCGAGAGGCCACCGGGCGTGCCGATGAGCTGCAGGCTCTTGTTGATCAGGACCTGAGGCTGCGTGTAGGTGCCTGCGCAGACCAGGATCCGGTCCCCGCTGGCCGCGGCGGCCGCGATGGCGCCGGTGATCGTCGCCTGGTCGGGCGCCGCGCAGTTGGCACCGGCCGGGCCGGGCCCGCTGGTGTCGTCGTTGACGGTCAGGTCAGCCGCGCTCGCGAGCCCCGGCGCCAGCAGCAGGCAGGCTCCGGTCAGCGTCGCGGTCAAGAGCCCCCAGGCTCCACGGCAAGTGCGTGAACGCATCATGCGTTTCCTCTCTCGTTTGATGTCAGTCGGCGAGACACCCCGCGGCACGTGCGGCGCATACCCGTTCTCCCACCGGGAAACGGTACCGGCTCGTCGACTCAGCCGCGCCGCGCGCCGGGCTGGTGAAAGTCGGCGATACCGCGTTTGTATATCTCAAGGATATACTCGCGACATGGCCAAGGTCCTGATCTCGCTTCCGGACGAACTGCTCGAGCGCCTCGACGGCGAGGCCGAGCGGCGGGCCGAGACCCGAAGCGGCTTCATCAGGGAGGCCGTGAGCCGGGAGCTTGGTTGGCCTGATGAGCGAACGATCGAAGCGGCGCTGGAGCGAGGCCGAGGGGCGCTGGCGACGCTCAGCCTCGATTCTGCGGCGGCGATCCGCACCACGCGCGATGAGCTCGACGAGCGCGATCGACGTCGTTAGCGACGCGAACGTCGCGCTGAAGTGGTTCCGCACCGAGGGTGAGGAGGGGCTCGCCGGTGCCCACGCGCTTCTCGCCGCCCATGCGAAGCGCCACGTCGCTCTGCGGCTGCTCGATCTCACGATCTATGAGGTCGGCAACACCCTGCTGAGGGGAAGCGCCGGCGCAAGCGCGGAGCAGGCTGCGACGGTGCTTGACGCCCTCGCTGAGATCTGCCCGGCCGTCACTCCCGATGCCGAGGACTTGCGCCTCGCGGGGCAACTGGCGCAGGAGCACGAACTCAGCTTCTACGACGCCTCATACGCAGCTGTGGCGCACCGCCGAGGCGCGCAGCTCGCCACTTACGACCAGCGGATTCTGAGAGCGGGCCTCGGGCGAGAGCCGGCTGAGATAGTGGCCGAGCTCGGTCTCTGAGCCGAGGCGGGAGGCCTACCGGCTCAGCTTGACCCTGAGCTGCGTCGTCTGCTCGTTGCCGCCCGCGTCGGTGACGGTCACGGTGATCGTGGCCTTCACCTTCTTGCGCGCCTTCAGCGCCTTCTTCACCTTGCGGGCGCCGGAGGCGACCGGGGCGAGCCGCAGGGTCAGGGGCGAGCCGGCGTCGGCGGTCGCGTCGGAAGTGGCGAGCGCGACCGACTTCTTGCCGGGCTTGAGCTTGCCGCCCGCGTGGACGTCGACGCGCTCACCGGCGCTGACGAGGACGATGACGCGCGGCTTCTTGGGTTTGGTCCTCTGCTTGCGGGCGGCGCTCACCGACAGGCCGGTGATCCTCGAATCGACGGTGAACTCGCTCGCGGCCGGGGTCGGGTCCGGATTACCGGCGGAGTCGACGGCCCGGACCTCGAAGCGGTGGGCGCCCTCGGCGAGCCCGTCGAAGGTCGCGGTCGTGCCGCCGCAGGTCGCGAAGGCGCCGTCGTCGAGGCGGCACTGGAAGGTGGAGCCCGGCTCGGTCGCGGAGAAGGCGAACGTGGCGGTGGTGGCGCGCAGCGTCCCCTCCGGCCCCGAGGTGATGCGGGTGTCGGGCGGGGTCAGGTCGACGACGAACGTGCGGTGCTCCGGCGTCGCGTCGGTGTTGCCGGCCTGATCGACCGCGCGGACGTCGAAGGAGTGCTGACCGGCGGGGAGCGAGGCGAGCTCGTGCGGTGAGGAGCAGCTCGTGAACGGGCCCGCGTCGACGCTGCACTCGAACGAGGCGCCGGCCTCGTTGGAGGCGAAGGTGAAGGACGGCGTCTGGTCGTTGCCGGGCGAGAGTGGCTCGCCGATGATGGTCGTGGTCGGGGCGACGGTGTCGACGGTGAAGGTGGCCTGCTCCGGGGTCGCGTCGGTGTTGCCGGCGGCGTCGGTGGCGCGGACCTCGAAGGTGTGGGAGCCGTCGCTCAGCGACGCGGTGGTGTGCGGCGAGGTGCAGCTCCCCCAGCCGCCGGGACCGCTTCCGTCGAGGCGGCACTCGAAGCTCGCTCCGCCGTCGGAGGGCGAGTCGAAGGCGAACGTCGGGGTCGTGTCGTTGGTGTGGGCGGGCGGCGCGCCCGTGATCGCCGTGGTCGGCGGAGTGGTGTCGACGGTGAAGGTGCGCGAGGCCGGGGTCGCGTCGGTGTTGCCGGCGGCGTCGGTGGCGCGGACCTCGAAGGTGTGGGAGCCGTCGCTCAGCGACGCGGTGGTGTGTGGCGAGGTGCAGCTCCCCCAGCCGCCGGGACCGCTTCCGTCGAGGCGGCACTCGAAGCTCGAACCGGACTCGGAGGAGCTGAACGCGAAGTCCGGGGTCGCGTTGTTGGTCCGGCCGCCGGCGGCGGGCCCGCTCGTGATCGTGGTCTGGGGAGCGGTCGCGTCGACGGTGAAGGTGGCCTCGGCCGGGGTTTGATCGACGTTGGCGGCCGCATCGGTCGCGCGGACCCGGAAGCTGCGGGGGCCGTCGGCGAGGCTCGTCGCGGTGAAGGACTGATCGCAGGCATCCCATGGCCCGGAGTCGAGCTGGCATTCGAAGTCGGCCGCGAGGTCGTCGGAGGAGAAGGTCCAGGTCGGCGTCCGGTCCTTGATGAGCTCGCCGGGATCGGAGGCGCCAGGGCCGGAGTCGATCGTGGTTTCGGGGGCGGTCGCGTCGATCGTGAAGGAGGCCGAGGCGGGGCTCGGGTCGGTGTTGCCCGCGGCGTCGGTGGCCCGGACCTCGAAGGCGTGCGGACCGTCGGCGAGCTCGGGGGTGGTCAACGGTGACTCGCAGTCGCCGAAGGGCGCGTCGTCGATCCGGCACTCGAAGGTCGAGCCGGACTCGTCGGAGTCGAAGGTGAAGGTCGGGGTGCTGTCGGCGGGGTCGGGGGCGGCGCTGGTGATCGTGGTCTGCGGGGCGTCGGTGTCAACGGTGAAGGTCGTCGAGGCCGGCGTGGCGTCGGCGTTGCCCGCCGCGTCGAGGGCGCGCACGTCGAAAGTGTGTGAACCGTCGGTGAGACTCGTCCCGTACTGGTGCGGCGAGGAGCAGCTCTCCCAGGAGCCGCCGTCGAGGCGGCACTCGAACGTCGCGCTCCCCTCCCCGGAGGAGAACTGGAAGCTCGGATGGGGATCGTTGGTGGGCGACACCGGGCCGAGGTCGAGGCTCGTCTCGGGCGCCGTTGCGTCGACGGTGAAGCTCACCGAGGCGACCTCGGGGTCGGGCGTGCCATGGCTGTCGGTCCCCTGCACGGTGAAGGTGTGCGGGCCGTCCGCCAGCGAGGCGGTCGTGTGCGGCGAGGTGCAGGGCGCGTAGGCGTCGTCGTCGACCTTGCACTCGTAGGTGGAGCCGGGATCGTTGGAGGAGAACTCGAAAGTGGGCGTCGGGTCGTTCGTCGTGCCCGTCGGCCCGGAGGTGATCGCGGTGCTGCCCGGCGGCGGCGCGACCGTGAAGGTGCGCGAGGCGGGCGTCGAGTCGACGTTGCCGGACGGATCGGTCGCGCGGACCTCGAAGGTGTGAGAGCCGAGGTCGAGCGGATCGGTGGTCAGCGGCGAGGCGCAGGAGCTGAAGCTGCCGCCGTCGATCCGGCACTCGAAGCTGGATCCGGGCTCATCGGAGGAGAACGTGAAGCTCGGGGTGGTCAGCGTCGTCGAGCCGCTCGGGCCCGAGTCGATGGTGGTCTGCGGGGCGGTCTTGTCGCCCTGCCAGGTCGGGAGCGTGTCGGCGGCGGACTGGGTGGTGATCCGCTGCGGGGAGCCTCCGGTGGCGGTCGCGGTGTAGATCTCGTCGTTGCCGTCGCGGTCGCTCGTGAAGGTCAGGCGGGAGCCGTCGGGCGAGTAGGAGGGCTCGCGGTCGGAGGCGGTGTTGGTCGTCCGCTGGACCGGGCTCGGCGGGGTCACGGTCGGCGTCGCCGGCGGGGCGATGCGGGCGACGGTGAAGATCTCGAAGTCGCCGTCGCGGTTGCTCTGGAAGGCGACGGTGTTGCCGTCGGGCGACCAGGTGGGCTGTGAGTCGATGTTTGCGGTCGGGGTCGGGGTCAGGTCGAGCTGGCCCTGGCCGTCGGAGTTCATCCGGTAGACGTCGGTGTTGGAGCCGCCGATCACCCGCTGGAAGGCGATCTCGGAGCCATCGGGCGACCAGTCCGGCGCCTGGTCGGCGGCGCTGTTGTTGGTCAGGTTGACCGGGGAGCCGCCGGCGGCGGTCATCTTGAAGATCTCGTCGTTGCCGGTGCGGTTGGAGCGAAATGCGATGTAGTCGCCGTTGGGGGACCAGTCGGGCTCGCGGTCGTCGAAGGTCGTGTTGGACGTCAGCTTCGTCAGGCCGCTGCCGTCGGCGTTGATCACGTAGATCTCGTAGTCGCCGTCGCGGTTGGAGGCGAAGGCGAGCTTGGTGCCGTCGGGGGACCAGGCGGGGTCGACGTCGCTGCCGGGGTCGTTGGTCAGGTCGACCGGGAAGGACCCGTTGGCGTTCGCGGTGTAGATCTCGGAGTTGCCGTCGCGGCCCGAGGCGAAGGCGACGCGGCCGTTGGGACCGGTCGTCTGACCGACCCGCCGCTCCGCCAGCAGGGTCGAGGCCGCCATCCCCGCGTAGGCCTGGTAGCCGGACTTGTTCGGGTGGAAGGAGCCCGAGGTGTCGCTGATGCTGAAGCCGTTGATCCACTCGGTCGAGTCGCAGGCGCCGTGGCCGATCCAGGCGGTTCGCGAATCGACGAAGGCGAAGCCGGGCCCGGCGGCCTGCACGCGCTGGCGCATGACGTCGTTGAGCAGGTCGGCGGTCGCGTTCGCCTTGTTGACCTCGGCGGCGCTGAAGACGAGGTTGCAGCTCGAGTTCGCCTTGAAGATGCGCGGGTAGCCCAGCACGGTGACCACGGCGTTGGGGGCATTGGAGCGGATCGAGGCGTAGTTGCGGTCGAGCAGCGCCGGCAGGTCGTTCTGGATGTAGTCCTGGGCGTCGTCGAGGGCGCCGTCGCAGTCGCCGAACGGGTTCGCGCAGTCGGTCAGCGCGCTCGTGAAGCCGGCGTCGTTGCCGCCGATCGTGATCGTCACGTAGTCGGTGTTGTTGCCCAGCAGATCGACCTGCTTGGGGAAGCCGTTCTGGGAATCCTGGTCGATGTGGTTGGTGCGGGCACCGCTGCAGGCGGGGTGGGCGAAGGTGACCGAGCCGGGAAGGTAGTTGGCGTCGATCAACGGCCCGTAGGCGAAGTTGCTGCGGTAGCAGCTCGTCTCGTAGTAGTCGCCGGTGCCGTTGCCGGCGGAGTAGGAGTCGCCCATGGCGACGTAGTCCTGGTTCGGCGTCTGGTTCTGCGCGCTCGCATCGGCGGCGCCGACCAGCGCGAGGCAGGCGACCGCCGCCGCGATCGTCAGCGGACGCCGCACTCGGCTATCCCTTCTTCTTCGAGTACTTCAGGGTCAGCTTCGCCGTCGAGTTGCCGGCGGTCGCGACGACCTTCAGCTTGCCCTTCTTGGCGAGCGTCTTCTTCGCCTTCTTGGTGAGCTTCACCGTGACGGTGGTGCTCTGGCCCGCGCCGACCTGGTAGTTGCCGGTGCCCGCAGTCCCCTTCTTGGTCGAGAGCGTCAGGGTGCCGCTGCAGGGGCCGCCGCCGCCTGGGCAGCTCACGGGGACCGCGACCGCGCCGCTCTTCGGCACCTTGATCTTGGCCTTCTTGAGCTGCAGCGCGCCGGCGCTGCCGCCGGAGACGTCGACTGCGTCGGCGGCAGTGTCGTTGCTGGAGTCGCCGTCGGCCTCGGTCGAGACCGTCGCCGTCAGCTGTGCGTTGCCTCCGACGAGCGGCTTGGTGACGAGGTCGAAGGAGGCGCTGCCACCGGCGGCGATCGCGCCCGCGTGCTCGCAGACCGCTTCGCTGCCCGACTGCGAGCAGGACCAGCCGGCGCCCGTGGCGCTGACGAAATCGAGGGCGTCGGGGATCTTCACCCGCATCACCGTGGTGCCGACGGTCGCGTCGGAGCCGGCGTTGGCGGCCGTAACCGTGAACGTGCCGTTCTTGCCGACCTGGAACGAGCCGCTGTGGGTGATCGCGGCGGTCGCGTCGACCTTGGTCGCGGAGCCGATGTCGGTCACCGAGTCGTTGCCGTTCTCGGTGTCGCCGGCGGTGCTCACCGTCGCCTGGGTGAGGAGCAGGCCCGCGCCCTGGGGGACGTTCACATCGACGTCGAGATCGGAGCGTGCTCCAGCCCCGATCGGGGTCGCGTGGGTGCAGGTCGCCCCGCCACTGGAGGCGGAGCAGGACCAGCCGCTGCCGCTGCCGGACGCGAACGTGCTTCCGGTGAGGGCCATCGTGATCGTCGTCGCGCCCGTGGTCGGGCCGGTGCCGATGTTGCGGACCGAGAGCGAGTACGTCCCCGAACCGCCGCCGCGGAAGTTGCCGACCTTGCTCATCGCGAGCGCCAGGTCGGGGACGGCGCCGGTCACGCTCGCGACGGCGTCGTCGCTGTCGTTGGCGGAGTCGGAGTCGTCGCGCGTCGCGACCTCGGCGGTGTTGGTGATCGAGGACGGAGCCGAAGCGCTGACAGCGACGTCGATCCGGATCGTGTCGGCGGCCTCCTGGCCCGCGAGGGCCGCGGACCTCGCGCACTCGACGGTTCCGGCGGCGAAGTCGCAGTCCCAGCCGGAGCCCGCGGCGTCGACGTAGTTGATGCCGGCCGGGAGCGTGTCGGTCACGCGAATCGGGCCGACGGTGCTGAGGTCGCCCTCGTTGTCGACGTCGAGCAGGTAGGCGGAGGTGCCGCCGCGCTTCAGCGCCGGGTCCTCCAGCGTCTTCGAGATCGAGAGATCGACGCGGCCGACACCGGAGGTGTCGCCGTCGGAGTCGTTGGCCGCGTTCTGGTCACCGGCGACGGAGACCGAGGCGTTGTTGGTGATCTGGAAGCCGGCGTCGGAGGCGACGTCGACCTTGAGCTCGAGGTCGTCGGCGGAGCCACCGGCCGGGATCCCGGACGGGTGCTCGCAGGTGACGTCCTGGCCGCTCGCCGAGCAGTCCCAATCGTCGCCGGAGAACCCTGCGTAGGAGAGATCGCCCGGCAGCGTGTCGGTGACGGTCGCGACGGCGTTGGTCGGGGCGTCGCCGACGTTGTCGACCTCGATCAGGTACTCAGCCGAGCCGCCGGCGCGGAGCTGGCCCTGGTGCGTCTTGGCGATCGCGAGGTCGGCGGTGGTGACGGTCGTCGGGTCCGACGAGGAGTCGTTGGCCGGGTTGCGATCGCTCGAGTTGGAGACCGTGGCCGTGTTGGTCACGCCCGGGTAGGCGGTGCCGCCGACGTCGACGACGAGCTGGATCACCGATGCGGGACCGCCGCCGGCGATCGGGTTGGTGCGCGTGCAGGTCACGGTCTGGCCGCTGGCGCCGCAGCTCCAGCCGGGGCCGTCGGCGGAGACGTACGTGAGGCCCGCGGGCAGGACGTCGGTCACCGTGTTGGTGCCGCTGGTGGGCAGCGGGCCGACGTTCTTGACCCGCAGCTCGTAGGTGCGCTCGGTCCCGACCCGGAAGTCACCGGAGTGGGACTTGACGATCTGCAGGTCGGCGGCGGTCAGCGGCGCCGTGTCCGAGTCGGAGTCGTTGGCGTTGTCGACGTCGTCGGTCCCCGAGACCGAGGCGGTGTTGGTGACGTCGTCAGCGCTCGAGTTGCCGATCGCGACGTTCAGCGTGATGTTCGGGGCCGAGGCGCCGGCGCCGATGACGCCGCTGCGGGTGCAGGTGACGTCCTGGCCGCTCGCGCCGCAGCTCCAGCCGGAGCCGTTGGCGGAGACGTAGCTGAGGTCGGCGGGCAGGGTGTCGGTGACGGTCGTGGTGCCGACGGTGGCCGCGGTGCCCGCGTTGCGGACGGCGAGGGTGAAGGTGCCGGTGCCGCCGACCGGGAACGTGCCGGTGTGCGACTTGTCGATCGTCAGATCGACCGCGGTGACGTTGGTGACGTCAGCGTCGCTGTCGTTGGCCGGGTTGGGGTCAGCCGAAGGGCCGGTCCCCGCGGTGGAGACGTGCGCGGTGTTGGTCACCTGAGGCATGGCCGCGGCCTCGACGTCGGTGACGACGGTGATCGTCGGCAGCGACTCGTCCGGCTGCATCACGGTGTCGTTGGTGCAGGTGATGTCCTGGCCGGCGACGCCACAGTTCCAGCCCGAGCCGTCGGCGGAGACCACCGGGAGGCCATCGGGGACCGTGTCGGTGACGGTCGTGGTGCCGACGGTCGGCAGCGCGCCGTCGTTGCTGACGTCGAGCTCGTAGGTGCCGGTGCCGCCGACGCGGAAGTCAGCGTCGTGGCTCTTCTTGATGGCGAGATCGGGCGCGGCGACGACGACCGTCGGGTCACTCGAGCTGTCGTCGCTTGGGTCGGTGTCGCCGGGGGTGCTGATGGTCGCGGTGTTGGTCCGCGCCGGGAGCGCCGTGCCGTCGACGGCGACGGTCAGGGTGATCTCCTCGTCGTAGCCGACCGGGAGCGGATCGGTGTTCGAGCAGGAGAAGCTCGAGCCCGAGCCGTTGCAGCTCCACCCCGCCGGAGCGCTCGAGCTGAAGTAGTTCATGCCGAGCGGCAGCGAGTCGTTGATGGTGGTCGTGCCGGTGGTGGCCAGGGTGCCGTCGTTGGTGACGTGCAGGGTGTAGGGCTCGTTGCGGCCGACGCGGAAGCTGCCGGTGTGCGACTTGGCGATCGCGACGTCGATCGCATCGACATCTGTCGGGTCGCTGTCGGAGTTGTTGCCGGTCGCCGTCTCGATCGGAGTGGACACCGAGGCGGTGTTGGTGACCGAGGGACGTGCGGCGTCGGCGACCGCCACCGTGAGCGTGATCGGCGGGGCGGTGCCACCAGCGCCGATCACCGCGGTGCGGGTGCAGGTGACGACGTTGGCGGGACCGGCGCAGGTCCAGCCGCTACCGGTCGCCGACACGTAGCTGAGCCCCGCGGGCAGGGTGTCGATGACGGTGGTCGTCCCCGTCGTCGGGCCGGCGCCGGGGTTGGAGACGCTGAGCGTGTAGCTGCCGTTCGTCCCCGTCTGGAAGTTGCCGGTGTGCGATTTGTCGATCGTCAGATCGGGCCGGTCACTGACCGTGACCGTCCGCGAGGTCGTGTCGGAGTCGCCGTCGTTGTCGAAGATGGTCAGCTTCGGGGTGAAGGTGCCTGAGGTCAGGTACGTGTGGCTGGTGCTCGACGTGTTCGTGACCTCGTCGATGGTCCCGTTGCCGTCCCAGTCCCAGCGGTAGCCGCAGCTCGGCGAGCTCGGCAGCGCGACCGCGCAGGTCTTGACGCCGGCGGACACCGTCGAGGCGGAGGCGTCGTAGGTCGAGGTCAGCGGAGCGGGGCCGCCGCTCGGGCTCGCCGTGAAGCTCGAGTTGACGCCCTTGGTCAGTGTCGGGGTGGTGTGGATCTCGAACTGCGCCTCGTTCTTGCCCGCCGCGGACGGGAGCCCGAGCGCGTCGTCGACGGTGCTCGCGCCGAGGCCGCAGCTGTTGGAGGCGGGCACGCTGAAGCTGTTGTTGACGAGCTTCGCGTTGCCGGTGCTGACGTTGTAAGGGGTGCCGGTGATCGGCGTGTTCGGGCTCGGGGGCGACGTCGTGCCGGTGATCAAAGCGTTGAGGTCGATCGGGCTCCCCGACGTGCCGATGGCGCAGCCGCTCGCGAGCGGCACGTTGTCGATCTTGATGTAGACGCGGAGGCGCAGCGAACCGGCGCCGGTCAGCGGGTTGATCGTGCCGGTCAGCGCGTTCGTCGGGATGATGCTGACCGGGTAGCCCTCCACCGAGAACGACGGGAAGTGCTGCCCCGAGGTCGGCACGTTGACGTTCCCGGCGGCATCGATGGTGCCGGCGAACGTGATCGGGTCCTGGTCGTCGAAGGCGAAGGACGTCGTACCGATCCGGATCGTGCCGGTGGTGACGGTCGCTCCGAACGATCCCGGGTTGCCGACCTTCGCCGCTTCAGCGCGGGAGGCGAGCGCCCAGGAGGCGACGGTGGCCGTCAGTGCGAGGAGGAGAGCGAGGAGGCGCATGCTGCGTCGGTTCGTAGCCAGTTCCATCGTTCCCTCAGCCCTTCTTCTTCTTCTTCTTCGCGGTGACCTTCAGCTTCGTCGTGGCCTTGGTGGAGCCGGCCGGCGAGCTCGCCTCGAGCGAGACCTGGACCTTCCCCTTGCCCTTCTTCTTGATGGCCCGGAAGAACTTGCCCTTCAGCGTCAGCATCACCGGGGCGGTGCCGCCGGCGGCGATCGGGCCGGAGACGGTCGGCGTCAGGGTGGCCTTCTTCTTGCCCGCCTTGAGCTGCGCCGTCGCGGAGTCGAGGGTGCAGGGGCCGAAGCCACAGGTGATCGTCGCCACCTGGATCGACTTGGCGAGCTTCAACTTGCCCGAGACCACGTCGATCTTCGGCGGCGCCTTCGATGGCGGTGGCGCCGCGTCGTCGACGGTGAACGTGCGGGTCGCGGGCGTCGGGTCGGTCGCGCCGCCCGACGTCTTGCTGCGGACGCTGAAGGTGTGCTCGCCCGTGGTCAGGCCGCTGTAGGACGTCGGCGAGGTGCAGGCGGCGAACGCGACGCCGTCGAGCGCGCACTCGAAGGTGGCACCGGCGGCCGACGAGGTGAACTCGAAGGTCGCATCGCGCGAGAGCACGTGGCCGGAGGGGCCCGAGGTGATGTCGGTCTGCGGGTTGGTCCCGCCGCCGACCGTCCAGGTGCGGCTGTCGGGCGTCGTGTCCTCGTTGCCGGCGGGGTCGGTCGCGGCGACCGTGAACGTGTGCTCGCCGTCGCTGAGACCGGTGTAGGTCTTCGGCGAGGTGCACGGCACCGAGGCGCCGTCGAGCTCGCAGGCGAAGGTCGAGCCGGCCTCGGTGCTGGAGAACGTGAACGTCGCGCTGGTCGCGCTGGTGGTGCCGCTCGGGCCGGAGTCGATCGATGTGTCGGGCGGCGCCGTGTCCACCGTGAAGGTGCGGCCGGCGGCGGCGCCGACGTTGCCGACGCCGTCGGTAGCGCGGACATCGAGCGTGTGCGAGCCGTCGCCGAGGTTGCTCAGCGAGTGCGGCGAGGTGCACGCGGCGTAGTCGAGGTCGTCGCTGGAGTCGAGGCGGCACTCGAAGGTGACGCCGTTCTCGTCCGCGGAGAACTCGAACGTCGGGCTGTCCTTCTTGGTGACCCCGTTGGGCCCGGAGTCGAAGGAGACGGTCGGGGCCGTCGTGTCGACCGTCCAGCTCCGCGATGCGGGCGTCGGGTCGGTGTTGCCGTCGGCGTCGATCGCGCGGACGCGGAAGGTGTGCGAGCCGTCGCTGAGCCCGGTCAGGTTCACCGGCGAGGTGCACGCCGCGAAGGCGTCACCGTCGAGCCGGCACTCGAAGGTGGCGGCGTTGTCGTCGGAGGAGAACGTCAGCTCCGCCCCGTCGTCGGCGACCGTCCCGGCCGGGCCGGAGTCGATGCTGGTCTGCGGCGCCTCGGTGCTGACCGTGAAGGTCTGCGACGGCGGGGTCGAGTCGGCGTTGCCGGCCGCGTCGACGGCACGCACCTCGAAGGTGTGCGAGCCCTGCGAGAGGTCGCGGTAGGTCTGCGGCGAGTCGCACTCCTCCCAGTCGCCGCCGTCGATCCGGCACTCGAAGCCGGCGCCGGGCTCGTCGGTGCTGAACGTGAAGCTCGCCTGGTCGGTGTTGATCGTCCCGGTCGGGCCGGAGTCGATCGTCGTGCCGGGCTCGGAGGTGTCGACCGTGAACGAGCGCGATGCGGGGGTCTGGTCGGCGTTGCCGGCCTGGTCGATCGCGCGGACCTCGAAGGTGTGGCCACCGTCGCTCAAGGACGCGCTCGTGAACGCTGAGGTGCAGCTCTGGAACGGATCGCCGTCGATGCTGCACTCGAAGGTCGAGCCGGCCTCGTCGGAGGAGAACTCGAACGTCGGGGTGTCGTCAGGGGTCGGGCCCGAGGGACCGGAGTCGATCGTCGTCTCCGGGTCGATCGTGTCGACGACGAACGTGGTCGACGCGGGCGTAGCGTCGATGTTGCCGGCCTCGTCGATCGCGCGGACCTGGATGGTGTGGGAGCCGTCGCTCAGCGAGCTCGGGCTGAACGGGCTCGAGCAGCTCTGGAACGTGCCGGTGTCGACGCGGCACTGGAAGACCGCGTTGGGATCGTCGGAGCTGAAGGTGATCTCGGGGGTGTCGTCGTTGGTGAAGGCGCCCGGGCCGGTGTCGATCGTGGTGTCCGGCGCCGTCGTGTCGATCTCGAAGGTGCGCGATGCCGGGGTCGGGTCCGGGTTCAGGGCCGGGTCGACCGCGCGGATCTGGACCGTGTGGCTGCCGTCGGGAAGCGTCGGCGTGTTGTAGGGGGAGAAGCACGCGCTCCACGGACCGGCGTCGATCTTGCACTCGAACGTCGCCGTGTTGTCGTCGGAGGAGAACGTGAACTGCGGCGCGGAGACGTTGATCTTGCCGCTCGGGCCGCTGTTGATCGTCGTGTCAGGCGGCGTGGTGTCGACCGTGAAGATGCCGCTGGCGGCCGGGGTCGGGTCCTCGTTGCCGGCCGGATCGATCGCGTAGACCTCGAACGTGTGGTCGCCGTCGCTCAGGGTGCCTGTCGTGAAGGGGGTGGTGCACGCCTGGAACGCGTCGGAGTCGACGCGGCACTTGAACGTGGAGCCGGCCTGATCGGAGGAGAACGTGAAGGTCGGGGTGGCGGTGTTGGTCAGCGCGCCGGGGCCCGAGTCGATGGTCGTATCGGGGTTGGTGATGTCGACGGTGAAGGTGTTGCTCGCCGGCGTCGGGTCGGTGTTGCCGGCGGCGACCGCGCGGACCTGGAAGGTGTGCGTGGTCTCGGAGAGGTTGATGTAGAACTGCGGCGAGACGCAGCTGGAGAAACCTGCACCGTCGAGCGAGCACTCGAAGGTGGCCCCCGGCGTCGGCGAGCTGAACGCGAAGTACGTGGACTGCGAGTTGATCGGGCCGTTCGGGCCGACGTCGATCGTGGTCTGCGGCGAGACCTGAATGGAGATGGTCGCCGTGTCCGTGCCGCCGAAGCCGTCGTTGACGGAGACCGTGAACGAGTCGGCTCCGGCGTAGTTGGCGTCGGGCGTGTAGGTGCGGTTGTTCCCGGTGCCGGTGAGCGTGCCGTGAGCCGGCGGCGTGGTCGTGTTGTAGGTGAGCGTGTCGCCGTCGGCGTCGGTGGCGCCGAGGTCGATCGCCTTGCCGACGCCGGCTTCGGCCGCGATCGGCTGGTCATCGACGACGGGCGGCGAGTCGACGAGGTAGGTCGCGCTCACGGTCTTCGTGCGACGGATGGTGTCGGCGCCGCCGAGCGCGCCGTTGTCGCCGACGCGCACGCGGACCGTGTGCAGACCGGGGGTCATCCCGGTCGTGTCGATCGTGCGCGTGCGCTGGCCGGCGGTGAGGCCGGTGCCGGCGTCGCCGAGGCTCTTGTCCTCGAAGCCGTTCACCCCGTTGGAGGTGTTCTCGTCGAGGTCCCACTCGAGGTCCTGGGCGACGCCGCCCTGGCCGGAGTCGGCGCTGTCGTCGACGGTCGCGGTGGCGGTCGCGTTGCCGTTCAGGTTCGGCCGCGGGATGTTGAGCGAGACGTTGGGGCTACTCGAGGCCGGCGAGTTGACGTCGACCGCGCCGAGGCGCCACCAGGAGCCGGAGTTGGGGTTGGTGCCGCAGCTGCTGTTCTCGTTCAGGAGCTCGGCCTCGACCACCCAGCGACCGCGGTTGGGAAAAGTGACGTTGAGGTTCTGCGAGGTGTTGTCGCCGCCGGTGCAGTAGACGACCGGCGTCGTCGTCGTGTTGTCGTTGAGGCGGCGCAGGCGGTAGCGAAGTCCGCCGAAGGTCTGGTTGGTGGTCAGCGCGGCGTCGGAGTCGTCGCCGGTGTAGGTGAAGGTGACCGAGTCGCCGGGGTTGATCGACGTGGCGCTCTGCGAGGTGGCGGTGAGGACGGGGTTGTCGTCGCCGCCGGTGCAGTCGTAGCGGATGAGCTTCAGGTCGGTGGTGGACGTCGCGGTCTCGGAGCTGTCGTCGAGGATCGCGCGGACGCGGATCGGCTTCGTGGTCACGGCGGTCCCGCCCACTCCGAGGAAGCCGCAGCTCAACCCCGTGTTCGAGGTGGAGGCGGTGTAGCTGTAGGTGACCCGCGAGTAGTCGTATCCGTTGACGATCGTGGGCTGCTGCGCCGTCACCGCCTTCAGCGCCTTGCTGGTCGTGTTGTCGGTGCCGTCGTAGTCGTCGTCGATCTTCAGGTTGGTCACGTTGCGACCGGGGTCGTGCTTGACGAGCAGGGACACGGTGACGGCGGCGCTGTTGCCGCCGTTGTCGCCGATCGACCCCGATTCGAGCCACTGGCCGTTGGAGCCGTTGACGATCACCGGCGTCGCGGCGCTTGCGTTCGCGGTGATCAGGGTGCTGAGGATCAGCGCCGCGATGGCGGCGACCGTGATGCGGAGTCCCCTCGACCCCGGGCGGTGGCTCGTCAAGTTCTTGGTCTCTCTCTCTCCCGTTGAGAGCCCGCTCCGACCGGGGGGCTCAACCGATCCATACTTCCCCGAGCCCGGGCAGGATAACCGCGGCGAACGGAGAATGCCGCCGGTTGGTTCGTAGGCCCGACCGGCGGCTAGTAGAGCGCGAGGGTACCCGCGCGTCTCGCACGGCGCAAGGACCAGCCGAAGAAGACCAGGCCCGCGGGCAGCAGGACGAGCACCGAGGCGATCAGGCCGGCGAGCCGCGCGGCGTCGACGTCGCCGCCGAGGAGCGCGGCGCGCAGCAGCTCGAGCGTCCAGGTGAACGGAATCGCGTTGGCGATGGTCTGGATCCACCCGGGCAGGACATCGATCGGAAAGTAGACGCCGCTGAGCAGCGCGATGGCGCTCATGATCAGGGTGAGCAGGGCTGCGGTGCGCTTGAAGATGACGGTGAGGCCGGCGACGGCGACCCCGAGTGAGGCGAAGAGGGCGAGCGCGGCGATCAGGGTGACGAGAGCGACGGCGATGCCGCCGACTGAGGTGTCGAGCGCGAGGCCGAAGATGACGACGGCCGCGAGCAGGATCACGACGCCGTCGATGGTGGCGCGGAGGATCTCGTAGACGGCGCTGGCGAGGATGATCAGCGACGGACTGGCGGGCGTCGTCATCAGCGCCTCGAAGGTGCCGGTGGTCTGCTCCTCGCGGAGCTTGCGGGAGAACGAGATGAGGCTGGTCTGGATGACGGTGAAGGTGGCGAGCCCGACGGCCACGTAGCCGAAGTAGCCGGAGTCGATTCCCTGCTGATCCTCGAAGGCGGCGTCGTCGACGACGTCACCGAGGAAGTAGAAGAGCGCCAGGGTGAGGAGCAGGGAGATCCCGCGCAGGGCGAAGGGCGCGCGGTAGGAGAGGTCGATCGCCCAGTCGCGGCGGATGAAGGCGGCGAGGATCGTGAGCGGGCGCGGTCTGATGGCCGGGCGGGGTGGATTGCCGGGGGTGGCGGCCCTGCCGGGTGTCTCGGCGCCGGGCGCGGCCACCTCGCTCGGGCTCCCGGCGCTCATGCCGCGGGCTCCCCGACGGCGGCGAGGAAGGCGCGTTCGAGCGCGTCGGCATCGAGCCCGGCGGCGGCGGTCTCGTGGACGATCCGGCCGGCGGCGAGGACGACGGCGCGGTCGGCGAGAGCGACCGCCTCGTGGAGGTCGTGGGTGGCGAGGAGGACGGCGGCGCCGCGCTCGTGGCCGAGGGCGGCGACCGTCTCGCGGAAGTGGCGGGCGGCGACGGGGTCGAGCGAGCGGGTCGGCTCGTCGAGCAGCAGCACCGGCGGCTCACCGAGGAGGGCGCGGGCCAGCGAGAGGCGCGCCCGCATTCCCGACGAGTACTGCCCGACCGGCTTGTCGGCGGCCCCCGTGAGCTCGACCGTCTCGAGCAGCTCGGTGGCCGCTGCCTCTGCGGCGTCACGCGGCATCCCGTGCAGGGCGGCGAAGAAGGTGAGGTTGCGGCGGCCGCTGAGGCGCCAGTAGAGAGAGCGCTCGTCGCCGATCATGATGCCGAGGGAGCGGCGGGCTGCGGCGGGATCGGCGGTGACGTCGATGCCCTCGACGCCGGCCTCACCGGCGTCGGCGAGGAGCGTCGTGCCGAGGATCCGCAGGAGCGTGCTCTTGCCGGCGCCGTTGGGGCCGAGCAGGGCGACGACCTCCGCGGGGGCGACGTCGAGGTCGATGCCGTCGAGCGCCGTGACCGCGCCGAAGGTGCGGCGCAGGCCGCGCACGCGGATCGGAGGCTCGGCGGGCCGCTCGCTCATCGCGTCCGGCGCGCGTCAGGCCCGGCTCAGAAGGCCGAGCTCGCGGAGCTGATCGACGAAGGCGGCGACGTCCGCCCCGGCCCGCTCGGCGTCGATCCCGAACTCCTCGACGAGACGGGCGGTGAGCTCCTCAAGCGAGGCGCCGCGCTCGAGGAGCGGCCAGAGCGCGGAGACCGAGCGGTTGCCGCCGACGTAACGCTGGGTGCTCAGGTCGAGGATCACGGTCTCGCCGTCGACCTCGCGTGCGAGCACCTGTTCGGTGTCGATGCTGATGATCGTCTCGTCGTCCATCGTGTTCCGCTCGTCCCCGGCCCGCTCAGGCTAGCGGCGGGACGGCGATGGATCTCGGTGAACTCGTCGGCCGGGCGGCCGCTGTCGTCGGCTTCGTCGAGGTCGGGCGTGACGGCGGCGTCCTGCTCCGGTGCGGCGGCGGTTGCCCGGTCGAGTGCGGTGACGCCGGCGTCCCGCTCCGGCGCGCGGCTCGGCTCGGCCTCCAGCCAGGCGTGGGCGTGGAACCCCGCTCCGGGGGCGGTGACGCCGATGACCAGGTCGAGCGGGCGGCCGTGGGCGGCGTGCCAGGACTGCAGGACGATCGCGCTCTCGAGGCAGCTCGCCCGGCGCGCGCGGAGGGTGGCGCGGACGGCGCGCGTGGCCGCGTCGGGGATCGCCGGAGGAAGCGGCACGGTGGCCTCGCTCCCCTCGGCGGCGATGCGGCGGCGCAGCGCCACGTGGGTGCGCAGCGTCCACGCGGCTGCGCGGAGATCGGCGGGTCGCGGGATGCGTGAGGTGGCGCTCACGCGGGGAGGCTACTTGCCGCCCTTGCCCTTGCCGCCGTGCTTGCCCTTCTTCGCCTTCTTGACCTTGAACTTGGCCTTGGCCGGAGTCGGGTCGGTGTTGCCGGCGGCGTCGGTGGCGGCGACCTCGAAGCGGTGCTTGCCCGGCTTCAGCTTCTTCAGCTTCAGCGGCGGCGCGCACTTCTTGACCTTCTTGCCGTCGAGCTTGCACTCAAAGCTGCCGCCGGGCTCGGTGGTGGCGAACTTGATGGTGGCCGTCGACTTCTTCACCTTGATCTTTCCGATCGTGGTCTCCGGCGGGGTGGTGTCGGTCGTGGGCGGCGGCGTGACGTCCTCGCAGGCATCGCCGATGCCGTCGCCGTCGCTGTCGGCCTGGTCGGGGTTGGGGGTCAGTGGGCAGTTGTCGCGCCAGTCGACGACGGTGTCGGCGTCATCGTCGTCGGAGCAGGCATCCCCGATCCCGTCGCCGTCGGTGTCCTTCTGGTCCGGGTTGGCGCTGAAGTCGCAGTTGTCGGGGCCGTCGAGGACGGTGTCGTTGTCGTCGTCGGGGTCGCAGGCGTCGCCCTGCGCGTCCTGATCGGCGTTGGCCTGGAAGTTGTTGGGGACATCGGCGCAGTTGTCGGAGGCGGTGACGACGCCGTCGCGGTCGGGGTCGTTCCCGGGCGCGGGGTTGCCGTTGGCGCAGCCGTCGGGCTGATCACCGGCGGCGGCATCCGGGCAGGCGTCGTCGGCGTCGGGGATACCGTCGGCGTCGCTGTCGTGGACGTCCGTCGCGGTCGCGTCGGGGACGAAGCTGAGGATCGTGCCGATGCCGGGCGGGTAGGTCGGCTTCTGGCCGACGAGGTCGGAGGGGATCGGCTGGATCTGCCAGTGCAGGACGCCGCCGAGGTTGCCGTTGAAGTCGAGGCCCTCGGACTCGCCGGCGACCTGGAGCTCCACCTCGAGACGGCGAGTCGCGGCGATGTCGACGGCGCGGTCGGCGTCGGTGTCGCCGGGGTTGAAGGCGTGTGGGTCGACGGACTGGATGCGGAAGGTGTCGGTGAGCTGACCGGCGACGTGGGAGGAGCTGGCGAAGTAGAGGCGGCCGTTGAGGTAGGCGGCGCCGGTCACGCCGCTGGTGAAGACGTTCGGATAAGCGTGCTCGGGGACGACATCCTCGGCCCCCGGCGCGCCGACCGCCTTCGATGCCGTGATGTCGGCGGTGTCGTAGACGAGCAGGGTGTTGTCGTTGCTGCCCGAGGGCTGCGAGCCCTGCGTGTAGAGCTCCGTGCCGGTGCTGTCGACCTCGGCCCACATCGCCTTCTTGATGGGACCGTCGTCGAGCTTGACGTAGTACTCCCACGCGAGGGTGTCGGGATCGGCGACGCCGATCGAGCCGGTCTTGCAGGTGTTGCCCCCGGCGCCCGGGTAGTAGCACTCGAGCGGGAGCAGGATGCGGCCGCCGTCAGCGTCGTCGTGGGTGATGTCGCCGACGTGGTTGTAGCTCTCGGCCGTGGCGACGTCGGGCGGGATCACGTTGTCGACCGCGGCCTCCTGGGAGAGCTGGGCGCTGCTGCGG
The DNA here is from genome assembly GCA_020636895.1 of Thermoleophilales bacterium. GTDB lineage: Bacteria > Actinomycetota > Thermoleophilia > Solirubrobacterales > 70-9 > RHKX01. The sequence continues at coordinate 345 of JACJWZ010000001.1, read as the reverse complement.
TAGAGCCCGACGTTGATGCCGTCGAAGAACATGTCGCCGTCGGGAGCCGAGGTGATCCCCTGGAAGTAGACGAGCGGGATCTCCGAGCGCGTGGTCAGATCCCAGCGGCCGGGATCGGCGGCGGAAGCGCTTGCGGGGACGATGGCCAGGAAGGCGAGCACCGCGGCGGCGAGGGCCGTGGCGGCGAGGGCCGGTCCCGTCGTGTTCCTCTCCTCACTCCTCACGGGGCGGTGAGTCTAGGGCGGCGACGCAAGGTAGGCGAAGAGCCCGGAAGGGGATTTGAACCCCTGACCCCCTCCTTACCATGAGGGCCGCACCTGCTGCGAGCTGGCGCAGCCTACCGCG